>CAVXFU010000001.1:0-830394 GCA_963761145.1 Pyrinomonadaceae bacterium
AAATTATGAAATTTAAATTAAAAATTCACTTGTCAAAATAGTTAATCGTATGTTACAAATAGGTTATCGTTAACACAAGTCGTAATTAATACAATTGGAAGATAAAAATCCAAAAAAAAAGACACACTACACTTAGCGATATTGCCAGAAAGCGTTGGCGTTACGCCAATGACCGTTTCCAGAGTTATCAATGAAAGCGGTTATGTGAGCGATGAAACCCGGGAAAAAGTTTTGCGAGCGGCGAAAGATATGAATTACCGGCGGAACGGTTTGGCGCGCGAATTTGAAGCGGCAATTTACCGAAACCGTCGGACTCGTTTTGGGCGATATTTCAAATCCTTATTCGACCGAATTAGCCCGCGCGGTTCGTGAAACTCTTTTGAATCACGGGTTTAATTTGTTTATCTGCATCAGCGAACACAGCGCGAAGGAAGATATTGTCGCTTTCAAATCGCTTGCCGATCATAGCGTTGACGGAATTATTGTTGCCACGCGCTCGAATGAAAACGGCGATAAATATCTGCGCGGAATAGTGGAAAGCGATCTTCCGGTGGTTGTCATCGGACGCGATTTTCAGCACGAAGATGTTGATTTCGTGTCGCCCGATAATTTGAGAGGCGGCTTTGAAGCGACCCAGCATTTGATAGATTTGGGACACGAAAGAATCGGTTTTATCGGGGCGAATATCACCGCCGGTTCGAGTTTGAAAAGACTGCAGGGATATTTGAAAGCCCTCAAGCAGCATAATATCGAGGTTGATGAAAGACTGATTACCGGACGCAATGAAAACGATACGGAAGTTCCCGGATATTCGACCGAAGAGATCGGTTTTGAAGGTATGAAGCGTCTTTTGTCGCTTCCGAATCCGCCGACGGCGATTTTTGCGAGAAATGATTTTACGGCAATCGGCGCGATGAGCGCGATCAAAGAAGCCGGATTGAGAATTCCGGAAGATATTGCGATTGTCGGTTTTGACGATATTTCATTAGCGGTCAGGACTTCGCCGCCGCTGACGACGGTTCGCCAGCCGATGCGGCTCGAAGGAGAATTAGCCGCCGAAATGCTGCTGGAAAAAATCAAAGGAAAAGAAAAGAAAACACGCCGCGAACGTATTTTAAACTGCGAATTAATTGTTCGTGAATCAACCGGATTAAGAAGAAAATAAAACCTAGACCTACGCGTTGTTTTATCACGCGAATTTTTTATGAAACGCTCTGTTATCGTTAACATACTTTACAAACATATTTACCAGTTAAGGAAATTTTCGCTTGTTGCGTTGATACTCGTTTCTTTGTGTTTTCAAATAATTGGTCAAACCAATGAAAAACAAAAAAAAGAAAATGTTTCAATTCCGACGATCAACGAACTTTTACTTCGTCCGGTCAAATTAAAACCCGAATTAAAAAACGTTCATCCGAGACTTTTCTTTGCCGCCAATGATCTTCCGAAGATGCGTGAAAGAGCAAAAGGCGCGGATAAAGAACTTTGGCGGGAAACGTTAAAGGAAATCGAATCTTTCGGCACGAATATTCCTGACCCGTCGGATGAGGATTTGTATAAAAGCGGGCTTGCTGAACGCAAACAAGGAACGATGACGCAGTATTCGCTGGCATTTCGCATTTCGCAGTTGAGTTTTGCGTATGCGATCGAGGGCGATCAGAAATATCTCGATCTGGCGAAAAAATTGACGCTCGCCGCCTGCGCGATGCCGATTTGGGGTTATAAGACGAACAAGCCGAACGTTGATTTGCCGCCCGCGCATCTGCTTTATGCCGTCGCTTTTTCTTACGACGTTTTGTTCGACAAGCTAACAAACGATGAAAAGGCGATTATCAAAAACAAGCTCATCAAACAGGGCGGTTTGATGTATGAATATTTCAAATATAAAGAAAAGAAGCGATATACATACAGCCAAAATCACACTTGGATTCCGATGGCGGGATTGGCGATTGCGGCGTATGCCGTGATGGATGAAACGCCGGAAGCGCAGGATTGGGCGCGCCTTTCGCGGGCAGTTTTTGACCGGACGATGCTGACGTTCGGAACGGACGGCTACTTTTACGAGAGTTTTCATTATTACGGTTTCGCGTTTCGCTGGATGATCCGCTATTTCGACGCGCATTTGAGCGCGACGGGCGAAAATCTTTATGAGCCGATGCGCGAAAAGTTCGCGGGTATGAAGTATTTTGCGATGCACTCGATCTTGCCCGACCGCGAAAATGTTTTTGATTTCGCCGACATCGGCGACGGCGCCTTAAATCGAAGTAACATTTCCAAACGCGAAAAACTTTACGGCGAATACGATATTTTGTATCGCTTTGCCGGAGTTTATCAGGACGCGCAGGCACAAACGGTCGCTGATTTTATCCGCAAAGAGACAGACTTAGGCACACGCGAACCGATGTGGGCATTTATCAATCACGACCCGAAGTTAGAACCTGCTCCGCTCTCGAAAATCCCGACGAAAATTCATTTTATAGATAACGACACAATTTTCGGTCGCACCGATTGGTCGAAAAACGCGACGGCTTTTGCGTTTCGCAGTTCGCCGCCCGAAGGTCATTATGCGGCGCGTCTGGCGGCGAAAATCCCCGATTGGCGCGAAAACACTGGACACGCGCACCCGGACGCGAATTCTTTTATTATTTTCGCAAACGGCAAATATTTGACCGGCGACACGGGTTATCTCGGCATAAAACAGACCGACGATCACAACACGATCTTGGTGAACGGGCGCGGACAGGCGAACGACGGCGTTTATGAAATGTTCAAGGAAGTTTCAAACGAAAAGCTGGACAAAATCCGCATCGCCGACGTTTCTTTGACGAAAGACTATTTTTATATGCGCGGCGAAGCGGCGAGCGCGTATTACGACGATCTGAAATTGAAGAAATTCGACCGCCATTTTCTTTATGTCAATGAAGGTAATTATTTCATCGTTTGGGACGAACTCGAAGCCGACAAACCTGCGGAATTTACGTTTCTTTTGAACGCCGATAAGGAAATAAAACTTAGACGGAAATCAAGCGAATTTGATCAACGATAATGCGGCGCTGCGCGTCATCAGAATCGCGCCGGATGCAGCCAATTCTAAAGTCGTAAAACAGATGGTTCAGGCGCGCGGGCTTCCCGGAAGCGTCAGCGACGGCGACACGGAACAGCGCGGCGTGCAGTTTCAGACGACTTCGGCGGAGAAGGTGAAAAAGTTTGAATTTCTGCATTTTTTGCAGCCGATTCCGGCGAGTGATAAAACGCCCGCGCCGAAATTCGAGAGGACGGCGACGGGTTTGAAAATTATGTGGGCAAACGGCGTTGAGGATTCGATTAATTTTGCGGACACGAAAAATATTTTGACGCGAACGAGAAAGTAGGAAGCGAATTTATGAACGAAACAGACGGTTTTAAGATGAACGGCTTGCGCTGGCTGATAATCGGCTTGGTGTTTTTTATCACGGTGATTAATTACATTGACCGCAGCACGATTTCGGTGCTGGCTCCGGTCATCACCAAAGAACTCGGCTTATCAAACACCGAATTCGGTGCGATTTCCGTCTGGTTTTTGATCGCTTATACGCTCAGTCAGGGCGTTTCGGGAAAGGTCTTTGATCGGTTCGGCACGAAATTAGGCTTTGTCATATCGGTTGTCGTCTGGTCGGTCGCAGCGATGCTCCACGCCTTTGCGACGGGAATAACGAGTTTGAGCGCGTTTCGTTTTCTGCTCGGCGTCGGCGAAGCGGGAAATTTTCCCGGCGCGGCAAAAGTGGCGGCGGAATGGTTTCCGCAAAAAGACCGCGCATTTGCACAAGGGATTTTCAACAGCGGTGTCGCACTCGGTTCGGTGGTCGCTCCGCCTTTGATCGTCTGGCTGCAGTTGATGTATGGCTGGAAGGTGACGTTTATTGCGACGGGAATACTCGGTTTTGTTTGGCTCGCGTTCTGGATGCTTTTTTATTATCCGCGAAAGGAACATAAATGGCTGACCGCCGGGGAAAACGAATATATCGAAGCGGGCGAAGTTCAGGAAACGGCGGCGGCGAAGTCAATGTCCTACGCGGATTTGTTGAGATACAGGGAAACGTGGGCAATTGTTATATCGCGGTTTTTTGTTGATCCGGTGTGGTGGCTTTATATCGTCTGGCTGCCGAAGTATTTGTTTGACGCGCGTGGTTTTGATTTGAAACAGATCGGTTTGTTCGCGTGGTTTCCATATGTCGCGGCGGGCGTCGGCAGTCTGTTCGGCGGATATTTGGCGAAATTTCTGATCGGCAGAGGCTGGTCGGTCAATAAAGCCAGAAAAACGATTATCGGTTTTTCGAGTTTGCTGATGCCCGCCGGAATCGTCGCGGCTTATACGGATGATTCGATGATCGCGCTGGCGATGATCAGTCTGGTTTTGTTCGGTTTTCAGGTTTGGATCAACAACGTCCAAACTCTGCCTTCGGATTTCTATCCGTCGTCTTCGGTCGGTTCGGTCGCCGGCTTGGGCGGAGTCGGCGCGGGAATCGGCGCGATGATCTTTATCTATTCGACCGGATACGTCGTTGACGCTTATTCATACACACCGATTTTGGTCGCGGCGGGAATTCTCGCTCCGATCGGCACGATAATTTTGTTTGCGCTCGCCGGCAACATAAAGAAAGTTACTTTGAAACATTAGTTTAAACAAAAAGGAGATACAAATATTATGCAGAATTTTTTTGATTTTACCGACCAAGTTGTTCTCGTTACCGGAGCTTCATCAGGCATCGGACGGGCGACGGCGGAGTTTTTCGGCAAGTGCGGCGCGAAGGTCGCCGTAAGTTATTTGAGCAATAAAGACGGTGCGGATGCGGCGGTGGCGGCAATCGAAAAAGCCGGTTTATCGCTCGGCGCGGCGGCTGGAAGTTCCGGTCAGACGGAAACTACAATCGGCAGTCGCGGTTACGCGGTTCAGGCGGACGTGACCAAAAATGCGGACATTGAACGGATGATTTCCGAAGTCGAAAGCGAACTCGGCGCGATTGATATTTTGGTCAATAACGCGGGTTCTTTAGTCGAAAGATTAAAAACAGCGGATTTAACCGAAGAGCGTTGGGACGAAGTTTTCGCACTCAACGTCAAATCGGCGTTTTTCGCGGCAAAAGCGGTAATACCAAAGATGCTCGAAAAGGGCGCGGGCGCGATTATCAACGTCACCTCAATCGCCGGACGCAACGGCGGCGCGCTCGGTTCGATTCATTATTCGGCGGCGAAAGGCGCGATGACGACGATGAACAAAGGTTTGGCAAAAGAATTTGCGGCGCAGGGCATTCGCGTCAACGGCGTTTCGCCCGGAGTGATTGACACGCCGTTTCACGAAACATTTTCAACGCCGGAATTGCTGAAAAATCTGGCAAGCAATGCGATTCCGATGGGACGCGTCGGCACGAGCGAAGAAGTTGCCCGAGTGATTGCATTTTTAGCGTCCGACGCGGCGGCGTATCTGTGCGGAGAAACAATCGAAGTCAACGGCGGAATGTTGATGGATTAATTTTGAGGAGAATAGAGAAATGAAAAATTTAATTAATGTGTTAACGATAACAGCGATTTTGTTTATTTTCGGCGGCAGTCTGACGGCGCAGACGTTTAAGGCGACCTTGGGCGGACAAGTCGTTGACGCCGGCGGCGGAGCCGTGCCGAATGCAACCATCATCATTACGCAGACAGCGACCAATCAAAAACAGACGCTGACGACCGACAGCGAAGGCAATTTCACGATTGCCCAGCTTGATCCCGCCGATTATACGGTGCGCGTCGAAGCCAGCGGCTTTAAGGTTTTGGAGCAAAAAAATCTGGTCCTGGAAACTAACCAGACGGCGCGAATCAATTTAGTCCTCGAAGCCGGAAACATTTCCGAAACCGTCACCGTGCAAGCTGAAACTCCGGCGATTAACACGGAAACTTCGAGTAAAGGCGAAGTGATCGTCGAAAAACAAGTTCAGGATTTGCCGCTCAACGGGCGCAATTTTACCGATCTCGCGCTGCTTACGCCCGGAGTTTATCGCCGTCCGGCGGACGACGATCAGGGCGAGGGTTTAGCGACAGCGGGAACGCGCACCGACGCTTCAAATTTTGTTCTCGACGGCATCAACAATCGCTCCGACCGTAACGGCAACGTCGGGGTCAGCACGTCGGTTGATTCGATTCAGGAATTCAAAGTCGAAACTTCGACTTATTCAGCCGAATTTGGACGCACGGCGGGCGCGCAGGTCAACGTCGTTTCCAAATCCGGCGGAAATCGCTTTTCCGGTTCGCTGTTCGAGTATTTCCGCAACGACATTTTCGACGCGAAAAATGCGCTCGCCTTTGACGTGCCGGGAACGCCGCAGGACGAAAGCCAGAAAACTCTGCGCCGCAATCAATTCGGCGGCACGATTGGCGGACCTTTGCCGTTTTTCAATTTCGGCGAAGGCGGTCCGGTTTTTAATTCGGGCAAAGACCGCTCGTTTTTCTTTTTATCTTATGAAGGCACGCGCGAACGCCGTTCGGTGACTTCGCTGAACACCGCGCCGAATGCCGCGTGGCTGACGGGCGATTTCCGCAACGTGCGCGGCGCGGGACCCGACGGGATTTTGGGCAATGCCGACGACACGGGACGCGTTTTGTGTTTGCAGCGCAGCACGACCAACACGAGCGCGGCAACGCGCGTCGAATGTCCGACACCGAACGTCATTCCGTTCGCGCCCGTGGCGGGCAATCCGAATTTGATTACCGCCAGCCCGATTGCTTTGCAGATTCTCCGGTTTATTCCGTCAGCGAATATCGCCGGAACGCAGCAGGGTTATCTGGCGAGCGGGAAGAATCGTCCCGACCGCAATCAGTATCTGGCAAAATTCGATTATCGTTTTTCCGAAATTAACAGCGCGTATTTTCGTTTCGCCAGACAGCGCAGCGACGGTTATCAGGCGTTTCCGTCGGCGCGAAACTTTTATCCGGGATTCGGACGCGACGCTCTGAGCCGCAACGATACTTACGCCGTTTCCGACACCCATATTTTTTCGCCGACGATTGTTAACGAAGCGCGTTTCGGTTATTTCAATCAGGACACGCAGAATCTCGGAGAAAATCGCGATCAGGATTATAACGCGCTGTTCGGCATTCCGGGCGTTTCGCCGGGCGCGGAATTTCAAGGCTTTCCGGCAATCAGAATTGACGGATATTCGGAATTCGGCGACCGTCCGAACGACCCGTTCAGTTACAAACTGCACACGCTGCAGTTTTTCGACTCGGTGAGCATTACGCGCGGCAAACACAACGCCAAAGTCGGCGTGGACATCATTCGCTCAAATTACGTCGAAAACGATGTCAGAAATCTGCGCGGCGATTTCCGATTTCGCGGGCAGAACACCAATCCGACCGGTTCGACTTCGAGCGGCGTTTATTCTTTCGCCGATTTTCTGCTCGGTCTGCCGGGAACGACTTCCCGACAGCTCGGCGCGACTCCGGCGGATACGACCGGCACGCAGTATGCCTTTTTTGCTCAGGATAACTGGCGCGTCGCCCGCTGGCTGACGCTTAATCTGGGTTTTCGATACGAATATCAGACGGCTTTGAGCGAAGCAACCGGACGATTGGCGAATGTTATCGTCAGCGGCAACACGGGAACTTTAGTCTGCCCGCAGGAAGTCCGCGACCAGACGACCAACGCGGTGATCTGCGTTTCCGCCGCGTCCGCCGGTTTGCCCGAAACTCTGGTCAGACCCGACAAAAATAATTTCGGTCCGCGCGTCGGTTTTGCGCTGCGTCCGTTCAAAGACGATAAAACCGTCATTCGCGGCGGCGCGGGAATTTATTATTCGCTCGAAACTTTCAACCCGATTCGTCAGCAATTAGCGGTGCAGGCTCCGTTTTTGAATCGCATTGATTACTCGCGCAACACGACCAACAATTTACTGCTTTCGCTGGCAAATCCATTTCCCGGCGGAACTTCGACGGCGACGCCGCGCGGGATGAATCCCGATTACAAATCGCCGGAAATCTACCAGTATAATTTGACCATCGAACGCGAATTGGTCAAGGATTTGGTTTTGGAACTCGGTTATGTCGGTTCGCAGGGACATTTTCTCGGTCTGCGCTACAACGCCAACGCGCCGCTGCCGACCGGAGTCGTCACCGGCACCACGCCCGTCGTTTTCCGGCGTTTTCAGGCGCAATACGGAACGGCGACGTTTCAATATCAAGACCAGTTCGGCAATTCAAACTACAACGCTTTTCAGACGAGTCTGCGCCGCCGTTCGAGAAACGGTTTGACGTTATTGGCTTCTTACACGTTCTCGAAATCGATTGACACGGGTTCTTCGACCAATCAATCAACGACCGGTTCGCAGCAGTTTCCGCAGGATATTCGCAACTTTCTGCAATCCGAACGCGGATTATCGGACTTTGACCGCCGCCATCAATTCAGCGGTTCGGTTAATTACGATCTTCCATTCGGACGCGGACGCGCTTTTCTCGGCGATGCAAACGGTTTAGTAAATACTATAATCGGCGGCTGGCAGTTTAATACCATCATTTCGCTGCTTTCGGGCAGACCGTTCACGCCGCAATACAGCGCGGCGGATGTCGGTTCGCAGCGTCCCGATGTCGTCGGCGATCCGTATGCGAATATTCCGGCAGGCTTGCAGTTTAATCCGGCGGCGTTTCGTCGTCCGACGGCGACGGGCGGCGAAGTTGATTTGTTCGGCAATGCGGGCAGAAATATTCTGACCGGACCGAGTTTCAAGAGCGTTGATATGTCGCTGATTAAAAACTTCAAATTGGCGGAAAAAACGCGTCTGCAATTTCGCATCGAATCGTTTAACGTGCTGAACAGACCGAATTTCCAATTGCCGGTTTTCCAGCTCGATACGGCAAACGTCGGACAGTTTACTCAAACTTCAACCGAAGCCCGCGAATTTCAATTCGCTTTGAAACTGTTGTTCTAGTTTGATCTGAGCGTCGGGCAAAACGCGAATCGTTTTGCCCGACGCTCACACTAAACGGCAGAAATCAGGATTATTTCCACAAAAACGCGTCGTGCGCGGCAAAAAAAACATCTGATAACTTTATGTCTAAAAAATCTATTTTGTTATTTCTAATCGCCATACTTTTTTCAAATTCGGCGTTCGCGCAGGACAAGCAGGAACTCGAAGCCGAACGCATCGCGTCGCAAAAACTTAAGGGCGAACATCCGCTTTTCGAGTTGATAAAAACGAAAACTTCTACATTAAAGCCCGAATTAAAAGGCGTTCATCCGCGCGTTTATCTGACGCAGAGCGAAATTGATGCTTTGAAGGAAAAAACCAAAACTCAGCCGGAATTGTGGCAGAACGCGCTTTCCAGAGTTCGCGCTTTGACGGTTGAACCGCCCGCGCCGCCTGCCGAAGAACGCCGCGTGCAGAACGAAGTCGGCATCGGAATTGCCGAAGCCGCTTTCGTTTATAAAATTACGGGCGATAAAAAATATCTCGATGCCGCGAAAAAATATATGGACGCGGCGACATCCTACAAAGTTTGGGGTTACTCATACAATAAACCGGACGTTGATTTCGCGGCGGGACATCTGCTCTACGGAATGGGTTGGGGTTATGATTTGCTGTATAACGATTTAACTCACGCAGGAACGCGAAAAATATCGCACAAAACTCGTCCGGCAGGCGAAATTAATGTATGACTTTTTCAAACCGAAATCGGGGAAAAGTTACGCTTATTCGCAGAATCACACATTTATTCCGATCACCGGTTTAGCGATTACGGCTTACGCGCTCGAAGGCGAAGTTTCCGAAGCGAAAGATTGGGCGGCGACTTCGAGAGCGATTTTCGACCGCGTTTTGGCGACGTATTCCGACGATGGTTATTATTACGAAGGAATGGAATATTGGATTTTTTCTACGCCGTGGCTCGTGCATTATATGGACGCGCATCTTCACGCAACGGGCGAAAATTTGTATGAAACTACGCCCGGATTAAAGGACGCTTACAAATATGTTTCACACGCGACGTTTCCCGGCGGCGAATTCAATTTCGATTTCGGCGATATTTATGCCGGAAATATTACGCGCTCGCGTGAAGGCGACGATTACGAACGCGAACGCATCAACGGAAAATTTCGCACCAATTACAACATTCTTTACAATCTCGCCGCGCGCTATAACAGCGGCGAAGCGCAGGGCGCGGCAAATTGGCTGAAATCAAAAGGACAGGTCAACGCCGAAGAATTCTGGACGTTCATCTGGTTTAACGATTCGATCAAAAGCGTTCCGATTGAACAGCAAGCAAAATGGCATTATTTTCCCGATCACGAAGTCGTTTACTGGCGTTCGAGCTGGGACGACAACGCGACGGCGTTCGCCTTCAAATGCGGACCTCCCGAAGGACACGCGGCAAACGAAAAAAGCGAGAAATTTCCCGATTGGCGGCTTTCTTCGGGACACGCGCACCCGGACGCGGGAAGTTTTATTATCTGGTCAAACGGCAAGTATCTGACGGGCGATTCCGGTTACGCCGGCGTGCCGATGACCGAACATCACAACACGCTCGTTTTCGACGGCAAAGGGCAAAACCGTGAAGGCAAAGGACACGATGCTTTTACCGGAATTCCATACGAAAATCTCGATAAAATCCGCATTTCCAAAGTTAAAATGGATGCCCGAAAAGTTTCCGTCACGGCAGATGTCGCCGCCGCGTATGAACCGGAAGTCGGAGTGAAAAAATTCATCCGCATTTTTGAATTTTCCGCGCCGAACACATTTATCGTTACCGACAATGTGGAAACCGATTCGCCGAAAACAATCACTGCGTTTCTGCATTCGGATAATTCAATAAATCAGCTTTCGCCAAACAGTTTCGTATTTGAGCCGAATGGCACAAATCTTTTGACGCAGATAATTTCGCCGAAAATGTTCAACGCACAAATCGAGAAAAATATCTTAACCGCGCCCGGAAAACCCGGCAGCGTTGACAAAGGCGAACGCGAAGAACGCGGCGTAAAATTGAGCATTTCAACGAAAACGAAAGTCAAAAAGGCGAAAATCGTCTTAAAAATGAACATTCAAAACAATCGAACCTGAGATCAAACCAGTCGACAGAAATTTATGAAATTTTCCGGCAGTAATACAAGCACCGTCATTATTGTTTGGTTAACTGCATTGTTGAAATTAACCGAATTCTGATTCAAGAGAATTTTATTTCGAAAATACGAATTAAACAGTGCGTTGTCTAATTGCCAATACGAGAAACTGGCTGATCGGATGAATGAATTTATTTGTGACTTCCGCGATTAACCTTCTCGACCGAGTAAGCAGTTCATTACATTGTCACGCATAGTCGCGCTCGTCGCGCTTGCTATGCACAGCGTAATTAACCGGCAGTAAAAACCGAAGGCGACTCAAACACTCGCGTCCAAAAGTTACAATCGCCAACTGGTTTGCGCTCGTTGCATCAACATTTTTGATTTTATTGCCGTGATAAATCTTTGTTAAAATTTTTGGATAATTACAAAAATTATGCACTCGCTGAAGAAAATAAATTTGAATCGATACGGCAACTCGATAAATCTCTCAGATTGGCTGGGCTAGCCAGATAAATGCAGACGCTCTGTCAAAATCTCTCCAAAAAGCATAAAGGCGAACTTGTACAGTTCGCCTTTATGCTTTTTAAATGATGAGTTTATGGAGGCGGCGATCAGAATCGAACTGATGAATAAAGCTTTTGCAGAGCTCTGCCTTACCACTTGGCTACGCCGCCTTAATTAAATGTCAATAAATTTGTTCTTACAAGCGATTGAAGCGACGCTTCGGTTCTAATTTAACACCAAACGCGCCGCTTCTAAAATTTTGGAGCGGGAGACGAGATTTGAACTCGCGACTTCGACCTTGGCAAGGTCGCGCTCTACCACTGAGCTACTCCCGCTCGACGTAAATAATGATTCTACAAATTGAGAAAAAAATGTCAAGTCCGAAGCGGAAATTATTTCGTCTCGGCGGTTAAATCTTTAATAAACCCCCAATCTCCGCTGGGACTAATTTTGATATTGCCGAGGCGTTTATTGGCGACGACCATATTTGCCGGATACCAGAGCGGATACATCGGCACATCTTTGCTGATGATTTCCTGTGCACTGAAATAGAGTTTTTTTGCTTGTTCGCGGTCGGTCGAATTAAATGCCTGCTCGATAATTTTATCAATTTCCGGGTTGCTGTATCGGCTGCGGTTACAGCAGGCAACCTTCGCGCTTGGAATTTTTTTGGTGGTAAACAAATCGTTCAGAAAAATCGGATCCTGATTGCCGCCGACCCAAACACCGGTGTTCATTTGAAACTGTCCGAGCGCGATTTGTTGGCGCAGCACATTCGGATCCAAAGTCTCGATTTGAATATTTAAGCCGATTTCTTTCAGCGAGTTTTGAATGACCTGCGAATAATTATTGAAAGCGACGTTGCTGGCTGAAAATTTGAATACAATCGGCTCACCTTTGTAACCTGATTCCAGTAATAATTGTTTGGCTTTCGCCGCGTCAAAACTGTATTTGGTTCCGGCATTATAAGCCCACGAATCAACCGGCAGAATCGAATGCGCGATAGTCGCCTGACCGAATAATAATTCGTTGATGATTTTTTCGCGGTCAATTCCATAAGCGATTGCCTGACGGAGTTTAACATTATTGAGCGGCGCGTTTTGAGTATTAAACTGCAAATATTGAATATTCGAACCGTTAAACTGTTCAACTTTGAGAGTGGGAATGGTTCCGAGCGACTTCAGCGTATCGGGCGAGAGATTTGAAGGCAAAGGCGCGATGTCAACGCCGCCGCTTTGCAGTTCGGCTTGCAGCGAATTAGCGTCAATAACGGTTTTGACGCGAAGTTTCTGAATTTTCGGTGCGCCGTCCCAGTATTCAGGATTGGCAACGAGTTCGACGATATTTTGCGATTGGTCAAAACTGACGAATTTGAACGGTCCTGAACCAACCGGACTGTCTTTTTGCTGTGCGACAGTTCCTTCGGGAATAATCGGGATCGCCACGAGATTCGATAAAAGCTGATTTTGCAGTGAAGCGCGGCTTAATTTGAAGATTACTGTTTTAACATCGGGCGTTTCTATCGCTTCGATATGCGGAACGCTTTTGTCGTCAACTGTATCGAAAAACGCGCTTTTTTTGAATCCGGTGCTTTTGAAAAGTTCGTCAAACGTATATTTGACATCGGCTGACGTGAATACTTTTCCGTTGTGGAACTTTACGTTGTCCTGCAAAACAAATGTGATAACTTTGCCTTCTTCCGAAGGTTTGATTTCTTTGGCAAGCTCGCCGACGTACTCAAACTTTTCGTTCTTCTTGACAAGCGAATTAAACATCAGATTGCGGACACGTTCAGCCGCTGCGTCGGAAGCCGTCGAGGTTAAGGTATCAAAAGTGGAAAATTTATCCGGCAACGCGACCGTCACTGAATCGTCGGTTCGAGTACGGCAGGAAATTGAAAATAACAGAAAAGTAAAAAATAAAAATATAAGTGCTTTAGACAAATTGTGCGTCCTCCGTGATTTTATTGAATTGTGAAATATTATCAGAAAGTGATTGTAAACGCTCTGCATCAAAAGCTAAAGGCGTATGAATCAATGATTTCAGATGAGCGATGCGCCGCACAGATTCGTCAATTCTCGACTCGGTAATTCGCCCGCTTTTTACGCCTTCGGTGACGGCATTGTAACCTTCACGAATTGATTCGGGACTGGCGCAAATCGCCAGCATATCTTCGCCGGCGAGAATTGCCATCTGACACGCTTCGCCGATGCCGTAGTTTTTGACAATCGCGCCCATTTCCAAATCGTCGGTAATTGCCAGACCTTCAAATCCGAGTTCTTCGCGCAGAAGTTTCGTAACGATATTATAGCTCAGTGAAGACGGCAGAAGTTTTCCGTTATGATCGGTTTCCTGAAGGTCAAATCTGGAAAAGGTAGCGTGCGCGTTCATCACTGAATAAATTTGTCCGGTCGGAAACAGGCGGCGATAGGGAAATAAGTCAATTTCAAATAATTCATCGCGCGTTAAATAAACATTCGGCTGTTCGTCGTGCGAATCTGTCTGACTCGCGCCTAGACCGGGGAAATGTTTCAGACAGCCGATACATCCGCCGTCCTGCAAACCGCTAAGATATTCTTCAGCGAATTCAACAACTTCGCTTTTCGATTTCCCGAAACCGCGTGAATAAAGCCCGTTAAAAGAATTTGCCCGCGCTTCGTCAATGACATCAACGACCGGCGCAAAGTTCATATTAAAACCTAAAATGCGTACTGCCTCGGCGGTAATTTCAGCAAGTTTTTTGGCTTCCGCCGGAGTTTTTAATGAACTCGGCGCGGGCATCGGGGTAATGATTCGACGAAGACGGTCAACCAAACCGCCTTCCTGATCCAAACTTATCAACGGTTCAACAGCAATAAATTCCCGTATATCTTCGGTCAGTTTTCGGGTTTGAGCGACTTCGTGAATGTTTCGGGCGAATAGACAAACGCCGCCCGGTGCGATTTCGCGTAACAATTCTTTGGTTTCGGAATCTATTTCGGTTCCGGAAAGTCCGATAAAAAACAGTTGCCCGATTTTCTGTTCAATCGGAAGTGAATAAAATTTTTCAACCATAAATTGGGTCAAATGTTGAAATGTTAATGTAGTTTATTAATCGTCTGACAGCCGACGGTTAAAGTATAGCTTGAAATGTTTTGATGTGAATTTTCAAATCAAACAATGCGATTTTGTAAATTTAGAAGGAAATCCTTGGCTTCACGTTCGGACATTTTGGCGATTTCGGTCGCGCGCAATTCTTCCACAACCGTTTCGTTGGAAATAGCAAACAACGAAAATTGCGAAGCCATACGACTTTTCCCCGCTCGCCCGACGGCTGTTTCTATACTTGCCTGATTTTCTTTCGCTTCGGAGAAAACCGCCAGTTCGTATTTTTCTAGTTTCTCTAAAACCGTCTTCGCCCGCGCGATGGTTTGTGCGGGAAGTCCGGCAAGCCGCGCGACGGCGATTCCGTAAGATTTCGAAGCTTTTCCTTTTTTCAATTTATGTAAAAACACGACTTCGCCGTCCTTTTCGGTTGCTGTGACCTGATAGTTTTTCGCGCCCGGCAGATTTTCCGCGAGTTCCGTCAATTCGTGGTAGTGTGTTGCGAATAAAGTCTTCGCCGAATGTTCCGGCGAATTATGAAGATATTCGGCAACTGCCCAGGCGATTGAAAGACCGTCAAAAGTCGAAGTCCCGCGTCCGATTTCGTCCAGTAAAATTAACGAACGCGCGGTTGAATTATGCAGAATCGTCGCCGTTTCCGTCATTTCGACCATAAATGTTGAACGACCTGAAGCCAAATCATCCGACGCGCCGACACGCGTCCAAATGCGGTCTAAAATCGGCAAACGGGCGAAAGAGGCGGGAACAAAAGAACCGATTTGCGCGAGAATTTGAATGATCGCAATTTGCCGAAGAATCGTTGATTTGCCGCCCATATTCGGTCCGGTAATTATCAAAAGCCGATCCGTCGAATTGTTCATCAGCAAATCGTTCGGAATAAAATTTTCAGGATTAATCGCTTCGACAATCGCGTGTCTGCCGTCTTTTATTTCAATTTCATCACCGTCGTGCAAAACCGGCGCGACATAATTTCGGCGTGTAGCGACTTCCGCCAAACTCGCCAGCGCGTCTAAAGTTGCGAGCGCGCGAGCGGTTGACTGCAATTTTCTCGTTTCTTTTTGAACTTCAGCGCGAATCTTTTGGAAAATTTCCGTTTCGAGTTCCTTGATTTTTTCATCCGCGCCCAAAACCTTTGCTTCCCATTCTTTCAATTCCGGCGTAGTAAAACGCTCGGCGTTGGTCAAAGTCTGCCGCCGTTCATAATTATCGGGAACACGCGAAAGATTGCCTTTGGAAATTTCGATAAAATAACCGAACACGCCGTTAAATTTTATTTTCAAATTGAAAATTCCCGAACGCTTTTTCTCCTGTTCCTCAAAACTCGCAATTATTTGTTTAGCGTTAGCGGAAATACCGCGCAATTCATCTAAATCAGCATCATAACCGGAGCGAATGATGCCGCCCTCGGATAGATTTAGCGGTGGTTCGTCGGCAATCGAGTTTTCGATAAGTTCACGAATTTGCGGCAATTCAAAAATATTTTCAGACAGAACTTGAAGCAAAAGACTTTGAGCGTCTGATAACGTTTGGTTGATGATTGGCGTTTGAGAGATTGAACGGTTGAGCGAAAGCAAATCTCTCGGAGTTGCCGTTCCGAGATTTAATTTTCCGACCAATCTTTCTAAATCGGTAACTTCTTTAAGTAGAAATCGAATTTTATCTCTAAATATTGCATCGGTTAATTCATTTACGGCGGCTAAACGAGTTTGAATTTCACTTCGCCGAACTGAGGGACGCAAAAGCCACGAACGCAGAAGTCTCGCTCCCATTCCGGTCACGGTTCGGTCTAACACATTTAAAAGGGTGTGTTTATTTTTTTCGTTTCTGGATTCGACGACTTCGAGATTTTTCAGCGTAATCGCATCCAGAACCATAAAATCAGCCGTTTCCAAAAAACTGATGTCTGAAATATGTTCAGCGGAAACGCGCTGTGTTTCCTGTGCGTAACGCAAGCAAACACCTGCCGAACGAACGGCTTGCGATTTACAGTCCAGTCCGAAGCCTGACAATTCCTTGACATTCAACTGGCGTTTTAAAAGCTCTTCACAATCTGCCTCCTGAAAAAGCCAATCGTCCAAAGGAGTTAACGAAGCTGAGAATTTACTTGAGGTTTGCGGACCGATCGAAATGACATTATTGGATTTATTTGAATTGAGCAGATTCAGATTCTCAAACGAACTCTCGATAACTTTTCTCAAAGATTCGGGGAAAAGAATTTCACGCGGAGAAAAACTCTCGATGTCGGCGCAAATTTTTGACCACGCATCCGAACCCGAAATTTCAGTCGTAAAAAATTCACCGGTCGAAAGTTCTAAAAACGAAACGCCAAATGTTTCGCCCGCACCGCAAATTGCCGCCAGATAAATTGATTCTTTTGATTCGACCAGCTGGGAATCTATCGCAGTTCCGGGCGTAATGACGCGTACGACTTCGCGTTTGACGAGTTTTACTTCTTTTCCGGCGAGTTCCGTTTGTTCGCAGATCGCTACTCGATAACCTTTTTTTACCAATTTGGAAATATAATTTGCCGCCGCGTGATGGGGAACACCGCACATCGGAACCGGATTCGGCGAATCTTTGTGACGGGCGGTCAATGTAATATCGAGTTCGCGCGAACCGATAACCGCATCTTCGTTAAAAAGTTCGTAGAAATCACCGAGACGGAAAAAAAGTAATGTTCCGGGATATTGTTTTTTTATTTCGAGATACTGCCGAAGCATCGGCGTGGCGTTTTGCATATTAGTTTGAGCAAATGTGATTCTAACTCAAATATTTTTATTTGTTAAAGCCCGGAATTTTCAAACTTTGTTAACTATAACTTTTCAGGGCAATTTGCTAAGATGCTTTTTTCCAAATTATTTTGTTACAATGGGTTCAAGATAAAAAGATAAACTTTTCTAACGAAATGTGAATCAAAAACAATTCCTATCCTGTTTTAAAAATAATCTGGAGCGTATATTATATGAAAGCAGTCAAACTTCTAATGATTTTGTGTGTCGTCGCCTTTTTAATTTCCCTACCTTTAAAAAGCGTTCTCGCGCAAAATACGGAAACGAGAGACTCGGTTATAACCAAACCATTAGAGACGATTAAATCTTCGCCGGAAGGCATAGCGGACGGAACGCTTTCTCTTAACCGGCAGACGAACGAAAAATATCGCATTGGTTTTCAGGATACTCTGGAGATACAGGTTTTTCGCCATCCGGAACTTTCGCAGGTGGTTAATGTCAGTCCTGACGGGACGATTTTGATGCCGAAGATTGACCGCCCGATTGTGGCAGTTTGTAAAACTGAAAGGGAATTAAAAGAAAACGTCGAAACGCTTTATAAAAGTTATCTGAGAAATCCGTTCGTTAATGTCCGTGCCGTAGAACAGCGTTCACAGCCGTTTGCCGTCATCGGCGCGGTGGAAAAGCCGGGCAGTTTTTATCTGAACCGAAAAATTCGGCTTTTGGAATTACTCGCCTTCGCCGGTGGACCGAAAGTTGAAAAATCCGGCAGTAAAATCCAGGTAGCGCGAGTCGGAAATATTTCAGGTTGCGTGGAAAACAATGATGAGACGCAGAAAGAAGTCGTGTTTTTGAGTTACAGAATTAACGATGTATTGTCAGGAAAAGACAATCCCGAGATGCAGCCCGGCGATATTGTATCGGTTCTCGAAGCGGAACAAGCATATGTTGTCGGCAACGTTAACAAAGCAACCACCATTTCATTAAAAGAACCCGTCACATTAACTCAGGCTATCGCTATTGCCGAAGGTTTAGACGATACGGCGAACACCGGTAAAATCATCGTTCAAAGACAGGCAGTCGGGACTCAGGGCAAAACAGAACTGGTTTACAGCTTAAAAGATATTCGGGATAAAAAAATCCCTGACCCGTTTTTACAGGCGAATGATATCGTCGAAGTTTCAAACGATAAAAATAAAAGTTTAAAGAAGGGACTGTTCGATTTAATAAAATCAATCGTTCCCACCGCAGCTTATCGCCTATAATTTTCTATGAGAAACACCAAAGAGATTGTTCCGAGACAAATGGACTCGGTTGAAGTTGAGCGACCGTTTGAACCGCAGATTACAGCGGCGAACGGCGGATACGGCGCGTATCGGGACATCGGAACGCAGGAAGGTTTTCAGCTTGTTACCTACTGGCGAATTATTCGCAAACGAATCTGGCTGGTTGTCGGCATTGCCGTTTTAATAACAACGCTGGCGGCGATTTATATGGCGCGAAAGCCGGATATTTATCAGGCGCAGGCGACTGTGCAGGTAGATTTGGAACAGCCGAATCAGGATTTGGTGGTAAAAAACCGCCCTTCACAATTGGCAAATCAAGACCCTTCGTATTTTAATACGCAATTACAGCTTTTGGTTAGTGAAAGTCTGTTGCGCCGGGTTGTTAAAGAATTAAGTTTAGACAGTAACAAAGAATTTCAGAAGGCAAAAACCAACGACTCTACGTCAGCGTGGCGTTCGATGTTAAAAACAGTCGGTCTTGCCAGCGACACGAAAAAAGCGAACAGCAGTGTTGACGAAGTTTCGGCTTCGGCAAATACGACATTAGCTTCTTCCGAAGAAATCGCGGAAGCTATCAGGCTTGCGCCGTATGTTGATATTATCAAGAAAAATCTGGGCGTTGAGCCGGTTAGAGAAACGCGCGCGACATTTAAAGACACGCGTCTGATCGAAATCACGTTTCGTCACACCGATCCTGAACTGGCGGCGTTTATCGTCAATGGAATCGGCGAGGTTTTCACAAAAGCCAATCAGGAAAAACGCACCGGAACAAGCGGGAAAACGAACGATTTTCTACAAAACCGCATCGCTCAATTGCAGTCGGAAATTAAAAGCGGTGAAGAAAAGTTATTTAAAATGACTAAAGATGCGGGAATTTTAAACACTGATAATGATAAAACAATCGTTCTCAGCGGTCTCGACATTTTGAATAAACAGTTACTCGACGCGGAAAACGAGCGAAAGAATGCCGAAGCGGAATATAATGCGGTCAATAAATCATCGGAAAGTCTTAAAGCCCGCGCCGAAGAATTGACCCAACGCTATACAACCGAGCGCGAAAACAATATCAGGCTGCGGGTTAACGATACGCAGAAAAAAATTGATGATTTGAATGCCCGCCGCAATCTTTTACTTGAGGAGTATCAGCCGACCGCTCAGGAAGTTAAAGAAGTTGATACGCAAATAAAAGCGCTCGAAGACGGTTTGAGAAAAGCGAACGATAACAATCAGACGGATTTAGACAAATTTCGTCAGCGAGTATCCAGTGATTTACTCAGTAATCTGCGAACCAAATACCTGTCGGCGAAAGGCAAAGAAGATAAGCTTCGCGAATCATTTGATCGGCAGTATAATGAAGCTCAGGGGCAAAACCAATCAGGTGTTGCGCTAAGTTTGCTCAAGCAGGACATTGAAACCAAAAAAGGATTTTTGAAAGAGCTGAACGATCAATCGCGCGGCAATGACGTGATTGCCGCCGGAACCGACAACAATATCAGCGTCGCTGAAATTGCAATTCCGCCGGATGTCCCCATTTCTCCGAGACGTTTGACGACTGTTCTCGGCGCGTTGTTTTTATCAACTTTGTTCGGAATGGGATTGGCGTTATTTCTCGAATATCTCGATGATACGATTCGGACGACCGAGGAAATCGAAACTTATCTCGGTTTGCCCGCGCTCGCCGCGATTCCGCGAATTGATTCGCTGCCGAAACGGAAATTACTGCTGGTTGGCGCAGAAGGAGAAGGCGAGGTAGGAAATCCGACCAACAATTTGTTAATTCATAACGATTCGCGCTCATCACTCGCCGAAGCCTATCGCCAACTGCGAACTTCGATATTGCTTTCAACCGCCGGACACGCGCCGAAATCTCTTTTGGTGACGTCGAGTCTGCCTTCGGAAGGAAAAACGACGACTGCCATCAACACCGCGATCAGTTTGGCGCAAACCGGCGCGAAAGTTTTGATTATTGATGCCGATATGCGCCGTCCGCGACTGCATTCGGTTTTCAATATCAGCAACGCTGAAGGTTTAAGTACGATTTTATCGAGTGATTTACAGGACGATTCGATTCTAAGTATTATCGGTCACGACGAAGAATCGCGGTTGCATCTTTTGCCGTCAGGACCGGTTCCGCCGAATCCGGCTGAACTTATCGGCTCGGAGCAAATGGCGAAACTTTTGAAAACGCTTCAAAATAATTTTACGCATGTCGTGGTTGATTCGCCGCCGATTGCATCGTTTACCGACGGCGTTTTGGTTGCTTCGATGGTTGACGGCGTAATTTTGGTCGTTAATTCGGGCAGAAGTTCGCGTCAGGTCGTTCGTCGTTCACGACAACTTTTGATGGACATCGGCGCGAAAATTTTCGGCGTTGTTTTAAACAACGTCAATCTGCGTTCGCAGGATAATTATTACTATTATCAAAGCTATTATCATCGGGACAATTATCGTCACGATGACGAATAAAAAATCAAAAAATCTTAATATTAAAAATCGAGTTGCAGATTGCAGATTTAGATCAAAAATCTGCAACTTGAAATCTAAGTTTATATGGAACAAAAAACAAAAGTTTTAGTAACCGGCGCGGGCGGATTTATCGGCAGCCATCTGGTTACTTATCTGAGAAACAAAAATTATTGGGTGCGCGGCGTTGACATTAAACATCCCGAATTTCGGCAAGTCGGACGCGGACGAGTTTGAAATTTTAGATTTGCGGCGTTGGGATAATTGTCTGCAGGCGACTCGCGGAGTTGAAGAAGTTTACGCGCTCGCCGCCGATATGGGCGGAATGGGTTTTATTTCCAATCATCACGCGCAGATTCTTTATAACAATTCACTCATTAATCTGCATACTTTCGAAGCGGCGAAAACCAATAATATAAAGCGTTATCTTTATACTTCTTCGGCTTGTATCTATCCGGAATACTTGCAGGAAGAGACTGATGTGAAACCGCTTAAAGAAGAAGACGCTTATCCGGCGCAGCCGCAGGACGCATACGGCTGGGAAAAATTAATTTCGGAAATTCTCTGTATGCACTATCAAAAACGATTACGGCATCGAGACGCGCACCGTTCGTTTTCACAATATTTTCGGCGAAAAGGGAACTTGGGAAGGCGGACGCGAAAAAGCTCCGGCGGCGATGTGTCGCAAAATCGCCGAAGCGAAATTTACCGGCAACACGGAAATCGAAATTTGGGGCGACGGCGAGCAGACCCGCTCGTTTTGTTACATTGACGATTGCGTCGAAGGAATTTACCGGCTGATGCGTTCGGATTTTTCCGAACCGCTCAATCTCGGACAAGATCGAATGGTGACAATCAATCAACTTGCCGATATGGTTGCAGAAATTGCCGGAGTGAAAATTACAAAAAAACATATCGAAGGTCCGCAGGGCGTGCGCGGCAGAAATTCTGATAACACAAAATTACGAGAAACGCTCGGATTGGGAGCCGGAAATTTCTCTAGAAGATGGTTTGAAAACGACTTATAAATGGATCGAAGCACAGGTGAAGAGAAAATCAGCAAACTTAAATCGGAAACAGTGACAGCTATAAAAATAAATAATAAAGGTAAAAGTATCGAATGATTGAAAAAATTTCAGTAATTGGGTTAGGAAAACTCGGTGCGAGTATGGTTGCCGCAATTGCAAGTCGCGGTTTTGAGGTGATTGGTGTTGACGTGAATCAAAAATCCGTTGATGCCGTTAATGAAGGTCGTGAGCCGGTTCAGGAAACGGATTTGGAAAAATATATTTCCGAAAATAAAGAGCGAATTCGGGCAACGATGAGCCACGAGGAAGCGATTTTGAATTCGGATATTTCATTCGTTATCGTGCCGACACCGAGCGACAACAAGGGATCGTTTTCTTTGCAATACGCGGCGTGGGCTTTTAAGGAAATGGGCAAAGCTCTGGCTAAGAAAAAAGGTTATCACATTATCGTTCTGACCTCGACGGTTTTGCCGGGTGCGACTCGTTTCGGTCTGCTGCCGATTTTAGAAAAAGAGTCGGGCAAAAAAGCCGGCAGAGATTTTGGACTTTGTTACAGCCCGGAATTTATCGCGCTCGGCAGCGTCATTCGTGATTTTCTAAATCCTGATTTTACATTGGTTGGTGAATTTGACGAACGCTGCGGCAAAGAACTCGAAGATTTTTATTCGAGAGTAATGTTCGGCAACGCGCCCTGTAAACGGATGAGTTTAGAGAACGCCGAACTGACGAAAATTTCAGTAAATACTTTCGTCACGACGAAAATCACTTTTGCCAATATGTTGGCGGATTTGTGCGAGCGAATTCCGGGCGGCAATGTAGATGTGGTGACCGATGCTCTCGGCACGGATTCGCGCATCGGTAAAAAATATTTGACAGGAGCAATCGGCTACGGCGGACCTTGTTTTCCGCGTGATAACGTTGCTCTGAGTTATATGGCGCGAACCTTGGATAGTTGCGCCGACATTGCCGAAACGACCGACCGTGTAAATCGTTCGATGGCGGATACTATTACCGCCAAACTACGACCGATTATCGAAACCGGCGTAACAGTCGCCATTTTGGGTTTGGCGTATAAACCGAGTTCGCACGTCGTTGAAGAATCGCAGGGCGTTTATCTGGCGAAAACGCTTTCCGAAGCCGGCGCGCGAGTCGTCGCTTACGATCCATTGGCAAATGAGAGCGCGACCGCCGAACTGCACGGAAAAATCGTAATTTTAGATTCGGCGAAAAAGTGCATCGAGCAGGCAGATGTTGTTTTGATAACTACCGCTGACGATGAATTTAAAGCACTAAAGGCTAGTGATTTTACGGCAAGCGGAAAAAGAGTAACGGTTTTTGATTTCTGGAGAATCTTGAAAAATGAATTGACCGGTCAGGATAAGATCAAATATGTAGCGATTGGTTGCAGCGAAAATGACAAATCGCAAGGTGAGTTTTTAACGCGCCTCTGGGGAAAAGAAGTAAACGATAAAACGTTCGCAGAAAAAGGTTAAGAAGTGAAAAGAGTAGAAATAGTCGCTCCCGTTCATAATCGGCGGGAAATAACTTTGCAATGCCTCCGAAGTTTGGCGCGAACGAAAGCGGAGGGTTTAGAGATTCACATCATCATCGTTGACGACGGTTCGACCGACGGCACGACTGAAGCGATCAACAAAGAATTTCCGGATGTCGAAGTCGTGCAAGGCGACGGAAATCTTTGGTTTACCGAAGGCACGAACGTCGGCGTTCGTGCCGCTTTAAAACATAATCCCGATTATGTTTTGACGATGAATGATGATCAGGTGTTTGACTCGAAATTCTTAAAGTATATGGTTGAAACGGCGGAGAAATATCCGCGTTCAATCGTCGGCTCGCTACTGCTTTTATGGGACGAACCGCACAAACTTTTCCAGGTTGCGCCCGTTTGGGAAACCGGCAAAGGCGGCTGGCAGTTGTGGGAACATCAGACGGTTTGGACAATTCCAAAAAAGCCCTGGAAGGTTGATATTATCGTCGGAAACTGCGTTTTGTTTCCAATCGAAGCGATTCGTGAAGAAGGTTTAATGAACTCGCAACGCTATCCGAATTTCGGTGATGCGGAATACACGCCGCGTCTGCGCAAAAAAGGCTGGCAGCTTTTAATCGAACCGCGTGCCAGGGTTTTCTGTCAGCCGAATAATATCCCGAAACGAGTAAAGCAGATGTCTGTGCGTGAAAAGTTCGACGCGCTTTTCGTAAATCTCGGTCATATTCAAAATTTACGGCGACGCTTTTATATGCACCTTGATAGTGCGCCGTCTAAAACTCAGGGAGTTTTGGCTTATATGATTTTTTTCGGCAGATTAGGCTGGCAGAAAATTAGCGGCAAATCGGCGGCAAATGAAAAGGAAACGGATATTGCTGTTTTATTTGCTGATGCGGTGGTCAAGGATTAATTGAGAAATAACGACATTGTTGTTGAGAAAGGCTCAAAAGTTAATCAATAACTTTAACTGTATGACTGCCGACGGTTGAGAAATTACTTGAGAGAAATTACAAAAAGCATTCCAGCCGATTTTTCCCGAAAAACAATTTACTTTGTGTGGAATTATTTGGAATGGGGCGGCGCGCAGATTTATTTCCTCGCCCTGATGCGAACCGTTTCCGGTAAATTTGATGTGCGGGCAGTTTTGCCCGCCGGTTCGGATAGGAAAATTCTCGATTATCTGGAAGCTAATAACGTTCAAAACGATTTTTATGAAGGCAGTATGGAATCGGCGGCGGCGGCAACGGTCGGGCAGCGTATCCGGCGGCGGGTGAATGATTTTTTAAATAACGTCGCGCTCGGCAAGCAGCTTTCCCGATATGATTTGAAAAACGCGATTGTGCAAATTGATGTCGCGCCGTGGGCTGGATTCGCGCTGCTGTTTTATTTGATTCTGAAAACCGATGTTTTCGTCACATTTCACACGGCGATCCCCGCATTATCTTTGTGGCGGCGAATGCTTTGGAAGGCGAAATTTTTGCTACTTAATGCTTCAAAACATTTTCATCTGGTCGCGTCAAACGCGGACGTAAAGAAAAGTTTGCAGACGTTTGTCGGCGCAGAGCGTTACGAACAAATTGAAATCGTTTATTCGAGCGTCAATGTCGAAGAAATCGAAATGGCTTTGGCAAACAGCCAGACACGCGAAGAAATTGCCCGAAAATACGATTTTCCGCCGGAGAAAATTTGGGTGTGCAATGTCGCGCAATTTATCGAGCGCAAAGGCTGTTGGACATTTTTGGAAGCGATTGAAATTTTACGCAAGCGGCGAAGCGATTTATTTTTTTGCTGGATGGGAACCGCGCCGCTCGAAAAGGAAATTGTCCGGTTAATCGGCGAATACGATTTGGGAGCGGATTTTCGCTTTTTGTCGGCTGACGAAATCGGGAAGACTCGTACCGATTTACTGACGCTTTGGCAATCGGCTGATATATTTGTCCTGCCGAGTTTTCAGGAAGGTTTGCCGGTCGCTCTAATTGAAGCAATGGCTCTCGGTCGAGCTTGTATCGCCTCGAACGTGAACGCGATTCCCGAAGCCGTCAGGCATTTGGAAAACGGCGTTCTGGTCGAAGCCGGAGACAGTCAAATATTAGCGCAGGCAATCGCCGATTTAGCTGATGATAAATCGCTGCGCGAGCGTCTTGGGGTAAATGCTAAAGAATTTGTGCTGAAAAATTTCGATGAAAAAATTATCGGTGATAAAATGCGGCGGCTTTATGAAAAGGTAGATTAAAGCGCGAAAATCACAATTGAGGGCACATTTTATTAAACAAAGAATAATCGGGTATCTTTTAATTAACGAAGAAAAGTAAAAATGAGTAAAAATTTTCAGCTAGTCCATCGAGTGGATTTTATAAAAGAAATGTGCGCTGGCAAAAAGGTTTTGCATCTCGGCTGCACGAATTATCCATATACGGAAGAATCCATCAAACACGAAATGCTTTTGCATCTCGAATTGGGAAAAGTCGCGGGCAGCTTGTCGGGCTTTGATTTCGACCAGAAGGGAATTGATATTTTAGCCGCCGCCGGTGTTGAAAATCTGTATCGCGGCGATTTGGAAAAGCTCGAAGAAGTCGAGTTAAACGAAACTTTCGACGTGATTGTGGCGGGCGAAATGATCGAGCATCTTTCCAATCCGGGACTTTTTCTGCACGGAATTCAGCGGTTTATGAACGAGCAGACGAAACTTTTGATAACTACCATAAACGCATATAGCGGAATGCGCTTTTTCATCTACGGCTTGCGCGGCAAAGGCGGAGAAAACGAGCCGGTGCATCCCGATCACGTCGCATATTATTCCTACAAAACTTTGAAAATGGTTGTTGAGAAGGAAAATCTCCAGGTTAAAGAGTTTTTATTTTACGACTTGGGACCCGAACATCGTCCGCATAATCACTGGCTGTATAACTTTGTCAACGATGCGAGCGTGAAATTCTCGCCGCAGCTGAGCGACGGCGTAATCGCCGTCTGCGGGCTGGGAACCAAAAAATAAGCAGTATAAAATTAAGTGAAGTAATCAGCGTCTTAAATTATACGAGTTTCCGTATTTGTTTTGAGACTCGTTTCCGATGGAAAACACCAACAAGTCTCATACCAGCCGAAGTATTTTTATAAATGTTTTATACGGTATTTCCACCTGGATTCTGCCGCTAGTCCTGACCTTTTTTTCCACGCCGATTATTCTCAAATCATTAGGCAACGAAGATTACGGAATTTACGCGCTCGTGTTGGGTCTGGTCGCCTATTCGTTTAACCTCAGTTTCGGTCGCGCCATTACCAAATACATCTCCGAATTTCGCGCGAGCGGCGAAAATGAACGGATTCGTGACGTTATTTCGGCGACGCTTTTTATCAATCTCACGGTCGGCTTCGTCGTTGTGGTTTCATTTTTTGCGGCGGCAAATTATTTAACAACGGATGTTTTTCAAATTAAGGCGGAAGATCAGCCGAAAACGATTCTCGCAATCTATATCGCCGCGCTGTCCATTTTTTTTCTGCTGCTTAATCAGGTTTTTAATTCGATTTTGCAAGGCATCCACCGGTTCGATGTTTACTCGAAAATTACCAACTTTAATAGCGCGGCGATTATTTCGGGCAACATTTTGCTCGCGTATAACGGCTACAGTTTAATCGCGCTTTTTCTATGGAACTTGATGGTAACTGTCGTGACGGGCATTTTATTTTTAGCGAGCGCAAAAAAACATCTGCCCGAATTCGGAATAAATTTTCGATTTCAGAAGGAAACTGTCAAAACCGTTTTGAAATTCAGCGCGGGCGTAATCGGTCATCAGATAATGGCTAACTTGTTCGTACTGTTCGAGCGCGGCTGGGTAACCCGTAAACTGGGTGCGGAGAATTTGACTTATTACATCGTTCCGATGTCCTTGTCCGTTTATATCCACAGCTTTATTTCGAGTATCGTGCTGGTCACTTTTCCGCTCGCCAGCCAACTCAAAAACGAGCCTGAGAAACTTCTGCGGCTCTATACAAAAGCGACGAAGGTCGTGTGTTTTTTAGTCGTTTTTATTGCACTTTCCGTTATTGTTCACAGTCGGGATTTCCTGACGCTTTGGCTCAGCGCGGCTTTTGCCGAAAAATCGTGGATGCTTTTGATAATTCATACAGTGACGTTTAGCTTGCTGGCGATTTTGACCGTTTCCTGGAATATGACCGAAGGTTTAGGTTATCCGCAATTTAATAGTTTAATTTACGGCGTGTGTCTGGCGATAAACACGATTTTGATTTTTGTATTGACCAGCGATTATGGCAATCTGGGCATTGCCGTCGCCAGAGTTGTCGCTTTCGCAATGTTGTTTACAAGTCTTTTCTACGTCGAGAAATGGTTTTTCGGCAAAGTGCAAATTAAATTCTGGCTCGGTTTGTTGGTAATGCTCGGCGCGGCGGCGATTTTATCGTTTATTGTTCAGGAATTAACAATCGAGAATTTTCCGCTCAAATGGATTTGGCTATTGATTTCAACAGGCGCGGGTGGAATCGTTTACTGCTTGACGCTGTTTCTGCTCGGCTACGTGACTGCCGATGAAAAGGCGTTGCTGAGAAGTCTTGTAAAACGCCCGTGACAAAAATGTTCGTCGAGGAAAACATACGATACATTAGGACACATGTAAAATTTACTAAAATTATTTAATGAAGAATTTGATATGTGCCGGTCAAAGTGTTTATATTTTTATTTTGGAATCAAACCGGAGACGCAATTTTAAACAGCCTAAAAACATTTAATGCAGCAAACTTTAAGACAAACAATCGAACAGTTATTTTTAAAATCCGTTCGTTTTTATACATATAATACGCCGCTGGCAAAAGGCAAATACCGTTTATTTCAGGCGGCTTTAGACTTGTGCCGCTTTCCGCCGGAGGAAACCGAAGCGACGACGCACGACGGTCGGCGATACGCGGTCAATTTAACCGACTCGATGCATTACGGCGTATATTTTCTCGGTGAATATGAAAGTGCTGTGACCGACGCGATTTCCGCTGTGGTTAAAAAAGATGATGTTTGTTTGGATATCGGCGCAAATTTCGGCTGGTACACAATACTTTTACAGCGTTTGTGCATGGCAGGTGAAGTTCACGCCTTCGAGCCGATGCCGGAGATTTTCGCTGACTTAAAGCAGAACTTTAACTTAGCAGGCGAGCCGAAAAATGTTGTTCTCAACAATCTCGCTTTGGGCGACGAAGTGAAAATGATTAACATTCATCGGTTTACGGATTTGCCGAGCGGATTCAGTTCGTTGTCCTCTGACGGCAAAGGCAATTTTCAAGTTTTCAGCGTTCCGATGGTCACGCTCAATTCGTATTTGGATGAAAAAAAGATTGCAAATGTTGATTTTATTAAAATTGATGTGGAAGGTGCGGAATTGATGTTTCTAAACGGCGCGACTAAATTATTTGAACAAGCAACGCCGCCGATAATTATGGCGGAAATGGCATTGGGAACGACGAAAAGTTTCGGTTATCTGCCGAATGATCTAATCGAATTTATGCGACAGTGCGCCGCATATAATTTTTACGCTTTGGACGATTTCAACGGATCACTGAAAAAGATAGATGGCTTTGCGCCCGACGATATTGGGGCAAATGTTTTATGTTTACCGCAAAATTGCGACCCGAAGCGTTTGCAGAATCTAAAATTTACCGAGTAATCGATGCTTTTTGGCAGATGAGTGGTCGCGATTATAAAAATTGCCCAAAGATAAAAGTAAATTCATCTATAATCATACTAAAATCAAGAAAGTTTAATAAAATATGAAGGTTGTCATTTTATGCGGCGGGCAGGGAACCAGGCTGCGCGAGGAAACGAACGTCAGACCCAAACCGATGGTGGAAATCGGCATGCACCCGATTCTCTGGCACATTATGAAAATTTATGCTCACTTCGGACTCGACGATTTTGTGCTGTGTCTCGGTTATAAAGGACATATAATCAAGGATTATTTTATAAATTTTAATTTTCGCACAAACGACTGCACAGTGCGTTTGGGAAAAGATGCCGCCGTCGAAATTCATCAAAACGAAGCAATCGAAGATTGGACGGTGACTTTGGCTGAAACCGGCGAAACGACGCAGACGGGCGCGAGAATTCACCGCGTTAAAAAATATCTCGGCGACAAAACATTTTGTCTGACTTACGGCGATGGGTTAGGAGACGTAAATATTGAAAAACTGCTGGAATTTCATCGCTCGCACGGGAAGATTGGAACCGTGACGGGCGTGCGTCCGCCCGGTAGATTCGGGGAATTGGAAATCGTCAATAATCAGGTGATAGATTTTTCAGAAAAGCCGCAGGTTACACAGGGTTTAATCAACGGCGGGTTTTTCGTTTTTGAACCGGAATTTATAGAAAGATATTTGGAAGACGATGAAACATTGACTTTGGAAAGTCGCCCGCTGCAAAGGCTCGCCGATGACGGAGAGTTGATGGTATTTCCGCACGAGGGATTTTGGCAGCCGATGGACACATTTCGGGAATGGAAGATGCTCGAATCAATGTGGAACGAAGGAAACGCGCCCTGGAAATTTTGGTGAATTAACTTTAAGAAATAACTTGAATTGTTGAGAGGTAAAGCCTTAGCGATTCTCGTAAAGGTTTAAGTTAAAGTACTAAATTAACGGTCGGCATAGAGACAGATAATAATTTACAATAGGTTTTAAGTGAAAGTGGAAAATAAATTTTGGACAGACAGGACAGTTTTTGTAACCGGCGCGACCGGATTGCTCGGCAGCGCATTGGTTAAAGAGTTGGTGAAACGTAATGCTTCGGTGGTTGCGCTGGTGCGCGATTGGGTTCCAGAAGCCGAATTGATCGGAAACGGACTTTTATCGCAAATAAAAATTGTTCGCGGCGATCTGGCAGATAAAGATTTGCTCGAAAGAGTTATCGGCGAATACGAAATTGAAACCGTTTTCCATCTTGCGGCGCAAACCATTGTCGGAATTGCCAACCGCAACCCTATTTCGACTTTCGAATCGAATATTCGCGGCACCTGGAATCTTTTGGAAGCCTGTCGGCATTCGCCTTCGGTCAAACAGATTATTGTGGCATCATCCGACAAAGCCTACGGAATAAATGAAAATTTGCCTTATTCGGAAGAATCGCCGCTCAAAGGAACGCATCCGTATGATGTCAGTAAATCCTGCGCCGATTTAATTGCGCAGAGTTATCATACAACTTTCGGTTTACCGGTTTGCGTAACGCGCTGCGGAAATTTATACGGTGGCGGCGATTTGAATTGGAATCGTTTAATTCCCGGAACGATTCGTTCGATATTGCGCAACGAATCGCCCATTATCAGAAGTGACGGCAGTTTTATACGCGATTATTTTTATGTCGTTGACGGCGCGTTGGCATATTTGCATCTGGCGGAATTAATGGCGGCAAAACCGGAGGTAACCGGTGAAGCTTTTAATTTCAGCAACGAAATACAAATTTCAGTTTTGGAATTAACCAATAAAATTCTGGAGTTAATGGATGTCGAGAATCTCCAGCCGACAATTCTCAATGAAGCCAAACACGAAATTCCGCATCAATATTTGAATGCCGAAAAAGCCCGCCGCCTTTTAAGCTGGAAACCGTCTTTCACTTTAGACAAAGGTCTGCTAAAAACTATCGAATGGTATCGAAATTTTCTCGAAAAAAATAACTCGAAGCATTTATAAGCATCTGAAATGAAATCAAATGAGAAAATTTTAATCACCGGCGGAACCGGTTTTTTGGGCAGATATGTAGTGCAGTCTCTGGCATCGAGCGGCTTTGTTCCGACGATTCTGACCAGAAATCTCCAAACCGAAGTTTTTGGCAAATACCGTCGGCAAATCAATTTGGTTGAAAGTGATTTGTTCGATTCAAACTCGGTTTACAAACTTTTAAGAGAAATTCAGCCGGACATGATTATTCATCTGGCAGGATATACTTTCCGTAAAGACGAACCGTTCGACATCCTTGAAAATTTCAACCATAAGGCAACGGTTGAACTGCTCGATCAGGCTGATTCGCTAAAGATCAAAAAATTTATTTTGACCGGAACAGCGGACGAATACGGATTTCAAAACGCGCCGCAATCTGAAAAGATGTCGGCGATGCCGATTTCGGATTATGCGATTTCCAAAAACAAAGCGGTCGAACACGCCTTAAATCTACACGAACACAGTAATTTTCCGATCATTGTGGCGCGACCGTTTACGATTTACGGGATTGGTCAGCCGCCGAAAATGTTTGTTTCGCAGGCGGTTGACTGCGCGGTGCGCGGGTTGCCGTTTGAAATGTCGAAAGGCGAGCAAAAACGCGATTTGTTATTTGTGACGGATTTTGTAAATGCTATTATAAAACTTTTGACAACGGACGAGATCGAAGGCGAAATTTTTAATGTCGGCAGTGGACAATCAATTGCATTGCGTGAATTGGCAGAAAAAATCTGGGAAATCGCCGGCGCCGACGAAAAATTATTAAAAGTGGGAGCACGGCAGACAAACGCTTCCGAACTGCACGATACGCAGGCGGACATTCGAAAAATCAAAATGACATTAGACTGGCAGCCAGAAGTTTCTCTTGCCGAAGGGCTAAAACTAATAATAGATAAGGCAAAAGCAAATTTGAAATAAGCCTTTAATTTAAAACTGCAAGATGTCTCTTTGAATTTTATTTAATGCCGACGTATTGGAAATTTTTAATTTTCACGGTGAGCGAAACAGCTGGTCGGCGGATGTGGAAAAATTCGTTGAAACACTCGATCTGATAAACGCCGGCGAGATAATTCTTCGCAAAATAGGCGATTGTCTAAAAACAGTCCGCAAAACTGAACAAGCGTGTAAATTGTTTTATGTATAATCCGAAAATTCAACCGAATCATGTGTTGGAAAACAAAGACACGGCGTTGATATTTCCAATGCTGATAATCGCGGCGATTATTTTTGTCGGCGGTTTATCCATATTTTATTTGGCTGACGATACCAATAATCCGTTCAAGGAAATGTATCTGATGCCCTGGGTTTTTTTGGTTGGCATCGTCATTGCCGCGCCGAATTTTTATTTAATTTACAAAGGACGTTTCAATTTTTTTCATCCGCTCGTATTTGCGGCTTGGTCATTATTTTATACCGGGGTTTTTTCTCGGCGGTTTGATTTTGGCGAGCGGTTTGTCGCAGCCTTTTTATCTGGTTTTTGTAGAAGATGAGCGATATAATCTTCCGCTGACAATGGTTTATGTAGCTCTCGGTTACGCCGGTTTATCTTTCGGATTTTTTCTGCCGTTCGGCAAAACTGTCGGCGAAAAGATTAGAGGAGGCTGCCGAAATGGAAATGGACGCCGGAAAATGTTTTTTTGCCGGGAATTTGCTTTTGTTACTGGCAATCGGGTTGGGGAAACAGCATTATTGCCTTTTCTGGTCGGAATTTTGGGTTATCAAAAAGTTGACCAAGTCGGAGAATACGACGGCTTGATTTTTCTTCTCACACTTTTCTGGCTCGAAGCGAGTTTTCTGCTGTGGCTGAGTATTTTCAGAGCAGAAAAATTGAATTTCAATCATTATCTGGTTATTAGTGCTTTTACTTTCGACAGCATTGATGAAAGCTGTTTTTCAGGGAAATCGGGGAAGTTTATTTCAGATATTTTTTCTGGTCGCATGTGCCTTTGTTTTTTCAGTCAAAAAAATTCAAACACGCCATTATATTTACGGCGGCGGTTTAATGATTTTAACATTGGTCGTCGGAATGATTTACGGCACGACTTTTCGCAGCGTCAAACAGAGCGAAGCGCGTGTCAGTTTTGATGAGTATATCGGCAGCATTGGCGGGACTTTTGATAAACTTTCTGATCAGGATTTAACTCGAAATTTAACCGATGGGATCGCTGCCATTACCGAGAGAATTGAATCGGTCAGTTCGCTGGCGGTAATTGTTTCAAATTATGAAAAACTGGATCCGTATGAGGAAAGTTACGGCTTAAAAGATAATATCTGGAATGATACGATTATTTCGTTTATCCCGAGACCGTTCTGGAAGGATAAGCCGGTCGGCTCAGACCCGCGCAAATTTGCCGATTTGTATTTCAGTTACGGAGAAAATTCATTTACCGTTACCCCGATGGGCGATTTACTGCGTAACTTCGGACCGATTGGCGTACCTTTGGGAATGTTTCTGTTCGGTTTTGTGCTGAGCGTAATTTATACATCACTGGTTGAAAATCAGGATTTTTCATATTGGCGAACGTCATTATATTATATTCTTCTGACCGGAGTTTCTTACGAAGGGTTTTATGGAACAATTATGCCGTATTTGGTTAAATACGGGATGATTGCCGTTTTGGGATTGATTTTTATGCGGTTTTTTCAGGATAGAAAAAGTAAGATTTAATGAAATGGAACAAGTCGTTTTTACCAACGGTTGTTTTGATATAATTCATCCGGGACACATAGATTTGCTTGAACGCGCCCGCGCTCTGGGGACAAAATTGATTGTCGGCATAAACAGCGATATTTCAGTCCGGCGAATCAAGGGAAATTCGCGACCGTATTTTTCACAAGCCGACCGTGCCGCTAATTTGATGGGCATCCGATTTGTGGACGAAGTACTTATTTTTGAAGAATCAACGCCGGAAAATCTTATAAAAAAAGTCAAACCCGATGTGCTGGTCAAAGGCGGAGACTGGAAGTTAAGCGAAATCGTCGGTGCCTACTTTGTGCAGCAATACGGAGGCAAGGTTTTCTCGATTCCTTTGAAATCCGGGTATTCTTCCACCGCCTATGTTGAAAAAATTAAAGGAATTGTTCCTGCTTCAAAAAATGCGAATCAGACAAAAGACGATGTTTCACAAAAATCCGTAAAATCAATCAATGAACATTCAGCCGTCGTCGAAAAAATTTCCGACTCGGAAATAGAAAACATCGAACGGTGCGCAGAGTTAATCTTTGAAGTCTTTGAACGGGGGAAAAAAGTTCTGATTTGCGGAAATGGCGGCAGTGCGGCGGATGCCCAGCATATCGCAGCGGAATTTGTCGGACGCTACGAAACAGAAAGAAGGGCACTTCCCGCAATCGCCTTGACGACCGATACTTCGGCTTTGACGGCTTTGGCAAATGATTATGACTTTGAAAGAATTTTTTCCAGACAGATCGAAGCTCTCGCTCGCGACGGTGATTTATTGATAGCTATCAGTACCAGCGGAAATTCACCGAACGTGACAGCCGCAGTGATGACTGCCCGGCGTATCGGCTGCAAAACGTTGGCTTTGACCGGTATGAACGGGAAAAAACTCGCGTCAATATGTGATGATGGAATTCTGGTTCCTTCCGGTCGAACCGCCCGCATCCAGGAATCTCATATTCTGATCGCTCATATTTGGTGTGAAATCATTGACGAAAAACTCAAAAAATAAACATACAGCAGTAATGGATTTTATCGGAAAAATTCCCGAGGTTCGGAGTATTAGTGATTGGCGATGTGATGCTTGACCGTTATTGGTGGGGAAATGTAAGTCGTATTTCGCCTGAAGCTCCGGTTCCGGTGGTAAATCTCGAACGAATCAGCGTTACTGCGGGCGGCGCGGCGAATGTCGCGGCTAACATTGCCGGACTCGGAGCCGAAGTTTTTTTAATAGGATTTATCGGCGATGATGCAGAAGCAAATCAGATTACTGAAGGTTTTAAAGTCGCATAATATTTCAGCGGATTATTTGATAAAATCTGCCGATCGTAAAACAACTGTAAAAACCCGTATTGTAGCGCACAATCAGCAAATCGCTCGTGTAGATCAAGAATCAAAATCTGAATTGTGTTCGGAAGAAGAAAAAAAAGTATTGGAATTCCGTAAAGCATCTAATAGATCAAGTTCACGTCATATTATTTTCTGATTACGGTAAAGGAATTGGAACAGAAAATCTCTTAAAGCGTCTGATAACGCTTTGTAAACGTAAGGGGAAATTGATCTTTATTGATCCGAAAGGCAAAAATTATAATAAATATAAAGGTGCGACTATTCTGACTCCGAATCGTCTGGAAATGATTGAAGCCTGTAATTTAGAAAAAAGCAATCAGCATATATTAGAAGAAAATGGTGAGAAACTTCTCGGCGAATTAGATTTAAAGTATTTACTGGTAACACAAGGTGAAGACGGAATGACTTTATTTGAGAAAAATAAGGAAACGACACATTTTCCCGTAGAAATGAGAAATGTCTACGATGTAACCGGAGCCGGCGATACTGTTATCGCGTGTTTAGCGGCGGCAATCGGCGGCGGAGCAAATTTTAAAGAAGCGGCGAAATTTGCCAATCGCGCCGCCGGTTTGGTTATCGAAAAGATTGGAACGACGGCTATTACGTTGGAGATGCTGCGGCAAAACGGATAGTCTACGGAAGCAGAACCTTTATGGAAACTAAAATAGTTTACGTTGAACGAAAGCCTTCCGCATGCGGTAAGCATCGAAAAAGTGTTCAGACAGGTGGCAAAGAATCTGCCGCAGGAGAAGTTTTCGATTGTATTTCAGCAACTGAAATATGCAAACGACTTGTTCGGAACGCTGAAGAATTTATTTTTCTTTCAGAAAAAGGAAGCAGATATATATCATATTACCGGACATGTTCATTATATGGCATTGCTGCTTCCGAAAAATAACACTGTTTTGACTATTCACGATGCTGGAATTTTGCATATAAGACGCGGGTTAAGAAGATATATTCTAAAAAAACTATTGTTTGATTTACCCGTAAAAAGATTGAAATATATCACGGCAGTTTCGGAGACAACCAAAAGGGAAGTGGTTTTACATACAAAATTGCGTGCGAAAGTAAAATTAGAGTGATCGAAAATCCGATACAGGATCATTTCCACCTTACCCTAAAGAAAAGTTTTAATAAGGAATGTCCCGCAATTCTGCAAATTGGGACAACTCCAAATAAGAATTTACAAAATTTAATTAAAGCTATCGAGAAAATACCATGTCATTTGACTATTATCGGAGATCTGAGCGGTCAAATTAAAGAAATGCTGTTGGAAAATAAAATAAAATACACCAGCAAATCGAATCTCAGTAACGACGGAGATTACAGATGAGTACGCAAATGCCGATTTAGTTGCGTTTTGCTCGACGTTTGAAGGATTCGGCTTACCGATTATCGAAGCGCAAGCGATGCTGACACCGATTATGACGAGTAACATCAGTCCGCTTAAAGAAGTTGCCGGAAATGCCGCCGCGCTTGCAGATCCGCTCAATTTCGAAAGCATCAAGAAAGAAATCTTACGCATTATCAATAATGATGAATATCGGCTAAATCTTGTTGTGAATGGAATTGAAAATGTTAAAAGATACAGTCCTGAAAAAGCGGCGTATTCGTATCAAAATCTTTATCAGGAAATACTTACGGACAGAAAGTAATATCGAACTTTAATAATGATAACTATCACTAAAATCAGAGAAACCGTAATTTTAATCATTTGTAATTACTATTTGCCCGGGTTACAAAGCCGGAGGAGGCTTGCGGACGATTGTAAATACGGTAGAAAGGTTTCAGGATAAATTCGATTTTCGGGTAATAACACGGGATCATGATGGAGATGAAATACCTTATACAAGCATATATAATAAACGAGTGGAATAAAATCAAAACGACGAAAGTATATTATTTATCAAAAGATAACGTTAAAATCTCGAAACTACGTGAACTAATTCAGGAAGTTAATCCGCAGATTATTTATATAAATAGCGTTTTTTCAACTTTATCTATATTTGTGATGGTTATTGGGAAAGTTAAAGCTGATCCGTGATATTCCGATAGTTTTGGCACCTGAGGGTGAATTATCTGACGGAGCATTACAGTTAAAGGCAAAAAAGAAAAAGGCTTTTATTAAAGTTGCCGGAACATGCAGACTTTACAGGGACTTAATCTGGAAAGTAACTGCTGACCGGAAAAGACTGAAACCGAAAGATTTAAGGGAACCGGCGGAAAGATTTATATTGCCCCGAATGTGCCTTCTAAAGTGATCTACGAAGGTTACCGGCAAGACGCTAAACCAGATAAAGTTGCGGGTGAAGTAAAGATGATTTTTCTTTCGAGATATATGAGAAAGAAGAACTTTAAGTGGCTGCTGGAAAATTTGGGCGAAATTAGTGGGAAACTAGAGATAGATATTTACGGACCGATTGAAGATGATCCATATTGGGAAGAAACCGAGTATGCAATCAAACAATTGCCGGAAAATGTTAGCGTCGAATATAAAGGTTTTATTTCACACGAAGAAGTTTTAGAGACAATATTTAATTATCATTTTTTTATATTACCCACCTTAGGCGAAAATTTCGGACACGTATTTGTTGAAGCGATGGCTGTCGGATGTCCTCTAATAATCAGTGACAGAACACCCTGGATTGATCTCGAAAGTAAAAAAGTCGGTTGGGATTTGCCTCTTGAAAGTCCCGATATTTGGAATGATATTTTGAATTATTGCATCAGTTTAGATAATGAAACTTATACTAACTTATCAAGTAATGCCAGGCGTTTTGCCTGTCAATGGCTAAATGATCCGATGGTTGAAGAAAATACTTTAACGGTTCTTGAAAAAGGATTGGAGAAAGCTTTATCAAAAGCGGTTTAATTAACTCATAATAAATAACTTATAATAATCTAAATTACTTTAAAGGTTGGGACGCCGACTGTTAATGATTCGGATCAAATATGAAAATTTTAGTTTTTGGCGGCAGCGGAATGCTTGGACATAAATTAGTTCAAACTTTGAGTTCCAGATTTGAACTTTTTTCGACTATCAGAAATACGAATAAATTTTATCAAACCAATATTATAAAAAAAGGAAAAATAATTGAGCATATAAATGTTGAAAACATTTTTGAGGTCGAGTCACTAATTAACGAAATTAAACCAGCAGTCATAATCAATGCGGTCGGGATCATCAAGCAACTGCCGTCTTCAAAAAATGTTATTACAACTCTAAGAATAAATTCTATATTTCCGCATCAACTGGCGGAAATATCCGCAAAGGTCGGTGCGCGTTTGATAAATATGAGCACCGATTGTGTATTTAGCGGGAAAAGGGAAAATACATCGAATCAGATATCTCTGATGCTCTGGATTTATACGGTAAAAGTAAATATCTGGGCGAGGTTGTTGGTGAAAACTGTCTGACTTTGCGAACCTCCATAATCGGTAGGGAATTGAATACAGCTCATAGTTTGGTCGAATGGTTTTTGAGCAACCTTGGGAAGTCGGTGAAGGGTTTCACAAAAGCCGTCTATACAGGTTTTCCGACAATAATTCTGGCAGATATTATCGGAAACCTAATCGAGAACTTTCCCGAATTGCAGGGTTTATATCATCTCTCCAGCGAACCGATTAATAAATATGACTTATTGACATTGGTTAGAAAAGCCTACGATGTTGATATAGAGATTGAGCCTTTCGATGAATTTGAAATTGATCGCAGTCTGAATTCAAAAAAATTTAGAGAAGAGACCGGATTTGTGCCGATGGATTGGCAATCAATGATCGCTAAAATGGCAGCGGATAATTTCGCATACGAAATAAATAATAAAAATTGATGAATTTCCTATTACCAAAATCTGCCGGATTTATTGATAATTTGAACCAGGAAAATGCGAGGTTTATGACCGCAGGCAAATAAAAAAAAGTACCTAAAGTAAAAATATTATGAAAGTGATGACGATTTTCGGGACGCGCCCGGAAATAATTCGTCTGAGTCCGGTTTTAAAAATTCTCGATCAATACTGTGAACACACGACCGTGCATACCGGGCAAAATTTTCACGAAAGTTTGAGCGATATTTTTATAAAAGACTTGGAAGTTCGTCCGCCGGATGTTCATTTGGGAATTAAATCAAAAAGTTTCGGCGACCAGATCGGACAGATATTATCAAAAACAGACGAAATTTTAGAACAGTATAAACCGGACAAAATATTGATTTTAGGCGACACAAACAGCGCTTTGTCGGCAATTGTCGCGGCGCGGCGCGGCATTCCGGTTTTTCATATGGAAGCGGGAAACCGTTGTTTCGACAATCGCGTGCCGGAAGAAGTCAACCGCCGGATAATTGATCATTCGAGCACGATTCTGCTGCCATATACTGAGCGAAGCAAAGAAAATTTGGTCGATGAAGGTATCGAACGCGAACGAATTTTTGTGACCGGAAATCCGATCAAAGAAGTTTTGGATATTTTTTCCGAAAAAATCGAACAGAGCGATGCCTTGCGAAAAATTCGGGGTTGAACGAATTTGATTATTTTTTGGTGACGCTTCATCGTTCGGAAAATGTTGATGAACCGGAGCGATTTAAAAAAATTCTCAACGGATTCAAAATCGGTAATTGAAAAATTCGATAAAAAAATGTTCATCAGCGTTCATCCGCGCACCGCCGAAAAATTTGAAAAATTCGGTTTAAAGCCGAACTCGGACAAAATCAAATTGCTCGAACCGCTCGGATTTTTCGATTTTGTAAAGCTTGGAAAAAAATGCGCTGGCAGTTTTGACCGACAGCGGCACAGTTCAGGAAGAATGCGCGATTTTCGGAATTCCGAATGTTACTCTGCGCGATGTTACGGAGCGACCCGAAACGATCGAATGCGGCAGCAATATTTTGAGCGGCGCGGAAACCGATTCGATTTTGCGGGCGGTCGAGATGGCAATTTCACAGCCGGTCAGTTGGAAGCCGCCGACAGAATATCTGGTTGAAAATGTCGCTCAGACGGTCAGCAAAATTGTTCTGGGTTATACGAGCATCAGAAAACATCTGAATTAAAAACAAAATCAGTAATGGATAAGGGTATTGATTTCAACAAACAAAGGTGCGTGCACCGAAAATTTCAGAAAACAAAAAAAAATTATGGGTAGTAACAGAACTTTATTACCCGGAAGATAATCAGACAGGATATTATTTAACCAAAATTGCTGAAGGATTAGCGGATAATTTTGATGTTAAAGTAATTTGCGGACAGCCAAATTATGCTGCTCGCGGAATTCGCGCTGCCGAAAAGAGAAATTCATAAAAACGTGGAAATATTTCGCGTTTGGGGAACGACTCTTAGATAAAGATGTATTGATTTTTCGGCTGATGAATATGTTGACGCTCGGCGTTTCAATATTTTTTAAATCTATTGTTAAAATTAGAGACGATGAGGAATGTTCTGGTTGTTTCCGCGCCGCCGTCTCTGCCGTTTGTAACTGCCGTTGCCGCCAAAATGCGCCGCGCCGAATATAGTTTGATAATTCAGGATAAATATCCGGAAATTTTAATTGCCGTCGGTAAATCCAAATCCAAACTCATTTTTAATAAAATTATTGAACAAACTTAATACAAGGCTTTATGATACGGCGAAAAAAATTATCGTCGTCGGACGCGACATGGAGAACTGGTTCAAAGCCAGTTGAGCGGAAAATTCGCCGATGAAAACAAAATCGCCGTCATCCAAAATTGGGCGTCTCTTGAAGAAGTCGAACCGCAGCCGCGAGTTGAAAATCAACTGTTAAAAGAGCTGAGATTATCGGAAAATTCGTTTTTCTATATGCCGGAAATATGGGACATCCGCAGGATTTGGAAAGCATCGTCGAATGCGCCGAACGATTAAAAAATGATGGGCGATTTCATTTTTTATTTATCGGCTCCGGAGTGAAAAGAAAATGGCTGGAAAAGGAAGTTCGCGACAACGCAATACTTCAAATGTAACGATAATTCCGCCGCGCCCGCGCAGCGAACAGAAGAATTTTTTAAATGCCTGCGATGTGGGTCTGGTGCCTTTGGTGAATAAAATGCGCGGCGTGGCGATGCCGAGTCGGACTTATAATTTTTTAGCAGCGGGAAAGCCGATACTGGCTTTGACTGAAGACGAGTCGGAAGTGGCTATGGTTATCGAAGAAGACCGAGTAGGGTGGCACGTGCCGCCTCATCAGCCCGATTTACTTTTGAAGAAAATTTACGAAATATACGATAATAGAAATAGATTGAATGAAATGGGAATGCGCGCCCGACAGACGGCACTGCAAAAATATTCGGTTGATGTCGCCATCGAGAAATTCAGAATGGTTTTTAATCAACAGTGATGCGTCTGATAACGTAAAGAGTGTGATAATTATTGCGTTAAGTAATTAAATAAACGTAATTCAAACTTTATGAAGATATTAGTAACTGGCGCGACCGGATTTATCGGACGGGAAATTGTCAGTGAATTGCTTGAGAATAATTTTGAAGTCATCGGCATAGGAAGAAACGAAAATAAATTATCCTTAAATAGGTCGAAGTTTTCATTTGTCAAAGCCGATATCACTGATTTTAAAAGTTTGACAGAATTAGAAAAACTCAAAGATGTTGAAGTAATTATTCATTCCGCGGGTTTGGCGCATCAATTCGGTGAAACGAAGCGTGCGGAATTTGAAGCGGTAAATGTTCTGGGAACTGAAAACATACTTGCCATTGCCGCTAAACTTCGCGTCAAACATTTTATTTTAATCGGTTCGACGGCAGTTTACGGATTTATCCCGCCAATTAGGAACCTAAACGGCAAGCCGCCGCTGATTGATGAAAATACTGCAACAAATCCGCAGACGCTCTACGCCGAAAGTAAATTGAAAGGCGAAGAAATCTGTCAGCGTGTTTGCTCGGATAACCGAATTCCGTTGACGATTTTCCGACTTGCGCCGGTAATCGGCGAAGCGAATGTTGGAAATACAGCGCGTTTAATCAGCGCGATTGATAAAAATCGCTTTGTATGGATTGGGGGCGGCAATAATCTAAAAACCTTGATTTACAAACGAGACGTAGCGCGAGCCTGCGTCGAACTGATCGAAAAAAAACGCGGCGCGACGGAAATTTTTAATCTGGCTGCTGAACCCGTATTGATGAAGGATTTTGTCAGTGAAATCACGAAAAATCTGGATAAAAAAATATTACCGATAAAAATACCGGCTCAAATTCTGCGATTAATTTTTAGCTTTAATGAGAAAACTTTAAGTATCGGAAAAATTGGAAAATTGTCCGAAACCATCGAAAAATGGCTTTCTGACGATGTTTATTGTGGCGGTAAAATTTATGAAATCTACGGTTTTAAGCCGCAAACATCAATTAGTGAAGCGATAAGGCGGCAAATATATTTTTATCAAAGCAGCGGCGATAAATAATCGAGATAAAATATTTTGATTTTAACTCGAGTGAACCAGAATAAGGACGACAACATTAAAAGTGTCTGAGATTTTTATATTTTTTTCGATTTCAATCGCCGCCTATTTCGGAGTTGAAACTTTTCGCCGCTGGAGTCTGCGGCGAAATTTGTACGACATACCGAATGAAAGAAGCTCGCATACGATTCCGACACCGCGCGGCGGCGGATTAGTCATCGTTGTAATAAGTCTTGTATCTTTAACGGTTTACAGCTTTGTTTCAAAAGCACCTTTCGAATGGGCATATCTGATCGGCGCGTTGTTAATCGCCGGAATCAGCTGGCTGGACGATTTATACTCCGTCTCCTTTGTCTGGCGATTTTGCATACACGTGACGGCGGCTTTGTTGGTGATTTTTTCAAACGGCTATTTTCAGGAAATTTATATACCGGTATTTCAGTTGACAAGCGTCAACGCGACAGTCAATTTAATTTTTACATTTTTATGGATCGTCTGGGTGACTAATGCGTTTAATTTTATGGACGGCATTGACGGTATCGCCGGAACACAGGCGATTTCCGCCGGAATCGGGTGGCTGATTGTAGGGAAATTGACAGGAGCCGATTCAGCCGCCTTGCTCGGCGGCGCAATCGCATTTGCGGCTATTGGTTTTACGATCCAGAACTGGCAGCCCGCGAAAATTTTTATGGGCGATGTCGGAAGCGCGTTTCTGGGCTATACTTTCGCGGTTCTGCCTTTAATTGCCGGTCGGGAAATAAAAGATTCGTCGGATAATTATTCGCTTTTGCCGTTCGTCGCCGTTTCCTTAATTTGGTTATTTGTGTTTGATACGGTTTATACTTTCTTCAGGCGGCTTTTAAGAAAAGAGAAAGTCTGGCAGGCGCATCGCGGGCATATCTACCAAAAGTTAGTGTCCGAAGGTTTTTCTCATCAAACAATTACCGGTATCTACGGATTGATTTCAGTTCTCACATTGTCTTTAACAATTTTCTGGATTATGTATAAAAATTCTACGGAATATTTACTGGTAATATTGCTCGGCTTTCAGTCAATCGGTTTGCTGATTTTTTTATACCTGATTAAAACAGGAAAAATTGAAAAAAACAGTTCAAACTTATAAATACAAGGAAATTATATAAACGGATAATGCGGAAAATCGAGTTAAAATTTCAATCATACGGTGTAAAGATAGGTGTGAGAACAGATATTCCGGCACATCTTGAATCGGTTCGAAATCAATTAAGGAAAGTTTTCCCGAATGGTATCGAAGAGTTGGACGGAGAGCCGGTCGAGTATCAGTTTTATATCAAATCTATTGATGATGAAACAGCCGGCTTCTATAAAAACGAAGAGTTATTATTTGAAACCGCGGTTTGTGAAAGTTTCTTTGAAATGGTCGAAAGTCAGATACGTCTCACAGTCGCAGAATTCGCCGTCGGCAAAGTGTTTCTGCACGCCGGTGTCGTCGGTTGGAATAATCGTGCGATCATTATTCCGGCAACAAGTTTCTCGGGCAAAACAACTTTAGTTGCCGAGTTGGTCAAGCAGGGAGCGTTGTATTATTCGGATGAATACGCCGTTTTAGATGCGGACGGCAATGTCGAACCGTTTCCGAAATGGCTTTCGATGCGCGGAATAATAGACGATTTCCGGCAGTTGGATTGTTCGGTCGAATCAATCGGCGGCGTTGCCGGAACGAAACCGATTCCGGTCGGTATGATTCTTTACGCCCGCTTTGATAAAAATAAATTAAATCCGCGCCGCTGGCAGCCGAGAAAATTAAGCGACGGGCAGGCGATGATGGAAATCTTGCCGCATACGATGCCGATTCGAAATAAACCGAAATTTACGCTGGATGTGTTGAATAAAATGATTGCCCGTGCGATAATCGTCAGGACTGTAAGAGGTGATGCCAAAGAGTTTGCAAACATACTTATTAAATACTTCGAAAGTCGAACGACCTAAAAACTTTTTGAAATTGAATTTCTAATTATAAAAAATTCTGAGGAAAAAATATGAATAATGCGCAACAGAGACCCATTGCCCGCAAGGAAGGCTTGGTCATACAGGAAATGCCTGATGAGGTATTAGTATTTGATATGGAGACCAACAAAGCCCACTGTTTGAATGAAACGGCGGCATTTGTCTGGAAAGCCTGTGACGGTTCAAAATCCGTGACGGAGATTACAAAATTGTTTGGCAATCAATCGGGGAAATTGGTTGACGAAAATTTGGTTTGGCTGGCAATTGATCAGTTGAATGAAAACAATCTGCTTGAACAGGAGTTAAAGGCGAATTTTAATGGACAGTCGAGACGCGATGTAATCAAGAAAATTGGATTGGCGGCGGTTATCGCTTTGCCAATTGTTTCATCTTTGGTTGCGCCGTCTGCTGCTTTGGCAGTTGCCGGTTGTTCTTCAGTCCTGTAGCTAGTTGTAATCCCGGAGGTAATGCCTGCCCAACGGGAACACCATGTAGTACGTGGAGCTGGTGCAACTTGTTGTGGAATATCGTGTTGTCCTGCTGCACAAGTATGTTGTGGTTCAGCCTGTTGTAATCCAGGTCAGACTTGCAGCATGGGTGAATGTTGTACCTTAATAGCCATCATCAATTTTCTGTGTTAAAATTAAAGTTCCAAAATAAAGAAATGATATTGGCAAATGCTTCAGCGGCGTATTCTTGAGAAACGTATTGCTGAAGCAGTTGTTTTTTTAAAAGGTAAAAAATCGAGCCGATTTTAATAAAAGGATGGGCGGTTTCTCAATTTTATCCGAATCCGCTTGAGCGTACTTTACGGAGATGTTGATTTAGTGGTTCGCCGGAAGAATTTACTGAAACCATTAAAATTTTAAATTACTAGTAAACACGGTAAATCTGATTGATCTGCACAAAGGTTTGCGGCATCTCGATACTTAGTTCCATTTGAAAATCTCTTATTCCAATTCCAAGTTAGTAAAATGCTATGATACGGAGATTCGCGTTTTGCGTCCCGAAGATCATCTGCGCGTTTTGTGCGTTCACTGGCTAACCGACGGCGGGGCGAATAAAAATCGTTTGTGGGATATTTATTATCTGATTGAAAATCGTCCGGCTGATTTTGATTGGGACAGATGCTTGAATGCCGTGAGTAAAACGCGCAGAAAATGGATTGTCTGTACAATTGGTTTGGCGCATAAATATCTCGGACTGAATATTGAAAATACGCCGATTGCCGCCGAAGCGAAAAATATTCCCGGTTGGATTATCGAAACCGTCGAGAAAGAATGGGCGAGCGAAGTTAAATTGATGCCTCTGAGCTATTTCTATAAAGACGGAAAGCAGCTTTGGCGGCAGATAAAAAAGAGAATTCCGCCGAATCCGATTCAGGCGACGATTGATATGGAAGGGGAATTCGATGAAAGCACGCGCATCTTTTACCAAATCGGCGATATTTTTCTGCGTTCTTACCTTTCAATCAAACGCGTACTCAAAATTAAATAAAATTTAAAACTTAATTTTAATCATGGATTATATTTTATCAATCGAAACCGCTTTCGGAGGCGGAAGTCTCGCCATTTTATCGAATCGGGAAGTTGTTGACGAGTGGCAAGGACAACAGGCAATATCTAAAGCCGAAGATGTTCTGGAACAGATTTCGACGCTTTTGGAGCGGCACGATATATTAAAAAAAAACATCACAACAATTATCGTCTCAAGCGGAGCGGGAAGTGCGACCGGCGAGAAAATCGGTCAGGCAATCGCTAAAGGTCTCGGTCAGGCTCTAAATTGTCGGGTTTTAGAAGTTTCGACACACGAATCTTTATTAGAAGGAATTGATGCCGCGCCAAACGGTAAATATTTAACGGCAATTCCGAATGGAAAGAGCGGATATGATTACCAGGTTTTTACGTTACATGACAGTATGAAATTTATAAAAGATTTGGAAATAAAGAAGGACGGCGTAGATGAATTGTCACTTCTAAAGAACTCCGGGACATTTCAAAAAGTAATTACCCCTGATGATATAAATACTTCTAAAATGCGGGAAGCGTGCAAAGTTGTCAGTTTTAGAAGTTTGGCTGCTATAAACGGAAAAGCTAATCTGAAATTATTAGCTACATGCGTCTGATAACGAGAGACATATACACATTTATCATTTATTAACTTTATGCATTCTCCTTCGATGACTCCTGAATTTTTCACAATTACTATCTCAAAAGCTATTCCATCTCAGATCAAGGAAATTCTCGTGATTCAGAACCTATGTAAGTTATCAGTCTGGTCAGAAGATGATTACAGAGATGAAATTAATAACCAGCTACACTTTTTCTCACTGCGCAAATAGAAGGAAAAACGATTGGATTTCTACTGGCAAAACTTTTCGGTGAAATAGACGAAGCCGGGAAACTGGTTAATTGCAAAGAGGCAGATATTCTGAATTTTGCAGTGTTGCCGAAATATCAAAAAAACGGCATTGGGTCACAATTGTTTGGCTTTGCCTATGATGAGTTCTCGCGGCATGATTTAAAAACTGTCTGGCTGGAAGTTAGGCAGTCAAATATCAGTGCAGTTAAGTTTTACAAAACGAATGGATTTGAGGAAGTTCAAGTCAGAAAAAACTTCTATACTCTCCCAACTGAAAACGCCGTCGTTATGAAGCACGAAATAATTTATACAAAACAAAAAATCAACAAAACTTGATTCAGGAAAATTGTTGCGATAACATTAATAAACGTAACCGAATGTGACAAATAATTAAATCGGTCGCAGGTGGCTATACAAAATTCTACTTGGAGAGGAGATTCAATATTATGGATATGACAACGATTGATCCTGTAAGAGATGAACTGATAAAAGAAAATCAAAACTTTAGAGAGTTAGTTCAACAACATCAAAGTTACGAAAAACGTTTGAATGAAATAGCTCGATTGAACTATCCGAACGACGATGAATTGCTGGAAGAAACAACTCTTAAAAAGAAAAAACTTAACGTCAAAGACGAAATTCACGCGATTATGCAGGATTACTCAAATTCGCATTAAGCATTACGGTAAAGTTAGAGAAACAGCCTTTTGAGTAAAATTCAATATTCGAAAGGCTGTTTCTCTGTTTTCTGACAGCCTTGGGAATTTTCGGAATTTGTTGAAAAACTAACGATTCCATTTCGCGTGGCGAAAAACAGCAGCTTGTTTAATCGAATTGAAGTGCCGCTGAAAAAATTTCCGTTTTCTAAGGTAATTCTGTTCAAAATTCTGCCGTCAAATGGATTGATAACCGTTGCCGTCGGTTCGTTAACGGAAACTGCAATAAAATAATCATCTGTCACTCCGGGCATTGTAACAACTCTGCCCGCCGTTCTTCGTTTCCAAATTATATTTCCTTTTTTTTCCTCAAATAGATATACAAAATTATCAAAAGACGCGACAAGCAATCCGAAACGAGTTTTACTTATCGCCGATATTTCTGCGCCTTGCCGGGAATGCCAATTTTGTACTTGACCATTCATTTTTACGGAACGTAAATTTCCTTTTTTATCTCCGGTAATAACAGCATCGCCCGTCGCATTCGTAATTACAACCGTTGCGACCTCCGGCAGAATTACTTGATTAGTGATTAAACCGTCGTCTAGAGACAAAGTATAAACCAGCTTTGCCTGCGTACCGATTAGAATTTTATTGGCGAATGTGTAGGGAACTGCTGAAATTTCCGCCTTGAGTTTTTGTTGCCAGTTAACTTTTCCATTGAACTTTGAAACTGAGTAGGTTTCACCGCTGCCTGCCAATACAATTATGTCATTGGTGTAGCTGTGGAGAAACGTCTGCCCGGACCCATCCAATTCAATTTGCCACTCAGCGATACCGCTTAACTTATCCAAGGAGTGCAGTATAAATTTTGCAGTCTGATTTTGATTTTTTTCAAATTCTAAGTCTGGCTCAATAGATTGTCTTGGTTTAGAGTGTGTAACGATAAAGATTTTGCTGCCAATTGTCAGTGTTTTGGAGACAATATCACCACCTAAATTTGTTTCCCAAAGTTTTTGGAGTGTCTGACCGTTTATAGAAATTAAGTTTCCGTTTTGATACGGAACAAATAAATTCCAAGCATTATCAGACGCAAATTCAAAATTGTAGTCGGCTGTCGGGTAAATTGAACAGAATCGGTATAAAAGCGGCGGAATCGGAAGTTGATCCGCTTTTTGCGCAGAAATTGTCGGAATCAAAATTGTCAGGATAAATGCCGCCGAAAGTATTTTAACGAGTATGGTTTTTAGCAAGTAAAACATCTGATATTATATTTATAGTGAAACTCGATTTAATGGTTGTCAATCCTTTTTCTAGAAGATGAGAATTTCGACCGACGGAGTTTGCCGAAACATTTACAATTTACTGGAGAAAAAAATATGTCATTTAATAAGGTCATTGTCGTTGGGAATTTAGGACGCGATCCGGAGCTGCGTTATACGCCGCAAGGCACCGCAGTTTGCAGTTTCTCCGTCGCCACGAGTGAGAAAAGACGTGATAAAGCCGGAGAATTTCAAGAGTTAACCACCTGGTTTCGAGTAACGACCTGGGGTAAGCAGGCGGAGACAGCTTCAAAATATCTCATAAAAGGTAAGCCCGTCTATATCGAAGGTCGTCTGCGCATCGAAGAATGGACCGACCGGGACGGGAAAAACCGTTACAGCCTCGAAGTTAACGCGTCGGACCTGCAGTTTATCGGCGGCGGGCAGAATAATGATAATTACAGTTCGGATTCAAACACCGAACATGAATATTCTTCAACGGCTAATGACTTCCCATCCGAGACGGTTGCACCGACCGGCGGCGCGACTAATGATGAAGACATCCCTTTCTAAGGTATTTAATTTTTTAAGAAATCAGAAAAGCGTCTAACTTTTAGACGCTTTTCTGATGGCAAAAGTTAAAGTTCAAATCCATCTGCCCATATTCCTGAATTTTTCGTACCGCATTTGCTGTCTTTTATTTTCATCCATTTTATTTAAGTCAGCGAGTGCACCCGACAGAATGTTTCGCAGCCGCAGCGCGATATTTTCAAATGACTTTTGATTGACAGATTTTTCTCCGACGGGTATTTTCCATTCCGAAGGTTCTTTGACTATTTCATCTATCAAACCGAACTTTAACAAATCTTCGGCGGTTAAACGAAGATTCTCCGCCGCACGGCTCGACTGCGCCGCATCTTTCCAGAGAATCGCCGCACAGCCCTCCGGCGAAATAACTGAATAGACGGCGTTTTCCAGCATTATTACACGATCTCCGATACCGATAGCCAATGCGCCGCCCGAACCGCCTTCGCCCAGAATGACGACGACAATAGGAACTTTTAGTTTTGCCATCTCACGTAGATTGTAAGCGATGGCTTCGGCTTGTCCGCGTTCTTCAGCATCAATCCCCGGATATGCACCGGGCGTATCAATAAAGGTGATTATCGGTCTTTTGAATTTCTCAGCCAACCGCATCACCCGCAAAGCCTTTCGATAACCTTCCGGTTTCGGCATCGCAAAATTTCTAAACCGTCTCTGATTCGTGTCACGCCCTTTCTGATGACCGATGACCGCTACTTCAAGGTTTTCCAGTTTGGCAAAACCCGAGATTAAAGCCGCATCCTCGGCATACCGCCGGTCGCCGTGAATTTCCGCAAATTCGGTGAAAATCTCGGAAATCAAATCGAGTGTGTACGGTCTTTCGGGATGCCTCGCCAACTGAACCCGCTCAAACGCTTTCTTTTCAACATTCATTTTCATCTCCTCTCAAACTTGAATACCAGACAGAAGCTTTTCAATCTGGATTTACAAAACCCAATGTATCTGACAGCCTTTATCGCGCAGTTCGGTTTCCAGACGCGAGTTGCCCTGAATTCGCAAAACCGGCGAATTCAGTTTAATTCTTACTCCCGTATCAGTCTGAAAATTAAAATTTACTTCGCAGGTGCCGCGATTTTTGTTCAGCAGAGTTACTAAATCCTCCAAATATTTCTCATTAAAATCTCTTTTATGCACGTCAATCAGTATACTTCTCGCCCTCAGCGGTATCGCATCGGCAAGTTTCCTGACCTCTTCCAGGATGACTGTAATTTCCTGACCTTCGGCTGACTCAACCCGGCAATCCACAATCAAAAGTTCGCCGTCTTTCAAAATATCCGAGTATTTGCCATAGGCTTCCGCCCATGCCAGACATTTCACTCCCGAAGACTGATCTTCAAGTTTAAATATACAAAAACGGTTGCCTTTCTTACTGTATTTCACCTGTAAATTGTTGGCAATACCGGCGAGCGTCAGTCTTTCTCCAGACTTTATTTCTTCATAATCCGCAACATTTATAATTTTAAGTTCTGAGAGAATATTTTTGTAGTCGTCCATCGGGTGATTGGACAGAAAAAAGCCGATCGCCGACTTTTCCAGATTAGCCAGCTCAGCCGGAGTCCAGGGTTTCGCATCCGGCAGTTCAACTTCAAGAACCGTCTGACCGTCCGCATCGCCGCCGAACAGTCCGGTCTGCCCTTTCAGTTTATCATTCCAGATTTTCTGTCCGTTCGATAATGCCGCGTTAATGCCCGCAAACAGCCGTGCCCGCCACAGATGCAGCGACGAAGAATCATTCGGCAGCAGCATCGAATCGAAAGCTCCGGCGGTTATGAGGCTTTCCAGAGCACGCTTGTTTACGGCACCCTGACCAACGCGTACGGCAAAATCAAACAGCGATGTAAAATGTCCCTTTTTCCTCGCCTCGATAATCGCCTGCACGCTGTTGGCTCCGATGCCTTTGATGGCGGTCAAACCGAACCTGACGGCGTTTTCGAGCGGCGTGAAATCAGCATCACTCTCGTTTATGTCGGGCGGCAGAAGTTTAAGACCGAGACTGCGGAGTTCATTCGAGTATTTATAAACTTTCGTTGTGTCATCGGCTTCATTGGATAAAACAGCCGCATAAAAATAAGCCGGATAATGCGCCTTAAGATATGCAGTTTGAAACGCTAAATAAGCATACGCGACGCTGTGGCTGCGATTAAACCCGTAATCGGCAAACTGCGCCATCAAATTAAAAATTTCGGCGGCTTTTTCCTGTTTAATTCCGCGTTCCACGGCACCGCTGACGAATTTCTCCTCGTGCAGAGCCATTTCATCACGCTTCTTTTTGCCCATCGCCCGCCGCATCATATCCGCTTCGCCGAGACTGTAACCGCCGAGTTTCTGAGCGAGCTGCATAATCTGCTCCTGATACACGAGAATGCCGTAGGTATTGCTCAGAATGTCTTTCATCTGCGGCACGATATACTGCACTTTCTTTTCGCCCCGATGGCGCAGAATAAAGTCGTCAACCATTCCGCCGTCGAGCGGTCCAGGGCGATAGAGAGCGTTTAAGGCTGCCAAATCTTCCAGTTCTTTGGGTTTTAAGCGGCGGCAGATTTCCTGCATGCCCGAAGATTCAAATTGAAAAATAGCTTCGGTTCGACCGTCGCCGAACAACGCCATAGTTTTTTTATCGTCCAGGGAAACGCTGCTCCATTCGATTTCGATGTTCGTTTTTTGCTTAAGGGTTTTTAAGCAATCGCTTATGATGGTTAAAGTAGTTAAGGCAAGAAAATCCATCTTAAGCATACCGACTTTTTCCAGGTCGTTCATCGTATACTGGCTGGTCAATTCGTTTTTGCCCGAAATCGAAACCGGCACCAACTCGTGCAACGGTTTCGGCGAAATGACGACGCCTGCCGCGTGTACGGACGAATGCCTGGCGCAGCCTTCAAGCCGCCTCGCTAAATCAACCAGCTTTTTTACATCCGGGATTGGTTTCCATCGCTTTTCGCAAATCGGCAACCTGTTCGAGTGCCTGCGTAATGCTGATATTGCGCCCGCGCACCGGCGGCGGAAGCAGTTTGGCGATTTTCTCGACGTCGCCGTAAGGCATATTCAAAGCTCTCCCGACATCCTTGATTGCCGCTTTAGAGGCGAGCGTTCCAAAGGTAATAATCTGGCAGACCGATTCGCGCCCGTAAAATTCCGTGACGTGATTAATTACCTCGCCGCGCCCGCGCACGCAGAAATCAATATCAATATCCGGCATCGAAACTCTTTCGGGATTTAAAAATCGCTCAAAAAGCAGATCGTATTCGAGCGGGTCAACGTCAGTAATCTCCAGACAATATGCGACCAGCGAACCGGCTGCCGAACCGCGTCCCGGACCGACCGGAATTTCTTTTTCACGCGCGTACTTTATAAATTCCCAGACAATCAGAAAATAGCCGGGAAACTCCATATTTTTAATCGTCGAAATTTCGCGTTCGATTCGTTTCTGATAATCATCGAGCGTGTATTTTAATTTTCCCGCCGAGCGCAGCGGATTCCAAACTTGTTTCGTCGCGCGATTCGAAACCGTCCATCACGACTTTTTCAAAATATTCGTCGGTCGTTCGACATTCGACATGCTGCCGGGATCGGGAAATTCGGCAGCGTCAAATTGTTTCCTTTCGGAAATTCGACCTGACATTGTTCGGCAATTTTACAGTGTTTTCGTCAGCGCTTCAGGCAATTCTTTCCCGAAAACATTCCACATTTCTTCCGCGCGTACGCAGATGAAAGTTCGCGCTGCCCAAAACGGTTCGCGTGCTGTCGTTGATGGTTTTGCCTTCGCCGATGCACATCAAAATTTCGTGCGCCAAAGCATCTTCCTGACGTTAGATAATGTGATTCGTTGGTGGCGACCAGCGGAATTCCGGATTTTTTGGAAAGCTTCGACTAAATCGCTTCTGAATCTTTTTTCTCCTCGGGCAGATCATGATCCTGAATTTCAATATAAAAATTTTCCCTGCCGAAAATTTCTTTCAAAACATTTGCGCGTTTTCGCAGGCTTTTTCGTCATTTTCCTGCTTCAAAAAATGACAGATCGCGCCGGTTCCGACCCGCCGAAAGCGCGATCAAACCGCCGCTTCGTTCCGCTAAAAGTTCCAGATCAATGCGCGGGCGATGATACAAGCCTTCGGTATAGGCTTTCGACGCCAGATAAGCCAAATTGTAATAGCCTTCCAGATTTTTCGCCAGCAGAACCAGATTATAAAATGGGCGTTCGCCGGCTCTCGAATCGCGCTTCGCGGTCGTGACGGCTGCCGAACGTCAGATGTGCTTCATAGCCGATAATCGGGTGAATTTCGTCGGCTTTCATCGTATTGTAAAATGAAATCGCTCCGAATAAATTGCCGAAATCGGTAATCGCGCAGGCTTTCATTTCCAGTTCCTGCAATCGTTTGGCGAGCGGCTTGAGTTGGATTGCGCTTTGCAAAAGGCTATAATCGGAATGCAGGTGCAGATGGACGAAATCTTTTGATTTAAAATTAATATTCATTTTTTATATTTTTTATTGCCTTCGTATCGGCGAATTTTGTAAGTTACACAAAATCTTACTATGAAAAAAGTTTATCTCGAAACCTTCGGCTGTCAAATGAACGTCTCGGATTCCGAGCGCGTCGCCACCCGACTGGCGGCGGACGGTTTTGAAATTACTCATAATGAAAGCATCGCCGATGTCGTTTTATTAAATACCTGTTCGGTGCGCGAAAAAGCCGAACATAAACTTTTTACGCGCGTCGGACAAATTCGCAAAGTCAGCAGAAAACAATTCGAACACAACCGATACTCGGCATTCTCGGCTGTGTCGCGCAGCTCGAAGGCGAAACCTTTTCAGTAAAAGCGAGGCGATTGATTTCGTACTCGGAACGCAGAGCCGTCGGGCGCATTTCCGAGGCGATCGAAAAAGTCTCGGACGGCGAAGAATATTATACGGATTTGGGCGAACGCGAAGAAATTTACGACTGGTCGGTCGCCGAATCGCAGAGGAATTCGCCGTATGTGGCTTTTGTGCCGATTATCGAAGGCTGCAATAAATTTTGCACATATTGTATCGTGCCTTTTTCACGCGGTCGTGAAAAAAGCCTGCCCGCTTCGGAAATTGTCCGGCACGTACTACAACTGCATCGCGAAGGCATCAAAGAAGTTCATCTAATCGGTCAGAACGTCAACAGTTATCGCCCGAAAACTGATGACGGATTAGAAAATTTTCAGGCGCGACGCAGTTTTCAAGACTTCTGCGAGCCGTCGCCGCGACCGGCATCGAACGCATAAAATTTACCACTTCTTTTCCGAGGGATTTTCATCCGGATATTGTTGAGGCCATCAACGAACACGAAAATCTCTGCAATTGGGTGCATCTGCCGGTGCAGTCGGGCAGCGACCGAATTTTGAGATCAATGCGGCGCGGACATACCATTGAAAATTATTTGGAGCGAATTGATAAAATCAAATCTTCGCCCAGAAATATCGCTCTTACGACCGATATTATCGTCGGTTTTCCCGGATGAAACCGAAGCGGATTTTCAGGCGACGCTCGATTTGGTCGAATACTGTCAATTTAACAGCGCGTATATTTTCAAATATTCTCCGCGTCCGGGAACACCGGCTTTTGAAATGCCCGACGATGTTTCGGCCGCCGATAAAACCGAACGGTTTTTGCGGCTTGAAAAATTGATTCAGACATCATCAACAAAACGGTTTTCCAGAAATATGTCAATAGAACTGTCGAAGTCTTAGGCGAAAAAGATTCCGCAAAGCATCCGAATCAGATTTCCGGTCATTCGACCTGTCAGATGGTCGTCAATTTTGACGGTTCGACAAGATTTGCTCGGGAAAATTGTCAAAGTTAAAATTCTCGAATCGAAAGTCTAACACTTTATATGGTAAAATTTTCTAAAATTTAGCATTTCGTAAATTTATTCGTTCAAAAGTATATGTTAGTTGAAGTAAAAATCGGCGCGTTAATTATGGATCCGAACACCAATACGCCGATTGTGGTTTTAAAAGGAATTGATTCCGATACAATTTTGCCGATTTGGGTCGGCGCATATGAAGCAAATGCGATTGCTCTGGAAATTGAAAAAATCGTTCCGCAGCGACCGATGACTCACGATCTGCTGCAGAAATTTTATCGTTCAATCCGGTTTTCGAGTCTCGCGCGTGACAATCACCGACTTACGCGAAAATACATTTTATGCGTCAATCGAATTGCTCGATGAAAAAGGCGCGAAAATGACTCTCGACGCGCGTCCTTCAGATGCTATCGCCCTCGCTTTGCGTATGGATTCGGCAGTTTTTGTGGAACAGAAAGTTCTCGATATTTCCGCTTCGACGACCGCTTCAATTTCCAGTTCCGAAATTGAGGATGAAGCGATTTCCAATACCGAAGACTGGCCAGATTTAATCGGATAATTTTTTTTCAACATTTTTTTATTCTATATTTTAATGATAATAGTTATTGCTAACCAGAAGGGCGGCGTGGGGAAAACCACCACCGCTATTAATTTGTCCGCTGCCTGTGCACTGAAAGGTAAGAGAGTTTTGCTTATCGATTTGGATCCGCAGGGAAACAGTTCGCTTTCGTTTGTCGAACCACAGATGATTGACGGCAGCGCGTTCGAACTTTTTACCGAGATGCAGGAACCGTTTGAAAATTTCATTTACCCGACGAAAGTCGAGAGACTTGATATCGTTCCTTCTAAAATCAGTCTGGCAAACTCGAAGCCAAACTCGTCGGCGACTTTGACGCTATATTTCGACTTCGTGATCGAATCGAGCAAATGAAAACGAAATACGATTTGATATTCATTGACACGCCGCCGACGCTCGGTTTGATTACGGTCAATGCTTTGGTCGCAGCCAGTTATGTTTTAATCCCGATTCAATCTTCGTATTTTGCCCTGGAAGGAACCGACGATCTTTTGGAAACCATCGAGAAGGTTCGCTCGCGTCCGAATCCTGAACTGGAAATTCTCGGCGTTTTGGTGACGCTTTTCGATAAACGCACATCGCTTTCCAAAGATGTCGAAGCGCATATTCGACAGGTCTTCGGGAAAAAGACATTTAAGACGCTTATTTCCCGAAGCGTACGGCTCGAAGAATCACCGGCGCACAAAGAAACAATTTTTACGTTCTCACCGAAATCGTCCGGCGCGGCGGAATATCAGGAACTTTCTAAGGAGGTTTTAAAACGTGTCCAGTAAGAGAGGCTTACCATTTGGAATTAAAATGCGGCACGATTCGCATTATGTTGACGAACTGGCAAAAGCGCAGCGGTCAATCGGGAAAGTGATTCCGATTGATAAAATTGCGCCGAACCCGGAACAGCCGCGAACGGAAATCGGCGATTTGACCGAATTAACGAGTTCAATACAGCAAAACGGCGTTCTCGAACCGCTTCTGGTTAAACCGAAAGGCGATGGAACGTGGATGATTATCGCGGGCGAAAGACGCTGGCGTGCGTCTAACCTAGCAGGTTTGACCGAACTGCCGTGTATCGAATTCGATATTGACGAAAAAGCCATCGCCGAAATCGCACTGATCGAAAATCTTCAGCGCAAGGATTTGACCGTTTGGGAAGAAGCTGACGGTTTGGCATATCTCGCGGAGCGTTTCGCATACACGCACGAGGAAATCGCTAAAAAGATCGGCAAAAGCCGTACGACCGTGACCGAATCAATGTCAATCGCCGGTTTGCCCGAAGCCATCCGCGCGAAATGTTTCGCCGCCGAATTAACCGCTAAATCCACTCTGCTCGAAATCGCCCGCCAGTTCGACGAACCGGCGATGCACGTTTTTGTTGATAACATCGGCAAACACGGCTTAAAACGCGACGAAATCCGCCGCGCTGCCCGACCCGAACGAAAAGTCAAAGATAAAAAGGAAATACCTGAAGATATTTCTTACAGTCAAAATGCCGCCATTTCAACATCAGACAATTCAGACGAATCTTTCAAATACGCCTCGATTGATGGCGATTTTAGTCTGGAAATTCATTTTGAAAAACCTGTCGGATTTGAAAAACGCGACGTTTTGCGGGCGTTAAAAGAAGCTTTTGACAGCGTAAAAAATCAACCCTGAATTTTCTGTCAGCAATCGGACGAACAATTCCATAAAAATGAGCCGAAGTGTTTTGATTTAAAAAAATTCGGCTCATTTTTTTTTGGAGTCGCAGAAGGAATATTTCGTGACCGGCACGTCGGCGAATGATTTGAAACACCCGAAAAGTTTAACGCGAAATTTCCTGAAAACCGGCTAAAATCCTTTTTTTTTACAATCCGGCATTCGTCGCCCGACGTGTGCGACCTTTATTTGGCAAATTGCTCCGTGACCGGGATAATCGAATTATGAAAAAGTCCAAATCTTCTGTTGCTCCCTCAAAAAGCGATTTCGGCGAAAAGCCCGCGCCGGATGAATTTCTGGTCGTCGGTATCGGGGCATCAGCGGGCGGCATTCAGGCACTTAAGGCTTTTTTTGAAAATGTCACGGCGGATTCAGGAATGGCGTATGTCGTCATACTGCATCTTTCGCCCGACCATGATAGTAAGCTGGCGGAAATTTTGCAGACGGTTTCGCCAATTTTGGTCAAACAGGTGACAAAGAAAACCTTAATTCAGCCAAATCACGTTTACGTCGTGCCGCCGAATAAGAGTTTGATTGTGAGCGACGGACAAATAGAGATTTCGCCGATTAAAACCGTCGAAGAGAGACGTGCGCCGGTGGATATTTTCTTTCGGACGCTCGCCGAGACGCATCACGCGCGGGCGATTGCAGTTGTTTTATCGGGAACAGGCGCGAACGGTTCGATGGGTATCAAGCGTGTCAAGGAACGCGGCGGCGTGGCTTTCGTGCAGAATCCGCGTGAAGCCGAATTCGGTGAAATGCCGAGCAATTCGATTGCGACTGAGTTGATTGACGCAGTTTTAAACGTCAGGGAAATTCCAAAAAGAATTTTAGCCTATAAAAACAGTCTCGGAACAGTCGAAATTCCTATCGAACCGGAAATGCGTCCCGAAGATCAGCAGCATTCGCTGCGCGAGATCTTCACATTAATCCGCGTCCGCACCGGACACGATTTTTCCAATTACAAACGCGCCACGGTTCTGCGGCGCATCGAACGGCGCATCAACGTTCACAGTTTGCAGGATTTACCAACCTACGCCGCGTATCTGCGCGATACGCCCGAAGAAGCTCAGGCGTTACTCAAAGATTTGCTCATTTCCGTGACGAACTTTTATCGTGACAAGGAAGTCTTCGATTATCTGGAGAAAAACATTATCCCGAAGATTTTAAAAGGCAAAACGGCGGCGGATCAGTTACGAATATGGGTCGCGGGCTGCGCGACCGGCGAAGAAGCATACAGTTTGGCGATGCTTTTTGCCGAACATCTGAAGGGCAGCACAAACGCACCGACCTTACAGATTTTCGCCACCGATATTGATCAGCAGGCACTCACCAATGCCCGCGAGGGTTTATATACGCTCAACGATGCGGCGGACGTTTCGCCCGAACGACTCCAGCGTTTTTTTATCAGGGAAAATAAAGGTTTTCGTGTTCGGCGTGAATTGCGCGAGTCAATTCTGTTTGCCAATCACAATGTCATCAAAGACCCGCCGTTTTCGCATCTGGATTTGGCGACGTGCCGCAATATGCTGATTTATCTTAATCAGACGGCGCAGGAACGCGTTATGGAAACTATGCATTTCGCCTTAAATCCGGGCGGTTATCTGTTTCTCGGCTTATCCGAATCAATTGAAGGCGCTGGTGATTTGTACGCGCCCGTCAACAAACATTTTCATATATACCAGAGCCGCCGCGCTTCGGGGCGCACTTCCTATCCGGTTCCCGAAGTTTCGCCGTCGCTGATGTATACCGAAAAGTCCCCGCCGTCGGCGGAAACGAAAGTCCCGACCGCGCTTGAAAGAATTTCCTACGGCGATCTGCACCAGCAATTACTCGAACAATACGCGCCTCCTTCCATCGTGGTTAACGAAGAATACGACATTGTGCATCTGTCCGAACGCGCCGGACGCTTTTTGCAGGTCGCGGGCGGCGAGCCGACCAAAAATCTTTTGAAAATGGTTCGTCCCGAACTGCGCATCGAACTGCGTACGGCTTTGTATCAAGCCGTGCAGCGGCAGACGAACCTCGAAACGAAAAATCTCGCGGTGCGCGTCGAAGACCACGCGGAAATCGTCAACATCCACATCCGACCCGTGTTGCGCGAAAGCTCGGATACGGCGCGCGGCTTCATTTTGGTCATTTTTGAAACTGTCGGAACGGCGACCGGTTTGCCCGAAGAGATTTTAACCGAACCGGAACCGCTTGCCCGACAGCTCGAAGAAGAACTGGTGCGCATTAAAACCCAGCTTCGACTCTCCGTCGAGCAATTCGAAGTTCAGACCGAGGAACTGCTCGCGTCGAACGAGGAATTACAGGCGTTGAACGAAGAGCTGCGGTCAGCGGCGGAAGAACTTGAAACGAGCCGCGAGGAATTACAGGCGGTCAATGAGGAACTCATTACGGTCAATCAGGAATTGAAAATCAAGATCGAAGAACTTTCCCAATCAAACAACGATTTCCAGAATCTGATGAGTTCGACCGACATCGGCACGATATTTCTCGACCGCGATCTGTGCGTCAAAATGTTTACGCCGCGAGTGCGCGAGATTTTTAATTTGATTGACGCGGATTTGCACCGACCGCTTTCCGACATCACCGGGCGCGTCAGTTTCGAAGATTTGCAGACGGTAGTCGAAGGCGTAATTACTAATTTGCAGGCGGTCGAAAGTGAAGTTGAGACGGATGCCGGCAAATGGTATCTGATGCGCGTCTATCCGTATCGAACGGTTGAAGACCGCATCGGCGGCGTGGTCATAACGTTCGTAGATATTACTAATCGCAAGCGTTCGGAATTTCAAATGGCGGAACTCAACCGCCAGATTTCCCGGCAGTCGCAGACCTTCGACAAAACGCTTTCTTCGATTACCGATTTCGCCTATATCTTTGATCTGGAAGGGCAATTTATTTACGCTAACCAGCCGCTGCTTGATTTGCTCGGTCTTTCGCTCGATGAAATCAAAGGCAAAACCTTTTTTGAACTGCCGTATCCGAAAGAACTGGCAGAACATCTGCACAATCTAATTCAACAGGTCATCGAAACGAAGCAGATTGTCGTTGATGAAACACAGTTCACCAGTCCAACGGGTGAAAACGGTTTTTACGAATATATTTTCAGTCCGGTAATCGCCGCCGACGATACGGTCGAAGTCGTCTCCGGTTCGACACGCAACACAACCGACCGCCGCCGCGCCGAAGAAACGCTGCGCGAATCTGAAGAGCGTTTCCGCATTATGGCGAATTACGCGCCGGTTAAAATCTGGTTGTCGGGTTTGGATAAAGGCTGTTTCTGGTTTAATAAAAGGTGGCTTGAATTTACCGGTCGGACAATGGAGCAGGAATATGGTTTCGGTTGGATGCAGGGCATTCATCCCGACGATTTGACGCACTTTCACAATATCCACGATACAAATTTTGACAGGCGTGAGCCGTTTCATCTGGAATACCGAATGCGGCGTTACGACGGCGAATACCGCTGGCTGCTTAAATACGGTGTGCCGCGTTTCGAGTCGAGCGGCGAATTCGTCGGTTATATTGGTTCGTGCATTGACATTACCGAGCGCAAACGGGCGGAAACCTCGCTGATCGAATCCGAAGAACGACTGCGCCTGATACTGGAAAGCGTTTCCGATTACGCGATCTTCACCATTACGCACGAACGCCTGATCAATTCCTGGAACACCGGTGCGGAAAAAATTTTCGGTTACCGTGAATCGGAAATTATTGGCAAAAAGGCGGCGATTCTGTTTACCCCCGAAGATCGCGCTGGGGGAATTCCCGAAAACGAAATTCAGACCGCCGCCGCGATCGGACGCGCCGAGGACGAACGCTGGCACATTCGTAAGGATAATACGCGCTTTTACGCTTCGGGCGTGATGTCCAAGCTTAAACAGGACGGCGGTTTCGTTAAAATCGCCCGCGATATGACCGATAAACTTCTGACCGACAAGACATTGCACGAGAAGGATATTTTGCAGCAGATCGTCGGCGCGCAGGAAGACGAGCGGCGGCGCATCGCCCGCGATCTTCACGACCAGCTCGGACAGCAGTTAACCGGCTTGAAATTAAAACTGGAAACCATCAGCCATGCAGACGACGCAATCCAATTGGCGGACAAAATCCGCGAAATGCAGGAAATCGCCGCCAGTATCGGCGAATCGGTTGATTTTCTCGCCTGGGAACTGCGTCCCGCCGCGCTCGACGATCTCGGACTGCTCGCCGCGCTCGAAGTTTACGTCCGCGAGTGGTCGAGAATTTCAAAAATTAAAGCGGAATTTTACTCGTCCGGTTTGAAAAACACACGCCTCGCACCGACGTCAGAAACCAATCTTTACCGCGTCGCGCAGGAAGCTCTCAACAACGTGCTCAAGCATTCTAAAGCCTCCAAAGTCAGCGTCTTACTCGAACGACGGAACGATTCGGTAATTCTAATCATCGAGGATGACGGCACCGGTTTTGATCCCGAAGATAAAATTGTCAAAAGCGGCGGCATCGGCTTGACCGGTATGATTGAACGCGCCGCGCTTATCGGCGGCACGCTCCATATCGAATCGAATATCGAACAGGGAACCACCATCTACGTCCGGATTCCCGTCAATATTGATTGACTTGAAGCCGGCAGAAGTATTTACCGCGTCCGATTACCACCGATACACCTTTCATCTACTGCAATTTAGTTGCAATTTTTACTGTTTCAAATATACTTGATTCCAATTTCTATTTTTTTGCACATATAAGATTTTGGCAATAGTTCAGGATTTAGAGATGTTGGACCTTTTTAAGCGGTTCGTCATTTTAGTTTGTCTTTAGAACGATTTTGAGTTTGTCTTTAGAACAATATGGAAAAACTACGTATTCTAATCGCCGAAGACCACGAAACCGTACGCGAAGGTATCAAGTTAATCATAAACCAGCAGACAGATATGGAAGTTTGCGGTGACGCGGGCGACGGTCAAACAGCCGTTATAATGGCGCAGGAGCTTAAGCCGGACATTGTGGTCATGGATGTCACAATGCCCGAACTGAACGGCTTGAAAGCGACCAAAAAACTTAAACTGATAATGCCCCAAATGAAAATTTTGACCTTAACGCGTCATTCGGATGACGGTTATCTACAGGAATTGCTCCGCGCCGGAGCCAGCGGCTATATTTTGAAACAAAGTCCTTCGACCGAACTTCTGCGCGGCATTCGCGCGGTTGCCAGAGGCGGCAATTATCTCGACCCGTCAATCGCCGGACGCGTGATGGGAAATTTCTCGAACCGCCCGAACAACCTCAGCGTTAATTCCAAAAGCACTCTGAGCGAGCGAGAAAACGAAGTTTTGCGGCAAATCGCCTGGGGTTACAGCAACAAGGAAATCGCTCTACAGATTAATATCAGCGTCAAAACCGTCGAAGCTCATAAGACGAACGCGATGCGTAAACTTGATATGTCGAGCCGCATTGACATCGTGCGGTACGCTATTTTGCAAGGTTGGCTCGAAGATAACTAATAACTGAAAACTTTGCTTTATAAATCCAAATATTTCCCTAACACTGCCTTTCTCCGTCTATCCTTAAAACTATAGGGATTTCCCCTAACGAATCTTCTTAACTTCCTGATATACAACTTTTTTCCTTGAGGGCATACTTACTTCAATGGAAATAGAAGCTGTTGGTTTGTCCTCATAAATTGAGGATTTTAGCGGCTTGTAAGGTGTTTCCGTCGAATTGTATGGAATTTGGCGGCGACCAGAACAAGGGGGAAAGGAGGGGTGATTCTTTTGGAAATAGCTCCTCCTATTTTTTTCTACAGATAAATTCGATCTAATGTTTTTAGTTCATAACAGACTCTCAAACGGTTACTTTACCTAAATTTAGAAAGGTTTTATTTTTTTATGAATTTTCAAATTAATGAAGTTTGTTCCTCACCCCTTTTGAAATTTGAAGAAAATAAGTCTATGACATCGAACGCTGCCTATTCATCCGGTAATAATCTTTTCCACAAAACAATTCTAGTTGTTGAAGACGACGAAGATACGCGTCTGATGCTGAAATATCTGCTTGAAATTTGGAATTATAAAGTTATCGAAGCCGTTAACGGGGAAACGGCGTTAATACTGGCAGAAACACATCAGCCGGACGTGATTTTGATGGATTATCGGCTGCCGCAAATAGACGGTGTGATTACAACAGAGCGTCTGCGCGAAATGTCCGGACTCGAAAAGTCCGTGATTATTTTCGTTTCTTCACATTCCGAAGAAGCCATTAAATCCGCCGCCGCCATCGCAGGTGCGGACGCATATCTGGTTAAGCCGATTGATTTCGGCAAATTGGAAATCGCGCTCGAAAAACATCTGCGGGCGCGAAATAATTGGATGTCGTCCTCGATCAAAAGCGTTTAGAGAAATATTTAATTCAGCTAGAAGGGAATATGACGCTTTACACCAGGTTCTTCGTTCTTGACATCGGAAAAGCAGGGTGTTTTCAAAGGGACAATAATTTAACAAGGGGTTGCTAATGTATAATGAAATTAACAAATACGCTGCAAATTTGATTGTGCGCAACGGTGCTGTTCATAACCACTCAAATAATTTAATTACTTCAAATAAAAATACGTCCATTGCGGGAAAGACTGCATTGAATAATGAATTTTGTGAGAACAGGATATTAAATTCGCTGCCGGAAGACGATCAAAGTCGTTTGATACCTTACCTGCAATCCGTAAATTTCGCGGCTGGCGATTGTATCAATCAGCCGGTAACGGGTGAAAAGTATGTCTATTTTCCCTTATCCGCAGTTTTTTCACAAATAAACTTTTTGGAGGATGGCAGAACCGCTGAAACTCTGATGATCGGCAGTGAAGGTTTGATTGGGGTTTCCGGCGTTTTGAATCCTCATAAATCCTCCGCGATCTGGGTTCAGAACGTTATCGGCGGAAGTACTTTACGACTCAACAGCACGATATTTCGCCAGGAATTTGCTCGCGGCGGATTTCTGCAAAGTATTTTTTTTGAATATTTAAATCTTTACGTTCAGCAAATATCTCAAAAAACCGTTTGTAATCAACATCATTTGATCGAAGAAAGATTTTGCACTTGGCTTTTGATGATTGATGATCGGCGCGGAAACAACAAATTGATTTTGACGCACGAACAAATCGCCCAATTTCTCGGCGTACACCGTCCGAGCGTAACTTGTGTCGCGCAAAGTTTACGCGACCGCAAAATAATAAAATACAGTCGCGGTAATTTAGCGATATTGAACAGAAAAGGCTTGGAAAATTCCGCATGCGAATGCTACCAAATTCATAAGCGGTAAAAATAATACTTATTTAGTCATAATCTTTATTATCGGACTCGAATTCTTTATTGTAACTGCTCAGGTATGCCGCTAAGTGTAGCGGCATCAATAGTTTAAGCATAGCAGTTCCCGCTTACGTTTTCAACCATTCTTGCTTTTTTCTGTCAGATTTTATATCGTAATCGACACACTTTAAGTTTAGTTCAGGATTTTATCAACGAGATGCGTGTCGGTTTGCACATTACTCCAGGTTTGATTCGCCGCCGCTATGATCAGGGACTCGATTCGATTGTCCGGCTGATCGGTGATCTCGAAGCGGAGATTGAGGATTTGCGATCACGGCACGTCGCTCGTCCCCAACGCACCATTGACGCGCAAAAGGCGGAGATCAAACGACTCGAACAAACCGTTGCCAACAAGGACACGGAGCTGTTTGAAGTTCATCAGATTAATCGGCAGTTACAGTCGCGCATCCGCGAACTCGAAAAAAGCCTTGAAGCCGACGCTCCGATGAGCGCACCGGCAGTGACGATTATCAACCGCGATTCGCACAACTCGAACCAGCCGCCGTCGCTCGATTTGCCGTGGATCAAGCCCAAGCGCACCCGAAGTTTAAGAAAGCAGTCGGGATTCAAGGTCGGCGGTCAACCCGGTCACGAGGGCATAACTTTGCGGCAAGTCGCCGAACCACAGCGGATTATCATTCATCAGTCAAACGAATGCCGAAACTGCGGCGCATCACTTGAAGAGATCGCCGCGAACAATCTACACAAAAGACAGGTCTTCGAGATCGAGAATGGAACGATAGCAGTCATCGAACATCGCCTCGCTGCCAAGCTTTGTTCGGCTTGCGGCAATATTTCAAGAGGACAATTCCCTCTTGCCGTCAAAGCCCCGGTGCAGTATGGCACGAGCGTTTTATCACGCGCTTTATATTTGCATTTGTATCAGTTACTGCCGGTCGCCAGAACTCAGGAAGCGATGCGTGATTTATTCGGCTGTGATATTTCGCAGGCTTCGATTCAACGCGCCGCCCGGTTTTGTTCCGACAAGCTGATCCGCTGCGAACAGCGCATCAAGCAGGCGATTCGAGAGTCGGAGGTCATCGGCGCGGATGAGACCGGCATCAGGATTAACGGTGCAACCGCCTGGGTTCACGTTGCTCGCACTGAAACGCTGACGCATCTGGCAATGCACACCAATCGCGGAAAAGCGGCTTTTGATGCCATCGGCATTTTGAATCAGTTCAAAGGCACGTTGGTTCGAGACGGCTGGTTTTCCTATAAGCAATACGGACAATGCCGGCACAGTTTGTGTAATGCTCATCTGCTGCGGAATCTGGTTTACGTCGGCGAAGCGGAACCCACGCACAAGGAATGGACGGACGCGCTCGCCGGGCTGCTCATCGAGATCAAGGATGCCGTCGAAACCGCCAAAAACAATTCGCAAACCGCGTTGGAAAGCAGTTTACAAACTTCTTTTCTCACTCGTTACGACCAACTCACCGACCGGGCGGAAGAAGCCGTGCGCGGCTCGCCCTCGCCGAAAGGGGTCGGATTGACGGCACATAATCTATTGAACAAATTTGTCAGGAGCAAGGCGCAGGTGCTGAGCTTCATGACCGATTTCCGAGTTCCCTTCGACAACAACGGGTCGGAGCGGGATTTGCGAATGCTCAAACTCCAGCAGAAGATCGCCGGCTGTTTTCGCACGTTTGAAGGAGTGACGGCGTTCTGCCGGGTGCGATCCTATCTGTCTTCGGCGCGAAAACAAGGGCGAGGTTTGCTTGCAGCTCTGGAACATGCGCTGCAAGGTAAGCCAATTGCATTAACTATCTGATAACATTTTAATTTGTTATAATGGAAATTGTGTCGAAAGGCACCCTTTTCGAGACTAATAATGTAATTTCGCTTTACCCACATCAAACGATTTATGAAATCAATCCTACTGACTATCTTTGTTCAATTATTTGCTATTTCGCTCTTCGCTCAGGAAAAAGAATTAAAAGAGTTTTCTACTGCAAACTTAGAATTGACCATTTCCGATGTGAAGAAAACAGCAGATGCGTTAGAAATTGAAATCACCCTGAAAAATAAAGGTTTACAGAATATTTTAACTGTTCTGCCGAAAACTGATGATAGTTTCAAAACAAGTTATTTTCTTGGTTTTGATGAAAAAAGTAAGGTTCTTCAAATCAGAAAGCATTTATTTTTATATCCTATTTACGTGCTGGATGCACCCGATCCTTGTTATACCTTAGTGATTGTTAAGGCTGGTGAAAGTTACCGCGAAAGGGTCACACTAGGCTATCCGAAGGCTATCAATAGTTATTTGGGTGGTATGAGTGTTGACATCAGTAAATACGAAAAGTTGAACGCTCTAATTGGAGTTTTACCATTTGATAATTCCATTTATCAAATTCCGAACAGCAGACCATTTGGTCATTGTGTTATGTCGCAAGATAAAATTACAGATGGAATTTACACAGGTAAAACTTTAATCGAATTACAAAAAGTTTTATCTACAGGTGTGAAATGAAACCATCTCATAAACGCCAACTTTTGAATCATTGAAAAACCGACTCAAAACCGTGTCATAAGTGACGTTTTTGACACAGGCTAACTAATTGAACATCTTCAGTTTAAGACCCATAAACAGATAACCTCTTTTTTCCGGTTTGTGTCATAACCCGTGTCATATTCAAAATCCCAAAAACCCTCCGGCTTTTGGCTTTTGACACACTTCGAATTGTGTCATGAATTTTTTTTGAAATTAAAACTTTTTCAAATCAAATATAAAGACTTTTCTATATCAAATATTAAAGAATGAAATTGATCTTGTAATTCGTTCTGCTTTTGTCATTATAAGAGGAATAATATGAGATTTTCGGAACGCACCTGAATAGTTACTCTTTATTTGATCCTCACCCTATATTTTCCAAACTTTCTAAAAATCGCTGTTCTTTTGACACCGTTCCATTAAAAAGTTAAAATTTCCCTTTTGTTATCTTATCTGCCAAAAATTATTTTCATTTACATAGAAGGAGTTAGAAACTATTGAGCAACACAAAATTTTTATTTACTTCGGAATCTGTTACCGAAGGACATCCGGATAAAATCGCCGACCAAATTTCAGACGCGGTTTTGGATGCGATATTGGAACAGGACCCGAACGCCAGAGTCGCTTGTGAAACTTTGGTGACGACCGGCACAGCCGTGATCGCCGGAGAAATTACGACATCGGCAATTGTCAATTATAAGAAGATTATCCGCGACACGATCAACGACATCGGCTATAACAACGCCAGTTACGGTTATGACTGCAACACTTTGAGCGTAATGGATTTGGTTGGAACGCAATCGCCGGACATCGCGCAAGGCGTTGACACGGGCGGTGCGGGCGATCAGGGTTTAATGTTCGGTTTTGCCTGTAACGAAACCGAAGAATTAATGCCTCTGCCGATTCAGTTGGCGCATAATTTAACCAGACGGCTTTCCGAAGCCCGGCGCAGCGGCGAATTAAATTATCTTCGTCCCGACGGAAAATCGCAGGTGACGGTTGAGTACCGCGACGGCAAACCGTTCCGCGTCGAAGCCGTTGTTATCTCCACACAGCACGCTGAAGAAATTGATACCGAAACGCTTCGCGCCGATATTTTGGAAAAAGTTATTAAAACAACTGTTCCGTCTAATCTGCTCGACGACGACACAAAATATCACATCAATCCGACCGGACGTTTTGTAGTCGGCGGTCCGATGGGCGATGCCGGTTTGACCGGACGCAAAATCATCGTTGATACATACGGCGGCTATGCACCGCACGGCGGCGGCGCGTTCTCCGGTAAAGACCCGACGAAAGTTGACCGTTCAGCCGCTTATATGGCGCGTTATATCGCCAAAAACATTGTCGCGGCAGGACTTGCAGAAAAATGCACGGTTCAGTTGGCGTATGCCATCGGTGTCGCCGAGCCGGTTTCAGTCCGCGTGGACACGCACGGCACAGGCAGATTTGATGAAGATCAAATGTCCGAAGCGGTTCGAGCTAATTTTGAATTGACTCCGAAAGGCATCATCGAAACCCTCGACCTGCGGCGTCCGATTTTTACGGCGACAGCCAAATTCGGACATTTCGGACGCTCAAATGATGAGTTTACCTGGGAAAAGACCGATAAAGTTGACGCGCTCCTGAGTGCGGTAAACGGTATGGCAACCGGGGTTTAATTTTTTTTATTTACAAGGGTTAATGAATTGTCGCGGATAAGTTTTTTCGCTCCAACTCATTTCCCTTTTTATTTTCAATCCGATTTACAAAAAATCTAGAATTATTATGGCTAAAGAAGGAATTTCAATGGAATACGATATTAAAGACATCAACCTTGCACCGCAAGGCAAACAAAGAATCGAATGGGCTGACCGCGAAATGCCGGTTTTGCGTTTAATCCGCGAGCGTTTTACGGAAGAAAAACCGCTGGAAGGCGTGAAAATCGTCGCCTGCGCTCATATCACGACGGAAACGGCTAATTTAGCCAGAACATTGCAGGCGGGCGGCGCGGAAGCGATTTTAATCGCGTCAAATCCGCTTTCGACGCAGGACGACGTTGCGGCATCTTTGGTTGCTGATTGGGGCATTCCGGTTTTCGCACACAAAGGCGAATCAACCGAAACGTATATGCGCCACGTTCGTATGGCTCTTGAGTCAAATCCGAACATCATCATTGACGACGGTTCTGACGTTGTGGCAACAATGCTCAAGGAAAAACCTGAATTATCGAAAACCATCATCGGCACGACCGAAGAAACAACCACCGGAATTGTGCGTTTGCAGGCGATGGTCAAAGCCGGAGTTTTGACTTTTCCGGCAATGGCAGTCAACGACGCGCAGACCAAGCATTTCTTTGACAACCGTTACGGAACGGGACAATCAACACTTGACGGAATTATTCGTGCGACGAATATTCTGCTCGCCGGAAAAAATTTCGTCGTCGTCGGCTACGGCTGGTGCGGCAAAGGCGTGGCAATGAGAGCGCGCGGTTTGGGTGCAAATGTCATCGTCACCGAAATTGATCCGATCAAAGCCATCGAAGCCGTAATGGACGGATTCCGCGTGCTGCCGATGTCGGAAGCCTGCAAAATCGGCGATTTCTTTGTTACCGTGACCGGCAATCGTCACGTTATTGATAAAGAACATTTTGAAACGATGAAAGACGGCGCAATCGTTGCCAACAGCGGACACTTCGATTTGGAATTAAATCTCGAAGCCCTGCGCGAAATGTCTTCGGAAGTCGCTAATCGTCGTCCGTTCGTCGAAGAATACATCGGCACCAACGGCAAATGCGTGATCGTTCTCGGCGAAGGTCGCTTGATTAATTTGGCGGCGGCGGAAGGACATCCGGCAAGCGTGATGGATATGTCATTCGCCAACCAAGCGTTGTCGGCGGAATATCTCGTCAAAAACAAAGGCAAACTGGAAGCGGGCGTTCACGTTTTACCGGCGGAAGTTGATCAGGAAATTGCTTCCTTAAAACTTCGCGCACTCGGTATCTCGATTGATACGTTAACACCGGAAATGCTCGAATATATGACGAGCTGGGAAACCGGAACCGACTAATCATCGAAACGCAAACACCGGAACGCAGTCGCCCTCGACTGCCAGGTCATTGTAAACACCAACGGCGTTGGCAGTCGAGGGCGACTGCGTTCCCTTCCGAAATTAAATTAAAAACGCCGCGCTAAATTCAATTCAGCGCGGCGTTTTTAATTTGTGTGAAGGTGATAGCCACGCCGTTGACGGCGTGGCTATCACCTTCACACAATCAGGATATTACCCATTAGTCTTTATGGTTGTAGTTTTTTTCTTTGTCGGTTTTTTGTATTCGCTTTTCTTCTTGAGTCCGACGGCTTGCACTTCGTCGGAGTTTTCGCCGTATTGGGCGACGACCTGCTTTCGCATTCCAAGCACGAATTCGTGCCTGTCCCATTGGCTCATAACCTTTGAGTCGCGGCTTGCGTGCGCCTGCGCGTCGTCCTGCACGCTTTTGGCTTCTTTTGCCTGTGTCGCCGTTCTGATTGCCGTCGCGTTCACCTTTGAATAAGCCTCGTTTGACGGTTTGTAATCCGTTATGGCATCGAGCGCGTCGAGCGCGTCAATGTCTTCCTGTAACAATTTAGGCGGTAATTTTCTCGATTTTTTGTCTGCCATTTTATTTGTCTCCGTTGTTTATTTTTGAATTATCCCGATTTTTCGACTGGAATAAAATCTGACCAAAGAAATAAATGATTTTTGCCTAATCGTCGGCAAAAAATTCATTATTGCTTAATAAAACATGCAAGCATTTTCGCATTACAGGAATACATTCACGCCCGACAACAAAGTAAACACGCCTGACAGCAAATAATTCATATTTAACGACAAAGGAAACAAGCCTGATGATAAAGGAAATGCGCTTGATGACAAAGGAAATACGCCTGGCGATAAGCAATTCACGTCTGACGATAAACCATTCACGCTCGACGACAAATTATTCACACTCGACAACAAACCAAATAAGCCTTACAGGAAGCCTTTACGCCTTGAATATCAAGCGTTTTCGATTAAATTCCTTTCCGCGTGATTTAAATTTTATAACGATTGCGATGTCGCAGGCGGCAGCAACCGCCAAAAGTCGCTGTTTCGCCCTCACGTCCATTGAATTGTTCGACATTGCCGTAATTATTTCACTTATCTTTGCACAGAGTGATTGCTCGGCTAAACGCTGCGTAAAAGTTTTCACTCATTTGTTTATCGTCAAAAGTAAAGGTTATTTCGTCGCCGTTCATTGAGTCGTTTCGTCCGTCCTGCCCGACACCGATAATCTCGATTTCCATCATATTTTCCAACAGCGATTTTAGCTTCTTTTTCGACGGAAACAGAAAAAATTCAGATTTCTTTTAAATTCGGTTCGCCAGGTTCCAAATAAATCGGCTAGTTCTGCCTTTTCAGTATGGCGGAATGGTGCTTTGTTTGCATTTAATTTTTGTAGAGGGATGGAAAATTCGCCCGTAAATTGTGATTGATCGTTTTGAGTTTTTCTAAAGTCATCCAAACTTCCATCCGCCGGATTAGGATATTTAGTTTCAAACCTGAATAACTTTACATTGTCATTTCTCAATATGAGTTTGCATCCGTCAATTTTAGCCAGTTTGAAACCTTTCGAGAAAAATGCCAATTCATAGTATCGAGTAGCGCTCGTCGGTATATCACCCGACTCGACTCCCGACGCATTTGCTTCAAGTCCGATGCGTGCTTGCGAGAAACTCGTTTTATCGAGCCACTTCAGAATATCCGCAAGCGAAGACTTTTCTGTTAATTCTGCTGGCAATGAATTGTTTTGGGCAAATGCCGTCGAATTTAGAGCAAGACTTAATGCAACCCAAAATAATGTGCAAAGTGATAATTGAAATGTTTTCATATTTTTCGCTCCGATAAAAGAAAGATGTCATACTTTGTATTAAACCGACTTTCGGTTTTGTTATACCGAATTGTTTATACTTTGCTTTTTGTGCCAGAGTCAATGTTTATCTGGATTTCGGATGATTAATGACTCGACAATTCCGTTAATGCGGAATTCCGTTGAAAAAATTAAACGGAAATTTTGTTCGGTTGCCGCTTTTGTTCAGGTTCTGACTTTTGAAATCAGAAACGCGCCGATGATCGAGAATAAAAACAAAGGACTCCAGACGGCAAACGTCGGCGCGAGGAAGCCGTTCAATCCGAACTGTTCAAAAGTCATCGTCACGCCCATAAACAAAAGCCACACGCCGATTGCATAACCGACCGTCACGACTCTTCCCTTTCGGCTCAGAGACAAAGCGAACGGCGCAGTAAATAGCGTAATGACAAACGGCAAAAACAATGTCGTGTATTTTTTCTCTAAAGCCACTTCCAGATTGCGGCGTTCGCTGCCTGCTTCGCTGTCGGCGATTTGTTCAACCGTTTCACGACGGTTCAGATGACTCGGTTTTTCGTCTAAATTATTAAATGGATTTGAGTTTACAATTAATTCGCCGTTTTCAATTCGCAAATTTTCAATTTTACCGGCATTTAGAGTTTGCTTTTCTGCCGGATCTGAAAATTTAATTTTGTCCCGATCCCAAACTGCCGACGGAACTCGGTAAATTGTTTGCAATCTGGTTTCATCATCGGAGAATTCATAAACCGAAAGGTTTTTAACCTTTTGATTCACATCAGTTTTGCCTTCCGGCAACTCAAAAGCGTAAATTCGCCTGCCGTTTGCCACCCAAAACTTCCCTTCTTTAGTGGCTGCAATTCCCCGACTGCGAATTTGTGCGCGCAGTTCGTCCTGAATAATATTCGTCTGGGGCGCGACAAATTCCTGAATACCGAAATTAATCCCGCCAAGCACAATCATCAAAATAAAACACGGCAGTAAAAGACGATAAACGCTTTGTCCGGCTGCCGTCCAGGAAACAATTTCGTTTTGCCTTGATTTGATGACAAATGTCGCCAGCGTCGCGATCATCAACGCCGAAGGTGCCAGCTGCAGATAAATGAACGGCAGTAAAAAAACCAGATATTTTGCTAAAAGCACAAATCCGTTATTGATTTCACCGGCAAACTTCCAGAGTTCAAAAGCCGTGAAAATCATATAAATAATTGACAGGAAAAGCACTGTGAGCGCAAAATATTTCAGTAAATTAGCGATAATATCAAAATCAAGAATCCCGGTTTTCAAATTCGCAAGAAAGTTGATTTTATTGCTGCCGCGCGATTTTGTTGTCGGCAGCAATGATTTCACTGAAGCTAAAACGGTCGTAAAAGCTTTTCCCAGAAATATTTTATTCGAGAGAAACAGGTAAGTTATTACCAGCGCACTCAGCAAAATGGGAAATAAACTGGCGGTGAAAACATTTATTTGATTGATTCTGGCTAATTGTTCGCCCAGAAGCGTCAACAAATAATATAAAACCAGTCCGACAAGTGCCAGAAAAATGCCCAAACCTCTGCCGCCGCGATTGAATCTTAAAACCAATGCCGTTCCCAGCAAGGCGAAAATCAGCGGAGTAATTGAAAGTATGATTCTTCTCTGCCATAAGATTTGCGCTTCGATCTTTTCTTTTCCTTCTTTTCCTTCAGCGTATCTGGCAAGCTCTCTGAGTCCTAACTCATCAGGCGTTCCTTCGGCGTTTGTCAACTTTTCGATTATTTCTCCGCGCTTGGTTTTGATCGCTACTCGAAATTGACCGATATTCTCCGAAACGAATTTTGAAATATCTTTCTGAGTGGAAAAAGTACTGACGACGGCGTTTTCCAGAACTAATTCGGAAATTTCGTCTTTCGTATCAATCCTGCCACTTTTTGACGTTATCAGACGCGCTTGATTATTTGTTTTATCCTCATTAAAAATAAAAATGTTTTCCCACGTCCCTTTCTTTAAATCACCATTTTTAACATAAATTGTATAGCCGTTTATTTCACTGTTAAAAACACCCGGCTCAATCGGCGATTCAAGTTTATAAAGCGCAGTTTGAAGCGCGACCCGCCGCACAATTCGCGCTGCGAAAGGAACTCCATATAGATTGATTGAAAAGGTAAAAAGCGAAAGCAAAATTCCCAGTGCGACTACCGGCAGCGTTATTTGAACATTTCCGACACCCGCGCTGCGAATAGCTATCAACTCACTGTCGCCCAACATTCTGGACAAACCGATAATCACGCCAACCAGAACCGCCATGGGACAGGTAAAGGCGATGACGTTCGGGACAAGAGCAAACGTTATTTGCCAGACTAAACTTTTCGGAATATTGGCACTGAAGAAAATCTCAGAATAACGGCTTGCCTGCTGGACGAATAAAATGACACTGAGAAGCAGCCAGGAAAAAATATAGTAAGGCAGAATGGCTTGAACCAGATATTTTGAGATTAACCAACTGACGCGCTTCATTAAATGATTATATATTAGCGGCGAGAATTTTTTCCGCGTTTGTTTCTTTGCCGAGAATATTCGAAATCAAACGTCTCAGAATTTGAGAGATTTCTTTGACGTTTTCAGGTTGGCTTGCGGCTAATTCCACAAAGGCGTTCGGCGAAACTCTTTGCGCATCGAAAAACAATTTTCGTTGTGGTGCAGAAATAATTCGATTGTTTCGACTTATCTGACAGATTGGACAAATTATATGAAAATTAGTCAAAAGTCCGACATCTATGTTCATACCCGGCGACTTTTTGCAATTTTCACACTTACTCCAATCGGGAAGATAGCCGCCAAGTTTCAAAATCCACAATTCAAAATATAAGCTTATACTGTCGAGACTCTCAGGTTGTCGCGAAGCCGTTTCGAGACATACTTTCGCCATTCGATAAAGTTTTTCGTTTGGATCGTGCGGCGGTGCGAATTCCAATAGTAAATCCGTCAGATATGAAAACTTTTGAAGGAAAGCAGGATGTCCCGCAACTTCAAAAAACGACTGGATAAGTTCGACCTGACTTATCGAAACCAATTCCCTTTCTTCCTTTTGAAAATATGAAATATTAATTATCGAAAATGGTTCGAGTCCGCCGCCGAAACGACTCTTCAGGCGTTTCGCGCCTTTCGCGACACCGCGCACCAGACCTTCGTTTCTGGTAAGCAGGACAACAATTTTATCCGCTTCCGCCAAACTGTATGTTCTGAGGATTACCCCTTCTGTTTCAACTAATCCCATTTACTGAATTACCACGGAATAAAATAAAAAACCCATGCCAGAACCAAACTTATAATTAGGAATTGACCGGAGATTTTTATCCCGTAAATCACTTTGTTTTTTGTATCACCAACCGAAAAAACTCCGAAAGCAGTCCCGACAAAAACCGCAAAGCCAAATAAGTATAAAAAGTGAATCATTTTTTTCTCCCTATTTGGATGTCCAAAGCGTCCAAAACGGCTAGATAATTTAATAACCCGGCGACTTCCAGAAATCTTCCGCCATATTCAAAGGTTGCCCATGAAGCGACATTCGGCGGCGGGCTTGATTGGAGAATTAAACTTATGATCGCCCCTAATCCATTTCCTAATCTGGCAAAAATATTAAGTAGATAAAGTAGCGCGCCGTCCTTAAATTCAAAACCCGGGTAATAGGCACCGCCGCTCAGAAGGGCAATTATAAACATCGTCCAAATGACAAATGTGAGAATAATTCCGCGCTTCCAACGCTTTTGAATTAAATGTCCGAAACCAGGTAAAAACCAGGAGATTATTCCTATAATAAAGGGATTTAACATAATATGTGTTTACTAATATAGTTATAATTTTACATTAACAGTCTTGGCGCAGACTCTTCATTTATTATTAAAGTGTATTGTGTATGTTATTGAATATATTAAACTTATATTTATCGAGAAAACACTTTAAATCTAGTACAGCAGGTATTTCTCTCGCATTTGCTCGAATTCTTTTACGTCTGTCTGCCAGCAAAGTTTAATTTCATTAATATCAGTTCCCTGTTCAAGCATTTTCCTGATTTTGTCAGTCCCGGCTATTACATCAAAAGGGTTTCGGTCGAAAACGTATTCATATGCCGATTTTTTCCATTGAAAATCATTTTGATATAAATCAAAAGCAGTTTTGACCATTGCCAGTCCGGTGAGAACCGGCTCAAAAATTTGTCTGTTTCTAATGTGCAAAAACACGCCGCCGCAATTTTGATCGGCATATTTTTGAAATGTCGGTAAAAAGTTTATTGCCCGAAAGATAACGCCCGGAAGTTTAAGCGAATTCAGAACATCAGCGTATTCATCGCCGTTAATATACGGTGCGCCGACAATTTCAAATGGACGAGTGGTGCCGCGTCCCTCAGAAACTTCGGTGCCTTCAAAAAACACGGTTGCCGGAAAAACTACAGATGTGTCAATCGTCGGCATATTAGGAGAAGGCATCACCCATGGTGCGTCCGTTTCATCGTAAAAATTTTCCCGATTCCAATTGTCCATTTTTATAATCTCTAAGTCACAATTAATGCCGTATTCTTTATTAAAGAGAAGAGCAAGCTCACCGACGGTGAGTCCGTGCCGCATCGGTATTGGAAACTGTCCGACAAATGATTCGTGTCCGACTTCGAGAGAATTGCCTTCAACTGCGATGCCGCCGATAGGATTGGGACGATCAAGAATCACCATCCTTTTGTTAAACCGGGCGCAGGCTTTCATAGCATTTGCCATCGTGTAAATGAATGTGTAAACGCGGCAGCCAACGTCTTGTAAATCAAAGACTAAAGTATCAATACCTGAGAGCATTTCTTCGGTTGGCTGACGCGTTTCGCTATATAAAGAGTAAATCGGTAAATTTGTTTTTTTGTCGTATGTATGGGCGGTTTCAATCATATTGTCCTGAACATCGCCGCGTATACCGTGCTGTGGTCCGAAAAGCGCGATCAGGTTAATTTTTTCATTTTCATAAAACAAATCGGCGGAATGGCGGAATGTTTGATCTACTGAAGCCTGATTACAAATTAATCCGATGCGGGAATTATGCAACAAATTACATTGACTGTCTAAAGCTTTATTCAAGCCTAGTTTAACATGCTCTTGTTTTTGTTTTACCATAGATTATTTAGCGTCTGTTTTTAACAAATATAATTTATAAGTTCTATGAATTACTAAAAAATTTCAATACTTATTATAAACTTTCAGGAACTTTACAATGTTCAGACATTCACCTGTATTATGTCAATTTGAGCAAATCTTTTAAAGAATTAATATTAGTCATTTATGAATGTGAAAAATAAATCGGATCGAATTCGTTCCACAACAGTTTTACTTGTCTGCCGAAATGGTGAAATTGCTATGGCTGGCGACGGACAGGTAACACTCGGCGAAACCGTTATAAAAGGCAACGCGCGAAAAATTAGAAGAATTTTCAATAATGAAGTGTTAGTCGGCTTTGCCGGCGCGACCGCCGACGCGTTCTCTTTGTTATCTAAATTTGAAAGCAAACTTGAGCAGTATCAAGGACAAATCGAACGCGCCGCGATAGAGTTGAGCAAAGATTGGCGAACCGACAAATATCTGCGTCATCTCGAAGCACTTTTGATTGTGGCAAATAAAAAAGACGCTTTTCTGATTTCCGGTAAAGGTGATGTCATTTCTTCGGATGAAGGATTACTATCGGTCGGTTCAGGCAGTATGTATGCTCTTGCCGCTGCCAGAGCTCTATACAAAAATACCGAAATGTCTGCTAAGGAAATTGCCGGTGAGTCATTGAAAATTGCCGCAGACATTTGCATCTACACGAATTCCGATATAATCATTGAGGAATTATAAATTCACTCAAATAAAATTCAATGGCTATTTATTTAGGCGGTGAAACCAAAGAGACCGCTTCAAAACCAAAACTTGATGATTTAACGCCGCGCCAAATTGTTGCTGAACTCGACAAATACGTCGTCGGACAATCTAACGCCAAACGCGCGGTCGCCATCGCCCTGCGCAATCGTATCCGCCGACAAAAACTTCCGCCTGAAATTGCTCAGGACGTTCTGCCGAAAAATATATTGATGATCGGATCAACCGGTGTCGGAAAAACCGAAATCGCCAGACGACTGGCACGACTCGCCAATTCGCCTTTCATAAAAATCGAAGCTTCGAAATTTACCGAAGTCGGTTACGTCGGACGCGATGTCGAAAGCATGATTCGAGAACTTACCGAGGTGGCTGTTGAAATGACCAAGCAAGCGGCTTTTGAAGAAGTTTCGGAACGGGCGGAGAAAAACGTTGAAGAAAGAATCTTAGACATACTGCTTCCCGCTTCTAATCAATATTCGTCCAATTATGATGATGTCGATGCGGAAAATACATCTGAGACAAATTCTTTAAGCAGAACACGCGAAAAACTTCGTGAACAGCTGCGAAGAGGTGAGCTTGACGAACGTCTGATTGAAATTGAAACGACCGAACGTTCTAATGCCACCATTGATTTTGTCGGAGGTCAGGGAATGGAGGAAATGGGAGTTAATTTCCGTGATATGTTCGGCAATCTCTTTCCTTCAAAATCCATCCGCCGCAAAATAAGAATTTCAGAAGCCTGTGCTTTTCTACTGCGTGAAGAACAGGAAAGTTTAGTTGACAATGATCAGGTAAACCGTACAGCTATCAAAAAATTGGAAGATTCGGGCATAATTTTTCTCGATGAATTGGACAAAATTGCGGGACGCGAATCAGGCAGCGGAAATCCCGATGTTTCGCGCGAAGGAGTTCAGCGTGATTTACTTCCGATTGTCGAAGGAACAACCGTTAACACAAGGTATGGAATGGTTAACACCGAGCATATTCTTTTTATTGCCGCAGGTGCATTTCATGTTTCGAAACCTTCGGATTTAATTCCCGAACTACAGGGACGCTTTCCGATCAGAGTGGAACTTGAATCATTAACTTTAGATGATTTTAAGCGCATACTTATACAGCCTAAAAACTCGCTTATTAAGCAGTATCAAGCACTGCTTAATACAGAAGATATCATTCTAAACTTTACCGACGATGCCATTTCAGAGCTGGCTGAAATGACCGTCAATATCAATAAAAACACTGAAGACATCGGTGCAAGAAGACTTCACACGCTTCTCGAAAAACTTTTGGAAGAAATCAGTTTTCTCGGAAACGAGATTGAAGTCAAAGAGCAGACAATAAATGCCGACTACGTCAAAGAAAAACTAGGCAAGCTGGTTAAGGACCAAAACCTGCGGCAATACATCTTATAATTTAAGCTACCATTAAACACTATGCTTAATACCAGAAATTTAAGCAATCAAACATTTTTTTTCGCTTTGTTGTTTTTTTTACTGCTTGTTTTATTTACAAGCTTAAACTGCGGAAAGCGCAAACCGCCCCAGCCGCCGAAAGAGAAAATTTCCCAACGAATGGAGATTTTCGGCAGTCAGCGCGGCAATATCGTCACGATTAGCTGGAAACTTCCAACTCAAAATGCCGACGATAAAAGTGTTCTTAATATCAATCGCGCCGATATATATCGTTTAGCCGAACCATTGAATAATTCGCTGACGCTTTCCGAGGAAGAGTTTGCTTCGCGGAGCATTCTCATTTCTTCCATTCTAATTTCAAAAGCTGATTTTCTGCGTAATCAAGTTAATTTTAACGACACATTAGAATTCGCCGGTCAAAACATTCGACTGCGATACGCTGTTCGATTTGTTAACGCCGCGGGACAAAAAGCGTCGTTCTCAAATTTTTTATTGATAGAACCAACAGCAAAAGTTTCATTAAATCCTGTTTTGACTGGTGTGAAAGTCGCGGAGGAAGCAATCGAAATATTATGGCAAGCTCCGAAGGAAAACGTAGATGGCTCACAACCGGTTAATTTGCTTGGGTATAATATTTACCGAATCAGTTCCAACTTTGATTCTTATTTGAAAATTAACAATGAACCGGTAACTCAGACTTTTTTTATAGACCGTAAATTCGAGTTTGAAAAAAATTACAAATATTTTGTAAGAGCGGTTTCTTTAGGAATTAACAGCGAATTCATTGAAAGCCTTGATTCAAATACTATCTCGGTTATGACGAAAGATACTTTCGCACCGAGCGCGCCAAGCGGTATAACAATCGCTGCCGCGCCAAAGAACCTATCTTTGTTTTTTGCTTTGAATCCTGAGAAAGATGTTGTCGGCTATCGCATATATCGAACTGTAGATTCTTCCCAACCGCTATCGAAATGGGTTCTTTTAACTAAAACTTTATTAAACAGCAATACATTTCAGGATGTTTCCGTCGAATCCGGCGCCACTTACTACTATTATGTTGTAGCCGTTGACAGAATTGGAAATATAAGTCCGGCATCAGTTATAGTTATGGAAACCGCGCCTTAAACTTTATATGAAGATTTGCCGATTTATATATAACGAAACTGTGTATTTTGGTGAAATTAGAGATGAGTATATTTACCCGTCTTTGAATTCGGATCATCAATTCTTGTCCAAAAATCAAATTTATTCAGATGAAAAGGTCCGCCTCGAAAAAGTGAAATTACTTGCTCCCGCAATTCCATCTAAAATAGTTTGTGTCGGACGTAATTATGCCGACCACGCTGCTGAATTGGGCAATGCGATTCCAAAGGAACCTTTATTATTTTTAAAAGCCCCTTCATCAATAATTACAACTTTCGAGACAATCAACATTCCTCCGCAATCAATTCAGGTAGAACACGAAGCCGAACTCGCAGTCGTTATCGGACGCACCTGTAAAAATTTAACTGAAATGGATGATACGGATGAATATATTTTCGGATTTACCTGTTTAAATGATGTAACTGCGAGAGACATCCAACGTCACGATACACAATTTACCCGCGCGAAATCATTTGACACATTTTGTCCGGTTGGAGCAATCGTTGAAACCGAATTGAATATTCTGGATATTCGAATTGTCGCCCGCGTTAATGGAATAACTAAACAGGACGGGCGAACTTCACAGATGGTTTTCCCTGTTTCATTTTTGATACGATATATATCAAACCAAATGACTTTATATCCGGGTGACATTGTTGCAACCGGAACACCTTCCGGGGTTTCAAAATTATCTCCGGGAGATTTGTGCGAAGTTGAGATAGAAGGAATTGGAACTTTAAGCAATCCTGTTTCATAAATATGAACGATTGTCTTAGATGCCATAATAAAATTTTGATAAAAATCTGTAACTTTGTCTGGGAGTTGGAACTTCTGTTGCTTTCAGTTTGAACTCCGAGCGGAAGGTTCCGGTAGAATGCGCTCAATTATATCGTCTGATTTGATAAACAAGCCTCCTCAAATTTTGAACTTAATTCAGACAGAATATTGTTTGCGAGGAAAGATGGCGGAAAATAAAAAGTTACCAACCGAGATTATTGTAAACTCTCTCAAATACGACAAAACTATCTATAAAACCTGGCGTGCCGATTTAATCTGGGCAAAAGATTCACTGATAATATTAAGAGGTGTTTTTGTAGAAGACATACATCATAAAACTCTGGGCGTTATCAGACGCGGAACAATAAGTTTTGAGTATTATTGGATCAACGGCTGGTACAATATATTTCGATTTCACGAACCGGACGGTAGTTTTCGTAATTATTATTGTAATATCAATATCCCGCCGGTTCTTACAATGAACAATTTGAATTATATTGATTTGGATGTTGACGTGCTCGTATTAAAAGATTTTTCATATCAAATTTTAGATATGGATGAATTTGAAGAAAATTCTCTTAAATATTCTTACCCGTCAGAATTAATTAAAAAAACTTGGTCGAGCCTGCGTGAAGTCATTACTCTAATTGAAAATAGAATTTTTCCATTCGATAGTGACTTGAGTAGAAAAATTTCCCCGCAGGTTGAGGCTGAAAATTTTGATTTATAACAGATGATCTCGCATTTGCAAAACCCATTAAACACGCTAAAATTTTAGTTTATGCAACCCAAACAAGAATCGTTTTCAAAAATAGAATTGCTTCGCGAAAAATCTGTTGCGGCGGAACATGGCGGCGGCACGGCAAGACTCGACAAACAACGCGCTTCGGGTAAAATGACCGCCCGCGAACGCGTCGAATTTCTGCTTGACGAAAATTCCTTTGAAGAATTCGACAAATTCGTCGTCCACCGTTCAACTGATTTTGAGATGGATAAACAAAAATATCTTGGCGACGGTGTGATTACCGGTCACGGTTTAATTGACGGACGCGAAGTTTTTGTTTTCGCTCAGGACTTTACGGTTTTTGGCGGTTCACTCTCGGAAACACACGCGCAGAAAATCTGTAAAGTTATGGATTTAGCGATGAAGACGGGTGTGCCGGTCATCGGGTTAAATGATTCAGGCGGCGCGAGAATTCAGGAAGGCGTTGTCAGCCTCGGCGGATATGCCGATATATTCCTGCGCAATACGCTGGCAAGCGGCGTAGTTCCGCAAATAAGCTGTATTATGGGACCTTGCGCCGGCGGCGCGGTTTATTCTCCGGCGATTACGGATTTCAACGTGATGGTCAAAGACACTTCTTATATGTTCATCACCGGTCCTGACGTGATAAAAACCGTGACGCACGAAGAAGTAACGAAGGACGAATTGGGCGGCGCGATGACGCATAATCAAAAAAGCGGCGTGGCGCATTTTGCCGCCGACAACGACGAACACTGTCTGCTTTTGACTCGTGAACTGCTGTCGTTTATTCCATCAAACAATATGGAAAATCCCCCTTTTATTTCAACCGATGATCCAAATAATCGCGCGGATGAATCATTAAATTCAATAATTCCTGAAAGTTCAACAACGCCTTACGACATTCGAGAAATCATTCAAACAGTCGTGGACGATAAATATTTTTTCGAAGTTCAGGAATTGTACGCGCCGAATATCGTAATCGGTTTTGCCCGACTCGGCGGATTTTCGGTTGGCATTGTCGCCAATCAACCGGCGTATCTGGCAGGCGTTTTAGATATTGACGCTTCAGTCAAAGCCGCGCGGTTCGTACGCTTTTGCGACTGTTTCAATATTCCCTTAATTACTTTTGAAGACGTTCCGGGATTTTTGCCGGGAGTTAATCAGGAACATCTGGGCATTATCAGACACGGCGCGAAATTGCTATATGCTTTTGCCGAAGCGACTGTTCCGAAAATTACGGTTATCACTCGCAAAGCTTACGGCGGCGCGTATTGCGTGATGGCATCAAAGCATATCCGAACTGATATAAACTTTGCCTACCCGACGGCTGAGATTGCCGTAATGGGAGCCGAAGGCGCGGTTGGCGTTCTTTATCGGAAGGAACTTTCCGAACACGACGAAGAATATCGTAAAGGAAAAGTCTCGGAATTTGAAAGTAAATTTGCTAATCCATACGTCGCAGCTGAAAAAGGTTTTATTGACGAAGTTATTGAGCCGAGCCAGACACGTTCCAAACTTATTCGGGCTATATCTCTGCTGCAAAATAAACGCGACACCAATCCACCGAAAAAGCATGGCAACATTCCTCTTTAGGAATTACATTAACGGTCGGCATTCAAACTATGAATGTATAAAGTCAACAAGGCAACTCTAAGTTATTGGAAAATTGTTTTCAATGCTGCATCAAAATGATTGAATCATTTGTTCATCGTCCGACAAGTGTAGAGATAAATCTGGATAATTTGGCTCAAAATTACCAGTCAATCAGAAAATTCGTCGGCAAAAATCTAGGTATAATGGCTGTCGTCAAAGCCGATGCATATGGTCACGGCGCGATCTGTTGCGCCAGACGATTAGAGTCTGAAGGTATTGAATGGCTCGGTGTCGCTTTGCCCGAAGAAGGCTTAGAATTACGGGAAAATGGCATTACCGCTCCGATTCTGTGTTTGGGTAGTTTTTGGAACGGGCAGGAAAATCTGCTTTTGGAAAACAACTTAACGCCGGTCGTCTACCAAATAGAAAAAGCTGCATCATTTAATCGGGCGGCACTGGAAAAGAATATAATTGCTGACGTTCACGTTAAGATTGATACCGGAATGGGCAGAATCGGTGTACGGTTTGATGAAGTTGAACATTTCACTGAAAAACTTAAAGAGTTAAAAAACTTGCGAGTTGACGGTATTATGACGCATTTTGCAGCGGCTGATAACTTATCGGAAACCGAATTTACCACTCTGCAAGTTGATCGTTACAACAACGCTGTCGCAATTTTTGCCGCGAAAAACTTTCATCCGACATATTTTGATTTGGCAAATTCGCCCGGAGCAATCGCGCATCCCAAGTCACGCGGTAATTTAATTCGTATTGGCGGAATATTATATGGCTTAGGCGGTGATGTTTTGCCTGCCGGAATCACGAAACCTCAGTTAAAACCTGTTATGGCACTGCGCACGAAAATCGCGCATCTCAAATCGGTTCCGAAAGGCGAAACTCTCGGTTACAGTCGGACTTTTACAACTGAAAGAAATTCGATGATCGCCACTATTCCAATCGGCTATCAGGATGGCTTTCCGCGTACACTTTCAAACAAGGGACGCGTAATTATCAAAGGACGATTCGTTCCGGTCGTCGGTCGGGTATCAATGGATTGGACAATTTTGGACGTAACTGAAATACCTGATGTTCAAGTTGAAGATGAAGTCATTTTGATTGGAGAAACTGAAAATCTTAAAGTAACGGCTGAAGAAATAGCGCAGCTTACTGACACTATTTCATACGAAATTACCTGCGGCATCAACCGGCGCGTTTATCGAAAATATGTTGGCAGCTAGAAAAAGTTCTCTTTTTGAGAAAATATTCGCCATTTATAATCGCAATCTCTTGAAACGCCGGTTTCACTCAATGAGCATTTCAGGCTTGGAGTTTTTATCCGATAAAAAACCTGAGGTTCCGCTTTTGATTTATGCCAATCACACAAGTTGGTGGGACGGTTTGCTCGCATTTGAAATATCGCGGGCGGCACATCTCGACAGCTATATGATGATGGAAGAGATTAACCTCCGGCGTTTGTTTATGTTTCGCTGGCTTGGCGCATTTTCCGTAAAACGAAATGCTCGGAGTTCGATTGAAAGCATCAATTATGCGGCGAAATTACTTCAAGAAAATTCGAAACGAACTGTTTGGATTTTTCCGCAGGGCGAAATAAATCACAATGATTTTCGACCGCTTCGATTTTTCAACGGCGCGGCACGAATTGTTGAAAAAGTCGATGGATGTTCGTTTGTTGCGCTTGCTTTTCGTCTGGAATTCACCGGACAATATAAGCCGGAGATTTTTGTCAAGATTGCCAAACCGGAAAAGATTGAAGTGAACGAAACTTTCAATTCAAAAAAGTTAACCCAACGCTTTAGTGAAAATACCGTTAAACTATTAGATGAACTTCGGGTTAATGTTATAAATAAGGAAATCGGACATTTTTTGAAACTTTTCTAAACATTCGCCAAATCGTTTATCAATTGTGACACTACCGAAATCCAATTACATCGAAATACCAATTTTACAGGAATTGATAGCTGTCGGCGGATCAGATGAATTGCGATATTTATATGAAAGGTTGATTGCCTATTTTCCGCAAATAGATGAACACGAAATCAGAACAATCAAAGTCGGAGCAAATAAAAGTTGGCGTAAAATTGTGCAGACTGCCGGAAAATCACTCGATGCAAACAAGTATTTGCGAAGGAACAACGGAATTTGGTCAATTACAGACAGTGGAACGGAAGTTGTTAAAGCCGAGTCTGTCGAAATCACTTTAACAAAAAGCGCGGATGTTCGACTATCGCATAAAGAAATTCAACAACTTTTAATCGAAATCGGTGAATGTTTGGGTTTTTACGCTGAAATGGAGTTTGAATATTTCGATGTAATCTGGCGCGAGACTGAAAATAGTCAGCGAATTTCACATATTTTTGAGGTTCAGAGCAAAGGAAATATTGATTCGGCTTTTGCCAAACTAAAACGCGCGTATCAAAGTCAGCGCACGAAACCATTTTTAGTCATCGCTTCGGAAAGAGACTTAAATCGCGCCCGCCAATCGCTGAATCGAGAATTTCAGGAAATCGAATCAGCGGTGACGCTTTTAACTTTTATACAAATAAAGAAAGTTCATCGCAATTTAATGTCTATCGGCGAGATTTTACCGAAATTATTGGATTGGTAATCTACGAAAATACTGTAAAATATCTCCAACTTATCTGCCGCGATTTGTCAGGCAAGTGAAATCATTCCCGAATCAATTATCCGATATTTATCAAATAGGAGAACCCGATGAATTATCCAATTTCTTTAACTTTCAAACTGCTCGCGCTTGCCAGCCAGATTTATGTGCGCGACGCAAACGGCAATTTGCTCGGCTATGTCAAACAAAAACTTCTTAAATTAAAGGAAGACATCAATGTTTTCGCCGACGAAAATCAGACGCAAATTTTATTTAATATTAAAGCCGACCGAGTGATAGATTTTTCCGCGCGTTATAATTTTACTGACAGCAGCGGCAGATTTCTCGGCTCGATTAAACGTCAGGGAATGCGTTCGATCTGGAAAACGCATTACCAGATTTCCGACGCGAACAATCAAATGATTTTAGAAATTCACGAAGAAAACGCGTGGGTGAAAGTCATTGACGCGCTCGTCGGCGAAATTCCGGTCATCGGAATGTTTACGGGTTATATGTTCAATCCGGCTTATCTGGTGACGAGAACTGACAATACACAGATTGCCAGACTGCAAAAACAACCGGCTTTTTTTGAAAGTAAATTCGAGGTTTCGACTCAAATGCAAATGTCGGACAGCGAAGAATCAATTGTTTTGCTCAGTGTTCTGACAATGACTTTGCTCGAACGCGCTCGCGGTTAAAGGGACGCATAAATTTTCCAGCCACAAAATAACACAAGTCCGCACGAGATTTTTTTCGTATCGGTTCGCGTTATTTTGTGGTTTTCCGTTTTCTCACTTAATTCGAGTTGAAAATAGCTGAACTAAAAATGATAATTTTACATAGCATTTTTTTTCAGTCTGTTTTCTATGAAGAACGAAACTCCGATTCGGCGGCAGTATCTCGAAATCAAAGACAAACATAAGGATTCACTATTGCTGTTTCGGCTGGGCGATTTTTACGAAGCCTTTGACGACGACGCGCGAATATTGTCGCGTGAATTGGATATTGTCTTGACCTCGCGCTCGATGGGCAAAACTTCCGAACGCGTTCCGCTTGCCGGAGTTCCGCATTTTGTTCTCGAAAAACATCTCGCCACATTTAATTTCTCGCGGTCATCGCGTCGCTATCTGCGAGCAAACTTCGACCACGCCGATCAAAGGCAGCGACGGCAAAAAGCTGATTCAGCGCGAAGTCGTCCGCGTCGTTACCGCCGGCACAATCATCGAACCGCTGCTGCTTAACAGCAAATCAAACAATTATCTGGTTTCATTTTTCAGCAACGGAATTCGCGCCGGAATCGCTTACGCCGATATTACAACCGGTGATTTTGCCGCGACGGAAATTGAAAACAGAGACGCGATTGCCGAATTGCAAAGGCTCGCGCCCGCCGAAATCTTATTGGCGGAAACCGAAGCGGATTTTTCCAATCAGGATTTACCGCACTTCGTGACGAAGTTAAACGCTGAATATTTTGAATTAAAAAATGCCCGCCAAACTCTTTTACAGCATTTTACTTCAAAAACTTTAAAGCCCTTCGGTCTGGAAGACGCGCCGCTTGCCACTTCTGCGGCAGGCGCATTGCTTTCGTATTTAAACGAATCGCAGTTCGGCGCGGCAAACCAACTGACGAGACTCAATATTTACGACAGCCGCGCGTTTATGCTGCTCGACGCGCGAACTTTGCGGAGTTTGGAAATTTTTGAAAGTTCAACCGGCTCAAGTCTTTTGTCGGTCATTGATCGCACAAAAACCGCGATGGGCGGCAGACTTTTACGCAAATGGCTGCGCCAGCCGCTGCTTGAATGCGCCGAAATTTATCGTCGCCATGATCATCTCGGATGGTTTAAGGATAACGAAATCGAGCGTTTGAATTTACAGGATATTTTTCAAGACATCAAAGATTTAGAGAGAATTTCGAGTCGCGCCAAAGCTAATTTTTTATCGGCGTATGAGCTTCAGGCATTCGGCAAAAGCCTCGAATTAATCCCGAAAATCAAGCAGGTTTTACGAATCGAATCCAATCGTTTCAATCAAATTCTCGCTCATCTTCCCGAATGCACTGAAGCGGCAAAATTAATCGCTTCCGGGATTTCCGAAGATTTGCCTTCGCGTTTTACCGAACAAACCGGAGTTATTCGTGCCGGATTTTCTGAAGAACTCGATAAACTTCGCGCGACTCTGAAAGACGGCAAAGGATTTCTGGCTGAAATGGAAAAGCGCGAGCGGACGCGAACCGGAATCAAAAGCCTGCGCGTCGGATTTAATAAAGTTTTTGGTTATTATATTGAAATTACCAAATCGAATCTGCATCTTGTCCCTGAAGATTACACGCGCAAACAAACTTTGATTCCGGCTGAAAGATTCATCACGCTCGAACTCAAAGAATACGAATCACTGGTCATCCACGCGCAGGAACGAGTTGCCGAACTCGAAAATAATTTGTTTCGGCAAATATGCACCGAAGTTGGAAAAAAGCGAACTGAAATTTTACTCGCCGCTTCGACCATCGCTTATCTCGACGCGATTTGCGGTCTGGCTGAAGTCGCCGATGAGTTTAAGTATGTCCGTCCGACAGTCAATGAAACTTCGCTTTTGCGAATAAAAAACGGACGGCACGCTGTAATCGAAAAACTTTTTGCCGAATCTGAAGATTCATTTATCGCCAACGATGCCGCGCTCGGCGGCAACGGTGCGCCGCAAATCGCTTTGATAACGGGACCGAACGCTTCGGGTAAATCCACTTATCTGCGCCAGATTGCTTTGATTGTTTTACTTGCGCAAATCGGTTCGTTCGTTCCGGCTGACGAAGCGGTCATCGGAGTTTGCGACCGAATTTTTACGCGCATCGGACTTTATGACCGCATCGGCAGCGGCGAATCTACGTTTATGACCGAGATGATTGAAACCGCCGAGATTCTGCATCATGCCACCGCGCAGAGTTTGATTTTGCTCGACGAACTCGGTCGCGGAACTTCAACGTTATGACGGTTTAGCCGTCGCGCGTTCGGTCTTGGAATTTATACACAATCATCCGAAACTGAAAACCAGAACGCTTTTCGCTACGCATTATCACGAACTCGCTGAACTTGAATCGCTTTTGCCGAACATTGAAAATTTTTACTTTTTAATTGAAGAGAAAAACGATAAACTCAGCTTTGAATATAAAATTGCCAAAGGAACGGCGTTGAAAAGTTACGGCGTTTATGCGGCGCAGCTTGCCGGTTTGCCGAAGCCTGTTATAAATCGCGCGAAAGAACTTCTTGACGAATATGAACGCAAGAATATCGGCGCACCAAAAACTAAAACGGATTTTTCACGAGGTCGAATCCAAATTGGCTGAAATTGATGCAGACGCGCTTTCGCCGGTCGAAGCACTAATGAAAGTTTACGAGTTGAAAAAAATGTTGGAAAACGAAGGCTCTGTCGTTTCCAATTTAAAGTTACGGGTTGGTTAAATAATCTCTATATCCTTATTTTATGAATTTCAAGGGGTTTCGTTTATGGATTTACTCAGTTTCAGTTATGAAGAGCTACATAAAATCAAGTTAAAAGATTTTGTTATTCGCCTTTATACCAAATCAATTGAAGAGGAAGACATCACGAGCAATGCCGCGCAGGTGGCTTTTTATTTCGCCTTTGCAATCTTTCCGCTGCTTTTATTTCTGGTCAGTTTATTCGGTTTAGTGCTTGAATCAGCCGATGATTTGCGCACTGAAATGTTTTTCTATCTTTCGCAGCGTCATGCCGGTTTCAGCTTACGAATTAGTGCAGAAAACAATTCAGGAAGTAACCCAAAATAGTTCCGGCGGCAAATTGACATTCGGAATTCTGGCGGCAATCTGGGCGGCTTCGGCTGGCATTGACAGCATTCGCATCGTCTTGAACGGCGTATATAATTTAACTGAAACTCGTCCGTGGTGGAAAACCAAACTGATTTCCCTTTTGATGACACTCGGTTTGGGCATTTTGTTAACTCTTGCTCTCGGCATCGTTTTTTACGGCAGCAAATTTGTGATGTTGATCTTAAATACGATTGAAATTGCCGATTCAATCGCCGGTTATTTTGGGAATTTTGCAATGGATAATCGTATTGATTGTTTTGGTCTCGATTTTCGCGCTGCTTTATAATTTTCTGCCGAAACACAAAAACTTTAAATGGGTTTGGGTTTCACCGGGCGCGATAATCAGCATTGTTTTATGGCTTGTGGTTTCATACGGTTTTCGTCTTTATCTCGGTTATTTTGACAGTTACGATAAAACCTACGGCTCACTCGGCGCGATGATAATCTTGATGTTGTGGCTTTACTTGACAGCTTTGGTTATTCTCATCGGCGGCACGATTAACGCTGTCCTTGAGGAATTTACCGATCCGAAAACCGCTGAAGCCGGAGCCAAAAAAGCCGCCGCCAAAGAAATTGTAGATAACCCGGAAAACAAAACATCAAACCGACAGAAGACAAAAAAACTGAAATTCTTCCGGCATTGAGCGACAAATCTGCCGGAGATGCAAACACTGAATCGAAATCAAATAATCACATATCAAAGTCGAAAGAACAGCCAACCGGAAATAAATCCGTCTTAAGATTGACAGTCGGCTTAGTTATCGGATTTGTCGAAAACGCATTTTCATCCAAGAAAAAAAGGTAATATAAATTATGTCAAAAATGCTGGCGGAGATCGCCGAACAACCGGTCGTTTTAGAAAAAACGATCAAAATGGAGAGCGGAAAATTAAAAAAATTAGGCGAATTTCTGCGCGGTAAAGATATTGATTTGATCATTTTGGTCGCGCGCGGCAGTTCGGACAACGCCGCGTTCTTCGGACGCTATCTACTGGAAATTACGACCGGAATTCCGGTTTCTCTGTCCGCGCCGTCGGTTTTTACGCTCTATAAAGCAAAACTAAATTTGAAACGCGCACTCGTTATCGGCGTTTCTCAATCGGGCGAAGGCGTGGACATCAACCAGGTTCTGGAAAGCGCAAAAAAATCCGGCGCGTTCACGCTCGGCATCACCAATCAAGCCGATTCGTCGCTCGTCAAAAATCGCTGACGAAACTCTGCTGATTCACGCCGGACGAGAAAAATCCGTCGCCGCCACGAAAACTTATACCGGGCAAATGCTGCATTTTTATCTACTGGCTTCTATTTTAGGCAGTAAAAAACTCGACTACGAGAAAATTCCGCAATTTGCAAATCAGGTTTTAGAATTGAAGTCTGAAGTTGAAGAATTGGTGCAGAGATATGTTTTTATGGAAAACTGCGTCGTCGTCGGACGCGGTTTAAACTACGGAAATTCTTATGAGCTGGCGTTAAAATTGATGGAAACCTGCTATGTTGTCGCTGAAAGATTTTCTTCCGCCGATTTTTTTCACGGTCCGTTAGCGATCATCGAACGACGTTTTCCGGTGATTTTATTTGCCCCGAAAGGCGTTACCCGTCAAAGCAGTTTGGATTTACTAAAACGTTTGAAAGAACTTCACGCTGATTCATTCGCCATTACCAATGACAAGAAAATCGCCGCTCTGAGTTCGAGAAGTTTGCTGCTGCCGACCGATATTGACGAATTTCTATCGCCAATTCCATTTATTGTACCGGCGCAGCTTTTCGCGGCACTGCTTGCCGAAGCGAAAGGTTTAGACCCTGACGCGCCACGTTCGCTGACAAAAGTTACAAGGACAATTTAAAACTGTTCTTTTAAAACTGAAAATGTTTTTGCGGATTGCCAAAATTCTACTGTTACTGCTGGTTTTTTCGCTTTGCTATATTCAGCCGTTCGTTCAACTTTTCAATTTCCAAATTCCGCCGACGGAATTTATCTTTCTTCTCACATTCACTTTTTGGATACTCGCAATTCTCACAAGACAAACTAAATTTCGTTTTCACAGATTTTATTGGCTGCTGCTGTTTTATTTTGGCGCGATGCTGGTTTCCGCGTGTTTTTCCGACAATCGGCAAATCAGCTTTATTAAACTCTGCGGCGAGATTTATCTTTTGTGGCTGCCTGTTCTGATATTTAATCTGGTCGAAAGCAAATCGGATATAAAAAGATTGGTTCTCACCTGGATAGCCGCAGCCGGTCTCGCCGTTTTACTTGGCATTTTTTCAATCGCGCTTTTTTATTTTAATCGGGAAAGCTGGCTGTTGAATTATACTGTCCATTCATACGGCGCAGTTCCGGTCGGAAACTATCCGCGACTCCGTATTCACTTTCTATCACCGAGTTTGCTTTGTAATTATTTGAGCGTCAGCTTTTCACTGCTTCTTATCGCCTTGAAAATGAACTGGATAAAGAAGAGCTTCAGTTTGATTTTCGCCGCGCTCGGCGCCTTGATTGCTGTTTTTACTTTTTCATCCGGGCTTGGCGGTTTTGCTGTAATCTGCGGACTTTGGGGTTTCTACAATTACCAAAATGAAAATAAAAAGTTCGCCCGGCTTAGTTTGTATGGCGGCATAATGACGGCAATATTTTTTTTGATGCTGAATGTGGTCGCCTTACAATCGCATTCGACGGCATCTTTTACGGTTAATTTTGCCGGACGGGAATTTCAGCCGTCGCCGCGTGTGATGATTTGGCAGGCAGCGTCTGAAACTTTTCGTGAAAATTTCCTTTTCGGGCGCGGTGTCGGTCAAGATTCCTGCAAAGTCGTTTTTCAGGATACCGATGGTAATTTCGCTGTTCTGACCGACGCTCACAATATATTTTTGAGCGTCGCGTCACAATCCGGCGTATTCGGATTAGTGGCAGTCATTTTGATAATTATTTATTTGCTGAAGGATGTGCCGTTTAACTTTTCGCCGGATAAATCAAGCATCATTTCGGCTGGTTTATGGACAGCATTTATTTCCGCTTTTGTTTACCAAGGCTTGGTCGGTTCGTTCGAAGACACGCGCCATCTTTGGACGTTAATCGGACTGATGCTTTGTGCAAACGACTTAGCTCATAGCCCTTAATAGTGCTTCGCGCATTTCTCCGGCAGTTCGCCAGCGCATTTCGGCTTCTTTGGCGATGGCGGTTTCGATAACGGCGGCGACTCGCAACGGAATTTCCGGCAGTCGATGTGTAATTGGAATGATCGGTTTTTCAAAAATCGCCTTCACGGTTTCGGAAATTCCGGCTCGCGGACTCAGGTCGAGCGCGTGTGCGCCGGTCATTAAACTGTAGGCGGTCATACCAATTGCATAAATATCTGAAGGCGGCTTTACCTCTTTAAAATCCCGCACCTGTTCAGGCGGCATATAAGCGATTGTTCCGGCAACGTCGCCGACCATCGTGACACCGCTCATTCCGGTTTGTTTAAAACTTTTCGCCAGACCGAAATCGGTTAACTTTGAAATGTAGTTGGGAAACGCGCCGTCAACTAAAATGTTTTGCTCTTTTATGTCGCGGTGAACAAAGCCGAGCGAATGCGCAAAATCGAGCGCGGCGAGCGTTTGTTCGATAATCTTAACGACTTCCTGATAAGTCAGTTTGCCGCCGCGCATTTTTGAAAGTTTCGACGCGTCCATTCCGCCGACAAATTCTGTTACCAGATAAACAATTCCGTTGTGCGTTCCGTGTTCGATGTAGCTGACGATGTGCGGGTGACGAAGGCTGGCGGCGACTTCTATTTCGCGCATAAACCTTTTCAAGGATTGTTCGCTGACGGCGACTTCGGGCAGTAGGGTTTTAATTGCCACCGCGCGTCCGTCGGTCATATGACGGGCGAGCATTACAGTTCCCATTCCGCCTTGTCCGAGAATTCTTATCATTTGATAATTCGGAATCGGCTGCGGATTGTTGCGAAGTTTTTCGCGGCAGTCGTCGCACAAAAATGAAAGTTTAGCATCGGGACGCGAGGCTTCGGCTTTTGACGGCATTCCGCAATTCAGACATTGAATTGTGATTAGAGATGGAACCGTTTCGCTGAATTTTTGTGCGCCCTGATTATACTGCAAAGTTTCGTCCGCACCAGCCGAAACTTCTACTTCGAGAACGGTTTCGCCGCCCTGTATGCGGTCGCCGTTTTTTAGGTGCGCGGTTTCAACTTTTAAGCCATTGACGAAAGTTCCGTTAGTCGAGCCCAAATCACGCAAAAATGTTTGCGGCGGCGCGATTTCCAAAAGACAGTGATTGCGCGAAAAAAAACGGTCGTGCGGCAAGCAAAACTGCGAGTCTTCACTTCGCCCAATCATAAAAGTTTCGTGCTGGTCAAACGTGAAAACCCGCCCTGTCTGTGGTCCGGCTATCACGCGCAATGTTACTCGCATTCAATACAAAGAAAATCTATTTCGAAATAATCACTATTAAAAATAAACCAAGTGAGATTAATAATCCAATCACGCCGGTAACGATGCCGGCGATTGCCAATCCGCGCCCGCCGAACCGCATCGAGTTTTCATTAAAATTTCTCAAACCGAGAAAACCAAGAACGATAGCCGCCGCGCCGAGCGGAATGCCGCCGTAACAACAGGCGAACAACGTACTCAAGATTCCGAGAATCATTGAGACAACCGGTAAAGTTTGATTTTGGTTCTGCATCAAGGCTGGATTATAAGCCTGGTTTTGCTGTAAAGGCTGATATGTATGGTCTTGCTGAACCGTTTGAAACGGTTGATTTTGCTGAATCTGACTTTCCCAGGGCGATGGCGGTTGAAAGTCTTCCCAATTCTGCTGGGTCGTTCTGGCGCGGTTAAAGGCAACCGTTGGCGGCGCGTCATCTTTCGATGCGTTTAACGTTCCGCCGTCGTTCAAACAGTAATTCAGATTGTCGTCAACGTATGTTTGATTGCAAACCGGGCAAACCTTCATATTTTAGAAATAATGTCAGAGTTAAAACTATTTAGAAATTTCCATTTCGGAAAATGCGATTTGAACCGCGTCGCCCGAATAAACTCCGGTCACGCCGCCGCTGTAACCGTCCTTGTTATCAAAAGTCTTGATGAAATCACCGTTAATATAGAAATTCATTTTCTTGTTTTCATCACGAACTTCCAACACATTTTTCTCTGTTCCGTCTTTGATTGAATCCGAACTCGTCCAGCCGACGATGACGATTTCGTCGCCCGGAACGTGTCGCACAACGCGATATTTTTTACTTTCCGAATCAATTAAAAATGCGTAATCCTGTATCAAAGGAACCGGATTGCTGTGAACAACCAGCCCGAAACCTAAGCTCGAACTGTCTTCGTTCACATTTCTGACGCTGACCTTTGTAACGGCATTTTCTGTTTTATAATCCTTCGGGGCTGCCAGCACATAATAATAACCTTTGTTTTTCGAACCCATCAGCAATTCGCCGTTGTTGAATTCGGTAGTTCCGCTTACCGGATTATTTTGCACCCATCTGGATAAATCAACTTTTTGAACCGTCGCTTTCGTCGTCCATGTGGGAGTTTTGTTCGTCGTGTTGGCAACATAGCCGCCGTTCGTATTTCGATTTGAATCTTCGAGACTTGCCGCCCAAAAGAAAAAGCCGACAAAACCGCCGCCGCACAATAAAGCCAAACCGCCTAAAATACCCACTGCCCACAGCCAGTTTTTTGGCTTTTTCGGCGGCGACTGAATCGAAAATTGATTCGGATTTTGCGACGGATTCGTATTCGCGTTCCAGCCGCTTTGACTTCCCGGCTGACTGCCGAACGATTGATTCGGATCGGTCGGTCTGGGCTGACTGAGTAAAACCGTCGCCGGCATTGAATTATCAATCGCATTTGAATGCATTAAGGTCGCACCGTCATCAAGACAAAAATTTAGATCTTCGTCGTTGTAAGTTTTCTGACATCGTGGACAAATTTTCATTTTCTGATTCCTATATGCATTTTGCGGAAGATGAAAAACGGTTTTTTATTATACGACATTTTATACATTAACGGTTCATCCAAAATAAAGTTACAAAAATCAATTTAAATTATTGCCGCATTTACCGCAGAATTTTATATTCGGCGGAAATTTGCCGCCGCACCGCTGACATATTTTTTCGACCTGTGCCGGAATGTTGATCGGAAAATTTGATTTAAATCCAATCGGCTGACTTTTTGATTCGTTCGACTGCGGCGCGATATTAAACCCGCAGCGTCCGCAAAATTTTGAAAACGGCGGCAGCGGCACCGAACAGCGCGGACACGGAAAATTCGGAGAAATTTCGCCGTCGCTGATTACTTTAAACGAACGATTGCCGCATTTACCGCAAAATTTCACGCCTTGCGCGAATCGGGCGTTGCAGTTTGCGCACGCGACAATTCCCGGCATGACGCTCGATTGCGCCGCACTGCCGCTGCTGCTTCCCGCGCCCGAAGAAGACGACGGCTGACTGCTTGATTCGGGACGCAAAGGCTTCAACTGCGCTTGTATGACTTGTTCGTTAGCACCTTCGCGGAGTTCAATTACGCGCTCGTCATCTTTCTCGCCGGGTTTTGAAACTCTTAAAACGTGACGACCGACGGGAATCGTCGTTAAAATCAATTTCCCCGAACTGCCGATACTTCCCTTGCGCTCGTCATTGACGTAAACTTCGGCGTTGATCGGCGCGAGAATTACGAGCCGCGAAGTTCCGGCGTTTTTTTTATCTTCGACATCTTCCGCCGACACTTCAAGTTCGTTGATCCATTCGCCGACGCTTTTCGGACGTTTCGCCGGTTCGATTTCCAGCGCACGCATAATCACTCGTTCGACGTCTTTCGGAATATCCGAACGCAAAGTTGAAAGCGGCGGCGGCGTGTGCATAATTTTCTGCATCACAAGCTGCATTAAATCGCCGATAAAAGGAGTTCGACCGCCGAGCATCAAATAAGCAATCGTGCCGAGCGCGTAAATATCGGCGCGAACGTCAACGCCGAGTTCGGGCTGCATCTGTTCGGGCGACATAAATTCAGGCGTTCCGATAATTCCGCGCGAAGAGGGCGTGGCGTTTGAACTGGCATCGGTGACGGTTTGGTTGACGATTTTCGCCAAACCGAAATCGCCGACTTTGATAAAGCCGTCGCCCGATTTCCCTTTATTCATTATAAAAATGTTCGCCGGTTTCAAATCGCGGTGCAGAATGCCCGTTATCGTGCGCGGCTTCTACACCGTCGGCGATTTGGCGCAAAAGTTTGACGGCGCGTTTAACCGGCAAAGTTCCTTCGCGTCTCAAAAGACGGTGCAGCGTTTCGCCTTCGACATATTCCATCACGAGATAAAATACGCCTTCCTCCGATTCGCCGAAATCGGTTACGTCAACGATATGCGGATGATTGACTGATGCCGCCGACATCGCTTCGCGCTCAAACCGTGCAATCGCTTCGCCTTCCTGCAAATCTTCGCTGTTCAAAATATCCTGCCGAACCGTTTTAACGGCGACGCGGCGAGTTCCTAAATTTTTATCGCGTGCCAGATAAACTTGTCCCATCGCACCGCGACCCAATCTTTTTTCGATAAAATAACGATTGGCGAGTGTTTGGCTTCCCGGCAGAGTTTGGCGTGTCGGCGTTTGGTCCTGCGGGCAGAAATTCACATCGTCCGCGTAACACAATTCACATTTTGGGCATTCTTTCATTCACTTCTATTTTGCAATAAGTTGATTTTTTTCCAAACTCTGAACGCGAAAACTCTTACTTTTTTGCAAATCGCGCATTTTTGCTGTTATAATCCAACTCGTTAATTTGGGTTGTTAGCTCAGTTGGTAGAGCAACGGACTCTTGTTCATTGAATTAGGAGCGTTCATTGGAAACAATGTAACTGAAAATGCGGCTGTATGCTGGAAACCCCTGAGAGCTTCAAGTACGGATTTCAACGTAAAAATCTTGAAGATTGGGCAATCAGCAGGCAACCTTGACAAAGTTCCCGTTTTATTAAATATTATGGTGGTGAAAATAAGCTATGATTTCTGATAATCCGAATATCAAAGGAACTTTGGGAGAAGCTGCCGTTTGCAAAGAATTAATTCGACTCGGTTATAGTGTATTTCTTGAATTTGGAAATTATTCAAAAGTTGATTTGATAGTTTTAGATGAAGATTTTAATTGTATTAAGTTCAAATTAAAGCTGTTAAATCAGAGAATCAAAGCGTTAAGCGTTTATTCTCTCAAAAATTGTTTGAATTCTAAATACAATTCAATTTATACAATTGAACAAGTTGATATTTTCGCTGTTTATGTAATTGATAAAGACTTAATTTTTTACATTTCGGCAAAAGAAATTCTTCAAAACGGCAAAAGTTCTAAGTTTAGATTTTCTTCAAGCAAAAACGGACAAAAGAAATTCGTCCGGTATGTTGATGATTATTTGGATTTCAAGAAAGCCCTCAGAGACTATACGCCGCACACCCAAACAGTTTCGGCTGTGGGTGATGAGATAGTCCAGACTACAACGCCGGAAATCTTCGGCGGCTGGTGAAAGCCAGAGTGGTATGTAATCCGTGGGTCGCAGGTTCGAGCCCCGCACAGCCTACCAAATTTAATAAAAAAGACAGGTTTTTGCAATCTGTCTTTTTTATTTTAATACAGTAAATTTTAAGCTTTTAGACTTTTCGATGAATCCAAGCGTCTAAAAGTTTGAGTGGTAATTTTTTTGCGTTCAACGAGCGCGTCTTGTAAAATTCTCGTGCTGATAGATGGGCAAAATTCACGAGTGAATGGTATTTAATTTAACCGATGAGCAGTTGGTCGAACTGGCAGTTACGGAAAATCCTGACGCTTTCGGCGAAATCGTTAAAAGGTGGGAGCGAAAGATTTTTGCCCTGTGTTTCGGTATGCTTGCCCGCGAAGACGACGCGAAAGACGCGGCGCAGGAAACATTTATCGCGGCTTACCGAAATTTGAAAAATTTTCGCGGCGATGCCAAAGTTTCGTCGTGGCTGCACCGAATCGCCGTCAACCAGTGTTTGACAACCAAACGCCGTCAGAAAAGCCGCTCGGAAAGTTTTCTGGATGACGAAGATAATGCCGCAGAGCGGACTTTTATCGCGCCCTCGCGTCAAATGCCGTCCAGGACGACCGAACAAAACGAACGGCTGAATTTGGTGCGTCAGGCAGTTCAATCGCTGCCAAATGATTTGCGGCAGGTAATCGTGATGAAGGAGTTTGAAGAACTGACGTTTCAGGAAATTTCCGTTTATCTGGAATTGCCGCTCAGTACGGTTAAAAGTCGGCTTTACACCGCTTTGAAACAGCTTCGGATGAAACTGGAAAGAACGCCGGTCGAAGTAATTTAGTGAATTGTGAGACAAAGTATATGCTGAACCAAAGAAATTCGTCCTGCCGATTTGCCGATGAGCTGGTTTCTTATCTTTATGGCGAAATCGAGGCGAATGAAAAAATAAAATTTGAAAAGCACCTGAAAGATTGTTTCGATTGCCAAAGTGAGTTTGAAGGATTTCAATTCACGCGCGCCTCGATCCTCGAATGGCGCGATGAAGAGTTTTCGTATTTGCCGCTGCCGAGTTTTGAAGTTTCGACAAAGGCGAATCTTTCTACTGCCGAATCAGGCATTTCCCGCAGTTGGTTTGCCGTATTGAGAAATTTATTTTCCTTTAATCCGGCTTACGCAATGGCTTTGGCGATTGCGGTCGTCGGCATCGGAGTATCTTTTTACGCTTTGAATTTTACCAAAAACACCGAAACCGCCCATTTACAAGTTAATAAAATAATTGAAAAACCGGTTGTTTCGCCGACAAAAGAAGTTTTTGAAAAACCGCGAGAAACATTTGACCCGGATAAAAATCCGGATAAAAAATCGTCGTCCGCTTTTGAAAATATTAATCCGGTAAAAGAACAGAAACGCGAAACAGTCGTCGCGCCGATTAAAGCCGCTGTCAAGGTTCCGGCGAAGGCTGCGAAAAGTAATTCTGATAATCAACCGATTGGTCTTAAAGAATCGAACGACAAAAAATCTTCGCCTGTCAAAAAGCGGCAGGCTCCGAATTTGAATCAAATCGAAGACGAAGAAGATCAATCAATCAGGCTGGCAGATTTGTTTGCTGAACTTGACACAAAATAATTAAGAGGCATTGAAAATGAAAAATTTTAATCACATAATTTTGGCGGTTTTATTTACGTTATTTGCATTTTCGGTTGTCGAAGCGCAGGAGCAAATGCCGCCGAACGATGATGCGCCGCAAAATCTCAAACAGCCGGTTCGCCGCCCAAATCTTTTAGCCGAACTTAACTTATCCCAAAATCAAGTTCGGCAGATACGCCGCATCAACGCTGATAACAAACTGCTCAGACGCGACGCGCAGCAGAAACTTCGTGACGCGCAGCGTAATTTGGATCAGGCGGTTTACGCGGATAATGCTGATGAAGCGGAGATTCAAACGCTTATCAATGAAACGCATTCCGCTCAAATGGAAGTTCTCCGGCTCAGAATTATGACTGAAGTTGCTGTGCGCAAAGTTTTGACACCCGAACAACTTGTCAAATTCCGCGAAATTCGCCTGCAGTTTACTGACCGAACAGAAAGACTGCCGAGACAGCAAAACGTTCGACCTTCGAACGCGCCGAATCAAAGGATAATCAATCGTCAGCGGCGATTGCGAAATAACAACTGAATCTTCGACGAAGACATTCAAAATTTAAATTTCATATTGCCGATTTAATTTTTAGATCGGCTTTTTTATTTGTCGTTTTCGACGCTTCGTTGTAACCTTTATAAAATCTTTAACCGGATTGCCGCCGAATGAATTTACTCAAAAAATTTTTGTTTGAATTGCAGGAATTAACCAACCTGATAATTTCCGCATTCCTCGGACTCTTTAAAAGTCCGCATTATTTCAAGGAAATTATCCAGCAAATGGATTTAATCGGTGTCGGTTCGCTGCCGATTGTGCTGCTGACCGGATTTTTCACCGGCGGCGTTTTAATTCTGCAAACTTACCCGACTTTTGAATATTACAGTTTGCAGGATCAAGCCGGAAAATCTGTGGCGACTTCGCTCATCCGCGAACTCGGTCCGGTTTTATCAGCTTTAATGGTTTCCGGGCGAATCGGTTCGGCGATTGCGGCGGAACTCGGTTCGATGGTAGTTTCGCAGCAGATTGATGCGATGCGGGCTTTGGGAACCGATCCGCACCGTAAATTAGTCGCGCCGCGCATTATCGCTCTCGTGTTAATGCTGCCGCTTTTGACAGTAGCTGCCGACACTTTCGGAATTATCGGCGGCGGAATTATCGCCACAGGTATTTTTAATCTCGATTACAACGCGTATCTGACTTCGGTACGTTTTGGAATTACGACCGAGGACATTCTCGGAGGGCTGGTTAAGCCTTTATTTTTCGGCTTAATAATCGGCAGTATTGCCTGTCACAAAGGTTTAAGCACGACTGGCGGAACTGTCGGTGTCGGACGTTCCACGACAAATTCCGTCGTGCTTTCTTCAATCGTCGTGATTATCTTCGATTTCTTTCTTTCGCGGGCGATTAATACGCTGCTCGACATAAAATATATTTAGCTTTTATAATAATCAAAAATTTATGCTCTCCTCGCCGACAGATGAAATTGACAATACCGCCGATATAGTTGAAGAAGAGCTTCAACCGACCGATTTGGAAGATGCGGTTGATAATATGCAGCGGGTCGTTCCCGCCATCGAGTTCCGCGATATTCACTTATCTTTTGAAGATAAGAAAATTCTGAACGGCATCAGTTTTACAGTCCGGCGCGGCGAAACAAAGGTTATTTTGGGCAGAAGCGGCGGCGGAAAATCCACGACGATTCGCCTTATTCTCGGACTTCTCAAACCGGATTCAGGTCAAATATTGATTGACGGCGAAGATATTACCAATTACACCGAAGTTCAGATGATGAAGGTTCGCGCCAAAATCGGGATGGTTTTTCAGGAAGGCGCGTTGTTTGATTCACTTTCGGTTTATGATAACGTAGCTTATCGTCTGCACGAGCAAGGAATTGGCGAAGAAGAAGTCGAGCGCGAGGTTCGCCGGATGCTGCAATTCGTCGCTCTCGAAGATGCAATTGATAAAATGCCGGACGAACTTTCCGGCGGAATGCGGCGGCGCGTCGGAATCGCCCGCGCTTTGGTTGGCGATCCGCAGATTGTTATGTTCGATGAGCCGACTGCCGGACTTGATCCGCCAACGGCGCGAACGATTTGCGAACTTGCCATCAAACTGCGCGATCTTGAAGATGTTTCTTCGATTTTCGTCACGCACGAGATGAAAAATCTCGAATATCTATCTTCCGAATATGCGACGGTTGACGAAAACGGCGAGGTCGTTTTTGAACAGGAAGGCGAAAAACTCTGTTTAATTAATACGGAAATTCTGATGCTCAAAGAAGGTAAAATTATTTTCAGCGGTAAGGACGAAGAATTTCAAGCCACAGATGATCCGTATATTTTGAAATTTGTGCGCGGAAAATGATAAAAAATAACGTGTAGAGTGCGAGAAATCAATTAATTCCTCGCACTCTACACGTTATTCAAAACTAAAAACTATGCCCCCAACAAAGAGTTTAGGATTCAGCCAGCTGCGCGTCGGGATTTTCGTATTTTTCGGATTAGCCGTTCTGGCTTTTCTGATTCTGAATGCGTCGGGCAACTTTAACCCGTTTGAGAAAAAGCTGCGTTTAAAGGCGCGTTTCGCCAGTGCGGATGGTTTGCGCGACGGCGCGGAAGTTCAATTGGCAGGCGTAAACATCGGTAAAGTCGAAAGCGTTAATCTTTTGCCGCCTGACAGTCCTGATGATGCAAGAGTCGAAGCCGTATTATTAGTCAATCGAAATTTAGACGGCAAACCGCTTTCCGAACGCGTGCGAACCGATTCGACCGCACAGCTTGTCGCGACTTCGATTTTAGCGAATGATAAACTAATCAACATTACGCCGGGAACAATGAAAGGCGCGGCGGTTTCAGAAAACGACGTGCTGGCTTCGACTTCGGCAATGTCCATTAATCAGCTAACCGAAACCGGCAATGAACTGTTGCAGCAAATAAACAAACTTGCCGTTCCGACCAACGAAATTCTTAACAAAGCCAATCGCGGAGAAGGAACTTTGGGGCGCATTATCAACGACGAATCGTTATACACAAACATTGATGCGACCGTCGGCGAAACTAAATTGACCTTGGCGAAACTGCAAAACACGCTTGACCGAGTAAATCGAGGCGATGGAAGTGCAGGAAAACTTTTGAACGATCCTGAACTTTATAATAATCTAAACCGCAGCGTTCAGCAGCTGGAAGCTATTTCCAAAGATTTACGCGCCGGAAAAGGAACCGCCGGAAAACTTCTCAACGATGAAAAACTTTATAACGATGCCCGTGATGCGATCTCGGATTTGCGCGTTTCAGCGGCGAAAATAAACGGCATTGCCGATGACTTCAAAATAATTTCAAATGATTTGAAAGACGGAAAAGGAACGGCGGGAAAATTCTTGAAGGATGAACGGCTTTATGACGATGCGCGAACGGCTCTTGCTCGATTGAACACAACGGCGGAAAAATTTGACGTGATTCTCGGTGACGCACAAGCCGGAAAAGGAACTATCGGAAAACTTTTGACCGATGAAACGCTTTACAACAACGTCAACCAGACAGCCTCAAACGTCAATCAACTTTCATCCGAAGGAACGAAACTGATCTACGACTTTCGGCAAAATCCGAAGAAATACCTGACAATTCAATTCAAACTCTTCTAAACGAAAAAGCGAGCTGGAAATTCCAGCCCGCTTTTTTAGTTTTGTGGTGGGGACGGAGAGAGTCGAACTCTCATGGGTTGCCCCACAGCGACCTCAACGCTGCGCGTATACCAGTTCCGCCACGTCCCCTCGAGATAAAATTATCAAATAAAATTATCTATTTTCAGTAAATGCTCAACTATATATTTATCGAGCAGGTTTCTGTTGAAAATAAATTAACGGTTCGCGTTTGCCGCCTTGTTCGCCGTAGTGTTAGTTACGGAATTTGTGTTCATGACGACAGCGACATTCGACGGCAAATTAGCATTCACTGCATTCACATTGGTCGTGTTGGTGTTCGCATCAGACGCGACGTTGGCATTTGTAGAAACATTGGCGTTTGTGTCAATCGCAGATGTGGGTTCAGCCGGAGTTTCCGAGACGGTATCTAAAACTGAAACGCCGCCGTTCAATGCGGGCATTGCCAAAAGCAACGCGGCAAGCATAAATACGGTCGCGGCGATAATCGTGATTTTCGATAAAATCGTCTGCGCACCGCGCGGCTGAAAAGCCGAGCTTGAAATATTGCTGGTAAAAAGCGCACCCGCATCGGTTTTGCCCGGTTGGAGCAAAACGCTCGCAATCAGCGCAAAGCAGGAAACAAAAAACAAAATGTATAAAAAATAAGTCACTGTAAAAAATTCCAATTATATGTAATTAACTATTTTTGCGAAACTTTCTGCGTCGAGGCTTGCTCCGCCAACCAATGCGCCGTCAATGTCTGCCTTTTGCATTAAACCGGCGATATTGTCCGGTTTGACCGAACCGCCGTAAAGAATTCTCAAAGCGTCGGAAACCTCTTTCGTCTGTGTTTCACTGATAATCTGACGAATGAAGCTGTGCATTTCTTGAGCCTGTTCAGGCGTGGCAACTTTTCCGGTGCCGATTGCCCAAACAGGCTCGTAAGCGATTATAATACGTTCCATATCCGAAACTGTCAAACCGTCCAATGCGCCTCTCAACTGCGTTTTGACGACGGCTTCGGCATTTCCGGCTTCCCTTTCCGCTAATATTTCCCCGACGCAGACAATCGCGGTCAAGCCGAATGTCAACGCGGCTTTGGTCTTCAGATTCACCGATTCGTTTGTTTCGCCGTAAAATTGCCGACGTTCCGAATGTCCGATAATAACGTGCGTCACGCCGACATCCTTCAACATATCGCCCGAAACTTCGCCCGTATGTGCGCCGTGTTTCTGCTCGGTCGAACAGTTTTGCGCCGCGACTCGAATATTTGAACCTTCTAATCTATCAGCGACGGTTTTCAGATGAACGAATACGGGCGCGATCACGATTTCGCAATGGTTCGCATTCGTCACCAAAGGTTTCAGTGCCAAAGCCGTATCAACTGCTTCCGAAAGCAATTTATACATTTTCCAATTTCCCGCGATAACCGGTTTTCTCATAATTTAATAATATAAATTCCTGGCGGACAAACGAGTTTCGGCGTTCCGCGCAAGTAGGATTTGAATTTTAAGCAAACAATAAAGACTCGAGTTATTATGAGTTATTCGGGCGGAAGCTGCCAATCGTCAATAAAATTGATACGCACCGAGTCTTTATTCCATTCAGCATTTTCGACCATCTGAGCGCGCCGCGCCGTGAAAATCGTTTGAATTTATTTTACTCGTCTTTTGGTTTCGGCGTTCTCGTCGGCGATTTATACTCGCTTTTTTTCTTTAATCCCATCGTTTGAAGCTCATTGGAATTTTCTCCATACTGCGCTTTAACCTGTGTGCGCGCGCCGCGAATCATATCGTTATATTTCCATTCCGCCGCCGTCGCCTCGTCGCGGCTCGTCAGCCACGCCGCATAATCGTTATGCTCTTTCGTCTGTTTCGCGTTCATATCCGACCGCGCCGACTGAACTTCGAGCTTCGCAAAATCATTATTTGCCGGTTTGTAATCGGTCAAAACATCGAGCGCGTCGCCCGCCTTGTTGTTTTCTATTAATTTTTTCGGTGTCAAACGCTTCGTTTTCGGGTCTGCCATAATATTCTAAATCCTCCGTATTTTCCGTCTTTGTTACGTATTTATCGGGTTTTGCTTAAAAACATATCAACCGCAACGCCTCTAATTTAAACTTAATAATCAAATAAATCAAATTGGAAACCAATGGTTTTTCAAGAAATATTAAAGGTTTTCATATCGAATTTTTTAATATTATACTAGAAACTAAAGGTTTTATTGAGAAATTAATGATTTCTGTTTAAAAAGCATTGATAGTATAGTAGAAACCCTTAGTATTAACATAAAAACTAAAGATTTTTATTTTAATACTAAGGGTTTTTAAATAGAAAATAATACTTTTTATTTCACTACTATTGATATTTATTAAGAAACCTCTGGTGTTCTCTTGAAAACTAAAGGTTTCTTCTGTGCTATCAATGATTTCTGAAAAAATACTAAAGTTTTCTTTATAGAAATCTTTAGTTTCTAAGTTGCGATTTTCGTTATTTAATAGGAAACCGAACGCTCTATTCGATGGTTTGAAGGATTTTTTGAAGGGTTGTTAGATCAAGATTATTAGGACGGTCTTTTAAGTTTATAGGCATATTTGTTTACCTAATCGAACTCGATTATCGTCGCGTCCCACCAACTGCCGTAGCCCGATTCTTTGACTCTGACGCGCAGATTTTCGAGGATTTCGAGGTCGGCTTTTTCGTGCGTGTGTCCGCAAAGAACATTCATCTGACATTGAGGATTTTCAGACATCTTTTCGAGAAGCATATCGCCGATGACTTTGCAGGTATAAAAAGGCAGTTTATATTCGCCGCAAATTCTCAAACTGCGGTCGAAACAAACTTCGACGAACGGCGGAACGTGTGTGACGAAAATTACATTCGGATACGTTTTAATCGCTTCGGTCAAAACGGGTCGCAGAATCCCGGCATCTTTATCCGCCTTCGATTCGAGCAGTAAGCGAATCTCTTCCCTGTTCAGATTTTTATAATCGTTAATAGTCAGCACGTCGCGGGTCGAACCTTCGCTCAAATCGTACGTGCCGTGCCGCGCATCGCCCCAGCCTTCGACACCGATCAGCGCGGTCGAATCATTCAGCGCGACAATTCCCGTCTCGGTCAGCCAATGTAGATTTCGAGATTTTGCGACGAGTGCGCGAACATTATTTTCAACCCCGGCAAAACTTCCAAAATAAAAATCGTGATTGCCCAGCACAAAGTAAATCGGAAAGTTAAATGCCTCATCAAATTCCGCGAGCGATTTACAAACGTATTCGCCCTCGCCAATGTCGCCCGAAATCACCAGGCAATCAGGATTCAACTCTTTCAGATATTCGATATACTCCCGATAGTCGCGCTCAATCAAACGGTCTAAATGAATATCGGTCGCCCAAGCTAAACGTCGCATCTATTGGATATTTTTAATCGCTCCTTTCGTTATTCAAAGCAGATATTTATTTATCGTTCAAAGCCGCCACGCCCGGAAGTTCGCCGGCGAGAAATCGCTGTTACCAAATCACTGCAACTAAATTGCTGGCGGTGATGTTTTGATCTTTGGTCAAAAGCGGCGCATTTAATCTTCGCGCAACTCCGACTATCATCCGGTCGTGCATTTCTTTGACAGCGGAGTTTCGGTCGAAGTCGAGAACGTCGTCCGCTTCAAACGGAATAATTCTGAATTGTCCGCTTTGCTTTATCTTTTGATAGGCTGGCGCGTAGTTTAGCTGATATTTGAGTTTGACGTTCATATAATACAATTCGGCGAAAACGATTGCCGGAATGCAGATGACGGCGTTTCCATTGTCTGCGTCGTCAAAAACCGCGTCGGCATTGCTGCCGAGTTGCGGCATATTCAATAGATACCAAAACAAAGCATGGGTGTCGGCAACGTATTCGTTCATAAATCTTCAAACTTCTTCTTCCATTCGTCGCGGATTTCCCGAATCTCTTTTTCAACGTCAAAATCAGCGGGCAATTCCGCCTTCCAGGAACCGCGAAGGCTCTGCGGCTTTTTTTTCTCGACCGTATCGTCTTCAATAGTGAGTGCTAAATGTTTCAGCAATCGAATTTTCTCTGACAGCGAAAGTTTGTCGGCTAACGCTGTTGCTTCTTCTAATACCTGCATCGTGTTTACCTCTCGATTCATTATAGTTTACTTATCATTCAAAGCCGCCACGCCCGGAAGTTCGTCGCCGGCGAGAAATTCGAGAGTTGCGCCGCCGCCGGTCGAAATGTGTGTGATGCGGTCATCCAATCCGGCTTGGTTGATTGCCGAAACCGAATCGCCGCCGCCGACGATGGAGGTTGCGCCGTTATCAGTCGCGTCGGCGACCGCGTTGGCAATCGCCAGCGTGCCTTCGTCAAACGGTTTCTCTTCGAACATTCCCATCGGTCCGTTCCAGACGATTGTTTTCGCGCCTTCGAGTGCTTTGGCGAAGATTGCCGAAGTTTCCGCGCCGATGTCTAAGCCGACAAGTCCGGTGTTGGTGAAATCAATCGGGATCGTTTTGCGCGAATTGAGCGGGTCGTAACTGTCAACGACTTGATGATCGGTCGGCAGAATCAATTCAACGCCGTGTTCCTTCGCCATTCGTTCCATCTCCAAAGCCTTCGGCATCATCGCGTCTTCGACCAGCGATTTGCCGACGGTGTAGCCGTTCGCTTTGAAAAACGTGTAAGCCATCGCGCCGCCGATGAGAAGTTTGTCCACTTTGCGATTGATGAGCGATTCGATAACCGGAATTTTATCCGAGACTTTTGCGCCGCCCAAGATGGCGACGAACGGGCGTTCGGGATTATTGAGAGCTTTGCCGAGAAAAGTTAATTCTTTTTCCATCAGCAAGCCCGCGACCGAATCTTTGACGAAATGCGTAATGCCTTCGGTCGAAGCGTGCGCCCGATGCGCCGTGCCGAAAGCGTCGTTGACGTAAACGTCGCAGAGTTCGGCGAGTTGTTTGGCAAACGCTTCGTCGTTGGCTTCCTCTTCCGCGTGAAGCCGCAGATTTTCAAGCAGAAGAACTTCGCCTTCTTTCAATTGCTCAACCGAGAATTTAACTTCCGCGCCGATGCAGTCATTTGCAAACTGCACATCAATTTCGAGCAGTTCGGCGAGTTTATCAGCGACGACTTTCAGGCTGTATTTATTCACATCATACGGCATTCCTTTTTCTTCAGCCTTCTTTTTATCCTTCAAAGGTCTGCCGAGATGCGACGCGAGTATAACTTTCGCGCCCTGTTCAATCGCATATCTAATCGTCGGAATCGCGCCTCTGATTCGCGTGTCGTCTTCGATCACGCCGCTTTTGATCGGCACATTGAAATCTACTCGAATGAAAACTCGTTTGCCTTTGATGTCCGTGTCTCTGATGGTTTTCTTATTCATTTTTCTCAAAAGTTGTTGTTAAAATTTTTCAGCGATGTCTTTGACTTTGCCGTTCTCGAACGTAATCGAAATCAACATTCCGCCGCCGATTGACCAGCGGTATGTGTCGCCGGCAGTGTTCTCGTCAGCCACGCTTTTGCCGGGTTTGCCCGCGCCGATGATCTTTTCGACTTCGGCTTTGGACATTCCGAGTTTGATTTCGTCGTATTGCTGTCTGGAAATTTTCGGCACATCGTCGCTCGCCGCGATGTTGGCAGTTGCCGAGTTCTTTACGACGTTCGGCGCATCATTGACGGACGCGCCTTTGTTTTGATTGTTTGATTGACAGCCGCTCACTGCGAAAAAGCCGCAAATCGCCAAAGCAATTATTCGAACCCGCATATATTTTATTCTTTATAAAATGAAAACGGCAGAGACTGTGAGTCAACAATCTCTGCCGTTTGGAATTAATTTACAAGCCTTTCTCGGCGATAAATTTCACCAAATCGCGCACACGGCACGAATAACCCCATTCGTTGTCATACCACGAAAGAATTTTGACGAGTGTGCCGTCAATTACTTTAGTGTTCTCGGCATCAACGATTGACGAATTCGAGTTGCCGCGAAAGTCTATCGAGACGAGCGGTTCTTCGGAAAAAGCCAGAATGCCTTTCAAATCACCTTCGGCGGCTTCTTTCAATGCGGCGTTGACTTCTTCGGTCGTCGTTTCCTTTTCGAGCGTCATTACGACATCAACCAAAGAAACATTCGGTGTCGGAACGCGAACCGAGATACCGTCGAACTTGCCTTTCAAATCGGGAATGACGAGCGCGATGGCTTTCGCCGCGCCGGTCGAAGTCGGAATCATCGAAAGCGCGGCAGCTCGTGCGCGGCGTAAATCTTTGTGCGGCAAATCGAGTAATTGCTGGTCATTCGTGTAACTGTGAATCGTGTTCATCAACGCGTTCTTGATGCCGAACTTTTCGTGAATCACTTTGGCGACCGGCGCGAGACAATTCGTCGTGCAGGAGGCGTTGGAAATAATATGATGATTCGCCGCGTCGTACATTTCCTCGTTTACGCCAAGCACAATCGTTACGTCTTCGCCTTTGGCAGGCGCGGAAATTATTACTTTTTTAACCGAACCGCGCAGATGTTTCGCCGCATCTTCCGCTTTTGTAAATCTGCCGGTTGATTCGATGACGATTTCCGCGCCGACCGATTCCCAATCAATCAGCGACGGGTCTTTTTCACTGAAAACTTTGAAGCTGTCGCTGTCAACTTTAATCGTGTCGCCGTCAGCCGAAATATCGTTGTCGAGATTGCCCATTATCGAATCGTACTTCAAGAGATGCGCCAGAGTTTTCGTGTCGGTTAAATCATTTACCGCGACGAAATCAATGTCTGCGTCGCCGAGACAAGTTCTTAAAACATTGCGTCCGATACGCCCGAAACCGTTTATGCCTACTTTAATTCCCATTTTGTTAAATGCTCCTTTTAAGAAATATTTGTGTGTTAAAACATTGAAGATAACTTATATTCGGGCAAAGTTCAAAGTTTCAATTTCCATCGTTAAATTGATCGGATGAATGGCATTTACGTAGCCGAAATCTATTTTTTTGAAACAAACAATTTTTTTCAGACGTAGTAAATTTCGAGTTTGCAGTCAATAATTTTTCTTTATCATATAATCTCGGAGCCTTTTTATCATGAATAATGTGCGTTATTTATTTTACCTTTGTTTTTGCGCGTTTATTTTTAGTTTGAGCAGCTTGCCGGTTTTCGCACAGCCGGTAAATACTAATCCGCAAATCGCCCGAACAACTTTAGATGCTGATAAATCTACGCCAACTAAAATCGAAATTCCGATTGCGGCGGAAGCGGCGGATTTTTCGAGTTTTAACAGTACAAATTTTTCAAAGGTGAAGCGTGTCGGAATTCAAACTGAACAAACCGTTACGTTAACTTTAAGCGATGCGATTCGGAAAGCTCTGGAAAATAATAACGATATTGAAGTTGCGCGCGATGACGTACGGTTTCAGGAAACACAACTTCGTTCGCTGCAAGGCGCATACGATCCAGTCTTTTCCGTTACGCCGAATTTCTCGCACAACGCGACGACCGGTTCGACCGCTTCCAACGATTTTCGTGTTGATGCCGGCGTTAATAAATTTTTCGAGCGCGGCGGCGGAAGTATCAATACCTTTTTTAACAACAGTCAGACAGGAAGCAATTCGCGTAACAACACGAACTTTAACCAGACGAGCGGACTGACGACAAATGCTACCACGACAACGTATTTCAGCAATCTCGGTGTTACGTATAATCAACCGCTGTTTCGCAACCGGCGCGTTGACAATACGCGCCGCCAGATAAAAATTCAGCGCAAAAGACTTCAGCAGTCGGACGCTGATTTTCGCCGCCAAACGATTGACATAATTTCGAGAGTTCAGAGCGCGTATTGGGATTTAGTTTTCGCACTTCGCAATCAGCAGAATCAAGTCGCCAACGTCAATCTGGCGCGTGAAAATCTGCGTCAGGTCGAAGTAAAAATACAGGTCGGAACCGCCGCGCCGCTGGCTCGCGCTGAAGTGGAAACCGAATTGGCGAATCGTGAAGGCGAACTCTTATCCGCGACGCAACAGGTGACGACGACGGAAAACACTTTGAAAACTTTGCTGTTGCGGGAAGCGACCGCGCCCGAATGGACGCAATCATATGTGCCGACTGACACGCCCGCTTACAGTGACGAACCGATTATCGTCGAAGATGCAATAAAGGATGCGATTGAAAACCGTCCCGAACTGCGCCGTTTGACGCTTCAACGCGAAATAACCGCGATTGACATTGATTATTTCAAAAACCAGACCAAGCCGCGCATTGATTTGGTTTCGTCATTTTCGCTCGGCGGTTTGTCGCTGGGAAATCAAAATACGAACGATATTACTATTCCGCAGTTTACCGGCAACGAAGAAATTCTGCGCCAAAAACTAAATACGTTATTCGCTCCCAACAGCCAAATACCAAATCCGCTTATAACAGTCCCCGGCACATCCGCTTATTTTAACGGCGGACAAATACGCTCGATCAGTAATTTGTTCCGCACTGACGCGCCGAGTTATACGGTCGGCGTAACTTTTGAAATTCCCTTGCGAAATACGACGGCAAAGGCTAATCTGGCAGGCGCGAAAATTCAGCAGCAGCAAACCGATGCTCAGACGCGTTCGCAGGAACAAATTGTCGTCGCCGATGTTCGCAATGCGGCGCAAGCCGTCGAAACTTCACGGCAGCGAATTTTAACGGCGCGACGGGCGCGAGCCAACGCCGAAATCCAACTCGAAGGCGAACGCAAACTCTACGAAGTCGGACGTTCGACGACGTTTCTGTTATTTCAGCGCGAAAACACTTTGACCAACGCCCGCAACGCCGAAATTCGCGCGGAGACCGATTACAACAAAGCCTTGTCAGATTTGCAGCGGGCGACTTCAACGACGTTTCGATTGAATAATATCGATGTTGATTCACCAATGAGCGACGATAAAAAGTAACAGCCTGAATATTTCCTATTAAAAGAAGGAGCCTGATAGATATTGATATTTATCAGGCTCCTTCTTTTTTATTTTGATAATTTACTTTAACTGTTGGTACGCCCACACTTTATGTTTTGCCTGAAGTTTGCGACAATTTGTTTCGTGAAAATCTCCGCCTGCATTATCGCTTTTAACGAAGAACAAATAATAGCCGAAGCCATTAAATCCGTCATTTGGGCGGATGAGATTTTACTTGTAGATTCGGAAAGCACCGATCAAACCAGAGCAATCGCCGAATCGCTCGGCGCGAAAGTTTTGATAAAAAAATGGGAAGGATTTTCAAAACAAAAGCAATTTGCCGCCGACAGCGCATCGCACGACTGGGTTTTTAGTCTCGATGCCGACGAGAGAGTTTCCCCCGAATTAAAGGACGAAATATTCAAATTAAAATTGGCTTCGGAAAATAACTCAGCCGACGGCTTCAGGATTCCGCGCCTGTCGTTTTATATGAATCGCCCGATACGTCACGGCGGCTGGTATCCTGATTGGCAATTAAGGTTTTTCAACCGCCGAAAAGGTATGTGGAAAAAAGTGTTGATTCACGAATCTTTTCAAATGGATGAATCCGCGAAGATCGAAAAACTGAAAAGCGATATTTTTCACTATAGTTTCGAAAACGCCGCCCAACATCACCGAATGATCGGAAGTCGTTACGCGCCGCTTGCCGCCCAGCAAATGTTCGAGCGCGGAAAAAGAACTTCAGCTTTTAAAATCGCTACCGTCGGGCTGACGACTTTTATGCAAACGTTCATTATGAAGGGCGGTTTTCTCGACGGTTTAGCCGGATTCTGTATCGCTCGCTTCGCCGCGCACCACGCGTTTTTAAAGTATCTGCTTTTATGGGAATTACAAAATAAAAATTCTTATAAACAAGCTCCCGCTGACCGTGACAACTAAACGAAATTTACACACATCAAACCTTTCGTTCAAACTTCTTTTTGCGTTATATTAAATATATGAATAAACCACTTTACACATTTTCAGCGATGATGCTTTTTACATTTGCCGCCAACGCGCAGCAAGGCATTGATCCTCAAACGCAAAAAATCAAAGAAGGTGTGAAACCTGCCACCGGCACACAGCGCAGTAATGAACCGCCGAGCCGTTCGTTCGATTTCGGCAAGGGAAAAACTAAAATTCGCGGACAGTTATCCAATCCGTATAAATTGAATTCGCGGCGCGATATTTTAGTTGAGAATGTACTTGAGGTTTTGAAGGAACGAAAACTACTTATTAACGATGCGGCGACGAGAAAAGGCGACGGCATTGTCGTTACCGAACCTTATATTTTCGCTAAAGGCGCGGTAATTTCCCGCAATGAACTTAATCGTTATGGAATTTTACCGAACTCGGATACTTCCTGGACTCGCGGACGCTATACTTTGACAGTCGAAATTCAATCAATTGACGGAATTCAAAACAACGTTTCAGTAACGGCGAAAGTTGAAGGACGTTCGGAAAACGGATTGCAGTCCGAATGGACAACTTTACAAAGTACCGGCGCAGCTGAAGATGAGTTTATGGTAAAGCTGGTCGAAATGGTGACAGGAACAATCATTGATCAGCCAGCTGACCGCGATCAATAGTGTTAGCAATCGAAATTTATCATTGATCTATGGTTTTTGGTTTTACACGCACAATTTTCACACTAATTTTTATCGCGCTGGCGATGATTTCAGCTAACGCTCAGACTGAGCCTTCGACGCCCGGCGGCTCTCAAAAAAAAGAAGAGTTGCCAAAAGGTATTCAGGAAAGTTTAGCCAAACAGCGTATCGAGCGCGAGAAAAAAGATTTTGCCGAGTTGCTGTCTCGCGGTGAAGAAGCCGTCAAAATCAGTAGTGAATTAGAGAAGTCATTCGCGCAGACAAAGCAACTTTCAACCGATGATCGAAAAAAACTTGACCGTTTAGAAAAAATAGTCAAAAAAATCCGCAACGAAATTGGAGCGAATGACGAAGAATCAACCGAAGCTGAAAGTAAACCGCTTTCCGTACCGAACGCTTTGGATTCGCTTCAAGATAATGCTTCCAAATTAGTTGATGAACTAAAGAAGAACACTCGTTATACCATATCTGTTGTCGCCGTTGAAAGTTCAAATTTATTGTTAAAAGTAGTACGTTTTTTGAGAATCGGAAAAATTAAATAATCTTACAGCGAAAAATGAAAACACAATATTTTTTGCCCGAAATATCAATCAACAAATTCTTTACTGGTTATCATTTTTTTGTATTTACCCCAATATTTCTTATCTTTTTGTTGCCTGCATTTTCCGCTTTTGCTCAAAACGAAGATGAGGTAATCAAAGTAGATTCTTCAATCGTTATTGTAAACGTCACCGTCACTGATTCTAACGGTAAGGCTGTCACTAACTTAAAAGCCAATCAATTCAAGATTTTCGCTGACGGTCAGGAGCAAAAAATTGAGTTTTTTGAGCCGGAAAAAACACCTTTCGCCGCCGTAATTTTGATGGATACTTCTGGCAGTATGGAAGGCAGCGTTTCGATGGCGCGTTCTGCGGCGATTAATTTTCTTGATGGTTTAAGAAACGACGATGTAACAGCCATTTATAATTTCGATTCTAAAGTTTCGCTCGTTCAGGATTTTTCCAATAGCCGCGACATCGTAGAAAAAGTGTTTAATCTCAAAGCTGATGGAATGACTGTTTTGAATGACGCAGTTTATAAGGCTGCTTTTGAGCTTAAAAATCGAGTCGAAAAACGTAAAGCGATTGTTGTTCTTTCCGACGGTGCGGACACGATGAGCCGTCGAAGTTCCGAAAAAGCACTAAAAGGTGCGCTTGATGCGAACGCGCTAATCTATACAATTGATATGTCGCTTCAAACTTCTCCGGACAAATCACGGCTTTTGAATCAAAACGTACTGAAAAATTTCGCCGAAAAAAGCGGCGGCAAATTTATTAAAACACCGGGCGGTGCAGCCTTACGTGAAGCGTTCAAGAACATCGTCGAAGAACTCGGCAATCAATATACGCTCACTTATCAGCCGACCGAAACAAAAAAGGACGGCAAATGGCGGGCGATTGAAATTAAAATCTCTAAACCGAATCTGACAGTCAGAACCCGAAAAGGTTATAACGCCGCAAAGGAAAATTAGACGATTAAAAAGTTGTTTTGTTTCTGGATTTATCGGCGTGGCGTTCAAAAGCCAGTTGTATCAAATCATCGATTACCTGCGGAAATTCCAAACCACTTCCCGCCCACATTTTCGGAAATCCCGAAGCGTCCGTTAAACCTGGCAATGTATTTATTTCATTGACGTTCAAATGTCCGTTATCGTTGCGCAGAAAAAAATCAACCCGTGCCAGTCCCGCACCATCAATCGAGCGATAAGCCGCAATCGCCATTTGCTGAATCTTCAGCGTTAATTCCTCAGAAATCAAAGCCGGAACGACGAACTCGTTGTTTCCGGTTCCCGAATATTTTTCCGTGTAATCGAGAAACTTTTTATCTTCGGCGCGGATAATATATTCACCCGGCAAACTAGCTTTCGGCGTTTCGTTACCCATAACGGCGCATTCGATTTCGCGCATATCAAGATTTTCTTCGACTATTATTTTGCGGTCATACTGCGCGGCAAGTTCGATTGCCTGAATTAAAGTAAATTCGTCGGTCGCTTTAGAAACGCCGACTGATGAACCCAGATTTGCCGGTTTTACAAAACACGGATAACCGAGTTTTGCCTCGATTTGGCTGATAACCTGACCTGTATTTCGCTCCCATTCGCTTCGCAAAAACCAGACGTATTTACACATCGGCAGATCCGAATCGCGGAACAGCGTCTTCATAAACACCTTGTCCATTCCGCAGGAAGAAGCTAAAACACCGCAGCCGACGTATGGAATATCAGCCATTTCCAACAATCCTTGAATAGTTCCATCTTCGCCGAAGGTTCCGTGCAGAACCGGAAAAACCACGTCAAGAGACAGAGTTTTTCCGTATTCATCCAAATCTATCAGCCCGTTGTAACGCGTATCGCCCGACAACGCAATATGTTCAAACTGAATTTTTCCGACTGTTTCGCTGATCATCTGTTGTGTTTCAGACGGAAAAAATTCGAGCGATTGCGCCGGACTCAGCCAATTTCCATCTTTGTTTATAGCAATCGGGACGACTTCGTATTTTTCTTTGTCTATTTGATCAATAACGGTTTTTGCCGAACGAATCGAGACTTCGTGTTCGCCTGAACGACCGCCGAAAATTATTCCGACACGAGTTTTCATAGCTGCATTTGTATATTATTTTCTATTCTTGAAATAAAATGACCGACTTCTGATAAATATATCAGCGGAACTAAAGAATCGTTTTACCCAAAGCCGACAAAATTAACTCACCTGCGAGTTCGACCGTAATATTACTTTGATCGAGCATTGGATTGACCTCAACGAGTTCAAACGAACGCATTCCGCCTTTTTCGGCAATTATTTCGAGCGCGAGATGCGCTTCACGATAGGTAATTCCGCCGCGCACAAGAGTTCCCGAACCGGGCGCAAAACGTGGATCAATAATATCAACATCAAAAGTCACGGCATAACCGCCGGGAGCTTTCGATGCGATGGAAATTGCGTCCTCGATACAAGCGACCATCCCGCGCCGATCAATATCCGACATCGTAAAAAAATTGTCGCGCAACCCAATTTCGCGGATACGGCGTTTTTCGCCCAAATCCAAATCTCTCGCACCGACATGAGCGCAAAATTTCGGACTTAGTTTTGGCGCATAGCCTTCCAAATTAACCATCGAAGGTTCGCCATAACCGAGAATCGCAGCAAGCGGCATTCCGTGAACATTTCCCGACAACGATGTTTCGTGAGTATTGATGTCAGCGTGCGCGTCGAGCCAAATCATCCCGATTTCCGTTTGTTGCTGATGATAAAAAGACGCGATTGCCGAAAAAGTTCCGGCAGCAATCGAATGATCGCCGCCTAAAATCACCGGGAAATCACCGTTGTTCAGAATCTCTTTTAATCTTACGGCAACATTTTCATAAGACTTAATAATTTCCTTTAGGTATTTTGGATTTGCATCAGAATCAGCAACATAATCGGGTTTTACAATATCGGCATCGCCGTAATCCCTTACTTCATATCCGAGATCAGCAATGTGCGAAACGAGCGAAACGCCGCGAATATCCGCCAGCCTGAGTGCAGTCGCACCGAGTTCGCTGCCCTTTTGTCCCGCACCAAAACCAATTGGAACACCAAGAATCCCGATTTTTTTTCCGCGTCCCGGAAAATCAACATCTTCAATTATCATAAATTCGAGAGCTAAATTTCTCCAAAGCCCTTTAAAAAAACTTCCTCAATTTTTCGCGCGGCTGATTGCTCATCGGAACCGTTTATCTCGATTTCGAGTTCAGTTCCCTGCGTGGCGGCTAAAGTTAAAATACTGAGAATTGATTTCGCGTCCACGACCTCTTTATTATCCGCGCGTTTCAACATAATATCGCTTTTGAAGGTTCCGGCGAGGCGCACCAATACGGCGGCGGCGCGCGCGTGAAGACCAAGCGGGTTGATAACCTTAATATTGAAACTAAGCATCTTTTTTTAGTTTCTGCGGCTCAAGTAATTTTCCCGTCCGATGAATTGCCTGTTTCCCCTGTTCTTCTAAATCTTTCGCCATTTCCGTTAAAGTAGTTTCTTTATTTTGTGATGCTAACTTGATGACCATTGGCAAGTTAACGCCGGTCACAATTTCAACTTCGTTTTCGACAATGAACATCGCCGAAATATTTGTCGGTGTGCCGCCGAACATATCGGTCAAAAGCAAAACGCCGTTACCTTGAGAAACTTTTTTAATAGCGCGTTCAATTTCATCGCTTGCCATTTCTACATCGTCGTGCCAACCAATTGAAACCGCAGTAATATGATTTTGTGCTCCAACAACCGTTTCTGCCGCCGCAACCAACTCGTTAGCAACTTGCCCGTGTGAAACTACAACGCCGCCGATTTTTTTAAATTCAGTCATAAATGATTTTTAAACAACGAAATTTATCACGCGAAAACCACAATCTACCTTTTTATTTCTGCACATCACGATGCGTTACCGATACATCAAAACTATCTGCTTTGAATGCTCCGGCTAAACTATTTGCGACCATTACCGAACGGTGCCGACCGCCGGTGCAGCCGATTCCAATCGTCAGATACGATTTACCTTCGCGTTTATAAAGCGGTAAAAGATATTGGAGCAAATCGGTAAATCGCCTGATCGTTTCACCCACTTCCGTTTCATTTTCCAAAAATTCAATAACTTTTCGATTGTTTCCCGGCAATTCCTTCAATTCTTTGACAAAATACGGATTCGGCAAATGCCTCACGTCAAACAGCAAATCAACCTGTCGCGGTACGCCGTGTTTATGACCGAAACTAACGAATTGAACGTGCAGCGGCGAGCCTTCTTTTGTCTGACCGAATTTTTCAACCAGCAGACGGCGCAGCGTATGAACTGTGTGTTCGGAAGTATCAATTATCAAATCGGAAGTTTCACGCACGTTTTCCATCGCCGTTTTTTCCGCACGAATGGCAGCGAGCAAGCCTTTTCCGGCATCAGCCGGATGCGGACGACGTGTTTCTGAAAAACGTCGCTGCAAAACTTCATCCGAAGCTTCGAAAAATAAAACGTAAGGCGTGAGTTTCTTAGTTATTTTCTTTAATTCGCTGGGAAATTCCGACAAGAAATGTCGTTCACGAATATTAATAACCAACGCGGCTTTTTCAATCGCCGCTTTTTCTTCACTGTTGGGTAAAAGCAGGCGTGAAAATGTCGGCAGCATCGTCAAAGGCAAATTGTCCACACAAAAATACCCTAAATCTTCAAAAGCGTTCGTCGCCGAACTCATTCCTGAACCGCTCAAACCGGTGATTATCACAAAATTCGGAAAATCATTAATTTCGCCTTTGTTGGTGGTCATAATAAAGGTAAATGCCTTCCGATTTCAACACACCGGAAGGCATTTACGTTAAGGTCTGATTAAACCGTAGTTTCCGTCCTTTCGCTTATAAATTACTGAAATACGTTCGTCATCGGCATTTCTGTAAACGAGAAATTGATTTTCTTCCGTGTCGAGTCGCATTATCGCTTCCTCTTCAGTCAAAGGCTTAACGGCGTAACTTTTTGAATTGACAATGCGCGGCGTGTTCGGCATTGGCGCAACTTCTTCAGCCGGCGGCGCGATGGTACTGACTTTTTTGGCTTTATGGTGTTTGTCAGTAATTTTAGTTTTGAGTTTTAACGCCTGCTTTTCGATTTTATCAATCGTCTGCGACAGCGATTTATACATATCCGAATTAGTGGTATTGGCGGTTAAAACTTCCTTGCGCCATTTGACGATGAGCTCCGAACGATTTCTGTTTTTCTCGACTTCAATTATAACGTGTGCTTTTACGTGATCGCCGTCAAATAAGTGATTTAATCTTCCAAAATGTTCTTCGACGTGGTTTTTTAACGCCGGAGTCACTTCAATGTGTCTGCCGGTATATTCAAATTTCATTTTACAAACCCTCTTGTTTTAACTTTTAGGAAGTCGGCTGCCGGTAAATAAAATCCGATTTGAGAAAAATCTCTGCATATTCAAACCGAAAATCCGACCGCTTCGACTTATCAAATAACCGTCTTACGTTCGCGTGAACCGGGAATCTGCATCTGGTCGCGGTACTTGGCGATTGTTCGCCGCGAAAGTTTTACGCCTTCCTTGCTCAACATTTTGACGATCTGATCGTCTGTCAGCGGTTTACGCGTATCTTCGTCTTCAATCATTTTCTTAATTCGCAGCTTCAAAATGCGCGTTGAAACTTCTTCGCCGTCTTCGTTCAACATTCCTTCGGAGAAAAATCTTCGCAATTCAATAACGCCCTGCGGCGTGTGGGCATATTTCCGGTTGACGACCCGCGAGATTGTCGAAAGATGCATTCCTATATCTTCGGCAATATCTTTGAGCATCATCGGCTTGATAAACTGAACGCCTTTGTCCAAAAATTCTCTCTGCCGATCAACGATGCATTCGACGACGCGATAAATCGTCTGTCGGCGATGTTCAATATTTCTCAGCAAATCAACCGCTGAACGTACCTTTTCCTTTATGAAATCCTTTGTTTCCTTGGTAGTTCCGTTCTGGTCAACCAATTTTTGGTAAGTTGGCGAAATACGCAAACGCGGACTGCCGTCGTCGGTAAAATAGACGATATAATCGTCCTCGAGCTTTTCGATATAAACTTCCGGCGACACGTAAATTGGTTCTTCGGACGAATAACGTCTGCCGGGATACGGATCAAGAATCCGAATTTTGTTGATTTCTTCATTTAATACAGCTAAATCCAAACCTGTATCTTTGGCAAGATGCTGCAAGCGATGTGGTTGTAAATCTTCGAGATGATTTTTGACGAGTTCCGCCGCCAGACTTTCGCCTTCGCCGTTCGCGACAAGCTGGGCGAACAGACATTCTTTGACATCACGCGAACCGCAGCCTACCGGGTCTAACTGTAATACAACTTGTCTGGCTTTTTCGACAAACTCAACCGGATATTCGCACATCTCGGCGATTTCCTCGTTCGTTGTCGTTAAACGTCCATCTTCATTAAGATTACCGACAACACAAATCGCCGCATCTTCCAATGCTTCACTAATTTGCTGTAAATTGAGCTGCCATTCGAGATGTTCCGTCAGCGTCGCGGATTTCGATAAAAACTGGTCAAAACTCGGCGCGTCGTCCTTAAATTCAATTTCCTGCGTCTTGTAACCCGGGTCGAGATAATCCTGAAATTCCCTGCCGTAATCAACTTCTTCAAAAACATCAGATTTATCAACCGAAAAATCTTCGGCTTCACTTTCAAAATCCTGTGAATTATCTTCGTTTGAACCATTTAGATTTAATGATTCAGCCGTATAATTTTCTGCCGCATCTACGTCAACCGAATAATCCTTATCGATTCTGTTTTCATAGCTTTCATCATTACCGTCAGAATTCTGGTCGAGAATTTTCTCGGAGATTTCCTCAAATTCTTCTTCGCTTTGAACTTCTTCCAAAACCGGATTAGAGACCATTTCGTTCTGAATCAACTCGCTGAGTTCAAGCGTCGTCATTTGCAGCATTTCAATTCGCTGCCGCAATTGCGGAGTCAGAACCATCCGCTGAGATAATTTTTGAGTAAGCCTTAAAGATGACATATCGCAATCAAAAGTTAGTTGATGAAATTCTTTTTAGTTTAAGAATTCAAAATTCATATTCCGGCTTTATTATAACCGTTTGAACAAAAAAAGCGAAAAGAACGGCGGTAAAATAATTTTACAATCTGGCACACTGACTTAACTAAAAACTGAGTTTTGACAGCGAATTTTGGAATATCAAAGACTGAATCGCTCGCCTAAATAAAGCCTTCGAACATCGGCATCTTCGACCAAAGCTTCCGGCTCACCGCTTCGCAAAATTTTCCCTTCCGCCATAATATAAGCGCGGTCGCAAATGCCGAGCGTTTCGCGGACGTTGTGGTCGGTAATCAAGATTCCGATTCCCTGATTTTTCAAATAAAGAATGATTTCCCGTATGTCGTCAATGGCAATCGGGTCAATTCCGGCAAACGGTTCGTCGAGCAGAATAATCTGCGGTTCGGTCGCTAAACAACGCGCGATTTCAACGCGCCGCCGTTCACCGCCCGACAAAGCATCGCCGCGCGTTCGCCGAACATGTGTCACGCCGAATTCCTGAAGTAATTCTTCCAAACGCGCAAAACGGTCGGCACGTTTTAATTTCATCGTTTCCAGAACGGCTAATATATTTTGTTCCGCCGACATTTTGCGAAAAATCGAAGGTTCCTGCGGCAGATAACCTAAACCTAATCGCGCCCGCAGATACATCGGCAATTTCGTAACGTCCTGACCATTCAGCAGAATTTTCCCTTTCTCGGCGCGTTCGAGACCGGTCATCATATAAAACGTCGTCGTTTTACCTGCGCCGTTCGCGCCCAAAAGTCCGACCACTTCGCCGTGACCGACAAACAGCGACACGTCGTTAACAACGCGCCTTCGCCCGTAAGTTTTCTGCAAATTCAGCGCAGAAAGCGAATCGGCAGTAACCGTTTCGTTGCTGCCGTTAGTTGAATCTGAATTGTTCGCTTGAAATAAATTCGACATTCAAGGAAAAGTTTATTTGAAAATGCTGAAAAGGAAAACTGCTGTAAATCAATTTTCAGACGAATCGGGATTTTACGGCTTACTGTTTTTAACTTTGTAAACGGTTCTGGTTCTGCCGGTATTGTTTTGCGCCGATTTGCTTTCGCTGACAAAACGATTTTCGCGCAGGAAAACTGTCACCTGTGCGCCCTGCGTCGAACCGTTTTCTCCATCGTCAATTCTGGCTGGATTGCCGCGCAGAACGACCGATTCGTCCGCCGCGACGTATTGCGCGTAATCGCCGACGGCTTTTCGATTTGGCGAAGTGACGACGACATTCGTTTCCGCAATTGTCTGCGCGACTTCGTTTTTGTCGTTCAAATAAACATTCGCCACGCCCGCGACGATTCGGTCGGTTCCCTGCCTGATGTCAACTTCGTTTTCGTAGCGCAGCAGATTTTTATCTTTGAAAAAATAAATTTTTTGCGATTGCGCGAAAACCGGAACATTCGTTTCCTTACCGTTTTCCTTTTTCTTCGCGTCATAAAGCAAACTTTGCACCGCGCCTTCGCCGTAAAGTTCGCCCTGTTTTTGGCGTAAAATCAATTTATTGGCGCGAACGTAATTATTTTCCTGCCACGCGCGGGCATTTCCTGTGTAAATCCCGATTTCCGCCTGATGCTGAAATTCTGCCGTTTCCGAAGTGACAAAAACCGGCGAGTTTGATTCTCCGAAAGGCGTTGCGCCGCCGGTTTGTTTCTGGCTGACGTAAGTTGTCGCAACTTTTCCGCGCAGATAAGATTTTTCGCTGCGCGTGTCCCAATCAATTTCGTCGGATTTCGCTCTGGCTTTTGAGTCGTAAATCAACGGGTTTCCGCGCAGACGAACAATTCCGTCGTTTTGCTGTGAAAACGATTTTATCCGCATTTCCGTTGCGGTCGAGTTCGTTAAATTTCGCGTTACCCGTCGCGTCAAATTGCTGTATGTCATTAGTTTGCGAATTAAAAGTCGCGTCCATTCGATCAGAAGTCAGAGTTTGATTGCCCGCATTTTCACGCGCGACGGTCGGCACGCGAACGGTTTTCGCTTTTCCGGTCGCCGAGCAAATTCGCGGATTATTTCCAGCATCAAAAAAATCGCAGTCGAAACGCGGCGCATTGACGGTCGTGCGATAATTTTCCGCCGAATTTTTCAGCGGTTCGATATACAGTTCGGCGTTCCCGACGGCTTCGGTTTTAGTCAAATCTTTGCCGTTCGAATTGAGAAAAGTTTTCACCGTATCAGCCGTCAGGCGTTTGTTTGAAGCGTCCGCCTTGCCTGTCGGGGCGAACATCGAAACATTGGTGCGACCTTCGGTCTGCATTTGCTGAAGAAGTCCTGTGCCGCTGAAATTAAGTCGAATTGCGTTCGGCGCAGTCAGCGTAACTTTTGTATATTCATCGGCTTTTGCCGGAACCAGATTTGCCGTTCCGTTACCCAAAACGTTAGCCGTCTGCAATTGTTGAGTATCGCCAAAAACCGCGTTCAATTCATTGCCGGAAACTTCGGTCGTGCGCTCCGGCGCGATTTGTTTGAGATAGGCGTTGCCTTTAACATTGGCGTTTTTCAGACTTTTATTCGGAAATAAATCCGCCGTTAAATTATCGCCTTTCAAATAGTCCGCGCCCTGCGTAATTTCCGCGCCGCCGTAAAGAAAAATCTTCCCGTTCTTTTGTTCGTAAGTCGCGTCGGTTGATTTGATGATCGTTTGTTTTTCGCCCTGCGCGGTGATGATTTCCACGCCGTTTTTCAATTCAAACCGGTCTGCGTCTTTTTCATAAAGCGCGTAATTTGTTTTGATATTCGTTGGTTTCGCATCGTTCGAGGCGGTTTCAATATTGACGTTTTCAAACAATTCGAGTTGTTTTAATTCCTTATTGACAAGCGCGACAGCTCGATTCGCCGTCGTTTTCGTCCATTTCGGATTAGCTTTCGTCGGCTTTTGATAAACGTCAACTGCGCCGTTCAAATCTATTTTTTTGATTTCCTTATCGGTGAAAAACGCCGTTGCGCGGTCGGTTTTAATGTCGGTCGGCTGTGCCGAAGCGTTTGCTTCGTTCGGTGTAATGTTGATATTTACCCTGCCGTCAAAATCAATTTTCCCGCTCGTCTGATTCAAGAAAGCGTGCGCGGCGACGATTCGCGCCTGTTGAAACTTTTCCGATTCGCCCGTTCCATTGGCAACGATTTCGACATCGTGCAGCAATTCGAGCGTTTTTTCCTTAATATTAACCGTCGCGCCGAACGATTTTCCCGTCACATTTTCGCGTGTGAATTCTATCAATTCTTCGGCGACAGCTATTTCGGTTTCTTTTTTATAAGTTAACTGTTCGGTTTTCACCTGCAAAGCGTCTCGCGTTTCGACATTTACATCGCCCGCGAAATACGCCGTAAAATTTTTATTTTCCGACGGCACATAAATCGCTTTCTGAGCTTTAATCTGGTCTGAGGCGTCGCCGGTTTCGGTCGAAAACCTGCAAAAATATATTTTCAAAATCCTGATGGTTGTCAGCGTAAGTGACGGCTTTATCGGCTTTTATGTAATATTTTTTGACATCGCCCTCAGTTTCGGTACGTTCGTAGCCGTTGACTTCGGCGACGACATCTTTAGAAAGCGTTGCGGGCAAACTTTTCATCCTAAATTCAGCATTATTTCTATTTCGATAAAATCCGATGCCCACCGCGATAATCGTCGCCGCCAGCGCGACGATTGCCACAACGCGAATTATCAAAGGCATCTGCGAGCGAAACTGGTAACTGACGAACGTTTTTTTGCGAACTTTCCGGCATTTTAATTCGAGTGATTTTAGTTTTCTGCCCTTAAATCTTCCACGACAAGCTGTAATCTGGTATTTCCGTTCCAATAATTTGCTTCCGGCGTGTAGGCTAGTTCGATGCGCGTCCGCGGTTTCAGGGTTTGCCCTTTTGATTTGTCTGCGCCGTCCCACCAAACCGCTTCAAATTGTTTGCCGCTTGAGTCGGCAAGTTTTAACTTTAAATGTTTTTCCTTCATCACGAACGGTTCGCCGGTTAAAACTAAATCTTTCGTGACGAATTTCGGTTTCGGATTGCCCATCCCGAACGGCTCGAAAGGTTTTAATTCATTAATCAAATCGAGGGTTAATGTTTTCGATGAAACAATGGCATCGATTTTCAATTCGGGAATCAAATCCAGTTCGGATAAATTCGCCGTCGCGTGTTCGTTCAATTTTTCCTGCAGTTGTTCAATATTTTCGCGTTTGATTTTCATTCCCGCTGCTGCCGCGTGTCCGCCGTATTGTTCAAAAAGTTCTTTGCACGAATCCAATCCTTTTAATAAATGATAACCCGCGATGCTTCTTGCGCTGCCGTGCGCGTAGCCGTCTTCGATAGACAAAACAATCGTCGGGCGATAAAGTTTTTCAGCGATTCTCGAAGCCGCGAGCCCGATCACGCCGCGATGCCAGTTTTCGCCCGCGACGACAACGAAGTTTTTCTGTGTTATTTCCTTTGTTTCTAAAAAAGCCAGCTGCGTGATTTCCTGCTGAACTTTTTGTCGTTCACGATTTCGGCTGTTCAGCATTTCCGCCAAACCTCTGGCTTCATCAAAATCAGTCGTTTCAAAAAGCTCGACGACGTGCCGCGCCGCGTCCATTCTGCCCGCCGCATTGATACGCGGCGCAATGCGAAAACCGATGTCGTAACTCGACATTTCGCCCGTACAATCGGCGGCTTCCATTAACGCTTTCAAGCCGTAATTATGCGCTTTCGGCAAATCTTTTAAGCCAAGCGAAACAATCGCGCGATTTTCCCCGGTCAGATTCATCACATCGGCAATCGTGCCGATGGCAACCATCTTTAAAAATCCTTTGACGAGATTTTCCTTGCCTTTTTCCCGCAAAAGCGCGTGCGCCAATTTAAAAGCCACGCCGACACCGGCGAGATTTTTGTCCGGATATTGATCGTCCGCCTGATTAGGATTGACGACCGCATAAGCGTTCGGATTTCCGGTTGAATCGTCAGGTAAATGGTGATCTGTGACGATAAAATCAATTTTGTTTTCTTTCGCCCACTCAATTGATTCAAAGCCGCGAATTCCGCAGTCAACGCTGATAACTAATGTAAAACCGCTTTCTTTCGCTTTTTCAAGCGCAGGAATGTTTACGCCGTAACCTTCCGTAAAACGATGCGGAATATGAAACGCGGATTTCGCGCCGAGAATTTCCAGAACTTTTCGCAAAACAACAGTTCCGGTTGTTCCGTCAACGTCATAATCGCCCCAAACCAAAATTTTTTCGCCCACGTCAATGGCTTTCAAAATCCGCGCGACAGCCTTTTCCATATCTTTGAGTAAAAAAGGTTCGTGCAAATCGGCGATTGTCGGATTTAGAAATTTGTGCGCCGATTCTTGGGTTTCATAACCGCGCGAAATGAGCAAAGCGGCGACAAGCGGCGAAACTTGCATCGATCTTGCCAGACGTTTCACATCGTCGTGATTATGTTTTTTTATTGTCCAACGCTTCTGCATCAAATAATTAGGAGATTTATTGTATTGCCGGATTTACTACGCCCTGCCAGACTAATATGAGAATTATAACACCAAGAACGAGACGGTAAATGATGAAAATCGCTGTCGAGTTTTTCCGCAGAAATGCCAGCAGAAACCAAATTGCAAGATAGCCGACAATGCCCGCGACAATTGTTCCGACTATCAGCGGGGCAAAACTTTCCTGCGGCAGAAGCGACCACGCTTGCTTTAATTCCAGAAGTCCGCTTGCCCCGACCGCGGGAATCGAAAGCAGAAACGAAAATCTGGCGGCGGCTTCGCGTTTTTGTCCGGCGAGCAATCCGCCCATAATTGTCGAACCCGAACGACTCGCGCCCGGAATCAACGCCAATACTTGCGCGAAGCCGACAGCCAACGCGTCAATTATTCCGAAATCCGTAATTTCCTTGCGCTTTCTGCCGACGAGTTCGGCGACAGTCAAAAGCACCGCGATAGAAATCATCATAATTCCGATAATCCATAAATTTTTCCCTCCCGCGCCTTCGATTTGTTTTTTAAAGAGCAAACCGATTACGCCAATCGGAATCGAGCCGAGAATTATCAGCCAGCCGAGCCACGCTTCTTCGGACAGCCAGATCGGACGAACGCCGTGCGTCCCAGAGAATCGCATCCGGCGTTTTTTAGTCAGTAAATTCCAATGATCGCGGATAAACGCATTGCTGATACTTAAAATATCCGAAGCGAAATAAATCAAAACCGCGAGCAGAGTGCCGAGCTGCAAAATGGCAATCGTCGCGGTAATTTGTTCAGGATTTCCCTCGTAAAGATGCGTCAAACGGCTGGCAAAAACCAGATGCGCCGTCGAACTGATCGGAATAAATTCCGTTAAACCCTGCACGATGCCGAGAATAATGGCTTGTAGAAAATTCATAATTCAGGAATGAAAAACGTTCTGAAGTTTAGCAAAATTAATCGCGCAATGAAATTAGCCGCAGACATTCAATTTGAATTTCGAGATTTGACGGCTTTAAAATAGCATTCAATTTGTGGCAAGTGCTTTTATTTCACCGCCTTCCGCGACTCTTAATTTGTTGATTCTAACACGTTACATATATTTTTAACTGTTGCGGAACCGAATGTTTCGTGTTATGCCGACAAAAGTCTTATGCTAAATTTATAAGTAATTTTCGTTATTTAATTTAAAATTGGTGAAGATTGTCAAAATGATATGACAGTTTCCTTTGTTATTTTTCGTTTACTGTTTTTGTCGCAGCCGTTTCGGGGCAAATTCAGTTGAACAAGCCACTGGAAATGCCCGTGACCGTGTATGAGATATTGAATAAAATCTGTCAGTGTATTTTTATCGGCTCGCACTTTCGCCCAAAAACTGCCGCGCGGATAACAACAGTCGGCTGTTCCGCAGATGCCAAAGACTTTGCAGTATCGTCCAAATTCGCTTCTTTAACCTTAAATCGTGCGGTTTTCGATTTCTGAAAAATGATCTAAAAATTCCGACCACTCGCTCATAATTAACATGCCAGAATTTTTATTCGATTGCGTTTGGTGAAACATTTTCCGCTGCTTCTCAATTATGCAAATTTATCCGTTTAATTTGAGTTTTTGCTGCCGAAGAATGCGAAGGAAAAGATTTCGCGGTTAGTTTCACCGAAGGATGATTGCTCGTCAAAACTGTATCGCGGCTATGTGGTGCAACTGAAGTAGTCAGCAAAACTTCGGCAAAGATTTGGATAATTATTCAACTGTTTCGAGCCGTATGCGGTCAATCGGCACAATTTATCCGCCGGCTTTTGTCCCAATATGTAAAGGGGATCAACAAAAATTATTAACAAGCCAACGCCCAGGCAAGCGAAGAGTCCCGGTCGGCACAAAAGCGGCAAAAACTGAAGAAGTTTTTTCGCGCGTTCCTGTCAAACGATTCGTGACTGAATCGAGTTCATTTAAATTACAATCTTTTCCAATCTTCGCCATTTCGTAGTAATTAATATTTATTGCGATACGGTTCAGCAACTGCTCTAATTGAGAAAACTGTATTATAAATTTTGTCCGCCACCCCAACAAAGCGATGTCGTGACGGACATTTTTTTCGGAAAATGCAAGTTTTAGCTTGATTATATTAAAATCTACTGTTTCGCCGGACGCTTGTCAGCGGGAACGTTCGCATAAACATCTTCATACGACGCATAGCCGTCTTTGATTACGGTCGTCATTAGATTGTCTTTATCAACAACTACGATATCAAGTAAAATTGCCTGAATATCTTTGCCGAGTGCGTCGTTTTTAAATGGTTTCGCATCAGTTAAAGATTCTTTTTTCGCTAATTTTATCGCGGCTTCGACGGCGGCATTGGCAAGCGGAATTATCGGTTTATAAATGGTCATCGTTTGTTTGCCCTCGGCGATGCTCTGCAGCGCGTCTTTCTGCGCGTCTTGTCCGGTGACCAGAACTTTTCCGATTAAACCCTGTTTCTCTAAAGCGGAAATCACGCCGCCAGCCATTCCGTCGTTGGAAACGACGACGGCTTGAATGTCATTATTATATTGCGTCAGCGTATTTTCAGCCATTTTCAACGCTTCTTCCGCTTTCCAATCGTTAATAAATTGACTGGCTTTTATAACAATGTCCTTTCTGTCAATCGCCGGCTGCAAAACAGCGAGCTGCTCTTTTTTCATAATCACCGCGTTATTATCGGTGGATGAACCGTAAACCATTATGTAATTGCCTTTCGGAACTTTCTGCAAAGCATATTCGGCAATTTTTCGACCGATGACAGGAACCTGATGTGATACATAAACATCAATTTTATCGGAATTTATCAGGCGGTCATAACTGATAACGGGAATATTCTGCGCTTTGGCTTTTTCAACCATCGAAGCCGATTGCGTCGCATCTTGCGGCGCAATGACCAGGACATCTATGCCTTGCGTTAAAAGATTGTCCACATCGTTCGCTTGTTTGTCGGCTTTATTATCGGCGACGGTGATCACGCAATCAACATTCAGCTTGGTGCAATGCGCCTCAAACGCCGTTCGGTCGCGCTGCCAACGTTCTTCTTTAGTGGTCGCCATCGCAAAACCGATATCGAATTTTTTTATTCGGGTCGGCGCGCTTTTGCCGTTTTGCTGCGATTCCTGAACGCAGGCGGAAACGAATAACGCGCACAGAAGTAAAAATAAAAATTTCAATTTCATCAAAATTATCTCCTTAAATTCTAAACTTTGTCACGATTTTTTGCCGAGCATATCAACGCCGACCGCGGCAACGAGAATCGAACCTTTGATAATATCCTGCATAAAGTCCTTGACGTTCAAAAGCGACATTCCGTTATCGAGGCTCGCCATAATCAACGCGCCCAAACACGCGCCGAAAATCGTGCCGCGCCCGCCCATCAGAGCTCGCGCCGCCGATAACGCACGCCGCAATCGCGTCGAGTTCCTTTAAAGTTCCCGCATCCGGCGAAGCCGAACCGACCCGCGCCGTGAAAATTAATGCCGCCACGCCGGTCAGAGCTCCGAGAATCGCGTAAACCTTCAGAATGTTGCGCTTCGTGTTGATTCCCGAAAGTCTTGCCGCATCCGCATTGCCGCCGATGGCATACAGATAGCGTCCGAAAGTCGTGAAATTTGTAATAAAAACTCCGATCAAAGCGACGGCCAGCAAAATTAAAACCGGAATCGGAATGCCTAAGTAGGAATTCATCAAATAAATAAACCTGATGATTCCGCCGATTGGCAAAATTGTTTTGGCGAGTTCGCTGCCGTAGATTTGCTTCGCCGAGTCCGTAAGTTTTTTGTGTTTGAGCGCGTCGAAACGCAACTCCCAAAACAAATAGAATCGCAATGGCAGCTAAAATCCAGCCGATATTCGGCGCGACATAACTTTGCCCGATTGATTTAAAATCGCGATCGGCAATCGGGATTGTTTCGCTTTTGCGTGATCGCTTTAACCGCGCCGCGCCACGCGAGCAGTCCGCCGAGCGTGACGATAAACGCCGGAATATTCGCGTAAGCCGTTAAAACTCCGTGAAAAACGCCGATGGCGACAGCGACGACGATTGCCAGAATTATCGAAGGCAAAAGTCCGTAATGATCAATTTGTCAATCCAATCGCCGCGATGCCGCCCGCGAAACCTAAAACCGAACCGACCGACAAATCAATTTGTCCGGCGACGATAACCATCAACATTCCAACGGCGATAATTCCCGTCACGGAAGTTTGCAGCATCAAATTCGACAAATTGCGCGGCGTTAAAAAAATCGAGCCGGTCGCCCAGTGAAAATAAATCCAAATCAGAGCGAGCGCGGCGATCATCGAGTAGGCGCGCAGCGAAGAAGTTTGAAATTTTACTTTTGATTCGATTATTTGTTCCGCCATTTTGATTTTCCTTTTTTCGCTGAAAAATTAATTATTTCCTGTTGCCGCAGACATTACGCGTTCCGCCGAGGCTTCGCTGCGCGTAAATTCGCCTGTCAAGTGTCCTTCGTGCAAAACCAAAACTCGATCCGACAAACCCAAAACTTCAGGCAGTTCGCTGGAAACCATCACGATTGCCAATCCTTGCTTGGCGAGCGCGTTGATGTTTGCGTAAATTTCCTGTTTCGCACCGACATCAATGCCGCGCGTCGGTTCGTCCAAAAAAAGAATTTTCGGATTGGTCAAAAGCCATTTACCAAGCACGACTTTTTGCTGGTTGCCGCCCGAAAGTGTTCCCGCAATGGTCAAAGGCGAATTGGCTTTGACGCGCAAATCCTTCATTGATTTTTGCGCCGCAATTCTTTCGCGCGTGCGATTGGTAATAAATGCTCCGCTGATTTGTTTCAAACCGGCGAGCGTCATATTGTCGAGTATCGTCTGTTCTAAAATCAACCCGAAACGCTTGCGGTCTTCGGTGACGAAACCGATGCCGTTTTCAATCGCATCCGCCGGTGAATTTATCGAAACCAATTTGCCTGCAACGTAAATTTCGCCGGATGTTCTGCCGAGATGCGCTCCGAAAATTGTCATTAAAAGCTCGCTGCGCCCCGCGCCCATTAAACCGGCGATACCCAAAACCTCGCCGCGTTTGACGCTGAATGAAAGATTGTCAACCAATTTTTTATTCGTTTCCGCATCAAATGCCGTGAGATTTTTGACTTCCAAAACCGTTTCGCCGAAATCGTGCGCCGACTGCGGAAAAATATCGCCGACTTCGCGCCCGACCATTTTTGAGATGACTTTTTCCACCGTCAAATCCTTCGCATCCTGCGTGCCGACCGTTTGCCCGTCGCGCAAAACCGTAATGCGGTCGCTCATTTCGAAAACTTCGCCGAGTTTGTGTGAAATGTAAATCATTCCCACGCCGCGAGCTTTCAATTTTCTCAAAATATCAAACAGAGTTTCGACTTCCGATTCGGTCAGCGCGGCAGTCGGTTCATCGAGAACCAGAATTTTCGCGTTCTGCGATAGCGCTTTGGCGATTTCCACTAATTGCTGCGAACCGATACCGAGACTGCCGACCAAAGTTTTCGGGTTTATCGGCAAATTCAAATCCTGAAGCAATTTTCCCGCCCGCGTATAAAGTTCCGTCCAATTAATTATGCCGAATTTTGAAGGCTCTTTACCGAGAAAAATGTTCTCGCCGACGGTTAATTCTTTGACGAGCGAAAGTTCCTGAAAGATAATGGCGATTTTGGCATTTTCCGCGTCGCGTACGTTTTTGAATTGCTTAATGTTTCCTTCGACAACAATGTCGCCGCCGTAAGTTCCCGACGGATAAACGCCCGACAAAATCTTCATCAAAGTAGATTTTCCCGCGCCGTTTTCCCCGACCAGCGAATGAAATTCTCCCGCGAACAAATCAAAAGTCACGCCGTCCAAAGCTTTTACGCCCGGAAATTCTTTGGTGATATTTTTCATCTCCAAAATCGGAGATTTCGTTTCATTCGATGTAGTCAAAAATTTTTCTGTGCCTCTTTTTTGAACTATAAAAATTTTCTGCGTCTGCCGGCGGAACGTTCGGACGCGAAAGTTTCCCAGCAATTATATTTTCCGGCGGCACAGGCGACAGGTGCGCCGCTGCCGATTATCCTATGCCCGAACTCTCCGGCAATTTCACCTTTGCTGCGATAAATCTGCCCGTCGAAAACGATTACGGTACCGATGCTGTTTTCGATCAGGACGAGAATAAAATCACACACCGCCGTTACTTCCGGGCGACCGATCCAGAGTTGGGCGAGCCCGACGGCGTTGGCATCATTATCAATTTTTACGGTCAAACCGGTGGCGATATTTAAACGTTCCGCAAATGCCGGTTCGTGCCACTCAAGATGCGGCACAAGCAAAACCTTTCCGCTGTTTGGTTCGACCAGTGCGGGAAGGCTGACACCGATGCCTTCTATCGAACCGCCGTTTTTATTTATTAAATACTTGACCGCTATGATAATTCGTCTAATCGTTTTTTCAAAATCATTATCAATCGGAAATTCTTCCTCATCGAGAATTCGTCCGGCTAAATTAATTGCCGCAACAATCGTTCTTTTCTTTCCGAAATCAACACCGACCGCGATGGCGTGCGCCGTTCGTAAAGACAATAACTGCGGCGATCGTCCGCCCGAAGATTCGCCTTCCACTTCTTTGATCAGACCGGGGCTTTTCAGTTCTTCGACGATCAGCGGAATCAGATGATCGCTTGAGAACAGTGACTCGGGCAACTTCTGCCTGCAAAAATCGGACTTTTTCTCGCTTATATGATTTAGTATGACTTAACGGTTAATATCGCAAATCGTAACTCGAACGGGCTACGTTTGCGCTTTTCAGGTTTATTCGTCTCACCATATTCTCGATTGCCGGATAATGTTAATATTCTCAAAACTATTTCAAGTATATTTCAATCCGTCTATGAGTAAAGCACAGTTTGCAAGATTGCAGTTCCGTAATTTCAACGGCAACCGTTTACTTTGCTGCAAGCTGCCTGATCTTTTCAAAGAACCCGTAAAATCATTCGACCGTTAACAGTTTGAGATAGTCAGTTGTCTAGAACCAACCGCTGAAATTACCTTTAAAAACTTTTCAGAGCTTTATTCTTTATACAATATAATTCGGTTCGTTCGCCGCGCCGAATGAAATTCCGATGTCGCGCGCCGTTCGCACCAACTGTCCTTCGAGTGTAACTTTTTTGACATTGACGATAGCTTCTTCAAGCGGAACGGTAACGACGACGGATGATTTGAGAGCGACCATTCTGCCGCGTTCGCCTTCAGCAAGCGAATGAACGGCAACCGAGCCGAAATTTGTCGCCAGCATTCGATCAAATGAATTCGGACTTCCGCCGCGCTGTAAATGTCCGAGAACAACCGTTCGCGCTTCTTTGCCGGTCGCTTCCTCAATTTGCAGCCGCAAATATTCGCCGATGCCGCCGAGCCGTTTTGCTTTTGAAGAAGTTCCGCTTTCCAGATAAATTTCCTCGCCGCCGAGTTCGCTCGCGCCTTCGGCAACAACGATATTGGTAAACCGCGAACCGCTCGCTTCACGCGCTTTGACCGCTTCGATAACTTTATCCATCACAAACGGAATTTCAGGAATCAAAATCACGTCCGCGCTTCCGGTCAACCCGGCGTGAAGCGCGATCCAGCCCGTGTTTCTGCCCATCACTTCCAGAATCATTACGCGATTATGCGATTCGGCGGTCGTGTGCAGACGGTCGAGGGCTTCGGTCGCAATATCAATCGCCGTCATAAAGCCGAACGTCAACTCGGTCGCCGCCTAAATCGTTGTCAATCGTTTTCGGCACGCCGACAACAGGAAAACCGCGCTTATGAAATTGCTCGGCGATGCCCAGAGTTCCTTCACCGCCAAGCACGACGAGGGCTTCGATACCAAACCGCTTCAAATTTTCAAGCGATTGCTCAAACGGTTCCGGCGGATAAAGCACTTCGCCTGTCGTCCGAATAACGACAGAAATTTCCGGTGTTGCACGTTCCGAGAATAGTTCCGCCGCGCGGCAATAATCCGATGACATCCGATGTTTTCATTTCACGAATCATCTTTTCGTCAAGCAATCCTTCAAAGCTGTTTTCGATGCCGACGACCTGCATTCCGTATTGCCTGACTCCGGTTCTCACCACCGCGCGAATTACCGCATTTAATCCTGGCGCATCGCCGCCGCCCGTTAATATTCCGATTTTTTTATACATAAGGTTATGTTTTTATATTCTGTTTACAATAGCAAATTTTCACTGAAAAGCATCCAACGGCGAGCGATTTTTTAGCCGTTAAAGGAACTCGTCTGCATTCATTTTTGCCCGATACGAAATTCGATCTCAACCGGCTTTCCCGAAAGCAGATTAAAATAATTTTCCTGAAAAAACCCTACTGTGAAATCTCAAAATTGAACGTCCCGCACTAGTTTGTCGGACAAAAGGGAAATTTTAAACCGTTTTTTATATTCGAGATTTCATCGTTTATTTCAAATTTGGTAAATGAAATTTCCTTAAACTTAATTTCCCGATTTCAAAACGTTTTTACAATAAGGCGCCTGTCAGTGCGTTCCTCTGCTCAATCATAAGAAAACTCAGGCTTAGGAATAACCACACAACCTTAATCATCGGGACACCCCGCTTTTGAAATGCTAAGTCGAAAAATCGGGAATCAATTTCAAACAAACCGGCGACGGAACCTGCGCCGTGTTTCCGGTCGGCAGTAAGTTTTCCGGTTTTTTCGTCAATGCGAAAAACAACGATCGAATCGGAATTTTGATTTGCCGCGAGCAGAAATTTGCCGTTCGGTTCAATCACAAAATTGCGCGGCGTTTTTCCGCCGCGTTGAAGTATGTTCGATGAATTCGAGTTTTCCCGTTTTTTCGTCAATTTTGAAAGACGCGATGCTGTCGTGTCCGCGATTCGAGCCGTAAAGAAATTTTCCGTTCGGCGAAACTATGAAGATCGGCGCACGTGTTATTCGTGCCTTTGAAAGTCGGCAGGCAAAGTCGAAACGGTTTGAATTTCCTTGAGCGTTCCGCTTTTTGCGTCGAAATCGAGCGAGGTGACGCTCGAATCGAGTTCGTTGATGACAAAGGCGAATTTTCCGTTCGGGTGAAAGGCGAAATGACGCGGACCTGCGCCCGGCTTTTGCTTGAAAAAATGCTTGTTCGGATTCGGTTTTAATTTGCCGGTTTTTTTTTCAAATTCGTAAATAAAAATTTTATCAACGCCCAAATCGCACACGATACGCGAAATCGATTTTTTTCGTCGAGATTAATCGAATGCGCGTGCGCCGCTTCCTGCCGATCTTTGTTCGGTCCCGTTCCGCTGTTTTGTTTCAAATCAACTGACGCGCCGAGTTTTCCGTCCTGGTTCAACGGGAAAACTGCCACATTTCCGCCGAGATAATTGGCGACCAAAACGAATTTTTCATTTTCCGAAACCGTAATATAACACGGCGCGCCGCCCAAACTCGGCTGTTTATTCAAAAACGTCAAATCGCCCGTTTTTTGATCAATCGCAAACGCGCTGACCGCGCCGCTTTTTTTGCCTTCGTAGTTTTCGGTTTCATTGACGGCGTAAAGATATTTTCGTTTTTTATCAATCGTCAGATATGACGGTTCGACGACATTTTTCACCGTTTTATACGGTTTTAATGCGCCCGAATCGAGATTTAATTTATAAATATAAATTCCCTCGCTTTTACTTTTGCCCGAAGTGTAAGTTCCGATGTAAACAAGCATTTCCTTTATATTTTTTTTCGCTCGATATTTGACCGAAAATCGAATCGGCAAATGTCAAACACGAAGTCCCGGCGGCAGCGATTTTCAAAAAATCGCGCCGCGTCGAATTTATTTTTTTATCAGACGTGCAAATTTTTCCATAAACATTTGAATACGCCTTTTTCGCCAGCACCAACGCGCCGCAAACGCCGCTTTCATTTCCGAGTTCGGCGGGCAAAATATTAATTTTATTCGCCGGAATCATCGAAACGTATTCAGGTAAAAGTTGTCGAAGCGGCACAAAGAGCAGATCGCCCGCTGCCGTCGCCACGCCGCCGCCGATAATCACCGCTTCGGGCGCGAGAATTGTGATAACGTTTCCGATGCCGATGGCGAGAAACCGGCATGTTTCATCCCAAATCTCAATTGCTAGTTTATCGTTTCGGCGAACGGCTTCGACGAACCGTTTTTGCCGAAACTTCATTGATGTCGGAAATCATTTCACTCATCAAACTCGATTCTCGCCGCTGCTAATCTTTCACTGCGCCCGGCGTGCGATATGAACACCGGCGCAAATCGTTTCGAGACAGCCGATTGAGCCGCATTGACACGGTATGCCGTCTGGTTGGACAATCGTATGTCCGAGTTCGCCCGCGCTTGCCGCGACACCATGCAAAGATCTTCGCCGTTCAGAATAATCCCGCCGCCGATTCCGGTTGAAACCGTCACATAAACGATGTTTTTGTAGCCGCGACCCGCTCCGTAAACATATTCGCCGAGTGCCGCCGTGTTCGCGTCATTGTCGAAGGACGACGGGAACATTGAAACGCTCTTGAAAAAAGTTTAACAATTGGAAAATTGTCCCAATCCCGCAAATTTGAGGGCGACATCACCAAACCATTTTCGATGTCGAGCGGCGACGGGCAACCGATGCCGATGGCAATTAATTCTGCGCGGTTTTCTTCGAACATTTCCGCCAATTGCCTGAAAAATCGTTTCAATAATCGCGTCTGCGCCCAATTCCACACGCGTCGGTAAATGGCGCACGGCAATTTTTTCACCGCTCAAATCTTCGAGCGCGACCGCAATTTTCGTTCCGCCGATGTCTATTCCGGCAATGACTTTATTCATTATTTCCAGCAAATCAATTTATACTGAACTAATTTTAAAATGCCTTTACTTTTTCGGTAATAATTTCGGAAACGCCAAATTTCTGTATGCGTTCGCGTCGTTCCGTTGGCGATAAGTTTTTCAGATTCTGCATTTCCGCCGCCGCTACGACCAACAGTTTTCATTCCCGAAAAATAGGCAAATTCGAGCGCGGCTTTCGGCTTGCCGATTTCGCCGAGCTTTTTCAATTGCGCTTCACGCCAATCGGCACTCGGCGCGCTGTTTTTCTCTAAATATGCAACCGCTTCCAAACCGATGGCGTTTAAATGTTTCCAATTTTCGACGAGCGGTTTAGCTTCAAATAACGCCGCCGAATTTTCCGTCAGCGGCACGAGTTTTATTTGTGCGTCGTTCCATTCATTCAGCATTGCGCGGATTTTTTCCGCTTTATCAGGCGAATTACCAGCGATGATTTCGTTGACCATTCGATTAAAAATTCGGGCGTTCGGCGCGTCCGCCTGCGCCGCGTCAACCAATCCGGTCAGCGGCGACAGCATCGTTTGCTTGCGCTGTTGATAACGATTGTAACCTTTGACCGGCTCGATGACGGAAACCAAAGTTTGCAGTGCGGAAATATCCTGATTATTCGCCAAACGGCGCAGCAGCATCGCCTGATTTTTGCGATGCGTCAAGCCGAGTTCTTCAAGCTGTGAATCAATCACCGCGAGCCGCCGATACATATCATCAGTTTGATTGACTTCACGCGGCGACCAAAATCTTTCCGCAATCGCGGCGGTGCGCGACCAGATGCGCGAATCAATCGTTTCGGGCGAAACCCATTCGCTCCACATCGTCGCTTCGCCGCCGAGAATTCGCTTCTGTTCTTCCGCCGTCAAAGTGGTGTCGGCGGGCAAAGGATCAACGACGTAATGCTGCGCCGCGGGAAACATAAGGTCAATATAGTAACCGTTCGACAAAATCCCCTGATTGCCCTGTTTGGCGACTTTAGCGAGTGATTCCTGACCGCGCCACGATTGAATGACGATGTTTTTCGGAATGTCCGGCTGAAAAATCTCGTCCCAGCCCATCATAATCTTGCCGTTTTTTTCAATGAATTTTAAGATTCGCCTGTTGAAATACTGCTGTAAATCGTCCTGCGTTTTCAAACTGTTTTTCTGCATAAATGCTTGAATTCGCTCGTTTGCTTTCCACTGCTTGCCCGCGTTTTCGTCGCCGCCGATGTGCAGATAAGCGTCGGGGAAAAGCTCGGACATTTCCTTGAAAAAGACTTCTAAAATTTTGTAGGTTTTCTCGTTCGTCGGGTCGAGTGTCGGATCGAAAATTCCCGGTTTGCGTTCGATTTTATATGTTTGACCGGGCGCACCGCTGCCGATTTCCGGATGCGAAACGAGCCACGCCGTCGCGTGTCCGGGCATATCGAATTCGGGCATCACGCGAATTCCGCGATCAGCCGCATATTTAATAATTTCGCGGATTTGTTCCTGCGTGTAGAAATTTCCGTCCGAACCTTGCCGGTAAAGTTCGGGAAATTTCTTTGTTTCGACGCGAAAACCCTGATCTTCGGTCAAATGCCAGTGCAGAACATTTAATTTCACCGCCGCCATCGCGTCCAAGTCGCGGCGCAAAACTTCCATCGGCATAAAATGACGCGCCGAATCAATCATCAAACCGCGCCACGCGAAACGCGGTTTATCGTTGATCGAAACAGCGGGAAAATAAAATCCATCTTTGTCAGATTCCAATAATTGCAGAAAAGTTTCGAGTCCGCGCATCGCGCCGACCGTATTGTTTGCTGTGACTTTCGCCTGTTTTTCCGAAATTTCCAGATTATAAGATTCGTCGTCGCCGAGTTTCGGAATCGCATTTCCTGTCGAATTCGTTTCGATTAAAAGCTGCGCGTTCGCCGCATCGCTTGACAAATCACGCGGCAATTCTAAAATCGTGCGACCTTCCAAACGACGCATCACGCGGGAAATATAATCTTTTAAACGCTCGTCGGTTTTTCCGGCAACGGCGACCGAAAATATTTTAGAAACGGGCAATTTGCCGCTTTTCCAGCTCACATTTGCCGGAACGGGCATCAGATTACGCCGCGCCGTCTGCAAATCCTGCGCCGAAATTATCATCGCTGCCGACAAAAAAAGTGCGATAACAAACAAGTATTTGATGAAACTCATATTTTTATTTAAAACACCGCGCAATTTTTCGCGCCGAACAAATCAATCGCTTTATGCATACACGGCGCAATGCGCGTCGTCCCTTTTTCAAACATAACAAAACCGCCGTCCCATTCCCACCAGGCATTCAGGATTTTTAATTTTCCGAGCGCGGAATAAATTGTGTTAACGACAAAAATATTTTCGCTGATTTTCTTTGACTTTCAATTAAACGTCCTCGCCCTTTGATGAGAGTTTCGGCTGATAGCGTGCGAATTTACAAAAGTTAAGATTACGTGGTAATAATGGCGCAGTACATTTTCGGCATAAATTTTATTTACACAATTTCCCTTCAAATTCTGGCAGGAACTTCCCACTTTCCCGATTCGGCGGCGCGAAAGACGGCTTCGATAACTGCCATATTTTTCACCGAATCTTCGAGTGAAATCGGCGGCTCCGTTTTTAACAGAATCGCTCGCGAAAATAAATCCCCTTGAATCGTATATTGATTGGCGGCGGGAATGCTGATTGTTTCAATGTTTCCGCCGTCTAAATCCGAACCGTCATCAACGAAGATTCGCGTTGGAGAATCAACCGGAATGTTAACCGGAATTTCGATTTCAAGTCGACCTTGGTCCCCGAAAACTTGGATTCTTTGAAACGGCACAAGCCGGGTTGAACAGGTAAACGTCGCCTGTCCGTTTGGAAAATCAAGCATCGCCGAAGTCAGTTTATCAATTTTCGTTTCTTCATCTCTGGCGATTAAACCCGCAACTTTCTGCGGCTCAGTTTCAAAAATAAACCGTGAAAGATTCACGCAATAACAGCCGATGTCCAACAGCGCGCCGCCGCCGTTTTCCGGTTTGTTGCGAACATTCGCCGCGTCAGCATTAAAATAACTGAAAAATCCTGTAACGGCATTTACTTTTCCGATTCTTTTTTGCTCAATTAATTCGCGCACCGCGAGCCATTGCGGATGCGTCCGCACCATAAAAGCTTCCTGAATTTTCACGCCCGTTCGGTTCCGCGCTTCGATTAATTTTCGCGCTTCGTTCGCCGTTATCGCAATCGGCTTTTCGCACAAAACGTGCTTCCCTGCTTCAGCGGCTTTGATTGTCCACTCGACGTGCAAATCGTTTGGCAACGGGTTATAAATCGCGTCAATTTCCGCGTCGGCGAGCAGTTCTTCGTAAGAGCCGTAAAATTTTGGAATGTTTAATTGATCGGCGGCTCTTTTCGCTTTTACCAAATCTCTCGAAGCAATCGCCGCAACTTCACAGAAATCTCCCGTCTGCATAGCCGGAATCACTTTTTTAACCGCGATATTTGCCGCGCCCAGCACGCCCCAGCGAATTTTTTCAGTCATAATAACCGTGATTTTCCCAACTTCCGGAATGTTATGCAACAAAGCCTTCGGGAGGTGTTGATATTTCTTCACATTTTGAAAAAGGTTATTCTTTGTCAATCAATCACCCGAAACCGTTTAAACGGTCTCAACCCATCGGCGGCATAAAAACCAATTTTTCGATGTGCGGCGCGTCAATGATTGATGCACCGCACGGAATGATTAACCGTAAAATTAATTCTTCATTTTGACAGGATCATTTTCCACTTGCTGTCATTTTCTGCGCCTCTGCGTCGAGCAGTACGATCAATTATTTTGTCTAAATCAGAATTAGTTTTTTCGGAAACAACCAACTTGCTTTTTACAAGCGGGAAATGAAACGCGTTGTTGAGCCCGAAACATTTCAAATTATGGGCGGCAGTTCGGTGAATTTGCAGGCGGCGTAGATTGTCGTTCAGTAATAAATTGGCTTTTATTCTCTGAAATTCGCGCGTCCGGCAATTCTGTCGTAAAGCCACGCGGGAAATATTCGTCCGGCACGCACCAAGGTTGCAAGCTGCCATGGAAACGCGGCGAATTTTTTCTGTCGCTCAATCGCGTCAAGAAAAAGCGGAATCGAGTCTTCGAGTTCCATCAAAAACGGCATACTGCTCGCTCTGCCCGAAGTCAAAGGCGTTTTGATAAAGCCCGGCTGAATGATTGTCACCGCCACGCCTTTGTGTTGAACATCGAGCCGCACGCTTTCAAAAAACGCGGTCATTCCGGCTTTGCTCGCCGAATACGCGGCTGATTTCGGCAATCCGCGAAATCCCGCGAGACTCGAAACGGCGACTAACTGTCCGCTTTTGCGTTCCAGCATCGGCGGCAGAACGGCGGCGACGGCGTTAACCGCGCCAAGCAAATTGATGTTGATGACTTTAGCGACGGCTTCGGGTTCAAAATTTCTCGTCTCGGAATTATTTCCGCCGACTCCGGCATTGGCAATTAAAATATCAATTTTGCCAAACTCATTTCTCAACATTTTAACGGCTTCGGATATGGAATTGGCATCGGTCACGTCCGCCGCAAAATATCTCGCTTTGCCGCCGACTTTTTCGCATTTGGCGGCGAGGTCTTTTAACAATTCTTCACGCCGCGCCACGAGTCCGAGCGTCGCGCCGCGTTGCGCCATCGCCAACGCCAACGCTTCGCCGATGCCGCTCGACGCGCCGGTCAGAAATATAATTTTATCCCTCCAAAAATTGCTCACGTTTTTCTTCTAAAACATACAATCGCTTGTTCTCTTTTACTGCAAACTGGCACAGGGAATTTAACTTATACAAAAAAACCCAAATTCCCATCCCTTCATAATTTTTGGCTTTCCAATATTTATCTTCTCTCCAAAGAAAAGCTAAAGAATCAATTTCTTCATGACTGTAAACACTTATCTTATTGATAAAATCTTGATCATATTTATAAATTTCAAAACCATCAGCATAAATTTTATGAATTGTTACGGGAATTTGCGCAGGAATACAAACTTCGTTTTGGAAAAATACCCTAGACAATGATGAGAATAATTCAAAACCATCTGAACTTGGAAAATTTTCGTATTGTAAAATCAAATCAAAAATATCGTTCCAAGATTTGGAATTTGAAATTTCGTCATCATTTGCAATAAAATATTCCATTATCTTTAACATAGTTCAGCAACATATTCCCCCAAAACCTTTAAAGCTTTTGCCAAATCCATCTGTTTTATCAAAATATGGTCGCGTGAAAATGCCGACAGCGCGACAATGGAAATTTCTGCTTCGGCTAATATTTTCGTGACTTCCGCCAGAAATCCGACGACGTTGAAATCGAGTTCGGTGTCGAAACTCAAAAGGCGAAAGTTCCCTTCGGTTTTCGCTTCGCGGACGGCGTGCCGAACGGTTCCGAAATCAATTTCGTCGAGCAGCAAAGTGACTTCCCATTTATCGCGGAAAATCATAAACGGCGCGGACATTCTGGGGCTGAGTTCCGGGTTTTCCAACAGTTTTAGCCAATCCTGATGCGGTAGAGCGACTAAAAAAAACGTTTCCGGCGCGATTTCGACGCGTGTCTGCCGCAAAATCTCGGCGGCACTAAAGGTTTGTTTATTGTTCATCAAGAACGATTCAATCGGATTCATTTTTGTATAAACAGACAGCAAAAAACTAGCTTAAACTTCAACAACCGTGGAAACAATTACGGGTTTGGTGCCGGTTTCCTGCTGAATCATTCGTTTGAGATGGATGCGAAGCGTTTCCGCCATAAAATTTTTGTCCTGAAATTTTTCGCGTTTGGTCGCCGCCACGACTTCGGCGATTGAATTGCGGGCGTTTTGCAGAAGTCCGTTGAGCGGATTGATTCCGGCAACGCCCTGCACGGTGATTTGCGGTTCGCCTTTGAGTTTTTTCGTATCCTTGTCAACAGCGACGACAAGCGTGATCAAACCGCTGAAACCGAGTTTTTTGCGTTCGCGGACGATTTCGTAATCAATTTCTTCGCTCGCGCCTTCGTCAATAAACGATTTCCCGACATCGTTATGCTCGACGACGGTTGCCGAGTTTTCGGTAAATTCCAAAATGTCGCCGTTCTCGATCAAAATCACGTTGTCGTCGGTGTAGCCTTCGATATGATTTTTAATATATTCCTTGTGCCGGAAAAGCATTCGGTATTCGCCGTGAATCGGGACGACGTATTTGGGTTTCGCCGTTTCGACCATTATCTTGATGTCTTCCTGCGAAGCGTGACCGGAAACGTGAATCAGGCGGCGTTTTTCTTCGATAATGTTGCCGCCGTGTTTGTAAATCTGCCCGATCAGCCGCGAAATGGCGCGGTCGTTGCCGGGAATAATTCGCGCCGATAAAACAACCGTGTCGCCTTTTTCAATCGCCAAACCTTTATATGACGAACTCGCCATATTCCACAGAGCGGCGCGTGATTCGCCCTGCGAGCCGGTGACTAGATAACAGATTTGGTCGGCATCAAGCGAGCGCGATTCGCCGAGTTCGACCAGCGTATTATGCGGAATTTTCAGCAAACCCAACCCTGAAGCGATTTCTACATTTTTCATCATCGAACGCCCAAGCACGCAGACGTGGCGGTCGTAAGCGTGCGCGACATCGAAAACGACTTGCAGGCGATGCAGCGACGAAGAAAACGTCGAAACGATAATTCTGCCTTCGGCGGCCGCGAAAATTTCCTCAAACGCCGGAATAACTTCGCGTTCCGACGGCGTTCTGCCCGCAACGGTCGCATTGGTCGAATCGCCCAACAAAGCTAAAACGCCTTCGTCGCCGTAGCGTTTCAGTGTTTTCAAATCGTATGGTTTGCCGATCACGGGCGTGTCGTCAATTTTATAATCGCCCGTGTGAATAATCGTGCCGACCGGCGTTTTGATCGCCAGCGAAAAACAGTCAATCAGCGAATGCGACGCGTGGATATATTCGATTTCAAAGTTGCCGATTTTCGAGACTTCGTTGGCTTCGACGCGGTGCAGAAGAACATCGTCCATCATTCGGTGTTCGCTTAAACGCTTGTCGGCAAGCGCGAGCGTAAAGCGCGACGCATAAACCGGCAGATTGAATTTTTTCAGAAAATACGGCAGTGCGCCGATATGATCTTCGTGTCCGTGCGTTAAAATCAGCGCGGTCAAATCGTCGGCATATTGGTCGAGGAAATCGAAATTCGGAATCGAAATATCAACTCCGTACGGCGTTTCTTCCGGAAAACCCATTCCCGCATCAACGATTATCATCTCGTCGCCGTAGCGAATGCCCATACAATTCATTCCAAATTCGCCGATTCCGCCGAGCGGTATTATCTCTATCTTTTTCACTATTATATTTAACCCTTTATCAGTATAAATTAACCCTTGAGTTTAACATAGAAATAAATTTCGCGCTTATTGAAGCATTTGAATTTCTTGACTAAGCGTTAAAATATCTGGTAATCTGAAATGGACAATTTATAAGGGGAGTAGATAGCCCGAAACGGGTTTGTCGAAGTCGTCAGTACAATCGTTTTAGTCAAACGGTTCGGCTCGATAAAGTAAATATCAAGACCTTTTGCGACGCAATTTTTATATTGCCGCGAAAGGTTTTTCCTTTTTAGCGGTAAAAAGTTAAAAGGAGTTTACAGATGAGCTTATTTCCCTTTGCCGAATACTGGTGGTTTTACGGCGGATTTTTGATTTTTGTTTTTGCAATGCTCGCGCTCGATTTGGGCGTGTTTAATAAGAAGGCGCATGTCGTTTCGTTTAAGGAAGCGACGACGTGGAGCATTATTTGGGTCATCCTCGCGCTGATTTTTAACGCCGGATTTTATTACTACGCATCGTCGAAATTCGGCGCTGACATCGGACAGCAGTTCGCGCTCGAATTCTTAACCGGCTATGTTCTCGAATACTCGCTTTCGATAGACAATATCTTCATCTTCGTGCTGGTTTTCAGCTATTTCGGCATTCCTGCGAAATACAAACACCGCGTTTTGTTTTACGGTATTTTGGGCGCGTTAATTTTCCGCGCGATCTTCATCGCGCTCGGTTCGGCACTGCTGTCATTTCATTGGGTAATCTACATTTTCGGCGCGTTTCTGATTCTCACCGGAATCAAAATGTTTTTTACCAGTTCGGAAGAAATCGAACCGGAAAAGAATTTTCTCATTAAAACCTTCAAACGCTTTATGCCCGTTTCGCACACGATTGACGGCAAAAACTTTTTCGTCAAAGAAAACGGCATAATGCACGCCACGCCGCTTTTTATCGCGCTTTTATTTCTCGAAGCGACCGATATAATCTTCGCCGTGGACAGCGTTCCGGCGATTTTCTCGATCACCAAAGAACCTTTAATCGTATTTACCTCAAACATTTTCGCCATTATGGGCTTGCGCTCGATGTATTTTATGCTCGCCGGCGTGATTGATAAATTTCACTTGCTGAAATACGGTCTGGCGATAGTTTTAGTCTTCGTCGGCTTAAAAATGGTCTGGCTTAATCCGATGTATGACGGACATTTTCCGATAACGTGGAGTTTGGGCGTGATTTTAGGAACAATCGCTCTTTCGATTATCGCGTCGCTGATTTTTCCGAAACGTGAAACAACCGAAAAATAATCCCGCAAAGGCACAAAGGGGCAAAGATTTTTATATTGATTTCTTTGCCCCTTTGCCCCTTCGCGGGAATTACTCTTTATCGCCCGGCTAATAAATTGCAAAGACATTTCCATTCTTCAATCGTCAAAGTCTCGGCGCGGCGTTTCGGTTCGATGCTGCAACCGTCTAAAAGTTGATTAACATCGGCGATTTTTCCGAGCAAAGCAGGCGGCGCATTTTTCAAATTATTCAAAATCGTTTTCCGCTTCTGCACGAACGACGCGCTGACGATTTCCCGAAACAATTTTTCATCACTTATTCCGACTTCAGCTTTCGGCACCAATCTGACGACCGCGCTGTTGACTTTCGGCGACGGTCGAAACGCCGTCGGCGGCACGTCGAAAAGTTTTTCCGCCGTTAGATACGCTTCGGTCAAAACGGTCAGAAATCCGCGCTCCGAATTTCCTATTTTTGCCGTAATCCGCTCGACGACTTCGCTTTGAAACATCAAAATCATTTCCGAAAAAACATCGCGCTGTTCAATTAACTTCTGCAAAATCGCGGTCGAAATGTAATACGGCAGATTGGCGATGAGTTTGATTTTTTGAGTTGGCTCGTCCGTTTTGACAAATTCACTGAAATCAACCTTGAGCGCGTCATTTTCAACGATTTGCAAATTTTCTTTATTGCCGAACTGCTCACGAAGCACGGCAATCATATCGCGTTCGAGTTCGATGGCGATAATATTCGCGCCCGATTCGATTAAATCTTCGGTTAACGCGCCGCGCCCCGCGCCGATTTCGATGATCATTTCGCCTGCTTGCGGATCGAGCGCAGCAATTATTTTATTGATGTAATTTCCGTCAACGAGAAAGTTCTGACCGAAGGATTTTTTGGCAAAAGGTGTTTTTGGCTTGTCGTACTTCATTATGAATCGAATTTAAAGCGAAGTGATTTGACCGGATATTATTTTTTCACGGCGATTACTTGTTTTTCTTTAGCGACCAGTTGTATTTCTGCGACTGACGGTTGTTTTTTTGCATCTGTCATCTGTTTTTCTCCGTCCGTCAGTTGTGTTTCTCCATCTGATGACTGTGTTTTTGCATCTGTCAGGTGTGTTTCTGTATCTGACACCTGTTTTTCTACATCTGACTACTGTGTTTTTGCATCAGATTGCTGTTTTTCTACGTCTGACACCTGTTTTTCTGTAACTGTCACCTGTTTTTCCGCATCTGATTGCGGATAGCCTGTAAATTCAAAGTCCGTGCCGTGTTTGATAACTTGTAAATCGCGCAGACGCATCGCGTTTTCCAATGAATTCGCGCCGCGTCCGCCGATGGCGAGCGGCGCAGAATGCCCGCCGATAACGATGGGCGCGACGATGAAAGTTAATTTATCAACGAGTTTCGCGTCAACGAACGCGCCCGCGATTTCAGTTCCGCCTTCGACCAGAACGCTCTGCAAATCGCGCGTTTTTAAATTCATTCAAAACGTGATGCAGATTTCTCGCATTCAAACGCACGACCTCAACGCCCTCGTTTTCAAGTTTCGCAATCTTTTCCGTATCGTCCGAATTCGAAAACACAATCGTCGGCGCGTCTTGCGCGGTTTTCACCAGCGTCGAATCGAGCCGGATTCGCAAACGATTATCAAGAACGATTCTGGCTAATTTGCGGCGGCGCGGCTTTCCGCTTCTATCGGTCAACGACGGATTATCCACAAACGCCGTGTTGCCGCCGACTAAAATCGCGTCGTGTTCGTGGCGCAAATCTTGAACTTTCATTGCCGATTTTTTGCTCGAAAGCGTCGTCGAAACCGAATCCGTCAGCGAAATTCTGCCGTCGAGCGACATCGCTAATTTCAAATGCACGAACGGGCGATTTTTCTGATGCCAGACGCAGAATTTCTCGTTTAGCTTCGCCGCTTCATCGCGCAAAACGCCCGTCACGATTTCGATTCCGCTCGCTCTCAACTGCGCGAAACCTTTCCCAGAAACTTTCGGATTCGGGTCTTCAACCGGACAGACAATTCGTTTAATACCGGCGTTAATCAACGCTTCGGTGCAAGGTTTCGTTCGTCCCTGATAAGAATGCGGCTCAAGCGAAACATAAGCCGTCGCACCTTTTGCCCGTTCGCCCGCCTGATTCAACGCGAGAACTTCGGCGTGCGTCACATTTTCGTAAATATAACTTCCCTCGCCAACCGTCTCGCCCGTTTCCGCGACAATCACACACCCGACCAAAGGGCTTGGCGAAACGTGCCCGATGCCAAAAGACGCGAGTTCCAAAGCACGTCGCGTCATTTTTATATCGAATTCTGAAAAGTTATCGTTCAATTTATTCGTATATTTTTCCGCAATATAGAAATTCAGCCATCAACTTCCAAGAAAGATTATTCCTTTCACTATCCTCAAGCCAAGAAACTGCTCCGTCTAAAAAATGTTCGACAGTTGAATTTTCCCAATCTGAGGCATCGCCGTATTTATTTTTATCAGGATTCTCAATCTCGGACTTTCGCGCATTTTCTCTATCATTTATTAACTCTCTGACGAATAAAATAAATGACTCTCGGCTCTCTACCTTATTCAAATAATCGATCAATTCCATTTTTAATTAAACAACCCGTTCACATAACTTTCCGCGTCGAAAACCATTAAATCGTCAACCTTTTATTTATTCCAATTCAAAATCTGCAAACCCGAAATTCGGTTGAAATGCGATTCGTTATTCGTTACAACCGGCAAATTGTTTTCCAGAGCAGTGGCGGCAATCAATATATCTGCGTCACCGACAAGACCTCCGCGTTTGTATAAATCGGCGTAGATGTCGGCGGCGCGAACAATTATTTTGTCGTTTAACCCAATAATTTCGTTTTGACTGCAGAAGAGATCGAAAAATTTTAACTGCGCGGTCGCGTTTCTAACTTTCATTCCGCGCAGAATTTCAAAGCGTGAAATAACCGAAAATGTAAAAAACTGGTGTTGCCGCAAATAATCCTGCGCTTCCGCAACAACTTTCGGATATTTCTTGAAATAAAACGAAAGCGCATCGGAGTCAACCAACACCTTTGGCGGAAAACTCATAATTTTCTGTCTCCGAAAAAATTAGAACGCTCAAGCGCGATCTTTTCAATTTCGTTTATGTCTTCATCGGACAAACCTTCGTAAACACGGCTTGCCAGTTCCAGCATCTCATCAGGCGAAAGCCTTTTTTCCTTAATTGTTATTTCCACTGTTTCACCTTCCGAAATATTTTCGGAAACTGGTTTCAATGGTTTGAACATTCCGTTTTGATAAATAGCTTCGATTGTTTGCATTTCTTTATCACTCCTTAATTAAAAAGTCCGTTCACATAACTTTCCGCGTCGAAAACCATTAAATCGTCAACCTGCTCGCCGATGCCGACATAGCGGATCGGGAGATTTAATTCTTTGGAGATGGCGACGGCGATGCCGCCTTTTGCCGTGCCGTCGAGCTTGGTTAGGACGATGCCGGTCACGTCGGCGACTTTGAGGAATTGGCGGGCTTGTTCGAGTCCGTTTTGTCCGGTGACGGCATCAATGACGAGCAGAGTTTCGTGCGGTGCGCCTTCGACTTCGCGTCCGGCGATGCGTTTCATTTTTTCGAGTTCTGCCATCAAATTCGATTTGTTGTGCAGTCGTCCGGCTGTGTCAACGATTAAAACGTCGGCGTTTCTGGCTTTCGCCGCTTTCAGCGCGTCGAACAAAACTGCCGCCGGGTCGGTTCCCTGTTTTTGTTGGATTAAAGGAACTCCGGCGCGCTGTGACCAGATTTCTAACTGCTCAGAAGCGGCGGCTCGAAAAGTGTCGGCGGCGCAGATTAAGATGTCGTTGCCTTCATTTTTAATGCGCTGCGCGAGTTTGCCGATAGTCGTCGTTTTGCCGACACCGTTGACGCCGACGACCATTAAAACATACGGTTTGATGTCGGTCGAAACTTGCAGTTCGCTCGCCACGCCGGATTTTTCCGTCTGGCGCATAATCGTTAAAAGTTCGTTCTGCATCGCAGCTTTGAGTGCGTCCAAATCGTTGATTTCCTGACGCGATACGCCGCGCCGAACGGCGTCTAAAACCTGCAAAGTCGTCGCTACGCCGATGTCGGTTGAAATTAGAGCTTCTTCGAGTTCGTCTAAAAACTTTTCGTCAATCTGCTTGCGATTCTCGAAAATCGTGTCAATTTTGTTGTTGATCGAATGCTTGGTTTTCTCAATCGCCTTGCTGAAACGGATGGCGAACTCGCGTTCGACCGCTGCTTCCTGCGCTTTGAGTTCTTCCATTGACTTGTCCAAGCCTAGTATCGAGGTTGAAAATTTGTCTTCGTCTTTTTTTCTTCGCCAAAAAAATGCCATATAAAATTATTTCGGTTCAAGATTCCAAATTGCGGATTATTTTATCCGTTTGCAAACTTCTGATTATAAAAAAGAATCGCACGTCAAACAAACGTGCGATTCTTAAAAGAGTTTCGGTTGAATTTTAAAGTTCAGCTTCAGGCGGCTAATAATTGCGCGACAGTTTCTTCGGCGCGGTAATTTTTCAGCTTAACCGTTCCGACTCCGATTTGTCCTTCGGCGCAAGCCTGCACCAAAGCCTCGACGACTTTGCCGTCATAGCGCGTGCCGACGAAACTTTTAATTCGATTCAATGTGTCGTCTATCGAAAAACCTTTTTGATACGGTCGGTCAATCGTCATCGCGTCAAACGTATCGGCAACCGAAATAATGCGCGGCTGCAGCGGAATTTCATCGCCCTTCAAACCCTGCGGATAACCCGCGCCGTTAATCATTTCGTGGTGCATATAAATTCCGGGCAAATAATTTTTCATCGCCGGAATTTGCGCCATAATTTTGTAACCCGCTTTCGGATGAGTCTTCATTATCTCGAATTCATCGTCGGTCAGCGCGGTCGGTTTATTTAAAATCTGGTCGTTGACCGCAATTTTGCCGACATCGTGGAGCAATGCGCTGATGCGGAGCGTTTCGACTTCATCGTCGTTCATTTCCAAACGCTGACCGATCGCGACGGCGATGCGCGAAACTCTCTCTGAATGCCCGCGCGTGTATTTATCTTTGCCGTCAATCGCGGCGGCGAGAGCCTTGACTGTGCCGACGAAAAGTTCTCGATTGTCCGTTGCGGCTTGGGCGAGATTGGCGATTTGTTCTTCGAGCTTATCGCTCATCAAATTAAACGTCTCGCCGAGAGTTCCAATTTCAGTGATGTTTTTTGTTTCGACGCGGTGCGACAAATCGCCGGCGGCGATATTTTTGGCGGCGGCGACTAATTTCAAAAGCGGCGAAGTTAATTTTCGCGCAAAAATACTGCCGACGAGCAATGCGATGAGCGCGAAAACCAAACTTATCAACCAGGTTTGCCGCCGCATTTCACCGACCGAAGCGAGTGCTTTGTTTTCGTCCTGCATCGCAATCACGCCGAATGAAAAATCTCTGCCGAAATCAGCGGTCGAATACGCGCCGATCATTTCGCGCTGTTCGCCCTCAAATGCAGCCGTAAACGGCACGAGCGCGGATTGAATCTGCCGACTCGACTGCTGCCATTCCTGCACGATTTTTAAATCGGTCAGGGATTTCTGACTCGTCATCGCGTCTGCGTCAGGATGAAAAAGGGCGCGACCGTTTTCATCAACGACAAAGACAATCGGCAGACCGGCTTTCCACAATTCAGCTTCGCTCTGCTGATTGCTTTCCGTCATAAACCGCGCCATTTCCCTGAGTGAAATAATCGCTGTGACAGCCGCTTGAATTTCATTGTTAATGAAAACCGGCGCGGCAATTGTCAAAACAATGTCGCCGCTTGAATTGACCTTTCTCGGCTGGCTGAAACTTATCTTTTTATTATCCAAGTCAGTCAGCGCGCTTGCCGAAAGATTTTCGATTTCATCTTTGCGGATGTTTTCCGAGCGAAAAACCGCCAGCGATTCGCCTTTGACGGGTTTGACGTAGAAAGCCAGCAGGTTCGGATGTTCTTTTAACGTCGCGCCGAGCTTTTCTTCGGTGTGCGGCGAAGTCATCACAGATAAATTATTGGAGAGTTCGAGGGCTTTTGCGTAACCGCCGACCAAATCCGCGTAACGCTGACCGAACATTTCAATCTGGCGGGCTTTTTCCTGCACGAGTTGTGTTTGATAGCGATTTTCAGACGCGCGCAATTCGCGTCCTGTTTTATCCGACAAAAACCAGCCCGTCAAGATAGACGGAACCAAGCCGACCAGCAAAAGCGTGATAACGACAAAAAAGACTAAACTGATTTTTTTCGAAGTCGGAGGCATTGTAGATTATTTGAACGACGAAGATTTTCGCCAAATTAAATTTTAGAACTATTCGCTTTAACAGTCAACAAGTTTTTACATCGGGCAAATTAACTTTACATTCTCAAACAAAAAACCCGCGCGATGAATGAGAAATAAAATATCCACATTACATCGCGCAGGTTTTCGGGTAATTTTAATCAATTTTATTCGCTAAACTGCTTACGCAAACTTTCCGAGTAAGGCGCACGCGCCACGCCTTTTTCGGTGATGATCGCTGTGACGAATTCGTTGGGCGTGACGTCAAAGGCGTAATTGCTGACTGAAATGCCTTCGGGCGCGAGCTGAATGTCCTTGACGTGCGTGATTTCGCGGATGTTGCGTTCTTCAATCGGAATTTCTTCGCCCGTCGGACAATTCAAATCAACGGTCGAGAGCGGCGCGGCGACGTAAAACGGAATATTATGCTGTCGGGCGAGAACGGCGACCATATACGTGCCGATTTTATTGGCGACATCGCCGTTCGCCGCGATTCTGTCCGAACCGACGACGACCGCCTGCACTTTGCCTTTGCTCATCAAATGTCCAGACATACTATCGGTAATTAACGTAACCGGAATTTTATCCTGCAATAATTCCCACGCCGTTAAACGTGCGCCCTGCAAATACGGGCGCGTTTCGTCGGCGATAACGGCAATCGATTTTCCCTGATTGACCGCGCCGCGAATCACACCGAGCGCAGTTCCCCAAACGCCGCCGGTCGCCAATGCGCCCGCGTTACAGTGCGTCAAAACCGTCGAATTATCGGTCAATAACGCGCCGCCGTATTCGGCAATCATTCGCTGCGATTCGATGTCTTCTTCCTGAATACTTTTCGCGTCTGTTATCAAAACCTGCTTGATTTCCGAAATTGATTTGCCGTCCGCTTTCGCCTGATTGAAAACGCGCCGCATCCGGTCAATCGCCCAGAAGAGATTAACGGCAGTCGGTCGCGTTTTGCCCATTACGTCGGCGATATATTCAAATTCTTCCGACAGATCATTGACATTTGTGCCGACAAAATTTTTCACGCCGAGCGCGATGCCGTATGCCGCCGACACGCCGATTGCCGGTGCGCCGCGCACGACCATATCGCGGATTCCGTCCGCCACTTCCGTAAAACTTTTCAATGTCAGCCACTTTTCCTCGGTCGGCAAAAGTCTCTGATCGAGCATTAAAACACCTTCGTCGCTCCATTTAACTGGGATTATCATTATATTTATTTTCCTATTCCAAAATTTGTCAAAACCAATACTTTAAACTATACACGAATCGGAAAACAATACCGCTCACTGAACGTTGACGGCAAATTCTTGAAAAATATATTGAAATTCAACCGCTTAAAATGATAAATTCTCTATAATTAAAACTCAATTTCGATTTTTTCAAATACCAATAATGGAAAAAAACACTGAATTTTGTCTGATTGTCGAGGGAAATTATTTTAACGTCGAAGCAGCCAAACACGCGCTCCACGATCCTTTTATCGAAGATTTTGTCGAGCAGACCGGACATTTCCGCATCCAGAATTTCGACACGATTCAAGCCGTCAGCGGCATTCCGCTCGGCGAATTGGAGATTGCGGAAATAGACGAAGGCGTTTTTGAGATTTCCTGCCGTACGTCGCCGCAGATTCTTAACCGCCGCAAAGCCGATTTGCTCGCCGAAACGCTGCGACGCCAGGCGATGTTCGATGAAATCAGCGTCGAACCGCTAGTATGAAAGACTTCTTAAACGGACGCGTTATCGTCAAATTCGGTGATATTACCGCGGAAAAAACCGATGCCGTCGTCAACGCGGCGAATTCTACACTACTCGGCGGCGGCGTCGTTGACGGCGCGATTCACAGTCGCGGCGGCAAAGCTATTTTGGAAGAATGCCGCCGCATCAGAAAAGACAAATTTCCCAAAGGCTTACCGACCGGCAAAGCGGTTATGACAGGCGGCGGAAATCTTCTGGCGCGATTCGTCATTCACACGGTCGGTCCGATTTATGGAATGAACGGCGGCGAAGAGGCGCGGCTTTTAGCCGATTGCTACAAAAATTCTCTTGCCATAGCTTCGGCAAATGATTTGCGAACCGTGGCGTTTCCTTCAATATCAACGGGTGCGTTCAGTTATCCAAAGCACGAAGCCGCTAAAGTTTCATCAAAAGCGATTGCTGAATTTCTCGCTCAAAATGAAAGTATCGAAACTGTCTATCTTGTCTTCTTCTCAGAATCAGACGCGAAGAAATTCATCAAACATCAAAATTTCGATTTCGGCTCCGCATTTGATAGTTGATTTTCGATGGTTTATAGTTTCAAAAACGCTTTTCCCGTTTAACAAATCCTAGAATTTGAAATTACGTGAGGGAAATGACTACTGAAATTTTATCAACTATGCAGACAGCAGCCGGAATGAAATCCGAACAAAACTTCAAAAACGATTTTTATTTTCAACGCGAAATCCCTGAAAATTTACAGCTTTTAGAAACTCTTTCGTGGAACTTTTACTGGTCTTGGAAACCGGAAACGGCAAATCTTTTTCGTGAACTCGATCCGGTTCTCTGGGAAAAATGCGAGCAAAACCCGCGACTTTTATTAAAGCAAATTGGCGGTTTGCGATTATGGCAAAAATCTTTTGACGAAGATTATGTGAATAAACTGAAAGAATGTGCTGAAAAATCAGACGCATATCTTTCCGTCAAATCAAACGAATTCGGAAAAATCACCGAACAAAATCCCGTCGCTTATTTCTGTGCCGAATACGGCGTGCATAATTCGCTGCCGATCTATTCGGGCGGACTCGGGATTTTGGCGGGCGATCATTTGAAATCGGCGAGTGATGAGAATGTGCCGCTGGTTGCCGTCGGGCTTTTGTATCGCTACGGTTATTTTCGCCAGAAAATCAGACACGACGGCTGGCAGGACGAACATTATCTTGATTCTTTCGATTCGGAACTCGCGCTGTTTCCCGTATTAAATGAAAGCGGCGAGCGAATTTACACTATAATCCATATTCGCGGACGTGAAGTTTTTGCGCAGGCTTGGCTGGCGAAAATCGGCAGAATCTCGCTTTATCTGCTTGATACGAACGTCGCGGAAAATTCGGAAGTTGACCGTTTAATTACCGGACATTTGTACGGCGGCGATACGGAAACACGCATTGTGCAGGAAAAAATTCTGGGCATCGGCGGCGTGCGTCTTTTGCGTCAACTCGGAATAACGCCGTCAGTTTATCATTTGAACGAAGGTCATTCGGCGTTTTTGACTTTGGAACTAGCCAGAGAATTCTTGCACGAAAACGCTGATAAATCTTTTGAGGATGCGGTGGCGGACGTGCGCGCAAAATGCGTTTTCACGACGCACACACCGGTCGCGGCTGGCAACGATGTTTTTCCGCTCGAACAAATTGACGCGTGTTTCGACGAAAATTTCATTTCGGCTCTAAAAATCTCTAAAGAAGAGCTTTTCCGGCTCGGACGCACCAAGCCGGAGGATTCGCAGGAATGGTTCGGAATGACACCGCTCGCCTTGCGAATGGCTGGTTCGGCAAACGGCGTGAGCGAAAAACACGGCGAAGTTTCGCGCGATTTGTGGCTGAAAATGTTTCCGGAAAAAACTTCGGCTGACGAAGTGCCGATTACATTTATAACCAATGGCGTTCACGCGCCGACGTGGATCGCTCCAGTTTTTCAAACGCTCTACGAAACGCAGATTGGCGCAAACTGGGCGGAAATATTAAAAGATGAAACAGCGTGGCGCGAAGCGATAGAAAAAATTCCCGACGCAGAAATCTGGCAAGCGCACCGTCACCTAAAACAGTTATTAATTTCGTTCATCAGAGAAAAAACCTTTTCCGAAGAAACCGGTTTGCACCACACGATCAACGAACACGAAAATACCAGTCACCTGTTTTCGCCGGATGTTTTGACCATCGGTTTTGCGCGTCGGGTCGCGGCATATAAACGCTGGAATTTAATTTTGTCGGATTTAGAACGGCTTTTGAAAATGATTGGCGATGACCAAAAACCCGTTCAGTTTGTTTTCGCCGGTAAAGCGCATCCGCAGGACAAAAGCGGCAAGGAACTTTTGCAGAAGCTGATGAGTTTCGGCAGCAACACCGAATGGGGGCAACGCGCCGTTTTTATCGAGGATTACGATCAGGAAGTCGCTCGTTACCTCGTTCAGGGCGTTGACGTCTGGCTCAATGTGCCGCGCCGTCCACTCGAGGCTTCAGGCACGAGCGGGCAAAAAGTAGCGATGAACGGCGGGTTGAATTTATCAATTTTAGACGGCTGGTGGATTGAAGGTTATAACGGCGAAAATGGTTTTTCAATCGGAGTTGCCGAAGATGAAGACGAAACGGACGAGGCGGCAATTGACGTGCAGGATGCCGAATCGCTTTATCAAATTTTAGAAAACGAAGTCGTTCCGACTTACTACCAAATCGGTGAAAACAATTTACCGTCAGAATGGATTCGGCGAATGAAAAATTCATTATTTACACTGACTTATCAATTTTCAAGCGACCGGATGGTTAGAGATTATATCGAAAAGATTTACAACAGGAATAATTTATGACAGAAATCAAGATTGGCGTAATTCATCCGGTTGAATGCTTTAAAGAAGGTTGGGAATTAATCAAAGACCAATATTGGCTTCTTTTCGGAATTACGCTGGTTGGCTTTCTGCTCGGCTCGTTCTCGATGTATATTCTGCTCGGCGCAATGTTTTGCGGAATTTATTTTTGTTATCTGCAAAAAATTGACGGCAAAATTGTTAATTTCGACGGTTTATGGGTCGGTTTCCAGAAAATTTTGCCGGCATTGCTTTTGACGCTTTTGATAATGATTCCGGTCATCGTCGTTTATATTATCATTTATATTCCAATAATTATGGCGGGCATAATGGGTTCAAAGCTCAGCTCCAATGAACTTATGCAGATGTTTGTCGGCGCGGCAATTGTTGATTTGATTCTGGTTGTACTGATGACGTGTTTTCATACGCTGCTGATTTTTTCATTCCCGCTGATGATTGACCGCAATCTCGGCGCGTGGCAGTCAATCACGGTCAGCGCAAAAGCCGTCTGGAAAAATCTCGGCGGAGTTGCCGGAATGGTCGGCGTAACTTTTGTCGGTTCAATAATCGTCATGATTTTCACCTGCGGACTCGGAGCTTATTTCTTAATGCCGATAATGTTTGCCGGTTACACGGTCGCCTATCGCAAGATTTTCCCCGCGATTAGCGGCAATCGAGACTTCAATCCGCCGCCGCCGGGTGCTTTTCAAAACGCGGGCAGTTATAATAAATAATATGAAAGCTAGATTTAACGAAATTCACGATACAAAAACGCTCGACGCGCTCATCGAAAAATCAAACGAGCAGCCCGTTGTTATTTTTAAACACAGCACGACTTGCCCGATAAGTATGGGCGTTTATCACGAAATATCGAACGCTGACGCGGATATTAATTTGATCGTCGTTCAAAATTCCCGAAATCTTTCGAACGCCATCGCCGAGCAGACCGGAATTAGGCACGAATCGCCGCAGGCATTCGTTTTCAAAAACGGAAAAGCTGTTTATCACGCTTCGCATTACGACATTACGGCGAGCGATGTGATGAGCGAACTTTAAATTAGTTTAAAATTTTAATGATTGAACCTCGACAAATCATCGAAGAAAGCGATTCGGAAATTTCGATCACCTGGTCGGACGAAACGGAAAACCGATTTAATGCTGCCGATTTACGGAAATCTTGTCCGTGCGCCGGATGCGTCAACGAGTGGACAGGCGAGAAAACCTTAAAAACCGAGATGGTTTCCGACGATTTAACTTTTTCTTCAATCGCCATCGTCGGACGTTACGCGCTGAATTTTCACTTTTCCGACGGACACGACACGGGAATTTTCAGTTTTCAGTATCTTAAAAATTTAGTCGAAAAAAATTGACCACAGAAAATTCGTGATAGTTTATAATAACTATTGATAAATTTTTTTGTGGTTTTCAAATTATGCAGGAAAGAGATATTTTCGACGAAAGACAGGAAATTAAAAAGGCTAATTTCGCTTGCCCGAACTGCCGAGAACGCCACGATTACGATGTGCGCTGGCTGAAACGAACGAAAAAGCGGAACGCGCCGCGCAATCTGAACGAACAGGATCGTCGGCAATTAGACAAATCGCGCGATTATATGGTGCGCGTGGACGATCAATTGATGTGCAAAAATATTCGCTGCCGCAAGCGTTTCGAGATTCCTTCGGCACAGTCAATCGTTTTTATTTGATTTTTAATCCTTTCACTTTTCGGCTGGCGGTGTAATAATTTATTCGTATGGAAAATAATGAGGACAAAGATATGATTTCCGGGAAAGATTTGGAATTTTACGAAAATGAGCCGTTGCCGAACGAAGCAATTCAGGAATTTATGAACGAAGAAATCGCTCACGCACCGCAGGCTCCAAATGAACTGTTAGAACGACTGCGCGAACATAATTCCACTTCGCCGGCTGATTCGGGCGGCGATATTGACGCGGATTGGGAAGGATCAAACGACGACGGCGCGGAATCTTTCGGCGGTCATAATCCAACGCCCGATCAATCCGATGTCGAAGAAAACGCTCACGCTTACGGCATTAATTTCGAGGACAACGAACCGCTCGATATTTTAGAGAAAATGGAAAAGCGTGACCGTGACCGTTTTGAACTCGACGAGAGCTCAAAAGGCGGCGGCGATATGATTTAATTTTCCAGCGAACAGGTAAAAAAGCGGAGATTGGCATTTGTTTGATCTCCGCTTTTTGTTATTTAAAATTCTTCACTTTTTACTGCAAACAGGAACGCTTTTTTGTTTGTCTATACGTTTTTTATCGTAATCCGATAGAACCTTTTTTTGGTCTAAGATCAAGAAAATCTCATAACTTTTTTGAAAATATAACTCAGCCTTTTCGCACTGCTTCATTCGTTCGTAAACTTGTCCGAGATTTTCGTTGGAAAACGCGACGGCTCGAATCTGCATATTATCCGCCGAATCCTTTTCGCGCATTTTTTCCTGAATGGCAAGAGCGTTTTCAAAACTTTTCCGGGCGTTTTCCAGATCGTTGGCTTCTCTCTGCGTCGTTCCGAGTCTCGTATAAGTATTTGCCAAATCGAAAAAATAACCCGAATGCTGCGGTTCGTTTTTGGTCAATTCGTCTAGAATCACCAACGCTTTTTGGAAAAAACCAATCGCCCTTTCAGAATGTTTTTCAGTATCGGTAATATCTCCCAAAAGCGAATAACTCTGGGCTAAATCCTGTTTCAATTGATAATCAAGCTTATCGTTTTCGGCGGCATCTTTCGCCAGATTGACTGATTTTTCGAGAAATTTTTGAGCCAGCGTCGGATCAGCTTCCTGAAAAACCGAACCGGCGAAATAATAGGAATACCACAAATTATGGCGCAGTTTCGTGTCGTTCGGGTGCGCGGCAAACAGCGGTTCGCCAATCGCCAGCGATTTTTGCACTTCTTCGCCCGCTTCCTTCATTTCCTCTTTCCAACTCAAATCGTAGGCGAGATTTATATGACAACCGGCGGCAAGGCGCAAGACTTCCGTATCCGACGGATTTTTCTGCACCAAAATCTCTAAAGAATCAATCGCACGTCGGTAAAGCGGAATCGAATCTTCGTATTTGCCGTTGCCGGAATGAACTTTCGCAATCGCCATCTGCGCGCGAATTATATCCAGCGAAACTTCGGAATTTTGCGGTTGTTCGGCAGCGAGAGTTTCGCAAATAGAAATCGCCTTTCCGTAATTGTTCAATGCTTCGTCCGTTTCACTCGACCACCAGCGTAAATCTCCGAGCGAATAATAATTAGCGGCGAGAAGTCGTTCGGTTTCAAAATTGTCGGGATGTTTTTCGGTCAAGTTCCGCCGAATAACTTGCGCTTTCAAATAACTTATAATTGCGCCGCGCAAATCGCCGAGATTCGGATTTCCTGGCTTTCCCTGCACATTACCGACCTGTTCGTATGCCGAAGCCAATTCGCTTTGCAAAGATTCATCGGTAGTTGCTTCGGTTGCCAGACTGTCGAGATATTCGAGCGCGCGTTTGACAATCGTTTCTCTGGCTTGTGTCGAACTCGGCAGCCGTTCGATTTGCGGGCTGATTTCAAAAAGAAGCGATGTCGAAAGTTTGCGAACGTCGTTAAAACGCTTTTCGGCGCGATTTTTTTCCGCTTCGGCGCGTCGCGCCTGCCAGACGGTCGCCGCGATGCCGCCGATTATACTAAGTAAAATAATAAACGCGGCAGCAACGCCGATTTTGTTACGGCTAACGAATTTCCCGGCTCGATAATTGAAAGTGTTCGGACGTGCTTTGACCGGCAAATTTTCCAAATATCTTTTCACGTCGTCGGCAAAATGCTCGATTGACTGGTAACGCCTTGCCGGTTCTTTCCGCAAAGCCATCAAAACAATATTATCCAAGTCGCCGCGCAGTAATTTTGGATTTACATTCGGCGATTTTTGTTTTTTGTTTTTTGATTTTTGATTTTGAACAGCCGAAGGTCGGGTTGGTTCGCTGGTCGAAATCTGATGTACGATGGCTTCAAAACTGTTTGAATTTTGCCATTCAAACGGTCGGCTACCGGTTAATAACTCATACAAAACCACGCCAAGCGAATAAATGTCCGAAGCGGTCGTAACAGTGTCGCCGCGCATTTGTTCGGGCGAAGCGTAAGCCGGTGTCATCGCGCGAAAAGCGCTCGCCGTCTGCGCGTCGTCCGGTCCGAAATCGAGAATTTTCGCCAAACCGAAATCGAGCAGTTTAGGTTCGCCGCCGTCGGTTATTAATATATTTGACGGTTTAATGTCGCGGTGAACGATTAAATTACGATGCGCGAAAGCGATTGCCGACGCGATTTTCAGAAATAATTTAAGCCGTTCGTCAATCGAAAGGTTTTTATTTTCGGCGTAATCAATCAGCGTCGCGCCTTCGATATATTCCATCGCCAAAAACGGTTCGCCCTGCACGGAAACGCCGCCGTCGAGAAGTTTGGCGATATTCGGATGATTCAGAGAAGCAAGGATTTGACGCTCGCGCCGAAATTGATTTTTCGTGTCAGAATCAATAATCGTCTGCCGCACGATTTTCAGCGCGACCTGCTGTTCAAATTCGCCGTCAGCGCGTTCTGCAAAAAAAACCGCGCCCATTCCGCCGCGTCCGATTTCCCTGATTATTTTGTAATGCCCGAACAATTTACCGGAAATATCTGTGTCGCTCTCAGAAAGAATCTCTACTGTGTAAGGTGAAACGGAGTTTTCGAGAAAATTTTCGGCAGCTGTTTCAATAGGCAATCAGCGATTCGATTTCCGCTTTTAATTCAGCATCGTCCGCGCAAAATTCGTCGAGCCACGCCGCTCGTTTCCCGTTCGACATTTCGGAAATCTGCGCGACGGCTTCTTCGATTTTTTGCCAGCGTGGATTCATAAAATTTATTGCTTGCGAAATTCGCAAACAGATCGAGTATTTCGCAGACAATTACTGTTTCAAGCGTTATGCGAAAGCTCGCGGAACAGCCAGAGTTTGGCAAACTGCCAATCGCGGCGGACGGTTTTCTCGTTTATTCCTAATACTTTAGCAATTTCCTGTTCGTTCAGTCCGCCAAAAAATCGCATATCAACGACGCGGCATTTGCGCTCGTCAATCGCTTCGAGTTTTTTTAGAGCTTCGTCGAGTTCAAGTAAATCAGCCGCGCCTTGTTCGGGCAGAATATGAACGTCTTCGAGCGAAAAACGCTGTGCCGCGCCGCCGCGTTTTTCCGCTTTATGCGCACGCGCGTGGTCAACCAGAATTTGTCTCATTACGCGCGAGGCAACGGCGTAGAAATGCATACGATTTTCGACCGCCAGCGAAGTTTGATCAACCAATTTCAAATACGCTTCGTGAACCAGAGCGGTCGGCTGCAAGGTATGGTCGGGACGTTCGCGGTTGAGGTATCTTCTGGCTTGCCGTTTGAGTTCGTCGTAAACCAGCGGAAACAACCGCTCTGCCGCGCCGGCGTCGCCTTCGCGCCATTTTTGCAGAATTTCAGTTACCTCGTGGGTTTGTTCATTCGACATAGATTATTATCGGTTTTTACGGATTTTAACCTAAAACAAATTTTTTGGAAACTTTTTTCGCACAAATGAATAGTTTGGTATTAGGGCTTTACCAATAACAATATTGGTGTCGCCGTTTTCGATATAAAACGCAGGCGGGCTTTTTCAAAGCACGGTTAATGCGTTCTCGAAACAGCCTTCGGCGTGTTAACCGACACGCCGAAGGCTGTTTCGAAGACTTTTTAGCCTGGTAACAGTTCACCAAAAAGTGCGATCAGTTTGCAGTTCTGCTCTGCAAACGACGATGTTTTATTAATCAGCAACGCTGCCTAATTGCGTGATTCGCTCAAAGCACAACAATCAAAAATAAAAAAGCGAGTTAGAAAATTAATTTTCCAACTCGCTTTTTTATTCGTAAATTTGAATCGGCTAATTTTTTGCCTTTTTAATTTCTTCAATCAAAACCGGCACGGCTTCAAAAAAATCACCGACGATGCCGTAATCTGCGATGTCGAAAATCGGTGCTTCCTTGTCTTTATTAATCGCCACAATCGTTCCGGCGTTTTTCATTCCGACAATGTGTTGGATCGCGCCTGAAATGCCGAGCGCAATGTAAACTTTCGGCGCGACGGTTTGACCGGAAGAACCGATTTGACGGTCAATCGGCAGCCATTCGGCATCGCAAATCGGACGCGAAGCGGCTAAATCCGCGCCGAGAATATCGGCAAGTTCCTGGGCGATTTGCAATATTTTCCTGCGATTTAATTCCGCGACCGACGGCGACGATAATTCCCGATTTGGTCAAATCGACTGTCGCTTTCGCTTCTTGAAACGGTTCTTCCGGCGACATTCTGATTTCGCCGACTTCGACTTCAACAGTTTCGGTTTGCGCCGAACCTTTCTCCGCATTGTCGCCGCGAAATGCGCCGGATTGAAACGTCACGAAATATGGCGCGTCACCTTCAACCGTAACATCAGCGTCCAATTTTCCTAAGAAAATGCGGCGCGTGAAAGTCAACTTTCCGCCGTTGTTCGTGTAGCGAATACAATCGCCGACGACTTCCTTTCCGAGTCGCGCGGCAACTTTCGGCGCGAAATCGCGCACCTGATAAGTGTGCGCCATCACGACATATTGCGGATTCGTTTTTTCGATAATTTGCTGCCACGCATCGGCGTAACCGTCGGGCGTATAGATGTTTAGTTTATCATTTTTCGCCACGATGACTTTTTCCAAATCATATTGCGCGATTTCCTGCGCCAACGCGCAATCTTTGTCGCACGGAATGACGGCGGAAACTTTTAATCCTAAATCTTTGCCGATGCTTTGCGCGGCGGCAATCGCTTCGAGCGAAATTTTATTGAGAACGCAGTTTTTATGTTCGATGAAATACTAAAATGCTCATAATTTTTGTAAATCGTTATTCTTAATTTGCGTTAAAGTTTATCCGTCAATTTAGAGAACGCGAACCTCCGTTTTGAGTTTTTCAACCAATTCGACCGCGCCGCGTTTCACGTCGCCGTCGCCGAGCATTTGCGTATGTTTGGTTTTGAGCGGCAGATAAACTTTATCAATATGCTGTGCCGACGCCGAAATTTTCGATTGATCGGTGTGACTTCGCGGATTTCTTTTTTCTTCGCCGCCATAATTCCTTTCAAACTCGCGTATCGAATCTGCGAAATGCCCGATTGAATCGTCAAAAGCGCGGGCAGTTTATAGGTAAACCATTGATACCAGCCACTTTCGAGTTCGCGTTTCAGACGCAAATTTCCGTCGAGATTTGAATGGTCAACTTCGATCACAATCGTCGCGTGCGGAATGCCCAAAAGTTCCGCCAAAATCACGCCGGTTTGTCCGTAACTTGCATCGTCCGACTGCAAGCCGGTGAAAACCAGATCGGCATTTTCGTCCGCGAATCGCGTCGGCAATAGTTTTGGCAATTTGATACGGCGACAAGCGATTTTCGTTTTCATTGATAATGTGAATCGCGCGGTCTGCGCCGCGTGCCAGAGCGTCTTTCAAAACCGTTTTCGCCGATTGTGCGCCGAGCGTGCAGACGATGACTTCGCCTTCGCCTTTAGCTTCTTTCAGGCGCAGAGCTTCTTCCAAAGCGTAGCCGTCAGATTCGTTCGTCTGATGCGAAATGTCCGATTCGTCAATCCATTTTTCATCCCTGCCAATCCGCAAAACCGCGTCTTTATTGGCAACCTGCTTCATTAAAACTATAATTTTCATATTTGATTTGTAAAAAATTGACTGTATATTATCCAACTTCAAATGAATGACTATTCATTCATTTGCTTAAATAAAAAAGGCGTTTTGACTGCAAAAACATCAAAACGCTCAAATAATTATTCCTCGTAACGTTTGAAAATCAAACACGCATTCGTTCCGCCGAATCCGAAACTGTTTGAAAAAACATAATCGACTTCTTCTTGTCTCGCTTCATTAGGAATATAATCCAAATCACATTCAGGATCAGGAAATTCGTAATTAGTCGTCGGCGGCAGCAATTTTTCGTGCAAAGCCAAGACCGAAAATACCGCTTCGATACCGCCGGCTGCGCCGAGCGCGTGTCCGGTCATTGATTTGGTCGAACTGACCGCTAGTTTATAGGCGTGTTCGCCAAAGGCTTGTTTGATCGCCATCGTTTCAAATTTGTCGTTGTACGGCGTCGAAGTTCCATGCGCGTTGATATAGCCGATTTGTTCGGGCGTAATTCCGGCGTCTTTCATCGCTTTCTGCATCACGCGCCGTGGTCCCGAACCGGTTTCATCCGGCGCGGTAATGTGAAAAGCGTCGCCGCTCATTCCGTAGCCGACAATTTCGGCGTAAATTTTCGCGCCGCGCGCCTTGGCAAAATCCAGTCCTTCTAAAATCATAATTCCCGCGCCTTCGCCGCAGACAAATCCATCACGTTCCGCGTCGAACGGACGCGAGGCTTGTTTCGGATCGTCGTTGCGCGTTGAAAGCGCTCGCATCGAAGCGAAATCCGGCAACCGACATCGGCGTAATTGCCGATTCCGCGCCGCCGCAAATCATCGCGTCGGCATCGCCGCGTTCAATATACCGAAAACTGTCGCCGATAGCGTGTGCGCCCGCCGCGCAAGCCGTCGCCGTCGCCGTGTTCGGACCTTTCAAACCGTGCCGAATCGAAACATTCCCGGACGCTAAATTAACGATTGACTGCGGAATAAAAAACGGCGAAACACGGTCGGGTCCGCCCGACAATAATTTATCGTGTTCGCGCTCAATCGCCCAGAAATCGCCGATGCCCGAACTGATATAAGTTCCAATCATTTCAGCATTTGAATCATCAACGATTCAAGCCGCTGTGTTTAATCGCTTCGTCCGACGCGGCAATCGCAAAATGCGTAAACGCGCCCATTCGCCGCGCTTCTTTTTTCTCAAGAAAATTCAGCGGGTCAAAATCTTTTGACTTCCGCCGCAATTTTGACGGAATATCTTTCCGTGTCAAATTTTTTGATATAATCAACACCGCTTTCACCGCGCATCAAGTGCCGCCCAGGTTGAGGCGACATCGTTTCCGCACGGCGTAACTAATCCGAATCCGGTAACAACTACACGACGTTTCATAATATTTTAGTAAATGAAAATGGAGAGATGAGAAACGAAACCGAAGTCCCATTTTTCATCTCTCATCTATACGATTTAATTAAGCGTTTTTGTGCTGTTCAACGTAAGCATAAGCATCACGCACGCTTTGAATTTTTTCCGCGTCTTCATCGGGAATTTCAATATCGAATTCCTCTTCAAAACGCATCACGAGTTCGACCAAATCGAGCGAATCTGCACCCAAATCTTCGATAAAGCGAGCATTTTCCGTTACTTCCGCTTCATCAACCCCTAATTCATCAACAATAATTTGTTTAATTTTATCTTGAACTTCTGACATATTTTTTCTCCTGTTTTTATAAATTATCTTTAGTGTTTCTTAAACTTTCTGCATTTTCAACGTTCAAACTGCGAACGTCGCGATTAATCTGTCGTGACCAAACCTGATAAAATTTTTCCCGCGCCGACTTCGATGAAAGTTTCAACTGCCATTCAATCAAATTTTCGACTGACTGCGCCCAGCGAACCGGCTTTGAAACCTGTTCGGTCAAAGCGACTTTCACACGCTCGCCTTTTTCATTAAATTCGGCGGAAACATTTTCAATTATCGGAAATCTTAAATCCTTAAAGTTGATTTCGTCTAAATCTGCCGCCAGTTTTTCCTGCGCCGGAAGCATCAAATCGCAATGAAAAGGCGCGGAAACATTTAATTTTATCGCCCGTTTCGCGCCGCGTTCTTTCAATAATTCACAGGCGCGGTCAACCGCTTCGGCATTTCCGGCGATGACGATTTGCGTTGGCGAATTGATATTTGCCGGACTGCAAACTTCGCCCTGCGCTGCTTCCTGACAGGCGATTTCAACCGTTTCTAGCGGCAAACCCAAAATCGCCGCCATCGCGCCGACTCCGACCGGAACGGCTTCCTGCATATACGTTCCGCGTTTTCGGACGGTTTTCACCGCTTCGGAAAAACTCAACGCGCCTGCCGCAACCAATGCTGAATATTCGCCCAAACTATGTCCGGCGACAAAATCCGGCGTTGGAAAATCTTCCGCTTCCATCGCGCGAAACGCGGCAATCGAAACGGTCAAAATCGCCGGCTGCGTATTTGCCGTCAACTGTAAATCCGCTTCGTCGCCCGCAAAACACATTTCCGACAACTTAAAACCGAGCGCGTCGTCGGCTTCTTCAAAGACCAGTTTCGCAGCAGGAAAATTATCAAATAAATCTTTTCCCATTCCGACGCTTTGCGAGCCTTGTCCCGGAAAAAGTAATGCGATTTGCGATTGATTGGTAATTTCTGTCACTCCAAAGTTTCAGTGCGACGCGGACTTCTCAAAACCGCAAATCCAAATCTAAAATCTAAAATCTAATTAACGTTCCGCCCCAAGTTACGCCGCCGCCGAAAGCCGTCAATAAAACCAAATCGCCTTCTTTAATTTTGCCCGACTGGATACATTCGTCCAGCGCAATCGGAATCGAAGCCGACGAAGTATTGCCGTGTTCGGCGATATTTGAATAAACTTTTTCTTCAGGAACATCCAGACGCGAAGCGACCGCATCGGTGATTCTTTGATTTGCCTGATGCGGAACGACTAAATCAACATCTTCGATTGTGTAACCGGCTTTATCAAGCATTTCTTTGGAAATTTCCGCCATCGAACGCACGGCGACTTTAAAAAGCTCATTGCCTTTCATTTTGAAAAAATGATCGCGGTTGTCAATAGTTTCGTGCGTCGTGCCGAGTTTCGTGCCGCCGCCCGGCGCGTAAAGCTGTTCGGCAAATCGTCCGTCGGAACGTATTTTCGTGGCTAAAATTCCCTTTCCTTCCGCAACCGGCGCAAGAACAGCCGCGCCCGCGCCGTCGCCGAAGATAACGCACGTTCCGCGGTCAGTATAATCAACGTATTTCGTCAAAACTTCCGCGCCGATGACCAGAGCATGTATTAATCTGTCCGGTGCGAATCATTGATTCGACCATCGTGATTCCGTAAAGAAATCCGGAACAAGCGGCAAAAACATCCATTCCCGCGGCATTATGTCGCGCCGAGTTGAGCTTGAATCAACGCGCCGGTCGAAGGCATTATCTGATCGGGCGTGGTCGTCGCACAGACGATAATATCAATATCTTCCGGCTGCAAATCAGCTCTTTCCAGTGCCATGCTTCGCCGCCTAGAGTGCCGAATTGCGAAGTATATTCGTTGTCGGCGGCTTTGTGACGCTGTTTGATGCCGGTGCGCGTAGTTATCCAATCATCGGAAGTTTCGACGATTTTTTCCAGATCGGCGTTGGTTAAAATGCCGCTCGGATAAGCGTGTCCCATTCCGATAATTCCTGCGTTTTGTGACATTAAATTATTCGCTGAAAATCTATTCGGATTCTTTGACTTCTAATAATCTGACGACCTTTATACATTCCTGTTTTCGGATCAATGCGATGCGGTTTCATCGCTTCGCCCGTTTCTTTGTCAATATAAAATTGCGGAACTTTCAGAGCATCGTGAGCGCGTCGTTGACGGGTTCGTGAATGGGAATGTCTTCGTTTTGGATTTGGCATAATGTTTTAAAATGAACTTTGATTAAATCTAAATGATTCGCTTCAAATTTCCAACCTCTTACTTTAAATTTTTCAAAGCTGCCCATCGCGGGTCAATTTCATTTTCTTTACAATTACAATCTATCAAATTTCGGTTCGCGCCGCATTTCTGACACAAACCTTTACAATCTTCGCGGCAAAAACTCTGTTCGGGCAGAGCGAGCAAAATCTGTTCTCTGACCAATTCGGTGAAATCAATTGTGTCGCCTTCAAAAATCGAAACCTCTAAATCCTGCTCGCTAAGCTCCGCTTCCTTCGCCTGCGTGTAGTTTTCAGCCGTGACAAAAGCCGCGCTGAAATGGACTGTTCAAATCAACTTCGACCGGCTGTAAACACCGCGCGCATTCGACTTCGACAACAGTTGAAATTGTCCCGACAATATCGGTCTGCACGATTCCCTTTTTGATTTTACCCTTTACCTGAACCGCTTTCTGCAGCTCGACCGATTCGTCATCCAAATCAAGCTCGGACGGCTCGAGCGTAAAATCAAACGAAGCGTTCGCATCTTTAATTGTCATTAAATCAACAATCATTTCAGTAAATCAATTTTGCGTTATCAAGCAGCGCAAAAGACAAAGGATTTATTATAACTTCTGCGTTTCGCGTGTCAAACCGGACAATCAATTACTAAACGAATCTGTTCCCACCGCTTCGTCCAAATCATGAAAACCTTTTTCGCGCAAAATTTCCGCTAAACCTGAATTCACATCACGCGCAAAAGTCATTCCCTGATAAACAAATCCGGTATATGCCTGAATCAAGCACGCGCCCGCCGCGATTTTTTCAAAAGCATCTTCAGCGGTAAAAATTCCGCCGACTCCGATTATCGGCATTTTTCCATTTGAATATTTATATATTTTTCGGATTACACCGTTTGATTTTTTCTGCAAAGGCTTTCCGCTCAAACCGCCCGTTTGGTTAATCTTCGATTGCAGACTGTCGCGTGAAATCGTCGTATTCGTCGCAATAATTCCGGCGAGATTTAATCTTTGAGCAATTTCGACAATCGCCTCGATTTCAGCTTCCGTCAAATCGGGCGCGATTTTAACGAGTAAAGGTTTGATTTGATTTTTACCGGACAATTCCCGATTTCGTGTTTGCAGTTCACTTAAAAGTTCATCCAGACTTTCTGCCTTTTGCAATTCGCGCAAATTCGGCGTGTTCGGGCTTGAAACATTTACGGCGATATAATCAGCGACTGCAAAAGCCAGATCGAAACTCGCCAGATAATTTTCAATCGCCCGTTCGTTCGGCACATTTTTATTTTTCCCGATATTCACGCCGAGAACACAGTTCGGATTTATTTTTTTTAATCGTTCGACAACTTTCGCGGTTCCTTCATTGTTGAAACCCAGACGATTTATCAAAGCTTTGTCGTCAGGCAGACGAAACAATCTCGGACTTTCATTTCCCTTCTGCGGCTCAAAAGTCACCGTTCCGACTTCGACAAATCCGAATCCGAGCGCGGCGAGCTGGTTGACGACTTTTCCGTTTTTATCGAATCCGGCGGCAACTCCAAGCGGATTTTTGAATCTCAAATTGAATCTTTCGAGTTTGCCGAATGATTCACCGGCGAATTGTTTTGCCAGGAAATTTTGTGCGAATTTTGATTTTAACCCTATTTTTAAAGTTTCAATGCCAAATTCGTGAGCCTTTTCCGGATTTAGACTGAACAAAACGGGACGAACTATTTTTTCGTAGATTTTCGACATCGTGTTTATTAAATCACCTTTGTTTAAATTCAGAAAAAGTTCAATTCTACGTTGAACCAAAATTCGTCTTTGCCGCTCGACAAAATAAAAAATCAGCTTGGAATAAATTTGCTGCAATTGATCCAAACTGATTTCTGCTAAATCTGACCACTGACAAATAATTTAATTACGGAACGAATGCTGACGGGATCGGCGTATCGCTTCCGGCTCCGAAGGCAATGCCTGTAAACCCCGAAGTTGAGCGATTAAAATACCTTGTTCCGTTTGACGGTTGAAATACTGCACGGAATGCCGACGGTTGCTCCGACTACAATATTCTCCCGTCGGCTTGCAGTGCAATAGCCGCGAATGACGCAACCTGAAAAAATCACTTTGCCGCTGTTGCCGAACAGGTGATGATGCCGAAATACCTGTTGGAAAATCATCTGACGAGCACGATTATTTTTGCCGTCCGGCTGCATTATCACTTTGTCTGCCAAATCGTAAACACTTTGTCGGCGCACCGATTATGGCGACTAATTTGCCGCCTTGCGAAAAACCTGTGTTCAAATGCACAACGCGGCGTTGATTGCGGTGTGAAAGCCGCAAACTGCGATAAACACAAGTCTGAGGATACGTAACATCAGTTTATTTTTCGCTGTAAACTACCCTTAAAATTAAAGATAAGTATGGAAGAAACGAGTTTGATTATTGATACCTTGTCATTTTTACTCTTTTTTTCGATATTTTCAAGAAAATATTCTCTTCGTGATTTTTGCACTTTGAACTTTAACTTCGGCAATGATACGATTTGCCGGAGCAATTATGGCAGATGAATTCGGATTAATTGAGAAATCGCGCATTATGGATAACGCGCGGATGAAACGCGCTTTATCGCGGTTAGCTTCGGAGATTGTCGAAGACAATCAGGGCGCAAAGGATTTGTATATCGTCGGCATTCGTCGGCGCGGCGTTCCGATTGCGGAAAGATTAGTCGAAAAAATCGAACTGCTCGAAGGCGAGCGTCCGGCTTACGGCATTATTGACATCACGCTTTACCGCGACGATCTTTCGACCGTCGGCGCGAATCCGATTGTCAACCGCACGGAACTCGACACCGACATCGAAGATAAAAACATCATTCTCGTTGACGACGTGCTTTATACGGGCAGAACAATTCGCGCTGCGCTCGACCAGTTAATGGACTTCGGTCGCCCGCGCAAAGTTCAGCTTGCCGTTTTGATTGATCGCGGCAAGGAACACCGCGAACTGCCGATTCAGGCGGATTTCATCGGTAGAACCGTGCCGACCAAACGGAGCGAGATTATCAAAGTAATGCTCAAAGAATATGACGACGAGGAAGCAGTCTGGATTTATGAAAAAGCCGCCGAGTAGATTTTTACAGCAAGATTAATAGTCTTGCTTTTTTTATAAAAGAAAATGATCAAACCATTCCGCCGCCGAGATTTGCTTGGAATTAGAGACCTTTCCGCCGAGGAAATCGTCGGAATCCTGAATACCGCCGATAACTTCAGCGAAATTAATTCGCGCGAAATCAAGAAAGTTCCGGCTTTGCGCGGAAAAACCGTGATCAATCTTTTTTTCGAGAACTCGACGCGCACACGGACATCTTTTGAACTCGCCGCCAAACGGCTTTCCGCCGACGCGGTGAATATTTCCGTTTCGTCTTCGAGCGTCACGAAGGGCGAAACGCTGGTTGACACGGCTTTAAATCTCGACGCGATGCAGCCCGATTGCATCGTCGTCCGTCACGGTTCGGCGGGCGTACCGCATCAATTAGCGAAAGTGAGTAGAGCGGCAATCGTCAACGCGGGCGACGGTGCGAACGAACATCCGACGCAGGCTTTGCTTGACGCGATGACGATTCGGGAACACAAGGGAAAGATCGAAGGTTTAAATGTAGCGATTGTCGGCGATATTCTGCACAGCCGCGTGGCGCGTTCAAACATTCATCTTTTAACGAAACTCGGCGCGAAAGTGCGCGTCGCCGGACCGAAAACGCTCGTGCCGGATGACTTCGCATCGCTCGTCGAAAATAATTTACAAGTCGCGCCAAACATCGAAGCCGCTATCGAAGGCGCGGATGTCGTGATGATTCTGCGGATTCAAAGCGAGCGACAGGATGCGGCATATTTTCCGACTTTGCGCGAATACTCGATTCATTACGGCTTAACCAACGAACGCCTCGAACTAGCCGAAAAAGATGCTATCGTGCTGCATCCCGGACCGATGAATCGCGGCATCGAAATCGCTTCGGACGTTGCCGACAGTTCGCGTTCATTAATTTTAGACCAGGTAAAATACGGCGTTGCCGTGCGAATGGCGGTTTTGTATCTGGCGACGGGCGGCACAGCGAGTTAATTTACCGACAAACTCCGGTAATCTTCAACTCGAAAGAAAGGCGCAAATGGATTTACTGTTTCAGCCCGTTGAGCAAGTCTTCAATCTGTCCGAGTTTGTCAGACGGAACGTCTTTTATTAACTGCTGCAGATTTTTCGTCTCCGAGGTTTTTTCGAGTCGTTTAAGCGAATGCGTTTCCGGCAAAATCGTGTTCGCGTCCGCGTGCCACTCGAATAAATCGTTCGGCGTGCAGTTCAAAGCAATGCACAGTTTCTCTATATCTTTGATTTTGACGAATTGGCTCTTGGATTTCAGAAATCGGCTTGCCGTCGAATAATCCATACCGAGCCTGACGAGAAACGCGGTTGTTTTCTCAATTCCGCGTAGTGAAAAGATGTTTTTAGGATTGAAATTAAGCATAGTATTTTGATTATACACAAGAATTTGTTGTATATATACAAAAATATGCTGTTTATAGTCAACTATTTTCAGTATAGATTCAATAATTTATTGTGTATGACCAATCGTTTTTTGTATATGTTCAACAATATGCTGTATATAAGCAACTATTTATTGTGTCGAGTCAATTTATTACTGTGCAGCTTCAAATTACAGAGGTGTTTACTAAACTCAACTGGCTTTGTGTAAAATAACATTGATGGAAATCGTAACTTTGTATCGTCCGACGGGAAAAAATGAACTTCCATTGATTGAATTAAGCGCGTTTACGGCTTTTCCGCCACGACTTCCCGAACAGCCGATATTTTATCCGGTATTGAACGAAGAATATGCGACCCAAATCGCCCGCGATTGGAACGCGAAATATAACGAAGATAAAGTTGGTTACGTCACAAAATTTGCCGTTCGCAAAGAATTTCTCGACAATTGCGAAGTGAAAATTGTCGGCGGTGCGGTTCACGAAGAATACTGGATTCCAGTGGAAGATTTGGAAGAATTTAATCGAAATATTGTCGGTAAGATTGAAGTCGTCGCGGAATTTAGAGGAAACTGATTTTTCGGGTAAAATCAAACCGAAGGAGATTTATAAAATGACGCAAATGACTTTACAGGCGGCGGAAACCAGTTTGGCGGAAATTTTACAAAAAGCCTTGAACGGCGAAAAAACGATAATCGAGCGCGACGGCAAACCGATTGCCAGAGTTTTGCCTTATAAAGCCGAAGCGGATTGGTTCGGAATGGACGCGGGCAAAATTCGGATTGCCGACGATTTCGATGAAACGCCCGAATAGTTTTTTAGAATATCTGGAGAAAGCGGAGAATCAAGATTTTAATTGACACGCATAAATTCACGGTTGAGTTGTGATAAAATTTTGAGATTATGGATGCAGTAATTACGTTGAACGAAGCCGAAAAAGTTATTGCGAATCTCTCCGAATCGGACAAAGCGCAACTGCTTCGCTGGCTTGAAAAAGAAGTCAAAAACGGTTTTCCGGGAATCGAAAAAACCGAAAACGTGCTGGGCGGCGCGGCGTGTATCCGGCAAACGCGAATTCCCGTCTGGCTTCTTGAACAAGCCAGACGGCAAGGCGTGAGCGAAGTTGATCTGCTTCGTAACTATCCGCAAATTACCGCCAACGACCTTGCTAATGCCTGGGATTACGTCAATTCGCACCGCGCCGAAATCGAAGCGGCGATAACGGCAAACGAATCGGACGACTAATGCAATTTTACGCCGACGAAAATTTTCCGCTCGATGTCGTTGCCGAATTAAGAAACTTGGGACACGATTGTTTGACGGCTTTGGAAGACGAGCGAGCCAATCAAAAAATCCTGGACGAAAAAGTTTTGGAACGCGCCACAGAACTCGACCGCAGCGTTTTGACGATAAACCGAATAGATTTCAAACGGCTTCACAATACCGACAAAAATCACGCCGGAATCGTCATTTGCACTTTCGACGCAGATTTTGCCGGACAAGCAAAAAGAATTGACGCGGCTTGTAAAAATTTACCCGAAATTAAAAATCAATTAATTCGCGTTTATCGTTCGTCTTAATTCTGGCGAAAGATTAGAAAGAATTTTTATTTTTGTTGGGAAAATTGGAAATTAACGCAAAGTTGAGAGGACAAAAATGAAGATTGTAAATTTTATTTTGTTAATTTTACTTGCCATTGCTCTTTCTTCAAAAACAGCCTTCGCTTGTTCTTGTTTCCCGCCTCCGCCGCCTTGTTATGCTGCGGATGGTTTGACACTACGCTTTACGGATTTAAAGATTAATTAAATTGAATGAAACTTTTAATTGCCAACGGTCATTTGATTGACCCGACAGAAGGACAAAACAGCGGAAAGAATCTGTTAATCGAAGACGGACGAGTTGCCGCGTGGCTGAATCAAAACGAATCCGCGCCCGAAGATGCCGAAGTTTTCGACGCGACGGGTTTGATCGTCGCGCCCGGTTTTATTGATTTGCACGTTCATCTGCGCGAGCCGGGACAGGAGCATAAGGAAACGATTGCGTCGGGCTGCGCGGCGGCGGTCGCGGGCGGTTTCACGAGTGTTTGCCCGATGCCGAATACGAATCCGGTGAACGACAACGCGGCGATTACGCGCTATATGATCGAGCAGGCGCACGCCGCCAAATTCGCTAATGTTTTCCCCGTCGGCGCGATTACGAAAAGTTCGGACGGCACGGAACTCGCGGAAATGGGCGAGATGAAGGCGGCGGGCGTGGTTGCCGTTTCCGACGACGGGCGACCGGTTCCGAATGCGGGAATGATGCGCCGTGCGATGCAGTATGCGAAGGATTTCGATTTACCGGTCGTTGACCACTGCGAAGACAAATCTTTATCGTCGGGCGGCGTGATGCACGAGGGGAAAATTTCCCTGCTGTTGGGATTAAAAGGAATGCCCGCGCTCGCCGAAGAAATTGACGCGGTGCGCGATATTTTATTGGCGAAGGAAACGGGCGCACATATACACATCGCGCACATCTCGACAAAAGGCGCGATTGAAATCGTGCGCCGCGCAAAAAATGAAGGAATCAACGTGACCTGCGAAGTCACGCCGCATCATTTTACGCTGACCGACAAAGTTGTCGAAGGTTACGACACGAATACGAAAATGTCGCCGCCGCTGCGGTCAAAGGAACATCTCGAAGCAATTTTGGAAGGATTGCGAGACGGCACGATTGACGCGATTGCGACCGACCACGCGCCGCATCACGCCGACGAAAAAGCTCTCGAATACGACCGCGCGCCGATGGGCATTACCGGACTTGAAACAGCAATCGGCTTGGCTTTTAACGAACTCGTTCACAAAGGCGTGATTGATTTAGTGCGGCTGATTGAATTGTGTTCGACCAATCCGGCGAAAATATTCAAGTTGAAAGGACGCGGAACGTTAAAAGTCGGTTCAGTCGCCGACATCACGATTCTCGATCCCGATTTGATTTGGACTTATCGAAATGCCGACAGCAAATCAAAATCGAAAAATTCGCCTTTCGACGATTGGAAGTTTCAAGGCGCGGCAACGGCGGCGATTGTCAGCGGGCGCATCGTTTACCGCCGCTGATGACAAATTGAAAATCAATTCAAACTTCCCCTTCGACGACATAGAAATCTTTCGGCAAGTCGGTTTCAAATCTCAACCGGCGGCTGTCTGTCGGATGATAAAAACTTAATTTGTAAGCGTGCAGGCAAAGTCGCGCGAATTCGCGCCCGCCGTATTTGTCGTCGCCGATAATCGGATGCCCGATATGCGCGGTATGCAGGCGCAGTTGATTGGTTCTGCCGGTCACCGGTTCGAGTTCCAGAAGCGTCGCGTCTGCCGCCCGTTTTATCACTCGAAAATTCGTTTCCGCCGCTTTCCCTTCTTCGGAAATCAGCCAGACTCTCGCTTCTGCATCGTGTCCGATTGGAGCGTTGATCGTTCCGAAATCCACTTCGATTAAATTTTCGACGACAGCAAAATATTTTTTCTCGACCAGTTTATTTTGAAAATGCCTGCACAGCAATCGGTGCGAGCGCGGATTTTTAGCGACGACCATCAAGCCGGAAGTTTTTTTATCGAGCCGGTGAACCAAACCGGCGCGGATAAATTCTTTTTCAGACTGGTTCGCGAAATTCAAATGATAGGTCAATGCGTTCAAAAGTGTTCCGCTGCGCACGCCTTTCGTCGGGTGAACGAGCATTCCGGGCGGTTTATTGATCACCAAAATTTCTTCGTCTTCAAACACGATTTCAAGCGGAATATTTTCCGGCATCATCGCTGTTTCCGCGCCCAAATCAACCGTGATTTCAACCGCGTCGCCCGACTGCAAATGATAACCGCCGGGTTTCGTTTCGCCGTTGACCGTACATTCGCCTTTTCTGATGACATCAAATAAATACATCCGGCTGACCGCCGTTATCTGTTCATACAAATATTTGTCGAGGCGATTTCGGCGAACGGTTTCCGTGATGTGAAATTCGAGTTTTGTGGTCACTTTTGAAAAATTATAACAAATTGAAAACTGCCCACAGCGAAACGAGCGAAATTACTATCCACAATATAACGCCCTGCAAAAGCGGCTTGATACCGACTTTTTTTAAGGTTTGCAGTGAAAGCGACGCGCCGATTAAAAATAATGTGACGGTCAAGCCGGTTTTCGCCAAATTAACCAGCGCATCAAAAAAGCTCGGCGGAAATTCCGGCGGCATGTAAGTTCTGATAATTGTCGCCAGCAGAAATAAAAATATAAACCACGGAATGACGATTTTGGCATTTTTTGAACGATAAAAATAAGCGAATAAAAGCGCGATTGGCGCAATCCAAAGTGCGCGGGAAAGTTTGACCGTCGTCGCAATCGCCAGTGCTTCCGCGCCGAAACTCTGCGCCGCGCCGACGACCGAACTCGTATCGTGAATCGCAATCGCCGCCCAGATGCCGAACTGCTTCTGCGACAAACTCAGCCAGTGTCCGATTGCCGGAAACAAAAAAAGCGCGATGGAATTTAAGATAAAAATCGTTCCTAAGGACACGGAAATTTCCTCAGTATCGGCTTCAATCGCGGGCGCGACTGCCGCAATCGCGCTGCCGCCGCAAATCGCCGTGCCGCTCGAAACCAGCGCGGAAGTTTTGTCATTAACTTTTAATAATTTCCCGACGCAATAGCCGAGAACCAGCGTTCCGAAAATCGTCGCAATCGTAAATAAAATTCCCTGTTTTCCGGCTTGATAAACCACTGTCAGATTCATTCCGAAACCGAGCAAAACCACCGAACCCTGCAATAAAATTTTGGTGAATTTCGCAGTTTCCGCCGGAAATGGATTTCCAATCGTAAAAGCCAGAACCAAACCTAAAACAAGCGCGATTGGCGGCGTAACAAAAGGTGTCAGGCAGACAAAGATTAATAGAAAAAAACAGATTTTTTGCCAGTTCATAAAGTCAAGCGGAAAAGTATAAAAGAAAAAAAGGGAAACACATAATCGTCTTTTCCCCTTTCGTTTTTGCAGCAATTTCTAAAGTTATTTCAAAATGCCGAAAACCTTCTTCAAAATCGAAGTTGTTCTGCCAATCGGGTCACGGCGGATTTTGCCTTCTTCGTCGGCAATCAGCAAAAACAAACCGTCCAGAGCCTTTTGTGTGACGTAACCGTCCAAATCGGTCGCGTCTTTTCCGGCGATTTTACCGACTATCGAATTACCGCCGACCATCTGTTTGTATTTCTGCGTCACGCCGACTTTTTCGGTGAAATCTTCGACAATCGGGCGAAATTTTTCGCGCAATTTGGTTTCGCTCGTGCGGCGAAAAAACTGCGTTGCCGCGTCGTCTTGTCGGCTAAAAAGAATATTTCTGGCATCGGTAAAAGTCATTTGCTTGATCGAATCGAGAAAAATATCGGTCGCTTCCGGCACGGCGCGTTCCGCCGCGTGATTCATCGCTTCGACAAATTCGTCTATTTTTTTTCCTTGTCCGGCGAATCGCAAAGTTTTTTCGACCTTCTGCAAAGTTTTCGGCAGCGGAATTTTAACGCGAACGTTGTCCAAAAAACCGTTTTCCTGTCCAAGCGAACCAACCGCGTTTTTCACGCCCTGAAAAAGCGCATCTTTCAAACCGCTGGAAATATCGGCATTGGAAACCGTCGTTTTTGACGTTTTCGGTGTGGATTTCTGCGCCGTCGCCGCATCTGCAAAAACGATTAAAGCCAATAAAACAAGCGCAAACTTTAAAACCTTCATATAATTTTCTCCTTTCTAACTTTTGTTTGTCATCACTGCCGATTCGGGAGAGTTTTATCTGCACTCAAGCATATATCGCTTTTTGCAAATTTGTTAATGGTTGTTTTATTTCGCCTTGCCCTGATTCGCCACCGCGTCCTGCGCCGCCTTAATCGCCTCCTGATCGCCGAGATAATAGCTTTTAGTCGGTTTCATTTCATCATCGAATTCAAAGACGAGCGGAATTCCGGTTGGAATATTATATTTAACAATATCTTCATCGGAAATCGCGTCGAGATATTTCACCAGAGCGCGCAAAGAATTGCCGTGCGCCGCAATTATCAGGCGTTTGCCGTCTTTTATTTTCGGAAAAATCTCGTTTTGGAAATACGGCACGACGCGCTCGACCGTATTTTTTAGTGCTTCAGATTTCGGAAAACTGTCGCCTTCGATTCCCAGATAACGGGCTTCTTTTCCCAGCCAGCGTTCGTCAGTTTCGAGCATCTCCGACGGCGGAATATCGTAACTTCTGCGCCAGATTAAAACCTGTTCTTCGCCATACTGCGCGGCGGTTTCGGCTTTGTTCAAACCTTGCAGATCGCCGTAATGCCGTTCGTTCAAAAGCCAAGATTTCGTTTCAGGAATCCACATCAAATCCATTTCGTCCAGAACAATCCAGAGCGTTCGGATAGCACGTTTCAATACCGAAGTGTAAGCCTCGTCAAACTGAAAACCTTCCGCCTTCAGAAGTTTTCCCGCCGCGTGCGCTTCTTCTCTGCCTTTTTCCGAAAGATCAACGTCCTTCCAGCCCGTAAACCGATTTTCCTTATTCCATTCGCTTTCGCCGTGCCTGATTAAAACTAATTTTTGCATAATTTTTAGATTTTCAAATCTCAGATTTATTATTCAACAATTTTTGCGCTTCGCCAACCAGATAGAGCGAACCTGTGACGCAAATTAAATTTGCCGCGCCGGAAATTTCTTCTGCTATTCGTTAAAGCAGAAGCAACCGTTTCAGCTTCAAAAACATTTCTATGATCAAAATTTTCGGGCAGAAATTTCAACAATTTCAGCCGTTTCTATGCGAGCGCGGATTGTCGGGTTTGGTAAAAATTAAATTGTCGGCTTTCGGAAACAAAATTTCACCGATTTCCGCCGAATCCTTATCGCGCATCGCGCCGAAAATCATCGTGATCGGCTGTTTGACAAATTCGTCGAGAAATTCTCCAAAGCCTTCGCGCCTGCGATGTTGTGCGCGCCGTCAAACAAAATTCCTTTATAAAATTCCAATCTTCCTTTATGTCGTGCATTTTCAAGCCCATTCTCGATATTGAATTTTTCAATTTTGAAACTAAAATCTTTTTGCAATATCTCGGCTAACCCAATTGCGACACGCGCATTTCATACTGGTGTCTTCCGCTCAAACCTAGCCAAACATGCATGGTACATTTCCATCACCAAAAAAACCAGCAACCATTCTACCGTTTATCGTGTCAACAGCCCATAGTTCTGATTCGGTAACCTGCGAAATGCGGCTTGACGTTAACCGACTTCGCATTTTTAACGATAATTTCCATTGCCTCTTCATGCTGTTCGGGCGCAACAACAACCTTTGTATCTGAACGAATTATCGCTGCTTTTTCCGCTGCGATTTCCGCGAGCGTGTTTCCCAAAATTTCCTGATGATCAAAATCAATCGGCGTAATTGCCCCGATTTCAGCGCGGGTTGCCGTCACCGAATCGAAACGTCCGCCCAAACCGGTTTCCAAAATCGCCAATTCGATTTTCGCTTCAGCAAAAGCGGAAATTGCAATCGCCGTCATTTGCTCGAAGAATGTCGGAACGCGATTCGAGTTCGTTTTCGGCGACTAATTTTTCCGAGATTTCTTTAATGCGCGTGGCGTGTTCGGCGAATTTTTCCTTGCTGATTTCCGCGCCGTTGATTTTTATGCGTTCGGTGATCGAGATTAAATGCGGCGACGTGAAAAGTCCGGTTTTAATGTTTGCCGAAAGACAAATCGCATCGAGGAAAGCGCAGACCGAACCTTTGCCGTTGGTTCCGGCGATTTGAACTTTTATAAAATTGCGTTCGGGATTGCCGAGTGCGGCAAGCAACGTTTCGGTGGTTTCCAAACCGAGTTTCATCGCCAGAACTTCATTGCCGAGCGCGTATAGATATTTTACCGATTCGTCAAAATTCACTTTTCGCCGCCGATTAATCTTCGGTGATAATTTATTTGTCCGAGATGATAACTAAAATGCGTCAGCAGATGCAGCAGCATAAATTCCATTTTGACCGTTTCACCGCGTTTTTCGATTGGAAAATCTGAACTTAAATCTTCATCTGACAATTTTTGCAGACTGTTTTTAACCGTTTCGACAGTTTTATCAATTTCACCGTTGAGAAATTCGCGCGTGGCGTTTTGTGTTGAAAATTCCGCATCGCGGTCGCGTTCAAATCCTGACTTGCCGAGCGTCGCGCCGATAAAATGATTCAAATTTCCGATCAAATGCTGACAGAGATTTCCGGCTGAATTGCTGATGTCGTTTTCGACTTTCCATAAACTCGCTTCATCGGAATACGAGTTTATTTCAATTTTCAGCTTTTCCAAATCTCTTTCAAAAAGTGTAATTAGCGTTGCTTTCAACATAATTATTTGATCTCGTCGTTCATCATAAAATTGAGCATCCGAACGATTGTCGAGCGCATTTCGCGGCGGTCAACGACCATATCGAGCATTCCGTGTTCGAGCAGAAATTCCGAACGCTGAAAACCTTTCGGCAGTTTTTCACGAATCGTCTGTTCGATAACGCGCGGTCCGGCAAAACCGATTAACGCTTTCGGTTCGGCAATAATTACGTCGCCGAGCATCGCAAAACTCGCCGTCACGCCGCCGGTTGTCGGGTCGGTCAAAACGGAAATAAACGGCAGACGCGCTTCGTGAAGCTGGGCGAGCGCGGCGGAAATTTTCGCCATCTGCATTAATGAAAAAGTTCCTTCCTGCATTCTCGCGCCGCCGGAAGCCGCGAAAATTATTACTGCGCCCCGATTTTCTATCGCGCGTTCAATAAGCCGCGTAATTTTTTCGCCGACGGCTGACCCCATCGAACCGCCGATAAACGACATATCCATCGCGCCCGCGTAAACGAGGTGCCCGCCGACTTTGCCGCCGCCGGAAACAATCGCTTCGGGTAAGCCGGAAGAGGCTTTTGCCTGTTCGATACGTTCGATATACGGTTTGGTATCAACAAATCCGAGCGGGTCGCAGCTCATTACTTCTTCGTCAAGTTTTTCGTATTCGCCTTCATCGAAAAGCGTGTCAAGCCGAATTCGCGCGTTGAGCCGGAAATGATACGCGCAATGTGTGCAAACTTGCAGCGATTCTTTTAACTCGCGTTTATACAACGAATTGTCGCATTCGAGGCATTTGACGAAAATACCTTCGGTCTTCACGCGCTTTTCTTCGTCGTTCGGTTGTTCTTCAATTTTCGGATCTTTACGCTTAAACCAAGCCATAGTAATTTTCGATTTCAGATTTGCGATTGCTTTCTTAAATCAAGGTTATCACAAGGCGGAAATTTGTCGAAAGCGCGAAGTTTTTCTGATCGGAGCGCGAATGACGCGTCCGCCAAAGGAAGATCGGGCTGCCGCAAGAATCCCGACACGATTTTCAATTAGACGAAGCACGATCCAAAGAAAAACAGATTGTTTTTCGCACTTGTTATGTGTTAAATTCAATCAAATCAGACAACAAGGATTACATAAAATATGAAAACATTTCTTCTCTCGCTGCTCATTTTATTTTGCGCCGTTAACGATTTTTCAGCCATCAAAACCTGGGACGGCGGCGGCGCTAACGGCAACTGGACAACGGCGGCTAATTGGGTCGGCGATGTTACGCCGGTTGCCAACGACGATTTGGTTTTTCCGGCAGTTTCGGCGCAGTTTATGACAACTTATAATTTTACCGGGACGACTTTTAATTCCATCAATTTTGAAGGCGGAAATTATACCGTTGACGGCAGTTTGTTTTCGCCGATGAATACGCGCGGGCTGATTGTCGGCGGCGGAACGCAGACCATAAATGTGCCGGTGAACACGAGCGGGACGGCGATTTTTACCGCCGCGCAAGGTTCGGTTGCAACTTTGGTATCGCTCACCGTCGCTACAGGCGGTTTGACGATTGACGGCGACGGCAGTTTCGGCATCGGAGCAATTGCGGGTTCGGGTGCGATTACAAAGAATGGTTTGGGCGCGTCGCTCGTCACCACAACGCTTTTCGGCTATACCGGCGCGATTAATCTAAATAACGGAGTTTTCGTCGTTGACGCTAATATTCCGAACAGCAATGTTACCGTCAATTCACCGACCGTCGGCGGAGGAACGCTCGGTTTCAGCGGTTTTGGCGGCACGGGAACTGTCGGCAACGTCAATGTCACGCAAGGCACAATCAGCGCGGGAACTTTGCAAAGTCCGACCGGAATTTTGAACACGAAAAATCTGACTTTCACCGCTAACGGCAATTTCGCCGTCAAAATCGCCGGCACGACGGCGGGCGCGAACGGCTACGACCAGCTAAACGTGACAGGAACAGTGACGCTCAATAATGCGCGGCTCGCGCCGATTCCGTTCGGAACGTTCCAACCGGCAATCGGCGATTCTTTCACGATTTTGAAAAACGATGGTGTGGACGCTATTACCGGAACATTCCTGAACGCGCCGGAAAACTCGGTTTTCAGCGGCGCGTTGAACACGGCGTTTCGCATTACATATCGCGGCGGCGATGGCAACGACATCGTTATCACGCGCGTCAGCCGCACAAGTTTCGATTTTGATGGCGACGGCAAAGCCGACGTTTCGGTATTTCGACCGTCAAACGGCAATTGGTATCTGAATCAATCAACCGGTGGTTTTCGCGGTGTAAATTTCGGCGCAAGCGACGATAAACTTGCTCCTGCCGATTACGACGGCGACAATAAAACAGACATCGCCGTTTACCGTCCGTCAAACGGCAATTGGTATTTACTGCGCAGTTCCGACAGCACATTTTCCGGCGTGACATTCGGCGCAAACGACGATATTCCCGTTCCGAATGATTTCGACGGCGACGGACGTGCCGATTTCGCCGTGTTTCGTCCATCAAACGGCACCTGGTATCAATTGCGAAGCATTAACAATCAAACATTCGCCCAAGCCTTCGGACAAGCGGGCGACAAACCCCTGATCGGTGATTTTGACGGCGACGGTTTCGGCGATTTAGGTGTATTTCGCGGCGGCAATTGGTATCTGTTTGAAAGCGCGAACAGTTCATTTCGCGGCGTCACTTTCGGTTTCGCCACCGATAAACCGGTCGCGGCGGATTATGACGGCGACGGAAAAACTGACATCGCCGTTTTCCGCCAATCAAACGGGACCTGGTATCAATTAAACAGCGGCGGCAATGCGGTTTCTACAATTCAATTCGGAACTGCGGAAGATTTGCCCGTCGCGGCGGATTACGACGGCGACGGCAAATCTGATATTGCCGTCTTCCGTCCGTCAAGCGGAACCTGGTATCTAAATCGTTCGACCGCAGGCTTCACCGGCATAGCTTTCGGACAAACCGGTGATCAGCCGATTCCGAATGTTTTAGTTCCGTAATAAACAGAGAATTCTTTTGTAGAAAGCATCGAGGACGCGAGAAAGGTTTAACAATCTTTCTCGTGTCCTCGATGCTTTTTAGTATGTTTTTTAAGTCAAAACTTCCAGCATTTCGGCGTGAATCAAATCGTTGCTCGCGCAAATCGGCGGTTTGTAAATGCTGAATGTCGAATCATCGTAATACGAAACGCGTCCGCCTGCTTCTTCGATTAGCAAAACGCCAGCCGCGACATCCCACGGATGTAAGCCTTCTTCCCAAAACCCGTCAAAACGTCCGCAGGCGACGTAAGCCATATCAATCGCCGCCGAACCGTCGCGCCTGATGCCGCGTGATTTGTGCGTGAAACCCGTGAAATGTCTGGCGAAATCTTCGCGTTCGCGGGCGTTATAAGGAAAACCGGTGACGAGCAGCGCGTCTTTTAATTCGACAGTTGCCGAAACGCTGATTGATTTATTGTTCAAAGTTGCGCCGCTGCCCTTTTCCGCCGCGAAAAGCTCGTTGCGCGTCGGATCAAAAGTTACGCCGATGACGATTTCGCCGTTGTGTTCGAGGGCAAGCGTGACGCAGAAACACGGATAACCGTGCGCGAAATTCGTCGTTCCGTCAAGCGGGTCAATAATCCATTTCCAGAATGAATCTCCGATAACCACTGCATCGCCCGACTCTTCCGCCAAAACCGAATGCTTCGGAAAATGCGTGTGAATCTTTTCGATAATAAATTTTTCCGAAGCGAAATCGGCTTCCGTGACGAGATTGATGTCGCCTTTTTTTGAGATTTTTATTTTGCGCCCGAATTTTTCGAGCAGAATTTGTCCGGCTTCACGCGCCGTTTCGATTGCGAAATTTAACATACGATTTATTTAACCACCGCAAAAGCGCGGATAAAAACAGATTTAACTTTATCTGAATTTATCCGCGCCGTTTTGTTTTCTCAATTACTTTGCCGACAAATTTTCTACTTGATAAATTTTTCGCTCGTTGAAAGAAACTCCTGAATTTGCGCGTCCCAAAATTTCCAATCGTGAATTCCCGGAAGTTCGCGGAATTCGTGCGGAATTTTCTTTTCTAAAATCAATGCGGAAAATTCGCGGTTCGTGCCGATCAAACCGTCTTCCGTGCCGCAGGAGAAGTATATAAACGGCAATGTTTTCATTTTCTCGGCGGGCATTTCGCGGACTAATTTGAACACGTCGTTTTCCTTGCGCGTCTTTGAATCGTCCGCGCCGTAAACTCCGACAATCGAATCGGTCAGCACTTTCCAGCCGGTTGTGGCAGTCATTTTTTCGCTCAGCGAAGCGGCTTGCAGTGCGCCGCTGAACGAACCGACAAGCACGAATTTATCCGGATATTTCAAGCCGAATTTGAGCGAACCGTAACCGCCCATCGAAAGTCCGGCAATTGCGCGGTGATTTTTGTCGGGAATCGTGCGGAAATTATTCTCGATTTCGGGAATCAATTCCTGCACAATATAACTTTCGTATTTATCGTTCGGCAGGCTGCTGCTATCCGTGTACCAGCCGTTATCGCCTTCGGGCATAACGATTATGTAACTGTATTTCGCCGCATAATCGGCGAGTTTCGATCTATCCGTCCAGTTATCGAAATGTCCGGTTAAACCGTGTAGTAGATAAATTACCGGATATGATAAAGGTTTTTCTACTACATTCTTATTTTTTGAATCTCCGTACCCTTCAGGCAAAATGACGCGATAAGGCATTTCACGCGCCATCAATTTGCTTTTCAGCTTATAATTTCCGACATTTGCCGGCAATGCGATTTTCGTCTGCGCCTGTTGCGCGTAAGCCGAAAACGACAAGCTGAAAACGACAGCCAGATACAAGTAAAGTTTGAACGTTTTGTGATTCATTATTTGTTTTGATTAACCGAAATGGCGACTGAACCAGCCTTTGTTCTCACTTTCATTTTCGTGATTGGCGATTAGGGCAAATTCGCCCGCGTCGAGCCAAACGCCGGTGCATTTGTCGCAAACGTCAATTTTAACATTTTCAAAATTGGTTTCAACTAACTTGCCGTCGCATTTCGGGCAATTTAGTTCGCCTGCCGACAGATTTTCCGAACTGATCTTAGATCTCAATTTTTCCATCAGTTCTTTTTCTTTGCGGTAAATATATTCGTTTTCCAGCGCGTTCGCGCGATCTTCAAGTTCAATTGGCATATTAATTTTTTCTCCTTCGTAAAGAATTATTTATAAAAAATAACAAACATTTCCCCATCTTCCAAATTTGACTAAATTATACTGCCGCGCGGATTATACGCAGTTGAAACAGATTTTCTTATTCAAACGTATAAAACTCGCATCAAAAAGTTTTTCAGTATTAAATTTAGTTAATAAAATATGTTTCTACATTCATTTCGCGCAAAAGCCTCGGCTTTTTTGTTGATAATTCTTTTGTCGTTTGCCCAACTCGCCAACGCGCGTCCAGGCGCAAAGTGTCGTTCGGACAGACAGACGACACGCAGATGAAAAAACTGCCACCGGTCAATTACATTCGCAGTCATGATATTGACATCAAAAACGTCTCGATTGATCTGCGTTTCGACTGGGAAAAAGAACAGGCGTTGGGCGTGACGGTAATTACACTCGCGCCTTTTCAGGACTTGCAGAAAATCAGTCTGGACGCGGCGATGATGACGATAAATTCCGTTTCACTGGCAGATGGAACAACTTTAAAGTATAACTACGACGGAAAAAAGACTGACGATAATCTTGAAATCAACCTCGACCGCGTTTATAAAAAAGGTGAAGATTTAGCGGTAAAGATTGATTATCGAACGAATTACGTCAACACAGCTGATTCCGAAACCAGCATCGGCAGTTTCGGACGCGGTCTGCGTTTTATCAAACCGACGGCAGACGAACCGAATAAGCCGCGTCAAATCTGGTCGCAGGGCGAAACGGAATTTAATCGTTACTGGTTTCCGTCTTACGATTCGCCAAACGATTTTCGCACTTCCGAACTGCGAGCGACGGTTGAAAAACCTTTCACGGTTATCTCGAACGGCAAATTAATCGAAGTGAAGGAAAACGGCGACAACACGCGCACATTTCACTGGAAAATGGACACGCCATACTCGAATTATCTTTCATCAATCGTCGTCGGAAACTATACGGAAATTAAAAACGGCGAATACGACGGCGTTCCGGTTTACGCTTACGGTTATCCTTCAGAATCCAAAGAAGTCGCCGCGACGACGAAAAATCTGCCCGCGACGATTAAATTTTTCTCGGAAATTACCGGTGTAAAATACGCTTATCCGAAATATTCACAGACGTTCGTCGAGGATTTCGGCGGCGGAATGGAAAATATTTCCGCGACCACACAAATCGAAGAAATGATTCACGATGAGCGCGAACTACTCGACGATGACAGCGAATCTTTGCAGTCGCACGAACTCGCGCATCAGTGGTTCGGCGATTTTGTAACGTGCCGCGATTGGGGACAAATCTGGCTTAACGAAAGTTTTGCGACGTATTTTCAGGCGTTGTGGGACGAAAAATTGAAAGGCAAAGATTTCTTTTTATTGGACGATGTGCGCGGCAATCAGCAAAAAACTCTAGCGACGTGGAATCAGGGCAATCGCCGTCCGATTGTGACGAAATATTATGCGAATAAAGACGCGATGTTTGACGATTATGCTTATCCGGGCGGCGGGTCGGTTTTGCATATGCTGCGCAAACATCTCGGCGAAGATTTGTTTTTCAAATCCATCAATCATTATTTGACTCAAAACGCGCATCAACCTGTTTCAACCGAAGATTTGCGAATCGCTATTGAGGAAACAACCGGACAATCAATGGATTGGTTTTTCGACCAGTGGCTTTACAAAATGGGACATCCGATTTTTGAAGTGACGAAAAATTATGACGCGGCGACGAAAAAATTGACGCTGAACGTCAAGCAGACGCAGAAAGTTGACCCGAACAACGAATTTCCCCAGACCGAATTTTTCCAGACTTATGTTGAGATTGAAATTGACGGCAAAGTCGAACGCGTCTGGATCAAACCGCAGGCGGAAAATGTTTACACATTCGACGCCCCAACCAATCCGCAACTGGTTAATTTCGATTACGAAGGAACGATTTTGAAAGAATTGAAGTTTGATAAATCAGTTGACGAACTCGTTTATCAGGCAACGAAAGACAAAGACGTAATCGGCAGACAATGGGCAATGGCGGAACTTTCCAAAGCTTTAACAACCGACAAGGCGAAAATTTTGGCGGCGTTCAATACGGTCGCGGCGAACGATTCTTCGTGGCAAATTCGCCGCGCAGCAATCGGCGCAATTGCTCAATCACTCGCACCGCAAACGCCGGAAAGCGAAGTGCGGATTAAACTCGACGGTGCGACCGAACAAACGCTTCTCAAAGACGCGAAGGATGAAAATTCGCTGGTTCGCGCCGATGCGATTGAATTTTTAGGAGCAACGAAAGACGCGAAATATGCCGAACTTTATTTGTCAGCGTTGAACGATAAAAGTTATGCGGTGATTGATAGGGCGGCAGTCGCTCTCGGCGGCACCAAAAACGCCAAGGCTTACGAAACGCTCTCCAAATTGTTAAGCCAAACGTCGTGGAAAGGACGCATTCAAACCGCCGGACTGCGCGGAATTGCCGCGCTCGGCGACAAACGCGCAGTGGATTTGGGATTGAAATACGCGGGCGACAAAAATCTGGAAGGGCGTGTCCGCAGTGCGGCTTTGGAAGTCGTCGCCGCAACCGGCAAAGGCGATCCGCGAGCATTCCCGCTCATTTTTGCGGCATTCAAAACCGCAATTGATGCGAATGATATTCAGGGTTTGTTCAACAGCGTACAGTCAATTATCCAATTAACCGATCCGCGCGGACAGGAAGCGTTTAATTTGTTAAAAGCCAAATTCAAAGACAATCCGCAGTTTTTCGGCTATGTCACATTCTTTGAAACACAATTTAAGGAAGCACTGGCGAACGACAAGAAACCGAAATAAATTTCTTTTCACAAATAAAAAAAGCAGTGAAGTTATAATTGATTATAACTTCACTGCTTTTTTAATATTGGAGGCTTCAGACTTAACCGCAACACAGGCTGAAATTGCTGCCGTTGCTCGATTCCTCGTCTAGCGGAGTTCACAACTCAAACCTTGTGCGGAGCCTGAAGCCATATGAATCAATAACAAATTATTTTAAATTCATAATTGATTTCTGGCGGAAAGGGTGGGATTCGAACCCACGGAACCCTTTTGAGGTTCACTACATTTCCAATGTAGCCAATTCAACCGCTCTTGCACCCTTCCAAAAGTTTTCTATATCAAATTAATGGCGGAGAGGGTGGGATTCGAACCCACGGAACCCGCAAAGGTTCAACAATTTTCGAGACTGCCCGATTCAACCACTCTCGCACCTCTCCGCAATTTAAATTACTTTGGTTTTTCGTCTGGCGCGGAAAAAATCGCGCATCAGCGTGCGGCATTCTTCCGCCAAAACTCCCGAAGTAATTTCAATTTGATGATTCAAAGAACTCGTATTGCAAATCTGAAATAAGCTGCTCACCGCGCCGAATCTTTCATCGTGCGCTCCGAAAATTAATCTTTCGATTCTGGCGTTGACCAATGCGCCGGCGCACATCGCGCAAGGTTCTATCGTCGTATAAACAGCTGTTTCCGTCAACCGATAATTGCCGATTTTCCTTGCCGCTTCACGCAAAACTAAAATTTCAGCGTGCGCCGTCGGGTCAGAATCAATAATCGTACGATTTCCCGCCATCGCCAAAACATCGCCGTTTTTGTCAATCAGACAAGCACCAATCGGAACTTCGTTGATTTCCCGCGCCCGTTCAGCGGCTTGAATTGCCCTGCGCATCCAAAATTCGTCCGATTCAGCCATCTGTAAGAAACCTTAAACGATATAAGGCGCAAACAAAAAATATAGGTTTCTGATATTCAACTGTCAAGCGCGTGATGCAGGTCTTTGATTTACTTTAATTTTCTTGCATCGAAACCTTGAAAATGTTAAACATTTATGTGGAGAAACCAAGCTGTAAGGTTCGTCTCCGCTATCTTCCCCAAACGTGCTATGAAAAACGAAGTTCGGTTCGAAACTGCATCTGAAATTCATTCGACCGACGAAACAGAAACTTCCAACAACGGAAACGCCGATTTTTTATCGCTCGCCGAAGAAGTTCGCGCCCGCAGCCAAAAACCGATAAGCACGCCGCTGACGATTCCGCAAAAACTCGCGCCCGCCGAATTTAATACGGCGATGGTACATTTTTATCGCGGCGAAGTTCAGCGTTCAAACGTCTGGCGCAGCCGGCTCGACGCGACAACGAATTGGGCAGTAATTACCGCGGGCGCGACGCTTTCATTCGTTTTCAGTTCGCCCGACAATCCGCATTTTGCAATTCCGATTAATACGATTTTAGTTTCCATTTTCCTATTTATGGAAGCCCGCCGTTATCGTTATTACGAAGTTTGGGCTAATCGCGTGCGCGTTCTCGAAACCGGTTATTTCGCGCCGATGCTGTCGCATCAAACGATCGCACCGGACAAAGAATGGGCGGAACATATCGCGGCAGATTTGCTAACACCGCACTTCACAATCAGCGAATGGGAAGCCGTCGGCAGACGACTACGCAGTAATTATCTGTGGATTTTCGTACTGCTGGCGTTGAGCTGGTCTTTAAAAGTCTATCTGCATCCGTTTCCCGCGCCGAATTTTGAAACTTTTGTTACGCGCGCACAGGTCGGACTCGTTCCCGGCTGGCTGGTGATATCGGTCGGCGGCATTTTTAACGCCGCGATGTTTTTTGTTGCCTTTGGAACGATTCGATTGCGCGACGCTTCGAGCGAAGTTTTGCCGCTCGAAAGTTTTGAATGGCATCCGCTGCGCCAGGTTTCCGATTGGGCTGGCACCAGTCTGAAACGCCGCAACCCGATTCGCCGCGCAAAAAAAGCCCGTCAGCGCGTCCGCTCAATTCATACGACGGAAGCTAATTGATTTTATCCGATAACGATTTCCAGATTTTCCGGCGAGATATTCGTTGAGCGCGTTTCTTTTGTAATGTCGTCGAAACCAGTTATAATTTTGTCAGCAAAAATTGTTCGATTCGTTTTTCCATCCATTTCAGCTTTATGAATTTGAGTAAAATCTTATTGTTCGCCAATCTCTTTATCGCCGGATTATTTATTAATCCGGCTGAAAATTTTTCGCAGGAAACAGCGAATTTTAAAGACGTCGTGGAAGCGAAATTAAGAAATTTTCAAAACGCTTCTTTAGAAAAAATCTGTCCGACGGAAACTGACCCGACGGCAAAACGAATTTTTAGCGAATACGGCGCGATTTTCATTTCAAAAGGAACGACTCTTCCCGGGAAATGCATTTTTACCAGCGAAACTGACTTGCAGTCATATCAAATGCAGAGCCAGCCGCAAGCCGCGAATATCGGCGGCATAAATATCGAATTGCAAAAACCGGCAATGGAAGCACTGTTAAAAGCCCGACAGGAAGCCGCGAAAAGTAAGTTGCAGATTACGCCGCGCGGCGGTTCGCTCGCCGCGCGGCGGACGTTCGATGATACCGTTAAACTATGGAATTCAAGGTTTTTGCCCGGGCTTAATTTTTGGATCGGAAAACGAAAAATAACGCAGCCGGAAGCCATCGCCGCTCGTGCTTTGCCGATTCGTGAACAGGTCGCGCAAGTTTTGGATTGGGAATCAAAGAATATGTTTTTCAGCAAGGATTTGTCGAAATCAATACTTTTTTCAGTCGCCGCTCCGGGCGCATCGCAGCATAATTTTTTGCTCGCGCTCGACGTTACGCAATTTTCCAATTCCAATGTCAGAAAAATTCTCGCCGACAACGGCTGGTTCCAAACCGTCAAAAGCGATGCGCCGCATTTTACGTATCTCGGAGTCAAGGAAAGTGAATTACCCGCGCTCGGTTTAAAAGCGGAAACGGTTAACGGGCAGAAATTTTGGATTCCGAATGTTGAACAGTAAAAGTTTAGAGGTTTGACGCAAAAATATGAATTGCCCGAACTGCAATACTGAAAATGAAAACGATAATTTATTCTGCGTCAGCTGCGGCGGAAATCTCGCGCCGCCACTCAAAAGCGGCGTTATAACACAGCCGTCACCGACGCAGTATTATAACGTCAATCAATTAACCCATGCCGATAACGCGCCTGAGTCAGTTCAAACGGCGTTTCCGCCCGCGCAAACATACAATCAATCGTCGCCGGCTTTTAACCCTTCGATTCCGAATTTGGAATCAACCCGCAAACCGAAAAGCAGCGCGAAATTTGTGTGGATTGGCGTGTTCGTCTTTTTTCTGCTTCTCGGCGCAAGTATCAGCGCGTTTTTTCTCATCAACAAACCGACCATTACGACAACTGCGGAAAATTTGCCCGATCATCTCGGATTATTTTTAGCTAACAAAGACGCAAATAATTTTTCCGAATTAACCAAACAGGATTCGACGAACGCCGTTTCGACGAAAGATGATTTGCTGAAAAACGAATCGCTGCCGACTGCTGACGACAAGCCGAGTTTAATTTTATATTCGGACGGGAAAGACATTCCGCTCGGCGATTTGAAACTCGTACAGCTTGATTCGATAAAAGACGACGGCAGTTTGAAACAAATTAATTTTCAGGCAGTGCCGATAGATGGAAAATCGGAAATGAAGCGTCTGCGAGTTCCCGACGGTTTGGCGAACGGCAAATATGCGTTCGCACTGTTTGACGGTTTTCTCGACGAAGGCAAACACAAACTCTGGGCTTTTCAAGTTAAAAACGCCCAGAAAACCGACAACGGCGAATTGGCAAAAGCCTTCACGGTTTCGCTGAAACCGAAAACCGCTTCGCCGACAAATGCGAACGTCACCGACACAAATACGGCAACCGCTGTTAAACCCGCGCCGACACCGAAACTTGAACCCGTTGTTCCTTCCGGCGCACGAGTCGCTTACTGCAATTCGACGAACGTGATTGTGCGCAATTCGCCGAATTTAAATGCGAAAAAAATCAACGGACTGAAACGCGGACAAAAAATCTACGTTCTAAATTATTCGGACAACTACGATTCCTGGAACGGAATGGAAGGAAATTGGGCTTACATTCAAACCGAAACCGGCGGACGCGGTTGGGTTTTTGCACCGCTTATCGGTTATTAATATTTATGAAGACAAAAAATACGGCATTGATTGTCGGCTTGATCAGCAGTTCGATGATTTCAGCATGTTGGTCGAGTGAAACCAAAATTCGCCCGACCAACAGCGAAGTTAAACCGACTTATTCATCAACCGTTTCGGAAACGAATAAAAACACGACCACGATTTCGAAAAACGGAGAACCGGAAAATACTAAAATGACTGAAACTCCGACAACTGAAATCAAAACCGGCGGTTACACGGCTAATTTGCCGGTTGGTTTTTCTCAACCGACCGATGCCGTCGGGCAGAGACTTTTAAAAGAATACGGCGCGCTGTTCGTTGCCAAAGGCGGCGCGGTCGTGCCGAATGCTTCGATCTTCAAAACTGAAGCGGAAGTTTCATCGTTTCAAGCCGGTTTGACGAAATCAAAAGAAAAGATCGGCAATTTCGATGTCGAGCTGCAATCGGCAGCGATGAAAAATTTAAAGGAAGCGATTGCCGAAGCCCAACAATCGAATTTAAAAATCACGCCGCGCGGCGATGATTCAGCCCGACGCGATTACGCCGGAACGGTTGCGCTTTGGGCGAGCCGCGTCAATCCGGGTTTATCAAAATACATCGGCAGTGGAAAATTGAGCGAGTCGGAAGCCGCGAGAATTCGCGCTTTGTCGCCGTTCGAACAGGTTCCTGAAATTTTCAAACTCGAATCGCAGGGAATGTTTTTCAGTAAAGATTTCTCGAAATCAATAATCTTTTCGGTCGCGCCGCCGGGAACTTCACAGCATCTTTCAATGCTTGCGCTCGATATTAACGAAAATACCGACGCCAAAATACGCGATGTTTTAGCCAAACACGGCTGGTTTCAAACGGTCGTCTCCGATTTGCCTCATTTTACATTTTTGGGCGTTCCTGAAAGCCAGTTGAGCGGTTTGGGTTTGAAAAAAGTCAATGATGGCGGGCGTGTGTATTGGCTCCCGAATTTATAAGGAAAGTTAGCTACAGAGCAAACGGAGTTGTAAGAGAATTTTCACAAAAATTATAACTTCCGATTTTTTCGCTTCGCTGTGGCTAAATTTTTCTTGCATTTAACCAGATTTTCGGAATCGAAAAGATCTTCTGCGAAAAAGTTCGATGCGCGCGTCGGGAAAAAACATCGTAATTTTGTCGTTCGATTTCTGTCAAAATCTCACTGTAAATTCTCGACGCGAGCAGGACCGTAAAACGCGAATCTTTTTCAAGCCGTGAGATTCCCATTTCACCTTTCCGGTAATAATCTCTGGCGCGAGCAATTTGAAATTTCATCATTTCGATAAATTTATCGTCAATTCGATTCGCAAAAATTTGTTCTTCCGAGACATCGAATCGGCGCAAATCTTCCTGCGGCAAATATATTCTGTTCATCACCGCATCTTCCTTAATATCGCGCAGAATATTCGTCAACTGCATCGCAATTCCCATCGCTTCCGCATATTCGAGTGCGATTTTATCCGAATATCCGAGAACTTCCGACGACATCAAACCGACCGTCGAAGCAACCCGATAACAATAAACGTAAAGTTCATTAAAAGTTTCGTAGCGTTTGATATGTGTGTCCATCAGAACGCCATCGATCAATTCAAGGGGCAATTTTTGCGGTATTTTGTAAGTTTTCAGAAGGTCTTTCCAGGACAAAAAAATCAATTTTTGGTCTTCGGTTTTCGGGCATTGGTCGGCATTTTGATAAATTTCATCAATAATTTGCTTCCAATTTCCGACGGCTTCCAAAACTTTTTTCGCGCTCGAATTTTCCGCTTCGTCAACGGCATCGTCAACGTGTCGGCAAAAAGCGTAAATCGGATAAACCGGTTTTCGTTTTGATTCGGGTAAAAATTTAGCGGCGAAATAAAAACTTTTGGCGTGAATTTTGGTGACGCTTTCGCAGTATTTATAAGCTAATTCGATTTCATTCGGCATCAATTCAGATTCTACTTTTTGAGATTATGATTTTCTCGTTGCCAAATAATCGGTCAACTGAATGAGACAGCTTCGGGCTTCGTTCGACGGGAAATTTTCCGTTAAAACACGTTTGGCTTCTTCGACGATTGATTTTAATTTCAACTGCGCCGTTTCAGTTCCCTGTCCGGCAAAAGTTTTCGACTCAAAAATTTTCGCGTCTTCTTCCAAATCCATTAAATCATCGCTCAATTGATATGCGTCGCCGAGCAGTTCGGAAAAACGCGAAAGTTGCGCGAGTTCGAGATAATTCGCGCCTGCCAGAATCGCGCCGACGCGCAAAGCGAGACGCATCAACGCCGATGTTTTCAAATTTCTCGCCGATTCCGATTCATAGTCAGCATTTTCAACTTTTTCGTTCGCGCCTTTTGCCAACGCCAAATCAATTGACTGTCCGCCGATCATTCCCGACGCGCCGATGCAATTTACAATTTCCGCGTGCGCCGCCATCGCGCGTTCAGGCATTCCGTTGTGATTGACGAAAACCAAGCCGTAAGAAGCATTTAAGAATCCGATTGCCGCCAGAATTGCCAAACCTTCGCCGAATCGTTCGTGCAGAGATTCTTTCCCGCGCCGCTCGTTTGAATTGTCCATCGCGGGCAAATCATCGAAAATCAGCGAACTCGTGTGAACGAATTCAACCGCACAAGCCGCCGGAAACATCAAATCTGTTTTCCCGCCAACCAATTCCGCGCCAAGCAAAGTCAAAACCGGACGCAGACGTTTTCCGCCCGAAAACAAAGCATATTCGACCGCTTCGTTAAATTTTGTCTCGATATTCGGCGGCGCGAGCGGTAAATGCTCGCGCAAAGCCAATTCGATTTGCGGTTTGTGCTTTTCGACGTATTGCCAAAGTTCGGCGAAGTTTTCAGTTTGTTTTTCCATTAGCAGCCGCCGAGCATAAAGTATTCGATCATCTTGCCTAGCTTTCCTTTTTCAGATTCGGACGAAAGAAAAAGTCCAGAAGAATAATAGCCTTTTTCATAGTTCCAAAAATCCATATACAAATCGAGTTTTCCGTCACGGTCTATATCTCCAACCCAAAATAAATTTCCGATATAATCACCTTCGCCCACATAATCAATGTAATAAACAATTTGGTTGCTGGTTGAAGTTTCAAGTAATAAAACTAAAATCTGCTTTTGTTCATTATCAATGCCTTTTTCGACCCGAAGAGTATATTCGGTGTTATTCAAGTAAAACTTCACGCGGAATCCGTTTTTCAGTTGAGTTGTTTCGCCGCCCTGTTCGTCTGCTTCTTTGAAAGTTAATCCTAAAAATAATGTATTTACTTTGCCGGATTTAAATTTATTTTTATCTCTTAATAAAAAAAGCGGCTTAGATTTTTCACTAACAGAAATCTCTTTCCAATTCAGTTCATTTGGTCCTGTTGCTTTAGTTACTTTGATTTTTAATTTTGTCGGACGCAAAATTTCTTTGCCATTTTCGCTAAACAATCCCAACCAAGTTTCGCCTGACTTTGCTTTAATATCTTTTACATTGGAAACTTCTCCGGTTTCTAAGAAATCACTGTTGAATTTTTCATCGTCATTCCAGAAGTTGTCAACATTAAATATTTTCGGCTGAACTTCTTGCTCTGGTCGAAACGGCTTAACTTCCGACAGAATTGGTTGTTCTACAAACACTTGCGGGTTCTGAATTTTTCTTTCCATTTTCGGAATCAAAAAATAAATCGCAGTGCCGATAAAAAATGTGATTAGAAAAACTCCGGCAGATTTGTAAATAATTCTCATTTTTATTTCTCCTTCGCATTTTCCGCGTTGAAAGATTCAAAAGCGCGATTCGATATTTCAGAATTTACAGTGACGCGAAACGGGTGTTTGGCGACGAAACTTTGGACTTTAATGATTTTGGCGTTGAGTTTCGCTAAACCTTTAGCGATTTCTTCGTCGGAAAATTCTTCAACCTGAAATTTTTCCGCCGCCCGTTTGAACGCGCCGCGCAGACGGTCGAGCGCAAGTTCGCGGTCGGCTAGAATTTTGCCGCGCGATTGAAATTCGCCGAGCGCGTAAAGCAAGATTCGCTCGATTTCGGGCGCGGCGGTTTCGACATCAAATAAATTCGGCTGTTCAGACATTTTCTTTTACGCTTCGGACATTTTAGCACAAATATAAATCCGTTTTGCAGTAAAATCTAAATGTGGTTTTTATCCGACTTTATCTGTGTTAATCTGTGATTTATTTCTTTATGTCTGAAGGCAAAAAATATCGAATCGGCTTGGGCGTGTGCGGCGGAATCGCGGCGTATAAAGCGATTGAAGTTCTGCGTTTATTGCAGAAAAACAATTGCGAAGTGCGCGTGGCGATGACCAAACACGCGACCGAATTCATCCAGCCGCTGACGTTTCGCGCTTTGACGGAAACTGTCGTTCTGGTTGACGACTACGCGCCGGAAAATCCTGATCCGATTGCTCACATCAATTTTTCGCAATCCATAGATTTACTTTTAATCGTTCCCGCAACCGCGAATATTATCGCCAAATTTGCCAACGGAATCGCCGATGATTTTTTAACTTCGACTTATCTCGCATCAAACGCGCCCGTGATGATCGCGCCCGCGATGAACGTCACGATGTGGAATCACTCGGCGACACAGAGAAACATTGAGCGTTTGAAAGCCGACGGCATATATTTCGTCGCGCCGATTGCGGGCGAACTAGCCTGCAAAACCGTCGGCACGGGAAAATTGGAAGATGTCGAAAACATCGCGGCGCAGGCGTTGGAACTTTTAGAAGCCACGACGCAGAAACGTGGAAACGCCGAGAATAAAAAATCGTTTGATTTAACGGGTGAAAACATTTTGATAACGGTTGGCGGAACGCGCGAAGCGATTGATCCGGTGCGATTTATTTCCAATCATTCGTCGGGAAAAATGGGTTTCGCCGTTGCGGAAGCGGCGCAGACGCGCGGCGCGAAAGTCACGGTCGTCTGCGGTGTCACAAGCGTCGAACCGCCGGAAAACGTCCAAGTTATTCGGGCAATTTCGGCGGAAGAAATGTTTCAAGCCGTGATGCGAAAATTGCCGCAAACGTCAATTTTCATCGGCGCGGCGGCAGTTGCTGATTATCGTCCGCGCAACATCGCCGAATTCAAAATCAAGAAAACCCGACAGGATTTTCTTTCGCTCGAACTCGAAAAAACGCCGGATATTTTATCTAACGTTTCCCAAAATCGTCACGAAAAGCTTATAGTTGTCGGTTTCGCGGCGGAAACAAATGATGTCGTTAATTACGCGAAATCGAAAATGGCGAAGAAAAATCTCGATCTGGTCGTTGCCAACGACATCACCAAAAAGGGCGCGGGTTTCAATTCGGATACAAATATCGCCACAATTATTACAGAGGCGAACGAAATCGAATTGCCGCTGATGCCGAAGCGCGAACTGGCTGATAAAATCTTGGATGAAGTGATAAAATTACGCCAAAAATAAGGATTTGATGAACGAGGAATTTTCCAATTTACTGGCTGACGTGCGCGAGCAGATTTTGTATTTGCAGGAACTCGGCGCAGAGAATTTCGCGGTTGATTTGCCGGAAATCGATTATTCAAAATTTCAATCTCAAACTGCGAAAGCGACAAACGAGCCGTTAATTTCACAGGAAAGATTAGAGCGATTTGTGCCGACGGATTTTCAAATACCGAAAATTGAAACTCCCAAGCCAACTATTAATGTTCAGGATAGTTCGTCGCGGCGCAGCCTTTTGGAAGCCACCAAATTGTCGCGTCTGCCGTCGCTGCCGAAACGAACGTCTTTTACAGCAAACAAAACCACAGAACAAGCGAGGGAATCTGAAATGCCGGTGAAAATTACACCTGAAGAAATGCCGTCTTTATTCGGCGATGTTAAACCGACTTTGCAGGAATCAAGCGAAACTATCGAAGAAATTCATCTGGATATTGGAAACTGCACGCGCTGTCCGCTTCACGAAGGCAGAACGAAAATCGTCCACAGCACCGGAAATAAAAATGCCGATCTGATGTTTGTCGGCGAAGCACCGGGCGCGGACGAAGACGCGCAAGGCATACCGTTTGTCGGGCGTTCCGGACAGCTTTTAAATAAAATTATTGAGTCAATCGGATTAAAACGCGAAGATGTTTTCGTCGGCAACATTAACCGCTGTCGCCCGCCCGGAAACCGCACGCCGACTTTGCCCGAAGCGAAAACGTGCAAGCCTTTTCTGCTCCGCGAGATTGCGGTCGTGCGCCCGAAAGTCATCGTCGTTCTGGGAAATACGGCGTGTCAGAATCTGCTCGAAACCAAAGTCGGAATCTCGAAACTGCGCGGCGAGTTTCAAGATTATTTCGGCGTTCAGGTAATGCCGACCTTTCATCCGGCTTATCTTCTGCGCGACCCGTCGAAAAAGCGCGAAGTTTGGGAAGATATGAAAAAAGTCAGAGATTTTTTGAATAAATCGTAGTAATATTTATTTTTAAGGAGTTTCTTATGTATAAAATAAAAACCACACAAGGCTCGGAAAATTCCGTCGCGGTTTTAATTCCAAAGGAAGTTTTAGAAAATTTCGGAATCGCGGCTGGCGACGAGATTGATGTGACGGAAACGGATAACGCTTTGATTTTGCGTTCGACTAAAGAAGCCGCGAGAAGCCGCGAAATCTCTGACGCAACGGAAAAAGTTTTTGACCGCTGGAATAATGTTTTTGTCGAACTCGCTAAAGGAGCCGATGACAAGTGAAGTTTATTGATAAACTGTCCGTCCTCGTTATTCAGCGAAAATCCATTGATAGGTTCGGCGGCATGCACGGTTTAAGAGACGAAGGCGCGTTAGAATCAGCAGTTAATGCAGCGGAAAATCGTTTTTACTACGAAACCGAAGATGTTGCAAAACTTGCCGCAACTTATGCTTACCATCTATCACAGGCTCACGCATTTCTTGACGGAAACAAAAGAATTGCGGCAGCAGTCGCCGGAGTTTTTTTGGAGATCAACGGCTGTCTTCTCAATGCGACGGAAGATGAAATTATCGAACTGTTTCTCGACATTGCCGACGGAAAACTTTCCCGTGAAACAGTTGAAGAAAAGTTTGCCGGTTGGCTGATTAAAATTGCAAATTAGATCATTCTAAATTAAAAAATGAAAAAGATTCTGTCCGCGACTTTTATTTTTGCAATATTGAGCACAAATGTTTTCGCTGTTGATATGAGCGCGGAAATCAATTCGGCGACGGAAAAGATTTTGCCGCAGGTTATCGAATGGCGCAGACATCTGCACCAATTTCCCGAACTCGGCAATCGTGAATTTAAGACTTCCGAATACATCGAGAAAAAGTTGCGCTCGCTCGGCATCGAAGTTCGCACGAAAGTTGCGCACACGGGCGTGGTCGGAATTTTGAAAGGCGATTTGCCCGGCGCGACCATTGGACTTCGCGCCGATATGGACGCATTGCCGGTGACGGAAAGAGTTAATATTCCTTTCGCGTCCAAAGAAAAAGCCGAATATAACGGTTCGCAGGTCGGCGTGATGCACGCCTGCGGTCACGATTCGCACGTTGCGATGTTACTCGGAACGGCGGAAGTTCTGTCGAAAATGAAATCGAAACTGCGCGGCACGGTCGTGTTTATTTTTCAGCCTGCCGAAGAAGGTGCGCCCGTCGGCGAAGAAGGCGGCGCGGCTTTGATGGTTAAAGAAGGCGTGATGGACAATCCGAAAATTGACGCGATTTTCGGGATTCACATTAACGCGCAGACGGAAATCGGGAAAATCAAATATAAATCCGGCTCGTTTATGGCGGCGGCTGATTGGTTTACGATAAAAGTCAAAGGCAAACAATCGCACGGTTCGCAGCCGTGGCTCGGCGTTGATCCGATTGCCGTTGCGACGCAGATTATTCAAGGTTTGCAAATGATTGTTTCAGCGCCAATCCGAATTAACAAAAGCGCCGGTCGTCATCACCGTCGGCAAAATCAACGGCGGCGTGCGCGAAAACATTATTCCCGAAGAATTGACGATGGCGGGAACAATTCGCACGCTCGACGACGCGATGCAGAAAGACGTTCACGAACGAATCAAATTAACCGCAACGAAAATCGCCGAAAGTATGGGCGCGACCGCCGAAGTTTCGATTGAAACAAAAACTCTGGTGACTTATAACACGCCCGAACTCGTCAAACAATCGCTGCCGACGCTCGAAAAAGCGATTGGGAAAGCGAATGTTTTGGAAACCGAATGGACGACCGGTGCGGAAGATTTTTCGTATTATCGCCTGAAAGCACCGGCGTTTTTCTTCAACGTCGGCGGAATGCCGCTCGGCAAAAACGTCAAGGATTCCGCGCCGCATCACACGCCGGATTTTTATATTGACGACAGCCGTCTCGATGTCGGCGTGAAGGCGTTTTGCAATCTTGTTTTCGATTATCAGCCGCTGCCAAAAATGGCACAAATTGAAAATAAAATCTCAACGGAAATCTTGAGCGAACAGAATCCAGTTGAAGATTTTTATAAATTACGTTTGACCGAATTGCCTTTTCAGAATTTGGCGAGCAGTTTGCTAAATTAGTATTTGAAATGCAAAACGATTTATTTAACGGCAGTTGGGAATTGTCCGCGCCGTCTGAAACGCTTGACGAAATCAAGCGGGAAATGATTGAAAAGGCGAAAATGATTCCCGAACTGGCAAATCGTTTTTTCGTTTTTTCGCAGGGCGAACCGAACGCGACAATTGCGGTCGTCGGCGAATCGCCCGGTCCGCCCGACGCTGATTCGGAAAAACCGTTTCAAGGTCCGACCGGCGATTTATTAAACAGAATTTTATCTTCAATTGGTTTGAATCGCGCCAATACTTATCTAACCAACATCGTCAAATACATTTCCGCCGGCGACGAAATTAACACCCGAACTTATGAAAGTTTTTCACGCCTTTCGTCTGGCGCGAACTTGCCGTCGTCAATCCGAAAGTCGTTTTACTGTTGGGAAATACGCCGACGAAAGCCTTGTTGAATACGAAACAGCCGATTTCCAAAGTGCGCGGCGAATTTCACGAAATCAACGGTTTGATGTTTATGCCGACCTTTAATCCGGCTTATCTGTTGCGCGACCCGACGAAAAAGCGCGAGGTTTGGGAAGACATCAAACAAGTGCGAAGTTTTTTAGATAAACAATAATTTTATGAAACCTGAAACAATTTCGACCAAATCAATCTATAAAGGCAAAATTTTCGACGTTTCGCTCGATAAAATTCGTGAGGGTGAAATTGAATACGAACGCGAAATCGTTTCGCACAACGGCAGCGCGGTGATCGTTCCGGTTTTTGCCGATAAAACCGTCGCGCTCGTCAAACAATATCGTCACGCCGCCGGAGAATATCTGTGGGAAATTCCCGCCGGTTCGCTGGAAAAAGGTGAAGACGCGCGAGAAGGTGCGGCGCGTGAACTCGAAGAGGAAATCGGCGTGAAGGCTGGAAAGATTGAAAAGTTATCGGAATTTTATGTTTCGCCCGGATTTTTGTCGGAGAAAATGTTCGTTTTTCTGGCGACCGAATTGACCGAAACGGCGCAGAATCTGGAAAGCGACGAATTGATTGAGGTTAAAAGATTTACTTTTCCGCAAGCCTTTGAAACGATTCGGAAGGACGGAATCGAAGATGCGAAAACTATAATCGGGTTGATTTTAGCTGGGCAAAGATTCGGATTCAACTTATAAAATCCTTTGATTGCTTGACGCTAAATTCATTTTTTTGATATTCTAACCGTTCGCGTTTTGGCGAAAATTAAAGACACAAGAGACTATTATGAGTACTTATTTCCCAAGCGGAAAAGGTTTGGCGGAAAACCGCAAATGGTATCGTCGTTGACGCGGAAGGTAAAACCGTCGGGCGATTGGCAACTGAAGTCGCGCGAATGCTGACGGGCAAAAACAATCCGGCTTACACGCCGTTTTTAGATATGGGCGATCATGTCGTCATTATCAATGCGCGTCAGGTGGTTTTCAAAGGCTCGAAAAACAGAACAGAAAGTGTATCGCTATCACACGCTTTATCCTGGCGGACTTCGTGAAACGACCGCTAAAGATATGCTGGCGACAAAACCGGAACGCGTTGTTGAATTTGCGGTTAAAGGAATGCTTCCGAAAACAAAACTCGGCAAAGCGATGGCGAAAAAATTGAAAGTTTACGCTGACGGCGATCACCGTCACACGGCACAGCAACCAGAAGCAATCGAAATCGAAACCACATAAATTCTACAGATAACAGATTATGGCAGACATTCAATATTACGGAACAGGACGACGAAAAACCTCGACGGCGCGGGTTTATCTTCGTCCGGGCAGCGGCGAAATTAAAGTTAATCGCCGCGGATTTGAAAACTATTTTCCGAACGAAGCATTGCGGATGATTATTCATCAGCCGCTTCGCTTGACCGAAACGACCGGCAAATTTGACATCTTAATAAATGTCAAAGGCGGCGGAACAGCCGGACAAGCCGGCGCAGTTCGTCACGGAATCACCCGCGCGTTGCTTGAATACAACGTGGATTTGCGTCCGACTTTGAAAAAAGCCGGACTCGTGACCCGCGATCCGCGTCAGAAAGAACGTAAAAAATACGGTCAGAAAGGCGCACGCGCTCGTTTCCAATTCTCGAAACGTTAATTTACAATTCCGAGTTTCGATCAACCGGCGAGACCCGGAATTTAATCCATTGCCGAAGTTTTTTGGTTTATCAAATCTAAATTTCGGCGAATACACAAACCAATAAGTTAGGAGATTTAATTTTGGCTACAGTTACAATGAAAGAATTGCTCGAAGCGGGCGTTCACTTTGGACATCAGGTTCGACGTTGGAATCCGAAAATGAAAGAATACATTTTCGGCGAGCGCAACGGCATTTATATTATTGATTTACAGAAAACGCAGAAGCTTTTCCGCGACGCGCTGGCTTACGTGCAGGAAGCGGTAACCGAACGTCCGAAAATGAAAGTTCTGTTTGTCGGCACGAAACGCCAGGCGCAGGAAGCTATCAAAGAAGAAGCCGAACGCTGCGGGCAGTTTTACATCAATAATCGCTGGCTCGGCGGACTGATGACGAATTTTCAGACTGTTCAGAAATCGGTCAAGAAAATGCGCGACATCGAAGCGATGAAGGAAGACGGTCGCTTTGAAATGCTGACGAAAAAAGAGCGTTTAGAACTTGACCGCGCCCACGAAGGTCTGATGAAAAACTTGGGCGGCATCCGTGATATGAACGGCTTGCCCGATATGCTTTTTGTGATTGACGTTCGCAAAGAAGACATTGCCGTTGCCGAAGCTAACCGCTTAAATATTCCGGTCGTCGCAGTCGTTGATACGAACTGCTCGCCCGAAGGTATTGACGCGGTTATTCCGGGAAATGACGACGCGCTTCGTGCGATCAGATTGTTCGCTTCGCGCATCGCCGATGCTATTCTCGAAGGTCAGCAAATCGCTACTGAAGGCGGCATTGCGGCAACTGCTATGCAGGAAGCGGCAATTGGTGAAGACGGCGAAACTTTAGAGCCGACGGTTCAAACGGCTGACCAAAGTTTTGCGACTGCCGATACCACTGTCGTCGCTGATGAAACTGCGGCGGCTGGTTCAAATGTCAAAGATGAAGCCGGTGCCTTCGGCAAAGAAGTTGAAGTGCGCTCGGAAATAGTTGCTTCCGGTTCGGATGATATGATCGAAGCCCGAACGGGAGAATCACAAACGGTAGAAACAAACGAAGCGACCGCCAGCTAATTAAACAACTTATTATTCAGTCAGCGCAGCTCATTTTCGTTTCCTTGTAAGCGGGCTGCGCTTTTTTATAAACTAAATTTAGAGAAATTATATTTTTGGAGTTGAATATGTCAGAAATTACAGCAAGCGCAGTAAAATCCCTGCGCGAAAAAACCGGCGCGGGAATGATGGAATGCAAAGCGGCTTTAGTTGAAGCCAGCGGCAGCGAAGAACAGGCGATTGAAATCCTTCGCAAAAAAGGAATTGCCTCAGCCGGCAAAAAAGAAGGTCGCGTAACGGCGGAAGGCGCGGTCGGTTCGTATATCCACATGGGCGGCAAAGTCGGCGTGATGGTTGAAATCAATTGTGAAACGGATTTCGTCTCGCGCGGCGAAGAATTTCAGCAGCTCGTCAAAGATGTGGCAATGCATATTGCCGCCGTAGATCCGAAATACGTTAACCGCGATGAAGTTCCGGTTGATGTTTTGAACAAAGAACGTGAAATTTTGTTAGAGCAGTTGAAAAACGACCCGAAAAATGCCAGCAAGCCGGAAGATGTTTTGAACAAAATCATCGAAGGTCGCGTCGGTAAGTATTACGAAGAATCGGTGCTGCTCGACCAGCCTTTCGTTAAAGACCCAAGCAAATCCGTCGGCGAACTGGTCAAGGAAAAAATCGCTTCGATCAAAGAAAACATTACCATTCGACGCTTTACGCGCTATAAAATGGGCGAAGGCATCGAAAAGAAATCTGATGATTTCGCCTCGGAAGTTGCTTCGATGGTCAGTTAAATTAGCAAAGAATAAAGAATGGAAAGAAACTTAAATTTTTCTTTCCATTTTCTATAAATTATGAAGCCAGCATACAAACGAGTTTTGTTAAAACTTTCCGGCGAAGCCTTAATGGGCGACCGGCAATACGGTATTGACACGAATGTCGCCGAAGCCGTCGCGCAGGAAATCAAAGGAATCTACGAACTCGATGTCCAGATCGCTATTGTCGTCGGCGGCGGCAACATCTTTCGCGGCGTTTCCAAATCCGCTGGTAATATGGATCGTTCGAGCGCGGATTATATCGGAATGCTGGCAACCGTGATGAACGCCGTCGTTTTGCAGGACGCGCTCGAAAAGCTGGATGTTTACACGCGCGTAATGTCGGCAGTTGATATTCCGCAGCTTGCCGAACCGTTTATCCGTCGCCGCGCGATGCGGCATCTCGAAAAAGGGCGCGTCGTGATTTTCGCCGCCGGAACGGGCAATCCGTTTTTTACCACTGATTCAGCCGCCGCTCTTCGTGCTCTTGAGATCAAAGCCGACATTATACTGAAAGGAACCAAGGTTGACGGAATTTATACGGCTGACCCGATGACAAACCCGGATGCAACCCGATTTGAAAAAATTTCTTATCAGGAAGTTCTGGAAAAACAGTTGAAGGTCATGGATGCTTCGTCAATCTCGCTTTGTATGGATAATAATTTGCCGATTATGGTTTTCAATATGCGCGAATCCGGCAATATTATGCGAGCGGTGCAGGGCGATTTAGCGATTGGCACGCTCGTCACGGTCAACGGCAAATCACAGACTGCCGGTTAGATTAAATAAAAAATATTTTTAGAGGAAATATGAGTGTAGATATTGTATTGAAAGAAACCAAGCCTGATATGGAGGCGGTTGTTGAAGATTTGAAACGCAAACTGACATCTGTCCGAACCGGACGCGCGACTGTCAGTTTGCTCGATAATATTACGGTTGATTATTACGGCGTGCCGACACCGCTTTCGCAGATGGCTTCGGTTGCCGCGCCCGACGCTCAAATGTTGACGATTCAGCCTTGGGAAGCAGGACAGGTCAGCGCGATTGAGAAAGCGATTAACGCCGCGAATCTTGGTTTCAGTCCATCGAACGATGGCAAAGTTATACGTCTATCCGTTCCGCCTTTGACCGAGGACCGTCGCCGTCTGCTTGCCAAACAAGTTCACGAAATCGCCGAAGAACACAAAATCGCCCTGCGCGGCGTGCGTCATGATGCCAACGATATGATTAAATCAATGGCGAAAGACAAAGAAATTTCCGAAGACAACGAGCGTTTCGGATTAGACGAAGTTCAAAAATTAACCAATACTTACACAGCGAAAGTTGATGAACTGGCAAAGACTAAAGAACAGGAAATTATGACTGTTTGATCATCGCAACAAATAAATCAGCCGCGAATAATCTGATTATTCGCGGCTAAATCTTTTTTAAAATCCATTACTTTTCCATTACGAAAACGGTGTCGGCAACCGTCGAATTAACTAAAATCTCTTTCGCCTTAAAATCCGAATAAATCGTTAAACTACCCGTTTCAAAACGCTGCGCGTAACGCTCCGGCACTTTTACGCCTTCGACTTCGCGCACCTTATCAATCTCGACCGACGTAGTAATCGTGCGGCTACTCATTTCATAACTCGCTTCGTAACTTTTGATTTGTCCTGTTTTTTCATCAACAAAAAAATCAGTGTAATAACCTTCAGGCGATGTAATGCGGAAACCCGACTTTTTCTTTTTCGTATCGGGCAGTGCCGAGACGACAAAATCTTTTTCTTCGATTCTCGCCAAAAGCGGTAAACCGAGACGATTAATCGGCGGCAGGTTGAATCCGGCGACTGATGAAATGGTGTTGGTTCCGTCATAAATCTGTTTGAACGGCGTGAACGGGTTGCTGATTTCCAGACGATATTTGTCGCCCGAATAAATCATTGCAAATGTCGCGGGAAAATTCGTCGTCGGCGAACCCGAAACGTCCGCCGTGCCGCGCACGACGAGTGTTTTCATATTCTTAAATTTATCGCCGCCGTGCGCGAGTAATGCGGCTTTGGCTAAATCCATCGGCGCAGCGTTTTTGATACTCGCGCTCAAGGTTTTATCTTTTTCCGGCGACTTTTTGTCTTTACCGGTTTGCGCGGAAACGCCGACAGCTAAAATCAGTAGCAGCGAAAGAATTTTTATGTTTTTCATATTTTGGTTTACGTTGGAAAGTTATTAGTTGATTACTCGGTCTGATACGTTGCAACGCTGGTCGGAGTTTCGTAACAGCGCACTTTATAAACCTGTACGCGGTCGTCGTCCACACGCGACGCGATGTATTCGCAAATATATCTGGCGAGATTCTCCGCCGACGGATTTAATTCTTCGTCAAAAGGCGGCAGTTCATTAATGTTGCGATGGTCGAGATAGTTCACAATTTCGTCCGCCGCTGCTTTCAAATCTACAAAATCAATCAGCAGACCGACGTTATTTAATTCCTCACCGCGAGCGAAAATCTCGATTTTATAATTGTGACCGTGCAGATTTTCGCATTTCCCCTTGTAGCCTCGTAGTTGATGCGCGCTGGAGAAGTGACGTTCAATCATTACTTCATAAAATGATGGCATAAGTTTATAAAAGAATTGTACTTGTTTTCCAAATAAATAAGCAAATTCCCGATTTGCCCCGCTCTTGAAACTTAATTTCTTCACTTAATTTGAATTATTTGGCAAAACATTTTTTTGAATTCGTCTTGGCAAAGTAATTCAGCAACAACAAAATAAATTTAACAAACTGTTTTCTGGAGGAATATAGAATGGCTTTAGCGATAAGTTCATCTGTCGGTGCCGGTGGAAAAAATAATACCGCCGACATTTTCGCAATTCAAACTTTATTAAACAAATGGGTTAATCCCAAACTAACCGTCACGGGCATTTGCAGCGGCGCGGCGACTGACCCGACGGTTATCGCCATTAAAAGTTTTCAGGGACGTTACTCGAACAATCCGGACGGGCGCGTTGACGCGGGCGGCGGCACATTAAAGAAACTTAATCAGGTACCGCTGGTGCTGCTGCCGCAAATATCGGGTAATGGATATTACTCTTACGGCAGCGGCAATTGGTATGAAAGACAATGGGGAACACAAGCTACGATAGACACTCTGCTTGAGTTATCCAGACAATTTCGTCTGAATTACCCGACGATGTTGATGCCTATCGGCGATATCAGTTTGGAGTTTGGCGGCGCGATGCCGCCGCACGGCACGCACCGCGAAGGTAAACACGTAGATTTGCGACCGCTTAGAAAAGATGCCGCCCAAGTTCCCGTAACTTACACCGACACGACCAACTACGACCAGGATAAAACCAAAGCTCTCATCGAATTATTTTTATCCCATCAGAACGTTAAAAATGTGCTTTTTAATGATCCGATTATCAACGCGCTTGATCGCGTCAGTCCCTGGAGCGGTCACGACAATCATTTTCACGTTACGATGATCAAGTAAAGAAATTTCTTATTTATTCCCTAAAAAACGAAGCGGAATGTGTTGAGGTAAATCACAATCCGCTTCGTTTTTAATTTTACTTTTATTGATGTTTAAATTTATCGTGCTGAAGTTTAAATATATTTGATTGCTGTCAGTGCAGTTTGATTTGTTGCCAAAACAGATTCGATTGCAGACCAATCAAAATTCGTTACACGCCGAATTGCAGCCGTTTCTAACCGGTTGAATCCTGAAACATCTTTGCGACATCCTGTAACTCGCTCGTCACGCGCGTACGCGGCAGTGAATTGATGAAATCTTTGCCGTAACCTTTCGTTTTTAGTCTTGGGTCAAGCAAAGCGATAACGCCTTTGTCGCTCGCGCTTCTGATGAGTCGCCCAATTCCCTGTTTTAACGTAATAACGGCTTGCGGAACCGAGTAATCGAAAAATGATTTGCCGCCGTTTTCGTCTATAAATTTCGTTCGCGCCGCGACAATCGGGTCGGTCGGGACGGCGAACGGGAGTTTGTCAATGATAACGCACGAAAGCTGTTCGCCCTGCACGTCAACACCTTGCCAAAATGAAGAGGTAGCGAATAAAACCGCGTTCGGCGTTTTTCGAAAGCGTTCGAGCAAGCCGGCTTTTGACATCGAACCCTGCACCAGACACGGAAAGTTGACGCGCATCGAAACTAATTCAAACAACGTATTCATCGCGGCATTGCTGGTTGATAAAACAAAGGCGCGTCCGCGTGTGATGTTCAGGAGTTTGATGATTTCGTTCGCCGCCATTTGATTGAATTCGGGCGAGCGCGGTTCGGGCATCGCTTTCGGCAGATAAATGATCGCCTGTTTTTGATAATCGAACGACGAAGGCGCGAGCATCGTGTCGGTTTTCGTCGTGTCGAGTCCGAGCCGGTCTTTGATGAAATTAAACTTCCCGTTCGTCGAAAGCGTTGCCGAAGTCATCACGACCGTTTCGAGTTTGTCGAAAAGTTTTTCCTGCAAAAGATTGGAAACGTCAATCGGCGAAGCGCGCAGAAACATCCCGCGACCGCGCCGTTCTAACCAGTAAACGTAATTCTTTTCGCCTTGCGAGCAGATAAAATCCAAATCGAAACGGGTTTGACGCACGCGCCGCACGAGCGACTCAGCTTCGGTCATTTTGTCGGCATAAACATCAACGCCGCTTTCCAATCGTTCGAGAGCCGAATCGAGCGCAAAATACGCTTCGCCTAAAGGTGTCGGCTGAATTTCGTCGCGCACCTTCTGGGCAAACGCATTCGGCAAAAGCGGAAAGCGTCCGTCCTGCGCTCTGCCCTGAATGAAACGCGTCCAGAATTGGTCGGCGAGTCCGAGGATTCGCGCCGAGAGTTTCGTTAAATCGCGAGTCACAATCGCATCGGTAAGCGGCAAGTTTTCTGCATCGCGGACGAGTTCGTCAATCTGAAACGTTGAAACCTGAAAGCCGAAATAATCCGCCGCGATGTCTTCGATCAAATGCGCTTCATCGAAAATCACGGCTGAATAATCAGGCAGAACGCGCCCGTATTCGTTGCCGCGAATGTTCAAATCAGCGAAGAAAAGATGATGATTAACGATGACAATATCAGCGTCTTCGGCTCTAGCTCGCATTCTCGTCACGAAACACGGCTCAAAATCCGGGCATTTCTGACCAAGACAAGTTTCCGATTTAGCGTTGATTCTGCCCCAGAAAGAAAGGTTTTCCGGCAAATCAACGAGTTCGGCGCGGTCGCCCGTTGCCGATTCACGCGCCCAATGTCGAATTTCCTCAAACGAATCCATCTCGTCCAAACCATCGAGAATCGGCTGGTTTTCAGCTTTAGCAATGCGATACAGGCAAGCGTAATTCGAACGACCTTTCATATATGCCGCCGTAAATTTTTTCGGCAGCACTTTTTGCAGAAACGGAATGTCTTTTTCCATTAGTTGTTCCTGCAAATTTTTTGTCCCCGTCGAAATAATAATGCGCTTTTTCTGTCCGAGCGCGGCGGCAATTGCCGGAACGAGATAAGCGAGCGTCTTTCCGGTTCCGGTTCCCGCCTCGACGATTAAATGTTTTTTCTCTTCAAAAGCACGCAAAACAGCCTCCGCCATTTTGATTTGACCGCCGCGATATTCGTATTCTTTATGATATTTGGCGATGAGTCCGCCTTTGCCGAAAATTTCTTCCAATGTATTGTGTTTCCTTATTTCAAATAAATATCATAACAAAAAATGCGCGAAAAATTACCTCAGAACTGTGAGATTTTATTTGTAAAGGTTTGTAAATTTCCTGTTTGAAATAAATTTCAATTTGACCGGAACGGCATTTTTTGTAAAACTGGTTTTTACGCCCTCGAAAAGCATTACAATAATTTAACCATTTTATTCGCAATAATTTTACCCGGTTGATTTTGTTTGATGAATAATCGCCGCAAATTAAATTTTAATTTGCCGAAATATGATTTTAGCATCGGCGAAAGCACCATCGTTTTAATCCATTAATTTTAACTTTTAAGGAGTATCCGAATAATGAAAAATACCGCTACTGCGGAAAAAGGTCGCAGTCTGCTGATTGCTTTGACCGTGTTTGGTTTAATCGCGTCTGTCGCCTTTTTGCCTTCGATGTTTCGTTCAGGTGCCGGACAGGCACAGCAAAAATCTCAAAAGCCGACGGCTTTGGAAAATTACGACATTCGCACGGATAAAAAAGCCGCCGAAATTTTGTTAAATTTTCGCCAAATCGCCGGACGTGATGCCGTTTCGAGTGCCGACGCACGAGACAAGTTTGTCGCCGGTGAAACGCAGCTTCGTCAGACTGTTCCGACCTTGGAAATCCAATACAGCAGCGAGCTCGGCAATCCTAATTTAATCGCTCCCGACGTTTTACAGGGTCGCGCTTTCCTGACTTCGCCTTCTAGTGCGAAGCGCGTGGAAATTTTGCGCGGCTTTCTCGAAAACAACAGCCGTTTAATCGGAATGACCGCCGAGCAAATCAACAAACTCAAAGTCACTGCTGATTATACTAACCCAAACGGTGAACTTTCATTCGTTGATCTGGATCAGTTTGTCGGTGATGTTCCGGTTTTTCGTTCGACCATCCGCGCCGGTTTCAACAAACAGGGTGCGATGTTCCGCGTCATTAATAACTCGGCACCGGAACTCGATTACAACAATTTATCGAGAAATTTCGGTGATGCCGCAGAAGCGGTTGTCCGCGCGGCAGGTTACATCAACCTCACGCCGAAACAGACCATTCGCAATGAAGCGGCTTCGACCGATCTGAAAGTTGTTTTCGGAACCGGCGATTCGGCAACGACCGCCGAAAAGATGTATTTTCCGACGGAAATCGGCGTGGCGCGACCCGCGTGGCGCGTTCTGAACTGGGAAACCAGCAATGCGTATTACGTGATTGTTGATGCGGAAACCGGAGCCATGCTTTACCGTGAAGATATCACGCACGATCAACTCCAGCCAGCGACTCTGAATGTTTACGCCGCTACTAATAACCTTCTAAAGGCGTTGCCGAATCCTGCGCCGCTCACGCCTCCGGGATTGTTAAATCCCGCACTCGGAACGCAAGGTTCACTTGCTCCGCGCACCAGCGTTACTTTAATCGGTAATGAAGCTCCGAATACTTTCAATAATCTAGGTTGGATTACGGATAACACGAATGGTGTAAACGGAAATACCACCGGAAATAATGCTACAGCCGGTGTTGACCGTGACACGGTTAACGGCGCGGATTTTTTTGTTGCGGGAACAAACCGTGTGTTTAATTTTATTTACACGCCGCCTGCCGGAGCGAACAATAGCGGCGGCGACGATCCGCTTCTTCCGGCTTATCAAAACGGTATCGTAACAAATCTGTTTTACGTTACCAATCGCTATCACGATGCGATTTATCCACTCGGCTTTACCGAAGCGGCGAGAAACTTCCAGACTGATAACTTCGGTCGCGGCGGCAACGGAAATGACCGCGTTCTGGCTGAAGCGCAGGATAATACTGTCGGCAGCTCCTGTCCGACGGCTCCGTGCTTTAACAACGCGAACTTTTCGACTCCGGCGGACGGCTCATCGGGCAGAATGCAGATGTATCTGTGGAGCGCACCGACACCTGACCGCGACGGCGATTTGGACGCGGAAATTATCGTTCACGAGTTGACGCACGGAACATTCGGACGACTGCACACCGGTTCGATCAGCAACACGCAAGCCGGTCAAATGAACGAAGGCAACTCTGACTTTTTCGCTCACGTTTTGTTGAGCAATTTTGATGATCCGATTAATATTGTCAGCACTACCGGCGCATACGCGACACTTAATCTTCGAGCCGGCGCACCGTTCAGCAACACAGGCAATTATTACTACGGAATTCGACGTTTTCCGAAAGCGGTGATCGCTTTTACCGGCGGACCGAATAATCGTCCGCACAATCCTTTAACTTTTGCCGATATTGATCCGGCTCGTATGAATTTGACGGACGGCGCGTTTGCTCCGGCATTTGCGGGTTCAGCAACGGCAGTTCACGACGGCGGCGAAATCTGGAGCAGTATGATGTGGGAAGTTCGCGCCCGGCTCGTCACGCGACTCGGTGCAGAAGCGGGCAACAAGAAAATCCTGCAATTAGCGATGGACGGAATGAAAGTTTCTCCGTCAGGTCCTTCGATGATTCAAGAGCGTAACGCTATTATCTCGGCGGCGCATTGCCAATGGCAACAGCGATGACGTCGGCGACATCTGGGCTGGTTTCGCGCTCCGCGGGATGGGTTTCAGTGCAACGAACCCGACCGGCAACACGGTTACTGAAGGTTTCGATTTACCGGGCGCGTCTTTGGCGGCAAACGGTTTTGCGGTTTCCGATCCGGCTCCGGGCGGCGACAACGACGGGTTCGCTGAACCGGGCGAAACCGTTCAGTTAACTGTTCCTGTTAGTAATTTAAGCGGCAGCACGATCAATAATGTTTCCGCAAACGTCACGAACGGCGGATCGGCAGATTACGGCACCGTTTCTAACGGTCAAACCGTAACGCGTCAAATCCCTTATACGGTTCCGGCAAACGCAGTTTGCGGCAGTCTGCATACGGTAACAATCACCGTGACCAGCGGGGCGACCACGCAACCGTCGCAGACACGTTCGTTCCGACTCGGTGCGCCGTCATTCAGCGGAACAACGCAGGATTTTGACGGAGTAACGGCACCGGCTCTGCCGACCGGTTGGACGCAGACAAACAGCGGCGCAAATACCGGTTGGGTTACTAACACGGCATCTGTCGTCAGTGCGCCGAATGCGGCGTTCGCTCCGGCTCCGGCATTGCCAGGTGAGGGCAATTTGATTACGACGGTCAATGTTACTTCTGCTTCCGCTCAATTGTCTTTCAAGAATTTCTACAATACGGAAAGCACTTGGGACGGAATGATTCTGGAAATCCAAATCGGCAATGGCGCATATCAGGAAATTGTGGCTGCCGGCGGAAATTTCGTCGCCGGTAATTACAATGTCGCGATGAATGCTTCAAGTCCTTTTGGAGCGCGTTTGGCTTGGTCGGGCAATTCGACATCGTTTATCAGCACGACGGTGAATTTACCGGCAGCGGCAAACGGTCAAATTGTAAACTTACGTTTCCGCGCCATAACCGACGATAATACGACGGCAACGAGCGGCACACCGGGACATCGTATTGATGATGTAGTATTAACCGGCGGTACATTTCTCAGCGGCTATGACTGCACGAGTAATCCGACCGTGGCAAACAAAACCAGAGCTGATTTTGACGGCGACGGCAAAACCGATTTGTCGGTTTTCCGACCGACCGACGGCAATTGGTATCTGAATCGTTCAACCAGCGGATTTACCGCTCTCGGTTGGGGAACAAACGGTGACAAATTAACGCCGGGCGATTTTGACGGCGACGGTAAAACCGATGTGGCAATTGCCCGCAGTTCAGGCGGCGCGATGACGTTCTACATTCTCAATAGCAGTAATAGTACTACGACTGCCGTAAATTGGGGCGCGACCGGCGATATTCCGCAAGTCGGCGATTATGACGGCGACGGTAAAGCCGATGTTGCAGTTTTCCGCGCCGGCATTTGGTACATCCGCAACAGTGGCGGCGCACCGACGACCGTCTCATTCGGACAATCCGGCGACGTTCCGGTTGCCAACGACTACGACGGCGACGGTAAAGCCGATGTTGCAGTTTTCCGCGCCGGAACCTGGTATCTCCAGAGAAGCCAGCTCGGTGCACAAACCGTTCAGTTCGGTCTGACGAGTGACAAACTCGTTCCGGCTGACTACGACGGCGACGGCAAAGTTGATCTTGCCGTGTTCAGACCTTCAACCGGTTTCTGGTATACCTCAACGAGTCCGTCAAACAACTACGGCGCAGTTCAGTTCGGTGCCAGCGGTGACATTGCCGTTCCGGGCGACTACGACGGCGACGGTAAAGCCGATGTTGCAGTCTATCGCAACGGCATTTGGTATATTCGTCAATCGGCGGCTGGTGCATTGACATCAACCTTCGGAACAAGCACGGACTTACCGATTCCGGCTCAATACATACCGTAATTTGAGTTTTGGATTAAAAAGGCGCGAGTTTGATTTTTATCAAGCTCGCGCCTTTTTTTTAGAAAAATCAGTTATATGTAACGAGAAATTTCCAGTTGACTGAAAATGATTTTGTGTCGAAATTTGTATTGAATTGTTAGTAAAATCAAGCCTTAAAGTAGTTATAATTTTCGACGTAACTGCTTATCAAAAGGAAAGCGTCACGAAAATCTCTTGTTCGTCCGGCGTTTTTTCGGTAAAATCATCAATTGTGTGCGGAACGGGCTTAAAACCGCCGGATGAAAATTTAACATCAAATTCATTGCCTTTCATTTCACACTGCATATAAAATTTTAATATGAATCCCATTGCGCAAAAAGCCGCGTCCGCCAAACAAAAAAAATCATTATCCGTAGATGACGCGCAGTATTTGTTTAATCGTGAATTAAGCTGGCTGGAATTTAACCGCCGCGTCCTCGAAGAAGCTCTCGACGAAACTACGCCGCTGCTTGAGCGTTTGAAATTTCTCTCGATATTTTCCACTAATCTCGACGAATTTTTTATGATTCGCGTTTCCGGGCTCAAGGAGCAGGTCGCCGAAGGCGTGCGCGGAACTTCGCGTGACGGAATGACGGCGATGGAACAGCTCATTGCCATCCGTGAAACTGTTTTGCCGATGCTCGACGCGCAGATGAATTGTCTGAACAAACAAATCGTTCCGCAGCTCGGCGAATCGGGAATCAACATCGTTCCCTACAAAGATTTAAATCACGATGATAAAAAGAAACTTGAAAAATATTTTCTGAAAAACGTTTTTCCGCTGCTCACACCGCAGGCGGTTGATGTCAGCCACCCGTTTCCGTATGTCTCAAATTTAAGTCTGAATCTCGGTTTGATGGTCGAACCGGCGAAAGATATTGATCACGGCAAACTAACATTTCTTTTTAATCGCAACCGCTTTGTACGAATCAAATTGCCGCCGAACACGCCGCGCCTGATTCAGATTCATGATAACGAAACGACTTACGCCCTGCTCGGCGAACTCGTCACGGCACATATCAATTATTTGTTTCCGAATATGGAAACAAATAAAGCTCATTTATTTCGCCTGACTCGTGACGCGGATATTGAACTGCGCGTTGACGAAGCAAGCGATATTTTGCGCACGATGGAGCGCGAACTGCATCATCAAAAGCGTTTCAGCTTTCCGGTACGGCTCGAAACAACTAATTCGATGCCGGATAAGATGCTCACTTATTTGACCGATTCAATAGGTTTGACTGGGCGCGACGTTTATAAGCTCGACAGTTTTCTGAACATTCCGGATTTAATGTCGCTGTATTCGTTGGAACGTCCTGAACTGAAAGACAAACCGATTAGCTATTCGATTCCGTCGGCAATCAAGCAGTCCGAGAACATTTTTGACACTTTAAAAAAGCAGGATGTATTGCTGCATCATCCGTTTACGGCTTACAGTACGGTGACTGATTTTATCAACCAGGCGGCTGATGATGAAAACGTCCGCGCAATTAAAATTTGTTTGTATCGCACGGGAAAAGATTCGCCGATTGTTAATTCTTTGATTAGAGCGAGTCAGAACGGCAAACAGGTTGCCGCACTGGTCGAACTCAAAGCCAGATTCGACGAGGAAAACAATATCGAATGGGCGCGGCGACTTGAAAGCGAAGGCGTTCACGTTATTTACGGAATGCGCGGCTTAAAAACGCACTCGAAGGTTACGCTCGTCGTACGTTACGAAAAGGAAAAACTGCGGCGTTACGTGCATCTCGCCACGGGCAATTATAATCCGACGACTTCGCGGATTTATACGGATTTGGGTTTGCTGACTGCCGACGAAGATTTCGGTAAGGACGCGAGCGATTTGTTCAATTTCCTGACCGGTTATTCTTATAAGAACGATTACACACGTCTTTTAGTCGCGCCGATTAATATGCGCGAGCGAATGCTGGAAATGATCGAACGTGAAATCGCGCATCAGAAAAGCGACAAAAAGCACGGGCGCATCATCGCCAAAATTAACAGTCTAACCGACGACACCATAATCTGCGCCCTTTACCGCGCGTCGCAGGCGGGCGTTTCGATTGAGTTAATCGTGCGCGGAATCTGCGTTCTGCGCCCGGGCATTGAAGGGCTTTCAGAAAACATTCGCGTGCGATCCATCGTCGGCAGATTTCTGGAACACAGCCGCATTTTCTATTTTGAAAACGGCGGCGACGCAGAGATTTACACGGGCAGTGCGGATTGGATGCACCGCAACCTCGACCGCCGCGTCGAAGCTATCGCGCCGATCACCGACGCGCGTTTGCGCAGGTACATCAAAGACGAAATTCTCGACACCTATCTGAAAGATAACGTTAACGCGCAAATGCTCGATGCCGACGGAAAATATACTTTGATCGCGTCAGATTCAAAGAAAAAAGCCTTTGATTCGCAGGTGTATTTCGTCGGTAAAGACATCTAGAGCCGAAAAAGCTAAGCGAACAAAACACGCCGTAAACAGTGTGGCTTTAATTAATTCGCGCTACACAATTAGAGCATTGTAATATTTTACCGCTTGCTTTCTCTCGCTTCTTCTGCTTCGATCAGTTCCAGTGTTTCAACAATCGTTTCGACGGCTTCTTTTTCTTCTTCGAGCGTGGCGACGGGTTCCTCGTGATGGTGTTCCGCGTCGGCTTCGTAATTTAACGAAATAAAAATCGGGAAATGGTCGGAGCCGGAACCCGGCAAGCGGCGCAAATCCTGCAGGCGGAAATGTTTAGAGTGGAAAACATGGTCAAGCGGGAAACGGATCAACGGATTTTTGGCGTGAAATGATGTGTAAAGCCCGCGACCGATGCGCGGGTCGAGCAAACCGCTGATTTTCTGGAACAGTTTCGTCGTCCGCGACCACGCAACATCGTTCAAATCGCCCGCGATAATCGTCGGCTGATCCAACTCGTTTATCATTCGCCCGACGAAAAGCAGTTCCGCGTCGCGCTCGTTGGAACGCAAACTTTCGGTCGGCACGGGCGGGCGCGGATGTATGCAGTAAAGTTGTATGATCTCGCCGGATTTTAACTTCACGCCGGTAATTATCGAAGGAATATCATCTTCGATAAAGAAATTCAACCGCGGATTTTCCAGTTCAAGTCTCGAATAAAGTGCCATTCCGTAAGCGTTTTCGAGCGGATAAACCACCGTATGCGGGTGCGATTCTTCAAGCGCGGCGACTTCGCGGCACCAACGCTCGTCCGGTTCAGCCAGCAAAATCAGGTCGGGATTCATCTTTTCTACCAATTTCAAAAACTTGGAATATTGGCAATTCTCGATAAAAACATTGAAAATCAAAAGCCGAATCGTGTGTTCACCGGCGGGCATACGGCTCGTCTGAACCTGCTTCGGATAAACGGGCAGATACGGCAGAACGCAGACAAATTGATAAACGGCGCAGGCGGCGAGCGCGAGCAGAAATACGGTTTCAAACCAGTTCAGTGGTGTTGTCTGCGTAAAGATAAACACAATCGCCGTTAAAAGGCTGCCGAAAGCTATTTGCAAACGCGGAAAATCACCGATGCGAACCCACCACATTCCCAATCTCGAAATCGGCAGAACTGTTAAAATTATCGCCGCTGCGCCAACGGTATAGAGAACGATTTGCAGAATCAACATAGAAAAATAATTGCACGAAAGTTCAAATGAATATTTTAACACAGCTGACGCGCATCAATTATGCGTTTACCGAACTTTGAATTTATAATAAACGTAATAAGCGTTTGAGATTTTAATCCGTTAAATCAATAATTTTGCCGAACACCGATGCGCGAACTATCTCTACAAAATTGCCGCCTTGACGGTCGCTACGACATCCGCGAATCGCTCGGACAAGGCAGTTACGCGGAAATTTACGTCGCCCGTGATACCCTCGCTTCGCCGCAATCGCCGCACAGCCTCATCGTCATAAAGGCTTTAAATGTATTTCTGCAAAATGATTTGGACGCGGATTTGGAACGAACTTTAGTTGAAAATTTTCAAAACGAAGCCGTTGCTCTTGACCGCGTGCGGCATCCGAACATCATCAGCCGACTCGGACACGGCTCGGCGAGAGATTTACGCAATACGATTTTCCATTATCTGGTTTTGGAATATCTGCCCGGCGGCGATTTATCGAAAGCCTGTCGCGAAAATCAATTAACTCTCAAAAAATCGCTCGATTATCTCGAACAGGTTTGCGCCGGACTCGGACACGCGCACAAAAACGGCATCATACACCGCGACATCAAACCGCAGAATCTGCTTTTGACCGCTGATCGAAAAACCGTAAAAATCGCTGATTTCGGAGTCGCTAGAATTTCGCAGTCCGATTCACCTATTACACGCGTCGGAACAAATATGTTTGCGCCGCCCGAACACAGCCCGATGATTGCACACGACACGGGAACACTTACTATTACCGAATTAACGCCCGCCGCCGACATCTACTCACTGGCGAAATCGGCGTACGTTTTGATAACCTGCGAATCGCCGAGATTTTTCTCCAATCAGCCGATTACCGAACTTCCCTTCGCTCTCCGGCAGGAAGATTGGGCAGCTGATTTGGTCGAAGTTTTGAACAAAGCGACCCAGAGCGACGCCGGTAAACGCCATCAAACGGTGGTTGAATTCTGGCAGAATTTATCAGCCGTCAGAGGTTTCGCGCAAATTCAAAAAGGCGAACTGCTGACTGAAATTTCTCGCAGACCGCACATGCTCCCGCAGGCGCACGTTGCGCGCGGTTATACGCCGCTCGCGCCGCAGCGTCCGCGCTTTAACACCTCGCGCGAACTGAAAATAAACAATCTTACCGAATCAAACCGCGCACCGCTGGTCGTTCCGATAAAAAACGTCGCCGTTCAGAGCAATTCGCCTGCCCAGCCGCTGATTCCCGAAATTGTCCCGGTTCAACCGGAAATCGCTTCTAAACCGGCGAAACGAAAAAAATCTTTTCTCCAACGCTTCGCAACTTTTGTAATTTTCATCGGCATCTTTGCGGGAATTCTCTACGGCACGCATAATTATCTGCGCGGGCGCGGAATCATACCGGAAATCAAAAATCCGTTTAAGAGTCCGCAGGGAACAGCCACAAGCGATGTAAACTTGCGTCCGACAGCCGGCGCGACAGGCGATCCGATTGGGTTGGTGCCGAGAAATTCGCGCGTGCGGATTGTTAATTCCAAAGATAACTGGTATGAGATTGATGTCATCGAATTTAGCCGTCCGAAGGAAAATTCGACCGATGCCGAACACGGATGGGTAAACAAGCGGTATATTGATATTGAGGAGTGATGTGATGGGCAATTAGAGATTGAGCGATTGGCGATTGGACAAACAAATTTCGTTTCAAAAAGACGAAGCTGTTTCTTTAATCAAAATTCGCTAATCGCCAATCGCCAATCGCAATTGAAATGAGCGTATTAGACAAAGTTAGAAATTGGATTGACGGCGAAAGCGCGGAGATGGTTTTAGAAGAAGCTGCCCGCAACGCGCAGGTCAAACCGCACAGTCAGGCGGAAGCCTTTATCGTTAAAATTGCCAAGGAAGTCGAAGCGGTGATGCAGCGGGAACTCGTGCCGCTGCCGCAGGGAACGGCGATTATTCCGACTGAGTACACGATTTTTTTGAGCGAAACGGACGATAAAGACTGGCAAGGCGTAAAGCGTAAAGGCTTGGAACAAGGACTTTATCATATCTTAGCCGAACGCGCCAAAGAAATCGCGGGCAAGAAAAAGCTCGAAACTCAATCGTTCGCCGTTGAGCTGCGCGTTGATGGAACGCTCGAACAAGGCGACGTACGCGTTCAGCATAGTTGGGATGAATCTTCGAGCAACAAAACGGGTGTCTTGTCGCGCCCGAAGAATATGCCGAAACCGGCTTCGCAATCGTTGCCGCAACCGCTGCCGAATAATACTCCACCATCGCCAAACTTTGTCGGCAGCCAGCAAACGCAGGCATACCAGCCGCCGCCGACCGTTCAGCAAATGAATCCGCCGAATATGCCGAATGAAATGGAGGAATTGACGCATATTCAAAAGCGTCAAATGCCGGAGCTTTACCGTCTTGAAATCTGGCGCGGCGGCGTGCGGCAAAACGTCGTGCCGATTTATCAACAGGAAATCAGCATCGGGCGCGGCTCAAAATCGAAACCGGTTGATATTCCGCTCGACGGCGACCCGGAAATCAGTCGTCGGCATATAAGTCTGCAAACCGATGGTCGCGGAAGTTTTTTTCTCACCAACGAAGGTCGTAATCCGGCAATGATAAACAATTACGAATTACAAATCGGGCAGCGAATAAATGTCACGCCCGGCGTACCGATTGCCGTATGCAGTTATTTATTGCGAATTCAGCCGAAATAAGAATGAGTCAATTTGAAAATAAAAATATCACACGCGGGTTTTCTCATTAACAACACTATTTTACCCAAAATAAAATAGAGCGTCGGAAGCGGCAGGATTTCCGATTTGTCACCAAATATAGATTGACGCCGTTTGGTGATATTCAGCGTCCGCGCGAACCGACTCCAGTTTTGTTTTGTTTCAAAAAGCTGTTAGGTGACCTGATTTTGCGGGAAATTCATTAAATTTGACCTTGGACGAGATCAAGAAATACCTGCCAAAGCAGTTTCAAATTTCAAAAATTCTCCGACTTGCCGTAACATTATCTAAAGAGCAAAAGTTTATGTCTTATCAAGTCATCGCCCGCAAATGGCGACCGCAAACATTTGAGGAAGTTACCGGTCAGGAAGCGATAACGCGCACCCTGCGAAACGCCGTAGAACACGACCGTCTGCATCACGCATACCTTTTTTCCGGTGCGCGCGGTGTTGGCAAAACCACCACGGCGCGACTTCTCGCCAAGGCTTTAAATTGTCATAAAACAGATAAACCCAATCCACAGCCGTGTTCGCCCGACGATCCGACGGCTTGCCCTTCATGCATTGAAATTTCGGAAAGCCGTTCGATTGATGTTCTCGAATTCGACGCGGCTTCGCACACCGGCGTTGATGATATTCGGGAAATAATTCTGGAAAGCATTAATATTAATCCGGCGCGTGACCGCTACAAAATTTTCATTATTGACGAAGTACATATGCTGTCAAATTCTTCGTTCAACGCGCTTTTGAAAACTTTGGAAGAACCGCCGCCGCGCGTCGCATTTGTCATGGCGACGACCGAACTTCACAAGGTTCCCGATACGATTTTGTCGCGCTGTCAGGAATTTGAATTTCGCACGATTCCGTCGCAGAAAATTTACGACCGTTTAAAAATCATTGCCGATGCGGAAAAAATTAATGTTTCAGTTGACGCTCTGCGCGAAATCGCCCGTTCCGGCGAAGGTTCGATGCGTGACGCGCAATCTAATTTCGATCAGGTTATCAGTTTTTCCGGCGAACAAATCGAAACCGCCGATGTCGTGACCGCGCTCGGTTTAGCCGGTTCGGAAATGCTCGTTAAATGCGCGAAAGCTATCGCCGAAAACAAACCCGCTGAAGTCTTGAATGTCGTTGACGATCTGATCGGACGCGGACAGGATTTACGAAATTTCAGCCGTGATTTGCTGTCGTTTTTCCGTGATCTGCTCATTTTCAAAATGGCTGGCGACGCGGAACATCTGCTCGACACGGCGGTTTTGAATTACGACGATTTGCGTGAAAATTCCGCGCCGTTTTCAGAAAGCGATTTGATCAGGTTTTTTAATTCGCTGTCCGAGACCGAAAGCAAATTGCGCGAAGCGACACAACCGCGCTACGTTTTGGAAATCGGTTTGGTGAAACTGGTCGAAATGCGGCGCGTCGTGGAGATTGAAAAAATTCTGGAACGACTGGTAAATCTGGAAAAAAACTTGTCAAATGGTAATTTTCCAAACGAAAATACAATTCAGGAAAAACCTGCTGCCGCAGTCGCAGAAAAAAAAACTTTAATAATTGATTTTCCGCTCGAAGAAATTCCCTTTCCAATTTCTGAAGCGGCAGTTGCGGTCAGCGAAACGGTAAATTCGACTGAATTACAAAGCGAGACGGTCGAACCGAATCGTGCCGGTGAACCGCCGACATTTGATGAATTGCCGGTTTTTCCCATGAGCGAACCGGATATTGTCGCGCCGCCGATCCACAATCCGACATTTGCGGAAAACGCCGCCAGAATGATCGAGGCGATGCCAATTAAATTGCCGCCCATTTCGCCCGAAGAACTCGAACACATTGAAGACGGCTGGCTTGACGACGCTTACGAAAGAAAATTACAACAACTCGGCGATAATCTAAAGCCGTTAAAAACCGCCTCGCAAATCGTCGAATTGCTTTTGGGCGAGATTGCTCAAAATGAACTCACGGCGAAATTCGAATACTCCAACGGCGGATCCGCCGCTGCTGCTTACGCGCCTGCCAGAATAAAACCGAATTTTGTAATTCCAAACTTTGACGACGAAGACAATGAATCCACCGAAATTCCGATATTGCCTGAAAATCCGACCGAAGAACAATTATGGGAATACGCTCAAAATCATCCGATGGTAAAAAAAGCGATCAGAATTTTTCGCGGTAAAATTATTGAAGTATCGCGCGATGACATTGAGCATTAAATTCACCACTTATTTTTTTTAGCCTCACTAAAATATTTTTCCGGAACTTAAAATTTATCGCGCCGTATAAAAAGGCGGAGGTAATTTTCTAATATGCGAAAACCAATATTAGCAGGTATTTTAAGTCTTTTAATTCCCGGTGTCGGGCAAATTTACAACGGTAGAATTATTATCGGCATAATTTGGCTGGTTTTGACGGGTGTTTCGTGGATTGGCTCGGTCGGAACATTAGGTTGGGTCGTACACTTAATTTGCGCTTGGTGTGCTTACAGCTACGCCAAAGACAATCCGGTTAGATAATTTTCTTCGATTCATACAATCCTCCTTTACGCCCGATGCTGTGCGGCATCGGGCTTTTTATTTTTCAATTCTCGAAAATTAACGTAAGATTATATTTATCAGTTTTCGTCGCTGATCTTCGACTTTTTATACAATAATTTCTAAATTGCTGACTTTTTATGGTTAAGGAAGGATTTCCATTTGTAATTGCGCCAATCGTATTGGCTTTGATATTCGCTTTTTTGCTGGTTTTTACCGGCTTTTCCTTCTCTGTAATTCTGCCTGTTTTTATTTTGCTCATCGGACTCGCGCTGTTTATGGCGTACTTTTTCCGCGACCCGCAGCGAACGATTCCAACCGAAGCGGATATAATCGTCTCCGCCGCCGACGGCAAAGTAACCCGCGTCGAAGATTTGGAAAACGGCAAATTCGTCAGCGTTTTTTTATCGCCGGTTGATGTGCATATAAATCGTGCGCCGATTGCGGGACGCGTCGTCAAGGTAGAATTGCTTCGAGGGAAAAAAGCTCCCGCAACGAGCAACGAAGCCAGTCAAACGAATGAGCGCAACGCGATGACGATTGAAGGCGAAAAAATGACCGTAATCTGTACGCAGATTGTCGGCATTCTCGCCAGACGCATTGTTTGCTGGCGAAAAGCGGGCGACAGTGTAAAACTGGGTGAAAAGTATGGCTTAATAAAATTCGGCTCGCGCACTGATTTGCTGATGCCGAAAAACGTCGAAATTTTTGTTAAAGTCGGCGACCGCGTGATCGGCGGCGAAACTATTATCGGCAAACTTACAAATTAATTTTTATTTAATGGAAACAGAAGACACCAGACCGCCGCACCGCGGCTTAAAAAAAGGTTTATACTTGATCCCGACCGCATTCACAGCGGCAAATATCGCTATGGGATTTCTGGCGGTTTTGTCATCTGTCAGGGCATTTCAGTTAATCACAACTAATCCTGCGCAAGCCTCGGAGTATTTTAAATACGCCGCAATCGGCATCGCTTTAGCTATTCTTTTTGATACGTTGGACGGGCGCGTCGCTCGAATGACGCGAACTTCGACTGAAATCGGCGTTCAGCTTGATTCGCTGGCGGATGTTTTAACTTTCGGAATCGCTCCGACTGTTTTAATGTATAGTTGGGCAATCGGCGCGACTTTTGAAGAAGGAAATTCGCTGCACGGTTTCGGTGTTTTCGTACTATTTATGTATCTGATGTGCGGCACATTTCGACTGGCGCGGTTTAATTTGCAAGGCACGCGCCCGCGTGTTCTAAGCGAAGGAACGCCGAAAATTGACAAGAAAAATTTCATCGGTTTACCAATCCCGCCTGCCGCCGGTTTGCTTGCCTCAATCGTTTATCTGCATCCGCTTCCGCTCAATACTTTCGAGGAAAATCTTTCACGAATCTATACGATATTGATGATTACGCTAATGGTTGTTCTCGGACTTTTAATGGTCAGCACGATTCGCTACACGAGCTTTAAAACCGTCGGAAAGGGCAGACAAAATGTGTATTTGCTGTTAGGTGTGGCGGCTCTCGGAATGCTGACCTGGCTGTATTCGCAATATATGCTTTTCGGAATGGCGTTCGGCTACGTCGCACACGGAATCATCTGGTATTTGTTCGGTCTGCTGCGTCCTTCGAAAAGAATCGCAGAGGTTAAAGAAAATATCGTTTAGTCCTTTTTAAGTCTTCTTCCTTTTTCAATCGGCGTCACGTTTGCCGTACGTTTCTTTCTGCTGCGGCGCGGCTCGCTTTCCTGTGTGTCGTCGGGAAATGGGTTTCCGCTGACGACGACAAGTGAAACGAGTGTCAAAAACAACAATGCAACGGCAGTGGTATGCAGGACGAAATCGAAAAGACTGTGGACTAGAATAGAAAAGCAGCCTGCCAAAGCTCCGACACAAACGCCGCGCCGAAACGAATTGGTTGTTTTGAAGTTTTCCCAACCGGTACTGAAAAGCCGGTAAATGAAAAAACCGCCGATGATTAAGCCGGCAATTCCCGCATTGGCTAGAACTTCCAAATAATCATTATGCGCCTGTTCGACACGCTGCAAACCGTTCAGGGAATCCACAGGCGTGTAACCGACACCGAACGCACCGAGTCCGGTTCCGAACGGTAGATGACTGAAAATGACCTTGAGAGTCACGTTCCAAATATGCGTGCGGCTAGTCGAAAAATCCTGTGATGTCGCAGTTTCAGCAAATCTGGTCAAAGACGATTCCCCGCCGATTAAAATCGCGCCAACGATAATTGTTGCCAAAAGCAAAACCGCCGCGCCGATTCGTAGAATAAATTGGTTGGAATTCTTGGTTTTTGTCGTTAATATGACAAGAAAAAAGACCGCCGCGAGCAATGAAACCAACCCGCCGCGCGAACCGCTTAGAATGAGCGAGATTCCCATTAAAGCGATTGCCGTTATATACAGCAATCTTCGATCTTTACCGACCGCGCCGACGAACATCAAGCCGAGCGGCAGGCAAAGCGTCATTTCCATATAAGCCGCGAAATTGTGACGATTAACAAACGAGCCGAACGGGTTAGCGTAAGGAACTTCGTAAATGCCGTATATTTTATTCGGGCTGAGAACTGCCTGCAAAATGGCAAAAAAAGCGAATACGAATCCGAAAACCGTAATCATCATTACAATTTTGCGGAGCCGATTCGCAGTGTCAATAAAGGTCAGCATCGCCGTAAAAAATATCAGCAAAGCAAAAAAATGAATGGTGGCGATTTTAGTCCAAAACGGATCGAGTGAAATCGTTCGTGAGATTCCCGCTACGCCAGCCGTTTCCGACCAGTTCCCGAAAGGGATTACCTGAAAAATCCCATATAAAACCGTAGCGATAACCGGAATTTGCAGAAGACTTTTGTTGAAACGAAATACGCCGCTAAAAAATCCGTCAGCCGCCCATAACAAGGCGATAATCACGCCGATAAAATAGAAAAGCGCAATCGTCGGCTGATGAACCGTACCGTAAGCGAGAGCCGTGAAAATAATTGTCGCACAGAGCAGAAAAAACAAAACTTTGCTCGCCCAGGTTGTTTCTATTTCATTGACCATCAGTAATTTATAAAAAATATTTTGCGTTTGAACTATTTTACTCGTTCCAGCTTAAACTCGTCATACCAAATCGCGCCGAAAATCGGGCAATTATTGCCGCAAAATGCCCTGACGGTGCGAAGCCCGACGGCTTCGGCGTTGGCAGGTGCCGTAAATTCCAATTTTATCTGCTGCCAATCGGTCGAACCAAGTGGAAATGTCTCGCTGGTAACAATTGATTTGTCATCATTGGCATTATAAATTTCCAAACCCGGAGTTCCGCCGCTTTTTAAGTTTTCCGTCCGAACCCAAAATGTCAGACGGTATTTAGCCGAAGATTCGACCGTGACATATTGGTTAACGATAGCCAACGCCGGTTCATTGAAACCATTAAACAGTATTCGCAAACCGCGCCGACCTTCGTGTTTATGCGTCGGATCGAACTTAACTTCGACTTTATCCGTCGGCAAAACTCGCCAGTTGAAATATGTTTGTTTCGGATCGGCAAAATCATTTTCAAATCCGGCGTTCTGCACGGTTTCGAAACGGGCTTCAGGTTCGATTGCCAAAGAGCGTACGAATTCCTGCGACTGTCTAAAAATTCTTTTTTCGTAAAATGCCTGAGCGATAACTTTGGCAAAAACGACGTTCGCCGCTTTGTCTTCATCAGAAAGTGTATTCCAGATTCGCAGTGAGTCGGCGGCGCGTTCTTTTGCCGCATAAAACTTCGCTAAACTGGCTTTGTTTGAAGCCGTATCGCCGGCAATCGCTTCGAGCCGCGCCGTATCTTTATCGTAAAAATCCCAGGCGACGCTGTACACCTGATCGCGGTAAATAGAATAAGATGCTGCGGATTTTTTCAGTTCGTTAAAGGCTTCTTCGCTGCGATTCTGGCGCAGGTAAAAATTTCCGAGCTGCCAGTGCGGATAAGTATATTCAGGTGCGATTTCGACGGCGCGGCGAAAGGCTTTTTCAGCCGCTTCGACGTTTTCTTCCTGTTCACGGGCGCGTCCGAGTTCGACCCACCAGCGATAATCGTTGGGCGAAAGCCTGGCAACCTGTTCATAGCTTTTCGCGGCTGCGGCAACCGCTTCAGGCGTAAAAACGTTTTTCTTCGTTCCGGCGGCGAGCCAGTTCGCCATCGGATCATTCGGCGAAAGATTTAACGCTAATTCAGCAATATCCTTTGCATTCGGGTCGCCCGGTGTCGTTAATTCCGCCATCATATTGCCTAATTGCCAGCGAATTGCGAACCATCCGAAAGTTAAGGCAACCAGCACGAACGCGATTATGCCAACGCGAACGGGCAGGCGGCGTGCGTCAAAAATTGCGAATTGATTAGTTTCCTTGATCATTTATCGGCTTTGCAGTGATTCGAATCTTTCAATGATTTTAAGGCAAATTATTGTTTGTGAATGAATTCAGCGATTTTTTCTACGACGTATTCCTGCTGTTCGCCCGTTAATTCGGGATAAATCGGCAGGGCGAGCGTTTCGCGCGAAGCTTTTTCCGATTCGGGAAAGTCATTTTCCTTGTAGCCTAAATATTCGAAGCACTCCTGTAAATGCAGTGAAATCGGATAATAAATATCTGTTCCAATTTCGTTCTCTGCTAAAAATTGTTTCAGCGCATCGCGGTTCTCGGGAACGCGCACGACGAACTGATTATAGATATGTCTGACGTTTTCGCGCTCGTATGGCAGCGTAATTTCCTCTGTTAAACCGGCATCAGCGAACAATTTGCGGTAGTTGGCGGCGTTCCTGCGGCGCGATTCCGACCATTCGTCGAGATGCGGCAGTTTGACGCGCAGAATCGCGGCTTGCATCGCATCGAGTCTCGAATTCAGTCCGACCCATTTGTGCCGGTAACGTTCGAACGAGCCGTGAACGCGCAGTGCTGTCAATTTTTCGGCTAAAGATTCGTCATTCGTCGTCATCAAACCCGCATCGCCCATTGCGCCTAAGTTTTTTGACGGATAAAAGCTGAAACAGCCGATTTCGCTCATCGCACCGGCGCGTTTTCCCGCGTCTTCCGCGCCGATAGCCTGCGCCGCATCTTCGACCAGAGCGACATTATACTTTTGACTTATCCGCTGCAAATCTTCCATCGCGGCACATTGCCCGTAAAGATGGACAGGCTGGATCGCCTTGGTCTTATCCGTGATTTTCGATTCGATTTGCGCTACGTCGAGATTGTATGTCTGCGGGTCAATATCCACGAAAACAGGTGTCGCGCCGAGTCTGGTGATCGCGCTCACCGTTGCGAAAAAACTGTATGGCGTTGTGATGACTTCATCGCCCGCTTTGACGTCCAAAGCCATTAATGCGAGCAGCAAAGCATCGGTTCCCGAAGCGCATCCGACCGCATATTCGGTCTGACAATAGGCGGCAAGTTCCTGCTCTAAAGCTTGAACTTCCGCGCCCAAAATGAATCCGTTGGAATCCAGAACACGTTTGATCGCCGCATCAACTTCTTTGCGCACCGAATCGTTTTGTACTTTTAAATCTAATAATGGGACTTTCATCTGTTAAATTGATTTTACTTAAAATGCGGCTGATTTGCATTTTCACAACTTCTTTTTTAACGTACTGGCAATGAACCCGGATATACAATCGCGCACCGACGAAATTATTAAGCGTCTTAAAACAGAATATCCCGATGCGCACTGCGCTTTGACGCATTCCAATGCCTTCGAGCTTCTTATCGCCACGATTTTGTCGGCGCAATGCACGGATGAGCGAGTTAATATCGTAACTGCGACGCTGTTTCGCAAATATCGCAAGCCCGCCGATTATTTAAGCGTCGAAATTGTCGAACTTGAACGCGACATTCATTCGACAGGCTTTTACCGCAATAAAGCAAAAAGTATAGTTGGTGCGTGTGAACGCATCATCAGTGAGTTTGGCGGCGAAGTTCCACAGACGATGGACGAACTGCTCACTCTAAGCGGTGTTGCAAGAAAAACTGCGAATGTCGTGCTTGGAAATGCCTTCGGAATCGCTTCGGGAATCGTCGTAGATACGCACGTTTCCCGCTTATCGCAAAGATTAGCTCTCGTTGAATCGGATATTCCGCCGAAAATCGAGCGCGAGTTACAGCAAATCATTCCAAAAAGCGATTGGATTCTATTTCCGCATCTGTTAATCGCCCACGGACGCGCCATCTGTCAGGCGCGAAAGCCGAAATGCGATGAATGTATTCTCGAAACTTTGTGCCCTTCATCTTTCTTAAAACAATTATAAAAAATATTCGTTGACATATTTGATATTTCTATTATAATTCATCCAGTCTTTTGTCTGGAACGACACTTTTATTAACGAAAATGTGGCGCATTTTATTTAATATTAGATTTATATGCCAAGATATGTGACATATTTATTCAAAGATGTCACATATCCAATCAGATATACGACATCTTTATTCAGAGATAAGAGATTATTTAGAAAACATATCGCTTCATTCTATTGCTGAATATCTAATTTACAATTGTTTAAGGCATTTCCAATAAATTAACCGGAGAAAATAAACGTTATGGCAAAATTAAATGTAAAAGTTCTGAAGGAAAAAATCACAAAAATGCTGTCAGCGTGGCTGGAAGGCGCGAAGGATGGAGTTTTTATGGGAGTTTCCCGTTCTGTTCTCGATGCTAAATGCAAAGAAGCCGAAACTCTGGAAAATGAAATCGAAGAGTTGTCGGCACAAATGAAGATTAAAGAAGATGAACTCACTGTTATTTACACGGCAATGAATCAGATGCGCGTAGATGTCGGCAACGGTGTAAAAGGCGACGTAAATTTCGGTGATGACAGCGCATTATACGGCGCAATGGGCTTTGTGCGAAAGAGCGAAAGGAAATCCGGCTTAACGCGTAAGAAACGTCCTGTCAGCTGATAATCTTTCCATATTTAAAACAAGAGCGCGAGACATTGAAATAAGGTGTAAATTCACTATATTTCAATGTCTCGCGCTTTTTTAGTCAATTAAACGGATGATTTACTTGAACATCGGTGTAAAGTTGATTTCCATCGCACCGTTTAATCAATATTTGCGTATTGAACATTCGGAAAATCATGCAAAGTTAAGCCGAAGCATTCAAAATAAATAAAAGCTCGCCGGACGAACCTTTTATCTGATAGTTTTTTGCCCGTTTCTAAAATTCGATTCCCTGCTGTGCAAAGATTCCGGCGTGAAAAGGGTGTTTCACTTCCTTCATCTCGGTTACCAGATCAGACATATCAATTAATTCCTGCGGCGCATTTCTGCCCGTCAGCACGATATGCAGATGCGGTTGTTTTAGACGGACGTTTTTTATCTCATCTAAAACGACCTGTAAGTCTAAAAATTTGTAATCCAAAACGTAGATGAGTTCGTCAAAGACTAAAATGTCATACTCTTCCGAATTCATCTTCTGCTTGCAGAGTTCCCAGGTTTCCTCAGAGGTTTTGATGTCCTGCGCTTTGTCATTTGTGTCCCATGTAAAGCCGTCGCCCATCGTATGAACCTCGATGCCGAGCAGTTCAGCCGATTCGTGTTCGCCGTAACGGTCATTTTTGGCTTTCATAAACTGTATCATACAGCAATTCATCCCGCGTCCGGCGGCACGCATCAGCAATCCGAGCGCACAGGTCGTCTTTCCCTTGCCGTCGCCCGTATTCACCATCAGCAATCCCTTTGTATTTTCCTGATAACCCTCACGCCGCCATTTATAACGCTTTTCTTTTGTCATATATCCCGATAAATATGTTTGATTGTTTCTATATCAACTAAATTTTACTTCGTAATTGCCTTTAGATAAAAGCTGCAGATTAATAGATTTCCATTATCTGTCTGCGGATGTCAGCTAATATTTAATCTGAATCACTTACAAGTCCGCCTAAACCGCATCATTATTTGCAGATACAAAAAGAGCGAAGAATGATGTCAATCTTCGCCCTGTATTAGTGCAGTAAGTTTATTTACTTTCGTGTAATTTTTCAATCGCTGCGGTCAATGCGGCGACGATTTCCCCTTCACGCGCATCCCAATCGCCTTCGACACGCAGCCCTGCCGCATTTTTGTGTCCGCCGCCGCCGAATTTCTCCGCCACTCTCGCAACATTAATGCCGTCCTTCGAGCGCAAGCTGACACGATACGTTTCCGGCTGAATCTCTCGCATATAAACGACGGCTTCAATCTCTTTGGCGGCAAGCGGAATGTTGACAAAACCGTTATTGTCGCCATCTACCGCGTCCGCCGCCTCTGCCATCTGCAAAGTTTGGCGCATCCAGGCGATATTGCCCGCATCATTGCGCTTAACAGTCGCTAAAACCTGCCGCATTAACTCGATTCTGCTCCAGGGATACGAATTATAAACGACTTCAGAGATTTGTGCGGGCTTGACTCCGACTTTAATCAGTTCAGAAGCGACTTTTAAAGTGCGCTCGGTCGTATTAGGAAAGTGAAACGAGCCTGTATCGGTGACAAGTGCGAGATAAATGCACTCGGCAATCTCACTGCGTGATGCGTCCGCCGATGGCTTTGCACAGATTATAGACCATTTCGCCGACCGCCGAGGCTGTCGCGTCTATCCAATTGATTGTCCCGAAATGTTCGCTCGATGAATGATGATCAATGTTGACGGTGAATTGATTTTCCAAGCCTTTGATGCCCGGACGCGTGATGTCCGAACATTCAATAACGAATACCGCGTCGTATTTGCCGTTAACTTCCGCAACTCTTTTGATTTCATCCGCGCCGGGAAGCGTTAACATAAGAGACGGGAATGTCGTCTCGCAGAACGACTTCGGCTTGTTTGCCCAGAGAACGCAGCAGCCAGCACAAACCGAGAGACGAGCCGACTCCGTCGCCGTCCGGTCGAACGTGCGTCGTGATGGCAAAACTGTTTTTGTTTTCAATTAACTCTACTACTTGACTTAACACGTTTGGTAAGCGATGAATGCTGCTGAATGCGAAATGAATTTAAGCCGATAAGCCGCTAATTTAATTCGGCACATGTCATTCACTCCTCATCACTTTTCTCCTCTATAAATTCACCCTTTTGTGCTAATCCCTGAATAACTTCTTCGATGCGCGAGGCGTTTTCTTCGACTGTGTCGCGCACGAAAATGGAATTGCGGAGCGTGGCGCAAATCGAGATTGAGCGTAACTTGCTGGCGAATAAACGTCGCGGCGTGCTGTAATGCCTTGAGTGCTTCTTTAATTTCCTTTTCGCTTCCTTCAATCATCACGAAAACTTTCGCATCGCGCAGATTATCCGACACTCGAACATCTGTGACGGTAACGGATAAGAGTCGCGGGTCGTCGAGTTCGTAACCGACGATTTCCGTGATCTCTTCGCGTAAAATTTCGGCTAATCTTTCAGGTCTTCTCACTTGAATTTAAGGTTTTTATTGTTTCAACCGGAGGTTATAAATACATAATTTCTCCGATTGAAATCACCAATTATAATTCCGTCGCCGCGATTCTTTCGATGATAAACGCTTCGATTTCATCATTGACTTTAATATCGTTAAAGTTGACCAAACTGATTCCGCATTCAAAGCCTTGACGAACTTCATTCGTATCTTCCTTAAATCGTTTAAGCGATAAAATGTCGCCCGTCCAGGCAACTACGCCGTCGCGAATAATTCGCGCTTTTGCCTGCCGCTTGATAAAACCGTCAGTGACGCGGCAACCGGCAATCGTGCCGACTTTGGAAACTTTGAATGTTTCCTGCACGAGCGCTTTACCGAGAATCATTTCCCGCTCAATCGCATCGAGCATTCCGATCATCGCCGCCGTAATTTCTTCTTCGACTTTGTAAATAATCGAATGCAGACGAATATCAACTTCTTCGTGCTTTCGCCACGTCTGCCGCGCGATGTTCAGGTCGCACGTTGAAACCGATGATGACGACCGCCGTCGAAGTTTCATCAGCCTGCGTCGCCGAAGCAAGCAAAACGTCGGATTCGGTAATCGCGCCGACACCTGAACGAATAACGCGAACTTTAACTTTCTCGGTCGAAAGTTTTTCGAGCGTTGCCCGCAGAACTTCGACCGAACCCTGCACGTCAGCTTTCAAAATAACGAGCAGTTCTTTGATTTCCGCCTGTCCGAGCGATTCGATGCCGCGTTTCGTCGTCTTGAGCATCGCCAGTTGTCTGGCTTGCATCTGACGCTGACCGGCGATTGAAACCGCTTTATCAATGTCGGAAACGACCTGGAAAGTATCGCCTGCTTGCGGAACGCCCTGCAAACCGAGAACTTCAACCGGCGTTGCTGGCGGAGCTTCCGTAATAATTTCGCCGCGATCTGAAAACATCGCGCGAACTTTTCCGTAAAAATTGCCGACAATAAACGGATCGCCGACGCGCAGAGTTCCCTGCTGAACCAAAACTGTGGCGACCGAGCCGCGTCCTTTATCGAGTTTGGCTTCGAGAACGACGCCGGAAGCGCGACGCGTCGGACTCGCTTTCAAATCCAAAATATCGGCTGATAGCAGAACCGTTTCGAGCAATGTATCGAGATTTTCGCGTTTTTTTGCCGAAACCGGAACCATTTCCGTTTCGCCGCCCCATTCAATCGGCTGCAGACCGAGCCCGGCAAGTCCTTGTTTAACTTTATCGGGATTCGCGTCGGGTTTATCAATTTTGTTAATCGCAACAATAATCGGAACGCCAGCCGCTCTTGAATGCTCGACGGCTTCGATAGTTTGCGGCATTACGCCATCGTCTGCCGCGACAACTAAAATGACCACGTCAGTTGCTTTTGCGCCGCGCGCGCGCATCATCGTAAACGCTTCGTGACCGGGCGTGTCGAGAAAAACAACGCGCCGTTGTTCCGCCGGATTATCAGGATTAGCGACGAAAACCGAATATGCGCCGATGTGCTGCGTAATTCCGCCCGCTTCGCCTTCAGCGACATTTTCCGAGCGAATCGCGTCGAGCAGATGAAGTTTTACCGTGGTCAACGTGTCCCATAACCGTAACAACCGGCGGACGCGGCAACTTCAATATCATCACCGAATCAGAGGCAATTAATTCTTCAAATTCCTGCTCGATAACCATTTCTTCAAACGGCACGAAACTGACATTATAACCGTACGATTTTCCGAGTTCAGCCGCCATGTTTTCGCCAATCGGCTGATTAAGCGTGGCAAAAATCCCGCGTTTGACGAGCAATTGCACAATGTCGCGCGGCGTAACGCCGAGAGCTTCGGAAAATTCACGAATCGTTGCGCCTTCGGTCAGGCGAACAACTTTCAAGATTGTTAGCATCAACCTTTCCGACCTGATCGCAGAATACGTTCTTCAATGGAAAGCGGACGCGGCGCGACTAATCTCTTGTTCATCAAATCTTCCGCCTTTATCTCCAAACTGTTTGCCGCCTTTTTTGCCGCCGCGACCGCTCGGTTTGCGCGCTCGCGCCCTGCGGCGTATAAGTTAATGCGGCGTGGCGGTTTCACCCGGCGTTCCGCGCAATTCGGGCCGGACGACCGCCTTTTGCATCACGAGCGATCTTTTTCGGCTTTTCTTTTTTATCTTTGTCTTTATCAGTGCTTAACTTACCGCTTTTGGTCTGGGCTTCGCTGACAACGCGTTCGCCCGGTTTAAATCCGGCTTTCAGCGCGTCTTTGGTTTCAAAGTTAATTGTTTGATATTGAGTTCCTGTCGGACGTAAAACACGAGTCGTCGTCTTTGGAGCTTCCGACTGTTCGGCTTTTCTTTCCTGTTCGACCGGTTCGGCAACGGTTTCGATTTCCTGAACCGTCTTCAACCGGAGCAGTTTCTTCAAATTCTTCTTGCGCGACAGGTTGGACAATCTTCCGGCTCTTCGTTGTTTGTTCCTCTTGTTCCTGTTGTCGCGTCACGACTACAATTTTCTTCTTTAATTCTTTGATTTGATCGACCGGTTTTGTTGTTCATCTGCTGAAACTGACAGGTTGAATTGGTCTTTCGACCGATTCTTTTAACTCGAATTTCGGGCGGTGCAGCTTCAATCTGCGGCGATTCATCTTCAATTTCGATCAGGCAAATCATCTGTGCACTTTAACCGTCTGTTCCTTTTAATAACTTTAATTGCTCGCCTCGGCGCAATTTCGGTTTTCGGAAAATATTTGTTGCGAATTTTATCCGCCAGTTCTTTGCTGACGGAATTTGAAGGCACTGTTCACATCTGCGCCTTCACGCCGTAATTCTTCAATCACGCGCTTCGTGTCTTGTTTAAGTTCTTTTGCTAAATCGTAAATCCGAACTGATGATCCTACGGGCATATTTATTTATTTTATAACTATCGTCGTCTATAACAATCTTAAATAATTTAAGATTTGTATATATTAAAAACGAATTCAGACAATTTCTAAATGTTTGATTCAATCATAACGTTAGTCATTATTGATTCTGTTTTTCGTCAGCTTCATTGTTTTCCTCAGTCACTGCATCGAGCGTCTCAGGAAGATTTTCCTCGTCAGCCAAATTTGTTTCTAATGGTTCTTCCAACTTTTCAGAAGTCGTATCTTCGACTGCCTCTGTATTTGCAATTTCTGATTTTATCTCGCTGCTGTCACCGATTGTGTTTCTGAAGTTTCCGCTACTGATTCTTCAGACGCAGACGTTTCGACCTGCGCGTTTCTGGCTTCGACAATGGCTTTTGCCGAATTAATAATTTTTTCGGCCTCGATCGAAGACTTAAATCGAGAATATCAACCAAATCGTCAACCGAAGTCGCCGCCAAAGTTTCGACATCGGCAATATTTTTCATTTCAGATTTTCAGCTTGCGCCGCTGTTACTCCTTGCAAAGCAGTAATCGGAACAGCTTCGCCGGAAGCCATCATTTTGCCCATCTGCTGGGCAATTTCTTTCTTCAGCAGTTCTTCGCTGACAATATCGATGTCCCAACCGACCAGTCTTGTCGCCAACCGCACGTTTTGACCGCGTTTGCCGATTGCCAGACGAAAGCTGGTCTTCGTTGACGATAACTTCCATTTTGCGATTGTTAATATCAGTGATTCGCACCTGCGAAACTTTTGCCGGACTGAAAGCGCATTCGCGGCAAAAACCGAAGGTTCATCCGACCATTCGATAATGTCAATTTTTTCGCCGCGCAGTTCTTTAATAATTGACTGCACGCGCGAACCTTTCATTCCGACGCACGCGCCGACCGGATCAACGTCTTTTTCATTCGAGGCAACGGCAATTTTCGCGCGGTCGCCCGGTTCTCGAACGGCTGATTTGATAACCACCGTATCATCATAAATTTCCGGAACTTCCATTTCAAACAGACGTTTGAGCAAAGCGGCCGAAGCACGCGAAACTTTAATTTGCTGTCCTTTCAAATCTTTGGAAACGTCTTCGATGACAACGCGAATTCGCTCGCCCTGATTCCAGGTTTCGTTTCGCGCCTGTTCCGATTTCGGCAAAATCGCTTCGAGATTATTGCCTAAATCAATAATCATATCGCCGCGTTCAAAGCGTTTGACCGTTCCGTTAACCAGCGTTCCGATTTTGTCAACATATTCTTCGTAAACTTTTTCGCGAATCGCTTCACGCACTTTCTGTACGAGAATTTGTTTGGCAGTTTGCGCCGCGATGCGTCCGAGTTCTTCGGTCGGAAGCGGAATCAGCAACATATCGCCAAGTTCGACTTCATCGCCGGCCAGTTCCTGCGCTTCTTCCAGCGAAAGTTCGCTCGACGGATTTTCCACTTCAGCGACAACTTCTTTCTGCGCCGAAATTTCAATCGTTCCTTCTTCGCATGTTCCAGTCAACCTGAATGCTGTCGCCGGTTTTATCCTGCGTTTTAAATTGTTTGCGCGCTGCCGCTTTAACGGCTTCTTTCATCGCTTCAATAACCAAATCGCGGTCAATTCCCTGTTCGGTGACTAATGCTTCGATACTTTGTCCGATGGAGATGTCATAAACTTTTATTAATGGTTAACCTCAGCTTATTAATTTTACACCGTTTAACTCTTCGTCTCGTTTTAATTCTTCTTCTAAATCAATTTCCAAATTCGCTTTTGCAACCGCGCTGAACGGAAAACGCACTGTTCCTTTGGTTTTATCTTCAAAAACTATTTCATCATTTTCGACGGCAACAATTCGTCCGCGAAAATTTCTTTGTCCTTCAATCGGCTGATTTGTTTTGACCTTTGCCAGACTTCCGATAAATTTTTCAAAATCCTTCAGACTGTACAAGTTCGCGTTCCAAACCCGGCGACGAAACTTCGAGCAAATAGTTATCGAGGAATAAAATCTTCCGCGTCCAAAATCTCATCAATCTTCCGGCTCACCGAAACGCAATCTTCGTGCGTTACGCCGCCTTCTTTATCAATAAAAACCCGAACCGTTAAATTTTTGCTCGCGCCGACGATTTGAGTATGAACGAGCTCCAAATTATTTTCCGCCGCCACACGTGCGGCAATTTCCCTGATTCGTTCGTCAATCAACTGTTTCATCAAATCTATCTTTCGCCCAAAATAAAAAGTGGGCGCGAAACCCACCGAGAACGTCTCCACGCATCGCGGAAACGAATATCATACACGAATTGAAAACTGGTTGGCAAGCGATGCTATTGGATGCCGGTTTTTAATTTCGCGGTTGCCGCATTTATATCGTTTAATTTTTTTTCAATTTGTCCAAAATTTTCCTTTGACATATCAACTGAAAATTCTTCAACAACAATCGAAAACTGCTTTATTTCCCCGATTAGCTTCGTCGTTTCCTTCTTTAACGCCTGTGCCGTGTCAGGCTGTCCGTTATCTGATTTCGATGCTTCTTTAACGCCCCAATGCGTGATGCGTATATAATTAAGTTTTGGAGTTTCGGCAATCCAGCCTTGCCCGCTCAACATCTGAAAAATATCTTCGTAGTTACCAAGAAAACCCAAACCCTTTACTAAATCCTTCAAATCAATTAATGCCGAATCTTTCCCGCTGGTAACCTGGTAAAGCTTTAGTAAAACTTTATGATAAACATCCATAAATTCTCATCTTCAATTCTGAAACTCATTTTTATTTGACTAATCGCCAGACCCAATTGTTTAAAATCCAGAACTACCGTCAGTAGTTATAATCTAATTATATCTCTTTAAAAAAAACATACATCTAAAATATTTATTATTTTTTGAAGCAGAAGAATCTAACAATTCTAACACGTTTTTAATTATATTTGATGCATGGCTTAGAAACGAACGGATTGCTGCCAAAATCAAATATTTTGAAAAGCAAAACGTTAATTGGTTTTTACTTTCAAGTCCGTTTCGACCAAAAATTTATACTCCTTTTTGCTCCAAAACCTGTGGCGGCAGGCAAACTTTTTTATCTTGGATTTTTTTTGCTTATCGGCTTTCAAAATTTCCCCAAAATATGGTATAAAGATAAACAATCTTTAGGTTTAATAATTTTATTATGCCTATTGAAACTTTACCTTTACTTTTTTACAGGTTGTGCCGCAAAAATATTGACATTAAGCGGTAATTCATGTAAATCTTTCAAAGGTTTGATTTTTTGAAATTATTGATTCAAATTGCGTTACAAGAGGAGAAATATGAACAGTAAAATATGGATTCGAAAAGCACTTTCATTGTGCTTAGTGGTTGCGACAATGGCAACTTACTCAATGGTTACTTTGGCGAATTCCGGTAAAATTGCCGGAGAGCTTTTAATTTCAGGCGCAAATTCAGAAAGTGACGCTTCGCTGGTCACAGTTAATGGTGAAGCGGCTCAAAACGGTCGTACGATCTTTTCATCCAGCACGGTTGTCACATCGAAAACGACCGGTGCGGTAGTTAATTTAGGTAAGTTGGGGAAAATTGCACTCGCTCCTGATACAACTTTGGCTTTAACTTTTGACGAGAAAGGCATCAACGGTGATTTGCTTGCCGGTCGGGTTACTGTTTTGAATGCTTCGGATTTAGTCAGTGTTAAAACACTTGGCGGAACAACGGCGCAGCTCAAAGCAGGTGAATCGGCTGTAGCAACAACCGGAAAAGCGAAGGACGACGACGCGGTAAGCGACGGCGGCAGTGCTTGGCTTATCTGGGCTTTGATTCTTGGCGGAGCCGCTGCCGGTATTGTTATAGCAGCAGTCACCGACAATAATCGCGTTAGTCTCGGTGGTGGCACGACGGTCATCAGCCCGACTCGTTAATTTTGATTTTTTGAAAACCTTCCGTAAGGTTTTGATTTTTATATTTGGTTTGATACAGAGAGGAGATTAATATAATGCTCGGCAAAAATATATTTCGCAAATTTTTTACATTACTTACTACTGCTGCCGTTTGGAGTGCTTTTTCAATGGTTGCCATTGCCGCTCCCGACGTGATGGGTGAAATTACCGTTAGCGGTCAAGTTTCGGTGAACGGACAATCAGTAGTTTCGAATTCGACGGTAACTTCCGGTAGCACAGTTACTGCGGGTTCAAACTCAACGGCGACGATTAACTTGGGTAAAAACGGAAGAGTTGAAGTTCTTTCAGATTCTTCAGTCACGTTAAAATTTACTGATAACAGCATTGTTGCAATGTTAACAAGCGGAAAAGTTCGCGTTTCAAATGCAGCTGGAGTTGCAACAACCGTTACGACCCGAAACTCGACTGTAATTGCTGATTCAGGTCAGTCGAATACATTTGGTGTTGATGTTGGTTGTGCTGATGAAGATCGTTGCACACAAACCTATGTCGAAACCACAACCGGCTTAGTTACTTTGAGAAACGGTTCGACTGACAAACAAGTCGCTGCCGGAACTGACGCTACCTACGGTAATCCGTCACAAACCGGTTGTAAACCTTGCCTGCGTCCTGGAACTTCTGCACCTGTCGTAACAGCTGGTTTAGGTGCAGGCGCGATTGCCGCACTTCTTCTGGCTGCCGGCGGCGCGGTTGTTGCTGCGGTTTTGCTTGGTAATGATAACGAAACCGAAGTTGGTGGTGGCGCAATTGTTATTAGTCCTAGTCGCTAGACCTAAGACTTCTTTTCTTTTAATTTAGAAAACGACACTTAGCGTTACAAATGTTACGGGTCATATTGAAAAATGTGACCCGTAACATTTGTTTGTCTTTGTGAATTATTTAACAAAATATTTTTAGAATTATAATTATGCATATAGCAGTAATTGGAACAGGTTATGTTGGGTTGGTAACAGGTGCATGTTTTGCAGAATTTGGTGTTGAAGTTACCTGTGTTGATGTTGACGAAAATAAAATCAACCGTTTAAATGAAGGAATAATTCCTATATACGAACCCGGTTTAGATCAAATTGTCGAAAAAAACTCTAAAGCTGGAAGACTCCATTTTACGACTGATATAAAATCAGCAGTAGAACAGGCACTGGTTATTTTTCTAGCGGTCGGAACGCCGCCGAAAGAAGATGGTTCGCCTGATATGAGCTATTATCAATCAGCCGCGAAAAGTATTGCCGAGTCAATGAACGGCTATAAAGTTTTAGTAACAAAATCAACGGTTCCCGTTCACACCGGTAAGTGGCTTCGAGATTTCGTTCAGGAAAATCAAAAAAACAAAACGAATTTCGGAGTGGCGTCGAACCCTGAATTTTTGCGCGAAGGTGCGGCGATAGAAGATTTTATGCGACCCGACCGGGTAGTTATCGGCAGTAACGAAGAAGATGCGATGGCGATTTTGAAAGATTTATATCGCCCGCTCTATCTGATCGAAACCCCGATTGTAATTACCTCACTCGAAGCCGCCGAACTCATCAAATATGCTGCCAACGCATTTCTCGCTACCAAAATTACCTTTATAAACGAGATCGCAAATTTGTGCGACGCGATAAAATGTGATGTTCACGATGTCGCTCGCGGTATCGGAATGGACAACCGCATCGGGAAAAAGTTTCTTCATCCCGGACCGGGTTACGGCGGTTCGTGTTTTCCAAAAGACACGCGGGCTCTGACAACGGTTGCCGACCAGTTCGGCGTTGAAACATTGATTGTTGACGCAGTTATCGAAGCCAACGAGCGACAGCGCAAAGCAATGATTCCTAAAATCGAACGGCTTGTCGGCGACCTAAAAGGCAAACAAATCGGTGTTCTCGGTTTATCGTTTAAGCCCGAAACCGATGATATGCGCGAGTCACCGGCGACGGACATTATCAAAGATTTGCTTGAAATGGGTGCAAAAGTCAGAGCATTTGATCCGGTTGCAATGGACGAAGCGAAACATTATTTACCGGAAATCGAATACGCCACAGACGAATATTCGGCGATTGAAGGCGCTGATGTTTTAGTATTCTTGACCGAATGGAATCAATTTCGCGCACTCGATATGGAAAAAGTAAAACGACTTTTAAAGATCGCCCAAAATTGCTGACCTGCGCAATATTTATGAACCGAGCGATATGCGCGCGATGGGCTTTGAGTACGTTGGCGTAGGTAGATAGCTTCTATTAAAAGCGCGGGACTAATTATTCGCGCTTTATTTATTTGAATAAAATGTCATTAACATCTAAATTTTTAGTCACCGGCGGAGCAGGATTTATCGGCTCTAACATTGCGAGCGAACTTTTGCACCAAGGTGCTAAAGTCGTTATTCTGGATAATTTTGCGACCGGATTTCGGGAAAATCTTGATGAAATAAACGGTGATTTTGATTTTATCGAAGGAGATTTGAATGACGACAAGAAGTTAAAACTTGCCGTCGAAGGCATTGACATAATATTTCACCAGGCGGCGTTGCCGTCGGTTCCGCGCTCGGTTAATAATCCAGCGGAAACACATCAAGCGTGCGTTAACGGAACGTTTAATGTGCTTCTAAAGGCTAAAGAAAACAATGTGCGCCGGGTGATTTACGCGGCTTCCAGTTCGGCTTACGGCGATAAGGAAGTTTTGCCAAAAGTCGAGACGATGCTTCCCGAACCGCTTTCGCCTTATGCCGCTGCTAAGTTAATGGGCGAATATTATTGTCAGGTGTTCACAAAAGTTTACGGACTTGAAACCGTTTGTCTTCGATATTTCAATGTCTTCGGACCGCGCCAGAATCCGGCTTCGCAATATTCCGGTGTAATTTCACGTTTTATTGATGCGCTGATGAGCGGACAGACTCCGATTATTTACGGCGACGGCGAACAGTCGAGAGATTTTACTTTTATCGCCAACGTCGTTGACGCGAATATTAAAGCCGCACAGAGTAAACAAGGTATCGGCGAAGTAATGAACGCGGCTAACGGCGAGAGAGTTTCGCTCAATGAACTTCTTGAAATTTTGAAAAAAATTACTGGAAATGAATCGGTAAAGGCTGAATTCCAGCCTACCAGAAATGGCGATGTGAAACATTCGCAGGCTGGTAATCAGCGTGCTGTCGAATTAATCGGATACGAAAAACTCGTCGGTTTGGAGGATGGGTTGCGGCAAACGATTGATTGGTGGAAAGCCAGCCGATTTGCGAAAAATTGATTTTTGAAAAAGACGAGAAACAAAAATAAAGCGACTCAAATTCATCAATTGAATTTGAGTCGCTTTATTTTGTATTTGTTCAGACTTTTACTTTTCTTTTAACAATTACAAGTGTTATATCGTCGTTCGCCGGTGCCGTTTGCGTAAAGGCTGAAAGCGCGGATTCGACTTTATCGCGCATACCCGAAGCCGAAGCCTGTAAATTTTTGCTGACAACCTGCGTCAATCTTTCCATTCCGAATTCATCGCCCTTCAGATTGTTGGCTTCGGAAACACCATCAGAATAAATGACCAGAGCTTCGCCCGGTTCGAGATGTGTTTGACCGACTTCAAATTCCGCCGACGGCAGTATGCCGAGCGGGAATCCGCCGGAATCAAGCAGTTCAACTTTGCCGTCAATGCGACCGACGAGCGGTGGATTATGTCCGGCGTTTATGTAATTGATAATGCCCGTTACCGGATCGAGCTCGCATACAAAAAGTGTGACAAAACGATTTGTCGGCGTATTTTCAGCGAGATATTGATTGACGGATTTAACTGTCTGATGAAGCGACGTGTTTGCCGTAATCTGCGCGTGAATCGAAGCGTGCAGACTTGACATCAGAAGCGCGGCGGCAGTTCCCTTGCCGGAAACATCGCCGAGGGCAACCAGCATTTTCCCGTTCGGCTGTTGAATGAAATCGTAATAATCGCCGCCGATTTCATAACAGGAAAATGAAATTCCCTGAAACTCATATTCGTCCATAATCGGCGGCGATGACGGCTGGAAACTTTGCTGAATTTCCGTTGCGAGTTCCAGTTCGCGCTTGATTCGTTCTTTTTCAAATCTTTCCTCAAGCAAACTGGCATTTTCCACCCGAATTGCCGCAACCGAAGCCAAAGTCGTCAAAATATCCAGATGTTCTTTGGAAAATGTAGCTTCATTAGTCGGCGAATCGGCATAAATAATACCGAAAACGTTGTTTTCACCGACGCTCAAAGGCACAGCCAAAACTGAACGAATGCCGAGCAAAACCATCGTTTGGCTGGCAAATTTCGGATCGTGCTGCGCGTCGGAAGTTAAAACCGATTTTCCGTTCGTCATCACTTCGTCCATCACCGTTCGGCTAATGCGAACTTCTTCAATGCGCTCTTCTTTGCCGCGCATTCGCGCCACAGTAATTTTCATGCCGCCTTCAACGGATTCATCGCGCAGCATAATGACGCAGCGTTCGGCAGGAACGGCTTCAAAAACCAACGACGCGACCTGATCGAGCGTTTCATCCAAGCCGCTTGACGAGAGCAGCGCGATACCGACTTTGCTGATAATTGCCAGCAATTCCGTACGCGTGGAAAATTGCGAATCGAGTATTTCCGCCGTTGGATTCGTCTGCCTGAAAGCAATCGTCATCGAGGGATCGAGTGCCTGTGTATTGTCGGCGATAAGCGTCGAATTCTTACTTGCTTCCAATCGCTCATCCTGAAAAATTATCGTTGTTTCGCCGATTTGAATTTCGCCGCCGGACACCAGCGGAATTGGCAGTGAAACGTGCTTTCCGTTATAACGTGTGCCGTTTGCCGACCCTAAATCCTGTAACCAATAAGCATCGCCTTCTTTGCGTACTTCGGCGTGCAGACGCGACGCGAATGCGTCGGGAATGCAAACATCGCTGCGGGCTGAACGTCCGATAGTTGTTCGAATACGTGATAAAAAGATTTTGTCGGTCGGTCGGTCAGCAGTTTTAACAATTAAATTCGGCATATCTCGATTTGAATTTATGTAGAAGGTCGGACAAACAATTTCTGAAATTTAACGAAGTTCGTTTTTTTCGGCGCGTCTGCGTCCGTAAACAACGACTGTTCCGGCGAGAAAGTCGTGCAGAGCGCGTCCGCGACTATTCAAAATAGCGAACAGCAAACCGACACCGAAAGTCAACATTGTCAAAGGATAACCGATCAGATGTCGAATTAGCAGTCTGCCGACAGAAGGCGCACTGCCGTCGGTTCTGACGATTTTAATTCCAGTCAAAAATTTTCCCAAAGTTTGACTGCTGAACAAAGGGAAAATTATAAAATTCGTTAAAATCAGCAGCGTTAAAATTAGCCAGCCGATGTTGGTGACTTCACTGTTGAGAAGTTTTAACCCGTCGTATTCATAATATCTTCCGATTATCAGACTGACGACCGGCACGGAAACCAGCAGAATATAATCTATCAGAATTGCGCCGCAGCGAAGTAAAAACGGAGCTTTCAATCGCTCCGCGTCAAAATTAACGATGACCGGTTCGGTTCTTGCGGCACTTGCCGGAACGGTTCTTTCTATTCTCGCACTCATTATTATTTTTTCTAGTTTAAAGTTTCAGGTTGCGGGTTTCAAGTTTTAAAATAAAACCCGCAAATAATTTTATCCGAGAATAAAATGCAGAGTCGTATCGCCCAATCTGATTTTATCACCGTTAGCTAAAAGCTGCGGCTGATGCGGTTGAAGGCGCATCGTATCGCTGACGACCGGCAAAATATATGTGCCGTTCGATGATCCTAAATCTTCGACCATAAATTCGCTGCCGTCTCGCCAGATGCGGGCGTGACGACGAGAAATTTTCGTCTGCGGATCAAATTTCGACAAATCAACTTCGGGAAAAATATTAGACATCGGATCGCGCCTGCCAACCAAATTCTCATCTTTCTCCAGGCGAAATGCCGGTTGTTCGAGTTCATTCGTGCCGATAATTAAAAGTTGCGCGGTCAAAGGCGCGGGCGCGTAACCTTCGGAATGCGAGTGAACGCCTTGCTGCGCGAGCGGTTGTTTCGCGCCGCAAAAAGCGCAGAACATATCGGTCGCCACAATTTTCTGTCCGCAAAACCCGCAGAAAACCGGTTGATCGGAAAGCGCGACGGAAACCGGAGCTTCCTTGACCCCGAACGTCACGCGGTTTGTCTTCAAATTTTCCAAATGATCGTCAAGTGCTTTCCGCATTTCGGCGGCAGAAGCGAAACGTTTATCGGCATTGTATTCAACCGACCGCATTAAAATTCTTTCCATTTGATCGGAAAGTTGCGGATTAATTTGACGCGGACGCGGATGTTTTTGAAAATCGAAAATCAAAAGCGGATTGCTTTGCGGATCCGCGCCGGTTAAAAGATGAAACATCGTCGAACCCAAACTGTAAATGTCCGAACGCGATTCGACGTTACCGCTGAAAAGTTCCGGCGGCGCGTAACCCATTGTGCCGACTGCCGTGACACCTTTTTCCTCTTTATTAACCCAGCGCGCAATTCCGAAATCAATCAGCATTACGCGACCGGAATTTCCGTCAACCATAATGTTTGCCGGTTTCAAATCCCGATAAACAATCGGCGGTTGACGGTTATGCAGGTAATCAAGAACGTCGGCAATCTGAATCGCCCACTGCGTCACGCTCAGTTCTTCAATCCGGCTTTCGGGTGCGGAACGCAGTCTTCCGGCTAAATCGCCGCCGGAAATATACTTCATTACGAGATAAAATCTCGCCTCTTTTTCGTCAAAGAAATAATCGTAAATCGTCGGAATTGATTGATGATCAAGCGAGGTTAAAAGCAGCGATTCGCGTTTGAAATCGCTGACGGCTTTTTCCTGTTGTTCGTCTTCGATATATGACTGAACCATTTCCTTAACCGCGCGGAGAACGCCGCCGAGGTTTTTGTCAGAAGCCAGATAAACCGCGCCCATTCCGCCGCCGCCGATTTTGCGGATGATTTCGTAACGATTATTCAACACCGTTCCTTCTTCGAGCGGTTTAAGCTTGGTTTTATTTCTATTGTCTGTGTCGCTGCCGCCAATGTTCGGCGTGGTGTGCGAACGCGGTTCAGCCGCTACTGCAACTAATTCCGCCGCGTTCGGCGAGTTTTCAGCTGCCGAATTTTCCGGCTTCGAATCGCCTGTTTCGATTTTTTTCGGCGTTATTTCGGCAGCATCCTTTCTTTCCATAATGCTCACCGAATCGAATCTCGACGGCGGACAATTTTCCGCCGCCGGAAGTTCATCGTTCGGCATCACTATCGGCGGTTCGACAACCGGATTTTCGACTTCGGAAGATTTAACTTCAGCATTTTCAGGCGTTTCTTCTTTTATGTGAAATACGCCTAATTCAATTTTATCCGGGGAAGTTGAAGGCTCCGGCGAAGCAATTTCATCTTTCGCTTTGGTATTTTCATTGTCAAAACTTGGCTTTTCTCCCGATTCTTCATCGGTAGTTTGGTCAGAATTTTCTTCCGTATCTGAAAAACTCGCTTCGTTAGAAATTAAAGCTGGTTCAATTTCCGGTTCTTCAACAGATTTCGTTAGTTCAGCAATTTCGGGTTCAGAGATATAAGATTCAGAGCGGTTAGATTCGGAGACGTTTGATTGCGGAGATTGTTCCTCAAACAATTCTTCCATTTGTTTCAGTTCTTCTTCGACCGCGACTTTTTCGTTAACTTCGGCTAAATCAATTTCCCTTTCGATTTGTTCCGGCGACATTTCAAAAGAATCATTTTGTAAGTTCAGATTATCCGCCGTGACCTGATCGGCAAAATCGTCGTTTTTCCTTTCACTAATCGCCGCCACTAGCCGTTCCTTCATTTGAGGTGCTTCGGTCTTTGCCGGCGGAACATTTATTGCATCGGCAGCCTTAACAGCCGGAACTTCAGCCGCAGATTCTATTTTCGGCTGCTGAACGGCAATGGTTTTGTCGAATGAAGCATTATCTCCTTCATCTTCCTCAACTGTAATCGGCTTCAGCGTAATGCCGCAAAACGGACAAAATATATCATTTTCGGCGATTTGCTCACCGCATTCGTAACAATAAACCATTTTTTTAATTTTGCCGGCTAACGTAAAACCGCATAAAAGTTTTCCCGACAATCAATTCGTCGCCGTCGTTGAGCGGCTGTGCCGTGCCGGGAATCAAACGTCTGCCGCGATTGACGAAAGTTCCGTTAGTTGAGCCCAAATCCTCGATTGAAAATTTATCGTTTTCGTATAAAATACGCGCATGTCGCCGCGAAACCTTCGCCTCCGGGTCGTGCGCGTCCAAATCAATATCAGGAAAAATTCCGTTGTCAGCGTCCCAGCGTCCAATATATGATTCGTTCGATGTCAGCGAAAATTCCGTCCCGCTCGACGCACCGCGCTCGATTTTCAAAGTCGAATGAACGCCTTTCGCCTTCGGTTCTTTATTTGCGCTGAAAGATTTTTCAGCTTCCTTGATAACTTCGGCGATTAACGGAATTCCGACTGATGTTGCATTGGACGATTGAAAAACGGGAGATTCGACCGAATTCGTCTGAAATTCCGGCGCGTTGTTATTATTACCCGCCGCTCCATCATTATTCAACAGCCGCGACCCGCATTCGTCGCAATACTGCGAGCCGTAAAGATTAGGCGATCCGCAACTTTGACATTTTATCATTTTCCTTCTACCTGACGATTTAAGTATTGACTGATTACGGCTAAGACATTTTAACCCTTATTTATACGTTCGTAAATCGAAAATCGCAAGTCTCGAACTTTCAACCGCGCCATTAAACAAAATTTCTTAATGGGAAACTCAAAACTCGCTGCGCAACTTGCTACATAACTCAGTTTTTGCACCAAAATTCCAGCTTGAGATTTACCGTTTTGACGGAATTTTGACAATTTGTTTGGGCAAGTGATTTAAATTCAAGGATGACTCAAAATTTGTTTTTTGAAACTCTTTCAAGTTTTTCGACGTAGAAATTTTACGACGCGCACAAAAAAGCATCAAATTGTGTTCGCGCATAATTCATAAATACCCAAGACTTTACTTTTAAAAGGAATAAAAAGATATGGCAATCAGCCGTAAAGCTAAAATTATCATTGGCGTTTCAGCCGCCGTTTTGCTCGTTATTGTAATTTTCGCCAGCGTTTTCGCAACTCGCAAAGATACGCCGGAAGTAACGGTCGTCAAAGTCGAAATACGCCGCGAACTGCGTTCAAACGTAACCGCTTCGGGCGAAGTACGACCGATTCAATTTATGAATTTGACGAGCGAAGTTCAAGGACGCATCGAAGAAATTACGGTCAAGGAAGGCGATCCGGTGACAAAAGGTCAGATGCTCGTGCGGCTCGATCCCGATCAGTTGCAATCAAATACCGATGCACAGCTTGCCGCGCTGCAGGCATCGCAGAACGAAACGCAGGTTTCGCGCTCGCAGGTGACAGCCGCCCAAAATCAATTTTCGCAGGCGCAGCAGGGCTTAATCGCTTCGCAGGCATCGGTTGACACGGCTTTGCAGCAAGTCGCTTCAGCACGACAGCAAGTTGTCGCCGCGCAAACTGATATTGATAAAGCGCAGGTTGATTTGAATACCGCCAATCGTGAATTAAAACGCACTGCCGAATTGGTCGAATCAGGTGTTGAATCGCGTTCGGTTTACGATGCGGCAAAAGATCGTGTTGAAACCGCGCAAGTTGCATTGCGAAACGCTCAGGCGCGTTTGAAATCGCAGCAGCTTGCAGTTAATGAAGCTAATGCGCGGGTTAACGAATCGCGCGCCCGCGCCCGTCAACAGGAAGTCGCCGTGAAAGACGCACGCCGCGCCGTGGATACGGCAAATTTCAGCGCGGATGCGAGCATCAACCGCGCCAATCAAGCAACGGCGGTTCTTCGCGGACAGCAAAATCAGCGCGATAAAACTATGGTTACCGCGCCGATCAACGGCATTATTGCTGAAATTCCGTCGAAAGTCGGAACTTTCGCCGTTGCCGGACTTTCGACTACCGCTTTGATGACGATTGCCGATATGTCAACGGTAAATGTTGAAGTTAAAGTTGATGAAACCGAAATTGATAAAGTAGAAGTCGGGCAACCGGTCAAAGTTAAAGTTGACGCTTTCGGCGACCGGGAAATCGTCGGACGAGGTGCGGCAAAAAACTCCGCTCGCCGTCGGCAAATCGCAAACTTCCGGCGGACTTTCGACAAATATCAATGTGCAGGAAGCCAAAGAATTTCGCGTCGTTATCGAATTGAAAGATTTAACCGAAGAATTTCAAGACAGTCTGCGTCCGGGAATGAGCGCGACGGCCGTTATTACAACAAAAACCGCCGAAAACGTCATTGCTGTTCCGCTGCAGGCCGTTATCGAGAAAAAACCCGAAGCTTCTCCGTCGCCGACGATTCAGGGAGATTCGCCAGCCGTCGCTGAAAAACCGAAAACAATCAAAGGCGTTTATATACTCGAAGGCAACAAAACGAAATTTGTTGAAGTTGCAAACCGGCATTACCGGCGAATCCGACATTCAAATTACCGGCGGGCATTTCCGAAGGTCAGGAAGTTATCACCGGACCAAGCCGCGTTTTGAATACTTTAAAAGAAGGAACGGTTGTTAAAAGACAGACTGAAAAAAGAAGGCGCGGACACAGCCGGAACGTAATTTACAGTTCAATAATTTATGTCGACATCAGGATAAAACATTTTGAATTGAACAGCAGTGTCACGGACGCGCCGCCCGACGCGCTGATTTCGATGCGGAACATCTGGAAAACTTATCAGATGGGAACCGAACAGCTTCATGCTTTGCAAGGTGTTTCGTTTGAAGTTCAAAAAGGCGAATATCTCGCGATTATCGGACCTTCGGGTTCGGGAAAATCAACTTTAATGAATTTGATCGGCTGTCTCGATTCGCCGTCGAAAGGTCAATATTGGATTAACGGGCATCTCGTTTCGGCGATGAGCGACGATGAATTGGCGTCGATCCGAAACAAGGAAATCGGCTTTGTTTTTCAAACTTTTAATCTATTGGCTCGCGCTACGGCTCTGCATAATGTCGAATTGCCGTTAATTTACGCCGGAATGAGTTCAGGTGCGCGGCACGAACGCGCCCAAGCCGTTTTAGCTTCGGTCGAACTCGGCGACCGAACTCTGCACAAACCCAACGAACTTTCCGGCGGTCAGCGTCAGCGCGTAGCGATTGCCCGTGCGTTGGTTAACCATCCTTCAATTTTGCTCGCCGACGAACCGACCGGCGCACTGGATACGAAAACGAGCTATGAAATCATGCTGCTTTTTGAGAAACTGCACGCCGACGGCAATACGATTATTCTCGTGACGCACGAACACGACATCGCCGAACGCGCTCACCGCGTCATCACTATCCGCGACGGCGAAATCGAGAAGGACGAGCGCATTAAATGATCGAAAATCTGCCGCAATCGGTTTCGATAATTTTTATCTTAACGACTTTTCTCACCGTCGGTTTTTTTATTTACGCGATGAAACGCGGCGCGTTTTCATCTAAAACGACCGCGATTTTAAATTTCTTAATTCCCTTCTGGCTTTTTTTTCAGGCAGTTCTCGCGCTCGGCGGATTTTATTTGATAACAGATGTAAATCTGCCGCATCTTCCGCTTTTTGGAATTCTGCCCGCCATTTTGCTTGTAATTTCGCTGTTCGTATTCACTCGAAAAACTTTCATCGAGCGAATGCCTTTAAAAACTTTGACGCTTATTAACATCATCCGAATTCCGGTTGAACTCGTTTTACTCTGGCTTTTCAAGCTGGACAGATTCCGCAATTGATGACGTTTGAGGGCAGAAATTTCGATATTATTTCGGGGTTGACCGCGCCAATAATTTATTGGCTGGCGTTTCGCGGCGGCAAAACTAATCGTCCGCTTTTGATCGTTTGGAATCTTATCGCGTTCGGACTTCTGATAAATATCGTGACGAACGCATTGCTTTCGTTTCCGTTTCCGTTTCAGCAATTAGCCTTTGACCAGCCGAATCGCGCCCTTTTATATTTCCCGTTCATCTGGCTGCCGACGCTGATTGTTCCGATTGTATTATTTTGTCATCTGGCAAGCTTCTGGCAATTGTTTTCGAAAAGTAGTATAAAAACCTTGTAGCCGCTTTCTCCGTATAAAACATCTAACTGACAATGAATTTTACCGAAACATTAAAACTTGCCTTCGATGCGATTTGGGCGCACAAACTCCGTTCTTTTCTGACTTTGCTCGGAATGATTATCGGCGTGACGGCGTTTATGGTCGTTTTGTCTCTGCTGCAGGGATTTAACGTTTACGTTGATGAGAAAATTGCCGGCATCGGTTCAAATTCGTTTACGATTCGCCGCTTTAGCTTCGACGACTTCAAAGACACCGACACGATTGCCGCCGCGCAGCGACGAAACAAGGAATTAACTTTTGACGAGATGAATTTCATCCGTGAACGGGCGCAGTTGATTGATAAAATCGGTGCGCGCGCCCTTCCGAATTCACGCGAAGTCAAACGCGGCAGCGAAACTCTGCGTGATGTACGGATAGACGGCGCCGAACCGGTTATCGCCGAAATTGAAAAACTCGATATTGCCGAAGGACGTTATTTTCACTGAAGTCGAAAACAACAACGCGCATGCGGGTCGCGTTTGTCGGGCGCGATGTTGCCGACAAACTTTTTCCGCAGCGGCAATGCGCTCGGCGGCGAAATCACAATTTCCGGAATTCCGTATAAAATCATCGGTATTCAAACTGCCAAAGGAACGGTTTTCGGTCAGCCGCAGGATAATTTTGTATACACTTCCGATTAAAACTTACGGCTCGAAATTTCGGCGGTCTACGCAATTCACGCGGACTTTATTTTGTCGCCACCGCCAAATCCGAAGAACTTTTCAAAGATGCGGTTGAAGAAGTCCGAACGATTGTTGCGAATCAAACGCAAACTCGCGTTCGGCGAAAAAGACAATTTCGGAATTTTAACGCCCGACGCGATTGCCGGTTTGCGAGACAGCATTTTGGGTCCGGTTTTTATCGTAATTCTCGCCGTTCCGGCAATCGCGCTGGTCGTCGGCTCAATCGTCATTATGAATATAATGCTCGTCGCCGTCACCGAACGAACAAAAGAAATCGGCATTCGCAAAGCACTCGGCGCGAGACAGGCGGATATTCTGAAGCAATTTCTCTTCGAATCGGGAACGCTGTCGGCAATCGGCGGCATAATCGGGCTAATTATCGCCAAACTGATCGGCATAATCGTGACGATGTTTCTGATTCAGACGGTAATTCCGTGGTATGCGGCGGTTATTTCTATCGGCGTTTCGGCGCTTGTCGGCATCGCCGCCGGTTTGTTTCCGGCGTGGAAAGCGGCGCGGCTCGACCCGATCGAAGCGTTGCGGGCTGACTAAATTTAACGTATGAAATTTCTCGGCAACTCATTTTTAGAGAACTTCAAGATGGCGCTTCGAAACGCTGCGCTCGAATAAATTGCGCTCGTTTCTGACGATTTTCGGCGTAATCATCGGCGTGATTACCGTAATGCTGATTTCTTCGATCATCAGCGGCATCAACGTCGCCGTCAAAAAGCAAGTCGAAAGTTTCGGCACGCGCTCGATTTTTCTCTATAAAATGGACATTGGCATTCGCACCTCGCAGCCGACGCGCGAGGAAAGAATGCGAAAACCGCTGACAATGGAAGATGCCGAAGCGGTGAGAAATTTATCTTCCATCGAGCTCGCCGTTCCGTTTCTCGATATTTCCAACAATTTCTTCGGTCAGAAAATTCTTGTGACAGGAAAAAACGGCAAAACTTCTTCAGCCGTTCAGCTGAACGGCACACTGCCCGACATCGAAAAATCAACCACTGAAGTGTTGCTCGAAGGTCGCTGGTTTACGCAGTCGGAAAGCGATAATAAAGCCGATGTTTGCCTGATCGGTTCGTCGGTCGTCGAAAATTATTTTCCCTATGGTTCGCCAGTCGGAGAAACTTTGGAAATCGGCGGGCGCGAATTTCGCGTTATCGGCACTTTAGAAAAAAAGGAACAGCTTTTCGGCGGCGGCGGCGGCAATAATGATCAGAGCAACACGATTTATATGCCGATGGGCGCGGCTCTCCGATTGAAGCCTTACGCCGACGATTTATTTATTCTCGCCGTTGCCCGCGAAGGAATGCTCGAAAAAGCCAAAGACGATGTGCAGGATTTACTGCGCGTGCGGCGCGCTGCAAAATTCGGCGAACCGAATAATTTCGCAATGGAAACCGCCGCCAGTTTGATTCGAGCAGTTTCAGTCAATTACGGCTGGCGTAGCGATTGCGATGGTCGTTATTTCTTCAGTCGGTCTGATGATCGGCGGTATCGGCGTGATGAATATTATGCTCGTTTCCGTCACCGAACGAACCAGAGAAATCGGCATCCGCAAAGCCATCGGCGCAAAACAATCGGATATTCTGCTGCAATTTCTGATCGAAGCCGCGACTTTAACCGGATTCGGCGGTTTGGTCGGTTTGCTGATCGGCTGGGCTTTAACGCTTTTGATCGCCCTCGTTTTTCCTTCTTATGTTCCGCTGGTGGGCGCCGGTTCTCGGATTTTTCGCCAGCGTCGGCATCGGCGTGGTATTCGGACTATTTCCGGCGTGGAAAGCCGCGCGACTCGATCCGATTGAATCTTTACGTTACGAATAAAATTCAGTCAAAGAATCTTGCAAAAGAAAAAGGCGCAATCAAATTGCGCCTTTTTCTTTTGGTAATATTGCTCATTATCTGTTTAGGAAAATAAGCTCCGACGACTCTGGCGGCGACATTAAGCAAAGCGACTAAAAACAATCGCCCAAGCCGCGCCGGTTGAAATTTTACCGACTATTCGCAAACCGATAGCGGCTAAAATCCAGCCCCAGATAAAAAATAAATCGAACGTGCCGAGAATCGCGCCGAGAACAGGCATGCTTTGGTGTCAATAAAAAACGACGGATTCGCGTGAACTAATCCGTTCTGACTCGTCGCAATATCAATATCATCGGGCGATTTTAAAAATAAAATCAGAATATTCGCCAGCATCGAAACAATCGTCGGCGGAAAACTCGAATAAACCCACACTGAAAGCCCGCGCAAAAACGTCGTGCTGCCGCCCATCGCATTCGTCCCGAGCCAGTAAATCAATCCGCCGATCAGGAAAAATATCGACAACGAAAATCGGCACGACCGCATAACTGATACCTTTAACGATCGGTCCGCTCTGCTGATCTATGATTGCATGTTTCTGTTCGGCAGAGCATTTGTTGAACTCGCTCGTTTGATTCGAGTCGGGCGCGAATTATATTTTCAAAACCGATTTTTTGAATAAACAGCGCATTAAACGCTGCAATCAAAACAATCATAATCAAAGTCGCCAGAATAAATCTGGGTTTGCGTCGCAAATCTTCAAACGTCGCGCCCGGCTCAAAAAAAATATTGCCGAGCGTTCCGACTTCGGACATTTGCGGCGGTTCTCAATTTTTCTGATTTCTTCGGGCAGCGGCGGCGCCTGCCATTCCTGCTCAGTTGGACTGAAATTGATTCGGTAAATCTTCGTTCATAAATTATTCCTCCGTTAATTTTAACTTTAGATTTCTGGTGCTTCTTAAAAATGCTGAAGGTGCCAATTGATACGCAGTTTTTAGACTAACCGTTTCAGATAAATTAACTTGCCGTTTGAATTTTACAATTTCGCCTGCGCCGTATCGTAGCCTTCGACGCGAATACACGCCGCGAAATGATTCGGCTGAATTTCGCGCAGTTCGGGAACGATTTTGGCGCAATCCTCAATCGCAAACGGACAGCGCGTGCGAAAACGACAGCCCGACGGCGGATTAATCGGTGTCGGAACGTCGCCTTTCAAAATTATTCGCTCGCGTTTATGCTTCGGGTCAGGAACCGGAATCGCGGATAAAAGTGCTTTGGTATATGGATGAAGCGGATTGTCGTACAGCTCGCGTCCTTCGGCAATTTCGACGATTTTTCCGAGATACATCACCGCCACGCGCTGTGAAATATGTTCGACGACCGCCAAACCGTGCGAGATAAACAGATACGTCAAACCGAATTCCTGCTGTAAATCCTGCAATAAATTCACAACCTGCGCCTGCACCGAAACATCGAGCGCGGAAACCGGTTCATCGCAGATAATCAGTTTCGGATTCAAAGCCAAGGCTCTGCGCAATGCCGATTCGCTGACGCTGACCGCCGGAAAATTCGTGCGGGTAGCGATGCATATAATCCGGGTCAAGCCCGACTTTTTTCAATAAATCCGCCGTTCGCTCACGTTGTTCGGTTTTATTTCCGATTCCGTGAATTTTCAAAGGTTCGGAAATGATTGATAAAATACTCAAGCGCGGATTCAACTGAAGCGTACGGGTCCTGGAAAATAATCTGCATTTCGCGCCGCAAAGCCTGCATTTGCTTGTTCGGCAAACCGACGAGATTTTGTCCTTCAAAATGAACTTCCCCGCTCGACGGTTCATAAAGCCGCAAAAGACATTTCCCGACCGTAGATTTTCCGCAACCCGATTCGCCGACCAATCCGAGAGTTTCGCCGGCGAAAATATCAAACGAAATGTCGTCAACCGCTTTCACAACGTCGTCGCTATTTTCAATCGGGAAATGCTTGACGAGATTGCGAACCTCGACAAGCTTTTGTTTTTGAATTTTTGCTGCGCTATTTTCCATTCTTCTTTTAGTTAACTAATTTCAATGGGGAAATATTTAATTTCAAATAAATTAATTCGAGGGAAATCCGGCAATCAATCGAGTTTAATTCAACTGCATCTTTCAAATCCTCGTAAATATTTAAAGTCCAGACATTGTTTTTCTGACGCGAATAATGTTCGACTCTGATGTAATACTGCGAAACCAAAATGTAACCTTTCAACGATTCCAGCCGGAAATAATCCTCAAGTTTCTCGCCGCGATCACGCTTTTCGGTTGATTTCGATAAAACTTCAAAAATGACAATCGGATTTACAAGAGTTTTATCACTATCTTCAATTTCGATCTCGCCGCAGGCAACAGCGACATCTGGATAAACGAAATGTCCGCCGCGAACCTTAACGCGAAAATCGCTCGCATAATCTTCACAATCAGTCGGACGCAATTGCAAATTTAATTCCGTTGAAATATTGGTCGAAGCTAAATTATGTTTGCGCGTCGCGCCCGCCATCGCAAAAATCTCGCCGTCCATAAATTCGTGCTTGATTTTAGATTTTTCTTCAAACGCGTGATATTCGGCTTCGGTCATCAATTTTTCATTCACGGCTAAGTTCTGACTCATATTTAACAATTCTACAATGTTAACTGTATAACTTTATTTTCAATTGTTTCATCGTATAAAACACAGCGTACTTTCACACCATTTTTGATTTGATAAAGCGGAATTTCGCCTCGTGTGCAAATATCCATCCGAAATTCACAGCGGGGCGCGAAATGACAGCCTTCGGGCAAATTCGTCGGACTCGGAACCGTTCCTTCGATAGTCGAAAGCCTCGTTTCTTTCGCTTCGCCGATGCCGCGCAGTTTCGGAACCGAACGCAGCAAACCTTGCGTGTATGGATGTTTCGGCTTCTCGAAAAATTCGTCAACCGGCGATTCTTCGACGATTTTTCCCGTGTACATTACGCAAACTCGGTCGGCGACTTCGGCGACCACGCCTAAATCGTGCGTAATTAAAAGCACGGCAAGTTTTCTGGTTTGCCGCAATTCGTCTAGCAATTCGAAAATTTGCGCCTGAATTGTGACATCGAGCGCGGTCGTCGGTTCGTCGGCGATCAGCAATTCAGGATCGCAGGCGAGTGCCATCGCAATCATCACGCGCTGGCGCATTCCGCCGGAAAGCTGATGCGGATAATCGTTGACGCGCCGCGCCGGATCGGGAATCGAAACTTCCTTCATCGCTTCGATTGCAGCATTCCACGCCTCTTTTTTATCTAATTTTCGATGCAGACGCAACGCTTCGGCAATTTGCTCGCCGACCGTGTAAACCGGATTGAGCGAAGTCATCGGGTCTTGAAAAATCATCGAAATATCATTGCCGCGAATTTCGCGCATTCGCTCGTCGCCCGCTGTCAGTAAATCTTCGCCTTTAAAAGTTATCGAACCGCCGACGATTTTTCCCGGCGGCGAAATCAGGCGCATAATCGAAAGCGCAGTAATTGATTTACCGCAGCCCGATTCGCCGACCAACCCGACGAGTTCGCCTTCATTAATATAAAAGCTGACATCATTGACGGCTTTCACCAATCCGGCGCGTGTCGGAAAATGAGTTTGCAGATTTTTGACTTCGAGTAAATGAGACATTTCTAATAAATTATATATTCATTTTTTGAGCAAAATTTCGTTTTAATATTCCAGACGTGCAACTTATTTCGTCGCTTTTTCCTCAAACAGATGTTATCATTTTCCAGAAAATTTGCCTTGTTCGCAAATCCATAATTGTAGGAGATTTTGTAGTGAAAAAAAGTTCAAACCTGCTCGGCGGATTCGTTTTAACCGCCTTTCTTTTTTCTGGCGTTTTCGCACAACCGGCGAGAACCAACACGACGAAACCGAAAACTTCTGACGAACTTCAAAATCCCACGGCGGCAAAATCCGTTTCGACCGATAAAATTGGTTTGGACGTTGCTGAAGCTTTGACGATGATTCAGGACAATTACGTCGGCGGCAAAAACCTTGATTACAACGAACTTTTCAAAAGTTCGATTACCTCGATGCTGCACACGCTCGATCCGCATTCTAATTATTTTGACGCGAAAGAGTTTGAACAGTTTCGCACCGAACAAAGCTCGCAGTATTTCGGCATCGGCGCAAGCATCGGCAGTTTGAGCGACAAGGACGGCAAAGTTGTCGCCACTTATATTCGCGCGACTTTCGAAGGCGCACCGGCTAACCGCGCCGGTCTTCGATACGGCGATAAAATCGTCGAAGTCAACGGCGTTTCGATGCTCGGCAAACCGTCAGCGGAAGTCAGCAGCAATTTGCGCGGACCGCGCGGAACCTTGGCGAAAATCGTCGTCGAACGCTACGGCACAGGCAAACGCGAGAATGTTGAAATTATCCGCGATGCCGTTTCTCAGCCTTCGATTCCCGAGGTTTATATGATTCGTCCGGGCGTTGGCTATATCGGAATGACCGGCAGTTTCAATCAGACGACGTACAGCGAATTTCGACAGGCGATGGCGGAATTGAAAGCAACAGGGAATGACGCAGCTTGTTCTCGATTTACGAAACAACGGCGGCGGCTTGGTCAATCAGTCTTTGCAGGTCGCCAATACTTTTCTCGGACGCGGACAGAATATTTTCACCCAGAAAGGTCGGCTCGACGGCGTGCAAAGTCCGTATCCGGCGGAAAATAATAACCCGGACACGACGCCGATTGTGATGCTGGTCAATCGCAACACGGCTTCGGCTTCGGAAATTCTCGCGGGCGCATTGCAGGATCACGACCGCGCTTTAATCGTCGGCGAAAATACTTTCGGCAAAGGTCTGGTGCAGAATCCTTTTATTCTCGAATACGGTTCGATGCTGCTTTTAACGATTGCCAAATACGAAACGCCTTCGGGCAGATTGATTCAGCGCGATTATTCGGACGGCAATTTTATAATTATTATACCGAAGGCGGCAGCCTGCGCGACGAAGTGATCAACCGACCGAAAGGCGCGGAAAGCAAAACCGATTTGGGCAGAAAAGTTTACAGCGGCGGCGGCATCAATCCTGACGAAATTATCAAACCGCAGACGATTACGACGGAAAAAGCACGTTTTCAACAAAGATTCGTTGACCCGATTTTCGCTTTTACGCTCGATTTGACGTTTGGAAAAGTCAAAGGTTTTGAAAGTTATAAAGTAGATCAACCGATCACATTTTCCTACGATTTGAAAAACACCGATTTTCCGATTACCGAAAATCTTTTTCTCGCCTTCAAAAAATACGCGGCGGAAAAATATAATATAATACCGGCGCAGGCTGACCGCGAGCGCGAATATATCGAACGCATAATGCGAACCGAGTTGGTCACGGCGGCTTATGGAACGACAACTTCGTTGCAAGTTTTCAATGAATACGACACGCAGTTGAAAAAAGCCATCGAGCTTTTACCCGAAGCCAAACAGCTTGCTTTGGAAAGTGCGAAAAACAATGCGCAAAAATCGAAAGTCGAATCGAACAATCGTTAAATACTTAAAATTACATTTAACGAAAAAACACGAAAATATTTTTTTTATTTCGTGTTTTTTCGTTAAATCTGTTATTTTCTAATTTCCTTTTCTCCCGGATAGAAATTTATCAATTTATAAAACATTGAGGTAAAAATGAAAACAAATATCTTTACGTTTGCTTTGTTGATTTGCGTCAGCTGCGCAATTGGGTTTGGACAATCGAAAAAAGCCGAAGAAGATTTGCCGTATAAATTGCTAGCCACGACCAAAACTTCGACAATGCAGAAGGAATTGGACGCAACGGCGGCGAAAGGCTATCGAATTTTAGTCGGTTCGCCGACGAGCGGCACAGAAATGGCAATTTTTCTTTCGCGCGAAGCGACAGCCGAACAACCTTATCAATATAAATTGCTGGCGACAACTCGAACCGGCACGATGCAGAAAGAGCTTAACGATGCTGCCGCTAACGGTTTCCGTTTGCTGCCGCGCACGATGATTGCCAAACAACAATTGATCGGTCCGATCGAAATTGTTGTAATTTTAGAAAAACCGCCGGTTATCGAGAGGAAATATGATTATAAACTTCTAGCGACGACACTTACCGGAACTCTGCAAAAAGAAGTTACCGAGGCGCAGGCTGCCGGTTATGTTATCGTCGGAATGGTCAGTCGCGACGAACATATGGTTATTATGGAACGCGAAAGCAGCAACAAATAATATCGTTGATATGAGACAAAAAGAGACGCGAATAAAATTATTTTATTCGCGTCTCTTTTTGTCAAGAAAATTTAAGCCATCGTCCAATTAATCAAGTAGTAAAGCCCGAACCCGAGCGCGGTCAGAATCAAAATTGCGGAGAAAATTGCGGCTCCGATAATTAATTTAAATTTCTTATAACGGTTTTCACTGCCCGGCGAAAGCTGGCTTTGCGGAAAATATGGCGGCGGTCTGTTCATAATTTGTAAATTCCTTAAAAATCTATTTTGCCACAAAAATTCATAAACAGCACGAAGCGATTGAGAAACTTGGGAAAAGCAATGATTTCAACGCGGCAAAGGCTGTTCGAGATTTGCCAAACCCAAACCCAAAATTGCCATCAGCGAGCCGACTTCCTGTAAGTTTTTCGGGTCAACTTTATCGAAAGTGTCGGCGGCAGTGTGATGATAATTAAAATACGTGCGCGTGTCGAACATCGGCGCAAACGACGGAACGCCTTTTTCGGTCATAAAACTGATGTCCTGTCCGACTTCTTCCTGAATTGGCGAAAGTCGCGCGCCCTGTTCGCTCAGAATTTTTGAAAGCGGCGCGAAAAACGGCATCGCTTCTCGTTTTCCGGCGAATTGAAATCCAATCGGATGCGTCGCGCCCAAATCCGATTCGATTGCCGCAAACTGTTTTGCAATATCTTCTTCCGCCGCGTAGGTTCTGCCGCCGACGCTGCCGTTTTCCTCGTTCATCCAGGCGACGACGCGAATCGTGCGTTTCGGTTTGATTTTCAATTGCTTCAAAAGATACGGAACCTGCATCGCCACGGCAACGCCGCACGCGTCGTCTAATGCGCCGGTTCCCAAATCCCACGAATCGAGGTGACCGGAAACGATGACGAATTCGTCAGGCTTTTCGCTTCCCTTCAAATCGCCGATGACGTTGTAACTCGTCGTGTCGGGCAAAGTCTGCGGCGTTAAAAGCATTTTGATTCTAACCTTGCCCATTTTCGCCAGATAAGCCATCGTTTCCGCGTCCTCAAATGCAACCGCCGCCGCCGGAATTTTCGTTATGCCGTCAGCGTAACGCATCACGCCCGTATGAACGAGCCGATTTTGCGAACCGCCCGCCGAGCGTACTAAAACCGCGATTGCGCCAAGTTTTGCCGCCGCAATCGCGCCGCCGCCGCGATAAGCGACCGCCTGCCCGTAAGCCGCGCCGCCGTTGCCCGATTCTTCCAACTGTTTATCGAATTTATTATTGAAAAGCACGATTTTTCCTTCGATGTTTTTGCGTCCGAGCTTTTCGAGTTCGTCGAAATTATTGACGACGACGATTTCGCCGATCAAGCCATTCGCGTCCGTTGCGATGCTTCCGCCGAGCGCAGTCAAAACGATTTTCTGCGTCGTGCCCTGTGCCATTCCTTCAAATTCGACGAGTTCGGCTTTTTCTTCGCCGCGAACCCAATGCGGCACGGTCAATTTTTGCAAACGAACCTCTAAACCGAGTTTTTTCAATTCGGCGGCAACGTATTCGACTGCTCGCTGTGCCTGAGGCGAACCCGAAAGTCGCGGACCGATGTTGTTGGAAAGATACGCCGTTTGTTTATAAGCGTAGTCGCTCGCCAAAGCCGCCGCCTGAATTTGTTTTAACTGTTCAAGCGTTTTTTCCGAATACAAATTCGGTGTCGGCGTTGGCTGCTGACCAAAAACGGAAATCGCCGCAAAGAGACACAAAAAATATGGAAGAAGTTTTATCATTGAATTATCTTAACCGACTGCGTTTCAACATACAAAAATCTATGAGGACAACGCAAAAATCCGCGAGCCGGTGCGCGCTTATCGGCTCGCTTCATACAAATAGATTATTGCCAATGCCAAAACGATGACTGTTAGAAATTAGACAATGGCAGGAAACCGGACAAACGGTTTCGGCGGCGGAGTTAATACGGAAGGCGGAACGGTTGAATCATTTTCGGCGTAAAAGTTTTTGCTAAAGGCTGCTTACTTTTTTTTATCTCCCGACTTATGCCATAATAACCGAAAAATGAACGATAAAATTCTCCGAACTTAAAAATTATGAAACGCACAATATTTTCTTTTTTAATGATGCTTTTCGTCGCTTCGGCAGCGATTGCTCAGACGACATTTACGTTTAACGATCTGGTTAAAATTCATCGCGTGAGCGACGCGCAGGTTTCGCCCGACGGGAAATTCGTCGCTTATTCAATCGGCAATGTGGATGTCGAGGCAAACCGTACGGTTTCGCAAATTTACGTCGTGCCCGTAAACGGCGGCGCACCGAAACAAATCACGAAAGATACAAAATCGAGCAGTTCGCCGCGCTGGTCGCCGAATGGCGAACGTATCGCTTACACTTCGGGCGGACAAATCTGGACGATGGAAGCTGACGGCGACGACCGCAAACAGGTGACGAAGATTTCAAGCGGCGCGGGCAATCCGGTCTGGTCGCCCGACGGCAAAATGATCGCTTTTAGTTCGGATATTTATCCCGAATGCGCCAGCGACGACTGCAACGCGCAGAAAGCGGCGTATGCCGAAAGCGGCAAAATGCAGGCGAAAGTCACCGAACGGCTTTTGTATCGCCACTGGACTGAATGGCGCAATCATCTGCGGACGCACGTTTTCGTTGTATCAAGCAACGGCGGCATCGCGCGTGATGTCACGCCGGGCGATTTCGATTCGCCGCCTTATGGAGCTTCGACCGGAACCGATTACGCATTTTCGCCCGACTCGAAAGAAATCGTTTACTTGAAAAATCCCGATAAAGTCGAAGCCGTTTCGACCAACAGCGATATTTTCCTCGTGCCGGTCAGCGGCGGCGAAGCGAAAAATATTACGGTAACGAATCGTGGTTACGAAGCGTCGCCGATGTACACGCAGGACGGCAAATATATTCTTTACCGCTCGCAGAAAACCGAGGGCTTTGAAGCTGACCGGTGGCGCATTATGCGTTTTAATCGGCAGACGGGCGAAACGGTTGAATTGACGACGGGTTTCGATCAGCAGGTTGACGAAATGGTTGTTACGCCGGACGGCAACACGATTTACTTTACGGCTGGCGAACGCGGTTACGCGCCGATTTTTACCGTTCCGGTTGAGCCGAATTTCAGATTAAAAATCGCCACGCACGTTAACAGAGCGGTGCCGAACGGCTATTTCAGCAATTTGAATGTACTGCCCGACGGTAAAACGCTCGTCATGGTCGGCAGTTCCCTGACCAGTCCGAACGAGATTTATAAAACTTCGATTGAACGTCCCGAAGCGATGGTAAATCTGAGCAACGCGAATAATGATTTGGGTTTGGCGAAAGCTGAAGAACTCGAATGGACGGGCGCGATGAACACGAAAATTCACGGATTTATCGTGAAACCGAAAAATTTCGACGCGTCAAAAAAATATCCGATGATTGTTCTGATCCATGGCGGACCGCAGGGCGCGTGGAATAATAATTGGGGTTATCGCTGGAATCCGCAGATGTTCGCCAACGCCGGTTACGTCGTTTTTACGCCGAACCAGCGCGGTTCGACCGGTTACGGGCAAAAATTCGTCAACGAAGTTTCGACTGATTGGGGCGGCAAAGCGTTCGTGGACATTACGAACGGTGTGGCGGAAGTTTTGAAACGCAACGCATACATTGATAAAAACCGCATCGGCGCGGCGGGCGCGAGTTACGGCGGTTATATGGTTGACTGGCTTTTGGGACACAACACCGACCCGCGCTTTAAATTTAAAGCGTTCGTCTCGCACGCCGGAGTTTACAATCTCGAAAGTATGGCTGGCACGACTGAAGAATTGTGGTTCGTGAAATACGAATTCAAAGGAATGCCGTGGGAAAATCGCACGAATTACGATAAATGGTCGCCGCATCGCTCTGCCGCCAACTTCAAAACGCCAACGCTCGTGACGCAGGGCGAAATTGATTATCGCGTGCCGGTTGACCAGAGTTTGCAGCTTTACACGGCGTTGCAGTTAAACAACACGCCATCCAAACTCATCGTTTTCCCCGACGAAGGACACTGGATTTTGAAACCGCAGAATTCCCAATTTTGGTACGGCGAAGTTCTGAGCTGGTTTGAAAAATACTTGAAATAAACGGCAGGCAATCGCTTCGAACCGAAAAAAAAAGCGCGTGCGGATAATTCATCCGCACGCGCTTTTTTTTCCGGCGCGATTAAAAAACTTTCGGCGTGTAACCGAATTCATCTTTATTATGATAAAAAGATTGTGATAATGATGAAAAAGTTGTGATATTCATAAAAACATTGCGATAATGATAAAAACATTGTCATAATGATGAAAATATCGCGATAATTATAAAGAAGTTGTCTTAATGACGAAAACATTGTGATAATGATAAAAATGTTGTCTTAATGATGAAAATGCTGCGATAATGATAAAAATGCTGCAAAACTGTTGAAATCTCGCGGCGATTAGTTTTCGGGGCGCGAGAAAGCGAAAGGCGCGGACAAATAAATCGTCCGCGCCTTTCGCTTTCTCGCTTTAGCCTTATTTTATTTTGCTCTCGTTCCCGTAAAATTGAGCGGCGATGCGGCGGGAAACGAAATCGAAATGGTATTAGTCACATATCATTTAACTTTGAAATCAAACGCATCTCCTTCGCACCAACATAATTTACCGTTTTTGCGGGTTATGATTTCCGTATATAAAACTCCATTAATGTAAAGTCTCAAATAACCGGATTCGGTTTTCGGGTTTCCGGTTCCAAAAACAATTCGTTCGGTTTTTACTGCCATATAATCCAAATATCCGATTGCCTGTTGGATTCGCTGAGAATTAGAAGATAATTTTTCGCCTTTCATCGCTCCGCCGATGATTACCAAATAAGTGTCTGGATTGCCATTTTTTTGGAATTCAAAGGCGGCACTCGCTAACCGTTCTTTACCTGTTCCACAAGTATCAAAGCCAATTTTATCTGATTTTTGACCTTGTGCCGCCGCATTAAAGACGCAAAAATTGACAATGAAAATGGTCAGCCCAAATAGTTGGAAAACAGCTTTTCTAATCTTTTTATAATCTAAAAAAAGCATATATTTTCTAAAGAAGGCGCGAATCAAAACGATTCGCGCCTTCTTTTTATCGTTAAATCAATTTTACGGTTTCGCCTTCGTTCCCGTAAACGGCAGTGGTGCCATTCCGGGCATCGGAACGGTGACGGTTCCTTTCATCGAATCGCCTTCGACCGTGCCGCTGATGACTAGATCAACCGACTGACCTTGGATTTCCGATTTCGCCGTCGCCATTATTTTGTTGCCCGCAACTTTCGCATCGCTGATCGTGCCTTTGCCCATCATCGAATCCATCGAGCCGGACACTTTCGCGCCGTCCTGTTTGAGCATCAGCGTCACCGGCATCTGCTGCCCTTGAAAATCAATCGTCAAATTCCATGTTCCGCCAACGTTTGCCGGTGTCGCGTTGTTCGTCGCCGCGTAACTCGCCGCGTCCACCGATTTGCCTTCCGCGTCGAAAATTTCGATTTTCGACGAATACGGTTTGATTTGCGGCAGAATTTCGCCCGCATCACCGACGATGACGATGGCGATTTTGTCCGGCGCGATGTATTTTTTCGCCACGCGCTCGACATCTTCCAGCGTCACGGCGTTGATTTTATCGCGGTAAGTTTGCAGATAATCGGCAGGCAAATCATAAAGCTGCTGCGAAACTAGCAGATTCGTCAAACCTTCCTGCGTTTCCGCGCGCAGCGGAAACACGCCGGTCAGATAACTTTTCGCGTCTTCAATTCTTTTTCCGACGCCTTTTCATCGCGCACGCGCTTGAGTTCGTAGAAAAATTCTTTCAGAGAATCGCCCGTGACCGGCGTTCTGACTTCCGCCGTCGCCTGAAAATTTCCGGCTTGACGTCGCGTATCAAACGACGAATACGCGCCGTAAGTGTAACCTTTAGCTTCGCGCAGATTCATAAACAACCGCGAAGAAGCGCCCGCGCCGAGAATTTGATTCATCACCAGAACCGGAAAATAATCAGGATTGCTGCGGTCAATCGCCAAATTCGCCAGAACGATATTCGACTGAATCGAGCCGGGACGATCAACGATCGTGATAGTCGTCGCCGTTCGAGTCGGCGGCGCGGCGAATTTCATCGCTTCGATCGTTCCCTTCTTGCCAGCCGCCGAAATTATCCTTAATTTCCTTCAAAACATCGTCGCGGTTAACATCGCCGACGACGATCAAAGTCGCGTTGTTCGGCGTAAACATTTTCTGCGTGAAATGCCGCGAGTTTTTCGCGCGAGATTTTTTCGACATCAGCCGCGCTCGCCGAAACTACGCCGTACGGATGCGTTCCGTAGATAATTTTCGCAATCTGCTCGCCCGCCAGAAATCCCGGCTGCGAACGCTGATATTTCAAATTTTCAATCGTATTCTTTTTGTACAGCGCGAGTTCGCTTTCCGGGAAAACCGGATTCAAGACGACATCAGCCATCAATTTCAAAATGTCCGAGCCATATAACGACAAAGCCGAAGCCGCGACAATCGTGTTGTCGTCCGACGCGCTCGACGAAATGCTCGCGCCAAGCCGTTCGATTTCACCGGCAAACTGCATGCTCGTGCGCGTTTTCGTGCCTTCGTTCAGCAAAGCGGTCATAGCCGCCGTTAATCCGTTCGAATCTTTCGGGTCGTTGACATCGCCGGACTTAAAACCGAGCCGGTAACTGACGAGCGGAAGACGTTTGTCTTCAAAAATAACTACTTTCAATCCGTTCGGCAAAGTCGTTTCATAAGGCTTGGCAATCTCAAACGATTTCGGCGCAAGCGCCGTCGGAGCGGTTTTGCGAAAATCTTCATTCATAGTTTTTTGGGCAAATGTGTCCGACGCCAATAGTCGAAATCAATCCGGCGGACACCAATAATTTTAATGCTTTATTCATATTATAATCTCCAATCCGCTTTTCGGTTAATTTCCGTTGGTAATCGGCTTGTCTCCTTTTCCGGCTGGAACAATGTCAAGCAAAACACGGTTTTCGGTATTCAAATATTTGTTGACCGCTTCTTTAATTTGCGCGGGCGTGATTTTCAAAAGCTCGTCGAGTTCCGAATTAACAAATGCCGGATCGCCGTCATACAAAGCGAATTCAGCGATTGACTGAGCGCGCGCGAGCGACGATTGACGCGAGCGAACCGCATCGTTAATCAGATTATTATGCAGTTTCTGCATTTCTTCGGCGGTCGGTCCGTTGGTCGCCATATCTTTGATTTCGTTCATAATCGTTTCGCGAATTTTCGATAAATCTTTGCCCGGTTTAGGAATCGCGAAAATCAAAAAGCCCGACGGTCCGCGCCGTTCGTCGGTAAAGCTGACAAGCTGCAAAACCGATTCGTCGCCTTTGACGAGTTTTTGATACAGACGCGAGCTTTCGCCTTCGCTGATGATTTTTCCGGCAAGTGCCAGCGCGTTATGTTCGGGCGTGCTGCGCTGCGGAATTTTCCAGCCTAAAATAAAAGCCGGAAACGGCGCGAGTTTGTCTTCAAACTGCTTATATTTCATCGCCACTTCGGTCGGTTCGGAAACGTCAAGCGCGGGCGGTTTCGGCTGTTTCGGAATCGTCGCAAAATATTTGCTGACAAGTTCTTTCGCTTCTTTCGTTTCAAATGAGCCGGAAATGACCAGAACGGCGTTGTTCGGCGCGTAATAAATGCGGAAAAAATCTTGCACGTCTTCAACTGTCGCCGCGTTCAAATCTTCCATCGAACCGATAACCGAATGCGCGTTGGCAAAATTTTTGTAAATCATCGGCATCAGTTGATCGAAAACCTGCCCGAACGGCTGATTTTCGCCGAGACGTTTTTCTTCCTGCACGGCATTGCGCTGGTTGTCGAGATTTTCTTGCGTCACGGCGAGCGAGCGCATTCGGTCGGATTCGAGCCACAAACCGAGCGGCAGTTGATTTGCCGGCAGCGCTTCAAAATAATTCGTGCGTTCGGTATTCGTCGTGCCGTTCATCGTGCCGCCGGCGTTGGAAACAAATTGGAAATGCTCGGCTTTTTTCACGTTTTCCGAACCCTGAAACATCATATGTTCAAAAAATGCGCAAATCCCGTGCGACCTTCGCGCTCGTTGCGCGAACCGACATCGTAATAAACCGCGACCGACACGACCGGCGCGGCGTTATCCTGATTTAAGAACGACGCGCAAACCGTTATCAAGCGTATATTGCTCAAGTTTGAGCGGCTGTAATTTAAAAGTTGTTTGACATTTTCGTCTCCTTTTTATTCGTTTTCGGAGTTTGGGCAAACGCGCCGGAAGCAATCGTGACACCATTACCAGACCGCTTGCCGCGACTTTTATTAATATTATTTTTCATTTTTAGCTCCTGAATTTGAAAATTAATTTTATCAAAGCATTTTACGCATAAAATTGCAAAAGGTTTCATTTATTTAGTGAATGCTGCAGTTACATTATTGTCTGTTATTTATGAAAATGCATCTGTTCAATTAGTTTCGAAATCGATTGACAAATTGTTCTATGTTTTCTGATTCAGGTTGTTTGAACTTGTTTCTTTCTTGATTTTCCTCGGCGATCGCGTAAAGCGCCGATTTAACTTGAAACGGCGTAAGATTCAGGATATTTTTCGAGCAGCAGCGCGATAATGCCGACAATATGCGGGCAGGCAAAACTGTTTCCGGTCAGACTTTTATAACTGTTGTCGAGCCAGCGGTGCGAATATTCACGCCCGGCGCGGTCAGTTCGATAACTTCGCCGTAACGAAAACCGAAATTAAACGGATCGTTTTCTTCGCTTTTGCTGACTGAAATCAGCGAAGACGAAAAAACCGACGGAAAACTCGGCTGCGGCAGATTATTTGCCGCCGCAACGACGATACAGCCGGCTTGATAAGCGCGGTCAAGCAGATCGTGAAGCGGCGAGAAAAATTGCGGTTTGGTCGTTCCGAGACTCAGATTGATAATTCGATAACGATTTTTAATGGCGTATTCCAGTCCGGCGAGAAAGCCTGTCCGTCGCCCAAACCGCCCGCGCCCAAAACTTTTATGCTGTAAAATTCGACGTCCGGCGCGATACTGGAAATAATTCCCGCGCAAGCCGTGCCGTGTCCGGCCGAATCGCCGGCCTCGGAAGGCTCGAAAATAACGCGTTTGTTTTCTTTTCTCGCTTCGACTGATTCTTTGACCTTTCCCTGCTAAATCGGGTGCGTCGTGTCAATTCCGCTGTCAATGATCGCGACACTGACACCTTTTCCCGTTCGCTATTTCCAGCTTTCGTCAATTTGAAAATAAGTCGAGATGGTCGAATTTTCGTTTGATTCGTATCCCGAAACGGTTGTCATATTCAAAGTTCGGATTCGATCTGTGATTTGGAATTTCAGATTATAATAAATCAAAAACCTAATTTTAAAAACTTAAAAAACTCGTTTCCGTTCTACTGTCGGAAAATCGCAAAATTGATTCTAAAATTTCCTGGCACATTCGGCGTTCCGCATCGCCGCGTCCGGCAATTTCGCGAACAATCAATGCCAGATCAATCATTTCCTTATGTTCGGCAGTTTCACGCAGATTTTCAATCCATTCGCGCATTTCCTTAAATTCAGATTTTTCGGCGCGGAAAGCATTTTATCGCTGAAATCACTGAAAAATTTCGCCGATTCATAAGCATTGACCAGCGAAGCGATGGCTTCGGCAAACAACGCGGCTTTATCCATTTCGTCCGGCGTAAAGATTCAAAAGGCGGTTCGCCGATGCGGTTGACATATTCTAGAACGCCGATAATTTCGCCGTCGTGACGCAGCGGCGTAGCTAAAATCGTTTGCGTCGAATATCCGGTTTGTTTATCAACTTCGGCATAAAAACGAATCTTCTTCGCCGACATCGGTCAACAGCCATCGGCTGCCCCGAAGAAAAAACAAAACCGGCGATGCCTTTGCCGGCAGGAATTTTCAAATTCTTCAAATGATCGGCGACCTTCCCGATTGCCGATAAAAATCGCAAATCGCCCGCGTCGCCGTCGCGCATCAAAACCGAAGCTTCTTCGGAATTCATTTCAGCGGCAGAAATTTTCAGAAGATTTTCGATTGAAACCGTCAACGGTTCGGTCAATGCATTGGCAACATCAATCGTTTCGATGATTGATCGAAGTTTCTCTTCGAGCTTGTTTTTTTCCTCGTCCGGCATAGACAAGATTTTCGCTTAAAGTCTCTGGTTTTATCAAGCATCGAAGTCAAATAAAATTTTTCTGGAAATATCTGCGCATTAAAACTTTCCACAAGCACTTAAAATTTTTGTATTTTATTTGCTTTGGCGGCTTCACGGGTTGCTTTATGCCCTCGTATTTTTGTAAGATTCGCGCAAAGCAAAACTTTTTTAGATTTATGAGGAGCAACTTCTTTTATTTTCCGCTCGTTTTCGCCTTCGCCGTTTCGTCCGTCTTTTCTCAACAAAAAGCCGTTTCGCAAATACCCGAAGTCGAGCCGTTTAAGATCACGCGCGGTACTTCTTTTTCCGCCTCCGTTCCCGGATCGAGTGGAAACACACCGATTAGGTCGAATCGTATTCACGACAGCCAAATCACTGATGATTTCGCGGACGCGCTCGAACTCATTCGCGGAAATTATGTTGACGGGAAAAAAATCGACTATAACGAACTGACGAAATCTTCGCTGACGGCGATGCTTCGCTCGCTCGACCCGCATTCAAATTATTTTGATTCGACCGAATACGAAGACCTTTTAACCGACCAGCAGAGCGAATATTTCGGCATCGGCGCGACGATTGTCAATTACCAAAAAAACGGCGAATACGATACTTTTGTAACTTCGACATTTCCCGACTCGCCCGCTTTTCGCGCCGGTCTTGCGGTTCGGCGATAAAATTTTAACAGTCAACGGCGAAAAGGTTTCCGGCAAATCTTCGGCTTACGTGCGCGACAAAGTGCGCGGAAAAAAAGGTTCGATTGTTCGTCTGACCATCGAACGCGCCGACACAGCTGAAAGTGGAAACGATCGAAATTCGCCGCAACCGCGTTCCGCAGCCTTCGATTCCGGATGCTTATCTTTTGCGTCAGGGCATCGGCTATGTTGATATGTCGGAAGGATTTAATTACACGACGCTCGACGAACTAAACGTCGCTCTCGAAGATTTGCGCGAACAGGGAATGAAAACTTTGATATTGGATTTACGCGAAAATCCCGGCGGCATTTTGGAACAGGCGGTTCACATCGCCGAGAAATTTCTGCCTGCCGGAAATACGATTGTCACACAGCGCGGACGTTCGGCGATTGATAATCGAACGTGGAAATCAGCGAATAATCGGGCGGAAAATCTTCCGATGGTCGTTTTGGTCAACGACGGCAGCGCGTCGGCTTCGGAGATTGTCGCCGGTGCGCTTCAGGATTACGACCGCGCATTGATCGTCGGCGAAAACACGTTCGGCAAAGGGCTTGTGCAAAGCGTCATCAATCTGCCCTACGGTTCGGGTTTGACTTTGACGACCGCGAAATATTACACGCCGTCGGGTCGCTCGATTCAGCGCGATTACTCAAACGGCAATCTTTATGATTATTTCAATCACAAAGTCGTGTTGTCGGAAAAAGAGAAGAACAATCTAGCCAGCAAAACCGTCACCGGCAGAAAAATCTACGGCGGCGACGGCATTACGCCCGACGAGATGGTAAAAAATTCGACGCTTAATCAAACGCAGACCGCGCTCGTTGATCCGCTGTTCTTTTTCGCGCGTGAAGCGGCTAGCGGCAGAGTAAAAGGATTTGAAAATTATAAGATCAGCGGGCAAATTCAATTCGGACATCGTGTTCGACCGAGCGATTTTCCCGTCGGCGACGATTTCTTCGCGGCTTTCAAACAATTCGTCGCAGCAAATGACGGCTGGAAAATACCGAATGAAAAACTCGACGCGGAAAAATCCTACATCAAATCGCGTCTGCGTTTTAATTTGGCAACCGTAGCATTCGGTACGGTTGCGGCAAATCAGATTTTAATCGAAGAAGATTTGCAGGTCGCCAAAGCGGTCGAAGCCCTTCCGCGCGCCGCACAATTAGCTTCAGCGGCGCGAAAAAGTTTGCAGAAACCCCAGAGATAATTTCAGAGTTTTTATCGGCTGTAAATAAAAAAGAGCGGCAATTCTTACAAATGATTTGTAAGAATTGCCGCTCTTCTTCAATTAATAATAAAAAACCCGCCGGGTCAAACAACCGGCGGGCAAAAAGAAACAGGAGGAACCAGAAAAGACCAAAAGTCGCGCTCAAATGCTCTGACAAAAACCACCAGGCTCGACTCTTTGCCTATAAACTTGATGCCTCACTTTTAGCGTTAGTTGCTTTGCCCGACATTTTTTTGATAATTTATTCCGGGCGATTTTTCAAACATACAACTACTGACTGAAAATCAAATAATCAAAAAACAGGGAGCGCGAATTTTTGAATTCAAAAATTCGCGCTCCCTGTTTTTTTTGGCACAATTTAACTAGAAATTTATCTTGCCGGAAAGTTGAATTCTTCGTGCGCTGTTGGTTACGCTGTCGTTAATGCGCCCGAAGGTTGTCGAGTTGATGACGGCAGTCGGATTATCGAACGATGGATTGTTGGTCAGATTTTTCGCATCTACCCGTAAATCAAAGTTGATTTTCTCCGTAATCCTGAACTTTTTAAAGATGGACGCGTCGGTCTGAAAATAACGCGGCGCAATAAAGAAATTGCGTCCCGTATTGCCGATACTGCCCGGCGCGGGAGCGGAAAACAGCCCACGCGTCGCCGCATCGAACCAAAAATTTCTTCCGCTTTCCAGCACTAACTGACCGATATTTCTGGTACAACCGGTGCAGTCAGCCGTTGACTGCACAACGTTGCTGATAGTATTTACGCCGGAGTAGACCGTAAACGGTCTGCCTGTTTGCCAAATTACAAGACCCGACAACTGCCAGCCGCCGATAATATAATCAACGACTTTGTTGCCGGAAGACAAATATTTATTGTCACCGAACGGCAATTCGTAAATATATGTTCCCTGAAAAACGTGCCGCCGATCAAAATCCGAATAAGTGTAATTCAAACTTCGATCTCTCAAATCAAACGGTGTGCTTGACGCTGCTTGAGATGAGCCGGTCGAAACCGTACTGAGCGACGGATCCCAAGACCGATTATCTTTGGATTTCGACAAAGTATAAGCGAATTGAAAACCGAGTCCGCGGCTGATACGTCGTTTGAAAATTACTTCGAGCGCGTTGTAATTTGAATAATCACTGCTGTCGAAGACGTTCAAGCCGCCGGTGAACTGCGTATATTTTTGAAATACAAAAGGATTTCCGACCGTTCGTGAAATCAATTGCTGCGAAGTCGCGGTGCACAGTCCGCTGGTTACGTCGGCGGTTTGACACAATCTTTGAGATGTCACCAGCGCGGCGGTCGCGGCATTTCCCAGAAGAATTGTGTTTGTCGTTGCCAGAGTTCTGAACGCAGCGGTTCCGGCATTATTAGCCGGATTTCCGGTAAACAGAGCGTTAATTAACGGACTGTTATAGGTTATCGTGCTGCCATTTGTTCGAATATCGTTGCGAATCAGATCAAAGGCTTCGAGAAAAGTTTGACTTACGCCCGGAACAGTGGCGTTGACATTTACCTGATTGGCATTGTAACCGCCAAGCAAATGAACGGCGTGTTTCCCGATGTAATTTACTTCGAGTACATTATTTTTCCAGACTTCCCGCTGAAAACTGACTGACCACGAATGAACCTGCGGATAAACCAAATCAGGGTCAATCACGTTTATCGAACCGGTTCCGAAAATCGCCGGTTGACGCAGACTGTCAGGAGTCGTCGTCGCGGGCGGAACCAAAGCGGCGATTACCGGATTGATGTTTCGATAAAGTCCGCCTGATCCGCCGAAAGCGGTGTTTGTCGCGCCGAAATTATTTCCCGGCGTACTTTGGAAAATAGAAGAACCGAACAGGAAACTGGCGATTCGGTCGGACGATATGCGATAGTTGGCGCGAATCGAAGTTTTGCCGGTTTTAAACGGATCCCAGGCGAAACCGACCGAAGGCAAAAATTTGCTTAAATCGTTTTTGAACAAATCACCTTCAACCCAGCGCAGAGTGTTCGACGGTGCCGCGCCTAACTTAACCGGCTGGTTCGGAACCAGAATATCTCTGCCGTCAATACTCGGATTCAGTTTAGCTTCCCAGCGAAGTCCCAGATCGAAAACCAGGTTGGGTCTGAAACGCCAGTTATCCTGCGCGTAAAAATCCAGTTCACGATAATATGCGGTGTTTTTCCATCTGGTTCCCGCCGGAGCGAACGAGCTTGGATTATTCGGATCGGAAACGAAAGCCTGCGAGATTGTCCCGATTCTGCCGAGCAAATTATTCACGGTATTTTGCAGTCTCGTTAAATCCGTCGCGTTTATGCTGGTCGCTCCCGACGCAGGCAAACCGAACGCGCCGAAACCGGGTCCGTTGCCGAAACTGACTACCGGTTCGATTGCCGTTCCCGCAACTCCTGAACGATCATCAATGTGCCGACCGAAACGCAGGTTCATTCCGGCTTTTATGATGTGCGGCGATAAATCGAAAGTTACGTTGTCAACAAATTGGTAAGTCCGCAAACGGCGCGCGTTATACGAAAAATTCGTATTCGGCGTTGAAATTCCGTCTAAAAAAGTAAACGGAATCAACGGATCCGGCTGCGGCGTCAAAAAATCGAAGCTGAACGTGCTGACTCCGAAAATAAATTCGTTGGTCAGCGTCGCCGTCGGCGAAGTTCGCCAGTTAATCGCCAGATTTTTCGGTGTCCGAAACGTATCAACGAAATTCGGTGTGGTCGGAAAAATCGGACGACCGCCGTTTCCCGAATCGCCGAAGCTGTTTTGCTCGCCCTGCGCATATCTGACATAAAACAAATTGCTTTCGGAAAATTTGTAATCAATTTTCGTGACGAAATCATATTGTCTTTCGTGCTGCGGCGAAGCAAAATTAAATCCGGCAGTGTTCAATCCGTCGCCGGTCGTGAAATTATTCGGCACGGGCGTTGCGCCGATAATTCCCGCAAGCGTCGGATCAATTCCGATTCCTGAAGGATTAGCGGCGATGTTATATGTGGCGATACACGGAGCGTTGGTCGCCGGCGTTCCTATACAATTCGGAAGCGTGGGGTTGCCGCCGTTATCAACCGCCGCCGTTGTCGTTCCCGCCGGAGAATTCGCTCTGCCGACGACATAACGGAAAATTCCCTGTCTGGCGGTCTGCGTATAAACATTTCGGGTAACTAAAGCCGTGTCATAGGCGCGAAGCATTTGGAGATTGAAGAAGAAAAACGCTTTGTCTTTTAACAGATCGAACATCTTCGTGCCTTCACCAAAGCCGGGATTAAACAGCGGACCGCCTAAACTGCCGCCGAAAATATGCTGGACAAATTGTTCTTTGGGAAGTCTGGCGATGGTTGTCGGATAGCTTTTGGCGTTAAATTCCGGTGCTTGATAATATTCAAATAAATTCCCGTGAAATTTATTTGTCCCGGAACGCGTTACCAGCGTCACCTGTGCGCCGCTGCTGCGTCCGAGTTCCGCCGTAAAATTGCTGGTGACGATTTGAAATTCCTGCAGCGAATCGGGATTCGTGCGCAGCGGCGTAAAATTTGAACCGCCCGCGCTCGATTCGTTGATGTCAACGCCATCGAGCGTAAAATTAAAAGCGCGGTCGCGCGAACCGTGGACATTCACCGCGCCGCCCGTATTTCCGCCGAACACAACGCCCGGCTGAAAGTTAAGCAAATCCAGCGGATTTCTGCCGCGTGTTCCGACAATCGGCAAACTTTCGAGCGTTCTTTGCTCGATGGTGCTGCCGATATTGCCCGAAGTACTTGTTTGAACCTGCTCGACCGAAGATTCGACCGTTACCGTTTCGTTGATGCCGCCCGCTTCGAGCGCGACATTAACGGTCGCCGGCTGATTGATATTAACTGTGTTTTTGGTCGAAACGAATTTTTTGAAACCACTTTTCTCGATTGTCACGGCATATTCTCCGATTTGAATCAAATCGAAGGTATAAGCTCCGCTGTCGCTTGTTTCAGTGGTTAAAGATGTTTTGGTCGCTTCGTTGGTTAAAGTTACCGTTGCGCCGGAAACAGCCGCGCCGGAACCGTCCGTCACAGTTCCCGTAACGCGGGAGGTTGTTCCCTGCGCATCGGCGTTGAAAGATAATGCAAACGATACGATTATCGCTGCGAATGTAAAAAGAATCGGCTTAAAACTCATTATTCTCCTCCTTTGAAGTATAAATCCTAATAATAAAACCTTATGTAAATTTGCTGGGTAAAAAGAATTGCTTATGTAAAATAACATAAGTCAGAAGAAAATTTAAGACCAATTTAACATATTTGTGAGAATTTTAGATTTTTTATTATTTGTGAAACAAAAACGCCGTCCTGAAGACGACGTTTTGATACGGTGAGTTAAAACTGAATTCAAGATGAGCGATTAATTTCTGACTCTGACCAAAGTTTTCAGAAGCGTTTCAAAAGAGGTGCGCTCAAACGGTTTGGACATAAAAAACGTCGCTCCGGCGAGATGACTTTCGAGTTGAATCTTCACATATTCTTCGGAAGCCGTCATCACTATTACCGGAACAAACTGCAAACGTTTTTCCGTGCGCATATATTTCAGCAAATCGGTTCCTTTTATTTTCGGCAGTTCGACATCAAAAATCGCCGCGACGAAATTCGCTTCCGAAGCTAAAGTTCGATAGGCTTCCTGACCATCGTGGCTGACCACCGGCTTGAATCCCGCTTTGACAACAATATCACTGATGATTTTCGCCGTAATGAAATCATCTTCGACAATAAAAATCTCTCCCTGCGTCTGTTCGACGCCTTTTTCAATTTCATTTTCTTCCTTGAAATGTTCGGGATTATAAATTTGCCGGTTGCGGCTGGCTTCCAGCAAATCATTAAACTCATTCAGAATGTCTTTGAACGACGCTTTGTTTTTTGAAATAATCGTTGTCGAACCGGCGGCAACAGCGTCCCTTAAAACCACTTCGTCAGCACTCGAATAAGCCATTATCGGCAAATTCATAAAGCGGACATCTTTGCGAATTTCCTTGATGATTTCCGTGCCGGATTTATTCGGGAGCATCAAGTCAAGCAGCACCAAATCCGGCTTGACGCTGTGAATCAGTTTTAATCCTTCCGCACCGTCAAAGGCGACGTAAACCTTATTTCCTTCGGCTTTGAGTTTATTTTGATAAAGCCGCGCGACGACTTCGTTATCTTCGATGATGACAATTTTTTTCATTGAGTTTACTTAGTTCTCTAAGATTTCCAGACACTGTTCGTTGATGGAAACAAATGCCTGCCGCGCCTGTGCCAGAAGGGGCGCGGCTTCGTCGGTTTTCCCGTCCAGTCCCATTCGTTCGAGTTCTCTTAAAGGCTCAACTATGGCGACCATTCCGCATAAAGCACTGCCGCCGACGGTTTTATGCGCTACATTTGATAAAGTCAACGCGTCGTTGACGGTAATCGCGCGTTCTATTTCGTCGAGCTGATTCGTCGTCTGCGCCAAATACATTTCAACGATTTCACGGCGCATCACCGGATCGTTATCAGTTATATCATTGAGTGTGGCGAAATTCACGACTGTGAGAATTTGTTCATTTACAGAATTCGCGTTTATTTCACCAAACTCAGTATCCATTTCTTTAACGCTCTCCGGCGCATCTGTTTCATCTTGCTCTTCTTCGGCGTTCGTCAACCATTGTTCGAGAATCTTCTGTAGATCATCTTTTTGTACCGGTTTGCTGATGTAATCGTTCATTCCGGCTTGCAGACATTTTTCCCGTTCGCCCTCGATGGCGTGCGCGGTCAAAGCGATAATTGGAATTCGGGCAGCTTTCCATTTGCGCGCGCGAATAACTCTGGTCGCTTCATAACCGTCCATTTCGGGCATCTGACAATCCATCAGAACTAAATGATACGGCAGCATTTCCAATGCTTTGATCGCTTCCAAACCGTTTCCGGCGACATCCGCCTGATAGCCGAATTTCTTCAAATGCGTCTGCGCCACCATTTGATTCACCCGATTGTCTTCAACCAGTAAAATCCGTTTGTTTTTGGCGCGTGAATCCGAAACTGCTTCGGTATTTGATTTAAAAGACGGAACCACGCTCTTATGAATATTGAAATTTTGAGATGTTCGACGGCGATTCAAATCAAGCGTTTCATAAATCGCGTCGAGCAAATCGGTCTGACGATATGGTTTGTTAAGTGATGCGCTGATCGCGGAATCGCGCAAATTTTCCGAACTGATTTTCATAATACTCGACGAAAGCAAAATTGCGGCGGGTGTTGCGGACATTTCATCCGTTTTAATTTCCGCAAACATTCGCCGCGCGGTTTCCAAACCGTCAATTCCCGGCATATTTAAATCCAGAATCACCAGATCAATGGGCTTTTCGGATTGCGCGGCAGCTTTTAATATTTCAATCGCCTCGAAACCATCTGTCGCTTCGCGCACTTCCATACTCCACGAACGCATTTGATAAACCAAAATTTCGCGGTTGATTTCATTATCGTCAACCACGAGAACTCGCCGACCTTCAAGCGCGTTATGCGTAACTGTCGAATTCACTTCGGTTTGATTAACGACAATTGGCAATTTCTGTTTTTCCAGCGAAATATCGAACCAGAAAGTCGCGCCTTTGCCGATTTCACTTTGCACTCCAATTTCCCCATTCATCATTTCAACCAACCTTTTGCAAATCGAAAGCCCCAGACCGGTTCCGCCGAAACGTCTCGTCGTTGAAGCATCAGACTGCGTAAACGGCTGAAAAAGTTTTTCCTGAACGTTATTTGAAATGCCTTCGCCGGTGTCGGCAACGGAGAATTTAAGTCTGACGGACGAATCGGTTTCAGCAATCTTTTTCACACGAATCACGATGTCACCGTCTTTCGTAAATTTAACGGCGTTGCCGATAAGGTTTGTTAAAATCTGCTGAATGCGTCCCGCATCTCCGCGCAAATCAAGCGGCACATCATTGTAAATCAATGTGGCGAGTTCGTTTTTCTGCGACTGAGCTTTGGCGGTCAGCAACTCGACGGTACTTTCGATGGTGTTTCGCAAGTTAAAATCAAGCGTTTCAAATTCGAGTTTGCCGGCTTCGACTTTAGAAAAATCCAGAATATCGTTGATGACAGTCAGCAGAGATTCGCCGCTGTTGCGAATAATTTCGGCAAACCTTTTTTGTTCGCCGTCGAGTTTCGTGTCGAGCAACAAACCCGTCACGCCGATTACACCGTTCATCGGCGTGCGAATTTCGTGACTCATATTCGCGAGAAAATCCGATTTCAGCCGTGCCGCTTCAACCGCGATATCACGCGCCTGACGCAAATCTTCCTGCAAAACGGTGCGTTCCTGAATTTCCTTATGCAGAATCTTGTTCGCCTGCGCTAGTTGACCGGTGCGCTTCGCCACGCGATTTTCCAACTGTGTGTGGGCGTGACACAAAAGTTTTTCGCCGCGTAATCTGGAAACGCAGAGGAGCGTGATAAATATTCCCTGCGCAATAAATATAAAAAGCCGCAGATTCTGACCGAAACCACGTTCAAAGACAATTCCAACGGGCGATATGAAATAATAATCAATGATTAACGCGGTCAAAACGGTCGAGTAAATTCCCGGTCCCAAACCGCCGCGCCAAGCTGCCAGCAAAATCGCGCAGGCAAATAATAGATACGGCGACTCGATCTGCGTCACCGATTCGACCATCATTTTAAAAATCGTCGTTATGACAACGAACAGCGTAGCAACCAGATAAGGCTTGAGATGTTTGTGAAAAAACGTCTTATCTTCAGTTTTTGAAAAAAGCTGCTTCGGCTTATCGGTTTCGGCGAGTTCTTCGTCGTTCAGAAAAACCGAAGGCTCAACTATTTCGTTTTTAAGATTGACCAACTCGCGGCGCGATTCGAGAAGTTTGATTACCGAACGCGATAAGGCGCTTAAAGCCCGCTTCTGTGCCTCGGTCAATTCGCGCGCTTTGCGGTCAATTACACAGATCGAGCCTAAATTATGTCCGTCAGATGCAATGAGCGGCGCACCGGCATAAAAGCGAATGTTCGGATCGTTTTTTACCAAAAGATTATCAACAAACCGTGCATCCTTTGTCGCGTCCGTGACGATAAACAAGCTGTCCGACTTGATTGTGTGATTGCAAAACGCCAATTCGCGCGGCGTTTCCGTCACTGATAAACCAACGCGTGATTTGAACCACTGCCGATCTTCGTCAACTAAACTGATCGCGGCAATTGGAGTTTCACAAATCTGGGTTGCCAGCAGCGTTAGATCATCAAATTCCTGTTCCGGTAAAGTGTCGAGAATTTGAAAGCTTTTTAGTGAATTTAGACGTTTTTGTTCTGCTTCGGATGTGGAGTTCATTAATTAATATAGCCGATGTTCAGCCAAATATTTGTCAAAAGAGGAGTTTTTTAGTTTTTTCTGAAAGATTGAGCCGTTTTCGGAATCGCCAATTTACTATAACGCATTTTTTTGTAATTATCAATCGGTTTAAACTATGTTTACCTAAAAAACCATACAACTATACCAAGAAAAAGGTTACAGTTTCTCAATTTTGAGAAACTGTAACCTTTCGTAAAAAAGTGTCGTTAAATTTACCGCAAATACTGGATAACAAGACCGTTCGCACCGACCGCCCAACCATATTTTTTCATCATAAAAAGTCCATACAGCCTTTCTTTGGTGTTGCTGTCCTGTAAGATCCATGTTTTGCCGCGATCACTAGAGCGCAGAATGGTTCCGCCGTAACCGACAATCCAACCGTTTTTATCGTCGGCGAAATCTACGCGCATAAAGGTGTTCGGGAAATTGGTTTTAACCGTTTGCCAAGTTCCGCCGCCGTTTTCCGTTCGCAGAATCGTTCCTTTTTCGCCGACCGCATAACCTTCGTTCGCGTCTCGAAAATCAACATTATAAAGCGTTTTCGTTGTTCTCGAATTTTGCGCGAACCAGTTTACGCCGCCGTCGGCAGTCGAAAAAATCAATCCGCCGTCGCCGACGATCCAGCCGCGCGTGTTGTTTATGAAATCGAGATGAAACAATTCGTTTTTTGAAGGAACAATTATTCTCGCCCACGTTTCGCCGCCGTCGTCAGTGCGCATAACCAGCGAATCAACTACTCGTTCGTCGTCTTTACCGTATGTTTTAGTTACCGAACCGATGATAAAACCGCGCTTTTTATCAGCGAAACGAACACTCAAAAATTCCGGTGTGCCATTGCGAAAGTCGCGCGGTTCGTAGATTTTTATTTCGCGCCACGAGCGTCCGCCGTCGTCGGTCGCAAACATTTTTTTACCTGCGACGACGTAACCGTTTTTTTCGTTGCGAAAATAAATTTCGTTGATATTTTCGGTCGTCGAAATTGTCTGTTTCGTCCACGTTCTGCCGCCATCGGTTGTTTGCGCCAGGTAGCCTGCATCGCCAGCCACAAAACCGCGTTCAGCGGATGTAAAATAAACGGCGACTAAATCACCGCGACTGCCGCTTTTAACCGATTGCCAGCTTGACTGCGCGTAAAACGCCTGTGCCGCGATGAGCGTCAGAAAGGCGAATACAACAGTTTTTGCCCAAATCGAATTATTTTTATCGTTCATAAAATACTGCAAAAAATAAGGTGCCATTTGACGAATACGATACAATTTATTCGTTCAAATGTCACCTCCGCAACTTTGCCGATGTTTGTCTCCGAATCAGATTTTATCCGGTTATTCGATAAACTTTTCCTTTCCAGACAACGATAACCTGTTCGCCCAAAGAGAAGAACTGCGCGAGTTGTTTTTCTCTGCCAACCAAGTCGAAATAAGCATCGCTCGCAAAACTCAGTTTAATTTCCGCGAGCTTTGATTCTTCCTTAAACTCCGAATCAATCCAAACTCCGTTTTCCAGATAGAAGGTTTTCGCGCCGACTTTTTTGACTGCGCCGGTTTTAATCGTTTCGTCATCTTCAGCATTAACCGTCACTGTCGCCTGCTGATCCTTCGCCTTTTTGCTTTCCTGAACTGCGCCTTGTCCGGTGGCTGACATTTTTGCCGGTGCAGGTGTGCTTGACGGACGTGTATTTCTTCTTCCGTTTATCGGCAAACCGTCCAGCATATAATTATTTTCCGCTCCTCTTTGCGCAGATTTATCACTGCCGTCAGTCGCCAGATATGACGTGTAAGGCGTGACGATGCCGTAGCGCGTTCCGAGATCAACCACTTCGTCGCGCAGTTCTTTCTGCTCGCCGTTTGAGCGAATCTGTTCCATCAGCCATCCGACGCGGCGTGTCGCCCAGAGACGCGGCAGAAAATCGTTTTTCTCGGCGCGAAACGGAAAATCAAGCTTCGGATAATTAAAGGTTTTCGATTCTCTACCCGACTTCCCTGTCAATCGAAGCGTAATGTTTTCAATATCCGAATTATTTTTGTATTTGCCGATTAAGGTCAGCTGCGTTCCTTTGAAAATATCGGTCAGTTTGCGCGGATACATCAATTCGGTCTGCACGCCCGCGAAATCCAAATTCAAATCGGTCAAAACCGGCGAATTCACCTTCGTGAAAAAGTTTGAAACTTTGACTTCGAGATTTTCCTTCGGCTCGACGTAATCGGCGGTGCCGGAATTTTCCGCCGCGAGTTTGTCGAGCAATCTCGTGTTGACATCGTAACCGACACCGAACGTAAACAGCCGCAGATTTTCGACTTTGATGGCGTTCGCGTTGGCGATGATTTTATCAACGTTCGATTCGCCGACGGTCGGCAAACCGTCGGTCATAAAGACGAGCATTTTCGAGCGGTCGGAAGAATCGAATTGGCGCAGCGCGGCTTTAAGCGCGTCGTTGATATTCGTTCCCCCGGTCGCATTTAATTTATTGATAAATTCTTCGCCGCGTCGTCTGCCCGAAGCATTTGCCTGAATCAATCCGGTTTCCATCAAGCGTTCTTCGCCCGCAAAACCAATGACGTTAAAATGGTCGCCGTCACGCAAACTGCGAATCCCGAACAGCAAAGCCGCCCGCGCTTTGTCCATTTTGCTGTCGTCCGCCATCGAACCGCTCGTATCGAGAACGAAAACGATGTCTTTATTGACTAATTCCTTTTCCGAAATATTGTCCTTCGGCGAAAGCGTCAGCAGGAAATAACCATCCTTTCCCGGCTCACGGTAAGTCAGTAGCGACATTCCGAAATCGGAGTTTGATAATGAATAAAAAAGCTGAAAATCGTTATCGTTGCTCGAAGTTTCAAACGAAATTCCTGCGCCGATTTCGCCTTTTTGTTTGACATCAATCTGATGCGACGGCGAATAAATATTTCGGATGCCGTCTTTGCTGATAATGTCTATTTTTCCCGAAACAGTTCCAAATTTTTGCGCGGGCATATTGCGCGTCACTGGCGAAGATTCAATCATCCGGTTTGACTGCGACCAGAGATTTCTGCCTGTTCCGAGCGGATACCGATACGCGACTGTTCCTGATTCGGCTTTTAATATCTGCGAATAAGTAATTTCGAGTTTCTTATCGGAGTTCGGCGGAATCGGATAAATAGAAGCCTGAAACAAATCTTTGCCCGCGTATTCTAAAAGTCCCGGGTCTTTCTGCCGCCGCACGATTTCATCGTAAATTCGGCGCGCTTCTTCACGACTGCGAACTTCGCCGACAAGTTTTTTGCCGTTTTCCCAAATCGCAAATTCGACAATCGAAGCCGATTCAGGAATCGGAAAAAAATACGTTCCTTCGAGCGTGTAAGGCGTATCGTTGCGGAAAATCTGCTCGACGTGTGTTGTTGCAACCTGCCCTTCAATCTTCACATCAAGCTCGATTGATTTGACCGGTAAAGCATTCGGAATCGGAATCGGTCTGGGTCGCGGAATCGGGCGACACGGGCGAATATCACAAATTATCGGCACCACCACACCTTGCGCATTAATGGAAACTGCCGCCAAAAAAGCGGTAATAATCAAACAGAGTAAACTTATAGCATTTCTAAATCTCATCATTTTCTCCTCAATATTAAATGGTAGAAGCGCGGGGAAATTTTAATTTACGCTTTCTATGACGAGGTAAGGAACGCGGCAAGTTGCTTTGGCTTGCAGTTTAAATCTGTTGTTTTGAAGTCCTTCTTAATAAAAAGGCGAATTGTAGTTTCAATGCCGAAAAATCCCTGCCGGTTATTTCTAACTTTCGACAGGGATTTTTCGGCATTGAGTTTAATTTAAATTATGGAGTTTCTTTATCTTCAGCCAACGCCGCATCAATTTCCTTATCGAGTTTGAGACGAACTTTTTCTACCAGATAATCCGCTTTCTGAACATTTTCTTCTAAAGACGCGCGGCTGCTTTGAATTTGAATCAAAAGCGTTTCGAGATTTCGTTTTTCGGCATCGAACGATTTTCTGCGCTGTTCGCGGATTTCTTCCGGTCTGAGCGAACCGGAGAAAGCGGTCGAACGCTCGATCATTTCGGGACGCGCATCGAAACTGATTTGCTCAAGCCGGTTTTGGACGCTCGCTTCTTTTTCGACCATTTCAAAAAGCTGTTTGCGCAGTGACTCGGCGCGGCTTTCGGCTTTAGTTAGAATATCGAGATTTAACGCCAGCCGTTTTTGCTTCTGATCATATTCGCTTTTGCTGTTTGATTCGAGCGATCTGATTCGCTCGTTCAATTCTTTAATGCGGGCATCAACCTCAATGTTTATCTCACCCGGCGGCGGCGGAACCGGCGTAGAATCATTTGTAGTTGGCGGCAATTGCGGAGTTTCGCCGAGAATTATCTGATTGCCGTCAATATACGGCTGATTATTACCGACAACTTCCGGTGCCGGCACAGGTATAGCGGTTGTTTGAGATGTTTTCTTTTTCTTGCGGCGTGAAGTTTGCGCGTTTGCGTCGGAACACGAAACAAAAAGACTCAGCAAAATCGCCAGAATACTGAAATTAAAAATTCTGTTTTTCATTATTTTTTACCATTAGCTTTTTTATCGGGCAGCAAATCGCCCGTAAAAAATTCGACGACATTTTTGCCCAGACCAACAAACGGAATCGCGTCCAAGCCTGAGTTTATCACGCCTTTAACCACGCCTTTTCGCTTAATGTCGTAGCCGACCAGACCGACTGCCATCACCGTTCCGACATACGGAATCGATTTTGCGACCCGTTTCGCCACCGTCCAACCGCCGGCGTGAGCCAATTTTCTTTTCAAACTCGGTTTTTCTTCTGCCATAATTATTTGATAAAAGTTTTTGTAAACATCATAACGCAACGGCTTAAAGTTTGAGTCAGAAATCTGAAAATATTCAATTTTCATTTCTCACGTTTCACTTCCTGCTTGCCTTATTCGGATGACAAAAGCATACTTTTAGTTTGCACGCGCTTTTGCACTGAAAGTTTCAGATTTCCAAATAAAACGATGTCGTTGATCATTAATAATCTCTCAAAAAAATATGATAACAATTGGGTTATCAAGAGATGTTTCGCTCCAGGTCGAACGCGGCGAAATTCTCGGCTTGTTCGGTGTCGTCGCCGAAGGAAAAACGACGATTATTCGCCTGCTCGCCGGTGTCGAAACGCTCAACGACGGCACGATTTTTTATAATTCTGAAGATTTAACCAATCTAAAATGCGAAGAACGCGGCTTTAATTTTCCGAAACTGACCAACGACGCGTTCTGGAAATCAATGTTCAAAACGCAAAAATCCTCGCAGCTTGCCGACGGCGAAGGTCAGGTTTTAGCGCTCGAACACGCGCTGGAAAATGCATCGGGCGTGCTTTTGCTCGATAATCAGTTTTGTTTTATGGATAGAATCACGCGCGAACGAAACTGCGAAAAACTGCGTGCTGTGGTCAAAGAAAAAAATCTGGCGTGCGTTTTCGCCACCAACGATTACAACGAAGTTTTTTCGATCTGCGACCGCGTTTCGGTTCTGCACAACGGCGTAATTATGCAGACCGGAACGCCTCGCGAAGTTTATGAACATCCGAATTCGGTCGCCGTCGCGCGGGTTACGGGCAGAAATAATTTGATCGAAGCGAGGCGTTTAACATCGAGCAAAGTCGACACGCCCGAATTTCAAACGCTCGTCGGCGAACACCGTCTTATTTACCGACCGCGTAGAAAAAGACGCGCTCGGCGCGATTAATCAAAATCTAACGCTCGCCATTCGCCCCGAACATATTTCCATCTCATTCGGCGCATCTTTTCCCGAAGACAATCTTTTACGCGCCGAAATCGTCGGCATCTCGTTTCTCGGCTCGACAACGCTCATCAAACTCAATGCCAACGGTTTGATTCTCGAAGCTTTAGTCTTGCGGCTCGTCGGTTTGAAAGTCGGCGAAGAATGTATGGTCGGACTTCCGCCCGATAGAATTTTAGTTCTCAAAGATTAAATTTGTGAGCACAAAAAAGAGCGGCGAGAAATTATAATTTCTCGCCGCTCTTTTCTCGTTCGGGGTTTAATTTATAAATTGGGAACTAAAATCACCTGAACGCGGCGATTTTTGGCGCGATTCGCGTTTGTCGTATTCGGAGCAATCGGCAAAGACGCGCCGTAACCTTTCGTCTCAAGCCGTGTCTGCGTCACGCCGAGTGCGGACATTCTATCGGCGAATGCCTGCGCACGCTGCTGCGTCAAAGTTTCAAGCTGCTCAGGCGTTCCTTTATTATCCGTGTGCGATTCGACCACGATTTTATAATCGCCGTTTGCCGCCAAAATCTCGCCGAGCGCGCTTAATTTCGGTTCGGCAGGCGCGGCAAAGGTGCTGACGCGCGTGGTTGTAAAATAATTTTCCGGCAGCGTTAAAACGATTCCGCGATCAGTTTGTTCGACCGAACCGAAACGCCGGAGCGACTGCATCAACATTCCCTGATTTGCCTGAAATTCCGCCTGCCGATTCGAGTCCTGCTGCCGACGTTCTTCCGCCTGTTTGTCGGCTTCAATGCGGGCAAGCTTATTTCGGGCGTTTTCCGATTCGGTCTTTATCTGCCCGTAATCTTCGCGGAGTTTGCCGATTTCGGCGCGTAATTCTCTAACCTGGTTCGAATAATTCTGCGCGTCGCGTTCGGCAAGTTCGCGGTTGCGAATCTCGCGGGCGAGTTCGGCGCGAAGTTCCGCCATTTCGTTTTGAACGTCCAGAACTTTCGTTTCAGATTCACGAATTTCCGCGTCCTGTCTGGTTTTTTCGTTGCGTTTTTCGCGGGCTTCACGCCGCGCAATGGCGGTGTTTTCAGCTTTTACTGCCTGACTGACTGATTGCCGCGCCGAGATATCAACGGTCTCTTCCGGTCGTTCGGCTCGCCAGCCTTCTTCGGCACTTTGCAGAAGTTTTTCAGCCTGCTGTAATTCATCAAGCGCGTCACGCTGCGCACCGGCAAATCTGGCGAGTGCGATTGCCTGTTTCGCCTGTAAAATTGCCGAAGGCGTTTTTGAATAATCAAATTCGGCGATTTCCGGCGTTCGGGCATCAGAGAAATAATCGCTCGAATTTCCGAAATACTCGACGGCGGTGGTCGTCGCTACGGTTTTACCGTTCTGCGTGTATGGATTGAGATTTTCGAGCATTACCGCGCGGCTCGGACGGCGCACCAGAAAATGCGGTTCAGCCGTAATTATCAGCGCGAAAGTCTGTAAAGGCGTGGTCACGGAAATTTTTGAATCGAATTCAAAAGTTCCGCGCCGTTTGACTTCGCCCAGATTATCAACCTGTCCGTCGGGCGAAATCGCCCACAAAACATACGTCGCATAACCTGCGCCGAGTTCAAACGGGCGCGGCATTTTTGAAACGGAAACTTCGATTTCCGTGCCGTTTTTTGCGGTTCGTTTGATTTTCCCTTCGCCTTTCATTCGCGGAAAGCGCGTCGTGCCGCGAAACTGCATCATGCACAACTTGATCGAGCGGATAAGTTACCGCTAAAGTTTTACGCGCCACATCAACCTGCGCGAATGCCGGAAATGCTAGAAATAAGAATAGAAAATAACGGGGTAATTTTTGCTGCAATTGGTTTTATCATTTTTTCTCTCCGAAATGGGTTTCCAAATAAAAAGATGCCACGATTAAATCCGGCGTTGCAAATCTTAACATATCGGCGAAATTTTTAGTTAACTTTGGACTTTCTGGTTTCGCCTAAAGTATATTCAATGGTTTAACCGATGAAGGAATTCAAAAGACTGCTCAAATATCTGCGTCCGCACCTGCTGACTTTCGCGCTGGCGATTACGGCGATGATTTTCGTCGCCGTTTTTGAAAGCGCGACACTTGCCCTGCTCGTGCCGATTTTCGACCAGTTTCTGCCGTCGGCGGCGAAAAATTCCGACGACTTTGTTCGGTCTGCAAAAATTGATTCCGCAAAACGATTGGTATCAGGCGTGGATAATGATTTCGATTTTGCTGATTTCGTTCACGATTCTCAAAGGCGTTGCCGAATATTTTTCTTCATATTTAATGGCGAAAATCGGGCAGTCAACAGTGCTTGATTTGCGGCACGAACTTTATGCGCATCTTTTAAATCAATCATCGAACTTTTTTGAACGTCATCGCACGAATTATCTGGTTTCGCGGCTCGTCATTAGTTGTTCGTCAATCGAGCTCGCGGTTTCGTCGAATATGCGCGACATTCTGCGCGAGAGCTTTATGCTCGTCGCGTTTCTCGGCGGCGCGTTTTACTACAACTGGCGATTGATGCTCGGCGCATTGATTATCGCGCCGATTATCGGCGTTTTGACGGGAAAATTCAGCAAATCACTGCGAAAACTTTCCGAAGAATCAATCGAAGGCAACAAACTTCTTTCGGACACGGCGCAGGAAACGCTCGCCAATCAAACAATCGTCAAGGCATATTCGGCGGAAACGCGCGAACATTCGAGATTTTCCAAAGCCGCCAGAATTATCGCCCGCGCCAATCTTCGTTCGGGAAAAATCGCTGCCATTTCACCGCCGACGATTGAAATTATCGGCATCTCGGCGATTATCGTTTTCTTTTATTTCGGCTTGCGTGAAATAAACGCGGCAATATGAATTCGGCTGAATTTTTTACGTTTCTCGGTTTTCTGTTTCGCAGTTACGATCCGATGCGAAAAATTTCGCGCCAGCACAATCAAATCGTCCAGGCGTTTGCCGCTGCCAAAGACGTTTGGGACGTTTTAGACGAAACCGATCATTTGCCCGAAAAACCAAACGCTGTCGAGTTATTAACTTTAAGAGAAAAAATCGAACTGCGAAAACGTTTCGTTCAATTACCAAAACGAAGGTAAAAAGATTTTGCAAAACATCAATCTCGAAATTCCGAAAGGTCAGATGATTGCGCTCGTCGGCGAAAGCGGCGGCGGCAAATCGAGTTTGATAAAATTGATTCAGAGGCTGCACGACCCGACCACGGGCGCGATTTTTTGGGATTCGACGGATTTGCGCGACGCGAAATTATCAACGTTGAAACACCAAATCGCGCTCGTGACGCAGGAAACTGTGCTTTTTAACGATACGATTCGCTACAACATTTCCTACGGCAACCCTAATGCGACCGACGCTGAAGTCAGAGAAGCCGCGCGCATCGCGTTCGCCCGTGATTTTATCGAGGAACTGCCGAACGGTTACGATACGATTGTCGGCGAACGCGGCACTTTTTTGTCCGGCGGACAAAGACAGAGAATCGCTATCGCCCGCGCCGTTCTGGTCAACGCGCCGGTTTTGATTTTAGACGAAGCAACGAGCGCGCTCGATGCCGAAAGCGAACGACTGGTGCAGAAAGCACTGGCGAATTTGATGGAAAATAAGACTTCTATCGTCATCGCGCATCGCCTTTCAACCGTTCGGCGCGCCGACAAAATCGTCGTAATGGAACGCGGTGAAATTATTCAGACCGGAACGCACGCCGAATTATTGGAAAAAGGCGGTGTTTATAAAAAATTATACGAACTGCAATTTTTAGAAGAAGAAATTTCCGAGAAAAACAAATTATGAAATCAATGACCGGATTCGGACGCGGCACGGCAAACGGAGAAAATTTCGCCGTTTCAGTCGAAATCAAAACCGTCAACAATCGTTTCTTAGATATAAATTTGAAATTAGCGAGCGAACTGCAAACGCTTGAGGCGAACTTAAAACGGCAGATTCAAAATCGTTTATCGCGCGGACGCGTTGACGTTTTCGTTAATTACGAACGCACGAGCGAAATCGCGTATGAACTGAATCGCCCTTTGATTTCCGGTTATATTTCGGCGTTGAAACAAATGCAGGAAGAATTTTCTCTGATCGGTGAGCCTGATTTCAATTACATCGCGAGACTGCCGAACGCCTTGCAGACAAAAGCCGAAGAAGTCAGCGAAGATTTCGCCAACGGCATCGAATCAGCGGTCAAACTCGCGCTCGACGAACTTGAAACGATGCGCGAAACCGAAGGCGAATCTTTGAAAAACGGATTTGAATAATTTGCTCAACGAAATTGAAACGCATCTGCCGAAAATCGAAGCGGAAATGTCGAACGTCGCCGAAGAATATCAGAAACGTCTGACGAAACGCATCACGGATTTGCTGGCGAAAAGCGACGCGCAAATCGAGTTGGATCAGGCAAGGCTCGCACAGGAAGTCGCGTATCTCGCCGACCGCAGCGATATTTCCGAAGAAATCACCAGGCTCAAAAGTCACATCGAACAATATCGCCAAATTATGAGCGAGGAAAAAGAAGTCGGCAAACGCCTCGATTTTCTGACGCAGGAACTTAACCGCGAAGCCAATACAATCGCTTCAAAAACGAATAATCTAATCGTGAAAGAATCGGCGCTACAGCTAAAATCGGCGATTGAAAAAATCCGCGAGCAGATTCAGAATATCGAATAATAAGGCAGATTTTAAAGGTCCTCGCAAATTCTTTTGACTTTTCAGACTTTTATGACCGGAAATTTAATTATCATCAGTTCACCTTCAGGCGGCGGCAAAGGAACGCTGATAAAGGAAATCTTAAAAATCGTGCCGAACATTGGTTATTCCGTTTCGTTCACGACGCGCAAAATGCGAGTTGGCGAAATACACGGACGCGAATATTTTTTCGTCAGCCGCGCCGAGTTTGAATTGCTGATTGAAGAAAACGCGCTGCTTGAATTTGCCGAAGTACACGGCAATTTCTACGGGACTTCTCTGAATCAGATAAAAAGGGAAATCGAAGCCGGACACGACGTTATTTTGGAAATTGACGTGCAGGGCGCGGCGAATGTGCGTGAGAAAATTCCCGAAGCGTTGAGTATTTTTATTCTGCCGCCGTCGTATGAAGTTTTGTCGGCAAGATTGACGGCTCGCGCAACTGAGAAAAACAAAGATTTAGTTTTGCGTCTGGAAAATTCTTTCGGCGAGGTCAGCCGTTACACGGAGTTCGAATACATTGTCATTAACGACGATATTTCGCGGGCAACCGAGGATTTGCGATTGATAATTTCAGCCGACCGTCTCAAACGAATTAGACAATCGAGTGTGATAAAAGGTATTCTAAGTAGTTTCGATATATCGAAAAATCACGCTATTGGAGAATAAACTTTATTATGGTTGAAGAAACCGAACAGTTGGTCGAAGAAACAGAAAAAGCACCGCACGTTAATCCTGAAATTGACTCGAAGTATCGTATGATAATTCTGGCGGCACAGCGCAGCAAACAATTACAGCGCGGCGCAAATCCGCGCGTTGATATGGATCCGCGCAAAAGCAAGGCGACGCGCATTGCGATGAAAGAATTGGAAGAAGGCAAAGTTGATTTTGAAATTCTCACGCCGACACTTGGAACCGAACAGACATAAACTATTATTTTTCAAAATACCGAATCGTTTGCTTGACACCAATCAAAGCGATTCGGTATTTTAGAAGTTCGCTTTTCAACAATTAAAGCGACACGGACAGTCAGTTAGCTCAGTGGTAGAGCACTACCTTGACACGGTAGGGGTCAACAGTTCAAATCTGTTACTGACTACCAATTTTCTATTTTTGATAAGATGCTTTCAAAGAATTTTGCAGTATTTATAACTACTACGACGCGCTTCTAATGGCGCGTAATTCGGCGTTCTTAATTGAATGCCAAGGCAAAATCGCTCTTATCAAATCAAATCTTTTTTAGTAGTAGACATTGTTAGTTGTATTTAATTTGGTTTAATTTGAGCAATTTTGCATAAAATTTATGCAGAACGGTGAAAACTGTTTTTAACCATTTTCAATTAACAAAAATATGAGCGACATACAAGTAAAAGTCGGAGAAAATCAAAGGAGTTTCCCTGCGCCCGTGAGCGTGGCGGAAGCGTTGAAGTCGTTTGATCGTGATTTGGTCAAAAAATCTTTGGCTGCGAAAGTAAACGGCGAAGAAAGAGATTTATCTTACAAACTTGATGAAACCGATGAAGTTTTATCAATCGAACCGATTTTGCCGGAAACGCGCGACGGTTTGGAAGTAATTCGCCATTCGGCAGCGCATTTATTGGCGGCGGCGGTTTTAGATTTATTTCCCGGAACCAAACTCGGTGTCGGTCCCGCGCTGATGGACGATGCGCGTTACGGTTATTATTACGACGTAATCGCCACACGCCAGTTGACCGAAGCTGATTTACCTGTCATCGAGAAAAAAATGCGCGAGATTGCCAAAAGAAACTTGGCATATCGGCGCGAAGTTCTCGACAAACAAGATTTGGTCAAACTTTTCACCGACCGCGATGAGCCTTTAAAATGTCAGTTGGTTGATGAGAAAGCCGACACGACGGCAACCGCTTATTATATTGACAACACCGAGTTTGTAGATTTTTGTCTCGGTCCGCACGTTCCGAACACGAATAAATTAAAAGCCTTCAAGCTGCTGGCTTTGTCCGGCGCGTATTGGAAAGGCGACGCGAATAACCAGCAAATGCAGCGCATTTACGGAACCGCGTTTGCGACTCAGGAAGAGTTAGAAGGCTGGACAAAACAGCGCGAAGAAGCCGAAAAACGCGATCATCGAAAAATCGGCAAGGAACTCGATTTATTCTCAATTTCCGACGATTACGGGCAAGGTTTGATTCTCTGGCATCCGAAAGGCGCAGCGATTCGGATGGAAATGGAAAATCTTCTGAAAGAAGAATTGCAGCAGCGCGATTATAGTTTTGTGTTCACGCCGCACATCGCCAAGCGGGAGCTTTGGAAAATTTCCGGTCACGAAGAAAATTACGCCGATTCGATGTTTGCGCCGACGCACGTTGAAGGCGACGCAGACGAATTTCGTTTGAAGCCGATGAACTGCCCGTTTCATATCGGAATTTATAAAGCTTCGCCCAAATCTTACCGCGATTTGCCGCAAAAATATTCGGAACTAGGAACGGTTTATCGCGCCGAATTGTCCGGCGCACTGCACGGCTTAATGCGCGTGCGCGGGTTTACCGTTGATGACGCGCATTTATTCGTTCGCCCCGATCAAGTCCGTGAAGAAGTCGGCGATTGTCTGGATTTCGCCATTAAAGTTTTTGATACTTACGGATTCGATAAAGTGAAATTTGAATTTTCGGTTCGCGGCGATGCCGAAAATAAAGTTTATCTCGGTGCGGATGAAGAATGGGAAAACGCCGAATCATCACTGGCAAACGCCTTGAAAGAACGCGGCATTTCCTACGAAAGAATTGAAGGCGAAGCGGCGTTTTACGGTCCGAAAATTGACATCAAAATCGAAGACGCGATTGGCAGAATCTGGCAGCTCGGAACGATTCAGCTCGACTGGAATTTGCCGGAAAGATTTGAACTCGAATATACCGGCGAAGACGGGCAAAAGCATCGCCCGATTATGGTTCACCGCGCATTATTCGGTTCGATTGAGAGATTTTTCGGCGTTCTCGTCGAACATTACGCCGGCGCGTTTCCGTTTTGGCTCGCGCCCGTGCAGATTACGGTTTTGCCGATCACCGACAGAATCAACGATTATGCCGAATCGGTGGCGAAAGAATTGAAAAAACTCGGTTTTCGGGTTGAAATGAATCTCAAATCTGATAAAATCGGCGCAAAGATTCGTGACGCGCAAATTCACAAAATTCCGTTTATGCTCGTTCTGGGCGATAAGGAATTGGAAGACAAAACCGTCGCCGTGCGTGAACGCAAAGCCGGTGATTTGGGCGTGATGAGTTTAGATGAATTTAAGGAAATGGCGCAGAATTTAAGAAAATCACGCGCTATCGCAAATGGTTAAGTTCAAGTATTAGTTTAAGAGTCGAGTTTTCAACTTTTAACCTAAAACCTGAACTTTTAGACAAGGAGAAAAAAATATCGCAAGTAGATTTAGCAAAAATCGTCCTAACCGCTTTCAGCGCGGACCGCTTCACCGCACGAACGAACGCATCAGAGTTCCTTCAGTGCGCGTGATTGATGAAGACGGCAACCAACTCGGCGTGATGGATTCGCGCGACGCGGTGCAGCGAGCGCGTGAAGAAGGCAAAGATTTGGTCGAAGTCGCGCCGAACGCCAAGCCGCCGGTTTGCCGCATTATTGATTACGGAAAGTTTCTTTACGAAGAAAAGAAAAAGGCGCACGAGGCGAAGAAAAAACAGGTTACGGTCGAAGTCAAGGAAATTAAATTTCGTCCCGGAACCGACGATCACGATTACCAATACCGAATGGAACGCGCACGCGGCTGGATTACCGGCGGCGACAAAGTTCGCGCCACCATCGCCTTTCGCGGGCGCGAGATGACGCACCGAGATTTGGGCGCGAATTTGCTTGCCAAACTGCGTGACGATTTGGTTGACATCGCCGATGTCGAAGTTTCGCCGAAAATGGAAGGCTATCAGATGTTCGTGATTTTCGTGCCGAAAAAAGCGAAAGTTTAACGTGATATTAAAAGTTTTGAGAATCAGTAAAGATTTAGAATTGCCGCGAAAATGTTCTAATCGCAAAATGGCGAATCGAAAATCAAAAATAAAAACGAGGAGTTAGAAATGCCAAAATTAAAAACACATAAAGGCGCGGCAAAGCGTTTTCGCTCGACGGCGAGCGGCAAATTCAAACGCGGACATTCGCACGCCCGTCATATTTTGACGAAAAAAACATCGAAGCGAAAACGCAATCTGGATATTGATGCGTTGGTATCGGAAAGCGATCAGAAGCGCGTTGAAAAAATGCTGCCATACGGAAGAAAATAAGATATTGGTAAATGCTGAAGTAGTGAGATTCAGCATTAGACGATTGAAAGGAGTGAAAAAAAGTTATGCCAAGAGCAAAACGTGGTAATAAGCGTTTAGAGAAACGCAAAAAAATATTAGCCTTAGCCAAAGGTTATTACGGAAGAAAATCGAAAACTTACCGCTCGGCGAAAGAAGCGGTCGAGCGTTCATTGAACTTTGCCTACACGGGCAGAAAGTTGAAAAAGCGCGATTTTCGCAGACTGTGGATTGTCCGCATCAACGCGGCTTGCCGTTTGAACGAAATTAAGTATTCGCAATTTGTACACGGTTTGAAAGTCGCCGGAATCGAGCTTGACAGAAAAGTTCTCGCCGATTTAGCCGTCAAACAGCCAGAAGCATTTGCGACTTTAGCTGGACAAGCGAAGAACGCAATCAACGACAAACAGCCGCAGGCAAATTAGTTTGAGCTGATATTAAATTTCCAAAGCGTTCGATGTAAAATTCGGACGCTTTGTTTTTTGATGGATAGAAACAAAGCGAAATTACTGACATTAGCTGGAATTTTTTGTTGCGCGGTTTCGACAATTTTGCTGATTTGCAGTCTCATCGGTAAAATAGAAGTTTTGCCGTTTGTCGCCACTTTATTCTTCGTTTCAGGAATCTTTTTAATCGTCGTTTCGTTGGCGTATTATACGGAAAAATAATTTATCGCACGCTAATTTTTTATGTCTGAAGAAACAAAACAAGTCGAGCAGATTCGACAAAACTTTAAGGCGGCTTTTGCCGGATTCGCGCATTTGCGATCTGAAATTGCCGGTTTAAATTTGACCGATGCCGAAAATACGGCGCGTGAGTTGGTCGAATTGAAAACCAAACACACGGGTAAAAAGTCGGAAATTGCCAACGCGAAAAAGCTAATCGGACGAGTCGCGCCCGAAGAGCGCGGCGCATTTGGACAGTTGGTGCAGTCAATTGAAAAAGAAAATCACGACTGCCATCGAAGAAGTCGAAACAACGCTCAAAGAGTTCATCAGCAACCAGAAAATTGAGCGCGAAAGATTAGACGTAACTTTGCCCGGAACTCGTCCGCGCGAAGGGCATCTGCATATTTTGACGATTTTGCGGCAGAAAATCGAAGACATTTTCGTTTCGATGGGTTATTCGATTGAAGACGACCGCGAGATCGAGACGGATTATTACAACTTCGACGCGCTCAATATTCCCGAAGGACATCCGGCGCGTGAATCGCAGGACACTTTTTATACGACGAACGGTTTCGCGCTGCGCTCGCAGACTTCGACCGTGCAGATTCGCGCGATGGAACGGCGCGGCGTGCCGATTCGCATTATCGCGCCTGGAAGAGTTTTCCGCCGCGACACGCCCGATCTAACGCACACGCCGATGTTCCACCAAATCGAAGGCTTATGCGTGGACAAAAACATCACGATGGCGCATTTGAAAGGCACAGTCGGCGAATGGCTGCGGCGACTTTTCGGCAAAGAAACAAAAATAAGATTGCGCCCGTCATACTTCCCTTTCACCGAACCGAGCGCGGAATTCGATTTTTCCTGCTTCAAATGTATTGGCACCGGCATATTTGAATCGGAACGCTGTCGCCCGTGCAAAGGTTCCGGCTGGATTGAACTCGGCGGTTCGGGAATGGTTCACCCGAACGTTCTGCGAGCCGTCGGCGTTGACCCGCAAATTTATTCGGGTTTCGCCTTCGGATTCGGCTTGGAGCGAATGTGCAGTTTGATGTATTCGCTCGACGATATTCGTTTGATGTTCGAGAACGACGTGAGATTTTTGGAACAATTCAAGTAAAATAGTTTCGAGGTGAATTTATGCAAATTACGACTATCGAAGGCATCGTCAAAAACGGTCAGATTCATTTGAGCGAAGACGTAAAATTGCCGGAAATGGCTAAAGTTTATGTTGTTATTCCGCCGTCCGAAACAAGCAAAAAAATTATGAGTCCGCGCCTTGCGAACAAAGCCGACGCTCAACGATTCGTCAAAATAATCGAGGCAGACGTTGATGACGAAATACGATAAATCAATGGAACCGCCCGCGCCGATTGCCGAAATCAGTTTGCGAAACATCGAAACGGGCGAACGGCTCGGAAACGTTTTTGCTCTGTTGGACACCGGCGCGGACATTTCGCTTTTGCCGCTGTCGGCAATCGAAAAACTTCAAATCAAAGCGTCCGGCAAACAGGTTAACTTGATCGGATTCGACGAGAGTCAAAGCGCGGCAGATGTTTATTCTTTGCAGGTAATTTTTCTAGGCAAAAGGCTAACCGGCGATTACTGCGCGATTGACGGCGAAATCGGAATTTTAGGGCGCGATGTTTTGAACGATTTTTCGATAATTTTCGACGGCATAAATTTAGAGTGGAAAGAACAAGAATAATTTCGCTGATGTATTCGCTCGACGATGTTCGAGAACGATGTCAGATATTTGGAACAGTTCAAATAAGTATATGAAAAAAATTGTTTTATTATTTTCTCTAATTTTGATTTCGGTCGTCACGTCATCTGCCCAAATTTGTGATGAATTAGGAAGTTATAATGCAACTTGGACAACTCAAGCCCGCGTTAAAGAAGAAGGTCGTGAAAAAAGAGAAAATTATTATAAAACTTTGACCAAAGAACAACGGGAAAGAGTCAACGACTTAAATGTTTATCCGACAAATTTGATGACTTGCGGAATGGGTTTTTCAAACGGCTTGGGTAAAGTTTTTGTAGCTGGAAAAACCGGTTTTATAAATACCGAAGGGAAAATCGTCATTCAACCGCAATTCAAAGATGCCGGAAGATTTTCTGAAAATCTGGCACCTGTCGAGTTTGAAAACGGAAAATGGGGCTATATCAATCAAACAGGTGAAACCGTAATTAAACCGGAATTTGATTGGGCTTTGATTTTTCGTGAAGGTTTGGCGTTAATCCAAATTGAAAAGAAATGGGGTTTTATTGATTCTACCGGAAAAATTGTCATCAAACCGCAGTTCGATCACGCCAATAGTTTTTCGGAAGGTTTGGCTCACGCTCAGATTTATCGTGAAAAATATTACTCAGGTTATATTGATAAAAATGGAAATTGGGCAATTGAGCCGAAATTTAACGGCGGCGACGATTTTAATAACGGCAGAACAATTGTCGATCAGGATGTTAAAGACGACAAAGGAAATTACAAATATACCGAATGTTATTTAATAGATAAATCGGGTAAAAAGTTGAAAGAAGCAGAATGTTCACGAACAATTAAATTTCCTGATCTTTCGGATTCAAGCGGCTATAATTTATTTTTTGACGATTACAAAACTGGATATAAAAATAAAAAAGGAAAAATCATTTGGAAACCAACGAAATAAATGAGTTAGGCGGTTCCTTACATTACAAAATTGAAGAACAGCGGTATTGTACGTCTTCGACCGCACGTAAATTCGAGGCAGAAGAAACATTAGTCGGGACTGTTACATACAACTGAGCCGATTGCGGATTTATCGGGTTTGCGGAAGAGCGATGTTATTTTTGTAGAAACGAATATTTATGAATATCAGTTACAACTGGCTGAAAGATTTGGTGGAAACGGATTTGCCTCCGCAGGAATTGGCGGAGAAATTGACGCGCGTCGGCTTGGCGGTCGAAGGCATTCACGAAGTTCAGGACGATTTCGTATTGGACGTTGATTTGACTTCAAATCGGGGCGATTGCCTATCGCATCTTGGCGTGAGCCGCGAAATTGCGGCAATTACGAATTCACAATTACGAATGACGAATGACGAAGACCGAACACCGAACACCGAAAATCAAATTTTAGTTTCGATTCAGGATGCGGATTTGTGTCATCGTTTTACGGCGCGGATCATTCGCAATGTCAAAATCGCGCCGTCGCCCGAATGGTTGGTCAAAAGGCTCGAAGCGATTGGCGAACGCTCGATTAACAACGTCGCCGATATTACCAATTACGTTATGCACGAACTCGGCAATCCGATGCATTCGTTTGATTTGAACAAGTTAGCCGAAAACCGCATCGTCGTGCGCCGCGCTCGTAACGGCGAAACGATTAAAACTTTGGACGAAGTTGAAAGGAAACTGGATGAAACAATGCTGGCAATTTGCGACGCGGAAAAACCGGTCGCGGTCGCGGGCGTGATGGGCGGTTTCGATTCTTCGATTACCGACGCAACTACCGACGTTTTATTCGAAGTCGCGTATTTCGACCGCGCCAATATTCGCCAGACTTCGCGTAATCTAAAACTTTCGACCGAAGCCAGCCATCATTTCGAGCGCGGCGTTGACATCGAAAATCTGATTCGCGCGTCGAACCGCGCCACCGAATTAATCTGCGAACTCGCGGGCGGAACCGAAGACGAATTTGCTGAAATTTATCCGACGGAATTCGTGCAGAAAAAAATCGATTCTAAAGATATTCAATCAGCGGTGAAAAGATTGACCGGATTGGAAGTTGAAAACGAGGAAATTGCAAGAATTTTGAACGCGCTCGGTATTGAACGGAAAGCTGAAACGATTTATCTTTCTCCGACCTGGCGGCACGATTTGGCGATTGAGGAAGACTTGGTTGAAGAAGTCGCGCGAATTGTCGGTTACGATAAAATCGGCGAAGAATTGCCGCCCGCTTTCGGCGCGGGCGAATATCAGCCGACCGAATCGCGCAAGAAATCTCTGCGCCGAACTTTATCGAACCTCGGTTTCGACGAAATGATTTCGTATAGTTTTATTGATTCAAAATTCGACGAAACTTTCGCGCTGATTCCTGATTTCGCGTCGGAAAACCTCGACGAAAAATTTGTTACTTTGCAGGATTCAATAATCGAAGGCGCGGTGCGAATGCGACCGAGTTTGCTTTCGGGAATGCTCGATGCCGTCCGCACGAACCTGAATTTTCAGAACCGAAATCTGCGCCTGTATGAAATCGGTAAAGTTTTTTCGGCTTCGGGCGAGGAAGCGGATTTGCCGAATGAACGCGAACTTTTCGCGCTCGTTGTCACGGGCAGCGAAACTTTCGCCGCTAAAGCGTCGGCGAGCCGCGAATTTAATTTTTATGATGCGAAAGGCGCGCTCGAAACGGCAATCGGCGCAACTAACGCGCCCAATTTTCAATTTGCGGCGGCGGAAATCAAACATTTGCGCAAAGGTCAGTCGGCGGAAATTTCATTGAACGGAAAACCGGTCGGAACCATTGGACGTTTGAACGATGAGATTGCACAAAGTTATAAATTTCGCCAGCCGGTTTTCGTCGCCGAAATTGATTTGCAGACCGTTTTAGCTGAAACCGAACAGACAATTCGTTATCACCCTTTGCCCGTTTACCCGTCAGTCGAGCGCGACGTTACAGTTCTCGTTAAACGCAGCGTTTCGTTCTCCGCAATCAAACAGGCGATTGATACAGAGAATTTCGAGATGCTGCGAAACGTCGAATTCGTTGACATTTATGAAGGCAAAGGCGTGCCTGACGACGAACGTTCTCTAACCGTTCGCTTCGTTTATCGAAGTGACGAACGCACGCTTATCGAATCGGAAGTTGAGTTGGTTCACAGCCGCATTTTGCGGAAATTAGAAGAAAACTTTGGTGCAAAACAAAGATTTTAGAAATTATTTAACGAATCACTTGAAGTTTTTCGCAAAAGTTAACATAATCAGACGGAAGTTAAACTAAACGAATTTGGAGAAACCTATGAACGGTTTGGCAGGAATGGAAAAATTTTCGCATCTTGAAGACAAAATCTATTTGACGATAGAGAATGTCCGCAAATTGCGCGAAGAAAAAGACCGCATCGAACACGAAATGAAATCGCTGCGCCACGAGGTCAGCAATCTTCTCTCGGAGAAAACACGGCTCGAAGAAAAAGTCGAAGATTTGATGAGCGAGCGCGATGCGATTCAATTAAAGGTCGAAGCGATGCTCGACGCAATCACGATTATCGAACCCGACGTAGCGGAAGCCGTTCACAGATAATATTTATGCTTAACAACGGTAAAGCGAAATCCGACAGCGTAGCGCAGTCTATTCGCGTCGAAATTTACAATCAAACTTATAATATTCGTTCGGACGGCGACAACGATTATATTCTGCGGCTGGCGGAATATGTTGACGGCAAAATGCGCGAAATTTCGAGCGGAACTTTGACGGTTGACAGTTTGAAGGTGGCAATTTTAGCCGCGCTCCACATCGCCGACGAATATCATCAATTAAAAAATCAGCAGCAGCAATCCGACGCGCAGCTCGCCTCAAGAAGTGCCGAATGCGCCGAAATGCTCGACCGCGTTCTCAAACATCGCGAGCCCGCGCCGCAGGAACTCGAAACCGAACAATAGAAAAAGCAAATCTAAAATTTTGTATTATAATTTTGCGTTTTACTGTTTGCTTTTGACTTTCTTTCGAGTGTGCTACAATCTTTTTCAGGCGTTGAAAATTTCTGCAAGGCTCGTGACCAAGCGATATTATAATTGAGCCAACACTTGAAGAACGGGAGGCTAATGCCGTTAATTCAGTGCAGTCTTTCACAGTTAAAGATTTGCCATAGAAAACGGCTTTGATGAATGAAATTTATTTCGTTCAGAAAGCCACCCACCTATTATTAATAGGTTCAATTCAAGCGTTTGGAACGGCTTCTGCGGTTTTTCCCCGCCAATTTTTTTTAGAATAGTAAGTGGAGAGTGGAGAGTTAAATTTTTCTCCGCTCTCCACTTTTTTGTTTATGAATATTTTAATTATTGCCGATGTTGTCGCGCGTCCGGGCAGACTTGCCGTTTTAGATAAAATTCAAAAATTGCGCGAGGAATATAAAATTGATGTCGCGTTGATGAACGGCGAAAATGTCGCGGGCGGCTTTTCCATTACGCCTGCGCTTGCCGATGAACTTTTCAAAAGCGGTTTTGACGTGATGACTTCGGGCAATCATATTTTCGACAAACAGGAATTAATTCCGTATCTCGAAAAAAATTCACGTCTCGTGCGTCCGGCAAATTATCCGCCCAAAACGCCGGGAAGCGGTTTGTTTATCGGCGAAATCGGCAAATATAAAATCGCCGTATTGAATCTGCTCGGAAGAGTTTTTATGCCCGCGGTTGACGATCCGTTTCGGATAGCGACGGAAAAACTCGACTCGATTCCCGACGATGTAAAAATCCGGCTGGTTGATTTTCACGCCGAAGCGACTTCGGAAAAATACGCGATGGGTTGGTTTCTCGATGGCAAAGTGACCGCTGTTTACGGTTCGCACACGCACGTTCCGACGGCTGACGAAAGAATTTTGGACAACGGAACGGCATATATTACCGATGTCGGAATGACCGGAAGTTACGCGGGCGTTATTGGAATGGAAAAAAATCAAATTATTGAACGATTCACAAAATTCCCTGCCCGTCGCGCCGAACACGCTAAAGGCAGCGTTTGGATTTGTGCGATTGTGCTGGAAGTTGACGAGCAAACCGGCAAATCGACAAAAATCACCAGACTGCGAATCGAACAGCCGGATTGAGATACATACACTCGGTTATTTAACTTCACCGCCAGCAGCGCAGCAGGCAAACGCGGGCATATTGCCGGTGAATTGAAATGGACAATTTACAAGTTGAACTTCGGTAAATCAAAATGCCGAAATGTCTGAGTTGCGACGGCAGGCTCAAGACGCAGTAAACAATCCGCTTTTCCCCGATATGCACACGCATCTTTTCGCGCCCGAGTTCGGCGCGATGAATCTTTGGAGCAATTTTGAACTGCTCAATTATCATTATTTGATAGTCGAATTACTTTATTATTCATCAATATACAAAAAGAAGTTAATTGCGTTAAATCAAAATGAATCAGCAAATATTTGAAACCAATTCCGTTAAACGAATTCTGATTTACCTGTTTTCATTCGTTGCGGTTTTTATATTTACCTCGATTTTTTTAACGACTGAACGCTTCAAAATTTTTTATTGGGTGATAAACGCCACGAATTTCGCCCTTTGTTTTCTACTTATATTTTTTGACACAGACACCGCTATTATCTGTGATGATGTCGGCTGCACGGTGAAGAGGAAAAGATTTTGGGACCGTTCGGGCGAAAGTTTCGGCTTTCGATGGAACGAAGTATCGGAAACGGAATATTATGCGGATGCCGACACCAGTCGGGAGTTTTACGTTGAGATCAACGGGGTAAAAACAAAACTTTTAACGGCAGATTTTTCTTTGGATGATGCGGATTATTTTATCGAAACGGTAAATCAGGCGACGCCGCATTTGCCATACTTTTGGGGAAAGAATGACGGATTGATCGCTTCGACATTTGAAGGCAGAAGATACAGTAAGGTCGCTCGTTGACATTCTCCAAAATTTTATTCGACGGAAAGTTTTCTTTTCGCCAGAATGAAATATAATCCGCCGCCGATTTTCGCCGGACTGTTGGCGGCGACGGTCATCGTTTCGCTCGCCACGCTGCCGTTTGTTCGTTTTTGGAAAGACGGCGATTTGAAAAGAAAAGCCTGCTTGTTTTACGCAGATTTTGCCTTCTTCGCCGGTTTGTACGAAATTATCGGTTTATTGTATGCGGCATTCGCGGCGGTTATCGAGATACGTCGGTTCAGACAAATACGGGAAACAACTTTTGTGGATTGAATCGCTCGTTCCGCTGCCCGTCATTTTAGTCGGCTTGACAATTTTCGCGCTGCTTCTTTTTGCGCTCGCCGCGAAAATCGAGCCGCCTCGCCGCAGGTCAATAGAAAAAGCCCGCGCATCGGCGGCGACGATAACGGATTTTACGTCGCTGAACCTCGGCGTCTGAAACAAATTTGAAGCCAATGCGGTGTTAAAAAATTGCCCGAAATGCGAACGCAGAAAACCCAGCCGAGTGTCGAGGTAACCAAATGAAATTCCAAACAATGAAATTCCAAACATTGACGAGATTTTTTTTATTTTTAATTTTAAGCACGAGCAGCTTCGCTCAGGTAGTTGTCCAGGACGACGAACCGATTCAAAATCGAAGCGGCGAATTTATGGGCATCAAACTGCGTCCCGAAATTCAGTCAATCGTCAAAGAAATTGAGCGCAAATGCGGCAAGCAAATACTCGCCGAATTCGTCGAGCAGCGAGAGTTTATGTTCGGTTCGAGCTACATTTCCGAAAAAGGCGAGCCGGTCGTGCTTGTTGGTTACAAGTTGAAAAACGACCTGAAGAAACTCGAAGCCGTCGCCGCGCACGAGCTTTTACATCTTCGCTTGCGCGTCAACGATTATCCGACTTTTCTTTTTTCGCCGACGGTGCAAACCGCCAAAGGTCGTGCTGTTGATGTCGAGCAGTCAACCGCCAACGATCTATTGAGCCTTATCGAACACCGCATTTTCAAATCGGAAATGGAACGGTTCGAGTTAAACAAACTTCTCAATCTGGCTGGCGATACTGCCAAAGTTGCCAAACGCAGACGCGGCGAACCTGACGACCAGAGCGATTCGATAAACTACGCCCGCGCGATTTTGGAATATCCGAATCAGAAAGACGTTGAAACGGTTGCGGCAATTTACAAAGAAAACAAGTGGACGCGCGCATTGGAGAGCGGCAAGCTGATCGCCGCTTTCATCAATGAAACGAATCCGCAAACTCCGGCAGCGGTCGAAGCGGTTTTTCTGAAATGCATTATGGAACTTTATCGCCTGCCTTCAACGCACACCTTTAAGTTCACGGTTGACGCGGAAAATAAATACTTTCGCCGATTGATTATCGGAACGGCGCGGCGCGCGGCGCAAAGAAAAAGGCGTAGTTAAATTGCGCCGAAGAAAACAACGACCGCAATAAAAAAATTATGAGCGAAAATAAACCGGAAGACTTTAAGCAAAGGTAAAGTTCCGGTGCAAAACTCGCGCCCGAAGTCGTCAAAGACAATTGGATCACTTAAATTATGAAAGCCTTGATTTGCCCGCAATGCGGCGGAAAAATAACTGATTACAAACCGTGGGACAATTTCGCTTTGTGCGGTTACTGCGAAACCAAATTTGTCATCGAACCGGAAAAACCGAAACCTTTGATCGCGCCGCCGACTGAGCCGATTTATCAGCCGTTTGAAAATTCAAATTCCAGCCAAAACGTCTTTGCCATCGTTATCGGCACAGTGTTTTTGGTTTTTGTCGGAATAGTTTTTATCGGCATTTTAACGAGCAAAAAACCAACGCCAAATTATCCGGTTTACAGCCCGCCGCGCTCGACTCCGCTTATTTCGCCGACTTTTTCTCCGCTCCCGACACCGAATCCGAATCTTCTGGAATTCGGCGGCAAAGGCACTGGCAATGGTTTGTTTCAAGAGGCTGACTCGATTGCCGTTGATTCCAAAGGCAGAATTTACGTCGCCGACGAAACGATGCGCATTCAGCAATTTGACGAAAAAGGCAATTTCCTGAAGCTCTGGCAAGTTCCGACGGAAACCAAGTTTTACAAACGCGCCCGTTCGATTGAAAAGATTGACGTTGACGACAAAGACCGGCTCTTTGTTTTGGTTGATTATGGTGTGGTTTTGATTTACGAAAATTCTGATAGCCAGCCGTCGAGCATCGTTCATTTCGCGCCGAATCCGATTCAGGATTTCGCTTTCCGCAGCGACGGCGGCAGAGTTTTTCTGGTGCGCGGCGAGCAAAGCGAATACTTCGTCCAAGTGACCGACGCGGGCAAAACCGTCCGCCGCGTGGACGGTTTTCACACGAATGCCGCCGACGCGCAGATGTCGCCGCCCGAAGTCGGCTTGGCGGCAATCCGCATCGCGGTTGACGGCGCGGGCAACATTTTTTCCATCTACGCGCTCGGCGATTTGGGCAGTTACAGTCTTTCCTACAACGCGGAAGATTTTATGATTTTCCGCTTCACGCCCGAAGGCAAATTCGTCAACAAATTCGCCCAAACAATGAACTCGTGCGGAATCGCGGTTGACAACCAGAGCCGCATTTACATCACCGACGGCAATTCGGTAATCGTCTATAACAACAGGGGCGAAATCGTCTCGACTGTTTTCGGCTTCAACGGCATAGACGATTTCGCGCTCGACAAACAAAATTTCGTTTATGTTTTGATGGACGATAAAGTCTTCAAACGTCCGGCGATTTAATAAAGATTCGGATTTGATATGCAAAAAGACGAGCGCGGCAGATTGATTTACCGCGCTCGTCTTTTTGCATATTGAAACATCGAACTATTCAACCCGCACGAAGTCCGTTCCGGTGCGTCCGAAGGTTTCGGGATGATACATTTCCTCAGCCTTCGCGGGCGGCACAACGAATTGTCCGGGCGTGGTCGCTCTAGTGACGTAAGTGTAATTATAAACGCCTTCCCACAACAGCGCGGTGAATGCCTCGGCGCGTTCGTCGCGGAAGTTTTGATGTTCAAACCAGGTCCACCGCCAGTTGTAATAACCGCGCCCGTAACTTTGCGAGCCGTATTCGATGACGGAAGTATTTCCGCCGCCCGTGTCGCCCGGAATCGCTTCCGTCACGGCTAGTTCGGGATTTAGAATTTCCAAACCGGCGGGCAAAGGATCAACGAGCGCGACGTGATAACGACGCGCCTGGGCGACCATCGTTAATCGGACGCGAACACGCGAACCGGATTTGATCGTCCAACTGTTATCGGCGTTTTGCTTGACATCTTCGGCGTTGTCAATCGCTTCGTATGTTCGCAGAACCGTGAAACCGTAATCGGCGGGCGCGAGATTCAAGTTCTTCGGCGCGTATTTCATTCCGATTCGGTAATACAGACGTCCCGCGCCCTGTTTGTCGAGAATCAAATTCGCCGTGCCGTTCTGCTCGGTCAGATAACTCATCGGGATATTCAAAAGGTTTGAATCAATCGAACGACCTTTGAATTTTTCTTCGCCCGCGTAAGTATTTCCGAGCCAGATTTTCGTGACAAAATCGGGCGTGACTTTTTCAAACGCATTGAAGTATTTATCGAGCGCGAGCAGAATAAATACATTTTCCTGCGTGTTCGACCACGCGCCTTTCGTGCGATGATCGAGCAAGCCGCGCACGAATTTCGGAATCAAATCGTTCTGCGGGTCGGCTTTGATTAACGCTTCGAGCAGAACGCCGTCGGCGCGGCGGTTGGAATACATAATCAGCCATTGCGCGTCGCCGTAATCGGTGACGAAATTCGCCGTCGCCGCCGTTTCCGTCGTGCGGTTCATCAAGAATCGACTGATGGTTTCTATTTCCGCCGCGAATTCTTATCGTCGGCGAGAACCGAAAGAATCCAGCCCAGACGCTTCAAACGGCATTTTTTGAATCGTCGCTTCCGCCAATAATTTCTTGGCTTTCGCCGCGTCTTTGTCGCCCATCATATCGCGGACATAAAGCGCGTAAGCCGAAATCGTCCAGCGCACTTCGGGCGATTTTTTGTGCCATTCGTCGAATTTCGTTTCGACGTTTTTCAAATAAGGCTTCGTTTTATTCAAGCATTTCGTCCGGCACTTTGTAGCCTTTCGATTTTGCCAGAGCAAGCGCGTGAGCGACGTGAACCGTCAAAAACGGATATTCGTAACGCTCGCGGTCGCGTTTCCACAATCCGAAACTGCCGTCTTCGCGCTGGCGCGATTGCAGAATCTTGATGTCTTTTTCAAACGACGCTTTTATCTCGGCTTCGCTCGGCATATCTTTCGATTTGAACGCCGTCAAAACGTCGCGCAGCGCGGCGATTGAAATCATCCGCGAGGCGACTTGTTCCGAACATTCATACGGATAGCGATACAGATAAACGAACGCGTCGGTCAATTCCTGCAACTGCGTCGAACTCGTCGTGATTTCCAAACCGCCGAACTGCGGGAAAACATCGCCCGGCGTTTGAACCGGCTGCACAATCGCGCCGTTCTGGTCGGTCGTGCCGTAAGTCGCAAACGCTTCGGTCGTCGCCGGTGTCCAAACGGGCAGACTGATTTCCGCCGCGTCGGTAAATTTCCCTGCCGTCGCCGCGATTTGGAAACGCGCCGTTCCCGCTTTGTCAGCCGAAACCGGAAAACGAATTTCCGCGCGGTCGTTCGCCGGAATCACGACTTTGCGACCGCCGCCGTTCGTTAAATTGGCGTTCGTGGCGCGAACCGCGATTTCAACTGTCCATCGGTTTGTCGGTTTGATTTTGCACGACGACCGGCAGTTCGATTTTGTCGCCGAAATTCATAAAGCGCGGCGCGGACGGGCGAACCATCAAAGGCTGTTTCGCCGTGATGTTCGATTCGCCTTTGCCGAACCGTTTGCCCGTGTCAACCGAAACCGCCATGATGCGATAGCGCGTCAGATTGTCGGGCAGTTTAACGGGAACCGCCGCTTTGCCGTTTGAATCGGTTTTCACCGACGGCGCGAACACGGCGAGCGCGTTGAAGTTTTCGCGCAGATTGATTTGCGCCTGTGAATCGCCGTCTTCTTTGCGTTCGCTTTCCGCCATCGCCATATCAGCCGATTCCTTTGGTGAAGCGTTTCTTAAACCACTTCTTGCCATAGTCGGCGCAATTGAATAAACCGATTTCGATGTTCTTTGCGTAGCTATTCCGCCTGCCGGACTATTTGCAGGCGGCGGTGGCGGCGGTGATTTCACATCGTCTGGATTTCCCAATAAAATATCTTTCCGCAAATGATAATCGGTCACGCCCGCCGCGCGAGCCGTGTAGAAAATGCTCATCGGATCGGCGAGTTGATAGCCGGTCAAAGCTAAAACCGATTCGTCAACGACGACGACCGCGACTTCCGAATTCGCCACCGGCTCGCCGTTTTTGTCCGTCACCGCGACGTTGATTTTCGTTTCGCCGCCAGGCTCGAGCGTTTTCGCTTCGGGTTCGGCGGCAACCGTTAATTTGCGCGAATCAGTCGAAATCGGCAGATTGATTGAGCCGCTCGCAAACGCCGGACGATTCGACAATTTCGCGTCCGTCTCGCCCTTGTCGTTCGTCCTGGGTGCCGAGCCGACCAGATCAACCTGCGCCGTGATGTTCGGCAGATATTTTTCTTCGAGCGGAATTCGCAGAACGATTGAAGAATCCTTCATCGTAAAGCGTTCGGTTTTCACCAAACCTTCGCGGCGCAAAGTCAGAACGCCTTCCGCCGGAGTGAACGGCGCGAGAACGAGAATTTCCGCGACATCTTTCGGCTGATATTCTTTTTTGATTCGGAATAATCTGCGCTTCTTCCTGTTCGACGTTGCGTTTCGGAACGGTTTTTCCGCCCGCGACCCAAATCGTCAATTCCGATTCGTTAAACCGCTCCCGGTCGTCCATCACGTTCGCCGAAATCGTATAACGTCCGCCCGCTTTGGCGACGAATTTACACGTCACGCCTTTGTCGGCTGGATTTGACGTGCACGTTTGTTCGTCAATCGTTTTTTCCGCCCACGCGCCTTTATCAAACGCCCAATCTTTCAAAACGGCTTTGATTTCGACATCGCGGTTGGCAATCAATTTGCCGTCAATGTCCGAAACGATTGATTCGATTTCGATGTTTTCGCCTTTCTGCACAAAGGTTCTGCGGCGATTTGATGCCGACGTATAAATCCGACGGATGAACCAGCAAGCTCGTCGAACTCGCAAACGTCTGGCGGTTGACATCCTGCACGGAAACCTGCGCCGTGACGTTGTACGGACGCGGCGGTTTGACCGATTCAAAATCAATTTTCAAAACGTGTTTGCCGCTCGCGTCGGTCACGCCTTTGAACGATTGCGACGTGCCGCCGCCGCGATAACCGCTATCATAACCGCGATAACTCCACCAAGGCGTCCACGTTCCGAACGTATAATCTCCGCGATTCGGCGGCGTGTAATTGGTCGGATTCGCCGTCACCGTCCAGTTCGCGTCGGCGTTCGCCAAACCGCCGCCCGCGTAATATTTCGCTTCGACCGAAACGTTCGCCGAATTGCCGACGAAATGCGGCGCTTCGGTTTCGACTTTCGCCGAAACTTCAAATTCCGGTCGGCGAAATTCCTGAACCTGAAAATAATGATTCGTCGAACTGTCCCGCGCCGATGATTTGGACATAAGCGCTGACCGAGATTCATATTGTCGGTCAGCTTGAATTTGAAATCGAACGCGCCGAAAGCGTTGAGCTTCGTTTCGCCTTTAGCGATTTCGTTGTTCTGCGAATCTTTGACCGAATAAGTTATTGCGCCGCCGACATCGCCGATCGGTTCGACATCGCCGAATTTTCCGGCGGTGATTTTGCGAATATAACCTTTGATCGCAACTTCTTCTTTCGGACGATACATTTTGCGGTCGTCAAACGTAAACCAGCGCAGTTGGTCGCGACGCCGTTTTCTTATACCAACTTCCCGATTCCTGCCAGTAATAATCGGTATTTTCCGGCAGAAACGCGACATCTTTTCCCTTTTTCGCAATCAAAAGATTTTGCTGTTTCGCCGTTTCTTCGGGCAAAGGCAGACGCAAAATTCCGTTCGCCGTCGTGTTGTTCGTCTGCGCTTCTTCGACGGTTTCGGTTTCGTGCGATTTCGCCCGTTTCGTCAACGGTTTCGATTTCCTTGATCGCTTCGTCGGAAGTTCCCAAACTCGTCAGCCAATTCCCACCACGATTGATAGTGCGAATTTTCCGCCAGCTGGTTTTTTGACTGACATTTTCCGCCGTTCGGGTAAATCGAAAGCTCCGCGCCGGAGATCGGTTTGCCGGTTTTCAGTTCCGTCACAAAACCGACTAATTCTTGATTATCAACAAACGCATCAAGTCCGATATTCGTGCTTGCGCCCACGCGAAAATTCTCGTCCGGTCATATTTATCTCGTTTCACAGTCGGTTCGATGTCAACGATTAAATGCCCGAAACCGCCGTCTAAAAATTCCGTCAAATCAATTCTGGTTTCAACCAATTCGTCGGGCGTATTTTTGATCTGCACAACTTTATCGGAAACCAATCTTCCCGGAATCGTCGGTTTTTGCTTGTCGTCGTCGTAATTGATATGCCGCAGATAATTTTGAAACTGCTGCCAATCGGTCGGCTGAACCGAATAAATTCTGACTTTGACGGAATTCTGATTCGTCGAATAAATCGAATACGCCGGTTTTGCCGACGGATCGAGCAAAACCATCGCGCCGCCCTGCGCGTAAAGATTCGCTTCCGCCGAACCGACTTTGATCGTCGCCGTCGCGGGCGCGCCGAGCGTTTGCCCGTAAATGTCTTTCAGCGAGCCATCAACCGTGATTTTATAAGTCGTTCTTCCTTTTTTGTAACCTTCGATGTAAATGTAATTGCCCGACGGATAAATCTTTACGCCTTCAATCGGCGGCTCAATTTTCACCATTTCTTTCGAGATGGTCGTCGTGTCGAGCGAATTGTTAAATTCCATATACCACGACTCAAACGGCGAACAATTTTTATTTTCGCGCCAGCCGCAATAACCGCCGTTAAATTTCAATTGGCTGTAAGTTTGAAAACTAAACGCCTGCGCTTTGGTCGTCGTCAAAGGTCCTTCGGCTGACGGCGTTCCTTTTTCGACTGTCACGTTAATCGTCGAAGCCGATGGCAGAGCATTTTCCGTTGTATTTTCATTTGTCACGGCGCGAAATGCGAGCCAGCGTTTCGGCTGCGCCTGTTTCGCGTAATACGAAATGCTGCTGTCTTTGTCAATTTCTTCCTGTGTCGCCAGGCGCGTCGGCAGAACTTTTCCGCCGGACGTAACTTTAATCGTTCGCAAAACCGCTTCCGGGATGGATTTCCTGATCGAATGAAATGAACATCAGCGCGTCACGCCTCGTGATTTGATTCTGCGGAATCATCTGTTCAACCTTCGGCGGCGGCGTAGTGAAAGTCCACGAAACTTCTTTGGCAAGAATTTGACCGTTCGCTGATTTTGTTCCCGCCGGAACGCGAGCCGTAAATTTCGTCGCCATCGGAAAACGCTTCGTCGTGTCGAACATCAAAGTTTTTGTTCCGAGCCAACGCCATTTCCCTTCAACGCTCGGCGATAATTCGACCGGCGTGATTTGCGCCGCCTGTTCCTGCGACGTGACGGCAACCATCGGCTGCGAAAACGTCACGTTCAAATCCGGCGCGAGCTGGAATTTCGCCTTCGGGCGAAAAACGTATGACTTCCAATTTGTCGCCGAGATTCACTTTCGGCGTTCCGCGCTGATCGTCCGACGGAAATTTCACGGGAATCATTTTTCCGTTTTTTGGCGCGGGCAGCGTGCCGACGCGTTTCGCAAAATCGGTTTTATCGTCAGTTTGCTCTTTGATCGGCGGAATGCGTTTTAGTAGATTCGACGTTTCGTTTTCAGAAAGCAGATCGGTTTTCGCCGGCAATTGTTTTTCGCGCGTTTCTGCGCCTTCCGCGCCTTCCGAGAGGCGAAACTGCAATCCGTTGGGCAGTGTTTGATTCATAATTGCTTTAGTAGTTTTTCCACTCGTTTTCTGCGCGTTCGCTTCCGACACCAGATGGCTGCCGATTGGCGCAATCAAGCCGAGATAAACGGATAAAATCAATGTTAAAGAAATCAGTCGTTTCATATTTTTGGGAATTTCCTTTCGCTCGATTCGTTTTGAGCGCGAATTCGGGGAAATGGCTCACGTCGCGCTCACATCTTACTCTAATTTTAAATTTCAAACTAGCTTTCACTTTTAAATCAACGGGAAAGCCGCTACGTTTTTGGGAACGCCGCAGAAAACGAAATCTTGCATCGACACTTTGAATACCACCGAAACCAGTTGAATGTTCGACGCGGTAAATCGGCGAATACACCGACCGATCAAACGGCAAAGGACGCACTTAAAGAGTGCTTCGTTATATTTTTCAGTACCTCTAAAGCATTTCTCAAACCGCGAAAAATCTCCTTTTGAATGTTACAAAAAATTTAACTTTGCCGCTAAATCTTTACAGATGGGTATTGGTTTGTCACAATTTAGACTTGATTTTTATTTTTGCATCCGTCAGGTTCGAGCATTTATCGCGCCTAATTTTTTATTTTCAAGGAGTTTAATGAGTATTAATTCTATAAGTTTAAGTAATTTCAAATATGATTTGCCAGCCGGTTTGGTAGTTTTTCTGGTCGCGCTGCCGCTGTGTCTGGGTGTCGCGCTGGCTTCGGGTGCGCCGCTGTTTTCCGGCATTATTTCGGGTATGGTCGGCGGAATTCTGGTCGGCGCATTGAGCGGTTCGCACACGAGCGTCAGCGGTCCGGCAGCGGGACTTTCGGCGATTGTGCTGTCAGCGATTTTGACGCTGAATAATTTTGAAGTATTTCTGCTGGCGGTTGTTATCGCCGGAATTTTGCAGATCGGTTTGGGCATTTTCAAAGCCGGTGCGGTTGCTGATTTTATGCCGTCGAACGTCATCAAAGGACTGCTCGCGGCAATCGGAATAATTCTGATTTTGAAGCAGATTCCGCACGCTTTCGGCTACGACGCAGACGCGATTGGCGATTTTTCGTTTTATCAACTCAACAACGAAAACACCTTCAGCGCGATTCTGACTGCGTTTTCGAGCATTCAGCCCGGCTCGACGATTATCTGTCTGCTGTCGGTCGCGGTTATGCTCGTTTGGGATAAAACTCCGCTCAAGAAAATTAATTTATTGCCCGCGCCGCTGATCGTCGTCGCGCTCGGAATCGGGCTGAATCAACTTTTTAACGTTTTATTTCCATCCTTAGCGGTTTTGCCGGAGCATCTGGTGAATTTGCCGGTCAGCACAGATGCGCGCGGATTTTTCGGGCTGTTCACCGCGCCGGATTTTTCGGCGATTACCAACGTCAATATGTGGAAAATCGCCTTCACGCTCGCGCTCGTCGCATCACTCGAAACGCTTTTGAATTTGGAGGCGACCGACAAACTCGATTCGCATAAACGGCAATCGCCGCCGAACCGTGAGCTTTTCGCGCAGGGCATCGGCAACACGTTTTCCGGTTTGATCGGCGGAATTCCGATTACCTCGGTTATCGTCCGCAGTTCGGCGAATATCAATTCGGGCGCGGTCAGCAAAGTTTCGGCGATTTTTCACGGCGTTTTGCTTTTAATCTGCGCGTTTGCGATTCCGAATTTTCTGAATATGATTCCGCTTTCGAGTCTTGCCGCGATTCTGATTTTAACCGGCTATAAACTCGCCAAAGTTTCGATTTTCAAGGATATGTATTCACGCGGCTGGAATCAGTTTCTGCCGTTTATCGTGACGGTTCTGGCAATTGTTTTCACGGATTTGCTTTTGGGGATCGGCATCGGTCTGGCGTTTAGTTTGTTCTTTATCTTAATGAGCAATTTTCGCAACCCGTTCGATTTCGTCAAAACCGATTATCACACCGGCGAGATAATTCGGCTCGAACTTTCGCCGCAGGTTTCGTTTTTCAACAAACCTTCGATTCAAAACACGCTCGACCAAATTCCGAACGACTCGGAAATGGTGATTGACGCGACGAATAGCGATTTTATAGATTATGACGTTCTCGAAACGATTGAAGAATTTCGTATCGTCGCGCCTGAACGCAATATTAATTTGAGTTTGATCGGTTTCAAAGACGAATATAAAATGGCTGACCACGTAAAATACGTGCAGGTTCTGACCGAAGAAATGCAGAAAAACCTCACGCCGCCGGAAGTTTTAGAAATCTTAAAACGCGGCAACCAGCGTTTTTGCAAAGGCGACGTGACAACCAAAGATTTGAATCATCAGGTTAAGCTGACGGCGAAACATCAATTTCCGATGGCGGCGATTCTCGGCTGTATTGATTCGCGCGTGTCGAACGAATTGATTTTCGACATCGGTTTGGGCGACGTTTTCAGCGCGCGCGTCGCGGGCAATGTCGTCAGCGACGACGTTCTCGGAAGTCTCGAATACGCCTGTAAACACGCGGGCGCGAAGCTGATTGTCGTTCTCGGACATTCAAACTGCGGCGCGGTTAAAGCGGCTTGTGATTACGTCGAATCGGGACACATCACGCAGCTTCTGCATAAAATTCAGGCGGCGGTCGAATCAGAAAAAACCGTTTTGGAAAATCGCAGTTCGTCAAACGATGAATTCGTTACCAAAGTGACAGATATCAACATCGCATTTTCAGTTGAGCAGATTTTGCAGCGCAGCCAGATTCTCGCCGAAATGTGGAGTAAGGAAGAAATCGAAATCTGCGGCGCGACTTATGACGTTAAAACCGGCGCGGTTAATTTTATTGATAAAAGCCGCATTTTCAAACGTCTGGCGGAAAAAGGATTGTTCGCCAAAGTTTAATGAATATTTCGGTTGTGAGAATTTTTTATACAGCATTAGCGAAATGAAATTCTCACAACCGAAATATTCAATCCCGGAAAAACTAAACTCTTCAAGTTCAATAAATTGCCCAACCGAATTTTTTTCAGAATAACCATGAAACCGTTTGATTCTCAAACCCGCGCAATTCCGAATCACTGAAATTCGATTACACTAATTTTCAGAAAGTTAATTTAACAGTAAACATTTGAGTTCTAAGGATAAATTAAATGGCAGCGTCCGCAGATAATTTGAAAACTCCGCATAAAAGTTTCAGCACCCGCGAAATCTGGCAGGTGATCGGCGCGTCGAGCGCGGGAACGGTGATCGAATGGTATGACTTTTATATTTTCGGAAGTCTGGCGACGATTATTTCGCCGCTTTTTTATCCGCCGGGAAACGATACGTTCGCTCTGATTATGTATTTGCTGACCTTTGCGGTCGGCTTTATCGTGCGTCCGTTCGGCGCGTTGTTTTTCGGACGAATCGGTGATCTGGTCGGCAGAAAATACGCGTTTTTGGTGACGCTTTTGATTATGGGCTTTTCGACGGCGGCGGTCGGATTTTTGCCGACTTTCAGCCAGATCGGTTGGGCTGCGCCAATCGCTTTAATTCTCGTGCGCGTTTTGCAGGGTTTGGCTCTCGGCGGTGAATACGGCGGCGCGACGGTTTATGTCGCCGAACACGTCCCGGACGAAAAACGCGGATTTTACACGAGTTTTATCCAGATTACGGCTTCATTCGGATTGCTGCTTTCACTGGCGGTAATGCTCGGACTGCAAAATTCGATGAGCAAAGAAGCGTTTGGCGCGGATAGTTTTACGGCGGGCTGGCGCATTCCGTTTATGATTTCGATTCTGCTCGTCCTCGCGTCGCTCTACATTCGCTTGAAAATGAAGGAATCGCCGATTTTCCAGCATATCAAAGCAACCGGAATGGCTTCGGCGAAACCGATTTACGACGCGTTTGCCAACCCCGAAAATCGCCGCCGAGTTTTGATTTCGCTTTTCGGCGCGACCGCCGGACAAGGAGTTGTCTGGTACACGGGACAATTTTACGCGTTGTTTTATATGAAGACCGTGTTGAAAATTCCCGAGACAACGGCAAATTACATCATTGTTTCAGCGATAATTTTGGCACTTCCGCTGTTTGTTTTTTTCGGCTGGCTCTCGGATAAAATCGGACGCAAAAAGATTATGATGGCGGGCTGTCTTTTGGCGGTTATCGGATATTTGCCGATTTATCACGGAATGCAGTATTTCGCCGGAAATAACGTGGATCATATTCAGTCAATTCCCGACAAAATTACGGGTGAACCGAAACTCACGCCCGTGACCGCCGACGCGCTGCCCGCGCTCGCCGCTGTGCCGAATGTTCCGATACTGGTTTTGCTCGTTTTTATCCAAATGATTTTCGTGACAATGGTTTACGCGCCAATCGCGGCTTATCTGGTCGAATCGTTTCCGGCGAAAATTCGTTACACGTCAATGTCTCTGCCATATCACATCGGCAACGGCGTTTTCGGCGGATTATTGCCGACTATCGGGCTTTTTGCCTGTGCCTTTACGGGAAATATTTACGCCGGATTGTATTATCCGATGATTGTCGCGGCGATTACATTCGTGATCGGGTCGATTATGCTGAAGGAAACAAATCACATCCGAATGTGGGACGAATTCAATGAAACTGCGCCGAACGAAAGACCTTTGTAAAATTCAAGTTCCGGGTCATTGATTTAGCCAAAAATGCGTTTGAAATGATATATTCGCGCTATTAGATCCGAGATAAAAAATATGGCAGAAACTCAAAAAAACATCGAGTCAACTTTACAGGAAACGAGAATTTTTCCGCCGCCTGCTGAATTTGCCGCCAGCGCGCATATCAAAAGTTTTGCGGAATACGAGGAAATTTACAATAAAGCCGCCGAAAATCCCGAAGAGTTTTGGGCGAGCGTGGCGGAAAGTTTGCATTGGTTTAAGAAGTGGGACACGGTTTTAAAGTGGGAAGAACCGCACGCCGAATGGTTTGGCGGCGGCAAAATCAACGCCGCATATAATTGTCTGGACAGACATCTGGAAACGTGGCGCAAAAACAAAGCGGCGATCATCTGGGAAGGCGAACCGGGCGAAACGAGGACTTTGACTTATCAGCAGATGCACCGGCAGGTGTCGAAATTTGCCAACGTGTTGAAGAAAAGCGGCGTAAAAATCGGCGACCGCGTGGCGTTATACATGCCGCTCGTTCCCGAATTGGCGATTGCGATGCTTGCCTGCGCCCGAATCGGCGCGACGCACACGGTGATTTTCGGCGGATTTTCGGCGGACGCGATTCGTGACCGCGTGAACGACGGCGAATGCAAATTAATCGTGACCGCAGACGGCGGTTATCGGCGCGGCGCGGAAATTAAACTGAAAGAAGTGGTTGATAAAGCCGTCGTCGAATGTCCGAGCGTCGAAAATGTCGTTGTTTTCGGCGCACCGGCTCGAAAGTCAATATGAAAATCGGGCGCGATTATTGGTGGCACGAATTGATGGAAACCGTCAATGACGATTGTCCCGCCGAAGAACTCGATTCGGAACATCCGCTTTTTATTCTTTATACATCCGGCACAACCGGCAAACCGAAAGGCATTTTGCACACGACCGGCGGTTATTTAACGCAGACTTATATCACTTCAAAATGGATTTTCGACTTAAAGGACGAAGATACCTATTGGTGTACCGCCGACATCGGCTGGGTGACGGGACATTCTTACGTCGTTTACGGACCGCTGGCGAACGGCGCGACCGTTTTTATGTATGAAGGCGCACCGAATCATCCCGAACCCGACCGATTCTGGCGCATCGTCGAACGCCACAAAATCAATATTTTATACACCGCGCCGACCGCGATTCGCGCTTTTATCAAATGGGGCGAACAATTTCCTTTGAAACACGATTTATCCAGTTTGCGGCTTCTCGGAACGGTCGGCGAGCCGATCAATCCCGAAGCGTGGATGTGGTATCACACGATTATCGGCAAAAAGAAATGTCCGATTGTTGATACGTGGTGGCAAACCGAAACCGGCGCGGCAATGATTTCGCCGCTTCCGGGCGCAACGCCGACTGTTCCCGGAACCGCGACTCGTCCGTTTCCCGGAATTCTGATTGACATCCAAACAAAAGCCGGAAAATCCGTCGGCGCGAACGAAGGCGGTTATCTGGTCGTCACCAAACCGTTTCCTTCGATGCTCCGCACAATTTGGGGCGACGACGAACGCTATAGAAAAACTTACTGGTCGGAAATTCCCGGCGTTTATTTCGCTGGCGACGGCGCGAGGCGCGACGAACACGGTTATTTCTGGATTATGGGCAGAGTTGACGATGTGATAAACGTCAGCGGTCATCGGCTCGGCACGGCGGAAATTGAATCCGCACTCGTTTCGCACGAAGCGGTCGCCGAAGCCGCCGTCGTCGGCAAACCCGACGAATTAAAAGGTCAGGCAATCGCCGCGTTCGTCACATTAGAAGGCGGGCGACAAGGCAGCGAAGAATTGAAAAACGAACTCCGCGCCCACGTCGCCAAAGAAATCGGCTCGCTCGCCAAACCCGACGACATTCGTTTTACCGACACTTTACCTAAAACAAGAAGCGGAAAAATCATGCGAAGACTTCTGCGCGAACTCGCCGCCGGAAACCAAATCGCAGGCGACACGACGACGCTCGAAGATTTTTCCGTACTGGAAAAATTGCGGGCTGATGAAGAGTGAAACAAACGCATTGACTGGAAAGCAATTTAGTCAAGGCGTTTGTTTCAGACGAAAAGTTCCTCTGAGATTTTTCAATTTACAAAAGTTATTGCACAATCACCGCGCTGGCAATTGGTTTGTCATTCAAGATGCCGAAGGTAAATCCGGTAAACCCATTCGTGCTTTGCTGTAAATACCAGATTCCGTTTCTAAAAACGGCAATGTCGGTTTTGCCGTCGCCGTCGTAATCTGCCGGTGTCGGTGCATCGGTTGGCATTCCGAACCTGAAGGCGGCAAATCCTAAAAGGCTTTGTTGCAAATACCAGATGCCGTTCGACGGTCGGAAAATGGCAATATCCGTTTGCCCGTCGCCGTCATAATCACCGATTGCCGGAATATCTTCCGCCGATCCGAAATTGATACTTTGATACGCAGTTTCATAGTTCGCCTGATTATAAAAGATGAGCCAGGTGCCGGTATTTGGGCGATATAGAGCAATATCGGTCACGCCGTCACCGTTGTAATCCGCCGGAATCGGACGGTCGGTTGACATACCGAAATTTACCGCGCTGAAAGTGTATGTTTCACTATTTAGCTGATACCAAATGCCGTTTGACGGTCGGAAAACCATAAAATCCGCCAATCCGTCGCCGCTGTAATCGCCCGGCAGCGGTATATCGCCCGCCATTCCTAAACTGACGGCTGAAAAAGTTCCGTTCGAGCTTTTCAGATAATACCAAACGCCGACCCGGTAAACGGCGATGTCGGTTTTACCGTCGCCGTCATAATCCGCGGCGACCGGACGATCCGAAGAAATTCCGAACTGTTGGGCTGACAACAATAAACCATTCCGCGTACCGAAATACCACAAGCCGTTTGAAGGTCGAAAAATCGCCGGATTTGCCGCGCCGTCGCCGTCAAAATCAAATTGCGCGGCGCGAATGATTAGCGAATCAAAATTTGCGGCAACGTCGGAAACTTGATTCGTCTGCGGATTGACCGAGTTCGTATCAACGACCAATTTCAAAATGTGCTGTCCGGCAGGCAGATTTACGCGGCGCGAAAGATTGCGAAAAGCTCCCCAATTTCCCGTCGGAATAACTCTTATCGAGTCGGTGACGGCTTGATTATCAACTTCGATGTGAAAAGTCCCGTCACGAAATTCTGACGCATAGCGAACATTTAAATTATAAGTTCCGGCGCGACGAATATTTACCGTGTAAGCCGTCCATTCTCCGGCGCAAGCTTCCATCAGATCAAAACCGCCCGAAGCAGCATTTCGCGCTTGAATATCAACCGATTCGGTCGGCTGAGTTCGATAAATCCCGCTGCCGGTCGAACCCAATATTTCGTGATAAGCGATGCCTTCGCCGCCGCGATCAAAATTTTCGGCTTCGATTATTCCAGGCAGCGACTTCGCCAACGGTCCGGGAAAAGAACCTGTTTGTGCGGTCGGTGTCGGTGTCGGTGTCGGCGTAACAGTTGGAATTGGTGTCGGAGTCGGGGTTGTATTCGGAGTTGGGGTTGCAGCCGGTGTAGGCGTTGGTGTCGGATTTATGATGATTCCTCCCGAGATGCAGCTGCGAGTGTCGCCGCCTGAAGTGCAGCTTAATCTATCGGTTAGCAAAACAGCGTTAATTCCCGGATCGGTCGCATCTGTTGCCTTATTTTTGTATGCGGAATCAGCGCGTAAAGTAAAATCAGCAACATTGCTTTCACACGGATCAGCCTGCCACGAATCCGCACAGCGGCGATATGACTGCATGTTCATTCCCGCGTAATTTTGCGGAAAATAATTATTGAGCGGGTAAGCGTTGGCATTGTGCGAACTGCGCATTGTCGGAAGGATATTCCCCGTCATCGCCCAACTGCTGCCGTATTCGCCTGTTCGCGCCGCGCAACTGCTGTGCGTCGCCGGATCGAACCATCTGGCGGTTGTGACATTCAAACTTCCTTTGCCTTCGGCGCAGCTATTGCTGATTCCATATAAATTGAGCGGAATAATGGAATTCAGGATTTCGAGCCGCAAGCTGTTGACCGAACTTATTACCATCGCCGTTTCTTTAGGCTGGTCAAGTGTGTCAATCGAATCAATAATCGAAACGTGTTCGATACGAAAATCATCTACGCCATTGGTGTAAAACGCCCAGGTTCGGTTGTCTCCCCAGCGTCCGATTGTCATATCGTCAAACAAAACATTGAGCAATTTTATATGTTGAGGCTTTAACGTATCGAAACTAATGCTGCCGTAAGGCGCGTCGCGCACAACAGTAAAACCGCCGTTAATGTGTGATAGACGATTGTTTTCAAAAACAATATCTTCGCTTACCGCCCACGGAACACCTTGTCCGCTGTTGGGTATGTCGGCGGATGATTTCAATGTAATCGCGTTATACTGCGAACGCAGTGCATCCCAATGATTAGTAAAAACCGAACCTTCGACGTACATTCGGCGGGCGTTTTTGGTTTCAAACAAATTTTTGGCATTAATCGTATCGCCGACGCTGTTCGTAATATTCGTTCGCCAGCTTAATCTTTTGGTAAAAAAACAGCGGCGAAATTCGATATTGGTCGGAACCATTCCGTCAATCCGATTGTTGGAGCCGCCGTAAATGATGCTCTCCGAAGCCGCTTCAAAATACGTGTTGTTATAAACGTGTGCGCCCCGACCGTCCAACCCGAATATCGCCTGACTGTCCTGACTGCCGTAAGTTTTAATGTTTCCGAGCCACGATGAGAGAATCGAAACTTTGTAGCCGTCGTTGAGAATGGCGTGTACGACCTGAACATTGTCCGGCGGATTAATAACGCAGTGTTCAAGTATTATTTTAGATGGATTATCTTCGGGAACGCTTTGACCGAAGGCTTCACCGATTTGAAGCAAATAATAATTCGCCACATAATCCGGCGTTCCCGGAAAAGGCTCGAACTTGATTCCTGAAAATTTGATTTTTCCAGCGCGGTTTTTAATCGTCACCGGAACTTCGTTGCTGTAGGTTCCGCGAAAAACGACTAAACCCGGTTGCTGCGGACTGACGCGAACAGCTAAATCAGGCATCGCCGCGCTTGAACGAATCGTCACGTAATCCCTAAAATTCCGTGCCGGAAGCTCGATACTTCCCTGCAAAATCGTTCCTGCCGGTATAACTATATGTTCGCCCCCGATGCATTGATTATAAGCGTTGAGCAATTCGGTTAAATTGCTCGCATTCAAAATTCTGGTTGGAGCCGGATGATCGGTGACAATGACGGAAACGCTGCTTTCACTTGATTGCCCGCCGCTGTTCGTCACACGTAATTTAAGTTGATAAGTTCCGGCTTTCAAATACGCGTGAACGGCTGAAAGCAAATCGTTCGTGCGGTCGCCGTCGCCCCAAAACCATTCAGCCAGATTAACGCCCTGCGAAGATTCAGCATTGACTTCGACTACTTCGCCGATTTGAACACGAATCGTGCTGCCGTTTTCCGCTTCGTTATCTCCTTTGACAACGGCTAAAGGAATTGCCGCCGGATCAACAATCGTGACGATTGCCGGACTGCTGTTGACACCGTTAAGGCTCGCCGTAACCGCAATTTGCCCTGCCGCCAGACCGGTTATTTCGCCGAGATTCCTGGAATATCTTGAATTGTTATCCTCAGTATTTCCTTCGACATTTTTGTTAATTGCCGCCGCTGACGCGTTTCCGGAAATAACCGAATAAGTGTAAATCTGATTCGGCATAAAATTTCCCGCCGCGTCGAAAGCCGTCGCCGTGATGGTTCTGGTTTTTCCTTTATCGAGACGAATCACTTTCGGATATATTTTCACAATAGTTTGCGCCGCCGCTTCCGCCGAGCAAATCAGCGTGATTACCAAACACGTCAACAAAAAAGCCGTCAGATTACAAATAGATTTTTGCCGCGTCTGTTTCAGGAAGATATTTCTCATAGTGGTTTTTATCGGATTTAAAGAAGTTTGCAATATTCGACTGGGAATCGAAATTTTGCGGAGGAGCAGAATTTATTCAAGTAAATTGCCGGTGAATTGGAAAGTATTTTTAAGGGATTACTTCAAATTAAGAAGCAAGGCGAAAAAGCTATTTGCAAGCGTTATGCCATCAATATTAAACATCGATTAAAAAGATTTATTATTCAAAAAATCGCATTTGCTCACGTTATCTCAAGATTTCAAATCAAAACGTAGAATTAGAACCTTGGTGCCTTTTGCTATCAACCGGGCAAAATGGACGGGAGTTTTTGGCAATGTCGGTGACGGGCGCAACAAGTATAACTGTTCGTGGAAACTTTCAAAATTTATCTGCACGACTACTTTTTCGAAATTATTTTTTTTCAGAATGTCCGTTTTTCAAACGGCTTTCCGCAATTAGATACAAAGGACAAACTTTATTTCAGATTGAGGTAAGAAAATGAAAAATAAATTAAACGTAACTTTTTCGATTTTGATTTTGGTGATTTTGGCATTCGGACAATCGGCTTTGGCGCAGCAGGGCGGTTTGGACACTACTTGGGGAACAAACAACACGGGCATTTATCAGGATGCTTTTCCAATATTGCCGATACCTTCGGGTCAGGGCGATAAGTCACGCGGTTTCGGAATCGGCGAAGTTCTTGCCAACGGCAAAATTATTGTTGCCGGTAATATAACTCTCGCATACATTGGCAGTAACGGAGTGGGAGATTATACCAGCGATTTTTTCGTGCGGCGTTTAAATGCCGACGGTTCGGTTGATACTTCTTTCGGATCAAATGGTGAAGCCCGCACGACTTTTTATCGTTGGGGTGCGGGTTTAGGCGATAGATCGAACAATCCGATATACACGATGAAAGTGCAGCCTGCGGACGGTAAAATAATTCTTGCCTCAGGGTGCGTCGTCAACGGTGCGTCCGACCCGAATACGCAGCTTCCGCTGGGCAGTGACTTGTGTCTGGTTCGCTACAATCAAGACGGAACGCTCGACACGAGTTTCGGCGGCAATACGGTAACGCGGCGGTTAGGCAATACCGTTACTTCATACACGATGGACGCGGGAAAGGTTTGGACTTATACGGGAACAAACTTAATTTCTCCATTTACCAATACCTTTAACAGTGGCGGCTATCCGGTCAAAATTCAGATCGCGCCGGACGGCAGAATCTTTGTTTTCGGCAACAGTCGAGATGATATTGCCGGCGGCACGAGTAACGGCGGTGGGCGAGTCAAGGGTTTCGTCGCCGTCTATTCAGGCAGCGGTGCTTTGCAGAATATAACCTCGCTCGTTGATACCAGCGGAAATTCGACCGACGGTTGGGGCGAAGTACTGATTAATGACGGCGATTTGCTCTCGAACGGCGATTACGTTGCCGTCGGTCAACACCGAACTTTGGTCTCCAGCAATCCGGCGGTTTTCTCCGCTACCAGATGGCAGGTTTTCAGCGGTAATTCGGGCGGTGGTTTTCTCGAAACGGATGTCAATGCGGGCGGAAGCGCGCGGGCGATAACAATGCTCCGCAGTAACAAGATTTTAATCGGCGGACAAACGGGCGGTTTTAGTCAATTCGGCACGCCGACGCTCGTTCGCTACAACGGCGATTTAACGGTTGACACGACATTCGGCACGAACGGCAGAATCGTTTTCGACAACACGAACGGCAACACGGGCATTGACACTTTCTGGATCGGCACTTTGAAAACACAGCACGACGGCAAAATCATCGGCACGACGAACAACGGAAACATCGTTCGCTTTAACGCCAACGGCTCGCTTGACCGCTCTTTTGCGCGGCTGCGCGAAGATGTCGCCGACAGTCTGAGTGTGCGCGGCATTTTATCAAACGGCAGATACACTACACCTTTTCCGGTAAATCCAGGCTCGGATCAAAGAATTAATTTCGGCGGAATTTCAATTCGTCCGAACGGCAAAATCGTCACGGCAGGCAGCGTCGGCGGCGACTATACAACTTCACGCGCCGTTGTTACGCAGCTTAAAACATCGTTCCGCAACGGAGGCACGTTCAGTGATTTCAATAACGACGGCAAAACTGAAGTCGCGGTGTTTCGCGGTGGAACTTGGTATTATCTCGACAGTTTTTCAAATGCCTTTAGCGGAATTACGTTCGGCGCGGCGACCGACAAGCCTGTTCCGGCGGATTACGACGGCGACGGCAAAACCGATGTCGCCGTTTATCGCCCGTCTTCGGGCATCTGGTATATTTATCAATCTTCAAACAATCAAGTGCGCGGCGTGCAGTTCGGTGCGGCTGAAGATTTGCCGCGTCCCGGCGATTTTAACGGCGACGGTCAAGCCGACATCGCGGTTTTCCGACCGTCAAACGGCACCTGGTATATTCTTTATTCGAATCCGATTCAGCCCGGAAATATCACATTCTCCGCTGTCGCTTTCGGACAATCGGGCGACGTGCCGCTGCTCGCAGATTTCGATGGCGACGGCAAATCCGATATCGCTGTTTACCGCAACGGAACGTGGTATTACCTGCGCAGCTCAGACGGCGGATTTCGGTCGGTCGGTTTCGGAACCGCCGGCGACATTCCGACTGTCGGCGATTATGACGGCGACGGTCAAGCTGATGTGGCGGTTTTCCGTCCGTCGAATGGCGTTTGGTACCGTCTGAACAGTTTGAACGGCGCATTTGTTTTCAGTCAATTCGGACAAAACGGTGACAAACCTGTTCCGGCTGATTATGACAACGACGGTAAAACCGATGTCGCCGTTTTCCGCGCCGGAACCTGGTACGCTTTGCGAAGCGCGGACAATTCGGTTCTCGGAACAGCGTTCGGCGCGTCAACCGATGTGCCTGTGCCGGCGGCTTATTTACCTTAAATCAACTATCGAGACGGCAAACGCTTTTGCTGCTTAGGTGCGGATTAAACTCGACGGCAACATTCGCCGTTATTCGAAAATGAGTCGTTCGCCCACCACACCGACGCTACTAAAAATACACGAATCGAAAGCCGCGAGAATTAAAACTCGCGGCTTTTTTAATCCAGCGCGGCTGTTGCCGAAATATTATATTGTCCGCAATTATCTGCGGACAGAACTTTGTCAGGAAGCGTTAAATAATTAACCAATAAGGCGAAATGTATAACAATGAGCCCGTCAGAAAAGTTTGATTCGTACTCTAACGAGGAAGAATAATATGTTGAAGCCGATAACCCTGTTTACATTGATGACATTAGGTGTCATCGGCTCGAAAAGCGAACAAACCTTGACCGCCTTTTCTTTGAATCCATAAGTGACACCCTGGAACAATTCTCTAAAGCGAGCCTATATCAAAGCTCCGAGCAAAACCAACGAATCTCGCTGCAATTCGACAAATCGGTTATAACTGATAAGGTCGGGAAAATCCATGTCCCAATACTGACATACTACTTTCGTATAAAACTGTTTCAGATTACGCGCATCCGCTCGCGTGAAAAAGAACGACGATTGTCATCACTTCGGCTCTCGACATCCGGCTTGGTTTGTTTCGGTGGTGAATTCCCTCAGCCAACAACTGTTGATTCAATTTCGGTTCAAATTCTCGACAGAAATCGTCAATTTCACAAAAAATTGTTAATCTATCCATTGAAAAGGTTCCTTAGGTTGATGAATTTGTTTGGTAAACCTAATTATATCTTGTCTTTGGAGTTTTTTCTTATCCCGAACTCACGTTAAGATAAACACGGTGAATTGGTCGGGAAAGTATATTTTATTGACAGTCAATAGCTGAGTAATGTTCCCGCCACGCCCGACGGAGATGTTTCAATTTGGATGTGGTGCCGCCAAATAAATTATGAAAACACTGTCTTTCACTATTTTACGTTAAAACGAACAAATCGCCGTCGTCTGGGCGACTGATACATTCGAGTCAAAGAAAAGTGCGGCAGGGATAGTCAAAGATTTTCTAAGGACTATAAACTTGGCAAAGCCCGGCTGAACAAACAAAAAAAATCCGTTTCGATTCGGAAGAACTGAAATTAATCGAATAAATTATGATAAAAACCAATCCTATTTTACTGGCAATTCCGGCAATATTTATCTTCTTTTCAATTGGCTGCGAAAAGAATTCTACCCAAAACGCAAACGTTGCCGCACAAAACACAAAGGTCGCGGTCAGCGAAGCGGCGAACGCTTCGCCGCCAATTACGCCGACCGCCGCTCAAAACCCGAATGTGACCGACACCGGCGCGGCGGGAGTGACGATTGAGAACTTCAATAAACTCGCTAAAGGTATGACCGTCGCCGAAATCAAGAAGATCATCGGTTCCGACGGCAAGCTGATCAGCGAGGGCGACAATCCCGGTTACAAAATGTCAATGTATCAATGGAAAAACGGCAAAAATAATATCAGTTGTATGTTTCAAAACGATAAAATGATCAGCAAAACTCAGTTCGGTCTTTAATTTATGGGCAAAAGAACCGCATTGGAAAACTACATAATCTTTGAAGATCACATTACAGTGGTTGAGCGGATCAGCCAAACAATTGTTCGCGTCTATTTTGTCGGCGGCAATTGTATTGATCTGCACGGCGACGAAGGCAACAGTTTCTGGGAATATTGGTCTTCCGAAACAAATGTCGGATAGCTTTTGCAGATGCACTGATTTTCCAGGATTAATGCCGAAAACCAACTGACATTCCGCGCGGAAACACGAGAAAAAGCGTCTCGCTTGATTCAAGCAAAATGCCCTTATTTATTGGATTAAAATGAATTCACTCGGCAAGATTCGAACTTACGACCCATTGATTCGTAGAGCTAAACGGCTTTTTTTCTTTTCTTTACTTTAGTTTGAATATGCTTTATTTAACTGGATTCTTAGCCAAATCCGATCTTTCAATTCTGACTGAATTTAATCAAGTTCTGTAAGTTTTGTAGATGGCAGAGGTTTTATTTTTTCCTTGATTTTTCTCAATTAATTTCTTTGATCAATGCGGGCGAATCGTTACCGGATAAGTTTACGAGTTTACTGACTTTGTAAGAATCCTTATCTAAAATTCTTCCGATGTATGAAACGCAATCTAAGGCTTCTTAAAGGCATTTATAAAAATAAAAAAGAGGAAAAACCTGGTTTTCTCTCTCCTTTTTTATTTTGAACTTGAACTTTAATTACTCGTGTAAATTTTCAGTTATTGCGGCAGTTGATAACTTCTCGCCCACTTTTGGAAATTAATATTTTGCTGCTCATTTTCAACCAACCATTTTAGGGCTTCTTTGTTGCCGCTTTGCTGTAATACCAGATAAGCAAAAGTTTTGGAAAATCCCTTCTTTTTCATCTCAACCATATAAGGCACATAAGTTTTTCCGACAAATGTTGATTTCAGCTTTTTATCTTCTTCAAGAAGAGAAATTACCGTATCAACCGCATCGGCGAAAATCTCATTCTCCGTCTTATCTTTGTCCTTTTCTGCCTTGACGCTTGTTAAAGTTCCTAAAATGAAATCATAAGTTCCGAAATCGCCTTCATCTTTCGGAGCATTCAAATCGAGAAAGATATTGATATTTCCCGTTTTCTCATCCTTTTTAGCGGTTAAAACGTCCATAAAAATAGCCGCCGATTGTTTGGATCGTTCGGTATTTGTTTCTAAGGAAATTAAACGGGCGGCGGCGAGCATTGAAGGAACTTTATATTTCGTTCCTTGAAGAACCACTGCCAACAAGTAATTCGGACTTGGATAATTGAAGTCCAGCTGAACCGCTTTTTTCGACGCTTCACGCGATTCCTTGTATAATTTCTGCCTGTAATAAGTAATACTCAAATTAAAATAGAGACTGGAAAGATGCGTTTGAAATGTTTTGTCGTCTTCTAACTGCTTGATAGCCTTTTGATAAATTTCAATGGCTTCTTTAGGTTTGCCCGCATCGTCCAAAGTATTGGCAATTAAACCGTAGCCGAGTATACCTAAATTCGACTTATATTGTATGAGTTTATACGCCGTTTCGCTGGCATTCTTCAAATCCTTTTTGTTGTAGTAAGACAAGGCTAATTCGTAAAGAGCCTCGTCGTTGTTCGGATTCTCTTTCAAAACCTGCTCGTATTTTTTGATGGCATCGTCATACTGCTTTTGGTCGTGGAGTTTGATGCCCTCGTTAATAAGCTGTTTCTGGTCAGCGGTCGCCACGGTTGGCGTAATAGTCGGTTTGCCGATCTTTTGAGCCGAAACTGCTAAAGACAAAAACAGACAAAATAATATGGTCAGATAAACATTGATTTTGATTTTCATTGGATTAATAGATGAACGGTCAACAGATTTGGTTGGAGCGGTCGGTATTTTCGTGGATAAAATTTTGTTTTACATCAAATGAAACTTGCTAATTCTATATCTACTTTTCCTCTTCCTGAACTGGTATCCAAGCCTTTTTATCAATTTCTTTAGGCACATCGTATCGGACTGCAAGTAGGTTTGCGGATTTAAGAGATTCAACATCACTGAATTCATTGTCGAAAATGTATGTTAGACCATTTGTATCTTTTAAAGCAGATTTTAAGGTTACTTTTTTATCTAATTGTCCTGTGACAAATCCGTAAGTTCTAGCAAAAGATTTTGGAAAATCAAAGGCAGAATAAGATATTGATGTTTTAGGAAGAATTTCAATTACCCAAAGTTTTCCTGCAAATTCAGGTGAAGAAACAAAATTCTGTTTAGAACTTTTGTAAGTCCAGTTATCAAAGTAGTGAAATTTGATAATCCAATCTTTATCGTAATCGCATAATTTAATACACTCCTTCCCAAATATTTTTACTACATCCCCTTTTGTCGAACTTGCTAACTTCAAATCTTTGAGTCTTCCATTTCCAAAAAACTCATAACCTTTTAATTCATTAGGAAATTGAATGTCCTGTGCTAAGGCACCAACGGAAAAAGCCGAAAGAAAAACAAAAACTATAAAGATTTTAGCTCGATTCATATATTCTAATGTTAATTCTGCTCAGTAAATAAAACTTGTCAATAGTTTATAGCTTTCATTTTTAGAAAAAAACTCTGCTGTAGTTATTCATCTTTCGATTTTCACTTAAGCAGAGTTTAGGGTTTGGCATCCTTGAATTAAGGATAGCACAGATTATTTGATTGACGATGAGCTTGATTCGATTAAGCAGTTTCTCTAAAATCTGTTTTTGGCTGGAAATACAATTTAAGCCTTCGATACTGAGCAAATAATTTTGTAGTTTCCGCATTAAGAGCCTGTTTCTCTTTTAGATTCGTTTCTTTGTCTCTCGACGCTTCACCAATTATTCGATTTGATGCTAAATCATTTCCTGTTTCATTTCAGGCTTATGCTTTTGCTGATTTGATATTTATCGTCCATAAAATTCAACTCAAAAAACAATTATTCATCTTCCAGAACAGGATTACAGGTTTCGCATAATCTCACGACTTCTCGAACATTATCGCTGTCGTCCTTCGCCATCTGCTGACAATCAGGGCAGAAAGTGTTGCGGTGAAAACAAGCCAGATTATAAGCGGTTTCGCCTTCGTGTTCGATGATGGAAGTAACTTTCGTATCTTTTCGGCAGAACGCACATTTCACGACTGAACCTTCTATGATGTCGGACATAATTTTATTCTCCTTTCGGGTTTAGTTAGAGATAATTTTAACAGGCTTACGGCTAATATAAAAAATTCAAGAATGTTTTAGATTCCAAGGCAGAAACGGATTTTCATTTTAATGTAACGTCAGTTCGAGATAAGATCAGGCTAAAGCTAAGTCTTTTCTCAACTGCAAATTCGGTTTCTTTTTCTTTTTCGGGACAAAACGCGATAACGTCTGTTTTATCAGCATCTTAGGATTTCAAAGATATTGACCGTTGAATATCTTTTGAGTTCAAAAAATACCTCTTGGATTATTTCACATCCGAATCTGAAGATACTTTTTTGCGCTCTCCCGTTTTTTTTTATTTCAATCGGATTTGCCGCACTTTCCACTCGCCCGTTTTGATTGCCCACGCCGCCGCTAACGCCAATACTCCAAATAACTTATCTATCTTCTCCGCTTTCGTCAGATGTGTTTTTTCCATCTCGAATCCGCGACTTTTCAGGTTTTGAAACAGCGTTTCGATTGCCCATCTTTGCTTATATTCCAACAAGATTTGTCCGCTGTTTTCCGACGAAATGACGATCACGCTTTCTTTTGAATCGCGTCCTCTTTCGACTTCCACATAAACCTTCACTCCGCCATATTTTCTCGCCCGCCGCAATTTGTAACTTTCGCCGATCTTTAATGTCCGCAACAACTTCCCGCATTTCATCGGCTTCCCGTTTTTATCGGTGATCGGCATCGAAACCTTCACCCGCAGCCGAAACGGAATCTTTTCTCATCCAGATATTTGACGAATTCCATACCCGTCAAACTCCCGGTCAGCACAAAAATACTCGATATTTTCCATGCCGAACACTTCGATATACCGCTCAATAATCGCCTGTTTTTCCGCCAATGTTGGAATTGCCTTTCCGATTCAAGTGTCTTCCAAAAGAACGGTATCGAAGTGTTTCCGACCACAATTGATAACGTCAAAATGTTGACCCACACCACGCCGTATTTCCACTCGGTGCGATCAAGTGCCAAAATATATTTGCCGTCGGGTTTGACGATCGCAATAATCAGTTTGGCAAAAATCGTCAAATCAATCGGCGCATCGGTAAAAAAGCGTTTGAGCCGCCGATATTTCGATTCCGTCTTAGCTGACAAGTCTAAAACATTTGCCAATCTCGCCAAATTTGAAGTGTTCTGTTGAAAAATGGCAATCAAAAAAGCTGCTAACAACTCGACTCTGCGCTTATCAAATGGTAAATTTGCTCGTAATGCTGCAAAGCATTCGGATGTGTTTTTTTCATATATTAAGAGCTAATTTAGCTCAAAAACACATCCGCTTTCTATTTTCAAATATCTTTTAACATTGTTTTTGTCCCGTGCAGAAATTTTCTATAAGTGTAAGCGATTAAACCAGCCACGACATTCGTGTAAAAGTTCCACACCGAGCGGTGCCGGGTGTGTTCAATTCGCGAGATATTTTTCAACTGATTGTCGATGCTCTCGATAATCGCTCTTTTTCTGAGCAGCAGTTTATCGAAAAAGCTGACGAATTTATTCTTCACATTCTTCACTTTGGTGATCAACTGCACATTTTCTGCGCCCAACAACTCGCTCAAAATTTGTGAAATGTAACCTTTATCGCCGAACAGTTTGCCCCACAAACATTGCGCGTTTTTTGGCACCGGTCGGCGGTCGTCAACATTTCCCAAAGTCATTTGCGACGATAGTCATCACCTCAGCTTTCGACATCCGGCTCGGTTTGTTCCGCTGGCGAGTTCCATCAGCCAGTAACTGCTGATTCAGTTTCGGCTCAAATTGACGGCAAAAGTCGCGGGTCTTACAAAAAATTGTTAATCTATCCATTGAAAAGACTCCTCAAGTTGATGATTTTGTTTGGTAAACCTAATTATATCTTACTTTTAGTGTCTTTTCTTATCTCTAACTCACGTTAATATAATAGTTTTTCAGGTTGGCACACAATAGACACACAAGGCAAAAAAGACAAGCATTTCGGCTGGTCTTTTTACTTTCTAACGTATTGGTTTTATTGTAGATATGAAATACACTCGGCAAGATTCGAACTTGCGACCCCTTGATTCGTAGTCAAGTACTCTATCCAGCTGAGCTACGAGTGCATAAAGCGAATAATTAGACTACAAATGTTGCGCTTGGGTGTCAAGTTTCACGGTGATTTTCTCACTTTGCAAAATAGCCCTGTCTTGTTTTCGAGATTAATTCAGGTTTGTTAACTTCTATTTTTATCTCGCGCCATTTGCCGTCGCGTTTAGCGTTTGCCGGCTGATATTCGATAGTGTATAAAGCGCGAACGTCGGCGGCAACCGACGCATACAATTTGCCCATTTCTTCCAGCCGGTTGATTGTATTCAGCGTTCCGCCGGTTCTGTTAGCCAAAATTTCGAGGCGATTTCGAGCGGCGGAAAACATTGCAATCTGAATCGGTGTCGGGTCGGCGAGTTTGAACGGGTCGCCGGTCGGCAGTGCGAGCGGGTAAATCGTCACGCCCTGCGCGTCGGATTTATTCAAAACGCGGTTTAATATTTCGCTGGTTTCCGGCTTTAATGCCGTCGAAAGTTCCGCGTCTTTGTATTTTTCGAGAAAAATCCGGTCAATATCACGCGCCGAAGTGTCAACGCCGTCGGTCAAAACGATGATTGCTTTGCGACGTTTGCCTTCACCGGCGAGCTTTTCGAGCGCGACATCGAGAGCTTTATATAATTGAGTTTTGCCCCGTCCGTTGGCGGAAACGATTGAGTTGCCGATTTTTTTGCGGTCGTTCGTGAAATCGTTTCGCAAATTAACTTTGTCGTAAAATTCAATAACCGCCACGCGGTCTTCGGGTGCGAGCGCGTCAACGAAGCGAAAAGCCGATTGGCGGATCGTTTCCCGAAAACCAAGCGTCGAGCCGGACATATCGAGAATCATCACGACCGAAAACGGCGCAACCGTCGGTTCAAAACTGATGATGTTTTGTTTTACGCCGTCTTCGTAAACCGTGAAATTCTCTTTGCTCAAACTCGTAATCGGTCTGCCTTTCTGGTCAACTACGCCGACATTCAATCGAACAATCGAAGAATCAACCTTAATTACGTCGTCATCTTGCGCCGAAGCAGTTAAAAAGCTAAAAATTAGAAGTGTAAACAGCAATATCGCTTTTGAAAATCGCATAATTAAATCTAAAATAATCAGACGCTGTAAAACAAAACGCGGTTGCATCCGCTTCAACTACTATATTTATCTTAACATTGAAAGATTTTTGGTTTATAATGCTGCTTAGCCCGAAATGAATAATTAACCGCCGTTACTAATTTTATATCCTCGTTTTAATAAAAGGTGAAACTAAGATGCCTTATAAACCGAAATTTTGTTGTCAGTGTGGGGAAAATATTGACAGAACTGATTGGAAACTCTGGACGAGCCGCCGGTTTTGTGAATTGTGCGAAACCGAATTCGGAGTTTACGATAAAATTCGGTGGATTGTGCCGGGAATTATATTGTTATTCGGACTTTTTGGAATGGGCAGTTATTTTCAAAAGCCGGAAAAGCAACTAAACATTTCAGCAGCGCAGCCAGCTGCGTCGAACAGAAGAATCGAACCGGTTAAGCCGAAAACCGATGTGCAAGTTTCATCCGGCGACAGCGTTCAAACGACAATGCAATCAGGCAATTTTATCGCGCCGGCAAATACGCGGATGACACAATCCGCATCGAATTTGAAAATCAAACCGGCGACACCGCAAATTGTTGAAGCGGCGGAAAAAGTGTATTTCTGCGGTGCGCCGACCAAAAAAGGAACGATGTGTTCGCGCCGCGTCAAAAACGGCGGTCGCTGCTGGCAGCATCAGGGGCAAGCCGCGCATGCGCCGCAGGACAAATTGCTTGCCGTTCAGTAATTGATGATTTTTGATCTGTTCAAATAAAAAATTCGGCGATTAGTTTCGGAAACTTTTCAAACCAATCGCCGTTTTAAAATTAAAACAAATAATGAAACCGATAGCACCGAATACTTTAATTCAAAACCGATATTTAATCGTTCACCTGATTGGAAAAGGCGGAATGGGCGAAGTTTATCTGGCAGTTGACCAGCGGCTCGGCAGCGCAATTGCGCTCAAACGGACGTTTTTTTCGGACGATGCCACGCTCGGACACGCTTTTGAACGTGAAGCCAGAACTCTGGCGCGTCTGCGTCATCCGGTTCTGCCGAAAGTCAGCGACCATTTTACCGAAGAAGGAACGCAGTATCTGGTGATGGAACATATCTCCGGCGAAGATATGTCAAAACGGCTCGAAACCAGTCAGAAGGCTTTTCCGATTAGCTGGGTTTTATTCTGGGCAGACCAATTGCTCGACGCGCTTAATTATCTGCATTCGCACGAACCGCCGATTATTCACCGCGACATCAAACCGCAAAACTTAAAATTAACCGACGAAAATCACATCGTTTTGCTCGATTTCGGCTTATCAAAAAATTCGGTCGGAGAAACACGCGCGACGACCGGCGGAAGTATCGTCGGCTATACGCCGCATTATGCTTCGATGGAACAAATTCGCGGCACGGGAACCGATGCACGAAGCGATCTTTATTCACTTTCAGCGACGCTTTATCAAATTTTAACTAATAATGTTCCGCCCGACGCTTTGACTCGCGCTGACAGTTTAATTAACGGACTTCCCGATCCGATTACACCGATCAGCCAATTAAACCCGGAAGTATCAAAAGCGGTTTCGGATGTGATTATCAAGGGAATGCACATCAGCCAGGAACAGCGTTATAAAACCGCCCGCGAAATGCAGAAGGCTTTGCGCGACGCATACGCGCAGATGCAAACCGATATGTCGGCGAACACCATTGCTTTTGCGAGTCCGATACAGCCGGAAATTCCGCAGTCGCAGTTAAAGACCGAGGTAATTTCCAATGCCACGCCCAGCGGTCAACTACCGGCGCAGTCGGCGACGCAGGCAACCGCGCTCGACTCAAATTCGACTGCCGCGAATATTCATTCGTCAACGCCGAACGCAAATAACACCGAGCCGAACTTTGATCAGACGATTCGTTACGATTCGGAAGTTCCGCCGCCGGTCGCCGAATCGAAACAATCTGATATTAAAACCGAAGTTTTTTTGGCTGGCTCTTCATCGGCAATAACGGCGGTGCAGGAAGAAAATCGTTCACGCGTAGGCGAAAGTTTCAGCAAAGGTGACAGTTTCGCAAAAAGTGATAATGGCGTTGAGGAAGAAGTTTTTTCACCGCCGGAGAATTATTCCCCGAACGCGACCGTGCCGCTGTTTACATTCGACAAAGAAAATGGTGCGGGCGCGGCGGAAACTGCCGTCGGATTTGATCCGATTGCGCAAGACGACAATAATAAAACTTCGGCGGGCGCAACCTTCGTTCCGGCGGACACAAACGCGACAGGCAATCAAACATTTACGCCGTCGCCGGTCGTTACGCCGAAAAAATCCGGCAAAGGCTTGGCGATTGCCGGCGGACTTTTCGCGTTACTGGTACTGGCAATCGGAGCGACCGGCATCGGCTGGTATATGCTTCGCGACACCAGCACGACGACCGGTGACATCACACCGACACCGACTGCGGAATCGTCGGTTTCTGTCACGCCGAGCGTGACACCGACGGTCGAAATCGTTAACGATACAAATACATCAACTAACAGCGAAGCAAATTCATCAAATACGAACAGCGTGCCGGAATTGACCAACACGACCCGCACGCCGCAGGTGACGGGACAAACGACACCAACTGTTAAAACACCGACACCGGCTAGGTTGCCGACACAGCAGACCACTACGGTACGAACGCCGACGGCGAGCGGTGTTAAAACGCCGACGGCGACAACTACGAAAACGCCAAGAAAAACAACAGATATTGAGCAATAGTTTTAGGAGACAGAGAAATGAGAAGGAAGATTTACATCGGATTTACAACGTATCTATTAGCGTTGGTATTTTTCTCCGCGTTTATCGGTGAAGCTAACGCGCAGCCGCGAAAAGACGGTAAACCAAACGACCGCGCGAAAAAACTGGCGACGATGGGCGACCAATTTTATCGCCAAAAAGATTATCGCGCGGCAATCAACAAATACGCCGAAGCGATTATTCTCGCGCCGAATTATCCGTCCGCGCATTACTTGGAAAGGCAACGCGCATCATCTGCTTAACGAATACGACGCGGCGGTTGAAGACTTGGATGCGGCTTTGGATCAGGGCTATACGCCGATCAAAGTTTACGAAACGCGCTGGGAAGCTCATTACATGAAAAAGGAATACGACGCGGCTTTGAGCGATGTCCAGAAAGCATTGCGTATCGAACCGACGAACAACTATTTCATGCTGGCTCTCGGTGATGTTAACCGTTTGAAGGGCGATTATCAGGATTCCATTAACGCGTATAATAAAGCTCTTCCAAGCAGTCAGAATAAGGGTGATGTTTATTATTTTATATCAACATGTCATTACAATTTAGGCGATTACAATCAGCAAATTAATGCGGCGAACGAAGCGATTAAAAATAACACGCGCTATCCCGGCGAATCATATACTTTGATGGCTGACGCTTTTATCAAAGCCAAAAAGCCGAACGAGGCGATTTCGGCGTATGAAAAAGCGTTAAACGTCAAGCCGGATATGCCTGAAGTTTATTCGGCACTTTCAGGTCTTTACCAAAGTCAAAGCAAGATAAATGAAGCGATTGCCACTGCCAAAAAAGGAATCAAACTTTATCCCGACAACGGCGAAATGCACGTCAACTTAACCTGGTATTTCAGTCTGGCAAGCCGTTATGCCGATGCGGTCAACGTCGGACAGCAAGCCGCGAAATTATCGCCGGATAATTATATGGCGCACACGAATTTGTGCCGCGCATATAATGACGCAAAGCAATATCCGCAGGCGATTCAGTCCTGCAATAAAGCTTTGACTTTGCAGCCGAATGACGGTGAAACGAATTTCTATCTTGGTCGCGCCTACGCTTTTCAGGACAAACGCGATATCGCCGCGCAATATTACAAAAAAGCCGTGACCGGACTTTTGGAAAACACGCGCAACAATCCAGATTACGCTGACGGTTGGTATCTGCTCGGCAACGCTTATTATGCCAACGAGCAAATTGATAATGCGGTTGACGCTTATAAAAAAAGTTTGCAGCTGAGTCCGAACTTCGCCAAAGCGCGAATTAACCTCGGCTATATGTATTTTCTGAACAAAAATACAGCGTTGGCTCGTGAGCAATACAATGTGCTTATGAGAATTGATCCGCCGTCAGCCGAAAAATTAAAGGCTCTGATGGATGGCAAATAAGCCATTTTGCATAAATCAAAAAGACGCGGCGAATTAAAATTCGCCGCGTCTTTTTGATTTTAAAGTTAGCTGATGCCGCTTAGCCGAAAAACGATTTAGACGGAAATTCAAATTGATTTCCCATCAGAAAATAAGCCAGATTCGGACTGTCGTGCGAGCGGTCATAACCGACGAGTTCGACATACGCGCGTCCTGAAATATCATCATCGGCGTTTTTGCCTTTAACTTCGCACGCGCCTTCCCAATAAACAATCATCGTCGTGCCGCGCGTATCCAGTTCCTGATTCATTCATCACGGGCGTAATGTTCAAATCTAAATTAAATTTCGGAACCTTTAAATTCCAGCCGCTCGGATACGTCGCGCCGGTGTTCGGACTTTTCCAGAAACCGGTCGGCTCAATCGTGAAATCGGTTTTGCCGAGCGGCGTTGACTCGCCGTCTTTATCAACGAAAGTTCCGCTCGAAAATTCGGACACGCCGCCCGCGCCGTTGCGTAGCTGATAACACATCAATTCCGTGTCGTTCGACAATTGAATGCTGAACCAATCCCAACCTTTCTGGTTTTCCGTCGGTGTCCACGTTCCGAATTCCCTGTCCATCCACGCCGAACCGTTAAAATGTTCGGTTTCGCCGTTCCAAATCAAATCGCCTTCCATTTCCATCCGCGTATATGAAAAATAGCGCGACGCTTCGCCTTCGTCTTTAAAGGAAACGCCGTCTTTGGCAATACCATTTAAAACGGCTTTTTTCGCCGGTTTCAGAGTCGCTTCAAAAATCACGCCGTCGCCGATTGTCGCCCGCAGAACGTGCGCGTCTTTGGCTTCGCGCAAAGACCAGTCGCCGAGCCGCAGATGATAATGTTTTTCGCTCGCCGACGCCGGCAGATCGAAAAACCCGTTCGCGCTTTTGCGATGCGCGTAACGAAATTTTTTATCGTCAACGTCGGTGATGGCGAAATGCGCGAAATAAATCGGATTTCCAAGAAGTCTGCAGCGGAACGAGCGAAAATTTGTCCAAATCCGTGCGCCGTTTGAAAAAGACCAGTTCAAACCCGAATCGTCTGCCCGAATTCGTTTCGCCGTGTCCGGTGTAATACCACCATTCTGTCTGCACATTGGCATGCGCCGCCAGATCGCGCGGCAATGAAACCGGCTCGTGTTCTGTTCCGTCGCGCAGAGTTTCGGCTTTGCCGACGAATGTGTCGGTCACAGTTTCAAAAAAATCGGCGGCGGTTTGTTCGATTGTCTTAAAAAAATCCTGAATTGTATCCTGAAATGTGTTTGGTTCGCTCATTTTTAACTTCCCTTTTCCTTCACTAAAATCTATTGCAATTTTAGACTACTGAATCGAATATTGGAAAAGCGGTAAGGAGAATTTGAGTTTCAGGAGATTTTATTTGTCGCGGGATTTTGATTTGATATTGGTTTGGATGTCAACGCGATTGATTTTGAACACTACGCGCACGATTTCTGAGCGGCGGTCAAAACTCGCCGGCACGAACGGCGCGTAATTCGGATCGTCTTTCAAAGCCTTTTCGAGTTCGGCGACGGCTTGCAAATTACTCGAAGGCTCGACAACTTCGGCGATTTGCGCCAAGCCGTCGCCGAAAACATCAGCGACGACGACGAGTTCATCGTCCTTCATTTTTCCGCGCATCAAAGATTTAGTCAGCGCAATCAATGCGCCGTGCGGATTAATTGACGGTGAACCGCCCGAAACCGCCGTACGCGTCGCGGCGTAATCAGTAGCGGACAAGTCAAAATCCATTCCCGATTCGTATCGCGTCGTTCCTGAATTTGTCAGTAAAACCGTTGATTTGGTCGCCGCGTCGAGCTTCGCCAATTCCTTGTTTCCGGTTGGAATATAAACGGCAGAGAGCAAACTCCACAAAAGCAGCGAACCGAAAATCAGGGAAAACGCCGTCCCGATACTAAACGGCATCACGCGCATTTGCAGAAATTCCGTAAAATCGCCGGCGTTTGCAAACCAGACTTCACGCGGCGGCGCGACAATTTCCCGCGCGACTCGACTTCGCAGTGCGGTCAATCGTTCATTTGATAACGCCGGACGCGAAACAGAATGCAAATTCGTTCGTAAAACTTGAAAATCCGCCAACTTCTGCCGACACAAAGGACATCGCACGAGATGTTCGTCAATCATCGCGCGTTCGCCTTCGGTCAAAATATCGTCAAGATAAATTGATAAATTAAGTTGTAAATCCTCACATTTCATTTTTTTGACTTCAGATTCAGATTCTAAAAATCTGAAATCCAAAATTGAATGACTGACTGACCCCGGCTGTTTTCCTTGTAGAAAACAACGCTTTTGTTCGGTTTCGAATTTCAAGTTCAATCTTCATGCTTTCGACCTCAATGGTTGTTGTTGGTCTGTTTTCAAATAAAGCCGAAAAACTTTCGCTTGATTCCAAAATTTTACTCCGAACTCGTCCGTCACCTTTTGACCTCTGGTTGGCACCGATTTTTTAGTTATAAAAGTGAAACCGGGGCGAGTCAATCATTCAATCTATTTGATTTTCGATTTTTAACGCTTAGAAAATTCAAACTAAGAATTGTAAATCAAAAATCGTGTTTTCAAATATCATTCAACTTGCGCCTTAATTCTTCGCGTCCGCGGGCGATGCGTGATTTGACAGTTCCGATATTAATCTCCAAAACCGTGGCGATTTCTTCGTAGCTCAGACCTTCGATGTCGCATAAGACGACTGTTTCACGAAAAACTTCCGGCAAATCGCTCAACGCTTTTGTCAAACGATTTTCGCGTTCGCGCTGTAGAATCGTTTCTTCGGGATTCGCGGAATTGCTCGAAACCGTCTCGCTAAACGGCATTTCGTTTTCTCCGATTGGCGCGTCTATTGAAAAAGTTTTGTCGCGCCGTCGGCGTTTCCACCAGCGAAAACGGTTGCGCGATTCGTTAATCGCAATTCGCACGAGCCACGTTTTCAAATCAGCTTCGCCGCGAAATTTTTTGATGGCTTTTAATGCACTCAAAAAAGTTTCCTGCGTCAAATCCGCCGCTTCTTCCGCGTCATGCGTGATACGAAAAAGCACCGCGTAAATGTCCGCCGAATATCGCAGCACTAAATTGTCAAACGCTTTCGCATCGCCGTTTTTTAATTTTTCAATAAATTCAAGCTCGATTGGTGAACGGACAGACGCATTTTCGGTCGCCAGAGCGACTTCGCCGAATTCTTCCTCGCCAAATGTTATTGACTTTCCGAAGAACATTTTCTGTCTTTCACCTTCCTTAAACGGGCGAGAATTTCAAATTTCAATCCGCTTTTTCGGCGAACTATTTTATTAGACACCGATTATTTGAAATTGTTCCCGAGAATTTTAATTTATTTTCGCCTGCCGATTTTGCCTTTATAACAAACAAACTTGCTCTTGACGACGTTTTACGATAAATTTACTGTTTCGCAAAATTTTCGCAAATACGATAAACTTATCAACAATTATACAACGAGACGGCAACGATAAATTGCAAAACTTTTACAATGGCTAGAAAAAAACGACAAGTTCCCGAACAATTCCAAACACCTGTGCAAACCGCCGATAAACCGAAAAACGCTTACCAAGACGAATTTCAAAGCGGTGTCAACAAAAAAGTCGAAGATTTCGGCAAGAAATTTGAAGGTAAAGGCAAAAGCCTTCTTTACGGATTAGCGGCAGTTGCCGTTTTAGCCGTCTTAATCGGCATCTTTTTCGCGTGGAATCGTCGGTCAGAAGCAGCGGCGCAAACCGCGCTCGGCAAAGCGATTGAAACCTCGCAGGCGCAAGTTACTGACTCGCCATTGCCTGCAGGCTCACCGCCGCAAAAGACTTTCAAAACCGACAAGGAACGCTCCGAAGCCGCGATTGCCGAATTTCAAGCGCGTGGTTGATAAATTCGGCGGCGCGGTTCAGGAAAAAGCCAAATATTTCATTGCCGTCAATCGTCTGAAACTCGACCGCCGGCAGGCATTGCGGAACTCGAACCGTTATCCAAATCCGGCGGCGAAATCGGCACGCTTTCCAAATTCGCGCTCGCGCAGGCGAAAGCCGGCGACGGGAAATTTGACGAAGCCGTCGCGCTTTACACAGAACTTATCGGCACTCTCGAACCCGATTTTGGCCAAAGACACGCTCAATTTCGAATTGGCGCAAATTTATCAAAAGCAGGGTAAAACTAATGAAGCCGCTGATATTTATTTCAATATCGCCAAAACTGCCAGCGAAGCGAAAGGCTTGGATGACAAACCGATTCCAATGTCGCAAACTGCGCGTGAAGCTAAAGACAAGCTGGGAGAAATCAATCCCGAACGCGCGAAGGAAATTGTCGAACCCGCGCTCGATTCTCCGTTTGGCGGAATGCCAATCGGAATGTAACGAGATTCAATCAAAACAAAAAGCCGGAGTAAATTTACTCCGGCTTTTTTATTTGCCAGTGTTAAATCCAGAATTGATTGGAAATTGCAGTCGGCAAACTGGTTTGACATAAAATAATTCGAACAAAATTTCGAGTATATAAACATAAGAAAAAAGTTTTTTGAAAAATTTCCCGCTTATTAGTTATTTCTTTATCGTAAGTTATAATACAAACAACGTGAGCGATATCGCACCGGCAAAAACAGCGGGAATTTCGACTGAAAAAACTTCCGCCGCCGCCACATTTTCCGACCAGATAATCAGCATTCGGGTTTCACCGAACAGCTATTTTATCGCGCTCTTTCTAATCACTTTTCTTGCCGGATTTTTAGTTTATCTCGAAAATGATTATTTCGCGCTCGCATTATTAATCGCCGGATGGCTGACTTTTCCGATTCTCGCTTGGACTGATCGCATCGTTTTTGATGGCAAGAGAATTGTCACGAACCGGATTTTTGTCGCGCTTTTGGGTTTGGACTGAATTCGACAAAATATCGCCTGAAAATAACTGATATCGAACAGGTCGAATCGCACGCACTTCGCGCTCTGAAACGCGGCGGCAACGTCTTTTATCGCTATCGAACAACGATTCAAGGGAAAGGTCTAAAGTTCGCATTCGCTTCAGGCGGCGAAGATTACCGGCAAATGATTCATAAAATTTTCCCGATTTTGCCGGAAAATGTTCTCGACAATCGCTCAATCGAACTGCGTGATTACCTTGCCGAGCCGAAGGAAACTTTGATGAAAGCCGAGTTTGCCCGCATTCCTTCGGCGGAGGTTTTGGAAGGTTCATTTAACGAAACCGCGATGAACGACAAAAATCAGCGGACGAGATTAAACGAAAAAACCGTCGGCGATGAAGAAATGGAAAAAGCCGATTATTTACGCCAGCTTGCCAACGAACTGCGCCTTTCCGGTTATCTTCTGCAAGCACTCGAAGCGTTCCGGCGTGCGCTTGTTTTAAATCCGAAAGACGCGTGGCTGTTATTTGATTTCGCCCGTTGCCTGCATTCGTTCGCCGGTTCGGAACGCAGCGACAAACTGCGCCGAAAGTCATTTGCCGCACTTCGTTTAGCGGAAAAACGCGCGGCGAATGACGGTGAACTGCTGGCGCGTCTCGGCGAAAGTTATTTTCAATACGGCGATTGGGAACGCGCTGCGTCCGTATTTACAAAATCGGTTGACCGCGCCGGGACGAGTTTCCGTTCGGCTCGCGGATTAGCCGAAATCGCTTTGCGCGAAGGTAAAATTGCTCACGTTATTCACCAATTTTCGATGGCAAACAGTCTGGCTGACGCGCCCGCGCTTCGGCGTTGGACGCGCAACGAAGGCGATTATTTCGCGCGGTTAAATGCTGACGAGGATTATATGGAAATGGAAATCAGCCGCGTTAACTTACTCGAAAATCTCGAAAACGCGCAAAAAACCTGTCTAAAAATCGCCTTCGCCGGTTTCCCCGCGATAATTTTCGGATTGGTAGCCGACGAAATAATCACAAATATCGGTTGGGCGATTTCGTGTATTTCACTTTTAATTTGGGTTGGTTTGATGCTGAGTCAAAAGTTGCTTACGTCGCGTATTCCGATGGATTACGATGACGAAGATTAAAAACCGTCTATAATTCAGTTTCGGCAAAAAATATTTTTCTGATACGATAGTTGCGGCTTGACGAAAATTCGTCCGCTCAAAATCTTGCCATTATGGAATCTATTACGGAATTACTGCACTATCTGAAACCCGATGTTTTGATTAATGCCCTGCTCGATTGGCTCGGCGTTTACGTCTATTTCGGTTTGTTTTTTATAGTTTTCGCCGAAACCGGATTAGCGGTCGGTTTTTTTCTGCCGGGTGATTCATTGCTCGTCGTTTCAGGTTTGATGGCGAAAACATTGCCCGATAAACTCAACATTTTTCTGGTGCTGCTTGCCTTTCTGCTCGGTTCGGTGATTGGCGATTCGACCGGTTACTGGACTGGAAGAACGATGGGCAGAACGCTTTTCAGCCGCGAAGATTCGTTCATTTTCAAACCGTCGCGCGTCGAAAAAGCCAAAAATTTCTTTGATAAATACGGCGCGAAAACGATTATTCTGGCGCGTTTCGTGCCGATTGTCCGAACCTTCGCGCCCATTGTCATCGGCGCAACCGAAATGCCCTACGCTAAATTTTTGACTTTCAGCGTTGTTGGCGGCTTGCTCTGGATATGCAGTATGGTTCTCGCAGGTTATTTCGTCGGCGGCTTAATTGAGACGGCTTTCGGCATCAAACTTCAGGAACATATTGATAAGGTCGTTATCGTCGTTGTTCTGCTTTCGGTTATACCGATGATTATCGAATACATCAAAGCCCGCCGTGAACGCAAAAATCCTGAAACGGAGATGGTCAGCGAAGCGGAAATGTAAAAGCCGTTTGACTTCATCGAATCCGTGACTTAGAATCGGTTACTTGAAGTTTTTAACGGGGCGTGGCTCAGCCTGGTAGAGCGCACGGTTCGGGACCGTGAGGTCGGATGTTCAAATCATCTCGCCCCGACCATCAAAAGTAAGAAGCCGCCTGCTTAATAAAAGCAGGCGGCTTCTTACTTTTAATTTCCCTGTCGCAAGCTAAAAACTATAACGATATTGAATCGTCAAATTCCTGCCCGCGCCGTCAATTCCCCAACTCGGATTGCGATAGAAATTATCAAAGATGTTTTCAAACGCGACAAACATCTGCGATTTTTCGCCGAAGCGGTAGCCGCCGCGCAAATTGAAAATCGCATAGGACGGCAAGTACGTATAAAGCGGAACGGCGGTGTTGTTGTCCGTCACGCGAACGCCGTTGATAACCGCGCCGATTGGAAGCAAACGGTTTTGAACCTGCGCGAGCGTTTCGCCGGTAGAAATTAAAATGCCGCCCGCCGAACCGCAGCCGGTCGCGCCGGGTGTAGTTATGCCGTTGACGCACGCGCCGCGCCGGAAAAAGTTTTGAATTTGCGTACGCGAACGCGGTGCGCCGGTTCGACGGTCGCTCAAATCAAGTGACGAAAGGCGCGATTGGCGGTCGGCTATCGTCGTGTAGCCTTCGATCCAGAAACGTCTGCCGACGGGCGCGTATTTCAAACTGAGAAATGCGGTCGGCGGCGGCGTTCCGCCTTCAATATTCGGCGGCAATCCGGTGTCTTTGTCTTCGGCGCGAATATATGTGAAATTTCCTTTGAAGTGAAAATCTCTGGTAATTTGCGTTTCAAGTTCGTATTCAACTCCAAAAAGCTTCGCGTCGGTGAAATTAGCGCGAACCAAAACGGTCGAACCAAGCGGTACTGAAACCGTACCGACGGTCGCGCCTGCTGGCGCGTTGACGGTAATACGCTGATCGCCAAAGAATTGTCCGTTCGCGCTGGTGGGCAAAATCAGGGCTTGTTTGGTAATTGCATTGTTGATATCAAGCCGGAAAATTGTCAATTCAGTGTCAAATCGCTTGTGCGTCCAGCGAAGGCTGCCGTCGAAGTTGTTGCTGAATTCGGATTCCTGTTTCGTAACGGACAAGCCGGTCGAAACCGCGTTCGGGCTCGCCGTTGTGCCGATTGTGCCGCCCAAACTCAAAGCCGACAAATAATCAACTTCAAAACCGTCGCCGGTTAAACCGAGCGTTCCTAAATCGGTGATATTCGGATACCGAAAGCCGCGGCTGTAATTAAACGCGACGCGCACGCCGTCCGCGACGCGCACGACTGCGCCGATGCGCCCCGAAACATTTCCGACACGCAGACTGTCGTCTCGAACGCTGCTCGTGCCGAAAGCAGGACTGTCGGCGGCACGAACTTGATAAAAAGCCGCGCTGTAACGCAGCGCGCCCGTAATACGCAATCTGTCGGGAATCGCCTGCCACGCATCTTGGACAAACACGCCGCCCGAATCGAAACGCGCTTTGTTCGGAATGCGCGGGCGCGAAAGCGTCGTTATAGTTTCGCTAAAGTTAGTCGTGAACGCCGGAGATTTAACCCGTTCGTGATAAAATTCGCCGCCGAAGAGAAACGAATTACGAAAAGGCAATTCTTTGTCGAGAAAACCGCTGAAGCCGGTCGAGGTCGTGCGTTCATACTGATGAGTGATGTCGCCGAATAAGTTTCCCTGTCCGCCCTGGTTAACGCGCTCCTCGCGCTGGCTGTTATAGGAAACGGTGAAAGCAGCCGAATCAAAAATCCCGAAATTTTCCTTGACGTAGCGCAAATAACCGAAGTCAAGCATCAGATTTCTCAAGTCAGCAAGCAGATTGCCGTCGCCGCCAAGCAACTGGTCAAAGCGTTTGCCTTCGTCCTGCTGTCCGCGCTGGTAGAAAAATGAAATCTGCTGGTCGTCGGTCGGCGCGTAGTTCAGACGAAACGCGCCGCCGTATTGCGTGTATTCGGTATTCGGACTGCGGTTGTAAAGAATGTCCGACGGCAAACCCAAAAATCTGGTGATTGCCGAATGCGAATCAACGCCGTTTGCCGTTCGCAAAGTGTTGACGCGCCGCCCGAAAATATTCGCGTAGCCCCCGAATTTATTCGTGCCGTAACTTAAAAGTATCGAACTGCCGAAACTTTTATCAGCCGTGCTGAAAAATGGAATTATTTCCCCGCCGAATTTCGGAGTGTCGCCGAAGACTGGCGATTTGGTCAAAAGATTGACTGTTCCGCCGAGCGAATCAGAGCCATATTGAGCCGCGTTAGGACCGCGTAAAACCTCAACCGTCGAAAAGCTGCTTGGATCATTGAGATTCAAAAACGTATTGATGCCGCCGCGCTGCGCTCCGTTCGTATAACGCACGCCGTCAACATAATTGACGACGTTTTTTCCCGTCAAACCGCGCACGACCACCGCGCCGATAGTCGGACTCGTGCGCTGCACGTTCAAGCCGACTTCTTCCTCGCCAACCTGCGCGATGATCGAAGTTGTCCGCTGCAAAATTTCGTTAGTGCCTATTATGTTGATTGCCTGCGGAACATTTTCCTTCTGCACACTGCGTCCGACTTCCGCCGTTACCGTCACACGGTTTCCGCCCGCCGTCAGCAAAAGTTCGAAATTACTTACTCCGGCAGAACTGACTTGTAACTCGTGCCTTTCGACGACAAAACCTTCAACAACAGCTCTTATTTCGTAATTGTCGGGAACAATACTATCAAAATTGAAAACACCGCCTCCATCAGCGACTAACGTTCGCTCCATTCGGGTTTGCTTGTTTAGTAGAAACACCCGTGCTCCGCTGATAACCGCGCCTGTCTGATCTTTTACCAAACCGCTGACCGTCCTACTATTAGAGGTCTGCGCGTTCACCGACACAGATATTAAACACATTGCCAGAAAAAATATAATTAATTTTCTCATTCTTATCTCCTTTTTTGAGTTCGATGGTTGTCAAGATAATAAAGACTAAACAGCTTTAAAATCAAAGCAATGAATTCTTTTATCAAATGTAGGTCCAAATTAACTTCTCACCTCTACCAATTTTTTGTAACTAAACGACTCTGCACTGGAAGTGCAGAGGTTTCACGTGGACTGAAAGTCCGATAATACTATTCAAGGATAAACGGGCTGTTATCCTTGTTCGATGGATTACGATGATGTTCCAGATATTCTTGCACCATTTCATCCGTGATATTGCCGCTGCTCCACGCGCCGTAGCCGATTGCCCAGAAGTGGTTGCCCCAATATCGCTCTTTCAGCTTTGGAAACTCCGCCTGAAGAAGACGCGAAGTGCGTCCTTTCAAGCGTTTGACCAAATCAGAAATCGCCAGTTTCGGCGCATATTCGACGTGCATATGAACGTGGTCTTTCGACACTACGCCAGACAGAATCCGAACATCTTCCGAATCACAAATTTGCATCAGCAAATCACGACATCGGACTTTAATGTCGCCTTCCAAAACGTGGTAGCGATATTTTGTACTCCAAACAATGTGGACGGTCAACCGAGTAACTGTGTGATGACCGTGCCGATTATCTTTCATCTTCCGCTATTTTACACAGATTTTAGCGGAAACAAACTAAAGTCTTGCGCTGAAAGCGCATAGCTTTTACTAGCGTCCTGTAACAGTAAATTAAGTCCAGATTGTATATTAATCCTACGTTTATGATTATAATGCGTCTATGTGGAATAAATTTATTTGATCGTTTTGGCTGTGGCGGTTTTGGCATCGGGCATTCTGCTGTATTTTCCGTTTAGCTGGCTGCAAAGTATTACCGCGCCTGCTGAGGTCGCGGGGCAATATAAGTTTTACGCTAACATCGGTTGGACGTTTCTACTGATTTCGACGCTGATTTTGTTGTTGGTCGGAAATGTCCTGCTCTGGAAAACACGCCGTGCGTGGGCTTTATGGGCAGCGTTTTTATATTTCGCGGTTTTTACGGTTGTTCAAAAATTCTGGCTCGATCAATCTTTCTTCAGCTTTCAGCAGAAAAATGGTTTAACCGACAGCGCAATCTCACTCGGTGCGCTCTCCGGCGTATTTTTTGTAGTTCTTGCTGCCATCATCGTTTTCTTCGACCAATATCTCGTCAAACGGCTGCACGACAAAATGCATCTTTCAGTTGAAACGCCGGTTGAGAGGTTAACGGAAACAATGCATAAAAACGCCGATGACATATAGATTTTTACGAATTTTCTTTTTTTTCTGTTTTGGTTTTCTCGGCTGCACAAATAGCTCAAATCAAAACGCATTTCAGCCGACGGGAACGAGTTCAGTTTCTGAATCGAATGTGTTGAAACTAGAAGAAAAAACGTACGCCGATTTATCTACACCCAAAACCGCGCCAACGCCTGAACCGATTGACGGCAAATCATTTGAAAAAATAAAAATTTCCGGCGAAACCGTCGCCGCAATAAGCGACGGAGATTTCGTGTTGCCCAAATTTTCGCCCGACGGCAAAAAGATTGCATATTCAAAAGTAATAATCGAAAAAGACAAAGGCGAAACAACGGAAAACACCGAAGTTCATCTTTACGATATAAACCAAAAAAGCGCGACGATTTTGCTCGATGCCAAGGCGGCGCGAAAATACGCTGTTTATGCGTCTTTCGTTAACGAATTGGAATGGCTTAACTCAAATCAGCTTCGTGTCAGCATATCGGACGGCGATGTTGATTCAAGCATTCTGATCTTTGATACGCGCACTCGCCGCGTATCAAAAAAAGGTTATTCCAATGACGGCGCGGACGAAATATATCCTGCCGAATTAAAGCCGGTTTATTCTTCGCTGATAAAAACTTTCCCCGAAATCCCGAAAGATATAGCCATCACCGCCTTTAATTTGCAGCAAATATTTAAAGTCGGCAGTCGCGGTGCGGTCGCCCAATTTGGTTATTATGAATATGACTCGAACATCTGGTTTTTCGATTTTCAGACGAAGAAAAAACAACTGCTCGTCGAAGCTCCGAAAGATGAGAAAAATTTCAGTTTAACCGGAGCTTTAGAGGTCGGAAACAATGTCCTACTGATGGTCAAGAATAACAAACAGACGCAGTTTTTTTCATATCGTGACGGCAACGTGACACAGATTGGGGAAATTGATTCGGGCGGCGATTTTCAGATAAAATTCACCTCAGCTCAAAAAGCGTTTTTTCTCTTGAAACAGCCCAATTCTCAATCGGAAAAGCCGAGTTCGCTGTGGCTTTTCGACGGAAACGAGTTACAGCGCGTTACAGACGTTGAAAACTTGTGCGACGTGGATATTGATGCTTCCGGCGAGCAAATAGCTTTTTGTTATTGGATAGACGACAAGAAACGAGACATTTCAATCAGGGAATTAAAGAAAGATTTCTAAACAAAAAAAGGCATCAAGATTTGTAAGTCTTGATGCCTTTTTTCTAAAATATCGGGACGACAGGATTTGAACTTGCGACCTCTTCCACCCCAAGGAAGCGCGCTACCAGGCTGCGCTACGTCCCGTTAAATCAACATTATCAGAGTAAAAACGATTAGATTGAATGTCAAACTCAGTATTTTCTTTGCGGAGTATTCGGCGATTCACTGCGATTCGATTTCAGCATCTCGCGCAATTCAAGCAGTTGCGCGGCGAGCGATGTCAAAGCCTCGCGGCGTTCATCATCAAAAATTTCGACGGGCGCGATTTCCTCAAAATCTTCGATGTCCTCAATCTCCGGTTCTTCGTAATTTTCGACAACAGGTCTGGTTCGGCGCGGCTTCCGGCGGTTTAACTTCTTTAATAAAATTTTCTTTCTGCGCCGGTTCGGAAGGAACGATTTTCAGCCGCGTTGATCGCGCAATTCAATTTGCAGTTTCTTTTTTGCGCCCGCGATGGTGTATAAATCGTCATAAACAGTTCTTTGATGCGAAGCGCGATTTCTACGTCGCGCCGCCGGTAACTTCTTTGACCGGAACGATTTTTCTGCGGTGAAAGCATCGGAAATTCGGTTTCCCAATAACGCAAAACGTGCGCCTGAACGCCGACTAAATCGCAAACCTCGCCGATTTTAAAGAATATCTTTTCAGGTATCGCTATTGCAGGAAGTCCCATTTATACCTCTTTTTATGTTAATGTTTTTTGTAAATTCCGCCGCCGTTATTGTAAGTATTTAATAATTTTGTGTCAATGAAATTTTACAAGAAAACTGAATTTGAATTTATCGAAACCATTCGCAAGTCGTTAATCGCTCTCAAAAATCGGCGACGACTGCGCCGTTTTGCCGAAAGATTCCAGAACCGATTTGGTTATTACGTCCGATTTGCTTGTCGAAGACATTGATTTTCGACTTGATTGGGCAAAGCCGAAATTCATCGGTCATAAAGCGGCTGGCAGTTTCGCTTTCTGATGTCGCGGCGATGGGCGCGAAACCTGTTTGGGCAATGCTTTCAATCGGTGTTCCCGAAAAGATTTGGAAAACGGATTTCGTCGAAAAATTTTATGACGGTTATTTTCGTCTGACATCAAAATTTAATGTTGAAATCGTTGGCGGCGACGTTTCAAAAACGCCGGAGAAAATCGTCATTGATTCGATTGTCGCGGGCGAAGTAAAAAAAGGAAAAGCCGTTCTGCGTTCCGGCGCAAAAGTCGGCGATTTGATTTTTGTAACCGGCGAACTCGGCGGCGCGGCAGGCGGTTTAAGGCTGCTCGAAAACGGCATTCGTTACAGCACGCGAAGAAAAAATCTGGCGAAAACACCTGCTTCTGAAACAACTTCAGCCTTTTCCCAAAGTTTCGGACGGTGAGTTTTTGCGCGAAGAGTAATTTGGCGACCGCAATGATTGATTTGAGCGACGGGCTTTCGTCAGATTTAAGTCACATCTGTCGCGACTTCAAAAGTCGGGGCGAAAATTTTCGCTGATAAAATTCCCTTCGACGTGAAATTGAAATCAGTCGCAAAATCATTTGATGAAAAAATTGACTCTCGCTCTGAACGGCGGCGAGGATTTTGAACTGCTTTTTACGGTCAATCCGAAAAAATATTTTCGCAATGAAAACGAGTTCAAAAACCGCGGTTTTTTCCGCATCGGAGAAATCACTGCAAACGCAGAAATAATTGAACTTATGCAAAGGCGAAGAATCGGCGGTTTTGGCATCCGAAAGGTTTCCAGCATTTTTGATAAATTTTCACCTTCTCGAAAAATATTTTCAAAAAATGCTTGACAAGCGATTTTAAAGCGTGCTAAAACTTTCAACTGTTCGCAGATGTTGCGGACAAAATTTTTTAGGAGATAATTTTGTGATTCAAACTTGGATACATACAACTGAAACGACAAACGGCTCGCCCGCACAAAGAGAGATGCGGTTTAGCGAAAGCCTGAGTGCGTCAAGTTGTGGCCAATTTTGATAATTCGAATTATCAACCGAAACTAGGCGGCTTAGACCGCACGATTAAACAGATTTAGAAAAGCGGGAGCGGCAGTTTCCGCTCCCGAAACACGAAAAATTTAGCGGATTGTTGAATCCGCGAATTGTTTTAGGAGCGGTGACGCACGAAGTTCTCGAAAGAGAGATTTCAAAAGTCGCCGCTCTTTTTTGTTTTTAACGATATTTGACAATTGAATAACCGAAAAAAGTTTGAAAGTTTCGGCGAGTTGTGCGCGAAGATGCGGCGGCGAGCGAGACTTTCAGACAAAAAAGAAAAAAGGCAGAGAGTTTGGAAAGATTATCTTCTTCGATAAAAACTTTGGCGAGTTCCGAAAGAAAATAATCTGCAACATCTGGAGGCACAACTGTGTCTTCGTTTGTCTAAAATCTCTGCCTTTTTCATTTTTACACAAAAAAAATTATTTTTCACGCATCGGTCGCCGTTGGTTAAGGCACGCAGTTTGTAAAACTGTCGCTTCTTTGAAGCTGTGAAAGTTCAAATCTTTCCCGATGCACCAATTTTTCTAATTTTTCGTGAGCGAAACTCAAATGGCTGAGTAGCGGTCTTCCAAACCGCAGGCTGCGGGTTCAAATCCCGTCGCTCACTCCAAATTTTCACAGGCGCATAGTTTTAATCGGCAAAACATCGGTCTCCAAAACCGAAATTTTCAGTTCAAATCTGAACGCGCCTGCCAATTTCCATCCGACAAGAAAGAAATACGTGATTTCTTCAATCTCACTTCTCACATTTTACGCGGAAGGCAAGCCAAATCGGTCTGGCAGCAGTCCTGAAAACTGCCGTGCGCAAGCATATACGGGTTCGAGTCCTGTGCCTTCCGCCAACAATTTTATCCATTTCGGCTTCGTAGCTCAACGGAATCAGAGCGCGAGAATACGAATCTTGAGGTTGCGGGTTCAAATCCTGCCGAAGCCGCCAATTCATTTCGGGTTCGTCTAATGGCAGGACGGCTGACTTTGAATCAGTAAATAGAGGTTCGAATCCTTTACCCGAAGCCAATTTAATTTTTCTGGGCGTTCCGCAGATGGCTATACGGGCTTGTTTTGGAAGCAAGTTTTCGCAGGTTCGAATCCTGCCGCTCAGACCAATTTTTATTTTTGCAGACGTAGCCAAACGGCAAAGGCACTCGTCTTAGAAACGAGTTATTGCGAGTTCAACTCTCGCCGTCTGTACCAATTTTCACGTCGAAGTGGCGGAATAATGAGACGCACGAGGTTTTTCTTAGCCGAAATCTTGTGAGAACGAGACTCTTGCGGGTGAAAATCCCGCCTTCGACACCAAATTTATTGTCGGGCTGATGATGTAATCTGACAGCATAGAAGTCTTGCACACTTTTCGTAAGGGTTTGAATCCCTTTCAGTCCACCAATTTTCAGTCTGCTCGCGTAGCCCAAACTGGAAGAGGCAGAAGTTTCAAACGCTTTTCAGCGCAAGTTCAAATCTTGCCGCGAGTATTATTTTTGTTGAGCGCGTGTAGCCCAACGGCAGAGGCGGCAGTTTTAAACACTGTTCAGTAAAAGTTCGAGTCTTTTCACGCGCAAATTTCACGGGGACGAATGCAAAGCGTCGCGCAGTCAGGTTTTCAGTCTGATTCTAGCGAGTTCGAGTCTCGCCGTCCCTACCAATTTTTAAGCGAGCATAGCCAAGCGGACAAAGGCGACGGTCTGCAAAACCGTTAAGCGTCGGTTCAAATCCGTCTGCTCGCTCCAATTTTTTTATGCGGAAACGTGATGAAACGGTAGCCATAACTGTTTGCTAAACAGTCGAGTCAAACTCGTGCAGGTTCAAGTCCTGCCGTTTCCGCCATTTTTTCGGGCGAATGCTGAAATTGATTACATTCTCGAACAGTGACAAACATCAATTTCAATTTTGTCGCCCAACCATTTCACTTTCGGACGAATGCTGAGACTGATTACATCGCAGAGCATTGATTGAAAAATCAAAGGTCGCCGGTTCAATTCCGGCAATTTGCGTCAAGCAAATTTAGCTCAGAAGCCTTCGGGTTTTAACTGTCAGCTTACTTTTGTCGTCCGATTTTTCTTGTGTGGATTGTAGCTTAACCGGCAAAGCGTCGCACTGTGAACGCGAAAGATGCGAGTTCAAACCTCGTCATTCCACCCAAAATTTTCAAGGGATTGAAGCACAAAGGAAGTGCGTTTGATTGTCTATCAAAAAGGTGCGAGTTCGAGTCTCGTCAGTCCCGCCAAAAATTACTTAAAAATAAAGGAGAAGAATTTATGCTTGAAAACTACCCGACGGAGGACGAATTAATGAAGCTGTGAATTTTTATTTTTTCATAAGATTTCTGAAATTGATTGCAACGAATTTCGGAAATCTTATTTGAGAGGGTTAAACAAAATGAGCAAAATGACGCGCGCAAAATATCATGTGCGAAAACGAATTTTCCTGAACCGCGATCTGGATATGCGGGCGTTTGCCATCGGCATTGTCGAGGACACACGCGAGATTCAGAGCGACAACGAAGACGGCTGGAAATGGGGAACGATTGAGCTGACGCTCGGCGACTGCAACCGACAGATTTCCTACGATTTTAATTTGAGTTCAAAAGAAAATCGCGCCAACAGCCTGTATAAAATCCGCCGCATCGCCGCGATTGTCAACGCCGTCCGTGACGCGCTTGAAATTGAGGCGAAATCAATTGACGAGCGCAAAATCGTTAAGCCGAAAGCCAGAGCGAAAGGCGCGGCAGGTTAATTTTTCCGGGACGTTTAGCTGAGACAGATTAGCGTCGGTCCGAAAAGCCGAAAAGGTTGGCGCGATACCAACAACGTCCACCAAATTTTATTTGGGATTTGAGAATCCGGTTCGCGGATTCCCAAATCCCAAATATTTCACAGCCGATTAGCTCAGCGGATTTGAGAGCGGCGGTCTTCTAAACCGCAGGACGTTGGTTCAAATCCAACATCGGCTGCCAGCAAATTACGGCGGTGTCGCTTAAATGGATTAAAGCGTCGGTCTCATAAACCGAAGATTACAGGTTCGAATCCTGTCTCCGCAATTAATTTTTTAATAGTGCATCAAACTGCATTAAGGCTTTTTTGTTGATTTTCCCGATTGCCGTGGTCGGCAATTCTTCGAGAAATTCGACGGCAACGGGCATTTGAAACCTGGCGACGCGTGTTGTGAGCCAGTCTTTGATCTCCGCTTCGGTAAGTTTCGCGCCGTTCGCAGAAACGACGAATGCCTTCAGACGCTGCCCGAAATCATTATCGGGAACGCCGACAACGGCAATTTGCTGAACGGCGGGATGTTTGACGAGAATGTTTTCAAGTTCAATCGGATAAACATTTTCGCCGCCCGAAACGATCATTTCGTCGGTTCTGCCGCGCAGAAAAAGATAGCCGTTTTCGTCCTGAAAACCTAAGTCGCCGGTTTCGACGAAATTTTTATCGGTTTTAACCGACCATAAACTTTTGATGCAGATTTTTCCGATTTCTCCGGTTGGCAAAAGTTTATTATTCGCATCAAGAATAGAGAGATTTACGCCGCCGATTTTTCTGCCGATGGTTTCGGGATTTTTTCGTAAATCTTCGGGCGTGGCGATGACCGAAAAACCGGCTTCGGATGTGCCGTAAAGATTGAAAAGTTTGTCGCCGAGACGTACCTGAGTCTCGGCGACGAGCGCGGGATTAAGTGCCGCGCCGCCGGAAATTATGCACTCAATCGAGTCAAGCGAATTCGCGTCGAAATGCAGTATTCTTTGCAGCATCAAAGGCACGACGGTGATCGCTTCGATTTGATTTTGTTTGATTAATTCACAGGCTTTCGCGGCATCGAAACGCGGCAGCAAAAACATCTTTTCGCCTAAGATTATTCCGATAATAATCGCCGCAATTCCGAAACCGTGATAAGCGGGCGTGGCGATGTAAACCGATTGATATTGGTCGAGATGCAGTTGCGTCAAAAGCGCGAAAAACGGATTGAGAAAATTGAATACCGAAGGCTTGCGCCGCGCCGTTTTCGGCGTGCCGGTCGTGCCGCCGGTCAGAACGATGATTTCACCCGCAAAAGCGCGTTTTATTTTTGTCCGATTTTATTTGCATCTTTTGAAAAACTTTCGACCGACGGATTTTGCGCGTCATAAGTAATTAACGATTTATTCGCCCAACGAAAAGATTTATCGCCGTCAATTAAATGCGCGATTTCCGCATCGTAAAACAGAAAATCGAATTTGTGTCGTTCGTCAAGCGCAGCGAATTGTTCGGCGGTCATTTCCGGGTTAAGCAAAAACAAACGCGCCCCGATTCGAGAAGCGGCGCACAGCGCGCGAACAAATCCGGCATGACTGCGGCAGAGAAACGCGCATTTATCTCCTGATTTCAACTTAAATTTCGTCTGCAAAACGTTCGCCAAGTTTTGCGACTGCCGATATAAATCTTTGTAACTGACCGATTCTTTTTCATCAACAATCGCCAGTTGATTTTTGTATTTGCGCGCTGCAAAACGCAGCAATCCCATCAGATTCGTGCCTTCGCTGAGCAATGAAAATAACAGCCGCGACATTCCGACAGGCGTGAGCAGACCGATTTTGTAAAGTTTTTTAATTAACGGAAACATTTTGTAAAACAGTTAATTTTGTGATCTTGTCACTTTTGTTTATTCGGTAGCTTTTTCGCGTTTTTTCCTCGCCCAGCGATTCATAAAAAACTCCGCCGGTCGGCGCAAAAGGACCGAACCGATTTGCCCGAAAATCAGCCACCACGGTTTGAAGATTTTGCGGCGCGTGTAAATTGCGCGGCAGACGATTTTGGCGACGTGTTCGGGCGACATTGCGGGCGCAGTTTTATATTCGGCGGTCGGCTCGATCATTCGCGTGCGAACGAGCGGCAGATAAATTGCAGTCGTCGCAATATTCGCGGCTTCAAGTTCCGGCGCGGCACAGCGAAACCATTGATCGAATGCGGTTTTTGAAGATTGATAAGCCGTCCAGAAAGTGGCGGGAATGAGTAAAACATTAACGGCGGAAACGTTGATGACCTGCCCTTGCCTTTTCTGCAAAATCGGCACAAGCGCGAGCATTAAACGCACCGGCGCGAAATAATTTAAAGCCATTGTTCGCCGGTAATCGTGAAAGCGTTCAAGCGATTCGAAAAGCGGGCGGCGTATGGATTTTCCGGCGTTATTGATAAAAACATCAATGCCGTCGGGCAATTCACGCAAATCGCCGAGCAAAATTTGAATTTGTTCGTCGTTGGTTAAATCAACGGGAAAAATCGTGACTTTCGCATCTTTGTTTATTTTTTTAATGGCGTTTTTTATCTGCTGAAGTTTTTCAGCGGTGCGGGCAACGAGAATTAAACGGGCATTGGTTTTGGCGAGACGCAACGCAACGCTTTCACCGATGCCGAAGCTCGCGCCGGTAATCAAAACGGTTTTGCCGTCCAATGCGGCGGCAAGTTTGTGTTCGTCGAACAGCAGCGGCGGCGGAAACAAAAGATGTTCAATTAAACTGTAATTTTCAGCAGACATATATTGCCGAATTCGATTATACAGTCATTTATTTTTTTCACGGAACACAGCTTAAACGGCAAAAGCCTTCGGCTGATCACCAGCGAGAGTGAAGGTTCCAATCCTTTTGTTCCAACCAATTTGAAACGGGGCATAGTTTAATGGCAAAACAGTCGCGCTTATACCCGATATTAGCGACAGATTATCACAAGATTACAGGTTCAAGTCCTGTTGCCCCGATTAAATTTTCTACCAAAAAAATCCAACCAAAACAAACGCGGCGAGCGATTTGCGAGGACGAGAGAATGCTGAAAATTCTTTCCTTTGTTCGCAATGAACACACTTGTCTTTCGTCCGCTGATGCGAATTTTTCGCCGCGTTTGCCTACCTTTTTTGTTTGGATCGTGAATGAGATTTGTTCAGATATATTTTTTTACCGCGCACGCGGTCAGAAGGAACCCATTCGTTCCATTCCTCGCCGTAATCAACATAAGCGATCAAATGCGCGCCGGCTTTCACGTCGAGAATTTTCGCCGGATACCATTTTTTGTCGGATTCGACTTCGACGACCGAACCGATTTTATACTGTTTCGGCGTAAACGCGCGAAGCTGTTCGGCTTTCCGAAACGCGTCTTCGTCGTATTCGTAACCGAAATAATGAACTTTATATTCGCCGTGCTGAACGTCGGTAATTATCGCCCGGTACCAATCGTCACCGTCAAAAGCCTCGACACGTTCGCCGAGACGCGGCGCGATTGCCTTTTTATTTTCAGCGATAATCGTTTGATTATTGAACTTTCCGGTAAAAGCGAATTCAGTAATTTGATCTTCGGCGAAAAGCATATCTTCGGCGGTATTATCCTCTAATTCGCCGAGTGTAATTTTACCGTTCGCATCGTCGTCAATTAACGCGTCGCCGCGAAATGCGTAAATCAAACTCTCGGTAAAAGTCCAGTTCCCTGTCGAAAAAGAATTGTAATGCGACGAGGCGAGAACGGCATATGAAACGTTAGAGCCGCGGTTTTTCACCGCTTCCGCCATCGCGCCCGAATAACAATTGTCGAGCATTATCAAGGCATTCGAGCCTTTGAAAAATCTGTCAATCGTATCCGGCACCGAATCCACGCGCCAGCCGATTTTGTCAGTCGCGTCGTAACTGGCGAGAAAAGTTTCCGCTTTTTCATCTTTGTAACCGTGTCCGCAAAAATAAACGAAAACCCAATCGTCAGGCTGCGCGTTTTTCAAAAAAGTTTCAAACGTCGTTTGGATTTTCGCGGTCGTCGCGGATTTGTCCTGCAAATAAACGATTTGCTTTTCGGGAACGCCTCTGTCGCGCAAAACGTCGAGCAAAATTTCATCGCGCCGGTTTTTTTGCGGAAACGAAGCGAAAGTTTTTGAATCTTTCCATTCGAGCAAACCGACAAAGAAAACCCACGTTTTCTGCGGATTCCACTCAACCGGCGTTTTAGCCGAGCGCGGCTGCGCCGAAACAACCGAAATCGAAACAAAGATCAGCCAGAAAGTTGAAACGCCGACAAAGAATTTTTTCATAAACAGATACTCCGAAATACGAGACTTATCATTACAAAGTTTTTGCGTGAAATCACATTTCTTTTTCAGGTCGGTAGCTAAGTCCGGTTAAAGCAACGGACTTTTAATCCGTGTATCGTGGGTTCAAATCCCACCCGACCTACCAATTTTATTCCGGGATAACTCAATCGGTAAGAGTGCCTGCCTGTTAAGCAGGAAGTTCAGAGTTCAAGTCTCTGTCCCGGAGCCAACTTTTCGCAATGTAGCTCAATGGCAGAGCAGACGCTTGATAAGCGTCAGACGAGCGGTTCGATTCCTTCCGTTGCGATACAAATATTCGGCGAATGCTGAAAAGACTACATCACCTGTAACGTGCGAGGTCGTCGGTTCGAGTCCGACCGTTCAGCCCAAAATTTTATGCTGAACGTAGCTCAGTTTGGTAGAGCGCGAAAATACGTCTTTTCGATTTTGTCGCCGTTTCATTTTTAGCGAATGCCGCTGAAACTACATTTCACCTGCGGGTTGTCGGTTCGAGTCCGACCGTTTCGCTTCGGCAAAACGCAGCTCAATCAGATAGAGCAGCAAAATGTTTCAGCAAAACCTGTCGCTGGATTTCTTAATCGCGGGCGAATGCCGAATATGACTACATCTTTAAAATGTCAGCGTCATATTTACAAACTCGTCGCCCGCCAAATTTTCGGGTGAATGCTGAAAAAGACTACATCACCAACGCGCTTAAACGAGACCTGATAAATCCCGGTTGAAATTCAACGCGCAAAATGTCTTTTCGATTTTGTCATCCGATTTTCTTTGTCGCATAAGCCACAAATGAATTTAGCCGTGCGTTTCAACGCATGGAACAAGCACGAAACGATTCGCGTCGCGTCAGCGACGACTGAAATAATCTCACAATTCAATCTTTACTACGCGACGAAAACGATTTCGCATCAACTTTCCGTTTGTTAAAACACACGGCTAAATTCATTTATCGCCACGCGATACTTCAATCAAAACATTAAAATCTCGCTCCGAAAAGGAATGCGAAAACTTGTCCGAATAGGAGGAAATTATGAACAAAAATTTATTTCAAACGGTGCGCGGATTATTTTCGCCGAATACCGACACGATTAACGAAGCAGGCGGAACGGCTTACAAACTCTCGCCGAAAGCCACTCTCGCGCAGTATGCGGCGACAGGGTGTTTCTCGCATACTTTCTACGCCGACGCAGGCGAACAGCTTGAAAAAGTTCTCGAATTAACCAAAGAACTCGATGCGGAATTTGTGGCGCGAGTCGCAATTTATGCGCGTGAAAAAGGGTTTATGAAAGATATGCCCGCGCTGCTCGTCGCGGTGCTTTCGACTAAAGATAAAGCGTTGTTTGAAAAGGTTTTTCCGCGTGTGATTGATAACGGGAAGATGCTGCGAAACTTCGTGCAGATAATGCGAAGCGGCGCGGTCGGGCGTAAATCGCTCGGCAGTTTGCCGAAACGAATGGTGCGCGAATGGTTTGAAACGCGAAAAGCCGAATCAATTTTCAAACAATCCGTCGGGCAATCGCCGTCGTTTGCCGACGTGCTGAAAATGGTTCACCCGAAGCCGAAAGATGCGGAACGCGAAGCACTTTACGGATACTTTATCGGGCGTGAAATTGATGCCGACAAATTGCCGGAAATCGTCAAAGCGTTCGAGCGTTTCAAAAACGGCGACGTTTCGGAGGTTCCGAATGTGCCGTTTCAAATGTTGACTTCCCTGCCGATTTCGACGAAGGAATGGACGCAAATCGCTCGAAACGCGGCGTGGCAGATGACCAGAATGAATCTCAACACTTTCCAGCGTCACGGAGTTTTCACGGACGCGGAAATGGTCGAAGTCATCGCGAATCGTCTGCGCGACCGCGAAGCGATTTTGAAGGCGCGTGTTTTTCCATACCAACTGCTGACGGCGTTTTCGGCGGCTTCCAATAATGCTGAAATTCCGCGCCAAATCACCGAAGCGTTGCAGGACGCGATGGAAATCGCCATCGAAAACGTGCCGGAAATTGGGCGGGAAAGTTTACGTTTTCCCCGACGTTTCCGGTTCGATGAGTTCGGCGGTGACGGGTTTTCGCCAGGGCGCGACTTCGACCGTACGCTGTATTGATGTCGCGGCACTCATCGCCGCTTCGATTCTGCGAAAAAATCCGACGGCGGAAGTTTTGCCGTTTGAAAATTCAATCGTCAAAGTCCAACTGAATCCGCGTGATTCGGTGATGACCAACGCCCAAAAACTCGCGGCAATCGGCGGCGGCGGAACAAACTGCTCCGCGCCGCTCTACGCGCTGAACGCGAAAAAAGCGCACGGCGATTTAATCATCTACGTTTCCGATAACGAATCGTGGATGGATTCCAACCGCGCATGGAACAGCGGAACGGAAACGATGAAGCAATGGAACGAGTTCAAATCTCGAAATGGAGATGCAAAACTCGTCTGCATTGACATCCAGCCAAACGCCCACACGCAAGCCAAAGATCGAGCCGACATTTTGAACATCGGCGGATTCTCCGATCAGGTGTTTACGCTTGATTTCCGAATTCGCCGAAGGAAATTTGACGGCGGAACATTGGGTTGGTGTGATTGAGAAGGTTGAGTTGTAAAACTGAATGGAGAACACGAAATATTTAGTATTTTGTGTTCTCATCAAAAATATTATGAAAAACAAACAACTACCACCAAAACAATTTTGTGTTCCTTTTGTGGTAAACGAAAAAACTTATTCCTTTTGGGACGCTGATATGCCAGAGCTTAATTTAAGATTTATAAATCAGATAGACCCAGAATACTTTGAATATATTGCAAAGTTGAATCTTAGCATTGTTAAAAGTGAAGAAAATGACAAAAAAACTAAACAACACGCAGCAATAAATATGCGTATTACCTATTCACAGGGACTTGAAGTTTTATTTTCTTTTATCTTTGCCACCATTCAGGCATACGATTGTGTTATTGGATGGTTTCTTAAATATAGCAACAAAGACTTATTTGATATTTCAAGAAAATTCAGGGACGGCGAGAAGTTGTTTACAAAAATTGCATTTCCAGTGCGAGGATGGAAAGATTTTGCCAATATGATTTTTGTAGGAATTGAGGAAGAACAAAAGACCGATTTTTTGCCAAAAATAGAACAATTTAACTATCTTTGGACTCGCTTCGCTCAGGATTTTTTAGATGACAAGTTAAATGATGAATATAACAGCATAAAACATGGTCTTCGCGTAAACATGGGAGGAATTCATGTGTTGATGGGCTTACAGGATGATTATAATACGCCTGCCCCGCCCGAAAGAATGGAAACAGTATCTTATAGTGAATTTGGAACAACCTTTTTTATTTCAGAAAGAATTGATGATACACCCAATTTTGTTGTTCACAGACATTCGAGAAATTGGAATCCTGAAAACTACTTTCATGGACTAATATTAATTTCAACATCAATCAAAAATATTCTTGTTTTTCTTAACAAAGTAAATGGGAGTGAAAAAGTATTGAGTTATTATTTTCCTAACGAAGACAATTTCTCTGAAAAACCTTGGGAACTTGGTGGTGCATTCAGCATTACTCACCATTCGACGATAAATAAAAAGAAAATACCATTGCTAACAAAAGAGGATATTTTATCTGTTTGTGAAACAGATGATGAAAACGAATCTGAATAATCAAAATTTTGGCGAATGCCGTCGGGAATACATTGGTATAGAAAGTTCGACTCTTTCCCGCTCCAATATAAATTTACGGGGCGGAATTCTCGGCAATTTTGTCGCCAATATTTTTATTTAGAAGAAAAATATTCACAGTTTGAAGGATAAAAATTTGTGCTACAATTTTATTTATGGAACAAGGACTTTTACAGCGAATTACCATCAATCCGAAAATCTGTCACGGCAAACCGACGATTCGGAATAAACGCTATGCGGTGGAAAATATGTTGGAATTGATGGCTTCGGGAATGACGCACGAAGAAATTTTGGCGGATTATGAAGACCTTGAAAAAGAAGATTTGTTCGCCTGTCTGTTGTTTGCGGCAAAACTCGCAAACGTCGGTTCGGTGACGGAACTTATGGCGGTATGAAGTTTATCGTTGACGCGCATTTGCCGAAAACTCTGGCGTATTTATTGCGCGAAAAAGGATTCGACGCGATTCACACAACCGAATTGCCCGCCGGAAATGACACGACCGACGATGAAATCAACAAACTTTCATTGACGGAAAACCGAATCGTCGTTTCCAAAGATTCCGATTTTTACGACAGTTTCACTGCAAAAAAAGAACCTTACAAATTGCTTCACGTTAAAACAGGCAATATCCGAAACTCGCAGTTGATTGAATTGTTCGAGAGAAATCTCGAATTAATCCTCAAACAATTAAACGAAAGTTTCGTCGTTCAAATCAGTCAAATTCACATAATCAAAATCTTATAATTTATTTTGGCGAATGCCGCCGGGAATACATCGGTTTAGAGAGTTCGAATCTCGCCCGCTCCAATCAAATCTGTTTGGAAATGCTCGAACAACAGCGAAAACTTCTCGACAAAATGAACCAACACGCCGAATTTGATGAAGATTTGATCAGAAAATATCTTGGACTGGTTGATATTGAAGAATACAAAATTCGTGAGATAAAAATTTGAAACCGAAGGGCGCGATGACGATAGACGGCAAGGTCGCACCGATTAACCGCAACTGGATTATCAAGTTTCAAATAAATATGCGAAGTCGAGGAAATCCGTGTATGGGTTTCAACTTTTTTATATTTACAAATGACAAAGACGAGCCGGTTTCGACTCGTCCTTTTGGCTGAATTATTCTAAATCGTTTTTTGCGTTTAAGGAATCGGCGAAATCGTCGGCGAGACGGACGGCATTACATACGGCGTGCCGGTCGGACTTGGAAACGGAGTTGCCGAACCTGATGGTTTTGGAAACGGTGTCGGTGAACCTGTCGGACTCGGCATCGGCGTTTCAGCCGGGTCGGGCAACGGCATCACTGACGGATCAGGAAACGGCGACGGCGATTCTATCGGCGACGGACTGATCTTCGGCGAAACCGTCGGCTTCATTTTCGGCGCTGCCGTCGGCGCAACTGTCAATGCGAAATCACTCTGCGGTGCGAGCGCGGCAGCAAAAATCCCGGATAGTAAAAACAAAGTCGTTCCTAAGATTAAAACCGTTTTCTTTAACATAAAACCTCCATGATACTTATAAATCCCTTATTGAAACACCTTTTTGAGGTGTATAATTCCACACAATAACTTCGTGTAAATTATCCAACAAGCAATGATTATACCGCTCAAAGTAAATTCTTTTATGACAACAGATAAAAAGTTTGTGCTTTTGCGGGCTGTTTTTTTGTGTATCGAATAACGACACAGGAAATTTATCCCGGACAATTCAACATGAAATTTTCACCAAATAATTTTTTTAGGAGACAATATGCCATATAACAAACTAAACATCAGCGGCGCGAAAGCTGACATTTTCGCGTGGGTCAACCACGCTCTTTCAACCGACGAACACAATATGCTGCGAAACGTCTCGCGTTTGCCGTGTCTCTACAAACACGTCGCGCTGATGCCCGACGCGCATCTCGGCATCGGCTCGATGGTCGGTTCGGTCATCGCCACGAAAGACGCGGTGATTCCGGCGACGGTCGGCGTTGACATCGGGTGTTTTACGGGCGATACGCTCATTCCGACGCTCGACGGAAAATCTTATTCGCTCCGTAATTTGGCGGAAACCGAACAGGAAATCTTCGTTTACGCCTGTACCGAGAGCGGCAAAGTCGTCGCAGCGCGGGCGACGGCGAAGAGAACGCGCTCTGCTGCCGAACTTATTAAAGTTACGCTTGATAACGGCGCGGAGATTCGCTGTACGCCCGACCACGAATTTATGCTTCGAAACGGAAACTTCACTGAAGCAAAAGATTTGAAAGCTGGCGCGGCTTTGATGCCTCTTTACCGTGAAACGGATAAAGACGGTTACGTTCTGGTTCAACAAAATTATTCGGGCAGAATGCAGAAAGCGCACTGGATTGTTGCGCGTTCGGGTTTGCTCGGCAAAGTTCCGCGATTTGAAAAGGATAAAACGGTGATTCATCACAAGAACTTCGATGAATCGGATAATCGTCCTGAAAATCTGGAATTTATGAACGCTTCGGCACATTCGGCGTATCATCGCAGTTTGGTGGAACGAAACGAATATTGGCAGTCGGCTGAATTTGAACAAAAGCGAGTCGCAGCATTATCCGCCAAAGCGCAAACCACCGAAGGTCACGCATTTTATGCCGAGCGCGGTACAAAAAATATTTTGAAATATATGGCGGAAAAGCCGGAACATTTCAAAAATTCGGTTGCCGAAAACGGCGAGCGCGGCAAAAAGTTTTTGGTTGATTATAATCGGAGCGAAAAAGGTCGCGCCAAATCGAAAGAAATCGCCAATCGTCTTTACGATTGCGAAACCTGCGCTGAACAGGTGAAAAGCGGCATCGGTCTGCACAATCATCGTCTCTATTCGCACGGTTACAATCATAAGGTCGTTTCCGTCGAACCCATAGCCGAACGCGAAGACGTTTACTGTTTGACTGTTCCCGAATATCACAATTTCGCTCTCGAATCAGGTGTTTTCGTCCACAACTGCGGAATGGCGGCGGTCAAAACGCCTTTTAAAAGTTCGATTCTCGACGGCAAATTGAAAGAGTTGCGTCACCAAATCGAACGCACGATTCCGGTCGGATTTAACGATCACAAGGAAGCGGTTGATGAATCGAACGATTGGAACGGCTGGAAATCATTCGGCAAATTGCACGATAAAGTTCAGCATCGAAAAGCAAAGGCGATGAAACAGCTCGGCACGCTCGGCGGCGGAAATCACTTTGTCGAAGTTTGTCTCGACACCGACGACAACATTTGGCTGATGCTGCATTCGGGTTCGCGCAACATCGGCAACGAAATCGCGTCGCGCCATATTGAGACGGCGAAACAGCTTCATAAACTATCGGAACTTCCCGACCCGAATCTCGCATATTTCGTGCAAGGCACGGAAGAATTTAAGAATTACTGGCGCGATTTGGAATGGGCGCAGAGCTACGCTTTGAAAAACCGCGAAATTATGATGAGCCGTTTGATGAACCAATTCAACCGGATGTTCAACGACGGCGAGGCATTCGGTCCGGAAATTTCGGTCAACTGCCATCACAATTACGTTTCGCCCGAAGTGCATTACGGCGAAGAAGTCTATATCACCCGCAAAGGCGCGATTCGTGCCGATGTCGGAATGTTCGGCATTATTCCCGGCTCGATGGGCGCGAAATCGTTCATCGTGCGGGGTCTCGGTTCAAAAGAATCGTTCAATTCCTGCTCGCACGGCGCGGGCAGAAAGATGTCGCGCACGCAGGCGAAAAAACATTTCACCCGCGAGGATTTGGAACGCCAAACCGCCGGCGTGGAATGCCGCAAAGACGCAGGCGTGATTGACGAAATTCCGGGCGCGTATAAAAACATTGACGAGGTGATGAGAAATCAACAAGACCTCGTTGAAGTCGTCGCGCAATTGAAACAGGTCGTTTGCGTCAAAGGGTAAATCCGCCAAAAGCTAACTACTTGTCAACGGAAGCGGCGTAATTCTTGCGTAAAGCACGCCGCTTTCGGCTTTGAGAAATCGTTTCGATTCGTCTATCGTAGTGTTAACGGTTCTTAAATTATTTGGCGTAAATTCCCTGGGCGAACGCATTTTCTATTTTGTTTTGGGGATTTTTTATTTGGATGTTTTAATGAGTGAAAATAATAAATTGGGCGTGTTGATTGTGGGTTTGGGCGGCGCGGTGGCGACGACGGCGATTGCCGGTGTTGAGCTTTTGAAATCAGGGCAAATCGGTCTGGAAGGTTTGCCGCTGGCGGCGATGCCGGAAAATTTGACTGCTGAATTAGTTGATTATGAAAATCTTGTGTTCGGCGGCTGGGACGTGAACCACGACAATTTGGCGACCGCCGCCGCGACGCACAATGTTTTGACGCTTCAACAATTTCAGCAGGTCGGCGAAGTTTTGCAGTCTAATAAACCGCTTCCGGCGATTTTGAATAAACTGTTTTGCCAAAAAATCGAGGGCGATAACGTCGTCGCCGCCGAAAATCATTTCGCCGCCGTCGAAGCGATTCGTGAAGACATCCGAAAGTTTAAGCTCGAAAAGGATTGCGAGCGCGTGGTGATGATAAACCTCGCTTCAACCGAAAGTTTCGTTGATAAATCAAGCGCGGATTTCCAGACGCTCGACGCATTTGAGAAGGCTTTGGGCGAAAATTCGTTGGAAATTTCACCGGCGATGATTTACGCTTACGCGGCAATCGGCGCGAACGTGCCGTATGGAAATTTCACGCCGTCGGTCGCGGCGGACATTCCCGCGCTCGTCGAATACGCCGTGAAAAACAAAGTTCCAATTGGCGGAAAAGACGGCAAAACCGGACAGACGATGATCAAAACCGCGCTCGCGCCCGCCTTGAAAATCCGTGCGCTGAAAGTTGATGGTTGGTTTTCGACGAATATTTTGGGCAATCGTGACGGTTTCGCGCTGTCGCACCCTGATTCTTTGAAGTCTAAGATCACGACCAAAGGCACGGTTCTCGACGACATTCTCGGCTACACGGTCGAAGATCACATCGTTGACATACGCTATTACCGACCGCGCGGCGATAACAAGGAAGCGTGGGATAACATTGATTTAATCGGCTTTATGGGACAGCCGATGCAATTGAAAATCAACTTTCTCTGCAAAGACTCAATCTTAGCCGCGCCGCTCGTCATCGAAATCGCCAGACTGCTCGAATTCGCACAAAAACGCGGCGAAGCGGGAGTTTTAGACGCGCTTTCGGTGTTTTTTAAACTGCCGCAAGTCGCTGACGAAGCTAATGAAAAACCCGAACATTCGCTTTACGCGCAGGAAACGATGCTGACGAACTGGCTCGAAAAACACCGCGCTAAATCATAGGATTTTGCCCGCGAAACATCCGAAACATACGAAATTAAAGAAGCACTATTTTATTTTCCGTTTCTTTAGCGGGCAAAAATTTCTTTTCAAACAACGGCTTTAACAAAAAATTCATATACAAATCAACTTTAAATCAGGTAATATAGTGGCAGTTGAACCAGACTTACACAATATGTTGCACTGAAAAGCCCGATTTGTATCTGTTGACGATAAATCAAAATAACAATTTCAGGAGGTGAGTCCATTGATAACGGGTAGAGTTCTGCTCTTAAATTTTTCGTATGAACCGCTCGGCACGGTCGGCGTGGCGCGTGCGGTTTGTTTGTGGTTTCGAGGTAAAGTTTCGGTCGAGGAATACGACGGAGCGAATGTTCTGCGTTCGCCGTCGCAGACGATAAACGTGCCGTCGGTCGTGCGTCTCAGAACGTATGTCAACGTCCGTCGCCGCCGCCAGGAAACGGCGATGAAACGCGCTCGCATTTATATCCGCGACAAATATCGCTGTCAATACTGCGGCGATCATAAACACGCGCAGGATTTGACGCTCGACCATATTTTGCCGAGAGCGCAGGGCGGCGAATCAACGCCGCAGAATTTGGTCACGGCTTGCGTGTCGTGCAATCAGCGCAAAGGAAATCGCACGCCAGAACAGGCGAGAATGCCGCTTCTTTGCTCGACGAAACTGTTGAGCATCGGGCTTGATCACGTTTTGCTGTGTCACTACGCCGAATCGAAACCGGAATGGAAGAAATATCTGTTTATGGAAGAATTCGACGTTTCGACTGATTGGACTGACGTTCGTCTTGTCGCGTAATGGTTAATCAATCGTTCAAGTAAAAGCGCATCTGAAAAATCCCGCGTAGATTTTTCAGATGCGCTTTTACTTCGTTTTGAATCCGTTTTACGCGATAAAACGAACAAGACAACAAACCCTGTATTTTATGAGCGGGGAAATTTAATTAGGCACAGCCTAAGGAAAACAAGGAAATGAAGAATAAGTTTTTAAAACAATGTTTCGCTTCTTTACTAAGCGGCAGTTTGCTGTTCGGTTCAGTCGCGTTTGCGGCGAGCCACGAGGAAGCACCGATGATTGCGCGTGACCGTTACGCCGACAACACGGACACTTACGCCTTTCGCAGTATGGAGCGCGGGCGCGAAGATTTCGTGACTTTAATCGCTAACTACGTGCCGAAACAAGGCGCGGCGAGCGGACCGCATTTTGCGGCGTTCGACGATACGGTTTTGTACGAAATCAAAATTGACAACACCGGCGACGGCGTCGAAGACATCGCATATCAAGTGCAGTTCGCGTCGAAAATCGTCAACGGCAACACGGTTTTGGGCGTGTCAACCATCAATCAGGACGGCGTTATCAAATCCTTGGACGACCCTGACTATAATGAAGTTCAAACATACAGCGTCAAGCGCGTTGATAACCAAAACAAGCAAGGAAAAGTCATCGCTTCAAATTTAATCGTGCCGCCGGCGAACATCGGTTCAAAAGTTACGCCGGATTATGAAGCGAATTTGGGCGAAAAAGCCATCGGCAAATTGCCGAACGGCGGGCGCGTTTTTGCAGGCAACCGCGACGAAGGTTTTTATATTGATGTCGGCGGCACGTTCGACGGTTTGAATCTGCGTTCCACCGGTCCGCAGGGCGGCAAAGACGGCTTGAAGGATTTAAACATCAGCACAATTGCCATCGAAGTTCCGATTAAAGATTTGACGAGTTCCGGCAAAAAACCGTCAAAGCCGACCGACAAAGATGCAGTCATCGGTGTTTGGGCGACGGCGAGCCGCCGCACGACGCGAGTGATAACCGACGGCAAAACAGTGGGCGAAGGCGACTGGAAACAGATTTCGCGGCTCGGCAATCCGCTGGTCAACGAAGTCGTTATTCCGCTAAAACTCAAAGATGCTTTTAACGGTCTGTCGCCAAAGGACGATGCCGTTGCCGCGCCGTTTGTGCTTGACCCGGAACTGGCGAAAGTGCTTGCCGCGACTTTCAAAATCAAAGTTCCCGCCGCGCCGCGTAATGATTTGGTGCAGATTTACGCGACCGGAATTCCCGTCAATCCGATTACCGGACCGAACTACACGACGTTTCTGTCTGACGGCACGCCGCACGAATATCTGCGCCTGAACACGGCGATTCCGATTACGCCGTTTGAGAAAATGAATCCGCTCGGCTTGCTCGGCAATGATGTCGCCGGATTTCCAAACGGTCGCCGTTTCGTTGACGACATACCGGATATTTCCCTGCGCGCGATGGCTGGCGGAACGCCGTTTCAACCTGCGACCAACGTCGCGCCGAACAACGCTCTGAGCGACGGCGTAAGCAACAACGACGTGCCCTATCTCAATCGTTTCCCGTATCTCGCGCCGCCGCATTCGGGCAATCCGGTCGCTCCAAAACCGGCAAATTAGTTTTTTGGTAAATCAAAAACCGCAAAAGCACAAAGACAATCTATTAGATTTCTTTGTGCTTTTGTTTTATTTTTGATAACTGAAAGTTCGTTGGAAATAAAGACGGAATGAAATTCAGACCACCGACAAACATATGAAATTACTTTTTATATACGGCTCGCCCGCCGTCGGGAAATTAACGGTGGCGAACGTGATAGCGAGACAAACCGATTTCAAAGTGTTCCACAATCATCTTTCGATTGACTGCATCGAACCGATTTTCGATTTCGGCACCAATTCTTTTTTCAAGTTGATTGAGTTAATTCGCCTCGAAACCGTCGCTGAAGCCGCCCGGCAAAACGTCAATCTTATTTACACGTTTTGTTACGCGAAGGATTTGGACGACGCGCACGTTCGGAAAATTACCGAAACGGTCGAGTCGAACGACGGCGCGGTTTATTTTGTTCTGCTGACGGCTGAAAAGGAAATTTTGGAAAAGCGAATTTTTGAAGAGTCACGGACGCAGTTTAGAAAGGTGAACAATTTGGAACTCCTTCACGAACTTTTCGGCAAATACGATTTGTTTTCTCCTGTGCCGGAGCGTGAAAGTTTGATTATTGACAACACGAATCTTTCAGCCGAAGCGACGGCGCGAAAAATTATCGAGCATTATCAAATTTAGAAACCTGGATTTATTCCACTAGATTCTCTAATGCCTCACGAGCGATTTCTCGATCGTCAAAATGAAATTTGTCGTTGCCGACGATTTGGTAAGTTTCATGTCCTTTGCCCGCGATTAAAACGACGTCATTCGGTTTAGCTTTTTGAATCGCTCGATGAATCGCATCGCGCCGATCAGAAATAACCAGATACTCGCATTCGGTTTTCTTTAATCCTATTTCTATTTCAGAGATTATTTGCAAGGGATTTTCCGTGCGCGGATTGTCCGAAGTAACAATCACCAAATCGCTGTTCTCTCCGGCGACTTCGCCCATCGGAGCGCGTTTCGTTTTGTCGCGGTCGCCGCCGCAGCCGAAAACCGTGATAATTCTGCCTTTCGTTAAATCTTTGGCGGTTTTCAAAGTGTTCAAAAGCGCGTCGTCGGAATGTGCGTAATCAACCACGACCGCGAAATCTCCGTCGTGCGCGACGCGCTCGAATCTGCCCGGCGCACCGACGCAAATTTTCAAACCGTCGGCGATTTTATCCAAATCATAGCCGAGTTCGAGCGCGACGGCGGTTGCCGCGAGCATATTATATACGTGCGGTTTACCGACGAGCGGCGATGCGATTTTTCTATTTCCCTGCGGCGTTTTTAAATCGAAAACAGTTCCCGCAATCAACGAAACTTCGACGTTTTCCGCCGTCAAATCCGCCGCGTTATTCTGCGCGAACGTCACAACTTTTTGCTCGTTCGATTTCAGCTCATTCGCTAATTGCACGCCATATTCGTCGTCAATATTTATCACGCTCGACCTTACTGCTTCGCCGATACGACCGTCGAAAAACTTCTTTTTTGCGTCGTAATAATTCTCCATCGTCAAATGATAATCGAGATGGTCGCGCGTCAAATTCGTGAACACGCCGACCTGAAAAAGTAGCGCGTCGCAGCGATGCAGATCAATCGCCTGCGAAGAAGTTTCCATCACCGCCGTCTGGCAATTCGCTTCGACGGCGCGGCGCAGGAATCGGTTCGTGTCCGACGCTTCGGGCGTGGTGCGAATCGCCGGTTCGGATTCGTTACCGATGCGATATTCGACCGTCGTCAGCATCGCCGCCCGTTCACCGTTCGCTTCGGCAAGCGCGAAAATCAGATACGTCGTCGTTGTTTTGCCGTTCGTTCCGGTTACACCGACGAGCTTCAAATCGTGCGAAGGATTGCCGTTAATTACGGCAGCAGCCTTTGCCAGAGCCGTCCGCGCGTCGGCGACTTTCAGCCACGCGCCTTGAAAATCATCGGGCGCGTTGAGTTCTGAAATAATTCCGACCGCGCCGCGCCGCATCACGTCATCCACAAAACGATGTCCGTCCATCGCCAAACCGCGCACGGCGACAAACAGCGAACCAGTTCCCGCTTGTCTCGAATCGTGCGTTACGTCCGTTACTTCCGCCGGTTCGTCGGCACCGAAAAATTCGGCGTTGGTCGCTTCGGCGACCTCTTGTACTGTAATTTTTGGCATCATAAAAATCTAAAGTTTTTTGGATTATACTGATTTTGGCGTGTCTTTGCGAAATCGAGTATTATTTAAATATCGAGGTAGTAAGCTCAATGAACTGGTTAAAATTAATTCTCGTCGCCGTCGGCGTTGTCATCGCGGCGATGCTCGCGTTTTCCGTTATCGGCATCGTTTATTCAGCTTTGTGGTATTTATTCCTGCTCGGCATCGTCGCTGTCGGCGGCACGGTCGGTTATAAATTGCTCGTCAAAGAAAAAGAAACACCGCAGATCGAAAACAAAACTTCGACTCCGATTACGATTGCCGAAATGAAAAACGCCGACCGCGCTCTGGAAGAGTACAAACGCAAATATTTGCCGAAGTAGATTTTACGCGAAATATTCTGCTAGACTTTATTTTCGTAATCCGATAAATTCAAGTTTGTTCTTTGTAATCCTAACGTGCTGAGATGGCGTAATTGGTAACATCACTTCGATATGGACAGTGTATTTATGAGAAAAGATATACTTAACAAACGAGAAGAAATTGAATTATGGATTTCACAATCGCGTCCAAAAGCGTATATTTGTCGTGAATTGAAATGCAGACCAATAACGCTTGAAGGATATTTGAAGCGATTAGGATTGTTTTACAAAGGAAATATGAGTGGAAAGGGGTTCAAATCTTCGCCTACTCGAAAACCTGTTGATGTTTATCTTTTCAACGGCAGTACTATTAGCAGTCATAAGCTAAAACAGAAGTTGCTCAGAGATAACCTTAAACAAAGAATATGTGAAAATTGCAAGGGCGAAAAGTGGCTAAACAATGAAATACCCTTAGAACTTCACCATATTAACGGCGACCGTTTTGACAACAGAATTTCAAATTTACAATTATTGTGTCCTAATTGTCACGCTTTAACTGACAATTATTCAGGTCGTAAAAAACCTAACAGTTAAGTAAATTTATTGTCAGGTTTATTGGCTGAGATGGCGTAATAGGTAGCCGCGCGGGTCTTAGAAGCCCGTGCCGAAAGGCGTGCGAGTTCGAGTCTCGCTCTCAGCACCAAGTTTGCAAAAAATCGGCTGACTTAAAACAGGTCGAATTTCGGAATTCAAATCAACAAAAAACCAATGGAGAGAAAATGAAAAAATTTAAAATGACAGCATTCGCAGTGGCTGTGTTCGGTGCCGCAGTTTTTTTCGGCAATGTCGGAACCGCCAATGCCCAATCAATGACCTGGCGCGGAACGGTTGATGATGTAATTCAAATTAAGATTCGCAATCGCAACGTGCGAATTCAGCATATCTCCGGTCAAACAACAACCAACACCGATTTTGACTTTGACGGTCGCGCTCCGCGTGAAGGCGGCAATGCCAGAGTTGATCGAGAAAACGGACGCGGAAAGGTTTTTATCGTTCAACAGCCAAATCGCCGCAACAATTTTACAACCATCGTTCAAATTAGCGATACGAAGGGCGGCGCGGACAGATATAGATTTACTGTCTATTGGGATTAAATTTTCAGAATTAATACGTATTTCGGAAAGCAGATTTTTATTTAACGAAATCTGCTTTTTTTAATTTGAGGTTTTTCGGCGATAAAATTCCGACAGCGAAAAGACAATATTCGACATTTAAAGGCAAGTTCGCTATTCTTTTCTTGAACTTTAAGAGTGAAAAAATCTTTTCAAGATAACTTTTCATAACCAAAATAAAGCACAAATTTGTAATAAATGAATACTGAATTAATAGAAGTTTCTCCAACACAGAGAGAAATAAAAATTGAAATCGAACCGGATGAAGTCCGGGCTGTTTATAACCGCGTCAGCCAGAAATTTGCGAAGGGAGCGCAGGTTGACGGTTTTCGCAAAGGCTTTGCGCCGCTCGATATTATTCGAATGCGCTTTAAGGATCAGATAAAATCCGAAGTTTTACAGGAGTTGTTCGCGCCCAAAGTCGGCGAGGCGATTCAGGAACATAATCTGAATCCGTTAGCTGAACCGCAGCTGCATCTGGACGACGCGGAAAACGTCAAGGTCAACGGCACACAGCCGATTCGCCTCCACGTACACGTCGAAGTGATGCCTGAACTTCCGACACCTGAATATAAGAATCTCGAAGTCGTCCGCCGCACGCGTCCGCTGCCTGAAGAAGAACTCGACAGCATTATTGACGAACGCCGGCAGGAATCGGCGACTTTAGTTCCGGTTGAAGACCGGAAATCACAAGACGGGCGACACGGTAATCGTTGATTTGGAAGGAACGATTGACGGCGAAGATGCGGGCGAACCGATTAAAGCCGACGATTTGGAAATCAAATTGGGAGCCGACAACATCGAGAAATCGTTTACGGAAAACCTGGTCGGCGTTGAAGAAGACGAGGAAAAGGAATTTACGGTTTCTTATCCGGCTGATTTTACGTCGCCGATGCTGGCGGGAAAAACCGTTAATTACAAAGCGAAAGTTAAGTCGGTCGGCGAAATAGAATTGCCGGAACTCGACGATGAATGGGCGAAGAGTCTGGACGAAAACTTTGCATCGCTGGCAGATTTGCGCTCGAAATTACGGGCTGATCTGGAAACCGGAGCGAAAACCGAAGCCGATAACCGTCTGCGTGCCGATTTAATTCAGAAACTTATCGAAACGCACGATTTTGAAGTACCGACTTCTTTAATTGATGTTCAGGCGAGAAATCTTTTAAACAATTTCGCGCAGGATATGCAGCAGCGCGGAATGGATTTGAGCAATGTCGGACAGGATTTCATCCAGATGGTTTATAAACAAATGCAGGGGCAAGCCGAGCGCGACGTGCGCGGAGCGATGCTTCTGGAAAAAGTTGCTGATGCCGAAGAGGTGGAAATATCTGATGAAGAAATCAACGAAGAGATTGAGCAGATGGCGCGTCATTACAGCACTACCGCCGATCAAATTCGCAATTCTTTAGCTCAGCAGCAAGGCGGCGAAGCCAATATCGCCAACAGTTTACGAACGCGCAAAGCCGTCGAAGCGTTAGCGCGTGAGGCGAAAATTACTGACGGCGAATGGATTGATCCGAATCAACCGCCGGTTGAGGAAGAAAATTCAGCGGAAGAAATTGATTCGGAAACTGAAAAACCGGCAGCCAAACCGAAAAAACCTTCTAAAGCGAAAACCGAAGCAAAAGAAGATTCGACGGAAGAAGTGAAGGAAAAGAAACCGAAAGCTGAAAAAAAGAAAACCGAAACCAAGGAGCCGAAGAAAAAATCGGCGAATAAGGACGAGTAAAATTAAATTTATTTTGAGAGTTTGCAAATTACGGGATAAATTGTAGAATAAAAAACGAAATTGGCAATAGCTATTATTTCAACACTTATCTCCGTCGAGTTAAACCAATTTATAAACAAACTGCTCAGATACAACTAGAGAGAAAAAATTATGTTAGTTCCAATGGTAGTCGAGCAAACTTCGCGGGGCGAACGAGCGTTCGACATTTATTCACGTCTTTTGAAAGACAGCATTATTTTTATCGGAACGCCGATTGACGATATGGTGGCGAACTTAATTGTCGCGCAGCTTTTATTTTTAGAAGCTGAAGACCCGGAACGCGACATCAATTTGTATATCAACTCGCCGGGCGGTTCGATTACGGCGGGAATGGGCATTTACGACACGATGCAGTTTATTCGCAACGATGTCACGACGATCTGCGTCGGGCAATGCGCTTCGATGGCGGCTTTACTGCTGACCGCCGGAACAAAAGGCAAGCGTTTCGCGCTGCCGCATTCGCGTATTTTGATTCATCAACCGTCAGGCGGCGCAAGCGGTCAACAGACCGATATTCGCATTATGGCGGAAGAAATTCTGCGGATGCGCGAAATGACTTCCCGAATTTTAGCGCACCATTCGGGAATGTCATTTGAACAAGTTGAACTCGATGTCGAACGCGACCGCATTCTGTCACCGATTCAGGCGAAGGAATACGGTCTGATTGACGAAGTTATCGAACACCGCGAGACTTAATTACGCAATTTTCGATTTTGCGATTTGCGGTTCCTGTTACAGAGAAGGTATTGAAAATATTAATTGTTACTTAAAGTATTTTCAGTCTTGCTCAGTAATTAATCGCAAATCGCAAAATCGAAAATCTAAAATATGATTAGAAGACCCGATGAAATTTTACGCTGCTCGTTTTGCGGCAAGTCGCAAAACGAAGTCAAAAAACTTATTGCCGGACCGAGCGTCTATATTTGCAATGAGTGTATAGACATTTGCAACGAAATCATTAACGATGACGAACAGGCGGAAACGGCGACGGTTCGTTCGACATTGCCAAAACCGCAGGAAATCAAAACCTTTCTCGATGAATACGTTATCGGTCAGGACGAAACGAAAAAGCGGCTGTCGGTCGCGGTTTATCAACATTACAAGCGGATCGAAATGTCGAAAATCCGTCAGGATGTTGAACTTCAGAAATCAAACATTTTATTAATCGGTCCGACCGGAACGGGGAAAACACTGCTTGCGCAAACTTTGGCAAGAATATTGAGCGTCCCGTTCTGTATCGTTGACGCGACGACTTTGACCGAAGCCGGTTATGTCGGCGAAGATGTCGAAAATATTATTCTTCGACTTCTGCAAGCCGCCGGAAACGACGTTGAAAAAGCGCAACACGGAATTATTTATGTTGACGAAATTGATAAGATTTGCCGTAAAGACGACAATCCTTCAATCACGCGCGACGTTTCGGGCGAAGGCGTTCAGCAGGCACTTTTGAAAATTCTCGAAGGAACAATCGCCAATGTTCCGACCAGCGGCGGGCGCAAACATCCGCAGCAGGAATTTTTACCGGTTGATACGACGAATATTTTATTCATCTGCGGCGGCGCGTTTATTGGACTGGATAAAGTCGTCGGCAAACGTTTTCGCAACAAATCGCTCGGTTTTCAGGCAGAAGTCAAATCGAGCAGTCAGCGACACGATGAAGCAATTACTAATCTCGAACCCGAAGATTTGATACATTACGGCTTAATTCCTGAATTCGTCGGACGGCTTCCGGTTCTCGGAACTTTGAATGAACTCGACGAAGACGCTCTGATGCAGATTTTGACGGAACCGAAAAATTCGCTTATCAAGCAGTATCAGCGCAAATTCGAGTTTGACAACGTGCGGCTGAAATTTACCGAAGACGCTCTGCGGGCGGTCGCCAAACAAGCGCATCATCGCAAAGTCGGCGCACGCGGCTTGATGATGATTCTCGAAGAAATTCTTCTGCAACCGATGTACGTTCTGCCGTCGCAAAAGCGTATCAAAGAATTGATAATCACCAAAGATATGGTCGAGCGCACCGCACCGACATTGGAAGTTGTGCGCGAGTTGGAAGAAGCGGCTTAAGCTATTCAGATTTTAATTAAAATAAAAGAGGCGGACGATTTTAAAATCGTCCGCCTCTTTTATTTTACACTCAGTCGAAACCGCTTACGGCACAAAAGCGTTCGGAACGGGCAGGTCGGTCGTCGCCCCGAAGGTCACGCCCGTAAATCCTGCTGTCGAACGATTCAGATACCACGCTCCGCTTGAGGGGCGGAATACCGCCACGTCTGCCTTGCCGTCGCCGTCGTAATCAGCCGCGACCGGCAAATCAGTTCCCAATCCGAAAGCGATTCCGGTAAATCCGAGTTGACTGCGCTGCAAATACCAAACGCCGGTTGACGGTCGGAACACTGCAACATCGGCTTTTCCGTCGCCGTCGTAATCAGCCGGCACAGGTTTGTCTGCGCCGTCACCAAATGTTACGCCGGTGAATCCAAGCTGGCTTCTCTGAATATACCAAACGCCTGCCCGATTGACCGCGACATCAGCTTTCCCGTCACCATCGTAATCAGCGGCAACCGGTTTGTCGCCGTTTTGCCCGAATGTGACGCCGGTGAAACCGAGTTGACTGCGGTTCAGATACCACGCGCCGGTTGACGGACGGAACACGGCAACATCGGCTTTCCCGTCGCCGTCGTAATCCGCAGGCTGTGGAATATCATCTGCTGCGCCGAAAGCGATGCCGGTAAATCCGAGTTGGCTTCTTTGGATGTACCACGTTCCTGCGCGGAATACGGCGACATCTGTTTTGCCGTCGCCATCGTAATCGGCAGGCACGATTTTATCGGTTGACGTTCCGAAGGCAACGCCGGTGAATCCGTTTTGCGACTGCTGTAAATACCAGGTTCCGCCGCTCGGACGGTAAACCGAGACATCAGCTTTACCGTCGCCGTCAAAATCGAACGGCGAACGATTATTGATATTGGTCAACGTGTATGCGCCGCGCCCATAAGTTCCGGCGACAATCAAACCGCTTTGTTGCGCGTCGAGTTCAGTAACGATAACCGGCGGCAAACCGGTATTTAATCCTTCCCACGCCGCGCCGTCATTCGTCGAACGGAAAACACCGATGTCGGTTCCGACGTAAAGCGTCGTCGGCGCTGCCGGATCAATCAATAAAGTGTTCGCCGGTATATTCGGTAGATTGCCGCTGATGTCCGCCCAGTTGACTCCGGCATCAACGGTTTTGAAAACGTGACCCGAATTAAATCCCGAAACCGTTAAGTAAGCGACATTGGCGTTAGTCCGGCTGACGTTAATGCTTTTGATAAAGCGATTCGGCAATCCGGTCGTTCGCTGCGTCCAGTTGGCACCGCCATTGATGCTGACCATCACGCGCCCGTCGTTTGAACCGGTATAAATCGTGTTGATGTTTGCGCGATTTACGCCGATAGCGGACACTGTTCCTAAATTATTTGTCAAATCCGTCGCGCCGCCGGGCGCAGTCCAGTTAGCACCGCGATTCGTGCTGATGTAAAGGCGATAGGTGCCGAAGTAAAGATTCGAGTTTAAATTATTGCCGACCAGCGGCGGGTAAAATGCCACGCGGTCGTTGTTGAAAATCGCATCAGTGCCGACTTCTCCATCGTATGCGTTAGCATTGTTTTGCCAGCGGCTGATTGATCCATAAACGTAGGTCGAAAAAATAATAGACGGGTCAACCGCGTCAACCACCGTCTGACCGCCGTCACCGGCTGAAAACTCCTGCCACGTCGCCGCGCCGGTTCGCTTTTGCGTGCCGTTGTCTTGCGTGCCGCCGTAAATCAGCGCAGGATTAGTCGGGTGGACGGCGATGCTCGTGAACATCGTCAAACCGAGCGATGAATTCATAGTTTGAAACGTCGTACCGCCATCGCTCGATTTCCAAAGTCCGCCGTCGTTGCCGATATAAATTTGATTCGGGTCGGCGGGCGAAATAAAACAGTAATGCTGGTCAGGATGCGCTTTTGAAACATTCGGCGTGTATTGATTCGTTAACGTAAAGTTATTGGTCAGGTTTGTGAAATTCGCGCCGCCGTTGGTGCTTCTGAAAACGTCCTTCATTCCGACAAACACGATGTTCGGATTTGTCGGATGGACTAATAAATACAAATTGTAACCGTATTGGTTGCTTGCTGTGACGTTGAAAGTCGCCGAACCTAAATTCGTCCAGCTCGCGCCGCCGTTGTTGGAAACTTCCAGACGCGGCGTAACGCCGTCGGTCGCCAGAACATACACGATTTGCCCGTTCGAAGGCGCGACGGCGACTCTGATACTGCCGCCGGACGGCGCGGCATAAGTTTGTGTCCAGTTGACTCCGCTGTTTGTTGATTTATAAATGCCCGCCGTTCCGCCGGCGGCACTGCTCATTGCCAAATAAAGCGTCGTCGCGTTGGTCGGATCGCGCGCTAAATCTCTGGCTCCGCCCGATAAACCCTGCGTCCAGTTAACGCCGCCGTCAGTCGAATAATAAAAACCGCTGGTGAAAACCGTGCCGGTTATCAACTGCGTGTATTGCGCGACGTAAACCCGGTTCGGGTTCGTCGGGTCAACTTCGATTTTGGCAGTTTGTCCGGGTGACGGCAGCGTGTTATTGCTCACTCGCGTCCAGGTTTGTCCGGCATCGGTAGATTTCAAAACGCCGGTGCCGAGATACGAACTCGCCTTATCGCCCATTCCGGCATAAACGATGTTTGGACTGCTTGGAGAAAAAACAATAGAGCCGACTGCCAAATCCACTTGACTGTCGGAAGTCGGCGCAAAATTAACTCCGCCGTTGGTCGAACGCCACACGCCGCCCGTCGCGCCGCCGATCAAAACAATCTGCGGATTAGCAGGCGAAACGGCAATCGCATTGATTCGCCCGCTGGTCACGCCCCAATTATTCGGGAAAAAAGAGGTTGTCGGATTCGGTCCAATCGGCGTCCAGACTGCCGCCGTCGGGCGGGCGCCTTGCTGACTTTCTTCCGGACGCGATTCAAAAGCGAGCCGCCGTGCGTCGTCGGGAATTTTGTCGAACGGATATTGACGCTGCTGAATAAACCACTCAATTCTTTTTTCCGCATCGCCTTCCGCTTCTTCCTCACCTTCAATTTTCGGGGCGTTATAATCTAAATCCCGCCCTGCAAGCTGCTTGTCCGATGATTTCGCATAAACTAATAATCCAATCGAAATTGCCATAATGCCAAGCAAAATCGCCATTTTACCGAGACCAATGTTCGATATTTTTTGTTTCATTTTCTCTCCAATTCGTTTTTACTGCTGTGTTTATTAAAGACTCGTGTTCCGCTGTAAACATTTTCGGGTAATATGTTTACCGGCATAGGGCAGAAGTAATTTCTCAGAAACCAACTTTGTCGGTCAGACGAACCGTACTTGGTTTAAATTAAAAACAGATGGTTAGACACAATCATTTGTAACCACAATCCTTTATTTTCTTTTGTTTAATTGAACCGGGCGATTCGTGTTAGCATTCAACCAATTATCACTAATCTGTTCTTGCTTCTACCTATTATAAACGAGATTTGTGATCAAAAAATGTCATTGCCGATAGATTTTTATTTTTCGGTTTTTAATTTGGCTAAATTAAAACCGAAAAATAAATAAATGTCAAAAGTCGCTTTGCTTCGGATAACAGTTGGGCTAATTGCCTGGAGCAAGATATTCGGAGAAATCTAGAATGTTTTGCTTTTGGAAAATCTTCACCCGAACGTGAAACTGAATCTTTTATTCGCCCGCCAGTTCGCAAACGAGCATTTCGATTTGCAGGCGCGAGCCGGTTTTGCCGCTGCCGCCGATGGAGGTTTTGATTGCTAAATCAGTTTCAGCGATACGGCGCATTACCTGCGTCAGCCGCCCGGTTTCGATGCGGCGCGCGGTGGCGAGAAAATCTTCCTGTTTGCTGTAAGGCAGTTTCATTATCCGCGCGACTTCCCTGCGCTCAACGCCGTTACGCATCAATTCTTTCGACATAAACAAGCGGCGGAAATTGCTGGCAATTAAGCCTAAAAGCATCAACGGTTCCGCACCGTCGTCGAGAATTTTTTTTAAAATTTGCAGCGAACGCGTTTTGTTTTTTGAAAGCAGACTGTCGGTCAAATCGAAATTGGAAATCTCGCGCGAATTCGGCACTAACGAATCAACCAAATCCATCGTTATCAAATGATCAGGCAAAGCGGCAACGGCTAATTTTTCGACTTCATTCGTCAAACGCCGGACATCGTTACCAACCAAACCAATCAAATGACGCAATGCGCGGTCGTCAATTTCGGCGTTCAAATCCTTTAACTTTGTCCGCGCCCAACCAGTTAATTCCGCTTCTTCCAGTTCCTTAAATTCAACCGCCGTCGAGTTTTCCAGTAAAAGTTTGGAAGTCTTGCGCCGCTTGTCTAATTCGTTAGCGACGAAAATCACCACCGAACTCGCCGCCGGTCGCTTTAAGTATGCTTCTAAAATCGCTTCGTCATCTTCTTTGATGTTGTCTTTGGTGCCGGTCGCCGACACGACGACATCAATAATTTTCACTACGCGTTTTGACGAAATCATCGGCATCTGCTCGGCTGAAGAAAGCGCGTGCGAAACAGGCGTGCGCGTCAAACTGATTTCGTTTTCGTTAAACTCGCGCAAACCGGAATCAACTAAAACCATATCGGTAATCGTCTTCGCCGCTAAATCGCGCAAATAAGTCTCTGCGCCGAACAATAAATAAACCGGCGCGAACTCACGTCGCTTGAGTTGATTTTTTAATTCTTCTCGATTCAGAACTGCCATATTTTTTTTGCTGCCGGGGCGCAGAGATGGTGAGTTTTAAATTACAAAAATATTTGAGAGATGTTTCACTTTCTTCAATTCTCAGTTTTGGCGAATCAATTTCCTTTTTCATCTTTCACACCAAGCCCGTTAACGATGGTTGAAACGACCGATTCGGCGAAGGAACGCGCGATGCGTTCGACTGCCGGGTCTTCTTCGTTAAAAAATGAGCGCGGGTCTTCGGAAAATTCAAAAGAATCGCGGAAGATGAAATTTTGATTGTCGTAGAGAATCTTGTTCGCGTCCAAATCACGAATCGTCACCGCCGCGACGACCGTTACTTCGTAGACGCGGGCGCGTCCGTCGCGGTCGAGCAAAACGCCGGTGAACGCGAAATTGCGAATCGTGCCTTCGACCACCGCATCGGCGTTTTCGCGCGAACTCTGAACCTTCAAACCGCGACCGCGCTTGATAATTTCCCGCGTCACAGCATCAGTGAAACGAGATTCGATGCGGTAACGTGCGCCTTCAACTTCAAATTGAAACACCGGAACGGCAACCCTTTTGATGTTTTTCGGCAAACCCGAATTCGTGACTGGTTTATAACACTCGGTAAACCCCGAAACAGCAACAAAAAACGCGGCGAAACAAAGCAGTTTTATAAATCTCATAACTCACCTTTTATTTTATCAATAACTTTCAGCATTTCAACGGTCGCCGCAACATCGTGAACGCGCACTATCTTCGCGCCGTTCCAAACGGCAATCGCCGCGCTTCCCAAACTTCCCGCCAAACGTTCCTCAACCGGCGCGTCGTCCAGAATTTTCCCGATAAAAGATTTGCGCGACGTTCCGACGAGCAAAGGAAATTCGGTAAATTCCGCTGCGAGTTGATTTAACTTTGCAATTAATTCGAGATTCTGCTCAAAAGTTTTGCTGAAACCGATACCGACATCGAGCGCGATATTTTCTTTTTTCACGCCGAAACTTTCCGCTTTTTCGATACTCCGACGAAAACCGTCTGCGACTTCCCGCAAAATATTTTCGACCGGCTTTTGTTTATGCATCGTCTCAAAATCTCCGCGCAAATGCATCAAAATCAATCCGGCTTTTGTTTTCGCTGCGACCTCGGCAACGCGCTCGTCAAACCGCAAGCCGGAAACGTCGTTGATAATTTCCGCCCCCGCTTCAAATGATTTTTCGGCGACCGTCGCTTTGCTCGTATCAATCGAAATCGGCACGTCGAATCTTTTCCCGACAGCTTCGACGACCGGAACAACGCGGCGGATTTCTTCTTCATCAACGATTCTCGCGCTGTTCGGGCGGGTTGATTCGCCGCCGATGTCGAGAATGTCCGCGCCTGCTTCGATTAATTTTTCCGCCTGTCTGAGCGCATCGTCAATAATGTGAAATTTTCCGCCATCCGAAAAACTATCGGGCGTGACGTTGAGAATCGCCATCACCAAAGTTTTTTCAAAAGTTATTTTTCGCCGCGCTGTTTGCCAGAACATAGAAATAATTTAACCGTTAGAAGCGCAAACAAAAAGGATGAAGATTAAAAACCTTCATCCTTTGAGTTTATTTAATTGCCATTTCCTAAGCCGTCGCCGGATTGTTCGGCGTAATCGGCGGCAGAATCGGCTTCTTAAACGGATTCTTGGAAGTTTCTTCCTCAGCCTTCTGCGGCGTGCCGTTGTCGTTGTTGCTCGGTTCGCTTGCGCCGTCGTCGTCGAGCGGCAAACCGGCGGCAATACGGCGAATTTGAACGCTGTCGAGCGTTTCGCGTTCGAGCAGAGCTTGCGTCAGATTTTCCATTGCCGATTTATTTTCCGACAAAATCGTTCGCGCCCGTTCATATTGTTCGTGAATGATTCGCTGAACTTCCTGATCAATCTTGATCGCCGTTTCTTCACTGAAATCACGATGCTGCGAAATTTCCCGACCGAGGAAAATCTGCTCTTCTTTCTTACCGAAAGCAAGCGGTCCTAAATCCGACATTCCGTAAGTGCAGACCATCGAACGCGCAAGTTCGGTTGCTCTTTCAATATCATTTGACGCGCCCGTCGTGATCCGTCCGATATAAAGTTCTTCGGCAACTCGTCCGCCCATCGCGTTGGCAATCATCGCCAGCAATTCTTCTTTGGTGCGTCCCAAAATGTCCTGCTCAGGCAAATAATAAGTTACGCCGAGTGCGCGTCCGCGCGGAACAATCGTCACCTTGTGAACCGGATCGCTTTCGGGAATATTCATTCCGACGAGCGCGTGTCCGGCTTCGTGAATCGCCGTCAAACGACGTTCCTTGTCAGAAACGACCATCGAGCGGCGTTCAGGTCCCATCATCACTTTGTCTTTCGCAAATTCAAGGTCAAACATGGTGACGACTTTCTGATTACGTCGGGCAGCATTTAATGCGGCTTCGTTGACCAAGTTTGCCAAATCCGCGCCGGTAAATCCGGGCGTTCCGCGAGCAATGACGTTAACATTAATGTTTTCGTCGAGCGGAATTTTACGCGTATGAACTTTCAAAATTCCTTCGCGTCCGCGTACATCAGGATAGGAAACAACAACTTGTCTGTCGAATCTTCCCGGACGAAGCAACGCCGGATCAAGAACGTCAGGACGGTTGGTTGAAGCCATCAGAATTACGCCGTCGTTTGATTCAAAGCCGTCCATTTCGACGAGCAATTGATTCAAAGTTTGTTCGCGTTCATCGTGTCCGCCACCAAGACCTGCGCCGCGATGTCGTCCGACCGCATCAATTTCGTCAATAAAAATAATACACGGCGCGTTTTTCTTGCCTTGCTCGAACAAATCTCTGACGCGCGACGCGCCGACACCGACGAACATTTCGACGAAATCCGATCCGGAAATCGAGAAAAACGGAACGTTGGCTTCACCGGCGACCGCTTTGGCAAGCAAAGTTTTGCCGGTTCCCGGAGGTCCGACCATCAAAACGCCTTTCGGAATGCGACCGCCGAGTTTTTGAAATTTCTGCGGGTCTTTTAGAAACTCGATAATTTCCTGCAATTCATCTTTTGCTTCTTCCACACCGGCGACATCTTTGAACGTCACGCGTTTCTGCTGATTATTAAGCAGTTTCGCTTTCGATTTCCCGAAGCTCAGAGCCTTGTTGCCGCCAGCCTGCATTTGGCGCAGAGTGAAAGCGAGAAAACCCATCAGCAAAAGGAACGGCAGCGCGTTGATCAGCAGCAGCCAGCCCCAACCGCTTGCGGCGGGTGCAAGATTAATTTTAGTATCGGTTTCTTTTGCCGCCGCATAGATTTGGTCGCGTGTGGAATCACTTGAGTCAAGGTTAGCGGTAAACTTTTCGTTGTTCTTCGTCGTCATTTCCAAAAGGTCCTGACGCACGGTAACATCGCTGACTTCTTTATTCTTTATGTAGGTTAGGGCTTTATCAAACGACAATTCTTTCGGATTGTTGCCCTGTTTACTTTGCAGAAAATAAACAAACAGCAACGCGCTGGAAATAATCATCAGCCACAATAGAACTTGTTTTGCTTTAGAACTCAACTTTTAATGCCTCCAAAATAACTTCCATTTATAAATTTCGATATGAAAGTTTTTTTCAATCATATTTCGTTACAGCGGTTTGATGAAAATTCGCATTCAATCGTTGTTTTTCGTTTGCCCTGTAACGTCCGCCTTGACCCAAACTTTCATTGTAGTTTGCCGCCAATCATTTTTCAACCTATGATTTTTGGTAATATATTTTTCCATCTTTTTTCAAAACGCTTTCACCGCCCGGAAGCTCGACAAGTCTGCCGCTTTTGCGACTGAAAATCAGCCGTTCGATTGCTTCAAAATGCTTCATTTCCAAACCGCGCAAAGTTCCGCGATTCGCTTTTAACCAATCTCGCAACAGCGTTCGCCTGATAGACGGAAACACCTCTCGCAAATCTTTTAAGGATAAATTTTCATTGCCGTCTGCGGCTGTGACAGCCTTTTCAACTGCCGACTGCCGATTGCCAACCGCTAACTGTATTGCGTCTTCTCTTAGTAATTCCGCCGTCTTTGCCAGAGTCTCGATGATTTTCGGATTAAAATCTCTGAGCAGCGGCAGAAGAATTTTGCGAATTCTCACGCGGTTAAATTTCAAATCTTCGTTCATCGAGTCGTATCGAAATTCGATTTGGTTGAGATGACAAAAATTTTCCGTGTCTTCGCGCCGCGCCCAACTTAGTAAAGGACGAATCAATCGAATTTCGGATTTTTCAACTTTCTTTGCACTTTCAAGTCTCCATTTTAAACTGCTCTGCGGTTTCATTCCGCCCAAACCTTCGATTCCGCTGCCGCGAATTAAATTAAATAAAAGAGTTTCAGCCTGATCATTGAGCGTGTGCGCGGTCAAAACAGCGTATGCTTCGAGATTTTCGGCAACCGCAGCGAGAAATTTATATCGTGCATCGCGGGCATTTTGTTCGACATTGCCCGATTTTGCTGCGATTTCGCCGCTTCCGCAAGCTAATTCAAAATCAAATTTTACCGCTAAACTTTTGACGAATTGCTCATCAACATCGCTTTCGCCGCCGCGTAAATTGTGATTGAAATGAGCGACGACGACGCGCAGATTTAGTTTTCCGAGTTTTTTTAATTCGTATAAGGCAAGCAAAAGGCTGACCGAATCTGCGCCGCCCGAAACTGCCGCGACGATAATTTCGTCTTCAAACGGCAGATTTAATTTGCGCCATTCGGTTAATAAATTGCGAATGAATTTTTGCATACGAGAGAAATTGTTTTGAAATTCAACTATAATTTACTTTGCAAAATACTGCACAGAAAAATTATCCGGCAAGATGGCAGAAAATAAATTCAAACTCAAATACGAATCGGGCACGCTGATTTTAGAAGGCGCAGAGCAAACGGATTCGGTTCCGAACGCCTTCGTCTGGGACGCACGAACCAGGCAATTTCGTTCGCCCGCGTATAAATACCGCGAGATTATCAAACAGTTCATCCGCACGAAGACGGCTTACGAAGACGAAGCGAAACGCTATGATTCGTTCGATTTCAAGCAGAAATTTCATATCGTGCCGCGTCCGTATCAAACCGCCTCAATCGAAGCGTGGCGAGCGAACGAGCGGTGCGGCGTGATCGTTTTGCCGACCGGCGCGGGGAAAACTCACGCGGCGACGATGGCGATTGAGATGTGCGGCAGGCAAACGCTCGTCGTGGTGCCGACGATTGATTTGATGAATCAGTGGTATGAGCTTTTGACTTCGACGTTCGACGCGGAGATCGGTTTGATCGGCGGCGGATTTTACGAAATCGGCGCGATTACCGTGACGACTTATGCTTCGGCATTCAGGCATCAAGAACGTCTCGGCAATCAATTCGGTTTGATTGTTTTCGACGAATGTCATCATTTGCCGGGCGAAGGTTACAAATACGCGGCGGAGTTTGCGATTGCGCCGTTTCGTTTGGGATTGTCCGCCACGCCCGACCGCGATGAGTTCAGCGACGCGCTTTTGGAGGAAATCGTCGGCAAATTCGTCTTTCGGCTCGAAGCACAGGACATCGCTGGCGAATATCTGGCTGATTACGTGCTGGAACGAATCGAAGTTGATTTGACCGACGCGGAACGAAGCGCGTATCAGCGCGAGCGCGACATCTACACGACGTTCAAACGCTCGAAAAATCTGCCGTACGGACAGGAAGGCTGGCGAATGTTTATCATGCTCAGCGCACAGAGCGAAGCGGGCAGGCGGGCGATGAAAGCGTATCGTGAATCGAAGCGCATCGCGCTCGGAACGGGCGCGAAAATGCGCGTGCTGCAGGATTTATTGATTCGTCACAAGCAGGACAAGGTTCTGATTTTCACGCACGAGAACGCGATGGTTTATCAAATCTCGCAGGATTTTCTGATTCCGGCGATCACGCACGAAACGAACGTCAAAGAACGCAAATTCTGGCTCGACGCGTTCAACAAAGGCGATGTACTCGCGCTCTGCACGTCGAAGGTTTTGAACGAAGGCGTGAACATTCCCGACGCATCGGTAGCAATTATCCTTTCGGGAAGCGGTTCGAGCCGCGAACACATTCAAAGATTAGGCAGAATCTTACGCAAGAAAGGCGACAAGCAGGCGATTTTATACGAAGTCGTCGCCCGTGACACGACCGAAGAATACACTTCCCAAAAACGCACCGACGCGCGGCAGTTTCAGGATGTCAAACAAAGATTCAAGCGCGGATTATTTGAATAAAATCAATTTCAGTTTGGATAGGAAAAATTCTTATCCGAAACTCAGGTTAAAATTATTCTTCCGCGTCTTTGACGAACTCGATTTGCGCGTAGATGTCGGCGAGAGAAATCTGGCAGCCGATTGATTCGATATTGATGATTTCGTCTAAATCTTCGTAGATTTTCAAAAGCCATTGTCTCGAAGTCTGCTTGATGTAATGTTCGATGCGCGGTTCGATTTGTTCGATGAGCAGGCATTCACGCAGGCAATCCATCTTTTGATAGGCGATGAGCTTTTCGGTTTTGTCGCGGAAACGCGTTGATTTTGAAAGGACTTCGACGGCAACGGTCGGGTTGAGCAGAACGTCGAATTCGTCGTCGTCAAACTCGGGTTTCTCGCAGACCACGACGACATCGGGATAGGCGTAACGCCCTTTTCGCATTCGCACGCGCATATCGTTGGCGTAAAGCTCACATTTTTTGCCGCGCAATTGGTAGCCTAAACCAACGGTGACATTTGTTCCGATTAAGTTATGTTCGCGGCTCGCGCCCGCCATTGCAATGATTTCGCCGTCAACGAACTCGTGTTTTTCTTCGGCTTCGCGCTCGAAGGCGAGATATTCTTCGGGCGTGTATGATTTCGGTTTAGCGGCGACGTTGCTTTTGCTCATAGCGTTTTACCTTTGTTCAAGATTAACAGAAGCGAGCGCGATTTTGAATAAGACGATTGGATCAAACGCGCGTGGTTTGGTATTTCGACGGCTGATGACGGCTGTTTGAACTCGAACGACGCGTGTTTGCACTTCACTGACGCGTGTCTGCACTTTAACGACGGCTGTTTGCGTTTAAATGACGGCTATTTGAACTCCGCTGACGGCTGTTTGCGTTCAATTGACGGCTGTTTGAACTTGACTGATGGCTGTTTAAATTCCAATGACGGGCATTTGAACTCGAATGACGGCTGTCTGCACTCTAATGACACTATCCGAAGTTAAAATGACACTATCGAAACTTTAAATGACACTATACCTTTCTTTCAATTGCCGGACAGTTTGCGAAAAATCTACGGTAGTGAACTAAAAGAAACGCTTTCTCAATTGCCGCCAGCTTTAGCTGGTGGACAAGTTTGATAAATGACCAAAGGCTTTAGCCGAACTTCTGTTAATTTAAGTTTATTCTTTATCGCTTTAGCGCAATTAGGCTGAAGCGATAAGGAGAATTTAATAATTGATATTTGGCTCAAGCCAAGACAACAGGCTGACTTTAACCACTAGCTAAAGCTAGTGGCAACTTATCAAAATCAGACGACAGCCTTACTTTTAGTTCACTACCAAAGAAATTAACTTCGGTGTCTCAAGACTTATAATGTGTCCCGGACGTTCAGTGTCATATTTGGCGTAACAGGGCGATGCGCCGCACGGCGACCAGAATGTTCCATCCTCGAAACCGACACGGCTTATTGAAACGGTAATTGCCGCAATGGTTGAAATTGGTTGTCTCGATTCCAGAAAACGGGCTATAACGTCATAATCATCTTTTACCGAAACATCTAAATCGTTTAGCGATGCCAGTTCTAAAGGGCTGTTTCGCTGACCGAGAACGGCACTTTGACCGTCTCTCGTAAACGCTGAGAAGCGACCGTATGTTAGTGAATGCGACATTAGTAAACCTGTGGTTTCCGTATCTGGAAAAAGAAGATAAATTCCAATGTAAGTTATCTTCTTTTCAGTCACATTTTTGACCTTGAATGAGATTTGTTTGAGCCAGTCGGGTACATAAATTTATCTCTCCTGTCAGTGTTTATAAGTCTTTTAGGAAAAATTGTCTGTATTCTTTTGATATGTGCTTATGTTTCAAAAAGTTCGGTTGTGCCGCAAACTTTATTCTTGCGATGTTTCGTCCTTCAAATCCTGCGGCGTGTCTTTGAATTCGCTTTCGTCCGCCGTATTTGAAACTTCGCCGATTTCCGGTAATTTCTCGGTTTCGGCTACTGACAATTCATCGTTATCAATTTTGTAAATCGGGTCGCCGTTTTCATCGGCATCGGGAATATTGTCGAGTTCTTTCTTTTTGTCCGGATCTTGAATAATCATAATTTCTCCTTGATTTTTAAATGTTTCAAAAAAGTTGTTTTGGCTGCGCTTAAAAGTATAGTAGCACAAAATCAGAACCTTTCCGGCGGCTTCGCAATGTTGTAAATTCACGCGGCGGCATCTGATATTAACTTTTCCGCCTGTTCGATCAAAGTTCTCGGTTCGATTTTTGTTTTGTAGAAAATCACGTTGTCGCTCGTCCACAAAGGTTCTTCGCGGCTGCCGCGCAACTCCTGCGAGGCGGCGAGAACGAAGCGCGTGAACTTTGCCGCTTCAAATTCGGCGAGGCGTTTCTGCACGCTTTTCGGTGTCCAGAAACCGAGTATGTCGAGATAAATTTCTTCGCCGTCGGGCGCGGTCAGGATCAAGTCGGGAACGAACGCAGTTTTGCCGAGGTCAATCACCTTTCGATTCTCTGTCAGATGCCAGCCGCTGGCGGATTTTTCCCAGTTTTTGGCGAGCTTTTGCAAGTCGGGATTTTCGTAAGCCGGTTCGTTGAAATAACACGAAGTCAGATCAATTTGCTCGCTCGTCAATTCGTAAAACGCCTTGCCTTTTTCCTTCGACGAGATTTCCGCCGACATTTTCCAGTTTTTGCAATTCAGCAACGCAGGCAGGAAAACTGCCATTCGCACGCCGTATTTCTGCGAGCGATTAAAGAGCGAAGCCGCGCCGGTCAGAGTGATTTCGTAACCGCTCGCCGAATTTCCGCGCACGAGATGAATCAAGCCGAAATGTTTGATCGAACCGAAAATCTGGCGATAATTCGCCGCGTCCGACGGCGCGACCTGTATTCGCATTTCGACGCATTTATACAAAATCGCCTGCGCCTGCGCGAGATTGTAGCGTTCGAGCAAATCCACCGGCGCGATTGATTCAAAAGAAGATAATCTTTGCTGAAACGACAAATCGGCGTAAAGATGCGCGAAAATCGAAGCGGCATCGGTTTCCAATTCGGCGGCGACGTACTCTAAAACCTGCGCGTGTTCGGCGGAACCGGGCGTTACCGGCTGAAACTTTCTGGCTTCAAGAAATACCTTTTGGCGAATTTCTTCGGGCGCGGCAGGCGCGGAAACGGCGAATTCACAGCGGTCGGAAAGCAGTTTGATCAACCCGCGCAAAATCCGGTAATCGGTTCCCGTGCCGACGTATTCTTCGAGTTCCCTGTCCAACTCGCCGCGCGTTTTCCCTTGAAATTCTTCGTAAATCTCAATCAAAACTGCCGCGTCGCGCAGATAGTCAGGGTAATCAGTTTTTATGAGCTGCGGAAAAATCTTATCGCCGCGCCTTCTGTTGATCGCTAAATCGGATGTCAGCATTTTTATTCAAGTGGGAATTTTTTAATGGTTTGTTTCCCTTTCCAGGCTATCTTTGGCGTGTTCCAGAGCCTCGAAAACCCGTTCGGGCGCGGTTCCGCCGATCTGATTTTTGCTTGCCAGCGATTGCTCCGAACTTAACGCCGCGTGAACGTCTTCGCCGATGATCTCGGAGAACTGCCGGAATTCGTTCAAATTCAAATCCGCTAATTTTTTTTTCTGCCTTTGCGCATACAAAACGATGCTGCCGACCGTCTCGCGGGCGATTTTGTGCGAAATGTTTCTCTGCGCGAGATAATCAATCAACTCGGCGGCATTCAGGTAATTTTCGCTCGCGGCGGCAAGCGTTTTTGTTTGATTGACGCGAATTAAATTCAGGATGCCGAAACATATTTCGAGACACGATTTCAGCGCATCAATCGCATCAAAAATCGCCGATTTATTTTCCTGCGAATCAAGATGCACGCCGAGCGGCAGATTTTTCACCGTTGCCGGAAGCTCCGTTTGATAACTGAAAATTCGCGCCGTTTTTCCGCGCACGAGTTCAAGCGCGGCGAAAATCTCGGCGGCTTCAGTTCGCGCGTTTTCAAATTCCAGAAATTCAAATTCAGCCGATCCGTACGAAATTACATCCGTCGCCAGACGCGACAGATGAACACCGGTCAAAGCGCACGCGGCGACGAATTCGACGGCGTAATCCGTGTCCGAAGCCGTGTCCAGACTATTTGCCGAAACGCCTTCAAATCCAAGTGCGCGGGCGATTTCTTCGCGGTCAATTTCGACAAAAGTTCCCGCCAAATCGCCCGCGCCGAGAGGCAGAACGTTGACGCGCCGCCAAACTTCTTCAAACCGTTCGCGGTCGCGCGAAAACATTTCAAAATAAGCCAGACACCAGTGCGCCCAAAGTATCAGCTGAGTGCGCTGCGAATAAGCGTAAGCGGGCAAAACCGCTTCTTTCTGCCGTTCGCCCGCGTCAATAAAAGCCGTTTGCAAATCGCGCACGGCGGCAGAGATTTTCTCGATTTCTTCGCGCAGCCATAATCGAAATGCCGTCGCCGATTGATCGTGACGACTTCTGCCGACATTTAATTTCGTGCCCGCTTCGCCGATCAGTTGGATGAGCCGGATTTCGACGAATGAATGAATGTCTGTGGCGGTCGGTTCTTCAAAATAATCGGTGTAGAAATCGGCACGTTTGAGAATCGTCAGCAACCCGTTTTTGATGCGTTCGGATTCGATGCGGGTAATGATTCCGGCGTGGAATAGCGCGTCGCAGTAGGCGATGCTGACGCGAACGTCGTGAACAAAAAGCCTTCGGTCGAATTCGAACGAGCGTTTGAATTCAATCAGTTTTTCGCGCAGAAGATTTTTCGCTTCGGTCATTCGCAGTTAATCCTAAAATATTTCTTTTGTGCCGATAAGTTAAATGTTAAATCCAGTGCTTCTTCCGCGCAACCAGCGTCGTTGCGATTGCCAGCACGAGCATCGCCGCGACCGTCCACCAAAACAGGTGGGTCATCTTGAAAAAAGTCTCATCAAAGTTCATTCCCAAAACTCCGGCGATCACGCCCATTCCGCCGACCATCAAGGTAATAAACGTCAAACGCCGCATCGTGTTATTCATCCGGTGCGAAGTTTTCGTCGTATATAAATCGAACAAACTCAAAACCGTGTCGCGCGAACTTTCAATCGAATCAACGGCTGATTCGAAATGCTGGTTGAGAAGCTGAAAACTTTCAAACGAATCCGAATCGGCAATGCGTTTGAAATCGGGACGCGAAAGCGCGTAGAAAACATCGCGGTGCGGCAAAAACCAGCGGCGCAGTTTGGAAACCTGGCGGCGCATTGAAACCATCTGTTCGAGAAATTCGTCGTCTTCCAAATCTTTTTCCAAAATTTGCTCGTCCATTTTATCAACCGAATGTTCGATTTTTTCCAGTACGCGAAAATAAGAGACGATGTGCAAATCAAGCATTGTGGCGACGAAACTTTCCGCGTCCATTTCGCCGATTTGAGATTCGCCGTGTTCGCCGCGGACAAAATCCTGTAAATATTTCACGTCGCCGTCGTGAACGGTGACGACGAAATTTTTCCCGACCAGGAAATCAATCGGAATCGAACGCACCGCGCCGCCTTCCGCAGTTTCGACAGCTACGATAAAAAAATGATAAAAATCGGCGAATTTGTGAATCTTCGGACGCTCGTAAACGCGCAGAATTCCGTGCAGAGGAACTTCCTGCAAATGCAAAATTTTGGTTACTTTCTCAAGCATCGCTTTATCGCGCTCAAGAATATTTATCCACAAAAGTTGTTTGTCGCCGACGTTTTCCAGGATATTTTCACTCAGCTCGATTTGCCGGTCGTCGCCGTCCGCGTCAAACAGATTAACTAAAATGTTCATTTAGCAAATTCCCCTTGCTCATTTCTCGGATTATAGCCGAAAAACTTCGGCGAATGAATTATTCAGGCGGTTTGTTTGATTGCGCTGACGGAAATTTTCCTGTTAATCTTTCCTTGCTGAACTATTTCTGCGATTGATTATGCGTGTCGTCTTTAGTTTCATTTTGTTTTCGCTGTTGATTTTCCTTTTTTGCGGCAGTATTACGGCGCAGAAAAAAGACCGTGTTGAAGCGGCACAAAAATTATCAACCGAAATTGTCGCCCGAAATTGTCAGGAATTAAAGCCCGGTCGAATCTTAAATTTTCCGAAACCGTTTTTCCCGGCGGAAGCGAAAACGGCGCGCATCGGCGGTACGATTCGTTTGACATTCAAAATTGACGAAAGCGGAAAAGTCGCCGACGCCGCATTACCCGAAAACGCGAATTCACTGCAAAAAGCCGCAATTGAAGCGGCGCGAAAAACAAAATATACGCCAACCCTTTGCGACGGCAAGCCAACCGCGCTGAATGCCGTGTTCACCTACGATTTTATTCCGTATGTATCAACCGACAGTTATTTCGCGCCCGCCAAAGCGACGGAATTCATTGACATCAAAATTGATTCGCCATATTACGAAGCCGTTTCGAATCTGACGGAAAACTATCATTTGGCTTTCGGTTACGCCGATAAAAAATTTTACGCCGACGCGCCGTTGACCCACGGCGATTTCGCACAGTTTCTCCGGATAACGCTCGATTCGCTTTCGGAACGGGCTAAAACCGCCAATAAAATTCCGCGTGAAATTAATTTGTTTTCCGCTTACAATCCGCAAAAATTAACAACAATAAATTTTATTAAAAATCTCAAGCCGAACCAGCCGTATTACGATTCGATTAAAACGCTTTTGCTCAAATACGACATTGCTCTGACCAATGACAAAAGCGAGTTTCAGGGCGATTTGTATTTAACCAACAACGAAATTATTGATTGGTGGACGCAAATTTTCGGCGAAGACGCGATTCCGGTCAACTTTACGAGAAGTTCCGACGGTGACCCAATCGTTTCCCGCGGCGAATTCACGATCTTTTTGCAGGAAAGTTTGGAAGTTTTGACCTATAAAGTTCTGCCCTGATTAACCGAAATATTCTGTGTTAAAATTTTCCCGATGAAACTTACGCTCGAAACGCCGCTGCTCGACCTTTACAAACACGAAACTGCCAAATTATCGCAGGCGATGTCGCGCAAATTGGCGATGGCGGTTGCCGTCCACGCTTATAAAAACGATTTATCGGAAGCAACCGTCGAAGATTTGCTGAATTATTTTCCGATGCGCTACGAAGACCGCTCGAACTTAATTCAGATTGACGAACTGACCGACGGAATGGAAGCGTCGGTCGAGCTTTTCGCACGCGTCGCGGGCGGATTTGCAGTCGGCAAAAATCGCGGACCGAAAGCACCGCCGCTGTTTATTTTTGAAGTTACGGCGGGCGATGCGGAACGAACGCGCAAACCCGTCGTCGTGTGGTGGTTTATTTCCGGCAGAGGCGCGTATAACATCGTCAATTACTGGACAAACAAATTTGAGCGCGGCACGAGGTTTATCGCTTACGGCAAATGGGAATGGGACGGACGAAAAAATACATACGCGCTGCGTTTGAACAAACCCGACGAACTCGAAATTCTGCCGAACGAAACGCGATTATAACGAATTCGGTTTGTTGAAAAATTTAGCCGCCGAGAACACCGAGAATCCTGAGGAAGAAAAAGATAAAGACAGTTTAGTTGAAGATGATATTTTTGATGTGACGAATCCGGAATTTGCGCCGATTCACGTCGGTCGGCGCGTTCCGGTTTACCGCAAGCTCGGAACTTTTCAAACCAAACGCCTGCGCGAAATCGTTTTCAGCGTGCTGCAAAACCTCGATAAATCTATCATCAAAGAAACTTTGCCCGAAGATTTATGCAAACGGCAAAATTTGATTACGCGCGGCGAAGCAATTGACGAAATTCATTTCCCCCCCGAAGATTCGAGCATTTCCGAATATGAAACGGCGCGAAGTAATGCGCACTTGCGATTAATTTTCGAGGAATTTTTCTGGGTTTCGTTCGCGCTGCAACTCAAACGCGGCGAACGCGCGAAAGAACCGAAAGGAACTTTGATCGAAATCAACGATGTTATTCACGACAGAATCAGACAACTACTGCCGTTTACGTTAACCGGAGCGCAGGAACGCGTTGTGAAAAGAATTTTCGACGATATGCAGTCTGATGCGCCGATGAACCGCTTGGTGCAAGGCGATGTCGGCAGCGGCAAAACCATCGTCGCTTTTCTGGCGATGTTCGCCGCGATGGAAAACGGTTATCAGACTGCGCTGATGGCTCCGACCGAAATTCTCGCCGAACAGCACGCCCGCAACGCCAAACGAATTTTTGAAAATTCGCCGTATCGCGCCGAACTTCTCACGGGCAGTCTGCGAGCCGCCGAAAAACGCAAAGTGCAGAAAGACATTGCCAGCGGCGAAATTCACGCCGTTATCGGCACGCACGCCGTTATACAGGACGCGGTGGAATTTGAAAGATTGGGTTTGGCGGTCGTTGACGAACAGCATCGTTTCGGCGTTTTGCAGCGGGCGCAACTGCGCGAGCGCGGTTTTAATCCGGATATTTTGGTGATGACGGCGACTCCTATTCCGCGCTCACTGGCGATGACTGTTTACGGCGATTTGGAAGTTTCCGTGATTGACGAACTGCCGCCCGGACGAACGCCCGTGAAAACCGTCGTCGTCGGCGAAGACCAGCGCGCAGGCGTTTATAAAGGCATCGAGCGCGAAATAAATCTCGGTCGGCAGGTTTATATCGTTTACCCGCTGATTGATGAATCGGAGAAAATGGATTTGAAAGCCGCGACGAAAATGTATGAAGAACTGCACGATGTAATTTTCCCGCAATTCAAAGTCGGACTTTTGCACGGTAAAATGAAAGGCGCGGAAAAAGAAGAGATTATGGGCAGATTTTCGCGCGGCGAAACTAACATCTTAATTTCGACGACGGTTATCGAAGTCGGCGTTGACGTGCCGAACGCATCCTTGATGATTATCGAACACGCCGAACGTTTTGGTTTGTCGCAATTGCACCAACTGCGCGGGCGTGTCGGGCGCGGCGCGGAACAGTCTTTCTGCGTATTGCTGACCGGCGACAAAAAAACCGCCGTCGCCAGAGAAAGACTTGGAATTATGGAAGAAACAACTGACGGTTTTCGCATCGCCGAAAAAGATTTGGAGATTCGCGGACAGGGCGAAATTCTTGGAACCCGTCAGTCAGGCGTGCAGACTTTCAAAATCGGCAACATTATTCGTGATTTGGAGATACTAGACAAGGCACGCCAGGAAGCCGAGTTTTATCTGACGCAAAAGCGTTTAACTAAAGAAACGTCAGCACTTATCGCTACGGCGAAAGCCGACGCGAGATTTCGACTGGCAGGTATCGGGTAAATAATTTCACTTTTTTCCATAAAAATCAAAATACTCATTGAATTTTTCTAAAAGATTCGGTTATATTGCTTACATAGTTTTCAATCTCTATATGTTTTTTGGATTTGGAACTCTACAGTTTTATTTTTCTACTGTATTCAAAACGGAAAATCCCCACGCTCGAATTTAGCTTTCCGTCTTGTCTGGAAATTTGCGTATTTCACAAAAATCGCAAATTAGATGTGCAAAATCGGACATATTTGCCAATGTCAAACAAGGTTTCGCTCATTACTTTACTTTAACTATCATAAGGAAGGAAAAAATTAAATGGAAAACCGACGACCGACAACAAACGATTCTCCAAGACCTCTGAACAGAACTAATAACTTCAGAAAGGAAGGAGACAGACCGCTTGAAATGCGACGTGTTATAACGCCGCGTGACAATCAATTTCAACCCCGCAATGACCGATTTCAAAGTCGAGATGACCGGGTTCAAAACCGCGACGACCGAATTCCAGGTCGTGACGACCGCCCGCGTGGAAGCGGAGACAATCGTTTTCAGGGACGAAACGACCGTAACGAAACGCGCGGACCCGGAAAATTTCAGCCGAGAGACAATAAATTTCCGCCGCGCGGACATTTTGCTCCGAAAGGCAGAGGTTTTAAGCCTTGGGAACAGGAACATCGCCCGCGCATCGTATCAGATATGCAGGTAACAGACGGAAAACACCGTGGAAAATATGTGCAAAGCGTGTCACCGGATAAAGTACGCCCGACGGCTCGCCGCATTCGCGAAGTAATGTTCAGGATTCTTTACCGGCGTATTCGCGCGGGAAGATTTCTGGATTTATGCGCCGGTTCGGGAATGGTCGGCATTGAGGCAATTTCGCGCGGCGCAATTATCGGAACATTTGTCGAACGTTCCGGCAGAATGTGCGCCGTTATTAAGAAAAACCTCGAAGCTTGCGGCATTAAGGAAGGACACGGCGAGATTAGAGAAATCGAAGTCGTTCCGTTTCTCAAACAGATGAGCAAACGCCGACGATTTTGGGACGTGGTTTTTTTCGATCCGCCGTATGATTCAAACTACGACGAAGTACTCGCCTATCTCAGCAGAGGTGTAGCCCTCAAACCGAAAGGCGTTTTGGTCATAGAACATCACGTCGAAATGTTTTTCCCTGAAAATATCGGCGTGTTAAAACGCTGGCGCGTCGTCACCCAAGGCGAAACGACTTTGAGCTTCTACGAAAAACAGTAAAATCAGCGGCAGTTGGCAGACGTAATTTTTGTCTGCCAACTGCCGCTGTCTATTTTTTTGTCAACATCTAATAAAAATGCGTATTATCGCGGGCGAATATCGCGGAAGAATCTTGAAAAGTCCCGCCGATTATAAAACGCGTCCGACCTCTGACCGGCTGCGCGAAACTCTTTTCAACGTCCTTGCCGGGCAAATATCGAACGACACGCGCTTTCTCGATTTGTGCGCCGGGACGGGCGCGGTCGGCATCGAAGCCGTTTCACGCGGCGCAAATTTTGTGACGTTCGTTGACAAATCGAAACGCGCCTGTGCATTGATTGAAGAAAATCTGGACCTTCTGAAAATCCCCGAAGACCAAACGGAAATTTTTCGCAGTTTAGCCGAAAAGTTCGTCGCCCGCGAACACGCCGCCGCGTGGGATATTGTGTTTTACGATCCGCCGTATGCCGACAATTACAAAATATTTCTGCTCGAATTCGCCGAACGCGAGTCGAACAGATTCTCGCGCCTGACGGAATTTTAATTCTCGAACATCACGCCAAAACCATTTTGCCCGAAGCGGTCGGCGACATTCGCCGCCGGCGCGTTTTGAAGCAGGGCGAAACGCATCTTGAGTTTTTACGCAAGCACTTGATTTGCGATTTTCAATTTGCGATTTACGATTGGTCAAAGCAAAATCGTATTTTGATTTGCGGCAATTTGCGACTCTTGTTTCCGGCTTGGCTCGGCGAGATTGCCAATCGCAAATCGCCAATCGCAAATGAAAATAATTATCTGGCTGATTTTGTGTTTGATTTGGGGAACGACCTGGTTTTTTATCAAAATCGGCTTGGAAGATTTGCCGCCGTTAACCTTCGCCGCCGCACGTTTCATTCTTTCGCTGCTAATTCTCGCGGTAATTATCTACGTTCAAAAAATTCCTTATCCAAACACCAAACGTCAGTGGAAATTTCTCGCGCTGACCGGCGTTATGCAATTTTCCATCAATTACAGCCTCGTTTTTTGGAGCGAAGTTTATATTTCTTCGGGCTTGGCAGCGGTTTTGCAGGCGATGATTACGGTCTTCGGGCTGATTCTGGCGTGGATACATCTGCCGAACGAGCGCATTACTAAACTTAAAATAATTGCCGTCCTGCTCGGCATTTGCGGCGTAGCGGTTATTTTCATCGAACAGCTTCAAGTCAACAGTTTGATGGCGTTTGCGGGCTGTGCGGCGATTGTCGTCGGCGCATATGCGGCAGCGCACGGCTCGATTCTCGTCAAAGCCTACGGCGGCGATTTGCATCCGGCGATGTTGGTTTTCGGGCAGATGCTGTGCGGAATACTGCCGATAATTATTTACGCCTTGACGGTCGAAGGCAATCCGCTGAAATTAATTTGGAGCGGGCAGGCGATTTTCTGCGTTCTCTATTTATCTATTTTCGGAACCATCACGGCTTTTTGGCTTTACTATTGGCTTTTAAGCAAAATCGAATCTACCAAAGCGATGATGATTTCCCTCGTTACGCCATTGCTCGCCGTCATTATCGGCGGAATTTTCTTAGGCGAGCGATTACCGATTCAAACATTCTTCGGCGGAATCTTAATTTTGGCAAGCATCGGCTTGATTGTTCTCAGGAAAAAAACCAAAGGCACCGTCATTATTGAAGAAAACGCCGTCTCGAATTAGTTTAAGGAGGCATCGGAACAAAGAAGAAGCGCAAAGTCAGCAATAAAGCACGCAAACTGATTGCCGGCTGACGCGCGGACTTTTGATTTTGAGTTTCAATGGCGATTTGCGCTTCCCGCCCGCCCATTTATAATCGAATAATATGTTTTTCAAATTCACAACCGCCGGAGAATCGCACGGCAAAGCTTTAATTGCCATCGTCGAAGGTCTGCCCGCCGGACTCGAAATCAACGTCGAGCAGATAAATCACGAACTTTGGCGCAGACAACAGGGTTACGGACGCGGCGGGCGAATGAAAATCGAGAGCGATACGATTGAATTTCTGTCCGGCGTGCGCCACGGCGCAACGCTCGGTTCGCCCGTCGCTTTAATGATTGAAAACCGCGACTTTGTGCATTGGACGGAGATTATGGCGAGCGAAAAAATCGAAACGCCGCCAAAAAATCCGCGCATCGTCACGCGCCCGCGCCCCGGACACGCCGATTTAGCGGGCGGACAAAAGTTTGCCGCCAGAGATTTGCGCGACATTCTCGAACGCGCCTCAGCCCGCGAAACGGCAGCGCGTGTCGCCTGCGGCGCAATCGCCAAACAACTGCTCGAACAATTCGGCACGGAAATCAAAAGCCACGTTATCAAGCTCGGAAGCGTTCCCGAAATCACCGTCGAGAAAACTTTCGATGAGATAAGCCGGATTAACGAGGATTCACAGTTAAACTGTGCCGACGCGGAAGTTGAAAAACAGATGATCAAATTGATTGACCGCGCCAAAGCCGACGGCGATACTTTGGGCGGAATCTTTGAAGTCGTTGCCGCAAACGTCGTGGTTGGTCTCGGCTCGCACGTCGCGTGGAACGAAAAACTCGACGGCAGAATCGCGCAGGCTTTGATGTCAATTCAAGCTGTCAAAGCCGTCGAAATCGGCAGCGGCGTGGAAAACGCCACGCTGTTTGGCTCAAAAGTACACGACGAAATCACCTTTGAAAACGAAAATTTCAACCGCATCACCAACCGCGCCGGCGGACTTGAAGGCGGCATCACCAACGGCGAAGAACTGCGCGTACGCGGCTATTTAAAACCGATTTCAACTCTAAAAAAGCCGCTTCGTTCGGTTGACATTGACACCAAAAAAGAAGATTTAGCAGCATTCGAGCGTTCGGATGTGACCGCTGTTCCGGCGGCAGGTGTCATCGGCGAAGCGATGCTCGCCATCGTTCTGGCAAACTCGATGCGCGAAAAATTCGGCGGCGATTCAATGTCTGAAATGCATTCGAATTTTGGTAATTATCAGAACGCTTTGAGCAATTATTAAAGTCTCTGGCGCATCGTTCGATTCGGCGTTCTCAATTTATTTCCCGATGTCGCGGCGAAACTGCATTCCGTTCCAATTTATTTCGCGGACGGCACGATAGGCTTTTTCAATCGCTTCGTCTAATGAGTTCGAGCTTGCCGTGACACCTAAAATTCGTCCGCCGTTCGTTATAATATTTCCTCTCGCGTCTTTCGCAGTTCCCGCGTGAAAGATTTTTACGTCGCCGAAATCTTTATCCAAACCGTGAATAATATCTCCTGTTTGCGGTTTTTGCGGGTAATTTTCGGCGGCGAGAACGACGCAGGCTGAACTTCCTGTTTCCCATTCGATTTTCAGTTCGTTTAATTTATGATTCAGAATCGCGTCGCATATTTCTACCAAATCGGTTTTCAATTTAACCAGAATCACCTGCGTTTCTGGATCGCCGAAACGGACGTTGTATTCGATAACTTTCGCGCCCGCGTCGGTCAACATCAAGCCGATGAATAAAATTCCGCGAAACAGAAATCCTTCCGATTGACAGCCGCGCAAAGTCGGTCCGATTATTTCTGCGATGATTTTGCCCGTTTGTTCGTCGGTTAAAAGATTCGCGTCGGAAATTGTTCCCATTCCGCCGGTGTTCGCGCCCTGATCGTTTTCGTAGATGCGTTTGTGATCGCGCACGGGCGGCATCAGCGCGAAATGTTCTCCATCAGCGAACAAAATCAATGAAACTTCCCTGCCGAATAAGCATTCTTCGAGAACGATTTTTTCAACGGCGTTTTTGCCGACCGTGTTTTTCAGTTCATTGATGGCGTTTTCTGCTTCGGCGCGGTTGGCGGCGACGACCACGCCTTTGCCTGCCGCCAAGCCGTCGGCTTTGACGACGATCGGCGAATGCTCATCGCCAAAGTTTCCGCTGCTTAAAATTTCGATTGCCTGTCGCGGAGAATCTGAAATCGCGTATTCGGCGGTCGGAACATTATGCCGGCGCATAAAATCCTTCGCAAAAGATTTACTCGATTCAAGCCGCGCGGCAGCCTGACTTGCGCCGATTATTTTCAAATCACGTTTTTCAAATTCGTCAACAATGCCGAGCGCAAGCGAGGTTTCGCCGCCGACGAAAGTCAAATCAATTTGATTTTCCGCCGCAAAATGAGCGAGCGATAAAACGTCTTCCGGCTTGATCGGAACGCACTCGGCAACTTCGGAAATTCCCGCATTGCCGCTTGCGCAGAAAATGTCCGCATTACGTCCGCTGTCCTTAAAAGCACTGCAAAGCGCGTGTTCCCGTCCGCCCGAACCAATCACCAGAATTTTCATAAACCTTTATATTTCCTAAACGAACTGCCGAGATTGCTCAGTTTCCTATTCTCAAACTTGACACATTTAGCTGATAGTTATAATTTCAATTTAAGTCAAATCCAATTTCCAGCGTTTAAAAGTTAATTTTCCCCAGCTATAATTTACAAGGAATTATTTGTTTGACTCAAAACGTTTTAAAATCGAAATATTGTTTTAACATATTCACTTTAAAACCAAAAATATAAGAAGTTATTTGGTGATATTACCGTGCCTACCAATCTTAAAGAATTTAATCTGAGAACCTTCGCTGAAGAGCCAAATATTGAAGATAAAGATATTGCTTGCATTGATTGCGGTAAGGACTTTATTTGGACGGTTGGCGAGCAGATATTCTTCCGCGACAAAGGTTTGCAAAATCCTCCGAAACGCTGCAAGGACTGCAAACAGGCGAAAACTCACCGGCTTAATGCTATTCTCAATGCCACCGAAACCGGCATCAAACAGAAAATAGAAGTCGCCGTTTACTGCGCTAAATGCAACGGTTATACGACTGTTCCCTTTTATCCGTCGCAGGGTCGTCCGGTTCTTTGCCGTTCCTGCTTTCTGGAAAAATATCCGCTTCCCCAAAATGGCGGCAAGTAACCTGCCGAAACGATAAGTCAGCAAATTCGAATTAATTAAATTAAGAATTATGCTGTCCCATCATTTTCATTTTTGTAATTATCCGCCGACGTGAACGCTCGGACGCAGTTCCGGGTCAGGTTCAGCCTGCCGCAGAATTTCGCGCGTCACCGGCGCGGTATCGCCTTCGCCGAACAGAATATAACGGATCAGGTACGCAATCGGATTTCCTTCGCTCCAGCCGAAATAAACGTGCGGAATTTTCCCCGTCGTATCTCGTAAATTAAGAAGCAATGCCGCAATCGCATTCGGTACAGCCGGTGCGGAAGTTCGCAAAATTCGATAGCCGTTTATTTCTACTCCGTAAATTTTCAGTTTGCCTTTAAATTCCGACGCGTCGCCGAGAGATATTTCGTAAAAGACAATCGGATCGCTCGACGGAATATGATTATCCACGCGCTTTTCGTGTTCCTTGAAGCGATATTCATCTACGTCGCCCGTTTCAAGCCGATTCGTAACGATTCGGAGTTCGCCCTGCGCCATTTCGTTGATGAATTCCTGCGCCTTTTCGTCAAATTCGATATTGTCAATTCGCACCTCGGTCGTTCTCATTGCTCTCGAAATAAACGAAGCGGCGATAATTCCGAAAATAAACAGCGAAGCGATTTTAATTCCGTCAGGTCGCTCGATGACATTCGTAATCGTCGTATAAATAAACACCAGCGCAATCAAACCGAAAGACCACCACCAGCGGCTTTCGCGCTTTTTGGCGGACAGCGTAACGGCAATCGCCGCCGAACTCATCAAAACCAGCACGCCGGTCGCGTATGCGCCGCCCTGTGCATCAACATTTGCTTTGAAAACTATCGTCACAATAAAACAAATTGCGATAAAGACTATGACGAGCGGACGAGTCGCCCGCGCCCATTCGGGAGCCATTCCGTAACGCGGCAGATAACGCGGCACGATATTCAAAAGCCCAGCCATCGCTGACGCGCCCGCGAACCACAAGATCATAATCGTCGAAATATCATAAATTGTGCCGAAAATATTGCCGACACTTTTCCCGAACTTCTCGCCGAACTTGTCGTGCGCGATAAAAGCCAGAGCGCGTCCGTTAGCTCTGCCTTTCTCCTCGCCGCAAGCACAAAACGCGGGCAATTCGTGCAGTCGTCCGCTATCGTCGCAGGCTATCTGCGGGCAAAATTCTTTTTCGGGAATCAAAACGCTGGTGATAAAGCTACTGCAAATGAGCATAAAACTCATAATCACTGCGGCTGTCATCAGAAGTTTTCGGGTATTGCCGATGCGGTTCGGGCTTTTTACAAGCGGCATCACCGCCACGCCGGTTTCAAATCCGGAAAGTCCGAGCGCGAGCTTTGGAAAAACCAGTAAAGAAAGCCCGACTATCATAAATATACCGCGCGTTCCGCCGCTGGATTTATTGGTAAAAAGTGCGGTTTTCCAATTTACCAACAAATCGGGATGCGTGAAAACTTCGTATAATCCGAAGGCAACGACGATCAAATTCAAAAACAAATAGATGGCGACCAGAACGACGGCAATTCCGATAGCTTCCTTGAAACCCTTCAAAAATACTATTCCCAAAAGAGTAATCAGACCGAGCGTTACGATAACCGGATGATCGAGAAACGGTATATGTTCGTGAACAAAGGGATTTTCTAGAACATGAGCGGTCGCATCGGCGGCGGAAAGTGTAATCGTGATAACAAAATCCGTTGCGACGAAACCAAGCAGCATCAAGACAAAAAGTTTTCCTTTCCAGCGCGAAAAAAGAGCTTCGAGCATCGCAATCGAGCCTTCGCCCTTTGGACTTTCCGCCGCCACGCGGCTGTAAATCGGCAGTGCGCCCAGAAGCGTCAAGAGAATCAGAATCATCGTCGCAATCGGCGATAAAGCACCGGCGGCGATAAATGCGATTCCCGGCTGATAACCGAGCGTCGAAAAATAATCAACGCCCGTCAGACACATCACTTTCCACCACGCGTGTTTATGGTGCACGCCTTCTTTCTCGTGCGGACCTTCAATCTCCTGCACGCCGTTCATAAACCATCGGCGGAAACGGTTATCTGAACTGCTTTCGGGTTTATTCATAACTTTTAAAGCAAAAAACCACAAACGCAAGTCACTGCATTTGTGGTTTAAATAAATAGATTTAACCAAAACCGCTTGTCTTCCAAATACGCCTGCGAGGTTAGCTGACGGGCTGGAACAATGGAAGTGTTCCTCAATGTATAAAATGATTAGCCCCGAAAATTCGGTTCCCCCGCGCCGCGTTTCAACGAGCGGCTTCGGCAACAAAAATTGTCAAAGATTGCAATATACGCTCACCGTAAGCATTTAGCAAGTAACGAGTAAGGCACTGAAAAAAATGCAAGATTTGTTAGCAAATTCGTCATTTTTATTATCCGCCGACGTGAACGCTCGGACGCAGTTCCGGGTCTTCTTCAGCCTGTCGCAGAATTTCGTGCGTCATCGGCGCGGTGTCGCCTTCGCCGAACAGAATATAACGGATCAGGTACGCAACCGGATTTCCTTCGCTCCAGCCGAAATAAACGTGCGGAATTTTACCGGTTTTGTCGCGCAAATGAAGCAGCAGAGCAGCAATCGCGTTCGGAACCGCCGGTGCGACCGTCCGCAAAATTCGATACCCTTCGACATCAACTCCGTGAATATACAATTTCCCGGTAAAATCCGAAGCATCGCCAATTTCAATTTCGTAAAAGACAATCGGATCGCTCGACGGAATATGATTATCCACGCGCTTTTCGTGTTCCTTAAAGCGATATTCATCAACATCGCCTGTTTCCCGGCGATTGGTCACCAGACGAATTTCCCCTTTGGTCATTTCGTCAATAAACTCCTTTGCTTTATCGTCAAACTCAAGCCCTTCGACGCGAACTTCCGTCGTTCGCAAGGCTCTCGAAACAAAAGAAGTGATGACGATACCGAAAATGAACAGCAGCGCGATTTTTATTCCATCGGGCTGTTCGATTATGTTGACAATGGTCGTATAAATAAACACGAGTGTGATAACGGCAAAACCAATCCATCTTTTCTGGTTTCTCCGCCGCGCCGACATCGCTACCGCGACCGCCGCCGAGGTCATCAACACTAAAACGCCGGTCGCGTACGCGCCGCCCTGCGCCGTCACATCCGCCTGGAAAAGAATCGTGACGAGAAACGCGATTGCCGTAAAAACAATCGCCAGCGGACGATTCGCCCGCGCCCAATCAGGAGCCATTCCGTAACGCGGCAGATAACGCGGCACGATATTCAAAAGTCCAGCCATCGCTGACGCGCCTGCGAACCACAAAATCATAATCGTTGAAATATCATAAATTGTGCCGAAAATTTCTCCGCGATACGTGTGCGCGATATAGGACAAAGCACGTCCGCTCGCTTCTCCGCCCGGCTGAAATTGTTCTGCCGGAATCAGCATTGTCGTTGTAATGCTGCTTCCAATCAGCAACACGCTCATAATCAACGCCGCACCGCTCAAAAGTTTTTTACCGTTGCGAATGCGTCCCTCGATAAATCTCTGCTGATTTTCCGTCGGTTTGATATCGGGCATTCTCGATTTATGAAGCGAAACCTCTTCCGCCTCTAAAGGCATTTCATCGCTTTTAACCAGCGGCATCACGACCACGCCGGTTTCAAATCCTGACAAACCGAGCGCGAGTTTAGGAAAAAGCAAAAGCGCGCCGATAATCATTGCCGTGACGCTGCCGCCGACATCAGGATGCGCCCACAACATCGCGCTCCAATTTGATAATGTTTCTGGATGAACTACAAAAATCTGATGCAAACCCGTGATAATAACTATGACATTCAGAAATAAATAGACGGCGACAATCCCGACGGCGATGCCGATTGCTTCATTAAAACCTTTCAAAAAAACCGCGCCGAGAAAACCGATTAATATGAGCGTCACGATAATTTCGTGATGGAGAAATTTCAGATGATGGGAGACAAAAGGATTTTCGATGATATGCGCGGTCGCGTCAGCTGCCGAAAGCGTGATAGTAATGATAAAACTCGTGGCGACGAAACCGAGCAAAGCCAGCACGAACATCTTCCCCTTCCAGCGTGAGAGCAGATGTTCAAGCATCGAAATCGAACCGTCTCCGTGCGGGCTTTCTTCCGCCACGCGCTTGTACATCGGCAGCGCACCGAAAAGCGTCAGTAAAACCAATACGCCGGTTGCCAGCGGCGCCAGCGCACCGGCGGCGAGAAAAGCGATTCCCGGCTGATAACCGAGCGTTGAGAAGTAATCCACGCCCGTCAGACACATTACTTTCCACCACGCGTGCTGATGATGCTTGCTTTCGTTCCCGGAGAGTCCTTCCGCGTCGGAAGTTCCTTTATAAAACCATTTTCTGAGCCAACTGTCTTTCGCTGATTTTTCCGGCTGTTGTTCCATATAAAAAATTAAAAACCGCCGGACGAAAAACGCCCGCACGGTCTGATTATCTTTACAAAATTATCTTTGTATTTTTTTGATACAAAATTTGAGTTTATTTTCCCCTAAATTTTACCTCTATTTTAGATTAAATTTTACCCTGATTATTTCACAGGTCAAGTTTATGAACCTGTGTCAAAGAATAAGGAAAATTTGATGTGCCTTTAAAAAATTAAAAGGACAACGTCTTCCACACCGTCGTCCCTAGGTCACAAGTCCTCACCCCTCGTGACCAGATGTTCACCGGGGAGGTGAACATCTATAGATTATGCATAAAGAAATTGAAATTGCAAACACGAGATATCTGTTTTTTACTGCTAATCATTGCCCAATAAAGGATAAATGTTCCAGACATTAGTAAAATTTTCGACCGTCAGACTGCCGACTGAAAATTGAATATCTTCGCCTTTTGACTTGAGAAAAAAACTATATTCGCCAAGTGGCGCATCGGCGGCGATATTTACTTTAAAACTTATGACCGAAACGTCCGCGCCGTACTGAAGGTTGCCTAAACTCTTTGGCATCACGCTGATAAATGGCGAGTTAAACCCGATTGTAATTTTACCAGCGTCGAGGTTTTTACCGCCGACGTAAATCATATAAGATTTTCCACTGTTGACGGGCACGGCTAACTCGGAAATTTCCGAGTTGAAACCAACGTAGCGCATATCGAAATCTCTGACGCCGAGTTTCATTTTTTTGGCTAAAGTTTGTGTTTTGCCTTTGACCAGATTAACTTCGCCGAGCGATTCGACGGCATAAGACTTGCTGATATTTTTCCTGTTATCCTGCGCGTAAATTTGATATTGACCGCTTTGCAATCCTTCAATGCGAAAAACACCTTCAGTGTTGGTTAATACTCCGGCAGCGACGCGTCCGGTTTCCAACTCTTGAGCCCAAACCTGAAAATCTTTTAAAGGTTTGCCATTCGCCGCTGTAAGTTTTCCGTTAATCGTTCCGCAGCAGAGTTCATCCGCAGACTTTGCGCCGTAGAGTGAGCGTATTCCGGTCAAATCGTCTTCCGCTAAAGTGCGCGGACTAAACGCTTCCAAGTTATAGACACCGTTTTTGCCTTGATGCTCGTGCATTGTCGCACCGATTACTGAAGTATGGTCGAGTCCTAAGAGATGTCCGATCTCGTGGGTTAGAGTCGCTTCAAAATCAAAAGTTCCATACGAGCCGTCGGTTGAAAATTGTTCGTAAGGATTCAAAACAATATCGGCTTCGGTGATATTGCCTTTGCGGTTATAAAAAATCCTTGTTCGGGCGGAAACCGTTTCCGCATCGCCGCCGAAAAGCAAAAGGTTTTCTGGCGTTTGTGCGATAGTCACCAAACTCACGCCATCACCGGATTTCCCTGCCGGACTTATCGTCAGTTTGTCCGTCCAAGACATCTGGAATTTTATATTCGCGGCTTTTTCCCAAGCGTCGAGACTGCGCGCGATTGCACCTTCAATATCCGTTTCTGGCTTAATATACGGGTTTGGTTTCGTTAAAGAAGTCGAAAAGGAAATGGGAATTACGTTGGTTTTCCATTGCAGACGCAGAGTTTCGCCGGAATCGGCGAATTGCGTTGTGTACGCCGCCGAATTGAGCGCGAAGCTCATAATCAATAGACCGATTGAAAATAATTTGAGCCTATTCGACATTTGAAATTATGAATTAAGAATTTTCCTTCGGCGCGAAACCTTCAATACTGTCTCTGCCAACTTTTTCCAGATCGGCAAATCCGACTATCAAAAGCAGCGCAACCAAAGAAAGCGTCGCCAAAATATAAAGCAAAGCAATTTGCCCCAAATAAATTAATGTCCCGATGATGATTGCCACGATTGCCAGCCAGAAAAGCGCAATGACGCGACGGCTGTATTTACTCTGTTTTTCCTGCATATTTACTTTTAAAGTTTATTTGACTTGATAAAACTAATCTTCTATAGATAACAAATTTTACGTTTGTTCACAATCAAAATAAATGAACAAATGAATTAATCTATGATTCGGAGCGGAAGATTTACCGACTTTCTCGTGTCCGAGTCAGCGATTCTAACAACTGGCGGAAATTTCGTTTTATCGCGTCCGCTCTGTGCGACCTCGACAATATCGAAGGCTCGAAGCATTAAATCTTCGCTTTTCCCCGATTGAATTTTGTCCAAATCCGCTTCGATGATTTTTGTTTCGCCGGCTTCGCGCCGGTAAATCGTTATTAATTTACGGTCGGCATTTTTCGTCAAACCGCCTGCGCTCGCAACCGCGCGGCTCAAAGTTATTTGTGATCTGACGGAAATCTGTTTCGGGTTCGCCACTCCGCCGATCACGTAAATTGATTCGGCTTCGAGAACTGTTACAATATCGCCGCTTAAAATCGGCGGATTTGCTTCCTTTTTTCCGTTTAACAAATCGCTAATTCTGATGTTGATGTTCATTGACCCGTTGTCCTGGCTGACCGCAACGAACTTTTCGCGGTTGTCCGGGTTAGCGACAACTTGCTCTTGTCTTGTCTGTGCCTGCAAACAATTGAGATTTTTCGGGCGAAATATTTGAATCTGTCCGCTTGCTTCATCGGTCAACCCGCCGGCGATAATAATAAGTTCGTTCAGATAAACCGGACGCGAAATTTGAAATCTTTGCGGTGTTTTGACAGCACCGTAAATTATTGAATTCGGACGGTTGGAGCGGTCAAGAATCTTAACAACGACCTTCGGCTCGCGCAAAATTTTGCCGTACGCCTTTGCCACGTCTGAAGCGATTTCTTCTTCGCTGCGGCATAAACCGAAAATCGGATTTTCGGCGTAATCAACGCCGTCCAAAAAACCTTCCGGGTTAAGCCGACCGCGCCAATCGTATTCGACACTGCCAACTACATCAACCTCGATCAAATCGCCCGGGTGAATTAAATCAAGTTCGACTTTTGAATTTGCCGGAGAATTATTTACGGCGATGATTTCAGGTGTCGGAGTCTGCATTTGAGCCGTCACTAAACCTTGCTGAAAAATTAAGCAGAGCAAAATAAGCGTGAAAAGGTAAAACTTGCGGCTTTTCATTTAATTCAAATACTATTTATTCCAGGTTACATAAGATAAACTTTCAACCGGAACAATTTTGAGGATTGCCGTTTCTTTATCAACTTATGATTTTAATGAGTCGTATCCTGAATTATTAATTTTCGATTACAAAACTTCCGCATCAACATTTTTGGAAGATACTTTTTTCGGATTTCTTGTCGGCTTGGTCGTCACCGTTCCGGGAACAGCGAAACCTTTAAATTCCCAGTTGCAGTTATCGCACAGCAAATTATAACGAAAAAATATTTTTGAAAAAATAGAGGTCGGACGATAACCGCGCCGAACTCTGCTGCTGCCGCATCTTGGACATTTTTGACTAATCATTTCTTCCCCTTGTTAAATGCCGGTATCAATTTCTTTTTTCGACGCAAGACTGCGAAGAGATTCAATTTCGAAATTTATTTTTTCGGCAATCGCATCTCGCTCTTCGGTTTTTACGTTTTCACGCGCGAGAAAAAACAAGGCATCTCGATAGAGGCTCACTGCCCGTTTATAATTCTTCTTAAAAGCCGCTCGTTCGGCTTGTTCTATCCAGTGCGAAATTTTTATCGAGGAAATAAAATCCCTCAAAACTGCTTCCGATTCTATCAACTGCGTTTCGTTCGGGTAATAGTGCCGAGCCGAATCCAAAACGGTCAACGCTTCCTGCGCTGTGTTCAGTTTTTCAGAAATTGTAACATAATTTCGAGCTTTTTGCGTTAACGATCTGGATTCAATTTCCGCCCAAATCAATAAATGATACCGGTGAAGTTCGCCGATAACTTCGCGTCCGCGCCTTAAAGCGGCGATGCGCGGCGAACCGACACCAACCGTTTCCATCTGTTTTTCAGCGTAATTAAGATAATCTTGACAGATTTCAAAAATGTCCAGATGCTCGCCCGCAATTTTGCCTACACCGCGTACGTTTTCGGATTTTTTCTGAATGTCTCTGACAATCGCCGCATTTTTTTCCAGAGAAAGTTTGTTTATCTCGCCCGGCAAACGCCGCTGGAGCGGAAACTGTTTCAAATTATAATTGAGTTTTCTTTCGACTAAAAGATATCGGTTTCTTACTTTTCTGAGAAATATCTCACGCACGACGACCGCGATTCCAAGCACGAGGCTTGCCCCGATGCCCGCTGCTATCAAGGGCGTTTCCTCTTCGCCCTCATGCAAAAATCCCCAGACAAGAAAGAAAAAGGTAATCGTCGCGGCAATCGCCAGAATGTAATAATTCAATGCCGGAAGCCAGAACGGGCGGCGAATCGGAGACGCGGCACCACGGTTGTATTTATTCGCGGAAAATCTTGGAATTGAATATTCGCCGTCAGGTCTTCCGTTCAAATTCAGCCTCCCAAAATTTTATTCTCGACAATCCGTTTATCAGCTAAATGCACAACTAAAACGTATTTTATATTGAAATTTTCCGCCGCCGTTGTCAATAGTGACGATTTTCAGATGACACTGCTGATTTGTTAGTGTAATTTTTCAATTATATGTCAGGCAGGAAAAAGAAAAAAGCGGAACGTCCGGTTTTCGACTCAATTCGCAAACCGACCGCGCCGCCGAGTCAGAAATTCGGCAAAGAAAAACCAGAGGAAAAGGCGAATCCGGCGCAGCGCAAAATCAAACACAGGAAAAAGGAAGAATTGAAGGATTAAATAATGAGTTTATTTAAAAAGAAAATTGCTCCGACCAGCGTTTGGGCGCGACCGGAAATGCCCATCACATTTCGCGCCGAGATTATGCCCGGAAAAAGCCGCGAAGAAAGAACTTTTCGCGTGCGTGAAGTAATGCGCAACGGACGCGTCACTCTCTATGGTTTTGAAGGCGACCACCGCGAAAGTGAGTTTGAAGCAGTTAACTTCAACCGCGCCAATCCCTAATTTTATTTGTTATTTTCTTAATCGAAAACTGACCACCATTAATTTTAGATTGGCGGTCAGTTTTCGATTTTTCGCTGCTGCAAATGAAACCGGATATATTAGCGAATAGAAACTTGACGCAGCGCGTCGTTGATTTCCGCATTTCGCATAAACCAACGCCAGACGTTTCCGCTGCGCAGATTTTCAGCACTCAAAAGCGTAATGCCGACATCAATACCGATCACATCTTTGTCAACCCATTTAGTCTGCGGATTAAACGCATCGGCGAAACCGTATCGCCCGTAGATTTTATCGCCGTAACGCTGCTTCATTTCCTTGAGCGCGGGCAAAGTGATCTCCGGCGCGAACATCAGCGAACCGCCGACGGCGCAAGGCACGACACTGCCGTCAATCGCTTCGTGACGCGGCGGCGCACCCCAGGCGACATAACCGTTCGCGCTGTCCGAAGCCGTCAAGCCCCAAATATTCGCCGAATAAAGCGGAAATTCTTTGCTTAAAACATCAATCGTAAACTGCCTCTGCGCGTAAGTCGCCTGAACGGAATTTTCGAAATAGTTGACGTTGTAATTCAAATATCGCTCGCGTTTATCGCGGAAATCAATCCAAGCGTGTGAAAACTGGTGAATAAAGAGCGGCGAAACGGCGGCAAGATATTTGTAGTTTTCGTATATTACTTCATCGCGTTTGAGCGCGTACCACGATTGCGGCGCAATCGGGTGCGTCGGCGATCCGATGCCGAGCAAAATCAAAATCATTTGTTCGCTGTAATCCTGCCAGCGATTTTTGATAAAGCCGTTTTCAGGACGCCAGCCGTGCGACAGCAAAAATTCATCGCTGTTGAGCATCCACGGAAAATCAACGCGATTATAAATTTTCGTCGCCAATTGAACGATTTCCCTGTCGTCGGCGAAACACTGACGAACGCTCAGAACGCCGCCGAGCAGAAGAGCAGTGTCAATCGAAGATACTTCGCTGCGCCAACGCCGTTCACCCGTTTTCTGATCTATCCAATGATAAAACCAACCGTTTTTGTGAAACGCGCGATTGGCGAAAAAATCGAGCGTATTTTTCGCTCGTGTTTTCGCCTGTTCTTTCGAAATCCAATTTCTTTCAGCGGCAACGCAATACGATGTTAAGGCAAATCCGGTCGAAGCGATGCTCGCAACCTGAAAATGATCTTCGTTTGCTTTCGGCGCGTCGCCATTCGTTCGCGCCCGGTCAAGCGTCAATCCGGTTTTCGCGTCCGAATGTTCCCGGAAATATTGAAAAGCGCGACGTTCCAAATCTTCGAGAAATGTCTCGTCGTCCTTGGTTAAAACGTATTTTGAGGTGACGTTTTTCGCCGCGTTTCCGTTTGTCTGAGCGACGAAATCAGGCGGCGCAAAAAAGAGAAAAAGCAGAATAAAACAGAGCGAAAACGAAATTATCTTTCTGTTTTCGGTTTTTATTATTTTACTTTTCACTGCTGCTTTTTCGATTCTCAATTTATTTTACAACGGTAAAAGTATTTTTCAAATTCTCGTCGTCGGAACTCGTCCCGACCGTCAAACCGAATTCGCCTTCTTCGATAACATATTGATTTATTTGATTATGAAAGCCCAAATCGGCGGCTTTGATTGTCATCTCAACCTTGCGCTTTTCGCCTGATTTCAACACAATTCGCTGAAACGCTTTCAGTTCTTTTACCGGACGCGAAAGGCTGGCGACGAAATCTCGCACGTAAACCTGCACGACTTCCGCGCCGTCGCGCGTTCCGGTATTTTCCACATCAACCGAAACTTTCAGCTCGCCCGTTTTGCTGATTTTGTCCGCGCTCATCTGCAAATTTGAAACTTGAAAAGTCGTATAACTCAAACCGAAACCGAACGCATAAAGCGGCGAATTCGGGATGTCGAGATATTTGGAGGTGTATTTTTCCGTCGCCGAATACGGTCTGCCGGTCGGCAAAGCGTTGTAGTAGATCGGGATTTGCCCGACGCTGCGCGGAAATGTCATCGGCAGTTTTCCGCCCGGATTCGCGTCGCCGAAAAGCGTGTCGGCAATCGCGTTTCCGGCTTCGGTTCCGGCAAACCACGTTTCCAAAATCGCCGGCGAATTTTCCGCCAGCCAAGGAATCGTCAAAGGTCTGCCGTTCATCAAGACAATCGCGTAAGGTTTGCCGGTCGCGTGAATTCTTTTAATTAATTCAAGCTGGTTTCCGGGCAAATTGATGTCCGAACGCGACGACGCTTCCGCGCTCATATCAATATCTTCGCCGACGGTTAAAATCGTAAAATCGGTGTCTTTGGCGAGTTTGACGGCTTCATCAAAACCGCTCGTGTCTTCGCATTTCGCGTCGCAGCCATTGGCAAATCTGACTTTAGCGGAATTTCCCAACTTGTTTTTCACGCCTTCGAGAATCGTGACGGCATCTTCGGCGCGACCATCGCCCGCCCAGTTGCCGTTCATATTGCGCTTGTCGTTGGCTAAGAAACCGACAACGGCGATTTCTTTGACCGTCTTTTTAATCGGCAAAGTTTCGCGTTCGTTTTTCAATAAAACAAACGATTCGTTCGCCGATTGACGGGCGTATTTTCGATTTTCCGCAGTTAAAATCATCGCTTTCTCGCGGCTCGCATCGGCGAAAGGTTTGTCGAAAAGTCCGAGTTTAAATTTCGTTCGCAGAACATCGCGCACGGCGTTGTCAACAGTCGCCATCGAAAGTTTTTTGTTCTGCACAAGCTGTTCGCCGTTTTTATTTATCAGCCGTGAAACCATTTCCATATCAACACCGGCGTTCAAAGTCAGCCGCGCCGCATCAGCTTCGTCGAGCGCAACTCCGTGATTCATCAATTCCATTGTCGCCGTGTAATCGGTTACGACGAGCGCGTCGGATTTCCACTCGCCGCGCAGAAGAGTTTTCCACAAAAACGGATTCGCCGTCGAAGGCACGCCGTTCAAAGTGTTGAACGAAGTCATAAACGAACCGACACCGGCATCAACTGCGGCTTTAAATGGCGGCAGATAAACGTCGCGCAGACGCTGTTCGGAAATATCGGTCGCGTTGTAATCGCGTCCGCCTTCCGCCGCGCCGTAGCCGACGAAATGTTTCGCGCACGCCATCACGCGGTCGTTCTGGCTGAAATCCGTTCCCTGAAAACCGCGCACGCGGGCAAACGAAATTTGCGAACCGAGAAAAGTATCTTCGCCCGCGCCTTCGGAAACTCTTCCCCAACGCGGATCGCGGGCAATGTCAACCATCGGCGCGAACGTCCAATGAACGCCCGAAGCACGCGATTCTTTCGCCGCGATATACGCCGTCTGTTCAATCGAAGTCAAATCCCAACTCGCCGCTTCGCCCAACGAAATCGGGAACATCGTGCGATAGCCGTGAATCACGTCAAAGCCGAAAAGTATCGGAATTTTCAAACGCGATTCCATCGCTGCTCGCTGCAATTCGTTCGACATCTCCGCGCCGCGCACGTTCAAGGTCGAGCCGAGCAAACCTTTTCTCGCCAATTCGAGATGTTCAGGACGAAACTTCCCGTTCGCCTCGCCGTCGAGCTGCTGCAATTGTCCGAGTTTTTCGGCGAGCGTCATTTTCACCAAAAGCGCGTTGATCTTTTTCTCAATGTCGGGCTGTCTTTTCTGCGCTGAAAGCGGATAGCTGAAAAGAAAAAATAAAAGCAGAACAAAGGCGCATTTCGTTTGGTCTAACCGCATATTCATATTTGATAAATTTTGCATCTAAGACGTTTAGCCGTAGAAATACGCGGAGGATTTTGATTTTTCTCCGCGTATTTCAGTTTTTACGACTCTTTTAACTAATTTAAAAACTAAATCTCGCCTGCAATTCAATGACACGACCGGAAAGCCCACTGGTAGCTCTGCCGAAACTAAGATTCGGATTGTCGCCGTTATTGATACGCGTGCTATCGGAAGCAAAACCGAAATTTGACAAATTAAGTTTGTTAAAAGCATTGAAAAGATTCACCCGCAAATCCAAACCGGTGTTTTCGCCCAGACCTAATCCTTTCGGAATATCGAAGCGTTTGGCGACGGTTAAATCCACATTGAAATAGCGCGGACCGCGAAAACTGTTGCGCCCGATTCCCGGAGGATTTGCCAGGAAAGTTGCTTGACCGTTAACCCGATTGAGTGTGGTCAAGAAAATCCGGTTACAGCCGCCCGCTGTATTGATGCAGTTAACATTGGAAATGAAACTTCCCGTAAAGTTTCCGTTTCCGGTTAAAAATGTTTCGTTGGAAGAACTGTTTCCGGCTCCGCCGAGATATGCGACCGGACGAAACGGTCCGAATTCCGCGTTGCTCACCGAACGAATTCCCGGTCCGCCGACGACCGGCGTAAACGGAAAGCCCGTGTGATAAGTTAGAATTCCGCTCATTTGAAAACCGCCGAGCAATGTTTTCACGATTCCGTCACTCTTGCGGAAGAACGGCAATTCATACAAGCCGAACAAATTAAAATTGTGCGTAACATCGAAATCCGACGGTCCGTATTCGGAATTATTATCAACCGGATACGTCTGATTGGTTACGAAACCGGGACCTTCATTCGATAAATTGTCCAAACTCTTGGCGAAACGATAATTTGCCTGTACTTGAAAACCGTTAGCAAACCGACGTTCGAGTGTGGCAAGCAGCGCGTTGTAATTTGATTTAACGTCGGGTGTCGGAAGATATACGGCGTTAAAAGCCGAATTAGTTTGCGCGAAAATGTAATTTTGATTGACGAGTCGAATCAAATTGCGGTTTTTACTTCCCTGATAACCGGCGGTCGCTGTTAATTTGAAAGGCAGTTGATACTGCATTTCAACTGAATACCGGAAACTTTGCGCGTTCGGCTGTTCCTGCGTCGAGCCGTAAATTTCTACCGAACCGTTAAAAGGTGCGCCGGTTACCGGATTGATTCCGCCGCCCAAACGCGGATTAGCCGGAAAACTGCTTGGCGAATTGCTTCCGCCCAAAACGTAAAGAATTTGACCGTTAACAAACGGCGAACCGAAATCGGCGGCGTTTGTTCCGCAGCAAATACCAAAACGTGAAAAGAACGGCGGATTACCTCGTGAATTAAGGAATACGACGCTTGGTATGCGATTGTAGCCGATGCCGAAACCGCCGCGAATCACGCCTTTATTTTTTGTAAATCCGGGACTGTAAGCAACGCCGAGTTGCGGACCGAAGTTGTTTCTGTCCGGTTTGAATAACTGGTCAACTACCGCGATTTTAGCATCAACCAAACCGTTCGGACCGAAGATGATGTTGCTTTGACGATTCAAATCGTCCTTAATCGGCGGAAAATACTCGTAACGTAAGCCCAAATTTAAAGTTAAATTCGGTCTCACCTTCCAATCGTCCTGAACGAAGAATGCGTAATCATTCGTTTTATAATCACGCGCCGCATCAGCCGGTGCGCCCGTTGTCGGATCGGCATTGATGCCTTCAAAAATCGGCGTGTCGTTTGCCAGATTAAACAAACCGACAAAACTGAAAACAGGACGCGCACCGCCGACGATGCTCGTATTATTAAAATCAAACCGGAGCTGTGTGCCGATTTTCAGCGCGTGATTGCCGATAATCCAGTTGAAAGTGTCGCTGACATCAAGACTTTTTTCCGACAAAATTCCCGGCGTATTTTCATTCTGCGGCGCACCGAATCTGATGCGGTCAAACGGCAAGCCTTCGACTTCAATTCTGGGAATTCCGAAGTTCGCATTCGGATTTGACGCGACTTCGTTATAGGAAAATCCGCTGTAATTGATCCGCGCCTGATTAAACATCGTCGCGGAAATCGTGCGGTTGTAAATCAACGCCGTCGAAAAAGCGATGCGGTCGGAAATAATGTCGCCGATTTGACGACTGCGCCCGGCAACATCCGAGCCGTTGTTCAGTGTCGGTGTGAAAAACGTCGAAACGGCAATGCTGTCTTTATCCGTCGCGTTGTAATCTATGCGGGTGAAATATTGATTGCCGCTGAAAGAGTTCGGATTTATCAAGTTAACGTATTGCACGTCAGGAACGCCGTCAAAACCGTTACCGATGTCTGTGTTCCCGATTCCGCCGCCGAGCCGTAAATAATTGTTTAATGATCCGGCAAGCGAGCCTAAATCCAATCCGCCGTTGACGTTTTGGCATCGGTCAGGACCGAAACCGGCTTGGGCGCACGTTCTGTTGATGACTGAAGCGATGCGCGGCGCGATTCCGGCGGTTCTGAAAACCTGTGCCGTCACGCCGTTCGGTCGCAGAGCAATTACCTGATTCCGATATTGCTGGGTTTCGACGTAAGCCTCGGTCGTATTGCTCGAACCTGTGCGCAAGCCTTCATAAGCGAAGAAGAAAAACAACTTGTCTTTTCCGCTGTTGGTCACCGGTCCGCCTTCGCCGAAATTCAAAAACGGTAAAGGTCCGCCGAAGCTGCCGCCGAATTGACGCTGGCGATTTTCGACGCGCTGCGCTGCGCCCGGAAATTTATTGAAGGCGTTTAATTCTGGTCCGTTGTATTTGAAAAATGCGCTGCCGTGATAATCGTTAGTTCCGTTCTGGCTGACGACTTTGACCGTCGCGCCGGAATTGCGTCCGTCTTCCGCTGAATACGAGCTTGAAGAAATGGTAACTTCCTTGACCGCTTCCTGACTCGGCGTAATAACCGCGCCGCCGCCGTTAGTCTGGCTGTTGACGCTCACGCCGTCAATCTGAAAATTATTTGCCGAAACGCGTTGTCCGTTGGCGGAAATCGGCACTTGATTTTCAGTCTGGAAAATTGATGTATTCGAGCCGCCCGGACCAGTTGAATTCGGCAGTCCGGTCGCATTTCCGTTGCCGCCTCGTGCGCCGTCTCCAAAAACTCCCGGCGTTAATCTGGCTAACTCGTACGGGTCGCGTCCGACTTGCGGAAGCCGCAGAATTTCCGCGCGGCTTAGGGTGTTGTCAATGTTCGCATCTTCGGTTCTGAGCGGCTGCGCTTCTTCTGTCACCGTGACGATTTCACTGATGCCGCCGCCGGTTTCGAGAGAAATATCCAAACCCTGCACGGTTTCGGCATTGACCATATAACCTTCAATGACCTTTTGTTTAAAGTTGGTCAAGGAAACCGCTATTTTGTAATTGCCCGGAGCCAAACCGTTAAAGCGGTAAAATCCGTCTTCGCTCGTTATGGTCTGAACTACTTTATTGTTTTCGTTGTTAGTCAAAACAACCGTCGCTCCGACAACCGAAGCACCTGCGGCATCTGTGACGGTGCCTTGTAACGCCGCCTTAAACTGAGCGTCGGCGATAACGCTCAATGCCAAAATTACAACACAATAGGCTAAACCGCTGAAAAACTTTTGGAATACTTTCTGCATTAAATTGAACCCTCCGAACTAATTTTTAAGAATTGCGTGAAAATTCAAAAAGCAAGCATAAATTCTTCTAAAAATTCACCTTACTTTATGAAATTCATTTTTCGACAAATCGAAAATTCGTATAAATTTAATTACTAAATCGTTTTACTGAATCGTTTTACTAGATACTGGTTTTATAACACTCTTATAACAGCAAGGTCAAGATATTTTCACCTGAAATAAAAAATTAGTTCCCGTTCTGAACAAAACCGCCGACGCTAAAAATCTTGCGCAACTTTTTATACTGTGAGAAACTTCTCGCTATGCCGTCAAAGCCGACGAAAAAAGACGCGAAGGAATTGGAAAATTCCAAACATCGCCGGATTAGTTTGAAACAATTAGCCGCGCATCTCGGACTTTCGCCGACTTCCCTCTCGATTGTTCTGAACGACGCGCCGGCGGCAAGCGCGATTCCGCAGGAAACTAAAAATAAAATTTTTGAAGCGGCTGATAAATTCAATTATCGTCCGAATTATTTCGCGCGTTCACTGCGGGCGCAGCGCAGTTTTACGCTCGGCGTAATTGTGCCGGAATTATCTGACGGTTATTCGGCAATGGTTTTGAACGGAGTCGAATCGGCACTTTCAACCGAAGGATTTTTTTATTTAACGGCGAGCCATTTGCACCGCGACGATCTTCTCGAACATCATCCGAAAATGCTTCTCGAACGGCAGGTCGAAGGAATTATCGCAGTTGACACGCCGATTCGTTTTCAAACAAATTTGCCGATTGTGTGCGTTTCGGGACACGAGGAAATTAATGGCGTAACAAACGTGACTTTAAATCATCAGCACGCGGCGGAACTTGGAATGGGACATCTTTTCACGCTCGGACATCGCCGGATTGCGTTCATCAAAGGACAGAATTTTAGTTCGGACACGGAAGTTCGATGGGAAACAATCGTTCAGGCGGCAGGCAAAACGCGGAATAAAATTGGACAAAGATTTGACCGCGCAGCTTGAAGGTGATATTCCGTCGCCGGAAATCGGATATATCGCCGCACAAAAATTGCTCGCTGCAAAAAAACCTTTTACCGCGCTTTTCGCTTTCAATGATATTTCCGCCATCGGTGCGATTCGGGCTTTGCAGGAAGCGGGTTTGCGCGTTCCCGAAGACGTTTCCGTGCTTGGTTTTGATGATATTTACGCCGCCGAATTTTATAATCCGGCATTGACGACGATTCGCCAGCCGCTTTTTGAAATGGGCAGTTTAGCCGCGAAAACTCTTCTTGAAAGATTGACGCAAACTCAAACCGCAGTTACACAAATTCCGCAAACCTTAACCGTCGAACCGAAACTTATCGTGCGCCAATCAACCGCTCAGGCAAAAAAAATCGGAACGATAAAAAATAAATGATTTCAAATCAAACGCCGAACTCCGAATCCGAACGCTTTTTAAAGATACTGCTTCATTTCGGTTTTTTGGTTTCCGGCACGATGACAGTATTAATCGGGCAGGTTCTGCCGATTTTATCCAATCGGCTTTCGCTCAATGATACCCAAGCCGGATATTTTTTTATCGCCCAGTTTTCCGGTTCGCTCGCCGGAACTTTTCTGACCTCGGCAATAGTCCGGCGTTTCAGTTTCGGCGGCGCGACGGTGCTTGGTTTTTTTGCGATGCTGATCGGAGTTTTAGGGTTAAATTCCGATTCCTGGCTGGTTTGTCTGGCGGCTTTCTTCATCAGCGGCATTGGAATCGGGATTACGCTGCCCTCAATCAATATGCTGACGGTCGAAATTAATCCGCTCAACGTTACGCCCGCGCTGAATTTCCTAAATTTTTTCTGGGGCGTTGGCGCGATTTTCTGCAAACCGTTTCTTGATTTTTTCGGCACGCCAACCGATATTTTCCAACCGACTTTAATACTCGCCGTTCTGCTCGGTGCAACCGGATTACTTCTGCTTTTATCAACGCATAACGAAAGACCGAAGGCAAATTTATTACAAAACGCTGATGAAAAACTTCCGCCGATCTGGACAACGCCGATTGCGTGGCTGATCGCGTTTTTCAACTTCATTCACGTCGGATTTGAAAGCGGAATGAGCGGTTGGATTACGACTTACGCGCTGCGTGCACCGAATCAGGAAAGCAATCTCGTTTGGCTCTCGCCGACGTTCGCGTATTTTTTATTTTTCGTCGCCGGACGCTTAACGGCACCGCTTTACGCGCGGTCTTTAGATGAAAATAAAATGCTTTTGCTGAGTCTTTTTATAACCATACTCGGCATTTCAGTTTTAGTTTCGGGAAATACATACAGTGTTTTAGTGCTTGGCGCGTCAATCGCCGGATTCGGAACCTCGGCGATTTTTCCGACGAATACCGCGCGTTTCACCAAAACTTTCGGCGCGACGGCAACGCGCCGCGCGACACCGCTTTTTATCAGCGGCACACTCGGTGCGGCAGCCACGACCTGGCTGATCGGTTATATTTCGACTAATTATCAAAATCTGCGAATCGGAATGATCGTGCTGGTCGGAAGCTGTCTGCTGCTGATTTGCCTGCAAATTTTTCTCTTGTCACATTCGCTGAAGGCTGCCCGTCCAAATTAATACTTAAGGCGTCTTAAAACGCCTGTATTTTCAAAAGCGCGGGCTCGGGCGGAAACGACGCATTTTACTTCGGGCGAAATTTTCGATTTCGCGCTCGCGCCAAACGGCAAAAACGTCGTCATCGCTTGCGGTTCGATTTCAAACGATACAGCAATTTTTAGAAATTTCAGTTGATGATCAAAGGTGAGAGCTTATTCAGATGTTTACCATTCGTAAACTTGACCGACTTCGAGGATTTGCAGATTTTCTATCTCTAACTCTTCAATTTGCCGGACAACTTCATCACGATACATCGGTTTGATATTGACGACGTAAATCGAACATTCTTTTCGATTGAATTTTTCGAGTTCTTTTTTCAGAGTTTTCGGCGTTAAGTGGTGCGAAACGCTTGCTAGTTCTTCGAGCTGATTGGGAAAAGCGCATTCGATAAGCAGCGCGGAGAGATTTTCTTCGGCATTCAAAACTTCCCAGAAATTATTGACTTCTGCCGTATCACCGGTCAATGCAAACTTCGTTTGTCCGTCTGAAACGATAAAACCGACCGTCGAAACTTTATGGTTTACCGCGACTGATTTCAAACGCAAATGTTTGACTGTAAACTCATCGCCGACGGCAAACGGCTGATATTGCATCACCGCGCCGTGGTCATTTTTCAGTTCGGAAAAGCGCGGATAAATTTCCCAGTTAAAAATATCGCGTTCAAGCGTTTGAATAATTTCCGGCAAAGCGTGCACGCAAATCGGCGCGGTCAAATTAGCGAATAAATCATCAACAAAAAGCGGCAGACCGGCGATATGATCGAGGTGCGCGTGGGTTAAAACAACGTCGCGGATTTGTTTTTTTTGCAAATTTGTCGCCGCCATCGCCAAACTTCCGGCGTCAATCGCCACCGTATCATCAACGACAAAACACGAAAGATGCTGGCGCGGCGAAGCCATACCGTTTTCGTCAAATGTGCTGGGCAGAAGTTGAAGTTTCATACTTAAATAAATTATCGCGCGCACGTTTCGGCGCGTCCGCCGTCAATTGCATAAGTCGCGCCGGTTATCCACGAAGCCTTTTCCGACGCAAGATAATAAATCAATTCGGCGATTTCCAAAGGTTCGCCGACGCGTCCAATCGGATGCGTTGTTTTCGAGTGTTCCAGAAAATTCTGGTAATTTTCTTCTGCCATTCCGCCACGCTTATGCAAACTTGTCACAACTACGCCCGGATTTACGGCATTAACACGCACGCCTTTGGGCGCGAGATCGAGCGCGGAACAGCGCGTTAACTGGTCGGTCGCCGCCTTTGAAACGCAGTAAGCTAAAAGATTCGAAAACGCGCGAGTTCCGGCGACGCTCGAAACATTTACGATATTTCCTTTTGTTTTTTCCAGATAAGGAACGCATTTCTGCATCAGGCAAAAAACCGCGCGAAGGTTAACATTCATCATTTTGTCCCAATCGTCAACGGTCGTATTTTCTATTGAACCGTTCAAAATGATTCCGGCGGCGTTCACCAAAACATCAATTTGACCGAAATCTTCGATGGTTTCATTGACGACATTTTCCATTTGCGTCGCGTCTAAAACGTCGGCAAGCTGGATTTTTAGCTTTCCATTCGTTAATTGTGTTTCATCGCGCAATGCTTTCAATTCTGTTTCGTTTCTGCCGAGCGCAATGACGCTCGCGCCGTTTTCGGCAAATAATCGCGCCGCCGCACGTCCGATTCCGCTGCTTGCGCCCGTGATAATACAAACTTTTCCCTGCATATTTTTCGAGTAATTCTTAAATGGAGTTTAGCACAAAAACCTTTTAAAGAGTCTAGCTGTAAATTTGGTAATTCATCTTTAAATCAAAAAATAAAGGATACTCAAAAACTGAATATCCTTTATTTTGCTTTGTTTACAGGGTAATAATTTTCGCCGTGAATTTAAATTGAACGGTTACACACCATTAATCTGCGGTTGATTTGAGAAGAATTTTTCAATCGCCTGCTTTGTTTCATCACGACGACGCTGTTGAAATTCGTTCACCCAATTGGTCACGTTCGAAACCATCTCGCGTGCGGCTTGATTGGCTTTTTTCTCGACTTTAATAGGTGCTTCAGCAACTTTCACTTCGCTTTTCTTGATAACTTTAATTTTTGCTTTGGCTGTCATAATTTATAATTTCCTTTGTATGTGTGTATGTATGAATCCGATACTCTCACTCGAATTTTTATTCCCTGCTTTTTCATTTAGCAATTTGAATGCCAACTTTTCAGACGACGGAAGAAAATAATTTTTGCATTCATTTCGAAGTATCGAATTCGGGTTTGCAATCTGCAAAGCAGAATGAATATATTTGCGCTTTGCTAATTTCATTAAACGCCTGAGAACTCGGTTTTGTTCCGCGAATTTTTCTTTTCGTCCTTATTTTTCAGTATCTGCAAGTATAATGACTGGCTTCGCAGTAACTTACGCGAAGTGAAGGCACGACCGTTGCCGGGAAATAGGCGATGAATCTGACTGACTTTTTTATAATTTATCTCGCGTGCGGCGCACCGTTCGGCGTTTATTATTTTTTGCAAAATCGAACGCATCAAAAACCGACAGAGTTTTGGTTTAAGACTGTTGTTAGTTTTCTTTTTTGGATCCCTTTTGCGATTAGTCTGCTGCGCAAAAGTCAATCGGCAAAACTTACAAAAATTTACAACGAAAGCACGACGCGAGATTTGAATATTCGCTCGATTGGCAAACAGTTTGAAAAATTTTTCCTGAACGGCAATTTGAAGATTTCGATATACGAATTTCGTGAGATTTTTGAACGCTATGTCGGATTAACAATTGCCGTTCAGGAAGATCAGGATCATACGGCTCGAATAACTGTTGCCGAAACGGATTTTTACCGCATTGCTGAAAATTCAAATGTCGAACTTGCGGCAGTTTGTCTCAACCGGCGCAACCGGAAACGTCTTTTCCGACATCAAATCGAAGCGCGTGAAGATTTTTTTAATTTAATCAACCAATTGCCTGAATTTAATTCGGATAAGGCGTTGATTAAACTTTCCTTACTAAAGCTCGCAGATATTTTGGAGGACGAAGCAGCGCGAAAAAAAATTGAATTGATATGCGCCGATTCAATGCAAACGAATGACCGGCTGAACGTCAAAAACACGGAGAAAGATTTATGGAAGCCAGAAATACACAAACCATCCACCGCCCGACAAATTTCGTACCAAATGCCGCCGGTCACAGCACCGATGAACTTACGGAAAAAAGATTAGATTGGCTGCTTAACGCCAATGCCGCGACTGTCCGCGAAAAATTTTTGTTTCGCACGGAACGAGAAAAAACCGAGGCGGCATTGATTAGAAACCCGATATCGGTCGAAGAGGCTTTCGGTTATTTTGGTTTGCTGCTCGGCACGTTTCCGCCGTTGGCGATGTTCCTTCGATTTATCTCGGACAAAGGAATTTTCCGCGATGAAGATTTATGGATTGCGGGAGTTTTCGCCATTATCAATTTAATCTCGGCGACAGTCGGTTATTTTACGGGAAAATTTGTCGGCAAAACTATCGGCAAACTCGAACATTTTTCGTGGACTTATATGCTTTTGGCGTTGCCGTTTATCGGAATGCTCTGGGGAATTTTAGCCGGCGGCGCGGGCGGAATTATCGTATTCGGCATCGGCGCGATTCCCGGCGCGATTCTCGGCGCGATGGTCGGAACGGTTGCCTTGCCCGTTTTTACAATATTTCATCGCTGGCTAAAAAAAGGCGACCAAATTGACCGCCGACATTTTCTGCCGCTCGCCTTTGGGATTACTTTTACCGTCTGCGCCTTCATCTTCGGTCTGTAAATTTAAAATTTAACATAAAGTTCAGAAATCGGATCAAACACAATCCCGTTGTTTGATCCGATTTTTTTTTGTAAATTTCCTCACAATTCACGGCTATTCAAATAAAAAACAAAAAACTGTTGACAATTTTATTTCAAATTCGGCGATAATAAATCCAGTTTCAAAATCGGCAACTTGTTGTTAGAATTAAAGAAATCCAAAAATTAGGAATAATTGGAATGGCATTAAAACAAAAAGGCAGACAGCTCCTGATTAACACACCGCTCGGAGAAGATTTTTTATTGCTTCAGGAATTTTCCGCATCCGAAACAATCTCTGAACTCTTTTCTTTTCAATTAAAACTCGTCCACGAAGAAACCGCTGAAGGCTTGATTCCAACCGTTGTTGACCCGAAAAAAATGCTCGGTCAGCCGGTCAGTATCAAAGTAAACATGCCCGATAAAACTTCGCGTTTTTTTAACGGCGTAGTTTCTCACTGGCGACAGGGAAACCGTGATCCGCGTTTCACTTTTTATAACGCTATCGTCGTTCCGCAAATCTGGATTCTGACTCAGAAAAGTCAATCGCGTATTTTTCAGCGGCTGACCGTGCCGCAAATTCTTAAAAAGGTTTTCGCCGGATTTAACGTGAAATATGAAATGATCGGCAATTTCAACCGCCGTGAATACTGCGTTCAATATCAGGAAACCGATTTTGCTTTTGCCTCGCGTTTAATGGAAGAGGAAGGAATTTATTATTATTTTGAACACACGAGCAGCGATCATAAAATGATTTTGGCAAACACACCGCTTTCGCATCGTGCTTGCCCGACGCAGAGCAGCTTTCCTTTTGAAGCTGATTTAACCAGAAAAGACGGCGCGATCAGTTCCATTATTCACTGGGAAATGGCTTATCAACTGCAAACCGGCAAAATCACGATTTGGGATCATAACTTTGAGTTGCCGCACCGCAAACTCGAAGCCGACGAACCAAGTCTTTATCCGGTCGCCAATAACAGCGAGTTGGAGGTGTTTCAATATCCGGGCGCGTATGCTAAACGGTACACGGGAATTGATCGCAGCGGCGGCGACCAATCAGGCGAATTGCAGCATATTTTTGAAGATAATCAATATCAAGCCGAAATTCAGATGCAGGCGATTGACGCGAAATATAAGGTCGCGCAGGGCAGTTCAAATTGCTGCCCGCTGACGGTCGGACACAAGTTTGATATTTTCGATCATCCGGCGAAAGGCACTGATGGACAATATATGCTGACTCATTTAACGCATCGCGCCGTTCAAAGTCCGAGTATGACTTCCGGCGAAGCGGTTGATAATCCATACAGCAACGAATTCAATTGCATTCCTCTAAAGTCAGGAAGCACGCCCTTCAGACCGCTTCGGAAAACTCCCAGATCGAAAATGTCGGGCAGCCAAACCGCTGTCGTCGTCGGACCGCCGGGCGAAGAAATTTTTACCGATAAATACGGGCGCATCAAAGTTCAGTTTCACTGGGACAGAGACGGCAAATATGATGTCGGAAGTTCCTGTTGGATGCGCGTCGCGCAGCCCTGGGCGGGCGGAAATTGGGGAACGGTTTGTATTCCGCGCATCGGTCAGGAAGTCGTCGTCGAATTTCTCGAAGGCGACCCGGATCGTCCGCTCGTCGTCGGCTCGGTTTACAATCCGGCGCAAATGCCGCCGTATCAGCTTCCCGCTAACGCTCACACAATGGGCTTTAAATCGAATACGACAAAGGGCGGCGGCGGTTACAATGAAATGGTCGCGGTTGACGGAAAAGCCGGAGAATTAATACGTATCCACGCGCAGAAGGATATGGACACCACAGTTTTGAACGACGACCGCCAATACGTTATTGTCAACCGCGATATAAAAGTTGACGGCAAACATACGGAAACGGTTAAAGGCGATATGATGACTCACGTCAGTGAAGGACATCAAACGAATGTCGTAACGACCGGCAATCAAGCCAACGAAGTAACTGCCGGAAATCAAACGAACGTCGTCAAAGCCGGACAAATGGGACATCAGGCGAAAAACGACATTGTGATTTTGAGCGAATCCGGATTGATTCATATCGAAGCCTCGACGCAAATCGAACTCGTCGTCGGCGCGAGCAGTCTGGTAATGGATTCAAGCGGAAACATTACGTTAAAAGGAACTTCTGTCACCGTTATCGGTTCGAGCGTTATTAATCTCAACCCGTAGAAAATTTTATGCCTAACTATCGAATCCACGAAGGAAATTTTGATTTGCCCGACGGCTGGGTTGACCAAACAATCAATGTTTTCCCTAATTCGCCGTCGAGTCCGGCTGATTTCAGCGTCGTTATAACGCGCGATAAACCGTTTGCCGACGAAACTTTGCCGGAATATTTTGAACGACAGATAAAACAACTGCCCGACGCGCTTCCGGGTTTTAAAGAAATAAGGCGCGGCGAATTGACGGTTGGCGGAACGGCGGCGGTTGATATTGAATACACCTGGATTGGAAAGGGAAAAAAAATGCACATTCGACAGGTTTGCGTAATGCTCGATACATTAATTCTAAATATCACCGCCACTGCCGTCGCACCGCATTTTTCGAAAAATGCCGCGCAGTTTGACGAGATTTTGAACAGTTTCAGGTTTTCCGAATAAAGTTTTATGTCTTTAGAAGCCGCCGCCCACATCGGTCATCAGGTCAATCATACATCCGCGCTTGCCGGTTTCGTCGCCGGCGCGTTGATTGGCGGCGCGATTGCAGTTGTTGGAATCGCTTTGACGGTTGGAACTGCCGGATTAGCCGCGCCAGCCGGTTTAGCTTTGATCGGTTTGGGAGTCGGAGTCGGCAGTTTTGTCGGCGAAATGGTCGGCAAACATTTTTGTCCGCCAACGCCGAGCGGTCCGATTATTACCGGTTCGCCCAATGTTTTTATTAACAGCATGCCGGCGGCGTATTGTTCGAGCGATGTCGCCTGCATTAAAGACGCAACCCAGAAAATCGCGCAGGGCAGCGCGACCGTCGGTTACAATCAATTGCCGGCGGCGCGCGTCGGCGATAAGGGAACGTGCGGTTTCGCAGTCGGCGAAGGCTCAAAAAACGTCTTCGTCGGCGGCGGAATGGGCGGCTGCGGTTTAGCGGTCGGCGACGAAGTTCCGTGGTATGCCCGCGCGATTGTGATGGCAATCGGTCTGCTCGGCGGCGTTGTCGGATTGGCACGCGCCGGAGTTTGCGCTCTCGGAATTGTCGCGCGACTCGGCGCGGGAATGGTCGTCGGCGGCGCAGGAAGTTACGGCGGCGGCTTGCTCGGCGGCAGATTATTCGGCGAAGGTTCGTTTGGACAAGATTTATTCAGCTTTTTAGGCGGCGAAGCATTGAGCCGAATGGCGTTTCGCGGACCTTTGGGACGATGGATGGTCGGCGAGCCGATTGATGTCGTCACAGGCGATGTTATTTTCCAGCAAATTGATTTCGTTTTGCCCGCCGCTTTGCCGCTCGAACTCAATCGCTTTTATTCTTCGGGTTTAATGTTTGACGGCTGTCACGGACGAAAATGGGCAAGCAGTTGGGGACAATTCATTACAACTGATTCGGACTACGCTTATTTTCACACGGACGACGGCAGACGAATTCCTTTTGAACTGCCTGAAGCGGAGCAGGTAGTTCGTCACCAATTCACTAACAAACTTCGTCTGCGGAAAACGGCAACCGGTTTCGCAGTACGAGATGAGCGAAACCGCACGATTTATCTGGAATCAAATTTCGATGATAAATTTCTGCTGTCCGCAATAGAAGATTTAAATGAAAACCGGATAGATTTTACGCGCGACGAAACGGGCGCGATTCGTGAAGTCAAACATTCGGGCGGCTATCTTTTGGCGGTCGAAGGCACAATTGACCAAATTCGCCGCGTTGAACTTATCACTGAGGACAATGCGCGTGAAACGCTCGTCAGTTATGAATACGATTCAGGCGGCGGACTTTCCGGCGTTTACAATCAAAGCAATCTGCCGATGCGTTTTGAGTACGACGAAAAGGCGCGAATGTCGCGTTGGGAAGATCGTCGCGGAACATGGTTCACATATCAATATAACGACGAAGGTCGCTGTATCCGCACGCGCGGCATCAACGGAATGTATTCCGGTTCGCTCGAATACAACGAGCAAACTTTGACTAATTCCTACACCGATTCGCTTGGCAAGACGGCGCATTACACATATAACAGCGAGTTTCAGGTCGTGAAAATGATTGACGCGCGCGGGGCGGAATCATTTTACGAATACGACGAACGCGACAATCAAACCGCGACAATTGATCCGCTCGGCAATCGCACCGAATTTTTCTATGACTCGGACGGCAATCTGATCAAAAGCGTCAACGCGCTCGGCGTGAATTTCAGCACCAGTTTTGACAATTTCCATCAACCGCTGAACATCGCCGACGGACTCGGAAACGTCACTCGCCGCGAATACGACGAACGCGGCAATATGGTAAAAATTATCGAGCCGAACGGAAACTTTTATCAGTATAACCGCGACGCGAAAGGCAACACTGTCGAAATTGTTAATGCGCTGGACGACAAATGCGAAATCGAGACCGACGCGAAAGGATTGATCGTTTCGGCGACCGACTGGAAAGGAAACAAATCGTTTTTGAAACGCAGCTCGAAAGGTTTGGTCAGCGAGAGAATTGATCCGCTCGGACAAAAAACCGCGTATGAATACACGGCAATTGACCGAATCGCCGGCATTACTTTACCGACCGGCGCGACACTTCAATGGCAATACGACGCGGAAGGAAATCTGACGAATTTTACCGATGGCGACGGTCGGCTTTACCGGTATGAATACGGCGTGTTCGATTTGCTCATCGGCGAGTTTTTGCCCGACAATTCGCGGCGGCGTTACCGCTACGATTCGGAAGCGAGGCTTTCGATAATCGAAAACGAACTCGGTGAAATTTACCGATTTTCACACGACGAAATCGGGCAAGTTATTGCCGAAGCGAATTTTGCCGGACGCCTTCAGCATTACGAATATGATTTAGCTGGAAACTGCGCCAAACGCGTTAACGGAGCGGGACAAATTCTTACATTTCAAATTGACGCGCTCGGTCAAGTTGTGCGGCAAATTAATGCCGAAGGTGAAGAATCCGTTTACGAATATGACGCGAACGGAAATGTTGTCAGAGCGACAAGTGCGGACGGCGTGGAGATCGAACTTGAACGCAGCGACACCGGACAGATAAAAAAGGAAAGTCAGAACGGTCAAACGGTTCAAACCAACTTCGACGCGCTCGGCAGACGCGCCAGCCGAACTTTGCGCGGCAGCGAAATTAAATGGCGGTATGACGCGAACAGTCTGCCGCTCGAAATGCAGTTTGCCGACGGCGAAGAATTTGTATTTGAATACGACGCGGCGAGCCGCGAAACCAGTCGCCGTCTGGCAAGCGGTTTGAAACTGCAAAAAGAATATGACGCGCTCGACCGTATAACGCATCAGTGGGCGCAACTCGACCAAAACGGCGCGTTCGCCCGACTCGCAGCCCAGCTCAGCGAACAAAAATACTTTTACGACGAAAGCGGAAATCCGCTTAACGTCCGCGATGAACGACGCGGCGAAATTGATTACGAATACGATTTGCTCGGACGCGTCACGCGCGTCAATCGCAATAAACGCGAAATCGAAACTTACCAATACGACGCGACCGGCAACGTTACGCAAGCCTTGACGCTGCTCGGCGAAGTCAGAAACGCGGCGTGGCAAGGCATTCGAGAAATTTCCGTCGGCGGCAGACTGCGCCGCGCCGGACAGATCGAATACGATTATGACGCAGACGGCAGAGTTGTCGAAAAGCGCATTGTCGCGGAAAGAAAAACCGAACGCTGGCGTTACGAATGGACGAGCGAAGGCAGACTGCGCGGCGTTGTTAATCCGCAAGGCGAACGCTGGCAGTATCGCTACGACGCATTCGGTCGGCGCGTCGAGAAAATCGGCGAAACCAGTTCGACGAAATACGTCTGGGACGGCGCGGTGATTATCGAGGAAATCTCCGACACAGGGCAAAGCAAACACTGGACGTATGAAAAAAACAGTTTTCGACCGCTCGCCAAGATAGAAAACGGCAAAATTTTCGCCGCCGTCAACGACCAGTCGGGCAAACCGCTCGAATTGTTTAATCAAGCGGGCGAAACCGCCTGGCGACAGCAGACTAATTTGTGGAGCGCGAACATCAGCGAACAAACCGCGCAAACCGACTGCGATTTGCGTTTTCAAGGTCAATGGTTCGACGAAGAAAGCGGACTGCATTACAACTTTCACCGCTATTATGATCCGCAGACAGCACGCTACATTTCCAGCGATCCGATCGGTTTACTTGGCGGATTTAACAGTTATAACTATTCAAAAAATCCTCTTGCCTGGATTGATCCACTTGGTTTAGACGGAACCGAGGGCGTTTACGATGTGTATCACGAATCATACATTCCAAGAGAGATGTATAGGCAAAGTGATGGGACGCATTTCAGAGAAGCAAATAGGCAACTCTATTACAGAATGAAAAATGACCCGACATTCCGAGCTGATATGGAGTCTCGGTATCCCAACATCTACCGCGAAGTAACGCCCGGAGCAAGAGGAGGCTTTAGGTCAGGTTCTCCTACAGGAACCACATGGCATCATCATCCCGAGGTCGGCGGAAATCTTCAGTTAGTTGATAGAATTGACCACAATACCCGTCACGGCGATTATCATCCTAAAGGATATGGTGGACGAAACACTTGGGGCGGCGGCACAAAATGTCGTTAAAAGAATTTATTTTTAAGAATTGGCTATGAAAATTTATCAATCAATAGAAGATGTTATAAGCGTCTTGCCGGCTTTGGATGGATACGGTTATTTTTTTTACAATCGGGAAGAGTGGGAAACCAATCCGCTAACTGCGAAAATAATGCATATTGATGGCGTTGAAGAAGAAGATATGGAGCTTATCAAATTAGATTTCGATGATTTGCCGCCGATTGCCTGCGAAAATAATATGAGAAGGTTTTTCGAAGTCGAAACAATGCGGGATATTATTTCTGTGCAGCAAAGAAATAAGGCGGATTCGACAACTGACGATTTTATAAAAGCTATAAACTTCTACGCTGAATACGATACTTTTTTATCAAATTAGTTCGATAAAAGGGTTAAAACGGAGCTTTTATAAATAAATGTTTGCGAACGCAAATTAAAGCGGCTTTACTTTTTCGGTGCTTTCAGGCTACAACAAAAGGTAAATGCTCGTTCTGCTTCATTTATTCGCGCTATTTTTGCTGGTGTTATTGGGCTTTTACGTTTTCGTGGCGAATCCGCGCAATCGCGCACATCAAACCTTTGCCGCCTTTATCGCATTTCTCGCGCTCTGGACAATCAAGGATTTAGTTTTTTGGAATTTTCACGGCGGCAATGTTTCGTCCGGCTGGTGGGCTTCGGCGAGTTTTATCATTGCATTTCTGATGCAGTGTGCGCTGGTCGTTTTCGCGTGGGTTTTCCCTGAAAACTCGCGTACGCCGCGCCGCAGAGCCGCGATTTTGTTCGCGCCGGGTTTAGTTTTTATTCCCGCCGCCGCATTCGGTCTTTTATGGAATCGAGTCGGTTTTATTAATGATCAATTTGAAATTGACCTCGCGCCGCTCGCGTATGCCTTTGTCGGCTACGTTTATTTCGTTTTCGGTTACGGTGCGGTTATTCTGTTCGGAAAATACCGAAAATATCGCGGCTCACAGAAAGCGCAGCAGATCGGCGCGATTCTCTGGGCGGTCGGAATTACCGGCGTTTTAAAAACTCTCGCCAATATCGTTCTGCCTTTTTTCGGCGTTTTCGATCTTTTGCCGTTCAGCGCGATTTTCGTTCTTCCGGGCGTTTTGATTTACGCCTACGCGATTTCCAATTTCAAGCTTTTCTCGCTGCAAACCGCCCTCGACCAATTTCGGCTGTTCCCGATTGCCTACAAGATCGCTTTGAGCATCGCGTCGGTGGCGATTTTGAGTTTTATTTTATTTCAAATCCCGATTGTCTGGTGGGCTTTCCGCGACGGAATGACGTTTGAGGCGTGGCGCAAATATCTGGTTTTCAGCGTCGTTTCCGCACTTGTGCCGAATCTTCTGCTGGTACTTTTAATTGTCAGAGCTTTTTCGCGCCCGCTGCAAAGAATTACCGTCGCCGCCGTGCAGGTGACGAACGGCGGTTACGGAACGGAAGTGGATTTGCGCGACAGCAATGACGAAATCGGTTTGCTGGCGAATTCATTTAACGAAATGAGCCGCAAGATGGCGAACGATATCGAGCAGTTAAGACACTTGAACGAACAGTTGATTCGCACCGAAAAGCTCGCGGCAATGGGAACTTTGTCTGCCGGTGTCGCGCACGAAGTCAACAATCCGCTCGCCGCGATTTCATCTTTGATTCAAATGATGCAGGCGCAAAAAAATCTCGATCAAAACGCGGCGGAGAAACTGAAATTGATTTCGACGCAAATCACGCGCATCACTCAGGTCACGAAAGATATGATGGATTTCGCCCGCGTTCGACCGGCGGCGAAAAGTTTGATTGATGTTAATAAAGTGATTGAAACAAGTCTGCGGTTGGCAAGTTTTGATAAATCTTTTCAAAACCTGCGGCTGAAAAAAGATTTTGCCGAAAATTTGCCGCAGATTTTCGCCGACACCGATCAATTGCAGCAGGTTTTTCTCAATCTCTTCTTAAATGCCCGCGACGCGATGCCCGACGGCGGCGAATTACGGGTTAAAACTTCCAATACAAACGAACAGATTAATATTGCCGTCGCCGACAGCGGAATCGGCATTGACACAGAAAACCTCAAACAAATCTTCGACCCGTTTTTCACTACTAAACAAACAGGCAAAGGCACGGGTTTGGGTTTGGCGGTTTGTTACGGCATTGTCACCGCTCACGGCGGACGCATCGAAGCCGCGCCTAACGCTCAAAACGGCACAACGTTTTCCGTCTTTCTGCCTGTCGAAAGCCCTTAAAGATAATCAAATATCAAATAGTTCCCAAGCTGAAACGCTATTTACAAAGCTCAAAAGGCTAATTTCAAACGCGTAATGCGTATTTCCCTTTTCATATGTTCGGACAGTTAATTTTTTAGATTTTCAGCGAATAATAAACGCCTGAAATTACCTGTTTGTAAACGTCGGGCAAATTTCTGATAATATTCTCAGGCGGTAAATTATTTATTTTCGAATATATTTCGCCGAACTGTATCGTTGGTCTGGTTTTAGAAGAAGTTGTATGATGTTGGCAAGCAAACTTTCAAAACTACCGCAAATAAATTAATGAATTGTATCGCGTGCGGCAGCACGAATTTGATCGAAGGAAAGATTATTGACGAATCGGGCGGCACGAATATCGGCTTTATCCCGCTCAAAGTTTCGATTTGGAAAGCCGTTTTTGGGATCGGTGTGCGCGATATTTCCGCAAATGCCTGCGTCCATTGCGGGCTTCTGCAATTGAATGTGAATTTTTCCGAAGAAGACAAACAACGCTATTTAAATTTTGAAGGCAAACAACCAGGTTTGCTCGAACGTCTCGAGGACAAATAAAGATTAAACGAACTATTCCAACACCTGTTTACAAAGGAAATTTATGAAATTAACCGGACAACTTTTTATCGCTGTCGCTTTTCTGTTTATATGCGCAGATTTTGCGTCGGTCAACGCGCAAACTGCACCGCCGCCATACAAAATCACGGCGATCAAGCTCGTTCCATTCGACCAGACAACCGGCGAATTTCAGACAGAAATCACCAAAACCGACGAACGAGCGTTCTTTAATGAACTTTCGCTCGGAATGTTCGTCACCGTCGAGATTTCCGGCGTATCGGGCAATTATGCGCCCGGACGCAAAGTGGAAATCACCGTAATGGAAGGCAAAAAATTAAGGTCGAAAAAATCCGAAGATGTCGGCATCATCGGCGAGGGCGGAAAGTATTTTGTTCCCGTTTATCTCAACAGCGCGATGTGCAGCGAAATAACTGTCACGGCAAAGATAGTCGGTCAGAAAACTGCTTCGGCAATGACGCGCAAAGCGTCGTTTATGTGCGGCGAGTAACACCGATTCTCATACTCGTTTGTAATTTTTAATGTTTGGTTTCGCCGCAGATTAAGTTTATAGCGTGCGGCAAAACCGGCTTGAGAATTTCAAAGCATTCAATCACGCCGTTTGGCGAGCCTGGAAGGTTAACGATCAAAATTTGTTTTCTGATTCCGCAAACGCCGCGCGAAAGCATCGCCAGCGGCGTGTTTTTCATCGTCGCGTAACGCATCGCTTCGGCAATTCCCTGCGCTTCGCGTTCGATGATTGAGCGCGTCGCTTCAGGCGTATTATCGCGCGGCGCGAAACCGGTTCCGCCGGTCGTGATCAGCAAATTTGCGTCGCCGCGTTCCGCCAACGCGAAGAGCGTCTGACGCAAATCATCAAAATCATCGGACGTGATTATTTTCTCGACGATTTCCGCGCCGATGCCGATTAAAAGTCCGACTAACGTTATGCCGGAAATGTCCGTCGCTTCGGTTCGCGTGTCGCTGACGGTTACGACAATCGCCTTGATTTTCTGTTCTTCCATTTCGATTTAAGCGCGTAATAATTTTCCCCTCATTGTTTCACCGACTGACCTGTTTTCAGTACGTTTTCTGCGTTGATAATTCAGGGAAACAAATTTTCTGAATTTAATTTTACACAAAACCGACTTTCTAAAACCAATCAATTATGCGGAAAAAAATTTATTTTCTATTTTCAATCGGACTGATTTTGTTTATCGTCGGCGGCTCGAATAATAACGCCCGCGCACAGCGCAGGAAATCGCCAAAGGCAAAACCGACGGTCGCCGCCGCGCCGAAAAGTGCGGAAGAATTAGAGTATATTGAAACGCTTCAGGCGGCGAAAGTTTACACGTTACTGGCAGAATTACAGCTTTCGCTCGCTGCGGCTTATTTGGAAAATCGCCCCATTGGCGAGCGCGACGCAAAACGCGCGTTAGTCAAAATTGACGGCGAACAGCGCAAAAATCCGTCGAGTTTAATGGCGAATTTCGGTCAGGCGCGCGGCTATCTGATTTTCAGCGATTATCTGCTGAATCGAAATTCATACGGAAAACTTCCGGCAAGCGATAAAGCAGTCAGGCTGAACGCGGAAATTATCAGAACAGCGGTCGCCAGAGGTTTTGCAATTGATGCTAATTTTCCGTTTCTCGTCGCCGTTCGCGCCGGTTTGCGCAGTCTTGATTGCCGAAGCGGGAGATTTATCTCACAATCCGATTGTTACGAAAAGCCGCTCGAAGATTTGAGCCGCGCGATAGCTTTTTTGCCCGACGAACCGGAAATTTTCACAATACGCTCTGAGCTTTTCGAGCGATTTGAGAAAACCGCGCTCGCCGAAGCCGACAAACAATCCGTCAAAAATTTGTATGATGCGCTTGATTTGAAAAGCAAACTCGATAAAGAAACCAGCGAAACCACGCCGTTTCACGCTGAAAACGCCGAGATTGATACGCTCTATTTCGTCAATACGCTTCGACTGATGCTCGACGAAAATATCAAACCGCAGTTAGCGAAAGACGCGGCGTTAACAGCGGCGTTCCGCAAAAAACTTTTTGAATATTTCGAGCGTGCCGATATGCATTTCACTGAAGCGAACAAAATCGAACCGTCAGCGCATAATTTCACGCGTCGCGGACTTCTCCGGCTCGACATCGGAATGTTTTCCGCGACATTGAAGTTGGAAAATGTAATTGTCGAAACGCGCCGAAATTTAGACGAAGCTGTCGGATTTTTCAGTGAAGCGATCAAACTCGACGCAAAATTCGTTGAGGCATACAAGTTTCGTTCGCAGGCTTACCGTGAATTGGGTAAATTTGAATTGGCGAATGAAGATGAAAACCAGGCGCGACTGCTGGACGCAAAATAATCAGCGCAATTTTTTTTACGCGTTTATTCTTCGATCTCGTCGGCATTTTGAATTTTTCGCTTGCCGACGACGATAATCGCATTTTTATTTTTGCCGCGCACCTTTTCAATTTCCCGCATTTTCTTTTTCGTCACGCGAACCGCCGCGTCAACAACGACTTTTTTCAGTTTCACGCCGCGCTCGATAATCGCGTTCGGCAGAATAATCGAATCGAAAATCTCCGCGCCGCGTTCGACTTCCACGCCCGCGCTTAAAACCGAGCGCGAAACAATTCCGCCGATTCGACAGCCGTGCGAAATCAAGCTGTTTTTCACGTCTGCCGATTTATTGATAAACGCCGGAACGCGCTGCGCGGCGAGCGTTAGGATTTTCCAATTTTCGTCGTCGAAAAATAATTTCCCGTGTTTGTCGTCGAGTAAATCCATCTGCGTTCGCCAGTAACTTTCAATTGTTCCGACATCGCGCCAGTAACCGTTGAGCCGATGCTCGAAAGCGTTTCCCGCTTTAACCAGACGCGGCAAAAGTTCGTGTCCGTAATCTTTAATTTCTTCCTTTTCCTTTTTTAATTGTTTTAAGGTTTCAAGCAAAATCCGCGCGTCGTAGATGAAAATCTCCGACGTAATTAAATCGCTCGTCGGCTTTTTCGGTTTATAATCAAACTTCGTCACGCGTCCGTTTTCATTCGTTTCGACCACACCGAAGCGCTTCGCCGATTCGCCTTTCGGAAGTTTCGTCGTAACCATCGTGATTGCCGCTTTTTTCTCCAGATGCGTTTGTATCGCGTCGCGGAAATCCATTTTATAAACGTGGTCGGCACTCAACACGAGGACAATATCGGGTTTGAAATCTTCGATAAATTTTGTGTGCCGGTAAATCGCGTCGGCGTTTCCTTTGGCAAAACCTTCTTTTTTTGAATCGTCCTCAAACGGCGGCAAAACTTGCAGTCCGCCGTAAGTTCGGTCTAAATCCCAGGGTCTGCCGTTCGATAAATGCTCGTTTAAAGAATGCAGTTCGTATTGTTCAATTACCCAAACGTCAGAGATTTGGCTGTTGACGCAGTTGCTTAACGCGAAATCAATCAACCGATACGCGCCGCCAAACGGCATCACCGGCTTTGCCTTGTCGTCGGTAAGCAGTCCGAGTCGCCCGCCTTTGCCGCCCGCTAAAATTAATGCTAAAACTTTTTCCTTAAACATATTTTTTAGTCTCAGATTTCAGCCTGCCGTTGCTTCAATGCTCTCAATATTTCGTCGCCGTTTACTGTAAATCATGCTCAACACGACACCGACGACGACCAAAATCATTCCTGCCAAAGATTCTGCGGTTTGCATTTCGCCGAAAACAAACCATCCGACGAGAAGCCCGTAAATTAAACCGGTGTAGTTCACAATTGCCACACTTGCCGCGCGTTCTTTCTGCAAAGCGTTCGTTAGAAAAATCTGTCCGAGCTGCGAGAACGCGCCGATTAAAAATAAAAACAACCAATCCCAAACTCGCGGCGTTTGCCAATTGAAAATCGTAAACGCGAAACCGACGATTAAACCGACGATTTGAAAATGAAAAACGACAGTTAACGGATGCTCACGCTCGCGTAAAGTTCTGACCAGATTATAAGCCACGCCCGAACAAAACGCCGATGTCACGCCGAGAGCGAGAAACGTGATTGTAATCCGCGCGTCGAACTGCTCAATGAATAAAACGCCGATAAAAGCCAGTGCGTAGCAGAACCATTGAAAAAATTTGACCGATTCTTTCAGCAGAAAAATCGCAATAATCGTTGTAAAAATCGGCGACAGATATTGAATTGTCATCGCCGACGCGAGCGGAATATTCTGCACCGTAAGAAAGAAAAAATATAGCGCGGTCGTGCCGAACAAACCGCGCAATAAAAGCAGTTTGCGGTTTGAACCTTTCCAATCCGCGCCGGCTTTCCGCAACCCGACGTAACAAAAAATCACGCCCAAAGCGCAGCGGAAAAACACGATTTCCATCGTCGGCAAATGTCCGACCTGTTTGACAAAAACGTTCGCCAGCGCGAAAAAGAGCGTCGAAACGAACATCGAACGCACGCCTTCGGTTAAAAATTTTGTTTCAGTTTGAAAAGTTTCCAAAACGCCGCGCGAAATTTTCAAAATCGCTAATCAAAGGATACTATAAGTGCGGCGGTTTTCTTGTGTTCAGAGCCCAAACGTAAAATTATGTTCAAGAAAGTTTTGATATTATCGGCGGCGGTCGGCGCAGGACATCTTCGCGCGGCGGAAGCATTAGAGAAAGCGTTCGTTCAATCGAATGCGGCGGCGGAAGTTCGCAACATTGACGTTTTGAATTATACGAATTCGCTTTTCCGAAGGCTTTACGGCAAGGCGTATCTCGATATGGTCAACCGGATGCCCGAAGTTTTGGGCTGGATGTATGATTCGCTCGACAAACCGTGGCAGAACGAACGGCGGCGGCTCGCGCTTGATAGATTGAACACGCAGCCGCTGATAAAATTCTTAAAAAATTATCAGCCGGACATCGCCGTCTGCACGCATTTTCTGCCCGCTGAAATTATTTCGTGGCTGACGGCGAAAGAAAAAATCACGTTTCCGCAGGCGATTGTCGTCACCGATTTCGACGTTCACGCGCTGTGGCTCGTGCATAATTACGAGCGTTATTTCGTCGCGATGGACGAAACGCGCGTGCATCTTGAAAAGCTCGGCATTCCGGCGGATAAAATCACCGTTTCGGGCATTCCGATTGATCCGATTTTCAGCGAGCAAAAAGATAAACAGGCGATGCGCGAGAAATACCAACTGGAAAAAGATCGTTTAACGATTTTAGTTTCGGCGGGCGGTTTCGGAGTCGGTAATATCGAAAGGCTTTTAATCGCGCTCGGCGATTTGCAAACGCCCGCGCAAATTCTCGCCATCTGCGGTCGCAACGAGGAATTAAAATCGAAACTCGAAACGCTCGCCGCCGAAAAATTGAATACCGAAACACTGACGTTCAAACCAATCGGCTACACGACCCAGATGGACGAATTGATGTCCGCATCGGATTTAATCGTCGGCAAACCCGGCGGTTTAACGACTTCGGAAGCGTTGGCGAAAGGATTGATTTTCGTCGTCGTCAACCCGATTCCCGGACAGGAAGAGCGCAATTCCGATCATCTGCTCGAACAGGGCTGCGCGATAAAATGCAACAATCTGCCGACGCTTGCCTATAAAATTGACGCGCTTATAAATGACGAAAAGCGTTTCGCGCAGATGAAAAAGAACGTCGCCAAACTTCGCGCGTCCGAACGCGGCGCGAGACATCGTTGAAAGTCTTTCAGTTCGCTGAATAATAAACGCAGAAACGCGAAGAGGCAGAGTTTTATAAACCTAAATAACTCTGCCTCTTCACGTCTCTAACGGTTGATGATGTTTCTACAACGCCTTCAAAACCCAGCCGTTCGGGTCAATTTCAAATTGCGTGTCAGCCGGCAGCGTCAAACTTCCCTTGCCGTCTTTCATCTCGACGCGCTTCATTTCGCCGCCGACTTTTACTTCAATCGGCATCGGAAATGGCAGATTATTGGCGGTTTCCCAGCGCAGATTTAACTGATTGCCGTTCGTTTCGGCGATCAATTTCGGCAGCGCGGGTTGACGCAGATAAACTTCAAAAAACCAATCCAGTTTTTTGCCCGATTCTTTTTCCGCCGTTCGCCGAACATCGTCGGTCGTCTCGAAATGAAACTGGTTGCCGTTCGTCACCTTTTCCATCGAAGCTTTCGGATACGCCGTTCTTCTCAGGAATTTGAAAAACGCATCGTCGCCGATGTAAAAGCGCAGAGAATTTAGAATCATCGCGCCCTTACCGTAAATATCGCCGTCGGATTTCGTGTAATCGGGCGGCAGCATATAGATTTGCGTCGTCGTCTGCGCTTCACGCGGCGCGACCGGTTTGACGTTTTTGAACTTTTCCTGTCTGGCTTTCATCGCTTTGAAATAGGCTTCTTTGCCTTTTGTTTTCTCGATGTAGAACGTGTCCATAAACGATTGAAAACCTTCGTGAATCCAAAAATCGTTCCAGTCGGGCGCAGTCACGAGATTTGCCCACCATTCGTGTCCGAATTCGTGAAATATCAGCCAGTCTTCGCCGTCCGCGTTGTATTTGAATTCGTTGCCGTAAGCCGTGATTGATTGATGTTCCATTCCGAGATGCGGCGTTTCGGCGATGCCGATTTTATCCGCGCGAAACGGATACGGACCTAGATATTCTTCAAAAAAAGCGTTATATTTCTTGGTCAAATCAATTAGCGACTGCGCTTTCTCGAAATGTTCGGGCAAAACGTAAAACTGAATCGGAATCATTTCGCCCGACACCGATTTCACTTTGTCTTCCAATAATTTATACGGCGCGACGTTCAGCGCGATGCAGTAATTTGAAATCGGCTGTGAAACTTCCCAGTTAAACGTATGCGTACCGTCTTTGTTATCAACCGTAGATTTCAATTTTCCGTTCGATGCCGCGACGAGATTCGACGGAACGGTAAAGTGCAAAGATGTCGTGTCGGCTTTGTCCGACGGGTGATCTTTCACCGGAAACCACAAATCCGCGCCGTCGTTCTGCACCGCCGTCGCAAACCAGGATTGCCCGTCAGCCGTTTTCGACCACACAAAACCGCCAATCCACGGCGGCTTCGGCGCAACCTTCGGCTTGCCCGCATACGCCACGCGCACGCTCACGGTTTTCCCTTTTTTCTGCATCTGCGGAAACGAAATCCAAATCCGCCCTTCGCGCCGCTCAAACGTCAGCGCAGATTCCTTTTTGCCGTCCAGAAGCGCGACCGATTCGACCGTAAACGGATAATCCAAATCAAGCACGAATTTATCAATCGGCTTAACGATCAACGCCGTAACAATCACCGTTCCTTTAATAGACTGTTCCGCAACATTCGTCGTCACCGCCAAATCATAATGCTTCACATCATATGCCGCCTGTTCCGCCATCAAAACACCGCCCGAACCGGTCGGACTCACACCAAAATCTCTCTGCGCGAAAATCGAAGTGGACAAAGCCACAGTGAACAGCAAACTTCCGAATAATTTTTTAAACATAATATTTCCCCTTTTGATTTTATTTTCGTTCATTCGCTCACGCATTTCAAACGACATTCGGATGAGTCTATTACTATCGGTGTTTGATTTTAATAGACTTTGCATTCTCGCGGTTTTTTATTATCATCAACAAAATCATTTCAACGTATTTGCAATAATCTTTTCACACTTTTAAGAAATGCTTGAACCGAGAGAATTATTAAATATCAAAGAAGCAAGCGTCTGGGCGACCGAACACATCGGCAAAGATGTCACGCCGTCAAATATCGCTTACCTCATCAACTACGGTCGAATTCCTAAAATCGGCGACAACGGCGGAACTTTGGTTGCGAAAAAAGATTTAATTGATTACTACAAAAACAATCAACGGGAAACAAATTGGAAAAAACAACTCGGCGCGGATTTGAATTGTGCGCTGTCGTTCGATCAATACACCGAATCGCAGACAAGGAAGCACGTTCACCGACTGCGACCTTATTCGGCTACGAGCCGCGACGCGCAGGAAATCGGCGCGATTACCAAAAATCGCCGAGTGGAATATCGCTTCGCATCTCGACCTCGCCCCGAAACGCGCCAAAGCACCGGCAGTAAAAGTTGAAAATAAAGACGAAAACACGCCCACCGGATAGGAAAAGCGATTTGTTTAAGAATAGTAGGAAACTTTGACAGTTCGATTTTGTCGGATTAGAGCTAAAACGGATTATGAAGCTAAATATTGTTCGATGATAGGTTGCAGCGTATCGAAATCAATCGGCTTGGAGATCAAATCATCGCATCCGGCTTCGATAGCCTGATTGTAAAACTGGTTGCCAAAAGCCGTCACCGCGATGATCGGCACACTTACATCAGTTTTAACCTCTCTGATGGCTTTTGTCGCCGTCAAACCGTCCATTACAGGCATCGAAATATCCATTAGTATCAAATCAGGATGTTTTTCGGTCGCGCTTTTTACCGCTTCCAGCCCGTCAACCGCTTCCAGAACCATATAGCCAGAGTTTTCAAGCAAGAATTTCATCATTTCCCGAACGTCAGCCGTATCTTCGACCAAGAGAATTGTTTTCTGCATAAGCTCCCCTAAAACTGATAAATCAATACGTTTTCCAAGTCCGACTTACTCTGGACGCAATTTTTAGTCCTAATTGCCAAAATAATTTATCAAACATATAATTTAGAGGAAATAATTCTTTTCAATCTTTTTCACTTAAAACTCCTGAGGTCGTAATTCGTTGATTAGTATTTCCGAAAATATGACGTTTCAACAAAAAATGATATGCCCGATTCGCATTTGAAAATTCTTTGCATTGAAGACGACGCGGATACCTGCGAACTGGTGACTTTTGTCTTCAGAGACGCAGGCTGCGAAGTTAAAACTTGCAGTCAAACAGATTGTCTGAAATTGATTCGCGAGGAGAATTTTTCAGCAATCATTTTAGATAATTATTTTAACGGTTTGAGCGGTGTGGAAATTTGTCGGGAGATGAGAATTTTTGACCAAACCACGCCGGTTATTTTTCTCAGCGGCGAGGTCAGACAGGCGGAAATCTCCAAAGCAATGGCGGCTGGAGCAAACGCGTATCTGACTAAACCGGCTGATTTCGAACATTTGGTTTCAACGACGTTCAAATTTATCAGGCAAACTTAAATTTTTGATTGATACTTTCGAGTCGGAACACTGAAAAAGTTAAATTTTCGCTTTCTCAGTATTAGCTTTTTCGGTTCAAAATTTCACATTCAGACAAAACAAGCCGGCTAAAACATTCGCCGTAACAGATCACAAATTGAGTCTCTGATATTGAGCGAATAATTTGGTAATTTCCGCGTTGATGATTTGTTTTTCTTTCAAATCGGATTCTTTATTACGACGCTTAATTAGTTCTTCAATTTGAAGCTGAATCATTTCCTGTTTTGTTTCAGGCTTTTTGCTTTTACTGATTTGATATTTATTGTCCATAAAGTTAAACGATACGGTAACAACTATGCGACTTCTGAAACCGCATCGCAAGTATCGAAAATTACCCGTTTCCACAATCTTACCATCAACGTTTTTTATATTAATCCGGTCGCCGTTTATGGTTGAGCGAAACAATCACAAAATTGATACAATTTTTTCGCCGCATTATCGGCGGATCTTTTTTTGTGTTGTTTTTTTATAATCCATTCAACCGTGTAAATTTAATTTCAAAATTTATTTTACCTGTCACGAAGTTCAGTTGATTCAGGCATTTCCCAGTACAATCGTTATTTGATGCGTTTGTCCGTCGGCATTCAAAGGAATTTCGTTTGACGATAATACTTCATCGTCGAGCAGAACTTCCAAAACTCCGCGGCAGACGCTCGTCGGGTTTTCGACTTTTATTTTATAAAGCGTTTTTCCGTGACGATAATCAATCTCAAATTCGCGCCAGCTTCGCGGAATGCACGGATCAATTTTCAGGGTGTTGCCGCTTAAATAAAAACCGAGCATTGATTCGAGCGCGGCGCGGTACATCCAGCCTGCCGAACCGGTGTACCAAGTCCACCCGCCGCGTCCGATGTGTGTTAGTTCGCCGTACACGTCGCCCGCCGCGACATACGGTTCGACTTTGTATTTATGCAAACCGGCGCGGGTCGAAGCGTGATTTATCGGATTGAGCAGGGCGAAAAGTTCTCCGGCTTTGTCGCCGTCGCCGAGCATTGCAAACGCGATCAAAGTCCACAAAGCGGCGTGCGTATATTGTCCGCCGTTTTCCCGAACGCCGGGAATATAGCCTTTAATGTAACCCGGTTTGAGAGAGCTTTTATCAAACGGCGGCGTGAATAAAAGCACGATTCCGTCGCCGCGCCGAATTAAATATTCGTCAACCGAAGCCATCGCACGGCGAGCTTGCGCCGGATTTGCCGCGCCGGAAATAACGCTCCACGACTGGGCGATTGAATCAATGCGGCATTCTTCGTTCTGCGCCGAACCGAGCGGCGTGCCGTCGTCGAAATACGCGCGGCGAAACCAGTTTCCGTCCCACGCGTTCTGTTCGAGCGCGATTTTCAAATCTTCAATGTGTTTTGAATAAATCGTCTCGCGCTCCGTTTCTTTTTGTTCGCGGCAGAACGGCAAAAAATCCGCGATGGTGTTAATCAAAAACCAGCCGACCCAAACGCTTTCGCCTTTGCCGCCATTGCCGACGCTGCTCATTCCGTCGTTCCAGTCGCCCGAACCCATCAGCGGTAAATCGTGTTCGCCGACCGCTAAACTGCGGTCAATCGCTCTCGCGCAATGCTCGAAAATCGTCGCTGTTTCGGTCGAAATCTGCGGCTGCGTGTATGAATCGTCTTGTCCTTCAATTAGCAAAGGTGCTTCGATAAACGACACGATTTCCTCTAAAACGGATTTATCGCCGGTGACGTTAACGTAGAAACTCGTGACGAACGGGAGCCACAATAAATCGTCGGAAAAGCGTGTGCGAACGCCGCGTCCGGTCGGTGGATGCCACCAGTGCTGAACGTCGCCTTCTTTAAATTGGTGCGCGGCGGCAATGAGAATTTGCTCGCGGGCGATTTCCGGTTTGGCGTAAACGAGCGACATCACATCCTGCAATTGGTCGCGGAAACCGAACGCGCCGCCCGATTGATAAAATGCCGAACGCGCCCAGACGCGGCAGACGAGCGATTGATATAAAAGCCAGCGATTGACAATCGTATTTAACGCCGCGTCGGGCGTGCGAACTTCGATGGTGCCGAGCAAGTCGTCCCAATACTTTAAAATATCATCGAAGGAGTTTTTGACCGTCGAAATTTCACGAAATTTTGAAACGATGTTTCGTGCTTCGTCGTGTGATTCTGCTTCGCCGATCAAGAACACGATTTCGCGCGTTTCGTTTGGTTCGAGTTCGATAAATGTTTGCAGAGTCGCGCACGGATCAAATCCCGCGCCGCTGCGACCGGATAATCGTTCGCGTCTCAACGCCGCCGGATTAGCCAGATTTCCGTTTCTGCCCAAGAATTCCTTGCGGTCACAGGTTAAAGAACTAACATTTTGGCTGGCGGCGATAAAAGCGACGCGGCTGGCAAATTCGTTATTATACGGATTTCTGGCGAAAATCGTGCTTTGTGTTTCGTCAGTTTCGGTAATGACAAACGGCACGGTTTGACTGCGGTGAAAGCCCAAAACAAGTTCGTTGTAATTTGTCACCGACAATTTACGCCGCCGATTGGTGCGATTATGCAGACGCAGAAGCGAGATTTTCACCGGCGCATCGAGCGGCACAAACAACAATAATTCCTGCGCGATGCCGTGACTTAGATGTTCAAATATCGTGTAGCCCTGACCGTGTTTGATCGTATAAGGTTCAGTTTCACGAATCGGAAGCGGTGTCGGCGACCAAATCGTGCCGGAATCTTCGTCGCGCAGGTAAATCACTTCGCCCGGCGGATCGCTGACCGTATCGTTTGACCACGGCGTTATGCGATTTTCGCGGCTGTTGACTGACCACGTAAAGCCCGCGCCGGTTTCGGAAACTTGAAAACCGAAATCTTTTTCGTTGGCAATCACATTCAGCCACGGCGCAGGTGTCCATTGTCCGTCGCCGAGAATCGTGACATATTCTTTGCCTTCCTGGGCGAATCCGCCGAGTCCGTTAAAAAACGTCAGATTGGGCAGAGCGGTTGACGGTTCGGGATACGAACGATGCGAACCGCGCGGAATAAAATCTTTCGGCAAATCGCTTTCGATTGGTTTGCGGACGAGCAAATCTTCAAATTCGCCGCGTTCGGTGACGATGACGACGCGAGCGACCGTGTGCAAAAGTATGCGGTCAGCTTCAGATATTTGGTCACTGCGTTTGATAAAAACGCCGCCGTCTTTATCGAGCAGATTCGCTTCGCCGCTCGTTCGCACAAGATTCAGCAATTCGTCGTGCAGCGATTGAATATAGCTTGACGGAATGTCGTTCAAAATCACCAGATCGAACGTTAAACCTTTGTAACGCAAATATTCGTGCGCATTAATCAATTGTCTGACCTGCGATAAATCTTCGGCGCGGTTGATGCGAACCAGCACAATCGGCAAATCGCCGCCGATGCCGTAAGCCCACAAATCCGACTGCGCTTTCGTGTTCATCGCCAGAACTTCGCGGCGCGGACGCAGCGAAACATCCGAATACAAAATATGCGCGGCGAGCCGCTGATAGAAATATGCGTTGTCGGGATCAATATTCAAATGCCGCATTTCGACCTGCGAACGCGTCCAGGCGAGCGCGGCTTCACGTTCAAAAATATTTGAATCGTGATATTTATCCGCCAGCCGCAGAGCCTCTTCGTGCGAATGTGCGACGCTGGTCGTAAATAAAACCCGAACCGTTTCGTGCGGCTGAATTCTCACGTACCGGCGCAGCGAAAAAATCGGATCAAGCACCGCACCGACCGTGTTGGAAAGCGGTCGGTCTTCGATGACGGCGAGCGGTTCACGCGCATCGTGTCCGCGACCTAAAAATCTGGCGCGGTCGGTTTCATACTGCGTCGCGCCGACGGTTTCGCCGGTCGTCGCAATCGTGTGAATCGCCCAAATCGGTTCGTCCTTTTCGCCGCGCGGACGGCGTTTGGCGATTAGCGAATTTTCGGCGGTATTGAACTCGGTCTCGATAAATAGATTGCTGAACGCCGGATGCGCCGCGTCAGCCTTCGGCGCAACAAGGACGATTTCAGCGTAGCTCGTAATTTCAAAATCGCGCACTCTCGATGAATTGTTGGTAATTGAAACGCGGCGAATTTCGGCGTTATCTTCGGGCGAAACGATGATTTCCGTGCGCGTCGCAATATTTCCGTCGGTTCGTTTGATAACGGCTTTGTCTTCGGAAAAAGCGACCTCATAAAAACGCGGAACTTTTTCGAGCGGTTGAAATCCGCCCGACCAAACTTTGCCGCTCGTCACATCGCGCAGATAGATAAAACTGCCCCACGAATCACGCGTCGTGTCTTCACGCCAGCGTGTCACGGCGAGACCTTTGTACATCGAATAGCCCGCGCCGGAATTCGTCACCATCACCGAATACGCGCCGTTTGAAAGAATTTGAACGCGCGGCGTAGATAAAAACGGCGTATCAAAAAGTCTGGTGACGCGACCGGAGAGCTGACGCGCGATGCGGCTCGATTTAACTTCTTCGGCTCGTGGTTTTGATGACGGCGCGCCTTGCGGAATGCGTTCCTGAAGCAAAAGTTCCGTCGCCTGCACGAGCGGTTCGCTGTGAAAACGCTTTTGCATAATATCGCCGTGAACGAGATTGTTGAGCGCGACCAAAATCATTCCCTGATGATGCGCCATAAACGCGCTGATCATAGCCTTTGTCTGATCCGGCGGCAGTCGTTCGGGCGTATAATCAATTGCTTCGTAAAATCCGAAACGCGCCAATGCACCGGCTTCGGTTAAAGTGCGAAAATTTTTCATCGCTTCGTCGGGCGCAACGAGCGCGGCGAGCGCGGTCGAATATGGCGAAATCACCAAATCTTCGCTCAAACCACGCTTCAGACCGAGACCCGGCACGCCGAACGCCAAATATTGATAATTGAGCTGCAAATCGCGGGCGTTATACGCCGATTCGGAAATTCCCCAAGGCACTTTATTTTCCGCCGCGTATTCGATCTGTCTGGAAACAATGGCTTTATAAGTTTGATTCAAAAGCGTTTTATCGTAATCGCGCATCACGAGAATCGGCATCAGATATTCAAACATCGTTCCCGTCCACGAAATCAGCGCACGGCTTTTATCAATCGGCGTGAGCGAGCGACCGAGCCGAAACCAGTGTTCCTGCGGAATTTCGCCCTTCGCAATGGCGATAAAACTCGTCAGACGCGCTTCGGAGGCGAGCAGATCGTAAAACGAATTGTCGCGCCGTTCATTATCCACATTAAATCCGATGGAAAAAACTTTGCGTTTCGGTTCGAACAGAAATCTGAAATCCATTTGTTCGACAAGTTCCTGACTCTGCAAAGTAAAATCATTTAGATTCGCCACCGTGTGGGCGGCTGAATTTAACGCTTGTTTGACCAGATTCGTTAAAATGGCGAGCGCGTTAGCGGCGGCGGATGAATCTCTTTGATCCATTTTTGAATGCGTGATTTTCTCGCTGAAATTTAACAGACGCAGCAGCAGCGCGTCATACAATTCGGCAAGTTCGGACAGCGACGGAAACAAATTCAAGAGATTCATTATCTCGCGCCACTCGGCTTGAATTTCGGGAAAATCGCGGCTGATAATTTCCGATAAATGAATGAAATCGCTTTCCTTCCACGGAATAAATGTTTCGATGTCGCGCCGGAAGCTTCGCGCCTGATGCGTCAAATCGCCTACCCAGAATTGCAGTTCGTTAAAATGCGCGTCACCGTGTTCCTGCGACAGTGCGCCGGTTATGTCACGAATAATTTCGGCGCGAGCGATCAAAAACTCGATTATTGTCAGCCACGCATCAGGCGTTTCGAGCGGCTGATTTTTCAACGATTGCAGGCATTTTTCGATTTCGCTGTTTAATTGTTTGACCGTTACAGCTTGGGTTCGACCGCGCTCGGCACTCAGCTGCGCCGCTTCGGCGCGCATCATTTCGAGCGAATCGGCAAAGCCTTCCATCACGCGCGTATCGAACAATTTGCGGTCGGGCAATTCGAGAATGGCTTGTTTGACCGCCAGCAGATGTCCGGCGAAATTGCCGCTGTCAACGGTCGAAATGTAACGCGGCGCAAGCGGCACGAGCGTTTCGGTGTCATACCAGTTGAGCAAATGACCGTGAAATTTTTCGAGTTTTTCGAGCGTCGCAAAAGTAAAACCGAGCCTTTCGGTCAGTTCAAGCGTGCCGATATAACCGAAATCGTGCGCTGAAATCGTTGACAAAAGCAGCAAGCCGATATTGGTCGGCGATGTGCGGTGCGCGATTTTCGGCTGCGGGTCTTCCTGAAAATTATCGGGCGGCAGCCAGTTGTCCGTGTCGCCGACAAATGTTTCAAAAAATCGCCACGTTCGGCGGGCAATCATCCGCGCCAGTTTTATATCATCCGACGACAAAATCTTTTGCTCGATTTGTGGCGGCAGACTGACTCGATAAGCGATGAACGGCGACAAAATCCACGCCAGAATAAACGGTATGGCAATCGGCAATTCGACCGGACGGAGCCACGCGACGACGGCTAAAATTATCAGCGGCAAAATTATCGCAAAGCGCATCAGACGCAAAAACGACGCTTGATCGTGCGGATTTTCTCGTTCGCTCTGCGCGGCGGTCGTCCATTCGAGCAGATTTTTATGCGAAATGAATTTGCGGTAAGCGGTGCGAATTATCGCGTCAACGTTTGAGTAAGCCTGATGCGCGAGCGCGGCGACGGTCAGCAAAACCTGCGCGGCATTCGTTCGCGCGTCGCCCCAGACGCTCCAGAAATGACTCGTCCACGGAATGCCGCGCGGATGCGTCAGCAAATTCGATTGGAGATGCGCGAAAACCGGAAACGCCAGTTCGAAAACGATAAAAAGCGTCCACAGCCACGGCGCACCGGGAACAATTGTCCAAACCATCAAAAGCCATAAAAAAATCGTCGGCGCGACCAAACTGCGGCGCAGATTATCGAAAATTTTCCAGCGCGAAATCAGCGGCAAATTGTTTTTAACTTTTTGTCCCGCCGCGTTTTTGATGCGCGGGAAAATCCAGCCCGCGATTTGCCAGTCGCCGCGTACCCAACGATGCGAACGCTTGGAAAAATCGTCGAAATGCGTCGGGAAATCGTCAAGCAGTTCGATGTCTGAAACCAAACCGCAGCGAGCGTAGATACCTTCAAAGAGGTCGTGACTCAGAACGGAATTTTCCGGCACGCGATTGTTCAAAGCCGCCTCGAACGCGTCAACATCGTAAAGACCTTTGCCGGTAAAACTTCCCTCGCCGAACAAATCCTGATACACATCTGACGAAGCAGTCGTGTAAGGATCAATGCCCGTATTCCCCGAAAAAATGCGGGCGAAACGCGACCGCGACGCGCTCAATAAAGAAATGCTGACGCGCGGCTGCAAAATGCCGTAACCTTTCGTGACGCGCTGTAATGTTTCGTCAAAATACGGGCGATTCAGCGGATGCGTCGCCACGCCGACGAGCTTTCGCGCCGCATCGCGCGGCAGCTGAGTATCCGAATCGAGCGTGATGACGTATTTAATTTGCCGCAGAAAATTTTCATCTGCCGTGACAATCGAAAAACTCGTATCTGTTTGCGCCGCGCAAAAGGCGATTAAATTCTTCGAGCTTGCCGCGTTTGCGTTCCCAACCCATCCATTTTCCCTCGCTCTCGTTCCACAAACGGCGACGATGAAACAAATGAAATTTTCGCTTTTGGGATCTTTGATTCCGCTCGTTTAATTCGTTGACGCGGCGATTTGCCAAATCCAAAATCGCCGCGTCCGTCGGCATTTCTTCGGCAGTCGCGTCGGCGAAATCGCCTAAAAGCGCGAAGTAAATATTTTCATCCTGATTGGCGAGACTGTAAACTTCGAGTTTTTCAAATAATTCATTAACCACTGCTTCGCCGGTCAAAAGCGTCGGAATCACGACAATCGTTTTGGCAATTTCGGGAATTGATTCGCTCGTGTCCATCTGCGGCAAAAGGCGCGGCGGAACGAAAAGCGTGATGTCCCAATTGATCACGCTCAAAGCGAGTTCGCTCGCCGGAACTATTGTTAATAAGGTAAAAACAATTAAAATCCACAAACTCGCACCGAAATGTGCCGCCGTTGCCGCCGACAAAAAAACGAGCAGCGCGGTCAAAAACATCATCAATCCGAAATAGAAAAAAGTCGGATATTTCAGCACGACGCGCAGCAGGTTTTCGGAAAATCGAGTGCGATAATCAAACTCGCGTTCAATCGAATCGAGTCCTTCGTCAATCAAATAAAAACCGATATGCGAATATCTTTGGTCGTCAGGATTTTTCCGTTTGGCTTGGTCGGCGATTTCGATGACGCGTGCGGCGACTTTTAATTCGTCGGTTTTCGTCCGTTTGGCGATGCGTTCGATAATTGTGCGGTAACGGTTGCGCGTTTCAAAATTCATCCTCCCGTAAACGCCCGCCGGATCGTTTTTCAGAAGCGGATCAATCAAACTGACGCTTTCAAAAAAAACGCTCCAGTCAATCGTCGAAAGCAGGCGCATACTCGTAATCACGTTGCCGACGGTGATTTGTGCGGCGGCTTGATTCTGGTATTCCGTCTGCACGATTTGCTCAATGCCCGCGCCGTGTTTCCGCAGGTGTTCTTCGAGCCATTCGTAAGCCGGAGCGACCGCCGAATCTTGATCGCGCAACTGCCTGGTTAATTGTTCAATAAAAGCGTTGCCGAAATTTTTGCGCCTGCCCATTTTTTTTACCAGCAGCGGAACCAGTTCACCCGGCTGTTTATTTGCCAGTTCCAACAGTTCGCCAGCCAGCGCGTCGGCTTCGTCGCGTTCGCCGCGAGAAATGACTATGCGTGAAGCCAGACGGCGCAGATTTTCAACCAGCGCGATTCGCAGAGTAATCGCCAAAGCCCACAATTCGCCAATCGCCAGCGGCGTAACTGTTTGATAAGCGCAAAGAAATCTTGCCAGCATTTCGGCTTCCAGACGGCTGTCCGTATGCGCGATTATCATCACGGCGACCGCGTAAATGCGCGGATAACCGGCAAATTCGCCCTTCCTGAGTTTCGGCAATTCGCGATAATAACCTTCGGGCAAATCTTCTTCGATTTCGCGCAGTTGTTCTTCAACGACGTGAAAATTATCAATCAGCCATTCGGCTGCCGGAGAAATCGCGCGGTCGTCGTGAACGGAATTAATTAACGTTTGATACGCCTCAGCCAGCACCTGAGCGTTTTCTTTCAGTCGCGGCAGCAATTTCTGAAATCGTTTCGGCTGGTCAACTTCCCGATGCTCTTCGGCGAGACTCGACGCGAATTGTTCGAGCCTTTCCGCGCTGAAAAGTTCGCTGCGGATCGGCATTTCTGTCGCGCTTTGACTATTTGAATTTTGAAAATTCGGTAACCTGGTCAGAGATAATTTTGCCATTACATTTCACGCTGATTTGTCTGAATCAAATTGTCGTCAGTAGATATAAATTAACTCATTTTAACAGTTATTGAATAAAAACCTCTGCTCCGTTAAAAATTAAAATTTTTTGATCATTACTTTTTTCCATTCTGTTTTACTCAAAACACTTAACTTTTTTTTTGAGCAAACATTCGAATATTCGCCGCCTTTCCCCTTTACTTTGAAAAACTGTAAATATCATTCAACCGCGCAAATTAAACGAGCAATTTACTCTGCGCGATAACGCCGCTCGAATCGCTTGTGTCGAGTTTTCAACCTCGCCGCCGTCTTTCCCGACTGATCGCCTGACAGCAATCATCTCGCCGTTATTCGCGGCAGACAGTTAGCCGATGCGGTTTCGATCAAAACCGCATCGGCTAACTCGGTCAATAAAAACATCAGCGTCGCACGAAGATTAGAGAATGTTTTTAAAATAGTTAAATTTGAAAAGCGTAAATTCGGGTTAGCAAGCGCGTTTTCGCTCGTTTCAAGCCATGTGTCAAATCATTAAGTTTCCGGCAGCAATTATCAGATTTTACCGGCAAACTGAAACGCTTCTCTGACTCCGTTGAGCCAGAAATTACCCAAGCCTTTGCCGCCGTCAGCGACGAAAGCCAGAACTGCGCCGTAACAAATTATATTCATCAACGGTAAAATCAAAATCGTTTTCAAGATTCCGGCTTTTTGCAAATCCGGCTGGCGAAAACTTGTTTCGCTCCAATTTGTCACCAGATGAAAAGCGGTCGTCCAGCCTAGAACGCTGAGCAAAGTCAAAGTATTCAGTTGAATTAAATACGCAAAAATAATAACTGCGATAGAGATTGTCGGAAAAAAATACGGCGCGAGAGTAATCCAGGTTTGTCCGGTCGTGCCGCGACCGATTTGCCGCACTTCGCCGCCTTCGTGTGCGCTGACGCGAATGCCGGTCGGAATTTTCAAGAAAAGCAGACCGACAATCAAATGTGTCATTTCGTGTTCGAGCGTTTCGAGATAACACCAAAGGCTCCGAAAAAAACGTCTGGCAGCAAACAAACACGGGAAAAAAATTGCCGCGCCCGCTGAAAAACACAGCCAACGCGGATTACTCAAACTGACTTTCGATAAAATCCGAACCGTCTGCAAGCCGAAGCCGTAGAATAAAAAGGGCGCGGCGATCAAAAATAATCCCAAAGATATTTTGTTGATAACATTCAGCATCGGCGAAATTCGTCTTTAATAAATCTACCAACTTTTACGAACATTTGTTTACCGAAGTTTAAATTGCCCGCAAAACTCGTCAATATCAAAAAACCAAGCTAAAATGTCTATGAGCGAAAGCAACCGCTTTCAATAAGTTTGTATCGGCGATGCTTTTTTTATCGAAAATTTGTTTCCGCTCATTTCTTAATTCCAAAATCAAATTAATTCGGGCTTGGCGACTTGAGCATTTTGCCGGCTTATTTATAGAAAAATCAATGTAACGCCAGATTCGTCTTTCGAAATTTTGCGACATTTTCGATTTGATTTCAGGGAATTGCAATGGCGGAAAATAATCTGTCCGAGGAACTTTTATCGAATGCGCGGTTTAAAACTTTTCGTTTCTTTATTCTTTGTTTTGTTTACGCTAACCTTTTTCGGTCAGCGATGGTTCACAGCTTTTTCAGCTGATAGAAATTCTGTTGACGACGCGAATCTTTCCGCCCCGAACGGAGTTTCGGCATCGGACGGAGATTATGCCGATAAAGTCGGCGTGATGTGGAATACGGTACGCGGAGCAAATGTTTATCGCATTTTCCGCAGTCCAACGAGCGATCCGTCATCGGCGGCGGATGTCGGAACAACTGCCGCCAATTATTTTTTCGATACGACGGCTGTTTCGAACCAACAGTATTTTTATTTCGTTCGCGCTGAGAACGGCAATTCCACCAGCAATCTCAGCGTTGCCGATCAGGGTTTACGCGCAGTTGGAAGTTTTAATTCACAAATTTTTTCTCCATTATCACCGCCGTCCGCGCCGACTGGAAATCAGGTCACGGCAGCCAAATCGTCGCTCGGTAAAGCACTTTTTTGGGATGAACAGCTTTCTTCGACTTTGACGGTTTCCTGCGGAACCTGTCACCGTTCGAGCCAGGGCGGTTCCGATCCGCGCACTTCCGCCACTAATGCACGCTCCAGAAATCCCGGTTTTGATAATGTTTTCAATACGCCCGACGATGTTTTAGGTTCGCCCGGCGTTCCGCTCAACAATTTGGACGGAACTTATTCGCCGTCGAATATATTCGGATTCAGGGAACAGGTTACAAACCGGAAAGCTCCATCATATTTGAATGCCGGTCTGGGTTTTAACGGTTTATTCTGGGACGGTCGCGCGGCGGATTCTTTCCGCGACCCGCTGACTAATGCCGTTTTGCTGACCGATCACGCATCGCTCGAAAGCCAGATTTTAAGTCCGCCAATTTCCGATGGCGAAATGGGACACGGCAACCGAAATTGGACGCAGGTTGCTAACCAAATCGCCGCCGCCAAACCGCTGGCTTTGGCAACCGACATTCCGCCGTCGCTCTCGACGTGGATTGACGGACGAACTTATCCTGAGCTTTTTGAGGAAGCCTTCGGCACGTCCGAAGTAACACCTGCCAAAATTGCGATGGCGATTGCCACGCACGAACGAACGCTTTTTTCCGACCGCGCTCCGATTGACCGCTACGCTTCGGCGATTGAACCGCTGACGGCGCAGGAAGATCGCGGACGCGATATTTTCGTTCAGCAAAATTGCAGTTTCTGTCATGGCGGTCCGCTGCTTTCGGATCAAAATTTTCATAACGTCGGCGTTCGTCCGCAGACGGAAGATTTCGGACGCGCCATCGTCACCGGAAGCACGAATGATCGCGGCAGATTTAAAACTCCTAATTTGAGAAATATCGAACTGCGTGCGCCGTATATGCACAACGGCAAATTCGGAACTTTAGAGGAAGTCGTCGAATTCTATAATCGCGGCGGCGATTTCAGTGCGCCTAATAAAGATGTACGAGTTCGTCCACTTAATTTATCCGTCGGGCAAAGAGCCGATCTCGTCTCCTTTCTAAAACGTCCGATGACCGATCCGCGCGTCGCTAACGAACTGCCGCCATTTGACCGCCCGCACCTTTACACCGAATCGAATCGCGTTCCGGTAATCACCGGATCAGGTCGCGCCGGTTCAGGCGGAATCGTTCCGCAAGTGACGGCAATCGAACCGCCGATTGTCGGCAATCCGAGTTTTACCGTCGCCGTTTCAAACGCTGCCGGAAACGCGCAAGCCGTTTTAGTCGTTGATTCAACGGATCCGGGCGTTGGCAATTTTATTCCGTCAAGCGGTTCTTTCGCGCGTGTCGCAGTTGATATTTCGAACAGCGGTTTCGGCTCGATTTCCTTGCCGATTCCGCACAACGCGGCATTAATCGGGCAGACTTTATACGGTCGCTGGTATGTGCCGGACGCTGGCGCGGCAAACGGATTTTCGGTTTCGCAGGCGTTTCGGTTCACAATCTTCGGCGATTCGTCAACGGCGGCGAATAAAACGTTTTCGGATTTTGACGGCGACGGCAAAGCCGACCTTTCCGTTTTTCGTCCGTCAAACGGCAACTGGTATTTTCTGCAATCGCAGAACGGCTTAACCGGCACAGCATTCGGACAGAATGGCGACCGTATCGTTCCGGCGGATTACGACGGCGACGGCAAAACCGATGTCGCCGTCTTTCGCGGCGGAACCTGGTATTTGCAGCGCAGTCAATTAGGTTTCACGGGAATCCAATTCGGCGAAGCAGCCGATATTCCGCAGCCAGCCGATTACGACGGTGACGGCAAAGCCGATATTGCGGTTTTTCGCCCAAATAACGGCACATGGTATCTGCTTCAGTCAACCGCCGGATTTTCCGGCATCGCTTTCGGGCAAGCGGGCGACAAACCCGTATCGGCTGATTACGATGCGGACGGCAAAGCCGACATCGCATTGTATCGCGCAGGCGTTTGGTATATCAGGCGCAGTAATTTAGGATTTACCGGCATCAGTTTCGGTTTGGCGACCGATAAACCCGTTCCCGCCGATTATGACGGCGACGGCAAGGCTGATGTGGCGGTATTCCGAAACGGCTATTGGTATCTTTTGCAAAGCACGGCTGGATTAGCGAGCATTGCGTTCGGAACAACCGGAGATTTACCGGTTGCGGCTGATTACGACGGCGACGGCAAAACCGATGTCGCCGTCTTTCGCGGAGGAACGTGGTTTTTAAATCGAACGACTGCCGGATTTACGGGAATTGCTTTCGGCGCGGAAAACGACGAGCCGATACCGAATGCGTTTGTGCCTTGAACACAGTTAGATTGAGCATTTAAGCGAAATACCAAATTTTAGAAAGACAAATCGAATCGTTAAGTCATCTGTCACAGCCAGAGAACAACGGTTCGATTTTTATTTTTTCTTAATAGCTTATTTTCTACACAAATAAGCGCAAACATAAACAATTTGGGTTGACTATTTTTGTAGAAAAAAATGATTGAAGTAAAAACAAAAACGTATTATGTTAAGAGTGAAATTAATTAATGTCTTTTGTCACTGCATTCTAAAAAACCAATTCGGAAAGAGGAAAATCAATTGAAACCAACTGATATTAAAAACCCTGAGTATTTTCATAAAGTGGTTGACTGTCAATATGCGTGTCCGGCGCACACGCCCGTTCCCGAATATATCCGGCTGATTGCCGAAGGAAAATACACGGAAGCCTATATGATTAATTGGGATTCCAATGTTTTTCCGGGAATTTTGGGACGAACCTGCGACCGACCGTGCGAACCGGCTTGCCGTCGCGGACGCGTCGAAGAAGAACCGGTCGCCATTTGCCGTTTAAAACGCGTGGCGGCAGACAACAAAGGCGAAGTTAAAAGCCTGATGCCGCAAGTGCCGTTTATGCCGAACGGCAAAAAAATCGCTCTGATCGGCGCAGGTCCGGCTTCTTTGACTGTGGCGCGGGATTTGGCTCCGCTCGGTTACGAAATTCATCTTTTCGATGAACAGATCAAAGGCGGCGGTTTTATGGTCAGCCAGATTCCTTCGTTTCGTCTGCCGGTAACGCGTTTTGGATGAAGAAGTTAATTACATTCTCGATCTCGGCATTCACACGCATTTCAAACATTATGTTTCGAGTTTGAAAGAAGTTCTGGAAAAAGATTACGACGCGGTTTTTGTCGGAACGGGCGCGCCGCGCGGCAAGGATTTGCCGAAACTTGCCGGGACGTTGGGAAGCCGAAGAAAATATTCACATCGGCATTAACTGGCTGGCATCGCGTCGCTTTTGAACATACGCAAAAAATCGGTAAAAAAGTTATCGTCGTCGGCGGCGGAAATACGGCGATGGATTGCTGCCGGACTTCGCGCCGAATCGGCGGCGAAGAAGTCAAAGTCGTCGTGCGCTCGCCGTTTGCCGATATGAAAGCGTCGCCGTGGGAAAAAGAAGACGCGCATGCACGAAGATATTCCGATCATTGATAATCACACGCCGAAATCTTTCGTCGTCGAAGACGGCAAATTAAAAGGAATGATGTTTGAAAAAGTCGAAGCGGTTTATGATGAAAACGGCAAACGAAAATTGGTTCCGACGGGCGAAGCCGGACGTTTTCTTTGAAGCCGACGATGTTATTCTGGCAATCGGGCAGGACAACACTTTTCCGTGGATCGAGCGCGACATCGGCGTTGAATTCGGCGAATGGGAAATGCCGATTGTTGATAAAGTTACGTTTCAATCAACCAATCCGAAAGTTTTTTTCGGCGGCGACGCGGCGTTCGGACCTGAAAATGTCATTACCGCAGTCGCGCACGGACATCAGGCGGCGGTTTCGATTCACCGCGTTTGCAGCAATGAAGATGTCAATGACTCGTCTTTCGCCGTTCGTCAATCTGCACAGCCAGAAAATGGGCATTCACGAATGGGCTTACGACAGCGAAGTCGCCAACGATTTGCGTTTTATCGTGCCGCAAGCCGATAAATCAATCACTTTGAAAAACCGCAAACAGGAAGTCGAACTCGGATTCGACAGGTTAACCGGCTTCAAAGAAGCCGAACGCTGTCTGAACTGTGACGTGCAGACCGTTTTCACGCGAATCGAAATGTATCGAATGCGATGCCTGCGTGGACATTTGCCCGACTGCCTGTATCACATTTACGGCAAACGAAGAGGAAATCCCGATTGCGCGAAAAACTCAAAGTTCCCGCGCTTAATTTTACGCAAGACCTTTACGTTTCCGACGCTTTGCCACAAACATCGAGAGTAATGGTCAAAGATGAAGACGTTTGCCTGCATTGCGGTTTATGCGCGGAACGATGTCCGACGGCGGCTTGGGATATGCAGAAGTTTTTCTACAATGTGACGAAAACTTACACAGGTTGCGGAAAATAGGAAGAAATTGTCCACAGATGAACCCAGATAAGAAAATGATTTTTAATATTTGTTTGGACAGATGAAGTGTTTTATTGATTTACCTTGATTTAAAAGTCTGTGTGTATCCGTGTTCATCTGTGGATAATTTCTTAATCTCTTTAAAAATATGAATACTGAAAAATCGGATATTTTGAAATCTCTTTTTGATGGAAAACAAAATAGCATAAATCAGATAACTGAGAAAATTATCGGTTGTTCATATACGGTCAGCAATGTTCTTGGATGTGGCTTTTTGGAAAAAGTTTACGAAAATGCTCTGACGCACGAATTAGCAAAGGCAGGTTTCAAATTTCTACAGCAGCACGAAATCAAAGTTTTTTATGATGGCGTTGAGGTCTGAAAATATATTGCTGATTTATTTGTCGAAGAATCGGTAATTGTTGAAGTAAAAGCGATCAGCAGTTTATGTGAATCGCAAATCGCACAATGCTTGAATTACTTAAAGGCAACAAAATTAAAAGTCGGTCTGCTGATTAACTTCGGCAAACCGCGAATAGAAATTAAAAGAGTATCTCTTTAAAAATCAAAAAATATCTGTGTTTATCCGTGTTCAACTGTGGATGAAAAATTCTTAAATGAGCGAAACTAAAATAAACGATTTTGTCGTCAGATTTGCCAACGTCAACGGAACGGGTTCGGCGAGCGCGAATGCACTTTTTACGAAGGCGATCTTTCGGATGGGAATTCCGGTTACGCCGAAAAATATTTTTCCGTCGAATATTCAGGGTTTGCCGACCTGGTATGAAGTGCGCGTCAGCGAAAAAGGTTTCTTAGGGCGGCGCGAAGGAATTGATTTAATGGTTTGCGTCAATCCGCAAAGTTTGGCGAGAGATGTCGGAAGCGTCAAAACGGGCGGCTATTTTCTTTACGACAATACCAAACCGCTGCATTCGCAATTCGTCCGCGACGACATAAATTACATCGGAATCCCGATGACCGAACTTTGCAATAACGCTTATTCGGATGCGCGTCAGCGTCAGTTGTTTAAAAATATCGTTTACGTCGGCGCGCTTGTCGGCGTTTTTTGAAATCGAGTTTAATGTTTTGGAACAGCAGTTGGGCGAGCAGTTTAAAGGCAAGGAAAAATTAATCGAGCCGAACATTAAAGCGTTGCAAATGGGCGTTGATTACGTGCGTGAAAATTACGAATATCCGCTGCCGATTCGTGTTGAAAGACGCGATTTGCTCGGCGATTCGATTTTGATTAACGGGAATACGGCGTGTGCTTTGGGCGCGATTTACGCGGGCGCGACCGTCGCGGCTTGGTATCCGATTACGCCTTCGACTTCGGTTGTGGACGCGTTCGGGAAATACGCCAATAAGCTCAGAATTGACAATGAAACCGGCAAAAAGAATTTCGCTATTGTCCAGGCGGAAGACGAACTCGCGGCAATTGGAATGGTCATCGGCGCAAACTGGAACGGCGCGCGTTCGTTCACCGCAACGAGCGGTCCGGGCGTTTCGTTGATGAACGAATTTCTCGGACTCGCATATTTCGCCGAAATTCCGACGGTTTTAATTGACGTTCAGCGCGCCGGACCTTCGACCGGAATGCCGACCAGAACGCAGCAATCAGATATTCTCGAAGCCGCTTACGCTTCGCACGGCGATACGAAACACGTTCTGCTCTTTCCCGCTTCGCCCAAAGAATGTTTTGAACTCACGGCGGAAGCGTTTAATCTCGCTGAAAAACTGCAAACGCCGGTGATTGTGATGACAGATCTGGATTTGGGAATGAACGACCACATCTCAAAGCCTTTTGAATGGGACGACGTTCTCGAATACGGGCGCGGAAAAGTTTTGGACGCGGCGGCGACTCGATAAACTCGAAAGATACGGGCGATATTTTGATTTTGACGGCGACGGCATTCCGCACCGCACGATTCCGGGAACGCACCAAACCAAAGGCGCGTTCGTCACACGCGGAACTTCACGCGACGAATACGCTGTTTATACCGAAGACGGCGAAGCCTATCGCAAAAATATGGATCGGCTGATCCTAAAATGGAACACTGCCAAGCAGATTGTTCCCGCGCCGGAATTTTACCAAACGGAAAACGCTTCCGAAATCGGCGTTTTATTTTTCGGAACTTCCGACTTACGCGGCGGAAGAAGCCATCGAATTATTAAAAACCGAACAAATCGCGCTCGACGCAATGCGCGTCAAAGCGTTTCCCTTCGGCAAAGAATTTGAGGATTTCGTCAACTGCGCACGAAAAGATTTTCGTCATCGAACAAAACCGCGACGCGCAATTTAAAAGTTTAATGATGATCGAATTAGGTATAAATCCAGAAAAGCTGATTTCGATTTTAAATTACGACGGAACGCCGATTACGGGAGATTATATTTTTGAAAAGATAAAGGCAAGTTTATAAATTTATGTCATACGTTCGCTCTAAATTTCGTCATCCGAATTTACCCAAAAATGAATTGGGTTACACGGTTGATTATTACGAAGGCTCGCTTTCGACGCTGTGCGCGGGTTGCGGTCACGATTCGATTTCGGCGGCGATTGCCGAGGCTTGTTTTGAGTTGAATATCGAACCGCACAAGGTGGCGAAACTATCGGGCATCGGCTGTTCGTCTAAAACTCCGGCTTATTTTCTGAGCAATTCGCACGGCTTTAACTCGGTTCACGGGCGGATGCCGTCGGTGGCGACGGGCGCGAATCTGGCGAATCGTGATTTGATTTATCTCGGCGTTTCGGGCGACGGCGACACGGCTTCGATTGGAATGGGACAATTCGTTCACGTCGTCCGGCGCAATCTGAATATGGTTTATATCGTGATGAACAACGGTTGTTACGGTTTGACCAAAGGACAGGATTCGGCGACCGCCGACAACGGTTCAAAAAATAAATCGGGCGCGGTTAATTTGTTTGAAGCGATTGATCTGGCAAGTCTCGCAATCGAACTCGGCGCAACTTTTGTCGCGCAAAGTTTTTCGGGCGATAAGGAACAACTTATTCCGCTCATCAAAGCCGGAATGACGCATCCGGGCTTTGCGTTTATCAACGTCATTTCGCCGTGCGTGACTTTTAACAATAACGTCGGCTCGACGAAATCCTACGATTATGTCCGCGAACACATCGAAGCGACCTCGACATTTGATTTCGTTCCGATCCAGCGTGAAATTAAAGCGGAATATGCGGAAGGCGCAACAGAAAACATACAGATGCACGACGGTTCTTTCATTCAACTGCACAAACTCGCTAAAGATTGGAATCCGCTGGATAGAACTTCGGCAATGAACGCCGTTCAGAAAGCGCGTATCGAAAACGAAATTTTGACCGGATTGCTTTATCTGAACACCGAAAGCCGAGATTTGCATGAACTTATCGAAACAAGCAATAAACCGTTGAATTCGTTGACGAAAAAAGACCTTTGTCCGGGCGCGGAAATTTTGAAAGGGATTAACGCTAGTTTTCGGTAGCGGATAGATTTATTCAAAGTTGACGCGGCGGTAAACTTCGCTTAACTGCAAAGTCAATCCGACTGATTCGAGCGTAAATTCTGTGTCGTTGCGGCTGTAAAAATAAGTTATCCAATTTCCGTCCGATTGGCGGCGATGAATTTCAACCCAGATTTTTTCCTGTTCGATGATGACGTGTTCGACGACTGACGGCATTTGCTGATAAGCGCGAAGTTTTTCGCGGCAATCAATCTGTTCGGTCGAAGGCGAAATTACTTCAACGATTAAAATCGGTTCTTCAAAAAATATTTATTCTTAAATTTGCCTTCGCACGTTACCAAAATGTCAGGATAATAAAATACGTCTTCGCTGGCGCGAACTTTTATATTTTCGATATACGTCTCACAGGGCGAATCTTGCAGATGATTTGATAAAGCATTTACGATATTTCTCGCAATGCGATTATGATTCTGGCTCGTTCCAGCGATCGCGTAAACTTCGCCGTCAAAATATTCATATTTAACGTCGCTGATTTCTTCGCCGTCAAGGTAATTTTCAACGCTGATTTTGGTTTTGAGTTTGGCTAATGCCATATTGAAATAACTTTAATCGCAAAGCAGTTTCTCAAAAAATTACGAACGCATCGCCGCGAGAATCTGGTCAACGACCTTTTTCGCGTCGCCGAAAAGCATTCTGGTGTTTTCATAGTAGAAAAGCGGATTGTCCACGCCCGCGTAACCGCTCGCCATTCCGCGTTTCATCACGACCACCGTTTTCGCTTCCCAGACGTGCAGAACGGGCATTCCGGCAATCGGACTTTTAGGATCGTCGAGCGCGGACGGATTAACGATGTCGTTTGCGCCGATGACAAGAACGACATCCATATCCTTTAGAGATTCGTTGATTTCTTCCATCTCGAAAACGATGTCATAAGGAATGCTGGCTTCGGCGAGCAATACATTCATATGTCCCGGAAGTCGTCCGGCGACCGGATGAATCGCAAAACTGACGGCGATATTCGCTTCGCGCAAAATTTTGACGACTTCGGCGAGCGCGTGCTGTGCCTGCGCGACCGCCAATCCGTAACCGGGAACGATGACGATTTTTCTCGATTGCTTGAGCATTTCCGCCGCTTGTTCCGCATCAATTGATTGGACTTCGCCCGCCGGTTGTGCGCCTGCCGCCGACGGCGACGCGCCCGATTCCGTACCGAATCCGCCAAGCATCACGCTGACAAACGAGCGGTTCATTCCGCGACACATTATGTAACTCAAAATCGCGCCGCTGCTGCCGACAATCGCGCCCGTAATAATCAGTAAATCGTTGCCAAGCATAAAACCCGCCGCTGCCGCCGCCCAGCCCGAATAGCTGTTAAGCATCGAAACGACGACCGGCATATCCGCGCCGCCGATTGCCATCACGAAATGAATTCCCAAAACGCCCGTCAAAATCGCGCCGATCAGCAGCGGCATCTGCCCATCCGTTCCGTTCGCCCAAATAAACCAAATGCCGAGCGCGACGGTTCCCGCGAGCATTAAAAGATTTATAAATGTGTCTGCCCGGAAGAAGTAGCGGACGACCCGAAAGCGTTCCCTGCAATTTTCCGAACGCGATGACCGAACCCGTAAAAGTTATCGCGCCGATGCACACGCCGATAAATATTTCCGCGAGATGAATTAACTTTTCGCCCTCGGCAATCTGATGTTCGCCGAGATAAGTCGCAAACCCGACCAGCACCGCCGCCAAGCCGACAAAGCTGTGCAGAATCGCTACCAATTGCGGCATCGCCGTCATCTGCACGCGCGAAGCGACCAGCCCGCCGATTACCGCGCCGGGAATCAAAACCGCCGCCAACACGACATAACTGCCCGTCTCCATCCGCGCCGCCGTCGCCACCAGCGCGATCAGCATTCCGAGAATCCCGTAAAAATTCCCGCGCCGCGAAGTTTCCTGCTTCGACAACCCGCCGAGGCTCATAATAAACAACGCGCTGGCGGCGATGTATGCAATCGTGATTAAACTTTCTCGCATTTTTGATATTTATGAAATCCACGCTCTTAGCTTTTTCTTAATCTTCCAACTATTGTCTTTCTTTACCATTAAATAGAAAAATCTATCTCCACCAGTCCAACCTTCTTGACTTCCAAGAACAACTAAAGCCTTATCTTCTTTTTTGTTGAATCCTACTCTTGATAATGTTAACAGCGAAAGGGTTTGGTATTTTTGTCGAAAAGCCTTCCAATTATTTTCTTCAAGCGACCCAAAATCTCTTTCCCAAGGTTTTAATATTTCGTCTATTTCTTTACCAATTACAAAAACCTTCGATTTCAAGTTAAATTGATTCTGAACTTCGGTTTCATATTGATTTTGTTCATTAAAACTTTTTATTATTTCTGTGTTAAGGGAGAGTTTTCTAGCGACATTTTTGGTTTCTTGAGCGTCAAAAGTTTTCAACTGAATTTTCTGCTCAATTACAAAATTCGATTCACCTATATCTCCGTATAAATTTTTCAGTAAATCACTGTAAACTTTATATTCTTCAAGAGTAGTTGTCTTTTGTGCAATAGTATGACTTGAAAGAAGACACGCACAAAAAATAACTAAAATTATTCGTGTTGAAGTTTTTAACATAAAATCGTTACTTCCTATTTCCGAAACATCGCCAGCATTCGATTTGTCACTAAAAATCCTCCGGCGATATTGATGGCGGCGATCAAGACGGCGATTGCGCCGAGGATTGTTGTTAAATTAAAATTCGTGCCGGAAAGCTGGAGCATTCCGCCGACGAGAATGATGCCGCTGATGGCGTTGGTGACGCTCATTAAAGGCGTGTGCAGTGCGGGTTTGACGCTCCAGACTAATTGCCAGCCGACGAAACAGGCGAGCATAAAAACCGTGAAATGCGAGAGCGTCGAAGCCGGTGCGACGAGACCGATGCCGAGCAGTGCCGCGCCCGCCACCACGAGCCATAAAGGATTAACGCCTGATTCGGCTTCGTGCGCCGCGTTTTGTTTCGCATTTATAGCCGCGACGCTTGCCGCGCTGTGCGACGGAACGCCGGGTTCGGGCGCGGGCGGCGGTGTCGGCGGCGGATAGGTAATTTTGCCTTCGTGAACGACGAGCGCACCGCGAGTGACCTGATTTTCATAATCAACCTTCAACTCGCCCGTTTCCTTATCCAGCAATTCTTCAAGCAGTGCGACAATCGTCGAACCGTAAAGCTGGCTCGACATACTCGCCATCCGGCTCGGCAAATCCGTGTAGCCGATAATCGAAACACCTTTGTGTACAACGACTTTGCCCGGTTCGGTCATCGCGCAGTTGCCGCCCTGTTCGGCGGCGAGGTCAACGATCACCGAACCGGGTTTCATACTTTCGACCATTCCGGCGGTAATCAATTTCGGCGCGGGTTTTCCGGGAATCAGAGCGGTCGTGACGATAATATCAACTTCCATCGCCTGCGCCGCAAATAGTGCCATTTCCATTTCCAGAAACTTATCGGACATTTGTTTCGCGTAGCCGCCTTTGCCTTCGCCTTCTTCCTCGATGTGAACTTCGAGAAAATCCGCGCCCATGCTTTTCACCTGATCGCGCGTCGCCGAACGCGGATCGAAAGCGCGGACAATCGCACCCAAACTGCGTGCCGCTCCAATTGCCGAAAGTCCTGCCACGCCCGCGCCGATGACCAGAACTTTCGCCGGATCAATTTTTCCGGCGGCGGTGATTTGACCGCCGAAAAATCTCGAAAAATGATTTGCCGCTTCGATAATGGCGCGATAACCGGCGATGTTCGCCATCGCGCTCAAAGCATCCATTTTTTGCGCCCTGGTAATGCGCGGAACTGAATCCATCGCAAAAACGGTCGCTTTTCTGGCGGCAAATTGTTCGAGAAGTTTTTTATTCTGCGCCGCCCAGATGAATCCGACGAGCCAGCCATTTTCGCGCAAAAGTTCAGTTTCGTGAACGCCGAGTTTTTCATTCTGTTCCGGCGGACGAACTTTCAAAACTACGTCGGATGAAGACCAAAGTTCGCGCGTATCATTAACAATTACCGCGCCCGCTTCTTTGTATGTGCTGTCAAAACAATCAATTTCGCGTCCCGCGCCCGTTTCAACCAGCACGTCGAAACCGATTTTTTTAAACGCAAAACCGTCTGCGGAGTCGCCGCGACGCGTCGTTCGCCCGGATGAATTTCTTTTGGAATCCCTATTTTAATCATACGTTTGAAGATAAATTTAATTTTTGCAAGTATAATTCATCAGGGCAATTTTGCAACCAAAGCCGCGAATAATTTGAAAGGAAGTTTCGACACAAAAACTAACCATAAAAGGCGGAAGGCAGAAGATTTTTATATTTGATTTAACCCGGAACGAGTATCAGATAAAACTCAATTCCCACTCAAAATATTCAAACCCGCTGCGTCTTTTAGGTTCTCGTGGCTTCAATTGCTATTTGTCTGACATTCAAATTTACTGTGAATTTACTGCAAACTTCGCACTTCGATTTTCGCCTGTGATTTCTTTGTTGTTACCGCTTCAATCTATACTTTTGAAAGTTTTAATTCTTCGTCAATTCTCTCTTGCAAAAATGATTTAATTAGCGATTGATACGGAACATCGCGTTTATTGGCGACCAGGCGGATTTTGTCGAGCATCGAAGCGGAAATTCTGATCGAAATCGTTCGCGTCGTCGGTTTGAGTTTCGGCAAAACCACTGATTCCGCATTATCCCAATCAACAAATTCGGTCGAATCGTTTTGCGTCCAAAACTCTCGCGTCTCGTCTTCGGTTTCAAGAACCGGAATCTCTTTTAATTTTTTCGACATATTTTCTTGTCTCGCTTTTCGTCATATCGCGGGCGGAGACAACCCGAATTAAATTATTTCTGACTATAAACGCGATGAAAAGCCAGCGTCGCGCGTCCGTTTGTCCTAATGCAAAAAGTCTCGTTTCTGTTTCTGAATGTTCTTTATCCGAAGCAATTATAAGCGGCAAATTAAAAAAAGCATCTTCACATTCGCCGTCAGTAACAGCGTGATGATGCCAGTTTTTATTGGAATTTCCTTCATCCCACTCAAAACCTTCACAATTTTCGATGGTGGATTTCATCTGTTTTTGTATTGTATGAACATATACAAAAGTTGTAAAGATTTTCAGTTAGCTTTATTTCACTGCCACATTTTCCTTGCCGTTATGAATCTCCTGCAAACTTCTGACTTCAATTTTCGCCTGTGATTTCTTCGTCGCAATCGCTTCGATTAACGCTTCCGCACCCGTAATCGTCGTGACGGTCGGGACGTTGAACTGCAAAGCGGATTTGCGAATTGCCTGTTCGTCGTAGTGCGAAGTTCTGCCCAAAGGCGTGTTGATAATCAGCGCGATTTCGCCCTGCTTTATAAGATCGCCGATGTTCGGGCGACCTTCGTTGACTTTGAAGACGGTTTCGCATTTTAAGCCGACTTCCTGAAGTCGTTTGGTGGTGCCGTAGGTGGCGACGAGATCGAAGCCGAGTTTGTCCAATCTTCTGGCGAGAATGACGGCTTGCCCTTTGTCGGAATCATTGACGGAAATAAAGGCTTTACCGCGCATCGGCAGAGTTAAAAACGCGCCTTCCATCGCTTTGCCGTAAGCTTCGCCGAAGGTTTCGCCAACGCCCATTACTTCGCCGGTCGAGTGCATTTCCGGTCCGAGAATCGGGTCAACGCCGGCGAACTTTTTGAACGGGAAAACCGGCGATTTAACGAAGATTTTCGGCACGGGCAGCATTTCTGGCAAGTCGAATTCGGCTAGCGTTTTTACTTTCGCCATTACCAAAGACGCGATTTTCGCAATCGGAACGCCGGTCGCTTTGGCGACGAACGGCACGGTGCGCGACGCTCGCGGATTAACTTCGATTACGTAAACGCGGTCGTCCTTAATCGCTAATTGGAGATTCATCAAGCCGACAACTTTTAAAGCTTTCGCCAGATTTCGGGTGTAGTGTTTGATTGTTTCGAGATGTTCGGCGGCAATTTTCTGCGCGGGCAAAACGCTCGACGAATCGCCCGAATGAATTCCGGCTTCCTCAATGTGTTCCTGAATTCCGCAGATGACGACCGCCGTTTCGTCGGCAAGCGCATCAACGTCAATTTCGACGGCGCGTTCCAAAAACTTATCAATCAAAATCGGCTTTTCCGGCGAAGCGTCAACCGCCGTACGCATATAATCATCAAGCGTCTGCTCGTCATAAACAATCGCCATCGCGCGACCGCCAAGCACGAACGATGGACGCACGACGACCGGATAACCGATTTTTTCGGCGATAATTTTCGCTTCTTCGGGTGAAACGGCAGTTCCATTTTCCGGCTGCGGAATTTTCAAATCTTGAAGCAGCGCGGAAAATCTTTTGCGGTCTTCCGCCAAATCAATTGAATCGGGCGACGTGCCGATAATCGGAACATCAGCGTTGTGCAGTTTATCGGCGAGATTGAGCGGCGTTTGCCCGCCGAACTGGACGATTACGCCGTCGGGCTTTTCGACATCAACGATGTTCATCACATCTTCAAATGTCAGCGGCTCGAAATATAAGCGGTCGGAAGTGTCGTAATCGGTCGAGACGGTTTCCGGATTGCAGTTGACCATAATCGTCTCGAAATCCGCGTCCTGCAACGCAAAAGAAGCGTGGCAGCAGCAGTAATCAAATTCGATTCCCTGCCCGATGCGATTCGGTCCCGATCCGAGAATCATAATCTTTTTCCTAGTCGTCGGTTCAGCTTCGGACTCTTCTTCATAGGTCGAATACAGATACGGCGTGTCAGATTCAAACTCCGCACCGCACGTATCAACGCGTTTATAAACCGGCGCGATGTTTAAATTTTTGCGATGTTCGCGAACTTCTTTTTCGGTCGAATTCGTCAGGTAAGAAATGCGCCGATCGGACAATCCAAATTCTTTCGCTTCTCTTAAAACTTCCGTTGAAACTTCGCCAAGCTCTTGATTTTCGATGCTGATTTGCAGTCGCATCACTTCGTTTAATTGTTCCAAAAACCACGGGTCAATTTTTGTGAGGCGATGAATTTCTTCAATCGAATAACCGTTTCGCAAAGCATAAGTCAGATAAGAAAACCGCTGCGAATTCGGACGCGCCAACTTTCTTTGCAATTCGTGTTCGGGAATATTTTCAAGGCGTAAAGGTTTGACCGCTTCGAGCGAACGCAAACCTTTAAATAAACTTTCTTTGAACGTTCTACCAATCGCCATCACTTCGCCGACGGACTTCATTTGCGTCCCCAAAACATCTTCCGCGCCGGGAAATTTCTCGAACGCCCATTTCGGAATTTTTGTGACAACGTAATCAATCGTCGGCTCAAAACTCGCCGGAGTTTTTTTCGTAATGTCGTTTGGAATTTCGTCGAGCGTGTAGCCGACGGCGAGTTTAGCCGCGATCTTCGCAATCGGAAATCCGGTTGCTTTCGATGCTAAAGCCGAACTTCTCGAAACGCGCGGATTCATTTCAATAATTCTGACATCGCCGTTTTCGGGATTGACCGCAAACTGGATATTCGAGCCGCCCGTTTCCACGCCGACTTTTCTGATACACGCGATAGACATATCGCGCAGGCGTTGATATTCGACATCGGTCAAAGTCTGCGCGGGCGCGACCGTAATCGAATCGCCCGTGTGAACGCCCATCGGATCGAAGTTTTCAATCGAACAAATGATGACGACGTTATCGTTTAAATCGCGCATCACTTCGAGTTCGTATTCCTTCCAGCCTAAGATTGATTCTTCGATTAAAACCTGCGAAATCGGCGACGCGGCGAGTCCGCCTTTCACAATGTCTTCGTATTCTTCCGGGTTAAAAGCCACGCCGCCGCCCGTTCCGCCCAAGGTAAACGACGGTCTGATAATTGCCGGATAACCGGTTTCTTCGACAAGTTTCTGCGCCTCTTCCCAATTATGCGCAAATCCGCCTCTGGCTGACGGAATGCCGATTTCGTCCATCGCCTGTTTAAAAAGCTCGCGGTCTTCGCCGACTTTAATCGAGTTGATATTCGCGCCGATCAATTTCACGCCGAATTTATCGAGAATTCCCTGCTCGTATAAATTAACCGACAAATTTAGCGCGGTTTGTCCGCCGACGGTCGGCAAAAGCGCGTCCGGGCGTTCCTTTTCGATAATCGCCGTCACCGTTTCGACGGTCAAAGGTTCGACGTAAGTTTTATCGGCGATTTCCGGGTCGGTCATAATCGTCGCCGGATTGGAATTAACCAGCACGACTTCAAAGCCTTCCTGTTTCAGAGCGCGGCACGCCTGCGTTCCCGAATAATCGAACTCGCAAGCCTGACCGATGACAATCGGACCTGAACCGATGATTAGTATTTTATGAATATCTGTGCGTTTGGGCATTTTTTTAAGTTTTACAAAATTATATCCGATTCAGCGAACATACAGAAATTTCAAAATCAACCTTAAATCTCCAAATCGTTTCACAGGAGAAAGTTGCTGCTGACAATGGCTAATTTTAATGGCTTGACGGAAATAATAAAAATTTGATTGGGAATTAAATATTTAACGGCAGGTTTTTGGCGAATTTTGGGCAGATTATGAGTTATAAACTAAATTGCAGATTTTACGGTGTCAATAATTTTAGTCGAGTGACATTTGAATTTACAATCAAACTATCTTCGTTCGAGAATTTCTCAGGTGAAACAGAGCTCTTAAAAATCCGGGTAGCGGACAAAAAGTAATGTTATGTGCAGCTTACTTTTTGTCCGCTATCCCGGATTTTATTGTGAATCAAAGTTAAACCGTGACGGTCGTGCCGTCGAATTTAGTCAGACTGAAGCCGTTGAACTGTTCGTTATAGCAGGCTTTCTGATCGCGCATAATGCTGATGGCAATGGCTTCGCCGAGTTTGAGCGAAGCGGTCGCGTCCGAACGCCAGTGAACGCCCGCTATATTTCTGCCGTTGGCGACGTTCGAAGCGATTTTGTTTAATTCGCCGCCGACCGTTAAAGTCTCCGCGCCGGAATACGGAGCGAGCGATAAACCGTCAGCCGTCGGCACGACCGGATTCTGAATATTAGTAGATTCGTCGAACCACGCTTTAAGAACCGTGACGCACGCGCCCGCGACCGTTGCGTGTCCCGCACCGTAAGCCGGATGCGCCGGTGAACCTTCGGGAAACTGCTGCGGCAAAAAGGCGTTGCCGGAAGGCTGATAACCGCCGAGTCGGGTCGCGCTCGTCACGGAATTTAAAATTTCCTGATGCACCGGATAATTCGCGCTGTTATAAGCCGTGCGATGAACTCGCGCGGCGAAAACTTCGGGTCTGAGTCGGCGATGAACTATCCATTTTTGAAACCAGACGGCTTTCAAAGCGCGTGTCGCCACTTCGCACAAAGCAGTAGCAATGTGCGGCGCGCCAAAAGTTCCAAAACCCATTTGCGTCGTCGAATTGGTATATGGATTTCCCGCGTCAAACGGCACGCCCAAATTGGCAATGCACAAAAAAGTTTGAAGATAGCCTTGAAATAAAACGTCAACGTGAACCCATTGTCCGAGATCGCGCCCGTTACGCACATAACGATAGGTCGGGTCGAAAATGTCGGATTGCGTCGGAACGAAACCATTTTGAATTGCCAGCCAACTGCTAAAGTCGGTCATATAATTCTGCCCGCCGTTGCCGACACCGAGAACGGTGCGAATGCGCTGACTAACTTCGTTCGCGCCGAAAAAGCACGGCATATACCAGAACTGCGACATCATCGGTCCGGCTTTGTCGCCCGCCGTCAAACCACGAAATAAAAAGTTCGGCGTAACCTGTCCGCTGTTGTCTTTCGGTCCTTTGAAATCCGCGCCGAAAAGCGTTAAATCGGCGGCGGCGGCATTGGCAATCTGATTGATCGGATAATCGGTAAACGGCACATCACGAAGCAGAGCCATCCAATAATTTTCAGCGATTTCGGCGGCGGTTTCGCGGCTGGCAAAAGCGGGCGCGGGCGGCTGAACGAAACTGTGCGCGTCGCCGCCCTGCAAATCAAACGCGAGACCGCACTGCGGATTGGTTAAAAGTCGCGTGCCGCCCATTTGAATCTGTTCAAAATCCGCCGGATTTCCGCTGTTTATAGCTCGCAGAAGTGAGTCGTAGGCTGCCGGAATTACCTCACCGTTTGCGTCGTGCGGCAAGCCTTTTGAAAAATTGGCGATGCGGTTCGGATATAAAATTTCGTCGTTATTATTCGGATGCCGAATGCTCTGCGGTGTCGCACGCCAATCCTGTAAAGCCGCGCCCGACCGAAATTGATAAGACTTTTCCGCTCTGGTCGTCTCCAAACCATTGGATTTCTGCGCGGCAGCCTCCGAAGCTTTGCCGTCAAAAAAAGGACGCGCCCCGACCGCGCCGATTGACGCGCCGACGATTGCCGCCTTGCCGAACTTGCCGAGAAATCTGCGCCGGTTCGTCACTTCATTGCCATCATTTTTTTCAAGATTATTCGTCTTTAAAGAATTTTCTTTCATTTCTTAATGCTCCGATTTTCTATTTTTTTAAGTTGCGTCCGGTCAAAACAAACTGACAGATTTGCCAGCCGGATTTTCTGGAAATGTCACCAATACAGTCCCGGAAAATTATGGATAAATACAATTTTCTATCAAAAGTTTATAAAAACTTTTGATAGAAAAACTTTCAGTTTTTAATTTAATAAAGGGTTTGTTTGAGCTTTACGCCCGAACGCAAACTCTAACTACAAATTACGCGGATATTTTTTGAACTCACGAACTGCGGTTTAGAAATCTGCAATCTTTTTATACAGGAAACACTGATTATTGTAAAGGTTTCCGGCGACCGATTGCGCCGCGTGATTCGTCTGACCAATAACAGCTGATTTTTCAGGTCAGATGCAGTTTAAGCCGCGCCTTCCAACCTCTCACGCGACTTCTGCACGAAATTTTTGATCATTTCGGCAACGCGCTTGGTCATTTCCCTGCTAATGATCGTCTCGCCCGCGAGTCCGGCGAGCAGATGCAAATCTCTGGCTGAATTGCGCCGCATTTCAACCGTCTGCGAAAACTGGACGAGCGTTAAATTCGCGCTTTTTTCGATGAAATCAACGGCATAGCGCAAAAGATTTTCCTTTTCTCCGGCGGCTGGCGACCATTCGAGGCGATCTTCGCTGTTCTCGCTGAGTTCGACCTTAAAACTCTGTTTCATTTCGCCGACAATCGGAATGTCGGCGCGAATTTTCCAATGCATCAAACCTTTACCGTCGGCGCGGATGCTTTCCACGCCCGGCATCAGTTCGACAAAATTTTTAATGTCGGTGAAAAACGCGGCGGCGCGTTCGAGAGTCGTTTTAATTTCCACCTGATCGCTGTAAGAAGCGCGAATTGTAAACATAATGTTTGGAGATTAGAAACTGCCGTTGAAAAGAATCGAATTGAAAAACGGACGCGTCATCGAGCGGAAAATTCCCCGGAAAAACGGGTCTTCGGCGAAAAGAACGACGTGACCGTCGCCGGTCGGCTCATCAATTAAATAAACCGTGCCTTTTAACAATCGCTCCGAGTTGCCTTCCCAGACGAAACCGGAAAGCGTCAAAGAATTTTTTGCGGAGCGGTCGAAAACGAGCGCGTTCGAGCCTTCTTTCGACGGTCGGAAAAAGTAGCCCGAAGCGAGCAAAACCGGCACGTTTTCCGTCTCAATTCCATAAGTCAAATAAGTCGTGCGGTCAACCGTCGCCCGCAAAATCGCGCCCGGAATTCCTTCGGGAACTTTGCCCGCATTAGATGAAGGCGACGCAATTGGCGGCAAAACGGGTGATTGCCAGTCTTGTTTGTCAGTGCGATTTTCCGGTGTCGGCGACGCTGCCGGTTCAATTTGTTTATTGCGATTTCGCGCGGGCGCGGGCGACGGCGACAGCTGCGTTTCCACTTCCTTGCGCTTATCAACTTCATCCTCTTCGGTCGCTTTCTCCTTTTCGTCATCGTCGTCTGTGCCGACGAGTTTCGATGAAGTCAAACCGACATCTTTGAGCGCGGCGAACACGCTTGAGCCGCGCATCGTGACTAAAGTTCCGCCGCCGTTAATCCAGGTTTTCAAAGTCGAAATTCCCGATGTTCCGAGCGCGCTCGAAATTCTTCCAGCCGCGCCGTCGGGCATAATCAAAACCGTGTAATTTTTCAACGCGCCGCTTCTGATATTGGCTAATGACAGCGAAGTGAATTCAATTTTGTAGCGGTCGAGCGTCCACCAGAGCGAGCCGTAGGAAGTTTGCTCAACGCCTTCGTCGGAAACGACTGCGATGCGCGGGTTTTGGAGCGAATTGATATTTTCACTGCCGACACCGGTTTCGCCAACATCCTGAAAACCCGTGTTCACGCCGTAAATCGGAATCGCAAGTTCTTTCCACAAGTTTTCCATCGCCTGATGAATCGCCGCCGGATTGCGCGTGACGCGAACGACGAAAGTTCCGCGCGGAAACGTCATTCCCGCCGCGTTCAATGGTTTTGTCGCCACGCCGACGCGAAAATTCTGCTTCAAGAGTCGAAGCGCGGCAACCGCCGACGCATCTTCGGTGTATGGAATAATATACGCGATCTCCGCTCTGGCAAATCGCGTTTGTTCGGCGCGTTTCTGCGCGGCGAAGTTATCGTCAATCAAATTCGCGTTGGAAATTTGCGTGTTGTTTTCCGACCAGAAAGCGTCAACGCCGAACGCCATCGGCAAATTCCACGCGGTAATGTCGTAAAACGCGTAATCTTCCTTCGCCTGCGATTTGCCGCGCATTTCGTTGCGGCGAAATTTCGCCAACTGGTCGCGGACAAATTCCGCGTCCTGCGGCGTGTCCGGTTCAAGCAGAGCTTTGGCGAGACGCTTTTGCGGCTGCGCTAAATCAACGATATACGCGCCGCCGGGGAAAAGTTTGGTCGTCGCCGGAGAATTTTTATCGGCGTAATTATGTGCGCCGGTCAAAGTAAAAGTCGGCGACCAGCGAACTTCGACTTTCGCACGTCGCAAAATTTCAATTAAATCCGCCGTTTTCCCCCAATCGCTGTGCGGGTCAATCACGATGCGCTGCATTTTTTCGGTGCGAACTTCGTCAATCGCCGTTCGCCGAAAATCGTAGAAATCCTGCAACCTCGTCTGCCGGTTTTTCGCCGCCGTTTCGAGTGTTGTCATCGAAGCGACGTAATGTTTGGCAATCGCCGAACGCAGAGTGACGATTGAACCGTCGTCGCGCGTCCAGTTCAAACCTTTAAAACCGCCGCCGTCGGTTTCATACGTCATTCCGGTCGCGCCGTTCAAACTCGGAAACGAATCCCAATAACCAGGGTAAAAAAGATCAAAAATGTCGCGGACGTAATAATCCCATTTATTGCGGTCAAAATTCTGTGCGTTGGCGCGTCCGAAAACTTCCATCCAGCGATTCGTCTGCGGCTGCGGCAAATTCGGATTGATCGGCAGCGCGGCTGGCGGAAAAAAGAACTGCGACGGCTGACCGTGATGGTCAACAACGATTTGCGGATTCCATTCAAACAGAGCCTTTTGAAGATTCTTGGTTTCGGTCTGCGTCGCGGCAATGTTATCGCGGTTCAAATCAAACCGGAAATGATTGTATCTACCCCAAATCGTCCACGGTTCGCGGTGTTCGAGCGCGTTTCTGTCCGCGTTGCCCGTCGCCACCGAATTGTACCAGGTTACGAAACGCTCGTGTCCGTCGGGGTTTTCGCCTGTAATTATCAGCACGACATTGTTTTGCAGAATGTCCAGTGTCTGTTGTTCGTTCGACGCAGCAAGCTGATAAACAACTTGCATCATCGTTTCAAACGAAGCCGATTCGTTTCCGTGAATCGTATATGCGAGCCACGAAATCAACGGCTGATTCTGAATGATTTGCGCGGCTTGCGCTTGATTTGTCGCCCGCGAATCGGTTAAACGCTGGTTGTTCGCCTTAATTTCATCGAGCCGCCGCATATTTTCCGGCGACGAAATGGCGACGATGTGCTGCATCCGAAATTCGTTTGTCAACCCGATGTCGTAAACTTTCACGCGGTCGGGCGCGGCAGCGGCAATCCGCTCGATAACCTTTTCCATCTGCGCATAATTCGTATGAAAATCGCCGACATCGAAACGCAAAATTGACTGCGGGCGCGGAACTTCCGGGCGATACGCGCCGCGCTGATAGAAATCGAATTTTTCTTCGGTTTGTGCGAAATGGATTGACGCGGCTGCCAGACAAAAAATCGCGGCGTATAACAGGCTTTTTAATTTCATCAAATAATTTTCCAAAGTTCGAGATTGAATTTTCGGGAGCTTTCTAAGATATTAAACTTTCGAAAGTTAAACGCAAAAGAAGATGAAAAGTTTTCACGAAAAAATTTGTCCGCGCTGTCATCACGAGAAAATGAAAGCGTGGACGGATTTAAACGGCGAAGAAAAATTTCTCGCCGAACGGCTGCCGCTGTCGGCGGAATTTACAAAACGGGAAAGAGAAACGCATTTGTTTTGTCCGCGCTGCTGGCTGGAAATCGTTGACGATTCGCCGCAGACGGTTTAATTTACAGGACGCTTCAAAAAACTTCGACCAATCGAAGTTTCTGCGCAGCGCGAAAATTGATGCGCTCGGCGAAAAATTGGGACTTCTAATTTTTTCGGCTGTTCTTTTCCGATTTATTTGACGACGATGTTGACCAGACGATTCGGCACGACGACGACTTTGACGATTTGTTTGCCGCTCGTGTATTCCTTGGCTTTTTCGTTCGCTAGAGCCATCGTTTCTAATTCTTCTTTTGCCGTGTCGGGCGCGACGGTTAAGCGCGAGCGCAGTTTGCCGTTGATTTGAATCGGAATTTCCATTTCGTCGGCTTTCGCCAGTTGTTCGTCGGCGACGGGAAAACGTCCGCCCGACTCTAAAATTCCCTGTTTTGTGTTCGTCAAAATTTCCCACATCTCTTCGGCAAAGTGCGGCGCGTAAGGCGCGATCATCAGCGTCAGACTTTTTAAGGCTTCGGCGACGGCAAATAATTCATCGGCGTTTGCCGCTTCGGGTTCGATTTTAAAGTCTCCGATGGTGTTCGATAATTCCATCAAAGCGGCGATTGGCGTGTTAAATTGAAAGCTCTCGAAATTCTCGGTCACGCGCTTGATCGTCCGATGTGTTTTACGGCGCAGATTCCTGACCTCATCGCTCGAATTTCCCGATTCCGACTCGGCGTTTACCGCTTCCAAGACCGCTTGCCAGCGGTAAATTTGCCGGTAAACCTTCTGCAAAAAACGGCGCGTGCCTTCTACGCCTTCTTCCTTCCAGACCAATTCGTTTTCGGCAGGCGCGGCGAACATTACGAACAGGCGTGTCGCGTCTGCGCCGTAGCCGTCGTCGAGTTCGCTGCTGCCTTTAATCATTTCATCGGGATCAACGCCGTTGTATTTCGACTTCGACATCTTCTCGACTGCTACTCGAATCGGAGATTCATCCGTTTTTAATACGGCTTTCGAAATTTTTCCTTTCGCGTCGCGCACGATTTCAACGGCTTCGGGTTCGACGTATGAAGATTTCGACTCGGAATAAAAAGATTCGCCGACGACCATTCCCTGCGTCAAAAGATTTTCGACCGGCTCGTCAAAAGCAACCAGATTCATATCGCGCATCACTTTTGTCCAAAAACGCGTATAAAGCAGATGCATCACGGCGTGGTCAACTCCGCCGATATATTGGTCAACCGGCAGCCAATAATTGATGATTTCAGGATCAAAAGGCATCTCCGTATTGTGCGGATCGGCGTAGCGAAAGTAATACCACGATGAATCAACGAAAGTGTCCATCGTGTCGGTTTCGCGCTTCGCCGGTTCGCCGCAATTCGGGCAAATCGTGTTAACAAATTCAGGAACTCTGGCAAGCGGCGATTCGCCTACGCCCGTAAATGGCGCGGTTTCGGGCAATTCGACCGGGAGATTTTCATACTTTTCGGGAACTGCGCCGCACTTTTCGCAATAAACAATCGGAATCGGCGCGCCCCAAAACCTTTGACGCGAAATTCCCCAATCGCGCAGCCGATAAGTAATCGCGGATTCACCGAATCCGTTTTGCTCGGCAAACTTCGCCATTTCCTTTTTCGCATCGTCGCTCGTTTTGCCCGACCAATCGCCCGAATTTATCAAAACACCGTATTCGGTGAACGCTTCCTGCAATGTATTTTCAGAATTAGCGTTTTGGGATTGCGATTCCCGATGAGGCAATCGTGATTCTCCATTAGGGAATTGCGATTCTCCACTATGCAGTTGTGATTCCCCGTTAGGTAACTGCGATTGCGAACCTTGCAGCTGCAATTCCTCATTAGGGAGTTGCGATTGTTGACTGGGTAATTGCGATTCTGAAGTCGGGAATTGCGATTCCTCATTCGAGTTTTCCGATTCTGACGTGATAACCTGCCGAATCGGAAGTCCGAATTTCGTTGCAAACTCGAAATCGCGCTCGTCGTGCGCCGGAACGCTCATCACCGCGCCCGTGCCGTATTCCATCATCACGTAATTCCCGATCCAAACGGGCAATTCCTCGTTTGAGAACGGATTAATCGCTTTTAATTTCGTATCAATTCCGTCTTTCTCCGTTTCCTCGCCGTAATCCATCGGTTTCGCCTTCTCGATCTTGATTTCTTCGATCTTTTTCAAGACTTCCGCCGACAATTCCGCTTTATGCGCTTCGACAATCGGATGTTCCGCCGCCACCACAATCGCGTTCGCGCCGTAAATCGTGTCAATGCGCGTCGTAAAGACGCGAATCGTTTGGAACGCCGTCGTCCCGACGGCATCTTCAACACTTGCCGTTGCATCTTCTATGTTTGCTTCATCAGCATTGCTGTCGGGGCGACGGCGTTCCGACTTGACCGCAAAATCAACAAACGCGCCTTCCGACGTCCGATCCAGTTTTTCTGCATCGTCAAAACTCGTTCCGCCCAGCCTTTTTCAATTTCGCTCATTCCGGTCAGCAATTCTTCGGCGTAAGCTGTGATGCGAAAAAACCACTGCGCCAAATCTTTCTTCTCGACCTTATTGCCGCAACGCCAACACACGCCGCCCGATGCCTGTTCGTTCGACAGCGTGGTTTCGTCGTGCGGACACCAATTGACCTGCGTCATCTTTTTATATGCCAAACCGAGTTCCAGCATTTTCAAAAAGAACCATTGATCGAATTTGTAATATTCCGGGCGATGCGCGGCGATTTCCCTGCGCCAATCGTAGGAAATTCCGAGACGCTGCAATTGCGCCCGCATCTGATTGATATTGTCTTCAGTCCATTCGCGCGGATTCACGCCTTTCTTAATTGCCGCTTGCTCTGCCGGTTGACCAAAGCTGTCCCAGCCAATCGGATGAAGTACATTGAACCCTTGCAGACGTTTATACCAGGCGAGCGCGTCGCCGATTGAGTAATTGCGTACGTGTCCGATATGCAAACGACCGGACGGATAAGGCAGCATTTCGAGCGCGTAAAACTTCGGTTTAGCATCGTCCGGTTCCGTTTCAAACGTGCCGTTATCAGCCCAGCGTTTCTGCCATTTCTGCTCAATTTTCTGCGGATAATATTTTTCGTCCATAATGTTTTTCGGTAAATAAAAAGCCAAGTTTAACGGATAAGTTTAAAACTATCCATTAACTCGAATGTAAATTACAAAATTGATTTGATGATTTAACGGTGATGCGCCGCGTCGCCGATTGGAAAATATACGAGTGGCTATCTAAGGGCGAGATTGTTTAGCGTGCCTAACCAAAACATAATTTATATTGATAACCGCTCGCCGCCTCGATGTCAAGTTTTTCTGACAACACTGAACTGACGAATCCGCGCAAAAAAAATTTATTCACTATTAACTGCTCATATCAACTATTTATTGAAGGATTTTTTCGGCAATATAATTGACAGTGAACAGTGAACAGTGAACAGCCGGTTTAGCTTTATGCCGTCGTGTTTCTCCGGCTCGCCTTACGCTGAAGAGCGTGCGGCACAAAGATTTGTAAATATGCAAATCAACTTTTAATTGAGCAAATTCACATAATTTCTTGCCTGAGAATTAATTTCATGTTAATTTACAAATACGCTTTTCAGGTGTAAGGAGCAAAGACTTTTACGAAAGTTTTAATGATGAAAAAAATATCAAAGCCGACGGTTGAAACTTGACTTAACAGTTGAAAGTTTGACTGTCTGCCTGAAACGAAGGAGAAACAAAGATGGTTAAACGAACAAATCAAACAATTTACGCAGAAATTGACAAGCTAAACGAGAAAGAAACCGGCAGCGTCGTTAATTATATTTCACAACTCCTTTCCGCGCGTTCCGCAAAACAATCCGAACAACAATCGAATGATGATTTAATCGTGTTTTTATCAGACAAACGCGAGAATTGCCGTGCGCGGCAGGTTATGGAATGGGAAAAGGTTCGACGGCAGAATTTTTCACGCTCGGTTTGAGAAAATATGACTCTGAACTTTAGTGACGCAAGTACTGCGCGGGCGATGGATGCGGCAAAAATCGAAGTTTTTGCTTTTGCCGAAACTGCTCTGCGCGGTGTGCGTCTTTTTTACGTTTAATGTTTCCGCGCAAACCGCATCGGATTTTCTCGCACGAAAACTGACACGCGGCGACACCGAACAGAAACGCGACGCGCTCACCGAAATTAGAAATCTGCAAACCGCCGAGGCTTCGCGTCTCGCTGTTCCTGCCCTTAAAGATGCGTCGGCAATCGTTCGCGCGACTGCTGCGACCGCCGTCATATTTCTGCCTTCGGACGAAGCGGCCGCAAATTTACTGCCGCTGTTACAGGATAAAAACTTCTTCGTGCGACGCGAAGCCGCTTACGCGCTCGGCAAAGTCGGCGATGCACAGGCAATCAATCCGCTGATTCAAATTTTCCAAAAAGACAAAATATCCGAAGTAAACAACGCTTCAATCGTCGCGCTCGGCGAAATCGGCGACGCGTCGGCAATTGCCGAATTGACGAATATCTTACAGCGAAAGCCGCAGGCAAAAGAGGAATTTATGCGTCGTTCGGCGGCACGTTCAATCGGTCAGATCGCGCAGATTATCCAAACCGGTAAACGCTTGGTTATGACGCCGGAAAATTTTGCGCCCGTCGAATCCAAATTGCCCGCAAAACCGAATTATATAAAATTGAATGCGAGTTTTCCGGCATTCGATTCGGCAGTTGGCGTTTTGATTCAGACACTGCAAAACGTGCGTGAATTTGCCGATGTTAAGCGCGAAGCGGCGTTCGCGCTCGGCGCAATCGGAGATAAAGCGGCAATTAATGTTTTGCAGACGCACTTAAATTCTGAAGATTACTATTTGTCGGAAATTTGCCGCGAAGCTCTGCGAAAGATTGCCGTTTACGCGGAATATGCAAAAATAAAGGAAACGAATTAGAAACAATTTTATGCCCGCAACACATCAACAAAAATCCGCCGCCGTAGATTTGACGAAAAGTTTTACAGCTGTCAGAAAACACACCGAAGCGATTTGTGCGCCGCTCGAAACAGAAGATTATATTCCGCAGCCGACCGTTGACGTTTCGCCGCCGAAGTGGAACATCGCGCATACAACCTGGTTTTTCGAGGAAATGATATTGAAAAATTTCACGAAGAATTATCAGGAGTTTAACCCGAATTTCGGTTTTCTTTTCAACAGCTATTACAACTCAATCGGCGACCGCACATTCCGCGATTCCCGCGGCGATTTATCGCGCCCGACGGTCAAAGAAGTTTTTCAATACCGTAAATTTGTTGACGGCAAGATGCTTGAACTTCTGCAAAAGGATGATTTGTCGAAGGAAGTCAGCAAACTGGTTGTGTTGGGAATTAACCACGAACAACAGCATCAGGAACTTTTGCTGACCGACATCAAATTTTCATTCAGCCGCAATCCGACTTTTCCCGTTTATTACGGCAAGGAAATTTTGGAAGAACGCGGCGAGATCGTTTCAAACGAATCAATCGAAATCAAAGGCGGAATTTACAAAATCGGCTTTGAAGGCGAAGGCTTTTGCTTTGATAACGAACTTGAACGCCACCGCGTTTATTTGCAGGATTACACGATTGCCAAATCGCTTGTCACGAACGGCGAATATCTCGAATTTATCGAAGACGGCGGTTATACAGATTTTCGTTTCTGGCACGCTGAAGGTTGGGATTGGGTTAATCAGAATCAGATAAACGCGCCGCTTTACTGGCATAAAATTGAAGGCGAATGGTTTCAATTTACATTGGGCGGCTTGCGAAAAATAAATTTGAACAATCCGGTTTGCCACGTTTCATTTTACGAAGCGGCGGCTTTTGCCGAATGGAAACAGATGCGTCTGCCGACTGAATTCGAATGGGAAGCGGCGAGCGATCAATTCGATTGGGGCTTGCGCTGGGAATGGACGAACAGCGCGTATCTGCCGTATCCGCATTTCCGCAAGGCGAAAGGCGCGGTCGGCGAATATAACGGCAAATTTATGATTAATCAGATGGTTTTGCGCGGCGCATCGGTCGTCACTTCGCCCGGACACAGCCGCCCGACGTATCGAAACTTTTTTCATCCGCCGCTGCGCTGGCAGTTCACTGGAATTCGTTTGGCGAAGTAGCATTTACGCTCACGAAACAAACCAAAACATACGACCGGTTGAAATATTTTTTTTATAATTCGCGGCTTTCGCGGGCAATTGATAAATAATGCAAAGTTCCACCGCAGTTCAACAAAATACATTCGCTGACGACGTTCAGCGCGGATTATCGGCAAGCCCGAAGTTTCTTTCGTCGAAATACTTTTACGACGACGAAGGCAGCCGTTTGTTTCAGGAAATAATGAAACTGCCCGAATACTATTTGACGCGGGCGGAAACCGAGATTTTTTCATTGCAGACGGAAGAGATTTTTCAAGCGTTTTCCGAACACGGCGGCGAATTTGATTTAATCGAACTCGGCGCCGGCGACGGCACGAAAACTTCCCTTTTGATTGATTTTTTCCTCAAACAAAACGCGGAATTCACCTATATTCCGATTGATATTTCCGTCGAAGCATTAAAGTTTCTGACCGATGAATTCGAAGCCAAATTTCCGAACTTGCACATGAAAACTGAGTGCGGCGATTATTTTCGCACCCTCGAAACTTTCAAATCCAAATCTGATAAGCGCAAAATCATTTTATTCTTAGGCTCGAACATCGGGAATTTCAGTCAGGCGCAGGCGCAGGATTTTTTCAAAAGTTTGCGCGAAGTGATGAACGCGGACGACTTGCTGTTTATCGGTTTCGATTTGCAGAAAAATCCGCGCACGATTCTCAGCGCGTACGACGACGAGAAAGGCATCACCGCCGAATTTAATCTAAATTTATTGACGCGAATCAACCGCGAACTCGGCGCGGATTTTGACCGCGAAAATTTTTCACATTACGCCAGTTATCATCCGATTGAAGGTGCGGCGCGTTCATTTCTGATGAGCCGCAAAGCGCAGAAGGTTTCGATCAAAGCACTTAATCAATCATTTGAATTTGCCGCTTGGGAGCCGATTTTTATGGAGATTTCGCAGAAATATAATTTAGAAGATGATTAAGGAATTAGCGCAGGCGGCAAATTTTGAATTGGCGAAAAACTTTTTCGACAGTCAAAATTTCTACACCAATTCGTTATGGAAATTAGTTTAACGAAACGCCTTTAAATGAATTTTACGATATTGCGTTTCGATTCAATTGATTCGACCAACACGGAAGCCATAAAACAGGCAAAATCTGGCGCGGACGAGGGTTTGTGTATCGTCGCTCGCCGGCAAACAGCCGGACGCGGACGACACGGGCGCATCTGGATTTCCGAAAAAGACGCGGGACTTTATTTCAGTATCGTTCTGCGCCCGAAAATCGAAAATAAATTTCTGCCTCTGATAACTTTAATGACAGCGATTGCCGTTTTTGACGCGCTCGCCGAACTTTATAAACTCGCACCCGACATAAAATGGGCGAACGACGTTCACATTAACGAAAAAAAAATCTGCGGAATTTTAGCGGAAATGTCCGAGACAAATCGAGGTTTGGCAATCGTTGTCGGCATCGGAATCAATTTAACTTCTTTGAATTTTGCGCCCGAACTTCAAGAAACAGCGACTTCAATCGAAGCGGAGATCAATCAAACACCAAACGCGGAAATTTTACTGCGCACTTTAACTCATTTTATCAATAAATTTTACGCGGAATTATCTGAACAAAACGGTGCGGAAACAATTCGCGCGGAATGGGCAAAACGGTCTTCTTATTTCAGCGAAAAAGTTGTCAGGGTGAATTTGGGAAACGAAACAATTTACGGTACGACATGCGGTTTGGAGGAAAATGGCGCGTTACGAGTCGAAACGGCGAGCGGCGAAGTAAAAATTATCCAAGCCGGCGACGTGGAAAAACTGCGAAACATTTAGCTGATTGAATTCCGCCGCGCAAAAGTGTAATTTGTAAATAGCCTTTATATTGAATTTTACAACAATTTTATGAAAAACGAATTTGATTTAGACCCTGAAGATTTGGAATTTGAAGATTTCGAGAAGGATTTGGAAGATTTTGAGGATTTTGACGAAGAAGAATTCGGCGAAGTTCAGATGCGCACCGCTGTTTTGTCGAAAAATAATATGGTCGCGCTGTTGTGCGTGAAAACCGCCAGCGAAGGCGGCGCAATTTGCCGCGTTGACCCGCGCGAAAACAATCCTTCGGTGCAGATTTACGACGATCCGGCGAAAGCGATGGAATGGTTTATGAAAAGTTTAAGAACGAGCAAAAAGAACGGCTGGCTGGTTGTTTACGACGGTTTGCCGCTGCAAGGTTAAATATTAAAAGCGGAAATTGGTAAGATAAACCAATTTCCGCTTTTTACTTTTTACTATGCTTCTCGCAATTGACATCGGCAACACGTTTACCAAATTCGGCATTTTCAAAGACGATTCGCTTCTCGAAAAATTCACCGTTCCAACCGTTCAAACTCAAATTGCCGACGAGATTTTCAATACAAAATTATATCTATCATTTCACGCCGTCCTTATCTCTTCGGTCGTTCCCGAAATGCACAATGCTTACCGCGAATTTTCCAACAATCAATTCAAACTCGAACCGATTTTCGTTGATAATACTTTCGATTTCAATCTAAAAATCAATTATTTTCCGCCGGAGAATTTGGGCGTTGACCGTCTGATAAACGCTTTTGCGGCGGCGGAAAAATTCGGCGCGCCGTGTATTGTTGGCAGCTTCGGAACGGCGACGACCATTGACGCGGTTAATTCAAAACGCGAATTTTTAGGCGGAATTATCGCGCCTGGAATGCGTTTGATGAGCGAATCGCTTTTTCAGAAAACGGCAAAATTACCGCAAATCGAAATCAAAAAACCGGAAAGCGTGATCGGCAATTCGACGCTTAAAGCAATCGAAGCGGGAATTTATTTCGGCTGTGTCGGACTTGTTGACAGCATTATCGAACGGATGCTCGGCGAACTCGGCGAACCGGCGCAAATCGTTGCCACCGGCGGTTTTGCTAATTTAATCCGTGAAAGTTCATCAAAAATTCAAATAATCGAAGAAAATTTATTGCTCGACGGTCTGCGTTTGATTTATGAAAAGCTGCCGTCCTGAGAAATACAAATTAACATTTAATCAAACCGGTCGGAACCGTCATCGAAAGATTTAACTTTCCGCTGTTTCACTTTTTGCGGAAAATATTCGATAGGCGAAATAAACAATTAACCCGACTATTATCGCGACCAAAATCGCTAATCCTTCCTTTTTGAAATCTACATTTGTCAAAAGCCAGACGATTAAAAGCAAAGATAAAACAGCGGCGGCGATGCCGAATGGCGCGAGGAATTTCGCTTCGGGCGCATCGGATTTGTTTCTGAAAACGGGCAAAGACGCGCACGTCGTCGCATAAACTAAAAGGCGCGTGATGGTTGCGATGGCGACCGCCGAGATGAACGATGATTGGATGGTTAAAAGCAACATTACAATCGCGGTTATTGAAAGCGAAACATACGGCGTTTTGAACCTTGCGTGCGTTTTGCCGATTATGCGTGGCAATTCGCGTTGTTCCGCCATCGCAAACGGAATGCGCGAAGCGGCTAAAAATCCGCCGTTTAGGTTGCCGAGAATCGAAATCAACGCGCCGACAGCGATAAACGCCGCGCCGAAATTGCCCATAAATTTTCCGGCGGCATCGGCGAGCGGGCGTTCTGATTTGGCTAGTTCGGGCAGAGTTCCGATGGACACAATTTGAATGATGATAAAAAGTAAAGCGCAAAACACGAGCGCGGCGATCAGCGCGAACGGCACGTTTTTTTGCGGGTCTTTGGTTTCGCCCGCCGGAATTACCGCCGCTTCAAAGCCGACGTAGGCGTAAATCAGCAGCAGAACCGCGCTCGAAAACGAATTGTAATCGGGTGAATTGGCGAAGCTGAAATTGTTCGGCTCGATGAAAAACAAACCGACCGCCGAGAAAACGAGCAGCGGAACAATTTTTCCGACGGTAAAGATATTCGTCAGAATTACCGATTCTTTAACACCGAGAAAATTTACGAAACCTAAAATCAAAACGATGGCGCAGATCAAACCGATTCTGGTTGCGCCCGCGTTCGCCGTCGGCAGAAAAAATCCGAGATACGCCAGAAGTAAATTGCAGTTGGCGGCAAAAGTCGTGACGCGGACAACCCAGTAAAGCCAGCCGACTTCAAAGCCGACGACCGAGCCGAACGCTTCTCTGGCGTAAAGATACATTCCGCCGGTTTCGCGGAAACGGCTGGCAACTTCGGCGAAACACAGCACGATAAAACCGACGATAACGGCGCAGACGACAAACGCCAAAAGGCTGTAACCGCCGATTATCGCGTATACTTTCGACGGCAACCCGAAAATTCCCGCGCCGATAATCGTATTGACGGCAATCGCCGTCAAATCCCAGCGATTGATGCCGCGAACTAGTTTTTCATCAGCCATTTTCGACAAATTTTCCTTTTGCATTTTTTGCAGACCGCTTTTCGTTTATACTCTATGAAACCTTTCCGTAAAGACTTCCCAAGGAGTTTTCCATGAAAAAATCTGTTTCACTGTTATTATGCCTGCTTTTGGTCAGCTTTTTCTCGATGAATATTCGCGCCCAGCGCAGTCGGATCGCCAAAATTATTCCGCCGAAAAATTATCAGCCGATTCGCCTGAACGCTTCGCCCGCTTTGCAGACGCTGCTCGATAAAGCGGTCGGCGACACGCTGAAAGATTTTGCAGTGAAAAAGGTTTCGGCGAATGATGTTGCCGCGACTTTGATTGATTTGCGCGATGCGAAAAATTTAAAATGGGCGAGTTATCGCGGCGAGCAGAAAATTTATCCGGCGAGCGTCGTTAAATTATTTTATCTGGCGGCGATGCACGAATGGCTCGAAGCGGGCAAAATAAAATCGTTCACGCCGGAAATGGAGCGCGGTTTGAAAGATATGATCGTTGATTCGTCGAATGATGCGACGCAATATATCGTTGACGTTTTGACTGAAACGTCGAGCGGCGCGGAGCTTTCGCCGAAGGAACTCGAAATGTTCGCGTACAAGCGCAATGCGGTCAATCGCCTTTATGAATCGCTCGGTTACGAGAACATCAATGTCAATCAAAAAACATTTTGCGAAGACGCTTATGGGCGCGAGCGGCAGTTTCGATACGACGGCAAAAACCGCAATATGCTGACGACGAACGCGACCGCCAGACTTTTGGCGGAAATCGCTCTGCGCAACATCGTCTCGCCCGAACGCAGCAGCCAGATGATGAACCTGCTCAAACGCGATTTTTCGGGAACGAGCAAAGACGCAGACGATCAGGCGCACGGCTTTACGGCTATCGCGCTCAACAAGTTGAATTTAAAGGACGCGAAACTCTGGTCAAAAGCCGGTTGGACATCGAAAACGCGCCACGATGCCGCCTACATCGAAACCGCCGACGGACAAAAATTCGTGCTGGTCATTTTCACCGAAAACTTCGCCAATGAACGCGAAATCATTCCAAACATCGCCGCCGGAGTTTTGAAGGCATTGAAACCCAACAAATGAATTAACAAAATGATTTTTTCACCATAAACTTCCATGTGGGCTGTGAAAAGTCTATGTGGAGCATGAAAATCCCATGTGGAGCGTGAAAACTCCATGTGGACTGTGAAAAAGCTATGTGGACTGTGAAAAAGCTGTGTGGAACGTGAATTTTCTATATGCAGCGTGAAAAACCTATATGCAGCGTGAAAAGTCCATATTCACGGTGAAAAAGTTATATTCACCGTAAAAACAGCAAAATTATCAATTGGCGATTGATATTGGCGTAAGATTTTCCAAGCCGACTTTAAAAACATTCCGAATTATTTTCTAATCATAAATATGAACAAAAAAATTTCAGTCCTGCTTTTCGTATTGATCATCTCGGTCAACGCTTTCGCGCAGACTACGACTTATCAAAAACCACCGCAAGATATTCTTGACGTTTTGAACGCTCCGGCGATTCCGCAAACTTCGATTAGTCCGGCAAAGGATAAGATTCTGCTGCTCGAACCGCTCAATTATCCTTCGATTGCCGAGCTTTCACAGCCGATGCTGCGGCTCGCCGGTCAGCGCGTCAATCCGCTGACAAACGGCAATCATCGCCAGCCGTATTTCGTCAAAATGACGTTGAAAAACATTGCCGACGACAAGGAAACTGCCGTTGATCTGCCAAACGGCGCGAAGATAATTTCGCCGCAGTGGAGTCAGGACGGCAAATATATCGCGGCGGGAAACATCGTTGCCGACGGTATCGAACTCTGGATTATTGAAGTGGCAAGCGGCAAGGCGAAAATGTTTAAAAACGTTCGCATCAACACGGCTTTCAACGGATTTTCTTGGATGCCCGATGGAACAAGTCTGCTCGTCAATCTGATTCCGACCAAACGCGCCGTCGCACCGCCGTATCAAAACATCACGCCGATTGCGCCGAATATTCAGGAAACAACCGGCAGAAGCGGCTCGATTCCGACGTATCAGGATTTACTCAAAAGCCCGAATGACGAAACTTTATTTGAATATTACGCGACTTCGCAACTGGCGATGGTGTCGGTCAAGGGAATGATTAACGACATCGGGAAACCCGCAATGTTCGAAACGGCGGACATTTCGCCGGACGGAAATTACGTTCTCGTTTCGCGCATCACGCGCCCGTTTTCGTATCTTTTGCCCGCCGGAGATTTTCCGCAAACCGTCGAAGTTTGGGATTTGGACGGCAAAGTCGTCTATAAAGTCGCCGACGTGCCGCTTCAGGACAATATTCCGTCCAACGGCGTGACGACCGCGCCGCGCAGTTTCGACTGGATTCCGACCGAAGCCGCGACGCTCGTCTGGGCGGAAGCCTTAGACGGCGGCAATCCGAAAACGAAAGCCGAATTCCGCGATAAATTGGTGAAAATCGCCGCGCCGTTTTCCGGCTCGCCGACGGAAATCGTCAAAATTCAGCAAAGATTGGCAGGCAAAAGTTTCGGCGAACGAGACGGCTTAATGCTGTTCAGCGATTTCAACCGCGATTCGCGCCAACGTCGTTTATACGCGATGGATTATCGCAATCCGTCAGCCGCGCCGAAATTGATTTCCGATTTGAACGCCTCCGACCGCTACAACGACATCGGGCAGCCGATCACGAAAAGATTGCCGAACGGATTTAGCGTGATTCAGCAGAACGGTGATGAAATTTTCTTAACGGGTTTGGGCGCGTCGCCCGAAGGCGACAGACCTTTTCTGCGGCGAATGAATTTGAAGGATTTGAAAACGCAGGAAATATGGCGTTCGTTGAATACTGATTTTGAAAGTTTCGTGGCATTAAAAACGGCGGACGCAATGCAGTTTATCACGCGCAAAGAATCGCCGCTTGATCCGCCGAATTTATATTTGCGTTTCGGATGCCCGCCAAATGCTAAATGCGAACAAGCCGCGCCGCAGAAATTAACAAACTTTGCCGATCCCGCGCCGCAACTGCGCGGAATTACGAAAAAGCTTGTTAAATACAAACGCGCCGATGGCGTTGATTTGTCGTTTACGCTTTACCTGCCGCCGAATTATAAGGAAGGCACGAAGTTGCCGACGGTCGTTTGGGCTTATCCGCTAGAATTCACGAACGCGTCGGTTGCCGGACAGGTTTCCGGTTCGACCAATCGCTTTACGAGCATCGGCGGTTATTCGCATCTGTTTTTCGCGCTTTTGGGTTACGCCGTTTTGGATAACGCGACAATGCCGATTGTCGGCGACAACAACACGAAAAACGATACTTTTATTCAGCAAATCAACGATAGTGCGAAAGCGGCGATTGATAAAGCGGTCGAAATGGGCGTGACCGATCCGGAACGCGTCGGTGTCGGCGGTCATTCTTACGGCGCGTTTATGACGGCGAATCTGCTGGCGCACACGGATTTGTTCCGCGCCGGAATCGCGCGTTCGGGCGCGTACAATCGAACTCTAACGCCGTTCGGTTTCCAAGGCGAAATCCGCAATTTCTGGGAAGCGACGAAACTTTACACCGACATTTCACCGTTCTTTTTCGCCGACAAAATCAACGAACCGCTGCTACTTATTCACGGCGAAGCCGACAACAATCAAGGGACGTTCCCGATTCAGTCCGAACGTCTTTTCGCCGCAATGCAGGGAACGGGCGGAACTGCCAGACTCGTAATGCTGCCCGGCGAAGCGCACGGCTATTCAGCGAAAGAATCTACCGAACACACCTTATTTGAAATGATAAATTGGTTCGACAAATACGTAAAAAACGCCAAGCCTCGCGATAAAAATACGGCGGCGAAATAATAATCGGAAAAAGAAGAATACGCTTTGTTTTGTCAACAGAGCGTATTCTTCTTTTTCGTAATTAATTTCTTTACTCGGTTTTTCTTTCCAAAGTCCTGATATCCATCGCACAAACCGCGATTTCGCAACACATAATTATGACATCGGCGCGATTCTCACAACTTAATTCTAAAAATTTGTAATGTTTTCCATCAGCCGAATTATTGGATTTTGCTAACCTCAACCACGTCATGACCGCCCATTTTTTCATAAAACGGTATGTTATTATTCAGCAAACTATCGCCTAACAAACACACGGCGGTTTCGGCATTAACCGGCTTGGAAAACAGAAAGCCCTGACCGATTTGACAGCCTAAGCTCAATAGGCTTTCAAGCTGTGCTTCGGTTTCGATTCCTTCGGCGACGACCTCGATATTCAAGTTTTGTCCGAGCAGTAAGATTGTTCGCACGATGGCTTCGCTTTTCTGGTCAGTATCCATTTTACCGACGAATGAACGGTCAATTTTCAGACGATTGAACGGAAAGCGATGCAGATAGCTCAAGGACGAATAGCCGGTTCCGAAATCGTCGGTCGAAAGCGAAATTCCCTGTTTAATTAACTCAGAAATAACCGACAAAGCCTTTTCGCTGTTTTCCATCACCATACTTTCCGTCACTTCCAGCTTCAAACATTTCGAATTAAGTTTGGTTTTCGCCAGAATTTCGCCGACTTGCTCGATCAGCTTCGGATGCATCAGTTGTTTGGCAGAAAGGTTGACGCTGATGCTGAGCGAATCTTTCAAACCGAGTATTTTCTGCCATTCGGCGGTTTGCCGGCAAGATTCTTCGAGAATCCATCTGCCGATGGGAATTATCAAACCGGTTTCTTCGGCAATGCCGATGAAATCGTTCGGCATCACCAAACCGTATTGCGGATGCTGCCAACGTATCAACGCTTCAAATTCGTGAATTTCTCCGGTGCCGAGTTCGATTATCGGCTGATAGAAAACCCGAAATTCATTTTGCTCGATTGCCCTTCGCAAATCATTTTCGAGCTGCAAAAGATTCATATTACGGATATGCATTTCCCGGTCGAAAATTTCGTAGCGCGATTTGCCTGCGGCTTTTGCCCGATACATTGCCGTATCCGCGTCGCGCAGAAAATCTTCCGGCTGGCGCAGAACTTCGTCGGAGATAATAATCCCGATGCTCGCTGAGGTGAAAACTTCGTAGGAATCGAGATTAAACGGTTCGGTGAATTTTTGTAAAAGACGATTGGCAACTGTCACCGCGTCGGCAGATTCGTTGACATTGTTGAGCAAGATGGTAAATTCATCGCCGCCTAGCCGCGCAACAATGTCGTTCGGGCGCACGCATTCTTCCAGCCGCTTGGCAAGCGCGACCAGTAATTTATCGCCCGTCGTGTGACCGAGACTGTCATTAATAACTTTAAATCGGTCGAGGTCAAGAAAAAGCACGGCGAAGCGGTATGTCGGACTGAGTTTTGTGCGGTTGACGGCGCGTTCGAGATGATCCATAAATCTGGCGCGATTCGGTAAGTTCGTCAGAGTGTCGTGTCCGGCGATATGATTCAGTTTCGCTTCCGCTAATTTCTGGTCATCAATGTCAGTGTTTGTTCCGAACCAGATAATAACCTTTCCTTCGCCGTCGTGTCCGGCAGTGGCGCGGGCGTGAAACCAGCGATAAATTCCGTCGTTTCGCCTGAGTCGAAACTCGACTTCGTAATCTTCTCCGGTTTCGAGTGAATGCGTCCATTTTTCGCGGCATTCGGGCAAATCTTCCGGGTGAATGGCTGAATCCCAACTTTCGTTCTGCATTTGTTCGGAAGTGCTTCCCAAATACTCAAGTGCGCGACCGTTGAAATAACCAAATTTACCGTCAGGATACGCCGTCCAAATCTGGTGCATAATTCCTTCGCCGAGCAGACGATAAAGCCGTTCGCTGTTAATGAGCGACGATTCGACACGTTTGCGTTCGGTAATATCACGCCCGATTCCCTGTATGCCGATTGGTTTTCCTCGCTGGTAAATCACCCGCGAGCTAAGTTCGAGCGAAACGCGGTTGCCTTGCTTGGCGACAATTTCCAACTCGTAAGTCATTGCCGTTTCGCCCGCGATTTTGTTGGCAATCATTACGCGTGCGGCATCGAGAAAATCAGGCGCGACGACCTGCGCGATATTCATTCTTAACGCTTCATTGCGGCTGTAGCCGGTAATTGATTCGCCCGCCCGATTAAGCGACGTGAAATTTCCGCGTAAATCGTGCGTGTAAATCAAATCGTTGGCGTTTTCAATTAAATCTCGATATTGCTCTTCGCTTTCCTTTAACGCCGCTTCGGTTTGTTTGCGCTCGGTGATGTCGCGGGCAATGCCCTGAATGGCGACGGGAACGCCGTTTTTATAAATCGCGCTGCTGTTAACTTCGAGCGTTACGCGCCGCCCGTTTTTGGCAATACAGTCAATTTCGTAAGCCGTCTGCCAGCTTCCGGCAAGTTTGTCCGCCAGCATTCGTCGGGCGCGATTTAATTGTTCCGGCACCACGACTTGCCGCCAATTCATCTTTAAAGCTTCTTCATACGTATATCCGAAAACGCGTTCGGTCGCCTTGTTGATTGACAAGTAATTTCCGCCGAGGTCGTGAACATAAATTAAATCATTAGCATTTTCAAACAGCGCACGATAGCGAATTTCACTTTCCCGTAAGGCTTCTTCCGCCCGTTTGCGCTCGGTGATGTCGTGCGAAATGCCGATCAAACCGACGACTTCTCCCTGCGGATTACGATACGCGGCTTTCGTCACTAAATAAGTGTGAACGCTTCCGTCAGCGGCATTGGCAAGTCCTTCAAAGGTGTGTGTTTTTCCGCTTACCAAAACTAATTCGTCGGCATCGGTAAACTGTTTGGCTGTGCTGTCGGGATAAATTTCCGCATCGGTTCGCCCGATAAAATCTTTTGTCGTTATACCGGCAAACTCCGCTCCGAGCGCGTTTATCATCAAATAACGCCCGTCCAAATCTTTGACGAAAACAGCATCGGGTGTGCCTTCGATTAAACCGCTGAGGAGCGTGCTGCTCGCCTGAAGTTCCTGCTCCGCGTGTTTTTTTTCGGTGATATTACGTGCTACGAAAATTACTGTATCGGCGGTCATCGGTGAAACTGTCGCAACGATCCAGATTTCGCGTTCGCCGACCGGCAGCATACATTCGAGCTTTTGTGTTTGGTTGGTTTCGAGTGAGAGCTGTATTAATTTGAGAAGTTCTTCGGCTTTTTCGGCAGTAAAAATTTCGTCAAGAGTTTTGCCGATTAATTCTTCGGGCGGCTGACACAAAAGTTTTGATTTGGTCGGAGCGATTTTCAGAAAAAGACCATTTTTATCTAAAACGATAATTATGTCGCTCATCGCCTCGAATAACGCGCGAAGCTCCAGTTCGGCGCGTTTTAGTTTGGTGATGTCCTGCGCGCTGCCCAATACATAAGGTTGTTTTCCCGCTTCCTTGTAGAGCGTATTGCTGAATCGCAAAATGCGTTCTTTGCCATCTTTAGCGAGAACGCGAAACGAACCGAAAAATTCGCCGTCGGTTTTGATGCGATCCAGATAAACCTCAAAAAACTCCGATTCGGCGGGCGCAACCAGCAACTGCATCTGTCTGCCGATTAACTCTTCCGGCTCGTAACCCAAATTTTTCGCCGCCGCCGAATTAATGGAAAGCAATTTTCCTTTGAGGTCGTGCGTACAAATGAAACCGAGGCTTTTTTCGCTCAAATCCCGATAGCGTTTCTCCGATTCAAGCAGAATATTTTCAAACGCCCTCTGTGTCGTAATGTCGTTCCACATCACCATTCCGGCAAAGATTTTGCCTGTTTCATCTCTGACCGGAACGACGTAAATTTGATAACAGCCCGATATAGTTTCCTGTTTCAGTTCAACAGTTTCGCCTTTCAGTGCGCGTCGGTAATGCTTTGCCCATTTTTTGCTGATTGCCGCCGGAAAAACTTCGTATAAGGTTTTCCCCTCAAGCATTTCTTTCGAGTAACCGTGTTTTTTAAGCAAGCCGCCCTCGGCAAGCGTGTAGCGTAAATCAAGATCGAAAATTATGACAGCGGATTGCGGGATAGTTTGAGCCAGCGTGCGGTAAAGTTTTTCGCTGTGCTGTAATTTCTGTTCGCCGAGCTTGCGTTCGGTAATATCCAGAATTATTCCCTGCCAGCAGACGATGTTTCCTTTATCGTCACGCACGAAAGAACCTCGATCACTAACCCAGTGAACATCGCCGTTTTTTGCAATCAACCGATATTCAAAATCGGTTTCTTTGCCTGATTCCAAAGCCGCGCTGATTTTATTTAAAATTCGCTCGCGGTCAGCGTCGTGTAAAATCCGTGTCCACAAATCCAGATTTCCGTGCCAATCTTCGAGCGGATAACCAAATTGCTCAAAAGCCGGACTGATATAAATCGGCGCGTAAGGCGGAAGCGGTTCGACAGCATAAAACATCACCGATAGATTTTCGATAAAGCCGCGATATTTCGCTTCACTCTCAAGCACCGCGCCAAAATCCTTTTTACCCTGATCGGTTTGCAGATTTTCGGCGACTGTTGAAGACTGGAGAAAACAATTTTTCTTTTGAGTCATAAAGAATTGTCTGGTAACAGGCAAGGTCACAAACGAAATTAGCGCATTTTGGAGTTAATGGCGGTTTGCCGAGCTAAACTCAACAGATTCAGCGATAAGCATTTTATAATTAAATAGAGCGTGCTCGTATAACTGTGAAGCAATTTTATCAATAGTAAAATCACTTTTACTATTTTACAACAATTTATAACAATCAATCCACCATTATTTTCATTAAAGTCAGTAAAATCTTCCGCAAATATTTAAATGACAACTCACCGCGCAAACTTTTCATCACTGTTCAGAATGATAAAAACTCTTCCCAAATCTATTTTTTTTGGAGAAAACTATGAATTTAATTAAAAAGTTAGGGATAGCAGTTTCAGCGGCGGCATTTTGTTTGAGTATTTTTGTCGTCACGAGCAGTGCGCAAAACAACAATCGGCGTTGGGAAAATCGGCGCAGCAATAGTTCATCGAGCCTTTATCAGTATCAAAACCGAAGACGGCAAAATCGGCGCGTTTCTGAATGGCAGCGTCGTCAGTGGCAGCGTCAGCAGTATTGGCTATACAACAATCGCAGACGAAATGCCCGTGATCGTTATGACCGCCGCGATAATCGCTACAATAATCGTGATTATAACCGCAATAACAATCACAATCGCCGCAATCGCCGCAATTGGTAATTAATATTTTCTCTCCTCGGAAATTATTCGGGAACAGTTCGAAAGGACTGTTCCCTTTTTTTTCTCGCCAAAATATGTGAAAAGAGTTAAACTTATCGCAAATTCTTATGAAAAATAAAATTATTTCATCGCTGCTGTTAATTATTTTTTTCTGTTCATTCATCAATCAAATCAACGCCCAGACGATGCCGAAAGATGCCGACCCGAAAATCTGGGAAAAGGCTCTGAAAATTCACCGCAAGGCTATAATTGTTGACGGACACAACGATATCCCGTCGCCGATGATGGACGACGATTTCAATCTGGCAACTGATTCGGTCGGCAAATTTCACAAAGACGGTGACCCGTTTCACACGGATTTAAACCGATTCAAAAAATCGGGCATCACCGGGGAATTTTTCTCGATTTATACATCCGGCACCGATTATCAAAAAGGCGGAAAAATGCGGCGGGCGATGGATTTGATTGACGCGACGATGCGCGAAATTGAACGTCACCCAAACGAATTAACATTCTGCACGACTGCCGAAGACATTCGCCATGCGAAAAAGCAAAATAAAATTTGCGCTCTGATGGGCATCGAAGGCGGTTATGTCATCGAAAATTCACTGTTCGCGCTCAGAAATTTTTATCGGCTCGGCGTACGTTATATGACTTTGACGCACAATGTTTCGAGCGATTGGGCAGATGCGCACCGCGACGAGCCGAAAAATAACGGCTTGTCGGATTTCGGCAAAGAAGTCGTGCGCGAAATGAATCGCCTCGGAATGCTCGTGGATATTTCGCACGTTTCAACCAAAGTAATGTCGGATGTTTTAGACGTTTCGACCGCGCCGATTATCGCTTCGCATTCGGGCGCACGCGGCGTAAACGACCACACGCGCAACGTGCCGGACGACATTTTGAAACGCATTGCGCAGAACGGCGGCGTGGTGATGATAAACTTTTACCCGTCTTTTTTAGACGCGCGAACCAACAAAGAAGAAAACGAACGCACTGCAAAATTGAAACCGCAGATTGACGCGCTCAAGGAACAATTCAAAACGGACGCGCAAGGTTTCAACGAAGCCGAACGCCAGTTGCTTGCCGCCAACCCGATTTACATCGCGCCCTACACGCGCATCGTTGACCATATTGACCACATCAAAAAAATCGCTGGAATTGATTCGGTCGGTCTCGGTTCGGATTTCGACGGCGTGCCGTTTTTGCCGGATGGAATGAACGGAATGGAAGATTTGGCGTTGGTAACTTATGAAATGCTTAAACGCGGCTACACTGAGCAGGAAATCCGCAAAGTTCTGGGCGAAAATTTCTTACGCGCCTTTTCTAAAGCCGAATCGGTCGCCAAGATAAAGTCGCGCAAAATCAGCGCGGACGGAAGTTTGAAGCGAATTAAATAAATGATGTGTCACGTTTGCGGATATGATTAATAATCGAAAAATCGTCGTCGTATTGCCTGCCTACAACGCCGGAAAAACTCTTCTGCAAACGGTTTCGGAGATTCCGCGCGAGTTTGTGGACGAAATCATACTGGTTGACGACGCGAGCGCGGACGAGACGGTAAAAGTAGCAAATCAACTGGGTTTAAGGGTGTTTCGTCACGCGCAGAATTTCGGTTACGGGCGCAACCAGAAAACCTGTTACCGCGAAGCACTGCGGCTGGGCGCGGATATTGTCGTGATGGTGCATCCCGATTATCAATATTCGCCGCGCCTTATTACGCCGATGGCGGGAATGATTGCGTTTGGCGAATACGACGCGGTGATGGGTTCGCGCATTCTCGGCAAAGGCGCACTCGAAGGCGGAATGCCCGTTTATAAGTACGTCGCCAACCGCTTTCTGACGCTCGTGCAAAATCTTTTGATGAACTATAAACTTTCGGAATATCACACCGGCTTTCGCGCGTTCAGCCGCGAAGTTCTGGAAAGTCTGCCGCTCGAAGAAAACTCGGACGATTTCGTTTTCGACAACGAAATGATCGCGCAAATCGTCTTTTTCGGCTACAAAGTCGGCGAAATTTCCTGCCCGACGCGCTACGCCGACGAATCTTCCTCAATCAATTTCTCGCGCTCGGTGCGCTACGGCTTCGGCGTTTTGGCAACTTCGTTTCAATTCAGATTTCATCGTCTAAACATATTCCGTTCAAGAATTTTCCGCCAACGCGGACAGAAACTTCTGCCGAATTATTACGAGGAAATGGAAACCGCGCCAAGCAAGGAGCCGGAATCGGCGGTCGGAAAAATTTGAAGAAATTTGTTTTCTGATGTATGTTAGTCAAAGCTTTTCTAAAGAGGAAATTATGACCGACAATCAATTCAACCAACTTTTCGATTTGGTTACCAAGAGCGTTACTAATATACAAGAATTGAAGCATGATGTATCCGAGTTAAGACAAGATTCAAGATATGTCCGAATTGAAGCAAGATGTATCCGAATTAAAACATGATGTGTCCGAATTGAAGCAAGGGCAAGTTAGACTTGAAGAAGCGGTTACCGAAATTCAGGAAGGTCAAAAAAGAATAGAAAAAGAGATGCGCTTGAATAACCAGTCGGTTAATCAAATCGCGGGCGAACAGGTCAGGATAAATAATCGAGTTACCGATTTGGAAAGAGCCTCGGTTTAGAAATTCGGAGAAACAAAAAATTTAAGGCGCGAAGTTTGGAAATTAAACTTCGCGCCTTTTTGCATTTTATAATCCGAGCATTTCCTTCACATATTTCGCGGGCGGCGAACCGAACGAAAGCATCAAGTCGTGCATTTGTTTCAAATCAGCTTTGCCTTTGTTTTTCGCTTCGTAGGCTTTGCGTAAATCGTTGACTTCGACCGAGCCGACGTAATATGTGGAAAGCTGCGTTGACGACAGTTGAGCGCGTTTCCATTTGCCCGCCGCTTCGCCTTCTTCCTGAAAACCTTCGTTCATCATAAAATCAATCGCTTCTTTTTCGGTCATTCCCGCCGTATGAATTTTCTGGTCAATAATGGCGTTGATAATCACGCGCAGCTTCATTTTCAACTGCTGCATCTCGACTTCCGCGCCGCCGTAACCTTTTTCCGCCATTAACTGCTCGGCGTAAACCGCCCAGCCTTCGACGAATGAACCGCTCGAAAACAAAGCGCGGATCGCGGTCGGAGCCTTAAATTGGTTCGAGTGCATAATTTGCAGATAATGTCCCGGCATCGCTTCGTGAATCGTCAAATCCTGCAGCATATAATCGTTATATTCCTTGAAAAACGACGCTTTACGCTGTTCCGTCCAATCATTCGGAGTCGGCGAAATCGTAAAATAAGTGTCGTTTTTCTTCTCAAACGGACCCGCCGAATCAAAGTAAGCGACCGACGAACCACGCGCAAATTCCGGCATCTCGATAACTTTCACCGGCTCGGTCGGAACGGTGACGAGATTGTTTTTGCGAACAAAATCCGTCGTTTCCTGCAAATCGCCGCTCGCCTGTTTAACGATATTTTCATTCGTCGGATGTTTTTTAGAGAGTTCGTCCAGAACAGTTTTGATGGTAAGTTTTGTAATCCAATCTTCTGATCCCATAAGAACAGCATTTTTAACATTCAGTTTATCGAAGAGTGGTTGCGCGACTTCAAACATTCGATCCTGCGTCGCTTTCAAATCCGCTTCGGCGCGTTTGAGCAAATCTTCCTTCGACATATCGGACGACAGCGCGAATTTTAATTTCTGCCGATATTTCGCGTCGCCGAGCCGAAAATCGCCCGTCGAGCGCGGCAGCAAATCCGTTTCGAGCCATTTGCCGTATTTGGTCAAAGCGGCGACGGCTTTTTCCTGCGCGGGCGCGAGTTCCGTTTTCATTCCGGCTTGGTCGGCGAACATCTGCAAATCGCCGTTTATCAAACCGATCACGCCTTTATTCTGCGCAATCGCCGTTTCCGTATAAATGCGCGGCGGATTTTTCAGATTCTTTTTTGCGGCGGCGATCACATTCGGAATCGCTTCGAGCCGACTTTTCGCGTTCGTCAGGCGTTCTTTGAGCGGCGCGAAATCACGCGAAATCAAATTATTTATCGCATTACCCGCGTTGTAATTCATCGGATTCCATTCGTATTCGCGCAAAACATCCGTGCTGAAAATGCTGTATTCGAGATTTTCCCGCAAAATTCGCGCGTCAACATTGTTGACTTTGCTCAGTTTGTTGAACGATATTTTATTCAAATCGTCGAGATATTTCTGCGAGAAAGCGCGGTCTTTCTTTACGCCTTCAAGCGAATAATCATTCAAACGGTTGTCGTATTTATGCTCGCCTAACTGCGTCGCCCATTCGGGATTTCTTTCCATCAACTCGGCGACGTATCTATTCGCCAAGGTTTCAAATTGCTTGTCGGCGGTTTCTTTTGTAACATTTGAAAATACCGTCGCGCTCGGCAAAAGTAAAAATCCAATTAAGAATAAAGCCGAAATTTTATTGACCATTTGTGATTGCTCCTTTAGTTTCTTGATTATTATGCGGGAAATTTCGCTTGCAAGTCCAATACATTTAACAGCAGCAAAATAATTGAATGCCGAAAACCGAATCTTCTTTTTACGAGATAAATAAAAACCTGATCGTCGCGCTCGGGTTGACGATTTTAACGCTCGCCATTTACGCGCAGGTCGTTTCGTTCGACTTTATCAACATTGACGACGACCCTTATATTATTGACAATCCGTATGTTTCGCGCGGCGTGAATTTGACGAATTTCAAATGGGCTTTGACCGCTTTTCACTCGTCAAACTGGCATCCGCTGACTTGGATTTCGCACCAGATTGATTCAAATATGTTCGGTTTAAGCGCGGGCGGACATCACGCCGTCAACGTCGCGTTTCATATCGCCAATTCGATTCTGCTGTTTTTTTTAATCAAACGATTAACCGGCGCGTTCTGGAAAAGCGCGATTGTCGCCGCCATTTTCGCCGTTCATCCGGCGCACGTCGAATCGGTTGCGTGGGTTGCCGAGCGCAAAGACGTGCTTTCGACTTTATTGTGGATTGCGACGACCTGGTTTTACGTTTCCTATGCCAACAACATTAAGGAAAATAAATTCTATTGGCTCGCGCTACTCTGTTTCGCGCTCGGTTTGGCGGCGAAACCGATGCTCGTAACGCTGCCATTCACGTTAATTTTGCTCGATTATTGGGCGTTGGAAAGATTCGATGAATGGAATTTTCAAAGATTACTGCCGATTTTAAAAGAGAAAATTCCCTTCTTCGTTTTAACCGCCGCGTCAATCGTTCTGACGATTTTGGCGCAAGGCACGAGCGGCGCGATTCAGTCAACCGAACTGATTTCCGTTTCCGCCCGACTGCAAAACGCGGTTCTCGCGTATGCAAAATACGTCGTAATGCTCATTTATCCGGCAAATCTGGGAATTTGGTATCCGTTCGACAACAATTTTAATTTGTTTCAAGTCGCCGCGTCGCTCATTTTTTTAATCTCCGTTTCCGCCGTCTGCCTGTGGCAAATCAAACGAAGAAAATATCTGTTTGTCGGCTGGTTCTGGTTTCTCGGCACGCTCGTTCCGGTCATCGGCATTTTGCAGGTCGGCAGACAATCGCTCGCCGACCGCTATACATACGTTCCTTATATCGGCTTACTGATCGCCTTTATATGGCTTTTCGGCGAACTTTTCGAGCGATTCAAATTGAATAAAAAAGTCGTCGCCGCCGTTTGCGGAATCGTTTTAATTTTATTTTCCATCATTGCTTTCAGTCAGGTTTCTTACTGGAAAAACAGCGAAACTTTGTTCACCCGAACGCTCGCCGTGACAACGAAAAATTATTTCGTCGAAAACAATTTTTGCAATTACTTAGAAAAGAAAAACCGGCTCGACGAAGCCGCGATGCAATGCCGCGCAGCGATTCTTAATGATCCGACTTTGGCAACCGCGTATAACACTTACGGCATCGTTTTGATGCGGCAAAACAAGGCGGCGGAAGCGCGTGCCAACTTTGAAAAAGCCATCGAATTGAAATCGGATGACACGCTTGCTTACGCCAATCTCGTCGTTCTCGCCACGAATCAGGGCGATATAAATATGGCGCGGCAAAGTCTGGCGCGGGCGATTGTCGCCGACACGAATAACTTTTTCGATCAGGCGCGGCTTGTCGAAACTTATTCAAACATCGCGGTTGCCGCAATGCGTCAAAAACGCCACGCCGACGCAGAAGAATTTTACAAAAAAGCGTTGGAGATTACGCCGAACAATCTGGACTTCCGGCGCAATCTCGCGCTGGCTCTGCATTTACAGGGCAAATCCGCCGAAGCTGTCAAAACTCTGGAAGACGTGATTCGTCAAAACCCGAATTTCCCCGAAGCGTATAATACTCTGGGGTTAATTTACGCCGAACAGAATCGCCGACCGGAAGCTATCGCGCAGTTTCAAAAGGCTTTGCAGATAAACCCGAACTTTGCGCCCGCCAGGGCGAATTTAGAAAAAGCATTAAAATAAAAAACACTATGACAAATATCAACCGCCGGAATTTATTGAAAACCGCTGCCGCGAGCGGTATCGGAATTTTGAGTGTAAAAATGATTTTAGCCGACGATTCAAAAAACTCTTCCAAGGAAAAATTTGAGCTTGAAGAAGCGACTGTCGCCGAAATGCAGAGCGCGATAGAGTCTGGCGAATTGTCGTCGGAAAAACTCGTCGGTAAATATCTCGAACGAATCCGCGAGGTTGATCCGAAAATCCGTTCGGTCATCGAAACAAATCCTGATGCTGAGCGCATCGCCGCCGAACTCGATAAGGAACGCAAAGCGGGAAAATCGCGCGGCGCATTGCACGGCATTCCGGTTTTGATTAAAGACAACATTGATACCGCCGACAAAATGCAGACGACCGCCGGAAGTTTGGCTTTATTGAACGCGCCGACACCGCAACAGGATGCATTTCTTGTTCAGCAATTGCGAAACGCGGGCGCGGTTATTCTCGGCAAAACCAATTTATCGGAATGGGCGAATTTTCGTTCGACAAAATCTTCGAGCGGCTGGTCGGGACGCGGCGGGCAAACGCGCAATCCGTATATTCTGGATAGAAATCCGTGCGGTTCGAGCGCGGGAACGGGCGCGGCAATCGCGGCAAATCTCGCGGCAATCGGCATTGGCACGGAAACCGACGGTTCGATAATTTGCCCATCGGCAACGTGCGGCATCGTCGGCATCAAACCGACGCTCGGACTTGTTTCGCGTTCCGGCGTGATTCCGATTGCACATTCGCAGGACACCGCCGGACCGATGGCGCGAACAGTGGCAGACGCGGCGATTCTTTTAGGCGTTTTAGTCGGAACCGATAAGACCGATTCGATCACTTCGCAAGCCGCGAAGGGCGAGAAAGATTACACGAAATTTTTGCGAGCCGACGGTTTGAAAAATATGCGAATCGGCGTGGCGCGGCAGGTTTTCGGGAAAAACGCCAAGATTGATGCCCTCGTCGAACCGCATCTGCAAATTTTAAAAGACGGCGGCGCGACTTTGATAGATGTCGAGTTTCCGACATTCGGCAAATTCGGCGATGCCGAGTTTGAAGTTTTGCTTTACGAATTCAAAGCCGATTTGAACAAATATCTGGCGAACAGAAATGCAAAATATAAAACGCTCGCCGATTTAATTAAATTTAACGATGACAACAGCGACACGGAGATGCCTTATTTCGGGCAGGAAATCTTTTTAATGGCGCAAAAGAAAGGCGATTTGACCGACCGCGCCTATCGTCTCGCCTTGCAAAAATCGAAACTTTTATCGCAGACAGACGGCGTTGACGCGGTAATGAATAAAAATAAACTGGACGCGTTTGTCGCGCCTTCGGGCGGCACGGCGTGGATGACGGATTTGGTCAACGGCGACTGCGGCGTGTTTGAAGGAATGACGAGTTTCGCGGCAGTTTCCGGCTATCCGAGCATTACCGTTCCCGCCGGCTACGTTCAGGAACTGCCTGTCGGAATAACATTTTTCGGACGGGCTTTCAGCGAACCGACGCTTCTAAAACTCGCTTACGCTTTCGAGCAGAAAACCAATGCGCGTAAACCGCCGAAATTTTTACCGACTTATCCTTAAAAAATATTTAGCCACAGATTTACACAAATATTAATAGATTTATCTTTCGATTTAATCCGCGTTTATATGTGTAAATCTGTGGCTAATAAATGCTTATTTCCGAAGTTTTTCGTTCGACACTGATTTTCATTTAAAAACCCCTTCGCCCAGAAAATTTTCTCTCAGATAAGAAATCGTTTTTTGCAAAGTTTCCTGCGGATCGCGCGTTGTGAAATTTAATTCTTCTGCTGCTTTTGACGAATCAAAATACCAGAAATATTCGCCCATTTCGACTTCCGATGCTTCAAAAGGCGCGGGTTTATTAAAGTTTTTATAAAGCGACGAAATAAAATTTGAACCGGCGACGGCAATTGATTTCGGAACTTTGATTAGCGGAGCAGACACGCCTGACAATCTTTCCAAACGCCCGAAAAATTCGGCAACCGTCCAATTTGCCGCGCCTAATAAGTAGCGTTCGCCGTGTCTGCCTTTATCAAGCGCGTTGACAAACGCCGTTGCCGCGTCTGCTGTATCAACGAAACTCATTCCGCCCGACGGCGTGTATGGAAATTTTCGCGCCATAAAATCAAGTACGATTTTCGTCGAACTCAGACGCTCGTCGCCTGTTCCCAAAAGCAGCGACGGATTCAAAATCACTAACCGCTCGCCTTTATCCGAAAACGCCCGCAAAGCCGTTTTTTCCTGATAATATTTCGACGCGTAATAAGCCCATTTCGTCAAAATCTCGACCGGCTGCGGATAAGTTTCATCCAGCATTTCCGCCGTTTCGCTAATGGCGGAAGTTCCCGACGACGATGCGAGAATAAAATTCTTAACCTTATTTTCCTTCGCCGCTTCGCATAACAGCCGAGTGCCTTCGACGTGCAGCCGATTCATCTGCGCTGCGCCGTCGTAATCGAAACTCACTTTTCCCGCCAGATGATAAATCGCCTCGCAATTCTTCGTCGCCGCCGCGACATCTTCGATTTCTGTCACCGAACCGGCAAAGGCTTCAACGCCCGCATCGGTCATCCAAGCTGGAACGCTCGAAGCCATCACGCGCAGATTTTTCGCACCTGCATCGAGAAACTGCTGAACAAGATGCGTTCCGAGAAATCCGGTACCGCCGGTGATTAAAATTTTCTTCGCGGCTTTTTTCGCCGATGTTTTTGTTTTTTTCTCAGCCATTTCAATTTAATACGCAAACAATTCCTGCAAACGGTTACATAATTGCCCAGATGCTTTATCGTTAAGGACGGAAATCTTTTTGGTCAAACGGCTTTCATCAACGATGCGAATATGGTCGAGTGCCAAATAATTTTTTTTCCAGAATTGTCAAAAGGTAATGCGATCGGGAAATTTCGCTTTTTTAAAGTGATCGGCGCAACAATCACCGTTCTCATTTTTTTAACTCGTCAAAATTCGCCAAACAGTTAGTATTCCAGCCGGCAAATTCTTTCTTGTCGGCAGTTTCGCCCGCCGCCAAAACTGCCGCAAACATCTCGCTCGAATCTTCACGCGCGTTTCCGCATCGCATAGTCACAAATTTATTCTGATCCTTTTTCGAGTTCAAAAGCGTGAATTTTTGTCGCCAAACCAATCTTTTCTAAAAATTTGATTTGCAGCCAGTTGATGTCAACTTCTCTCCACGTCAGACCGTGACGCGCCGAGCGCGGATGCGCGTGATGGTTATTGTGCCAGCCTTCGCCCCACGTCAAAGCGGCGATCAGACCGTTGTTGCGCGAATCGTCGTGCGTTTCAAAACGGCGCGTTCCCCACAAATGCGTCGCCGAATTAACCAGAAAAGTCATATGCCAGCCAAAAACCTGACGCAAAAAGATTCCCCACAAAACCATTGACCAGCCGCCGAGAAAAAACAGCGCGACACCGACGATCAAGGTCGTCACAACAAAGTATTTCGAAATAAAAACGAGAACATTGTCTTTGAGCAGATCAGGCGCGTAACGCTTCACAGTCGCGTCGTCGTGCGAAAGTGCCGTGCCGCGCATCAGCCAGCCGATATGCGCCCAAAACGTACCGTCGCGCGGCGAATGCGGATCGTTATCTGTTTCGGTATAAGCGTGATGAATGCGGTGCGTCGTCACCCACTGAATCGGTCCCGACTGCAATGCGAGCGTTCCGCAGACGGCTAAAAAATACTCGACCGCTTTCGGCGTTTTAAACCCGCCGTGCGTCAGCAGCCGATGATAACCCAAACCGATTCCCAAACTTCCCGTCATCCACCAGATAACGACCGCCGCCAACAGATTCTGCCAGCTAAAAGTGAAAAAAGCACCAATTGCCAAAAGGTGAAATCCGATGATAACAATTGATGTATCCCATTGAATTCCCTTAGTTTTTGAGCGTTTCAACCCGATAATATTTTGCAATACGAAACCCCTTGAATAAAAGATAAAAAAACCGCAAACCTTTTTGATTTACGGTTTCTTAGATGTTATTTATACATTATTTTCGAGCAGTCAAATGTAAGAGTTTCGTAATAGCTGAAAATTTGGACTCAGTAACTTTCTATTCATCAATCACCGGCTCTTGTTTCCGTGTTTTTCTGCGCTCGGCTTTCCATTTTTTCCTGATGCTGGCGACATCGAATTTGTCGCGTTTGCCGTCGCGCATATTTTCGATCTCGAATTGGACTCGTGCCGCGATTAGACGATAGGCTTCGGTGTTGGGAACGCCTTTGGTCATCTCGAAAAGTTCGTCGTATTCGAGGAATGTGCCGACTTTTGCGCCGACTTTTGCGCCGAGGCTTTTTTGCGCGGGAATCGTCATTCCTTTCGGAAAAGCTTCGAAAGTTCCCCAGATATAAATCGGTAAAATGCCAACCTTTTCGTTGAGGGCGAGGTAGCCGATGATCGGTTTGAATTCGGACATTTCGCCGGTCGTCGTGCGCGTGCCTTCAGGGAAAATTAGAGTGTTGTAACCTTCCTTTAAGATTTCGGTAACGTGGCGCAGACTCTGACGCAAACTTCCCGTTCGCTCGATTGGGAATAAGCGTCGTGAAATTATTCATATAGGCGCGCTTGTATTTCGTATCAAACCAGTAATCGGCCGCCGCGACCGCGACGGTTTGCTCGGCGACATCTTTGCCGAGAGCTTTTTTGACTAAGCCGGTGTCAATGTGCGAGGCGTGATTCGGCGCGACGATGAAATTCGTGTGCTGCGGAACGTTGGCTTCGCCTTCTATTTTCGTGTTTAGAACATTGTCGTATATTTTGTCCTGCGCGAAATCTATCAGTTGATTTCCGACTTGACGAACGATTGACGGAATGAAAATTTCATCTGTCGTGCGTTCTTCCTTTTTCGGTTCATCAACGAGTTTTTTCGATTTATCAACGCGCTGAACGGCGGTTAAAAGCTCGCGGACAGTTTGGACTTCGTTCAGGGTGTCGGGCGAAACGATTCGTCCGCCCGCGTCTTCGACTGCGGCTTGAAGTTCGACGAACATCAGCGAATCAAAACCGAGATCGGCGAGTTTGCTGCCCAGATCAACTTCCGACAAAGCGCGATTTGAAACCGACGCAACGACTTTGCGAATCCAAAGCGCGGTGTCGTCGCCTTTCGTTTCGGCAACCTGTTTTGTTTTCTTTTTCGCGCGTTCTTCTAATGTTTGAAGCATCGCCGCGACTTCGGGACGTTTTACCTTGCGCGTCGCGGTTCTTGGCAATTCAAACGGCGTGAGATGCAAAATTTTGACGCGTTTAAAAACGGCAAACCGGCAGAAACTTCGCGGAAATGTTCCTCGATTCGTTTGTTTGTATTCGACCGCGACAGCGCAATGTCGAATTCGTAATCCGGCACGACGAGCGCGGAAATCTTTTCGCCGCCGTCTTCGTCCGTCAGACCGACGACTGACAACTCTTTAATAAAAGATGACTTTCCGTATAAATCTTCGATCTCGTCTGGATAAATATTTTTGCCGTTTGAATCAATAATGACATCTTTCGAGCGTCCGACGATAAAAAGATTCCCGTCTTCATCGAGTTTGCCCAAATCGCCCGTTTTAAGCCAGCGATCCTGAATTACGGATTCGGTCGCCTCTTCATTGTTGAAATAACCGAGCATCACGTTTTGCCCGCGAGCGAGAACTTCGCCGACACCGTTTTCGTCCGGCGATTCGATTTTCACCTCCACGCCCGGAAGCGGTTTGCCGACGCTGCCGCGAATCAATTTATTTTCCGGTCGCGTAACCGTCAAAACCGGCGCGGATTCGGTCAAACCATAGCCTTCGAGAACCGTGAAACCTAATCCGTGCAAGTCTTTCTGGACTTTTTCCGACAACGCCGAACCGCCCGAAATCAGATAGCGCATTCGTCCGCCCATTCCCTGATGAATCGGAAAAAAGACAATCGGACCGAGATTAAACGGCGTATTGTCTCGAATCCAGGCGTTGAAATCAATCAGATTATCCGCTAAATCCGCGAACCAATCACCGCGTTCGCGCATCCGCGTTTTGATGCGCCGATGCAGCATTTCCCACAGCGCGGGAACGCCGACCATTCCCGTAACGTGATTGTTTTCAATCGCGCGGGACAACTCTTCGCCGCTCAATTCGTTGAGATAGGTGATTTGTGTTCCGTTTGAGAATGGCGTCAAGAAGCCTGCCGAAAACTCAAACGTGTGATGCATCGGTAAAACCGACAAAACGCCGTCGGTGATGTCCATATCCAAAACGCTCGACAGCATCGAGATCATATTGACGAAATTTTTGTGCGACAACATCACCGCTTTCGGCGTTCCCGTCGTTCCCGATGTAAAAATCAGAGACGCGACCGAACCCGATAAGATTTTCGGCGGCAGCAACGCGATTCTTCGCGATTCGACGGTTTCCGATTCCATCTCGAAAACTTCATCGAAATTGAAAACATTCAGACTTAAATTCGCCGCTTTCAATCGTTCTGCTAAATCTGAATTTTCATCCGCGAGTTTCGGTGAAATCAAAATCGCCGACGCTTCGCCGGCTTGGGCAAACGCAATTATTTCGTCAATCGAACTCGCCGGATCAATCGGAATCGCGGTCGCGCCGGTTTTCAAAATGCCGAAATAGGAAATTCCCCATTCGGGCATATTGCTCGAAAACAAAATCACGCGGTCGTTTTGCTTGATGCCTTTTTCGGCGAGAAATCCGGCGGCGCGGAGCGTTAATTCCTTAACATCGGCAAACGTATATTGCTCTTTGCGCCCGTTGCGCTCGATTTTCATCGCAATTCGCGTCGGAAATCGCTTGACCGAAGTGTCGAATAAATCGAGCAAATCTTTGTAGGTGTAAGAGCGTTTTTCGATTTTTTTCAAATCTTCTTCCAACTGCGGCAAAACCCATTTCCGCATTCCGGGAAAATGAACTTTCAGCCAGTAATCATACCAATCGAATTTTTCGGGATACCACGGCAGCAGATTTTTCTCTTTCTCTTTAACGAGCGACATCAACGCACGCACATTATCAGAGCGATATTCGTAAGCGTTATCAATCATAAACGGCTTGAACATCGCAAAAGCATCAATCGTTTCCTGTGTCGTCTGCTCGAAAGATTCGACCGATTTTTTCAAGTCCGAAACGATGTTTGAAAGCCGTCCGCCAGCCCAAGTCGGTGCGGCTTTATCAAGCAAACTATTCGCGCTTTTTGCTAACTTATTGAGCATCGGTGCAGAGTATCGGTCATATGTTTTCTGCGTTACCGGCGCGGTTTCAATCATCGCCGCGACACTATTAACTAATTTATTTCCCGTGTCTTTTTCCTTAAAATAATCGCGTTTGTAAAGCCCGACAAGTCCGACAATCCGCTTCATATCGTTCGGATTCGAATCGCCTGACGAAGCCTGAAAAACCAGCGGCGGTTTATCATCTATCAGCGCATTCATCGCCGCCCCAAGAATTGCGCCCGCGACCATATCAACCGGAATCACGTCCAATACCAATTTTTCATTAACAGGAATAATCGGCTGTCCGCGCAAAGCAATCAAAATCAACGGCGCAGTCGTCGTAAAACCTTCGTTCCAACCTGCAAACGGATATTGATTCGACGATTCAACAATCGAAGGACGCACCAGGATCTTCACAATATCGTTTTGTTTCGCAATAATCTGTTCCGCTAAACTCTTGGAATAAGTATAGATATTCGTCCAACCCCAATATTCCGCCCGTTCCGCTCCGAGTTCCGTCGTGCGCTCCCGAATCCACATTTTCCGCTCACGGAAAATCGCCGATTTCAACTCCGATTCATCATCCGGGTCGCGTCCTTCTTCTTCAAAACGATTTCTGGCTTGCTCCCGAAACTTCGCAATCTGCACCGCGTCGTCCGCTTCCTGACGCGCCTGTTCCGACAAACGCGCACAGTCTTCGATCTCTTTTTCAACATCGAAATTCGTCCCGACGAGTTCATTCTTACGCGGAAAATAACCGACGACCGGCTCATTTTCCCAAACCGCGCCCGAACGCTTGCCCGCCACAAAACAAGTCGAAACGTGAACCAAACACGGACGCGACATCATCCTTGCAAGCTGCAAAATATTATTCGACCCGACGACATTCGTCCGCAACGCCGATTCCAAAGGCGGATTAAAAGTCACATTCCCCGCGCCGTTGATAATAATGTCGGTATCCGCCATTATCGCCCGCGCCTCATCTTCGGACATCCCAAGAAATTCGTTCCCGACATCGCCGTTGACGGGAACAACTTTCGCCCGAATAAACTCTTCAAACCCGTCGCCGTATTTCTCTCGCAGCGGATCAAACGTCGGCGAAGTCACGATACTCGCCCAAAACCGATTATTCGATTCCTCCAAATTCCGCGCCCGCACCGTCGCATAAACTTTCCCGACATCAGGAAAATTATACAGCAGCATCGAAAGCGTAACCTTGCCCGACAAAACCCGTGCCGCCGATAAAGAAAATATTTTTACCTTCAAAAATTTCAGTTGGTGATAATTTCATTCTTAAACTAATAAACATCAGTAATTTCGCCAGCAAAATTCAATGTATTTGTGATAGCATTATTAAATCTTTTTAGATCATTAATCTCCGCTATACTATTTCTAAATATTTCTCTGGTAACAAATCGAAATTGATTTTCAAAAACTTCAACCATTTTTTGATGCAGTCTTCTGGCTACAGCATCTGAAAGTAAAATCACGCTTATCGGAAGATTTGCCACAAAGCCCGGATTTGGTATTTCTGTATTAACAGAATCAATTTCCGAACCTTCAATAAGGCTTATTGAAAATCTTTCCCCTTCTGCAACGGCTGATGGCTCTGTGTCTTCTTCCTGTAGTAATGATGACATTTCAGAAAGCCTTTCAGTCATTTTACCAACTGGAGACCATTCGGAAGGTTTAACTATTTCACCAATCAAATTTTTATATGCTTCTGTAATTTCAGCAGATTCGCTTTCAAGTAAATAAGCTATTTTTACAGCGTATAATAAGGCAATTTTAATTAACTTAATATCAGTAACACAGGATTCCTCTATAAATTCAACACTAGAATTTCCACTTGGAGAAATATTAATTACAGCTTCTAGAGTTACTTGTTGATTCATAAATAATTTTTCTTAATCGCTTACATTACACAACCCGATAATCGGCTGATGGAGCATCGTAATTTCGGCGTTTCGGTTCGTGTAGCTTTTTGCCATCGCGATTGCTTCGGTTAAATTGTCAGCGCGTTCCCAGCCTAACATTGCGGGGACGTGGGCGTTTTCCGCGCCGGCGACGATTACTTTGCCGACGTGCTGGCGACCGTTTTCGCCCCAATACCACATAAAAAATGCGTGTGCGCCGTGATAGGCGTTGCCGCGCCGATACATTTCGATATAGGCGGGATTTTCGGCGAATTCGCGTTCGTATTTTTCGCGCAGGTAGAATGCGTCGCGCGATTCGGGCAATAATCGGTGGAAAAATTCGATATATGACGGATGAAATTTCGGGTCGAATTCGTCGAAACACGGGTGCGTAATAATCATCACGCCGCCTTTTCGCAAGCAGCGGTTTGTTGCGATACATATTGAAATGATAGCCGAGAGCCATCACCTGCACGAGAATCGGGTTGAGCGCGGAATAGACGTTATACGGCGAAATATCGGGAATGCCGGAAATCAAAATGTCGCACTGACCTTTGACGGGAATTTCGTATTGGCGGTAATTTAATTCGAGAATTTTCTCGTGAACTTTCTCGGTTTCGCCCGCAAAACAGCCGATCAATTCGTATTGCGCGGGAATCGCGTGGAGCATTTTTCGACGCGCCATTCGCGGCATTTTTGAAAATGTGCGCTTCATCGCTTCCCATTTGAAACGGTCGCCGAAACTGAATTCGTCTTCGTTGCGCGTCAAAATATCGTAGCCTTCGGGAAACATTTTGTTGTTGATCGCCGTTTCGATGTGAAAGACGTTGCAATGTTCGTCAACCAATTTTCCCAGTTTGATAACCTTGTGATTGAGCGCGGATTTCGGCGGATCCATATACGAATCCGAATCACGAATCGTCTGCGGTTCGTGATGCTGGCGCAGACTTTCGTAATCGCACAAGCCCGACCGCGACCGATTTATGTCCGCCGTCCATCGGCACGAGATTCAGATTCAAATAAATCAAAATATCGCTCTCGATGGCGCGTTTGTTGACGCGCAGCGGTTCGTCGTGGCGCGTCTGTCCGATGGTTATCGAGATTTTCGTCGTCTTCCGCGTCGTGATTGTAATAACGGTCGGGATAAAATTCGTTGAAAATCGTCGAACCGACCATTCGCTCCATTTCCCACGCCGTCATTTTGCGGTGCAAGCGAGTTGGCGATAATCAAATGCACGTCGTCCACGCCGTTCGCCGCGCACAAATCCAGCACGACTTCGAGCATCGTCTGCCGCAAATCCGGCGTTTGCATCGGCGGCAGCGGCAGCGAAATATCGTCCATCGCAATCGTCACGCGCATTCCCGGCTCAAGCTGCGCGTAAAGCGGTTTCGCGTCAATCGGATGATTCACCGCATAACGAATCGCCGCTTCCCGATTCGGCAAACCCTTAATCGGCGGATTCGGATAAATCACCCGCGTCCCGACCGGCAAATCGTTAATAATAAAATCCTCGCCAAACGGCATAATGCGCGGCGCGCTGTCTTTATCAATATAAATAATTGATTCGTGTGTTTTTCTGCGTAATTGCAATGCCATATTTTTATAATTGCTTATTTAATTCCAATAATTAAAGGAAATGAATCAGGATGAACGTAATCATTTCCTTCATAATCGTAATATTCAAAATGCGAGTGATGACCGCTTACAGCATTTTCATCAAACTCTAAAAATGAAGTAAATTTTTCTAAGATTTTCATTTGACCTTTTATATGAATGAATTGTCTTCTGAAATTGAAACCTTAACGGCTTCTCCGTTTTTAATTATTTCCAAACCGCTTGCAACAAAATCCCAAGGCTCTGCGCTGATGTTACTTTCACCCGAAACATAAATATTTTCTGAATCTGTTTTTAAGAACTCCAAGATTTCTTGTCGAAGTAATTCCAATTCTTCCCAAGTGCCTAAAATATCTATCGCTTCATTAAGAGAATAACGAATTTCAATCATTTTTATTCACCGTAAGCACTCAAAAGCAGTTTGCCTTCGTAATCAATCAGCCCAAGTTTCACACGGTCGAACCAGCTAATCTTCCCAAGGATTCAAAATTGTTACTTGCGAATTTTGAAAGTTCCTGACGTTGCGCGTGGATAAAATCAAATCGTGTTCGAGCGCAGTTGCTTCAATGAGCGAATCGAGCGCGGAACGAACTATTCCTTTATTTTCAAACTCGCCGCACATTTTGCCCCAACACAGAAATGTTTTTTCGGTTAATGGCAGGATTCGGTGCGAGAATCTGATTCGTAATTGTTCGAGCCAGTTTTCGAGTTCCGCCTTTTTTCTGCCTGATCCGAGCCGCGCGATTCCTTTGCGAATTTCGCCGACGGTTAAAACGCTCAAATAAACTTTCGATTCGTCCTGCGCGTCGAGCCATTCGAGAACTTTTTCATTCGGTTTTTTCTGTTTCGGTTCGAAAATGATGTTCGTATCGAGCAAATATTTCATTCAAACGAAACCTCGCGCATTGGATCGTCGTTTCTTTCGAGATACGGAATTATTTCGTCGAGCGGACTTTTTCGCAGAAATTCGACCAGACTTTCTTTTTTGCCGTTCAATTTTTTCCAGTCTTCAATCGAAACGACGATGGCGACTTCCGTGTCATTGCGGCGAATAATTTGCGGTTCGCCTTTTTCCGCCAGACGTATTAATCCGCTTAAATTATTTTTGGCATCTTTGACCGTGTGCGACATTTTCCCACCCCACAATATTAATTTTGAGCCGTTTGGCTATGTAGCCATTATAACTATTTTACTTTAAATCTAAAATCGCCCAATCGTGCTGAATCGCGGTTTGTTTCAGACGAAAATCAGGATTCACGGCGACCGGATGACCGACGATTGAGAGCATCGGCAAATCGGAAATGCTGTCGGTGTAGGCGTAAGATTCACTCAGACTAATGTCGTTTTTCTCAGAGTATTCACGCATCCATTTGGCTTTCGTCGCTGAAGCCATCACGGGCGGCAAAATTCTGCCGGTCGAATAACCGTTGACGAATTCGAGGCGGTTCGAAACGAATTCGTCAATGCCGAGATACGCGCAAAGTCTTTCAATCGTAAAGTCGAGCGCGCCGGTAATGACGATTTGTTTTTGCCCGATTTTTTTCCCCTGCGCGATGAGTTCGGGCGTGCCGTCGAAAATCGCGGGTTTTAAGACTTCTTCAAAAAGTTCTTCGCTGAAATAACGCAAACGGTCCTCGGATTCGCCTTTGTAGCTCTGGAAAAAAAATTCGTTAAAGACATTGCGCGAATACAAATCGGTCACGCCGAAAAGCGGCAGTTTCGCCAGCGTTCCGACCGATTTTTTTATCGTCGAAAAAAATCCCTGCTGGCGGCGCGAATAAAACGCGAGCGTATGCACCAGATTCGTGCTGACCAAAGTTCCTTCCAAATCGTAAAATGCTGCCGCCTGTCCGTTTTTCTTCATTCGAGCCTCGCCTGAAATTTTAATATGTTTTAAAATGAATCATCATTCATTATTGAAATATTAGAATATAACTTATCTTACCGCTTTTTGGTAATTTCTCCGATGCGCAAATTAATTCATTACAGTTTTATTACAATCGTCTGGCTGTCGCTCGGTTTGGCAGCGTGCGCCACAAAAATCGAAACTTCGCAAACAAAACCACCGCCCGATGCAGCGTTGATCGCCGCCAACATCTCGAAATCCGACGAGCTTTCCAAACAGCACAACAACCAGGAAAAACTGCGCGAATCCATTATATTGCTCGCTCAAGTCCGAAGTCTGGATAATCGGAATTACGAGGTCGAGTGGAAATTTGCCAGAAACAGTTACTTTCTCGGTAAACTTATTACCGGCGAAAAAGAAAGCGACAAGGTTTTGAAAGAAGGCGAATCAGCGGGAAAGATCGCTTCCAAAGTCGAACCGAACAAACCCGAAGGCTATTTCTGGTACGGCGCAAACCTCGGCGAACAAGCGCGGCATTCGCCTTTGACCAAAGGTTTAACTTCGGTCGAAGACATTCGCGGGGCGATGAACAAAGTTATCGAAATCGAACCCGCATATCAGGGCGCAAGCGCGTACGATGCACTCGCGCAAATCGAACTTTCAACCGGATTAGTCGGCGGCAAACCCGAAAAAGCCATCGAATATCTCGAAAAAGCGATTGAACTGGAAAAAGAAAATGCCTACGTCCGGCTTCATTTAGGACAGGCTTATCTGGCGATTAACCGTGATGCGGAAGCGAAAAAACAGTTTGAATATATTTTACGAATGAAACCGAATCCTGAATATATGCCTGAGTATGAAGAATCAATTAAGGAAGCGAAAAAATTGCTCGCCACAAGGTTTTAAAAAGTCGAAACGCACACGAAGTAAATTTGGAAACTCATATTTACTTCGTGTGCGTTTCGACTTTTTATTTTTCGATCAGTTCGATTTATTCTGCAAATTGATTTCAATTTTCTCTGCACCGCGTTTGATCGTCAGAGTTTTTCCTTCCGCCGTTCCGCCGCCGCGCGATTCGTCGGAAATGTTTCTGCCGTCAATCGCCTCAACGACATCGCCGACTTTTACGCCCGAACGATCCGCCAAACTGTCAGTTTTTACCGATTTTACTTTTCTGCTGCCGTTGTCGGCGACAATTTCAATACCAATAAACTCTAATATCTGCGCATCTTTAATCGAGCTTTGCGGATTGGGCGAGTTCGGCGCGGCTTCGATTTTTTGACTCGGATTGAGACCAACCGGCAATTCGGATGATCTCGGACTACTCACGGAAAATTCACGCGAACCGCCGCCTGCTTCGCTCGAAATCTTTTTGTGTGCGCGTGTTCGCAGTTTTGTCGCATATTTAACGGGAATAAACTGTTGTTCCTGACTGCTTATCGCCGGTTTTATATTTAAGTTGGCAATTTCCGGCGGCGGCGTTTGCTTTATCGTCTCACCAACTGTTTGATTCGTCGCAAAAGAATTTACCGGAGAAGTGGGTGTTTGAATCGGCGACGGCAAAACGGCTCCAGCAATTTGCGGCGCATTGCCGACGGAAAAATAATTCGTATTAAAAGCCGCCACACTTAAAATTAAAACGACGAAAGCGGCGGGCAAAACGTAGCGCAGAATCGGCAAAAAGTCGAGGCTGAAAATCCGACGGTTTAGCATTGGCGATTTTGGCTTTAACGCGAAAATCGAAATCCTTCGGCGCATCAATTCGGCGCAGATTATCAATCATCGCCCAAACTTGCGTTTGCGCGTCGCTCGTTTTTCGGCACTCGGCGCAAATTTTCAAATGCATCGTCGCCGCTTCGGTCAAATCGCCGCGCCGGTCTTCAAATTCTATTATAAAATCTCGACATTTCATCATTACAGCTTAAAAATTATTTTCCAGCTTTTCCCGCAGAAGTTTGCGGGCGCGGCTGATGCGCGATTTCGTCGTGCCTAATCCGAGTTCCATGATTCGCGCGACTTCTTCGTAAGATTTCCCTTCGACATCGCGCAAAATAATCGGAGCGCGATATTTTTCCGGCAAAGTCGCAATCGCCTTGGCAGTATCCGGCTTTGCTCCGTTTCGATCAGATTTTCGTCCGGCAGAGCCTTTTCGTCCGGCGGATTAAAATCCTGCGCTTCATCATTGTCAAATTGAAAAAGTCCGGTCAGCGAAACCAGTTTGCGCCGCTTGCGTTTGCGAATTTCACTGATCGCCAGATTCGTCGCAATGCGGTAAATATACGTCGAAAACGCGTATTCCGTATGATAGCGTTCGAGCGCGAAATAGACGCGAACGAACGTTTCCTGCGCCAAATCTACAGCTTCCTCGTAATCGTTCAAAAAACGAAAAATATAATTCGTAATCGGACTGCGGTAACGGCGCATTATTTCGCCAAACGCCGCTTCATCGCCGGTTTTCGTGGCTTCGATTAATTGATGGTCGGAAGAATTCTCAAACGGCACGAGAGATTGTAACACCTCCGCGCGTCGTAACTCGAATTTATCCAAAGCCATACACTCATATTTTTTACTTAAAAAAAATTAATCGAACAAAAGCCGCTGACGTTTTCTATCACGCCGCGCGGCGCGGAAAGGTTGCAGAAGTTGCAGATTATTTTTCCTCTGATTTCACGTTCAAGATGATAAACATTAATTCGTCAGGATTTGCGGTCGTTAAACTGCCGACAACAGTCGGCGTGTTTTTCGGCACACTGAATCTGGTTGTTATTCCAATCTGTTCATAATTAACCAAATTATTTGAACTTAAATTGGAAACCGGGATTCGCTGACCGAATCTGAAATTTTGTATTTGGATAATTTCCAATCCTTTTTCATCCGTGACGGATTCCAAATTATTAATCGTCCATTCGGAAAAAACAGCGAGATTTTTGTCGGGCGTGTATGTAACGCTTTTTGACTCGGCAGCTGCCTTTGTTGGCGATTCGCTGAATGGAAGTCGAGGCAAGACGATAATTTGAAAACGGAAATTCGGCTTTGAGCTTTTTCACGATTCCGGAAAGTGCGGCTGGCATATCAGATTTACCGCCGTCATTTGAAGCGATGACGGTTTGCAGGATAATATTGAAACTCGGTTCGGATAATTTGTTCGGCGGCGTTTGAGCGAACGAAGCATTCAGGCTCAGACAAACAACAAAAAAAGCGGCGAGAAAAAAAGATATTTTCGGCTGGTTCATAAATTGACTCCTTTATAAGTTTTGAATATTGGCAAAATCACCTCTATTCACACTTCAGCCGAATTAAAGTTGCAGTTTTATTTTTATTTAACTTTCTTTGAAAACGTCCTCCGCGACTTTTTGACCGAAACTGATAGTTTGAATATTGGTTTCTTCGATTTGTTTATCGTTTGCCCAAAGCACCGAACGAAACGGTACGAGCGTTCCCTGCGCGTAGTTATAATCGTAGAATTTGCGGCGATATTTGATGTCGTCCTGAGTATATTCGAGCATCATCACGCGGAGAGATTTGAGACTGATATAAAAACGCGTCTGGCGATTTTGCTTGTCGGTGACGTTCAAAATGTGATAATCCACGTTCATCATTTTCGCAGGTTTATCAAGAGTTAATGTCGAGCCGTTTTCCTTATATCTAAGCAATGCTTCAAGTCCGTGCCAGATTTGATTTTCAAAGGCTTTTGAGGCATCTTCGCGCGGCGAGAAAACCGCATCGTTAAACAGCCCGAAGATTTTGTCGTTGCTGTAAACGAGCGCGAATCTGCCGCTCGGATATTCCTGATCGAGACGCACGCGCTCTTTATCCAGAGAGTCTCCGCGCATTATCAGCCGTTCATATTTCGACTCTTCAGTTTTGCCTTCGGCGTTAACGAGACTGAGTTTGCCGCGCTCAATAGTCGTTTTGCGAATTTGCTTAAGATATTCTCTGCCGCCGAGCGCACCGTAAATGAAAATTACCGATTCGGCAATTTGTTCAGCGGTGGCGACTTTTGTAGTATCAACTGCCGACAATTTATTATCCGGCTTTTTGGCTTTTTTGTCGGTGGTTTCGGTTTTAGTTTTACCGGTCACGTTTTGCGCCGCCGCGAACGGAACACCGGCTAAAATCAAAAAAGCGGATATAATGAAAAATTTGAAACGCACTTAAAGTCTCCTTATGGCTTATCGGGTTAATAGATTCCTGCGGATTGTAGCACGAAATGAGAAAAATCAGCATTTAACTTCCGCCGGTTTGAAAACTAATTTATTGATGTGTTTTTTTCACGTTAAGATGCTTTTAATAGGATTTATTTCACCGAAAAATTATTATAAAATCAAATTTATGTCCCAAAAGCAAATCAGCAAAATCCAAATGCTTCTCGAACAAGCTGCGAAACAGAAGGCTTCTGAAACAACGGAAATCAGTTCGGTCGAATGCTCGACGCGCGTTTTTAATGATGTCGCCGAGTCCGAAAAAGCATTCGAAAAATTCCGGCGAAAACTTTTCAGAATCAACGAATGGAATAGGGCTTCGGAAATTTCGAGCTTTTATTTATACGACGAAAACGGTCTCGAGCAGCCGGATAAAAATGCCGCCGTCAGCGATTTTATAAAAATCATTCTTCCCGGTTCGGGAAAGTCCGATTGGGTGAAAATCACTGAAATTTATGAATTGCCCGACGAAGTTGTATTAACCGTGCAGCCTTCGATTGACCCGACCGACGCGAAAAATAAACATTCAACATCACATTTTTTTACCGGCGATTCGACTAATAATTTTTGTCTGCAAAAAAATGCCGGGAAAATAAATTTTCGGGTTATCGGTTTGAACGAAAAATCGAACACGACTGACACAAGCGGCGTTTTGGAAACGATTCGTAATTTCGCAACGGCAAATATCGGTTCGTTTTTGGGCATTCAAAAAGCTCAATGGCAAACTTTCTGTGATAATTTTTTGGAAGTGAGTGATAAAAATTAAATTTCACGAATCTGGTGCTTACTCTTAAAATTTATGCTTCATATTGCCTTAGTCGAACCTGAAATTCCGCCGAATACGGGCAACATCGCGCGTTTGTGCGCGGCGACTTTTACCAGTCTGCACATCGTCGGCGTCATGGGTTTTCGTCTCGACGCGAAAGCTGTCAAACGCGCCGGACTCGATTATTGGGACGAAGTAAAAGTTCGGCGGCACATTGATTTGGAAAATCTTTACGCGGCTCTGCCAAACTCGCGTTTCATTTATTTCACGACCAAAACCGACAAAATCTATTCTGATTTTGAATTTGCCGACAATGACTGTCTAATTTTCGGACGCGAAACACGCGGTTTGCCCGAAGAATTGCTGAAAGCCAATTGGGAACGCGCTTTGACGATTCCGATGCCGAACGAAAATGTCCGCAGTCTGAATCTCGCGACAAGCGTCGGCATCGCGCTCTACGAAGCTCTGCGACAAACAAATTTCCGGCGAAATTCATAACAAATCTTTACATTTGAACTACAAAAATTGACATCTTAAACCGCTCATTTTTCATCTATTAATTACAAACAAATTGAGAGAATTATCTCGATATTTATTGTTGTTAGAGGAGAATTAAAGAAATGAGATACTTACGCAATTTATCAATTTTGGCATTGGCAGTTTTAGCATTTACTTTTACAGACGCTTCGGCTCAAAGCTATTCGGTTAACGGCAAGAAACCGAATCAGGGCATTGAACGGCAGGTTTACAAAGAGATCATCACGCTTCCGTATTTCGGCGTTTTCGATAATATCGCCTACAAAGTTGACGGAGACACGGTGACATTATACGGAAAAGTCGTTCAGCCGACGACCAAATCGAGCGCGGGAAAAGTGGTTGAACGCATCGCGGGCGTTGAAGAAGTTATCAATAACATCGAAGTTTTACCGCTATCAAATTTTGACGATTCGATTCGCTTGCGAACTTTGCGAACTTTGCAGAACGGCGGTTCGCTCGGACGGTATTTTGCGAGCATCAAGCCGTCAATCAAGATTATCGTTGAACGCGGCAACATCACGCTCGAAGGTTTCGTGGCAAATCGCGGCGATTATAATTTAGCGAATGTTTTAGCCAACGGTGTTTCGGGCGCGTTCAGCGTCAATAACCATCTGATCGTCGAAAAAGAAATGGTTCGCTAATCGAATTGTAAACTTCTGTAAAAAAGACCGGAAAACGAAAGTTTGCCCGGTCTTTTTTACTTTCCGCTTTCATAAACTTCACGCACCAAACGTATAATCTTCTTGGCAATTCAGCCGACGGGCGAACGACTCTAATATTTGTTCCGAAACGGTAAAGACGATGAAAAGAGAAAATCTCAGCCGTTATGCCTGGCTTTCAATCGCGGCGGCGGTCATCACCATCGCGCTGAAAATGGCGGCGTATTTATATACCGGCTCGGTCGGTTTGCTGTCCGACGCGCTCGAATCGGTGATTAACCTTGTCGCGGCAGTCATCGCTTTAATAATTATCCGCATCGCCGCCGCGCCGCCCGATGAAGATCATGAATTCGGACACGACAAGGCGGAATATTTCGCCAGCGGCATTGAAGGAACGCTGATTTTCTTTGCCGCTTTAGGCATTGTTTACACTGCCGTTCCGCGTCTGTTCGCGCCGCAGCCGCTCGAATCGGTCGGTTTCGGTTTAATTATCTCGCTCGCCGCTACGCTCATCAATTTGTTCGTCGGAATAGTTTTGATTCGCATCGGCAAACAGCATCATTCGATTGTTCTCGAAGCCGACGGGCGACATTTGATGACCGATGTTTGGACTTCAATTGGTGTCGTCGCGGCAATCGTCGTTGTCAGTTTGACCGGCTGGATTATTCTCGACCCGCTGATCGCGCTCGTCGTCGCGCTGAACATCGTCTGGACTGGTTATCAATTAATTCACCGTTCCGCGCTCGGTTTAATGGACACGGCGATTGCTCCGGAAGTCTGCGAAGAAATTCGCGCCGTTCTCGACGGTTATGTCGAAAAACAGGGCATAGATTATCACGCGCTGAGAACCAGACAATCGGGCGCGAAAAAATTTATTTCCGTTCACATTCTCGTTCCCGACGAATGGACAGTGCAGAAGGGACACGATTTAACCGAAGAAATCGAGATGGCGATTATCCAAGCCGTTCCCGAATCAACCGTTTTCACGCATCTCGAACCGCTCGAAGACCCTTTATCTTTTGAGGACTTGGAACTGTTTCGACGAAGTTGAATGTTTACGAGGTTGCTTTTTCTTCGTGTAAATCATATTCTTACCGTTTGCTTTAAAACACTATTTTATATCTATGATTAACAGAGAAAATATCAGAAACATCGCTATCATCGCGCACGTTGACCACGGCAAAACGACTTTGGTTGACGCGATGCTCAAACAATCAGGCACGTTCCGCGACAACGAAGCCACACAGGATCGAATGATGGATTCGATGGATTTGGAACGCGAACGCGGCATTACGATTATGGCGAAAAACGCTGCTGTCCGTTATGGCGATTTTAAAATCAATATTCTCGACACGCCGGGACACGCCGATTTCGGCGGCGAAGTCGAACGCGTTTTGAAAATGGTGGACGGCATCGTGCTGCTCGTTGACGCAGCGGAAGGCTGTTTGCCGCAGACGCGTTTCGTTTTGCGAAAAGCTCTCGAACTCGGACTTCCCTGCATCGCGCTCGTCAATAAAATTGACCGTCAGGACGCGCGACCGGAAGAAGTGCTCGACGAAATTTACGATTTGTTTATTGATTTGGGCGCGGACGACCAGCAGATTGATTTTCCGGTTTTATATTCAATTTCACGCGATGGCATCGCCAAGAAAAATCTGGCGGACGAATCAAATAATCTCAAACCTTTGTTCGATCAAATCATCGAAACGATTCCTGCGCCGAAACAGATTCGTGATGATTCACTGCAATTATTAGTCGCCAATATTGATTACAACGCTTTTGTCGGACGACTCGCTATCGGCAGACTTTTTTCGGGCGAAATCGCCAAAAATCAGGAAGTTATCGTCTGCAAACGCGACGGTTCGACGCAAAAAACGCGCGTCAAAGAACTTTACGTTTTTGAAGGAATGGGACGCGAAACGGTTGATTCGGCAGGTGTCGGCGAAATCGTCGCGCTCGCTGGATTCGACGACATTAACATCGGTGAAACGATTACCTTGGTTGATAATCCGAAGCCTTTGCCAGTCATCAACGTTGACGAACCGACAATTGTCATGATTTTCGGGGTCAACAATTCGCCGTTTTCCGGCATTGACGGCAAATTTGTCACCTCGCGTCAAATTCGTGAACGCCTGCAAAAAGAACTGCTCGGCAATGTCGCCCTGCGCGTCGCCGACACTGATTCGCCCGACCAATTCAAAGTTTCGGGACGCGGCGAATTACAGTTATCAATTTTAATCGAAATGATGCGCCGCGAAGGTTACGAAATTCAGGTTTCCAAACCCGAAGTCATCACGAAAAAAGACGAAATGACCGGCGCACTGCTCGAACCGATTGAGCAGGTCGTCGTTGACTGCCCTGAAGAATTTATCGGTGTTGTCACCGAAGCACTCGGTCGCCGCAAAGGTCAAATGACGAAAATGATCAACAACGGAACGGGTCGCGTTCGCCTCGAATATGAAGTTCCGTCACGTGGTCTAATCGGTTTTCGCGGCGAATTTTTGACCGAAACGAAAGGCACCGGTTTGTTAAATACGCTGTTTTTGCGTTTCGATAAATGGCTCGGCGATATGAAGGGACGCGGCACGGGTTCTTTGATTTCCGATAGAATGGGCGAAACGACGACTTATGCGCTCTATGCTTTGCAGGAACGCGGCAAAATGTTCGTTAACCCGCAGACGAAAGTTTACGAAGGAATGATTGTCGGAGAAAACGCTCGTTCGGTTGACCTCGATGTCAATCCGATTAAAGAGAAAAAGCTGACGAATATGCGCACATCTTCGGCTGACGAAGCGATGCGCCTCGTTCCCGTGAAAGATTTATCCTTGGAAGAAGCCTTAGAATTCATCGCCGACGACGAATTAGTCGAAGCCACGCCAAAAGCGATTCGTCTGAGAAAACGAGTCTTGAAAGCAAACGAGCGACCGAAAAAATAGTTAACCGCTTTCGACAAAACTAAACGGGCAAACCGCATTTGGGGCGCATTCGTCCAGTGGTCAGGACGCGAGGTTCTCAACCTTGAAACAGGAGTTCAATTCTCCTATGCGCTACCAAATAAAATCTCGCCTGCCGCTCGGATTCGCACTGCTTCGTGTTGTGTCAGAGATTTTCAACTTTCCACCTCTGACACTTGATTTTTGTTCACTCAAAACGGCAATCTGTGTTTGACTAAATTCCAAAATTTTCAAATACAAAAACAATATGAATAAATTAAAGTTTCTCTTTTTGTGTCTAAGTATCTCGCTGTCAATTTCCTGTACACGGATTATGCCGGGAGGAGATACGACAGGCGATAAAAACGCGAAAATCCCGATAACCAACCGACCGAATGAGATAAAAAATTCTTCGCCCGACGCGCACGCCGCAGATGCGAAGGCGATAATTGTTTCGGTTCTGGGCGGCAATACTTTTTACGTCGGCGCAGAGACTTACGAAAAAGCACTCGTTTCCGAGTATGTTAAAAAAATGCTTGACGCAAATCCGTCCGAACGACAGTTGATTTATCTTAACGCAGACGGCACCGCCGAATACGGCAGCATTGTCGAAGCCTTAGATAACATCCGCAAAAATAAAGTCGAAAACATCGGTCTGCTGGTCAGTGCCGCTAAAAATGATACTCAATCTTCTATTCTGAAGGTAAAAATCCCTGCCGAGTCGGAAATTGACGATACGGAGAAACAAAAAAAATATCCGTTCCTGCAATTAGACAAGGATGGAAAGATAAATTTCGCCAAATTCGACGCAAATAAAGGCTTAATCACCGACAAACCGGAAGTCAAACTCGATGAGGTTGGTGGCAAACTCTCCCAAATGCTCAAGGAAAAACCCGACAAAACAGTTCGTATCAAAGCCAGCCGCTCAACCCGCTACAATGAAATCGTCCATCTGGTTGACGCCGCCGCCGGCGCAGGCGCGACCACAATCTATCTGGAGCTTGACGATTTATCCTTGTAATTCGTTTCTTCAGCCTATAACCGGATCAAAAGCGCAATTATTAAATTGCGCTTTTGATTTTTAACTTACGACTTCTCTCTTCGTGATAAATGATGATTCGCAGAAAGTTTGTAGGCGAACGCTCGAAAAATTACCTTCTTTTATGAAAAGGCAAACAAAGCAAAGCGTGAATGAAAATAATCCATTCACGCTTTGCTTTGTTTGCCTTTTGAAGTTCAGGTAAATTGTTCTCCGTAACCCCAAAGCCGTGAATTCGGCAATTATTTACAGGGCTTTACAAGCCCAAATAAAACTCTGCCGACCAAGCCGCTGTATTTCATAACAAAGTAAAATCAACGCTTTCTGATTCATCTGATTTCGTCATCCGGCTTGAGATGGAAAACGGCGCGGAGTTTTTGGGTTTGACGCAAATTATTTTTTAGATATAATCAGAGTGCCAATTAACCAACAATCTAACTTTTTTTAGGAGAATCCATTAAATGAGAATCACGAATTTTGTGGCGAAGACGTGCCGAAACGTCGCGCGAAACTACCACGTAGTTTTGCTGCTTTTCGCAATAGTTGCAGTTTCTGCAGTTGCAGTAACAGCCCAGCAACTGGTTTGGTCTGAAAATAATCAAGACAGATCAAGTATCGTTACCGACAAAGCCGTAGCCAGGCAGTCGTTTCCGATAAATTACAAATTATTTAACCTGAACAGTGAGCCGCTCCGTCAGCAGCTGTTTTCAATTGTTGGCGATAAAGCTCGCCAACAGTCAACAATTATTTCCCTGCCTACTGCTAATGGCAGCCTCGAATATTTTGAAGTTTATGAGGCTTCAAACTTCGAACCCGAATTACAAGCTAGATTTCCTGAAATCCGCGCTTTTTCGGGAATGGGTATTACGGATAGATATGCGACTGTAAAGTTAAGCATTTCTCCGCAGGGAATTCAGTCAATGGTTTTCAGAACTGAAACCGACAATGAATTCATCGAACCGTTTTCGCAAGACCACAACGTTTATGCTGTCTATAAAACCAATAGAGAAAAAGGCAAACTTCCGTGGGCGTGTTCGACGGACGATAAAGAATTCTTTTCTATCTGGAAGTCAGATATTGCCGATGCCCCTACGAGCAATGTCGGTCAATTAAAGACAATGCGTTTGGCGCAATCTTGTAATGGCGAATATTCAAACTTCTTCGGCGCGACGAGTTCGGCTCAGGTAGCTTTGGTTTTAGCTGCTTTTAACGCCACTCTCACCCGCGCGAACGGCGTTTATGAAAAAGACCTCGCCATTCATCTTAACCTTATTCCGAACACCACAGCGGTTATTTATTACGATCCGGCAACAGACCCTTATTCGACGACATTGTCACAATGGAACGGACAGTTACAGGCAACTTTAACGTCAGTTATCGGCGAAGCGAATTACGACATCGGTCATATGTTCGGCGCGTCGGGCGGCGGCGGAAATGCCGGCTGCATCGGCTGCATTTGCGTTGACGGTTCAAAAGGAAGCGGAATCACTTCGCCTGCCGACGGAATTCCGATGGGCGACAATTTTGATATTGACTATGTTGTCCATGAAGTCGGACATCAGATGGGTGCTAATCACACTTTTTCGATGTCACTTGAAGGATCAGGACAAAACAAAGAAGTCGGTTCCGGCATCACCATTATGGGTTATGCAGGCATCACCGCGCAGGACGTAGCACCGCACTCGATAGAGACGTTCCACGAAACTTCAATCCAGCAAATCCAGACTAATATAGCCGGGAAGACCTGTCCGGTGACTACAGTTATGTCGGCAAATACTGCGCCCGTTGTCTCGCCGGTCGCCAATTACACGATTCCTATTACTACTCCGTTCACGCTCACCGGTTCAGCGACCGACGCGCAGAACGATCCGCTGACTTATCAATGGGAACAAAACGATAATTCAACTGTGTCAGGTGCATCCAGCGTTGCATCCCCGACCAAGTTAACCGGTCCGAACTGGTTGTCATTTCTTCCGACAACTTCGCCGACCAGAACTTTCCCAAGATTATCAACGGTTCTCGCCGGTTTAGCCGTAACAGGTCCGTTACCGGGCGGCGACACGGGTGCCAATATCGAAGCGTTAAGTTCTGTTTCCAGAACCTTAAACTTTAGACTGACAGTTAGAGACAATCGTCCTTATGTTTCAGGTTCGACAATCGGACAAACGCAGTTTACCGATACGACCGTCACGGTTTCAAATGCCGGCGGTCCATTCCGCGTAACTTCGGCAAACACTGCCGGAACAAGTCTCGTTTCAGGAAATAATTACACTGTAACATGGGACGTTAACGGAACAACCGCTGCACCGTTTAACGCTGCAAACGTTAAAATTTCGTTCTCGTCTGACGGCGGACAAACCTTCCCGACTGTTCTCGCGGCTTCGACCGCCAACGACGGTTCGGAAGTGATTGTTGTTCCGGCATCTCAGACAACGACCGGTCGAATCAAAATCGAAGCGATTGGCAATATCTTTTTTGATATCAATGATGCCAATTTTGCAGTCATTCAACCGGGCGGACCGGCGATAATTGCTGCCGGCGCGGTGGCGATTACAGCTGAGTCATGCGGAACACCGAACGGCAATCCTGACCCGGGTGAAACCGTTACCGTAACTCTGCCGCTTTCAAACAACGGCGGTTCGGCAACAACGAATCTGACTGCGACATTGCAGGCAACCGGCGGCGTAGCCAGTGCGGTAACGCAAAACTACGGCGCGGTGGCGATGGGCGCAACCGTGACCCGCAGCTTTACGTTTATGGTTTCAAACTCTGTAGTTTGCGGTTCAGCCGTTACACTTTCATTTGTGATTACTGACGGCGCGACAACTTATACGCCCGCTACACAAACATACACGACCGGAACAGCCGTGGTTTCGCTTGGCGAAAACTTTGACGGCGTGACGGCACCGGCATTGCCGACCGGCTGGACGAATACTCAGCTTTCCGGCACCGGCATCAATTGGGTGACGACCACCACGACGCCGAGTTCGGCTCCGAATGCGGCTTTTGCTAACGACATCGCGACAGTTAACTTGTCGGCTTTAACTAGTCCGGCGGTTACTATCGGAAGCGCGGCTGGGAAACTTAAATTCAAAAACCAATACAACACCGAAAGCACGTTTGACGGAATGGTTCTGGAATTTTCGACTAACAACGGCACAACCTGGACGGATATAATCACAGGCGGCGGTTCGTTTGTCTCAGGCGGCTACAACAGCACGCTCAGCACCGGCTTTTCTAATCCGCTGCCGGGCAGAATGGCTTGGTCAGGAAACTCAAACGGTTATATTGATACCGAAGTAACATTGCCTGCATCATTAAACGGACAATCGGTGAAATTCCGCTGGGTGATGGGTGCTGACTCATCTGTTACGGCTACTGGCGTGTGGATCGACAACGTTCAAATTTTGGGCGGCGTGACTTGCGCCTGCAGCAGCCCGGGAGCCTGTCGTATACAAAAACGGTTTGACTATGATGGAGACGGCAAAGCTGATGTTTCGGTTTATCGTCCGGGAGCAGCAGGAGCGTGGTATTTGCTCAATTCAGGTTCGGCATCTACGTCGCTTGCCTTCGGTACGACGGGCGATAAAATCGTTCCGGCGGATTATGACGGAGACGGTAAAACCGATATTGCGGTTTATCGCGGCGGAACCTGGTATTTGCAGCGCAGCACTGCCGGATTCACCGGTGTCACATTCGGCGCGTCAACTGATATTCCGCAACCAATTGACATTAGCGGCGACGGTAAAGCCGAGTTGGTTGTTTTCCGCCCGTCAACCGGTGCGTGGTATACATATAACTTATCCAGTGGTGCAACCACATCAGTTGGGTTCGGAGCAGCAGGCGACAAACCGGTGGTCGGCGATTACGACGGCGACTGCAAAGGCGACCTGGCAGTCTTCCGTCCATCGAATGGCACATGGTATATTGCCCGAAGCAGCGGCGGAAACTCTGGCGTAACCTTTGGACAATCGGGAGATTTGACGGTTCCGGCGGATTACGACGGCGACGGCAAAACTGATGTCGCGGTCTTCCGTAACGGCACCTGGTATGTTCTGGGCAGCACGGCGGGCTTCAGCGGCGCGGCGTTCGGCTTGGGAACGGATTTACCAACCCCAGCAGATTACGACGGCGACGGCAAAGCTGATCTGGCTGTGTTCCGTTCAGGAACCTGGTATATCCAAAGAACGACGGCAGGCTTTACGGGAGTGGCGTTCGGCGCATCAACCGATACACCGACACCCTATGCTTTTGTCCCTTAATTGCTTTTAACCGCTAAAGGCAGTTTGGAAACAAGTTTTTCCTTTCTGCTTTTACCCTTATTGTCGAATCCGATTTGATGAAAACCGGATTCGACATATAACTAAAAGTCGAAGTTTATTAGAAATAGACTTTGACTTTTTTCTTTCCTAGTAAGTAGATTTGCATTTATAGGTAGTGAAGAGTGCAAAAGCAATATTTCCCGCACCAGGATAAGTAGAAATAATAAAGGCTTTGTTAAAATTAACAGAGCTTTTATTATTGTTGCGATTCGATGTCTTGACCAACTGTTGATTGTTCAACTGCGACAATTCGTTTATAATTTTCCTTATCGCTTAGGCGATAACAAAATCAATAGTCAAGGGAGAATTTTACGATTATGGCAGACGAAAATAAATGCGCGCACGAAATATGTTCATGCGCGAAGGCAGCGGATTCAGATTATTGCAGCGAACATTGCGAAGACGCGGTTGACCAGAATTTAACTGAAATCAGCTGTGATTGCGGACACTCCGGTTGCAGTTAACAATCATCTTTAGAAATAAAAAAGGCTTCGTTAAATATAACGAAGCCTTTTTTATTTCTATACTCTCAAACTTAATGGATAACCGCTATTTGCTGCGGAATATTTTGAATTTTGCTAAAACCGTTCCCGAAATTTCCCTGCTGAAGTTCCGGCGACGGCTGATAATTTATTTCTGTATTTATTGTAGTTTCAGTTAACGGCATAAAATCTTCTTTAAGCATACAACCACTCAAACGCCGCCGCGCAATCAGCGCAATCCAGACGACTTCTTCAGAAACTGACAAATCACAGGATGCCGCATTTTGCCAGATGTCCATAAAAATCCTCCGAACAATCGGTTCGACATCAGCGGGCGAATCCGTGTATTGTTTTGCCAAAGCCCAGATCATTTTGCCGTATAATTCCACGCATTCCTGAACCGCTGATTTATCAGCCGAAGCAAGCCGTGTCAAAATCGCCGGAAAATTTTCCCTTTTTACTACTGAAGAAAATAAAGCCATACATCTACCGCCAATTTTGTTCTATGAATTTAGCCTTTGCCCGGTTTCGCTTCTTCGCGCCCATGCGGAGTATCAATTAAATCAGAACCGCCGACCAAATCGCGTTCGTCGGCATCACCTTTGCTTTCATCGCCGCGCAGATATTCCCGCACAGTTTCGTCCGACGGCTTGTTGGTCGCTTCATCAGTAATTTCCTGAACCGTTAGGTTTTCGCCCTTAACGTTTTTATTGCCTTGTTCGGTTGACATTGATACTCCTAAAAATTAAAAACTACCCTTGCTCGTTCGAGTCAAATAAATCTGTCCGATTTTGTATCAGATTCTTTCAGATAAGATTGACTTCAGAATGTCTTTATCAAATTTTGTGCCAAATTATAAATATGATGAAGTGCCCTTATTTTTGAGAATTTATCAGTTACGAAATTAAAAATGCCGTATCAAATTAAAACGTCTTGCGTATTTAGAAAAAAAAGGCAAACCGTAAAGGTTCGCCTTTTCAAATAAAATTTGAGGTAAATTATCTGTTACCGATATTGTTCGGAGCCGAAGCGGTAATTGAAAATTCCGTTCCGTCGCCGAGTTCCACATCATCGCGTCCCTGCAAAATTACCGTTCCTGCGCCTGCGCCCGCGCCGACACCGGCACCAATTGCCGCGCCTTGTCCGCCGCCTGCAATCGCGCCGATTATTGCGCCGATTGCCGCGCCGATTCCGGCTCTGGTAACGGTTTTCGTCGTCTGGTTATTGTCACGAACCGTTCCTTCGTTATTCACTGTGACATTTTCGCCGTTTGAATTTCTTACGCTGTCAACTATTCCGCCGAAGCGATAGGTCTGACCGTTGCGAAGCCGAATCGTGTCAAATTCAAGCGAGATATTTGCTCTGCCCGACACGCGACCTGAACGTTCGGTTTTTGCCACGCGTCCTTCGATGATTGCGCCGTTATACTGCGACGGCGAAGTCACTTCCATTTGAAAACGATCACCGTTCTGACTGACTTTGGTCGAAATCGGTGTTTTCAAGACAGCGGTTATACGAGTATTATTAGCGATTACAAAGTCATTAATATTTCCCGTTCCAGCGTTTTGATTATCATTGGTAATTGAAAAGTCCGCTCTTTCGTTAATTTTGTCATAAACGCTCGCAACAGTAATCGTTTCGTTTCTGTTTTCGAGATACAGACGCCGAACAACGCGCAGCTGACCGTTGTTTAAGCGATTGAAGTTTACGTAAAAATCGTTCACGCGATCGCCTTCATAGCTCAGGGAAATGCCATCGTAAGTTGTGCTCGCCGTAATTTTACTCGTCCGTCCGTTATTGTTGGTTTCCGTTCGGGCAACGCCATCGGCATTAAACGATATTTGCGGCGTTGTGCTGGAACCGATTGTTATTTGGGTGCCGCGTTTTTCAATCGCCAGCGTGTCAGGCGATGACAGACGACGCTGTAAATTTTCGCGCTGACGGTCGCGTTGAACAGTCGCAGTATTTACGGTTGCCCGGTCAACAACGCTGATCACATCGTCGCTTTGATTCGTATTTAGACGATAAGTTCCGGTCAGTTGCGTGTCGAATTGTCCGCCCGACGGATTTTGACGATTCCAATTCCAACTGACATTGTAATAATTTGAAAGTGTGTCTAAATCCGTCTTGATTCCACGCCATTGAGTTTCCGCCGCCGCCGTCAAACGATAGTCGCGCATAAAGCTATCAATGTAATAGGCACGATTCAAAACTTCTTCGACATCCGCTGAAGTTGAACGGCGCGAGTCAAAATTTCGCTTCAAGTTATCGGTCGCCGTCTCAAAGTCATTGACATAATCGTTAATCGAGTTTTTACTGCGGCTGTCGTTCAAAACGCTGCGGTCGAGTGCCGAATTTAACTCGCGTCGGTATGAATCGGTTTTCGATGTGAGACGACCGAGAAGCGTCTGAATATTGCTGTCTGTTACACGATATGGTCGAACGCCGCCGTTATAATCCGTATTGCCCGAAGTTGTATTCGCCCTAACATTGTAATAACCCGCCAATGTATTCAAATCGGTTTGAATCGTTGCCCAGGTTCGCTGAAAATTCGCCGAAAGGCGATTTCTCTGCATAAAATCGTTAATGTCTCCGGCGCGATTCAGTACGTCTTCAACATCGGTAGTGGTCGAGCGACGCGCTTCGAAATTTTGACTTAAATTGGAAACCGCCGTTTCAAAATCTGAAATATATTCGGTTAAAGTGGATTTGCTGTCGCCGCTGCTTAAAACGGCGCGGCGTAAAGCGTTATTTGCCTGTTGTTTATAGATTCTCGTATTGGTTTCAATCCGCGTTATCGTCGTTACAACTTGTCTTTCGGTCGCCCGATATGGACGAGTTTGTGCTTGCACGATAATAGCTGCGGTGGTAATCAATCCCGTAAATAAAAATAGGGAAAAGAAATTGTATAGATGTTTTTTAATCATAATATTCTCCATAATTTTCCGTTTGTATTAGCGGGAAGAGTCAGGAAAATTCTCTGCTTCTATACTTGCCTGCAAAATGTATGCCAATTGACAACTAATACTTTTTATTTGAATTTGCTGATTGTAAGGCTGAAAAAGTCTAAGATTTTTAGAGAGCTTTCTTTTGAACTAAATATGAGCGTAACGCTTCGATACGATAATCAGCCGCAATCTACGCCTAAACATTTCATTTCAAAGCCGTTTGGAAATTTGGTTTAGTCGGTTTTGATAAAACGCGGAACTGTGACGATAAAAGTAGAACCTTTCCCGATGCCTTCGCTAACCGCTTCGATTTCGCCTTTATGAAGTTTGATAATATGGTTAGAAATCGTTAATCCTAACCCAAGACCGCCGGAGTTTCGCGTACTTGAAGTATCGGCTTGGGTAAATCGGTCAAAGATATGCGGCAGGAAATCGGCATTAATTCCTCTGCCGTTGTCTTTAATTGTCATTTTAATCGCTCCATTATTTTCGATTAATGACGTTTCGACTTTTCCGCCCGAATGTGTAAATTTAACGGCATTAATCAGCAGATTATAGATGACGACTTTCATTTTATTTTCGTCGCCGAGAATAAGATGCCCGTTCAGTTGATTGTCTTTAATTAGTGCGATGCTTTTTTCCTGTGCTGAGGGTTCGATCTCCGCCAGCGTGTTCTCAAACAGATTGGAAAAATTAACTTCCTGGTCGTCCAGTTTGAGCGTTCCGGAAACAATTTGCGAATAATCGAGTAAATCCTCGACCAGACGCGTCTGCGAGTGCAAGTTTTTTTCTATTTTTTCGAGCGCGAGTTTTTTCGTATTTTCCGACAGATCATCAGTGCGCAAAATTCGCGTCCAGCCGCCGATGGCGTTGAGCGGCGTTCTGAGTTCGTGCGAAACGAGCGCGATAAATTCATCTTTCGTCTTATTTGCCTGTTCCGCCGACAACCGTGCGGATTGTTCTTTTTCAAGCAAACCTTGCTTCTGCTGCTCCGACTCGAATAAATCAGCGGCGGTTGACTGCAATTTGATCCGCGAGGAAGTTTCCCAATAAGTCATTCCGAACAGCGCGAAACTGAAAAATATGCCGATTATAAAAATCAGCGGCGACCAGCCGAGACTCGATTGCGCGGCAAATGCGGGCAGTGTATTGTATTGAATTACCCATTTGCGTCCCGCGATATTTACATCTTTCTGCGCCGCGTATTTTTCTTCGAGCCGAGTCTGAAAACTGCTGTTTTGAAAATCGGCACTTTGCGCCAGAAGGTTATCCGCATTCGGTTCGCCGTCATAAATTTTCAACAATACATCAGAAGCCGATTTTTCATTTTGGACATCGCTCAAAAAATCTCTGGCGCGAAACGGACTGTAAATATAGCCGCTGATATTTCGGCTTCTTCTCCAGTGCGGACGCAAATTGTTCTCCGCCTTTATAAATCGGCAGAAAAATCAAAAAACCGGGCTGCAAATCATCGTTATTCTCCTGAAGCAAAGTTACTTTGCCGCTGCTCACCGCTTCACCTGAATCGCGCGCCCGGTCGAGAGCTGCACGCCGATTGATTTCAGACGACATATCGTAACCGATGGCTTTTCGGTTACGTTCGTTGAGCGGTTCGAGATAAACGATTACGCGATACGAATCCTTCTCTTCAGCCGGAAAGATTTGAAATTTTTCATAACCTTCAGATGTCATCTTTGCCGTCAAACTCTCACGCTCGTTCGCCGCAATGATCTTGACGTAACCGATGCCGTGAACGCCCGCGTAATTTTTGCCCAGATCGAGACTTTCAACATATTCGGCGAAATTTTCGCGCGTAATTGTCCGGTTTGACTCGATAAATCCGCGTCCGCCTTTGAGCAAAGCAACGTATAAATTTATTTTATTTTCGATGGATAACTGAAGCCGGTTGACCTCGTTATTAAATCTTATAATGTCTTTGGTTTTCGCGCTTTGATAAAAAAGATATGTGATGCCGAGTGTGAATATAATAGAAACCGCCAGAACCAAAAAAGGTAAAGTCGCTGTTTTATCGGATTTCTCTAACTTTTTCAAATTACTTGACACGGCAAAAAACTTCTTCACCGAAAAATTTCATTTTCGGACTATGTTTATATTGACAGACGTTCAAAAATCAGATTTGAGCAACAATTATGCCGCTGAATGTTTTTTGGCAACTTTAACAGTATAAGTTAAACTAACTGTCGCTTAGTAAATTTTTAGGAAAACTTTTGCTATCAATAACTTGTATGATTTATTTACATAAATTTTCAACAACGTCTCATTTCGTTGCAACGAAGTTACAATGAATTTGGGATTTTTATCGTGTTTTCGTGAAAACACGCAATTTTTGCTCGATTTATCGTGGCATCAATATTGCACGACGCGGCGATGTAGAATCTTGCATATCCTGCAAATTTTAAATAAAAAGGAGATAAAAATATGTCGGAAGACAATAACACCGGAAACAATTTGATTTGGGCGATTACAACTTTAATTATCGTAGCGATTATCGCCGGAGCATTGTATTACAGCGGATTTCTTGGCGGAACGAAACGCGAGAAAATTGATATTAATGTAACTACGCCTGCCAGATAACCGAAGCGCAGAATTTTCCCGCGCTTCGATTAGTTATAACAGACTAAAATTTGACACTTTTGTAGATTTGAAGGTTCTAAATCTTCTCATCGAGATTGTGTCTTTTTATCATTCCGTAAAGTCTTGGACGGTAAAGACCCAAAAGATTAGCGGCAGCTTGTTTATTGCCGTTCGTGCGTCTTAAAGCTGCTAAAACCACGCCATTTTCCAGCGAATTAAAAACGTCGTTCTGCTCCGAACCGCCTGCCGGTTCGGGCAGTTTTTCCACGATAAATTTTCCTATCTCCTCGAACAAAGCCTCGCCTGATAAATCTCGGACGTGCGGTAAACTACCACCGTTCGACGCAGATTCGTAGGCGGAAGATTCACTCGGGCTCTCGACAATTGGGCGCGTTTCAGCTCTGGCGATGCTGGCAAAGGAAATCGAATTATCAAGGTTTTTCGGAATATTCAATTCCGTGATTTTGCCGCCTTTGCAAAGCAGAATCGCTCTTTCGATAACGTGCTGAAGTTCGCGCACATTGCCGCGCCAACTGTAATTCAGCATCTGATCGTAAGCCTTTTCGGAGAAATCGCAGTTGTCGCGTTTGTATTTTTCCGCATAAATGCTCAGAAAATGCTCGGCGAGCATCGGCACGTCTTCCATTCTTTCGCGTAGCGGCGGAATTTTTATTTCGATAGTATTTATTCGATAATACAAATCTTCGCGCAAATTTCCCTCAGCAATCGCATCGAACGGATTTCGATTGGTTGAAGAAATAAGGCGAAAATCTACTTCCTGCGGTTTATCGCTGCCGACGCGATAATAAATTCGCTCCTGCAAAACACGCAATAATTTCGGCTGTAAACTTATCGGCATTTCGCCAATTTCGTCAAGCAATAGGCTGCCGCCGTTGGCTCTCCCCAAAAAACCTTCCTTGTCGCTGATTGCGCCGGTGAACGAACCTTTTTTATGTCCGAAAAGTTCCGATTCGATTAATTCCTTCGGTAAAGCGGAACAATTCAATTTCACGAACGGCTTTTTCGAGCGATGACTTTTATAATGAATGGCGTTGGCGACAACTTCCTTTCCTGTTCCCGATTCGCCCAAAATCAAAATATTGGCGTCGGATTCGGCGACGCTTTCGATCATTTCGTAAATGTTTTGCATCGAACGACTGCCGCCGATTACGCCGACATACGAATTACGCGAAGAAAGTTTGCCGCGCAATTCTTTAATTTCCGCCGAAGTGCGTTTGCGTTCGATTGCTTTTTCAATTAAAAGCAGCAATTCTTCGAATTCGACCGGTTTTTCGACATAGTGAAACGCTCCGGCTTTGGTCGCTTCGATAGTTTTATCAGTCGAACCGTAACCGGTAATCATTATGATTTCCGTGTCCGGCGAAATTTCCTTACAGCGGCGAACCATTTCAATACCGTCGAAATCCGGCAAGTTGAGATCGGTAAGAATTATGTCAAACTCAATTTCCTCAACAAATTTTAATCCTTCCTGTCCGCGCTCAACCGTTACAACCTCAAAGTCTTCAGCTTCCAGCTGAAACTTCATCAACTCCAAAGTTGCCACATCGTCGTCAATTACCAGTGCTTTTTTTATCGTCATTTATTCTTATTTAATATTTTTCCAATTCATTAAAATCTTTATGGGGAAAGATTAATTAGATTGTATCAAACTCGAATAAATTCAAAAACGACGACTGGTTTACACCAGTTTAAAATGAGAGGGAGAGACAAGTCCCCTTTAACTTGCCTCTCCTATGAAATCCATCCTCCCCAGTTCTTCAAAAGAAGAATAATTGTTTTAGTCTATGGCAACAGTTATGCCACTTGGGTTTATGCCCGTATTAACTAATGTTTTATCAAAATATATCAATCCAATACTTTAAGAGATTCTGTATTTGCAGTGTTTTCATACACAGCTGAAAATCTGTCTGCCTGAAATTTTCATAAAATCGGTAAAAAGATTTTTGTATCGAATTAATACTAAAAAAATGGGCAGACAAATCTTTAAGTGTCTGACAAATCTGCTAAATCGCTAAAATAATGTAGTTATGTTTCTGGCACAATATTTTCATATCACTTGTCAGAAGGTTTTTATCAATTTTTTGAAAAAGGAGATTAGTAAAATGTTAGAAACGATTATTGTAATTTTGGTGGTTCTTTGGTTGCTTGGTTTATTGACCAGCACAGCAGGAAGCTTAATCCATTTGCTTTTAGTGGTAGCGTTGGTGGTTTTGATTATCCGACTTGTAACAGGCAGAAAAGCAGTTTAACTTTTTGAATCTTTAGTTGACCGGCTACAGCATTTATCAGGTAAAGTAAGCTTTTTTGCGAAGGGCTCCGACCGTTGTATTACTGGTCGGAGCTTTTTCTGTTTCTACGGACAATCGCATTAAATCACTCTGCGGTTTTCAAGATTACAGTCTGCGCAGCTAATTAATTCTGCGCGGGTTGTTGAAACCAAAAATTATTGCGAAACTAATTTTCGGAGAAATCAAATGGAATTTAATCTTAACACTCAAAGCCGAGGCATATTTGAAAAGGTATTTGCCTTTTTCGGCACACTCAGTTCAACGGGTTTTGTTTTGAGTCTCGAAGGAAAAATTTTTGAGCGCACGACGACCGATCCGAAGCTGATTATCGGTCAAAAGTTTTCCGAAACCGTTTACTGGCAATCGTCGGAATATATTCCCGAACTTCTCGATAAAGCGATCACCGATGCGGCGAACGACAAAGATTCAAAAATTCTGCTGGATTTCAGAGTCGGCGCGGGCGAAATAATCAACGTCGAATTTTATCTTCATCCGCTTACTGAAACAAAGGAAATATTCTTTTGCGCGACCGAAGTGACCGAACGCGAACGCGAAATCGCGCATTACAAAGAGCAGAGCGAAAAACTTCTCTACGCCGCTGAAAATGCCGAAGTCGGTTTGTGGTTTTGGGATTTGCCGGCGGACGACATTTTTTCCACGCCGAAATGCAACGAGCTTTTCGAGATTCCGCCGCACGAAATTTTCACTTTTTCGGCATTTTTGAACATTGTCCACCCGGAAGATGTCGAACGCGTGCAGAATGCGCTTCAGGAATCGCAGATTAACGGCAGGGAATACAACGCCGAATATCGCGTAATTTTTTCTGACGGTAATATTCACTGGATTTCAGCTCGCGGAAAAACTTTTCTTGACGCAGAAGGACATCCGAAAAATATGATGGGCTTGGTGCGGCGCATCACCGACAACAAAATCGCTACTGAAGAACTGTCGAAAGTTTATGACCGCGAGCGAAAGGCGCGCAATGAAGCCGAAGAAGCCAATCGCGCGAAAGATTTTTTTCTCGCAGTTGTTTCCCACGAACTTCGGTCGCCGCTCAACGCGATTCTCGGCTGGTCGAAAATCCTGCTGACGAAAACCGTTGATGACGCGACTCGCAAAAACGCGCTCGAAACCATCGAAAAATCGGCGCGTTCGCAGGCAAAACTAATTGACGATCTGGTTGATTCGGCGCGTGTTTCGTCGGGCAAATTGCGACTGGAACTACGCCCGATAAATCTTTACGAAATCGTCAAAACCGTTTATTTCGCCCAGCGTCCGACCGCTGAAACGCGAAAATTAAATTTGGAATTTAAAGCTGATCAGGAAGATATTCAAGTTTTCGGCGACTCAATCCGCATACAGCAAATTTTCACCAACATTCTTTCCAACGCGATGAAATTTACGCCCGAAGGCGGCAGCATTAACATTGATGTCGAAACCGGCGCGGAATCAGTCACGGTTTCCGTCAAAGACACCGGACAAGGAATCAGCGCGGAAACTTTACCGAATATTTTCCAGCAGTTTCAGCAAGGCGACAATCGCACGCCGCGCAGTCAAACCGGCTTGGGTTTGGGTTTATCAATCGTTAAAATTTTAGCGGAAAAGCACAACGGGCGCATCGAAGCGCAAAGTCCGGGAATCGGGCAGGGCGCGACTTTTACCGTTACTTTGCCGCTTTGCGGTTCGATTATCGAGGCGACCAGCGAGCCGAAAAAGCCGATTACCAAAAAGGAAGGTAAACCGCTGCACAAGGTTGATATTTTGATCGTCGAGGACGATATGGATTCGCGCGAAGTTCTGCAATTGTTTCTCGAACAAAGCGGCGCGGACGTGAAAAGCGCAGAATCCGCATCACAGGCAATGTCGCTTCTGCTCGAATCGAACGGCGATTTGCCCGATGTCATAGTTTCTGATTTGGCGATGCCCGGCGAAGACGGATATACACTGATGAGCCATATTCGGGAATTGCCTGCTGAAAGCGGCGGAAACATTCCGGCGATGGCTTTGAGCGCGTTCGCCTCGGTCGAAAACAAGCAAAAAGCCTTCGAAGTCGGCTTTCAAAAATATCATACGAAACCGTTTGACCCGGATGGAATTATCGAAGACATTAAGGAACTTTTGAATAGAAGCATCTGAATTATCGAATCTTTTTGGCAGTTGGCTAAAAATACTTCGGTCGTCGCTAAATGATTTAGGTCATCTTGTCTATAAAAATGGCAGTCAACAATTTAATTATTGACTGCCATTTTTATATACGAAAACTCGCTTCCGAGTTAAAAACCTTATGAATTGAGACGACTGCCCTTTCTGACTAAATCGAGAAAATCGGTGCGGTAATTTTTTAGATCATTGCCGAGCGAATTTTGCGCCAGATTCGTCACGCTGCCGAAACTGGCGTTGCCTTTGTAGCGCGAACCGCGCAAAAGCATTCCGAATTCAGCAACCGCCGCCGCAAATCGCAGATTGTCCGTCGCGTTTTCAATCGAATTCCCTCTGTCCAATAAACCCTGCGTCAAAAGTTTGCTTTCGTCTTGATTCGGTTCCTTGTACCGCAGTTTGACGGTTAATAATTCATCGTTAAAGCGCGTATCCGACGGTTCGACTTTTGAATAGCGGAGCTCGTCAACGCCGTCATTTTCGATATTTTGTCCTGCCGGAACGATTTCATAAAGCGCAGTCACCGAATGTCCCGCGCCGATTTCGCCCGCGTCTTTTTTGTCGTCGTTAAAATCCCGATTGGCGAGCAGACGATTTTCGTAACCGATCAGCCGGTAACCCGCAACCTTCGCCGGATTAAATTCGACCTGAATTTTCACGTCTTTCGCAATTGTGTAAAGCGTTCCCGCAACCTGTTCGCCGAGTGCTTTTCTGGCTTCGGTCTGCGAATCAATATACGCATAATTGCCGTTGCCCTTATCCGCGAGCTTTTCCATCATAGAATCGTTCGTGTTGCCCGTTCCGAATCCGAGGACGGAAAGAAAAATTCCCGTGCGCCGTTTCGCTTCGATTAAATTTACGAGTTCATTATCGCTTTGCAGCCCGACGTTAAAATCGCCGTCGGTCGCCAAAATCACGCGATTCATTCCGCCCTGTATAAAATTGTCGAGCGCAACCTGATAAGCAAGCTGAATTCCCCGCCCGCCGTTAGTCGAACCGCCCGCGTTCAGATTGTTCAGCGCGTTCAAAATCTCACCGCGATTGTTCGTCGAATCAAGCACTAAACCGCTCGCGCCTGCATAAACGACAATCGCCACGCGGTCTTTCGTCGTCAGTTGGTTGACTAAAATTTTCAGCGAATCCTTCAAAAGCGGCAGTTTGTCCGGCGCGTTCATCGAACCGGAAACGTCCAAAAGAAATACTAAATTCGACGGCGGCACATCTTCCATCGAAACCTTTTTCCCCTGCAAACCGATAGAAACAATTTTGTGCTGGCGATTCCACGGCGCGGTCGCTACTTCCGTATTTACCGAAAACGGCTGATTGCCAATCGGCTGCGGGTAATCGTATTCAAAATAATTAACGAGTTCTTCAATGCGAACCGCATCTTTCGGCGGCATCTGCCCGTCGTTTAAATAACGTCGCACATTCGAGTAAGAAGCCGTGTCAACGTCAATCGAAAACGTCGAAAGCGGCGCGCGCGAAGTTTCCAGAAACGGATTTTCATCAATCCGCGCATATTTTTCGTTCGCCGATTTGCTCTCTGCATACATACCGTCGCCGCTGCCATTTATTGACGGCGTAGCCGAAGGACTCATCGCCGAACTATTCGACGACATCGTATTTGAACTCATTGGCGCGGTTTTATAAGCCACATCCGGCATTTCCGATGTTCTTTGCCCGCCATTTGAATTCGCGCTTTCCTTCGACACCGAACTGCAAGCCGACAGCAGCGTTGAAAAAACAATCAACCCAACTGCAAAACGTCCACTAATTCCTGCATTCTGTTTCATAAAAATTTTCCTCTCAAAGAAATTTAAAAATTAAAAAGTCTGTTCTTCTTCAACTAAACTTCGTAACTTTCTAGGAAGAACGAAGCCGAAAAACAGACTTGCAGGAATTTTTGAGAATTAATGTTTAAAGTTCACTTGCCGTAATCAACCGTCACCGCCGTCGCTTTCGCCGCGTTGAAATTCGGTCGAGCAGGTTCGGCGAAAAATATAGAATTTCCATCGCGCCCAGTTTTCCCCTCCGGCGTGAACTGAGCCATTACATAAAGATTTTCGTAAGATTTTCGCTTGTTTAGCCAGCCGTAAGAATTACTGAATTTCAAAATACCGTTATACGAAAATTTATTGTTGATTCGCTCGGTAGCAACGTGTCGCGTTTCTCCACTCGTATCTTTCGAGAAAAAATATAAACTGATCGGCTCATCAACGTCAGGTGTAGCCAATTCCCAATTAAACTGTTTGGTCTGCAAATCGAGAACCGCTTGTTTAACTTCAATCGAATTGATTTTCACTCTTTTTCTCTTGTCGCAATAAGTTCTTTCCGTCGAAACATATTGCGGAATTGTGACCACATCATAAACCTGAACAATTTCAGGCACATTAAAAAACGCATAAACAACCGCCGCCGCGCTGACGATAAAACTAAAAAGTGCTAAACCGAAGATATGTTTTTTCATAATTTTTACTTCTCCTGCCAATTTATAAACACCAGAACGAGCATAACCGATTCGCTTGCGCGAAATTCAAGATTTTTCTGCCATTGGCAAATTAATCTTCCGATTCATATTTTTCTTTATGTTCTTTCATCAACTGCTGATAAACCTCGTCATTTTTCGCCAGATAATATTTTTCCGAAAAAATCCGCGCACTTTCGGCTTTTTCCTCGTCAATTTCGTTCAACGGGAATAATTTCGCGCGTTCCTTTTTTATATTTTCTGCCGCTCGGATGATTGGCGTAACGACGCGCCCGCGTGATTCCCATCTGCAAAAACTTCCGCGCCATATCCATTCCGACGAAATCTTTCTGGCGTTTATATTCGAGAAACATCGCATAAATTTTCTGCGGAAGATTCACGCGCAATTTCCGGCGTTTTAAATCGCCAGTGCGGAACGATTTCCGCTTCTATAAGGTTCGACCATCAAAACGCCCTGTTCGCCCTTGCCGATGCGATAAAGTTCGGGATTTTTCCGCAAATCCAGATTTTTATAATCAAGCGAATAATCAAATTTCTTGCTCATCAATGAAAATTATAACCGCAGAGACGCAAGACGCAGAGAAAATTATTTTCAAATCTCTGCGTCTTTGCGTCTCTGCGGTTCAAAATACATTTACGCCTGCCAAATCCATTTCCAGACTTCGGGAATCGTTGCGCGTTTGCCGTACATCAGCATTCCGACGCGATAAACTCTGGCGGCGAGCCAGACGAGACCGGCGATTGCCGCGCCGTTTAATAAAATCGAAAGTCCGATCTGCCAGAACGGAGGCGTTTCGGCGATTATCCGCACGGGCATCGTAATCGGCGCGAGAAACGGCGCGATGGAAACCCAGAACGAGAGCGACGAATTCGGATCGCGAATGACGGTAAAACTCAGATAAAATCCGATAACGAGCGTGAATACCGGAATCATCGCAAACTGCGAACCTTCCTGCATCGTCGTCACCATTGAACCGATCAGCGCGTAGATTGTCGAATAAATAAAAAATCCAAGCAGAAAGAAAATGAAAAAGTAAACAATCGTCAAAGGCGTGATGTCGGGAATCGAGATGTTTACGCCCGCCGCGCTCATCTGCGCCAGACCGATGCCGACCAAAACAAGCGCGGAGACGATCCAAATTGCCAACTGCGTCAAACCCGCGAGTCCAACGCCGACCAATTTTCCCATCATCAATTCAAACGGTTTCGCCGACGAAAAAAGTATCTCGGCGATGCGCGTTTCCTTTTCCTCGATGACCGCCGCCAAAATCTGCTGACCGTAAATCAGAAGCGTAATGTAAATCATCAAGCCGACGATAATTGCCGCTCCGAAACTCGCTTCGCTATTTTTCTCGTCGCCCGTCTCGCTGACTTTTTTGACCGACAATTCAATGTTCTGGCTGAGATTTTTTAATTTGTCTTCGCTGATATTCGCGTCCGCCAGCCTTTGCGAGCGCACCGCGCCATTAATCGCATTTTTGAGCGAAGAGTTGGCAACAAAATCGCCCGCTTTTCGTGAGAAAAATTCAAACTGCGCTTCGGGCGCGTCGTAATTCGGCGGCACGATTAAATAAGCGTCAATTTCCTTGCCCGTAATTTTGCCGTTCAACTCGCGCTTGATTTGCTCGATTGATTTACCGTCAGCAGCGTAATCAACTATATTAAACGTCTCGCCCGCTTTTTCGGCGGCGCGTTTCATCTGTTCCTGCTGCGAAGAATTGGTCATATCCTTCAGCATTTCATCCTGCGACTTGACGGTTGCCGCGTCTTTTTCCTTAACGAGATTTTCCCGCACGCGCGCCGCGACTTTTCCCGATTCGTCAACGATAACCATTCTCGTCGGCTCGCCTTTGATTGAAAAAAGCAGCGCGGGAACAATAGCGAACGCGCCCGCCAAAATCGGAAACAGAAGCGTAGCGATCAAAAACGTCCATTTCAAAACGATTTTTTTATATTCGTGTTTTACAACTGCCAGGAATTTACGCATTGGTTTCGTTCACCTTTTCGATAAATATGTCGTTTAAACTCGGCTCGACCTGTTCAAATTTAGAAATCGCCGCGCCCGATTCAATCAGCCTTTTCAGTAAAACCTGCGCGTCGGCGTTTTCGGCTAACTCAATTTCCATTTCGTCGGCGTGTTCGACAATCTTTGCCGCGAGCGATTTATCCGCTAAAACTTCTGCGCCGCCCGTTGCCCGCAGAGCGATTAAATTTTTCCCGAAGCCAGCCTTCACCTCGCGCAGAGTTCCGCCGATGACCTTGCGCGATTTATTGATCAAAATTATGTCATCGCACAACCGTTCAGCCGTTGACATCAGGTGCGTTGAAAAGATAATCGTCTTGTTCTGCGCCTTTAATTCGGCGACGACTTCGATCATAAATTCGACGTTCACCGGATCGAGACCGGAAAACGGTTCGTCGAGAATCAGCAGATCGGGATTGTGCAGAACGGTCGAGATAAACTGGATTTTCTGCGACATTCCCTTCGACAAATCGGTTGTTTTCTTTTTCTTCCATTCGCTCAACTTCATTCTGTCGAGCCAGAAATCAATTCGTTTATCGGCTTCCTTCTGCGAAACGTCTTTCAGCGCGGCGAAATAACGAAGCTGATCCTGCACCTTCATTTTCTTGTACAGCCCGCGTTCTTCGGGCAGATAACCGATGCGGTTTTGCGCTTCGTTCGTAATTGGTTTCCCGAACAATTCGATGCGCCCTTCGTCCGGCGCGGTAATCCCGACGATCATCCGAATCGTCGTCGTTTTCCCCGCGCCGTTCGGACCTAAAAACCCGAACACGCGTCCGGCGCGAACTTCAAAAGAAAGATTGCTGACCGCCGTAAATTCGCCGTAATGCTTGGAAACATTCTCGACCTTTAATGTTGTTGTATTGTCCTGCATCATTTAGCTGTAACTATAAATGAAACTTTATAAATTGAAAAACCTGTTCTATTTTACCAGAACGCTCGTTCTGCTTTTGACATCGTATTTTCTCGGCAAACGAGTTTACAGTTTAATTGCCGCATCCGAATTTTATCTGCATCGTTCACCGCCCCTGATGCCTGAAAATATTTCGCTTGCAATCCGATTTAAATCTATGCTATCTTTCCCCCACTAATCACGAATTAACCTCGAACCCGCGCAGCTTTATCAGCAATCTACTGGCTAATTCAGTCTTTTTTTAGTTTTCCATTCCAAAGAATCGCTCTTTGATAATTAAGTTTCAGCTTTTTTATCCGAACCATTGAACGCGTCATTGAAACATTCCGGCAGGCAGGTTTTCCCACTTCGCTTTTTTGCACGGATGACCGGCAAGGCGTGACGGTCGGAAGTAAATTTCAACAAAATGCTCCAAGTGATGATTCATTAAACAAAAAGCCGCTGAAAATTCGGGCGGCTTTTTATTTTTTTTGCTCGCTTGCAATTATAATTTTCATCCCGACGAGTTTAGCGTTATATTAGGACAACGAAGCATTTCGGGCAGACATCGAAAATTCGTTTTTCCGCATAAAAAACTAAGAATAATTGCTCAAACAATATAAAATGATTTCGCCAACCGTCATCGCTATTCCGATTTTCGCGCTAATGATTGCCATTGAATCGTGGCTCGTTATCCGCGAGGATCGCTCGAAATTTGACCGCAAAGACGTTTGGGCGAATATTTTTCTCGGTTTCGGCAGTGTGATCTGGGGCGCGTTTTTCATTTTATTTACAGCTTATTTTTATACGCTCGCTTACGACATCGCGCCGTATAAAATGCCGATGGACGCTTGGTGGGCGTGGGCGATCATTCTTTTCGCCGACGATTTCGCGTATTACTGGTTTCACCGCGTCAGCCACGAAATGCGGCTTTTCTGGAATTTTCACGTCGTACATCATTCGTCAAACAAATTTAATCTGAGCGTCGCCGTCCGGCAAAGTTGGTTTTCAGGCATCGCGCACTGGATTTTCTATATTCCGCTCGCGCTGCTCGGATTTCCCTTCTGGGCTTATGTCACGATGCACGGAATAAATCTGCTGCATCAATTCTGGATTCACACGGAGTTCGTCAAACGGCTCGGATTTCTCGAACACGTTTTAAATACGCCGTCGCATCACCGCGTTCATCACGGCGTGAACGACGAATACCTCGATAAAAATTACGCCGGACTTTTTATTATCTGGGATCGAATGTTCGGCACGTTCGTCAACGAAAACGAAACGCCGCGCTACGGAATTATCAAGCCTTTGAACAGCTATAATATGCTCTGGATCAACACGCACGGCTGGGCGGAAATGTGCGAGGCGATGCGTGCGAAAAAAACATTCTACGGGAAGCTGCGCTGTATTTTCGGTGCGCCCGCGATGGAATTTGAAGAAAAAATTTTACTGACCACTAAAACTAACTAACAAATCTAATATTATGAAAATTAAAATTTTACTCGGTTTGGCGGCGATGTTTGCTTTTGCATCAATCGCCCTGGCGCAAACTATCGTTATTCAACCGAAAAAAACCGTTTACACCCGAAAGGGCAAAGAAGTTCAGAAAGAAAAACGAACTTTCGTTGTAACATATCCGCTGTTTAACGGAACAATGTCCACTGCCGCCAAGAAAAAAATCGAAAACACAATCAGCTACTGGCGCGTTTTTGAAACGACGCTTGCTGAAAACCTGGGCGAATATGAGTGGTTAAGCGAAATGTCCTATGTGGTGAAGTACAACAAAAACGGCATTCTCGACATCGCGCTCACCCAGGAAGGCAGTGCCGCCTATCCTGATCAATCCACAAAAGAGTTGATTGTTGATTTGAAAACCGGCGAACAAGTTAAATTCAGCGACGCTTTTAAAACCGATTCGCTCGATAAGTTCGCTAAAATGGTTAATAAAAAACTCGAAGTCGAAAAACAGGCAATTATTAAAAGCATTGACAAAGGCGCCTTCGGCGAAGAAAACGGCAAGGAAGCCAACGATTCGTTAAAAGAGCAGATCGGCGGTTTGAGTTTCACGGCGGAATCTTTCAACGAATATTCGATTAGCGACAAAGGCGTCACGATTTTGTACGACGCGGAATTTCCGCACGTGATCCAAGCCGCACAGCCCGACGGTCAATATTTCTTTTCGTGGACGGAATTAAAATCTTTTATTAAGCCTGACGGTTTGCTCGGAAAGTTCATTCGTTAATATACTGATAGCTTATGAGCGAAAGAAAAATCAGAGTTCTCGTTGCCAAGCCCGGTCTCGACGGACACGATAGAGGAGCGAAGGTTATCGCTCGCGCTCTGCGCGACGCGGGAATGGAAGTTATTTACACGGGTTTGCGCCAAACGCCCGAAATGATCGCGTCCGCTGCGCTTCAGGAAGATGTTGACGCGGTTGGAATTTCTATTTTGTCGGGCGCACACAACACGCTTTGCCCGCGCATTGTTAATCTTTTGCGCGAAAACGGAATGGACGACACGCTCGTGCTGGTCGGCGGAATCGTGCCGCAGGAAGACATTGCCGCGCTCAAAGCCAACGGCGTTTCGGAGATTTTTCTGCCCGGAACTTCGACCGAAGACATCGTGAAATTTATCAACGCAAATGTCCGGTCGGCGGATTGAGAGTTTCTGGCATACGATATGCACAAATATCATTTATCCAATTAATCTGTATTAAATATTATTAGGAGGAAATGATAAATATGCTAAGAAACTTAAAAAGTTTGGGATTTTTGCTGGCTGTCGTATTATTTTCATACGGCGCAGCAAACGCTCAGATTGTTGACGTGACAAAAAAGGTTGTTGATAAAACAAAAGATGTTACAGTTGATGCGGCAAAGAAAACCGTCGAAGTTACCAAAGATGCGGCAAATGCGGCAAAGGATGCGACGGTTGACGCGACCGTAAAAGCGGCTGACGTAACGTCGGACGCGATTGAAACAACCAGGGAGGAAGCTCCGAATGTTGCCGAAAAAACAGTTTCCGGTTCAAAGAAAGTCGGTGGATTCATAGTTGAAACAACCGGCGACATCGCCGAAAAAACTGTTGAAACGGGCAAGAATTTTACGGTTTTAACTTGGGACGGAACTAAGTGGGTAGCGAAACAAGTTTGGTTTCCGGCTAAAAAAACCACGAAAGCGGTAGTTAATAAAGTTAATTAAGTTTACAAATCTAATTTCTAATCAGAGGTGAATCAATGAAAAAATTATCAAGTTTATTTTTTGCGGCGGTTATGATGTTTTCCATCGTTTTCGTCAGTGAAGCAATTTCGTCAAACAGTCCGTTTTCGGCACAGGCGCAGGTTAAAGTGAAACGACGCGGCAACGGCAGCATCGCTTCGAGAACATTATCGCGGCGGCAAATACATTTACCGCAAAAGCGCAAAAGGCACACGCTACGTGTATCGTAAAACGGTAAAAGGCACGAAATATGTCGGCAAGCAAACTTATCGCGGCGGTAAATGGACATACGGCAAAGGAAAAGGCATTACAAAATCAGTTTTCCGCAAAACCAAAAAAGTTGTCGTCGGACAATAAAACCGAACGCAAATTTGAAGCGGCGTTCGCAATGGTTCATACTGATTGCAAACGCTTTTTATTATTTTAAATTATAAGGAAGATTGAATGAAGGAAAAAGTTCGAGTAGCAAGCGGACAGGGATTTTGGGGCGATTTATTAATTGCGCCGGTTGAACAGGTGCGCGGCGGGCAGATTGATTACTTGATGCTCGATTATCTGGCTGAAGTTACGATGTCTATCGTTCAGAAGCAAAAACAGCGCGACCCGAAAGCCGGTTACGCGCGTGATTTCGTCACGCTGATGCGCGAGATTTTGCCCGATTGCGTCGAGAAAAACATCAAGGTTTTATCAAACGCGGGCGGCGTGAATGTCAAAGGCTGCGCCGAAGCGATTAAAGATACGGCAGTCGAATTAGGCTTGGGCGGTAAGGTTAAAATCGGTGTCGTTACCGGCGACGATGTTTTAGATCGTTTGCAGGAATTTCTCGATAAAGGCGTGGCAATTGACAATATGGACACGGGCGAATCTTTATCGAACCGTGCTTGATAAAGTTCAGTCGGCAAACGTTTATCTCGGTGCGCAGCCGCTTGTCGAAGCCTTGGATAAAGGCGCGCAGATTATCGTCGGCGGACGATTGACCGATACGGGTTTGACGCTCGCGCCGCTGATGCACGAATTCGGCTGGACGTTTGATGATTGGGATAAAGTGGCGACCGGAACGATTGCCGGACACATCATCGAATGCGGCGGACAATGTTCGGGCGGCAATTGCCAGTTCGACTGGGAAGCGATTCCTGATCTGGCGAACATCGGATTCCCGATTGTCGAAGCATATCCGAGCGGCGAATTTGTTATTACCAAACACGAAAATACCGGCGGACGCATCAATATTCAATCAATTAAAGAACAGCTTTTATATGAAATGGGCGATCCGAAAAGTTACATCACGCCCGATGTCGTCGCCGATTTTACGACGATACAATCTCAAAGAAGACGGCGAAAATCGCGTTCAAAGTTTACGGCATCAAAGGCAATCCGAACACAGATTTTTACAAAGTTTCGATTGCTTATTCGGGCGGTTGGAAAGCCGTCGGAACGCTCGTTTACGCTTATCCGAACGCTTACGAAAAAGCCAAAGCCGCCGATAAAATTTTGCGGGCGCGGCTTGATAAATTAGGTTTGAAGTTCGATACGATTTTAACCGAATTCGTCGGTGTGAACGCGACGCACGGACATCTGGCGGGCGAACCGCGCCCCGATATTCCCGAAGTTCAATTGCGTTTCGGCGTTCGCGGGCAAAGCAAAGCGGATGTTGAAAGATTTACCAAAGAACTCGCGCCGCTAATTCTAACCGGTCCGCCTGCTGTTACAGGTTTCGCGGGCGGTCGTCCGAAGGTCGAAGAAATCATGGCTTATTTTCCGGCTTTGATTCCGAAAAATTTGATTGAAACGAAAGTAGAGATCATCGAAGCTTAAATTGAAGCAAACGCAGACACGCAGAAAAGCGATAATTTTTAATTCAGAATGCCGAATCAAAAATTATCGCTTTTCTGCGGCTTTTCGCGGCGATCAATCGCCCTTAAAAATTAAGGTTCTTCGATAATCTGAACGTCAACGTTGGTTTTTCTGAATTTCGAGTAGTCAAAAATGACGCGAGCGTTTTTCTTCGCTTCATAGTTCTCGGTTTTGGAAATTTTCTTAATGCTGTTGTCCAGAAAAGTTATTTTTTTCGGGACTAAAATTCCGAACTCGCTCGGCGCGTATTCAAAAATCGTTTCCTGCACGATAAGCGGCGCGGCGGCATAGTTTGCACCGTTAACAAGCTTTCTTCGCGCCAAATTTGAAAGGTTTCGGCATCAATCCATAATTTTCCGCGCAGAAATTTATCGTTTTTCTTTAGTCCACCGGGCAAACTAACGTCAAAGTCAGTAAAAACGCCGTCTCTTTCCTTCAAAGTTTTTTCATTCACCGTAATATAAGGGCTTTTGCTCGTTTGTTGGTAACTGATCACATAAACCGCTCTGCCTTCAAAATCTTCGGTGCTAATCATTTTGAAATCGAAAACCGGACGCATATTGCTTGCTAAAACGACGGCTTCATACAGCGTGAAACCGGAAATTTCGACCGATTTATCGTACCGCTGACCTTCATCCTGAATTTTTTCCAATTCCTTTTCGACTGTTTTGGCTTTTTGCAGTTCGGCTAAAAATCGGTTGGCACGTTCCTGACTTTCGGGAATAAGTTTGTCGTTTACTTTGGTGATATTTCGCAGTTCGGACGACGATTTTTCGTCTTTCGACGATTGATAAACGAAAAAATTCGATTCGACGACGGAGCGTTCGTCAATCTCGCCGTTTTTGTCGTAATCCTCAAAGGTCTTGGTCTCAACTGCCAACAAGTCTTTGAAAGTTTGCTGATAATTAACAACCTGTTTTTCGGCTTCAGTTAAAATTGTTTCGAGATTCGGCGGCGACGGTGCCGGTTGAACATTCGGCATCGGCGTTGAAGCAGGCGTTTGCGCGAAAGTATAAACGGCGGTTAAGGCGAAAAGAGCAAATATCTGTAAAAATTTTCTTGTCATAACTTCCCTCTTGAAATTTCGAACTTGATTTATTATTGAATCACATTTCTAATTATAAAGTCATTCAAAATATGCAAGATAAACCAAACATCTGGAAACGCCAATCGTCGGAACAGATTGCCGACTGCCGCGTTTTCAAAGTCCGCGAAGATTTCTGCGAGCGCGATTCGGACGGCGCGAAGCATACGTTTTTTGTTATCGAGTGTCCCGATTGGGTTAATATTATCGCTTTAACAAAAGAAAATGAAGTTGTTTTAATCGAACAATACCGGCAGGGCGCGGAAGAAATTATGCTGGAAATTCCCGGCGGTATGATTGACGGCGACGAAGAACCGGAAGCGGCGGCAAGACGCGAACTTTTGGAAGAAACAGGTTACGATTCGAGTGAATTTGTTTATCTCGGCAAAACGCGCCCGAATCCGGCGATTCAAAATAACTGGATGCATCATTTTCTCGCGCTCAATTGCGAAAAAACCGGCGAAATTTCATTTGACGAACACGAAAGCGTCACGACGAAGCTTACGCCGCTCGCCGACATTCCGCAGTTAATTGAAACCGAGCAATTCACGCATTCGCTCGCCATCGTCGCATTTTATAAAATGGATAAACGACAGACGAAGTAAATTTTATATCAAACTAATCTTATGAACATTGAATTATTAAATCTCGCTCACGCACGTTCGGGCGACAAAGGCGACACGGCGAACGTCGGCGTTATCGCGCTGAAAGACGAATTTTACCCGCTTCTCGTGCGCGAGGTAACAGAAGAACGCGTCAAGGAACATTTCGGCGCGATGGTTAAAGGAGAGGTCGAACGCTTTGAACTTCCGAACCTGAAGGCGTTGAACTTCCTGCTCCACGAATCTTTGGGCGGCGGCGGAACTCTGTCTCTGATGACCGACGCGCAGGGCAAAACATTTTCGACCGCGCTGCTCAGAATGCACATTGAGATTCCCGACGATGAAGCGAAAAATTTAGGATTGTTATGAGCGTTATACGGTTCGATTACGCGCAGATCGGCGCGGTAAAACTTCATTACGCGACCGCCGGTGAAGGCGAGCAGCTGGTGGTTCTACTGCACGGTTTCCCCGAATTCTGGTATTCGTGGCGGCATCAAATTGCCGCGTTGAGCGACCGATACACGGTCGTCGCGCCCGATATGCGCGGATTTAACCTTTCGGACAAACCGCAATGGACTGCCAATTACGAAATTGACGAATTGGTTGATGACGTTATCGGATTAATTCATCATTTCGGACGCGAAAAAGCGGCGGTTGTCGGTCACGATTGGGGCGCGACGGTTGCCTGGGCGACGGCGCACAAGCATCCTGAATCAGTTTCAAAACTCTGCGTGATGCAGATTCCGCCCGTTTCTGTCTGGCGCAAAAACCAAACGCTCAAACAGCTTCTGGCAAGCTGGTATATGTTTTTTTTCCAGATTCCGATGCTTCCCGAATGGCTTCTGAGCCGTGATGATTTCGAGGTTTTGGCGAACGGTTTGCGTAACGGAACAGTTGAACCTGACGTTTTCACCGCAAAAGATATCGCCGAGTATAAAAAGGCGTGGCGCGAACCTTTCGCGCTGACGGCGATGTTAAATTATTACCGTGCGAACATCTTAAAAAGATTTTTATCAAAGTCGTCCGAGGAAAAAGTCAAAGTTCCGACGCTGTTTATTTACGGTGAAAAAGACGCGGTGATTTTGCCGGAAACCGTGAAAGGCATTGGCGAAGCGGTTGACGCGCCGTTTTCGGAAATCAGAATTCCAGACGCGGCGCATTGGGTTCAGCAGGAAGCTGCCCAAATCGTCAACGACAGTTTGTTGGAGTTTCTGGCTGAATAGAGATCGCCGAATGTCTAATTTTCAACGGCGAAATTTTGTTAATACTTAAGTGATGCGCCGGTTATAAATCGCATTGTTATCTGTCAGCTGATATTAAAAAAATCCGCTGACAGATAATAACTAACAGTTAACAATTCAGCCTGCATTCAAACAAATTTCTTATTTTCAAGTTCAGGTTATACTGCATTTCTGAAGTTAATTTATTTTTCTATCGAGGAGCATTTATGATTCGTTTTTCTCTGCGAGTTTTCATTTCCCTGTTTTTAACCGTTTCCGTTTTAGCGCAGACAGTTTCGGTTGATAAATCCGTTTCAGGATTTTCCGCTGATAATGCCGCCAAACAAAAATCGCTCGAACAAACATTTGATTCGACTTTGAAACGTGAGAATTTGCGCGAATGGATGAAGCGGCTTTCAGCGAAACCGCACGCGGTCGGTTCGGCTTACGGTAAGGAAAACGCCGAATTTATGCTCGCGCAGTTCAAATCGTGGGGCTACGATGCGAAGATCGAGCAGTTCGATGTGTTGTTTCCGACGCCAAAAACGCGTGTTTTGGAATTGCTCGCGCCGGAAAAATATACGGCGACGCTCGCCGAGAAGCCGCTTTCCGAAGACGCGACTTCCAATCAAACGAGCGAACAACTGCCGACCTACAACGCTTATTCAATTGACGGTGATGTCACCGCGCCGCTTGTTTATGTGAATTACGGCGTTCCGGCTGATTATGATGAACTTGAACGACGCGGCATTGATGTCAGAGGCAAAATCGTCATCGCGCGTTACGGCGGTTCGTGGCGCGGCATCAAGCCGAAAGTCGCGGCGGAACACGGCGCGGTCGGCTGTCTTATCTATTCCGACCCGCGCAACGACGGTTTTTATCAGGGCGATGTGTATCCGAAAGGCGCGTGGCGCAATGAAACGGGCGCGCAGCGCGGTTCGGTTGCCGATATGCCGCTTTATCCGGGCGATCCTTTGACGCCGAATGTCGGTTCGGTCAAGGGAGCGAAACGGCTTGCCTTGAAGGACGCGAAAACCCTGACGAAAATTCCCGTGATGCCGATTTCCTATTCGGACGCTCTGCCGTTGCTCAAAAATCTCGAAGGCGCGGTCGTTCCCGATGCGTGGCGCGGCGCATTGCCGGTAACTTATCACTTTGGCGGCACAAACTCGACCAAAGCGCACTTAAAACTAGAATTCAACTGGGAAACCAAACCGATCTATAACGTCATCGCTCGGATGAAAGGCGCGGATTTGCCCGACGAATGGATCATTCGCGGCAATCATCACGACGCATGGGTGAACGGCGCGGATGACCCGATCAGCGGGCTTGTGTCTTTGATGGAAGAAGCCAGAGCTTTGGGCGAACTGGCTAAAAACGGCTGGAAACCGAAGCGAACAGTTGTTTACGCAGCTTGGGACGGTGAAGAACCGGGCTTGCTCGGTTCGACCGAATGGGTGGAAACGCACGCCGACGAATTGCAGGATAAAGCCGCCGTGTATATCAATTCCGATTCGAACGGGCGCGGCTTTTTAGGTGTCGGCGGTTCGCATACATTGGAAAAATTCATAAACGAATTAGCCAAAGATGTGAATGATCCGCAAACGAATGTCAGCGTTTGGCAGAGACTTCGTGCCGCGCAGCTCGTGAACGGTTCGCCGAATGATAAGAAGGAAGCCCGCGAACGCGCGGATTTCAGAATATCCGCGCTCGGTTCGGGTTCGGATTTTACGCCTTTTCTACAGCATCTCGGCATCGCCTCGCTGAATATCGGATTCGGCGGCGAAGACGGCGGCGGTTCTTATCATTCGATCTATGATTCGTTCGATCATTTCACGCGTTTTGTGGATGGGAATTTCGATTACGGCATCGCGCTCGCCAAAGTCGGCGGACGCATCACTCTGCGGCTTGCCAACTCTGACACTCTGCCCATCGAGTTTACGAATTTTGCCGAAACCGTCGGCGGCTATGTTTCGGAAGTGCAAAAGCTCGCCGAAACGATGCGCGACGAAACGAAACAAATGAATCAGATGATTGCCGACGGTACGATTTTGATTTCACAAGACCCGATGCAAAAACTAATTGTTCCCAAACCAAAATCGGAAGTTCCGTTTCTTAACTTTGCACCTTTGCAAAACGCCGTGACGAAACTGCAAACAAGCGCGAAAAATTATCAGAAAGCTTCCAAAAACAAAGCGTCCGCCGCCGCGCAAAAGAAACTCGACGAAACGCTTTATAAAACCGAACGCGCATTGACCAATCAAAACGGTCTGCCGCGCCGCGACTGGTTCAAACATCAGATTTACGCGCCCGGATTTTATACGGGTTACGGCGTGAAAACGCTTCCAGGCGTTCGAGAAGCCATCGAACAGCGCGACTGGAAGGAAGCCGAAGAGCAAATCAAAATCGTCGCCGCGACCATCGAAAATTTCGCCGCCGAGATTGATAAGGCGGCGGCACTGATTAGATAAATTGGTGTGAAAGAAATGTTTTTGAATTTTCCGGTGAAAATTTAGAATTTAAGATTCAGAATTTAGAATTACGAGTCGTTTAAATTGAATTTTGATGTGCAAATTAAAATTCTGCATTTTACATTCTGAATTCTAAATTTTCACCGGAAAAACTCTTTGAGAAGTTTTATGAAATAATTCTATGAAAGAAAACCCCGTCCTCGACAAAGCGTTTGCTTTCGCTTTGCGAATTGTTAAATTAAATCGTTATCTTGTTGATGAAAAACACGAATTTGTGTTGAGCAAAGAGCTTCCTGTCGCCGGAACGCACATCGGAAAGCACATTAAAGAAGCCGTTGACGGCGAATCGCGGCATATTTTTATCAGCGAGATGGCACTTGCCCGCCGGAAAACCTCGGAAACCGAATACTGGCTCAAACTTCTTTTTCAATCCGAATAGATAAACGAAAAAGCTTTTGATTCGATGAATCAAGACCGCGAATCCATTTTTGCAATGCTGACATCCATCGTCAAAACTTCCAAAGAAAATGTCTGAAATCATAACCGAAACATCGGATTTTATATTAACAATTACATTAAACCGACCGGAAAAGCGCAACGCTTTAAACGATGAATTAATCAACGATCTCAAAACGGCATTACGCGAATCAAACAAAGACGATACCTTACGCGCCGTATTAATTCGCGGCGCAGGTAAGGATTTTTGTTCGGGCGCGGATTTATCGGCTTTGCAGAAGATTTCCGAAGCCGGCGCGTTGGAAAACATTGACGACGCTGATAATCTGCGCGAACTGTTTTCCGTTATCAGAACGGTAAAAGTTCCGGTCGTCGCCGCCGTTCACGGTCGCGCACTCGCGGGCGGGTGCGGATTGGCAACGGCTTGCGACCTTGTTTTGGCGACCATTACGGCAAAATTCGGTTATCCGGAAGTAAAAATCGGATTTGTGCCTGCAATGGTGATGGCGATTTTACGCCGAAATGTGTCGGAAAAACGCGCCTTCGCGCTCGCCACGCAGGGTTTTGAATTCGATGCGGCGACGGCGAAGGATTTCGGTTTGATCAACGAAGTTTACGAAGACAAATTTTTCGACGAAGAGGTGAAACATTACGTTTCAGTTTATCAAAAAGTCTCGCGTTCGGCTGTCGTGCTGTCCAAGCGTCTTTTGTATCAAATGGACGGCGCGACGTTTGAAACCGCGCTGCAAGCGGGCGTTGACGTAAACACCATCGCCCGAATGACTGAGGATTGTCAGCAAGGCATCGCGCGATTTTTGAATAAATAAAATTTGATGTTCGCTGAAATTTATTGTTACCCGTTAGCTATTAATTGCTATTCAATGAGAAACAGATAATAGATATTTTGGAACCCGATAATGGACGAAGCAGGTGCCGCCGCGCCTTTCGCATTTTGATAGGGAATAACTCATTTCGCCTTTTGAAAAACGAGGAAATAATCCATTCCGTCAGGTTTTACAAAGTCGAAATCGTTCTTTAATTCGAATCCCGCGCGGTTTGCTTCTTCGATAACCTGCACTTTGTCTATGCCGTGATCGTCGCCTTTCCCGTTTCTATCAATAATACCGAGCAAAGCGTCTTTTTTAAGCGATGATTTAAGCCGTTCGAGGACTTTAACCGGCTGTCCGATTTCGTGATAAGTTTTCAAAATCAATGCCGCGTCAATCGAATCTTTGGGCAGTTTCGGGTCGTCTTCCGTGCCGAGAATTGTTTGAATATTACTGAAATTCTCGCGTTTAGCGCGTTCGTTGATATAATTGATGTATTCCTGATTAATTTCGATAGCGAAGACTTTGCCCTTCGCGCCGACGCGCTTTGCCGCGCGTGTTGTAAACCAGCCTGAACCCGCGCCGATGTCGGCGACTGATTTGTTTTCCGTGATTTTTAATTCGTCCATCACGCGATCAATCTGCAAATTCTTGGCGCGATTCGCATCTTCAAAAATTGATAAATCACCCGTGTAAGGTTCGCTCACCGGACGATTGAGATTGTCGTCGGCACGTTTGTCATTGACATTAGCAATTGGTGTCGATGTCGGTTCGACAGCGGATAATTCGGCACGTTGACACGAGGAAAAAACCAAAGCCGTGAAGATTGAAATAATTAGAAGTTTCGCTAAAGCCAGCGCAACGATATATCTTTTCATAAGTGTTTCGATGATAATTTATTGTAAAAATTTGCCATCGAAAATTAATGTAAAGGACGTGAAAGCTAACAATTGACAGTTTCGGTCGGCTGATTTTGTATTGCTTGTAGTAAAAGAGGTTATAAATTCTCCAACGGATAATCGCTGATTTCGTGAATTAAATTTATCCGCAGAGCCACTGAAGCATCAACGTGCTTTGCCGTCAGGAACATTTCCAACGCTCTGGCTTCGCCGATGAGTCGCGGCAGTATCTGCGTGCCGCTCCAACCCGTCATAATGCCGAGATTTGCTCCCGGATGCGCGAAAATCGAACGCGGCGTGGCGATTCGCTTCCGGCACGACAATGCTAAATCCAATGCGCCGCCCATACAAAATCCGTCAATCGCCGCAATCGTCTGCTTTTCCGAATGATAAATCTTCTGCATCAGCGATTGACCGCGCAGGGCGAATTCTCGTGCCGTGTTTTCATTCACCTGCGCTATTTCATTGAGATTTGCGCCCGAAGCGAACGTATCGCCGCTGCCGGTAAAAATGATTTGACTGATAAATTGATGCGCTTCAAGCTCGTCGAAGATTTGATGAAGCCGGTCGAGCGTTTCGACGGACAAAGCATTTTTCGTTTCCGGTCGGTTAAAGCGTATAATAACTGTTTCGTTAATCTTTTCGGTTAAGATTGATTCGTTCATATCTACGGAAATTATTGGCAGGGTTAAATTAACATTATGTATCGAATAAACAAAGCGCATCCGTGGCACGGTATCGAAGTTGGGGAGAAAGCACCGGATGAAGTGACGGTTTTTATCGAAATCGTGCCGCGTGACACGGTGAAATACGAAGTTGATAAGGAAACCGGCTATCTGATTATTGACCGTCCGCAGCAATATTCCAATGTCGTGCCGGCAAACTACGGTTTTATCCCTCAAACGTATTGCGGCGAGAACATTGCCGCGCTCGCCTCACGTAATTCGGGACGCGAGATAGAGAAAGGCGACGGTGATCCGCTCGATATTCTGGTACTTTCCGAGCATCATATTCCGCGCGGCGATATAATTCTGCGTGCGAAACCGATTGGCGGCTTTTGCCTGCTCGATGATGGCGAGGCTGACGATAAAATTATCGCCACTTTGGTCGGAGACAAGATTTACGAGCAGTATGCGGACATCAGCAATTTACCGGAAAGCATCGTCAAGCGACTTCAGCACTACTTTTTAACATACAAAAACCTGCCGAGCGAGCCGGATGTTTGCGAAATAGCTTATATTTACGGGCGCGAACAGTCGCACGAGGTAATTCAGGAAGCAATCAAGGATTACGCGGATTTAATGAACAAATTGAAGATGACGGCGATTGGTTATTAGAGAAATAATTTTCGTAAAAGATTTAATCGAATCTTTATTGTTAAATTATCACGAATAGTTTTCCCAACTGCCGCCCGCGCCACCGCCTGCAAAATCAGCGTTTCCGCCGAAAGGTTCGCTGGTCGAACTGGAAGTTTCAGATTGATAAGTCGTCGGTTCGATTGGATAATTCGTCGCGTCTGGATAAATCTGCGGAGTTTGACTGACGTAACTTTCAGTTTGCTTTGTTTCGTATGTGCCGGTCGCGTCTTCGTCGCGGGAAATGAAATAACTTTTTATCCATTCGATAATCCCCTTTTTTTCGTCGCGGACTTCATACACGCCTTCATCATTTAATTCCAAATCGTCGAAATCGAAATCCATCTCGCCGAGTTCCTGCGTTCTCGACAAATACTGACGATTTACCAAATCGCCGTGCCAGAGATGCCACAGCTCGCCTTCGACGCAGCCGAGCCGTTTATGCGTCGCGTTTTGAAACTTTCGAGACCATTCGTAAATAACTTGCTTCGTCTTCAAATCGGTAAAAGCCTTTTCGATGCATTGACTCGGTATCTGCCCGATTGCCGCGTGCGCGATGATGTGGTCAGCCGTTCCCGCGATGGCTTTATCAAACAACGGCACGCGTTCCAGCACTTCGCGCCGTGCGCCCCACGCGAAACCCGTATGCCCGTGCAGATCGAACATCGGACTGTTGATATAAGCCGAGTGCATCGCGTAATTGCGGGCGAATGAATACCAGAGTTTCCTCTCCGACGCGGGCAGTTTCGCCGAATTGAGCTTCACCGCCGCCGCTTTCACGTCAAACGACGATTCGAGTTCGTCTTTGTCGAGCCGCACGGCAACGGAAAACGGCTGGCAAATCGTATTTGTCTGCAAGTCGGCAATGGCTTCGGTAATCCACAAAGGATTCGCCAAAAGCACATCGGCATCGAGCCAGAAGACATATTTACACGACGACGGCAGACGTTTTATTAATTGATTCAATAACGCTTCTTTCTGCCACAAAGCGTGTTTCGAGCGAAACCGGATGATTCGTTTATCAACGGGCAAAGCAAATTCTTCGTCGCCGAAAGCGCATTCGGCGACGAGAAAATTGACGTTCGAGCGTTTTAACTGCTGATAGAAAACTTCAAAGTTACGGCGGCGGCTTTGATAGTTTTGCGAATTGAAATAACAACTGATAATCATCGCTTCGGCGTGCGATTGGTAAGGCTGAATTTTCGGCGAGATGTCGGTCATAAGAAAAATCGAATTTCAACTTTTATACTTTGCTCAACCGAAAAATACAACCCAAGTCGCAAAGTCTTCGGTAAAATTTTCGCCGCCAATTTTTCTTTCAGAAGATTTCGGACCGAATGTTGTGCGGTTAGTTTATTAAAATGAGCTTTATTTTAAATCACCGGAAGTTTTCCTCTGAACTAAAATCGGCTCCAGCAGTTCGTCGGTTATATTCCATTTACCGAAATTTGAAATCGGCATATCCTGCATCGGCGGCAAAGCGTTATTGATTTTACTCGCATTTATTTGCTTTATGGTTTCCTGTTCGGTTTCGGAAACAGAATTTAAGTTTTCAAAAATGCCGGCAAAAGCGATTCGCGCCAAACCTGCGAGAAATGTCGTCCAAAGAACCGCCCAACCGATTTGCTCAAACCAGGTGCTGCTCGGCGAACTCTCGACCAGAACGTCGTTCGGCGGAAACATCGGCGCGAGCAAAATATAAATAGGAAGCAAAATTACAGTCAGCAAAATCAATTTTGATCCTTGTTTGATTCCTTTCTGACGGGCTGAAATGCTGCCTTCCTCGCCAACTTTTCCATTACTTTCCAAAAAGGATTTGACATTCCCGGTTGAAAAGCCGCATTTGGAACAAAACTGTGTTCCGTCATTTAAAATCGTCTGTGAACATTTCGGGCAAAACATAATTTTCTCCTTGTTCATTTGAATTAATATTTTGCAAACGTCAAAAGCGCGAAAGATGTTCACTAAAACTACAAACTATTCGGCAGAACAAATGCGCCGATGTGCGGTGTGTTTGTATTCAATGTCGTCTGCAAAGCGAGCGTTAAAGCGTCGCGCAAATTCTCAGGCGTAATAATTGCGTCTAATAATCCGCGAGCGGCGGCGTGTTTCGCGTCGAGTTCGCGGTCGTAAGTTTCACGCACTTTGTCCATCTCGGCTTTCGTCGCGTCGTCAACGTCTTTGCCTTCTTTTTTCAGCTTTTCAATCTGCGTTCCGAAAATCGCCTGCGCCGCCGAATCGCCTTCCATTACGCCCATTCTGCCGGTCGGCAAACTAAAGATAAAATCGGGATCAAAGCCTTGTCCAGCCATGGCGTAATAACCCGCGCCCGAAGCGTGATTGATGGTTAAAACCAATTTCGGAACCGTCGCCGTCGCCATCGCTTCGACAAAATGTGCGCCCGCGCGAATGATTCCCGAATGCTCGGCTTCCGCACCGACCATAAAACCGGAAACGTCCTGCACGAACAGCAAAGGCGTTGAATGACGATTGCAGTTTTCGATAAAATAAGCCGTCTTTTCAGCCGATTCGGTATAAACAATGCCGCCGAATTTGGGCGGCTTGCCCGCCTTGCCTTTCGACATTCCGCGCGAGTTGGCGATGATGCCGACGAGAATTCCGCCGATTCTGGCTGTGCCGCAAATCATTTCTTTGGCGTAGTCGGCTTGAAATTCGTCAATCTCGCCCGCATCCAGAAAACACCGCAAAACTTCGCGCATATCGTAAGGAGCGCGATGATCTTCGGGCAGAATTTCATAGAGTTTTTCAGGTTTATTGCTCGGCTTTTGCGCTTCAACTATCGAAACGCGCGTTTCTTCTTTTTTCGGCAAATCAATAACCAAAGCGCGAATTTTCTCGATACATTCGGCTTCGGTTTTCGTGCGGTAATGCGCTACGCCGGAAATCGAATTATGCGTCATCGCGCCGCCGAGCGTTTCGTTATCAATCGTCTGTCCGGTCGCTCCCTTTACGAGATTCGCGCCGCCCAAGCCCATAAACGAAGTGCCTTCGACCATCAAGATCACATCCGACAGCGCGGGCAAATACGCGCCGCCCGCGACGCACATTCCCATCACGGCGGCAATCTGCGGGACTTTCAAATATCGCCGCATTATTGAGTTGTAATAAAAAATTCGTGCCGCGCCGTATTGACCGGGAAACACGCCGCCCTGATACGGCAGATTCACGCCCGCCGAATCAACCAGATAAATTATCGGCACACGATTCCGCATCGCAATTTCCTGCGCCCGCAAAATCTTTTTAATCGTTTCCGGATACCACGCGCCCGCTTTGATCGTCGCGTCGTTAGCAATGACGACGCACTCGCGCCCGTGAATTTTCCCAATCGAAGTTACAACCGCCGCCGCCGGAGCCTGACCTTTGTATTCGTCATACGCGACGAGCAAACCGATTTCCTGTTGATATGCGTCTGTATCAAACAGCAAATCAACTCGCTCTCTGGCGGTCAATTTTCCCTGCTTGTGAATCTTCTCAATTTTCTCCGCGCCGCCGCCCAACCGCAGTTTCCGCTCGAGCCGCAAATATTCGTCGGTTAATTCCAGAAGGCGAGTTTTCTTTTGATTTTTCATTAAAAATTTCGGATATTCAGTTCAGATTTTGAGCCTAAAACATTTAATTGACTTACATTAAAATATCACAAGATTTTTTACCGCGCCAAAATGTTGATAGAATCATCGGGCGAAATATATTCGATTTAACTTTCTGAAAATGTCTTTTATCAATTTACTTTTGCGCCGCGTTGTAGGATTTTTCGGCAGCGTGCGGCTTGCGCTCGGTTCGCTGCTTTTCGCCGGAATGATTTTGGCAATCGCCGCACTGTTTTTTTTCGGCTGGCTGGCGGAAGAAATGCTCGAAGGCGGCACTAAATATTTTGACGAAACCGTCAGAAACTACCTCCACGAATTTGCTTCACCCGTTTTAACAAATGTTATGCAGTTGGCGAGTTTTCTCGGCTCCACGCTGTTTCTGACTGTTTTCGGCTTGGCAATCGTCGTCGCACTTTATCTGCGAAATCACCGGCACGGCGCAACTCTTTTTGCCATCACGACCATCGGCGCAAGTTTTCTGCTCGTCACGCTCAAGCTCGCTTTCGGGCGCACACGTCCCGAACCGTTTTTCGACACGATTCTGCCCGTTTCATACAGCTTCCCCAGCGGGCATTCGCTCGCGTCGTTCTGTTTCTACGGTGCTTTAGCAGTGATTTTAGCCGACCGCACCGACAAACTCCGGCTGCAAATCATCATCTGGATTGCCTCGATTGTGATGATTTTGCTTATCGGAACCTCCCGAATTTACTTAGGCGTTCACTATCCAAGCGATGTCATCGCCGGCTTTATCGTCGGTTTGATTTGGGTAATTACGATTGCGATTGGCGACAAATTAATTCACGTCAAAAGAAAGACAATGTTAGATAAATCGAACAATCCGGACTAACTATTGATTTTTTGAGACTACAGAGTTTTCAGTCGTTTTTCTGCGGTTAGTTTCTTTTTGGCTTTGCCCGGCGAGATGCTCAATCGCCACAACTGCGAAACGAGCTTGAGCCGATTTTTAACCGCTTTCGGCGACATATCAACTCTCATTTTCCAACTCCATCAAACTTTCAATATCGCCCAAATCCTTGTGCCGACCGCTGTTCGCTTCATAAAAATCAAACCTTCACGCGAAACCGTCCAAACTTTATCATCTTCAAAAATATCAGTCGCTTTGTTTTTCACGAATAATAAATGTCGGAACCATTCCGCCGCCGCTCGATACATTGGCTAGTTCTGACGACGAAAGCCGCGTGAATGCCGAACCGACGATGCCGTTGTAAAGCAGCGGGTCGAGGTCAACGAGTTGCTCGATCATCTGCCAATTGCCTGCCGCATCGAGCATCGGGAACATTTCTTTGGACGTTTGGACGCGTTCCTGTACGAGATAATCCGCGTTTTCGAGCGCGACGGTAATGGCTTTGTCCCAATCTTCGTCGGTCGAAGCCCAGCCGATATAAATGCCGTGTCCGCCGTAATCGTCATTCGGTTTTAAGACTAATTTGCCTTTATTCGAGCGCGTCCATTCGACGAGATTGATTTTCTCGTTTTTGTTTTCGGTTGATTCATCGCGGAATTTACGTGTCCAGGGAACGTGCGCGTTGATGGCGGCGAGTTCTGGTTCATTGAAAAGATGCGCGTATTTTTCGTTGGTTAAAACGGCGAAGATCGCTTTTTTGTGGACGATTTTCGAGCGAAAACTGTTGACCATACAAATCGCACCGGCGCGATAAGCATTGAGCAAAGCAGGATGCGCGTCCATAATCGGGAGATATTCGTTGACGAGCAAACGTTTGTAAACAATCTCGATGATGATTTCTTTATATCGCAAATTTTTCCCGTCGAATTCGAGTTCGTCGGGCGAGCAAATCAGAGCCGTGTAGCCTTCCGATTCAAAATAATCCTTGAAAAGCTCAAATTCCTTTTGCGTCGGCAAATCTTTCAAATCCACAATCGCAATCACCGGTTTCGTCTCCGGCACGCCGCCGTTAAATTCCGTGTAGCATCTTAAAAGCACGTCGAGCAGTTTCGGGCGACCTTCAAAACCGCGCACGTCATATTTTTCGGCGAATTTCTGCATAATTGGCAACGCCTGAAAAATCTCCGTCGCCGAATCGGCGTAAGCGACACCGGCGGGCGATTCGCCGTTGAGTTCAACGAACGAGTAAGAATTTTCCGTCAGAAACGAATCGAGTCGGGCGTTGGGCGAAACCTGCGCGTATTTCGGGTCAATCGCCACCAAATCTTTTTCGATTTCCGTGATGCCGAGTTCGTCGAGCATTTCTTCATTTCCAATCGCCGCGTCTTTGACTTTCTGCAAAGCCGACCAAACAGTTTCGCAAATCGTTACCGTTCGATTCCAATCCGTTTCGGTGACAAAATGCGGGCGCAGATACGGCGTTAAACGACGACCGCCGAAAATCAGACGCGCGCCTTCCAGACCTTCATCGAGCGCGAGCCGCGACGATTCGGCGAGTTCAAAATCTTCCAGTAATTTGTGGTAATGGGCAACGGCTTCTTTTAGCATAAATTAAGTTTTGCCACAGAAAACATCGAGTTAACGGAGAGAAAATTTATTAAATTTCTCCGGTTTCAATCTGTGCGCTCTGTAGTTATTTTTGTTTTCCTAATCCAATAATTGATTCAAATTCTTCGCGCGTCAATGGCAAAACTGAAAGTCTCGATTGTTTTATCAGCGCGATATTTTGCAGACTTTCAGCGTTTTTGATTTGTTCAAGCGTCACAGCTTTCTCAAGTTTATCAATCGGTTTGATTTCGACGGCAATCCATTTTTCGTCGGTCGGATCGGGAAATTCTTCGCGCGAAACTGTCGCCGTGCCGACGACGGCTTTTTCCGTGACCGAATGATAAAACAGCACTTTGTCGCCGACGCGCATTTCGCGCAGATTGTTTCTGGCTTGATAATTTCGCACGCCCGTCCAATGGGTGGCACCGTCGCGCATTAAGTCTTCGAACGAATATTTTTCCGGTTCCTGTTTAACGAGCCAATATTTCATTTCGGAAAAGATTTTAACAGATTCGGCGATAACGCGCTTCGTAGATGGACAAAATTCCGTGACAAATCACACCGAAGGCAGCGATGAAAAGCAGAATTTTCCCGTAACTGCTGCTTGCCAGAACGCGCAGTGCGCCGTCAATGCCCATCGCTTCGTTCGCGTCCGATTCGATTGCCGCCAAAACAAAGAAATAACCCATCAAACCGAAGATCACCGCCCGCGCGGTAAAGCCCAACGCGCCGAGAACGGTAACGATTTTCTGCTTCCAGCCGGTCAATTCCGAAACGCGAAAATCTTCCTGAAATTTTCCCGTCATGCCGCGATAACATTCGTTAAAACCCGCGCCGATGACGATTAAACCAACCAGAAAAACCAGAATCGCGCCGAGCGGAAACGCCAGAATTATCGCCGTCATAGATTTCTGGACGGTTCCATTTTGCACCTGGGCGTTAACGGAAAGAATAATTTCCAAAGCCGTCCACGCCAGAAAGAAATAAAAAAACCCGACACTGATGGCGATACAGCGTTTGATGATTCCCTGCCAGTTTTTTCCGTGATTATCTACGTCCGCCGCGCCGCGCAGAACGTTCCACGCGCCGTGACCGATTGCGCCGACGACGAAAATTATCAAAAGAACTTTGCCGTATGTAAATTGCGCGACGAGGTTCAACGCGCCGGTCGGATCGGCAAACCGTCCGCTGCCGCTGCCGACGGCGACGAGAATCGCCAAAACGCCAATGACGATAAACAAAAATCCCTTCGTGTAAAATCCTAATTCGGCGAGCCGCTTTACGAACGGATGCCGAACGATTTCTTCCGCTTTTTCAACTGTTTGGTCAAATTTTTCGTTGACCAGTTCCTTTGTCGTGTCGTCCATTTAATTCGGTGAGAATATGTTTTCGATAATTTCAGCTTTTCTTCTGTGCCGCCGCCGCTTTTTTGTTCAGCCATTTTGCCCAGCGTTCGAGATACGGGCGAAGCGGTTTGAAAAACTTGGCGCGTTTCGAGTTATCCGACTGTTTTTCGCTCCACATTTTCAAATTTTTTTGCGCGTATTGCCGGATTTGCGGTTCGAGATTTTCCTTTTTCACCGAATGCCGCAAAGTTAAATAATAATGCTGACCGACGAGCGAGAAAATCAGACCGGCGAGGTTGCTTTTGAACGCGCTTTTCGCCATCCAGCGTTTGCCGAAATTTTCGGTCGGCTGTAATAACGCGCCCATCGAGACTTCAAGCCACGCGATTTTTATTCTGCATTCGCGGATGATAAAGTCCCGGCAAATCGCCTTTCATCGGCGCGTCCGATTTCATTTGCGGCGGTTTGATAAAATCTACGAGCCGAATTTTCTCTAAACCGCGCTGATGCTCGGTCGGCAGGAAAGCGATGATTTGCCGAATCGTTTCTTCCGCGTTTTTCGGCAAAGTTGTCGTTGAATGATTTTCGATTTTTATTTCCGCCGGTTTGTCTGTTTTCAAACCGGCTAATTTGATAGCCATAATTCTTATAATTAAATTGTAAATTGTTAATCGTTAATAGTAAATCACGCCACAAAGTTGTCGCGTCGCCGCAACAATCGAAAGCCGATTGCCGGCAGCGACTGATAGAGTTTTGTTGGTTTTACAGTGTTTACGATATGAAAAACTTTGCGGCACGGATGTTGTTAATATTAGCTCAATTATTAAAACGATGGTAAATCAACAAACTTTAGCCAAACCAATCGAAATCAGCGGAATCGGTCTGCACACGGGCGTTGAGGTAAATTTAAAACTCAAGCCCGCGCCGGAAAACACGGGTTATATTTTCGTCCGCACCGATCTCGACAATTTTGAAATTCCCGCGTCGGTCGAATACATTTCGCATTGCAGTTACGCGACAACGCTTTTGCGGAAAGGCGTTTTGCTTTCGACCTGCGAACATCTCCTCGCGGCATTGCGCGGCACGGGCGTGGACAATTGTTTTATCGAACTCGACAATATCGAAATTCCGATTATCGACGGTTCGAGCGAGAATTGGGTTGACTTAATTGAAAAAACCGGGACAGCTGCCCAAAACGCGCCGCGCCATTTTTTGAAAATCCGCGAAAAAGTCGTGTTTGAGCAAGGCGACCGACGAATGTCTATCGAGCCGTCGGACAAATACGAAATCGAATGTTTGATAGATTTTCCGCATCCGTTTATCAACGTGCAGACGTTTAATTTTACGTTAAGCAACGGCTCGTTCGGGCGCGAAATCGCTTCTGCCAGAACATTCGGGTTTACGACAGAAATTGAGATGCTGCGAAAAGCCAATCTCGCGCTCGGCGGTTCGCTCGACAACGCCATCGTTCTCACGCCCGACGGAATGCTCAACGAACATCCGCTTCGTTTCACGGATGAATTCGCCCGCCACAAAACCCTCGACATCATCGGCGATTTCGCGCTGCTCGGAATGCCTTTTCTCGGCAAAATAAAAGCCGAAAAAAGCGGTCATTCGGTTCACGCGTCACTGATGAGCAAACTTTTAAAAACCGAATCGGCTTGGGAAATCGTCGAAAGCGTGTAGAATTATGAGATGGATTCTGAAAATATTTTCGCTCAATTTACGGGTTATATTCTTGCGGGCGGCAAGTCTTCGCGGATGCAGACTGACAAAGCGCTCCTGGAAATCGGCGGCGAAACTTTTCTGAACCGCGCCGTTAAAACTCTTTCGAGCGTCTGCGAAACACGCGTTAAAATCGTTGTCAATCAAACACAGACTCATTTTATCGAACAACTTCCCCACGATATAGCGTATATTTTTGATGAATACGAAAATCGCGGCGTACTCGGCGGAATTCACGCGGCTTTGAAAAACTGCCCGACGAAATACGCCCTTGTTCTGGCGGTTGATTTGCCGCTGGTGACCAGCGAGGCGATTGAAAAGCTCGCGGAAATAACTAATTCATCGAACAAATTCATCGCCGTCGTGCCGCTTCAGACCGACGGCAGATTTCAGCCTCTGTGCGCCGCCTATCTCGCTCGCTATTGTTTGCCAACGCTCGAAAACTTAATGAACGAAAACGAATCCGCGTCGGCAGATGATTTTCTCGAACTCATCGCGCCGCGCGTGATTAATCAGAGCAAATTAAATGTTGATGAGGTGACTGACATCTTCTTTAACGTCAACCAACCGGCGGATTTTAAGTTGATAAGCTGATTATTCGCCCTTTGAAACGTGTTATCAAATCTGGTGCGTTCGCGTTCGATCAACCAAAAATAACATTTCATATTTATCTATCAAATTCAGAATTATTTATATTTCACATTATTTGTCCCAATCTTCCATATGAAACGAGCCTTCTTTATCAATGCGCTGATAAGTGTGTGCGCCGAAAAAGTCGCGCTGTGCCTGAATCAGATTTGCGGGCAGGCGTTCGGAGCGGAATGCGTCGAAATAGGCGAGCGCGGACGACAAGACAGAGCGACGGAATGCGGCTGTCAAGCAATTTTTCGTTGACCGAACGCCAATGTTCGCGGTTGTCGTTTAAGATTTCGGCGAATTTGTCGTCTAAAATCAAATTCGGAAGCAGCGGATTTTCGGCGTAAGCGCGGCGCATTTCTTCGAGCAGCTCCGAGCGAATGATACAGCCGCCGCGCCAGATTTTGGCGATTTCCGACAAATTCAAGCCGTATTTTTTCTCGGTCGAAGCCGTTTGCAGCAGCGACATTCCCTGCGCGTAGGTGATGATAAACGAACTGAGCAGCGCGTTTTTTAATTCTTCGATCAATCCGCTTATAATCTTCGCCGATTTCTTCGCGGATTTCGGTGTTGCGCTGTTCGTCCGAAGGATTTTCAACCGTTTGCGCGAGATGTTTCGGCGCGTCTTCGCTCAAATGAGCTTTATGCTGTTCGCTGACGGAGGTTTCGACTTCGGCGTTCGGCACGCATCGCTTTCGGACTCGTTGCCAGACGACTTGAAACGCTTTCTCCGCCTTCGGGCAGCTCCGCGTTGACAAACGGCTGGCGCGAACCGAATTTTTCGGCAATTAGCACGCGAACTTCTTTCTGCGCGGAAATCTGGCGCATCGAAACGGCCGAATCAATCGTCGGAATCGGCACGCCGAAATCCATCGCCGCCTGCGAAGTCCATTTGCCCGGTTCCCTTCTGCGCGGCTTTATCCAAGAATCATTTCCACGAGCGGTTTATTAGTTTCCGCGTCTATTTTCCTCAAAACTTCCGCCGTGATTTCAACGAGAAACGAATTTAATTCGCTGTCGTTCCATTTGGCAAACGTGTCGGACATTTCCTTATAATTCATTTTCAAAACGCGAAACATAAAATCATAAGTTTCCGCCAAAATCTGCATCAAGCCGTATTCGATGCCGTTATGAACCATCTTGACAAAATGTCCCGCCGAACCGCTGCCCATATAAGCGACGCACGGTTCGCCGTTGACTTTCGCGGACGCGGCGACAAGAATCGGTTCGACGTGCGCGAACGCTTCTTTGTTGCCGCCGGGCATAATGCTCGCGCCGTGTCGCGCACCTTCTTCGCCGCCCGACACGCCGACTCCGAAAAATTCGATTCCTTTGCCCGTCAGATACGCTTCGCGCGTTTCCGTGTCGGTAAAATGCGAATTGCCGCCGTCAATCAAAATGTCGCCTTTCTCCAAATGCGGCAGCAAGCTCTCAATCACGCCGTCAACGATTTTGCCCGCCGGAACGAGCATCATAATTTTCTTCGGCGATTCGAGCATCTCGCAAAACTGCGCGACCGTTTCCGCCGCCGCCACTTCGTAATCTTTGCCTTCTTCAACCAAAAGCTCGCGCTTTCCCGCATCCAAATCATAACCGACACCGCTGATGCCGTGTTCCGCCACATTAAGCAGAAAATTTCTGCCCATCGTTCCCAAGCCGACCATTCCGAATTGTGCTTTTTCCATAATTTTTTGATTATACTTCCCAAACATCTGCTAATGCTAAATCAGTTTTCCAATTTTCGCCATTTGCTTCAAAAGTCCATCACGCCGACAAAATCGCTGGCGCGTATGCCAATTTTTTCAAGTCTTGCAGTTCGATTTCAAGCGCTTCGCCGTCTCGCGCCGAAACGCCCGGCGTGACGAAATGATAAGAAAGATTTTTAAAAGGTTCGCCGATTTTAATTGACGAACTATTTTCGATTTCCGCAATCAGTCCAAACAGCTCTTTCAGCCAGCTTAAACCTTGAATGTCGTAGGCTTCGGCTATCCGGCGGACAATTTTTTCCTCGCCGCGTTCCGTAAATTGTGCCGGCTGCGGTTGTGAATATTGATCAATCATTCTTGACGAGTTTAGCCTTTCCGATGGATTCTAAACAAATGAAAACTTTGCTTGAAGCGATTCGACCGACAGTTTTTGTCGAATCGGAAAAACTGAAAACTTTTTTGGGACTCGATTTAACGATTACTACCGAAACTTTCCAGCACACCGGAAGTTTTAAGTTCCGCGCCGCATACAATCTCGCCTCGAATGTGCCGAACGACGAAATTTTAACCGCATCGTCGGGAAATTTCGGTCAGGCGTTAGCTTACGCGTGTCAATTAACAAATAAAAAATGTACGGTCGTGATGCCGGAAACCTCAGCGCGAGTGAAAATCGAAGCGGTGCGAAATTACGGCGCAACAGTTGATCTCGTTGATACAAAAAAAATCGGACGCAACGAACGCGTCGCGCAATTAGCGGCGCAAATGCCCGACGCTTATTACGCGTCGGCGTATGATGACCCGTTCGTCATCGAGGGAAATTCGACGCTCGGCGATGAATTTGCGGCGCACGATTTCGACGTTGTAATTTCTCCCGTCGGCGGCGGCGGTTTGATTTCGGGAATCTCAAAAGGTTTGTGCCGCAGCGGGCATCAGGCAATATTAGTCGGCGCGGAACCGCTGCTCGGCAACGACGCGGCGCGTTCGCTAAAAGCGGGAAAAATCATCGTCAACGAAACTGAACCGACGACGATTGCCGACGGCGCGAGAACGATTTCGCTCGGAAAATTGAATTGGGAAATTATCGAAAAAGGCGTATCGGAAATTATCGAAGTTTCCGACGAACGAATTGCGGAGGCGTCGCGTTTATATTTTGAATTGGCAAATTTAAAAAGCGAACCGACCGGCGCGTTGAGTTTAGGCGCGATTTTGGAAAAAACCGCGCAATTCAAAGATAAAAAAATCTGCGTCGTCGTCAGCGGCGGCAATGTTGACACGGAAATTTACCGCCAAATTCTTAGTCAATCAGAAACTCGCGCGTGAGCAAAATTGAATGTTCCGCTTTAACTCACGCGCGAGTTTCTGCTTTCAAAATCTGTCGCCGCAAATAATCGAGCGCGGCTGAAGAAGCCCGCCAGCGAATCAAATACCTGTCGCCGGGCATCACTAATTTGATTGATTTCGTTTGGGTTTCGTCAGAATATCCGATGTAAACCAACCCGACCGGCTTTTCATCGCTGCCGCCGCCGGGTCCCGCAATGCCGGTGACGGAAATCGCGTAATCGGTTTTCGCGCGTTCGCGCATTCCTTTCGCCATCGCCTCGGCAACTTCGCCGGAAACCGCGCCGTGTTGTTCGATTAATTCCGCCGCGACATTCAAAGTTCTAATTTTCGCTTCGTTGGCGTAAGTCACCGCGCCTTCGATAAAATACGCGGACGCGCCGGCAACGTCGGTCAGACGTTCGCCGATCAAACCGCCGGTACAGCTTTCGGCAACTGCAAGCGTTTTTTTGCGGTCAGTCAAAAGTTTGCTGACGACTTCTTCGAGTGTTTCGCCATTCATCGCAAAAACTGCCGCGCCGAGTTTTTCGTGGATTTTCGCGGCGACTTCTTCGAGCAAAACGTCGGCTTCGGGTTCGGTTTTCGTTTGCGCGGTCAAATGAATTTCAATTTCCGAGCGATTGAACAGAATCGTCGTCTGCGGATTTTCGTAAGCCAGATAAATCGGCGCAATCGCTTCGTCAACCGCCGATTCGCCCATTCCCGAAACGCGCATAATTTTGCGTTTAACGAAAATTTCGCCCGCCGCTTCGCGCAAATTCGGCAGAATAAAATTTTCAAACATCGGCTGATTTTCACGCGGCGGTCCGGGCAAAACGACGAAAAATTTCGCGCCGATCTCTACTGCCATTCCGACCGCCGAACCGTTCGGGTTCGGCAAAACTTTCGCGCCTTCGATGACAAAAGCCTGCCGTTTATTTATTTCCGGCATTTCGCGTCCCCATTTCTTAAATCTTTCTCGCAAATCCGCTTCGATATCTTCGTGATAAATTAGTTCGCGCCCGACAGCTTTGGCGGAAATTTCGCGCGTAATATCGTCTTCAGTCGGACCTAGACCGCCGGTTGAAATGACAATATCCGAACGCCGCAGCGCGTCTTTGATCGTTTCTTCGAGCCGTGCGCGGTCGTCGCCGACAATGGTTTTCAGTTTAACTTCGATGCCGATGTTATTTAACTTTTCGGTCAGCCAAAGGCTGTTGGTATCGGTTTTCGTCGGCGTTAAAAGTTCCGAACCGACGGCGATGATTTCAGCAGATAACATATTATTTCAAATGACGAACGACGAATTGTGAAGGTTAAAGATTTTTCTTCAATTCATAATTCGTCGTTTGCGATTCGTCACGGCTCTTACTTTTTGTCGTAAATGTCGTGCAAAACTTCCGAGATTGATTGACGGCTGTTCGAGTGTTCGTCCGGTGAATTACCGTTTTCCTTTTGGCGATTATTCTCGCCGCTGCCGTTTTGCGCGTGACTTGTTTGGGCAAACAGTTGCGGTTTGTTTTCCTGATTTGCCGTCGGCTCATCAACGATGCTGGTTTGAAAAAGACTTGGCGACAAATTTGATTCGTTGTTGATTTCCGCCAACCGGTCAATTTGTTTTTTCTGTTCCGCCATCGCTATCTGTTTTTTGTCGTTGAGCATTTCCAGACCCGCGCGGCTGTTTTCTAAAATTGTTCGGGCGCGATTACGGCGGGCGCGTTCGAGTGCGCGAATAGCAGCTGACGTTTGCGGAGCTTCTGCCGGTTCGCGCTCGATTTTTCTTAAAATTTTGACGTAGTTTGTCAGTTCCGGCGATGGATGCACATAGTTTTGCTCGTCGGCGTTTTCGTTTTCGACGATATACGCCAGATGATTGACGGCAGATTTATAATCGCCGACTTTGTTGTAAAGCGCACCGAGAGTGAAATAAACGAGCGGCGGCGCACCGTTCATTAATTGCAGAATGCGTTCGCCGCGACCGATAATTTCCTGAACTTCAAAACCGAACCAGCGGCGTTCGTCGTCACGCAGAATTTCATTCGCCGAGAGATAAAATTCAAAAATTTCGCGCGTTCCGCTGCGCGACGGCTGGGAAAACGTCTTCCAGAGAAAATAGGCGAAAATGGCAAAAAAGAAAATCACGAAAACGGGAAATCCGGCAACCAGAAGCATCGTCGCAATCAAGCCGAACGCCATCACATACTGAGTATTTTCTTTGAGCGATTCGGGGACTTTTCTTTGTATTTTATTGCTCACGCTTTTTGCCGTGTTATTTAATGCCGACCGGAAACGAAATGAAAAATGGAGTGAAAACCAATTTTCTATGCATTCCGGCGATAAAAAGATTCCAATTCAAAACTATTTAACCGAAGGCGGCGGAGTTTCGGTTTCTGCCGCCGTTTTGCTTTCTTCGATGACGCTCGGTTCCGGTTTGATGGTTTCCTTTTCGTCGGTAATGCTCGGAATAGCTTCGTCCGTTCCGGTGTCTTCAGTGACGCTCGGCTCCGGTTCGCCGGTTGCAGTTTCTTCCTTAACGCTCGGCTCTTCGTCGGGTTGATGTTCCGCCGGACGCGTCTGTTTTTTCGCGTCGTCTTCGAGTTTCAAACCTAATTCAGCCAGCACGCTGACCAATTTGCCAAAAATCATCGAAGGCGAATTGATAATAAAGGAAAAGGTTTCGCCAAGCGTAATGGCTTCGAGTTCGACCAGCGAAGCGATTTTCTTTTCAAGCGGCAATTCTTCAAATTCCTTACGATAAGTTTCTTTTTTCGCTTCGTAATCCGGTTTCTCAGGTTCTGCTTTTTTCGTCGTCATAATCGTAATGTCTCCCGCGCGTTCGATTTTTGCCTGACACGCCAAACGCTCGCCGTTACTGCGCCGTTCATCGCTTAGGTGTTCCGTTTCGGCTTTGGTCACAGCGGATAAAAGTTCGCCGCCTGATGTTATTCGCATCGCGCACGCATCCGATTCGCCGAGTCGTTCGCATTCGACTTCGATGCCCATTCGCCGCGCCGCGTCAAATAAATATGTGCCGACCGGAATCACGCCGGTTAAATCTTCCCGTTCAAATTTTATTTCTACTTCTTCCATAAATAATTTCTAACTTCCGACAACTGTTGATTTCACCCGAATTCTGGGCTGCGCGCCCGAAGCTGCGCCGTGCAGTTCGAGTTCGCGTTTTTGACAATCTTCGCACAGACCCAAAATCCGCATCGAATGATGAGTTAATTTAAATCCGTATTCGGCGGCGACCTTTTCCTGAAAATCTTCGATTTCCGGCGAGAAAAATTCGACGACTTTGCCGCATTCGGTGCAAATCATATGGTCATGATGTTCGTGGTTGTAATGATGTTCGTAATAAGTTTTACCGTCGCCGAAACGCACTTCGCGGGCTAATCCGGCATCGGTCAAAAGTTTTAAAGTTCGATAAACGGTTGTGTGTCCGACGCTCGAATCTTCTTTGTGAACAAGCCAGTATAAATCTTCGCTCGACAAATGATCTTCGGTTCGCAGAAAAATTTCCAAAATTAAATCTCGCTGTCCGGTGTGACGCAGTCCCGCGCGCTGAATGTGTTCGGAAAATATCTGTTTTTCCGTTTCAAATTCGTTTTTCTTGCCTGCCATATCTCAAATTATTCAAAAAGTTAAAAGGAAATCCCAATTCGATTTTTTCTTTTCGATTTTTCAATTTCATCTTATCACTTGAGATTCTTTTTCGCTATCAATATTTGCCCGCGTATTTTTTCAATATTTTCCGGATTTGCGCCGCGCTCTTCGGCGAGCTTTAACGAACGCTGTCCGAGCAGTAAATAAATTTCCAGAGCTTCTTCGGAAACGGTTTCACGCAAAATTTCGAGATGTTTTTCAAACGTTCCGACATCGGCGCGGGCAAAAGTTCCGGTCAATGCCTGCGCCGGTGTTTGGTCTTTCAGATTTTCGACGGTGCTTTCTATTAAAGGCTGAAAAATTTTCAGCGCGGCTTTTTCGTTTAAACCGCATTTGCGTAACAGTTCAATCGCCGCGTCAACGACCGCGACCAAATGCCCGCAAGCCGTCACCGCCGAAGCGTGATATAAAGTTTTGTATTCGGTTGCAATGGAAAAAGATTTACCGCCAAGAGTTTCGACGATTTTTTCGGCAGCTTCAATTGCCGATTTGTCGCCTTCGACGCAAAAATAAGCGTTCGCAAATCGTTCCGCGCCGATTTTTGAATTGCTGATTGAAATCAGCGGATGAATTGAACCAACCGGACAGCCGATTGACTTTAACTCTTTTAAAATCTCTGACGAAAGTGCGCCGCTGGTATGAAAAACAATCGGCTTGGAAGCTAATTTTTCGCTCAAATCAGAGGCGACTTTTTCAATTTCAGAATCCTGTGTCGTGATTAAAATCAGGTCCGCCGTTATTTCAGAATATTCGACGGCAGATAAGATTCGCGGCGGCGGTTCGATCATTTCGGCGATTTTTTCCGCCGTTTCGACGTTTCGCGCGAACAGACTTTCAATCGCAAAATGCTTTTTCGCCAATGCAATCGCCAAAGCTCCGCCGAGTCTGCCTGCGCCGATGATGGAAATTTTGAAAGTTGATTTCATCTGATTCACCAAATTTATCACAGATTTTTGAGCCGCGAAAAAACACGAAGCGGCACGAAATTAAAAATTGTCTTTTCGTGCCGCTTCGTGTTTTTTCGCGGTTAATTTTTCCTTTTCTAACTTTTAAAACTTCATTAAAACCGGCTCGCTCGGCAAATTGTCGAGCCAATCAGTAACCTGAAACCGCAATTCTTCGCCGCTCAGATAGCTTTCTTCGGTCGGCGGATTGACCGAAACGAGCGGTGAAGTCGGCAGAGATTCAAAAATCTTTTGCAGAATTACAAGTTCGTGGTTGTTCAGAAGCGGAATTTCCTGGTTTCCTTTAAAGATGTCAATCAAATGTCCGGCGGCGTTTGAAAATTCATCGTCGGTTGTTTCGGAAAATTGCTCAACCGACGCGACAATCGTCTGACTGAGCATCTGCAAAATTTTGCGGTAACTGCGGCGACCGCGCGTAACGATTTCTTCGAGCGCGGACGGCAGATTTTCCCATTCCCAAATTTGCGCCAAATTGAACGAACACGCGCAAAACGGTTGTGTTTTCAGCATTTCGCGTTACGTCAAAGCGGCAATCTAAATCTTTGATTTGCCGATGAATGCGCTGCGCTTCTTTCCAGTAAACTTTCTGGAAAATCGAAAGGCGCGACAAATTGGTGAATTCCCACCACTCGTCGCTCTGCAAAATTTCCTTAAATTTATCCTGTAAATAATGCGACTTCATCACCGAATCGTGTTTGATGGCAAAATGTTCGCTGAACCGCGCCTGATAAGTTATCCACAATTCGGTTAATTCAAAATTGAGTTTTTCACTCGGATTCGCGTAACAGGCTTCGATTAGTTTGACGAGACTTTCGCGGAAATATTCGATGCGCTCGTCGTTCGTCGTTTCGCATACTGCCAGATAATTCCAGATTTTCTCGCGCATCGCCGCGCCGTTGATAAAATCTTCGATGATAATTAAATCTTTTTTACGCGTGAAAAATTCTTTTTCCGAATCGGAAAAAGCGTCGGCGATGCGGTGCAAACCTTCTTCGAGCGAAAGCGAATCGTCGGAAATCGCCGCCACCGTTGCGGCAACCGCGCCGAAAGTTTTCTCGGCGCGTGTCGAAAGCCGCCAGATTTTAGTGTTCAGGATTTCGTCTGGCAAGTCGTTAAAGCGTTCGAGAATATGCGACGACTGCCAATCAGCCAGCCATTTTTCGAGCGCGGATTTTATTTGCGAACGATCTTTCGGCGAATCGAGCGTCAGCGGGTTTTCCGCATCGGTCAAAATCTTCGCCCATTCCGCGAGGCGTTTGTCAGCGTATAAAACGCTCGACGGCTTGGCAATGCCTTCGATGTCGTTCCAGATGATTTTTAAATCGAGCGAACGACGATTGATGCGGTCGCCTTTGGTCGTCACGAATTCGATGCGTCTTTGCGCGACGAGCGCGGTCAAAATCAAATGCTGAGCTTCGCGCACCAAACCGAACGGCGGTTGTTTCAATCTCGCGGTAAATCGCTTCGAGCGAAACCGCGTTTTCGGTGTTTTCTTTAACGAGCGACAAAACTTTTTGCGCCAAAGGCAGATTTATCAAATTATCTTCCGATTCGATAACGAATGAATTTCCGCGTTTGACGACCAAGCCGAGCGGCGCGGCGAAAGTTTCCGCCAGATATTGCGATTCGGGCAAATTCGGTCGCGCGCCGCTGAAAAAATCGTTGACCAGTTTTGAAGATTCGTTCATTCCGAGCGTTTCTTCAAAATGCGGATGTTCCGGGTAACGCGATTCAAAAAGCGGCTCGAGCATATCGGAGAAAACTTCGGACAAATTTTGCGCTGCCCGCGCTTTTTCGGAAAAATTAAAATCGAAACCTTCGATTTGCAGTGTCGCCTTCTTCGAGAAAAATCCGGTTCCAAATTTTCTCAACCGCCATTAAACTGCGCGTGTCCGGCGGCTCGAATCTGCTCTCCGTATTCTTCGCGCAAATTCGTATCGTTCAGCAGAACGTAATAACGCAGAATCGTGTCCGTTTCATCGCGGTCGAAGCGGCGACGGTCTGCCAGAAAATCTGCGGCACATCAGACGGCTGATTATCAAATTTTTCAGCGGCTTGAATAATAACTACTTCCCAATCATAAAGCTTCGGGTCGGCGAACGTCGGTTCAGTTTCGCTTTTCCAGATTCCAAACAGACACGCCCGCGCCGCAAACCGCCGCGCCAGACCATCTGGCAATCGGTCCAGTCGGCAGTTCGCTTTTCTTCGGAAATAGTCCAATCGGAAAATCGCTCACGCGCCACGCGCCGCAGAACTTTTCGGAACAACATCGGGCGAAACGGTTTTAACGGCTTCGGTCAAAGCGTTGTTGAGATTATCTTTGCTGCTGACCTTCAGACTATACTGGTTTCTCTGCCTTCTATAGTAATCCGCTGAATATCGTTCGGGAACGAAGCGACAGAAATTCTCCAGCAATTCTTCGACGCTTTTGACGGCTTTCTGCGGATCGTTTTCGTCGTAAATCAGCATTGCCGCGCCGATTTCGCCGGCGGTCGTGCCTTCGCCTTCGAGCGACAAAAGAAACAAGCCTTTTAAAACCAATTTCGCCTGAAGCCGCTGCATTACGGGAATTTGCGTGACGACTTGCTGATTTATTTTATCGTAAGTCGCCAAAAGCTTCCTTCAAATCATCAACTTTGCGAAGCGATGCTTCCACACTGTCGAAAACTTCGTCCAGAGCGATCAGCGAATTTGCCGGACGACCCAGAATTTTCGCGCCCGCTTCGGACGCAAAACCCAGAAGAGCAAATTCCGGCGCATAAAGCCGCACAAACGGCGCGATTTCCAAAATCACCGGATGAAGCGGATAAAGCGACGTAAATCGTTGTTCGCTCCAGCGAAAATTCGGCATCACTTCCTGAAAATTTCGAATAAATATCGTGAAGCAGCGACGACATCTGACGGTGTTTCGGAAAAATATGCGCGTCAACAATGCGGTAGAGATGTTCCTGATCGAGATAATCAATCGTGAAATTTTGCGCAATCGCCGCATTGATGCCGTCGGCTCCGGCAATATCGTCATCGAGCGCGACGGCGACGAAAATGTTCAGAGTTTTCGCAATTTCGGCAATTTCGCCGAGCAAAACGCCGTCGTCACGCGCCACGCGCGAAGTGCGCTCAAAAGCCGTATCAATAATCAAAACAAACGGCAAATCGCCCGATTTTTTCGCCGCAAACTCTAAAAATTCATGTCAAGCGAATCGCTCAAATCGGCTGCTTCCATTTCAAAAGCTTTCGGCAATTCCCGTCTTTCAGTTCTTCAAACAAAGTTTCGTGCGTTCCGCGCCTGACATAAGCCACCGGATAACGACGTGCGTTTGAGACGCTGAGCGCTCGCCGCAACGTGTGCGTCGGTGATGCGCGAACGAAGTTCGGGATGCGAAACAATCGCGCCGAGCGTCGCTAAAAAATGACTTTTCCCAACGCCGCGATAACCGGCTAAAGCGCGCCGCCGCGCCGTTTTCCGTCTGCACCGACGCGATTTTGTCGAGCCATTTCGCCATCAAATCCGAAGTAACATCGGTAAAATGATAAATCGAAAGCGTTTGCGCCGGATCGGAGATAAAATCCTGCAAATTTTATAAGAACGAACTTCTATCAGGTCTTTTACTTTTTCTTGAATGCGTTTCATTTAATTTTAGAATTATCGTTAATTGTTATACGGAAAATTTGTAAATAAAAGGCTTTTGAGATGATGAATTTCTTGCCGGAAGTAAATTTCCGGCTCGTTTACTACTTTACCAATTTTTTCGCATAAAAAAAACAGTTTTAACAAAAAATTTTCAAATTAGTAAATTCTTTCAAATTCTTCGCAGAATTTCACAACTTTATTTATTTCGCGCATCAAAAAATTCGTTGCTTATACAATTTAATAAAAGTTAAAATCTAGATTATTCAGTTTAGCAAGATTTTTCAGGAGACATTCAGATGCGTAAAGATTCGATTCGCAAATTTAGTGCGTTTTTTTTGTAACGGCCGTTTGGTTGGGCGCGATTGCGTTTTATCCGGTCAAGCATCGCGGCGCAGACGACACCGACAATGAACAAAGACGAAAAAAAAAGATAAAAGAACAAAAAAGACAAAAACAAAGAAGCGTCAAACGCCAGACGCAAACTCAAGCGACCGATGCAAAGATCCGCTGTCGGCGAAAGAAGACCCGACATATGATCGGCAAACGCAAAATCAATGGCGGCTCCGATAAATTTTTCGGCTGGCTCGGCGGTTCGAAAGAAAAAGAAATTGCCATCGGCAGACAAGCTTCGCTCGAAGTCGAACAGCAGGCGAAATTGGTTGAAGATCCGGTTATTACCGAATACGTCAATCGCGTCGGGCAAAATATCGTGCTTCATTCGGACGCGAAAGTTCCTTTTACAATTAAGGTTATTGACAGCGACGAAGTAAATGCTTTTGCGCTTCCGGGCGGATTTTTCTACGTCAATAAAGGTTTGATTCTCGCCGCCGACAACGAAGCCGAACTCGCCGGCGTAATGGCGCACGAAATCGCTCACGTCGCGGCGCGTCACGCGATGGAAAATCAAGGGAAAATGACGGCTATTGAATTATGGAATGCTCGCCGGAATAATTTTCGGCGGCGGATTGCCGGCGACGGTTTTGCAAAACGCGGGCGGATTTGGGCAGGCGCTGGCATTTTTCAAATTCTCTCGCGGCGCGGAAGAAGAAGCCGACAAACTCGGCGTTCAGTATCTTTACGCTTCGGGTTACGACCCGACCGCGATGGCGACGATGTTTGAAAAGCTCGCTTCGAAGAACAAGAAAAAGCCCGGCACTTTGTCGAAACTTTTTTCGTCGCATCCGCAGTCAATTGAACGCCGCGATACGAGTTTGGCGCTGGTTTCGCGTTTTCCTGAAAAAGAAGAATACGTCATCAGCACTTCGGAATTTCAGCGCGTCAAAGCGCATCTGTTCCGCATCTCGAATGCCAAAGCCGGCGTAACACGCGATATTGACGAAAACGAACCGGGCAAACCGACTTTGAAACGCCGCGCTCCCGAACCTGATTCATCCGATTCGACCGATACAAACGGTTCGAGTTCATCGGACGCGCCGCCGAAATTAAAGCGACGCGACGACTCGACACCGCCGCCGCCGAAAAACTAATTACAATCCTCAAATTAAAAAAGCTTTGCTACTTATTGCAAAGCTTTTTTAATTCTTTGTAAATACAATAAAAGGATTCTATGATTAAATCCTTTGTAATTCACGGTTTAAACTTCTTATTTTACTGCTTCAAACCCTTAGTAAGTTAGTTGCATTTCCGTGACTTTTCCAATAGCACCGATAGTTAATAGGCTGAAAGTTTTATTATTTCAATGATAGTAAAAAGTTGCATCTCTATATAGTTTTCACTTATATTCGGTGCGTTAGTAATTAGGAAATAATTTCAACCCAAAATTTATCAGAGAGAATTAAATTATGAAACGACTTATCCACACACTGACTTGGCTTCATGTGCGACGGGCAAATTTGCTGGCTGTTTTGTTATGTATTTGTGCCGCGTCTGCGTTTGCCGGAACGCGGGCGGACAACTATGTAAAACCGGAAAACTTCACATTTTTAACTTCGGATACCAGCGTTAATCAATTCTCAATTATTTCCGCTTTAGCAAACTTCAGACCTTTTACCGCAACTTCAATCCATGACGGAGAAACGGAAGATTTCCACTCCTTTACGACGGCATCAACCCAGAACGGAAGAATCGCTTTTGTCAGCCGCCGCGACGGTAACTATGAAATTTATGTGATGAACGCCGACGGCTCGAATCCGACCAGACTAACGAATAATACGACGGACGATGACTCTCCGATGTTTTCGCCTGACGGTACGAAGATTGTTTTCACCAGCCAGCGCGACGGCAATGCGGAAATCTATGTGATGAACGCGAACGGCACAAACCAAATTCGCCTGACCAACAATTCGGCGTATGACACTTCACCTGCGTTTTCGCCCGACGGTTTGAAAATCGCTTTTGAAAGCGACCGCACCGCATTTGCACAGATTTACACGATGAACGCGGCGGACGGAACGAATCAAACTCGAATCACGCCGAACTCGGAATTCAATCAATTTCCTAAATTTTCGCCCGACGGTTTGACAATTGTTTTCGCCAGCTACCGCAGCGGCAGCGGGGAGATTTACGTGATAAACGTCAACGGGACGGGCGAAACGCGCCTGACGAACAACGCTGTTCAGGACGGCAACCCGGCATTTTCGCCCGACGGCACAAAAATCGTTTTCGACACGGAACGCGATGGCAACAGCGAAATTTACACTATGAACGCGAACGGCACGAGTCCGACGCGGCTGACAACGAACACGGCTTTCGATTACGGCGCGACGTTCTCGCCCGACGGAACGAAAGTGGCTTTCACCAGCCAGCGCGACGGCAACCGTGAAGTCTACACAATGAACGTCAACGGTTCGAGCCAGACGCGATTAACCGCGAGCGCGGGCGACGACCAGCAGCCGACGTGGCAAACGCTTCAGACATCCGCCTTCAAAATCGCCTTCCGCGCCGCCCGAACCGGCGGCGGCGACATCTACACTATGAATCAGGACGGCACGGCGCAAACAAACATTTATCCTGTCACCGGCGCGGACGACCAACCGGCAATCTCGCCGGACGGCTCAAAAATCCTGTTCGTCAAATCCAGCGACATTTATTCAATCAACGCCGACGGCAGCGGCTCGGCAGTTCAATTAACCACCAACGCCGCTTTCGACGGAATGCCCGCGTGGTCGCCCGACAATTCAAAAATCGTTTTTATGACGCAGCGCGACGGCAACAGCGAGCTTTACACGATGAACGCCAACGGCACGAGCCAGACGCGCCTGACCAACAACGGTTTGGACGACCGTTTGCCGCACTGGTCGCCCGACGGCACGCAAATCGTCTTTGCGAGAACTGGCGCAAATGGCTTTGACATCTGGAAAATGAACGCGAACGGAATGGGAATGGCGGCGCAGTTGACCAATAATAACGGCTCGAATGCTTTTCCGCGCTGGTCGCCGAATGGAACAAAGATTTGCTTTTACAGCAACCGCGCGGGCAATGCCGAGATTTATGTAATCAACGCGAGCGGTGCAAACCAGACGAATCTGACCAACACCGCCGCCGCGAGCGAATTCGTGTGCGATTGGTCGCCCGACGGCAGCCGAATCGTTTTTGAATCAAATCGCGGCGGCAATTACGACATTTACACGGCGGATGCCTCGAACGGCGGCGGTTTGATGCAGTTGACGACCGACACGAACAGCGACGACAGTCCTTCGTGGCAGCGCGGCACTACCGCGCCCGTTGCGACTTACGCCGTCAGCGGCAGGGTAACCGACGGCGGCGTAAGTGCCGTCAATTATGTGGTGACTTTAACCGGCACTGATGTTAACGGCTCGATTACAGCGACGACCGACTCGAATGGAAATTACGTTTTCTCGAATTTGACGGCAAGCGGCAATTATAATATTTCGCTCGACCCGGCGGTTTTCGCCGCCGCGCCGACGAGCGTGACGAATTTGCAGTCGAATCAAACAGTCAATATCACGGCGGGCAATCGCATTCTTTATTCGGTCGGCGGAACGATTAACCGCAGTGCGCTTCCGCCAAGCGCGCCGAACTTTCAAGTCGAACTGCGGAACATAGACACGGCGCAGTTCACAACCGTCACGTCCGGCGCGAACGGCAGCTATAATTTTCCGTCGGTCGAAGCGGGCAGGTCTTACCGGATTACGCCGTCGCCGTCGGGCGGCAATTACACCAGCCCGATAAACCGTGACATTTCTTATTTGAACTCGAATCGAGCGGCGGAAAATTTCACTGCCGTCGCGGCGGCTTCAAGCTACGCAATTAGCGGCGCGGTCAATTCTCAGATGGGTTTCCCGACCGCCGTGTCGAATTTGACCGTCACGATAACCGGCACGGGCATCACTAATTCGCTGACGACGACGACCGACCAAAACGGCAATTACACTTTTCCGACTCTGACTGTCGGCGGCAATTTCAACGTATCGGTTGACTCGTCAGTCTTTATGTCTCTGCCGCAAACGGTGACGAACTTGCAATCGAATCAAACCGTCAATTTCACCGGCAATCGCGCTCTATATCAGATTAGCGGAACGATTTCGCGTAACACGACACCGGCAACGGGCGCGCCGAACGTGCAGGTGCAACTGGACAAAACGGGGACGGGGCAATTTATGACGGCGACGACTGACCAGAACGGCAATTATATTTTTAATGCCGAAGCCGGTTACGCTTACCGCATAATGCCGTTTCCGTCAGGTTACGCCTCGATAACTCCGGTTTTCAGAGATATTTCATATCTCAACAGTATGCGAAGCGGCGAAAATTTCGTCGCTACAATTCAAACATACGTGATTAGCGGCAGAGTGACCGACAATTTCGGACCGCCCGCGACCGTCGCTAATTTAACGATTACGCTGACCGGCACGGACATCAACGGCTCAATTAACACGACGACCGACTCTAACGGAAATTATACTTTTTCAGGCTTGACGGCGGGTGGCAATTTCAACATCACGCCCGACCCGATGAATCAGGTCTACTCGTTCACGCCGCAAAGTGTTTTCAATTTACAATCCGCCGCGACCGTTGATTTTATGGGAACGCGGCGAAATCATACGATTAACGGGCGCGTCCGCTACGGGTTTTCAAACAACTTCGCTCCGCTCGGCGGCGTGACCGTAGCGATCCGCAACGCGGCTGGCGGACCGTTGCCCGTCGCAACGGTGACAACTGACTCGAACGGCTTTTATGGCACTCTTATTCCGGCTGGCGAGAATTACACGGTTACGCCGACTTTTAATAATTTCACTTTTACACCAAGCGTCGCACAGGTTCAATATCTATCGGCACCTGCGACGCGAGATTTTGAAGTGGCGGCGACCGGCTCGGGCATCTCCGGGCGCGTCGGATTTTCTGAATCGGGAAACTTCACGCCGCTCTCAAATATAACGGTTAATATCTCCGGCGCGAGTTCCGCGTCAATCGTCACCGACAGTGCCGGATTTTATTCGTTCGTCGGTCTCGTCGGCGGAAGTTCCTACACGATTTCGGCGCAGGATACGACTATTGCCGATTTCTCGCCGCAGACAATTACATTGCAGGGCAATCAAAACGTCGATTTTTTCGGAGCGCGGCAAACTTATCCTGTCGGCGGCGTTGTCACCAATAACGCTAACAATCTGCCGGTGCAAAACGCGAACGTGACTCTGCGCCGCATCTCGGACAACGCGGTTGTCGGCGCGGCGACGACCGGCGCGAACGGCAGCTATACATTCGCTAATGTTCCGGCGGGCATCAATTACGGTGTTTCATCGTCTTCAACCGGGTTCAGTTTCACGCCGTTGAGCGTGAATGTTCCCAATTTGTCCGCGCCGCTCTCGAACATCAATTTTAGAGGTTACGCGCCGACGATTAATTACACGATTAGCGGCACCGTGCAGACTTCGGACGGCGCGAATGTGGCGGGCGCAATCGTCAATCTGTCGGGAATGCAAAGTACGGGGACGGCAGCGACCGATTCGCTTGGCAATTATTCGTTCACTGTTCCAGGCAGCAGCGATTATTACGTTTCCGTTGCCAAACCGGGCATCAATTTCAATCCGGCTTCGCAGACGTTCATCAATTTACAGGCGAATCAAACTGCCAATTTCCAAAACGGCGTGCCGCTCTGCGTTCCGCCGCCTTCAGGTTTGATTAGTTGGTATCGCGCCGAAACCAACGCGGACGACGCGCTCGGCGTGAACAGCGGAGCATTTACCGGCGCGGCGAATTATTCGCCCGGAAAAGTCGGACAGAGTTTTAACTTCAACGGCTCGAACCGCGTTCAAACCTCGACGGCGAATTTCCCGCTCGGCAACAGTAGTCGGACGATGGAAATGTGGGTGTATTTGAACACGACCGAGTTTGCCGAAAACATATTTGCCGGTTACGGCGGCTTCGGAACCGCGGACGGCGCATACATTCTCGGCGCGCTTCCCGACGGCAGATTGTTTTTCTCGCAAGGGGGAACAAGCGTTTCCAGTTCGACACCGTTGCTCATCGGGAGATGGAATCACGTCGCCGTCACGAATACGGGCGATAATGTCACGCTCTACATCAACGGAGTGTCTGCCGCCAGCGGTTTGCTTACCATCAATACAACCAGCGGCGGATTGAACATCGGTCAAGCCCCGAATGGTTTTGAGTCAACGCGCAAACTCAATGGACGAGTTGACGAAACGCAAATTTACAGCCGTGCGCTGTCCGCCTCCGAAATTCAGATGAACTACAACGCCGGAAGCGCGGGCGTGTGTCAAACGACCGCGCCTACACCGACCGGCGCAAATGTATCTGTGAGCAGCAACAACGCATCACTCTTTTTCGGTAATGTCACGCAACCTGGCAGCACGGCGGCGATTCCGATTCAGCCTTCTTCGACCGGCGCGCTGCCAACCGGCTATGTAATTACGACGGGACTATCTGTTGCCTACGATGTTGTGACATCAGCCGCATTTGTCGGTTCGGTGCAAGTGTCTTTTGATGTGCCTGCGGTTCCGAATTCGACAACCTGTTTAAATTTGCGGATGCTGCATTTTAATACGATTACCAATCAGACCGAGAACATCACCCTTGTGCCAAATCAATATAACGGAACGACCTGCACTGTGCGCGGAACGACGACGAGTTTTTCAAATATACTCGTTACTCCATTTAGCGCGCCGACGGCGGCGAGCGTTTCGGTCAGCGGGCGTGTTACAACAGCTAGAGGCGAAGGCATCAAAATCGCGTTTATCACTTTGACCGATTCACAGGGCAACTCACAGACAGCGTTGAGCGGAAAGTTCGGGGCATACCGTTTCAGAGAAATCCAAGCTGGCGCAACTTACGTTATCAGTGTCCAGGCAAAACGCTATACGTTCACACAATCAACGCAGGTGCGAAGTATCAGTGAGGATTTGACGGACGTTGATTTCGTCGCAATCGAAAAATGATTTGCAAAGAAATAAAAAAGGCGCAAGGAAACTTCCTTGCGCCTTTTTTATTTCTTTGCAACGATGCTCAATTTAACAAAGTGCCTAATATATCAACCGGCAGACGGTAGACGGCTTCGTTGGTCGCCGCTATCAATTCTCCGTCTCGTGTAAAACATAAACCGACGAGGTTCATTCCGGCGACGAAGATTTCCGCGTTTGTTCCTTCTTTGGAAATTTTTACGATGCCATGTCTGCCTTGCGAACAGGCGGCAACGTAGAGATTTCCGGCGCGGTCGAAAGCGATGCCCTGCGGTCTGCCCAATCCGCGATAAAACGTGTCTTCGTAACCTTCCTTGTCAACCTGGCAGATGCCGTCGAAACTCGACAGACCGGGCGCGGTGACGTAAAGTTTTTCGTCCGCGCCGAAGGCAATGTGGTAAGCCGAAACAGACGGTTCGATAACGGCGAAAGATTCGCCGATGCCGTATTCGCTGACGCGGTAAATCGTGCCGCTGCGGTCGCCGACATACATTGCGCCGCTTTTATCAAAGGCGATTCCGGTCGCCACGCCCAAATCCGACGCGTAAAGCGCGGATTCGTCGTCGCGGTTAATGCGGTAAACTTCTCCGCTGGCGCGAGCCGTCACGAAAAGCTCACCGTTTTTATCAAACGCAACGCCCGTCGGATTCAAAATATCGGCGGGCATTTCAACCAATGCGCCGCCGCGTTCGAGACGAAACATCGTCACCGGAAGTTGTTGTCCGCGCGAACCGGAACGCGTTACGATTATCGAATCATCTTTCGGGTCAATCGCCGGATTTGCGACGATGTGCAAATCGTCCGCCAATTTTTTGCCGACGACGATGTTGAAAACTTCGCTGCGTTCGCCGCCGCTTTCGAGATAAATCTCCACGTCCGTCGTGTCGAAATCATCCGGCACAATCGCCAGAATTCTATTTGACGACGCGCCGATCAAACGCGCCTGTTTGCCGTCAAAAAAACAACCGTAACCTTCGATTGTGTCCAATTCAAAATTTTCGCAATTGATGATAATCTCGCCGCCGGGAATTGCGTAAGGTGGATTAACGGAAACGATTCTGCCTGCTCTGTTCATTTAATATACTCCAAACTAAAGAAACTTTGATTTTACGATGCTAAACCTGTCGTGTCTAATAGCTTCAAAAAATTTGTTGACGCTGCTCTCGGATAAAAGTTAGAATTAGAAGCAGGACGATATTTTCGTTACGCTGATTCAAGCGTAAATTTTTCCCGTCAAATCCAGATTTTTCTTAACCTGCCTTAAATTATGCCGAGTAGAATTGATGATTTACTGCGAATGGCGATGAGCTTCGGCGCGTCGGACATTCACCTTCGCGCCGGTTCGTTTCCCGTTATTCGCGTCAACGGCGAACTACGCCCCGTTTCGGGCGTAAACCGCTTAACGCAGGACGAAACGCTGGAAATGGCGTTTTCGATGATGTCTAACCGGCAAAAACTGCATTTCAAAGAAGCCTACGAAGTTGACATCGGTTACGGCGTTTCGGGTTTGGGCAGGTTTCGCGTCAATATTTTTCAGCAGAGAAATTCCATCGGCATCGTCGCCCGCGTGATTTCCGATTACGTACGCAACTTCAGCGAACTCGGTCTGCCGCCGATTCTCAGTAAAATCGCCGAAGAAAATCGCGGCTTGGTTCTCGTCACCGGAACGACCGGTTCGGGAAAATCAACGACGCTTTCGGCGATGGTTGATTACATCAATCAAACGAGAAATTCGCATATCGTCACTATCGAAGACCCGATTGAGTTTCTCCACAAAGACAAAAAATCTTATATCACGCAGCGCGAAGTTGACGTTGACACGCGCTCATTTGCCGAAGCTCTGCGCGGTTCTCTGCGTCAAGACCCGGACGTAATTTTAGTCGGCGAAATGCGCGATTTGGAGACGATTGAAACCGCTTTGCTCGCCGCTGAAACCGGACATTTAGTACTTTCAACTTTGCACACTTTGGACGCTTCGGAAACTTTAACGCGCATCATCACGGCATTTCCGCCGTATCAGCAAAAATCAATCCGCATCCAACTTGCCGGACTTCTGAAAGCCGTCGTTTCGCAGCGTTTGATGAAATCAGCCAGAGGCACGACCCGCGTTCCGGCAGTCGAAGTTTTAATTTCCACGCCGCTGATTCGTGATTATATTCTGCACGAAGAAAAAACTTCGCAGGTTCAGCGACGCGATTGCCGCCGGAACTTCGCAATACGGAATGCAGACTTTTGACCAATCGTTGTTTTATCTTTATCAATCCGAATTAATCACGCTCGAAGAAGCTCTGCGCGGTTCGACCAACCCGGACGAATTTCGTCTGCGGCTCGCCGGAATCCAAAATACTTCGGCGCAAGCGAAAGAAGAAATGGAAAAAAACAGCGGCGTGCGAAGCGTCTCGGAATTGCTTGCCAGGATTTAATTAATCGAAGCAGCTAAAAAAAGTTCGCCGACTAAACGATAAAATCGTTTAGTCGGCGAACTTTTTTCTAGCCTAAACTCTCATTTCTCAGGCTCTGAAATTCCGGCAGAAAATTGGCGAACATTTGCTTAATAACTTGAAAATGCTTTATTGTCTTGACATAAAAGCGTTTCGGCGTGTAAATTTTAGTCTTATCCAATCAAACGTTACGATGCGTGGAAGCGAACAAAAATCAATGTCTTATTTCTCTTTTTCAAACAGTTTTCTCACGAAAGATTCGACAGATTTTAACTTTTTCAATCGCCGCGTTCGTTGATAGAAACCAGCTGGTCGTTAGGGAGAGCGTGATTTTTACTTTATTGATTCGGGTATTTGGCGGAACGCGTTTGATATTAACTAACGCAACATTTAAAACAAAGGATATTGGACACAACTTATAATGGCAAACGAGGTTATCAACGAAACGGAAGAAACGGCGCAAACCGATTCTCCTGTTTCAGAACAAACAAACACTACTCCTTCCGGCGAAACGGCGACGGAAGCAACTCCGGTTTCGGCAGACACAAGCGCAGACGCTTCGGACGATTCGACTAAATCGGAAACTCCGGCGGCGCAGGAAAATTCTGCTCAAACATCTCAGGAAAAATCGAAAAGCGTCGAGCAATCGAACTCAACCGAGGAAGATTTCGGCTCGATTCTCGAAAAATTCGAGCAGGAACAAACCGTCTATCATTCGGGCGAACTGGTCGAAGGAAAAGTCGTCGGTGTTTCGGAACGCGGAGTTTTAGTTGATTTCGGACATAAATCGGAAGGCATCGCGCCGATTGAAGATTTCACTTCGCCCGAAGGCGAAGTTACGGTTGCCAGAGGCGACACGGTTGAAGTCATCATCAAAAGCATTTCATCAGGCGACGCACCGCCGATTCTTTCGCGCCTCGACGCGGTGAGCCGCAAATCGTGGGACATTGTTGAAAAAGCGTTCAACGATGAAGCACCGATTACCGGTCGCGTGGTCGAAGTGACGAAAGGCGGTTTGCGCGTTGACATTCAAGGTGTCGAAGCGTTTATGCCCGGTTCGCAAGTTGATTCGCGCCCGATTCGCAACTTAAATTCGTTTGTCGGACAAGACATCGAAGCCAAAGTTATCAAATTCAGCCGCAAGCGCAACAATATCGTTCTCTCGCGCAAAGTGTTGACTGATGAAGTCGTCAACAAACAAAAAGCCGAAACTTTAGGTCAAATCGACGAAGGCTACATCATCGAAGGAACGATTAAAAATCTGACCGAATATGGTGCATTCGTTGACATCGGCGGCATTGACGGCTTGCTGCACGTGACGGATATGTCGTGGGGCAGACTTCAAAACCCCGGCGATTTGTTCAAGGTTAACGACACGGTTCAGGTTAAAGTTTTAAAGCTCGACCGCGAAAAGGAAAAAGTCGCGCTCGGTTACAAACAATTGATTCCTGATCCATGGTCAACTGTGATGGAAATTTATCCGATCAACGCGAAAATCAAAGGTCGGGTTTCGAGCGTGACCGATTACGGCGCGTTTATCGAACTCGAACCGGGCGTTGAGGGTTTGGTTCACGTTTCGGAAATGTCCTGGTCGAAACGCGGGCAAATGCCGAAAAAACTCGTCCGTCAGGGCGATGAGGTTGAAGTTCAGGTTTTGGGCATTGATACGGACGATCGCCGCATCAGCCTCGGAATGAAACAGCTTCAGCCGAATCCTTGGCAGACGGTTCACGAGCGTTATCGCGTCGGTCAGACGGTCAGCGGTAAAGTTCGCAATTTGACTGACTTCGGCGCGTTTATCGAAATCGAAGACGGCATTGACGGACTCGTACACGTTTCCGATATTTCGCATTCCAAGAAGATCAAACATCCGAAAGACGTTTTGAAACGCGATCAGGAAGTTGAAGCGATTATCAGAAGCATTGACACGAACAATCGCCGGATGTCGCTTTCAATCAAAGAATTAACACCGAGCGTTTGGGAACAGTTTATCAAAACCCATAAGCCGGGCGATGTCGTGCGCGGCAAAATCTCGCGTTTCACGGGCTTTGGCGTTTTCGTCGAACTCGGCAACGAACTCGAAGGTTTATGTCATATCTCGGAACTTTCCGACGAGCGCATTAATCGTCCTGAAGACATTGGTGAAATCGGGCAGGAAATGGATTTCAAAATTCTGCGTATCGAAAATGACACGCAGAAAATCGGACTTTCGCACCGCGCCGTCGGCAAGGAAGACGAGCCGATTATTGATACCAAGAAGCTATTCGACCGAAGCGAAAGGCGGAATGGCTTCACTCGGCGAATTGATGAATTTGCGACGCGGCGGCGAAGAGGAAGTTCGAGAAGAACAGCAGCCGCGTGTGTCCAAGAAAGAGCGAAAAGCCCTGCAAGCGCAGGAACGCGCCGAACAGGAAAAACTGGCGGCGGAAAAAGCTGAACAGGACGCAAAAGAAGCGGCGGAAGCGGCGGAAGATAATTCCGCCGCCGCTGTGCCGGAAGCGGAAACAACTGAAACTGTTTCGGGCGATTTTGAAACAACGACGGTGAATGATGCCGAAGCAGACAGCACCGAACAACCTGCCGCCGAAAATACGGAAGCGGCGAGCGTGGAAACGCCCGTTGCCGAAGAAACACCTGCCGAGGAAGAAGAAACTCCTGTTGTAGAAACAGCACCTGTTGCTGAAGAAACACCCGTTGCTGAAGAAGCAGCGCCGGCTGCCGAGTTGGAAACGGCAATTGAACCGGTAAACCACGAGCAACCCGCAAAAACCGAACCGGCAGTAACTGCGCCGGCTTCGGACGACGATGAAGATTTACTCGGACTCGGTGATATAACCGGAAATCATTCTGTCGCATCAGAGCCGGATAATGTACTCGAAACCCAAACGTCTGCCGCCGAAGTCGCTTCCGAATCCGCGCCTGTCCAGCATGATGTGAGCGAAGAAATCGCGCCGGCAACTAACGCCGCCGCGACCGAAGGCGAAACGATTACTCAAGGCGAAGATAAATTATCCTCAGAAGACTCGGAAGAAAAAACCGCCAACGGTTAATTTTAGAAAAATGACTTTTTGAGGAGAAATATGACAAAAGCTGATTTAGTTGAAAAAGTCGCCAGAGAAGCCGAGATGACGAAAAAAGATGCCGAGCAGTTGGTTGAAATAATCTTTGAAAGCATCGTCGGCTCGCTCAACAAAGGCGAAAAAATCGAATTGCGCGGCTTTGGCAGTTTCCGCGTGCGCGAGCGCGAAGCGCGAAAAGGACGCAACCCGAAAACCGGCGAAGCAGTTGATATTCCCGCCAAACGCGTCGCTTACTTCAAACCCGGCAAAGAGTTAAAAGAAATGATCAACGAATAAACAAATGGAAAAGATGATTTAAAATCATTTTCCGCTTATCGCCTTTAGCCGATAAATGGAGAATGATTTTTTTTGTCAGGCAGATTACAATGGATATTTTGTGGAATCCCTGGCGATATGCCTACATCAAATCAAGCGAAGGAAAATCGCAAGTCAGCGGCTGTGTGTTTTGCAACATCTTAAAGGACGTTTCGACCGACGAGGAAAAATTCATTTTGCATCGCGCCGAATTCAATTTTGTGATACTCAATATTTTCCCGTATATTTCCGGTCATCTGATGATCGTGCCTTACGCGCACCTCGCCGATTTAGACAATGCGGACAAAAAAGCCACTGACGAGATGATGGATTTAGCCAAACGCTGTCAAACGGCGATGCGCGAAACGTATCAGCCGCACGGCTTTAATCTCGGAATGAATCAGGGCAGAGCGGCGGGCGCGGGCGTAGCGGAACATTTTCATCTGCACATTTTGCCCCGCTGGATCGGCGACGCAAATTTTATGACCTCAATCGGCGAAACCAGGACGATTCCCGAAGATTTAAGAACTACCTACAAGAAACTCAAAACAAAATTTCTAGTTTGACTATTTTATGTTTTTCGCCTGTGCCCGGTCGGGTTGGTGCGAGCGGTCAATGGCTTCGTCTTCGACTTCGCCGCCTGGACTGATCGGGATTTCGGCAGGATTGGCGTAACGCTGTAAGCCGCGTTCTTCGGAATCTTCTTCGGCGGATTGGATGAGTTTGCGGATCGAGTTCGGCGGCGTGTAGCCGGGATAATCAACGCGCGAATGATAGATGGCAACGAGGGATTTGATCATCACTTCGCGGATTTGCGTCAGTTCGCGCAGAGTTAAATCGCATTCGTCGAGCTGGTCGTCGGACACAATCGCGTCAATGATTTTCGTTACGATATATCGAATATTGTCGGGTGTGGGTTCAGACAATGAACGCGCCGCCGCTTCGCAAGAGTCGGCAATCATCATAATTGCCGATTCCTTAAACTGCGGTTTCGGTCCCGGATAACGAAAATCATTCTCGACGATTTCCTCGCCTTCTCTGGCTTCCGCCTGCGCTTTTTTGAGAAAATAATGCAGAGTGCGCGTGCCGTGATGCTGCGGAATAAAATCAATTATGCGCTGCGGCAAGCCCATTTCCCTGCCGAGTTTAATGCCGTAAGTAACGTGGCTGATGATGATTTTCGCGCTTTGCGCCGGCTTCAGACGGTCGTGCGGGTTTTTCCCCAACTGGTTTTCAACGAAATGTTCGGGCGCGGCTGATTTGCCGATGTCGTGATAAAGCGCGCCGAGACGGGCAAGCAAGGCATTTGCGCCGACGGCGCGGCAGGCATCTTCCGCCAGCTGTCCGACGGCGTGCGAATGCTGATTCGTTCCCGGCGCACGCATTGCCAATTGTCCGAGCGCGGGCAAATCGGCGTTTGATAATTCGAGCAATTTCACGTCGGTCAAAATACCGAACAAATTCTCGCACAGCGGCAGAAATACCGCCGTCACCGCCGCCGTTATCAATCCGCTCGCCAGACCGCACGAAACTGCCAGCGCGACCGTGTTCAAAATAAATGGCTGCTGCGTATAGCCGATCAGCGCGACCGCTGTTGCCGCGCTCGCCAAACCGACGAGAATGCCCGCCGTCGTCACCGATTGGCGCGAACGATAACGCCCGATGCCGTAAACCGCCACCGCCGAAGTTATTGCCGCAAACAACGCGAACTCCAGACTTTTCGGCGCGAGCAATCCGGCAATCAACGCCAGAAAAATGCCCGTAAACAGCGCGGTTCGGCGGTCGGCAAGCAACGTCATCAGCAAACTGCCGAACGCGAACGGAATTGCAAACGCCCACAGCGTCGGGTCGTTGAGCGGAGCTTTTATATTCTGCGCGGCAGTGAAATCGGCGAGCCGGAAAAAAATCGCCATCAGAGCCGTCTGCACCAACACGATAAAGCCGAACAGCGCGAAGGTTTTACGTTCGGATAAAACGAGACGCGGAACGATACCGCGATGCTCGATAAATTTCCAGGCGACCCAAAATAAAGCCGAAATTATCGCCAGCAAACCGAAAAAGCGATTGAGCAATCTGGTTGAATCGCTGTAGGTTCGAATCGCCGAAATCTGCGCGAGCGCGTTCGGCGTGATCGTGTCGCCCTCGCGCACAATGGTTTGCCCGCGTTTCAGCGAAATCGTCACGGGCATCACGGTTTTTTCAATCGCCTGACGCGCCGATTCGGTCGCCGCGCTGTCGAAAACTACACTCGGCTGAATTAAAGGCGCGAGTGCGGCGTTAAACGCTTCGACTTCCTTCTCCGATAAACTTCTGATTTGTTTTAAGCCGTCGTGCAGTTTATTTCGGGCAGCGGATAGCGCGGTCATATTGCTTTCAGGCATTTTGACGGTTGACTGCTGGTTCGGCTTCTGACGGTCGGAAAGCGTAATTTCCTCCTGAAAATACTGCCTGTCCTGATCGCCGTAAATCGAACCGTTGGCGTTTTCGCGTAAAACTCTGGTGACTGATTCAAGTTCGTTCGTGCTGAACTTGCGGGCGGCGAAAATTTTACCGACTTCCGCGCCGCCTGCGCCCGTCCAGATGAATTGCGCGTCGGATTTATCGTTGACGCTGGCTTTTGAATTAGTGTTTGCGCTCGCCTTTGAATTAGTATTTGCCGCATCGTTTTTACGGGCAAGATTTTCCCAAGCCGAGCGAAAGCTCTGGACGGATTCCTCGTCGCGTTTCGATTCGTAAACGAAAATCGGCTGGACGCTCTCACGCGCCGATTGGCGGATTTTGTCAGTTTCTTCGGTGTCGGTAACGGAAATATCGGCAGGCGAAATGACGCTTTCGCGGGCGATGTCGCCTTCATTATATTGTTCGGCGGCGGTGCGCCAAAACGGATTGTTAATAAAAAATGTCGTCAGCAGGCAGAGAAACGCGAAACTAATCCAAAATTTATGAGCTTCAGACAATTTTTCAAACGGACGCGCGACAAACTTTGCAATCGTGCGGCGAATCTGTGTAAAAGGCGTTGTCAAATCTTGAAGACGCTTACTCATTTAATGTTGGATTTTGATGTCGGAGTAACTTATGACTTAACTCCCAATTGCCGCCTGCGTATCGGGAATGGCAACTTCCCTGATAACTTCGCCAATTTTCTCAACCAGCGGCTTTAATGTTTGGGGTTTAAGGGCTGAGATTGCCACGACTTCAACGCCTTTGTCAAGCTTGAGCTGTCTCTCTAACGCTTCAAGCGACGTTTCATCGAGCAAATCCGCTTTGTTTAATACGATGATGCGCGGAATCCGGTTTAACTCCAAGTCCTGCAAAATTTTATCAACCGATTCGATTTGCGCTAAAACCTGCGCGTTTGCCGCGTCAACGACGTGTAACGAGCAAATCGCTGTCGGCGATTTCTTCCAGAGTAGCGCGGAAGGCGGCGACTAAAGTTTCCGGCAAATCGCGGATAAAACCGACCGTATCGTTGATGATTATTTCCTGTTCAATCGGCAGACGCAGACGGCGCGATGTCGGGTCTAAGGTGGCGAACATTTTCTTTTCGGCGTAAACCTTGCTCTGCGTCAGAGTGTTCAGCAGCGTAGATTTTCCGGCGTTCGTGTAACCGACCAGAGAAATAATCGGCAAATCGCGGCGCATCCGTTCCTTGCGTCTCTGTTGCCGCTGTTTGCGTAAATTTTCGACTTGTTTTTCAAGATGCGTTATTTTATCGCGCACGCGGCGGCGGTCGGTTTCGAGTTTGGTTTCGCCCGGTCCGCGTCCGCCGATGCCGCCCGCAAGACGCGAGAACGCCGAATTTTGTCCCTGCGCCAAACGCGGCAGAAGATATTTCAACTGCGCGAGTTCGACCTGCAATTTCCCTTCGCTCGATTGGGCGCGTTGGGCGAAAATGTCGAGAATCAACTGTGGTCGGTCAATTACTTTCAGTTCGGTCGCTTCGGACAAGGAACGCACCTGCGTCGGCGACAGTTCCGAGTCAAAGACGATCAAATCTGCGCCGAGCCGCATCGCGCGAACTAAAAGTTCTTCAAGTTTGCCTTTGCCGAGAACGGTTTTCGGGTCAACTTTCGGGCGGCGTTGGATGATTTTGTCGAGAACGATGACGTCGGCGGCGAGCGCGAGCTCTTCGAGTTCCATCATTGATTCTTCGGCTTCGGATTGATAGCCTTCGGTGACGCCGACCAGAATCACGCGGTCGTTATTCGACTGACGATTGCGTGCCGTCTGTCGAATACGCGTCATTTCGGCTTCGAGCGAATTAATCAGGCTGATAAAATTCGCGTCGAGATGCGCTGGAATATTCGGTTCTAAAAATTCATAAGGCAGCGATTGTCCGTCGGTTTCGAGTTTTTCGGCGGTCGTCGGCAAAAGATGCGCCGAATAGACGTTGTTCGGCAAGCCCGTTTCTTTATCAACCTGCACAATCGCCATTAAATCCAGTCGCAATAAAGCCAAATCGGTTAAATCGTCCTGCGTCAGTTTTTCGCCGGAAAGCTGCGTGTGAACGCAGCGCAGACCGCGAAATCTGTCGGCGGAAACGCGTGCGCGACCGAAATCGGGCATTTCGATGCGTTTCGCCGTGCCGACCATCACATATTCGACTTGTCCTTTGCGATTGATAAGAACGCCGATTTGTCTGCCTGTTTCAAACGAAATTTCCGTCATCTGGCGGGCGAGTTCCGGCGAGACGATTTGTTCGGGAGCAACACGACGCGAAGATAATCTTTCGATGCGCCGTAATTGATTGTGTTTCAAGCCCTGCGTAAAGCCGTTAATATTGCTGATAAGTTAAAAAACCTCCGGTAACAATAATTGAATTATAACAGATTACCGGCTTCGCAAGAAGCAATTCACCGGCGCGATAACATCCACGAATCGTTGAATTGATTTTGTCGAACTTTGAAAACAACAAAGTTGACGAGGTTTGTTTGATACTTAATTCCACGTTCCGTTACAATCGAGCAATGCAGCCGCGCACCAGACGACAAAAAGAAGTTTTCGACTACATCAAGCAATACGTCGAAAATCACGGATACGAGCCGTCGTATCAATTAATTGCGCGACACTTAAAGGTGAAATCGAAAGCCGGAATCGCTAAACACATCGAAGCACTCGAAACTCAAGGGTTGCTTTCGCGCAAACGCGAGAACGGCAGTTTCTGGCTTGATTTGAAGCCGCCGGAAACCATCGCCGATGCGGTTTGCGAAATCGAATGGCTGGAACTGCCGAAAAGCGTCGAGGTTGGCGAAGAATGGGAAAGTCAGCCGCTGTTCGTGCCGAAATTTCTGCTCGGCTTACACGAACCCGAACGCTTCCGGGCATTGCGCGTGCTTAACGATTCGATGTCCGACGAACATATTTGCGAAGGCGATGTGGTGCTGCTCGAAAAACGCAATTACGCCCGCGACGGTGATATTGTCGCCGCGCTGATGAACAAACGCGTCGTTCTGAAAAAATTCTACCGCGTCGGTTCGTCTATCGAGCTGCATCCGGCAAGCGCGAGTTATATGATTATTAAGCTTCCCGCCAACAAGGTCGAGATTTTAGGCGTTTATCGCGGACTATTTAGACCACTGATGTAAGGCAGAGATTTGAAAGCTGAAATTAAAATCGGAAGATTGTCTTCTCTTAAATTGCCTCGCATCCAATTTTCCGCCGTTTGCCGAACGAGGCGCGAAACGATAACCTTTTACTATGTCGAATAAACCAACACCAAACGCCAGTTACAGTTTAACTTTGCGCGTTAAGATTCAAAACAAACCCGGAAAACTGGGAGAAATTACAACTGCCATCGGTGGCGTCGGCGGCGATATTGAAGGAATTGATATTGTTTCGGTCGGCAAAGATTTTCTAATCCGCGACATCACCGTCAACGCTGCCAGCGAAGCGCACGACCTGGAAATCGTCGCGTCAGTCCAGAATATTGACGGCGTGGAAGTCGTTCATACGTCCGACCGAACTTTCCTGATGCACCTCGGCGGCAAAATCGAAACAGTCTCGAAAATGCCTTTGAAAACGCGCTCGGATTTGTCAATGGCATACACGCCCGGCGTGGCTCGCGTCTGCGAAGCGATTGCTAAAGACCCGGAAAAAGCCTATACCTTGACCATCAAAAAAAATACCGTCGCCGTCATTTCCGACGGAACCGCCGTTTTAGGTTTGGGCGACATCGGACCGGCAGCGGCAATGCCCGTGATGGAAGGCAAATGCCAATTGTTCAAAGAATTCGGCGGCGTTGACGCGTTCCCGATTTGTCTCGACACGAAAGACCCGCACGAAATTATCGAAACCATCAAGCACATTGCAACGGCGTTCGGCGGAATAAATTTAGAGGATATTTCCGCGCCGCGCTGTTTTGAAATCGAAGACCGTTTAAAAGAAGAATTAGATATTCCCGTTTTTCACGACGACCAGCACGGAACCGCCGTCGTCGTTCTCGCCGCGCTGATCAACGCGCTGAAAATCACCGGCAAACGGATGGAAGACATCAAGCTCGTCGTCAACGGAGTCGGCGCGGCGGGCGTGGCGTGTTCTAAAATCGTGATGGCAGCGGGCGTGAAAAACATCGTCGGCTGCGACCAATCGGGCGCACTTTACGCGGGACGCACGGAAAATATGAATTGGGTTAAAGACTGGTACGCGCGAAACACCAATCCGAATATGGAAAAAGGCTCGATTCACGACATCATCAAAGGCGCGGACGTGTTTTTCGGTTTGAGCGCGCCGGGCGTGATCGACGAGAATGACTTGAAAAATATGGCAAAAGACCCGATTGTCTTTGCGATGGCGAATCCGATTCCCGAAATTATGCCCGAAGATGCCGCCGGATTGGTCGCGGTAATGGCGACCGGACGCTCGGATTATCCGAACCAAATCAACAACGTCCTCTGCTTTCCCAGGCATCTTTCGCGGCGCGTTAAACTGCCGCGCTTCCCGCATCAACGAAGCGATGAAACTGGCGGCGGCAAACGCGATTGCCGAAATTATCACCGAAAACGAGCTTTACGCCGATTACATAATCCCGTCAGTTTTCGACCGTCGAGTCGGCGAAGCGGTCGCTGCCAAGGTCGAAGAAGCCGCTTACGCTACCGGAGTTGCGAGGCGCGAGCGAACCGACGGCGATTCGGAGTTTTAATTGTTTGTTTTAGCAAACCGGGCTTGAATTATGAATATTAAAGAGAGATTAAATATAACTATACTTTCCGTTTTGACTATCTTATTTTGTGGTTCATTTAACTCTGCGTTTCCGCAAACAAAACCAAATGACTCAAGAGAAACCCCAACCGGATGTGAGTATATGCGTCATGCCTTAGATTATGTGCTGATAGACGCGAAAAACGACGAGAATTTAAATGTCATTCTTATAACTTATCTCGGTAATAAAGAGTTTTTGAGAAATCTGAGGCAAATCAGAATAAAAAATATTGAGACGTTTCTCGAAGTCGGCAACCCGGATTTAAAGCAAATTATTATTGCGGAAGGTAAAAGAAGATACGGTTTAGGAAAAATAGAAATTTATTTGAGAGGCAAACTTGAATGGGAATTATTTTTTGGCAAAAATAAAGCGGTTTGTGCTCAATGAACACAAACCGCTTTATTTATTTTTGTCTTTGTAAACCTTTCTGTTATCCCAGAATTCGGGTTTGCGCGTGGCAATCGGATTTTGTTTGGCGAGTTGGATTTGTTTAGCCCGCAGCCGCAATTCCTCTTCTCTTTGATATTTGCGGCTTTCTCCGGTAATCGGCGGTTTGCCTCGGTCGCCCCAATAATATTTGATGGTAATCAAAAACAGAGTCAGCGTTCCCAGCAAAGTCAAAATCAAAACTATCACAATCATCCAGAGAAAACTTGACATTGGATGATTGTAACAATTTCCAGATCAACAGTTAACGCTTCACCTTTTTCTTTCCTTTGCTCACATCTTTTTTCTTTCCCTTTCCTTTTGCCGACGCGCTTTTGCGGTCGGGTTTGCCGGTAGATTTACCGAAACGCGCGGTGAAACTGTTTTCCGGTTTCGCTTTCCGCTTCGGGCGGTCTTCCACAAAGTCCGAATCGGATGTCGGGGCGCGGCGCACGGTCGGTTTGTCGAAATCCGTCGTTTTTTTGCGGCGCGGTCTATCGTCGGGCAAGGCGAACGGCGCGGTTAGTTTGCCGCGAACGGCAGGTTTGCGCGGCGGGCGGTCGCCTGTGTTGTTGTCGTATGGTGCAGCGAACGTGTTGATCGGTTTCGCGGTGCGGCGTGCCGGTTTTTCGATTATTGATTGATCAATTTCTTCGGCGAAACGGGTTTTCGCCTCGGCACTGCGGCGCGGCGGCTTTTCGTCGAATCTTTTCGCGGCTTTCTCAAAACTGCTTTTCGGTTCGGCTCTCGGACGCGCCGGACGGTCGTCAAATTTATCGTTGGCGAAACGGCTTCTGCCTTCCGCCGGGCGACGGGCGGGTTTGTCCCACGAATTGCGCGATTTGCGGTCGTCGCGCGATTTCTGCGCTTCCCGAATCGTATCGTCCTGCGAAGCGAGGCGAAGGTTGGCGTTGTTGCCGCGAATTTTCGTCTCGGACATCGAATCTAAAACCTGCCCGACAAATTCCGACGGCACATCAACTAAGGTAAAGCGGTCGTAAACGTCAATCGCGCCGATGCCTTTGCCCGGAACGCCGCCTTCGTTGGCGATTGCGCCGACAATATCCGCCGGACCGATGCGATGATTTCTGCCGACATCAACAAACAATCTGACCATATTGTCTTCGCTGAACGAAAGATATTCGGTCGGTTTCGGCTGCACCGGAACTTCTAAAGGTTTGTCGCCCGCGCTCAGAAACGCGGCGGCGGCGGCAATTTCCGACATATCCGAACCGCTTTCTTCGGCTAATTCTTCGATCAGCTTCAAATACAAATCGAGTTCTTCGTCGGCGAGCGTTTTCAAAAGCCGCTCTTTAAAAGCCGCAATGCGGCGCGACGCGACATCTGCCTGCGTCGGCAGCTTCATCGGCTTGATTTCCTGTTTCGTATATTGTTCGATGTCGCGCTTCATCCGCTGTTGGCGCGGCGTGACGAACAAAACCGCCGTGCCGTCGCGTCCGGCGCGCCCCGTTCGCCCGATGCGGTGAACGTAGCTTTCCGTGTCGCCCGGCATATCGTAATTGATAACCGACGAGATGCGCTCCACGTCAAGACCGCGCGCGGCAACGTCGGTCGCCACGACGATTTCGACGCGCCCGTCGCGCAAACGTTTAATTAAAGCCTCGCGCTGATTTTGATTCAAATCACCGTGCATCGCTTCCGCCGCGTATCCGCGAGCCTGTAATTTATTCGTTAAGGAATCCGCGCCGACTTTTGTGCGGTGAAAAATCAGAACCGCTTCGCCCGTCGCCGTTTCCATTTCCAAAAGTCTAGTTAATGCGTCGGTCTTTTGATTTTCCGTAACGTTGATATAAAACTGCTTGATATTCGGCACGGTCATCGTCTTGCGCTCGATTTCGATATTGACCGGCTCGTCCAGATACTTTTCCGCGAGTCGGCGAATCTGGCGCGGCATCGTCGCCGAGAATAACGCGGTCTGACGAGTTTCGGGCGTGTGCGACAAAATCCATTCGACATCTTCCTGAAAACCCATCCGCAGCATTTCGTCGGCTTCGTCGAGAATGACCATTTTGAGTTTGGAAATATCAATCGTTTCGCGGCGCATATGATCCATCACGCGACCGGGCGTGCCGACGATAATCTGCACGCCGCTTCGCAAATGTTTGATTTGCTGCGAAATGGATTGCCCGCCGTAAACCGGCAGAACACGCACGTTGCCGACGAATTTCGCGTAGGTATGAAACGCTTCGGCAACCTGAATCGCCAGTTCGCGCGTCGGCACTAACACCAGAACCTGCACCTTGCGGTTGTCAACTTCTAATTTTTGCAAAGCAGGAAGAGCGAACGCCGCCGTTTTTCCTGTTCCGGTCTGCGCCTGCCCGACAATATCTTTGCCCGCGAGCAAAACCGGAATCGTCTTTAACTGGATCGGCGACGGCGTTTCGTAACCGAGTTCTTTAACTGCCTTCACCAAATCCGCGCTCAATTCAAACTGCTCGAACGGATTCACGCTTTCCATTTCAACTTCTGTAAATTCTTCTGCCGGCGTTTCATCAAACCCCGCGTCCTCAATCAATTCTTCCTGCATAACTTAATAATTTTCTGCTGTTAATCTAACTTTTCAATAAAATAAGTGTCGTTAATTCGCTTTTAATATTTCACTCTCGCCTCAATCAAAAGGGCAGCCTGCCTATCAGACTGCCCGCGCCTTAACATCATTTCCGCCAAACGGCACATCATTTTTCGACTGACTGGCGGTGCGGAATTCCCAATCGCCGAAGCACTCGCTCCAGCAAATACGATTCGCCCATTCCTTCGTCGGGAAACGAAACGCCTTCCGGCATTTTGTTGTAAATCGCCTCATACGCGTTATATTTCGCGTCCTCGCTGATTTCCAAACCGCGAATCGCATTGATTACCAAATCCTTATCAATCGAATCGTTGCTGGCAACGTAGGGAATATTTATGTAAACCATTCGATTATCTTATCACGTTTAAATCTGATAATTCTTTTATAATTTCATTTATCCGCTAATTGTTCCTTTTCGATCACGCAAAAAACCGCCGCTGCGATTCGATAATGCGGTTTTGATTTCCGCGACGATGGCGAGCGCGATTTCTTCGGGCGATTCAGAGCCGATGTCCAAACCGATTGGCGCGTGGAGTTTGCCGAGATTGTTTCCGTCTAATCGCCTGCCCGCACCGCGCAATTCCTGAACCAGATTTTCCGTCCGCTTTTTCGGTCCCAGCGCGCCGATGTAGCAGCAGTTGGAATTTAATAATTTATACAGAATCTCGCGGTCGCGCTCGTAGTTATGCGTCATTACCACGGCAGCGGAATGCGCGTCGAGGAAAAATCCTTCGGGCAAATCTTCGGCGCGGGCGACCACAATCTCGTCGGCTTCAGGTAGCCTGTCGGCATTAGCAAACGCGGGGCGATGGTCTATAATCGTCACGCGCCATCCGAGTTCTTTAGCGAAACGGACAACCGGCAGCGCGTCAAAACCCGCGCCGAATAATAAAAGATTCAACGGTGGCTCGATACGCTCGATAAAAAACTCTGCCGCGCCTTTATCGGTTTCGTAAAATACAACGAACCCTTTGCTCGGACCGTCAAAAACATTCAGGCAATCCGTTTTGAGCGATTCGAGATTCTCAAACGAGTTGGGCAGATTAACGAAATCAAACTGCTCAAGGCGATTGTAAAAAACGCGCCCGCCGATGTTTATGTTATTTTCTCCGGCAATCAACGTGGCGACGACTTCCCTTTCACGCATCTCGACGGCGCGTTTGAATGTTTCTAAGATGTCGCTTTCTCCGGTTACGGATTCAAGTAAAACGCGGATAATACCGCGACAGCCCATTCCTAACCCGAAAACTGAATTTTCATCTCGCGTCGTGTCGTATGTAATAACTTTTGACGCATTTGTATATAGAACTGCTTTTGCACGTTCCAAAACGTCCGCTTCAAGACAGCCGCCCGACACGGTGCCAATGCTAAAACCATTTTTGTCAATCAGCATCCGCGCACCCGCCCGCCGATACCCTGAACCGACGACATCAACCACCGTCGCCAAAATCGCTTTTTCACCGGGCGCAAAATCGGCGATTTGCCTGATAATTTCCTGTACTTCCTTCATATTATTTACCGCAGAGACGCGGAGACACAGAGTTTAAATTCAAAAAGGCATCTAAATTTTACGTTCTTTCCGCCTTTTTTCCTTCTCTCTGCGTCTCCGCGTCTCTGCGGTGCAAATTTTCTTTACAAAAGTTTATCGGGAGTGATCGGCAGATTGCGAATGCGCTTGCCGGTCGCGTGGAAAACAGCGTTGGCGATTGCCGCCGGAATGCCGACCATTCCGAGTTCGCCCATTCCTTTGACACCGAGTTCATTGACGATTTTGTCATCTTCTTCGACAAAAGTCGTTTCGATTTCGTGAACGTCGGCGTTTGACGGAACGTGATAATCGGCCAGATTCGTCGTCGTCATTCGCCCGTAACGATGGTCAATTTCGGTGTTTTCGTGCAGAGCCATTCCGATGCCCCAAACTACGCCGCCCATTTCCTGCGAATGCGCCGCTTTCGGATTCATAATCTTGCCGCACGCCGTCGCTTCGATCACTCGCGTGACTTTGACAATGCCCAGATCTTCGTCAACTTTGACTTCGACAAACTGTGCGCCGTGCGCCTGCAAACGCATATTTATTGCGTTCTTTCGACGGTTTGCTTTCGTAAACTTCAACGATTTCCGTCTGGTTATTTTTCTTCATCAAATCGTTAATGTTGATAGAGTTTGACGAATCATTTTTCAAAAATAATTTTCCGTCGAGCATTTCAATGTCAGTCGGTTTTGCGGTCTTGAATGGTGAATTCAGCGTCTTTGTTCGCCATTTCGATCAGCTTTCCGCCGATATTTCGCGCTGCCAATTGCATTGCCGAACCGACCGAAGCCGTCGTCCACGAACCGCCCTGCGCCGGAGATTTCGGGAATTTCGTGTCGCCGAGTTCAAACTTTACTTTTTCCGGCGGAAGTCCGAGAAATTCGGCGGCGATCATCGTAATCACCGTGTAAGTTCCGGGACCGATGTCCGAAGTCGCGCTCGAGACGTGCGCCGTTCCGTCAGCGTTTAAGGCAATTCTAACCGTCGCCGCGTTTTGAAACGCGCCCCAAGTTCCGGTCGCCATTCCCCAACCGACGAGCCATTTGCCTTCGCGCTGCGAACGCGGTTCGGGATTGCGTTTCTTCCAGCCGAATTTGTCGCCCGCTTCTTTGTAACATTCGCGCAGAGCCTTGCTCGACCACGGTTTGCCCGAATCGGGATCAATTTCCGAATAATTGATTAAGCGAAGTTCAAGCGGATCAATTTTCAATTTGTAAGCCAGTTCGTCAAGCGCGGATTCGAGCGCGAACATTCCTGAAACCGCGCCGGGCGCACGCATCGCAAACGGTGTCGGCAAATCAGTTTTCGTCACTTTCGTCACGGCTTGCAGATTCGGGCAGGCGTAAATCGTTTTCGTGAAATCCGTCGTGTAATCGGCGTAATCTTCAAACGAAGAGGTATTATTTACCGATTCGTGAATGACCGCCGTCAGTTTGCCGTTTTTGTCCGCGCCGAGTTGAACTTTCTGCCAGGTGTACGGACGATAACCGTGTCCGGTGAACATCTGCCGCCGCGTATAAGAAATTTTGACGGGACGTTTTATTTCACGCGCCGACATTGCGGCAAGCAGCGGATAATAATTCGGACGCAGCGAAGAACCGAACGCGCCGCCGACAAACGGAGAAATTACCGAAACATTTTCCTCTGGAATTCCGAAAATCGAAGCCAGATGATTTCGCACATTGTAAACATACTGCGATTTGTCGAAAATCGTCAGCTTGTCCGCTTGCCATGCCGCAATCGCGCCGTGCATTTCCATCGGGTTGTGATGCTCAATCGGGATCGTATATTCGGCTTCAATTTTAACGGGCGCGGATTTCAAAGCGGCAGTCGGATTGCCGCGAAACTTGACCGGATTTTTCGGGTCTTCGGGCGGCGTAACGTATGAATTCGCCAATAGATCAGTTGTTTCAGTCGCCGATTTTTCCTTTGTATAAGTCGCTTTGACAAGGTGCGCGGCAAAACGCGCCTGCTCATAAGTTTCCGCCACGACGAGGGCAATCGGCTGACCGCTGAACATTATTTTGTCGGTGTAAAGCGCGCGAAAAGACGTTCCGTCCGGCGACATTTCATCTTTGTCTTTTTTATCGGTAAAGGCGAGTTTCGGCGCGTTCAGATGCGTGAAAATTTTAATCACTCCCGACGCTTTTTCGGCTTCGGTCGTATCAATTGTTTTGACTGCACCTTTCGCAATTGTACTTTGAACGATAAAACCGTAAGCGACATTATTCGCCGCAAATTCAACGGCATATTTCGCCGCGCCCGTTACTTTCGCCACGCCGTCCACGCGGTTCATTTCCTTCCCGATATATTTCATAACTTCTGCCTTTCCGCTAAATGAATACCGTCTTTGTCTTCGAAATTTTGATTCTGAAAGTTATAGGTCACGCAATTTGTCATCGTTCGTCCAATATTTGAAGGCATTAAAAAACTTATTCAGAATGCCGCGCACCGACGAATACAGCTAACCGGAACGTTTATAAAGTTGACCGCTAATTTAGCGTTTTTGCACGAATATAACAGTCTGATTCGGGAAATAAAATCGCACAAAAATACTTGCCTTGTCTATGTAATTCCGGTTCGGCAGTCAATTACAACAATTTATCCGGCGTTAAAGGCAAATCTCTGAGTCTGATGCCGGTCGCGTTGAAAACCGCGTTCGCCACTGCCGCCGCGACACCCGTAATGCCGATTTCGCCGACTCCGCGTGCGCCGATTGGCGAAATGTGCGGGTCGGGTTTGCCGATGAAAAACACGTCAATTGGCGGCACGTCCAACTGCACCGGAACGTGATAATCGCCGAGGTGTCGCTGAATCGGATTCGCCCAGCGTTTGTCGTATTGCGTTTCTTCCATCAAAGTTTGTCCGAGTCCGTAAATCACGCCGCCAATGATTTGCGAACGCGCGGTTTTTTCGTTCAAAACGCGCCCGATGTCCTGCACGCTCGTGAAACGAGAAACGCGAATCACGCCCGTATCTTCATCAACCATAACTTCGGCAAACTGCGCTCCGAACGAATGAAACGAATATTTTTTCGCGTCCGCGTCTTCTTCCGCCGCAAATTGTTCGGTCGCGCACGCAGCCATCGGACCGCCGAGTCCGCCGCCGTTTTGCGGCAGCGAAGTGGCGCAGGCTTCGATCATCACTTTATTATTTCGCTTCAAAATGTCCGTATAATTATCGGTTTTCGACGGATCGCCTTTAACGAAAAATCGAGCGTTGGCGAAATCAATCTCTTCGGATTTCCTGCCGCTCAATTTCGATTTTTCGTCTGCCGTCGCCATCGCCATCAAATCATTTTTGACCATATCGCCAGCCGCCAAAACCGCCGCCGTGACGCTTGCCGCCGTCGTCGAACCGCCGGAGACGGGCGCGGGCGGCAAACTCGAATCGCCGATTTCGACCGACACGCGATCAAATGAAACGCCGAGCGCGTCTGCCAGAGTTTGCGCCATAATCGTATAAGTTCCCGTGCCGATGTCCTGCGTCGCGCTGAAGACTTTGACCGAACCGTCGGCGAAAATCTGCACCCTTGCCGAAGCCGTCGAACGAATCGCCGGATAGGTCGCCGTCGCCATTCCGTAACCGACGAGATATTTTCCGCGCCGATTCATCCGCGGCTCTGACCGGCGATTCGCCCAACCGAATTTATCTGCGCCGATTTGGAAACATTCGCGCAAATTTTCAAGCGAAAACGGCAGATTAGTGAGCGGATCAACGGTCGTATGATTTATCGTCCGCAGTTGAATCGGATCAATTTTCAATTCATACGCTAATTCGTCCATCGCCGATTCGAGCGCGAAACAACCCGGCGTTTCGCCCGGCGCACGCATAAAAGTCGGCGAATTGACGTTGAATTTCGTGATGTTATACGTTATTTCACGCATCGGCGCGGCATACAAAGTTTTCGTCTGCGTTCCGCTTTGCTCGAAATATTCGGAGAAAGATTTATACGAATTATTTTCGTGACGAATCGCCGTTAGTTTGCCGGATTTGTCCGAAGCGAGCGCGACTTTCTGTATCGTTTCCGGTCGTCGTCCGACATTCGTGACCATCATCTGGCGCGTCAAAACAAATTTTACCGGACGATTAACGGCTTTTGCCGCCATCGCTGTCATCAAAATATGCATCCACTGCGAGCCTTTGCAGCCGAAACCGCCGCCGACAAACGGCGATTTAACCTGCACGTTTTCCGGCTTCAAACCGAGAAAATACGCGGTCGTTCCCTGCGCTCCTTTTACGCCCTGCGTCGCGTCGTAAATCAATAATTTATCGTCGCCGTTCCACGCGGCAATCGTCGCGTGCGGTTCCATCGGATGATGATTTTCCGTGCGCGTCGTGTAAGTCTGCTCAATTTTAACGGGCGAAGATTGAATAACGCTCGCTGCTTTGCCCGCGTTAATCTGCACGTTTTCGCCGCGTGATTTCTGCGGCTTTTCGGCTTTCGGCAATTCCGTTTTCAAATCAATCGCCGGTTTCTGTTCAGCGTATGTGACCTTAACGAGCGCGGCGGCAGTTCGCGCCTGTTCGTAAGTTTCGGCGACGACCAGCGCGATATACTGCCCGAAATAATTAACTTTTTTATCCTGTAGCGGCAAAATGTCTTCGCCCATAAATCCGCCGGTTCGCATCAATTCCTGCGGATTCGGCGTTTTCAAACGCATCGCGTTATCCGGCGTGATGATCGTTAAAACTCCGGCTTTTTCCGCCGCGCTCAAGTCGAAAGCCGTAATCGTTCCATTTCCAATCGTCGAGCGCACCGGAAAGGCATACGCGACATTATTAACGCTAAATTCGGCGGCATATTTCGCCGCGCCGGTAACTTTCAACCGACCGTCTTTGCGGTCAAACGGTTTCCCGATATTATTTGTTTTGATCATTTTCCCCTCGCTCGTGCTGTTTGTTATTTTCTCTTTAGCTTGCTGATAATCGAGTAGCCTAAAAACACTCAAATTTTCAAATTAATTTATCCGGCGTGATCGGTAAATTCCGAACGCGTTCGCCGGTGGCGTTAAAAATCGCGTTGGCGACTGCCGCCGCCGCTCCGCTGACGATGCCGACTTCGCCGATTCCTTTGAAGATTACCGCATACGCCAATTTTTTTTATCGGATAATCGGTCGCGTATGTCGCCGCGCCCGTCACCTTCAAAAGCCCGTCAATCCGGTTTTGTCGCCTGCCCGATGTTTTTCCGTTGACCTTTCATTTTTGTTTCCAAACTCAAATTAAACCGCGCCGCCGTTCATCGCCATTTGCAGGGCGCGCACGATGCCGCGTTTGCCGAGTTCGACTTTGAATTTGTTGTGTTCGAGCGGCTTGGCGTTTTTCATTTCGGCTTCGGCGGCAGCTTTGAAATTCGCTTCAGTGGCTTCTTTGCCAGCGAGCATTTTTTCCGCTTCCAATGCCCGCCAAGGTTTGTGCGCCACGCCGCCCATCGCAATTCTGGCTTGTTTGACGGTTTTGCCGTTCAACTCCAAAGCGGCGGCGACGGAAACCAAAGCGAACGCGTAGGAGGCGCGGTCACGAACTTTCAGATAATAAGAATTGCCCGCGAAATTGTTTTTCGGCAGTTCGATTGCGGTAATCAATTCGCCGTGATTCAAGTTCGTGTCTTTTTCGGGATTGTCTCCGGGCAAACGGTGGAAATCGGCAAAATTTATCATTCGTTCCTTGCCGTCCGCGCCCTGAACTCTGACGACCGCATCGAGCGCGGCGAGCGCGATTGACATATCCGACGGATAAACCGCGACGCATTTTTCCGACCAGCCGAAAATCGCGTGCATTCGATTAATACCTTCAAGCGCGCCGCAGCCCGTTCCCGGTTCGCGCTTGTTGCACGGCATCGCCACATCGTAAAAATACGAACAGCGCGTTCTTTGCAGAAGATTGCCGCCGTTCGTCGCCATATTGCGGATTTGTCCCGACGCGCCCGCCAAAATCGCCTGTGAAAGAAGCGGATAATTTTGCCTGACCAGCGGATGATTCGCCGTGTCGGTATTTTTCGCCAACGCGCCGAGCGACAAAATGCCGTCCGACGATTTGATTTGCGCTAATTTGAGGCGCGAAACGTCCACGAGTTCGGTCGGGCGCATCACGTCTTCCTTCATCAAATCAATTATATTTGTGCCGCCTGCGAGAAACTTCGCTTCCTGATTGGCGGAAACGGTTTTTACGGCAACGGTCGCGTCATTCGCGCTTGTAAACTTAAACGGTCGCATCTTTTTCTTCCTCCTTGTTCTGGGCAAAGTCGTTTTCCGGCGCATAGAAACTCCACGATTGTGCCTGTTCTTTGCCGCTGTGGACTTCCTGAATGGCTTTAACGATATTCGGATAAGCTCCGCAGCGACAGATATTTCCCGACATTCTTTCACGAATTTCGTCGTCGGAGAGTTTGATTGATTTGGCGTTCGTCCGCAGATTTTGGGTGACGAAACTCGCTTCGCCGTTTTTCGCCTCGGTCATCAAAGCAACAGCCGAACAAATTTGTCCAGGCGTGCAGTAACCGCACTGAAAACCGTCGTGTTTGATAAACGATGCCTGCATCGGATGCAAATTATCGCCTTTCGCCAAACCTTCAATCGTCGTGACATCTTTGCCTTCGCAGGTCGCCGCCAAAGTCAGACACGACAAAACGCGCCGATTGTCAACGATGACCGTGCACGCGCCGCATTGTCCGTGGTCACAGCCTTTTTTCGAGCCGGTCAATTCCAAACGCTCGCGCAAAGCGTCGAGTAAGGTCATCCGCGAATCAACGTTCAGAGATTTTTCCGCGCCGTTGATTTTCATTGCGACCTTTACGCCGTTTTCAATGGTGACCGGCGCGAACATCGCTTCGGGCGAAGTTTCAATCGCCGCAAACGCCTGTTCCTGCGCCAGTAAATTCAGCGCAAACGCGCCTAAACCAACCGCCGCCGCTTGTCCCAAAAATTTGCGTCTGGCTTCGCCCAAATCTGAAAGTTCGGGTAAATCTTTTAATAACGCCTCTTCGTCCGCCGTCAATTCGGCTTCGATTAATTCGTCAAACTCTTCCGCCATTTTCCTTCTCCTTGTTCTGTTTCAGTCTGCCCCAATCCAAAATTTCGCCTGCGAAATTCCCTTTCAATAAAAATTGTCTGTGAATTTAATCTAACACATCGTAAACTGATTTCAAATGAATTCTTCGTTTCACTTTGAACCGCTTAAATTAAAATGCGAACTGCTACATTTGGCATAATTATACTCGCCGCCGGCGCGTCCGTTCGTTTCGGCAAGCCGAAACAATTATTGCCTTTACAAGACGAAACGCTGCTTCGGCGAGCGGGAAAAATCGCGCTTGCTGTTTCCGGATGCGTCGTCGTTACGCTCGGCGCGAAAATTGAAATTATGCGAAATGAGATTGATGATTTGCCAATAAAAATCATCGAAAATAAAGACTGGCAAAGCGGAATGAGCGGTTCGATAAAGGTCGGTTTAGAAAGTATTATGGAAGATAAAAGAATAAATGCCGTGATTGTAACTGTTTGCGATCAGCCGTTTGTCGGTGTAAGTTTGCTCGAAAAAATCGCGGCGAAATTTCAAGAAACCAACGCGCCGATTGTCGCCTGCGAATATCAAAATTCGCTCGGCGTTCCCGCGCTTTTCGGCAGAAAACTTTTCCCTGAACTGCTCGCGCTTGACGCGCAAATCGGCGCGAAACATTTGATAAAAAAATATGCGTCGCATACGGTGGCGATTTCGTTTCCCGAAGGCGCGTACGACATTGACACACCGGAAGATTACGAAAAATTGTTAAAAATTTTCGCGGAGGAATAATTGTCGGAATAAAATTGCAAAAGAGATATTCGCCACCAATGGACACAGATAAAAATTGACTTTAGATGATTTCAGCTATTTTTATTATCTTCAATTCGTGTGTATCGGCGATAAGAAAAGGGTTTTTCACCGCGATTTATTCAATTCCAAACCGGCTCTGAGAATTTCTCTTGATCCGATTGATTTTTCTGAAACACACCAAAACCGGCTGAACGCCGAATTGTTTCTAAAGTTTGACAGTTTTTTGATACGAAGTTGCCGCAGATTGCTGTTTTACGAGTTTCGTTTCCGCCGTCAATTTCTCGTTTTTTCAATCGGCTTCACATCGTCGCCATCACCGCGCGAATTTCGCCGTATGTATAATCTTCGCCGAGAAACTCTTTGACCGGCGCGACGGCGTAACCTGAATTGATGCGAACGATGGCGTTTTTTATCGGTTCGATTTTTTCGGTGTCAACCAAGTCTTCAATACCCACTTCGCCGCTCGGAATAAACCGAACGAGATGCGTTTCAATCGTGCCGACCGCTAAATCTCGCGCTTCGGCGATTTCGGAAATAGAAAGTCCCGATCTGAACATATCGAGCGAAACATCATAAGTCGTCTGTCCGCTCGAATCGCGTTTCGTGCGCGTTTTCGTTTCGCGTTTCGGCGATTTTAAGCTGATGCGCGATTCGAGATTGTTTTCGTCGCAGTAATTAACGACTACTTCCAAGAAATCCGCGCCGTATTTCTGAAATTTCAAGTCGCCGATGCCGGAAATCTTGCGCATTTCCAAATCGGTCTGCGGCAGATAAGTCGCCATTTCGATCAAAGTCGCGTCAGAGAAAACGACATACGGCGGCACGTTTTCAGCTTTGGCGAACGCTGTACGAACCTGCCGCAATTGGTCAAACAAATCTTTCTCGTAATCGTACGCGAGATTGGAAATTGATTTCTTCGATTCCTTGTCTTCTTTGACCGTAACTTTAAAAAGCTCGACCGTTTTTTCGCCTTTCAAAACCGGCAGACTTTCTTCCGTTAAAACAATTGTCGGATATGTTCCTTCGGTTTGTTTCAAAAAACCTTGCGCGATCAAATCTTTGAAGTAATCGAACCAGTTATTTTTGGAAATGTCCGCGCCGACACCATAAGTCTTTAGATTTTTATGCTCGTCACGAATCGTTTTCGCCTGCGAACCGCGTAGAAAATCAACCAGATAACTCAAACCAAAACGCTGTTCGGTGCGATAAACCGCGCTTAAGGCTTTTTGCGCGATAATCGTGCCGTCAAACTTTTCAAACGTCGTGTTGCAGTTGTCGCAGCGTCCGCAGTCTTCCGTTAATTCTTCGTCGAAATAATTCAGCAGAAATTTGCGCCGACAAGTTTTCAAATCGCCGAATTCGCCCATTTGATTGAGCTTTCTGAGCATTATCTCGGTCTGCGATTTGTTGCCGTCAACTTCGGCGAAACCTTTTAATTTATTGACGTCGCCCCAACTGAAAAAGAGCAGTGCCTCGCTTTCGAGTCCGTCGCGTCCCGCTCGTCCGGTTTCCTGATAATAACTTTCGATGTTTTTCGGCAAATCCGTGTGAACGACGAAACGGACGTTTGATTTATCAATTCCCATTCCGAAAGCGATGGTGGCGACGACGATTTTCGCTTCGTCCTTTAAGAATAATTCCTGATTCTTGTCGCGTGTTTCCTTGTTCAAACCGGCGTGATAAGCGAGCGCGTTAAAACCTTCGTCGCGTAAATCCGCCGCCAGACTTTCCGCCGAATTGCGGCTCAGACAATAAACGATGCCGCTTTCGTCGCGCTTGTTTTCGAGATATTCGAGCAGTCTGCGCGTAAGAATTCCGCTTCGCCTCGACCGTATAGAAAATATTCGGACGGTTAAAGCTCGACACGAAAAGTTCGTAGTTTTTCAACCCCAAACGCTCGATAATATCATTGCGAACGAGTTTGTCAGCCGTCGCCGTCAAAGCGATCAGCGGAACGTGCGGGAAATACATTTTCAGCTTCCGCAGCTGCATATATTCCGGTCGAAAATCGTGTCCCCAACTCGAAATACAATGCGCTTCGTCAATCGCAAACAACGAAACTTCGATAGATTTCAAAAAATCAATAAATTGATCGCCGCTCTGAAGAAGTCGTTCGGGCGCGACGTAAAGAATTTTCAATTCGCCTTTCCGAACGGCTTGAAAAACTTCCGTCTGCTCACGCGCCGTTTGCGACGAATTCAAAAACGCCGCGTTCACGCCGTTGCTCACCAGCGCGTCAACCTGATCTTTCATCAGCGCGATGAGCGGCGAAACCACGACCGTCAAACCGTCAAACATCAGCGCGGGAATTTGATAACACAAAGATTTTCCGCCGCCCGTCGGCATCAAAACCACGCAGTCTTTCTTGGTCAAAACGCACTCAATCGCCGCCTGCTGATTCATCCGAAACGAATCGTAGCCGAATTGATGTTTGAGAATTTCCTGTGCGCGTTCGATATTCATTTTATATTATATCTAATCTTTTTGAGATAATTCACCGCGTCTGAAGAGTTCGGCTTTTATTAAATGAGAAATAAATTTTTCTTCTTTCAATCGCCTTTTTAATAACTCAGAACTGCTTCTTTTGAGTTCAAACTTTACGTACCATAAGCTAATCCAAAAAGGAATTTTTCCCGAAATAAGACCTGTGATTGCGCCAGCAACCGCACCAATTAGTAAACCAATCCCGCCGAATTTGTCATAACCAATTTTAATTCCAGAATAAAACCAATTATGATTCCGATAAGTTGTAAAAGATGAAAAATTGTGAACACTTTAACTTAAAAAAATTTCAGACGCTTATTGCTATTTCAAATTTCGCCGCCAATTTCGGAATAATCTTTTTCGGCACTTCAATCGCGCCGACAATGTGTCGCGCTTCGGTGAAATGTCCGACGACGTAAACGCCTGCGACGTTCGTTTCAAAAGTTTCCGCATCGTAAACCGGAACTTCGCCGTATTTCGAGTCTCTGAGTTTCCACGCCGAGATTTTTGAGCATCGTCAAATCAGCGTCCGAACCGATTAAAATGAAAACGACATCATTCGGAAAAGTTTCGATTTCGCCGTTTTCGTTTTCCAAAACGATTTCTTTTTCCTTGATTTCGACGACGCGGTTGAAGAAATAGACGTTCAGACAATCTTTCGACAATTCGGCTTTCGAGCGGTTGTTTGACCCAATATTTGATACAGCCTTGTTTCGGATCGTTGTTTTCCCAATCTTTGCGAAAAATGCAGAGAATCGCGTTCGCGCCTTCCTGCGCGAGAAAAAGCGCGGCTTCGCCCGCCGAATTTCCGCCGCCGATAACCATCGCGTTTTTCCTGACATACGGATAAGTTTCGCGGAAAAGATGATGCACTTTCGGCAAATCTTCGCCCTTTGCGCCTAAATGCCGCAAATTCTGCATCGAACCGAACGCGAACAAAACCGTTTTCGATTCATATTCGCCGTTCGCGCTTCTTACGACAAAATGATTTTCGCCGAGTTTTTCAACTTTTGTGACTTCTTCTTCCCACTGAATATTGAGATTATTTTCTAGTACAAAGCGTGTGTAATAAGACAGCAATTCCTCGCGCGTCGGTTTTTCACGCGCCGGAAAAAGCGTGTTCGGCTGCAATTCCAATTCGTTCACCGTCGAAAAAACCGCCAAACCAACCGGATAATTATAAATCGTGTTGCCGATCAGATTTTTCTCCAACACGAGATAATTCAAATTCGATTTTTGCGCTTCATACGCAGCAGAAATTCCTGCCGGTCCTGCGCCGATTATTATTAAATCAAACATCTATTTTTTCTTTTAACTCTTCGACCTGCTTACTTAAATTATTGACTACTAAACGCCAATATGCAAAATAGACAAAAATAATGATATGTAAAAAATGAAAATTTACTTTCTTCGAATAATCACTTTCGATAATGAATAAGCAAGTTTCGAATGCCTTACTTACTTTACATCACACAATTTCGTATACCGAATCTCAGCTTAGCCTTTTGTTAACAAATTTCGTTATCTTACTCCAACTCTTTCGTAAAATAATTCGTCTCTATCTGAGCAAATTGACATATAAGTTGAAAAACAAGATCGACAGCGGCAACCACTAAAATTAGCAAGATAGTATCTAATAGATTATGTATTTTGACTTTTCACTCATTTTCCAATTTCTTCAATTCTTCCGTAAATTTTTCAATCTGCAAATGCGTGTTGTCGAGTTCGCGTTTGGCTTCGAGATATTTTTCCCATTCGTTCGTATTCGTCAAAGCCTTCGCCACGTCTTCGTCGAGCGCGTGCGCCATCAACGCCAGCAAATCGCTCAACGCTTCCTGATTTTTCAAAAGCGTCTGAATAATCGTGTAAGCGAGTTTCGCATTCGGAAATCAATGTCTAAATTATTCATATTTATTTGTGCGACGTTCAATTTTTAAGGTTTTGGCAATTCCGCGCCCGCCGGAACAATCCAAAATTCTGTTTTCGATTTCTCTTTTTCTCCGCCTCTCACGAATGTAATCCTCGACGCGTCAAGTTTACAAAAAACAGTCAAATTTATGAGCCGTTTTTCGCGTTTTGCAATTTGTCTGGCAGTTCCATAGTTGATTATGTAACCTTGAGCATTTGGTGGTTCAGATAGTTTCCCCTGAAGTTCCATAAACTTTTCTTTCAACAAACTGTCGTTTGTTTTTTCAAACTCAAAAAATTTATACGCTTCCTGTTTTTCCTGAGTCTGCGCGAAAGCGACCGAACTCATCACGAATAAAATTAAAAACAAGACTTTCAGCATAAAATCTCCCGCTACCAGATTTCCGTCAAATCCAATTCAAAATCTTTTAAAACATTTTCGCCCGAAATCTTCTGAGCATTTTCCAAAATTTCAACGGTTTTATCGCCGCGATAAACGTGAACGCGCTTTTTATACGGATCAATCAGCCAGCCGAGACGAACGCCGTTTTCGATGTATTCCTTCATTTTCTTTTGCAAAATCGGCAAACGGTCGGTTTTTGAACGAAGTTCGATGACGAAATCCGGCGCGATTTTTGTGAATCGCTCGGCGCGTTCCGTTTCGGAAAAAGCGAAATATCTTTTCTTCAAAATCCAAGCCGCGTCCGGCATTCGTTTCGCGCCGTTCGGCAGAGTGAATTTAGCAGACGATTCAAAGCAAACGCCGGTTTTGTCTTTTTTCGCCCAAATCCAAAGCTGCGCGTCAATTGCGATATTTTTTCGGCTCGTTTCAGGAAAAGGCGGCGGCATAATTTCTAAATCTCCGGCGGCGTTAGTTTCGATGCGAAAATCTTCGTTGTCCGCGTCAATCTGATAAAGTTCTTCATCAGTAAATTTATAACCGGGAACCTTTAAAATATAGAAAAAAGGCTCAGGGAAATTGAATTTAACATCCGCTATTTTCAAAGTTCGCTTTTTTTTTGAAATCTCTTTAACTGCCTGCATAATTCAATATTTTAACCTAATTTTCCGACAAACGGTAAATTCTTCACCGTCGCCGCCATTTCGCCAAATTTTAATTTTGTGCCTTCCGCCAAAAAATCGTAGCGCACGAAGGCGAGCGCGATAAATTTCTCGAGTTTTGGCGAAAATGCGACGGAAGTTATTTTGCCTGCGTTTTTGCCGTCGAGCGATTTTAATTCGTCGCCCGATTTTGCTTCTGATTCCAGAATTAAGCCGGTCAATTTTTTAGCGACGTGTCCGCGAAAATGGATTCGCGCGATAATTTCCTGCCCGATGTAACAGCCTTTGGTGTAACTGATCGCGTCGTCGCCGAGTTCCGGCACAATCGTCTCCTCTCCAGCGTCAACGCCGTATTTCGGAACGCCGTTTTCGATTCGCAAAACTTCATAATGTTCGTCGGAAATCTCAACCGCGTTCTGATTTTTCAGCTCGTTCAGAAAATTTTCAGCCGCGTCATTCGGCACAAAATAATCGGTTGAAAAATCAGTTTGAAATTCAATCAAACCATCTTTTTCAAAATTTGCACCTTTGTTGAAAATCGTAAAACAGCGAAATTTTTCCGACAAATCTTCGACGAAAAAATCGCCGGCGAATGTAAATCGGAACAGATTTTTATAAACTTTTTCGTGCGTTTCAGCTTCTGTTTCAAAAAGAAATTTACCGTCTTTCCGCAAAACGCGCACCGCCGCCAAAAGCCGACCTTGCGCGTTTGGAAAAGCCGCTGCCATTTGCGCGTTTTCTTCTAATTTCGCGACATCGTTGGTAATCAAACCGTTCAAAAACTGGATGGCTTCTTTTCCCGAAACCTGGATTAACCCGCGTTTTTGTTCGTGAAAACCAGACTTTCCGCCGCGAATTTCGTGATATTGTTTTGTTAATTCTTCGTTCATTTTCGCTTAAAAAATTCGTCGTATTCCTTTTCAAAAAATCCGGCAATTGCTGTTTTGCCGACGACTAAAATCGGACGTTTGAGAAAAGTGTATTCCTCAGCCATCAAATCGAGCAGTTCCGTTTCGGTCAGATTTTTGTCTTTCAAACCGAGTTCGCGGTATTTAACCGAACGGCGCGAAAAAAGATTTTCCGCGCCGCCGAGCATTTTCGCCAATTTTTCGATTTCGTCACGCGAGAGCGGTTCTTCTTTGATATTGCGCTTTTTGACCGTATCTACGCGATGATAATCGAGTCGGCGCAGAGCTTTTTGACAGGTCGTGCAGTTCGGCAGACCGTAAAAATAGATTTCGTTCATAAATTATGGCGCGACGTATGCGCATTCAATTCCTTTAATTGAAACTTTTTCAAACTTTTCCGTTTCGACGTTCGCCAGCCACGCGCCGTTTATTTTGTATGTTTTCTTTTTCGAGGAAAACTCCGCCATCACGACTAAATCGAGCGATTCGTTATCATTTTGCTGACAATTTGAACTGTATGACAGCAGAAATTCCTGATTTTTTTTCAATTTTGGAAAGGTTAAAATGTCTTTGACCTGCCACGTCGGAATACCGTCGGCATCGCGCTCGACTATTTTTTCGAGCCACAACATAAAATTATTCTTTGTCGTGTAACGCGAAACGCCGTAATCTTCGTCGGACAGCAAACCGCCGCCCAAATCCTTCGCTCCGTTCGGCAGTTTCGCGCCAAAAATCACGCCTTTATGTTCGTAACCAATCAAATTTTGCGCCGAAACGAGCGTCGGCAAGAGGAAAATTGTCAATAACAGAAAAATTTTTAGTTTCATTTGCGCCCGAATCCTTGTTCTGAAAAAAGCCTTCGATACGGATAAATTCGACCTTTATCGAAATCGAAATTAGATTATGATAGATTCTTAAATGTATCAGCAAGTTTCCAACCGATAAACTTTTATTTTATGAATCAATTATCAGAACAAACAGTTTTAGAGGCTTTGAGCCAAATTATTGACCCGGATTTGAAAAAGGACATTGTGACGCTCGGCTTTGTCAAAGATTTAAAGATTGATGGCGGCGCGGTCGCCTTTCGCATCGTTTTAACGACTCCGGCGTGTCCGGTCAAAGAAGCGTTTGAAGAAGAAGCCCGAAATTTAGTCGGCGCAATCGAAGGCGTTGAAACGATCAATGTCACGATGGATTCGGAAGTTCCGCAAGGTCGCGGCGTGGCGAACAACATTGCGCTGCCGGGCGTGAAAAATATTATCGCGGTTTCGAGCGGCAAAGGCGGTGTCGGCAAATCAACCGTCGCCGTCAATCTCGCTGTGTCGCTCGCGCTCGACGGCGCGAAAGTCGGTTTGATGGACGCGGATGTTTATGGTCCGAATGTGCCTTTGATGCTCGGCATCGGAAATGTTCAGCCGCAGGTGACGGCGAAAAATCAACTCGTTCCGCTCGAAGCGCACGGCGTGAAAATGATTTCGATGGCGGTTCTGGTTCCGCCCGACAAGCCGATGATTCTGCGCGGTCCGATGCTGCACGGCGTTGTTCGCCAATTTCTGACCGACGTTGATTGGGGCGAACTCGATTATTTAATCGTTGATATGCCGCCCGGAACCGGCGACGTTCAATTATCGCTCGCGCAATTAGTTCCCGTTCAGGGCGCAGTTTTAGTGACAACGCCGCAAGCCGTTTCGCTCTCCGACGTGCGCCGCGCTTTCAAAATGTTCGAGCAGGTTTCGATTCCCGTTCTGGGCGTGATTGAAAATATGTCGTATTTCGTGCCGCCCGATATGCCCGAAAAACGTTACGACATTTTCGGAAGCGGCGGCGGACAGAAATTAGCGGAAGAATATAACATCAGATTATTGGGCGAAGTTCCGCTCGGAATGGAAGTTCGCAGCGGCGGCGATAAAGGAATTCCGGTCGTTATAGGAAACCCGGAATCGCCGCAGGCAATCGCTTTCAGAACGGTTGCCGAAGAAGTCGCCCGACAAATTTCGATTGAAGCGATGAAGCCGGAACTCGTGATTATGTCGCGGGCAAAGTAAGTTAAACTGTTAAAAAAACAGTGCGAGGCGCGTGAATTTTCACGCGCCTCGCACTGTTTATTTTTTGCGGATTATTTTCTAGTTTTCCAAAACGCGAGAATTCGTTTCCAGAAAGATTTTCTCGAATCGTTCTTTTCAGGCAATTCAACTGTTCTTTCCGCCAAACCGACATTTTGCAGAATACTTTGGAAACGCGGATTTGGCTGCAAAAACTCAAATTCCCGATCAAATTTTATCCAGGTCAAGTTCGGGTCGCGCTCGTTCAAAGCAATTTCCAGCCATTCAATCGCTTTTTCTTCGTCGCCGGAAGCCGCGTAAACGGACGCGATATTTGCTCCGCTGATGTATTTCCCGGCTTTTAATTTTAATAATTTATCTAAAATTTCCTGCACGCCCGAAGCGTTTTTTAAAGCAGTCTGCAAAATGCCCGACAGCGAGAGCGTCAACGAATTTTCGTGCGCGAGATTGACGGCTTTCCGGCAATGAACTTCGGCTTCCGGTAAACGATTGCTGTCGAGATAGGAAAAAGCCAGATGATAATGCGCGAGATAAAAATCGGGAAAGGATTTCAAGGTTTCCACGTGAAGTTTGATCGAAGCGTCAATTTCACCGCAGGAACGAAAAACTTCCGCCAGCCACGTTGCATTGATCGGCGAAAGCGGATCGAGTTCCTGCGCTTTTTTCAGCGCGGCGACGGCATCGCCGATTCTTCCGGCGCGGCACAAATAAACTCCGAGCAGTTCATACGCCGCTGAAAAATTCGGGTTAAGTTTAATCGCGTGCCGAAATGAAACTTCCGCGCCAGACCAATTCCAGTCGTAATTCAAAATCGCCAGACCGAACGCGGCGTGCGCTTCCGCCAAATTTCCGTCGAGTTCAAGTGCTTTCAACGCGGCGGCTTTTGCTTTCGGATAATAATCGCGCGGCGCAAAACCGTCATACATCGGAAGCAAATTGTAAATGTCCGCTAAACCGGCATACGCGAGCGCGTAAAGCGGATCAATTTCGATGGCTTTTTGAAAACATTCGAGCGCCTTGTCGCAGCCTTCGGTCGAGCGTTTGTTCCAATAAAAACGTCCTTTCAGGTATTCTTCGTAGGCTTCGACAACTTCCGTGTCGTGTTTTTTTAGCCTGATTTGCGTTTCGTCGGTCAGTTTTTTGCTCAACGCGCCGATCACGCGTTCGGCGATTAAATCTTGAACGGTGAAAATATCGTCAAATTCCGTATTAAAGCTGTCCGCCCAGAGCGAATCGCCGTTCGCGGCACGCAGCATTTGAACGGTCAGGCGCAGTTTATTTTCGAGCCGCTGAAATCTGCCTTCCAAAATAGCGTCAACCTGCAATTCCCCGCCGATTAGATTAGCGTTTTGTTCGGGAAAATTGTATTTAAGAATCGAACTTGTCGGACGCACCTGAACTTGTCCGGCGCGGCTGAGTTGTGTAATCAGCGCGTCGGTGATGCCCAGACCGAAAATATCGTCATCAATTTTTGAATCGAGCGGCTGAAACGGCAATACTGCGAGACTGTGTATTTCGTTGAGCGAAACCGTGCCGTTCAGTGCGTTCGGCAAATCGCCGTTTTCGATAATTTGCGAAACTTTGACGCGCAGCCGACGATGCACGAGCAAATTCGTTTCGCCGTCAATTTTCTTTACGTCCGCCTGAAATCGGTAGCCGCGTTTCGGCAAAGTTTCGATCAGCTGCACGCCGTCGGCGTTCAAAATCTTTCTCAGCCGCGAGATGTTTTTCGCCAGATTGCTTTCTTCAACAAACGATTCTTCCCACAAAGTTTCTATCATTTCATCTTTCGTTAAAAGCCGTCCGTTGTGTCTTATAAACAGCAGAAGCGTGTCGAAAACTTTGTCGGTCAAGTGTACGGATTTGCCGTTGGCGAGCAAAACGCGCTCGTTCGGATCAAGTACGAAGCTTCCGAATTCATAGATAAACCCTTTATTTTCTGTCGGTTCCCTCATTGTCAAAAAAAAGTCAAAACTTTGTCTGAAAAAATCCAAGACACTTCGGGCGAGTTCGGGCGAAGATGATGCAGTAAAAAAATTGTCGGGAAATGTCAGGTGAATTGTAACGCCGAAGTGCGCGGATAACAAGGAAAATTAATGAATCCAAAAACCGAAATCGAGATTGAATACAGCGAAACCGTCGCCTACAGCAGTCGCCGCGAAAGTTTCGAAGCTTTTTGCCCGTACTGTCAAACGCTCGTTGAAATGATTACGCCGCAGATCGCCGCGATTTTAACGCGCTCAACCGAGCGCGAAATTTATCGCCTCGTCGAAACGGGCGCGATTCATTTTGTCGAAACCGACCGCGTTTTAATTTGTCTGAAATCTTTAACTGAAACACTGTCACAGCCGCTGGCATCGGCGGACAAGTAATTTTCAAAAGTCTCGCCGCATAATAAAAGAGGCAATAATTTAACCGTGCTCAGGAGAAATTCAAAACGCATATTTACCGCTGAACCGTAACAATTTAGGAGTAAAACAAAAATGAACTATTTTTCAAATAAATTTCAAAACATAATCATTCTATCTGTTCCATTTTTCTTAATTCTGCTCGGATTAGTTTTGCCCGTCTCGGCGGCGAACTGGTCGCAGAGACAGAAAATCACTTCGACACCGCGCGGTGTCGGAGCGCAATTCGGTAACGCGGTTGCCATTGGCGGCAATACGATGGTGGTCGGAGCGCAGTTTGACAGCACGACGGCTTCGCAGGCGGGCGCGGCTTATGTGTATGTTCTAAGCGGCGGAACCTGGACGCAGCAGGCGGTTTTGCTGGCGAATGACGGCGCGGTTGCTGACAAATTCGGTTCTTCAGTGGCGATCAGCGTGAACACAATTGTCGTGGGCGCGTTTAACGATGATTCGCCTTTGTCAAATGCGGGTTCGGCTTATGTTTTTGTCCGCAGCGGTACGACTTGGACGTTTCAGCAGAAACTGACGGGAAGCGACAGCACGGCTGACGACCAATTCGGTTCTTCGGTTGCTATTACGGGAGAATCAATTGTTGTCGGGGCGAATCACGCCGATCTTCCCGGTAATTCTGAGGCAGGATCGGCGTATTTCTATCGGCGCAGCGGAACGGTTTGGACGTTTCAGCAGAAACTAATTCCGGTTCAAGGGACGAACGGTGTCATACTCGGCGATCATTTCGGCGATTCGGCGGCAATCAGTGGAAACAAGATTGCCATCGGCGCATCGGGCGATGACAATCCGTTTACTTCGGCGGGCGCGGTTTATGTTTTTGTCGAAAGCGGCGGAACTTATACTCTGCAACAAAAAATCACCATTCCAAACGGCGCAAACGGCGACAATTTCGGCAATTCGGTCGCCATCGAAGGCAATACGCTAATCGGCGGTGCGCTTCAATACACGCCGATTGTCGGGCAACCGGCTTTCGGTGCGGCGTATGTATATGAATTCGACGGTTCGAGTTGGGTGTCGCAAGGCAGACTTACTGCCTCGGACGGCGCGCAATTTGACCGCTTCGGATATTCAGTCGCCCTCAGCAATAACGTCGTCGCCGTCGGCGCACGTGAAGACGATACGGCGGCTGGACCTGATGCGGGTTCGGCTTACATTTTCACCCGAACCGGCGCGACCTGGACAGAACAGCAGAAAATCGCGCCGAACGATGCTTTCAACGGCGACCGTTTCGGCGTGAGCGTCGCGCTAAGTTTTGGCAATTTGGTATTCGGCGCGGCGGAAAAACAATTAACTTCGCCAAACGGTCAGGGCGTGGTTTATTTTTTTTCAAACATAAAAAATCTGTTTTATGATTTTGACGGCGACGGCAAAGCTGATGTTTCCGTATTTCGCCCGTCAAACGGAATCTGGTATCTGAATCAATCGCAAGCGGGCTTTAGCGGAGCGGCATTCGGCGCATCAACCGATAAAATTGTTCCGGCGGATTACGACGGCGACGGCAAAACCGACATCGCTGTCTATCGTGACGGAACCTGGTATTTGCAAAGAAGTTCGCTCGGGTTTACCGGCGTGACGTTTGGCACGGCAACTGATGCTCCGATGCCTGCCGACTTTGATGGCGACGGACGCAGCGAAATCGCCGTTTATCGCGGCGGAACTTGGTATGTTTTGAATTTAGTTAATAATCAATTTTCTGCGATTCAGTTCGGCGCGGCAACCGATAAGCCGGTCGTTGCTGACTACGACGGCGACGGCAAAGCCGATTACGCCGTTTATCGTGACGGTGTTTGGTATATACAAAGAAGCTCGCTCGGGTTTACCGGCGTGACTTTCGGCATTGCAACCGACAAGCCGGTCGCCGCCGACTATGACGGCGACGGCAAAACTGATTACGCGGTTTATCGCGGCGGAACGTGGTATGTTTTGCAAAGCCAAGCCGGATTCACAAGTTATCAATTCGGCATTGCAAGCGATTTACCCGCGCCCGCTGATTATGACGGCGACGGCAAAACCGACATCGCCGTTTACCGTGACGGAACCTGGTATGAACTGCGTTCGTTGGGTGGTGTTCAAATCGTGCCGTTCGGCGCGGTCGGCGACAAACCGATTCCGAACGCCTTCGTGCCTTAATCAACAGGACGGCATAAATCAGATTGCATTTGATTAGAACATAATGCAAAAGGCAAATAATTGGATTGTTTTTATCAATTATCAAAGCGATTTTCGTTTTTTACGGCTGGAAAAGTTTCAGCGAGCGGCGCACGCAAATCGCCGGTTCAGACTTTCAAACACGGATATTCCGCTCGTCTTCCCGAACATCAACGCCTTGGGCAATCCAAATACGGGCTTTATGGTGTAGAAGATTCGGCAGTTGACGGCAGCAGTCCGCAGAAACCGGGCGTTGGCGAATGTTTTGTTTTCATATTTACCAACGCTCATTTTATCTTTGAATAACAGAAAAACCGCCTCTGCGCGTGCCGCTGCCGATCGGTTTCTCCTTGTGCTTTTTCAATTGTCCGTGTAAAATTGACATTAATGTAAGGATTCGATTATTTTATCGAATCTAACTTTTTATATAATAAGGAGAAATTATTTAAATGTCAGCAGTAGCAGCACCTTCAGTCGAAGTTATCGTCACGCCGAGTGCGGCGGTCGAAATTAAAAAGTTTATGACCAGCGAAGATGATTTACCGGAAACAGCCGGTCTTCGCGTTCGAGTCGTTCCCGGCGGGTGTTCGGGTTTTCAATACAGCCTTAACATCGAAGAAGAATCGCGCAGCGGCGATTTTATCATCGAACAGGAAGGCGTTCGGCTGTTCGTTGATATGTTCAGTGGGCAGTATTTGAACGGAATTCAGATTGATTACACCTCGAATATGATGGGTTCGGGCTTTACGTTTGAAAATCCGAATGCGACCGGCGGCTGCGGCTGCGGAACTTCGTTCTCGGCTTAAACGAAAAATCAGATCGAAAAATAAAAAGGCTTAACTTGAATTCAAGTTAAGCCTTTTTATTTCGCTTTCGCGTCGAATAATTATCTATTGTATTCAGCTTTTTCATTCGCCAGTTCCGTCAAAAGATTTTTATCAGTATCGCGCAAAGAGTTTGATTCTTTGAGCTGTTGAGCGATAACAATCGCTTTATCAATAAATTCGCTGGCTTTTGCTTTTTCGTCTTTCAGGTAAAACGCCTGCGCGGAAAGCCGGTAGGCGAGTCCCAAATCATATTGATAAGTCGTTGATTGCTTATCGGCTTCGACGATTGGAATCAAAGTTTTCTGGACGTTTTCGAGCGCGGCGAGGGCTTTATCGAATTGTTTAAGTGCGATTTGAGCGCGTGCCTTTTCGGTTTCGTAGATTGCCAGATTACGTTTGTATTCCAAATCTTCGGGCGATTTTTTATTGAGGTTCGACATTACCTCAACAGCTTTTTCCGCTTGTTCAATCGTCTGCGCAGGATTTTCCGCTAAACGAAAAGCTCTGGCGGAATTAAAATGCGAGATGGCTAAATCATAAGCGACCACGCCGTTTTCGGGTTCTTTATTTAAGGCGGTTTTCGGAAAATCAAGCGTCGGCACGCAGGATTCGACGGCGTTTTTTCCGTCGCCCTGGTCAATATAAAGCTCGCAGGTCATCGAATCGGTCAGCCAAACGCTGCGCTGCACGCGAAAATCGTTCGGAAACTGCGTCGCCAATTCTTTGCTGACTTCGGCGGCTTGTCGAAACCCTTTTAACGCGCCGTCATAATCGCCTTTCGAGCCCTTCGCTTTGCTCATAATGCGCAAAAGGCGCGTCAGTGATTTTTTAAAATCAGGATTTTCAGGCTCTTTCTGACGCAGTTTTTCGATAATCCGTAATGCTTCTTCAAACAAAACCAGTGCTTTATCGGTTTGCGAATTAAAGACCGGAATCGCGCCGTAATCAATCAGCAAAACTGCCAGACGATTTTGCGCTTCGACCGATTCAGGCTGTGCGGTGACCAACTCGCGGCGCACTTTCAAGCCTTTTTCAAATGCGGCTTCGGCTTCTTTGGTTTGGCTGTCGTTCCACAAAGTTCGCGCCGTCACGTAATAATTATTTGCCAGTTTCTCTTTCGCCTCAAGATTTTCGGGATTGGCGGTAAAGACGGATTCGCGCAGTTTTCCCGCCTTTTCGTAACTCAGCAGTCCGGCTTTGACGTTTCCTAAACTCGAATTATTCAATGCGCCCTGCACATCGCCGACCTTTTCATACGCGGTCGCCAGTTCGCCCTGCAATTCTAAATCGCCGCCCGTTTCCTGCGATAAACTATCCAGATATTCAAGCGCGTTCATCAAAATTTTCTCACGCGCCTTGAGCGAACCTTCGAGATTTTCCACCACCGGATAAACATCGAACAAATTAGAGTTGGCGAGTTTTCGCACTTCATTAAAACGCTTTTCCGCTTTCGCGCGTTCAACTTTGGCAACCTGCGCCTGCCAGAGCGTGGCGGCAATTCCGGCGATAATTGCGAGAACAATCAACACTCCGGCAAAAACGCTCGCCCGGTTGCGTTTGATAAACTTTTCCGCGCGGTAAGAAAACGTATTCGGACGCGCCGTGACCGGCAAACCGCGCTGATGACGTTGAATATCTTCCGAAAAATTTTCCGCCGAAGAATATCGCCGTTCGGGTTCTTTGCGTAGGGCTTTGAGGATGATATTGTCCAAATCACCGCTTAACAATTTGGGATTTGGGGTTTGTGGTTGCGGAGTTGTTCTTCTGTTTTGATTTTTCGTGCGGTTGGACAACGGCTCGGTCTTACTTTCCGAATCCGCAACTCCAAACCCCAAATCCCAAATCATTGCCGACGGCGGCGGCGGGTCAGTTTCGATAACCGCTTTGTATATTTCTTTAAGGTCATTTTCTTTATTTTCAAACGGACGATGCCCGCTCAAAAGCTCGTATAAAATCACGCCGAGACTGTAAATATCCGTCGCCGTCGTGACGCTTTGATGGCGCAGTTGTTCGGGCGACGCATAGCTCGGAGTCATCACGCCGAGTCGGGTAATCGTCGCCGCGTTGACGTTTTCAATTTCGGTCGAAAGAATTTTCGAGATGCCGAAATCGAGCAATTTCGGCGTGCCGTCGTCGGTGACGAGAATGTTTGACGGCTTCAAATCGCGGTGAACGATTAAATTGCGGTGCGCGAAATTCACCGTCGAGCAAACGACGCGGAAAAGATTCAATCTTTCGGTCAAATCTAATTTATGCTGACTGCAAAATTCGTCAATCGGCACGCCTTCGACGTATTCCATTGCGATAAACGGAATCTGATCAGCGGTCGTTCCGGCATCAAGCAGACGCGCGATGTTCGGATGTTCCAACGACGCGAGAATTTCGCGTTCGTGCTGAAATCTACGGCGGAGCGCGTGGGTATTCATCTCGCGTTTGAGTAATTTGAGCGCGACTTTTTGATTAAATTTACCGTCGGTTCTGGTCGCCAGATAAACCGCGCCCATTCCGCCCTGACCGAGTTCGCCGACGATTTCATAAACTCCGACGCGCTGACCGAGCAAAACGTTTTTTGCATCGTCTATAAAGAAATCTCTGGAAAATTCGACCGCCGAAAGCCGCATCAAATCTTCGGATTCTTCTTCAAAAGAAAGCAGTGATTTAACTTCTTCGCGCGTTTCAGCACTGATGTCCGCTTTTTCCAGATAACTCCAGCGATCTGCCGAATCAAGATTCAGCACTTCAAACAAAACGTCTTTTACATTTTTCCAGTTTTCCGCTTTCATATTAAATTTTACAGATTGGCTCACCGAGATATGCGGATTTTTCAAGAGAAGTCAGACAAAAAATTGTCTTTGAGGAAAATTACTTATTCAACTCGCGGTAAAGCCACAAACGCGCCGCCTGCCATTCGCGTCCGACGGTGCGTTCGGAAATAGCGAGACTTTCGCCGATTTCTGCATTATTCATTCCGCCGAAAAAACGCATTTCGACAATCTTCGCCTGCTGTTCATCGAGTTTTTCCAATTGTTCAAGAACTTCGTTCAAAATCAAAATTGATTCGGCGCGTTCTTCAATCGGAATCTGCACATCGTCAATCGAAAAATGAATCGGATGATTGCCGCGTTTCGCCGCCGCGTGAAAACGGGCGTGATCAACCAAAATCTGCCGCATAATCCGCGCTGCGAAACCGTAAAAGTGGCTGCGGTCGCGCCATTCGATTCCGGTCTGCTCGCTCAATCTTAAAAACGCCTCGTGAACCAGAGCGGTCGGCTGCAAAGTATGATCGGCGCGTTCCGATGACATCAAATATCGCGCCTGTCTTCGAAGTTCGTCGTAAACAAAAGGCAGAAGTTGTTCTTTTGCCGCTTCATTGCCGCCGTTCCAATCCTGGAGAATATGAGTAATTTCCGAAGTTTGCTGCTCGCTCATAAATTGTTTGACTTTGGGTTTTGACACGTATTGTAGCTTATTTTTGGGCGAAAAGAAATTATTTTGTCTTAGTTTGCCCGATTTTTACGCATATACATTCAAAGTATCTTACTAACCCAAAATCGGAGAATTGTTATGTCATTCAAAAAATTCGGTTCATTATCAAAAATCAATCTGCTGTTGATTTTGGTTTTATTTGGCGGCGGCATCGGCGCAGCGGCGTTTTCGACGCGCGTTTTTTCGTTTGAAAATTATTTCAGCGCGGAAGCGGCGGCGGCGAAAATTTCCGTGAATGAACAGCGAACTCCGAAAAAAGCGGTGAAATTGCTTACCGATAAAAAAGAAACAGACGAGTCCGAACTGCTCGGCGGCGCGGACGGCAAACTGCTTTACTCGTTAGCCTACCCGGAAACCAACTTTAACGCGAATTCCGTCATTTTCGCTCAAGCCCCGACGTTTGCTTCGGCGGCGGCGCAGTTGAGCGACAGCCGCGATCTTGACCCGGCTTGGTCGCCCGACGGCAAAAAAATCGTTTTTGTCAGCCGGCGCAACGGCAGGTTGGGCAACGGTTATCCGCAGCGCGACCGCGAGATTTATATTATGAACAGCGACGGCACGAGCCAGCAGCGGCTGACCGTCAACGCCAGTTCTGAAGCCGACCCCGCGTTTTCGCCCGACGGCACGAAAATTATTTACGTCGGCGAAAATGACGGCTCAGGCAGCTTCGGAATTTATACGATGAATCTCGACGGGTCGAACCAGACGCTTTTGATAGACGAGGGCAGCGATTGCGTCAATTTTTCCGCAAAGAAAAACCGGTCTTCAGAAAGGAAAGCACAAATCAAAAAATCCGAAAGACTGTTTTATCCCGGTTATCTCGATTTTGAAACGCCGAACTATCGCCTGAACGCCGCGCCCGGCGATGAAAAAATTGTATTCGGTTACGGCGGCATCGTTTATACAATGAACCCGAACGGCAGCGGTTGTTCGCTTCTCTACGACAATACATATAACTTCGCCGCCGAGCCGCGCTATTCGCCGGACGGCACGAAAATCGCGCTCGTTGATTATTTTGAGCAAGGCGCGAATTATTATTATTATTTGAAATTTCTCGACGCAACCACCGGAACACTTATCAACAGTTTGTACCCGGCTGATTTTAATTCTAATCCCGTGTGGTCGCCCGACGGCTCGAAAATCGCTTTTTACGCCGGACAAAATTTTGATTATGACGGCGGGCTGCGCGTCGAAACAGTAGATGTCAGCGGTTTAAATCAAACACAGGTTTTCACCCCGCAGCAAATTCCGCGTTTCAGCGGCTTGTCGTGGGGCATTCCGACAACTAATGCGCCGCCGATTTCTCTGCGGATAGACGCGCCGCATCCGCTTTCGGGCGGCAGACAGACGCAGGGCATAGTCACACTTGACGCGCCCGCGCCGGCGGGCGGCGCGACAATCAGTTTGTCCTACAGCGGCGAGGTCGGCATTATCACGATACCGGCAAGCGTCGTCGTTCCCGCCGGGCAGACGCAAGTTTCGTTTCCGATTCAGACGACGATTCAAACACAGTTTCGATACGCGAACATCAACGCCGCGTTCAGTTCCAATTACACGACGGCGACGCTGACTATTAAGCCGTCAACGCCCGATTTGAGAGCGGTCAGTTTCAACGCGCCCGCGACGATTGCGGGCAGTCAAGCGTTTAACGCTTCGTGGACTGTCGAGAATATCGGCGAGGTTTCGACGACCGGCACATTTTACACAGACTCAATCTTTTTTTCGACCGACAACGTGCTTGATTCCAATGACACGGGCTTTCACTCGACTTTTCAATCCACCCTCGCGGCTGGCGGGCAGTTGACGACGACCGAAAGCGTTTCGCTCTCCGCATCGAACATACCGCAGGACGGAAATTATTTTCTGATTTTCGTTACGGGCAGCTACAACTCTCAAGACGAAGACGGGCGAACCGCGAATAACTACATCGTGCGTCCCGTGCAGGTAACGCTGCCTGACATCGTGGCGGAAAACATCGTCGCGCCCGCGCAAATCGAACCGAATGTTTCCTACACCGTCGAGTGGACGGTGCGAAATCGAGGAGCGGGAGCGACGACCGCCTTTTTTAACAATCATCTTTATTTTTCAATGGATAATATTGCCGGAAATGCCGACGATTTATATATTCTCTCAAGCTCAGTTTCGGGTCTCGCCGCCGGCGCAAGCGTTGTGCAAAATGGGATTGTGAATATTGGAACCGTACCGGCTAGACCGAGCGGTGCGGCGTTTTTCTACGTTCAGGCTGATGGATACAATAACGTTCCGGAAGGCTCGGTAAACGGCGCGGGCGAATCCAACAATATAACTTTCAAAGCCGTGCAGTTTAATTACAACGTGGCGGATTTGCAAATCGCTTCGATAACCGCACCGCCGGAAGTCGAAACCGACACACCGTTTTCTATCGGCTGGACGACGACGAACGCCGGAAACAAAGACGCGGCGACGTTCTCTGAACAAGTTTATTATTCGGCGGACAATGTTGTCGGAAGCGATATTCTGCTTGGCACGTTCGCGCTGACAAACGGACTCGCTGCCGGACAATCAATCGACCGTATTCAAAATGTAACGATTCCGACCGGCACGATTCAAACGGGCGATTATTATCTTTACGTCGTAACCGATACGAGTTCGCAGATTGACGAAGGCGTGAATGAAACGAACAATAACCAATTTCAGCCGACGCGCGTGCGGCGATTCATCAGACCTGATTTGACGGTGACGAACATCACCGCGCCGACGGCGGCGTTTTTCGACCAGACGATTCAAGTTCAGTGGACGGTGACGAACAGGGGGCAAGGCGCGACGAACACGCCGCAGTGGAGAGATTCGCTGTATATCGGAACGAGTTCGACCAATACTTCGGGCGCGACGCATTTGATTGACGCGACGAGCATCAGCGCATTGAATCCGGGCGAAAGTTATACGGCTTCGGCGACGGTGAAAATTCCGCGCGGGCTGAACGGGGCATATTATTTTCTCGTCGCAACCGATTCGGGCAACGCGGTCAACGAGGAAAATCAGACGAACAATCTTCTCACCAAAGCAATTCAAATTAACGTGCCGCCGCTGCCCGACTTCATTGTCGAGAGTGTTCAAGCACCTGCCCAATCGTTCGGCGGCGCACCGATTGACATCGCCTACACTCTGAAAAATCAAGGCACTGCCGCGACGGGTTACGGCGGCATTGAACGCATTTATTTTTCCCGCGACACGACGCTCAACACCAGTCAGGACAGATTGGTTTTCACGAGCGACGAGCGCAGAACGAGTATAGGCGCAGGCGCGACGATGACCAGAAATTCGTCGCACAGACGCACCGTTTGCACGAATGGCGCGAACGCCGCCGAAGCTCCCGCCGAATGCCACGACGAATACGATTTAGTCAGTTTGCCGGGCGATTTGCAGGGCTTGTATTATGTTTTCGTCGTCGCCGACGTTTACGATGCCGTTTATGAATACACGAACGAAAACAACAATATCAATTACGACCGAGCCGAACCGGGTTCGCCGATAAACATTTTAATTTCGCCGCCGGATTTGGTCGTTCCGAATCAGCCGACCGCGCCCGCGACGGCGGCGAGCGGTCAGGTGATTTCGGTCAACTTTACGGTCAAAAATCAGGGCGCGTTCAACGCCGCGCCAAATTTGTATCACGCCGTTTATATATCAACAGACCAGACTTTTGATACGGGCGACACGCTGCTCGGCTCAATTAAAGACCCGGACTTTTTCGCCGCCGCCGCCGAACATCCGTTCACGCTGAACGTCGGTTTGCCGTATTGTCTCTCGAACGGCACATACTATTTATTCGCCGTCGCCGATTTTGACAAGAGGCAATTTGAATTCGATCCCGGATACGATGCCGAGGCGAACAACGCGAGTCCGCCCGGAGCAATTCAGCTTTCAACCGTGCCGCCGGATTTGCTCGTCACGAATTTGCAAACGTCAGCAATCACACAGCCCGGACAATTAATTTCCGTTTCGTGGACGGTGACGAACACGGGCGGCGCGGCGACGCAGCAGCGATGGAACGACCGCATTATTTTGAATTCGACGAACGCGCAAATCGCGCTCGTGACGCTCGCCACCGTCGAACACACGGGCGGACTCGCCGCCGGAGCGCATTACTCACCAACCAGAAACGTCGGTTTGCCCGCGTATATGCAGGGCGAATACTTCTTGTCGGTCACGACCGACGAAAATAATTTCGTTTCCGAATGCGGAACTTCGGAAACGAACAACACGACAAACACGACGAATTTTACCGTGCAGAATAATCTGCCCGATTTGGTCATTGACGCGGTGACGATTCCGTCAGCGGCAGTCGTCGGCGATACGTTCAATGTTCAATGGACGGGCAGAAACGCCAACGGTGCGATGCCCGCTAATTCCGAAAGTTGGTCGGACACAGTTTATCTTTCGTCGAATGAAACACTCGACAACGGCGACATCGCCATCGGCGGCGCGTCGAACAATTCGATTCTCGCGGGCGGACAAACTTATCAAAAACAATCAATCGTCAGAACCGGAAATGTTCCCGCCGGAACTTATTACGTTTTAGTCGTCGCCGACAGCGGCAGGCGCATTTACGAAGGCGCGTCGAACACCGAACCGGAGCAGAATAACGTGCGGGCTTCGTCGCCCATTACGCTGACCGCGCCCGCCGTTGATTTACAGGTTGGAAATGTTTCGGTCGCCGCGCCGTTTTATTCGGGAACTTCGCTGAATGTTTCGTGGACGGTATCGAACTACGGCTCGACCGAAACGCTCGGCGCGAGTTGGAGCGATTACGTCATTTTGTCGCGCGACGCGGTAATTGATTCTACCGACCGCGTGCTTGGGTATCGCGTCAGAAGTGCGGCTTTAGCCGGCGGCGCGAGCTATACAGCTTCGGGCAGCTATTTCGTACCATCGGGCTTGACCGGCGATTACAGCGTTTTCGTCGTCACTGATTACACCAATCAAATTATTGAAAGCAATAACCAGAACAACACGAGCCAGCCGTTCGCAGTCAATCTCGTGCTGCCGCCGCCCGCCGATTTGAATGTTACCGCCGTGATGCCGCCTGCGACCGTCAGCCTGGGCGAAACCGCGTCTTTCTCGTGGACGGTGCAGAATATGGGAGCGAATCCGGTTCTCGGCAAATGGCGCGACACTATTTATCTTTCGCGCGATACATTCTGGGATGCGGGCGACGTTTTAATCCAGCAATACGACCTCGACAGCCAGACGACGACCGTTGCCGCGAACGGCGGAACTTACACGAAAACCGCTTTAATTAGCGTGCCGCCCGTCGAAGAAGGAACCTATTACGTCATCGTCCGCACCGACGCGCAAAATCGTATCCGCGAAAGCAACGAAGGCAACAACGTCTCGACTTCCGCCGCGATTACGACCGTTTCGATTACCGAACTGCAAATCAACCAGCCGTTCAACACGACTTTGGAAAACGGCGCGACGAAGTTTTTTAAATACACGCCGCCGCCGATTGAAACCTTAAAGGTGACTTTGACGACCGATTTGCCGCAACGCTCGAACGAGCTATTAACGAATTTCGCTTCAATCGCCAGCCGCGCCGATTACGATTTTCAAGGCACGCGACCGGGCGAAGGCAATCAGCAAAATCTGATACCCGAAACGGGTGAAGGAAATTATTACTCGCTCGTTCGCCACGATTATATTCCGACGAGCTTCGGTAATCCGCTGCCGCCGCAAAACATCACGGTCGAGGCAAAAGTTCTGCCGTTTTCGATTCAGAAAGTTTCGCCGAACGTCGCCGGCAACGAAGGCTTTTCGACGCTCATCGTCGAAGGCGCGAAGTTCGGGACGGGCGCGACCGTTAAACTCGTCGGCGAAAAAGGCGCGATATTAACCCCGATTCAATCGGAAAACTCAACAACCAAAATCGCCGCGCTTTTCGATTTGAAAGGCAAAGCCGTGGGCGATTATGACGTGATTGTGACCAATCCGAATAATCAAACGACGACGCTTGCCGACGGATTCAGAATCGTCGCGGGCGGCGGACACAGCATCCGCGAAACGGTTCTCGGACCGAAAAGTTTGCGAACGACGCACGGCGGACGCACCCGTTACACGGTTTCAATCGCCAATGACGGCTTCAACGACGCGCGCCACGTTCCGGTTCTCATCAAAATACCGCGTTATCAATACGAACTCGACCGCCACAATTATATCGAACCGCTGGCGAGCTGGCTGCCGCCGGGCGGAGACCCGTCGCAGATAGTGCTGCATTTCGATACGGACGACGGCAATCGCGTTTTGTTTTTGATGATTCCGATTCTGCAAAGTCATTCGAGCGTCGAAGTCGGATTTGATTTATTCGTTCCGTTCGGCTCAAGCGAGGGCTTTAACGTCGCGGTCGCCGCGCTGCCGCCGCTTGCTGAAATTCTGCTCGCCGGTAATACGGCGCAGACCAATGGAACGGACGGGCGCATTAACAGCCCAACGATTTCAAGCGAAAATGCCTGCTGGCTGGAATTCGCCCGCGCGTTCGCCTTTTTTATCGTCAAGGAACTTATCGGCAATTATGTCAAAGCCGGTGACTGCGTGAAGACCGTCATAAATCTTGTGCTTAACGGAGCCGACATCGTAACCGGCGCGGCACTGTTGGGGGCGACCGACGGAGGAAGCATCAGCGGTGCCAGCGGATTCACGGCGGGCGTGGCAAAAATGGTGGATTTGGCAAACATCGCGGTCAATCATCTGGATGATGTTTCAGATTGCGCTGAAGCCGTCGTCGAAAGTTCGGTTCCCTGGCTCAAAACGCTTTCGTTGTCCATTTCGCTTGCCCAACTGTTTATGCAGCTCGCCGATTGTCTGACAAACGAATACTACGTCTATACGGTCAACCGTTACACGCCGATTGACCCGAATGAGAAAATCGCTCCCGAAGGTTACGGCGCGGAACATTTCGTTCCAGTTCGCCAGCCGATGCTTTACCGGATAAATTTCGAGAATTTGTCAACGGCGACCGCGCCGGCGCAAAAGATTTTCATTTCCGACGAATTGCCCGCGACGCTCGACCCGCGCACCGTCAGGCTCAAGGAAATCGGCTTCAAACAAAACCGCATCGTCGTCGAAGAAAACCGCGCGTTTTATCAAAATCGCATTCAACTCGGCGCGGATTTGAATAATTTGAAAGCCGACATCGTTGCCGGACTCGATATCGTTAATCGGCGTGTTACGTGGACGCTCATTGCGATTGACCCGCAAACGGGCGAGCAGCCGATTGACGCGCTCGTCGGACTGTTGCCGCCGAACAATGCGAACAGGGATGGCGAAGGTTATATTACTTTCACGGTTGAACCAACAGCGACGATGCCGACACGCACCGAGATAAATAATCAGGCGACGATTATCTTCGATGAAAACGAGCCGATTGCGACGAACGCCACCGCCAATCTTCTCGACAGCGGCATTCCGATGAGCGTTTTGGCGGCGTTGCTGCCCGCGACGAGCGACACGCCGACTTTCAATTTGAATTGGACCGGAAGCGACGACGCAATTGGTTCGGGATTGAAAGGCTTTGACGTTCTGTTTTCCGAAAACGGCGGAGCGTATGCGCCGTTCCTCAGTAACACTGCTGAAACCGGCGGCACGTTCAACGGCAAATGGGGCAAATCTTACCGCTTTTATTCAGTCGCCCGCGATAACGCCGGAAACGTCGAGATGCCGTCCGACACGCCCGACGCGACAATCACAATTCTTGGTGGCGATACTGAAGCCGATGTCGCGCCGCGTCCGAATGGCAATAATGGACAAGTCAACAACGATGACATTAATCAAATTCGCCGTTTTGCCGCTGGATTCGACACGAATTACCTGTATAACGAATTGCAGCGCGCTGACGTTGCGCCGCTCGCCGATAAAGGCGATGGCGCGCTGTCGGTAGCGGACGTGATGCAGGCGCGGCGTTATGTTAATGGTTTAACTCCGCTTAGCGAGGCTGCCGGACCAAACGAATTGACGGCGTTCAATCCGAAATTAACCGGCGGCAAATTTGCGGCAATGCCGCCGCGTGAGATTCGTCCGGTGCGTGTCAGCCGAGTGGGTAATAAACTCGTTGTCGCCGTCGAACTCGAAGCTCAGAACGACGAAGCCGGTGTCGGTTTCACGCTTAACTTCAACACGGTGCATTTGTCGAATCCGTCAAACATCACATTAGGAAGCGGCGCGACAGACGCGGCACTGACGGTCAACAATTCGCAAATCGGCGCGGGCAGGCTCGGCATTTTGATTGACAAAGCTCCGAATCAAACGTTTGGAGCGAACGTCCGGCAGCTTGTAACGATTGAGTTTGACGTTGCCGCCAATCCGCCAATGACGACAGCGTTCAGCTTCGACAACTCAATCGTCAACGGGCAAATCGTCAATGGAACTGCCGATGCGCTGCCGACGACGTTTTCCAACGGAACAGTTTCACTGCTTGCGCCGACTGCCGCGACCGTTTCGATTGCAGGCAGAGTTTTGGCAAACAATCAAGGAGTTTATCCCGCGTTCGTTGATTTGACCGACCAAACAGGCGTTCGGCGCGTCGCTCCGACTAATCCGTCGGGCAATTATCGTTTCGATAATATCGCTGTTGGTCAAACATACGTTATCGGCGTGCGCTCGAAACGACATCAATTCGCGGCGCGTGTTATTTCCGTTAACGAGGATGTGACTGATTTTGATTTTACGCCGCAATAATGCGGATTGAGATAACCGTATAGTTTGCTTTTGTCACAATAATTCGACTGCTGAAGAATTAATTTCAGCAGTCGAATTCTTTTTTAAGCACACCGAGATTTCTCTCATCCGCTTTGCCGTAAAAAATCGCAAGAAATTATGTCTGACTTTTGCAGATTTTCGCGCATATACAATCGAAAGCATTTACAAAAATTTTTATCAGAACTAAATCGAGGTGTAAAAGATGGCGAAAACAGTAGTATGTCGAATTCTTCCGACCAATGCTTCAGCATTGCAGAGAAATAATCAAAAGAGTGGCGCAAACAATGTTGTAATTCTGGATATTTATCCGGTTTCCGGCAGTGCTGCATGGCAGTTAAGCATCGCCCGGCAACATGATCTGAAGCTCCAGTTCGGCGATAAAATCAAATGCGTTTCGGGAACGGCGGGCGTGCTGATAAATCCCGGTACGCAGGCGGGAATGTTCATTTTAACTAAACAAGCACCGCCGCACAGCGACGAGAAAATCCGCGCTGAACTTGAAATTAATGATGAAACGACCCGTCACATTCAACGCGGAAAAATTACTAGCGCACAGGACATCGGCACTCTCTTGCGCGGCACCGGAGCAGTCACCCGTTAGCCGGAACTTTTGATAATTCTTATAGTCGAAAAAGCATCGGGTCGTTTCCAGTGACAAGATGTTTTTGATTGGCAAGCGCGGGCTGAAAAATTGTTTTGTGAAAATTTGGCTGACTTTCCTAAAGTTAACGCATAAACAAGCAGAAAACCAAACACAAATTTATTTTACTTTTTGAAGGAGAAAAACTATGCAGGCAATTTGTAATATTGTTAGAAACATTTTAACCGTTATCATATTTATTTTAATCGTCTCGACAATAAATATGATGGCAGCTACTTTTACAGTAACGAATACGAACGACAGCGGCGCGGGCAGTCTGCGGCAGGCGGTTTTGGACGCGAACGCGGCGGCGAGCGCGGACACGATTGTTTTCGATGCGTCGTTTAATACGCCGCAGACGATCAATCTGGCGACGCTGATCGCCATCAGTCAGGCGGACAGTGTTGATAATTTGACGATTACCGGACCGGGCGCGAATCTTTTGACGATTAACGCCAGCGGCACCAACCGCGTTTTTACCAACGGGTTTACCAACGGCGGCATTGCCGACACGCTTGCGATCAGCGGAATGACCATCACGAGAAGCGGCACTCTGTCGGGCGATTTCGCGGCTGTTCAGAATGCCGCCGTTTTGACCGTGACCAATGTCGTCTTCAATTCGATCAGCGGCGGAGCCATTGACAATACCAACAATAACCTCCGCAGCAGTCTGACCGTCACCAACTGCGTCTTTAATTCAAACGCGGCGGTTTTCAGCGGCGCGGCGATCTATAACGACGGCGTGGCGACGGTTACGAATTCGACTTTTAATGCAAACACGGCGGGCGCGGGCGGCGCGATCAGCAACGGCGATTCGCTGACGGTCTCCGGCAGCACGTTTGCGAACAACACCGTGACCAGCGGCAGCGCGACCGGACTCGGCGGCGGGGCGATTTACAGTAGCAGTAATCGGGCAGCAGCCGTAGTAAACATCACGAATTCGACATTTACCGGCAACGCGGAAGCCGGCAACAGCGGCGGCGGCGGCGCGGTTCGCAATCGCGCCGGCACGATGACCATTACGAACTCGACTTTTACCAGCAATTCGGCAGTAGCGGGCGGCGGTGCAGTTCATAATACGGGTATCGTCAGCATCAGCGGCGGCAATTTCACCAACAACAGCACGACCGGCGCGAACGCCCAGCAAAGCGGTCAGGGCAGCGGCGGCGCAATCAGTAATCAGGGCGGCGGACGGGTAATGATTGCCGATTCGGTTATCACCGGAAATTCGGCAGCGAATTTCGGCGGCGGTATTTATTATCAGCCGAATAATCCCGATGCTGCGCTTTTGACCATTACTAATTCCACCATTTCAAACAATACATCAAACTCCGACAACAACTCGACCGGCGACGGCGGCGGAATTTATATGGTGGGCGGAGGTCCGGCGGCGACCATCACGAATTCGACCATCAGCGGTAATACGGCGAATGCGGGAACCGACCGGCAGTGTCAACGGCAGAGGCGGCGGCATTTGGTCTGAAATCCTATTCACGATGACTAATTCTACGGTCAGCGGCAACACCGCCCAACGCAGCTACGGCGGCATCTATATCTATAATATCAATGGCGGAGCAAGTGCAGCAATAAATTTCACCAATTCAACCATCGTCGCTAACCGGGCAGCCGGACGAAACGGCGGGCTTCTTTTCGACAATTCATTCAGCAATGTAACGGTCAATCTACGCAGTTCGATTTTTGCCAACAACACCGACAACGGCACGTCGCCCGATCTGGGCAACATCTTCGGCAGTAGCTTATAATTCTCAGGGCTATAATCTGATTCGCAACACGACCGGAGCGACGATCACCGGCACGACGACCGGCAATATCACGGGCGTGGATCCTTTGCTTGCACCGCTACGCAGGAACGGCGGTCTAACAGAACACACGCCCTTTTGCCCGGCTCTCCGGCAATTGATACAGGCGATCCGGCGACTTTTCCGGCAACCGATCAGCGCGGAATCACGCGCCCGCAGGATGGCGACGGCGTTGGCGGAGCGCGTGCCGACATCGGCGCGTATGAACGCCGATTGAACGAGGCGGTGTCAAACGGCTATTTCGACTTTGACGGCGACGGACGCAGTGATGTGTCGGTGTTTCGCCCGTCAAACGGAACGTGGTATTTGAATCAATCGTCGCTGGGTTTTACCGGCATCGCATTCGGGCAAGCGGGTGATAAAATCGCACCCGCTGATTATGACGGCGATGGCAAAACCGATCTTGCCGTTGTTCGTAACGGAACCTGGTATATTCTGCGAAGTTCGCTCGGATTCACCGGCATTGCCTTCGGCGACGGCAACGACATACCGCAACCGGCAGATTATGACGGCGACGGCAAAGCTGATGTCGCTGTGTTTCGTCCCTCGAACGGCACTTGGTATTTGCAAAGAAGCCAAGCCGGATTTACTGGCTTTACGTTCGGCACAAACGGCGACAAGCCTGTTGCCGGAGATTATGACGGCGACGGCAAAGCTGATGTCGCGGTCAATCGCGCAGGCATTTGGTATATCCAGCGCAGTCAACTCGGATTTACCGGCATCACTTTCGGCGACGGAAATGACAAACCTGTTCCGGCAGATTATGACGGCGACGGCAAAACCGATGTCGCCGTGTTCCGTCCGTCAAATGGAACGTGGTATTTGCAGCGCAGCAGTCTCGGATTCACGGGCATCGCATTCGGCATCTCGACCGACGCACCCGCACCGGCGGATTATGACGGCGACGGCAAGACCGATATTGCGGTATTTAGAAACGGAACCTGGTATATCCAACAAACAACAGCAGGTTTCACGGGCGTGTCATTCGGCGCGGCAACCGACTTAGCCATTCCAAATGCCTTCGTCTTCTAAAACTTTGCCTGCATTGATCAAGTATAAAAAGAGCGTAAAGATTTACGCTCTTTTTATACTTACAGTTGTCGCAGGTTTCTATTTCAATGATTATTTCAGTTGAGTTTGACCATCGAGAGATTTGGTTTCAAGCCCGACGCGGCGTATCAAATCTTCGAATCGGCGGTCTGTGCGAAGTTCATCCATTAGCGGATCAACCTTTAAATAGGTCATTCGTCCCTCGCGGTCCTGAAACGCCTTTTCGAGCCAATCAAAGGCGCTGTCATTATCTCCGAGTCCGGCATACACGAGAGCGAAATAATAGGCGGAAACATATTTTTGTCGGGAGATTTTTTTTAACCCGTCGAGAAACTGCAAAGCCTTTTTCTTTTTACCGATTTTAGCGTAGATGCGGGCGAAAATCATCTGCACTCGCGGATCGTCGCTGAGCGATTGGGCTTTCTGACATTCAGCGATTGCCGCCGGGAAATCGTTTTTCATCAAATACGCTCTGCCAAGATTAACGTGCGCGTAAGCGAAGTTTTCGTCCATTTCAATTGTTTTTTTGAACTGCTCAATCGCTTCATCAACGCGGCGGGAGAATAAATAAGCGGTTCCCAAATCGGCATTAATGATTAGAGAAAGCGGTTCGAGTTCCTGCGCTCGTTTCGCTTCAAAAATCGCCTCATCGAAACGTCCGGTTGCCAGCAGGATTGAGTTTCCGTACCATTGGTGCGCGGTCGCGTAATTCGGATCCAGTTCGATGGCGAGATTGATTTCCCTTTCAGCGGCGGCGGCATTCCATTGATAATTGAGAAACACGTAAGCAAGCGCGTTACGCGCTTCGGCGAGCGAATTATCGAGTTCCAACGCTTTTCGCGCCGAGGCTTCGGCTTTCGGAAAGGCTTCGTGCATCGGAATTACAGCGAAACCGGGCAGTAAAAGATATGTATCGGCAAGACCGGCGAAAGCAAGCGCGAACTGCGAATCGAGCGCGATTGCCTGTTCGTAATACTCGATTGATTTTTGCAAATCCTTTGCCGTTCTTTTGTTCCAGTGAAAACGTCCTTTCAGATAAAGACGATAGGCTTCGGCATTTTCCGTATAATTCTGTCCTATCTTTTTTTCGTCTGCGTCTGACAGACGAGATTGCAAATTATTGGAAACCACCTGCATTACCTCGCTTTGCAGCGAGATTAGCTCGGCGTTGGCGCAGCGGAATTGTTTGCTCCACATCCGGCTGCCCGTTACTGTATTTATCAAATCGAGAGTAACAATTGTATTTTCGTCTTGTTCGTTGACGCGACCGAGCAAAATTGCCTCAACGGATAATTCTCTGCCGACGGTCTGCGGAACAATCGTTTGACCTTTATATTTAACAACGGAACCTCTGGTTTTGACCGAAAGTTTCGGCAAACGGGAAAGTTTATTAATCAGCGATTCGGTCAAACCGTCAGCCAAATAATCTTCGGCATCGCCTTTTTCATTTATAAACGGTAGGACGGCGATTGAATTAACTGCCGCCGATTCCAAATTGACGTTTGCGTGATCGTAAAAAACCGGAAAGCCCGCGCCTATCAGAAAAAAGAGCAAAACAACGAGACCGCCCAGAAGAATTTTGTTTTTTTTGCTTTTGGCTGAATTATCCGGCGATAAAATTTCCGCGTCTGAAAATTTATCGAGCAATTGTATTTCAGCCAACAGGTCTTCGGCTGTTTGGACGCGTTCGACGGCGTTTTTCTCTAAAAGTTTTCCGATCAGCGACCGGAATCTTTTCGGACACTTATCAATCGGCGCATTCTGATTCAGAATTGCCAGACGCACCTCGCCTGCCGTTTCACCGACAAAAGGTCGTTCTCCGGCGAGCATTTCAAAAAGTATTACGCCAAGACTCCATAAATCCGAGCGCGAATCAACCTGTTCGCCGAGAATTTGTTCGGGCGACATATAAGCAACGGTTCCGATAATTATTTTCGCTGAATTTACCGGTAAAAGTGTATCTTTGATTTCGTCCGCGAGAAACTGCCGCGTGTCGGGTTTTGCCAGACCGAAATCGAGAACTTTGACTGCGCCGTCATCGGCAACCATTATATTTTCCGGTTTAACATCCCAATGCACGATGCCGCGCTGATGCGTTGCCGCGAGCGCATGGCTGATTTGTTTGACGATTTGCAGAACTTCCGTTTCGTCAGGCAGTTTTTCTTTAAAAAGTTCGCGGAGCGTTTTTCCCGCGACGTATTCCATTGCCAGAAACCAGCGTCCTTTAAATTCGCCGAATTCGTAAATGTGCGCGACATTCGGATGCGACACGCCGGAAGCCATCCGCGCTTCCTGACGAAACCGCATTACATCCGTCTGGTTTTCCAAAGCCGAAACGGGCAAGATTTTAAGTGCGACAAGACGTTCGAGCTTTGTATCGAGCGCCAGATAAACCGCTCCCATTCCGCCGCGCCCAAGAAGTTTCTGAAGTTGATAAAAACCAAACTGAGAATCGTCCGGCAATTCTTCCGCTTCAAGCAGCTGCGCACCAACATTGAAGATCGGTTCGCTCAAAAATTCCGCATCCAAATCTTCATCGAGCATCGAAACTATTTCATCGTGCAGTTCAAAATCGCCGCCGCACTTTTTCGACAGAAATTCGGAGCGTTCGGCAGGCGGCAATACGAGAGCTTCGCCAAATAAAAATTCTATTTTCTGCCATCTTTCAAACTGCATTGTTCTGTGTTCCAAATAACAATTAAACGAATTTCAATTTAAGCCGATTTTTGTTCAGCCGCGTCAACCAGCTCGCTGCTCTCAACTTATAACGCCCGAAATTCAAGAGAAACCTATATCAGATTTTTTCTCGCCGCGAATTTCCTTGGCGAGCCAGGCTTTCGCCACTCGCCAGTGCACGGCAACGGTAATCGGCGCGATTTCTAAAACCTTTGCCGTTTCATTGACAGTCAGTCCGCCGAAATAACGCATTTCGACGATTTGACTTTTGATTTTGTCGAATTCGGCTAATCTCTCCAATGCTTCGTTTAAAGCAATAAGCTCCATTGATTGTCCGGTGGAAAGAATGTCGGCTTCTTCCAAACTGATGCGCGCCGATTTGCCGCCGCGTTTGTCGGTCGTGCGGTCGCGGGCGTGATTAAGCAGAACACGCCGCATAATCTGTGCGGACAGAGCGAAAAAGTGCTCACGGTTTTCCCATCTTACATCGCGCTGTTTGACCAATTTTAGATAAGCCTCGTTAATCAGCGCGGAAGTTTGCAGCGTAAGTTGATTATTTTCCCGCCGCATATAACGGTGCGCGATACGCCGCAGCTCGCGTTCGACAATCGGCAGCAACCGGTCGAGGGCTTGTTTCTCGCCGTTGCTCCACGCCGTCAGCAAACCGGTGATGAGATGAGTTTCATGCATCAGAAAATTTTACGAAAAATGTTATTTGAAGTGGAAAACTTTTCGCGAACATTTTAACAGATAACCGGCAATTTGAAAAATTTTCGGAAATAAATAAATTTTCCCGCAAAGGTTTCGCTGCTTTTCGGAATGTAATGACGGTCGATAAGGCGCAGCGATTTTCCGGTCGTTTGCGCGGGAATGACGCTCCGTTTTTTATTTCTGGTTTTTGGAATAACTTGTCTATTGTGAATATCTTAAATTATACAAGGACAACTCGGAAGGATAGGAAAAGGCGGAGAAGAGATCGGCGGTGAAAAGACGCGGATGCAAATCCGCGTCTTTTCACGTGACAGTTTATCGCCACCATTAACCGGACAATTTCCTTTGCCGCTTGACACGCGAATTAGCGGAATGCATAATCAATCTAGTTCGACATTAAACAATAAACCGACAAATCGTTTCTTTATTACAAAAATCCCAAAACAGATTTTTAGGAATTTTTATTGTTTTAAATGTTTTTAAATAATGAGACGGAAATTCTGCTTCGTTTCATCCTGATAATTTCCCTAACTAAAAAATAAAATTTGGAGTTTTCTTTGCCGATGAATTTCTGTAAGTCTTTGTGTTTTTCCACGTCAATCGTTTTGCTTTTTGCCGCCACCGCTTTTTCGCAGCAGCGTCCGCGAGTGGTTCCGAGTCAGCCGACCGAATCCCAGCCGATAAATCAGCCGCCGTCAAAATCATTGCCGCAAAATCCGCGAATTCCTACTTTAACCAATAATATCAACGTTCAAATGCCCGCGCCGCTCGTAAAAAAAACCGTTTCAGCTCAACCGATTAACGGCACGCCGATTAATGCCACCGTTTCCAACGTAAAAAGTTACGCTCCGGTTTTCAATCAAAGATTACAGTTGGCAATTCAGAGTCGTTTGGGAATTCCGTATCGCTACGGTTCGACCGGACCAAATACTTACGATTGTTCGGGTTTGGTTTGGAGCGTTTTTGAAGAAGCCGGATTTTATTTTGAACGTTCGAGCGCGCGTACGCTCTGGCAAAATTCCGTTTCGGTCGAAGGCGATGATCGCTTTAAATACGGGACGCTCGTCTTTTTCAACGGACTTGGGCACATCGGCATCGTTGTCAGCGACAAAGGCTTTTATCACGCGTCTTCGAGCAAAGGCGTAACTTATTCAACCTTTGACGGCTATTGGGCAGACCGCATCGTCGGTTTTCGCCGTCTCTCGATTGAAAAATAAAATTATCTCAACCGAAAATTAAAAGTCCGCAATTTGAATCGAATTTCAAATTGCGGACATTTTTTTTGAGAAACCAAATAGACGTTCACAAAAATATTTTGGAAACAATGAATTTGAAGTGTTCTTTTTTAAACCACAAAGCCCGGTCGAGACTGATGTTCTTTGACTTCCCAAATGACCGCAACTTTTTCGATTGCGACGTAAGCAACGCGTTCGTGTTCGTCGCGCATATAAAGGATGCCGTCTTTTACGTCCATTATGTCACCTCTGACAGTGGAACTCGTGCCGCAGGAAATATCAATTTTTTTCCCCATTAATTGTTTTAAAAATTCTTCCATAATTTCTCCTTTTAGATTCGATTTCGATGCGCCGCCGTTCTGCCTGCCAAAGCCCAGCGACTCGTAATTTGTTCAGTATTCGTCACATTTTGCCGTTCGCGGCTGTGTGCCAGAACAGCCGCAATAACTGCTAGATCATTTGTCGTTTGGTCAATTTCTTTCGCCTTTTTTCGTCGGTTATTAAAACCTGTAATAAATCCGGTATCGAGATTTCCGGCAATAAATTCCGCATCTTCGACTACTTCCTGAAAAAACGGAATTGTCGTTTTGATTCCGCCGACTTCGTATTCGCGCAAAGCGCGGCGCAGACGGTCAATCGCCTCTTCGCGCGTTTTGCCGTAAACCGCGAGTTTTGAAATCATCGGGTCGTAATAAATCGAAACCGTCGCGCCTTCGTAAACACCGCCGTCGTCGCGCACGCCGTTGCCCTGCGGAACTCTTAATCTGGTGATTTTTCCTGGCGACGGCAGAAAATTATTTTCCGGGTCTTCGGCGTAAACGCGGCATTCAATAGCGTGATTTTTCCATTCGATTTCATTTTGACAGAACGAAAGCTTTTCGCCGAACGCAACCGTAATTTGCTCGCGCACCAGATCAATTCCCGTCACGAGTTCCGTTACCGGATGCTCGACTTGCAGCCGCGTGTTCATTTCCAGAAAATAAAATTCGCGCGTTTCATCGGACACTAAAAATTCGACTGTTCCCGCGCCGACGTAATCAACGGCTTTCGCCACTTTTATCGCGCTTTCGCCCATCGCGGCTCGAAGTTCCGCCGAGTTAATCGGCGACGGACATTCTTCGATAACTTTTTGATGGCGGCGTTGAATCGAACACTCGCGCTCGCCGAGGTGGACGTAGTTACCGTGTTTGTCGGAAAAAATCTGAATCTCGATGTGGCGCGGACGAACGACGGCTTTTTCAATGTAAACCTCGTCATTGCCGAATGAAGCGAGGGCTTCGCTTTTGGAATTCTCGTAAGCCGACCTTAAATCATCCGCCGTTTGAACAAAACGCATTCCTTTGCCGCCGCCGCCTGCCGAGGCTTTCAGCATAATCGGATAGCCGATTTCCGCGCCGATTGTTTGCGCTTCTTCGAGAGTTTCGAGCGGTTCTGTCGTTCCGGGAACGACCGGCACATCTGCTTCAATCGCAATTTTCCTCGCCGAAATCTTGCCGCCCATCGCTTCCATCGCTTCGGGCGCGGGACCAATGAACACGATATTTTCCTTCGTTACCTGCCGCACGAAATCGGCGTTTTCCGACAAAAAACCGTAACCCGGGTGAATCGCTTCCGCGCCGGATTTTTTGGCGACTTCAATGATTTTCTCGACGCGCAAGTAACTTTCGTTTGATGGCGGTGCGCCGATAAAATACGCCTCGTCAGCCATTCTGACGTGCAGTGAATCGCGGTCGGCTTCCGAATAAACGGCGACCGTTTTGATGTTCATATCGCGGCAGGCGCGAATCACCCGACAGGCGATTTCTCCACGGTTGGCGATTAGAATTTTTTGAAACATAATTATTACGAAAGGCTTAAAAGTTTTCTTTCTATTGCTAATCAAGCGTCGAATTACCGTGGTTTTTCGGATCGAATCTGATACCGACCTTCGCTCCGGGCGCGTATTTCAACTGGTTTTCCCTTTGCAGTTCGGTTAAAACTTCCGACGATTCAAAGTCCGTTCCCTGCACCGTGTAATAATAATCAACGATTTCCTCACCGGTTTCAGAAATTCTGCTCTCGATGATCGTGCCGTCAGTAATTCTGCCGTTAGATATTAAAAATTCGCGTCGTTCGGCTTCCGAATTAAACCGTTTTTTAGATTTGAAAATATCAAACAATCCCATTGTTCCCTAGTCCATTACCAAAGGTGGTTTATTATATTTGGCGCGTAAATCGTTAACCGCCGATAAAACCATCGGTCGTTGAATGAGCTTGGCTTCAAGCGGACGTTTGCCCGGAATGTCCATCATTATCAGCCCCAAAAGAATCGTCGGAATGCCCGGACCAGGCGTAAAAAGCATTATGATTCCGGCAATAATCAACAGGAAACCGATGATATTTTTAACGATAAACGCTGCCCATCGAACTGAAAAATGCTTATCCAGATTTATTTCTTTGACATACGTCGAACTGAAATAATCCGCCGGAATTTTTATCATTCCAATGACGATCAAACCATAGCTGGCGATGATTGCCACGATAGAAAACAGCACGCCCCAGGCGATTCTGCCCCAAGTCAGAGATGCCCAAAACACTAAAAACCATTCCCAAATTCCTGCAAAAAAATCCATAATCAAGTCTTAAACGCAAATTACAGACTAACTGTTCGCCTCAATTTTTTTGAGTTCCTTCCATATATAAATCATTCGATGAATAAACGTCCACAGCGAACCGACGGCTAAAACCCAGAGAACCTGCGGCATTCGGTTGGCGAAAAACGAACTTGAATTCGGAAAGGTTGAAAGTGCGCCGATAATCAATAAAACGATGCGTTCCGGTCGCTGCAAAAACCCGACATTTGCCTTGACACCAAATCCTTCCGAACGCGCCGTCGTGTAGCTGACCATCACCGAACCGATTAAGCCAATGCCCGCCAGAGTGACATTCAAAAGCGAATGTTCGGGAATATTGCTTGCGTAAAAGATGATGATTCCGAGGAACGAAACCATATCGGAAAGCCGATCGAGCGACGAATCGAGAAAGCCGCCGAATTGCGTGACTCTACCTGAAACTCGAGCGACGTTGCCGTCGAGCATATCGAACAAATTAGCAACGATCAACACCATTCCCGCCCAAAAGAATTCCCCGAATCCGAATAAAACGCCGCAGCCGACATTAATCGTCACGCCCATCACCGTCAGTATGTTCGGGTTGATTCCGCCAAACGCCAGCCAGCGCACCATCGCATTGATGATCCGCATTGCTCCGCGTCCGATACTTGCTCCAAACATATAAGCCTTTTATTACCAATAATTACAAGATGCAAGAGAGTGTTACAGAGTGAATAATAACAAATCTTTGTTCACTCTGTAACACTCAAAACTAACACATAGCAGATACATTTTCAGATACAGGCTTGAAAAATGCAAAAGTCCTTTGATAGACTGCTTTTGCGAAGTAATAGCATATTCAGTTTTCAAATAACTGAAAGAAACGGTTTGATTCATACTCAAGCCGTTTTTCTTTGTCTAAAATTATTCTTTGCCGGTTTCTTTCTTCGGTCGTCCGGCTTTCCCAAAGGTTTTTACATTTTCCAGTTCCTTTTCTTCGATGACATAACCGCCGCCGACATTGACGGCTTTAATTTTCCCCTCTTTAATCATCGCCCGGATTCGCCGATCACTAACACCTAATTTTTCCGCCGCGTCTTTTGCGCTAATCAATTTCATAATCAAGATATTACTCTAAAAATAAATGTTCCGCAAATGGTATTCTAGGCTTGTGTTATTATTCCAAGTGCGGTATATTATTTATAGATTGATTAAGTCAATCAAATTCAAATTTACGGAGTGATTAAAATGACTAACGAAAAAACAAACGAAACGAAAATTACAGGCTTTTGCGATATTTGCGGCAATCAAGAAACCGGCAACGCCGAAACATTAAAAAGTGAAGGCTGGTATTTAGGACGCAGCGAGCATTTTTGCCCGAACTGCAACGATTAACAACAAAAGGTTTCCGGTAGCTGTAACTACCGGAAACCTTTCATTTACTTTAATCAGCAATGATTAAAATGACTAAAACGGAGAATATCAAATGTTTATATTAAAAGGAATTGAGCAGTTAGAAAATGCCATTGCAAAAGCAAAAAAGATTCGTCCGCGTGTCGAGTTCGATCACTTCGGACGTTACCGCGTTTCGGGTTCAAAAGGTTACTACACGGTTATTTGCCGCAAAGACGAGCGCGGTTATAAAACGGTCGATTGCACTTGCAAAGGCGCAGAGCGCGGTCTTGTCTGCTATCACGCGGCATCTGCTTTGAGTCTGCACATCGGACTTGCCAGACAGCAACAAACGGCATAAAAACGAAAGGCTTAGATAGCGCGAACTGTCTAAGCCTCTCTTTCAAACCACGAATGATTTGATTTTCGATAAATGGAGAATAACAAAATATGAAAACAGAAAACAATAAACAAAACGAAAACTTTACAGCCTTTGACCGGGCGCGAATGGAGCAAGACGAAAAAAACGGCACGCGGAAAAAATCTTATTACCGATATTGCGATGTCTTGCAGTAATAATTACACGGTAATAGATAGTCTTATGGAACTTCTTGAACTTTTCACGGTCGAAGATTCAAACATAATGATCGATGATATGGCTGAAGATTTACAGAGTTATTTATTTACCTGGACAAAGGAACACGGCGAAGGCTTCAGCCAGTGGAAAGAATCTGTTTTGACAGGAAGGAAATATCAAAACGCGCCGGGCGAACAATTGAAGCAAAATGCTTGAATGTTTGGACTTATAAACAGAATAAAGAGAAAGCCGTGAGTTTTGACGCTCACGGCTTTCTTTTATTTGATTAAAGTGAATATCTACCGGCTTCCGATTGTTGCCGGATTTCTGCGTTATACGCATCGGCTTCGGCTTGTTCGATTAAGTTTTGCCGCAGATGCAGCCACGCCGATTTATTAAAATCATCTTTGGTTTTGTCCGTGTTGTTTGCCAGCCATTCGCGCATTAACATTTGCTTTTGCGGTTCAAGCTGCCGGTCGGTTTCCGCTTCGTGTTCGCGGCGTTTGGCGGCTTTTGCCGCGTCGAGCTTTTCCCGGTATTTGCGTCCGGCTTCGGCATTGTCGGAGCGTTGCCGGGCAAGCACTCGGTCGCGTTCCTGCTGCCATAAATTATGGTCGTCGGGAAGTTTCGCTTGCCTTTGCTGAAAACTCCATTTCGTATAATCGAGCGTGATTGCTTCTTGCTCCGCTCTATTGTTTTGGTCTTGTATTTCTTTGTCTGTCATTTTTTTATTTCTCCTTTTATTTATTTTGTGTTCGCTTCCCGTTCTTCGGGAAAATGGTCTTTGTTTGGCTAACCTTAGCTAAATTTGACGAATGTTTAATAGGCGTAGCTAACCGATTGACGGGGCGGCAAGCTGAAAACAGGCTTCCCTGCCAAAGTGTTGGCTAAAGCAAGGCTGCAAACGCAATCGTCGTGCATACCAGACGGCGCGGAATATCTAACGCCGGTGCGTGTGTATTCATACTCGAAAGATTCTAATTCACTTGAAATCACGCCTTCAGGAAAGCCGATTTCCTGCTTTTGAATGGCAACCGCCAAACCTTCCATAAGCTGTTGTTTTGAGCTTTGAGTGAATTTGAAGCCTTCAAAGTTTGAGCGTCCGCCAGCTTGTAGAGATTCAAGAACGGCATCACCGACACCAGTTGAATCAACCGACGTTTTAATATTTCCGCAAACACGGCGGACGGTTTCTATCGTTTCATTCCAAGATTTTTGAAAGCGTTCAAACACGCAGACTTGTTTGTTTTTATCCAAGCCGATAATCACAGAAAAATCTAAACTTTTTGCCAAATCCACTCCGAAACAAACGGCTTCATCGGTTCGATAACGGAGCGATGCAATCACGAATTGCAATCATTCCAAACGGATTGCCTTCATCGTCGGACGGTTCAGCAAGATAAAGCTCACGAAAGACATTTTCGGGTAATTGCCGCCGCGCATCTTCAATTTCATCTTCGCTCAATATGCCAGCGTCAATGGCATCATAAGCAGTAATTTTTTCGATAACTCATTCCGGGTTCGCCCGATTCCGCACGTCGAGCGAGTTTATAAGCCCAGTTTTTTCTTCCCTTCACATTGCCGATAACTCGCACTTTTCCGCGTGTTGCTGTCAGCGTGGAGCGGAGCGCGTGCCAGGCTTCTTCACGGGCGCGTGAGGCTTCATCAAAGACAGCCGCATAAACATCTTCGCCGTAAAGATTGTCTGGTTTTTCCGCAGACTTGCAGACGATCCGAGAGCCATTTATCAAAGTTAAAGTTAAATCGGATTCGTTCGCCGTGTAAGATTCTCTTGGAAGTCCGGCTTTCAGACGGCGAAAGGCGATTTTTGCTTGCCCATATACAGGACAAATCCACCAAAAATCCTGACCGCTTTTTCCCTGCAATGCCTGTTCGATAATCCAAACAAGACAAGCTGCGGTTTTCCCTGCTTTGGTTGACGCTTCGACGATTCCATAACGGGCATCATTGAAAAGCGCATCAATTTGATAATTTGCGAGTGGCGGACGATTGTAGCGAATTGATATTTTATTGTCGTTAGTCTTTATCATTAGTTAGCCTCACTTGGTTATTAAAATTAAACGAAATGACAATTTCACGGTTTCCCGTTTTTCCGCTTTCCGAATTGCCGAAAACATTATCGAGAATTAGTTGAGCCGCTCTGATTTCGGCTTGCGGATTATCGCAAGTAAGATTTCGGCGCAAAGTTTCAACTGCTTCATTTGCGGCTTGCTGCAATCCAGATACGGCACTTTCGACAATTTGCCGCCTTGCACTTTGGTATTCTTCGGAAAAGTCGTTATCTTCCAAATATCTTCGGAGCGTCTTATCAGACAAACCGCATTTTTTTGCTGCGTCAGTAATTGTTGCAGTTTCAAGTAGCGCGGTTAATGCTTTTTCTTTATTTGCCGTTTTCATCGGACTTTTTCGGACTTCATCGGACATTTTCTTTATTTCCCCTCTCGTTTTAAGCGTGTTTTATTGGTCGAGCCTAGCCTTTCCATTCCTTTTTATACGCTCATAATCAGACTTCGCAGATTTTCCGGGCGCGTGCATATTCTTTCGGCTTCGGCTTCCGATTCGCCGTTATAAATGGCAATCGCTTTTTGTTCGTCAAGAAATAAATTGAAGCCGTTGAACAAAGATCTCATCATTCAAAGCCGTTTCAATTTTTGAGTTGTATGCGGTCAGTAAATTTCGTTATGGGAGTTTATTTCGTTTTGCTGATTTATCAAATAGTCTGCCAGGTCGTAACCGTTTTCCTTTTGCGTCGGCTGTGGCGTGGTTTTCTATCAAAGTAAGATACTTTGACCGTTAAGCCTTGCCTTTTCGCTTCCTGCGCGATTTGCCTTGCCAAAGCTCGAAGCCGTCCGCGTCCGGGTAAAGAATTATTTGCCGCCCGTCAAGCCGTTTAGCCTTTCGGCTTTGAGCCATTGTTTTGAGCCAGTCGCCAGCCAAACAAAATTGGGAAAACAAAGACTTGCTATAGATTGCCGTTTTTTCGGCTTCGACAATCGCAATTGGTTTGTTTGGATATTTCGGCAAAAGATGTTCACCGAAAAAGATTTGTTTATAATTGAAAATCTTCTTTGAGTTTTAATTTTCTAACCAAAGACGAAGTATCGTAATTCGCCTTTGAGACGTTTGCCTGTTTCTCGGTTGAATCTGATCAGCTTCGCCTTGCAAACGCGGTTCAATCGGTCAATTTGTGGAAAGCAAGTGTAATCTTGATAAGCTTCCGACAAGATACATTTTCAAAACGTCTTGAATTTCTTCGGAGCAGTCCGGGAACAAGATTCAAAAAGAAATTGCACAAAAGCGTTTCGGTCGTAATTGATAAGCGTCGCGGTAGATGTTCCGGCGCGATAAAATCAAAGCGGATTTGGTTCTGATTTCTGAGAGTTGAACTTTCAGAAATTTGCTTTTGGCAAAGCCATAATTTGAATTGATTCTTTTTTTGACTTTTGCTTAAAGTTTGCGTTTTCGGTTTGCGGATTGTCGGCAAAGTATTGTTTCGGCGTGTAACGATAACCGCATTTAGATGAACGGTTGCAGCATGCCGACATTATCAGCAATATAATTGCCGGCATCGTCAACATAACCGCGTGAATTGCGTTTTTGTGATTACACGCCGGGCAAGTGTGCCGTGATTTCATTCCTTGGTATCTTTCGAGTTGAATCATAATAGGTCAGGAAAAAGAGTTGTTTTTGATCTTCACAACTTTTCACAACTTCATGACTTTTGAAAATGTGGATTTTGTGAAGATTGTGAAGATGATTTCTAAAAATCTTTTTCTTGGCTAGTCCTTTAGTCAGATAAACTAGCATTCCGTTATTCATCTGTATCAATTTGAAAGCCGTTTGTTTTCAAGCCGTTGCTTGAAATTTGATTTCTTTTAAAGGCAGATGCGTAGTTCAAGACAATATGAGCGATAATCGGGCATAAATGCTTTGAGCAGATATAAGCTAACGCACTTGGATTGCGTAAGTTTTCACCGACAAAGCAAGCTACGCTGTCAGATTCGCGTTTATAGGTTTCGAGCGTTTCATTTACAAGATTGCTTTCCGTGAATTTTTCGGTTTTGAGAAAGTCGCTTCAAACCGTCAATAATCCAGTTGAAAACCCCGGCAAGTTCTTTTTTGATAATTTTTTTTGCAAGTGTTTTATCTTGTTTGTTTTCAGGAATTGTTACGCGGAAAGGAATAATTAAGAGCCGACGAAAGTAAGCGTGTTGATGATCGAAGTCTTTCGGCAATTCATTACAATTGAAAGCAAGTTTCGCGTAATTTTCCATTGTGAAATGAATTGCCGTATTTAAGCCGGGCTTGGATCGGTTCGTTAGAAACAAGATTCTTAAATTCGTCGCGTGTGCGCGTGGCGTTAATCTCCGAGCCGTAATTTAGAAGTTTATGAGCGATTAAAGCGCGGTTATGTTCTTCGAGCAGATTAGAGAGCGAAAAGTTAGCGATATTCTCTTTACCCAGTAGCGCGTTCATAACGTCAAAAACAACTGATTTACCATTTGCGCCACTTCCATACAAAAGCAAAGCCTTTTCCATTTTCAAGCCTTTGGTAAAAACGTAACCGAAAAATTCCGCAAGAATATACTGCAATTCTTTTTCCGGCAAAACTTTGTCGAGAAACGATTGAAAAATTGGACAATTCGCCGTTTCGTCATATTCAAACGGTAACTGGTAGGTTAAAAAATCCTTTGCTGAAAAATCTCTTAATTGCTGTGAGTCCGGCGATATTTCAAAAGTGCCGGTTTGCAGATTGATTAAAACTTTATCGCTTCTAGGTTTGATCGGTTCAAAATAAGCGGATGCGAGAAACTGTAAATATAATTTATTTTGAAATTCGTAATGCTGCGCTTCGAGCGATAGCACACCGAGCCTTGCCGCTACTTTTCCTAGAAAGTGCTTCATCGTTTCCCGTGAAAATTCTTTCCAGGACGCGCCGTTATAAGCGAAAATAAAATCATCTTTTCGGGCAAGGTCAAGATTATTTTCCTTAACCTGTCTTAAAAGTTCATTGACGCATATAACAATCAAATGTTTTTGCGGTAACTGGTCGCCTTTTTCTAGCCCGGCGAGCGCGTAAAAATCATCTATCTTCTCAAGCGTTATTAAAATCGCATTTAAGATTTCCGCGCGCTGTTGTGTAGACACCTTTGCTTTGCCGCTTGGTTTGGAAAGTGTTTCAAATTCGGCGCGGATCGCATCGGCATCAATTGTTTTTGTTTTGGGTTGCGGTGTCATCGTTTCACCTCCAGCGCGAATCGTGTCAGTTTTTCTGGCGCTTTTCCCGGTCGGCGTTGTCGGCGTGTGCCGCGTCGAGCCGTCCGTAAATGCCGACGCATTTCCGGCAGCCGCTAAACGATTTCTGAATCACGCTGTCAGTATCTATTGCCGCGCGCATCTGACGCACACGACAGCCGGATTTTTTGCGGAAAGTCGCAGGAAGGTAAACAGTGGCGTTCGGGAAGGCGTGAAAGTTTCGATTGTTCGAGCAGTTCACGCCGCGAACTGAATTGAAATTTATTTTGGTTTGATGTATCGTTGTTCATAGTTAAGTCGTAAGTTAAGTTTTTATTTGAGCCAATGTGTCGAGCATCGGCTTTTTCAGCTTTTCATCTTGGTTTTCTCCTTCGTTCAAAGAATGAGATAAAATCATCTTTCAAAATTAAAATTCTGCGCCCGGCGCGTTTGACCTTTAACCGCCCGGCTTTAATTTCTTTACGCAGCATTGCTTTTGAAATTGAAGTCAAAGCCGCACATTCCTCCACTGAATAAGCCAATCTGTTTTGTGTTTCTGTTATTGTTTCTAGCATTTGTTTTTTTCCTTATACAATTAAGTTTTACAGTCCATTTTCTCTGTGATACTGTATTGACAGCAAGTTTATTGAATGGTTACGGGTAACTCAAGCAATTCAGAGATACAATGGAATAAAAGCAGTTGAGGCAATGTTAATTGTATATGGCTAGAAATTATAAAAAGGTTTCCGAATGTTCGACGGAACTTCTGGAATTGATCCGGCAAGTAAATCTATTGCCGCCGTATTTTCAATTGAAGTCATTTGATATAGAAATGCTGGATCAAAGGCAATTGATACGTGAGCAAACGGGCGATAAACACGCTGCGCCTTCAATAACCAACATATTAAATGTTTGTTTAGAAGGCACTCCAGAAGAATTTCGACAGCATATTGAATACGAGACAATGATGCACGTTGACCCGTTCGGAATAGCAAAGCCGGGTATGGTAAATACCTATAACATTCAAACAAAAGCAGGAATATATATAGAATATTTTGCTATGCGAAGTTCAATGATTTTGCTTTTACAAAGATTAGAAACGGAAAGACAAAAGATGTGCGAGGCAGAAGCAAGCCGACAATTAAAACCAGGCAGTATAACTTTCGAGGATTTTACTTTAATGAATTGGGATTCTTATCCGTTATCTGTTTCAACCGTTGTTAAAAGAAATGATGCCGGAAACTTTATATCACTGGGCTGGCTTCTTTAATTGGCACGTTTGATGACAGCCGATTGCGTAGATGTAAAATTTGCAGTCGCATATTTTGGGCAAAAAAGAAAAACGCTGAAACTTGCGGTATAAAAAAATGTGCTGATGACTTAGGCAATCAAAAAAGATTAGCCGAAATAAAAGCGTTAAAAGAAAAACAAGACAATCATTTCAAATCGAGGATTAAAAAATAATGGCACTTTATAAACGTCCGAATAGTAAATTTTGGTGGATGAAATTCACCTTTGACGGCGAGCTTGTCCAGCAATCAACTAAAGGTCGCCAACAAACGCAATGCTTTGACGATTGAAGCCGCTTTCCGGCACGAATTTGCTTTAGGTCGAATCGGCATCAAACCGAAAAAAGAAGCGCCGACGTTTGAGAAAGCCGCAAAAGATTTTCTGGACTGGTCAAAAGTTCAGTCACGCGGAAAAATCAACCGAAAGGCGAGAAGATTTTGCAGTCCAGCTTTTAGTTGATTTTTTCGGAAAAAGAAAGTTGATTCAATCGAATCAAAAGATGTCGAAAAGTTTATCGTTTGGCGAAGCAGTCAAACGTCAAGAAAAACAAATGACGAATATTACACGCGGAACGGTCAACCGTGAATTGATAACGCTAAAGAAGATTTTCAAGCGATTGGTTAATGAAGATATTTTGCGCAGCGATGCGGCGCGAACGGTCAAACTGTTAAAAGAAAATGATGCAGAATTTTCATGTTTTATCCGACGATGAAGAAAAACTATATTTGCTTGCTTGCTCCGCAGCCGCTTCAAGATATCGCAATTATAATGCTCGAAACTGGTATGAGATGCGGCGAAGTCTATCGGATTAAGCGCGATGAAGTCTTTTTTGATAAAGGCTTTTTGAAAGTTACAAAAGGCAAAACAAAAGCGTCGGTTCGACAAGTTCATTTAAGCGAAAAAGGCAAATGACGTTTTGCGCGGTCAGCTTGAACAGATTCAAAGGCGAAAATCTTTTTCCGCAGAATGATGAAGATTTTCGCTCCGGCAACCGAAACGATAGAGAAGATGCACATTCGAACAATGGAGCGGCTTAAAGATGAATTTCCGGCTTTATGATTGCCGTCATACGTTCGCCAGCCGCGCCGTCGAAAACGGCATTGATCTTTTAACTTTATCGCAAATTTTAGGACATAGCGGATTAAAGACGATTTCACGTTATGCGCATCCGTCGGAAAGTTATAAAGCAGATGCGATCAAGAAAATGGAAAATAGAAAATTCGCAAAAGCAGTCTAAAAGCAGGATTTTGACGACAAACGGTTACATTATTAGATACATCTCATATTATTGAAGATATTCCTAATACCTGTAAATATTGAAAACAAAATGACTTAAAGCAACAAGAACGAAATGTCTGATGCTTGCTCCAAACATTATTTAGTGTTGTATGGTAAATAGTAAACGGTAAGTGGTCAATTTTTGACATCCACTTACCGTTTACCGCTAATTTTGCTGCTCGTGAATCGTCTTCAATTTCTTCACTTCAAAATGACGTTCGCCTTTCGGGGTTTTTACCTTTACCTCGTCGCCTTCTTCTCTGCCCATTAATGATTGTCCGATTGGCGAAACGGTAGAAATCAATCCGTTTTCCGGTGCACTCTCTTCTGACGTAACCAGCCGGTAAGTTATTTCCTCATCCGTGTCCAAATCGTATAAAACGACTGTTGAACCATAAGCGATGCTGTCGGTCGGAATTTTCGATAAATCAATATTATCAACTTCGCTTAACCGCTGGCTCAACTGGATAACTCGCGCCATCACCATTTTCTGGCGTTCCATCGCAGCTTTGTATTCGGCGTTTTCTTTCAAATCGCCAAATTCACGCGCCTTTTGAATTTCTTTCGGCAACTTGAAGCGCAATTCATTTTCGAGTTCCGCCATTTCCGTTAGTATTTTTTTTCTGACTGCTTCCATAAATGTTATTGAGAGCTGATTTTTCAGAGTTGCGGATTAACTTTTTTTCGCAACACTCAGTTCTTTGCTCTTATACTTTATTAAAATCCTGATTCTTTCGGCGCGGCAAATGAGATTCCGATGTCGCGTGCCGTGCGGACTAACTGACCGTCAACCGAAACTTTTTTGATGTTGGCGATTGCCTCCGAAAGCGGCACTGTAACGACAGTTCCGGCTTGCAGAGCGACCATTTTTCCCGTTTGTCCGTTTGCCAGAGCGCGAACGGCGCACGCGCCGAAATTTGTTCCGAGCATTCGATCAAAGGCGTTCGGACTGCCGCCGCGCTGAAGATGTCCAAGCACAACGCAGCGCGCTTCTTTGCCCGTCATTTCTTCGAGCTTATGCCCGATAAGTTCGCCGACACCGCCGAGTCGCGGCGCGGTTTTAATATTTCCCGCCGATTTATAAATCTCCGACTTCCCGACTTCGACCGCGCCTTCCGCGACGACGATATTCGTAAAGCGCGAACCGCTTTTCTCGCGCGAAACGATTTTCTGCACCATTGATTCGAATGAAAACGGAATTTCGGGAATTAAAATAATGTCCGCGCTTCCGGCAAGTCCGGCGTGCAGCGCGATCCAACCGGTGTGTCTGCCCATTACTTCGAGAATCATCACGCGGTCATGCGACGCGGCGGTCGTGTGCAGACGATCGAGGGCTTCGGTGGCGATATCAATCGCCGTCATAAAGCCGAACGTCAATTCGGTCGCTGCCAAATCGTTGTCAATCGTTTTCGGCACGCCGATAACCGGAATTCCGTGCCGGTGAAACTGTTCGGCGATACCCAAAGTTCCGTCGCCGCCGATAACGACAAGTGCTTCGATTTCAAACCGGCGCATATTTTCAATCGCTTCCTGAATGGATTCTTCGGGAACGAACGATTTTCCGTCAACGAAACAGCAGAAACTTCCTGTGTTGCGCGTGCCGAGAATCGTTCCGCCGCGCGGCAGAATTCCGCCGACGCTTTTCGTAGTCAGTTTCATCAACTGCGTTTCACCAACCAAACCTTCAAAACTGTCTTCGATGCCAACACACTTCATCCCGAACTCGCCGACTGCCGTGCGAACCGCCGCCCTGATAACGGCGTTCAAGCCCGGTGCGTCTCCGCCGCCCGTGATAAGTCCAATTTGTTTATACATACATTCTTGCGACGGAGATATTTTACTCTAAGAATCCGAAAAAGCCGAAAAGTAAAAATGTGAAAAAGTCTGATTGCATCGCATCAACCTACTTTTCCACATCGTTATCCGGCTAATCTTTTGAAACTATTTGTTCGCCATAAAGGTTTCCAGTAATTTTCTGGCTTCGGGAAACGCTTCAATCGCCTTCAAAATTTGCGGGTCGTTTTCGAGCAGAACCTGTCGTCCGGCTTCGTCCGAATAATTAGCGGTGGCGAGTTCCTGACGAATGCGTGATTTGGCATAATCAAGCTGGCTGTTAATATTTTCCGCCGTCAAACCGTTGTTTTTGTCTTTTATAACAAAGGCGCGAAAGGCTTCGAGCAATTTATCGTTGACTTGAAAATCCGTCTGCTCAACTGTTTGATTGTAATTCTGATGTTCGACCTTGAAATTCTCAAAACCTTTGATTTGCCCGCCGACGAGCTGGCGAACGAAGAAAAAAGCCGTGTCGCTGAGTCTGGCGCGAAGCGGCGAAAAGGCGAGCGCGGCAGCTTTAATGTCCGGTTCAATGCCGCGTCCGCTATTGAAAACTCTGCCGCCCGCCGTTTTCACAGGACTTCCGACCGGCTTCGGTTTCGTATCTTTGGTCGCGTCGTCGTCATTGTGACTTGAATAATAATCGTAAATCGAACCGCTCGAATAATCCTTCTGCAAAGAGCGTCCGAAAGGCGTGTAATAACGCGCCGTTGTCAGCGTCAAACCGGTTCCGAACGGCAGCGGGAAAACTCTCTGGACGAGACCTTTGCCGAAGCTGTCCGAACCGACAATAATTCCGCGCCCGTAATCCTGAATCGCGCCGGCGACGATTTCCGAAGCCGAAGCCGAACCGCCGTTGATCATCACGACGAGCGGTAAATTTTCCGTCTTATTGCCGACCGCGCGAAGTTCCTGCGATTGCGCATACCGCGAGCGACCTTTGACCGAAACGACGGTTTGACCGCCCGGAACAAAACGGCTGACGACTTCGATTGCCTGCGGCAGAAGTCCGCCCGGATTTCCGCGCAAATCAAGCACGAGGCTTTTCATTCCCTGTTTTTTCAAGGCGGCAATCGCTTCGTCGAGTTCGTCGGCTGACGTTTCCTGAAAACCGCCCGTGAAACCGACGTAGCCAACGCCGTCTTTGAGCATAAAATAATTGCGAATCGAAGGCAGCGGAACGCCGCCGCGCACGATATTGAATTCTACCGGCTTATCGCTTCCCGGACGATCAATTTTCAAATTAACCGAAGTTCCGCTTTTCTCCGCGCACGTTTTTGGAAACTTCTGCGCTCGTATATTTTTTTGAATCTTTGCCTTCGATTTCGACGAATTTATCGCCGTAATGAAGTCCGGCTTTGTCGGCAGGCGTATTCGGAATAATCGACTGGACATAAACGCCGTCACGATGCTGCAGGATAGAAACACCAATGCCGTAAAACTGCGATGACTGATCTTCGTAGAGTTTGCGAAACTCGTTGCGCGTGAAAAACGACGAATGTGGGTCAAGCGTCCAGAGCATTCCCTGTATCGAACTTTCGGAAATTTTCTCGTGGTCAATCGGCGCAACGTAATTCGTATCAATTACGCCGAGTGCTTCCGTGTAATCGGTCACGACTTTTTCCTGCGTAACAGAAGAATCAGCCGTTGTCGTAACGGGAAGTCTGCCGAAAATGCCGCCGACGACCGCCCCGATGATAACTAATATGATTGCAATTATGCCAAACTTTCTGCTCATTAATTTTCTGCTCCAAACCTCTAAAACTATAACACAAATTAGTTTCCAAAAGTCTGCTTTCGGTTGTCGCTAAAGCCTTAAAACCATCTGAGTTCGAGATAAAAATTCACACTGTCCGGCACGATGAATTCGGAAATTCGCCATTTCATCGCCCATAGGCGAGCTTCTTTCCCCGAATACGGCAATTAGTTTCACTAACACGCAGATAGGTTACGGCTAAACGTCTCCGGCTTCTCTCAAAGGAAGATTGGTTTTGATTGCAGGACAATTGGTATGCGCCGTAACGCAAATTTCAAAATGATTACATTTGACAGCTTTTTCAGGATGATTCGTTGATTTGTGTCTTTATTTCATTATTCGATGGACTGTTTTGTGTGGAGTTTTAACGTTTTATGTTCGATACTGATTTACTTTTTGCCGCCAAGAATTTACCATTAGCCTTTTGTCAGATGAAACCTGCGATTTCCATAGTTGTTCCGGCTTTCGAAGAACAAACCAGACTCGGCGATTCGATCAAGCAAATTCTCGCTTATATCGAACGGGAAAAACTGTCCGCCGAACTGATTGTCGTTGACGACGGTTCAAAAGATGACACTGCCAAAATCGCCGAAGCCGTCACATTTGAGTTCCCGGATTTGCAGACAAAAGTTATTCGTTATGAAGAAAATCGCGGCAAAGGTTTCGCCGTCAAAACCGGACTTATCGCCGCCGCCGCCGACATCGCCGTTTTCTCCGACGCTGATTTATCAACGCCGATTGAGGAAATGCCGAAACTCGTCAAACCGATCCAAACCGGCGATTACGATGTCACTTTCGGCTCACGCGCTTTAGACAGAAGTTTAATCGGCACGCATCAACCGTGGCGGCGCGAACAGGGCGGCAAAGTGATGAATTTAATAATCCGAACAATGTCCGGCTTGCCGTTCGCCGATACGCAGTGCGGTTTCAAGGCATTTAATATGAAAACGTTTCGCCCGCTGCTGGAAAAAATGACGATTGACCGTTTTGGCTTCGATGTCGAATTTCTGTTCGTCGCCGCGCACCACAAATTGCGCCTGAAAGAAATTCCCGTGCGCTGGAACAATGTCGAAGGCTCAAAGGTTAGCGTGTTGCGCGACACGCGCCGGATGATTACCGAATTAAGTCAAATCCGCCGCAACGCCAAACGCGGCATTTATGGAAAATAGGCATTACTGCAAAAAAACCGCGAAAACCACCGAGCAAAATTAAAGTTATTTGTGATTTTTGCGCCTTTTTGTGGCAATCTATTATTTATGACTGCAAAATTAAACGTCAACATTGATCACGTCGCCACGATTCGGGAAGCCAGAAAAACCATCGAGCCGAGCATTATCTCGGCGGCAGTTGTTTGCGAGCAAGCCGGAGCGCACGGCATTACCGTTCACATCCGGCAAGACCGGCGGCACATTCAAGACCGCGACATCTCGATTTTGCGCGAAGTCGTCACGACGTATCTAAACGTCGAAATGGCGACGACCGATGCGATGATAAGTATCGCCGTTGCGACCAAACCCGATGCTGTTTCACTCGTTCCCGAAAATCCGAACGAAATTACGACCGAAGGCGGTTTGGATGTTGCCGGAAACTTTGAAAACGTGCGAGCCGCGGTTGAAAGATTAAAAGACGCGGGGATTTTCGCCAGCATTTTTATTGACCCGGATGAAAAACAAATCGAAGCGGCGCAAAAAGTCGGAGCGCAGCAAATCGAACTCTGCACCGCCGAATATGCCGAACTGACTTTATCTTCACGCGCCGCGCACGGAGCAGGTTTTGAAAAAGCGCAAACGGAAATCGAACGCATCAAACAGGCTGTAAGCGTCGCTCAATCGCTCAATTTAATCGTCGCCGCCGGACACGGTTTGACTTACCGCAACATCGCCGCGCTCGCCTCCATTGCGGGTATTACTGAATTTAACATCGGACATAACATTATTTCCCGCGCCGTTTTCGTCGGACTTTACCGCGCCGTCGAGGAAATGATTCAGGCAATTCAAACCAAATGATTTTCCAATCTAAACTTTAAATTCAACTGCGAAATTTGAACGCGCAAGATTTTTCGCACACGCCGTTCAAAAAGCGTAAATTTATCGCTGAACTTGCGCAATTGATTTTTTGGAAGCCGTCAATTAATTTGCGTCGGCGGCAACCTTCCTTTGCCGTTCAGACTCTTTAAATTGGAAGAAGGAAGAATCATAATTTTTCGTAATTTTTCGAGGCTTTAATATGTATAAATCGCGTTTGTTTTTGCTTTCGCTTTTGATTGTTTTTTCCGTTAATTTCGCATTGGCGCAGTCTGCCGACGACAAAAAAAAGGAAGCTGAAAAACAGCAGCTTGCTTTGCTGGATTTGATTTCCAAAGACGGTGAAGCGTTGCGGCTTTCCGAAAACCGTGCGCTCATTGCAGCAAAACTCGGCGAGGCGTATTGGCGTTACGACGAAAAACGCGCCCGAGCTTTTTTCCAATCCGCTGTCAATGAAGTAATCGCCGCGCAGACGCAAGCCGAGGCAGACAAAAAACAGGCGGGGATTTTGTATAATTTGATAAACGGTGTTTCGCCCAGACAGGAAATTTTGACGATAATTGCCGCCCGCGATGCCGAATTCGCGCTTGATGCTTTTTATCAAAGTCGTCCGGCAAAACTGACGGCGATTTTGACGAATCCTGAAGAGTTAAAAAAGCCGACCAGCCAGCAATTTATTCAGACCGAGATTTATTACGAGCAATCACTCATTTCGCGCGTCAGCGACCAAAACCCGCAAAAGGCTTTGAAATTAATTCGTGACAGTTTATCGAAAGGAGTGACCTATGAAGCCATTTCACTGATTGATAAACTCAACATCAAAAACCCGGAACTCGCCGTTCAATTTGCCGGAGACGTTGCCGACAAACTGCTGGCGACTGATTTTGACAAACCTAATCAGGATTTGAGTCTGGCATCGAGTTTCATTACACAGTTCGGCAAAAAACCCGAAGAAGGTGAAAAATTAGTGCCGGTTGATGAAAGAAAACTGCGCGATTTAACCGGTTTGGTCGCTCGTCAACTGCTCAAAAGCGAAGATGAATACGGTGATTTTGAATCGCTGATGCCGATCATCGGAAAATACTCGCCGGAAAATCTGGCGGCGGTAAAAAAACGTCAGGCAAAGTTAGAAAATACCGGTGAACGGCGCGAATATTCGGCTTATGAAAAATTTATGGAGAGCAATCCGTCGCCGGAAAAAATTCTCTCCGAAGCCGACAAATATTCGGAATCCGTTACGCAGCCAGATGTATTACGCCGCCGCGGAAAAAACCGCGCAGAACGGCAATATCGCACAGGCGCAGAAAATTATCACCAGTAAAATGTCGCAGGAAGATACGGAAAATTATCTTTCGCAGATAAACTACGGATTGATTTCCAAAGCGATGGCGGACGAGAAATTCGATGAAGCGAATATGCTGATTAATCAGCTTCCGAATGAAAATTCCCGTTTTTCCTTTCTCGTCCAACTGGCGACGAGCATCTACCAAAAAAACCCGGAAGAAAATAAAAAGCAGACCGTCGCTGTTCTTCAACAAGCTCGCTCTCTGATTTCCGAACCGGCAGAAAATTTAGAAGATATGGGAAATTTAATGCAGCTCGGCGTAACGCTCGCCGAAATCGAACCGGAACAGTCGTTTCAAATAATTGAACCGATGACTCAGCCGATCAACGAATTCGCCGAAGCGTCCGCCATCGTCGCCAAATACCGCAATGACGGAACAATGCGCCAGGGCGAGATGATAATTAATGCTTACGGCGGAGTCGTCGGCATTTACAATCTGAACCCGATTTTAACGACGCTCAAAACCAAAGATTTCAACCGCACAATGTCATTCGTCAACGGCTTTCAGCGGCTCGAAGTTCGATTGAGTTTACTGCTGCAACTGATTGACTCAACCGCGCCGGAAATTACAGTCAACACCGTGCAGGCAGCGGTAAAATCAGGCGGTTAAATTTCATCCGAGCAGGGATTTCAAAGCCTGTCCCGTATAAGATTTTTTAACTTTCGCTACTTCTTCGGGCGTTCCCTGCGCGACGACTCTGCCGCCGTTTGCGCCGCCTTCGGGTCCGAGATCAATGATATAATCGGCGGATTTTATCACGTCGAGATTGTGTTCGATGACGATGACCGTGTTGCCCGTGTCAACTAATCTTTGCAGAACGTCGAGCAATTTATGAACGTCGGCGAAATGCAAACCGGTCGTCGGTTCATCGAGAATGTAAATCGTTTTTCCCGTCGCGCGTTTCGATAATTCTTTAGCGAGTTTGATGCGCTGCGCTTCGCCGCCGCTCAGAGTCGTGGAAGATTGACCGACCTTAATATAACCCAAACCGACATCAAGCAGTGTTTGCAGTTTGATTTTGATGTTCGGAATATTTTCGAGAATCGGAAGCGCGTCTTCAATCGTCGTGTCGAGCAAATCCGCAATTGATAACCCTTTGTATTTTACCGCCAAAGTTTCGCGGTTATATCTCGCGCCGCGACAGACATCGCATAACACGTAAACGTCGGGCAGAAAATTCATCTCGATGGTTTTCACGCCCGCGCCTTCGCACGCTTCGCAGCGTCCGCCTTTGACGTTAAAGGAAAATCTGCCGGTTTTATAGCCGCGTTCGCGCGATTCGGGAAGCATCGCGTAAAGTTCTCGAATCGGCGTAAAAAGTCCCGTATAAGTCGCCGGATTTGAACGCGGCGTTCTGCCGATTGGCGATTGATCAATTTCGATGATTTTATCAACGAGTTCCAAACCTTTAATCGAATCGTGTTCAAGCGGTTCAACCTCCGATTTATATACGAATTTATACAATGCGGGATAAAGAATATCCTCGACCAGCGTTGATTTTCCAGAACCGGAAACGCCGGTCACAACCGTCAAAAGTCCGAGCGGAAATTCTACGTCAATGTTTTTCAGATTATGCGCCCGCGCTCCCTTCACGACGATTTTCGCGCCGTTCGGCAAACGCCGTACATCCGGCACTTCGATTCGCATCGCACCCGAGAGATATTTTCCCGTCAAAGATTCGGCTGATTTTTCAATTTCCGAAGGCGTTCCGACGGCAATGATTTCTCCGCCGTGCGAACCGGCGAGCGGTCCCAAATCCACGACGTAATCGGCTTGCTCGATAGTTTCCGCGTCGTGTTCGACGACTAAAACCGTATTGCCTAAATCTCGCAATTTGTGCAGAGTTTCCAGCAATTTTTGATTGTCGCGCGGATGCAAACCGATTGAAGGTTCGTCTAAAACGTAAAGAACGCCGCGCAGCTGCGAGCCGATTTGCGTCGCCAGACGAATGCGCTGACCTTCGCCGCCCGACAAAGTTCCCGATGCGCGGTCAACCGTCAGATAACCCAAACCGACCGCTTGCAAAAACCGCAGACGTTCTTTGATTTCCTTTAAAACCAAACCCGCAATTTTCGTTTCGCGCTGATTTAATTCAATTTCGTCGAATCGCTCAATCGCTTCGTCAATCGTCAATTCTACGTAATCGGCGATTCCGAGATTGCCGACACGCACCGCCAGACTTTCCGGCTGTAAGCGTTTGCCTTCACACGCCGGACAATCAACGGGCGACACTAATTCTTCGAGCGCGGCGCGAACTTTTTCCGACGGTGGATTTTCCATTCGCTCACGCATCGCCCGAACCGCGCCTTTCCAATCGGATTCGTATTTGTAACCGCCCTGCTCAAACGTCAGACGCTTTTTCGTACCGTTGAAAAATGCGTCTTTGATTTCCGGCGGCAAATCGGCGAATTGATACTTCAACAAATCAGCCGCCGCGCCGCTCGGTTTTTTCCCTTTTGTCTTTTTCGTTTTTGCTTCTTCGTCGGGCGATCCGAGTTTATCGTCGCCCGCGAATTTTTCGATGATTGCCGTTAGAGCCGAGTTTAAGAATTTGCCGCCCGCTTTGTCAGTTTCGTTCAAAAACTTGATTTTGCCGACGGTTTGTGTCTGGTCAGGCAAAATCTTATTCTGGTCAATTTCCAAAATTGTTCCCAAACCCTGACATTTTCTGCACGCGCCGTAAGCCGAGTTGAACGAAAACGAGCGCGGCTCCAAAGTGGCGATGTTAATGCCGCAATTGACGCACGCCATTTTCTCCGAATAAAGTTTTTCCTCGCCGTCCACAATCGAAACCAAAACCGCGCCGCCGGTTAATTTCAGGGCAGTTTTAACTGATTCGGTCAACCGATCTTTAACGCCTTCCTTAATCAAAAGCCGGTCAACGACTACTTCAATAGTGTGATTTTTGCGTTTGTCCAGTTTGATTTCCTCGTCCAGAGCGCGAAGCTCATTATCAATGCGGGCGCGGATAAAACCGTCTTTGTGGAGTTTTTCAAGTTCTTTTTTGAATTCGCCTTTGCGCCCGCGAACCAGCGGCGCGAGAATCATCACGCGTTCGCCTTCGGGCAATTCGATAACACTGGCGACAATTTGTTCGGTCGATCTGGCGCGTAATCGGCAAACCGCATTGGTGACAGTGCGGCTGACCGATTGACGAAAAAAGCAGACGCAGATAATCGTAAATCTCTGTGACAGTTCCGACCGTCGAACGCGGGCGAACGCGAAACGGTTTTCTGCTCAATCGAAATCGCCGGACTCAAACCTTCGACCGAATCAACATCGGGTTTTTCCAACTGGTCGAGAAACTGTCGCGCATAAGCCGAAAGCGATTCGACGTAACGCCTTTGCCCTTCGGCGTAAATCGTATCAAACGCCAGAGAGGATTTGCCCGAACCTGATAAACCGGTGATAACCGTTAATTTATCGCGCGGAATCTCGACATTAATATTTTTCAAATTGTGCTGACGCGCACCGCGAACCGTAATTTGTTTAATGCTCATTGCTGATAGATATGAATTTTGACGTTAGTCGAATTGATTATTTTACCAATTCGAGCAGGCAACAGAAAAGCGTCACCGCGACGCGACAAATTCGGCGAGATTAATTGCCAAAAAATTTTCCGAAATGTTTTTCATCATTTTTCCACTTGTAAATAGATTGAGGTTATCTAAGGACACGAAAAAAATTTGACTTCAAGCGCGACTGTCAGCCGTCGCGCCTAGTGACAGACAGGCAACTGGAGGAAACAATATGAAATTATCAGCTTTAGCGCGTTCGTTAGGTTTGACGCTTTTCGCGCTGTTCTTTTCGTCAAGCGCAGTTCAAGCGCAAACTACCTTTTTTACTTATCAAGGTCGCTTGACCGACACGACGCTGGCGGCAAATGCCGAATATGATTTGCAGTTCTCGCTTTATGACGAAAGCGGCGCACAAATCGGCACGACGATTACGCGCAACAATGTAATGGTGTCGAACGGCATATTCACCGTGCAGCTCGACTTCGGGCAGGCGGCGTTTCCGGGCGCGAACCGTTTGATTGAAATCGCCGTGCGGCGCGGCGCGGAAACCGGCGTATATACGACGCTGACACCGCGCCAGCCGATTACTTCTGCACCGTATGCGGTTCGCGCCATTAATGCAACGAATTCCGAGAACGCTCTGAATGCCGTCAATGCCGTTAACGCCGTCAATGCCGTTAACGCGGCAGAGGCTCAAAATTCTCAGCAGCTCGGCGGCACATCGGCGAATCAGTTCGTGCAAACCGACACGACGCTGTTTATACGCAACCGGACAATGCAGCAAACCGCCGCCAACTTCAATATTGACGGCATCGGCGGCGCGAATATCTTCGCGGCGGGAACGCAATTCAACATCGGCAGCAATCGCATTTTAACCAACGCGGGGAAGGACAATTTATTTGTCGGTGTCGGCGCGGGCGCGTCGAACACGCAGGGCGAAGATAATTCGTTCGTCGGCTATAATGCCGGCGGTTCGACCACGCAGGGCATCGGCAACTCGTTCTTCGGCAAACGCGCCGGTTTCTCCAATACGACGGGCGGCAACAACACCATCATCGGGCAAAACGCGAACCTCGGTTCGGGCAGCTTGACCTTTGCCACCGCGCTCGGCGCAAACGCTGTCGTTACAACCAATAACACGGTCGTTTTGGGCAGAAATTTAGACACCGTTAATGTTCCGGGCAATCTCAACGTCGCCGGAACATTAACCGGCAACTTCACCGTTCCGACGAGCAACATCACGGGCGTTCTATCTTTAGCGAACGGCGGAACGGGTTTGAATTCGCCCGGCACTTCGGGAAATTTTCTTCGCAGCAACGGCACGACTTTTACCAGTTCACCGCTTCAAGCGTCGGACTTTCCCGCAGGCAGCGTGAACTATTTACAGAACACGAACACACAGCAGCCGAGCGTCAATTTCAACATCGGCGGCAACGGAACATTGGGCGGCACACTTTCGGCGGGCATCGTCAACACGACGACGCAGTTTAATCTCGGCGGCGTTCGCGTTTTGAGTAATGCCGGATTAGACAATTTGTATGCCGGTGTAGATGCGGGCGTGAATACGACTGGACCGGCAAATGCGTTTTTCGGAGCGATTGCCGGTTACAGGACAACGACTGGCGGAAAAGTCAATTCGTTCTTCGGCACTCGCGCCGGTGAATTTACAACGACAGGCAACGGCAACTCGTTTTTCGGCACGCACGCCGGTGATACAAATACGACTGGCAGCTTCAATACAATCCTCGGAGAAAATGCGGATGTTACATCGAACAATCTGACATACGCCTCCGCGCTCGGCGCGGGCGCGACCGTCAGCACGAGCAATACAGTCGTTTTAGGCAGAAATTTTGATACTGTTAAAGTCCCCGGCACATTCGTCGTTACCGGAACATTCGATTTGCCTGAAGGCGACGGCAGTTATATCCAAAACCAAAACGCGGTGGTGCAGTCCTCCAACTTCAGCATCAGCGGCGACGGCACATTGGGCGGCACACTCAAAGCCTCGATCTTCAACGCGACGACGAAATACAACATCGGCGGACAGCATATATTGAGCAATGAAGGAACAAATAACATCTTTCTCGGTATCGGCGCGGGTAATACGGGCGTCACGGGCGCGAGCAATACGTTCGCCGGAACCGATGCGGGAACTTCGATTACGTCTGGGAGTTTCAACGAATTCATCGGCGCGTTCGCCGGTCTTAAGAACACGACGGGCAGCAACAACTCGTTCTTCGGTATGAACAGCGGTCAAGTGAACATGACAGGAACCGAGAATTCATTTTTCGGCAGGCGAGCCGGTTTTTCAAATGCGGGCGGCGATAAAAACTCGTTTTTCGGGTCGGAAGCCGGCGCGTCAACTTCTGAGGGCGGCAGCAATTCATTTTTCGGTCAGAATGCCGGTGCCGCAAACACTTACGGCGACGATAACGCATTTTTCGGCAAAGATGCCGGAAAGACAAACGGCTTAGCCGACTTTAATTCATTTTTCGGCTCGAATTCCGGTTTAAGCACCACGTTCGGCGGCAGCAACTCATTTTTCGGCTACCAAGCCGGAAAACTTAACACTTCGGGCGCGTTAAATGCGTTTTTCGGCAGAGAGGCGGGTTTTGTGAACACGACCGGCAATAACAATTCATTCTTCGGTTATGGAACCGGTCAAAACAACAGCACGGGAGCTTTCAACACTCTTATTGGATATAGAGCTGATGTTGATGGAACCGACCTGATTTTTGCCACCGCTATCGGCGGCAGTTCGGTTGTCAAAGCGAGCAACACAATCGCGCTCGGACGCGAAGACGGCAGCGACAAAGTGGTGGTTTACGGTTTAGGCGCGGCGGGCAGCACATCGCTCTGCCGCAACGGTTCAAATCAAATTTCGACCTGCACGTTCGGCAATTTCACCGAAGCGGACGGCGCGACGTTGCTTGAAGCCGTGAAAAAACAGCGCGAACAAATCGAAACGCAGCAGAAACAGATTGACGAATTGAAAGCGATTGTCTGTTCGCTCAAACCCGAAGCGGCGGTTTGTTTCAAACAAGGAGAAAAATAAGATGAAGATTGACAAATTTCACTCTATTCAAATTGCGCAGGCGGCGTTTTTGCTGTTGGCTTTAACGGGCGCGATTTCGGCGCAGGTGGCAACGGGAGGCGATTACAAACTCGAACAAACCGTCGTCGCTTCGGGCGGCGGCGCGAGCAAAGATGCAACCAATAACGTCTATAAAATCGAAGGCACAACCGGGCAATCCGCTGCGGGAACGCAGTCGAGCAGTATGCTCTTTTCGCTTAAAAGCGGTTTTTGGACTGCGCCGCCGTTTGCGCCAACCGCCAGCCGTTGTAATCGTCGGCGGCAGAGTAACAACAAGATGACGGACGCGGCATCCGCAACGTGCTGGTGACGCTGACCGACGCGAGTGGCGAAAGTCGAACGGTTCTGAGCGGCGCGTTCGGCAATTATCGTTTCGCAGACGTTCCGGTGGGCGCAACATACCTGTTCAGCGTATCGCCGCCAAACGCTACACATTCGCCCAGAAGCACACAGATTCGCTCGATCACGGAAGACACAAATGACATCAGTTTTTTAGCGATAATCGAACACTCCCAATTACAGTCAAGGCATATCCTTGAACGGCAAAAATTTTACGTAAAAAATAAGAAGCGTTGCAAAATCCTTTCCGTATCCCGACTTTACCGATAAAAATAAAGGAGCAAAAGTGTATTTGGCACATAATCAAATAGTTTTGCGTTTGTAAGATTTTCTCCTAACAGAAAACAAATGTTTTTTTTCAAAAAAAATCGTGAAAGGTTTTCGCAAAAAATGACATATACATTTAGAAAAAATAGATTTTGAATTCTAAAGCACTTTTTAGAGTTCAAATTTCTTTTAAGCGAGAGTGAATTAAAACTTAAATTTATTATTTACCACCGAGGCACGGGTAAGAGCCGTGTCAATTTCAGCAATGAGTTAAATACATCAAAACCAATAAGGAGATTTATAAATATGGAAAACAAAATTGATGCGGTGTTATCAGCCGCCGACCGCGACAAGATTTTACAATTTATCAACGACATCTACGCGCTTTTGCCGTTTCTCATTGATTTATCGCCTGAGGAACGCCAATCGCTTTTAAAATGGGCGAAACGGGTCGCCCGTTTGTCGAAGCTGCATTAAACATCGTCGAACAGGACGATTCGTTTATGCCGCGCTCATTCGAGAAGACGGAAATGCGAAAGGACAATGAATTATATGAAGCGATGCTGCCTGTTTATGTGGCGTTAGCCTCGCTGTTCGACGCGGTTGACGACACGCAGATGCTGACCGGAAGCGATTTGATAATCGCCGGACTCGACGTTTACCGCAACGCCAAAGCCAATGGCAAAGGCGAAAATCTCGACCCGCTCGTGCCGCTGCTCGGACGCAGATTCAAACGCAACGCGGGCAAAAAAGGCGGCGGAAATCCGCCCGCCTAAACTCGCCTGACTAAATTTGATACTGCCGAATCACTCCGCAGCGGTTCGGCAGTATCATCACAGATGTTCAAATTGTCGCCGGAAGTGTTAGGCAGTATCAATCGAGCGGTTCACAAAGACCTGATTGATATTTAGAACATCTGACAAGGTATTCACCAAGACCGCGTTTGATACTTTTTGCATTAACTAAGGTGTTCGGCAAGCCCTCGTTTAATACTCCGAACACCGATTGAGGTCTTTGTGAACCGCTCGATTGATACTTTCTGCACTAATCGAAGTGTCCGCGAAGATTAACGTCCAGGCTTTTAACCTCATCACCGGTGACAACAAATGCCAACGCGCCGTTTGAAACTTGTGTTTTTTCATTTCAACCAATAAAAGGTTGACTTTGTGCCCAAAGATGCGCGAAAATCAACCCACTACAAAATTATCATCCCAAATCATTCCTGATAATCATTAGTTCAGTGCTTTTTGACATTTATTAACGATAGCGGGTTTAAGTTATGAGAAAGTTTTTTTTGTTTTTAATTGCTGTTTCTTTTGTTTGTTTAATTAACTTGCGGGCGGAAGCGTCAACATATACCGTAACGACTACGAACGACAGCGGACAGGGCAGTTTGCGGTCGGCGATAATACTCGCTGACCAAAACGGGGTTGATGATACGATTCTTTTCAGTATTCCGCTTACCGACCCGAACTGTGATGCGAACGCCGTCTGCACGATAAACCTGACGAGCGGAAGTTTGACGCTTAATTCTACTCAAGCTCAATCGCTGACTATTCTTAATTCAACCGGCGCGGAAAAACTCCGAGTTTCCGGCAATAACACCTTCTCGATTTTCCAACTTCCTTTGTTACAATACGAACACAACAATAGACGGTTTAACAATTACTAATGGAAGAAATTATAATTGTTACTGTGATGGAGCAGTTGGGATTATAGGCGGCGGCGGCATAAATCAGACAAAGATCCTCAAATCTCATTTTAAGAAATTCGATTGTAACGGCTAATGAGGGTTCCTCCGGAGGAGGAATTTGCAGGCGCTGGTTCGTTAACAATAACGAATTCGACCATTTCTAATAACACGGCATCAGAAGGAGGCGGTATATGGACAAGTGACCCAACAGCAACAATATCAACTTCTTACATTAGTAATAATAGTGCACGAAACTGGGGGCGGGATATATACTCGTCAAGGCTTAACGCTTTCAAATTCAGTAGTTCAATCTAACACGGCGAATCCCACAAACGGACGCGGCGGAGGAATTTCGGCGGATTTATGGAATAAAAGTAACGAGTTCGACAATAAGCGGTAATTCAGCGTTCATAGGCGGCGATATGCGGACAACTTACAACTTACAACTTTTCAACAGAGTACGCTGTATGGAAATTATGCAAGCAGGGGCGGAGCGTTTATCGAGCACCCTGGAGGGCAGAATTATAAATTCTACTATTTCAGCAAACAAGGCATACTCCGGTCACGGCGGCGGTATTTACAAAGACACTAACAATGACTTGCTTACATTTCGCAACACAATCATCGCCGGAAATACCAGCACCAGCGGAACACCGGATATTTATAATCAACTTGCTTTTAACTAGACGAATGTTACGAGATCGTTAGGCAATAATCTCATCGGCAATACAAATACAAACTTGATAATCGGCTGGGAAAATTCCGATATACTCGACCAACCCGCACAACTCGGAAATTACGCGCTTAACGGCGGAACGACTTCGACGCTGCTTCCGCTTCCCACTTCACCTGCCATCAACGCCGGAAAAACAACTGCGTTTTAACGATCGGCGGGACTGCGGGTAAAAGCGAAACGCCAGAAGCTCTGACCAACAGAGCAGCGCGGTTTTGCAGACAATCGGGCAGTCAGGTTGACATCGGCGCGGTCGAATTTACGCCTTATACCATCAGCGGGCAAATTACTGCCGCCGGAACGCCGCTCCCGAACATCAATTTACTGTTAAACGGTTCATTATCCGCTTTCGACATTTAGCGATTCGCAGGGCAATTATTCATTTACCGTCGGCGGAGGAAGCAGCTAAACGGTTACGCCGAACCCGGCAGGCTACTATTTCACGCCTATAAGTCAGACTCTAAGCTCCGTTTCAGGGAATCAAACAGTTAATTTCGCAGGCACGCCCGTTTCGTGTTCTCCTCGCGCTTCGGGAATAGTCGCATGGTATAGGGGCGAGAACAATGCTAACGATTCCATCGCAGCCGCCAACGGGACTTTGCTCAACGGAACGACATTTGCGACCGGAAAGGCAGGAAATGCTTTTCTCTTCGACGGAATAGACGACGCTCTACAGATTCCTGATACATGGAGACCTTCGCAGGTAACGGCAGAGGCATGGGTGAAGTTTAACTCTCTGTCCTCCAACACCCTCGGCAATGCGCCGAACGGACTTCAGTATCTTCTTCTAAAAGAGAATGCAGGCGGCTACGAAGCATATACTTTAGCCAAAGCAGATTCAAACCGATTAGCTTTCGCGGTCGCGAGCAATGCCGGACAGGAGATCATTGCTTATAGCAGCAGCATTGCAACAACAGGTGTGTGGTACGACCTCGTCGGAACTTACGACGGTTCGGCTTCAAAGCTTTATGTCAACGGTCAACTTGAAGGGACAACAGCCGGCGCAGTAACGATCAATTACGGATCGAAACCACTCGTTTTCGGAACAAGCGGGATAATCGGTTACGACGGCAAATTTAACGGTGTTCTTGATGAAGTGCAAATCTTCAATCGCGCACTTAGCATAACGGAGGTTCAATCAATTTATAATGCCGGCAGCGCGGGCATTTGCACGAATGTTTCTCGCAAAACTCTCTTTGATTTTGACGGCGACGGCAAAGCCGATGTTTCCGTTTTTCGTCCGATCAAACGGCGTCTGGTATCTGCTGCAATCGACAGAACGGATTTACCGGCGTCTCAGTTCGGCGCGTCAACCGACAAAATCGTTCCCGCCGATTATGACGGCGACGGCAAAACCGATGTCGCTGTTTATCGCGACGGAACCTGGTATCTGCAAAGAAGTCAATCAGGATTTACCGGCATCGCATTCGGCGCGGCTGATGACATTCCCGTCCGGCCGATTATGACGGCGACGGCAAAGCTGATATTCGCCGTTTTTCGTCCGTCGAACGGCACCTGGTATTCTGCAACGAGTCAATCAATCGGATTTATCGGCGTGCAGTTCGGTCAGCAACGGGCGACAAACCGGTCGGCGGCGGATTACGACGGCGACGGCAAAGCTGACATTGCGGTTTTTCGACCGCGAACGGCACCTGGTATATTCCAGACGACCGCGTCAACTCGGATTTACCGGCGTCGCAATTTGGCGACGGCTACGATAAACCCGTTCCGGCGGATTATGACGGCGACGGCAAAGCCGATGTCGCCGTATTTCGCCCGTCAAACGGAACTTGGTATCTACAGCAGTCAACCGTCGGATTTACCGGCATCGCGTTCGGCGCGGGGACAGATTTGCCGACGCCGGCCGATTACGACGGCGACGGTAAAGCAGATGTCGCTGTATTCAGAAACGGAACGTGGTATCTGAACCGCTCGACGGCTGGATTTACCGGCGTGTCGTTCGGCGCGGCAACCGATTTGCCGATTCCGAATGCATTTGTGCCGTAGAACGTATGAATTAATTAAACGACGAAAAAAGAGGAGTAAGTTTAGAAAACTTACTCCTCTTTTTTACTGTTCTTCGCGCTGATTGTTTAACTTTCTCTTATTCAATCGTCGCCGAAATATCACCCGCCGTATCGGTTGTCCAGATATGCGGCGTATCGAGAACTTCCGCTTCCTTGACCGATTCCAGAGCGAATTTCAAAACTTCGTCAATCGTATCAACGACGTGAATCGTTAAATCTTCGCGGACTTCATCCGGCACGTCGGCTAAATCTTTTTCGTTGTCTCTCGATAAAATTATCGTTTTTAACCCGAAACGGTGCGCGGCGAGCAGTTTTTCCTTAACTCCGCCGATTGGGAGAACTTTGCCGCGCAGAGTTATTTCGCCGGTCATTGCGACATCGTGACGCGCGGGTTTGCCGGTTAGAGCGGAAACCATCGCGGTCGCCAGCGTTATTCCCGCGCTCGGTCCGTCTTTCGGAATCGCGCCTTCGGGAACGTGGATGTGCAAGTCTTTTTTCTGAAAATCTTTTTCGTCAATGCCGAGTTTTTCCGCGCGGGTGCGAATACAGGTTAAGGCGGCGTAAGCCGATTCCTGCATCACTTCGCCGAGTTTGCCGGTTAATTTGACTGCGCCGCGACCTTTTACCAAAGTCGCTTCGACCTGCAAAACTTCACCGCCGACTTCCGTCCACGCCAAGCCGTTGACTAAGCCAATTTCGGATTTGCGGGCGATGTCCTGTTTGCGGAAACGAATCGTGCCGAGCAGATCGCGCACTTTTTCCGCGTCAATTACTTCCTTAAAATCTTCGTTTTTATTGGAGACGACGAATCGGCGGGCGACTTTGCGAAGACACGAGCCGATTTCCCTTTCGAGATTTCTGACACCGGCTTCGCGCGTGTAATGACGAATGACTTCGAGAACGCCGTCGTCGGTAAATTTCACGCGCTCGGCATCCATTCCGTTGCCTTCCGCCTGTTTCGGAATCAAATGGCGTTTGGCGATCTGCGCTTTTTCGCGCTCGGTGTAGCCGGAAAGCGGAATAATTTCCAATCTGTCCTGCAAAGCGGCGGGAATCGTGTGCAGAACATTCGCCGTCGCAATAAAGAAAACCTGCGATAAATCGTAATCAACGTCTAAATAATGATCGCGGAACGTGTTATTTTGTTCCGGGTCAAGCACTTCGAGCAGTGCCGCGCTTGGGTCGCCGCGAAAATCTTTGCCTAATTTATCAACTTCGTCGAGCAGAATCACCGGATTAATCGTTCCGGCGCGTTTCATCAACTGCACGATTTGACCGGGCAACGCGCCGATATATGTGCGGCGATGACCGCGAATTTCGGCTTCGTCGTGAACGCCGCCGAGAGAAAGGCGAACAAATTTTCTGCCCGTCGCGTCGGCGATTGATTTGCCCAAAGATGTTTTTCCAACACCAGGCGCACCGACGAAACACAAAATCGTGCCTTTCGGATTTTTCACCAGTTGACGAACGGCAAGATATTCTAAAATGCGTTCCTTGATTTTTTCCAGCCCGTAATGCTCTTCGTTCAGAACGTTTTCGGCTTCATCCAGATCGTTGATTTCTTCCGAAGTGGTTTTCCAGGGAACGTTAATCAGCCAATCCAGATAAGTACGCGAAACGGTTGATTCGGCAGACATCGGCGGCATTGCTTCGAGACGCGCAAATTCCTGCAAAGCCTTTTCTTTAGCTTCGTCAGTCATTCCGGCTTCCTCGATTTTCTTTTTTAACTCATCAAGTTCCGCTTTATCGTCTTTGCGTCCGAGTTCCTTGTGAATCGCTTTGATTTGCTCGTTCAGATAATATTCACGCTGATGTTTGTCCATCTGCTTTTTCGTGCGCGTGTGAACCGTCCGGTCAAGCTGTTTTTTCTCGATTTCCTGTTCGAGAATTTCCGCCAGACGCTGCAATCTTTCCTGAACGGAAAACATTTCGAGAAGCTGTTGTTTTTCCCCGACTTCGATACGCAGATGCGAGCTCATCGCGTCGGCAATCTGCGCGGCGGAAATGCCTCTCAAAGAAGCGTGCAGCGCGTCGGTGTATGCGTCAGGCGAAACGCGCAGAAATTGTTCGACTAATGAATGGAGTTTCTGCAAAAGTCCGTCGGTTCGATAACCCGATTCATCTATTGATTGAACCTTGCGCACCATCGCATAAAACATTCCGTCATCGTCCTGTTCAAATCGCACGGCTTGTCCGCGTTCGCGTCCTTCGACGACGACTTTGATTTGCCCGTTGTCCTGTTTCTGCGCCTGCAGAATTCTGCCCAGAGTTCCGACCGTGTAAATTTGATCGGCGTTCGGTTCGTCAACCGTCGCATCGTGCTGTGTGGCGAGAAAAATATTTCGCTCGCTCGTCATTGCCTGTTCTAGCGCGCGAACCGAACTTGGGCGACCGATCTTAAAGGCGACTTTGGTGAACGGAAAAATAACGACATCGCGGATTGGAACCATCGGAAACCGCGAAATATCCGATGGCATCTGATCTGTAAATTCTTGCATAAATCTCTAAAATTCTCTTGTGATATTTAGTTTTGCTTTAGATAAATGGCTATTAGTCCTGAGATTCTAATTTTAATCTATTTAAATTGATTATTGCTAATTGTATTAACCGGGAAAAATTTACGGCGCGAAAAACAAACGAAAAAAATCGGAAACGAACTTGCTTAAGGTTCGCTTCCGTTATAGTCAAAGGAGAAAAACTATGAAGATTGTGAGATGGAAAAAAATTCTTTTAGGCTAATTTGCCAACGTGCATTGTCAGACGCGACTTGTGACGCGCTGCCGTATTGCGGTGCAAAACGCCTTTGTTCACTGCTTTGTCAATCGCCGAAACGGTCGTCGTCAACAATTCCTGACTTTGATTTTTATCGCTCGCCGTAATTGTCGCGCGAAGTTTTTTGATTTGCGTGCGCAGGTTGCTGCGGTTGCTGCGGTTCACGGCGCGACGTTTCTCGTTTTGTCTGACGCGTTTCTCTGATGATTTATGATTTGGCATTTTCTCGTCTTAAAAGTTCCTTATGATTGTAAAAAGCGAATTTTCTAACGCTTTCGGAAACTATTGAGTATAGAGACTGAGAAAATGTATGTCAAGCCGGACGAAATCAGTAGTCGAATTTCAGCGCGAACGAATGCATTATATCCACGAGTAGAACGACGATTGGCGGATAGAAAACAAATTCAGGCTTTAGCGACGAAGCAATTGTCATCGGCATTTTTAAGAATATCGCTGCATCAAGTAATCCGCCGATTAACAATCCGGCACCCAAACTGACGAATACACCGACGACCAGAAAACAGGCGGCGGCAAATCTCGAATAAGGTTTTCTAATTGGTTCGCTGTCTTCGAGAATCGAATCGTGCGGGTTTTCTTCGCGGTACGTGTAACGCTCAAAACCCTTTCGCATTCGGTTGAACAAATGCACGAGTCCGACGGCAAACAAAACAAGCAAAATTATTTTCCCGAAAATCGGCATAATCGTCCAGAACATCGGCTTAAAAATCCCGACGAAACAGGTTGACAGAAACAGTGCGACGGTCGGGAAAATAATTTTCTGCAAAGCCATTGTTTCGCGGCGTTCGTCGGCGATCATCCGGTCAATGATTTCGTTATAGCGGCGTTCATAAGCCATCTGTCGCCAACGCCTGGCGTGCGCGTTTTCCGAGGAGAAAACCGAATCGCCATCATTTACGTTTTTATACTGCGCGTTTAGTAATTGCCGGTCATAATCGGCGCGCGCCTTCGGATTTCCCAAAACCTCGTAGGCTTTGGCAATCTTCGCAAACTCGCCCGAAGCATTTTCCGGCGCGTGGGTCGTATTTACATCAGGATGAATTTTACGTGCCAGACGACGATACGCCGATTTTATCTCGGCGTTCGTTGCCTTCGGTGAAACTTTCAGAATTTCGTAATAATTCACCATCTACACAGCAGGCTAAAGGAGAAGCGGCACAATTTTCCCTTCACGGGCAGGTCAATTATAACAAAGCAATTTTCAGTTTTAAAGAGAAATCGGAGAAATAAGCAGTAAAAAATAAGCTGATTTTAACATTTCTGATTATTTCTGCCGACCGATTAATTCTTAATTCAAGTCATCAATTTGAAGACTGATCGGACTCGCGCCGGCTATTTTCACCGCGTCAATGACTTTGACGACATTTCCGTAATTTATTGAGCGCGGAGCTTTGATAAAAACCGTTTTTTCGATTCGATCAGTTTCCGAAACGTTCTGATTAAACTCTGCGCCTTCCCGAAACACGCCGTTTTCCGCGCGTTCCTTAAACACTTGTGAAAGTTTTTCGATGAGTTTTGCAGGTTCGTTGATTGTTCCCAACTCATTTTCCTTGTTCAATCCCAAAGACATATCTGAATTGAGCGAAACGACCAAAGTAGTCGGATTCGGATTAACATCCGCGGTCATTTTCGGCTCACCTGGAACTTTCGTCCTAAAATTCGTCGGTTTTGACGGCGTAATTACCATAAAAATAATCAAAAGCACGAGCAGTACGTCAATCAGCGGCGTAACATTTATAATCGGTCTGGCGTTCATCGAAATTTCCTCCAAAGATTTACTGAATTAGACACCGAACATTTGGAATTGTTCCCGAACTTTGGATAATTTTTCTCGAAATCGGTGAAGCTTTCTTACCAATGTCGTTCACAATTTCGATAAATTGGCAATCTCTTTGTAAAATCACGCGACGGGTTTTATACTTTGATTTTTAACGTCCGAAAGATGCGAATTTTCTGTTTTATTTTTAGTTTTTATCTGCTGTTTTTATCCTTTCAAACTTGTCAGGAATTAACGGTCAGTGAAGTCTCGCATATTTCGGATGCTTTTCAGGAAATCTCCTGTAATAATTTGCCTTCGTCCGAACGAACTGACGATTGTTCGCCGTTGTGTGTGTGTTCCTGCTGTCATACTTCGACGATTGACGCTCAAATTACTTTTGCGGCGCGAACAACTTACACGCTTTCGGCAAAATCACCCGGTAAAATTTCGTATCGAAGCGATTATTTTCTCCAACATTCGAATTCCATCTGGCAGCCGCCTAAAAATTTAATTTTTATAGCCTAACTGCGTCTTTTTTTTATAAAAAGACTTTTATTAACGCGCCGTTTTTTTGCAATAAAGATCGGACGCGCCGCTTTCAATGTGAAATTAAATTTTAGAGGTAGCAAATTAAATGAAATCAGCAATTATATTTTTCGTCATTTTACTGTCGGCAAACGCCGCTTTCGCGCAAAATGTGTTTAATGTAACGATAAAAAACGAAGAAACCAAACAAGCGGTCGAAAAAGCGACTGTTTCAGTCAAAGATACCGAAATTTCCGCCGAAACTGATGCGAACGGCAGAGTTTCGCTCGAAAATATTCCGAACGGCGAGCAAACGATTGAGATTTTCTCGCCCGGTTATGAAACTAAGGAAATAAGATTGACTTTTCCGCTCGGCAAATCAAACGGAACAATCAATAATTTATATTGTCGTCAACAACGAAGTCGGCGAAGTCGTCATAAGTTCGACGAGAACCGGAAGAGAAATCGAAGATTCGCCGACTCGCGTCGAAGCGATAGACGAAGAAGAAGTAGATGAGAAAATGAGTATGCGTCCCGCAAATGTCTCGATGGTTTTGCACGAAAGTACGGGCATTCAAGTGCAGCAAACTTCGGCAACCGCGAACACTCAGACGATTCGCATTCAAGGTCTCGACGGAAGATACACACAAATTTTAAAAGATGGCTTTCCCGCTTACGGAGGTTTCTCGGGAAGTCTCAGCGTTCTCGAAATTCCGCCGCTTGATCTCAAACAAGTCGAGATAATCAAAGGACCGGCGGCAACTTTCTATGGCGGCGGCGCGATTGCCGGTGTTGTCAACTTTATTAGCAAAGAACCTGTCGAAAAGACGGTCACTACGATGATTTTCAACCAAACTTCCGCGCTCGGTACGGATTTTTCGATATTTAATTCGAGAAAATTTAAGAATAATTTCGGCTATACGTTTTTGGGTTCGCTAAATTATCAGAAGGAATACGACATTGACGACGATGATTTCACCGAATTGCCGCAAACGAAGTCATTTAACATCAATCCGCGTTTGTTTTTCTATATAGATGACAAAACTCGGCTGACAATCGGTAATACTGTCTCGTACTCAAATCAGAAAAGGCGGCGATAAGTTTGTAATTCGTGGAAATTCCGATGTTTTTCACCGATATTTCGAGACAAATAAGTCTTTTCGTAATATCACGACGATTCAATTCGACCGTGACTTTGAAAATGGCAGAAAAATCGTCGCGCGCCAGAGTTTAGCGTTTTTTAATCGTGAAATCGAAATTCCTGATTATCAATTTAAAGGAAATCAGTTTAATTCCTATACCGATGTCGCGTATTTTCGTCCGATTAAACAACACGCGCTCGTTTTCGGTTTTAATGCGGTTTACGATTCGTTTAAAGAAAAGACAAATGCGGTAAATTTCGCCAAAAGAGACGAAATGCGTACGACAATCGGCGGATATGCTCAGGATAGTTTCGATTTAACAAATAAATTGTCGCTTGAAGCGGGATTTCGGCTCGATTTCGTCAAAGATTACGGCATTTTTGCTTTGCCGCGCGTTTCTTTGCTGTATAAATTCAGTGATAATTTGACGACTCGCGCCGGTTTCGGTTTTGGTTACAAAACTCCGAGCATTTTCACCGAAGATGCGGAAATGATTTTGTTTAAGAACGTTCGTCCCATCGGAAATCGCCTCGAAGCCGAACGAAGTGCGGGCGGAACTTTCGACATAAATTACCGAAACCGCATCGGCGGACGATTTTCCTATTCACTAAATCAGATGTTTTTCTACACCGAGATTGAAAAACCGCTCGTTTTGCAGGAAAACTTGCCGAACATTTTTACTTTTTCCAACGCTGACTCGCCGATTAAAAGCCGGGGCTTTGAAACCAACGCGAAATTCACTTACGACCTTGTAAAATTGTTTCTCGGCTACACATATACCGACGCAAAAGCCGGATATTTAGCGGGAAATCAATTTTTAACGCTGCTTCCGAAACACAAATTAAATTCCGCGCTGTTGTTTGAACGGGAAAGCAACTTTAAAGCCGGAATCGAAGCCTATTACACCGGAAAACAATTTCTTACCAACCGATTTGTCACCAGACCTTTCCTGGAAGTCGGCATTTTCGGCGAAAAAACTTTTGGAAAATACAGTATTTTCTTCAATGCTGAAAATATCACCGATGTTCGACAGGCAAGATTCACGAGAGTTGTCTTTCCGCCGCACCAAAATCCGACTTTCGGCGAAGTTTACACGCATCTCGAAGGCAGAATCTTCAACGGCGGAATAAAAATCAGATTGTAAAATTTTTTAATAAACAAGGCACACCGAAGATCAAACCTTAAATTAGGTTGCCGCTCAACGCTTGTAACAAAGCTTTTGCTTTGACAAGCGTTTCTTTGTATTCCTCGTCGGCAACGCTGTCAATAACGATGCCGCCGCCGACGTTAAAGACGGCTTTGCGGTTTTTGACGGTCATGGTGCGAATGGCGACGCTTAAATCCAGCGAATTCTCGATTTGGAATTTGGGATTTTGTATCGAATAGCCGATTGCGCCCATCGAAAGCCCGCGATTGGCGGTTTCGAGTTCATTAATTATTCGCATTGTGCTGATTTTCGGTGCGCCGGTGATTGAACCGCACGGGAAAACGGCTTTGAGAATGTCGGAAAATTTTACGTTTCGGCGAAGTTCGCCGCTGATTGTGGAAACGAGATGAAAAAGCGTCGGATGCGTTTCCAATTCGCAGAGTTTTTCGACCGCGATTGAGCCGAGTTCGCAAATTCGACCGAGATCGTTGCGCAAAAGGTCAACAATCATCGTGTTTTCCGCCAAATCCTTCGCAGAATTCACTAATTCAGCGCGTAAATTTGCATCTTCTTCGGAAGTTATCCCGCGCGGTCGTGTGCCTTTGATCGGGCTGGTCGTAATCTTCCGGTTTTTATCCACTTTAAAAAATCGTTCGGGCGAAATACTGACGATTGAATCAGTATTTCTTTTCACAAATGCGGCAAAAGGCGCGGCGTGTGCTTTTCTTAAATGAAAAAAGATACGCTGTTCGGTCAGGTTTTCCGGCAATTCCGCTGAAATTTGCTGGGTTAAGTTCGTTTGATAAGTATCGCCGCACCGTATACATTCCTGAATCTCCGAAATCAATTGAAGATATTCGTCACGCGTGTAGTTTGAAACGACGACTGATGTTTCATTCGCGGCAATTTCAAAATCCGCGTCGCAATGTTCGCGTAGAATGTCTTCAATTTCGTCAAACCGCTTTTCATTTCCGGTCAAAACGGTTTTGTGGGTGTCGTAATCGTGAACGATCAAACAATCGAACGAAGCGAGAAAAACGTCGGGTTCGGTAATTGAAGAAATTTCTCTCGAACGCGGCTGAATTCGTTCAAGTTTCAAACCGAAATCGTAGGAAATCGAAAATATACTGGCTAAATTTTCGTCTTTCAATTTATTATCAAGAAAACGAAGCGTTATTATCGGCGGATTTATCAGTGATTTCGTGAATTTCGAGCGGTTTGACTCCCGCGATTAAAAGATGCGAGCCGAGATTTGCCGCGCCGCAGCTGTCGAGCAGACAAAGCGGTTCGGTTTCGGATAACTTCAGTAAAGCTGAAACTATTGCGTCGGCTGAAAATTCGATTTCGCGCATTTTTCTCGGGCAAGAAAATTTAAATCCACAGATTAACACAGATATTGTTCAGACTCTTATCCGTGTTAATCTGTGTGTATCTGTGGTTAAATAAATTTCCAGAAAAATTATGGCTTCCATTTCAACAGACAAAATAACTTTGATTCGCGGTCTAGGCTTAGTCGCGGCGGTTTCGATTATTCTCGGCAACGTCATCGGAACCGGAGTTTTCCTAAAAGCCCGCGTGATGACGTGCAATGTCGGCAGTCCGACGTGGGTAATCGTCGCGTGGATCGCGGCGGGAATTTTATCGCTCGCCGGCGCGTTGACTTACGCCGAACTTTCCGCGATGAAACCCGAAGCGGGCGGCGAATATGTTTATCTGCGCGACGCATACGGGCGCGTATGGAGTTTTCTGTACGGCTGGATGCTGATTTTCGTCGGAAAAACCGGCGCGCAGGCTTCGGTCGCCGTCGTTTTTGCCATCGGTTTGAACGATTTTCTCGACGGCAAATTGAAACAAACTTTAATCAGCCAAAACATTTTCGGTTATCAATTTGAACTGACTTCGCTGCAAATTATCGCCGTGATGATGATCGTGATTTTTACGACGATCAACTGCGCGTCGGTTTATTTCAGCGGGCGAATTGCGACGGCTTTGATGTTCGTCAAAATTATTTTAATCGCCTTTGTCGGAATCGGCGCGTTCGTCTGGGTCGCGGGCGGAACTTTTTCGCATTTTTCGATGCTGGAAGCGGGCGGAACGTGCGAGGGCGTTGCCGAATCAATTCGTTACGGCTCGCCGTCTTATCAGTTTTATCGCCGGTTTCGGTGCGGCGATGCTCGGCGCGTTGTGGGGTTATGACGGCTGGAATAATTTAACTTTAGTCGCCGGAGAAATTAAAAATCCCGGAAAAAATATCCCGATTGCTCTGATCGGCGGAACGGTTTTGATTATTCTGCTTTACGTTTTCGTTAACATCGCGTATTTCTATATTCTCGATCCGACGACGATTGCTTCGGTGTCGAAAGATTCGTCGGTCGCCAAAGAAGTTGTTTCGCGTTTTTTCGGCGGCGATCCAAAATCAGTCGCGGTCGGTTTCGCCGTTGCGCTGTTCACGGTCGGATTAATGTTGTCGTCAATCGGAACTTTGCACACTTCAATTTTAACCGGCGCACGAGTTCCCTACGCGATGGCGCAGGACGGTTTGATGTTTGAAGCGGTCGGCAGATTATCGGAGGGAACGCGCGTTCCGGTTATTGCTTTAGTTGTGCAGGGATTATGGGCTTGCATTTTGGCGTTGTCCGGTTCGTTCGACACTTTGACCGATTACGTTATTTTCGGTTCGTGGATTTTTTACGCGCTGGCGACTTCGACGGTTTTTGTTTTCCGCCGAAAATACCCGGATTTAATTCGTCCTTACCGCGCTTTCGGCTACCCGATTGTACCGATTTTGTTTTTATTAGTCGCCGGTTGGCTCTTGATAACGACAATGATTTCCAGTCCGACGCAATCTTTTATCGGAATTTTCTTGATTGCGCTCGGATTACCCGTTTATTATTATTTGACGAGAGTTAAATACGGTAGAATCGAAAAAGGAATAAACACACAGGAAAAAATTTAATGGCAATTACTGACAGAAGAACGGGCGGCGACCGTCGCGCCATCGAAAGATTTAACGTCAACTTTGAAGTCGAATGGGAAGGCTTGATCGGCAGAAAAACCGGAACCATCAGCGATATTTCGCCGATTGGCTGCTTTGTATTGTGTTCGGGCGAAGTCGAGGACGGCGAAAACGTCAAAATATTTCTGCCTCTGACCGACGGCAGACGAATCCAATTCTGGGGCGAAGTTTCAAACCACGTTTTTGAGATAGGTTTCGCCGTCAAATTCATCGAACTTTCCGAAGCTCAAAAGGAATTTCTCGAAGTTTTCGTTGAGACACTGCGGGAAGATTAATTTTCCCGCGCAAATAAGTTTCACAGAAAAAGATGCACCGTTTTTGCCGTAGTTTTTCCGGTAAAATCTGCGCTTTTTCGCGTTTATTAGGATGACTTATCAAACCGAAGAACAAATTTTGGAAATTGTGGAAGGATTTGAAAACGGTACGATTTCCCGCGAAAAATGGCGTCACGCCGAACATTTGACCGTCGCTTTTTATTACGCTTCGCATCACGATTTTGAAACGGCTTTGACGAAAATGCGCGACGGAATTTTTAATCTTTTGCGGGCATTTGAGGTTGATTTGTCAAAAGAAATGCCGTATCACGAAACTTTAACGGTTTTTTGGATGCGGACGATTTTCGATTCGATGAAAATTTGTAAAGATGTCTCGTTTATTGAAATGGCAAATCAAATTCTGGAGATCGGTAGCGATAAGGATTTACCGCTGAAATTTTATAGCCGTGAACGTTTATTTTCCGATGAAGCGCGGAAGGATTTTGTCGAAGGCGATTTGCCCGCCAAAGCAGAAAATTGATAATGTCCAACCAAGTGTTACCAATTTTCTGCCGCAATAATTGTCTGTAACTTCAAAAACTCTACCTGTTGGAATTATGTTGAATCAATACCAATAATCAGGCTTCTTATTCGATGCCGCAATCTCGACGACCTGTTCGAGCGCGGCTTTCAGCGACACCAGCGCGGGCTGGACGATGTGCCAGTTGTCTTTCAATTCCTTGATAATTTTTATCGCCCGCTCGTCGTTCAGCGACGGATCGAGTTTCTTCATTTCCTTGATTAAATCCTTTCCTTCGAGAGCTATCGTGGCGGAATCAATCAGCTTGGCGAGAGCTGTCTGCATTAATTTTATAATAATATCCAAAACCCAGCCGAACCGTTTAAATTGTTTGAGCAGGACTGCTTCGCCGACAATCATTAAGAGTTCGCCCATCAGCCGCGTCGAAGCGTAAGCGTCGGTCCATATTGCTTGGGGAGTTTTGGCTGCCGAGAGTTTCAAAACCGTGACGCAAAGCAGCCAAAATTCAGGCGTACTCCGGGAAAGTTTATTTTTCACTTTTATCAGTTCACCGAGAGCGCGTCCCGCCGTAAATATCTCATCGCTGTTCGAGAACAGCATATTCATTGACGCGCCGGTTATCGCCGCAATTCCCCCGAAAGCACCGACACCCGCGCAAACCGCTCCCATCAAAAGTTCGACCTCCTTTTTCATCATTTCCTGTCCGCCCTGTCCGTTTCGTTTAACTTCACGTCCCCAAGCCCATTGTATTTCGCTCCAGAAACCGACGTTCGTCTGCACATAAACTTTCCCGACCAGAAATGGGTCTAAGGCGGCACTTTCCGTCATTACAACCATATAGTAAATGTAGTCCATCGAGCCGCCGAGAACTTGTCTGATCTCTTTGCTGCCGAGATAAAGTTTCCCGACTCTAACACCTTCGCTTCCTCCTGCCGGGTGAGGAATCGTTCCGGGTCCCGTCCAGATGTTTCTAACCTGGTTGATCTTCGCCAGACGCGCGATGTGCTTTTCCTTAAGCGGTATCGGCTCTTCATCCGGCTCAGGTGTCGGTTTGGGTTCGGGACTGTCAGGTTGCGTGGGAAGTTGGGCTTTCTTATGCGAATTCTCAAGTTTTCCGGTTAACTTATTTCTATAACAGTAAGTTTTCAGAACTGCCGCCTCGTGCGCGCGGTATAAATGCTCAAGTTCTATGATTATTACGCCGAGCGTTGACGGTCCGACTTTGCCGTCGGCTGCACCAGCGGCGAATCCGTATTTCGGTGACTGCATTTTATAAACCGCCTCGACGGTTTGATTGTCAAATTTGCCGACAGAGTTGGCTCCGACAAACATTTGAATAATCCCAATTGCCTTTTGCGAGTAACCGCATCCATTGTTGTAGTTGATAGCTGAAATTCTATTCAAAGACATGTTTATCCCCTCATTAACTTCTCTTAAATTTTAAATAAGTTTGATATAAAACCACGAGATTAATTGCCTCGTGATCCGTTTTATTCGGTTCAATTACAAATGCGAAAATAATGGCAAAAACCTATCACGGGCAGGAAAAAAATGTTTATTTATGCTAATCTTGTAAAAAAACTAACAACTTCTTCGTGCAGAATATGTCCGAGCCGACGACACCTGAAATTACCGAATTGCTTTGTAAGTGGAGCAACGGCGACCGTGTTGCCCTCGAAGAACTCACGCCTGTTATTTACGCCGAACTTCACCGCATTGCAGCTCGTTATATGAGCCGCGAGCGCGAAAACCACACGCTGCAAACTTCTGCACTTGTCAACGAAGCGTATATTCGCCTGATAGATTGGAAAACCGCGAAATGGGAAAATCGGGCGCATTTCTTCGGCGTGTCGGCACAGCTTATGCGAAGAATACTGGTTGATTTCGCCCGCAAACGTCAGGGCGTTGATAAGAAGGCATTGCGGCAGGTTTCGATTGAAGAAGCACTAATCATACCAACCGAGAAAGATGCCGACGTTGTTGCACTGGACGAAGCGTTGACCGAACTCGCTAAATTTGACGAGCGCAAAGCCAAAATTGTCGAGCTGAAATTTTTCGGCGGTTTATCGGTCGAAGAAACGGCGGAAGTTTTGAATATTTCCGGCGTAACCGTAATGCGCGAATGGAACAAGGCGAAGGCTTGGCTGTATCGTGAATTGAGCGCGGGTTAATACTCAATCAAAGACACAAAGCGGCAAAGATACTCGACCGATTTTTATTGTCAGTAATATTCTTTACGGCTGCTCTCTCTGTTCCTTCCAACTTTATACGTTAAAATATATTTTGTGAATAAAGACCGCTGGCGACAAATTGATGAGCTTTTCGATGCCGCTCTGGAAATTCCAAATGAAAGGCGCAAAGCCTTTTTGTCAGAAAAATGCGGCATTGACGAAGACTTAAAACGCGAAGTTCTAAGTCTGCTTGCCGCTCAGAAGGAAACCGACAAGTTTTTGGAAAACTCGGCGATGAATTTGATGGCAAAGGAAATTGCTCAAGACCAGACAACAATAGTTGATTTTTCAATTATCGGCAGAGAACTTGGCAACTACCGCATCGAACGTCCGCTCGGCGCAGGTGGAATGGGCGAGGTTTTTCTCGCTTACGACAGCAAATTAAACCGCAAAGTCGCGCTGAAAATTTTGCCTGCCGAATTCGTTCTGGACGCAGAGCGCGTCAAAAGATTTGAGCGCGAGGCGAAAGCCGTCTCCGCTTTGAATCATCCGAACATCGTGACGATTTACGACTTCGGACAATTGGACGGCATAAATTTTATCGTCACCGAACACATCGAAGGCAAAACCGTCCGCGAACTTATTAACGGTAATTTGCCGCTCAAAGAAACGCTCTCAATCGTTTCGCAAACCTGCGAAGCCCTCGCTGCCGCGCACGCCTCCGGCATAATTCACCGCGACATTAAACCGGAAAATATAATGGTGCGTCCCGACGGTTATGTGAAAGTTCTGGATTTCGGCTTGGCGAAGCTCAACCCGTCGGGCGACGCGCCGAACACGCTTTCAAATTACACGCAAAAAGGAATGATTATCGGGACTTTGGCTTATATGTCGCCCGCACAAATCAGCGACGACCACGTAGATCATCGAAGCGATTTGTGGAGTCTGGGTGTAGTTTTGTATGAAATGCTGTCCGGCGTAAATCCGTTCAAAGGCGAAAACCGGCAGGCGACGTTGAATGCGATTTTAACCGTCAATCCTCCTTTTGCTTCCGACATAAAATCAACTATTCCCGCTGATCTCGATGCGATTCTAAGTAAAGCATTAGAAAAGGATGCGGATGTCTCTTATCAAACCGCATCGGACATTCGCGCCGATTTGAAGCGTGTCAGACGCGAGATTGATTCGTCGCCGTCTTTGCAAAGCGGTAATTCTTTAACTCGAAGCCGTGAATTCAAACAGCGGCGGAGAAAAACTTTACTTATGCCCGTCGCCGTCTTGCTCTTGGTTTTGATCGGCGCGGGAATGTGGTTTTTCGCTTTTCGGCAAAAACATTCAGATGCGATTGATTGGAGCAAAGCGACGAATTTTCAGTTGACCGACCAACAGGGAACGGAATATTTCCCGTCGCTCGCGCCCGACGGCAAGTCGTTTGTTTATGCGTCGGATGCCGAAGGCAATTTCGATTTATTTATTCAGCGCGTCGGCGGAAAAAACACGACGAATTTAACGGCGGATTCAAAGGCAAACGATACGCAGCCCGCATTTTCGCCAAACGGCGAGCAAATCGCTTTTCGCTCGGAACGCGAACCGAAAGGAATTTACGTGATGGGCGCGTCGGGTGAAAATCTACGGCGCGTCGCCGAATTCGGCTATCAGCCGTCGTGGTCGCCAAACGGAAAGGAAGTTGTCGTCAGCACGTTCGGACTTGCCGCGCCGAATGTTCGCGTCGGACTTGATAACGGTTTATGGATTATCAATGTCGAGACCGGAGTAAAACGCGAAATTCTGAGAGAAGATGCGACGTTTCCCGCCTGGTCGCCGCACGGACAGCGTGTTGCTTACTGGTTTTACCCGGAAAGTGTCAGCCGGCGCGACGTTGCCACAATTCCGTCAGGCGGCGGCGATCCGATTATTATCACCAAAGATTTCGGCACGTCGAATTGGAATCCGGTTTGGTCGCCCGACGGCAAATTTTTATATTTTGTTTCGGACAAAGGCGGCAATCTGAATTTTTGGCGCGTCTCGATTGACGAAATAACGGGCGAAGTTTTGTCCGAACCAGAACCGATTAATACGCCCTCGAAATACAGCCGTCATCTGAATTTTTCGCGCGACGGCAAGCGGATGATTTACGTTCAAACCGATAACCAATCGAACATCCAAGGCGTAAAATTTGACTCGAAGGCGGAAAAAACCGTCGGCGAACCGTTTCCGATAACGAGCGGCGACCGTCAAATCAATCGCGCCGAATTGTCGCCCGACGGCAAGCAATTCGTGATGCGTCAAATTCGCCGCACGCAGGACGACATCGTGGTCGTCAACCGCGACGGCACAAATTGGCGCGACGTAACGAACGATGCGCCGTTTGACCGCTATCCGCGCTGGTCGCCCGACGGCAAGCAAATCGCTTTTTATTCCGACCGAAACGCCGGTTCTGAAATTTGGGTTTGCGCCGCCGACGGCAGCAATTTGCGTCAAGTCTCTTTCCAATATACGCCCCGATTCGGTTCGGGTTTTCCGACGTGGTCGCCCGACGGGAAAAGTTTGATTTACACGAACAATTTTCAGCCGTATTTAATTGATTTAACGAAAACATGGCAGGAACAAAATGCTCCGCGAAAAATTCTGACTGCCGAACCCGACCGCAATTTTGTCGTCTGGGATTGGTCGCCTGACGGGAAAAAATTACTCGGAACCTTGCCGCTCGGCGAACGCGCCATTGCCGTCTATACATTAGAAACAGAACGTCTCGAACGAATAGTCGAAGATATTGACAGCGGCGACGTTATTCCTTCGTGGATGTCCGACAGCCGCCGCATCGTTTTTATAAAGGAAAATAAAGCTCTACCTCACCGACACCGAAACAAAACAAACAAAGGAACTTTTATCCCGCGCGCCAGAAATTATCCACGCCGCTTTTGTCAGCCGCGACGGGCAACTTCTTTATTATACCGTTCATTTGAGCGAATCGAACATCTGGCTGTTAGACGTTTCGCCGAATCCATAATATTTTTTTATTTTTGAAAATTGTTTTACTCGCAAAACTTTAAGAAAGGTTTTCAACCAAAATCTTTCAAAGATTTGTTCACCAAATTCGGCATCGCGCCCAAAGAATTCTGTCACTTCAAAACTTCTCTTTCAATTTCACTTTGATTTATTTTGGATTTGTCCTGTAAATCCGAATTCCGTTCGTTTATTATAAAATTTCGGTCTAACATTATGCTTAAATTTCAAAACACATTATCCGGGCAACTCGAAGAATTTCAACCGCTAAACGATAACGAAGTCAAACTTTATATCTGCGGTCCGACGGTTTGGAGCTTCGCGCACATCGGTAATTTTCGCACATTTACATTCGGCGACATTTTACGGCGTTATCTAAAATTCAAGGGCTACAAATTAACGCACGTTTTTAATTTGACCGACGTTGACGACCGCATTATCAACGAAGCGAAAAAAGCCGGAAAGACGATTGATGAATTTACTGCGCCGTTTATCGAAGCGTTTTGGGAAGACTTTGACGCGCTCGGTTTGGAACGCCCGGAAATCACGCCGCGCGCGACACAGCATATCGCGGAGATGATTTCGATTATCGAAACGCTCCTTGAAAACGGACACGCTTATGAATCGGACGGCTCGATCTATTTTCGCATTTCGGCTTTTCCCGAATACGGCAAGCTATCGAAAATAAACTTTAAAGGCAATGTTTCGGGCGCGTCAGGCAGAGTTGACACCGACAAATACGACAAGGAAAACGCCAATGATTTCGCGCTCTGGAAATTAGTCGGCGACGCTGAATCGACCGGCTGGGACGCGAGTTTCGGGCGCGGTCGTCCGGGCTGGCACATCGAGTGTTCGGCGATGGCGATGAAGTATTTAGGCGAAACTTTCGACATTCACGCGGGCGGCGTTGATTTGAAATTTCCGCATCACGAAAACGAAATCGCCCAAAGCGAAGGCGCGACCGACAAATTATTTGCCAAAACCTGGCTGCATTCGGAACATTTAATGGTTGAGGGACAAACGATGTCAAAGTCGCTCGGAAATTATTATACTTTCCGCGACTTGCTGGCGAAAAATTACACGGCGACGGCAATTCGCTATTTGCTGATGTCTGTGCCGTATCACAAGCAATTGAATTTTACGTTTGAAACTTTGGACGGCGCGGAACATACGATTGCGCGGCTGCGCGATTTTAAGAAGCGTTTGCAGGAAGTCAATCTGCCCGACGGCATCAACACCGATTTAGAAGAAAAGACGCGCAGCTTTCTTGCAGATTTTGAAGCGGCAATGGACGACAATTTAAATACGTCGGTCGCGCTCGCCGCGCTGCATAATCTCATCCGCGAAACCAACACCGCGCTCGCACACGAAGTCGCCTGCACGGAAGATCGTTCTTTTATTCTGCATACGCTCGACAAATTCGATGCGGTTCTCAATATTTTCGGCGAAATGAAAGATGAAATTATAGAAGCGGAAATCGAAAATCTGATCGAAGAACGACAGGAAGCAAGACGCAATCGAAACTTTACGCGTTCGGATGAAATCCGCGATTTGCTGTCAGAAAAAGGCATAATTTTGGAAGACACGAAAGACGGAGTGCGATGGAAACGAAAATAAGCCGGGAAGATAAAATCAGAGGCGGAATAATCGGCTTGCTGGTCGGCGACGCGCTCGGCGTTCCGTATGAATTTCACGACCGCATTTCCATTCCGACATTTGATGAAATCGAACTTGAACCGCCTGCTTATTTTCGCCGTTCGCACGCCGGAGTTCCAATTGGAACTTATTCGGACGACGGCGCACAGGCGTTGTGTCTGCTCGCTTCGCTGCTCGAATGCGGAAAGTTTGACGCTGAGGATTTTGCAGATCGGCTGGTCAGATGGTTTCGTGAAGATTATCTGGCGGTTGATGAAATGTTTGATGTCGGCGTTCAGACGCAGCGGGCGATTTTGAATTTACGTAAAGGCATCGCGCCGCTCGCTGCCGGACCGACTGACGAAAAAAATAACGGCAACGGTTCGCTGATGCGCGTTTTGCCGCTCGCGCTCTGGCATCGAGGCTCGGATTTAGAATTGATTGCCGATGCTTTTGACCAATCCGCTGTAACTCACGGGCATTTGCGAGCGAAACTTTGCTGTGCTTTGTATTGTCTTTGGGCGCGACGGATTTTAGAGAATGTCGAAAACGCGTGGGAAAAGGCTGTCGCCACGCTTTACGAAATATTCCCCGAAGGCACAATTGAAAATGCCGAACTCGAAACGCAAATTTCTCCGAAAGATACGATTTATGAAACGAACGGTAGCGGTTATGTTGTTGACAGTTTGCGCTCGGCGCGTTGGGCTTGCGGAAATGAAACGTATGAAAAAATCGTTAAAGCGGCAATTTCACTCGGAAATGATACCGACACGACGGCATGCATCGCGGGCGGAATTGCCGGATTAAAATTCGGTTTGAATGCGACACCGGCAAGATGGCGCGATAATCTGCGCGGCAAAGAAATTTACGAACCGCTGATCGAAAAACTCGTTTCAAACGTTTAATTCTTTTTCCAAACTTCAACTAAAAACGCTTTTAAGTTCTGTGCTTCGTAAACTTGCGGTTCACCGATTTCATAACCCTGCGCGGTTAAATTTTGCAAAGGCGGCGCGAAACGGTTGAAATCTTTATCACGAAAGGCGATGTAAAATCTTTCGCCTTCAAATTGAGTCGCCTTTTGAACTTCATCGAAACCGCGCGGCAGAAAATAGGCTTTGTCTTCGGTTAAATTTTCAATGTCGTTGATTTTGACGATTTGAAATTGTTTGTCTGAATCGCGCAGGGCGAACCAGAAATGATACGCGACCAAATCTTCAAACACATAGATTTTCGCCAACTGATTTTTATCCAAATCCTGCGCCAAATTCTCCCAGGCGCACCAGATATATTTTGGCATTTGTCTTGACAGCTGAAAGGCGAACGCCGCGCCGGATAGCAGAAAAACCAAACTGATTGCCGTAAATTTTAATTGCCGGAATTTAATCTTCGAGAGCGCGATTGCCGTTAAAATCAAGAGCGGCGCAAAAGCGATTATCAAATGCCGCGTTCCCCAAATCGAAAAAGGCGTGATCCAACTGGCAATAAAAGCCAAGAAAATCGGCGTGAACGTGAAAATCGAAAGCAGATAAAAATTTCGTTTTTCACTCGCGTTTTCGTTTTTCCAAACAGCGAAATAAAAGCCGAAAGCGATTATTCCGATTGCCAAAATCGGTACAGTTATCAGAAAAATCACCGGCGAATCGCGGTTGCTCTGCTCGAAATAGATCGGCTCAAAAAGATCGAAAATGAACTGAAAAATTGACACAATTCCCGGCTTCGACATCCAGCCGATATTTTGTCCGACGTTTGAATTTACTTTCGACGCCTGCCAAACGGCGTAAATCCAAGGCGCGAAACTCAACAAAGCGGCACCGAGCATTAAAAATATTTCTTTCAATCTTTCACGCGCCAAAATCACGGTTGCCAAAACTTCCGCCGCAACGACGAACCAGCCGAAATAATGCGTGTAAACAAGCGCAATGTTGACGATTATCAGAAACGAAACGCCTTTTCCGATACTTAAAAGCCGGACAAACAGCCACAGCGAAAATAATCCGAAACAGAGCAGTAAACTGTACATTCGGACTTCCTGCGCGTATTTGATAAGCGAACCGTTGACGGCGAAAAATGTCAGGGCGAGCGCGATTGTCGGCAAGGAAAGTTTTATTTGACGGCACAAAAGCAGAAACGGAACGACGGCGAGAATAGAAAAGAAAACCGGAAAAAATCGAAGCCAGAAAAGACCTGCACCGCCGACCGTAATCCAGATTTTCAGCAAAACGTAAAAAAGCGGCGGGTGAATTAAATCCTGCGCGACGAACCAGAAAAGATTTTTCCAATCGTGTTCCGCGGCGTGGATCGAAAAAATTTCGTCGAACCAGAGACACGAATCGGTTAAATGCCAGAGACGAAGTAAAACGTAAAGGACGCACAGCAGACCGAACAGCGGTAATGAAAAATTGTTCTTAAACAATCTCATTTAGTTTGTGTTATCGGACGTTTCGTCTGATGCATTATCGCGGCGGCGTTCATATTCTAATTCTTTGGTGAGAAAATAATTTAAGAGCGTGCGGATAATGACAATCGCGCCGAGCTTGCCGATTTGTTCCCAACCGGGCGCGATGGCGGTCGAGAGAATGTCCGCGCCGACCTGAAATTCCAGCGCGAGTGCGAGGTATTTGCCCAAAGTTAAGCGAACGCGGTTAAAGTTGCTCGATTGTTCGTCTTTGAAATGCGCGACGAATTGGTAAACGGCTAAAACAATGCCGATGCCGATGACCATCGCGCCGATGGATTCGACCGCCAGCCGCAGCCATTGAACGGCGGCGTTAATCGTCGGTTCGGCGGACTCGAAAAGACCGGGCTGCGTTAAAGTTTGCAGATTTTCCTGAAAAAACATTTGCGGTTCACAAATTTATTCCGTCGCAAAGGACGCCTTCGACGCTCGTGTAACAGAGATTTACTTCCTTAAAAGTATCGGTATCTTTGCAGTAGCACAAACATTTATCGAAAGGTTTGGAATAAATGTGCAGGCTCACGGCAGGTTCATCGAATTCGGGTAGATTCAAGATTTGGTGAATCGGTTCTTCGAGTTCGACTTTGGCGGTCAGACAGTCGGACAAATCAAATTGGTCGGTTTCTTCCAGTTTGCAAAAACCTTTCGTCTCGTCCGTTTCGACGGCGCGAAAATTTTGCCCGCGCAGTTTGCCGATAGGAACGGTCATCCAACACATCTGATCGGCGTGATTATGGATTCTGGAAATCTGTCCTTTGTTCCAGCAAATCGCCATTAATTCAAAACGCGCATCTTTGTATATCAAATTTCGAGTATAAAATTTCTCGCTCCAATGCAAATAGTTTTCGATAGTTTCAACGTCAACCGGATTTTCGCGCAGAAATTGATAAACTCCGTCGCACGTAAAATCAGCGTCCGTAATCGAGCACAAGCCGTCAATAAATTTTTCGATTGAAATCGTCATTTTTCCAGTTCCTGTAAAATATCAAAGCCCGCGCCGCGAAGCAAATTATTCGCTTCGCGATTTTAGAAAAGCCCGTTGTAATACGCTCTTTTCACTTCCGTGCGGGCGCATTTGCCGTCAATTAAAGGATCGCCGGTTTCTTTGCAGCACGGAGTCAGACGCGTGCACGACAAACCGATTTTCGCAATTTTGCCGAGTTGATCTTGTCCGGTGAGCGACGGGTGAAAACAGTCGCAGCAGGAAATTTGCTCGGCTTTGAATTGATATTGCCACGCGGCATCGCTGTAAATAAAGTTCGCGTCCGCCGCTTTATATGTGCCGCCGACCATTTCGCCGCCGATGAATACGACGCGCGACGCGCCGCCTTCGGGAATCGCCGCATATTCCGCCGTCACCGTTTTCAAAATATCGCGGTAGGCTTTCATCGTCGTGTAGGTGTCAATGATGCGGTCGCTCGAACAATTTCTCGTCAGCGAAGCGCAGACGCTGATCGCGCCCCACAAAACCTGACAGCTAACCGGAGCCTGACAGCTTTGCTTGCCGGTGAAATTGCAGAGCTGCGACACGCGAACCGGCGCGGAAACGGCGATGCGCGTGTTCGGTATGGTCATTAAAACTTCCAAACCTTTGCGAAACTCGCGCTCGAACGATTCGTTTTTCGTGCGGCAGTAATTGTTCGGGTCTAAATCTGAACTGGCGCAGGAAGCGTTTGTTTTCGTCTGCGTTCCGCCGCAATTATCGTTATGACCGAGAAAAACCGCCGCCAAACGATTGCCCGTCTGCGAATTCAGATAGGTTTTGATGCCGTTCGCCTGATTCAGAAAATCTGAAAGCAGGCGCGCTCCCGATTGCGCGTGGTTGGGAAATGCCGCGAAAATATTGGTTTGATAATCGCATTCGAGACGTTCGAGAAAGCTGTACACATTTTCACTGCCCGCGCTGCAAAAATTCGCGCCGTGCGTGTCGCCGGTCAGCCAGTTATTCGGTTCCTGATCGCCGTTCGTGCAAGGCGCACCGCTCGCGTTAAAGCCTTTGGAAATACTGTCGCCTGCGACATCAATTGTTTGGATTGATAACTGCGCGTTTGAAATCGAACTGAAAACGAAAATCGAATTGAAAACACAGAAAAACGCCAAAAGTCTTTTCTTCATTTTTGAGACAGCAAACTGATTTGAAATTTAGATTAAATGTCGGGAGTTAAACCGATTTTTGATTACAAATCAATTGTTCTGCGCTTTTGATAAAAAGTCAATGAAATCAGGTACGTTTCTCGTCAAACCGGGAAATGTCGCCACGGTTTTGCCGCCCGCGTCAATAATCGCGTAGTAAGGCAGCGCGACGGTTTGAAAATTTTTCTCTTGATATTCCTGCTGCTGCGTATTATTTTCACTGCCGTCGTCGGTGTAAAGTCTGGCTAAAACGAATTTCGACATTTCCGCTTCGACTTCTTTTTTCGGAAAAACATTCGCTTCCATCCAGCGGCAATTCGTGCAGGTGTAACCGGTAAAATCTACGAACACGCGTTTGTTTTCCGTTTTCGCCTGTGCCAGAGCTTTTGGCAAATCGTTATCAATCCAAACGAGTTCTTCTTTTGACTTCCCGAAAACTTTTGACGAACTGCCTTCCAAATCCGGCGGCAAAAATGATTCGAGTTCGCCGAGCTTCGCGCCGAAAAGTCCGGTTAATAAAAAGAAACTGATTGCCAGACTAACAACCGCCGACATTAAACGGAACGCGCCGATGCGTTCGGGTTTCGAGTCGTGCGGCAGTTGAAATTTGCCAAGAAGATAAACGGCTAAAACGCCGAACAGCGCGATCCAAATCGCCAAAACGACCGGACGTGTGAAAATTCCCCATTTCCAGATTAAATCCACGTTTGAGATGAATTTCATCGCCGCCGCAACTTCGAGAAAGCCCATTGCAACCTTCACCGAATTCATCCAGCCGCCCGCGCGCGGCAAACTCGAAACGTATTGCGGCAACAGCGCGAGAACGAAAAACGGCAGCGCGAAAACGGTCGAATACGCCAGCATTCCCATCAAAGGCATTTGCCAACTGCCCTGCGAAGCCGAAACCAAAATCGTGCCGACAAACGGCGAAGTGCAGGTAAAACTCGTCAAAGTAAACGTCAAACCCATTAAAAGTGCGCCGATGATTCCCGAACCTTCGCCCTCTTTACTGCGCGTCATATTATCGAGTTTCGTCAAAATCGAAGTCGGAATGGTGATTTCATACGCGCCGAAGAGATTGAAGGCGAAGAACAGAAAAATGCCCGTTATTAGAAGATTGACGTACGGATTCGCCGCAAAAAGATTAATTCCCGCCGCCCCGACGAAAATTGCCAGCAGCATTCCGAGAATCGTAAATGTGGCGATGATTCCAATCGAATAGACTAATGCCAGTTTAACGGATTTAGCGCGGTTCTGGCTCGAATGATTTGTAAAGTATGAAACCGTAATCGGAATCATCGGAAAAACGCACGGCGTTAAAAGCGACAACGCGCCCAGCGTTATCGCCAGCCAAATAAACGACGAAAGCGGTAAATCGCCGGGATTTTGGTCTTTGGTTACTGTCGGATTGCCGACTGCTGATTGTTGACTGGAGTTTTCATTCGACGGATTACCGGAAACCGCAGTTTGTCCGCCGCGCTTTACATCTTCAAAACCGGCAAACGAAACTTTAACGGTTTTCGGCGGCAGACAAACCGTGTCGTTACAAACCATAAATTTGACGTTAATCGCCAAATCATCAGATTTTGCATCAGTCGAAGATTTCAGCGGAACGGTAAACACTGTTTGATTTTCAAAGAATCTAGTTTCGAGCGATTTGCCGTCAACTATAAAAAGCGGCTCGGCTCTGACGATTGGCGGCGGCGTTTCGATATTTCCGTCAATCGAAAACGCGGAATTTTCGGCGAGCGTGATTTTCGTCGGAAACGGTCCGCCAATCGGCTGTTCGGTCGAATATAGATGCCAGCCCGTTTCGATTTCCGCTTTTAATTTCGCTTTGAAATTTTCTCCGGCTTTTAGCGATTTCCCTTTCGCATCTGACTCCAAACTCCATTTAGTCGGATTTTGGGCAAGCGAAATCAAAGGGAAAGTTAAAAACATAAATCCCAAAATGATGAAAAGTTTTAATTCTCGGAGATGAAACATATTTTCCTGCTGAAAGTAAGATGCAATTTTAGCATTGATTCGGAAAATTTTAACAGTTGAAGAATTTGTCATTTTTTTGTTTTTGCACAATCGGCTTGCCGTCGCTTATAATTTACGTTTTGATATTATAAAAGTTTAAATGCGCCGGATTTATTCCAACAAAAGCGCGGAGGATTATTTTGCCAAAGACAGCGACCAGACAAAACACATCGAAAATCGGCACGAACGGGAACGGAGCTAAAAATAAAGTTTCAGCGAAAGCCATTGAGAAAATGGAGAAATCTGAGGAAATCTTAACCGATACGGTCAATCCGAAAACGTCAAAATCCGAACATATCGATCGCAAAAAATCGCAGAAAAGCTCGATTAAAAATTTCGACAAAGAAGTTTTGCGCGAAATGCTTTACCAAATGGTTCTCGGTCGCGTGTTTGAACAAAAATGCGCGGAAGTTTACCGCATCGGGAAAATCGGCGGATTTTGCCATCTGTATATCGGTCAGGAAGCCGTCGGTGTCGGCTCGATTTTGGCGACCGACCGCACGAAAGATTACATCATTACGTCTTACCGCGACCACGTTCAGGCGATGCTCGTCGGCATCACTCCTGAAGCGGTGATGGCAGAACTTTACGGAAAATCCGGCGGCAACGTCAAAGGCAAAGGCGGTTCGATGCATATGTTCTCGAAAGAACTCGGATTTTTCGGCGGACACGGCATCGTCGGCGGACAAATCGGAGTCGGAACGGGAATGGCTTACGCGCAGAAATATAAAGAAACCGGCGGCGCAACGCTCTGCTTTTTCGGCGAAGCCGCGCTCAATCAGGGAATGTTTCACGAATCGTTGAATATGGCGCAGTTGTGGAAATTGCCGATTATTTACATCTGCGAAAACAACCAATACGGAATGGGAACGTCGCAGGCGCGCGCGATGTCTATGTCGAGCATCGCCGACAAAGCCGCCGGTTACGGAATGGCAAGCGAATTCGTTGACGGAATGGATGTCATCGCCGTCCGCGAAGCGACCGAACGCGCCTTAAAACGCGCCCGCGAAGAATCGCTGCCGACGCTTTTGGAAATTCGCTGTTACCGATTTATGGGACATTCGATGTCCGATCCGGGAAAATATCGCACGACCGAAGAAATCAAAAAATATCAGGAACGCGACCCGATTTTCTTATTCAAAGAAAGTTTGAAAGAAGCGAAAGTTTTCGACGAAAAAGATTTTGAGGAAATTGAAGCAAAAGCGAAAGAAGCGACCGAAAAAGCCGTCAAATTCGCTGATGAAAGTCCGTTTCCTGATGAAAGCGAATTATTTACCGACGTTTTAGCTTATAAATCAAAATGCCTTGTATCAGTCAATTTTTCGGCATTTTGATTTATATGTGATTATAACGACCGACGCACCGCCCCATTTTCACGCGAAATATGGCGAGGACGAAGCGTTATATGTAAGAGATTGAAACTCTGCGAATTTACGCTGGACGATTGCCGCGCAAGGCGCATAATTTGGTTATCGAATGGGCGGATATTCATCGCGGCGAATTAATGTCAGATTGGGGAAGAGCCAGACAAAGCGAGCCTTTGATAAACATCAAACCGCTTGATTAGTTTATGAATTTAGTCAGAATCAAATCGGTCAAGCCGCTTCAAGATTTCGTTGTCGAGTTAAAATTTACCGACGAAACCAGCAAGGAAATAAATCTTGAACCGTTTTTGCGCGGAAAGATTTTTGAACCGATGAGAAATGATCGGAAAATATTTGAATCAGTCAAAGTTGATGAACACTCCGGCACGATTGCGTGGGAAAACGGCGCGGATATTGATCCTGACGTTTTGTATCACAATCTGAAACCGGCTTGGGCGGAAGAAAAAGAATTGGAATTGACACAATAATTTATGGCAGTTTTAACAATCCGCGACGCGCTGAACGCCGCGCTTCGCGAAGAAATTTTAAGAGACGAAAACGTCTTTATAATGGGCGAAGAAGTCGCCGAATATGACGGCGCGTATAAAGTGACGCGCGGGCTTTGGAAGGAATTCGGCGATAAGCGCGTCGTTGATACGCCGATTACCGAACTCGGTTTTGCGGCGGTCGGAGTCGGCGCGGCGATGGCTGGATTGCGTCCGGTGATCGAGTTTATGACGTGGAATTTTTCGGTTCTCGCGGCTGACCAGATTATCAATCACGCGGCGAAAATGCTTTATATGTCGGGCGGACAATTTAACGTGCCGATAGTTTTTCGCGGTCCGAACGGTTCGGCTTATCAGGTTTCATCGCAGCATTCGCAGTCGTTTGAAGCGTTTTACGCCAACTTTCCCGGCTTAAAAGTCGTGATGCCTTCAACTGCCGCCGACGCGAAAGGTCTTTTGAAATCGGCGATTCGTGACAATAATCCGGTAATGTTTCTCGAACAGGAAACGATGTATGGAATGAAAGGCGAAGTTCCCGACGACGAAGATTTCACGATTCCGCTCGGTGTCGCCGATGTCAAACGCGAAGGAACCGACTGCACGATTGTCGCGCGTTCGTTCACCGTTCCGCAGGCTTTGAAAGCCGCCGAAGAACTGGAAAAAGAAGGCGTTTCCGTCGAAGTCGTTGACCCGCGCACGATCAAACCGCTCGACATTGACACGATTGTCGCGTCGGTCAAAAAGACGAATCGCTTCGTCATCGCCGAAGAATCGCACGCTTTCGCGTCGGTCGGCGCGGAGATTTCGCATCAGGTGATGGAACACGCTTTCGATTATCTCGACGCGCCGGTCAAACGAATTTCCTGCGCCGAAGCACCGATGCCTTATGCGCGAAACCTCGAAGTTCTGGCGTTGCCGAGCGTCGAAAAAATCATCGCGGCGGTCAAGGAAGTTTGTTATTTATAGATGAAAACAATTTATTTGACAGTTCCCGGCATAAATAATTCAAGTCCGCAGCATTGGCAGAGCTTGTGGGAAAAAGAATTTCCCGACGAATTTCAACGCGTTGAGCAGACAAATTGGGACACGCCGGTTTGCAGCGATTGGATTGAAACGATTGAAGCGCGCAATCCAAGAAAAGTCGCCCGAAACAGTTATTTTGATCGCCCATAGTTTGGGCTGCATCGCGGTCGCGCATTGGGCGAAACGGTTTCCGACGAAAATCAAAGGCGCATTTTTGGTGGCACCGATGTGATTGCAGGCGGCGAGTTATACCTTTGACACAACAGGTTTCGCGCCGATTCCGCTTGAAAAATTGCCGTTCAAAAGTTTGGTCATTGCCAGCACGAACGACGAAATATATCACCTGGCAACGGCTGAAGAATTTGCCGACGCTTGGGGCAGCGAATTTGTCAATGTCGGAGCGAAAGGTCATATCAACGCCAGCGCCGGTTTCGGTGAATGGAATGAAGGTTTGGAACTTCTAAAGAAATTAAATTAAATTATGGCGAACACAATTATAATGCCGAAACTTTCTCCGACGATGGAGGAAGGACAGATTTCACGGTGGCTGAAAAAAGAAGGCGACGCGATTGAGGCGAACGAGGCGATTGCCGAAGTTGATACGGATAAGGCGACGATGGAAGTGACTTCGCTCGACGCGGGAACGCTTTTGAAAATCGTTGTCGGCGACGGCGCGAACGCGAAACTCGGCGAAACTATCGGGATTATCGGCGCAAAAGGCGAAGATTTTTCCGCGCTGATGAAAGATTCGGGCGCGGCGAACGGCGCGAGTTCAACGGCGCGGGCAAATCTGAAAATAAATCCAACGCCGAACCTGCCGACGCGCAGGAAGGAAATCCGACCGAACCGCTTGCCGATAAAGCGGCAGTTGTTTCCGCTTCAAACGGCGCGGCGCAGAAAAACGTCGCCGAAACCGAAGGTCGCAGTTACGACGCACAGCGTCCGGGCGCGAAAGAAGATGCGCAAAACTTCAAATCACGGTAGCAGATTCGAAATCAGCTGCCAAATCGGAAAACGGTCGGATGATCGTTTCGCCGATTGCGGCGCGAATGGCGGCGGAAAATAACATTGATTTGAAATCGCTCAAAGGTTCGGGTCCGAACGGGCGGATTATTAAGCGCGACATCGAAGAGGCGATGAAAGGCGGACAGCCGTCAGCGGTCCGCAGTCAGTCAGAAGAAAAAGCGCAAACCGCGCCAAATTTCTCCGCTTCGCAGGTTCAAGGCGCGATCGGCGTATCGTGAAGAAAATACTTCGAAAATGCGGCAGGTCATCGCTTCGCGGCTCGCCGAATCAATCGGACCGATTCCGACGTTTTATCTGACGGTTGAAATCGAGATGGACAACGCTCTCGAATTTCGCAAACAAATTAACGCGAGCGATTAAAGAAGACGAAAAAGTTTCGGTCAACGATGTCGTCGTGAAGGTCGCGGCGCAGGCTTTGACCAAACATGTCGTGGGTTAATTCTTCTTATCAAGACAAAACCGTGCGCTTTTACGAAGACGCGGACATCGGCGTCGCGGTCGCGGTCGAAGACGGTTTGATTACGCCGGTCGTGCGCGGCGCGAATCGCAAAGGCATCGTCGAAATTTCCAAAGAAATCAAGGAAATGGCTGGTCGCGCGCGCGAGAAAAAACTTCAGCCCGAAGAATACACCGGCGCGACTTTCTCGATTTCCAATCTCGGAATGTTCGGTATCAAAGAGTTTACGGCGATTATCAATCCGCCCGAAGCCGCAATTATCGCGGTCGGCGCGGCAACTCCGACGCCGGTCGTCAGAAACGGCGAAGTCGTCATCAAGAATATTATGAACGTCACGATGTCGTGCGATCATCGCGCGATTGACGGCGCGACCGGCGCGAAATTCTTGCAAACTTTCAAGCAGATGCTCGAAAATCCGATTTTGATGTTGATGTAGAGAGTTGAAAGTTCAAATAAAAAAGGACGGGAAAGATTTCCCGTCCTTTTTTATTTGAAAGTATAGATTAATATTCCCTGAACTCTGACGAATTTGCCGTCAACTTTCATTTCTTTGAACTTTGCGTCTTTTGCCAGCGCGACGGCTTTTTCCTTTAACAAAGGATGTCCGGAAATCGAATTTGACGGTTTGGACTTTGCCGTTTTCGTCAATGAAAACTTCTACTTTTACCTCGCCTTTGATGCTCGAAGCGATTTCCAGAGGGCTGATGGTTTTGCTGTTCAGATTGTCGTCAACAATCGTTTTCGGTTCGATCGCAGCGTCAATCGGCGTTGCCAATAGCCGAAAACCTCTGCCGTAATTCGGATCGTCAAGCGAAATATCGTTTCTTCGGCTCGTTCGCAATTCGTCGAAGCTTTGTCCCCAACCGCCGCCTTTGACGACTCGCCGTTCCGCGTCGCCTTCCGTATTCGGTGCGCTGTCATCGTTGACGTTTTTAAAATCTCTGCGCCAAACATCTTCGCACATTTCCCAGACGTTGCCGCTCATATCGTATAATCCGAAAGCGTTCGGCAGATATGAGCCGATTTTGGCGGGTAAAAATTGTGAATAATGCGCGTAATATTGCCAGTTTTTCCGGTCGGGATCGTCGCCCCAATAATATTTCGTTTCGGTTGTCGCTCGCGCCGCGTATTCCCATTCGGCTTCCGAAGGCAGGCGATAATGATAGCCGTCGTTTTTCTCGTTGAGCTTTTTGATAAATGCCTGCGCGTCGTTCCAGCTAATGTTTTCGACCGGACATTCGGTTCCGCAGTCCTGAAAATTGCTCGGATTCTTGCCCATCAAAAGTTTCCACTGCGCTTGCGTTACTTCAAATTTTCCTAAATAAAATTCGCGCTTGATTTTCACGTTGTGCGGAAACGTGCCGTCGTAAACTCGCGCATCTTTTTCGTTTTTGCCCAATCCCATTGCAAATTCGCCCGTTGGAATCAGTACAAATTCTATTCCAATCGAATTCTTGACTTCAATCGGTTTGTCCATTTTCAAATCCTTCTGAATCATCGGATACATCGGCTGTTGATTTTGGCGAACGGCTTCGATCAGCGCGGCATTTGCGCCCCACGCGCGAAGTTTTTTTTCGTTTTCAGCGGTCAGCCAAAAGGTGATTTTACGCGTGTTTACGCCTTCGATTAAAAGCGCGTTTTTAGCGGCGGCAGTCGTTTTGGTCGAGCGCAGAGCCTTTTCGACCACGCTGAAGTTGAGCGGTTTTTTTTCATCTTCCTGCGCCGAAACAATTTGTGCAGCCAAAATTACACTTAAAATTGTCAGTAAAATTAATGCCAGCCGCATTGTTATATCGGTCTTTGTCAGTTTTTCGACTCTCATCTTCGCGCTCCACAATTGTAAATAAGTTCAATCGTTAATTGATTAAATCATCTAGCGTTACCTTTTTCTTAGTTTGTTGTTTTTGTTTCCCCGAATCTTTTTTCTCTGCGGATTTTGTGTTCGTAACGATTGTTTTCTGAATTGGCTGAGTTTTTTCCCTTTCAACTTTTGTTTTCTCAGTTTGTTTTTCGATGGGCAATTCGGGCGGCTTTTCAACGTTTGAAGGTTGGGCGATTAACTGATTGTTCGCGGCGTTTGAATTGTTCACTTTGGTTTCAATCGTCGCCGTCTGATTTGTGATGGAATTATTTTTTGAATTGGAATTCGCGTCGGCGGAAGTTCCGGTAAATGTGAAAATACCGATTATGCCAGCCAGAATCGCCGCCGCGCCTAATCCGATCCAGGCGAGCGTTTTGCTATTTCCCTTTTTATTGTTTTGCCCGATTTCAGCAGCGGAAAGGTTCCGGCTTAACGGCAGTGTTTTCAGCATATCAATGCTCGTCGCGCCAATTGACTGTTTACCTTTCTGTTCGTTGAAAACGCTCTTGACGACGGAATTTGCCGGAAGATGCTGCGAATATAATGCCCGCATCAAAGCTTCGCGCATTTCTTTAGCTGTCGTAAATCTTTCTGATATGTCTTTTGCCAGAGATTTTTTGATGACCTGATGAAAACTCTGCGGAACGTCGTCGGGCAGCGAACGCGGCTCTTTGGTGACAATTTCATAAATCAAACCTGGAATCGTATCCGAGCTGTAAGGCGTTTTGCCGCTCAACATTTCAAACAGCATCACGCCCGCCGACCAAATATCAATCTGCGGCGAAGGCTTGATGCGCTCGAATGATTCGGGCGACATATAAAGCGGCGAACCGGCGGTGTTCGTTCCCGAAGAAATCTCCAGGGACGCGTTTGCCACAATGCGCGACACGCCGAAATCCGCGATGCACGGCACGTCGCCTTTGAGCAGAATATTTTCCGGTTTCAGATCGCGGTGAATAATGTTTTGCGTGTGCAGATGCGTCAGCCCGTCTAAAATGCCGCCCATTATCTCGACGGTTTTTTCCAGACTCGGCGATTTCCCGCCGTGTTCGCGCAGCCACTGGCGCAGCGAACCGTTGTTGGCGTATTCGCTGACGATGACGAAAAAATTATCAAAGAGAAAACCGTCCTGCACGGAAATAATATTTTTATTGCCGCTCGCATCAATCCAGGTATTAATTTCGCGCCTGACGTTGGCGTAATCGGAAATTCCGTGCGGTGTTGTCGGGAATAAATTTCAAGCGCGAACGGAACTTTTTTGTCGGCGATTTCGATTTTCTTTTCCGCCAGCCAAACTTCGCCGAAATTTCCTTTGCCGAGAAATTTTTGCAATGTGTAATCTTTGATTTCCAATCCTTCTTTCAGCATAAAATGATTTTATCTATCCGTTTTGCAATCGTCGCAAGCTAATTAATTTGTTCGTTGACGTGTGCCGGACGGCAGTTTTGCGGCTTTCGCCGTTTGGCAAGTATAATCTAAAATCTGTTTGAGTCACTGAAAAACACGCGCCGATTAGTGAGTTAATCAGCGTTTCAAACTCAAATCCTTATATCTCTGGCGGTCGCTCTGCGCTTTTTCTTTGTTGCCGATTTTCTCGTAAATTAAAGCGCGGTTGAAATAACTTTCAGCGTCCTGCGGGTTAAGTTCGACGGCGCGTGTAAAATCCTCGATTGCCTGCGAGTAGTTTTTCCTGTCGCCCAAAATAACGCCGCGATTGGTGTAGGCGAGTGCGCTGTTCGGATTTAATTCGATAGAACGATTGTAATCAGCCAACGCCTTTTCGTAATCTTTTTTCAAATAATAAATATTGGCGCGGTTAAAATACGCGCTCGCCAAATCGGGATTTATTTCGATGGCACGATTGTAATCTTCAACGGCGCGAGTGTAATCGCCGCGCCGCGCGTGAGATGTTCCGCGATTGCTGAAAGCGAGTGCGAAATTGCTGTCGAGTTCAATCGCCTGCGTGTAATCTTTTATCGCCGCCTCGTTTTTTCCCTCTTCATCATAAACGTTGGCGCGGTTGTTAAAGGCTTCGGCGTAATCGGGTTTGAGCTTTATTGCGCGGTCGTAATCTTCCATCGCTTTGCCGTATTGCTTTTTGTTGAAAAACGCCAGCCCGCGACTATACACGTAACTCGGTTCCTGCGGATTCAACGCGATTGCCTTCGTATAATCTGCAATGGCGCGTTCGAAATCGCCGCTGTTTGAAAAAGCTGCGCCGCGCCCGTAAATGCTGCCCGCATCGTTCGAATTCAGTTCAATAGCGCGATTATAATCGAGAACGGCTTTCTGAAAATCGCCGTTCGTGTAATAAATCACGGCGCGATGTTTATAAGCCTCAACATAATCTGGTTTTATTTCGATGGCTTTGCCGTAGTTTTCAATCGCGCACGGATAATCCTGTTTGACGGCGCAACTCATTCCGCGCTCGAAATATTCGGCGGCATCAGCCGAGAAAAATTTTACGGCGACGAACAGCGCGCCGACCGCAAATATCAATAAAACAGCGGCGGCGGCGGCGAACATATTAGTACGTCGAGTTTTTCTGACCGGCGAATTGACGATTGTCTGGTAAGGTGAATTTTCAACAGGCGCAGTATTTTTCGGCGATTCAACGAGCGGTAAATTTTCTCTCTGCGCGTTCGTTAAAACGAAACTTTCGTCCACAATCGTGTCGGCGGCGATTGCCAATTTCGGTTTCTCGACGACTTTTTCCTCGATTGGCAACTCGACAGATCCAATCTGCGTTTTTTGAAATTCCTTGAGCGCGTCAATCATTTCACGCGCCGAAGCGTAGCGGTCTTCGCGCTGTTTGTGCAGAGCCTGGTTGACGATTGCTTTGAGCGCGAACGGAATATTTTCCGGCATCTCTTCGGGTTCGCCGTGAATAATCGAGTACATCAGCGACGGAATTTCCAATTGCGCGAACGGCAGGTTTCCCGTTAAGAGCTCCTGAAAAATCACGCCGACCGCCCAAATATCGGTGGCGGGCGAAACAGTCGGATTTTTGTTGAACGCTTCGGGCGGCATATAATTATATGTTCCGGCGGTGTGCTGCGTTATCGAATGCGTTTTTATTTCACGCGTTACGCCGAAATCCGCGAGGCAGAACGTGCCTTTGCGAATTAGAATATTGGCGGGTTTAATGTCGCGGTGAATAAATCCCGTCCGGTGCAGATAATCTAAACCGTTGAGAATTTCGAGCGTAACTTCGACGGCTTCATCAATCGAACCGGCTTTACCGCCGTTTGCCGCGAGCCATTTTTGCAGCGAACCGCCGTTGGCATATTCGCTGACAATATAGATATAACCTTCGTCAAAATCGGCTTCGATAACGGCGATAACGTTCGGCAGACCGCTGATTTGCTGCCAGACTTCGATTTCGCGCTGTATGGTTTGAATCTCGATTTCATCCGAATCAGCCGGTCGGAAAAATTTCAGCGCAAATTGGGAAACGGACAGCGGCGTACGTTTTTCCGCGAGCCAAACATCGCCGAAACCGCCGTGACCGATTTTTTCCATCAACACATATTCGCCGATTTTTTTTCCCGTTTCGAGCATTGTTTATTCAGCAAATTTCAGTTTGATCGTGAAATCGTAAATTATGATTTCGCCGTCTGCGCCGAGCTTCGCGCGTCCGCCGTTCCTGATAATCTGACCGGAAACAACAGTCGGATTTTTGTGCAGTGCCGTCACCCAAACTTCGCCGTTTTCCTGTAATTCGATTTCCGCGTGAAAGCGGCTGATCTTGCGGTTGTCGGACGGCAAACGCAGATTTGCGGCTTTCGTCGCGTCGTCGCGCCCGATGGTGTTGACTGGCTGAATTATCGGATATTCATTGAGCCGACGATTGTTCTGCCAGATTTCGGCGCGGTAGAGAATGCCGAGCTGATTGTCAAAATCTTTGACCGTATTGTAATCGTCAATCGTTTCGCCGCCCGCCAGCTCGATCTCATGCGGCGCGTTAATTTTCACGGTTTCAAGTTCGTTTCGCAAAGCGGCGCGAACTTCGATGTCTTCGTCGAGCGTCGGGTCAACGGCGATTTCAACCTTTATATTTTTCGCCGTCAATTCCAAATTGCCCGCCAAATCTTTGGCGCGTTCGGCAATCAGCACGCTCAAGCCCTGTTCAAAAAATTCGCGTTTGTCGCGCCTGAGTTTTTTATCAATTTCGTCGCTCAGATAAACGATAAACTTTTCGGGCGCGTAAGCCTTGTTCGTATTCGGCACGCGCGTGATTTCCCTTTTCAAAACCGCTTCGACCTCGTTGAGCAGCCGAAGCATAAAAAGTTCCGATTCGGATTTATTATCATGAGCCCTCTGAATGTTTTCGGGAATCGCGTCTTCCGGTTCGTTGTCAATCCAACGCCGGATTATATCCCAGCCGCCAAATAAATTTGCCATATTTCCAATTCAATCGCCTGAATAATAATAGCTCAAATCAGCGGCTGACCGATAGCGGCAGGCAAGCGTCAAATTTAGAAATTTGTCTTTTGTTAATATTAGGAGAACATACAAATAAGCCGGACTACTCTGCGATTTATGGCTTTTCAGCGACTTCTTCGGCTTTGGCGCGGTCGGCGGCGGCTTTTTCGGGTTCGTTGAGCCTTTCGTAAGCCTTCGCGCGTTTTTCGTAAACTTCCGAGCCGACGTTTTGCAAATCAATTTCAATCACGCTGTCGAAATCTTTAACAGCGTTTCGATACGACTCGACTGCCTTCGATTCATCATTCTCCAATTCGCGGAAATCATCGCCGCGCTTGAGATAAATTGCGCCGCGACCGAGATAGGCTTTTGAAAGTCTCGGATTAAGAAAAATCGCCTTTTCATAATTTACCAGAGCCTTTCCGTATTCTCTTCTAATCAGATGAATTTCCCCGATGCCGAGAGCGGCTTCAGGGTCAGGCAAAGCTGAATTGAAATTGCGTAAGGCTTCCTCGTATTTGCCATTTTGAAAAAGCAATTTCCCGTAATACAAACCCTTTCGCTTGTCTCCAAACATAAAGTTTGCTTTCTCAAAATCGCTGAAAGCCTCGTCGAATTTTCCTCTTTCGTAATTGATAATTCCGCGTCCTGCGTAATAAAATCCTAAACTGTTCGGCTCATTGCTGCTGATTTCTTTCGGGTTATTGATGCCTTCCGTATAGAGTTCCATCAAACACACATCATCGGCTTTGGGACATTGCTTAATGTCCAGCGCACAGGTTCCGCGATTCTTCTTACCGCTCAACTGTTCGTATTTCCTTATGTCGGCGAGCGATTCTTTTCTTTTGCCGCCTTCGCAGTAGCTGGCGGCTCTCGAAATATAGGCATCGGCGTAAGTCTGATTAATTTCAATCGCCTGTGAGTAATCTTCCGTCGCCTTAATAAATTTTTTAGCTTTGAAATACAGTTTGCCCCGATAGTAATAATATTCGGCTTTGGTCGGGTCAAATTGTATCAAAGCGTCATATTCTTCAAAAGATAAATTGCTTCGCAGCATTACTTCCTGACAATATGCGCGGCTTTCGAGCGCATATTCGTTTTTCGGATCAATCTCTATCGCGCGGTTAAATTCTTTAATCGCCTGCCCGTAAGAGTTGTTTTGTAGATAAATATAACCGCGACCGATGTATGCTTCGACAAGATTCGGATTCAGGCGAATCACCTCGTCATAATCCACCATTGCTCGTGTAAAGTCTTTCTGACTGACGTAGAAATTCGCGCGACGAGTTAAAGCTGAGACATTCTGCGGATTTTTGGCTAACAGGGCGTTAGCTGCATCAAGTTCGCTCTGGTGATTTGTTTTGCTCGTGTCAGTTTGCGAAAAATGATTCAAAGCGAAGGCGAACATCAGCATCGCCAAAAAGATTAAGTTAGAAAATGCCCGCCTGAAATCTTGTTCGCGCATATTATTTCTCCGAGTGTTATCGAATAATAAACCAAAAACCGCCGTTTGCAAAGCATTTTTTAATCGAGACAGAAGCCCGCGCGTCAGCAAGGGCGGAACACACAAGTTTGAAGATTCCGCCCTTGCTGACGCGCGGGCTTCTGATTTTTTCGTCACTTTAAGAACTGACAAAGCCCGCGCCGATTTGATAGCATCGAACTTCGTTTTATGAAGGAAGAAATCGCGGTTGAAGCTGAAAACGGGTATGCGCCGCACTTCGCGCTGGTGTTGGTGCAGGTGTTGTTCGGGTCGTCGGTGATTTTGGGCAAGTTCGCGCTTGCCGCGTTTCCGCCGTTTGCGATTGTCGGGTTTCGCGTCGGCGGGCGCGGCGACGGCGTTTTATATTCTGCAAAGACTGCGCGGTTCTATGCAACTCGACAAACGCAGTCATTATTTGTATTTTTTCATCTTCGCCATGATCGGCGTGGTGTGCAATCAACTGCTTTTTTTCAAAGGTTTATCGCTCACGACGGCGACGAATACGTCTCTGCTCGCCGTGATGATTGCGATTTTCGCTATTCTCGTGAGCGTTATAATCGGCAACGATAAATTTACGTGGCTGAAAGCAGCGGGAACGATTATCGCGGCAAGCGGCGTGATTTATTTGATTGATCCGGCGAACGCCAGTTTTTCGTCGGCGACGACGCAGGGCGATTTGATGATCGTCCTGAACAGTATGTTTTACGCGACGTATGTAGCGACTTCCAAGCGTTTGATAACGCACTATGGCGCACTGAAATCAATCGCGTGGGTGTTTCTGTTTGGGAGTTTGATAACTGTGCCGCTCGGAATATGGACGCTTTCGACCGTTGATGTTGCGGCGATCAGTTTGAATTCGTGGCTCTGGCTCGGCTCGGTCGTTTTGTTCCCGACGATTCTCGCTTATTACTGGAACACCTGGGCGTTGGCGCGGGTCGAACCTTCGATGGTCGCCGTTTATACTTATCTGCAACCGCTGATCGGCACGCTGCTGGCGATTTTCGTTCTCGGTGAAGCGTGGAAACCGCGCATCTTTTTAGCGATGGCGTTAATTTTCACCGGCGTTTTTATGGTTACGAGAAAACGCAAACGCGAGATTATTTCAAAGATTTAAAACATCAATCGCCGGGACGCGGAGACGCAAAGGAAAATAATTTACAAATTCTGCGTCTCCGTGTTTCGGCGGTCTATAATCTTCCCGCCGATAATCGTCAAACGCACATTTCCCTTTTCATCAAGCGCGACTAAATCCGCTCGTTTGCCAATTTCAATCGTGCCATGAGTTTTTTCGATTCCGAGAAGTTTCGCCGGATTCGCGCTTGCCATTTTTGAAACGTCCGCGGCGGAAAATCCGAGTGTCTGCATTTGACTTACCGCGTCGAGCATGGTGATGACGCTGCCCGCGATGCTGCCGCGCTCGTTCTGAGTTTTGCCGTTGACGACTGAAATTTTCTCGCCCCAAAGTTCATAATCACCGTCGCCGAGTCCGGTCGGTGCAACTGAATCGGAAATCAGCGCAACTTTGTCCGCGCCTTTGCTTTCCACGCCAAATCTCAAGACGCGCGGCGCGACGTGAACACCGTCGGCGATAATATCAAAAGTTGTGTCATCTTTCGTCAAAGCCCAGCCGACCACGCCCGTGTCGCGGTGATGAAGTCCGGTCATCGCGTTAAAAAAATGCGTCAAATGTTTCGCGCCCGCTGCGTATGCTTCCTCCAAAGTTTCAATGTCGGCTTTCGTGTGTCCGATTGAAACAATCCAGTTTTGTTTGACCAGTTCTTTGATCAATTCGATACCGTTCTCGACTTCCGGCGCGAGCGTCGTCAGGTGAATGCCGCGCTTTAATTTCGGCAAAAAATCAATTCCATCGCCATTTGCAAAAGTCTTGAAAAACTGCGGACGAAGTGCGCCGCACATTTTTTCGTTAGCGAAAACGCCTTCGTAATGCACGCCGACAATTTGCGCGATGGGCTCTTCAGACTGAGTTTCCATCACTTCATCAATCGCCTTGACGACTTTTTGATAAATGTCGTCGGCATCGGGAACAAATGTCGGCAGCCACGCCGTGACACCTTCGCTCGCCAGAAATCGCCCGACTTTCCGCAAATCGTCAGCCGTCGCCGTGTTGACATCAACGCCGACCGCGCCGTGATTGTGAATATCAATAAATCCGGCAGAGATTTGCGATGCGCCGAGGTCAATTATCTCAGCGTCTTCCGGGTTATCTTCGGAAATGCTTTTGATTATTGAATTTTCGATTGAGAGATAACTTTGTAATGGCGAATCAGTTGAAGATTCTGCGCCGTAAGAACTCAAATAAATTTTTTTCATGTTTTTCTATAATGCCCGCAGTTGCCGTACAAATAAAAATGCCGCGTCGTAAAATTATACGACGCGGCGCGAAATGACTTAACTCGACTCGAAATTAAAACAGAAATTTAATTCCGAGTTGAAGAGATCGCGGGTCTCTGGTCGCATTGACGGCTCCGAACAAAGCCGATGCCGCGCTGGTGCTTGAGAAACCGCTGTAATTGGTTGTGTTGAAAACATTGAACATTTCGCCGCGCAGCTGTAAATTGACCGTCTCGGTGAATCTGAAATTTTTCATTAAAGATAAATCGAGTCGGGTCGTGCCGGGACCATTAAGAACGCCGCGCGGAGAGTTTCCGGGGACATTGGCAATACCCGATGTGGGATAAAGCGTCTGAAACGCGCAGCGGTTATAGTAGCTTGCCGCTGTTTGCGTCGTATCCGCCGCGATGCCGCCCTGCGAAATCGTCGTCTGACAGCGCGGATCGGGGTTAGCCGAAATCGGTCCGGCAGTGAACGGATTAGCGTATTGAATCGGGCGCGGTCCGGCAGCCGACGCGCCGAGAAAACCGATGCCCGCCGGATCATATCCCGCAGTCGTAACCGTGAACGGAATGCCTGTTTGCAGCGTGAAAATACCGGATGTCTGAAAACCGCCGAGCAAGGTTGCCAAAGCTCCGCGCTGACCTTTGAAAAACGGTAGCTCGTAAATAAAGTTAGTAACGAAAACGTGACGACGATCAAGCTGCGCCCTGCCGTATTCCGATTGGAAATCGTTGGAATCTTGCGGAGCGGTCGAACGGTCGGTTTGACTATTCGTTAAATTTTTGGCGAACGTGTAAGCCACATTGATCTGCGACGCACCGGCAAAACGCTGCGTCACGGCAACCTGCAAGCTGTGATAATTGGAGTCAAATGCCGGCTTGATTATATTAACCGCCGAATAACCGCGATACGGTCTGATTTGCTGCAAAATCGTCGAACTGGTCAAAGCCGTGTTCGGCGCCTGACAAGCCACTGTCGGCGTGGTTGACGAACCGACCGCGCAAGCAGCGTTTCCCAAACCGATGGCATAGCCGGGCTTAAGTAAGTTAATGTCCACAATCCCGATTAAATTCGTTCCCTTGCTGCCGTAATAGCCGACATCAACCAGTGTGTTTTTGAAAAACTGATGCTGCACGTCAAACGACCAATGCTGCATATACGGCGTTTTCCAGTCGGTATCTTCGCCGCGCACCGCAATAACGCCAAGCGTTGCTAACGGGTTTGAGGAGAAGTTCTGAGCCAAATTGATATTGTTCAAACTGGTCGTTTCCTGGTATGGCGGATTGGAAATCAAATTCTGCTCGAAAATTCCGACCAGGGTTTGCTCGTGGTAAATTCCATAACCCAAGCGGATCGAAGTTCTGCCATTGCCGAACGGATCGTAGGCGAGACCGACGCGCGGCGCGAAGTTTTTCTTCGGTGCTTTAACGATGTATTTGCCGTAAGGCGATGAAATCGGCGTGCAGTTGTTCGGCGCGGTTTGATAATTTTGCGAATTGACGATCAAGCCGTTACAGAAATTTCCCGAACCGACAACACGATTGCCGTTGCCGTCAACGCGCGGTGCCGCCGCCGGATTGTAAAGTTCTGGAACGAAATTGGTCAGGAGACCACCCGCATCATACGGCGAACCGAAGAACGAATAACGCACTCCGTAATATAAAGTTAAATTTTTGCGAACACGATATTCGTCCTGCGCGAAGGCTTCAAAATTACGCTGGTAAAAGTTCGCCGTATAATCAGCTTTCGCCTGTGAAAACGAAGCGTTCGTGCCGAGCAAAAAGTTTGCAAAAGTCTGATACGTCGTCGGATTGCCGCTGATGCAGGTTCCGGTCGCGGTTTGCTGTGTCGGAGCGCAAACTACGCCTTGACCGGCGGCGGCGGCTGAATTTGCCGTGTTATTGAACGTACTGAAGGCTCCTTCGTTGCTGCCTGCCAGCGCGTTTTCGTTTTTACGGTATTTTGAATAACCACCGCCGAATTTCGTCGTGTGGCTGCCGAAAATATAAGTTAGGTTTCCGCTAAGATCATTTTTGTTTGAGAAATTGTTATACGGACCGAAGCCAGTAAATGAACTGAATCCGGTTCCGGTAATGGTCGGAATACGGTCGCGCTGACTTGGATAAGCCAGGTTGACCGGAACGCTCGTAACTGTATTGGACAACAATCCGACGTTACGGCTCAAAATCGCGCCGTAAGAGTGAGTGTAGCGCCCTCCGATAATTAAATTCGGGCTAACGCTGTAATCTGCCTGGAAAGTATGCGTTCTTCCGGGCGAATCAGTTTGCGTTGTCGCTACGCCGGGAAGTCCGCTTCCGTTTGAAAACAGCGAATTGGCTTCGAGCGTCGGAATTTTATCATTTCCAAAACGATAATATGCGCTTAATTTTTCGGAAATTACGGTATCAATTTTCAAAATTTCCTGACGAAAATCGAATGTATTGCGCGTCGGGAAAAATAAGTTGAAATTCGGATTGTTCGGCAGCGGTAACTGCCGATAAATGCCTAAATATGCCTGCGAAACCGGGTTGATTGCCGCCCGCGAAGCCAGCGGCGTTCCCGCCGGGAGAATATTTTGACAGGTGCGCGAACTCGTGCTGACAATCGTTCCGGCTAAACAAATGTCCACCGGAAAAATGCCGTTTCGCAAGTTTGCATCCGGCACGGTCGAGTTAAGCGACGGAAAACGACGATCTTTGCGCTGTTCTTCAGAAAAGAAGAAATAAGTGCGTGGAACTTTACCAAATGCGCTGTCTTCCGAATTGCGCTCGCCAAATTTCAAAAAGTAAATCGGTCCGCCGAGCGTAAACCCGTAATTATTGTAGCGAAACGGGGGACGGATGGCTTTCCCGTTGGCATCTCTGGCTAAACTTCGGTTGTTGATAAAAGTGCCGGCATTGAATTTTTCGTTTTTGACGAATTCATACAGCGAACCGTGAAATTTATCGGTTCCGCTGCGCGTCACGATGTTGACCTGACCGCCGCCGCTTTTGCCTGACTCAGCCGGATACAGTGAGCGCAGAACTTTAAATTCGCCGATTGAATCAACGCTCGGATACGCCTGAATCGTTAAATTCGAACCGCGGTCGGTGATGTCGGCGCCGTCAACCGTAAAAGTATTTTGACTGCTGCGCGCGCCGTTGACCGAGATGCTGACTGTATTCGCCTGTCCGTCGGGGTTTGTCGTACCGACGTAAACCTGATCCGATAAATTTCCCGAAACGCCCGGCGATAAAGTCAACAACTGCACAAAGTTGCGGTTATTGATAGAAAGTTCGCGTACCTGATCGCCGTTAATCGTCGAATCGGCGGTTGGTGTCGTCAAGTTGACGGCGACAGCATCGGCTTCGACTGTGACGGTTTCAGTGATGTTTCCCGCTTCAAGTCCGAAATCAACCGAACGACGCTGACCGACATCAACTTTGATGTTGGTCTGCACCGCTTTTTTGAAATTAGCGGCTTCGGCAGTGATCCGATAAACGCCGCTCTGTAAATTCGGGGCGGAAAATTCTCCACTTTCGTTGGTCGTCAAAGTTCTTACGACCGCATCGTTCTGGCTCGGATTGACAATCGTCACAGTCGCGCCGGAGACAACCGCACCCGAAGAATCGCGCACCGTTCCATTAATCGAGCCGGTAACGTCTTGCGCCGAGACCAAGGCGCACAGACTTAAGCCCAGACTGGTTGTAACGAGCATCCTGAAAATTAGTTGTCGAAAATTACTGTTCATTGGTTTTCCTCAAGTTTCAAAAGAATTAAAGTCAAAATTACGAGCTATAAGAAAAATTTAGATTTTTGGACAAAACTTCAAAAATCCGTTATGGCTGATTTCACAAAAATTCGCCTTGAAATTCGTAAAATCAAGCAAAACAAAGGTTGTAACTAAAATTTAGATTGCGGACAGCCGAAATAGCTTGTAACCGTTTACTTGTAAAGCAAGAATGATGCCCGACGTTTTTTGAATTCTTCGAGCGAATTTTGCCACGATTTTTCGATTTCTTCGGGCGCATTTCCGGCTTTTAATTTTTCGAGAATTTCAGCGTTGACCAGCAATCTCGAATATTTATCAACCTGCCAATCGTTCGGATAAAGTTTTCGCAGCGCGACGGCGATTTCGATACCGGTTTTGACCGAATTAAAAGCGTCGCGGTCGGTGATAACGATGTTAATTCCGCTCAAGTTTTCGTCTTTGAAAACTGATGCGTTCGGCTTGAATTTGATCGGGACGAAGCGCACTCCTTTAACAATTCTTTGGTTGAGATAAGCCGCTAATTTGCGCCCATCAATATACGGCGCGCCGACGACTTCAAACGGCGTGTCGGTTCCGCGTCCGACAGAAACATTTGTCGTCTCCAATAATCCGATTCCGGGATAAAGCGTTGCTTCGGTCAGCGAACGCATATTCGGCGAGGGATTGATCCACGTTTGATTTGTTTGGTCGAACCACAAACTCCGCGCCCAATTTTCCATCTTGATAACTCGCACATCCGCGCCGATTTTGCGTTCGGCGTTCATCATCTGTCCGAGTTCGCCGATAGTCAAACCGTAACGCACGGGAATCGTGTGCGCGGCGATGAAATTTAATTTGTCTTCGTCGGCAAGCGAACCTTCGACGATCAACGCCGTTGAGCGGATTCGGGCGATCTAAAATATAAACGGGTTTGCCTGCTTTCGCCGCTTCTTCCAACACATTTTTCAGCGTCGCCGTGTAAGTGTAAAATCTCGCGCCGACATCCTGAATGTCGTAAACAATCGCGTCCAAATCTTTTAATTGTTCCGGTTTCGGTCGCCGCGTTTCGCCGTATAAAGAATAAACGGGCAAACCTGTTTTTGAATCAACCGAATCTTTGATTCCTTCCTCGTCGAGTTCGCCGCGAATGCCGTGTTCGGGCGAAAACAGCGCGACTAACTTAACGTTCGGCGCATTTTTCAACACATCAATCGTCGCGTTTCCGCTCAAATCTTTTCCCGTTTGATTCGTCACCAAACCGATTTTTAACCCGTTTAATTCTTTGAAATTGTTTTTTTCGAGAACGTCAATTCCGTTCAAGACAACTGCGGAGTTTGGATTGCGGATTGCTGAATCTTCAACTTTAGACTTTGAACTTTGAACTTTGAACTTTTCCATCTGCGGCGTGACTTGCGACCAATAGATATTTTCCGCCAGCCGAATCGCTTCAATCGGCGTGTCTTCGACTGCCGAAGCCGCGATGGTTGCAATTTTGGCGCGAATCGGCGAAACGTCGCCTTTGCCGTCGGGGTGAACGCGGTTTGACAGAAAGACGACGAAGGTTTGCGAAACGCGGTCAATCCAGATCGGAAGTTCCCGTAAAACCCGTGTGTCCAAACGAGCCGAGCGGGAAAAGTTCGCCGCGATTCGACGAAAACGCGGTGTTGATGTCCCAACCGAGTCCGCGCGTCGCGCCGTCTTCCGAAACGACAATCGGCGCGGTCATTCGCGCAATCGTGTTTGCCGACAAAACGCGCTTGCCGTCCAAAATTCCGCCGTTCAAAAGCATCTGACAAAATCTGCGCCAAATCGTCGCCCGTCGAAAAAAGTCCGGCGTGTCCGGCAACTCCGCCCATTCGATACGCCGTCGGATCGTGAACTTGTCCGCGCAAAATTTGATTACCCGTTTTGTCGTCGCCTTCAAATTTTGAGCCGAGATAACTGTTTTGACCTTTAATGTTTTCCGTTGGTGCAAAATTCAAAAGCTGATTAAAGCCTAAAGGTAATCTTTTGATGTTCGGAGGTAGTTCAGGATTTAAGATTTCAATATCTCTAAATCCAGTATTTGTCATTTTAATTTCGGAAAATATGTTTCCAATACTGAAATTGCCCAAATCATAGAATTTATCATCAGATTTACCACTCGCTCTTTTCACAATCTCGCCAAGCACAATAAAATTTATATCCGAATAAACGAACTTCGTTCCCGAAGGCTGGCGCAGTTTTTCTTTGTAAAGCGCGTTCAGCATTCCTTCGCGTCCCGTCCATTTTTCGCGCAGATCGAAATCGGGCGCGAAACCGGTAACGTGCGTCATTAATTGCTGAATCGTAATTTTCTTGACGTTTTCGTCCGCGATTTCGGGAATAAATTTGCCGATGGTGTCGTTTAAGCGAATCTGTCCGCGTTCGACGAGAATCATTATCGAAGTCGTCGTCGCCACGACTTTCGTCAGACTCGCAATATCGAAAATCGTGTCAATCGTCATCTTTTCGACCGTCGGAACCAAAGCGCGATTGCCGAAGGCTTTGCGATAAACGATTTTCCCTTTGTGTCCGATGACGACGACCGCGCCGGGAAGTTTTTTATCGGCGATGTCTTTCGTCACCAACGCGTCAATCTGATTCAACTTTTCCGCCGACATTCCGATTGTATTCGGCGCGGCGACAGGCAAACCTTGCGCGAAAATATTATCCACAGATGAACACAGATGAACACAGATATAAAAAGCAATGATGATTGCTGTTTGAATATATCTCGTTTGAAATTTGTTTAGTGCTTTATGATTCGTTTCTTTTTTATCTTTTTTATCTGTGTTCATCTGTGTTCATCTGTGGACAATTTTCGCTCTTTAACTTTACCTCGTCGCCTTCAATTCCTTTTCGCGTTCCTTAAAACTTTCCTTGCAAAGATTGACGAATTCTTTGGCAATAGGCGAGAAATAGCCGCCGCGAAGTCTTGCCAAGCCCAAATCCCATTTGATTTCCGCGCCTTCGATCAGCCACGAAACCAGACGTTTTTCGCGGATTTCCTTCGACACGTTTTTGCCGCCCGCGATGCCGACACCCATTTGGTTTTCGACCATTCGGTTGATGGCTTCCTGACGCGAAAGCTCCATCATCACATTCGGTTTTACGTTTGCCGCCGCGAAAAAATCGTCAATCATTCGTCTGGTGTTGCCGCCTTTTTCGCCCAAAATAAGTTGTTCGCCCGCGAGTGTCGCCGCGCTGATATATTTTTCTTTGGCGAGCGGATGTTTCGGGCTGGCAATCGCCACAATCTCGTCGCTGAACAACAAATCGGTTAAGACATTCGAGGTTTGAACGGGCAAAGAAACGAACGCAATATCAATGTCGCCGTGCTGAATTTTATCAACTAAAATCTGGCTCGTGCCGGAACTGACGGTAATTTCCGCGTTCGGAAAAGCCTTTTTCAAACTTTCTAAAATCGCGGGAAGCTGCGCGGTCGCAAACATCGCCGAAGCGGAACCGATTCTCAGTCGTCCGTGTTCCGCGCCTGCAATCTCGGCAATTTCGGCAATCGCGGCATCGTGTTCGCGCAGAATTTTTCGGGCGCGACCGAGCAGCATTTCGCCCGCTTCGGTCAGAATCACGCGGCGCGGCGTGCGCGTAAAAAGCGGCAAACCGACCGACTCTTCCAATTGCCGAATCTGCATCGAAATCGCTGCCTGCGTAATGTTAACCTGACGCGCACCCGCCGTAAAAGTTTTGGTTTCGGCAATCGCTAAAAACGCTTTCAGTTGTCTGATTTCCATATTGTCCGTGAATTTTTACCGTTGATTTTAGAATGTCGTCTCTGGAATCGAAATTATCGCTTATCTCCGATCAATTATCAATTCTTATCGCTCTTATAAAATCTTTTAGTTTTGATTATACCTCGATTATGTCTAATAATAGAACAAATCAGGTCGTAACTTCTATCAGAAAATGCCGATTCGTTCCCCTAAAAAAAATCGCGTGCGTCAATCTCCCAACGTTTTTTTAGGCGTTGACGGCGGCGGCACAAAGACGCAGGCGATTTTGATAAACGAAGACGGCATAATTCTCGGCGAAGGTTTTTCGGGCGCGTCGAATCCTCTGCGCGTCGGCGTCGAAACCGCTGTCGCCAACATCTTTCAGGCAACGACGGCGGCGTGCGACGCGGCGGACAGAAGTCGCGGCGACATCGTTTCGGCGACTTTCGGGTTAGCCGGTGTCAGACGCGCCGATTTGCGCCAGCGCATCAGGGAACGAATGGCGCAGATGCTTCATATTGATTCGGTCGAAGTGGTGACCGACGCGGAAATCGCTTTGTTCGGCACGACTCTGGGCAAAGCGGGCGTGGTTCTGATTGCGGGAACCGGTTCGATTTGTCTGGGCAAAAACGAAGCGGGCGAAACGGCAATCGCGGGCGGTTGGGGACCGCTTGCCGGTGACGAAGGCGGCGGCGCAACCATCGCCAGACGCGGACTTCAGGCAATCGCCAAAGCGTCCGACGGTCGCGGACAACCAACAAAATTAAGTCAGGCGGGCGTGAAATACTTTCGCACTTCGTCGCCGGAAAACTTGCTGGTAGCGATATATTCGCCGCAGATGGACAATACGAAAATTGCCGGTTTCGCCAGATACGTCGTCGAAACGGCGCAGTCAGGCGACGCGATTGCCGTCGAGATTTTGAAGGAAGCGGGCGACGAATTAGGTTTAGCGGTTAATGCGGTCGTCGGCAAATTAAAATTGCGGCGCAAAAAAATTCCAATCGGACAAGTCGGCAGTATTTTCCACGCCGGAAAATTGGTAACTGATTCGCTTTTGGAAACCGTCCACCGATTCGCGCCGAAAGCGTATCTCGCCAAACCGCTTCTGCAGCCGGGAAACGCGGCGGCGCAGATGGCACTGGAGTTTTACAGTAAAAAATGAATTTACCGATTACCGAACAGGAAAATCCGCGCACGGCGAATATTGATCGAGTTTCGACGCTCGAAGCGATTCGTCTGATTAACGATGAAGATAAATTAGTCGCGCCCGCCGTCGAGAAAGTTCTGCCCGAAATCGCGGCAGCAATTGAGCGAATCGTTGAAAGACTGCGAAACGGCGGACGATTATTTTATGTCGGCACAGGCACGAGCGGACGTTTGGGCGTTCTTGATGCGAGCGAAATTCCGCCGACGTTTGGCGTATCTTACGATTTAATTCAAGGTGTAATCGCGGGCGGTTACGACGCGCTTTATAAAGCGACCGAAGCGAGCGAGGACAATGAAGACGCGGGCAAAACCGATTTGGAAGCGCGCAACCTGACGGAAAAAGATGCGGTCATCGGCATCGCCGCCTCGGGCAGAACGCCATATACAATCGGCGCGGTCGAATACGCGAAAACGCTCGGCTGTTTGACGGCTTGTATCTGCTGCGTTCCCGATTCCCTACTGACGAAAACGGTCGAAATTCCGATTGTCGCCGTCGTCGGCGCGGAAGCGATTGCGGGTTCATCCAGAATGAAAGCGGGAACGGCGCAGAAGCTGATTTTGAATTTAATTTCGACCGGCGTAATGATAAAACTCGGTTATGTGAAAGGCAATCGGATGACGAACGTGAAATCATCAAACCGCAAATTAAAAGAACGCGGTTTGCGAATTTTGATGGCAGAAACGAATCTTGATGAACAATCAGCGGGCAATTTGATGAATCAAGCTGATAACGATTTGCGCGTCGCCATCGTAATATACAAAACAGATGCGAATTTTGAAACGGCAGAAAAAGCCTTGGCTGAAAACAATTTCGTAATCGAAAAAGCCATCGAATCAATTAAATAAAATGCAAACTTTAGATTTAGTCATCATTTTCGGTTACTTAATCGGAATCACGCTGTTCGGGATTTTTTATTCGGGCAAACAGGAAACGACGCAGGATTATTTTGTCGGTGATCGAAACGTTCCCTGGTGGGCGATTGCGGCTTCGATTGTGGCGACTGAAACTTCGACCATTACGTTTATTTCCGTTCCCGGAATCGCTTTTGCCAGAAACGGGAATTTCGAATTTTTACAGCTTGTTTTCGGTTATATGCTCGGTCGCGTCGTGATTTCCCTGCTGTTCATTCCGATGTATTTTAAAGGCGAGCTTTTCACGGTTTACCAGCTTTTGGGCGAACGTTTCGGTTTAAAAGTGAAGATGCTCGCGTCGGCTTTATTTGTGATTATGCGCAACATCGCCGACGGAATTCGCCTGCTTTTAACGGCAATCGTTTTGGCGGCGGTTTACACGGCATTTGTGCCGGACGCGAATCCGCAGACGATTATCGTTTTATCAATTATCCTGCTCGGCGTGGTGATGATAATTTTCACTTTTTTCGGTGGAATGGAAGCCGTCATCTGGGTCGAAGTCGTCCAACTCGGAATTTACATCGGCGGCGCGATTGCGGCGGCTGTTGTGATTTTAAATCAGGTTGACGGCGGATTTTCGAGAGTCGTCGAACTCGGAACGCAGTTCAATAAATTCCAGGTTTTCGATTTCGCGCTCGATTTCACGAAAACATACACGTTTTGGGGCGGGTTGATCGGTGGTTGTTTTTTAACGATGTCCACGCACGGCACCGACCAATATCTCGTGCAGAGATATCTATGCACCGACAAACCTTCGTCGGCGAGTTTCGCTTTATTATCATCAGGCGCGGTCGTTCTCGGACAATTTATCGGATTTTTATTTATCGGCGTGCTGCTTTTCGCTTATTATCAACCGTTTAACCTGCCCGAATACGGACAAATCGGATCGGCAGGTTCGACGCTCGCCGCAACATTTCCTTTCAGCGGCGGCGACAAGGTTTTTCCCGATTTTATCACCAAACATATGCCGTCAGGCTTGAGCGGTTTAGTCGTCGCGGCGATTTTCGCGGCGGCTCTGTCGTCGTCGCTGAATTCCATCGCGGCAACGGCGATCAATGATTTATACAAACCGTTTGCGAAAGACAAATCCGACAAAAATTTACTGCGAAAGGCGAGCATTTTAACGGTCATCGTCGGAATAGTTCAAATCGCTGTCGCCATCGCCGTCAAAGATGTCGGCAGCTCGGCTTTAAATCAGGCACTTGCGATTGCCGGATTAATCAACGGTCCGATTTTGGGCGTTTTTCTCGTCGGAACTTTCGTCAAAAAAGCCAATCAAACATGCGCTCTGATCGCAATGTCAGCGAGCATTTTACTGATGCTTTATATTTATTTCGGAACAAAAATCGCGTTTCCGTGGTATGCCGTCATCGGAAGTTTAACGACACTGTTAGTCGCTTTTATCGCAAGCTTATTTTTTGCGGATTCAAAAGTTGATAATTAAACATCTCAACAAATTGGGCTGTCAAAGTAATTCATCTCTGCGTTCTTTGCGCCTTTGCGGGAGTTGATATTTCCCGCAAAGGCGCAAAGAACGCAGAGAAAACAGAACCTCTTCTAAAAATCTCCCGACTTTTTTTATCAAAGAATTTTATGTATCCTGTCAATATACTTTCAGAATGCTTATAGCAAAAATTATATTTCCGATGAAAAAAATTACCGTCTTTTTAATTACAATTTTCCTTTTAAATATATCATTTAACTTCCCCGTTTTAGCGCAAACTGCTAAATTCCAACCGTCGGAAAAGGCTTATAAATGGGCTGACAAACAGTTAAAAAAAATGTCGGTTGACGAGAAAGTCGGGCAGATGGTTCACATCGGCATCAACGCGCGTTATCTGAATCAGGACAGCTACGAATTCAAAGAATTAAAACGTCAAATCGTCGAAAACAAACTCGGCGGAATCGTTCTGTTCGGCGCACCAATTTACGAATCAGTCTTTCTCGTCAACCGGATGCAGGAAGCCGCCGCGACGCCGCTGTTGATTGCAATTGACGCGGAAACCGGCGTTGGAATGCGCTTCGGCGACGCGGAAAATTTCCCCTGGAATATGGCAATCGCGGCAACGGGAAATCCCGAATTCGCGCGTCGTGTCGGCGCGATTACCGGACGCGAAGCCCGCGCGCTCGGCATTACCCAGATTTACGCGCCCGTAATGGATGTTAACAACAACTCGGAAAATCCGGTGATAAATGTCCGCAGTTACGGCGAAAATCCGGCGGATGTCGGGCGTTTCGGCGCGGCATTTATCGAAGGTTTGCAGAGTCAAAATATCATTGCGACCGCCAAACATTTTCCCGGACACGGCGACACGGCGGTTGATTCGCATCGCGGTTTGCCGATTATCAATCTGCCGCGCTCGCGTCTGAATCAAATCGAATTGCCGCCGTTTCAGCAGGCGATCAACGCCGGTGTCGGAGCGATAATGGTCGCGCACATCGCGCTGCCGCAGATTGATCCGACGGAAATCACGCCGCTGAAAAATTTCATACAGGGCGACGCGGAAGTCGGCGCGGAAATCGTGACGGAAAAAGCGACGATGCCCGCGACGCTTTCGCCCGTTATTCAAACAGATTTATTACGCAAAGAAATGAATTTTCAGGGTTTAATCGTCACCGACGCGATGAGTATGAGCGGTTTAACGATTTATTTTAATCAGGACGAAGCCGCTGTTCGCGCGGTTCTCGCCGGCGCGGATATTTTGGAAAAACCGGCGGATGTTGATGTCACGATCAAAGGATTAAAGACGGCGGTCGCGTCGGGCAGAATCAGCGAAGAAAGATTAAATCAATCGGTTCGCAAAATTCTCGCGTGGAAATACGAAATGGGTTTGGAGAAAAATAAAATCACGCCGCTCGACCAAATTGATAAAACCGTTTCCGGCGAAGAATCGAGGCGTTTGTCGAACGAAATCGCCGAAAACGCGGTGACTTTAGTTAAAAAAGAGGAAAACGTTTTGCCGCTTGCCAAAGACAAAAAAGTTTTTATGCTCGGCATCACGAACGGCGAAGACCGCAATTTCGCGGCGAATACGTTTCAGCGAACTTTGCGGCAAGCAGGCATCAGATTTGAGTCGGTGATTTTAGACGAACGCTCGACGGCGGAAGAAATCGAGGCGGCGCGAAAAAAAGCGTCGGCAGCCGATGTGATTTTAACCGCGCTCATCGGACGCGTGCGTTCGGGCGCGAAAAATTCCGCCGGAATTCCCGAAGCGGGCGCGAAATTCTTACGCGAAATTTTGCAAACCGATAAAAAAGTTATCAATCTGAGTTTCGGCAACCCGTATTTACTGAACAACTTTCCCGAAATGAAAACCTATATCGTAGCCTACGGCGATATGCCGAGTTTGCAGCGGGCGGCGGCTCGCGCGCTGGTCGGTGAGATTGAATTCAAGGGCAAGCTGCCGATTTCGCTGGGCGAAAATTTTCCGCGCGGAACCGGTATTCAAATTAAATAACTTCAGCGATTTATAAGGCAGAAACCTGCACGAATGAAGGACGCAAAACAATCGCGCTCTTACATTCGTGCAGGCTTCTGCCTTTCTCCATTTAATTTACGATTGACTGATTTGTCCCGCTAACTTTTCGCATTGAGAAACCTTGTTTTCCGTATCTTTAATTTTATTTGCGTCAATGCCGAATTCTTCCAAATCGGCGGTTTTTTGGTTCCAAATTGCCAACGCGCTTTGATAACCATTTTTCGCCTGTTCGAGAAGTTTCAGCCGCTCCGCTTTCGACAGCCGGTTGTTTTTTTCGGCTTGCGTTCGTTTGAGCAAAGATGTATCTTCCTGATAAACGCCGTCGGCGTAAAACTTGTAAGGTGAATCTTTTAACTGCGAAGCAGACCTGGCGAAATTTCAAAGCTCGCTGGAAACTTTTCTCGGCGAGCGCGTATTCGCCTTTCTCGATTTCCGTTTCACCGACTTTCAAAATCATACTGAATTTATCCGTCTGGGCTTCAGCGTTGCCGTCATCGAGCGCGATGACTTCGCTGAGAATTTTTTCTGCCTGCAGCGTAAGTTTCCAGTGATTTATCAAAGTTTTTCTGCGCGGCGTAACTTTGGGCGATTTGGTCAAGCACGCGAAAAACGTCGTAACGAATTTCAGCGTTTTCTGCATCTTTGGCGGCGGCGGCTTTTGCATCTTCGAGAAGCTTCAGTTGAATTTGCAGTGCGCCGTCCGCGTCGCCCGCGCCGCGTCTGGCAGTTGTCTCGTAAAGCGTGGAAAATAAAATCTGATTACGAAGGCGTGCGTCGTTCGGATTTGTCGCTGACAATTCTTTGGCATAATCAGTTGATTTTTGCAAAAACGGCTGTGCTTGTTTGTAAAGCGACGTTTTCTTTTCCGGCTCAAATTCAACATTCGCCGCATCCGCTAAAATCAGATAGGAAATCCCCAACTGCTGCTCGGCGGCAATCAGTCCTTGATAAATATCAAAACGTGCACTTTTATTTTCGGCAGTCGGCGGATATTTATTCAATTCGTTAAGAAAAAGGTTGCGCGAACGTTCGCAATAATAAACGCTTTCGCCTTCTTCCGTGCCGCTCGGAACGGATTGGCACAAACTCAAAAGACTAACGCCCAATTCCAAAATCGGACTTGAACCGTCGTCTCTTTTCGCGGACAGACGGCTTTCGTCTTTGATTCCGCCGATTAAATTAACTGCGTGATTAAACTGCGCCTGCGCGCCTTTGTAATCTTTGTCGCGGATTAACTGCATTCCGTATCTGTTCGAGGCGTTTATTAAATCGAGCGTAAAAGCGTCGTTCGGCAGTGCGGCGGACGCTTCTTCGAGCAATGCGACGGCGCGGCGAAAACTTTGCAGCGAGGCTTGCGTGTCGCCGATGTTGGCTTCGGCATTGCCGCCCTGAATCTCCGCCAGGCGAACGAAGGCGCGTCCGATTTCATTTTTTAATTGCGGGTCGTTGTCTTCGGTTTGATTGAGATTTTCCAGATAAGTCGTCGCGTCGGAAATAATCAAATTTCGGGCTTTGGTCGCGCCTTCCAGATTTTCGATCTCCTTGTAATATTTAAAAATTACGTTGTTAGCAATTTGACGAACCTGGTTGAATCTTTTCTCGGCTAAAACTCGCTGCCGTTCGGCGCGAACCGTCTGCCAGCTTGTCGCGGCGATGCCGCCGATTAGAGTCAGGAAAATTATCAAACTCGCCAGAACCGCCGCGCGATTGCGTTTAATAAATTTTTCGGCGCGATAGGAAAACGTATCGGGACGCGCCGTAACGGGCAACCCTTCGAGATGCCGCCGCAGGTCTTCGGAAAACTGCTCGACCGAAAGATAACGGCGCACCGGTTCTTTTCGCAAAGCCTTTAAGATGATGTTGTCTATGTCGCCGCGCAGAAATTTGCGATCCGCCGTTTGGGATTTCGGTCTTCGGTTTTCGTTCTTCGGTCTCTGGTTTTCATCTGTTTCTCTGTTTTCTTTTCCGTTTGTTGATTTCTTCTCTGTCTCGCGCTGTTCGCTCACGGCTTCGGAAGGTTTCTGCGGATTTGTTTCGATAACTGCGCGTGCCACTTCGTCAATTCTTTTGTTTGTGATTTCGTAAGGCAAAGCGTCTGTTAGCAATTCAAACAAAATCACGCCGAGACTGTAAACATCGGTCGAAGTTGAAACGGTTTCGCCGCGAAATTGTTCCGGTGACGCATAATTCGGCGTGAGCATTCCCAAAGATGTCACCGTGCCTTTCTCTTCCGCCGATTCGGTTTCGGAAAGTAGTTTCGAGATACCGAAATCGAGCAATTTCGGTTCGCCTTTCGCATTGACGATAATATTCGACGGCTTCAAATCACGATGCACGACGAGCCGCGAATGGGCGTAGGAAACCGCGTCACAAATTTTGCGAAACAAAATGAGTTTGTCGTTAACCGAAAGATTTTCGCGCTCGTTATACGCCGTCAAATCTGCGCCTTCGACATATTCCATCGCCAGAAACGGCACGCCTTCGGGCGACACGCCGACATCAATCAGACGCGCGATGTTCGGATGTTCGAGCGCGGCTAAGATTTCCTGTTCGCGGCGAAAGCGTTTTAAGATGACTTCCGAATCCGCGCCGTGGCGAATGATTTTCAATGCGACGCGCTGACCCAAATCGGCGCGTTCCGCCAGATAAACCGCGCCCATTCCGCCCTCGCCGATTTTCTTGACGATTTTATAATTGCCGACGCGTTCGTCCGCCTTAAAATGTTTCGGCGCAATCAGGGCTTTGCCGTCGAATAAAGTTTCGGCGTGTTCGTCCGAAGCGAGAAGTTTTTCGACTTCGCGCCGCAGTTCAGCGTCGCCGTTCAGTTTGCCGTCTAAAAACTGTTTACGTTCTTCGGCGGACAATTCGACGGCTTCGTTAAAGATTTCCTTAACATCAATCCATTTTTCGGGAGTCATAAATTTGCCGTTCGGAACAAACTAGCCGCGTTTCTTTTCCGGGCGCATCTTGTTCGGCGCATTCGGTTTAGCGGGAAAATTCGTCGTTTTTGAATCAAGCGGAATTTTCTGTTCGTTCGCTTTTTTTGTGTCGTTCAAGAGTTTTGAATCCTTCAATAACTTCGCCGCTAATTTTGCGGTTTTGCTTAATTTCTTTTTTTCGATTGCCATAAATTATTCTCCTTTGAGCTGGTCGTGCAGCCATGCTTTGGCGATGCGCCATTCGCGTTTGACGGTTGAATCGGAAACGCTCGTTACTTCGGCGATTTCCTCGTTGGTTAATCCGGCGAAAAATTTCAGCTCGACGATTTTCGCCTGTTTCGGATCGAATTCGGCGAGCTTATTTAAAGCCTCGTCGAGCAGAATCAAATTTACATCCTGCCCCTGCGTAAAATCAATTATCTCGTCGAGCGCAAGTCTCGTTTGATTGCCGAAACGCTTTTCGGCATTATTTTTGACTGCGTGATTAACGAGAATGCGCCGCATCATTTCCGCCGCCAAACCGAAAAAATGCGCCCGGTTTTGCCAGTCGGCGGAATGCTGTTCAATCAATCTCAAATATGCTTCGTGAACCAGCGCAGTCGGCTGCAAAGTATGGTCGCCGCGCTCATTTCGCAGACGACTCGCCGCCAGACGGCGCAGTTCGTCATAAACGAGCGGAAATAATTTGTCTAACGCTTCACGGTTACCGTTCTGATATTCGCGCAGATAATTTGTTACTTCGTTTTGCGGGAGCATATTTAATTGACCGTAAGAGAGTGACTTTATTTTACAGACAATCTAAAATTTTTCAAAGGAATCTTGTTCAAAGAAATTTCAGGTTTATTGACAAGTGTTTCAGCAGCATAAAATTATGCGGTCAGCAGCGCGACGATTTTTTGTAACTCCGTGTTTCGAGTTACTGCGGTTAGCTCGCTCGAACACCTGGCGGCGCGAAAGTTTTCCGGCATTCGGCTGATTTTTCGCCGCCGAAAAATTCTCTCAATACAAACGAAAATCGAAATCAAATTTTACGACAATTAAACTTGTGGTTTCCAAATTTCGCAAATTTGCTGAAAACAACGATTCTTTTGACCCTTTCTGTTTGAGAATGTGGCGTTTATAGACGAGGAACCGATCCGCTCAAAAAATTTTATGAAAAATAACAATTTAACTTTCAAAGCCGATTTATCATTTGACCGTGCCGCGCTGCTGCGACGTGCCGCCGCGTTTTTAGTTTTATGCGCCGTCGCAGGCGCGAACTTTTTTGTTTCTCCAATCGCACAGACGACGAACGCGGAGGAAAGAGTTTCAAAAATTCCCGCGCTCGAAAAATCTGACGCGTCGCGAGCCGCACGGATTCAAACGCCGCTTTACTTTGAAGAACAAAAGCGCGGTGATAAAATTTCTTACGCCTTTCAGGGACGCGGCTACAGCGTTGATATCAACCACGCCGAAGCCAATTGGCAGTTACAAACGTCTTCACCGAATTCAAATCCGAACCGAATGGCAGAATTACAACGTTGTTACGATTTAGCCGCGCCGGAAATTGACCGGAAACAAGTTGAAAATCCGCTCGCCGTTCCGCAGCCCGCACCGATTGTGTTAGCCGCGCCGACGGGCGAAACCGCGAAAAACGAAAAGCCTTTGACGCTCGAAGAAAAGCAGGCGGAATCGCAGAAATGTCTCGACGCGGCAGTTGCCGAATACGATTCCGAAGCAGCGGCGAAAACGACTGAATACCAAACAATTCGTATGAAAATCGTCGGCGCAAATCCTGAGGCGGAACTGCGCGGAACAAACGAATTGTCGGGCAAAGTCAATCGTTATCAAGGCAGCGAAGCCGAATGGCAGACGAATCTTCGCACGTTCGGCAAAGTCGAATCGAAAAACATTTATGCAGGCGTTGACGCGGTTTATCATTTAACGAACGCCGCGCTCGAATACGATTTCGTCGTCGCGCCCGAAGCCGACCCGAATCAAATCAAACTCGAATTCGACGATGCCGACCAAATCAAAGTTGATAAACGAACCGGCGATTTAATTGTCAAAGCCGGCAAAGAAGAACTGCGCCAGCACAAACCCGTTATCTATCAAACGACCGACGGCAAACAGACGAAAATCGAAGGACGTTTCGCCGTTCTCGGCAAGCGGCAGGTCAAATTTGAAATCGGCGATTACGATAAATCGAAAACGCTTGTCATTGATCCGACCGTCGTTTTCGCCACTTATTTAGGCGGCAGCGGCGCGGACAATCTGACTCAATTCATTGACCCGGACGGAAGCATCACGAGCTACGGTTTCGCCAACAGACCCGGGCGCACCGACGGGCGGCGCGAATCCGCGTCCGGCGGCGGGCGGCACGGATTTTTACGTTGCTAAAATCAATGTCAGCGGACAATTAATTTACGCGACTTATTACGGCGGCAGCGGCGCGGAAAGCGGCAGTGCGCAATCATTCATTTCGTCAGTTGGTACAGCGACGGATTTGCTCGTCGTCGGCACGACCGATTCGACCAACCTGCCGACGACCGCCGGAGCCGGACAAACGACTTTCGGCGGCGGCACCGACGCATTTATCGCCCGCATTGACCGTGCTAACGGCAATCTCGTTTTTTCGACGTATCTCGGCGGCAGCGGCAATGAAAGTTTATTCGGCGTGAATACCAATTTTATCGGACAGGATCCGAACCACGCTTACCTCGCCGGAACCACGCCTTCGACTAATTTTCCGGTTGTCAATGCACCGCAGCCTAATTACGGCGGCGGTGTTAACGATGGTTTTGTCGGCAGAATTAATTTATCAACCGGCGCGTTTCCGTTTTTAACCTACGTCGGCGGCAACACCAGCAATCCTGGCGAAGACAACATTAATTTATCGAGAGTGGACGCATCGGGCAACGCCACTTTTCAAGGCGTTGTCGGCGGCGCGACCAGTTTTCCGATTTCGCCGAATGCGTTTCAAACCGCTTACGGCGGCGGCACGACCGATATGTTTTTCTTCACGCTCACGCCAAACGGCGGACTGGTTAAATCAACTTATTACGGCGGCAGCGGAACTGAAAATATCTTCAATGACTTCAGCAGCTTTTTTCTCGCCGGTTCGACCCGCTTTTATTTTACAGGGCAGACCGGTTCGACAAATTTCCCGCGAATTAATGCGGCGCAAATCGGTTTCGGCGGCGGCTCGGACAAATTCGCTATCAGTCTGACGGGCGACTTAACGCCGGTTTATTCTACGACCATCGGCGGCAGCGATTTCGACGGGCTGAGTTTTCTTCCCGTCGTAGATGCCGGACAGGTTGAACCGAGCGTTCTTTTCTACGGCACGATTTCGCCGCCGGATACGACACCTGCCGACAACTTTCCGACGCTCAACGCGGTGCAGACCGGCTTTGGCGGCGGCACGAGCGATTATGCCGTAGCGAAACTGAATCCGAACGGCGCACTTGTCTTTGCGAGCTATTTCGGCGGCACGGGCAACGAGCAATCAATCAATATCGCCTTTGACAACACGAGCGGTTTTAACACCGGCGCACTGACTTTTTTCGGCAGAATCACCCAGCCCGACGCGACACCGGCAGATAATTTTACGACGACGACAAGTGCGGGACAAGCGACTTATGGCGGCGGCGCAACCGACGCAGTGTTCGTGCGCTACGGCGCGGACAACCAGTTAAGCGGCGCAACTTACCTCGGCGGCAGCGGCGATGAAATCAGTTTTACGCCGAATGTTGACAACACGGCGCAGCCGGTTTACTACTACGTCGGCGGCGCGACGGCTTCGAGCGATTTCCCGACCGTCAACGCCGCGCAAAGCACGTTCGGCGGCGGCACGCAGGACGTTTTCGGTGCGCGAATTAACGCCAACGGCAGCTTTGCCTTTTCGACCTATCTCGGCGGCAGCGGCGCGGACACCGGCACAACCGCGTCGTTTAATATGTTTCGCTTTTCCAATCGTTCGTTCGTCATTGCGGGCAACGTCACGCCGGGAACGGTTTTTCCGGTTTCGGCAAACGCCGTACAGATCGGATTCGGCGGCGGCACGACCGATTATTATTTGACCAAGCTCGCGCCGTCCGGCGCAGTTGAAGTTTCGACTTACTTCGGCGGCACGGGCAATGAAACCGGAGCATTGTTGCCCGCCTTCACCGCCAACGGTGATTTCGGTGAAAGCGGTGCTTTGACCGCGCCGGATTCGTCGCCCGCCGACAATTTCAAACCGACTCCGGGCGCGGGTCAGACGACTTTCGGCGGCGGCACGTCCGACGCCTTCGCGTTTTTTTACAGCGCCAGCAATCAACTCAAATACGCCACCTACATCGGCGGCACGGGCGATGAAACCGGCGGCACGTCGTTTTTCCCGAACACTCATCTCTCGCAAGGTTCGACCAGCGCAGGCAGCTATCCGACTACGCCGAACGCCATTCAATCCACATACGGCGGCGGCACGACCGATGCCGTTTTCACGCGCATCAATCCGAACGACGGCAGTTTCACTTATTCGACATACCTCGGCGGCAACGGAACCGAATCGGGTTTCGGCACGCTCGACGCGCGCGGCAATATCTTTGTCAGCGGTACGACAACTTCGACGAATCTGTTGGTTTTGAACGCCTTCCAAACCGGCTACGGCGGCGGCGCGCTTTTTGATAATTTTTACGGCAAAATCAACGCTGACGGCAGTTTGAAATTTCTCTCGTATCTCGGCGGCAGCGATGCCGGTTTCGCCTTCGACAATACGCGCTACGTCTTTAACGGCGGACGAGTTTATATCATCGGCGTAATTAGCGCGCCCGATGCCACGCCCGCCGATAATTTCACGCCGGTCAACGCAGTTCAGCCCGCTTTCGGCGGCGGCACGCGAGATAATGTCGTGATTCGGCTCGACGAAACTTTCGTCACCAGCATCAATCAAAATTCCAATTCGGATTTCGACGGCGACGGACGCGCCGATTTTGCGACTTTCCGCAACGGAACCTGGTTTATCAGACAGTCTTCGGGCGTTGGGCGTTCGGCGACCGCGCCGCAGACGGATTACGGCGTGCAGTTCGGACAAGCGGGCGACCGTCTTGCACCGGCGGATTACGACGGCGACGGCAAAACCGACATCGCCGTCTGGCGCGGCGGCGATTTCGCCAATTTCTATATTCTCCAATCTTCCAACAATACTTTTCGCTTCGAGCAGTTCGGTACGACGGGCGATAATCCGCCGTCGTCGGCGATTGGGACGGCGACGGCAAGGCTGATCCGGCAGTTTATCGCCGCGGGGCAAACGCGGGCGAACCGAGTTTCTTTTATTACCGACCGTCATCGCAGGCGGGCGTAAACTTTGTTCCCGTGCAATGGGGAACGGCGGGCGACGAAGCGGTGCGCGGCGATTTTGACGGCGACGGCAAATTGGATGCGGCGGTTTATCGTTCATCGAACAACATCTGGTATATCCGCCAGAGTTCCAATAATCAGTTGCGTTCGCGATCAGTGGGGTTTATCAAGCGACAAGCGCATCGCGGGCGATTACGACGGCGACGGTAAAACCGATTTGGCGATTTTCCGCGACGGTTTGTGGGCGATTCTGCAATCGTCGAACAATCAGCAGCGTTACGAAAACTTCGGGCAAACAGGCGACCGCATCGCGGCGGCGGATTATGACGGCGACGGGCGAACCGATTTAGCGGTTTTCCGCAGCGGCGTTTTCTATATTAAACAAAGCGCGAGTTCGCAATCTTCGGCGCAGTCGTTCGGCGCGGCGGGCGACATTCCGATTGCTTCGGCGTTCGTGCAATAATTTCGCTTCGAAATTTTGCGTTACGATTTTATAGATTTAATTTCACGGGCAAGAAAACTCATCAGAGAAAATCTTGTCCGTGAAACTTTTGACCTTTTTTGCGCAAATATATTGCGTTGATAAACAGTGGCGCGTGTTCGCCGATAACTCTTAAAATTTATTATGAACGAAAATCAATTGCCAATGAAAAACAAACTGAAATACTTTTCGATTTACACAATTTTGTCGCTTCTTCTGACAATCGCCGCGTTTGCCGCCGACGGCGAACTGGACTCGAGTTTTGACGGCGACGGCAAAGTTTCCACCGATGTCGGCGCGAATTATGATTCGGCAATCAACGCCGTTCAGCAACCGGACGGTAAAATCGTCACGGTCGGCACGACGCGCAATACCGATACTGATCCTGACAATCTGCTTATCGTGAGATACAATACGGACGGCTCACCCGACCAAACTTTCGGCACGGGCGGCAAAACAGTCGTTGTTAACACGAGCAGCATCAGCACTAATTTCGGAATAGCGTCGGGCGCAGCATTGCAGGCAGACGGGAAAATAATCGTTTCACTAGAGTCAAACAGAAGCGGAAACATCTTTCGGTTCAACGCCAACGGTTCGCCGGACACGACTTTCGGAACCGGCGGTTTATTAAAACTTGCCACGGATACCAGTATTTACATCACTTCTCTCGGTGACATCAAAGTTCTGCCAAACGGCAAAATTCTCGTTTGCGGAACGGCAAATAACAACACAGCCGTTCAAGGATTCGGATTGGCGCGCCTTAATCAGGACGGTTCGATTGATACGACTTTCGGCACGGGCGGCATTGTCCGCACGGCTTTTACCACCGGAACTGCCGCTGCTAACGCAACGGAAATGGATTTGGCGGCGAACGGAAAAATCGCGCTCGGCGGTTCGGTCAATCCACAAACTACGCCGGCGCAGCCGGGAATCGCTGTCTATAATGCGGACGGTTCACCCGATGTGACTTTCGGCACGGGCGGCAAAGTTCTCGCTAACGCCGGTTTTTTTGGATCGATCGCGTGGCAATCTGACGGAAAAATTGTCATTTGCGGTAGAAGATTAAGAGACGGCGATACCAGCCCAGCCGGTTTCATACAGCGTTTCACGGCGACCGGCACACCCGACACCGCTTTCGGAACGAATAGCGAAGTTTTCCCGACAAACACAAATCGTCCGCTAATAGCTTTGAACGATGTGGCGGTTCAACCGGACGGCAAAATATTGGGATTTGGAGCCTCGTTTGTTTCATTTCAAGGTAATTTGTCGGCGTGGTTAACCGTTGTGCGGCTGTCGCCAAGCGGCATTTTAGATGCGACTTTTGGCGTGAACGGCATCGTGACCACACCTTTCAACACCAGTTTCAGCGGCAATCAATCGCAGGCATTAACCGGCTTCCTGCAATCCGACGGGAAAATCATCGCCGCCGGAGTGGAAACCGTTATCAATCCGACTGCCGGAACCGCTAACATAAATATCGCCATCGCGCGTTATTCAAACACGGCGGGCAATCCGACTGTCAACAATCCGACTTTGCGATTTGCCGATTTTGACGGCGACGGTAAAACCGATGTTTCCCTGTTTCGGGCGGGAACGTGGTTTATCAATCCGTCAGGTTCGCCGAGTTTTGCTGATGCGCCCGAAGCCGCTTTCGGTGTGCAGTTCGGACAGCAGGGCGACGTAACCGTTCCGGCAGATTACGACGGCGACGGCAAAACCGACATCGCCGTTTGGCGGGCAGGCAATTTCGCCTATTTTTATATTCTTAATTCGTCAAACAGCACTGTCCGCACCGAACAGTTCGGAACATCCGGCGATAATCCGACTGTTTCCGGCGATTGGGACGCGGACGGGAAAGCCGATTTAGCAGTTTATCGCGGCGGCAGTCAGAGTTATTTCTATTATCGTCCGTCCGCTCAAGCAGCGGTTAATTTCGTGCCGGTTCAATGGGGAACATCGGGCGATGCGCCGATTTTCGGCGACTTTGACGGCGACCGCAAACTCGACGCGGCAATTTATCGCGTATCGAACAATACATTCTACGTTCGCCAAAGCACGAACGGCACTTCACTCGTCAAACAATGGGGCAACGCCGCAACCGACGCGATATTTGCGGGCGACTTTGACGGCGACGGTAAATCCGACTTTGCCGTACAGCGATTTTCAGGCGCGGAAGCCGGAACCTGGTATGTCGCGCAGAGCGGCGGCACGAATCGCGCTTTCCAATGGGGAACAGGTTCGGATGTTCCGGTTCCGGCGGATTATGACGGCGACGGCAAAATGGATTTCACCATTTTCCGGCGTTCAAACCAAACCTGGTATGTTTTCCAAAGCGCGACCAACACGCCAAAAGCGACAACGTTCGGCAGCAGCACGGACTTTCCGCTGCCGCTGAATCTCGTCAGATAGAAGCGAATTTAATTTCTTAAAAATTAACTTTCATTCTTGGGTACAGAATATTTGACCCGATTCGTTCAAATATTCTGCGTTAACAAATGAGCGCGAAAAATTTAACGGATTCTCGCTCAATTAAATTTCAAAGCGCACGTCTGGGGAGAACCCGCTTTGGAAAGATAAGGGCTAAAAATCGTATGATACGGTTTTTAGCCTTTAACCATATTTAAAGCGCGAAAACAAAAACCCGCCGCTGCATTTCACACAAGACGCGTCCGAGTTGCTTCGCGTTCGGACTTTGCGGTTTAATGATTCTATGAAACCGGCTTGGACAATAGAAAATTTTCTCGAAGTTAAAAATAACCGGCTGCACGTCAGCGGCGTGTCGGCGATTGATCTGGCAAACGAATACGGAACGCCGCTTTTTGTTTTTAGCGAAGCGCGAATCCGGCACAATATCGAGCGACTGCGCCGCGCGGAAAATGCGATTGATTGCCCGCTGAAAATTTGTTACGCGGCGAAGGCGAATTCAAATATGGCGATTCTTCGCGCCGTAAAAGATGCGAGCGGCGATTTGGAAGTCAATTCGGGCGGCGAGCTTTTCAAAGCGTTGAAGATTGGCTTTTCACCTGAACAAATCATTTTTAACGGCACGAGCAAAACCGAAACGGAACTGGAAGAAGCCATCGAAGCCGGAATTTACGCGATTCAAGCCGATTCGGTTTATGAAATCGAGTTAATCGAACAAGTTGCGCGGCGATCAAATAAACGCGCCAACGTTTCATTGAGATTAGTTCCCGAAATCGAAACCGAAACGCTTCACGGTTTGCAAACCGCGCTGCTGACATCGAAATTCGGAATGATGCCCGACGAAGCATTAACGGCGTTCAGGCGCTGGAAACCGAGCGACGAATTCTTGAATCTGTGCGGCATTCATCTGCACATCGGCTCGCAAAATCCGAACGCGAAACCTTACGCCGAAGCGTTGAAAACTTTGTTTGAAAATCTTCTGCAAATTTTTAACGAAACCGAACATCGCCTTTCGCATTTAAATTTAGGCGGCGGTTTTCCGGTTAATTATCTGCGCGACGAATCGAGCGTCGAGAATTTTTCCACTGAACAGCGCGATTTTTTCGCCGCCGAATTAGAACCCGAAACAGTTTTGCGCGAGGCGTGGAAAGTTGTGAAGGAAACGGCGAAAGAAGCGAACGCCGCGCATTTATTAGAAAACATCGAACTGCTCGTCGAACCCGGCAGAAGCGTGATTTCCGATGCGGGCGTTTGCCTGACAACAGTGCGAAATAAAAAGGAAAGACCGATTTCACAAATCGCCAATCGCCAGTCGCCAGTCGCCAGGGATACGTGGCTTTTGACGGACGCGGGATTCAACATTTTGCTCTCGATGGAAACTTACAAATGGTATTATCACCTGATTTCCGCCGAACGCGCCGGCGAAGTTCACCGAACAGAATATAAACTCGCCGGACCGTTATGCGACGGCGGCGACGTTTATTTCGACATCGAAGGCGCGAACCGTCTGCCCGAATATCGTCTGCTGCCGGAAAACATCGAGCCGAACGAAGTTTTAGCTTTATTGAATTGCGGCGCGTATTCCATCGCGCAAATGTCGCAGTATAACGGTCGTCAGCTTCCGGCAATCGTTTTGATAAAGGAAAACGGCGCGGTTGAATTAATTAGAAAACGCGATTCTTATACAGATTTATTAACAAATGACGTTTGGTAAACGAAAAACGAAATCGCAAATTTCTAATGTCCCGAATACCAGTCGTAACCTTGCTCCGCCCAATAATCCGCCGGACGTTCGTTGGTAAATTCGATGCGACCGATGCGTTTGAGTTGTTTGATGCCGTATTTGGTCGTCGTCACCAGACGCAGCGGTGCGCCGTGAATCGCCTCCAGCGGTGCGCCGTTCATTTCATACGCCAATAAAGTTTGCGGGTGCATAATGCTCGGCATATCCCAGCCGACGTAATAGGCGCGGTCGGGCGTGACGAGCGAAACGTATTTCGTGTTCTGCGGCGGTGCAAATTTCGCGGTGAAATCGGAAAATCTCACGCCCGCCCAATTGACGACCTGACTCCAACCTTCGATACATTTTAATTCGGTCGTCATCTCGATGCGCGGCAAACTTTTGATGTCGTCGAGGCTCAAAAGCAGACCGGCGACCGGAACATTCGGCGCGGGCGGCGTGTCCATCGAACGCGGCGCGTTGTCTTCGCCGCCGAATGAAATGTCCGGGAAAAACTGCGGATAATTTGCCGCGTTCTCGACTCCGACAACCTGCAAATCCCAATCGGCGACATCGAAATCTTCGTTTAATCCAATTGCGCCGTTGCTTCGCGCGCCGGCGCGATCTTTCGGAAATTCCGGCGCGAGATCGTTGTTGCCGAAAAATACCTGACTGACCGATTCGTTGAATCGGAAGCCTTTTTGGAAGATATAAAAATTATCCGGCTTCCGCAGCCATTGGTAGCCGAAAATACCGGCAATCGCCGTCGCGCCGCCGACCAGAAACGAGCGTCGCGAATGTTTCGACATCATCTTTTTCGCTTCCGCATCGCTCAAAGGTGCAGTCAAATCGCGTTTTTCATTCAGAATGTGCGCCGTGTTTTCTTCGTCATCGCTTTTATCAGCCGATTTTACCGCTTCGAGTTCACGAACTTTTTCCAGCAAAACTTCCGAATCTTTTTCTTTATTTTCGCTCATATTTTCGCTCCTTCTTCGCTGACCGACGCGGGTAAATTGTCGCTTTTAACTGCTTCGTAACCGTTTATCATCGAACGAAAGTTGCTCCAACCGGCTAGAACAACCTGAGAAACGTGGACGAAAAAGAACAAAACAAAGGAAATCATAATCCAGAAATGTTCCCAACGCGCCCATTCGTAGCCGCCGAGAATGCGCGTCAGCCAACTCAACTGCAACGGTTTATAAATCGCCAATCCTGTAATGATTGCCGCTGCGCCCAGAAAAATTACGCCCGTATAAGCGATGCGCTGCGCGTCGTTGTATTTTCCCTGCGGCGGAAGTTTTTTGACGATGTGCAAATCGTGAAGCGTAACCAGCGCGGCACGTTTGAACGAACCCGGAACTGGCGAAAGCGCACGCCATTCGCCCGAAAAAATTAAATATGCAACGTAAATCACGCCATTGGCAAAGAAAAACCACATAAAAAAGAAATGCATTGAAATTCCTTCGGCGAGCCGCTGCGGAATGCTCGTCCAACTGTAAGCCCATTCGGGCAGATAATCGGGTATTTTGAAACCCCAAAAATCCACCTTCGCAATTTCATAAAATCCGGCGGGGAAAAAGTGAAATAATTCGTAGCCGAAAATTTTGACGCTGTAAATCGCATTCGCCCAGTAAATAAGAATTCCGCTCCAAATCATCAGCGTCAAAAGCGGGAAGTTAATCCAGTGCAGCCAGCGAATCGCCAGCGAATGTTTCTTTTCCAGTTGTTTTGCCATAAAATTAACCCGGAACAATTACGCGCCCACTTTTTCAATGTAGCGGCTGACAGCGGGCGAAATCGCTTCGGCAATCGCCACATTTTCAGTTGCCGACAAATCGGAAACAACGAAAACGGCGTGATTGCCGGTGCGAAAACTCGCTACCCGCATCGTTTCAAAAGTCTGCGCCAACACTTTTTCGCCATTTTCAATTGGCAAATCGGTGTCGGTGACGAGAACCGAAACGCGCCGTCCGCGATACTGCAAAACGACGTGCGCGAAACGCCTGCCGTCGAAAACGCACGAATGGGCTTCGAGAAATTTTATTCTGCCAAAATCGTTTTTGCTGAAAACGTCGCGCAAAGGCGCAATCACGGTTTTGTCCAAATTCTTATTATACTTGCCGTATTTCTCTGCCGCTTCGTCTAATGTAATCGGTTTTTCATTTAATCTGAAGACGAGCGCGCAGTTTTCGTGGTCGCCGACCGCATGCCGCGTCATTTCCTGCCACGCGATTTCGACGGCTTGCACTAAACTTGTTTCAGCGGGCGATTTTTGCGGAAGCGTGTTGATACTTGGCTGATTCGACGCGGCAAAATCTTTCGGCGCAGAAGCCAAACGCAGCCAAATCACGCCGCCGAAGATCAATAATAAAATACACATCGCCGCACCGAGCATTGCCGGGTTGCTGAAAAAATTATTCGATTTGAGTTTTTCAAAATACGTTGGGCGCAACGCCGTTTCACGTAAATTCGACTGCAATCGTGCCACAAAAGCCAGATTTATCTGCGCGTCGGCGGCATTTTTTACTGCCGAACGAAGCTGAATCCGCAATTCGCGGCGGGCTGATAATTCCTGACGACACGCCGGACAATTTTCCAAATGCCGCAATACTTCATGATTTGTCTCGACCAGCAATTCATCGCCGAGATACGAATCGAACATTTCCTTAAATTCCTGACAACGCATAATTTCCATCTTTAACCTTCGCGGGCGATGCCGAAAATTCTGGCGTATTCCGTCAACTGCTGGCGCAGCAATCTGCGTCCGCGATGCAGACGCGACATTACCGTGCCGATTGGCGTTTGCAGAAGTTCGGCGACTTCCTTGTATGAAAATTCCTCGACATCGGTCAGCAAAACGACTTCACGATATTGATTCGGCAGCTTTTCGAGAGCTTTCAAAATCACTTCGTCGGTCAATTTTTCGGGAATCGGCGGCTCGAACGCGACCGTTTGTGCGATTTGTTCTTCCGCATCTTCGACCAATTTCAGCCGACCTAATTTGTAACGCCTTTTGCTGTTTAAATGATAAAGAATAGTCACGAGCCACGCGCGGCAATTGGTGTCGGGCGTGTAGCGATGAAACGATTTCAAAGCCTGCGCGAAAGTTTCCTGTGTCAAATCTTCGGCTTCAGAAACGTCGCGCGTCAGGTATTTTGCCACGCGAAAAACGTCCGCCATCAAAGGCAAAGCCTCCGCTTCAAACGCCGCCCATTCTTTTTCACGCTCGCTTCCGCCGCTACCGAACATATTTTACAAATCAAATCTGACAAAATTTATAATACCGGGTCATCAAAATTTTATTCCTGTTTCAAAAAAACAATGTCGTGTAATATTTAATATCCGTTCGCGCGATTTGATTCGCATCAAAACCTATCAGGGAATAATAAAACTAATTTCGGCATTATTAGCTAACGAGGAAAATCAATATGAACTACAAAATCATCCTGTCATCATTATTTGTTCTGACAATCGCGACAATAATCGTCGTTATCGGGCAAACTCGCCCGACTCAATCGCGCCAAAACGAGTTGCCGGCAAATAGAAAAGCGGAAAAACAATTGGCGGATAACGTAAATATCGCCGCGCCGGTCAAGTCCGACGAAAAAACGGCGACAGAAACCGACGAATATAAAGGCGAAACAATCGTCAAAACCGAAGACGAATGGCGCAAACAATTAACGCCCGCGCAATTTTACGTGCTGCGCGAAAAAGGCACCGAACGCGCCTTCACCGGCGAATATACCGACAATCACGAAGCGGGCGTTTATCATTGCGCGGCGTGCGGTTTGAAAGTTTTCAGTTCCAAAGGAAAATTTGATTCGGGAACGGGTTGGGTGAGTTTTTTCGAGCCGATTGCGGCAAAGAACGTCACCGAAGAAACCGACGAGACGTTCGGCGAAACGCGCACTGAAATTTTGTGCAGCCGCTGTAAATCGCATCTCGGACACGTTTTCGACGACGGACCGAAACCAACCGGCTTGCGATATTGTATGAATTCTGTGGCGTTAAAGTTTGAAAAACAAAAGTGAGTTTAGCCGCTCGACTGTCGAACGAGCGTCTGCAGAATTAATTTTTCCGCGTCGTTTAGCTCGAAATTCATTTGTTCGTAAAAATCGTTGAGCTGTGCGAGCGTGACGACGCGGCTGCTTTCATCACGGATTTCCTGAATCGTTTCCAAATTTTCCTGCACAAGTTGTCGGGCTTTTTCCGCGTCGCCGTATTCGTAAAAGCGTTTGGCGAGTTCGCTGAAAGCGGCGGAACGCGAAGCCAATTGCGGCACGGTTTCGCAAAGCGTTTCAGCTTCGCGCAGTAAATTCAACGCTTCGTCGGTATTTCCCAATTTATGTTTCGCGTCGCTCGCACCGATTAAAGCTAACATTTTTTGCGCGTCGTCGCCGATGGCATTTATTGATTGGCGGGCAAAATCGTTTTTATTTTGCATCGCGCAGACTTGCGCGATTTGGGCAAGCGCGTTGGTTTGCAATGATTCGTCCAGTATTTCCTGCGCGATTTCGATGGCGCGTTCGGCTTTTTCCGCCTGCGCGAATTCGACGGCGATTGTGCGCCAGAGCGTGTATCGCTCGTTACTGCTGACTACTTCCGAATCGCGCTGCGATTTCAGAATCGCGTAGGCTTCTTCCAGAGTTTCGTCGGCATCATCAATTTCGCCTCTGTCGCGAAATACCTCGGAAAATCCGTGCAGTGTGCGGGCAATCTGAGTTTTGTTCTCGACCAAATCAAGCGTGCGGTCGGCGAGCTCGATGCTGCCCGCTTCGAGGAAGTTGACCGCGATGCCGGCGAGCAGATTGTCTCGATGAACGTCGGCAATCGTTTCGGCGTCCGTTTTGGCTTTATCGAATGTTTCAATGGCTAAATCGTTTCGTTTTGCTTCGACGAAATGATTGCCGATTTCCACTTGAGCGCGAATCTTTTCTTCGACGAATTCGATTTCGTCGGCGGCTCGGGCGGCATCCTGAAACAGTCCGACGGCTTTCGCAGCGTCGCCTTTCTGCAATTCGTGCAAAGCGATGTTTTGCAGCGCGTTAACCTGTGCGTTCGGAAATTCGATTTTTTCCAGCGTTTGCAGAGCCGCCGCTTCGTCGCCCGCTTCGGCTTGTCTGGCGGCAACGTCGGCAAAAGCGTAATCGGCATGCTCGAGCGTCGCGGCTGTTTCCAGGGCTTTCGCAAAATCGCCTTTCGCCGCTTTCTGCAAAGCGATGTGTTCACGCGCCTGCGCCTGTGTGCCTGAATCTTCAATGGCTTCGACAAGTTGAAAAGCGTATTCGTCATCGTCAACCGCCGCGCATTTTTCCGCCACGAGCGTCAAAAGACGGTCGCGCACAAACGGGTCGTCAATCGAATTGGCAAGTTCGGCGGCAAAATCAACATTATTTCTGATTAAATAACGCGGCACGATTTCCTTCATCGCCTCGGCGTGTCCGTCGGAACTTTTGATATTTTCCGCCAAAACCGTCGCGCACGCCAACAAATTATTCTTCGGCTTCTTCAATCGTAATTTGTGTTCTGCCATTTTCAAGTGAAAGCGAAATTAAATTGAATTTTATCTCTTTCATACAATTTTTTAAACAAAACGCCGCATCGAATCGGGCATCCAATCGTTGAGCGATGTTGAAACCGCGTCCGCGCCGGCTTCGCGTAATTCTTCGGCGGAAACCGTGTTGGTAATTCCCAAAGTTTTTAAGTCCGGCCGCTTTTCCCGCCTGAATTCCCTGCGGCGCGTCTTCGATAACCAGACAATCGCCGTGAACAATCGGATTGCTGCCGGAATTTGTCGCGCCAAGCGTCAATCAGGTTAAAACCTTTGTGATAACATTCGGGGTTCGGTTTGCAATGCGTGACGTCTTCTGCGCTGATGATAATCGAAAAATTTTCGAAGCAGATTGGTTTTATCCAGAATAAATTCGATTTCTTCGCGTCGCGCCATCGAAACAATTCCGAGTGCGAAAGCTCTTCGCCATTTTTTTGACGAAATTTTCCACGCCGTCAAATAGCGGAATTTCCTTGTCAACAATCTCGCGCCATTTCGCCGTTTTCGCATTGCGAATTTCCGCCGATTCGATTGTCCGATTAAATCTTTTCCGGCGCGTTTATAAGCGGCTTCGATAAAAGTTACATCGTCCATTCCCATCGAGCCGTAATAATCTTCTTCGGTCAAATCTATGGCTTCCGCCTTCAAAATTTCCTGATACGCCTTCATTTGCAGCGGTTCGTCGTTGATAATCACGCCGTTAAAATCCATAAGAATTGCTTTAATCATTTGGTTGTTAAATTGTTTCCTTGTTTTAATTAATGTTTTGAAAAATTGTATTTTATAGGATTTTTCGATTTCCCGCGAACAAGCGTTTAAATTTGAACTTTAAACCAAAGTTTCGCGTCAAACATATTGCCGCGCCCCAAAATTCCATTCGGGTCAAAAGCGCGTTTGAGTTCCGCCATTTCGTTTAAAAATCGTTCGCCGTATTGCACATAAAGATATTTCGATTTCAATTTTCCGATGCCGTGTTCCGCCGAAATCGTGCCGCCGAGCATAATCGCCTGCGCGACGAATCTGCCGTAAAGATGTTTTGCTTTTGTCGCTTCCGCGTCGTTTTTCGGCAAGATATTCGCGTGCAGATGATTGTCGCCGATATGTCCGAAAATCACGTAATCCAAATCGCTTTCGTTTAATTTTTGTTTATAAAATTTCAAAAACGAAGCGAAAATATCGTCCGGCACAGCCATATCGGTGCCGATTTTTCTTTGCTTATTTCTAACGACTCTTTCATTGACGGAAACGGGCAGAGCGTGGCGAAATTCGCGCATTTTTATCAAATCCTGCTCGTTCGTCGTAAACCACGAATCGTCAATTTCGGCGTGATGTTTTTCCAGCAAATTGTTCCACTGCTCGAAAAGCTCGTCTTCGTTTTCCTCAATCGGTTTCCTGCTCGAAAAATATCGCGCCCGTGACATTTTCCGGCGTTTCGGGAAATTTTTCCCTGATAAATTTAAAGAATTTTCATCGAAATATTCGAAAACCGTCGCGTCAATTTCGATTTCGGCTTTTATTTTCCCGGCTTTGAAAGAGATTTTTCTCTGGCTTCATTGACAAAATCGAGCAAATTCGTTTCGTCTTTGAAAAACACTATTCCGCTTAAAGAAGCTTCGGTTTTTTCAGCAATTTCAATTCGATTTCCGTAATCACGCCGAGCGTGCCTTCGCTGCCGATAAATAAATCAATCGCGTCCGTATTTTCCGACGCAAAATAACCCGAAGTATTTTTTCGCACGTTCGGCGCATTGTAAGTCGGAATTTTCGCTTTTATCTGTTTACCGTTTTCGGTCGTCAATTCGACAAATCCGTTTCGCGCGAAAATCTCGCCGCGCTTTAAATTCAGAATATCGCCGTTCGGCAAAACGATTTCGATGTCGCCGCACATATTCGCGGGTCGCGCCGTATTTAAAACTTCTCGCGCCGCTCGCGTTCGTGGCGACTGTGCCGCCGATTTGACAGCTCCATTCGGTCGGATCGGGCGGATAAAAAAGATTTTTCGCTTCAACCGCTTTTTGCAAATCAGTCAAAATCACGCCGCTTTCGACTGTCGGCGTAATCTTCGTTAATTTCTTTGATTCGATTAAATTTTTCGAGCGAAATAACACAGCCGCCGAACGGAATCGCGCCGCCGACCGTTCCGGTTCGCGCGCCGGAAACGGTCACGGGAATTTTCTTCTCGTTCGCTTCCTTTAAAATTTCCGCAATTTCTTCGCGCGTTTCGGGAATAAAAAGTTTCTCGCGCGTGTCCGCCCTGCAAATTGCTCGCGTCAATCAAATAATTTTCGAGTTCGTCTCTCTGTGTTTTAACCTGCATAAAATTTATCCCAATTCGATTTGTCTCTCGCGCAGATATTTCAAGTTTGTCGCGCAGTTCGGCGGCGCGTTCAAATTTCATTTCGCTGGCGGCAAAACGCATATCGGCTTCGATTTGCGTGATGGTTTCCTTTAATTGTTTCGGCGAATATTCTTCGAAATGCGTCGAGATTGAGCGGAACTTTGAAATAATCGGCTTCATACGCCGTGACCAGAGTCGCGTCAATTGATTTGATAATCGTCGTCGGCGTGATGCCGTGTTCGGCATTATATTCTTCCTGCAAAATTCTGCGCCTGCGCTCGTTTCGTCAATCGCTTTTCGCATCGAATCGGTAATTTTATCGGCGTAAAGAATCGCTTTGCCGTCGGAATTTCTCGCGGCGCGTCCGATGGTTTGAATCAAGCGAACGCTCGGAACGCAAAAAGCCTTCTTTGTCGGCATCGAGAATCGCCACGAGCGAAACTTCCGGCAAATCGAGACCTTCGCGTAAAAGATTGATTCCGACTAAAACATCAAATTCGCCGCGCCGCAAATCTCGCAAAATCTTGATGCGTTCGAGCGTCTGAATATCCGAATGCAGATAATTGACTTTCACGCCGACTTCCAAAAAATATTCGGTCAAACTTTCCGACATTTTTTTCGTCAGAGTCGTCACCAAAACTCTTTCGTTTCTTTCGGCGCGAATGCGGACATTCGTTTAATAAATCATCAATTTGCCCTCTCACCGGACGCACTTCAACAATCGGATCAAGCAAGTCCGGTCGGGCGAATAATCTGTTCGACGACTTCGCCGCCGGTTTTTTCCAGTTCGAAATTTCCGGGCGTGGCGGAAACATAAATCGTCTGCCCGCGCCGTTCTTCAAATTCTTCAAAATTCAGCGGACGATTGTCCATCGCGCGACGGCAGACGAAAACCGTATTCGACCAAATTCCCTTTTCGCGAACGGTCGCCTTTATACATCGCGCCGATTTGCGAAACCGTCTGGTGCGATTCGTCAATGATGACAAGCGTATCTTTGTGCAGATAATCGAGCAGCGTCGGCGGCGGCGCACCGGCGGTTTTCCGGTCAAATGGCGCGAATAATTTTCGATGCCGCGACAAAAACCCATCTCCTTTATCATTTCCAGATCATACATCGTCCGCTGATGCAGATCGTTGCGATTCGACGAGTTTTCCCTGTTTGATAAGTTCTTCTTCCCACCAGACAAGTTCTTCTTTAATGGTTTTGACGGCGCGTTTGACCGTCGGTTTCGACATAATATAATGCGTTTTCGGATAAATCGGCAGCCGCGATTCGTGCTTTTGAAGAACTTCGCCGAGCAGCGGGTCAATCGTATAAATCGCGTCGATTTCGTCGCCCCAAAACTCGAAACGATAAGCGTTTTCCTGATACGACGGAAAAAGTTCGACGACATCGCCGCGCACGCGAAATTTGCCGCGCTCGAATTCGATGTCGCCGCGTTCATACTGCAATTCGACGAGCCGTTTGAGCAAATCTTCGCGCTTGAGTTTTTGTCCCGGCTCGATAAACACCATCATTCCGTAATACGCGTCCGGGTCGCCGAGACCGTAAATGCAGGAAACCGACGCGACGACGATCACATCGCGCCGTTCAAATAAAGAGCGCGTCGCCGCCTGCCGCAGACGGTCAATTTCGTCGTTGATCGTCGCTTCTTTTTCGATATACAAATCCGACGCCGGAACGTAGGCTTCCGGCTGGTAATAATCGTAATAGGAAACGAAATATTCGACGGCATTTTCCGGGAAAAATGTTTTAAATTCCTGGTAAAGCTGTGCCGCGAGCGTTTTATTATGCGCCAAAACCAGCGCCGGTCGCTGCGTTCGTTCGATGACATTGGCAACGGTAAAAGTCTTTCCGCTGCCGGTGATGCCGAGCAGAACCTGATCTTTCGTGTGGTTATTTAATTCGCTGACGATTTGCTCAATCGCCGCCGGCTGATCGCCTTTCGGCTGATTATCGGAAACTAATTTAAACTGCATTAGGTAATTTTACCGTGAATCCGAGTCAAACGCCACACGATAAAATTACAATTTTTGATTTAAATTAGCTACTGAAGAAGGTTTTCGTTTCTCTCTTTTGATTCTTTCAAGATGTGGTGAAAATGTTGGTCTATAAAGTCAGTACGAGCGGCATAGATACTGGCGATAATGCTTCTATCGGTCGGTCGAAAAACTCTTAGCATAATCTTTCGATGCCGTATAAAACCGCTTGCGTCAATCACCACAACAGCCCGCGTAAAGCTGATGGGAAACAGCCAATGCGAGCCGTATAATTTTGTAATTTCTTTATCGGGATCTGCCAGAATCGGGAGAGGCAATCCGTAATTACCCGAAAAATTTGAATTTTCGTTCGGCGAACCGGGCGAGATGCCGACTATCGAGGCTTTTGTTGCCAGATAATCTATCCAATGATCGCGCACTGAACACAACTGTTTTGTGCAAACGAGCGTTTCATTTTGCGGGTAGAACAACAACGCCGTTACTTTCCCGAATTGGTCGGACAATCGCCATTTCTCTCCCTTATCAGTATTGAGGGCGAAATCAGGCGATTTGTCTCCAACCTTCAAACCGGAATTTTCAATCGGTTCATCTAAAAACTGCATCGGACAAATTTCTAGGCAACTACAAAACCAATTTCTTCAATTGCCTTATCAACTTCTTCCTGAAAATCTATCGGCATCGTATTTTTTTCCAACAATTCGTAAAGTCCTTCAATGGCTTTTCGATTTTTCGTGACTTTTATAATATGCAGAATTGCCCGTCGGACATTATTATCAGAGTTCGTTTCGAGCGTGCTGAAAATCTTTTCCGTTTCGTTTGCCTCAATCAGCAAAGCCATCAAAGCAAAGGCTTCATAAGCCTGTTTATAATCTTTGCTGATAAGCCGATCAAACGACATATTAACAAAACCGCTTTCAATCGCCGCTCGCGCCGCCTGCGTTATTCTGCCTTCTTCATTTGTTTCAGCAATACGCGTCCAGGCATCGGCGCGATCTAAACTCAGTTTGGACAAACCGCGAGCCGCCGCCGCACGAACTTCACGCGTCGGGTCGGCATTTGCCAGCAAAATCGTTTCAAAAACCGATTCGTGATCGAATTCGGATAATACCGACACGGCTTTCGAGCGCAAATTTGAAGATAAATCATACAGCGCGACCTGCGAAAGAGCTTCGACTGAATTGCGCGTTTTGAATGCCGCCAGAATTCTGATGGCAATATCGCGTACTTCCTCGTCTTCCTCAAATTCGTCGTAAGCCTGTTCAATCGCCGTCATCAAATCTTCATCATTAGAAATCTGCAAAGCGTCGAACGGTCTGGCGGTTATCAGCCTTTGAATAGCAAAAATCGGCAGTTGCGGAGAGTTTTTTACCGTTTCATCCGCCGTTGTCTCCGCTATTTCGGCAACGCCCGCTTTAGAAGCAGCAGGCGATTTTTCCCGATGCTTTTTCGGTGCTCCTTTCGCTGTTTTTTTACCGACGAGTTTGGGATTCTTTCTCAGCCATTCAAGTTCCTTATCGGCATCAAGTGATTTTGATTCACGCTCACCGCCCGAAGTTTCGGGAGACTTGACGGTCGATGCTTTTTGGTCTTTTTTGGTATTCAAACGCCAAAAAATCGCGCCGGCTAAACTGAGGACCAAAACAAACAGCATCACATACCACCCTGTAGAATCTTCGACGCTTGCGACCGGCGGCGGCGAAACAGGAACCGATCTGACTGGTTGAGCAGTAATTGTTACTGTTAGGACAAAGAGAGTCAGTGCCAAATTTATGAATCTTGATCTATATTTTTGAAACGATTGATGATTTTTAATAAACATATTATTTGTTGGGTTTAAGCAGTATCAGAGAGGTCGGACAATGAAAATAGCGAGTTTCACAGATGATGATTTTGATGTTGGTGAGCGAGTACGCCAAAACTCACAAAACAAATTATGCACGCTTTTGAGAAAAATGTCACGCCTTTTTTATCATTATTTATCTGTTTTAACATTTTTTTGCACAAATCTAATATTTCACTAATATTTCTAACGTTCAACCTTTACCAATCATCAAAATCGTAATAAAGTTTAGGTTATTCAAAATTTCGGTCACTTACAGCAATCATCAAATGTCTGCTTCAAAAACGGTTTCGGAAACAAACGCGGCGAATTTAACGCTCGTTCATCGCGGCAAAGTGCGTGATGTTTATCAAGTCGGCGAACGTCAGTTATTATTGGCGGCGACTGACCGAATTTCCGCTTTCGACTGCATAATGCCGAATCCGATTCCGCGCAAAGGCAAAATTTTAACCGCGCTTTCCGCATTCTGGTTTGATCGTTTACAGCATCTGACGGCAAATCACTTCATTACCACTGATTTTGAACAAATGCCCGAAAATGTCAGGCAAAATAAAGATTTTCGCGAACGTTCGACGCTGGTTAAAAAGACAACGGTTTTTCCGGTCGAATGCGTTGTGCGCGGTTATTTAGAAGGTTCCGGCTGGAAAGATTATCAGGCGACCGGCGCGATTTGCGGACACGAGTTGCCGAGCGATTTGCGCCAGTGTGAGCGACTTCCCGAACCGATTTTTACGCCCGCGACCAAAGCCGCAACCGGACACGACGAAAATATCAGCGAAATCGAATTCGTCAAAATTCTCGGCGAGGAAACGGCTGCGCGTTTGAGTTCGCTTTCGCTGAAAATTTATAAAGAAGCAAGCGAATACGCCCTGACGCGCGGCATAATCATCGCCGACACGAAGTTTGAATTCGGCGCGGACGAAAACGGCAATATTCTTCTGATTGACGAAGTTTTAACGCCCGATTCGTCACGTTTCTGGGCAAAAGAAACTTACGAGCCGGGACATTCACAGCCATCTTTTGATAAGCAGTTCGTGCGCGACTATCTTGAAACATTGGATTGGAATAAACAGCCGCCTGCGCCTGTTCTGCCTGCGGAAATTGTCGAAGCGACGACCGCACGCTACCTGGACGCATACCAAATTTTAACCGGAAAAGAAATTTAACAATTACACACTTCAAACGCCGGAGACCAACGAAAGCTGTCCGTCGCTGAACTGATTTATGCAAATGAGAAAACGTATGGAAATTTTGATTGAGGAAATGCTCGACGGGCAGATTTTACTCAATGAAGCGATTTCCGAATTTGAAAAACTTTACATTCAAAAAGCCTTAACCAGAAACGACGCGCATCTTTCCAAAACCGCCGACGCTCTCGGCATTCACCGCAACACGCTTTCCAAACGCGTCGCCGCATATCAAACGCCGCCGACTCCGAAACGCCTGCTTTCAAGACGCGCTAAATAATCAACTGTTGACGTTAAATTCTTTCTTTTTCGATTGAGTTTCGAGAATTTTGATTTCATCGCCGACATTCACCACCGCGCCGACATTACCGGCAATCAGATTTTGACCGAAAAGAATTTTCTTTTTTACGCTTCGTTTCGGAATACGAAACGAAGCCAGAGTTTTCAGCGGTTCAACGCCGATTTTAACTCCTTCCGACTGGTCAATCGTCGTAATCACGCAGCGGGCGCATGGCTTGACGAAGTGAAAAATCGTCTCGCCGATTTTAATGGTTTTCCAATCGTCTTCGGCGAACGGTTCGGAATCTTCGACAACGAAATTCGGACGAAAGCGATTCATCGGCAACGGGGCATCGAACCGTGAATTCAAATCGGCTAGAGAATTTTCACCAATCAAAAGAAACGGATAAGCGTCGGCAAAACTTACCGCATCATCTTTGTGAACGGCGTAAAAATAATTGACTTTGCGCGTCGTTTCTTCGGGCATCAGAGCGAGCTTGCAGTTTGTTTTCAAAACATCGGAAAACCATTCGTTCGTTTTATTTTCATAAATCCGCGCACGGCAACGACTGCTCCAGATTTTAACGTTCGCTGTTTCATTCGCTTCAGGCTGGAAAGCAATTTCCAATTTCCCGGAATCTGAGGAAACGCGCAGATCATCTTTTAAAACTTCCACGCCGACGGTTGCCATTTTCGGGAATTCGCGTTGGGTTAGAAATTTATTATTTTCATCAACCAGCATCCAGCGGCGATCAAATTGCAAACCGCGATTTTCGACGATTGAACTTTTCAGCGAAATTCCGCCGAGTGATTTTATCGGGTAAATGTTGATTGCTGACAGTTTCATAAACTTGATAACATCTTTATCAGATTTCCTAAAATATCTTTTGCAGACTTGACAGGTTAAACTATGTTTTCTATACTAGCACTCATTAACGAACAGTGCTAGAAATTCATTTTATAACTGTTCGTTTGAATTTAAAACTAATAAATTATTAGAAAATATCTCGAATAAGGAGAAAAAAAAATTATGGCAACATCAATCAAACCATTGCACGACCGTGTAATTATTCGTCGCATTGACGACGCTTCGGACAAAACTGCCGGTGGATTATATATTCCCGATACGGCGAAAGAAAAACCGCAAGAAGGCGAAGTTATCGCTGCCGGTTCAGGCAAATATAAAGAAGACGGCTCGCGTCAGACACTCGATGTCAAAGAAGGCGACCGTGTTTTGTTCGGCAAATACAGCGGTTCGGAAATCAAAATTGACGGCGAAGAATTGTTGATTATGCGTGAAGACGAAATCTTGGGCATCATCGAAAGAGCGAGCGCAAGCAGCGAGCTAAATTTTAACAAAGGAGTTAATAAAAAATATTATGGCAAAGCAAGTAGTTCATGGTGAAGAATCACGCGCGGCGATTTTGCGCGGCGTTAATCAGCTCGCCGACGCGGTGAAAGTTACGTTGGGACCGAAAGGACGCAATGTTGTTATTGACAAAAAATTCGGCTCGCCGACGATCACGAAAGACGGTGTGACGGTCGCTAAAGAAATCGAATTAAAAGATACTTTGGAAAATATGGGCGCGCAGATGGTGCGCGAAGTCGCTTCGAAAACTTCGGACGTCGCCGGTGACGGAACGACGACCGCGACGGTTTTGGCGCAGGCGATTTTCAAAGAAGGCGTTAGAACAGTTGCTGCCGGCGCGAATCCGATGGCTCTCAAACGCGGCATTGATAAAGCGGTCGAAAAAGTTATCGCTGAAATTCACACGTTCGCACAGCCGGTTTCGGGCGATTCAATCGCGCAGGTCGGAACTGTTTCGGCAAACGGCGACACGAAAATCGGCGGCATCATCGCGCAGGCGATGGAAAAAGTCGGCAAAGACGGCGTGATCACGGTTGAAGAATCGAAAACGATGGACACGACTCTGGATGTCGTCGAAGGAATGCAGTTTGACCGAGGTTATCTGTCGCCGTATTTCGTCACCGACCCGGAAAGAATGGAAGCCGTTCTGGAAAATCCGTATATCTTAATCAACGAGAAAAAAGTTTCTTCGATGAAAGATTTACTGCCGATTCTCGAACAGGTTGCCAAACTCGGCAAACCGCTTTTGATCATCGCGGAAGACGTTGACGGCGAAGCGTTGGCGACATTGGTTGTCAACAAACTGCGCGGCACGTTGAATGTTGCGGCGGTCAAAGCTCCCGGCTTCGGCGACCGTCGCAAAGCGATGTTGGAAGACATTGCGGTGATGACGGGCGGCAAAGTTATCAGCGACGATATGGGCGTGAAACTCGAATCAATCACGGTTGAAGATCTCGGCCAAGCGGCGAAAATCACGATTGACAAAGACAACACGACCATCGTTGACGGCGCGGGCGAAGGCTCGGCATCGAAGGTCGCGTCAAATTGATTCGCAATCAGGTTGAAGAAACCACTTCGGATTACGACAAAGAAAAATTGCAGGAACGTCTGGCTAAATTAGTCGGCGGCGTTGCAGTTATCAAAGTCGGCGCGGCGACCGAAACCGAAATGAAGGAAAAGAAAGCCCGCGTTGAAGATGCAATGCACGCGACTCGCGCGGCGGTCGAAGAAGGAATCGTGGCAGGCGGCGGAGTCGCTTTAGTTCGCGCTTCGAAAGTTCTCGACGATTTCAAAACCGACGCGGAAGATGCTGACGAACAAATCGGTGTCACCATCGTCCGACGCGCACTCGAAGAACCGCTTCGCCAAATCGCGCAGAACGCCGGACAGGAAGGCGCAGTCATCGTCGGCAAAGTCCGCGAAAACGAAAGCGCCAACTACGGCTTCAACGCCGCGAGCGAAAAATTTGAAGATTTGGTCGCGGCTGGCGTCATTGACCCGGCGAAAGTTACGCGCACCGCGCTTCAAAACGCCGCTTCGATCGCGGGCTTAATGCTCACGACCGAAGCGATGATCGCCGACGTCCCTGAAAAAGACGACCACGCCGGCGGCGGCATGGGCGGCATGGGCGGCGGCATGGGCGGCATGGGAATGGGAATGTAATCTGAATTCCAAACATTTCAGATAATAAAAAGACTCGGCTTAAATTATAAGCGAAGCTTTTTCTGTTAAAGAAAACAAATGAACAAATCCGAACAACTTGTCTATGACTTGAGTGGAAATTTTTTCTTTCACTATGGAGTTTTGCCACTCCACTAAATAATCAAGGCAAAGAACTTTGTGATGTTCTGATAGTTTGCGACCCAGATATTATTATCGTTTCAGTAAAAGAAATTGAGTTTAAGGATACAGAAGGACGGGCTAATGTTGATTTTGAGCGATGGCGACGAAACGCAATTCATGAATCTTGTAAGCAGATATATGGAGCAGAGCGAAAAATAAATACTCAGTCAAACGTGATTACAAACGATGGAAGATTACGTTACCATTTCCCTCTCAAAATACACGAAAGATATTTAGAATTGCTGTCGCACTTGGCAGTAATGAAAAAATGCGACTAACATTTGGCGATTTTGGAAAAGGATTCGTTCATGAATTTGATGAGAAGCCTTTAGAGACGATTTTCTCAGAGTTAGATACAATGTCTGATTTTTTGAAATATTTATCTGATAAGGAAGAATGGTTTAGCAACGGCAAGGAAACTCTTTTTGCTGGTGAAGAAACCTCTTGGCTTTTTATCTCAATCAAGACTACAGGTTTCCAGCAGAGCCATCATTTATTGTGTTAGATGAAGGACTTTGGAAGAGTTTTTCTAAATTACCAGAAGAAATCTCTCTGAAGGAAAAAAACAAAATAAGCTACATTTGGATAATATTTTTGAAACGAATTTTATGAAAATCATGATAAAGAATAATTTCCGCACGTAACTTCTACAATCTTCACCAAAGTATTGCTTTCGGATTTATAATATTCCCTTCGAGATATGACAAGAGAAAATAGGCAAATGCGTAAGTGCTTGAGTGAGTCTATATCAGGTCTCTTGAATCATACATCTCTAGGCGCACGAATCTTCAATATAACGGCTTCACCAGTTAGTTATGTTTTTATGACCGCAAATTATAATGGAAATCGTGAACTCAATTTCAAAGAACTTCAAGCACGCTGTTTAGTTGCGCGAGGTTTAGATCACTCCAAACAAACAGTCATAGGTATTTTGATAGAAACGTCTGATCAACATCCGGGAGATGCAATTTCGGTTTGTTATGTTAATGTCATTGACTGGACTCAAGAATGGCAAGAAAGAAAAATGGATATATATCAAAATGAATTAGGCTTTTTCCGTAATACCAAAAGAAACGCTACCGATAACAATAATCTATGGCTTTTCCACCATAGTCACGTCCCCAATCAAAAACTGGCTTTTCTTTGTTAAATCGCCAGCCGTGATTTGTAAGTTCCGAGTCATAGTATTTACGGATTTCCTCGTAGGATTGATTTGTCGTGTATGTTGCACTAACTCCTGCATTCGTAGTTTTGTGTGAAGCGTGATAGTCACTGGAAATTGAATTGGGTAGAGGTTTAATCACGTTAAATTCAGATATAAGACTGTTTTGAATTAAATCCGCATCTTCCCAATAAAAATTTCGCTCATAAAGAGAAATAGATACGAAAACCAAAAATAAAGAGAAAATTATAACTGTCCAAATCTTTTTGATGTTGATATTAGTTTCCATAAAAGCAGTACAGTCGAGACCTTTATTTATAAAAATCTGTAAAAGCAACTAAATTTCAGAAACCAATCACGCCAAAGCCATAAAAGCATCTTCCGCGATTTGCGGCAGTTCGATGGCGACGAAGGATTTCTCCGAGTAGAGATAATCCTCGCCCGATTCGTCAATCACGCGAATCATTTGATGTTTGGCGGCTTTTTCGTCCGGCACGACGCGGTAGATTTTGCCGAATTCGAGCGACGCGGGATACATTTTGTTTTCGATGCAGACGACAAATTTCGTTTCGGTTTTCATACTTTTTAATCAAGCAATTCTTTGATTTTCATTTCCCTTCTGCCGATGCCGTGCGCTTCATACCAATGGAGTTCGGCTTCGCATTCGTAACCGTCTTCGAGCCGCACGAGAGCGCGTCCTTTTAACTTGCGCCAACGTCCGCTGCCGTAAGTTTTCCGCAACCGTTCGACATCGCGGATGCCGCCGGCGACGGCAATTATCTCAACTTTTTCAATCGGACTGATAATCTCGAAGACTTCCACATTTTAGATGATGCAATTATCCAAAAAGATTTTCAAGTATTTCAGATTGCCGTTTCGATTGCGGGCTTAATGCTCACCACCGAAGCGATGATCGCTGATGTCCCTGAAAAAGACGACCACGCCGGCGGCGGCATGGGCGGCATGGGCGGCGGAATGGGCGGAATGGGAATGGGAATGTAATCTGAGATTAAACATTTCAGATTTCAAGTTCCAAATTATAAAAAGGCTTCGTTCAAATTTGAGCGAAGCCTTTTGATTTGGAATTTCATATCACGTCAGCAAAGGTTTTGATACATCTCAACTCTGACGAGTTTATTATTGCGGAAGAAAAAATATACTGCGTCGAAGTTATCTTTGGTAGTGTAAGAAAACCCTTCCTCGTCAGATTCATTTATAAATACGCTGCTCTCCTTACCGTATTTTGCTCTCACGTCTTTCTTATCCGTCCCGATTCTGACTCCCGGCGCAATAATCCATTTTGGCGAAGTCAACGTCATTGAAGCAACGGCGTAATTTCGCCTTTTTTCGTCGCTTAAAAACTCTATTTCAAAACCCTCGTAATAATATGTTTTCCGAAAACCTCCCGCGCATTCATCTAAACCATATTCATCAACCCTCAAAGGTTTTCCGATTTTTTTAATAACGGCAGAATACAAAGTTCCCGAACCGATACCATTTATTCTAGCGTCAACCTGGTCTTGCGCCGAAACGGACAGCATAAAACAACCAGTTAATAAGAAAGCAGCTAAATATTTCATACAACAATCTCCTGTCATTCGCCTATTTCCCCTTAAAATATCACGCCAAAGCCATAAAAGCGTCTTCTGCGAGTTGCGGCAGTTCGATAGCGATGAAGGAGTTTTCCGCGTAAAGATAATCTTCGCCCGATTCGTCAATGACGCGAATCATTTTGGATTATATTTCGATAATCTCTTTATCTTTCTGCAAAAGCATATTGACGATTTGGCTTTGGTCGAGGTTTTTCTCGACTGCGAGTTTTTTGACGAATTCGGCGATTTCGGGTTCGAGATAAATCGGCAGATTAAATTCGGCATCGTGGTTGTAAAATTTGCCTCTCACGCCCTTTGAAAAATCATATTCCTTTTTCATATTGTTCTTCTTCCTTTTTGGTCGCTTTTCGCGCCGAGATTATTCTTATTTTGCAAACCGATTCGCTCAAATCCTCAAACTTGTGCGCCAATACGAGCAGCGTTCCGGTTTCGTCCAAGCCTATTGTCAGCCATCTTTCCTCAGTCGCGCTGTGTTCTTCGTCGGGAATCGAAAGCAGATTCGGGTCGCGGAAGATCGCCGTTGCTCTTTCAAAACTTATGCGATGTTTCCGAAAATTACTTTTCGCTTTTCTGCTGTCCCACTCAAAATCGTAGCGCATATTTCTGCTGATAATACAGTGAACTACGAATACTTTCAAGAAAATCAGCCAAAGCCATAAAAAAGTCTTCCGCGATTTGCGGCAGGCGCGATGCGGATGAAGAATTTCGATGTGAACAACATCAATTTTTAGCTAATTCTTAAAAACCTTTACATTTATTCGCAAATCGGCTAAATTATTCGGGAATTATTTGAATTGGCGGGTAAATTTCGCGGGCAGTCGGCATAGCGACCGCGCACGTTGGCATATTAACTGTGTAAGTCGGCATATCGCTCGCGCATGTTGGCATATCAGCCGCGCACATAGGCATATCAGGCGTGTCAGTCCGTATATCAGCCGCGCCGGTCGGCATATCACACGCGCAGCGGGCATATCGGGCGCGCCTGGCTGTATAGCAGGTCGTTTGACCGTTTTTCTAACCTTAAAATTATACAATGTCGGAGGATAAACTTGATGACTAAAAGACAACTAAGAAAATACGAGATGTTTTCCAGAACACGCGATTTTTTCAATCAATATGCGGCTGATTTTCCGTCCGCTTCAATCGGCGGGATTTTGTTTGCCGCGCTTTTGGCGATTATCGCGCAGCTTGAGCAGTTGGAAACCGAGACGATTTCGGCGAAGGGCGAGGTCGGGCAGATGATTGATGTCAAAGGCGACGCGAAGGATATGTTACAGGATTTGCTCGAAGATATTGTTGATATGGCGCGGACGATGGCGTATGAAATCGCCGGTCTCGAAGACAAATTTCGGATGCCGCGCAATATGGGCGTGGCGCGTCTGATTGCGACGGGACGCGCTTTTGCCGCCGATGCCGTCGAGTATAAAGCCGATTTTGAACGCTACGGCTTGCCCAAAACATTTATCGCTGATTTAACCAACGCGACCGACGCGCTCGAAGCCGCTTATCAGGAAACCGACACCGACACGCAGACGCGCGTCGGTGTCATCGCCGCGCAAACGCCGCTGTTCGCCGACGGAATGACGACCGTCAAACGGCTCGACCCGATTGTCCGCCGATATTTTCGCGGCAACCCGCAGGCGTTCGCCGCCTGGACTTTCGCCACACATCTCGAACGCGAACCGCGCACAACGAAACCGCCCACACCTTAAATTAAAACGACAATTGAAAAAGGCTTCGTCACGTTCTGAGCGAAGCCTTTTTCGTTTTAAACAGCGACGCGCCCGAACATTTATTCAGCAAAATATTCGAGTAATAAATATTGATATTTTCGCATCAAATGTCTTTTTAGGATCGAATCGGCGACTGTGTTTATATATGACGGTTTTCCGACCTTCAAACGGAACTTGGTATTTGCAGAGAAGCCAACTCGGATTACGGGTTTTCAATTCGGCGCGGCAACCGACAGACCTGTTCCCAATGCTTTTGTTCCCTGATTGAAACTATTATTCAAAACGCCGCTTCGATTGCGGGCTTAATACTCACCAGCGAAGCGATGATTGCCGACATCCTTGAAAAGGACGAGCACGCCGGCGGCATGGGCGGCGGTATGAGCGGTATGGGAATGTAATCTGAGATTACGAATTTCAGATTGCAGATTTCAACTTACAGAAAAGGCTTCGTTTCAATTTGAGCGAAGCCTTTTCTAGCTATCGGCTATGAATAAGAGGAAATCGAAAGTCATATCTTAAAAACTTTTAGGAAAGTTGGGACAAAAGATGATTGACCCGATTACCCGACGTGTTGACCTCGACAATCTATCAAATCTCGCCGTGCGGATTCACACCAACCGCGTCGAATGCTGCACGTTAAAACCGTAAATCTCGAAACCGCCGTCCGCGTGCAGTGAAAATTGAGCAGTAAAGTTCAAAAGTAACGGATAAAAAGAACAAACGCCGCAGAGATGTTTAAAATTCCTGCGGCGTTCGCTCTTTTTTGATAACAACTGTAAGTCGCTTTGAAATGAAATTATTCGGTGAACATAATGCTTCCGTCGGCGGCGGTGTCGGCGACTATTTTGCCTTCGTTGTTTTTGAATTGAACTCTCGTAAATGTCTTTTCACCCGAAGCAAGCATCTTTTTTATTACGTCACGACGTTTCGGTTCTGATAAATACGTCCAGTTTGGCATAACTATTCCGTAAAGTGTTTCGTTTTCGATATGCGCGTCGTGCAAATAATCTCTTAACATCGAGTTGTTAACATCTACTTTCGGCTTGCCGTCTAAAAAAACACTGTTTTCAATCGGTTTGGAACCTGTTCCGAAATATATCAAGATCAATACGATTATTACTCCGGCGGCTATAAGAATCCGTTGATTTTTCGATATGAAACTGCTGCTCGTTTCCGTTGACGGGGACTTTTCCTTTTTCTGCGGTTTGACTTTCTCTCTGATAGGTTCGGGGCTGCGCACCGGAGTTTCTGCAACAACCGGTTCCGGTTTTCTTTGTTTCAAAAGTTCGATTAAAGTGAAGGTTTTACCTGTCGCTTCTGAAATAGCATTATCATGAGTGAAACCGTAACGATCTTCGAGACCGGCGATATTGCCTTTGTTTTTTTCGTTTTCCAGTAATTCGACGTAGCGGTTGCCGATGTGAATGTTGCTTTCAATTCCGACGGCGGTAATCAGCGGCGCGTAGAAATTTTCGTTCGTGCTTCTTTTAAACGAATGCAGACGCGTGTAGAAATCGCTTTTTATCAAATCGTCAAACGCCAGAGCGTCGTCGGCTTCACGCGAAAAACTTTCAAATTTTTCAACGATGCTTAAAATTTCCGCATCATTCGTTTCGGTCGCATACATCGGCACGCTCGACCATTCGGCGTAAAGTTCGGCTAAATGCGCGGCGAGTTCGTCGCGGCTGAAAACCGTTTCTCTTTGACTGTTAATCGTTTCTTTGGAGAACAAACGGGTAACGACCAAATCAAATTTATTGCGCACTGGTTCGGAAAACGGTGAATTGCGGTAAAAACGGGCGAGCGCGACCAACGCGGGCGAACTGAGCGGCGGACGCGAAGTTTCGCAAAAGCGGCGCAGATGCGATGTCGTCAAACGTTCGTCGCGCAGAGTCAGCGACGAGTGCCAGCTTTCGGTTTCCTGCAAAAGTTGAAACTCGGCTTTGGCATAGGCGGCGGCATCAGTATCGGGCGCGAATTGAAGAAAGCTGTGGAGAACCTTTTTAACTTCCAGATCATTATACGGATGCGGAACGATTTTTAACTGTTCGCGTTCGACTCCGGCGAGAACGTGTTCGACGATTTGCAGAAAGGCGACTTCATTTATTGCCCGCTGACGGTAAAACTCCGCTTCATTGACAAGCGATTCTGCCGCCTGAACTTCCTCCGCCCGAACTTCCGGCAACACAGTCGGAACAACTTCTGCTGCCGGAATTTGTTCTGCCGGAATTTCAGGCGCGGCGACAGTTTCGACCGCGATTTCTTTTTTGGGTGCCGACTTGATTTCAGTCTTTGCGGTTTTGACAACTGCGGATTCCAGTAAATTTTCTTCCTTTAATTCCTCTATCAAGTCTTCAAATATATTCATATTTTTTTTTCGAATTTGTGATTTTACCGTGATGAATGACATTTTTTGGCACAGAGGATTGACAAGTATTGACACTTTTTGTCTTTTTGTTTCGAGGCTGGATTTACATTTCGCTTGATAAACTATAGCGTTTGCGGCGTGTGAGTCGCCCGCCGACAGTCAATCACACCCGGAAATTTTGCAAGCCTTATGCCAACCGATTACCGTCAAATTTTCGTTGGTAAATTTCACTTCTAAAGTTTATCGGGGAAAAATTTACATTTTTTTTTCAACTTATCAATTTTTCGCGGATTTTTAAGTTATACTATTGGGACAGTACTATTTTTGGAGAAAATGTTAATTTGAGCGCAGTCATTGACCAGACGATTGAAACTTACGGAATTGAGAATTGGGGCGCAGGCTATTTCGGAGTAAATCGCAAAGGAAATTTAATAGTTCGCGCCGCTGACAATGATAATCTTTCGGCGGACGTAAAGGAAATAATTGACGATCTAAAGAAACGCGGAATCAACGCGCCGGTGCTTCTGCGCTTTCCGCAGCTTCTCGCCGGACAAGTCCGCAAACTTCAGAAAGCCTTCAAAAATTCCATCAAAGAATTCGATTATAACGGCGGACATATGTGCGTCTATCCGATGAAGGTTAACCAGAATCGCGCCGTCGTCGAAGAATATCTGCGCGAAGGCAAGCGTTATAATTTCGGACTCGAAGCCGGTTCCAAAGCCGAGCTTTACGCCGCGCTCGCGCAGGAGCATTCGGAAGAAAGCCTTCTGGTTTTGAACGGTTTCAAAGACCGCGATTTCGTGCAGCTGGCGTTCGCAGGCGCGGCGGCGGGAAAAAACGTTGTCATCGTTATAGAAAAACTTTCGGAACTCGAACACACGATTAAGATCGCCGACGAAGTGACGGCTGAAAATCCTGATACGCGCCTGCCGATGGTCGGCGTGCGCGTCAAACTGTACTCGAAAGGTTCGGGAAAATGGGAAAAATCCGGTGGCGAAGCGGCGAAATTCGGTTTGACGACGACGGAAATTTTAGAAGTAATTCGTCGTTTAAATGAAACGGGCAGAATTGATATGCTGAAACTTCTGCATTTTCACATCGGCTCGCAGCTGACCGACATCAAACGAATTAAAGGCGCGATGCGCGAAGCCGCGCGAACTTACGCGAAAATTCGGCAGATGAATATTCCGATTCAATATCTCGATGTCGGCGGCGGAATGGCGGTTGATTACGACGGCTCGAAAACTTCTTTTGAATCATCGGCAAACTATAACGCGCAGGAATTTGCCAATGACGTGGTTTACGTTATTAAAATGGTTTGCGATGACGAAGACGTGCCGCATCCGACTTTGATTCAGGAATCGGGACGTTATTTGTCGGCTTATCACGCGATTCTGGTGACGAATATTCAGGACGAAATCGAGACGGTCGTCGAAGATTTAACACCGCTTACAATTACGGCTGATGAACCGACGGTCGTCCGCGAACTTCACGATTTGCGCGAAAACATCAACGGCAAAAACTACCGCGAATATTATCACGATGCGCTGGAACTCCGTGAAGAACTTTTTACGATGTTCAATCTCGGTTTGATTTCGCTCGAAGCCAAAGGCAAAGGCGAAGTGCTGTTCTGGGACGTTTGCGAACGCGCCGACGAATTTGCCCAGCAGAAAAAATACGTCGCCGAAGAATTTGACGAATTACGCAAACTTTTGTGTGCGAAGTACTTGGCTAATTTTTCGGTGTTTCGTTCAATGCCGGATAATTGGGCATTGGAACAGTTATTTCCGATTGTTCCGATTCACAAACTCAACAAAAAACCGACCGAATACGCGACGCTCTGCGACATTACCTGCGATTCGGACGGTATCGTTGATAAATTCGTTGACTTGCACGACGTTAAAACTGTTCTGCCGCTGCACAAACTTGAAAAAGGCGAACCTTATTATATTGCAATGATGCTCGTCGGCGCGTATCAGGAAGTGATGGGCAACAATCACAATCTTTTCGGCGTGCCGCACGAAGCGCACATACACATCGGCGAAGACGGTTACATTATTAAAAAAGTGATTCAGGGCGCAACGCTCGGCGATTCGCTCTCAACCGTCCGTTTTGACACGGCGACTTTGCACGATCAATTTAGAAAAATCGTGATGCAGCGCATCAAAGACGGCGCAATTTCGTCGAAAGAAGGCGATAAACTGATCGAATTTTACGAAACGCAGTCCGACAGTTATACATATTTAACGCCGAACGGCAACGAGTAGGATTTTTATGAAAGTAACGGATAAATGCGCGAAATGCGGCGGCGCGATAAGCGAAGGTCTTATTTTGGATCGCGGACATTACAACGCCAAACAGCAGCAGGTTTGGGTTGAAGGCGCACCCGAAGAATCGTTTTGGAAAGGACTGCAAACTTCCGGCAAGCAGGCTTTTCACGTTCGCGCGTATCGCTGTGATGAATGCGGATTTTTAGAATTTTATACGGCTGAAGAAGCCGATTTAGGCGGATTATTTAATTAATTTATTTGGAGAATTTTATGGTAGCTCAAAAGAAATCGAAGGCTTCAAAGTTTTTGACCGTTCCGACTCGACCGATTCCGGTTGATCGAGATCGTTCGGTCGCAGGACTTTTGGAGAAAATGGAAGGCGCAGGTTTTGGCGCGAAACAATTAGCGGAAGCGCATCGCATCTGGCTCGACATGCTCGACGATAATTCGACGATTTATCTGTGCGGTTCGGGAAATTTGATTCCGTCGGGAATGCGTCGTTTGTTGGCTTACGTCATCAAAAATCGTTTCGTTGATGTGATTGTGATGTCCGGCACTGTTTTGTTTCACGATATTCACGAAATCCTCGGACGCAATCATTATCAGGCGCATCCTTCGATGTCGGACGAAGAATTAGAGTCTTCGGACGTGGCGCGAATCGGTGATTTGCTCGCCAATATGGACGAATATCACGAAGCGGACGAATGGGTCGGCAGCGTAATTAACCAATTAGAGCTTTCGCGTTCATATTCGGTGCGCGAATTTCTTCATCTGCTCGGACGCGAGCTTGCGGAAATCGCCCACGAAGACGGCATTTTAACCGCCGCTTATAAATCGCGCGTGCCGGTTTACTGCCCGGACATTCTGGCAAGTCCTTTGTCGGTCGGAATTGCCCGCAGTCGTTTTGAAAAGAAAAATCAATTCAATTTCGACATTACGCAGGACACGATGGAAATGATGATGATTTCGCAGAAAACGCGCAATTCGGGAATCATTACACTGGGCAGCGTGTGCAGTCAAAATATGGTGAATATGGCGGAAATTTCGTCATACATTACGCGCAGTACGCCGCGCGGACACAAATACGCCGTTTCGATTACGACCGATTCGGTGCCGCTCGATATTCGCACGCCTTCGTTCGGCGGCAGTCATACGCAGACGTTCGGCAAACTTTTAAAATCCGCCACGACCGCTTATGTTCCTTCCGATCCGTCAATCGCACTGCCGATGATTATCACGGCTTTGTCGCAAACCGCTGCGAAATTTATGAAAGGCAGAAAGCGTCCGAGCTTTTCTTTTTCAGGCAAAGATTTGGGAGTTGATGTTCCCTAATTATTGGCGATTTTCAATTTGTGAGTTTCGGTTGTTTATACGGGAAGTTTTCAAATATTACTTGAAACGCTGTATGCGCAAACTCGCAAATTGAGAATCGTAAATCGTAAATCCGATGAGTGAATCAGCAAATTTGCCGATGAATTTCGGCGGCATTGAAGAAGAGGAATTTGCGAGTTTTGAAAATTCGCAGGTGTTAATTTTTCCCGTCGCTTACGAAGGCACAGTTTCGTTCGGCGCGGGAACGGGCGCGGGCGCGATGGCGATTGTTGATGCGTCGCGCAATATGGAGCTTTACGAAGAGGAAACCGACGCGGAAGTTTACAAAGTCGGGATTCATACGTTAGAAGAATTTCAGCCGCGCGAATCGCCCGAAGCAATGATGAATGCGCTTTATGCAGAGACCAAAAAACTTCTGAAAGAGAAGAAATTCGTCTGTATGCTCGGCGGCGAACATTCCGTGAGCGCGCCCGTAATACGCGCTCACGCCGAACAGTTTCACAACATTTCGATTCTGCAAATTGACGCGCACGCCGATTTGCGCGATGAATACGACGGAACGCCGTTTTCGCACGCTTCGATTATGGCGCGGTCGGTCAAGGATTTGAAAATTCCCGCCGTTCAGGTCGGCATTCGTTCGCTTTCGGCGGACGAAGCCAGAAGTTTAGCTGATTTGCCGACGCGCATTTTCTGGGCAAAGGATATTCACGGGCGAACGGATTGGATTGACGACGCGATTGATTCTTTAACCGAAAATGTTTATTTGACGATTGATATTGACGGTCTTGATCCATCGCTTGTGCCGACGACCGGAACGCCCGAACCCGGCGGCTTGGACTGGTATCAGGTTTTAACTTTGATTCGCAAGCTCGCCGAAAAACGCCGCATCGTCGGAATGGATCTGGTCGAATTTTCAAAAACGGATAATTCGGAGGCACCCGCTTTTCTCTGCGCCAAGCTAGTTTATAAAACTCTCGCCTATATCTTCAGAAACGACACGCCGAAAGTTATCGGCGGCAGATAAAAACTCAAATTTTAATGATATAAAGCCGCTTGATTAGCGGCTTTTTCGTCGTCTGACAGATAGTACAAAAATTATTTTCCTACTCAAAATTTACCGCGCAAAGTTGAACTTCTTTTCTATATTTTTCGTAAATAATAAATCTGATGTTTTAAAAGACGTTACTCCTTTCATAACGAAAACTTTTTGGAGTAGAATTTATCTGCATTAGTATTATTTTTTGGAGAAATATTTGGATGTTAAATAAAACGCTTAAACAGATTGGACATTATAAATTCACAGCGGCTTTTTTGGTTGCCGCATCACTTCTCGGCGCGTCGAGCTGTAAATACGGACAGTTAGACGGTCAGTCAACCGCACTGAACGAAACTCAAAATCAGCCAGCCGCGCCGCCCGCGCCCGTCGTCGTTGACGGTGTGCGAACTTCTTACGCCGATGTCGTTCAGCGAACATCGCCCGCCGTCGTGCGTATCGAAGCTGAAATTAGAGCCAAACAATCACCGCAGTCACAACAACAGCAGTTAAATCTCGATGATTTGTTTAACCCCGGACAGCCGCAGGGACGACAACCGCAGCAGCAGGCACCGGTACAACGCGGACTCGGTTCGGGCGTGATCGTCAGTGCCGACGGCACGATTTTGACCAACAATCACGTTGTCGAAGGGGCGGAAAAAATTACCGTTTTAATGAGTGATGACCGAACTTACGACGCGCGGGTCATCGGACTCGACGAGCCTTCGGATTTAGCGGTTTTGAAAATCGAAGCGACTAATCTTCCCTTTTTGAATCTGGGTAATTCCGATAATGTGCGTGTCGGCGACGTTGTGCTGGCAATCGGCAATCCATTGGGCATCGGACAAACGGTAACAGCAGGAATTATCAGCGCGAAAGGTCGCCGCACGGGTTTGAGCGACGGAAGTTACGAAGATTTTCTGCAAACCGACGCGCCGATCAATCGCGGTAACTCCGGCGGCGCACTGGTAAATCTGAGCGGCGAATTAATCGGCATCAATTCGCAGATTTTATCGAGCGGTGGACAGAACGGCGGCAGTATCGGCATCGGTTTTGCGATTCCGTCGAATATGTCGAAATCAGTAATGGAACAGCTCGTCGCCAATGGCAAAGTGCGGCGCGGTCTGCTCGGTGTCGGCATTCAGAATGTAACGCAGGATAACAAAGAATTTTTTAATCTGAAAGATACGAAAGGCGTTTTGATCAGCGAAGTAAAACCCGGCGGCGCGGCGGCAAAAGCCGGTTTGAAGCGCGATGATGTCGTCATCGCCATTAACGGCGAAACGATTGACGACCGTAACATTCTTCGTAATAAAGTCGCCGGAACGATGCCCGGAACCGAAATAAAAGTGAAAATCGTTCGTGACGGGCAGGAACAGGAAGTTCCCGTCGTTTTAGACGAATTAAATCCCGACTCGGCGAAAAGCCGAGAACCGGGCGAGAAAAACAACCCGGAAAAATCATCCGGAGGCGGAAAACTCGGATTGAATCTTCAGCCGGTCACGCCGCAAATTCTCAAACAACTCGAACTTCCCGCCGATACGGTCGGCGTGGTCGCAACCGAAGTTGATCCGAACGGCGCGGCGGCGCAAGTCGGAATGGATCGCGGCGACGTGATTTTAAGCATTAACCGTCAACCTGTTGCATCGCTCGATGAAGTTCAAACCGCGCTCGAAAAAGCCGGAGATAAACCGATTCTGCTGTTAGTCGCCCGACGCGGCGGAACGGTTTATCTGACAGTCAGAACGAAGTAGAGGAAATTCCGAACACAAAGCAAAAGCCGCGAATCAAATTTAGTTTGATTCGCGGCTTTTTCAATTCAAAAACATACCGGCTGTAATGTTTCTCAAAATTAATCAAAACCTGCCGGGTTTTTAGTTTTGTTTCGTGCTGTTTCCCGTTATTTCGCGGTTTAAAATTTTGTCTGTTACTTATCCAGAAATGACGTTGTTTTATAATCCTTGGCAGAGAAATTTCAACTGAACACAACAAAAAGCCTGATGTCGGAAAGTTATCCGCATCAGGCTTTTCGGTTTTTGACGAATATTTTACCAACTAAAACGCATTTGCAGCTCAATCCGTCGGTTGCCGGAGTTTCCGCCGCCGCCGCCGCCGCCAAAGCCTCCAAACGCGCCTTGAATAGATGTTGATTGACCGAATCGGCTCGAACTCAAATTTCCGATTGGCGTGTTCAGATTCGTGCGATTGAACAAGTTTGAGAACTGCAAGCCGACGGTTAAGTTGTATGGACTGTCACTTCCGCCAAAGCCGCCTCCACCGCCGCCGCGTCCGCCGCGTCCGCCGCCGCCGCCGCGTCCACCGCGTCCGCCGCCGACTCCGGGAATTTGTCCGCTGCTTTGACCGGGCGCGTCAGTCGTCGTGGCAACTTCCGTTTTTTTAGCTCCGCCGAAGCCGAACGTTTTATCCAGCCGCATATTGAAGTTAAGAAATGAAGGTCCGCGACCGTAATTTCGCGGGATAGTCGCATTCACATCCGAAACGTCGCTGACATCGCAAAATGAATTAGTCAATCCGAGTTGATTACAGCGTGTGCTGAGTGATGCGAATGTCGGTCGTTCGGAAAAACGCGTGTCGCCGTTGGTGTCAACGCCGGTTGTAATATTAAACGGTCTGCCCGAAGAAGCAATGATAAACGGACTCATACGAATTTTCCAGGGCATCGTGAACGAACCGCCGAGCGTGAAATTATGGCGAATATCAAAAGCCGCGTTACCGTATTCGCCCGTTAAATCGTAGCTGTAAGCCGGAAAACTGCCAACGCCATCCGCGTTGCTGTTGGCAAATCCGAGCCGGTAGTTTCCGAAAATGCTGTATTTCGGATTTAAGGTCGTGCGGAAATTAACGATTACCTGCTGCTGATTCAAAACGCCGCTCGATTCGTATTGATATATATTGCCGCCGGTCGGATCAGGACGCGGCGCGTTATTACAATTCTCGCCGTTCGGACAAATCGGCGCGTTAATATTGCGCGTTCGCAACAAGTGGAGATTTCTCGACGCGATGTAGAAAACCGTCATCGTAGTTTTCAAAGGAAGTTGACGCTCTGCGCCGAGCGCGATTTGCATCGTATACGGCGACTGCAAATCAGGCGAAACCCGCGTAATTGTGTTTGACTGCGGCAGAGCGGCTAAAATCTGCGCCGCTGTGGGAACATTCGACACGCCGTTTAAGGTAAACGTCGGCTGATTCAAAAGATTAAGTGCCGCCGCGCGACGCACCGGATCAGTTTCGTTCGCGCTGACAATCAAACTCAATTGATTCAAGCCGTTAAAGCGTTCCGAATTCAAAGTCAGATTTTCACTGAAACGATCATAAAAGACACCGAAACCGCCGCGAAAAACTGTTTTCGGCTGACGCGCTTTGCCCGCGCCCGGCGAATAGGCGAATGAAAAACGCGGAGCGAGATTGAAGTTATCGCTGATATTTGTCTGGTTTTCATAGCGCAGACCGAATCCCAAAGTTAACTGCGGGCTGATGCGCCAATCGTCGGTGATAAATGCGCCGACATCGTAACGCGAAACGTCCGCCAGTGGTTCGCCCGAGGTAATAGAAAACTGCGTCGGGTTAAAACGTGCATCGGTCGCGCCGAGAAGATTTTGGCGATATTGTTCAAGCGGACTGATAAAAGAGTTGCCCGGGCTTCCGGCGAAAACAGTTCCATTAGCCAATGTAACCGGCGGCGTAGTCAAAGTTCCGTTGGTATTGCGGCAAGGCGTTCCATCATCGTTAAAACAAAACGAAAATCCGGGAAACGTGAAACTGCCGCCGTAATTGGATTCCGAGCGATCTTTAACCGTCACGCCGCGCAGCCGTGCGCCGAATTTGACCGAATGCTGCGAGGTTTTCCCCACAGTCGTGGTCGTATAATTAGATAATTCAAAATTGTTATTACGATTGTAGTTTAACCCGATTTGTGCGCCGCCGCCCGTAAAAGAACCGGGAACGCTAATCGTCGGAATCGAGTTATCACCGGTTTGTTCATTTCGTTGGGTTTCATACTGAAAACGAGTTTCGTTGATGGTTTTCGGATTGATGATCATCGTTTCCGTCAGCCGAAATTCGTGTCCGGTGGCAGACGATTGATAAGCGCGTGTCGGCAAACTCGTGTCGCCAATACCGAGATTGTCCGAAGTATTATGCGTAAAACTGTATCGCGCAACGAGCGTATTGTTAGTATTTATTTGATAATCAATTCGCGGGCTGAGAGAAAAACGGCGCGTCGGAACTCTGAATTCCTGCTGGAAACTCGAAAAGTTAAAAGTCGGGTCTAAAATCAGCGCGTTAACGACCGAAGTATTATCAATTTCGCGGTTGTTTATATCCAAAAAGAACGACGACTTCCCTTTCTTAATCGGACCGCTCACGCTGCCGCCGTAAAATCTTAATTGGCTGGAAGCGCGATTCAAAGAAAACGGGTTGCGCGAATTCAAACTTTCATCATTGAAATTTAAGAATGCGTTTCCGCGCCAGCGGTCTGAGCCGGGCTTGGTTAAAATTTCAATGCGTCCGAATCCGAGTCGTTCATATTCAGCCGAAAAAGGATTTTGGTTGATGCGGATTTCTCGAATTGATTCCTTTGGCGGAAGTCTGCCGCCGGTAAAACCGTCTATGTAAATCTGCCCGCCGTTCGGTCCCGCCGAAGGTCCGGCTAAGGCTTGCAAAGCGGCTTCGAGCTCATCAGGATCATCGGGCAAAGCCTGTAGATCTTTTTCGTTGAGCACCGTCGCGCTGGCATTGTTTTCGTTGTCGGTGTTGATTCCTTCGTTTGCCGAAACATCTACGTTTTCCGTCGCTCCCTGAACTGACAAAGCAATTGTTAATTCTTCGCGCTGTCCGGCGGTGATAACGACTGCCGTATTTTCGTATAATCCGAAATTCGGCGCGGTCGCCCGCACAGTATAATTGCCGGGCGCGAGTCCGTTAATTGTAAATTCGCCCTGATTGTTGGTCACGCCGCTTTTTTCCTTGCCGCTCGCATCAACTGCAATAACAGTTGCGCCCACAACAACCGCACCGAGACTGTCAACGACCTGCCCGCGCAAATTTCCCGCCGCCTGTCCGAAAGTAATAGTATTAAAAAATAATGTGATAAATCCGATTAATAAAAATAATTTTGCCTGTTTCATATTTAAATAAAGATGAATAAAACTTCGCGCTGCCGCTTTTGCTTTATTCATCTTTCGCAGTGAACTTTTGTTCTTCGATTAAAATCCGCCTTCGAGACCGGGAATCGTAAAGCCTGCGTCGGCTCCCGTGCGTCGTCCGCCGTTATTATTTCCCGCTGCTTGCGGAGTTTTCAGAAACGGCTCGATGCCGGAAACCAATTTGATTGCCGTCAGCCGGTCTTGATTCGCGCTTTTCGTACTTGAAAATGCGATCATATCGCCGACTTTCAAATCGGCAACGGTAATCGGCGGAAAGCGTTCGAGCATTTCGTCAATGCCGCCCGCGCCGCGCATTCTGCCGCCACCGCCTGGAGGTCGCATTCCGTTGGGCGCGTTCTGTCCGTCCGGCGTGGTTTGCGCGTTCGGCGGATTATTCTGCCCGCCTGTTTGATTTCCCTGCGGCGGTCGCATTCCGTTTGGCGGCATTATTCCGCCGCCCGACTGCATCATCGCCATTCTTTGCGCCGCTTCCGCCGGAAATTTTCTTAATAAAGTATTTTGCCCGACGATAACCGTCATCGGCTTTTTCGTTTTAAAGTCGCTGATCGTTATTTCGTTTTTCGCCGCGTCAATCGCCGTAATCGTGCCGCCGACGGTTTGAAATGAGCCGCTGATAATTTCTTCGGCTTTGAAAGTCGCGCCGTCCGCCGATTTATCGCCGAGCGCGCGAATCGAATCGCCGACTTTTAATTCTTCGAGCGAACTCGTTTTCGCTTCGTCGTATTTAATCGAATCCTGCGCGTAACGGCGAAATTTCGCGTTATCGATTGGTGTGAGAATTGTTTTTGTTTCGCCCGCCATGCCGCGCGAAGTTACGGTAATTTCTTTGGTCTGCGGATTAATCGCCGCGACCTGTCCCGAGATTCCGCGCGCGCGCCACTGTTCCTGTTCTTTGGTTTGCTTGCTGGCAATGTCGGCTTTGGTCATCAAATAAACGGTTCGCGCCGGAATTGATTTTTTGTCGGTCGAAAGAAAACCGGAAACGATGATTTTATCGCCGACCGAAATATCCGAAGCGACCGCATCAACTTGCTTGCCCGGATTTTCCGCCGAAGCACGTTTATAAGTCGTTTTATCTAGTAAAACGACGGAAAGCGTTCCGTCTTTCGTCTGCATAACGATTTCTTTTGCCGAAACTGACGAAACATCGCCCGGAATAAGAAGCGGTTTAACCGCGTCCTGCGCCCGAACAATCGAAAACGCGCTTGCTAAAAATATGAATAAAGTTGATAAAATTATTTTCTGACGCATAATTTTTAATAATTTGTTGCTGAAAGTTTATACGCAACCCGATTAATTTAAAGTTGCTTTTTAGAATCAGTTATACAGACGTTATTTTAGCCTTAAAGGTTTGATTGTTATTGTAAAGAATTGTAAGGTCAAAAACGACTTTTTCCCTTTGAAAATCGCCCTGCTAGGCTTTTTGCCAAATATTGGTCGAGCGAGCGGTCAACACGAGTCCGAGACTGGCAGCGACTAGAAAAACCAAAACAAAAGTCCAAAGATACGGAATCGAAAGCAGCAGCGTCCAGACGAACGCGCCGATAAGCAACGCGACGGTTTCCGACTGTTTGCTTTCGGGCAAAAAGCGTTTCTGAAGTTGCTTGCCGACGCTGACTTGCAGCGCGACGCGTCCGAAAACAAAGCTCAGAAGCAGCAAAACGAACGACATCAAAACAACAATCGTGTAAACGTAATTCGGCAGAAAACTCAAACTCGACATTGCCACAACAATTGTCAATACAAATCCGACCGAACCGAACGCGAACACTTTTAAGGCGGAAAGCTGAAAACGGGCAACCGCGCGACTCACCGCGCCAGGCGCAATCGTTGTCAAAACCAGCGAAATTATAAACCAGAACAACAAAAGTAAAATGCGCTGGGCGAGAAAACCGGGCGTCAGAGTCGGCGAAAAAATTTGCGAAGGATTTTGGGCGAGATTGCGAAATTCTTCCTCAAAAACAGCAAAGACAATCGTTTCCTTTTCGGCATTGCGCAGCGGCGTTTTGCTTTCGGGATGATACGCGCCGCCGAAAATAATTACGTCGCCGCTAATCGAAGCCGTTTCTTTCTGGATAATTGAACCGCCGATAACCGCGACATCGCCATCAACTGCGCCTTCAATAATCGCATCGCCGCCGAAAACCAGAATGCCTTTGGCATTGCCTTTAACGATGACGTTTTTGCCGAACGAATAAATTTCACCCTGCGGTTCTTCAATAACTAAAGTGTTTTCGTTTTGCGTGACGATGTTCGGCGACTGCGCGTAAATGGCGAAAACGGCGAAAAAGATGAAAACAATTACTGCCGACATTTGCGCCAACGCAATTTGAAGACTCGCGTAAATATTTGTTCGAGTAACTGCCAGATTCACTTTGTCCGAGTTCGTATTCGTTTGATTTAGGAGCGATTCGAGCGCGTCTTGAGACGCGTCAGAAAAATCATTGCAGCAAACAAAAAGCCGACTAAAACGGCGGCTGAAAAATTTGAATTGAACACAACCTGATTGCTTAATGAACGCAAAATTATCGCTGTGCCGACCGAAACGTCGTAAATTAAATTCCAGACGAAACCGCCGACGGCTAGAAACTTTTCGGCGAATTTGGCAGATGTGTCCAGAATCGTTTTCGTTTCCGCGCCGAAACTTAATATAACCAGTAAAAACAGCGCGGCGCAGACGAACAATGCTTTGAAACGTTCGTTAGGACAGCGCAAACCGCTGACTTTGCTTTCGGCGTTTGTGACGACGACACGCGTAAAATTGGCGGGCAATACGATTTCCGGTTCGCTTTTCAGAGCGTAATTTAATGTTTGCAGAAGATTTTTCTGCTCGTTTAATTCAGCGGTGCAAGCCGCGCAAAGCATCAAATGCGCTTCCAGTTCGAGTTCTTCGCGCGGCGAAAGCTCGCCGTCAATGTAGGCGGCGAGTTCACAGCGATACGCGCAGAATTCTTCGATTGGAGCGGCTTGCAAATTCATTTTTTAACTTATTTCAAAAACTTGATCGTCAGCGGATATTCCCAAAGTTCGCCGTTGTTCGCTTTGATACCGCCGATAATCGGGAAGATGATACCCATCAGTCCAACTGCGAGAATGCCGAGAAAGCCGATTAAAACAATGGTCAGAACGGCGGAGATAACAAAATAAATAAACGATGAAATAATCCAGTTCGTGACCATTTTGCCGTGCGCGTCAAGAGCCGGAATTTCCTCTTTTTTCATCTGCCAAATAACAATCGGCGCGATAATTCCGCCGATTGGAATAATCAGATTTATTAACTGCGACAAATGCAGAAACAAGCCCATCTGCTTTTGTTCGGCAGTTTGCAAAGACATCGGCGGCTGATACTGCATATTGAAATTTTGATTTGGATCCATCGCTTTTTCTCCTTTTATATTCCTGTAAATCCGCGTTCCACAAACATTTCTCGCATCATTTCACGCGCTCTGAAAAGTCGATTTTTCACCGTTCCGAGCGGCAAATTCGTCACTTCGGCGATTTCGTCATAACTCAAATCCTGCGTGTGCCTGAGCAAAATTAATTCCTTGTAAATCGTCGGCAGACATTTCACGACCGAATCAATTTCCGTACGCCATTCGCTGCGTTCGCGCATCTGTTCTGGTGTCGGCTGCGGGCTTTCGATTTGCAGCTGATAAGTGCCGTCGGCGTTTTCCGCTTCCAGACTTTGCTGATTAACCGAATTGCGGCGCATATAATCAATCGCCGCGTTGTGCGCGATGCGATACAGCCACGTCGAAAATTTATATTCCGAGCTGTATTTCTCCAGCGAATTGTAAACCTTGATAAAAACTTCCTGCGTCACGTCAAGCGACGCGTCATAATTATTCAACATCCGAAAAACGTAGCCGGTAATCGGACGCTGATAACGGCGCACGAGTTCCTCGAAACCGTCTTCGCGCCCGCGAATCGCTTTCGCAATCAGCTCAATGTCAGTCAAAGTTTTGATGTTTTGCAGGGCAAATGCTTGTGTCGTCATATTTGCAAAGTTATTACGGGCGGATTTTGTCTCAGGTTTCAAGTTTTATGTTTTCCGGTGCGTTATTGATATTTTTTCTTTTACGGAGAATTCAAATCAGCTGCTTGAAGTTTCAAATAGCCGATTTTAAACTCATTTCGATAGTCAAAACTCGGATTTTGAAGCTTCAAAGTCCGAGTTTTGACTATCGAAATCTATTAAAAACATACGAATTTTCTAATTCCAACCTAAAGTCGCCAAACCTGCAGGCGCGGCAACATCGTCGAAACGCATCGTTTGAACGGGCATCGTCAAACCGACATCTTCGGGGCGCAGAATGCTCAAAGTTCTGCCGAGTGCTTCGGCGGCGATGTCGGTTAATTTCTGCGGGGCGAAATCTTTGCCGACGACAAGGAGTTTTTCCAGCGAATTATCGCTCGAACCTTCGCCGAAACGGTCGCGGTAAAACATCAGCAGACGGAAAATCTCATCATCGCGTTCCGAATCGGCGCACGTCACCGAACGCACGACGGTCGGCTCGTCGCCGCGTAATAACAGAGCGGTAAAACCGTCGGATTGCGAACTGATCAGCAACGAATCTCTGTTGTTTTTCGCGTCAACCAGCCAATTCGCTTCGCTGACGGCACGCGGCATAATCAAACCGGCGTGCCAGCCGAGCGTTTCAAACACGGTTTCGTATTCGTCAATGACGCTCAATTTTACAGCGGTCGCAAAAAATCTGGATTTGCCGCGCGCATCCGCTTTGATTTTGCGGCGCGTAATCCGCAAATTGCCTGACGAAACCCCGAACGTCTGTTCGGATTTCCAATCGAGAATTTCCGTCAATTCTTCTTTTGAAGTCGGTTCGCCGTCGAGCGTTAAAATCGCCGTTCGCGCTGTGATGCTTGGCAAACTGACCGACCAGCGTTTCTGTTTTCGCAAGCCCGCGTTCGTCGCCGCTTCTTCGAGAAAAACGAGCAGTTCGTTTTGATTCGAGATGTTTCGCTCGGTAAAACTCGGCGTGAGCAAATGATCGGGCAAGTAAATCGTCGCCGCCTGTTTGATGCCGAAACGGTTTCTGCCTTCCTTCTGCAAAGCCAATGCGGTAACGTTTTGCTGCTCCAAACCGAGCGCGGCTTTCGGATAATTCGGTCGGGTTAAACTTTCTAACATTTTTAGTAATCCTGATACTTCTTGCCGTCGCCGTCTTCGCCATCGGCGAGACTTTTGACATCCGTTATTCCCTGTCCGTCGTCAGTGTTCAGATTATCGCCCGAAATTGATTCCCATTCGGCTTTTTCCGAAATCGGATCAACCGGTTTTTCGCGCAGATATTTGTCTTCGACCAGTTTATCAAGCGATTCGGGCAGTTTGCCTTTGTCGGCAGTGTATTGGTCAATTGAGCGGCGCATCTGGAAAAGATTTTCCTTCAAAACGGTCTCGCGGGCGTGCTGAATACTTCGCTGATAAGTCGGCAGAGCGACCGACAGCAAAATTATCAGTATGAACATTGCAATCATCAACTCTAAAATCGTAAAGCCGCACGGACGTTTCGATTTTCGGATTTGCAAATTACCAATCACTGTATTTTTCTCCATTAAAGGCTTCTTCATCCGAACTCGAACGCACATCGAAAACATTTACTTCGTCCCAACTTTCATCATCTTTCGTTTGATACGACGAGCGCAAATTCAACTTTTCTCCGGTCATCGGATCAATCGGCAGTTCGCGCAAATAAATCTTTTTCTTTTCGGTGTCTTCTTCCTTAAAAACATTTGACGAATTATCGTCGAAACGCGCCGCCTATTTTTATCGGCATTCCGCGTGATTTAACTTTGACACCTTCGACTAAAATATCGAGACTCGGCGGATAACGGTCGAGATTTTCCGTGTCGAAAATCTTGCAGTCGTCAACGACAACGCGGCTGCGCGGATCAGTCGGCATACTATTATTAAATTGAGCGACAACTGCTGAATTACCGCCGCCGCCCGCGCCGCCGCCCGGCTGCTGACCATTGCACGCGCCTATCGTATCGCGGTGAAATTCATCAATCGCGTTTCGCACGTCGCGCAGAGTTTCACGCAAACGCAGTTCCTTCTGCCGCTTAACCGCGTTCTGCGCGAGCGGAATCGTTCCCATCGTCAGAATTGCCAGAACGCCTAGAGTGATAATCAATTCAAGCAGCGTAAAGCCGGTCGGCGATTTGCGATTTGCGATTTGGCTGTTCATATTCTGATTTGATGCAGAAACACGCGCCAAGAGACGACGTATTTGCGCGTGTTTCTCAGCGCGTGCTGCCCTGCCATCTAAAATTTCAACGCGAAACTTTTGCCGTCTGCCGTCATAATATTCAACACATCTGAGTCAAAAGAAATTTCCGGCTTGCCGTCGGTCAACGCTTCGATTTCGATATAAGCCAGAACGCCCGAACTATTTTCCGCCGTGTCTTTCGGCGAAGACAGCGAAACGAACATTTTTCCGTTCTGATTCAAAAACGGTGTCGCCGCCGAATTTGCCAAACTCGCGCCGAAAACATCTCCGTAACTGACCGAACGAATCGCAGCTTTCGTCTGATCGTATTTCAAACCGAGAATCGCCGAACGAAATGCCGTTGCGCTTTTTACCATCACGGCGAGTTTAACTTTTTCGCCAGTTTTCATTTCCGAAAGCGTCGGCAGAATCTGCCAGTCTGCATTGGGCGAATTAGTTTTCGGCACATCCGATCTCAGCGAAGTTCCGATCAAATCAACCGGTTTGTCCGAATTATCGGAAGTCGGTGTGATTTGCAGGGTTTTTGATGTCACGTCAATCGGGCGCAGATTATTGATGATCGAATTTGCTGCCGGAGTTTTCATTTCTGTTTTCCGCGACGACCGTTTCGCCCGAATTCGTCCCGGTTTTCACCGGCGCGTTCGATTTCACATAAGCCGGATCTTCCGGTTTTTGGTCGGGAAGCTGAACCTTTGCGACATTCGGAACTCTTCTGGCGGCGGCAAGCTGTTCTTCAAATTCTTCCTGCACGATCATTGCTTCGAGCGAACCGCTCGTCGGTGTCTGCAAACTTCCCGTCGGGCGTTCGATTTCGTCTTCGGGCAAAATCGCCGGTGCGCGAATCACGCGCGGCGTAACAGCGATGACAATATCAACCTGCCGATTATCTTTGGTCGGCGCGGTAAAAAGTCTGCCGAGAATCGGAATTAACCGAGCAGCGGCAAGCCGGTTCGTCCGTTTGACTGCGAATTTTGCGCGACGCTCGCTAACAGCAAAGTTTTGTTATTTTGAACGCGAGCCGTTCCTTTAATCGTGCGTTCGGTAAACAGCGGCGTTAAAGTTCTCGCGCCCGAAACGTCTTTCGATTCGATTTCCATTGCGACCTGAACGTCCTGATTCGGGAAAACAATCGGTTTGAATTTCAGCGTCAAGCCGACTTGTTCGTAAGTGATAACGTCGCCGACGAATCCGCTGTTTCCGGTGTTTCCGGTGTTTCCGTTATTAAATCCGTTGGAGATCGTCGCGCTTCTGACCGGAACGCGCTGACCGATTCGGGCTGATGAATCTTCGTTGTTAAAAGCGTGAATTTGTGTCGAGGCAAGCAATTTTGTATTTTGTTTGTCTTGTAAGGCGACGATGTTAACCGCCGGAATAACAAAGCCGATTCCGACTGCCCGAGAAACGATACTGGTCACAGTAGCTCCGGCGGAATTTGTCGTGGAAACGGTATTTCCAAATTCGTTGTTACCGATTGTGCCGGAAGTTGTGCCGCCTAAATTCGTTAAGGATGTCGAAGTACCGATTTGATTTCCCAACTGAAGTAAATCGGTTTTGTTGACTTCGTAAATCTGCACGTCCATCACGACTTCGGCGCGGTCTTTATCAAGCGACTTAATTAAACTGCCGATAATGCGAATATTTTCAGTCGTGTCGCGAACGGTAATGCTGTTGGTCGCTTTATCCACGAGCGGCTGCGTCGGCGTTCTGCCGGGCTGTGCGGGAATAGCGAATTGAATGGTTTTGGCAACTTCCGTCGGGTCGGCGTTCGCCAGATAAAATGTTCGCAAAACCAACTGTTGAAATTTCTGCCGCTGAAGCGCGTTGGCAACTAAAATTGTGCGCGGTCCGACTTTTTGAAAAAACAAATTTTCCTGCAAAAATATGTAATCGAGAGCTTTTGCCGCCGTCACGTTCTTCAATTCGATATAGATTTTACGTTCCGCTCCTGCCCCGGGACGAAAAGATTCAGTATCGAAAAGCACATTCAAATCTAAGTCCTTCGCCAGTTCCTTAACTAAATACTTTAAATCAACGCCGCTCGGAAAAGGTATGTCGCGGAGTTTTTCGAGTTTTTGCGGCACAACCGTTTCCTGCGGAAATTTCGTATTTTGATAACCCGTCGGAATTAATTTTACCGCTCCATTGGCATCAGTCTGCGGCTCGGTCGTATCGTCGCCGTCCAAACCTTTTTGCAGACGCAAAACCCGATTCATTTCCGATTTCGCCAATTCGTTTGTCGGATCATAAGCATACGCCTTTCGGAATGAAAGATATGCTCCGGCGTAATCATTTTCGTTTGCCTGCGCCGTTCCCTTTTTAATATACATTTGCGAAGCATTAAAAAGCGCGCGCGTATAGTGCAGACGATATTCTGGATTTTTCGGGTCTTCGATAACCGCCAGCGCGAATTCCTCTGCGGCTTTGTCCCATTGTTCTGAGCTTTCGGCTTTCATTCCGTCTTGAAAATGCTTTTTAGCTTTTCTGTCATTGGCAAACACTGCCGTCGGCGAGAGCAGGGCGACAAGCAAAAATAAGGTTAGCGAAAAACGGACGTAGGCAGATTTAATCATAATGTTTGTGGTTAAATTTAATTTCGTTAATTCAGATGCAAAAGTTGGTCTGCGAGTTTATACACGCGACTTTTAAGGCAAAGTTTCAAAAGTTTTCAGCGATTGAACCTTCGATATTTTCGGCTTATTCGGCGAAAAAAGCAACATCGGAAGCGCGGGCGATGCGCCGCCCTGAGCGCGAGGCGCAAAGTAATCGCTGTGATTTAACTTAAATTTGATTTTCGTCAAAAACTTTTGTCTCGCGCTTTGTGCGCTCGAAGCGAACGAGCCGCCATACGCCCAATTTAAACAAACGTCACGCGGTTGATTTCGTGCAGAGTCGTCTGACCGATGAAAACTTTTTTGACAGCCGATTCGCGCAGACTCGACAAGCCCTCTTTTTCCGCCTGACGGCGAATTTCTGAACCGGGACGACGTTCGACGATCATTTCACGAATCGGGTCGGACATATCCAAAAGCTCGTGAATCGCCGTTCTGCCGCGATAACCCGTATGATTGCAGGCATCACAACCGACGCTCATAAAAAATCGGCGGTCTTTTACTCCTTCCGCTTTCATTCCCGATTCGCGCAATTCATCTTCAGACGGCTGATACTGCCGCTTGCACGTCGGACACAAAAGCCGCACCAATCTCTGCGCGAGAACGCAGTTTAAGGCAGACACAAAGTTATACGGCTCAACGCCCATATTGATAAAACGCCCGATCACGTCAATTACGTTGTTGGCGTGAACCGTAGTGAAAACGAGATGTCCGGTGAGCGCGGACTGAATTGCAATCTGCGCCGTTTCGTTGTCGCGGATTTCTCCGACCATTATTTTGTCCGGGTCGTGACGCAGAATCGAACGCAAACCGCGCGCGAACGTCAAACCTTTTTTCTCGTTCACCGGAATCTGCATAATTCCCTGAAGTTGATATTCCACCGGGTCTTCAATCGTGATGATTTTATCTTCGATGTTGCGAATTTCGTTCAACGCGCCGTAAAGCGTCGTCGTTTTACCCGAACCGGTCGGACCTGTCACCAAAACCATTCCGTAAGGTTCTTTGATATATTGCCGAAAATGCTTCAAATCGTCCGGGTCGAAACCGACAACTTCGAGACTCAAATTTTTAAATTCTTCCGAGATTTGTTCTTTGTCGAGAATACGAATAACGCAGTTTTCGCCGTAAGCCGACGGCAGAATCGAGACGCGAAAGTCAACCGTTCTGCCTTTGTAACGAACGCGGAAACGTCCGTCCTGCGGAATTCTTCGTTCGGCAATATCGAGTTCCGACATAACTTTAATACGCGAAATCAAAGTCTGGTGATAGGAAATATCAATCGGGTCAACCTTCTGATAGAGCGCACCGTCAATGCGGAATTTGACCGAAACATCGCGGTCGCCGGCTTCGATGTGAATATCCGAAGCGCGTGATTCCATCGCGTTGTAAACGATGGTGTCAACCAATTTGATAATCGGCGACATTTCCGTATCGCTTGCCAATTTATCCAAATCAAGAACTTCTTCGCCCTGATCCGTTTCTTTAACAAGCGAGATTTTGAAAGTCGAAGCCGCTTCCTGCAAAACTCTCTGCGTCGCGTCGCCCTTGCGAAGCACGACATCAATCGCGCCCGCCGTCGCTACATACGGCACGATGCGGACGTTCAGGACATTTTCTAATTCGTCTAAAACCTCAAGATTCGTCGGATCAGCCATTCCGACGTGCAGATTTCTGCCTTCGCGTTTGAGCGGCACAAACAAATTGCGAAGCATCAATTCGACCGGAATTCCGGCGAGTTCTTCGTAGCTGATCGGCGATTCTTTATCCGGCGGCAGAAGATCAATATATGGCAACCGATAACGCGCCGCTAATGCTTTGGCTTCAACGACTTCGGGCGGCTCGTTGTTCAGAAAATTCGTCGAAACGGTCGGCGCGGCGACTGTCGCCGTTGTGGTGTGACCGTTTCCGTTAGATTGATTGTTCATATTTTAGTTCGTTAGTTGTTTTCTGTCCGCAGTTAGTTGTTTCGGCTTTCTACTTCTTGCCGCTGAACGGTCCGGACGAAATCGTTTGAATAATCGGCAGGTAGATTGCCAGCAGAATCGTGATGACGATGCCCGCCATAAAAACCAGAATTACAGGCTCAAGCAAAGTGGTCAATTGTTCGAGTTTAACTTCTGATTCGGCATCGTAAAAGTTTGCCACTTCATCGAGCATTTCGCGCAAACTGCCGGATTTTTCGCCAATGCCGACCATATCGAGCGCAAGTTCCGGCATCCAATTCGCCTTTTCGAGCGATTCGGTAAACAGGCGACCTTCACGAATCAGCGGCAAAACCGCCTGACTGCGGCGGCGCAGTTCCATATTTGAAATTGACTGTGAAGCGATATCCCATGCATCGGGAACGGTTATTCCGCCAGAAAGCAGCGTCGAAAGCGAACGCGCTAATTGCGCTGTCGTCATCTGCCGGATTAAAGTGCCGACAATCGGTAATTTGAGCAGAAATTTCCCCAACAAAAGTTTCCCGTTCGGTGTTCTGAGCCAGACGACGAGGGAAAAAATCAACACTAGCGCGAGCGGCAGAATCCACCAGATGTTTCCGGCGACGGTTGACGAAACGGTTAAAACGACGACCGTCACAAGCGGCAAACCCTGATTCGCGCTCAAACCTTTGAACAAATCAGACATTCGCGGCACGATGTAGAGCGTCAAAAAGCCGACCATAAATGTCGCCGCGACGAGCAGAAACAGCGGATAAGCGAGCGCACCGCGCAGTTTACGCGAAACGCCGACGTTGCGTTTTAAGTAATCAACGAAACGCGCCAGAACGTCGTCCAACGCGCCGGATTTTTCGCCCGCAAGCAGCGAAGCCGTGTAGATTTTCGGAAATGTTCCCTGCGCCTCAAATGCGTCAGAGAGCGGAATGCCGCTTTTGATTTTGTCTTCGACATCAGCCAGAACCATCCGCAGAGTCGAAGAGCCGGAACGGTTTTTCAGCAGATTAATTGACTGCAAAACCGGAATGCCGGCACGCAGCAGCGCGGAAAGCTGTTGGTTGAACAATAAGAAATCACCGGCTTTGACTCGCGTTTTTTTCGAGCCGCCGCGCAGCATTGACGACAAACCTTTCTCGGCGTTCGAGACGGCAAAAACGCGAAAACCTTCATTTTCGAGCCGCGCTTTCGCTTCACCGGCGGCAGTCGCTTCGATGACACGCGTTAAAACCTCGCCCGAAGGCGTTCCCAGACGACAAATAAATTCAGCCATAAAAAATTTGCGATCAAACGATTTTTAATTTGCTGTTGTGTGATGCCGAAAAACTGTCAAATGTTTTACGCCTTCATCCGGCTAAATTCTTGTTTGAATCAGTAAAAATCATCAATCGGCTATTGAGAATCGAATTATATCACGCGCTTTTTCGATAAAGGTTGCAGCCTGAATTAAATTAACAAATCCATTTGCGCAACACAACGAATGCCGGCTCTCAAACATCAAAAAAATATCTTGCGGAAATATAATCTATTTCTTAGAATATAAGAAACTTAAACGGAGAAATTATGGCTGTGAAAAATAACCTGTCGAACAGCCGCTCGTGCCTGAGCACCGGTGGATTTTACTTACCTTTCTACTACTCTTCGGCGCGACGGTTTCGACCTTCGCCCAAACTCCCGAACCGACTCCGCCAGCGGAGGTTCCGAAGACGAAAAACCGATCTCGATTAAGACCGATTTGGTTACTTTTACATTAACCGTTACCGATCTTTACGGACGTTTCGTTTCCGGTTTGAATAAAAATGCTTTTACAGTCTTTGACAACAATGTCGAACAGGAAATTTCGTTTTTCTCCGATGCCGACGCGCCCGCTTCAATCGGGATTTTATTCGATGTTTCCGATTCGATGAACGGCGAAAAAATTCAGAAAGCCCGAAAAGCTCTCGAAAAATTTATCAACACGAGTCATCCGTCCGACGAATATTTTCTGATCGCATTTAACAGCCGCGCTCAATTACTGCTCGACCGAACACGTGACGGTGAAGCGGTTTTGCAAAAACTGACGCTCGTACAGCCGAAAAACAACACCGCGCTTTACGATGCCTGTTATCTCGGAGTCGAACGCGTAACGCGCGGCACGCGCCAGAAAAAAGCGATGCTGATTATCAGCGACGGACAGGACAATGCTTCGCGCTATAATTTCGGCGAAGTGCGCCGCCTTTTGAAAGAATCCGATGTCACGGTTTACGCCGTCGGAATTATGGACGGCGCCGATGCGGGCAGCGTTCTCGGAATGCAGGGACAGGCTTTTCTCGACGAATTGACTGAGCGTGACCGGCGGCAAATCTTTTTATCCGCAAACCGATGTCGAGCTCGACGAAATTTTTGAACGCATCGCGCTCGAACTGCGCCATCAATATTCGATCGGATTCACGCCGAAGGATTTTACGCCCGACGGAAAATGGCACAAAGTGAAAGTTAAGGTCAAACCTCCGCGCGGACATTTCGCGTCTAACTGTTCGCACGCGCGAAGGTTATTATGCTTCGCCGAATATCAAATTATCAAGTAATTTCAGATTGGCGATTGAAGATGAAAAGAAAAATTACTCATAAATATTTTATTAGTTGTTTTCTGTTTGGCTGTAACGGCGGTTACTTTTTACAATTTTTCCATTACCGCCGCACAGACGACGAAATCTTCGACCGGCAAATCGCGTCCGCCAAGCCGCCGCACCGACTCCGTTTCGCCGCACCGTTACTCCGAAACCGATCAGCCACACCGACGCCGAAGAAGAAGATGAGGGGTCATTAAAATTGACACGGAACTCGTTAATTTGAATGTCCGCGTCGTTGATCGCAATAATCATTCGATTGGCAATCTGCAACAGGAAGATTTTAAGATTTACGAAGATAATGTATTCAGCCGATTGGGTTTTTCACGAAATCGGAAGTTCCGACCAATTATTCGCTGGTAATTGATAATTCCGGTTCGCTTCGCCAGCAACTCGAAAAAGTTATCGAAGCCAGCAAAATTATCGATCGGCACCAATCTGCCCGACGACGAAACGAGTATTATTCGTTTTGTCAGTTCGGAAAAAATTGAAATTTTGCAGGATTTCACTCAAGAAAAACTGATTTGAGCGACGCGCTTGACAATATGTTTACACTGAAGGCGGACAAACGGCGATTATTGATGCGGTTTATCTAGCGGCTGAAAAGGTCAACGAATATGAAAAAACGCGCGATCCGAACGACCGCAAACGCCGCGCTTTGATTTTAGTTTCCGACGGTGAAGACCGCGATTCAGTTTTTATAAAGAAAAACAACTTTTCGAATTACTCAAGGAAATTGACGTGCAGATTTATACAGTCGGATTCGTTGGCGATTTGGATAAAGACAGGCGGTTTTATCAGTAAAAGTCCGCAGGGGAAAGCCAAAGCTCTGCTGGAAAGAATGGCGACGGAAACCGGCGGAAAAGCTTATTTCCCGGACTGATGTCAGCGAACTGAACAATATCGCCGCCGACATTTCCCGCGAACTTCGCACGCAGTATTCAATCGGCTACATTCCGACAAACGATAAAAAGGACGGCACGTTTCGAAATATTAAAGTGGCTGTTGCCGACGGACCGAATAAACAAAAACGCATCGCCGTCACACGCACCGGCAGAACCGCCAATGATGAAAAAAATTCGCCGCCGACTCTTCTAAACTCAAATCAGAAAACTAAAAATTAACAGGCAGCAAAATATAAAATCAAAATGAGAGTTGGCGATTGTGTAGTAATCGCCAACTCTCATTTTGATTTTCACTGTCAATTACTTCCGACTATTTTTTTCCGGCACCGAACCGCTGATTTTCTTTCGCGTGGTTTCGCCGGTTTTCAAAACCGCAATTCCCGTCTCAACTTCCGAATGCGGACGCGGAATAACGTGTGTGGCAACGACCGTTCCGACGCGGCGACCGGCAGCCGCGCCCGCCTCAACCGCCGCTTTGACCGCGCCGACTTCGCCGCGCACAATCGCCGTGACCAATCCGGCATCAATTTTTTCGTAGCCGACCAGCTCGACGTTCGCCGATTTAACCATCGCGTCCGCCGCTTCAATCATCGCCACCAAACCCATACATTCAACCATTCCAAGTGCTTGCATATAATTTTTCTGCGTTGTAACTTTCATATGATTTTCTGCGCCCGATGCACGTTTCAACTATTTTAAATACAGCATCAAATAAAAAATTCCGACAGCGAACAATGTCAAAACAATTGCCGCGAGAATAAACCAGCCGTTTGGTTTGCTGCCGTATTCTTCCCAGACAATTTCGGTGTTTTTCGGCTGATAGATTTTTTGATTTGCGGCGCATTGCGGCGGCTGATTTTAATTCGGGTTTTTAGTCAGATTAGGCATCGGAATCGGATTATCCACTGTTTCCAATACCGCAGTTTTTTCAACCGGCGCGGAATTATCACCGTTTTTTCCGTCGCTGATATTTTCACGTAACCACGCATCGCTGACCGCTTTCTTATCCTTTAACGCGGCAGCATTTCCGGCCGCGACCGAACCGCCGCAGTGATAGCAAAAAGCGCGTTTTGGCGAATTTCCGCTCCGCAGGTTTGACAAATTTTATTTTCGACCAATGTTTCAGCCATTATTGAAAATGATTATTGAGCGCGGACGGCAGTATTTAATTGTTTAATGCTTGCCTCGATGTCCGAACGCTTTTCGCACGATAAAACTTTTCCGCCGGTTTCCTTCGCCAGTTTTTCCAAAAAGTTTTGTAAATTTTTCCATCGGATAACGCCGAGCGTGAAAACCCGAATTTTTTCATCTTTCAGAAATTTCACAACGTCTTCTATTTTCGCTGTGCTTTTCCGGTCTTCGCCGTCGGTGATGAGAATCAAAACTTTGCGGCGGTTTGCCGGAACTGTTTTGTCCCGCCAGATATTTCGCGGAGAAATAAACCCCGTCGAAAATCGCCGTCTGCCCGCCTTCGATAAACATATCATCCGCCGCCGACTCCAATTCGCTCTTTCCAGGCAGTAAAATCCTGAATGATGGAGAACTTTACCTGCATCAACAAACCGCACTAAAAACGTTTCGTCATCGGTTTATTTTGCGCCTCGACGATTTGTTTGACGCTTTTGATAATCGTTCTCCAAAATCATTCGATACGAACCGGAATTATCAACCACAATGCCGTAACTAACCGGACAGAATTTTCTCAACCGGGATAATTGTCCGCTTTCGGCGTTTGCCCGACAGCCGACGACAGCAAAAAATACCGCCGTGAAAATTGATTGCTGAGAATTTTTTTAATCATTAAGATTGATTTTATTAAACTTTCGCAAAAATTTCTCTTTTCTTCGCCCAAATCACGTGCCGACGGCGTAATAATCGTTTTCGCCGTCACGTAAATTTTCTCGCCTTTTTCGACGGCTTTTTTAACATCCGTTTCGCTGACAAAATCAACCGTTTTCGGCTTCGCGCCGTTCGTCGGATTTTCGGCTTTAAATTCGTGAATAATTGTTTTTACCGGCGACGCACTTTGTGCGACAATTTGAGCTGGCTGCTGATTTTGAAATCTTTATGTTCGCACTCGCTGTTTCCGTTGACGTTTCAGCGAATTTATTTCGCAAAAATTTATCAACAATCGCGGCGATTTCCTCGCGCTTGATATTTTTTTGTTACGGCAGCTTGCGAAGTAATATTCGTAGTTTTTGTGCTGACAGATTGATTATTAACCGTTCCGACGCTGAACTGTTGAACCGGCTTTGTTTCAAAAGCCACGCGTTTAATGTCCATCAGATGAATCGGCGAAACATTGTCGCTCGTCACGTTTCCGCCCCACGAACCGCAGCCCAGAGTCATCGAAGGCGACAAGAGCGGTCGAAAATCCGATTGCGCCGTGCGTCGTCGGCGAATTGATAATGACGCGCGACGCGGGCATTTGTTCGCCGTATTTTATCGCCGCTTCGCGCGACGCGGTGTGCATTCCGGCGGTGTGTCCCATTCCGCCGAACTGCAAAATTTCCAGACATTTCTGTGCGCCGGCTTCAATTCCGTCAGCGACGAAAAACGCCAGCGTCGGCGAAAGTTTTTCGATTGACCACGGAAAATCGCGCCCGACTCCGCCGCAATCGGCGAGCAGACAGCGCGTTCCCGACGGAACGGAAATTCCGGCGAGATTCGCAATATATTCGGCGGATTTGCCGACGATTTTCGGATTCAAAGTGCGCTGTTCGGTTAATAAAATCGCACCGACTTTTTCGGCTTCCGCTTTGTTCAAAAAATGTCCGCCCTGCGCTTTGAATTGTTCGCGGATTTTATCGGCAACGGGCGCGTCGGCGACGACCGACTGTTCGGACGCGCAAATCGTTCCGTTATCGAAACAAGTTGAAGTCAAAATATCCGAAACCGCTTTTTCGACGTTCGCCGTTCGCTCGATAAAAACCGGCACATTTCCCGGTCCGACACCGAACGCCGGTTTGCCCGAAGAATAAGCGGCGCGAACCAAACCGATTCCGCCGGTCGCCAAAATCACGGCGGTGCGCTTGTGCTTCATCAAAGTTTCCGTGCCTTCGATGGTCGAATTTGTCAGACATTGAATCGCGTCCGGCGGCAAGCCTTCTCTGACAGCGACTTCGCGCATCACTCGCGCCGTTTCCGCAATCGAACGCGCCGCCGACGGATGCGGCGAAAGCACAATTGTATTTCGGGATTTGATAGCGATAATGATTTTGAAAATCGCGGTCGAAGTCGGATTGGTCGAAGGAATAATCGCCGCGACGACACCGCGCGGCGATGCGATTTCGACGATTGCATTCGGTTTCTTTAACTACGCCGACGGTTTTCAAATTTTTGAAATAATTCCAAACGTCTTCCGCTGCGAAACGATTTTTCTCGCGCTTATCTTCGGGCTTGCCGAAGCCGGTTTCCTCATTCGCCATCGCGCCGAGACGCGCGGCATTCACGAAGCGCGGCGTTTGCCATCGCTTCGCAAATGCGGTCAATTTTCGTGCTGGTCAAATTTCGCCACCGTCTGAAAAGCCAGATGCGCCGCTTCAACCGCGTCGCTCGCTTCCTGCTGCGAAATTGAATTTTTATCGTTCATCGAATAACAAAAGATTGGAACGCTGAATTATTATGATTCATCAAGATTGGTTAAGATTAAATCCTTAAAAATCTTTAAAATCATAACAAATCAGTGTCCCGTTTCTTCATAACAAACCTATTTATTTCTCGATTTATTTCTGTCGTTGATCGAGATTTCGCTGTTCGCATCGCCCGCGCCGAGTTGTCCGCGTCCGCCGCCTTGCAGAGCTTTTTCGTCGGGACTGTAACCGACACCTTTCGGCAGAACTCTTTCGACTTCGCCGTGCGGTCGCGGAATGACGTGAACCGAAATCAGTTCGCCGACACGTCGTGCCGCCGCCGCGCCCGCGTCAGTTGCCGCTTTGACCGCGCCGACATCGCCGCGCACGAAAATCGTCACGTAACCCGCGCCGATATATTCTTTGCCGATCAATTCGACATTTGCCGCTTTGACCATCGCGTCCGCCGCTTCGACCGCGCCGATAAAACCTTTGGTTTCGACCATTCCGAATGCTTCCAGACACATCATTTGTTCCTCACTTTTTTAGAATTAAATGTATATTTTAATATAAGATAGAAAATAAAGGCTAAACGTATCACGCGGCAAGCCGAATAATCAAGCGCGGAAAAACGACAAAATCAATTGAAAGAATTGACATTAACCTTTTAACAAAGATATATTTCAACTTTACGAACGGTTTCCGTTCACAATTCTTTCGACTGCACAATTTAACGGACAATAATGTCTTTAACTCTCGGTGAAAAACTGCGGCAAGCCCGCGAAGAACGCGGTATCACAATCAGCGAGGTTGCTGAGCAAACCCGCATTTCCGCGCTTTATATCGAATCTATCGAAAATGACGATTATCGAACTCTGCCCGGCGGAATTTTCAATAAAGGTTTCGTTAAATCTTTCGCCAAATACGTCGGCGTTGACGAACAGGAAGCCTTGCAGGATTACGCGCAGCTCATTGCCAGTCAAGGCAGTCAGGCTGCCGACGAACCGAAAACTTATCGCCCCGAAGTTTTAACCGATGATCGTCCTTCGGCGGTTAATTTAATAACATTGATGTTCGCCGGTGTTATTTTGGCATTAATGATTGGCGGCGTTCTATTGTTCGTCAAATATTTTCAGAACCCGTCAGTCATACCGACTGCGAACACCAACGTCAATACCAACGCCAATCAGGTTTCCAATGTAGTCGCTGATGAATGCTAATTCCGCCGCGCCCGTTACTAGCGCGGCGACGATGGATAATCTGAAAATAGATTTCAACGCTGACGGCGGCGATATCTATTTATCATTGTTTTTGGACGGCAAACCGAGCAATATTCTAATAAAGAAAGGGAAAAGCGCGAGTTTTGAACCGAAAGAAAACTGCAAATCAGTTTTGCCAAAGAACGCGTTCAATTCGCGCAATTGGTATTAACGGCAAAACAAATTACGCTGCCCGCGCCGCCCGCTAAAGGAAAAGTTATTCATTTGAGATTAATAAAGAACAACGTGAGTCAGATATTGGAAAGCGGACAGATTTCATACCGCGAAACCACTGCGCCGAGATAAGAATTATGCGGTCTTTTTTACAAGTTGGAGTTTATAGTTAATAATAATTGGTTAACGCCCGCCGAGAAAAGTGCGGGCTTTTTTGTATAAATTTATATGTTAATTGAAGAAATAAAAGAAGGTTTGACCTTTGACGACGTTTTACTGGTTCCGGCTTATTCGGAGATTTTACCGTGCAGATACTGATACGTCGACACAGTTTTCGCGCAATATTCGGCTGAATATTCCGCTCTGCTCATCGGCGATGGACACCGTAACTGAAGCGAATCTGGCAATCGCGCTCGCCCAGCAAGGCGGCATCGGCGTGATTCACAAAAATTTTTCCATCGAACAGCAGGCGGAAGAAGTTGATAAGGTGAAACGCTCGGAATCGCGGAATGATTGTTGATCCGGTAACGATTCGTGACAACGCACTCGTTTCCGAAGCGTTAAAATTGATGGAGCGTTTTAAAATCAGCGGCGTTCCGGTCGTGGACGAAAACGGTTTGCTCGTCGGCATCATCACCAACCGCGATTTGCGTTTTGAAACGCGCTTTGAAATTCCCGTTTCCGAAGTGATGACCAAACAGCCGCTCGTCACCGTTCCGATCGGCACGACGCTGGACGAAGCGAAAGTCAAACTGCAAAAACACCGCATCGAAAAACTTCTGGTCGTTGACGATGCCGGACTTTTGAAGGGTTTGATTACCGTCAAAGACATTCAAAAAGCGATTCGCTATCCGAATGCGGCGAAAGACGAACTCGGCAGATTGCGCGTCGCGGCGGCAATCGGCGCGACCGGCGATTTTATGGAACGCGCTGAAGCTTTGATCGAATGCCGCGCCGATGCCATCGTCGTTGACACCGCGCACGGACATTCTTCGCGCGTCATCGAAGCCGTCAAAAAAATTAAACGCAAATTCTCCGAACATGGAAATCATCGCCGGCAATGTCGCCACCGCCGAAGCAACCAGAGCATTAATTGACGCCGGCAGTTGATGCGGTAAAAATCGGAATCGGTCCCGGATTCGATTTGCACGACTCGCGTCGTCACGGGCGCAGGCGTTCCGCAAATTACGGCGATTATCGAATGCGTCAATGCGGCGAAAGGTTCGGGCGTGCCGATTATCGCTGACGGCGGCGTGAAATTTTCCGGCGACGTGGCAAAAGCAATTGCGGCGGGCGCGGATTCGGTGATGATCGGCTCGCTTATTCGCGGGAACCGAAGAGGCTCCGGGCGAAACGATTTTGTTTCAGGGGCGCACTTTCAAAACGTATCGCGGAATGGGTTCAATCGGCGCGATGAAAAAAGGTTCGAGCGACAGATATTCGCAGGAAGGGACGGTTTCCGATTCAAAATATGTTCCCGAAGGCATCGAAGGGCGCGTCGCTTATAAAGGAACTTTGGCGGAAATGGTCACGCAACTGGTCGGCGGTCTGCGTTCGGGAATGGGTTACACGGGCTGTAAATCTATCGAGCGAATTGCAGACAAACGCCAGATTTGTGCGCATCACATCGGCAGGTTTGCGCGAATCGCACGTTCACGACGTGATTATCACCAAAGAAGCTCCGAATTATCGGATGGAAAGTTAAAATGCCAAAAAAAAAGTCCGCACTTTACAAAGCGCAGACTTTTTTAATTCATCTGCTCAAGCAAATCTTCCCATTCTTTATAAAGATTTTGCGTCTTTTGCTCATTCGCCTGGTATTCGGCGGAAATAGTTGCGGATTTTTTACGGTTGGCGACGATTTCCGGTTGATTCATTCGTGCGGTTATTTGCGCGGACTTTTCTTCTAACTGCGGAATTTCTTTCTCGATTTCCTTAATGCGCTTTTCGATTGTCTGCCGCTGATTTTTTGAAAGATTTGAATTATTTGCAGGACTCGCCGGTTCGCTGACCTTTTCAATGGTCGCAGGTTTCGCCTGAGTATTCGCTCTCGACTCCGCGCCTTTGCGTTCCTTCCAATCGTGAAATTCCGAGTAATTGCCGTCGAAAATCTCAACTCGCGCGTCGTCTTCAAACGAAAGAATCTGCGACGAAATCTCGTCGAGAAAATAACGGTCGTGGCTGACGGCGAGAATCGTTCCCGGATAATTGTCCAGCGCGGCTTCTAAAGACTCGCGCGAAGGAATGTCGAGATGATTGGTCGGTTCGTCTAAAACCAGCACGTTCACGCCCGAATAAATCAATTTCGCCAATGCCAGTCTTCCCTTTTCGCCGCCCGACAAATCGGCGACGTTCTTGAAAATCTCTTCGCCGGTAAACAAAAATCTCGCCAGAAATCCGCGCAGTTCTCCGTTATCGGCGTTCGGCGCGACACGTCTTATTTCCTGAATAATTTCATTGCGCGGGTCTAAATCTTCCAGAGTTCTGCGAATAATAACCGATATTGGTTTTCGTTCCCCAATCTAATTTTCCCGCGAGTTCCCGAAGTGTGCCGAGAATCGTTTTCAGAAAAGTAGTTTTTCCCGTGCCGTTTCCGCCGATAATACCGAGACATTCGCCGCGATTGAGCGTGAAATTAATATCTTTGGCGAGAACTTTTTCGCCGTAACCGATTGCCAAATCTTCCGCCGTCAAAACATTCAATCCGGCGCGTTCGACTTTTTTCAGATTAAAATTGCCGCTTGATTTATCAACCGTGACAGCTTCGACGCGTTCGAGACGGGCGAGCAGATGTGCGGCGCGATTTCGCCATTTTCGTTTTCTGTCCGGCGAGATTTTTGCGGATGTATTCTTCGGTTTTAGCGATATACGACTGCTGATTTTCAAATTCGCGCCGCTGTATCTCGCGCCGTTCTTCGCGCTCGACTAAAAACTGCGAATAATTTCCTTTGTAAGTGATGGCTTTGCCGCGATCAATTTCGATAATTCGGCGGCACGTTCGATCAAGAAAATAACGGTCGTGGCTGACGATGACAAACGCTGTTTCGTAATTCTGCAGAAAATTTTCTAGCCATTCGACGGCGTTTACGTCCAAATGATTCGTCGGTTCGTCAAGCAGTAAAATATCAGGATTCGACAACAAAAGCCGCGCCATTCCGAGCCGATTTTTCTGCCCGCCCGAAAGATTTTTTGTTTCCAAACTCCACGTTTCTTTCGTGAAACCCAACCCAAGCAGAATCGCTTCGGCACGCGCCGTATAAGTAAATCCGTCAAGATGTTCAAATTCGGATTGCAGTTCGGCGTAGCGGTCGAGAATTTCTTCGGAATAATCTTCCGCCATCGCAATTTCGAGTCGGCGCATTTCGGCTTCGATGTCGTGCAGAGCCTGAAAAGCCGAAAGCGCGGCGGTGTGAACCGTTTCGCTGTCGGTAAAATCAACGTGCTGCTGCAGCAACCCGATTTTCAAATTGTTCAGCTTCAAAACTTCGCCCGAATCAGCCGATTCTTCGCCGGTGATAACGCGAAAAACCGTCGTCTTGCCTGCGCCGTTGCGCCCGACCAGCCCGACTTTTTCGTTCGGATTAATTTGAAAGGAAACGCCGCGCAAGATTTCGTTGCCGCCGTAGGATTTGTATATTTCTGAAAGTCGGAAAAGCATTTTAGAAGAAAAATAACGAGCAACCGAAAATTCGATTACTCGTTAAGACTGAATGAAAATAAACTGATTACTTAGCGTTTGCGTTTGTTTTAGTGTTCGCCGGTGCTTTCATATTCGCAGCAGCGTTGACGTTCGGCTTGGTATTGGTGTTTGCGTTAATGTTCGCGCTCGTATTCGTGTTGGCATTCGACGCTCGTATTCGTCGTGTTGGCGTTTGCCGGAGTTGGCGTTGCCGCATTTGCCGGACGCGCGCCGCTCAATTCGTTCGGATTCTCAACAACTTTTTTCGCCAGAAAATTCTCAATTTTCGCTTCGTTCATCGCCATCGTCTGATAAGAAGCGGCGAGAAGTTGTTTGCGGGCGTTGATTAAAGAATCGGTAACTTGCTGACGAATTCCTGGACTTTCGAGCGTTAAATTTTCATCCTTATCGCTGCGTTCCTGAAGCTTGAAGATGAAGTATTTGCCCTGTGCCTGTGCGCCTGTAATTTGACCAATCGGAAATTTCGGATCCATCAAAGTCGCGGCGAGCTGCGGCGAAAAACTTTGTCTTAATTCGTCTTCGGAAACATAACCTAAATCTCCGCCTTGCAGACGGCTCTGCTGATCTTCACTTTTCTCGCTGGCAACGGCGGCAAAATCAGATGCCGGCTGTTGAAGTTGTTTAAGAATTTCGATTGCCTTTTAACACGGCTTCCTGCTCGTTTGTCGTTGTATCGCCCTGTCCGCTGTTGGTCGGATCAATGATGATTGCCGCGATTTTCACGCCTTTTTTCTTAACGAAGGCTTCTTTATTACCGGTATAAAAAGCGTCAATTTCACTGTCTTTCGGCGGCTCGATTTTGCCTGTTATTTTGTCAGTCAACTTTTGAATCGCCAAACCCTTTTTAATCGTGTCGCGAATCGAAGCGTCGGTTTCGCCAGCTTCTTTCATCTTTTTATCGAATTCTTCCTGTGACATTCCGCTCGCCGTTTTGCGTTTGTTGAATTCCGCCGTGATGTCTTCTTCGCTCGGCACCGTTCCTTCTTTTTCAGCTTTCTGGAACATCACTTCCTGCTGAATCAAACCTTCCAGAACCTGAAGACGCGCCTGCGCGAGTTCAAGCGGCGAAAACTACCTTCCTGTCCTTGTCCCTGTTGTTTGATGACGCGTTCGACTTCCTGCAATTTGATAGCTTTGCCGTTCACGGTTGCGGCGGTTTCATTTGGATCAACCTGAACCACCGACCGGCGTGTTGCTGTGTTGAGGTTCCCGTACAAGCGTTCAAAGCAAACGCGGCGATTGCTAAAAAGGCAATCGAAAAAATCTTAAAATTAGAATTATCGCACTATGGCTTTTACTCCTTCGTAATTAACTTCTCTTATCATTACTTGACTTAACCTATAAATCTTTGTTATAAAACTTGTTTTTGAGTTTAACGATAAACTCTTTTATCAATACCTCGTTATAAATTTTTGGAGGCTTAAAATATTATGGCAAAACGATGCGATGTCTGCGGCAAAGGTCCGCAATTTGGAAACAATGTTTCACATGCGAACAACAAAACTCGCCGACGGTTCAATCCGAATCTGCAATCGGTTCGTGTTCAGGTGCCAACCGGCGGCAATGGACGGCAAAAAGTTTGCACTCGCTGTATCAAAGGCGGCAAAATTATCAAAGCGGCTTAAATCTTCTTAGAAACACAACATTTATTCATTAGTTGCCAAACGCCTGAATTTTCATTCGGCGTTTGGCTTTTCATTCTGTTTAAAAATTATTCGACCAACAGCGATACATTCGATTTCGACTCGCGCGTCACGCGGCAGACGCGCCGCCTGAACGGTCGCCCGCGCCGGTTTATTTTCGCTGAAAAATTCGGCGTAAACTTCGTTCATCGCCGTGAAATCATTCATATCTGCCAAAAACACCGTCGTTTTGACGACATTGTTCAAATCAGTTCCCGCCGCTTCCAAAACCGCGCTCAGATTTTTTAAAACCTGTCTGGTTTGTTCAGCCACATCATTCGAAACGAATTCGCCCGTCGCCGGATCAATCGGGATTTGCCCCGAACAAAAAACCATATTTCCGGTTTTTACGGCTTGCGAATAAGGTCCGATTGCGCCCGGCGCATTTTCAGTTGATATTGTTTCTTTCACAAATATTTTAGCCTGTTGTTTATTTTTCGTTTATTAAAGCAAAAGGCGAATTTTAGCAGATTAAAAGCGAAAAGCAAAGTTCGAAGTTAAAAAGAATTTAATTATAGATGTCTAACTCGTGCAAAATACTGAATTTATATTGAAGGTTGAGAATATGATTTTGCCGAACTCAGTATTGTGGTTCAAGAATTTACTCGCTCGACCGCAATTACGCCCGGAACCTGTTCGACGGAAGTTGATTACTTTATCAAGATGCTTTTTATCGAAAACTTCAATCGTCACTTCAATTAAGCCGCGATCGTTTTTAGAAATTTCGGCGCGCGCGTCACGAATGCCGGTTTTGATTTCGGCAATTGCGTTAGTAATTCCGGCAAGCATTCCGGTGCGGTTTTCCGTCGTCGCCAAAAGTCTCACCGATTGAATTTCCTTCCCGTCGCCTTTCGCCCATTCGACATCAACAATGCGATCTTTATTAATCATCAATTGCTGAACGTTTTTACAGCGTTTATTATGGACGACAATGCCTTTGCCAAGCGAGATATAGCCGATAATTTCTTCGCCGCGAAGCGGATTACAGCAACGGGCGCGAGTCGTCAAAAGATTGTCTACGCCTCTGACGATAATTGCGTCTTCGCCTATACCGATGAACTTTTTAACGGCTTTAACGCCGCTTTCAAGCCGCGTTTCTTTTTTCTTTTCCGGGTCAAGTTCGGCAAATTTTTCCGCGCCTAAAAATTTCGCCAGAACGTTGCGCGGCAGCGTTTTTCCGTAACCGATTGAAGCCAGCAAATCTTCCGGTCTGCCCAAGCCGTATTCATTGGCGATGCGCTTCATTTCCTCATCATTACTGATCAGTTTTTTCGGCGAAAGGCGAAATTTATCGGCTTCTTTTTCGAGCAGTTTGCGCCCGATTTCGATTGATTCGACGCGCTGCTGTTCGGCAATCCAATGCCGAATGCGGTTTCTGCGCTTTTGATGTAACGACGTAATTGAGCCAATCGCGCGACGGTTTGGAATTCGGCGTAGTCAAAATTTCAACGACATCGCCGTTTTGCAGTTCGGTTCTGAGCGGCACGATGCGTCCTTTAATTTTCGCGCCGGTGCAGTTATCGCCGACTTCCGAGTGAATCGCGTAGGCAAAATCAATCGGTGTCGCGCCGCGCGGAAGCTGGATAATTTTCCCCATCGGCGTAAAAGCGTAAACGTCTTTCGGATACAAATCTAGCTTTAAGAGATTCGATAAAATCTTCCGAATCTTCCGTGTCCTGAGTTGTTTCGACCAGCGGAAGCAGAAGTTTTTCGACAGTTTTACGAAGTTCATCGAGACTTTCGTCTTCTTCGCGTTTGCCGAGTTTGCTTTCCTTATATTTCCAGTGCGCCGCCACGCCTTCTTCGGCAACCTGATGCATTTCTTCGGTGCGAATCTGCACTTCAAATGATTGCCCGTTGTCGCCGATGACGGACGTATGAAGCGATTGATAAAGGTTATCGCGCGGATTTCCAATCCAATCCTTAAAGCGCTCGGGAACAGGTCGTCCAAATATCGTGAATTACGCTCAAAGCCAGATAACAATTTTTTTTGTCGTTCGGCGTAATAATTCGCGCGGCAATCAAATCGTAAACTTCTTCAATCGTCAGTTTACGTTTTTTTAATTTTTTCCAGAGCGAATAGAGACGTTTGACGCGACCTTGGACTTCGACAAACGGCACGTCATTTTCCGTTAATTTTTCCTTGATTGAGTCGGTAATTTTATCAAGCGTCGGCTTCGAGTTCCGGACGGCGCGCTTCAACTTCTTTTGAGAGTTTTTTATATTCTTCAGGGTAAAGATTTTGAAACGATAAATCTTCAAGTTCGCTTCGAACTTTACCCATTCCGAGACGATGTGCAATCGGCGCGTAAATATCGAGCGTTTCCTGCGAAATTCGGGCGCGTTTTTCCGGCTTCAGAAACTGCATCGTCCGCATATTATGCAGTCGGTCGGCGAGTTTAATCAGCACGACGCGAACATCGGTAATCATCGCCAAAACCATTTTGCGGACGTTTTCGGCTTGCTGTTTTTCTTTCGAAAGATTGCTGATATGCGCAATTTTTGTTAAACCGTCAACGAGACGAGTGATTTCGTCGCCAAAATATCTGCGAATAGTGTCGAGATCAACCAGCGTATCTTCAACGACATCGTGCAAAAGTCCGGTGCAAACGCTGGTTTCGTCCAGACGCATATCAGCCAGAATATCCGCAACCTCCAATGGATGAACAAGATAAGGTTCGCCGGATGCGCGTTTTTGTCCGCGATGATGCATTGCCGAGAAAAAATACGCCCGCCGGATTAAATCAATATCCGGGTTAGGGCGGTTTCTCTCAACTTTTTCGATAACATCTTCGATGCGAATCATAAAATATTGATTTTTAATTTAAATAAAAAGAGGCGATACTCAATTTCTATTGTAATTGAGTATCGTCTGACCTAAAAGTTTTTTTAAAATTTACTTTTTATTGCTGTTTGCCGCTTCTTCCTTAGCTTTTTTCTCGCGTTCGATAGCGTCCTTCTTTTCCTTTTCGATCTTAGCTAATTCAGTAAATTTATCTCTCGCCTTTTCAGTTTCGTCTTTCAGACTGTCTCGAAGTTGAAGATTTCCATCCATTTCGGCGAGGCGCATTTGCTGCGCCAGCATATTAGCTTTATACGACCAGACGGCATCACTGTTAGTATTGAGCTTTTCCGCTTTGTTTGCCAGTTCAGAGCCTTCTTGCACGCACTTTCGGAAAGTTTCAAACGTCGCCGGATCTGCCGGTTTCGTAAACTGAAAAACGTCTTTACCGTCTTTCTTAATGGTCTTTTTTACCGGATCCACATCTGAAATTTCATTAGCGCACGAATATTTTTTGGCAGCTAATTTGGCCATAGCTTCTGCACGCTGTTCAGGCGTGACTTTTTCATTATTCGCGCGGTCGGTAATCCATTTTAGCCACTCATCATTTTTATTGAGGTTTTCCAAAAGATTGGCAATCGCGTTAAACGAACTTTGATCATTAACATCTTCTGCTAAGACCGCTTTATATTCTTTAATTGCATCTTCCGCTTTGGCAGGATTGCCACGGTCGCCGATGAATTCGCGAATGCAGTGTGCGGGCTAAAAACAACCGCGCAGTTTTGCCTTCCTTACTTTCCGGGTCACGGGCAATAGCAAGTTTAAAGAATTGTTCGGCTTCCTGGAACTTTCTGTTTTTGTAAGCCGTTCCACCGTCAACTAAATTCTTTCGAGCAATAATTTGATTGTAATAACCGCAGTTAGCTCCAACCAAAACTGTCATTAAAATTAAAAATAATATCCCTAAACGAGACAATCCCATTTGTTCAACTCCATTTATAGCTGATACCGTAACGGCAAAAGATATCTAAATAACCTTTGCCGTTACGAATAAAGCTAAAATTAATCTGCCAAATCATCAATTTGCAACCCGATTGGCTGCGCCCCGGCTTGTTTAACTGCGTCAATTACCTTAACAACATCACCGTATCTTATTGAACGCGGCGACTTTATGAAAAGAGTTTTTTCTACTTCATTAGTGCCTTCACGAAAGGCACCGCTTGCCTCTCTGTCCTTAAAAATAGCAGATAACCTATTAGTTAATTCTTCAGTATTTGTAACATCACCAAGAACTTCGGTGTTTAAACTTACTTTTTTATCAGCTTTATTAATTGTGACGACTAAAGTTAACGGATTTGGTTTCGCCACAGTCTGATCTTCCGGTTTCGGTTCCGCCGGAACCTTCGCCTCAAAGCGGCTTGGCTTTGATGGCGTAATAACCATAAAAATAATCAAAAGCACTAATAAAACGTCAATCAACGGTGTGACATTGATGTTCGGCGTAGCTCCTGAAGAGCCTCCTCCTGACATTCCCATAATCTTTCTCCTTAAATCCTGCCTGATTTATTTTGCCGGCGCGGTTTCTCCGCCGGTTTTCTTCTTATCAGCGACTAAACCGATTTTATCAATATCCTGTTTGCGAATCGTATCAATCGCCTCGACTACTCTGCCGTAGTCAACGTCAATGCCGCTTTTAATATAAACAATGCGCTTATCAGGAGATTTATCTTTCATCTTTTCTTTGATCTTATCTCCCAACGCCGTTAACGGATATTGGTCTTTACCAATATAAAAATTACTATTGTCGGGAATTGCGACGATTACCGAAGTATCTTTCGCAATGTCATCATCAGAATCCGGGCTGATTGTATCGCGCGGAAGATTAACGGAAACTCCCTGTTGCAGAAGTGGTGTGACGATCATAAAAATAATCAACAATACCAACATCACGTCAACCATCGGGGTTACGTTAATCTCCGAGTTATACTCATCGGTCCCGCCAACTGCCATCGCCATAGGTAATTTCTCCCTTTAATAAATACTTTAAGGTTTAACGAACTAGCCGTTTAACTGCTTGCTGCGTTGTTTGATGAAATAATCAACCAGTTCGGATGCCGAATTTTCCATTTCTACACCGAAACTTGTCACTTTGTTTGTAAAGTAGTTAAACATCCATACCGCTGGAACTGCCACCGCGATACCGCAGGCTGTTGTAATAAGAGCTTCCGCGATTGATGCACCGACCGCACCGATACCGGCATTTTCAGCCGATGCCAACGCTACGAATGCGCCGATGATGCCGACCACCGTTCCGAACAAACCGACGAACGGTGCAGTTGAACCGACCGTTGCAAGACCGGCTAAACCGCGTTTCAATTCGGCGGTCTTGACGGCAATCGCTCTTTGCAAAGCGCGTTTTGACGCTTCCATTTCTTCACCGGAAATATCCGAATTTCCCTGATGCGCGGCAAATTCTTTCAAGCCCGAAGAAACGACCATTGCTAAATGCGAATCTTTATGTTTGTCGCTAATGTTGATGGCTTCATCAATATTGCTGTTTTTCAACGCCTGTGCTACTTTGGGCGCATATTGACGCGACTGTTGTTTGGCTTTGCTGTAAGTAAGCCAGCGTTCGATGCCAACGGCGATCATAAAGATTGACTGCAACAAGAGAATGACGATCACAATCCAACCCGGGATCGTCAAACTTTTGGCAATTGAATATAAGTCAAAAGAAAATCCCCCTTCACCCGCGAACATCAAAAAAAAGCCTATAAAGCTAACTAAAAAAGTCATATTTTTCCTCCAAAAGAAATCGTAAAATTATAATTGCAGATTTTATTTTAAGTGGCTGAGTCGAAAGTAAACGACTCAGCCACTTGTCATTCGATTACGGAACGAAGTTATAAACTATAACGCCTGTTACCGATACCGGTTGTCCCGACAAAAGAGTCGGAGCGAATCGTGCGCCGCGTGCAGCTTGTTCTGCTGCTTGACGAAGCAACGGATGACCGGAAACAGCACTTGCCGAAACAACGCTTCCCGATTCGCTAATTGTTACTTGAACATTTACGGCGCCACTTGCACGAACGGCTCTCGCGGCTGCCGGATATGGCGGTTTTGGCAAACTTGTAGCCTTACCGTTTAACACGCCTCCTGAAATTTTCTTTGGCACAGGCGGCGGTGTCGGCTTTACCGGCGGCGGCGGCGGCGGCGGCGGCTTTGGTCCGCCTCCATCAGTATTACCACCAACAACACCTCCGGGACCTTTTACACCTGTATTGTCGGTACTTACCTCGCCTTTATAACTGGAATCTACTGCATCTCTCGCATCCAGATTAGTATCTCCTTTCACAGTTAATACATTTGGACGACGCGCCGGAATATTTTGTTTCTCGGTGCTGACCTTATCCGGTATCTGCGGCGATTCATCAATTCTTTGCAGAACTTCCTTGCGAACATCCGCATTGGGTGCAGCTTTCTGCTGTTGTTTCGGCTGTTCCGGTTCCGGCGGCGGCGGCTCATCTTCCGCAACCGGTACGGGTGCGACTAATTCCGACAATTCCAAATCTCCCGAACCAAGTCCGTAATCTTTGGCAAAGAGGCTGTAGTACATTGCATACGCCAAAGTACGCAACCATAATGACGGTAGTAGCTAAAAACAGAATGCTGCGACTGCCGCCATTACCTGAGTTATCTCTCGATTCAACTAATTGATCTAACATTTTATTTTCCTCCCTATTATCCGGTGCCAACTGGGTCAAGGGTCACGAAACCGTTATTTATTGCCTAGATGATATAATTCAGACCTCAAGTTGCAATCGTCATCAGTAATAACGACATGCACTTGTGACAAATCAACTTTTTTTGCGTTTGAACTTCTCTAAATTAAGTGCGGGCTTTGTCGGACTTGTGCCGGTCTAACAGACACAAAAGTTCTACAAAATTCCCCGACGCTAATTCAACGAAACGGAAAAAAAGCAGATACGAAATATTTAATTGACCAGCAACGATTTGAAGTCTAAAACCTTACGCGCAGAAAGTCAAGAAAAACCATCGTTTTTTTATTCAATTTATAAAATATCTTCAAACGTTTCAACTATCGTCAAATTTTCTCGTTCGACTCGCATATTGTTTGTATTTAACTCTTTCAATTCAATTTAGCGGGCAATTGGTCGCCGCGAAACAGAGCGTCGGGAAGCCGAAGCCAGTTGATCGCTTTTTGCCGTTTCCGATCTTTTTGTTTTCACTGCGCCGAGTTTGTCCTGCCACCAAATTGCAATCGGACTGGCAATGGCAATCGTCGAATATGTTCCCAATGTAATTCCTACGAGCAGGGCGAGCGAAAAACTTCTTAAAACTTCACCGCCGAATAATAACCAAAGCCAGAACAGACAAAAAAACTAATCCGCCGTAATAACCGTTCTCGAAAGGGTTTGATTGATGGAATCATTCGTCACCTTAAACAATGAATCGGTGCGATTGACTGCCAAATTTTCGCGCACACGGTCGAAGATAACGATTGAATCGTTAACCGAAAATCCGACAATGGTTAAAATCGCCGCAATGACCGTTAAATTAACTTCCCACTGAAAGATGGAAAAGAATGCCAATACCATTAAAACATCGTGGAAAACGGCGATAACCGCGCCTGCCGCGTAGGTCCAGTCGTAACGAAATGCAATGAAAAACAAGATACCGACTAAACCTAAAAGTGTCGCGAGAACGGCTTGGTTTCTAAGCTGCGAACCGGCGACCGCGCCGACCGAATCCGTTCCGATAATTTTGTATTTGGCATCCGGCGAGTCAGCGAGAGCCGTTTCGCCCTCGGCTTCCTTACCAAATGTGTTAAGCGCGGTTTTAACCGTTAATCGTCCGGCTCGCTGAACGTTGCGTTTTCGCCTGATCCGGCTCATTGCCCTGTGACTGTAATTCCTGCGGAGCTTCATCCAGCGGAATTTTTATCAATACTTCGTCAGGCTTATCGGTCGAATCCTGAATTAGCGGATCACCTACACCGACTTTATTCAATGCCGCGCGAATTTCGTCATTTGCAGGCTTTTCTCTAAATTTTGCAGTAACAACTGTTCCGCCTTTGAAATCTACGCCGAGATTAAAAGCGTCAGTTCCGCCAGGCACAACTTGACGACCAATAGTTGAAACCAGTCCCGCCAGCATAATAAAAATGGAAAGCGCAATAAAAACTTTTCGTTTTCCAAGCCAATCTATATGAATATTCTGAAAAAAATTAAACATCTTTTTGAAAGTGTCGAAAATCGGAGAACGATAAATATAAATTGTTCCCGATTTTTAATTAAATACTAAGCTTCTCCATTTTCTGCTTTCTGCTCAACAACCAGTTAAAGATCGTGCGCGAAACGAAAACCGCCGTGAACAAATTGATCAGCAATCCGAGAATAAGCGTGACGGCAAACCCTTTGATCGGACCTGAACCGTACATATACAGAATTATTGATGAAATAATCGTCGTGATATGCGTGTCAATAATCGTGACGAAAGCACGGTCGAAACCGAGATTGATTGATTCTGCAACCGAAAATCCGAGCCGCAATTCTTCTCGAATACGCTCAAAAATCAAAACGTTTGAATCAACTGCCATACCGATTCCGAGAATCAGACCGGCGATTCCGGGAAGCGTTAAGGTCGAGCCGAAAACGACGAGTGCCGCTATCGTCAAAAGCATATTCAACACTAAAGCGATAACGGCATTTACGCCTGCGCCGCGATAATAGAACAGCATAAACAACATAACGAGTGCCAAGCCGCCGATTGAAGCGGAAACGCCGGAACGAATCGAATCCGCGCCAAGACTCGGACCGACCGTGCGTTCTTCCTGATATTCAATCGCCGCCGGAAGCGCGCCGGACTTTAAGGTCAAAGCCAAATCATCAGCCGTCGATTTGGTAAACCGACCGGAAATTTCCCCTGAATCGAAAATCTGCGATTTGATATAAGCGGCAGATTTTACTTCGCCGTTTAATACGACCGCCATATAATTGCCGATATTTTTTCCTGTCCATTCGCCAAATTTCTGTGCGCCGGAAGGTTTGAACGAAAATGAAATTTGATAATCGCTGCCGCCCGCTCTGCCCTGCACTGCCGAAGCGTCACGCAGTTCGTTGCCGTCAACAACTGCCGGAGATTCCACAATGACGAATGCGTTTCGGTCTTTCAGCCGGAGGAGTATTAGAAGTCGGCGCGTCATCACGGTCAGCATACACCAAAACTTTTTTCGAGTCGGTTTCCTTGCCGCCGATTGATTGCAGAGCTTCTTCCTTGGTCGGCATAGGTTTGCACCGGCGAAGGATTCGGTGGACTGACGATTTTCATCAACTCAGACGTGATTCTCCTTTGACCAAATCTTTTACGCGTTCGGGATTTTCGACGCCCGGCATTTGAAGAAGAATTTGTCCCGAATCGGCTCTGCCCTGCTTTTGCAGAGTCGGTTCTTTCACACCGAAAGCATTGATGCGACTGTCAATAATTCTATATGCCTGATCGGTCGCCTGTTCCTTTAATTTAGCCTGTGGCTGCAAAGGCAAAGACCAGATTAATCGATTTCCGCTGGTGCTTTGCGTCCAGATCGTTTCATTGAAATCAACTTTCTTCTTAACCGCGTCAATTATTTCTTGGTTTTTTGAAGTATCGGTTAGTATTTAAGAGTAACTTGATAATTGTTATTTTCGGCAACATAACTGAACCGTCGGCTGACCGGCAATTGTTCGCTCCTGTGGCGGCTTTGAGCGCGGCGACTTCGTTATTTTCGGTCAGGGTCTTTTCAAATACTCTTCAGTTTTAACGCGCATCACAAGATGCGAACCGCCTTTCAAATCCAGACCGAGATTGATGTTTTTCGCGAGATTGTTCTTGATTCCTTCCCACGAAAAACATTCGCCGAAACATTTTCGCGCGGACCGAAAACCAGATAAATCCCGATCAGTGTGATGACAAGAATAATTCGCCGTTCTAATTAACAAACTTGTATTTTTCATTAAACTTGATTAACGACAATCGTTAAACTGTGAAAACAGATTTCCATTCCAACGATTCAACCGCTAACAATTGACAAATTATTTTTCTGCACGTTTGCCGACAACTGCGCTTCGGGCAATTTCGATAAAAGATTTGTCGGCACTTTGAATTATAAAACTCGTTTCGCTTAATTCTTTGATTCTGCCGATAACGCCGCCGTTGGTTACGATTTCGTCATTAATTTTCAACTCGGCAATCAATGCCTGAGTCTCTTTTTGCTGTTTTTGCTGCGGGCGAATAAGTATAAAATAAAAAATTAATGCAGATTAGGCAGAAACAATAAAACGGTCGAGAAATACTTCCGCCGCCTTCGCCTTGGAAATAGAGATAATAAAAAATTCATTGTTTTGATTGCAGAAAAGAAAAAGACAATAATATACATTTGCAAGGTGTTTATCAAACGCCTGCCGTCTTATCCTCTGATTTACCCATCGAAATTTTGTTTAGAAACGATTGTCGAAATTCTTTGAAACTTGCCGGAGTGTGATAGATTGCCGAACTTGGCGCATTAAGTCAAGAAAGAATGCGAGATTATGGTGCGAAATCAAAGTCGCCGCCAGCATTTCCTTCGCCTGATACAGATGTCGCAGATAAGCTCTCGAATATCTTTGGCACACCGAACACGGACATTCCGCGTCGAGCGGCGCGTCATCTTTGGCGAATTTCGCATTGCGAATATTTAATTTTCCCGCGCGAAGTAAACGCGCTTCCGGTTCGCCCGTTGCGCGTCGGCATCACGCAGTCGAACATATCAACACCGCGCGAAACGGCTTCGATCAAATCTTCCGGCGTGCCAACGCCCATCAAATAACGCGGCGCATCTTTCGGCATTTGCGGCGCGAGAAATTCCAGAACTTCATACATCACCGATTTTTCTTCGCCGACGCTCAAACCGCCAATCGCGTAACCGTCAAATCCGATTTCAACCGTTTTATCCAAACTTTCCTTCCGCAAATTCAAATGTCCCGCGCCTTGAATGATTCCGAACAAAGCCTGTTTTCCGCTTAAATTTTCGGCTTCTAAAAATCCCGTGTCCATTCCCGAATTTTGCAAATCATCAAAACTGATTTTTCGAGCGCAAAGCCCAACGCGCCGTCATTTCAAGGCTTTTTCTCGTCGCATCGATTCCCGCCGCGCCCGGCGCACATTCGTCGAAAACCATTACGATTTCCGATCCGAGCGCGGCTTGGATTTCCATCGAAACTTCCGGCGAGAGAAATTTTTTATCGCCGTTCAATATGCGAGCGAAATTCTACGCCTTCTTCGGTCAGTTTTCGCAAATCGGTCAGCGAAAAAACCTGAAAACCGCCCGAATCGGTGAGTAACGAACGATTCCAGGTCGTAAATTTATGCAGACCGCCGAGTTGTCTGATAATCTCCAGCGCCCGGACGCAGAAAAAGATGATAAGTGTTTCCGAGAATAATTCGCGCATCCATCTCTGCTTCAAGCCATTCAAAACGCACGCCTTTGACCGTTCCCTGCGTTCCGACCGGCATAAAAACCGGCGTTTCGATAATCGAACGCCGCGTACGCAAAATTCCCGTCCGCGCCTCACCGTCCTGCGCAGTTACTTTCCATTCAATTGATTTCATAAATCTTTTTAGCCACAGAGAAACGCCGAGGAAATCAATAAAGATCAATTACATTTCCAAATTATCTTCTTCAATCTGTGTGTATCTGTGGCAAAAACAGTTTTAATTCGTCTTTGCACAACATCTGTAAATAATTTTTTTTTGTGTTCTCTGTGGCTAAAATGTTCTACTTCCTTTTTCCGATCAGCGTCCAAATATTATCCGCGCCGACCGCCGTTTCTGAAACAATTTTGCCGTCTTCATTGATTAAAACTGCTGACGGCGTGCCGCTCATTCCGAGTTCTTTCGAGATTTTGCGGTCTTTATCGAGAACAATCGGTGAGCTCAAATTGAGACTGCGATGCGGTTCGGCTTCGCCTTCCGAAAGTAAAAGTAATCCGGGTTCGTCCGCGCCTTTCGTTTTATCCCAATCGCGCAAATCGTCGAGCATTTGCGTGCAGAATCCGCAAGTTAAACTCCAAAAGGTGACGAGCGTTCGTTTGCCGCGCAAATCCTCCGAGGCAATCATTTTATCGTTCACGTCAGTCTCAAAAAATTCCGGCACTTCGTCGCCGAGTTTGCCCGTTAAATTCGGTACGCCGTTCGGAATTAAAAGCACTTCAGAATTATCAATCTTCGTTTTAATCAGCTCAATCAATTCTCGAATCGCTTTGTCGCCAACCGCCGCGCGGCTCGCAATCTGTCCCGTCAGCGTTAACCAATAACGCCGTCGGTGTCCATTGTGCGCCAAAAGCTCAAAGCCGTTTCGCGGTCTTTTTGCAGAAGAATTTGTTTGAGCGTCGTTCCTGCCAGTTTGTCGAGATTTTCTTTGGCTTTGCCGCTGCTGACAAAGACAATATTTAGTTTTCCTTTCAATTCCGTCTGCCACGCCTCGATTTCCGGCAGCATCGCGGCACACGGATTACACGTCGGGCTGACAAAGAATAACAACACGGGTTTCGCTCTGCGCCGTCAGACTTTCAAGCGAAACGGGTTTGCCGTTTACGTCGGGCAAAACAAAGGCGGGCGCGGGCGAACCAATCGGCAAACCGTTCGGGCGGATGCGCGACTTCTTCGCGGTGAACTTCCTTGCCGCCTTCGAGCGCAGTCAATTCCAAAATCTCCATCCGCCGCATAATCTGCGTTTGCTGTTCAGAGATTTTCTTCAAATAAAATACCGTCGCCGCCAGCAATCCGACGGTCGCCAAACCTAAAATAAACGTCATAAAATTTCCTTCCGAATTGTTTGTCGAATCAAATAAACTCGCGCCCTGATTCGTTTTTCCGCTCAAAATCAACACAAAAGCGAGCAGTGCGAACACGATGTTGCGAATCAAACTTTTCCTGCGAAACCGGCTCCGAATGAATCGCGCCAAAACAATGACAATCCGGCGCATTTCCCTGCGCCAACTGCCAAATCATTCCGCCGATAAAACTCAATAACAAAATCAACGCGCCGATTGCGCCGACCCACGAAGTTTCGACAAACAAAAGACAAATCGCGAAAACAATTTCCGCAAACGGCAGCGCGACGGCAAAAAACTTCGCCAATTCTTCGGGCGTGCCAAATTCTTTAACCGCTTTCTCCGAACCTTTCAAATCAAGCAGTTTGCCGATTCCCGCGAGCGCGAAAATGGCGAAAAGAATTAATCTGATTAAAAGTAAAACTATCTCCATAAAAATTTATTTCTTTTTCGGTTTCGTCTTATGTTTTTCCTTAAGGCGAATCGGCGTGGCGAAAAAATCGAATTTTTCGCGCAGTTGGTTTTCGATATATCGCAAATAAGAAAAATGCAGACCGCCTTTGCCGCCCGAACCGCCTGAAGTGAAAATGACGAACAGCGGCGGGCGCATTCCGGCTTGCGTGATGAATTGAACGTGCAGGCGAACGATGCTGCCGCCCGAACCGGGCGCGGTTCCGCCGCCGACTCTCGGCTGCGAAACGGTCTGCTCGAAAAATTCGTTGAGCTTTGAAGTCGTCATGCGCAGATTTCTCGCTTCGTTGGCGCGTTTTACAATCGGCAGAATTTTATTCACGCGCTGTCCGGTCAAAGCCGACATCGTGAGAATCGGCGACCAATCGAGAAACTTCATTTTGTAGCGCAGATTTTCCTCAAAACGATTCGCCGTGTTCGTTTCCTTTTCCTCAATCGCGTCCCATTTGTTGACGGCGATAATCACCGAACAGCCCGAATCAATCGCGTAACCGGCGATATTCGCGTCGAGATTGGCAAAACCTTCAATCGCGTCAATCAACAAAATTGCGACATCGGCGCGTTCCAGAGCTTTTCGCGCCATAATCACCGAAAGTTTTTCCGACATCTCGGTCGTCTTGCCTTTGCGACGAATTCCGGCGGTGTCAATCAAAATATATTTTTGCCCGTCAACCGTCAGTTCCGTGTCAATCGAATCGCGCGTCGTTCCCGCAATCGGCGAAACGATGACTCGTTCTTCGCCCAAAATTTTATTCAGCAAAGAAGATTTCCCGACATTCGGACGACCGATGATGGCGAGTTTGATTTCCTTTTGTTCTTCCTCTTCAATTTCTTCTTCAAAAGTTAAATGCTCGAAAATTTCGTCGAGCAAATCGCCGACTCCGTTGCCGTGTTCGGCGGAAACGGGAAATAATTCAAAGCCGAATTTGTAAAACTCGGCGGCTTCTTCTTCGACCTTTTTCGATTCGGATTTGTTCGCCGCGATATAAATCGGTTTGCCGATGTTTCTCAATAACACGCCGATTTCTTCGTCGAGCGGAATCGCTCCGGCACGCGCGTCAACGACCCAGATAATCGCCTGCGCTTCGGTAATCGCGTTCGATGCCTGTTTGAAAATATTCGCCGGAATAATCGCTTCGTCATCCGGCACGATTCCGCCCGTATCAACCAGCGCGAAGGTTTTCGCCTTCCATTCGACCTCGCCGTAAATGCGGTCGCGCGTAATTCCCGGCTCGTCGCCGACGATGGATTTGCGGCTTCCCGTCAGACGATTGAATAATGTGGACTTTCCGACGTTCGGACGACCGATGATTGCAACCAGAGGCAAATTCATAAATTTGAGTTTAGAACGTTGTGAGTTTTACTGACAACCTGATACTGTAAAAAGTTTCTCCGAATCACACTCGCGCGAAATGTAAAGAATAGTAAAGTTTTCTATAAACATAGTTTGAAAGCTAATATTCTGTCAGAATCCTGTTGACATCATTGCGGGAAAAAAGGTAATTTTAGAAAGAATTTGACATTCACCAAACTTTATATTCAGCCGACGATAATAGTACTAAATCTATCTGGTAACCTGATTTCCTTGGCTGAGGTTGTATGTCTTATTTTTACAACATTGGAGGAGAAAAAATGTTTTTAGGGAAAAATAAAAAAAATTTACGCTCACTGTTGACGGCTTTTGCTGTCGCAGTAACAGCTTTGGCGGGCGCGGGCATTTCCAATGCTCAAACGAGAAACCGGTTAAATGACTTTACCGGCAACGGTCGTACCGATTGGACGACGTTAGCGTTTACCACCGGCGGTCCAATTCGCTGGAAGACAACGGGCAATCCGGCGAATCCGGCTCCGAATGCAGCTTTCAAACGCGAGTTTGATTATGGCTTAACCGACACCGATTCAATTGCGGTCGGCGATTACCGTGGTGACATCAAATCAGATTTAACTGTGTGGCGCGATTTTGGAGCGACCGCCGCCGGAACAGCCGGAGTTTTTTACGTTTCGCAATTTCCGACCGGAACAACTGGAATTGTTCTTGATAGAGCAACACCGTTTGGTGATGCATTCACTGACGTTCCGGGCGTTCAGGGCGATTACGACGGCGACGGCAAAGATGATTACGCAGTTGTTCGCGTGTCCGGCACTAACTTAGTTTGGTATATCCTGAACAGCAGCAACGGCGCGTTTCGCACGGTTCAGTTCGGCGCATTAGCCGGAACAGGATTTACCGGCACATCGGTTTTTCCGGGTGCTGACTTTAACGGTGACGGCAGAGATGAGTTAATTATGTTGTATCGTAACACCGCCGGAACACAAGTTACCTATTTCGTCGGCGATTCACTAACCGGCGCGGGCGTTATTACGCGCACCTTTGGTAATTACAACAATGATTACAGCGTTGCGCCTGACGATTATACGGGCGACGGCAGAGCTGATTTCGTTGCTGTGCGTCAAACAAACGGTTCACTTGCAACCTGGTATGTCGCTAACTCGCAGAACTCCACGGTGACGGCAACCAATTTCGGTATCGCTGACCCGCTTTTCGCCGGAGACGGAGACGTTCCGGTGCGCGGCGACTTTGACGGCGACGGCAGACACGATATTTGTGTATGGCGTCCATCCAACTCGACTTTCTACTATCTCAGCAGCATGAATCCGGGCGTTGTCGGCGGACAACAAGCCGGTGCTTCAACCGATACTCCGCTTGGCTCGTTCGGTCTTTACTAAAAAGACTTTCGGGTAAAAAATAAAAAAGCCGCGATAAATACAAAATGTATCGCGGCTTTTTTTCATTTTAAATTCTTACTTTTGGAAATCGTATGCGACGTAAACATTGAGGCTGCCATTGGTGATTTCGTGACGAATGGCGTTGGCTTTCATTTTTAGCGAGCCGTTCGCGTTCTGCACGGGAACGATAAAAGAGAGTTTATCAATCTGAAGAATCTCAATCGGATTGATTTTGCTGTCAATAGAACTTTGCACGAGGCGCGACAGAACGCCGCTGGCGAGATTGGAAACGCCGCCGAGGTTCACGCTCAAAACCTTAACGCGTCCCAGCAATTTGCGGCTTTGCCGGTCGTACTCAAGGTCAATGTTGGTTTCCGCCCAGCCCTGAAAATTTATACAGCCGATTAGCGGCGGATTATAAGAACCGGAAAACGCCATCGGCGCGTAAATCTTTCCGTTACGAAAGCGCGCGGCGGTTCGCACGCCGTCGGTTTCACGCAAAAGCCTGATTGATTCGTTACATTCGGGAAGCATTTCGGTTTTTGAATCGCGCTTTAAACTAAAGTTCGACTTTTCATATTTCGCGTCCAAAACTCGAAAATTCTTTCGATCAAACGCCGTATCAATTTTTGGAATGTTAAAGTCGGCTTTCGCCAGAGGAAATTCCGGCGCGTCAAAGTTCTTAAAAATAGCGTCGAGCAGCGCGTCGAAAAATTGTTCGTTCAGGCTGACGGAAACTTCCGCCGTCTGCGCCTGCGCCAGCGTCGAACTGATTAAAACCGCCAACATCAAACTTAAAATCTTTTTCATTAATTTGTTCGGGAAAATGTAATTTGATTTCTAACCTTATCATAGATAAAAACGACAGCCCGCGCGTTGTCCCGCAATTGGCGGAAATAAAATCGGAAACGAAATAAGGCGAAGCGAGATTTTGTTCAAAAGATTTTTGGCAAATCAGTTCGAATTATCGCTTTTGAAAATCATCCTCAAAGTTTACATAGAAATCACAAACCGCTTCGCACAACGTCGTGCAGGCGCAAAAGCCCGACGCAGATTTTATTTTCGTCAACGACGGGCAGAACGGAAATTTGCGACGGGCGATTTTCCATAAGTCGCAGCGCGTCAAAGGCAAGCATTTCCGGCGCGGCGGTTGTGGGATTCGCCGTCATCATCTGCGCGGCGGTCAGATTTGTAAAGTTTTCCGGCGCGGTTTTCTCAATCGTCCGCCGCAAATCGCCGTCGGTGACGATTCCGATCAGCGTTTGGTTTTCGTCCACCACGTTGACCGCGCCGAGCGCGAATTTGGAAATCGCTTTGACGACGTGGAGCCAATTAGCATCAGGCGAAATATTCGGGCTGTCGTGCATCAAATCAGCAACTTTCAATATCAGTCTTTTCCCCAAACGTCCGGCAGGATGATTGGCGGCGAAATCTTCGGTGGTTAATTCTTTGGCTTCCATTAAGGTCATCGCCAGCGCGTCGCCGATTGCCAACGCGACCGTTGTCGAACAGGTCGGCGCGAGATTGAGCGGACACGCTTCACGATCAACCGACGCGTCCAAATGAATATCGGATTGTCTGGCGAGCGTTGAATTGACATTTCCGACAATCGAAATCAACTTTGTTTGTCGGGCTTTCAAAGCGGGCAAAAGCAATAAAATTTCATCGGTTTCGCCCGAATTGCTCAAAGCGATAACGACATCGCCGCCGCTGATAATTCCCAAACTGCCGTGCAGAGCGTCCGATGGGTGAACGAAAACCGCGACCGTTCCGGTGCTAGTCAGCGTCTGCGCGATTTTCTGCGCGATAACGCCGGATTTTCCGATGCCCATCACGATAATTTTACCCGCGCACTGTTCGAGAATCGTCAGAGCTTTTTCGACCACTGATCTTTCAAGCCGTTTCGCCGCATCTTCAATTGCTTTGGCTTCGAGTTTCAGTAAGTCCGCAACCTTTTCAAAACTGTTTTTCACGATTCCGATTATATTATTTGTCTGTAATAAAGACGAACGAGAGAATTTATGTTTGAAAATAGAACACGAAAATTATCATTTGAATACGCTTAGCCAGCCAAAACGCAGAAGTTCCTTTGTTTTATTGACAAAATTCAAAATGGCACAGCGGTTGCAACCGCACAGATATAGCTTTTTAAGCTGATAATAAACCAAAAAATTCAGGGAAGGAGATTATACGATGAATAACGACGGAACATTTAAGGAAGAAGCAGGCGGAATTAAAGATAGAGTGGTCGGAGACATTAAGGATGCGGCAGGATCAGTTACGGGAAACCCAAGTCTTGAACGTGAAGGCGAAGCGCAGAATGCTTTAGGCAATGCCCGCCAGGAAAACAATAATGTTCTCGGTTCAAACAGCGGCACAGCGGCAACAACCGGCAGAAGCGGTATGTTGACCGGTATGTTCAAAGACCGTGAAAGCGCGGAAAACGCTTATAATTCAGTTACCAGTCGCGGATACAATCGTGATGATGTTAACGTTTTAATGTCCGACCAAACAAGAGACAGTTGGTTTAGCGACAGCGATGCGGCTGACTCAGAATTAGGCAGCAAAGCTATGGAAGGCGCAGGCGCAGGCTCGGCAATCGGCGGAACACTCGGCGCAATCATCGGCGGCATTGCTGCCATCGGAACCAGCGTGCTTCTTCCGGGTATTGGTTTAGTTATTGCCGGACCACTCGCTGCGGCTCTGGCAGGCGCAGGCGCAGGCGGCTTGACCGGCGGATTAGTTGGTGCGTTGATCGGTTCGGGCATTCCTGAAGATCGTGCCCTTGAGTACGAAGAAGGACTCAAAAACGGCGGCGTGGTGATGGGCGTTAATCCGCGCAATGATGATGATGCGGCATATTTTGAAAACGAATGGCGTAACCATCGCGGCGAAGGTATTTACCGGTAAATGGATTTCTCCGAATTTAGTTAGATTGAGGCAAAAAACTCCGCTGTTAAAAAGCGGAGTTTTTTTTGGCTTTAAAGTTTGGCGACGGTCGCCAGAAGCTCGCGCCATTCTTCTTTTTCAGGAATTCCCGGCTTCCGTTTACCGAAGAACAAAGCCACGTTTTCGCCTTTTTGATTGAATATTTCCAGACTCGAAACGCCGCCGTCGGAAGTTGGTTTTTTTACAATCCACGCCGAAGCGATTTTGTTTTGGCTGATATGCAGATTAAATTTTTCGTCCAGCACATTAAACCAGCCGCGAGCTTCCTGCACGTTCTCGACTTCGCCGGTATGAATTTGAATAATTCCGCTGTTGCCGACGAAAACCATAATCGGCAGTTTAAGTTCGGACGCTTTTTCCAGCACGTATTTGTAAGTGTCAACTGCCACCGGAAAAGCCATTTCGCGGCTTGCCAGCCGCAAAGCCTGTTCGCGCCCGACCGCGAACTTTTTCAAAAGTGGAAAAAAATCGTGCGTGTCTTTGAGATTTGCCCAGGCTTCCTGAAGTCCTCGGACATCAATTTCAGCGTCCGGTTTATCGGCGATTTTTTCAGGCTTCGGCGAAACTTTTATTGTCGCATTTTGATTTCTGCCGCGATATTTTTCCACCAGATTTTCATAAGCCGACAAATCGCTCGCGTCGGTTAAAAAGATTTTATGAACGGCGGTTCCGTCACTGTCGAAAAACTGGAAACTTCTCAGAACACCGCGCGCATTTTCGCCCGTTACGGCAAAACCGAAATGCCAGCCGCTGAAAAATATCCGCAAATCAATATCGTCGCCCAACACCAGACCCATTTTGCCGTGACCGTTCATAATCTCGACGTTTTTATATTCGCCTTTGCGTTCGTGAACGACTTCTTCATTGCGCGTCAGAGCCATAATTCGACCGAGCGTGTGCATTTCCTGAAGCAGTTCTGAAAAATCATCGTTCAGCCGAACGACAGTTTCGCCGATTTCCGTCGCCAGCAATTCGGCTTCGCTCACGCCGAGCTTTTCCGCCGCGTCGCGGATTCTCGTCTGCGGCTGCTCGGCACGAAGCTGCGCCCAACTTTCCTTTAGATCGGCTTTTCTTTCAATGGTTATCTGCATTTTTTTCCTTTAATTTCTTGTTTCATTATGCGAAAGCTTTTTTGATTTATTCACCGCAAAGAATCTGCGCGGCGAGCAGCGGAATCATCAATTCGTGATGTCCGGTAATTGAAAATCCGCGTCCCGCGCCGCCGGCGGTCGGACGACGAACGACATTCGTATTCGGGCGATAGCTTTGAATAAAATCGAAATTGGCGGTGGTGAAATCTTCGAGTGGAAAGCCCAAATTTCTCACGACCGTCACGGCTTTCAAGAATATTTCCGGCAAAATGACCGATGAACCCAGGTTCAAATAAACGCCGCCGCCGTTTAATTCTTTAACGATCGAGCAAAACAATTTGAAATCGGTGTGCGAAGCTGCGCCGAGAGCCGCGCCGTCGCACGAAGCGTGAAAATGACCGATGTCCGCGCCGATAGCGAGATGCGCGGTGAACGGAATTTTATTTTCGTATGTTTGACAAAGCACTGACTTAGCCGCGTTCACCGGATTGTGCGCCGCGAGTTCCCTGCCCATCGCTTCGCCTAAACCGATTTCGTCCTTCGCGCCTCGTTTCGCCGCTTGATTTAATATTTCACCGGTTTCCCGCGCCGCGCCGAAATCGCCGCTTCCGAGCGTCGCATCTACGTCTTCGGACGTAAAACCGACGAGCGCGATTTCCGTATCGTGAACCAGCACCGAACCGTTCGAGGCGATTGCCGAAATGTATCCGCGCCGCATCAGATCAATCAACACGGGCGCGAGTCCGGTTTTAATAACGTGTCCGCCGATTCCCCAAACAACGGGCTTTTGCAGTTCCTTGGCGCGGCGAATTCGGCGGGCGATTTCACGCAGCGATTGAACGGCGAGAATGTCGGGCAAGTTGCCGAGAAATTCCTTCAGCGAATCCGTTTCACCAACCGGCGCGGCAAAATTTTCAACGGTCACTTTACTCGGACGCGACGCGAGTTCGTAAGTTTTAATCGCCGCCAGATCAATCGGCTGGAAATTTTCGTAGATGGACATAGAAACCATTTTATATGAATTTTGATTAGCAAAAAAGCCCTTGCCGAAATGACAAGGGCTTAAATGATTTGCAAGGTCCGAAAACTTTGAATTTATTGAATTGCCGGAATCACTAAATCATCCGCCAAACCGAACTGCTGTTGACGAACCGTATCGTTGACGCTCTGGCGAATTGACCAGAAGCCGCCGCCGAATCCAGCCGCATCAAACGTTCCGTCGCCGTCAAAATCACCCACAGCCGGGTTAACGGTGTTTGCCGATAATCTTAGTTCTTTCGAGTTGCCGTCGGCAAATTTAATCGTCCAAAGATTGTCAGCGGCTCGATAAACTGCCAGATCGCCGAGCGCGTCGCCGTCAAAATCGCCCATTGCGGCACGGTCACCGCTCTGTCCGAATTGTTCCTTGATATTTACGCCGCCGCTTGTCCGAATCGTCCACGTTCCGTTTAACTGATTAAAGAAAACGAAATCAGCTTTGCCGTCGCCGTCGCGGTCAGACGCAAGCGCGATGAAACTGCCTTTTCCGTTGACGAATTTTTCGGAAACGATTGTCCCGTTCGTGGAAAGTTTAACCTGCCACGTTCCGCGCATCTCGTTCCAGACTGACAAGTCGGCTTTGCCGTCGCCGTCAAAATCTGCCGCAATCGCTTTATCGGCTTCTGATCCGAACTCTTCAACGCGAAGCGAATTTGACGAAGAAAGCCCGATATACCATTTGCCTTCGGCGGGACGGAAAACTGCTAAATCAGTTTTGCCGTCGCCATCAAAGTCAGCCGGCGTGAGGCGGTCGCCCGCCGCACCGAACGCCTGCGCGAACAAAGTATTGTCCGAACTGCGATTAATATACCAGGTGTTATTTGAACTGCGGAAAACCGCCACGTCCGTTCTGCCGTCGCCGTCGAAATCAAACGGCGCATTATCAAAGAATCGCGCATTCGGATTATTGTTCTCGCCCGTCGCCGTAAAGTTAATGCCCGTATTGTCGCCGTTAATAGACTGCACCTGCGACGAATTGGCAAATTGGTAACGGTGATGCGTAACCGAGAATATATAAGTCTGACCCGCCGAAACGTCGTCAAAATGGTAATACCCGAATGAATTAGTAAACGCCATCCGAACATTGCCCTGCGAATCGGACATCATAACGCGGGCACGCAAGATACTGCGACCGTTCGACTGCGTAACCCGTCCACCAACTTGAACCGGTGCAGCGGTCGGCGCGTCGCCAATGCCCCACGGCGAGA
>CAVXFU010000002.1:0-17500 GCA_963761145.1 Pyrinomonadaceae bacterium
TGGCGTTGACGATTGTAGATTCAGACATTCTAATCAACGTCGGGCGCGGCGATCAGGAAGCAATTGATTGTCTGTTGCGTCTCGAAAAAACTTCCGTGTTAGCCGTCAGCGTCGTTATTCGACTAGAATTGATCGTCGGCTGTCGCAACAAAACTGAACTGCAAGACCTCGAAAAGTTTTTCAAGCGTTTTCACATTCTCAAAATCAATGACCATATTTCCGACCTTGCTGTTGCCCTAATCAAACGATATTTCTTCAGTCATGGTTTAAATCGCAGATGGAATAATCGCGGCAACGGCAATTTTTTACGACGAAGATTTCATCACCAAAAATCAGCGCGATTTTCGATTTATCAATGGATTGAATTTGTTACAGTATCCATAATTACTTTCCCAAAATTTCAATTCGTTTCGGCGAATATTTCTGTTTTATAACATTTTACACACCTCGATATGAATTTAATTCACGGCGAAGAAGTTCACAGCAGCGGCGTTGACGCGCAGACGCGGTGTTCGCATTACAGAAGCGAAATTGATGTGATCGCCATCAAATTTAAATGCTGCGGCGATTGGTTTCCGTGTTACGAATGCCACGCCGAACGCGCTGCTCATCCGGCGCAGGTTTGGAATTCGGACGAACACGAAACACGCGCGATTCTGTGCGGAGTTTGCGGACATCAACTGACGATTGCGGAATATCTCGGATGCGATGCGAATTGCCCGAATTGCCAAAGCAATTTCAATCCGAAATGCGCGAATCATTACGACCTTTATTTTGAAGTTTCGAGCCGGATTTAGTTTTCGGAATAAGGTTTTATGCAATTTGCAGATTTTAGCTTTAAACTTGTTATCATCAATGAATTACTAGAAAAAGGCTCGTTTACGGATGAGTTGAAATTTCTGATGCAGAAAAAAGAATACGAACAAGCATACGCCGGATTTGGTGATAATTTCGGGTATGACAAACCGATTATCGAGATTCAAGATTTTTTGCGGAATGTTTCTCTTTCTCAAGCAGATTTAGCGGCAGTCGAATCGTTGACTTTTGACGGCGGCGATGAAATTTATCAAATTATTATTCCTTTTTGGGATGGAGAAGATGATTATTTTGATGTGATTTCAGTTGATGGATTCGAGCAACTTCCAAATTTAGTTAAAGTTAATAATATCAGTATGATTGACGACACCGAAATTGCCAGATGCGCAGATGCGGGATTTAACTGTAAACTGAACAAAGCCTTTCCATTTTGATAAAAATATTTGCAGTTTGCTTTTCCTCAACTATTTCCCAAAATTCCAATATGGCTCGAATTTTCGAGTCAAACGTATTGCAAGAATTATGACAGCCAAAATTCCGCGCGATAAAGAAAATGATTACACAAAAGAAATCGCCGAAAAGCGGCGCGAATTCGCCCGAGAACAAACCAATGTTGAATTAAATCACGTCGGCAATTTTCATTTGAGCCGGAAGTTTTGCAGGGCAACATCGAAAACTTTATCGGTGTCGCGCAAATTCCGATTGGATTCGCGGGCGCGTTGCTAGTCAACGGCGAATATGCGAAAGGCGAATTTTTCGTGCCGTTGGCGACGACCGAAGGAACTTTGGTGGCAACCTACAATCGCGGAATGAAACTGCTGCGCGAATCGGGCGGCGTAACGACGACAGTGGTTGACGACGCGATGCAGCGTGCACCGGTTTTTGTTTTCAAATCGGCGCGAGAAGCGCAAGAATTTTCCGTTTGGATAAAGGAAAATTTCGACGAAATAAAAGCAAAAGCCGAAGCGACGACAAGCGTCGGCAGATTGCGCGATATTCAACAATTTCCGGCAGCGCGATTTTTATATTTGCGTTTTAATTACACAACGGGCGACGCGGCTGGGCAAAATATGGTCGGCAAAGCGACGAAAGCGGCTTGCGATTGGATAAAATCAATTTATCCCGAAATCGAACGCTATCAGCTCGAAGGCAGTTTTGCGACCGACAAAAAAACTTCGTGGGTTAATACACTTCACACGCGCGGCAAAAAAGTTATCGCCGAAGCGACGATTCCCGCCGACAAATTAAAGGAAATAATGCACGTTTCAGTCGAACAGATTTTTGAAGCGCGTCTAACATCGCAGCTCGGCGGATATTTTGCGGGCGTGAACAACAACGGCGCACATTCGGCAAACGGCATTACGGCGATGTTTATTGCTTGCGGGCAAGATGTCGCCAACGTCGCCGAAAGTTCGGCGGCGGCAGTTTACGCGGAAATCACAAAATCGGGCGATTATTATTTTTCGATTACGATTCCTTCTTTAATCGTCGCCACTTACGGCGGCGGAACGGATTTGCCGACACAGCGCGAATGTCTCGAATTGCTCGGTTGTTACGGCAAGGACAAAGTAAAAAAATTCGCCGAAATTGTCGCGGCAACGGTTTTGTGCGGCGAATTGTCTTTGGGAACGGCCGTCATCGCCGACGAATGGGTTTCATCTCACGAACAACTTGGACGAAATCGATAGGAAATTTTTAGCCACAGATACACACAGATAAACACGGATAAAAAAAGATTTAATCAACTTTAATTTATCTTTTCCTATCTGTGTTAATCTGTGTAAATCTGTGGTTAAATTTTCTTAATTTCTCAACAATATGAATAAAAAATCCGCCGTTTGGTATGCGCTTTTCGTGCTTTTCGCCATCAACACGATGAATTTTTTCGACCGCCAGATTTTGGGCGCGGTCGGCGAACCGATTCGCAAGGAATTCGGATTGAGCGACGCTTCGCTCGGCGCACTCGGAACGGCGTTTACGCTGCTTTATGCGTTTGTCGGGATTCCGTTCGGGCGATTGGCGGACCGAATCGAGCGCAAAAAGATTTTTTCAATCGGCGTTTTCGTGTGGAGTTTATTGACGGTCGGTTCGGGTTTAGCGAAGAATTTTTGGCAGATTTTCGCGTTGCGTCTCGGTGTCGGAGTCGGCGAAGCGTCGTGCGCTCCGGCAGCTTCATCTTTGATCGGCGATTTGTTTCCGGCGAGTTGGCGGGCGAAAGCATTGGCGATTTTTATGCTCGGATTGCCCGTCGGCGTGGCTTTGAGCTTTGCGGTTAGCGGCACGATTGCGAAAGAATACGGTTGGCGATGGGCGTTTTTCGTCGCCGGAATTCCCGGAATATTGTGCGCGATTGCCGTTCTATTCATTAAAGAACCGACTCGCGGCGCAGAGGAAACGCACTAAATCGGCGAACAAAAACGGATCGGTTCGCCGTATAAATTGATTCTCAAGTCGCCGACAATGCGCTGGCTGATTTTGTCGGGCGCGGTTCATAATTTTAATATGTATGCCATCGGCGCATTTATCACGCCGTTTCTGATGCGCTATCACGGCGCGGATATTCAACAGGCGAATTTAGTTTCGATGATTGTTTACGGCGTGATGGGTGCGCCGGGACTGCTTATCGGCGGGTTTGTCGGCGACGCGATGCTGAAAAAACGCCGCGACGGACGAATGCTTTTAGCGACGGCGGCAATCGCCGTTTCGATTCCGCTTTTATATTTTCGCGCTCAAACAGCCGCGCGGCGCAATGATCTGGTTTTTAATTTTGATGGGCGCGGGCGTGGCGGTGATGTATTTTTATTATTCGACCGTTTATTCGACGATTCAGGACATCGTAGAACCGGGTTTGCGCGGCACGGCGATGTCAATTTATTTTCTGGCGATGTATGTTTTGGGCGCGTCAATCGGACCTTATGTGACCGGAATTTTAAGCGATTTTTTCACCAAACGCGCCGCCCAAATCGCCGGAATTTCTGATTTTTCGCAAACCGCGCTCGAACCGTTTCGCGCCGAAGGTTTGCATACGGCAATGTATTTGATTCCGATTTTGAGCGTGGTTTTGACGCTGATTTTATTCGCCGCGTCGCGCACCGTCGCCAAAGACATCGAGAAAATTCAAAGCTGGATGCGCGATTCAGCCATCGAAAAGGATGAGAGTTTTGCAAATTTGTTCGGCGCGGCAAATTGGCGGCGGCGAAAAACATCTGGCTGATTTGTCGAACGCGCTTCAAGGGCGCGGACACGAAATATTTTTCGCGCTCGCGCCCGATTCGCCGGTTGAGAAATTGTTGGAAAATGTTGAATCGAAAAATGTCTTATTGACGAAAATGCGAAACGCGCTCGACGTTTTCGCCGCCCGCCGAATCGCTCGCTTCGTCGCTCAGAATAATATCGAAATCATTCACGCGCACATCGCCAGAGATTATCCGATTGCCGCGCTCGCCGCCAAAATTTCGCGGAAACCTTTCGTCTTGACGCGCCACGTTTTGTTTCCGCTGAACCGACTGCAAAAATACGCTTTGCAAAACGTCGGCGGAATTATCGCGCCGTCAAAAGCCATCGCTGACGCGCTTCGACGGCAAAATCTTTTTTCGTCTGAATCAATCGAAACAATTTATAACGGCATTGATTTGAAACATTTTGCGCCGACAAACAAAGAGCCGACGGCAATTTTACCGTCGGCACAATCGGACATCTCGCGCCGATCAAAGGTCACGATATTTTCGTCCGCGCCGCCGCGATTATTCGGCAAAAGCGAACAGATATTCGATTTATTATCGTCGGCGAGGACAAATCAGAATCAGGCGAAAATCGCCGCGCACTTGAAAATCTTATCGCGGAAAATAATTTACAAAATCATTTGGAACTTCGAGGCTGGACGGACGACGTGCGAGCGATTTTGAATCAATTGGATTTGTTCGTTTCAGCGGCGCGCAGCGAGCCTTTCGGTTTGGTCATTGTCGAAGCGATGGCGGCGCAAATTCCCGTCGTCGCCACCAGAAGCGAAGGTGCGACGGAAATCATCGAAGACGGCACGAGCGGCATTTTGGTCGAGTTGGAAAATTCGGAAAATTTAGCGCAGGCTATTTTAGATTTGGCTGACGATCCGAGTCGCCGAAACCATTTGGCAAACGGCGGACGCAGGCGCGTCGAAGACTGTTTTTCGCTCGAAAAAATGGTTGCGGAAACCGAAGATTTTTATCGCCGCGTTTTGCAAAATCACGCTTGATATTTTCCCGCCTGCGTTCACTAAAACCGCGATTTTTGCTAATCTGTTAGTAGTTAACAAATCAATTTTATTTTAAACGAGATTAATAATTATGCCTGAAGTTAAAGAAGTATTATCGGAAAAAAAAGCGGAATTAAAGCGTTGGGAAGCGGAAACTTTGCAGAAGGTTTTGGACAAAACGGCGGAACGAAAACAGAGTTTTGAAGGTGTTTCACTTGAGCCCGTTGACCGACTTTACACCGAAGCCGATACGGAAAATACGAGCGAAATCGGTTTTCCCGGCGAATATCCGTATAAACGCGGCATTCATCCGACGGGTTATCGCGGCAAGTTGTGGACGATGCGCCAGTTTGCGGGATTTTCTTCGCCGGAAGAAACGAATAAACGATTTAAATATCTGATGTCGCAGGGGCAGACCGGACTTTCGACGGCGTATGATTTGCCCGCGCTGATGGGCTTGGACGCGGATTCGCCGCTTTCAGCGAAGGCGAAGTCGGCAAATGCGGCGTGGCGGTTTCTTCGTTCGCCGATTTTGAGGTTTTGTTTGACGGCATCAATCTCGAAGACGTGACGGTTTCGCAGACGATCAACGCGCCGGCGTGGATATTTCTGGCGTTTTACGTCGCGCTCGCTGAAAAGCAAGGCTGTGATTTCAAGAAGATTTCCGGCACTTTGCAGAATGATATTTTGAAGGAATATATCGCGCAGAAAGAATGGATTTATCCGATCAAACCGGCGATGAAATTGTGTATTGACACTTTTGAATTCTGCACGCAGCACGTCCCGAAATACAATCCGATTTCCGTTTCGGGTTATCACATCCGCGAAGCGGGCGCGACGGCGTTGCAGGAACTCGCGTTCACTTTGCGCGACGGCGTGGAATACGTTAAATACGGCGTTGATCGCGGAATGGACGTTGACGAATTCGTGCCGCGCATCTCGTTTTTCTTTAATTCGCACAACGACTTTTTTGAAGAAATCGCCAAATTCCGCGCTGCCCGCGTGATCTGGGCGCAGACGATGAAAGAGCGTTTCGGCGCAAAAAATCCGCGCACGATGCAGATGCGTTTTCACACGCAAACCGCCGGAGTTTCGCTAACTTCGCAGCAGCCTTTAAATAATATCGCCCGAGTTGCGATTCAGGCACTCGCCGGAGTTTTGGGCGGAACGCAATCTCTGCACACCGACGCATTCGATGAAGCGTTGGCTTTGCCGTCCGATCAAGCCGCGTTAATCGCGCTCCGCACACAGCAAATTATCGCCGAAGAAACCGGCGCGGCGAACACGGTTGACCCGCTCGGCGGCTCATATTACGTCGAATCGCTGACGCAGAAAATGATTGACGGCTGTTACGATTATTTCGACAAAATTGACGGATTCGGCGGAATGGTCGAAGCCATCGAAGCCGGTTTCCCGCAGCGCGACATCCAGGAATCGGCGTATCAATACCAAAAAGCCGTCGAACGCGGCGAACAAACCATCGTCGGCGTCAACAAATACGCGATGGAGTCGGAACTGTCGAAAACCGACATTTTACAAATTGACGAAACCGTCCGCGAAACGCAACTTGCAAGACTCGAACAAACCAAAACAACCCGCGACAACGGCGCAGTCGCCAATGTTTTAGAAAAACTAAAACGCGGCGCAGTCGAAAACGTCAATCTGATGCCGCTGACCGTCGAAGCCGTCAAAGCCTACGCCACCGTCGAAGAAATCTGCACGGCTTTGCGCGATGTTTATGGCATTTATGAAGAACCGGCTTTTTAGTTAAAACTATGCCCGCAAAAGATTTGCTTCACGACTGCGTAAGAAACGCGCTGATTAAGGACGGTTGGAAAATCACCGATGATCCGCTTCGTTTGAGATATAAAGGGCGCAGACTCTATGTTGATTTGGGCGCGGAGAGAATTTTGGCAGCGGAAAAAGGTGAGGAAAAAATTGCTGTCGAAATCAAAAGTTTTGTCGGCGCGTCGGAAATGAATGATCTGGAAAATGCTCTCGGACAATTTATTTTCTATCGCGCAATTTTGGCGGAAAACGAACCCGACCGCGAACTCTTTTTAGCCGTTCCCGATGAGATTTTTCAGACGATTTTTCAAAATGAATTTAACGAACTGCTCACCAAACACAAATTAGCTAAAGTTTTTGGTGTCAATGAAGAAAAGGAGGAAATAGTTGGATGGATAAATTAGAAATGATGCGCGAAACAATCGAAAAAGTATTGACTGCTTACACCGAACCACCTTTTGCCGAAGAAAAAATCGAAACCGAAGTAGTTTTTGACCGCGACCGCGACCGTTTTTTGCTCGTCGAAGTCGGGTGGGAAAATAATCAGCGCGTTCATCAAACCATCGCTCATCTCGACATTATCAACGAAAAAGTCTGGATTCAACTCGACAAAACGCCGAACGGAATCGCCAACGATTTACTTGACAACGGAATGTCGAAAGATGAAATAGTTCTCGGCTTTCGTTCGGAAACTCTGCGTAAAATGAGTGAATTTGCGCTTACTTAAAAGAAGAAATTCGCATGGTTCTGCGCGATGTTTGCGAGTTTATGAATAACCGGCTTTTAAGAGAAATGAAATGATTAATATTGAAGTTTTTAATAAGTTAAAAGAAATTCCTACAAGCAGTTGGGCTGTTTGGAATGAGCAAAACGAAAATAATTCAGACTTTTTTCTTTCAAAACAAGCATCTTTTCACGGTAAGGTAGTTTTTGTTGGATTAAATCGTTCAAACGGAGCTAATAATTCTTCAAAAGTTTCGCCGCTTTCAAACTTTCATACAAAAGGTCACGTTGGCGATAATCGGCTAAAACGCTTTATTCAAGGCGCGAATCTCTCGAACTTAATCGGCGGATTTATGACCGATATATCTGAACAAATTGAAACAAATTCAAATCAGGTAAAGATTGAGGAACAAGATGCCGTAAAAGTATTTGTTGAAAAGATTAGTTCCGTTGATGAGTCTCAAACGAGATACATCGTTTGTTTTGGCGATAAAGTATTTAATACTTTTATCAAGGCGTTGAAAATCAACAAAAGCCGTCTAATAGAGAATTCCGAGAATAAAATCAAAGAAGTTAGCGTCAAAGTTGATGGTGAAATTTGGCACTTGTACCGAGTTTGGCATTACAGCAATTACGGAAATTTAATTCACAAATCTGAAATAGAATTGCCAATTCAATTCAATTATATAAATGACAAAGTGGAATCAGAATAAAACCAGATGAAAGTTTGCGCAGGATCAACACGATTCTTGCCAGAAATTTCACTGACAAAGCTCTTCTGGTGAAAATTATTATTGACCAATATTTCGACTATTTCCGTCCCACATTCTCAGTCCGATTACAGAAACCTATATTTCAAAAACTTCTCATTCGTAAAACTTATTGGTAAAATTGATGGTTTTACCAATTGAGTTTGTGAAACCAACCAAAATTCATATATTAAACAGAGATTTATGCCTAAGTTTTTAATTACTTTTCTTTTATTATTCTTTTTCTCGACGGAAGTTTTCGCGGATCAGGTGGTGATGGAAAATGGTGACCGTTTGACGGGAAAAATCGTGAAAAAGGACGGAGATTCGGTAATTATTCAGACGGCGGCGGCGGGAACAGTGAAGATAAAATGGTCTGCCGTAGCGGAAATCGTGTCGGATGAACCGCTGATTTTGACGCTTGATGACGGCAAAGTCGTGCAGGGAAAACTTGAAACCGATCAGGATAAAATAAAGGTGGAAATCGAAGAATCGGAAAATATGACGGTTGATAAAAAAGCGGTTAAAGTCGTTCGCACAATAGAAGAACAGAAGAAATATGAAATCGAACAGCGGCGCATCGAAGTATCGAAACTGACCGATTTTTGGAGCGGAACGGTTGATGTCGGCTTTAGTATGACGAGCGGAAATGCTGACACGCGGACGTTTACGGCGGGTTTGCGCGGCGTGCGCGAAACCAGAAACAACAAATTTACGGTTTACGCGAACGCTTTGCAAATTAAGGATACGTCGAACAATAATCGCCGATTTACAGCGCAGAGCGTTTGGTCGGGCGCGCGTTACGATGTTGATCTTGAATCGCAAATTGTTCGCTTTCGGGTCGGGCGATTTTGAATATAATAAGCCGCAGAAACTCAATCTGCGAGCGGTTTTAGGCGGCGGTTTGGGTTATCACGCGGTTCGTAAAGACCGTCTGAATCTCGATTTGACGGCGGGCGTAACGAACAATTACGAAAATTTTTCAACCGGAATCAAGCGCAATTCGGCGGAATTGCTGCTCGGTCAGGAACTGAAATTCAAATTAAATTCACGGGTCAAGCTGACTGAACGTGCCGTTTTTTATCCGAATCTTTCTCGAATGGGCGACATTCGCGCGCTTTACGATTCGTCGTTGCAAACCGACATTAACAGTTGGCTCGGCTGGCACCTGACCATCGGAAATCGCTTTAACAGCCGTCCGGTTGATCGCACCGAACGCAACGATTTCCTGCTTTCGACCGGAATTCGATTTTCATTCGGCAAAAACAAAAAGAAAAGCGGCAGGTAAAAATGATCATTGTAATTTTTCCCGACACAACGACATTTATGCCGCCGGCTTGAGGAATACAACGAAACCGCGACCGAAATTGTTGCCGGTTATAATAATATTGGTTCGGAGAAAAATTCGATAATGCGGAATGAATCAGCTGACCAAACATTGTGTTTCGGCTGGATTGACGGTGTGCGGCGGAAGATTGAAGTGGAAAGTTACTGTAATCAAATAATCACCGGCTTTCTAACTTTTTGCAAGATATTCAACGGCTAATATCAAACTGTAAAGAACAGCTAAAACTAACAATCCGGTGAGAATAATGTGCGGCAGTCGCCAGATAAATCGGCGACACGAACGACAATACGAACGCCAATACGAAATTGGTCTTTGGCAGTAAGGACATTTAATCATACGCTGAGTTATAAATGTAAAATCTTAAAACCGCATTGTCTGAAAACATTTCAAAGCGAGATATTTACCGGGCTTCGGTTTGAGGAGACTATAATGCAGCGATTTTTGTGCTTTTTACTTTAAGTTTAAGTGTGAATCATCATAATACCGCGCGCGCCGGATTTTTGCCGAATGCTTCGTCTGCTTTCTCAGCAGCGTGTGAATCGCATTCGTTTCGGAAAAACCTACTTCCAGTATCTTATTGTTTTAATGATAATCTGGCAATCGTCAGGAGTTGAGAATCAACCGCCGCCAATTATCGAAAAACTTCTTTTATTCGGTTTAATTCAACTTTGCTGATTTGATTCATCAAAAATCGAAGCGATTCATTTTACTCAATTTTTTGCTTATCAGCGTTGGATTTACTGAAATGCACCCTGAAACAGTCGAAACGACCGGAATATTACCAGGCGTTTTCATTACTTTCGCAAAGTTATTTTCAAATGATTCAGATTTTTTTTCGTGTTACTCTTATTTTCCGGTCGGCGTTTGTCAGCGATCGGCTGTCAATGATAAAACTAATTGGCGGCTGAGACTCGTAAATTAAAAGCCGCGCTAAAATTCGTTTCCAGAATTTATTTTTAAAAGTACGGCGAATTATCAATCATTCATTTATGGAAATTTTTGTCTATCGAAAAAGTTCGGCGAAGATTGAAGAAAATTTTACGGCGACGGATTTGCCCGCGCTCCTTGCGGACGAAACAAACGTTATCTGGGTTGATTTTCTCGGTGATACGGATGAATCAATCGAACAGGCGAAAAACTTATTGCTCGATGTTTTCAAATTTCACCCGCTGACGGTCGAAGATTGTCTGGAAACGCGCAACTTGCCGAAGGTCGAAGTTTTCCCCGATTATTTTTATTTTATCGTTCACGGCATCAAGCCGCAGGAAACTAATTCGACGAATTTCGTAACGAAAGAACTCGACGGTTTTCTGGGAAAAAACTATATTGTCACTTATCACACCGAACGTTTTCAAAGCATCAGAACGGTCAAACAACAGATTCGCGCCAGCACTTTTTCGTGCCAGCGCGGTGCGGCTTACCTGCTTCATCAGCTTCTCGACCAGCTTGTTGATTTGTACATGCCGATTGTTGACGATTTCGATAATTCCATCAACGAACTCGAAGATCGCGTGTTTATGATGAAACAGGGCAGCAACGAAATTCTTGAGGAAATTATGAATTTGCGGCGCAGTGTTTCGCGCCTTAAAAGAATTTCCGCCAGACAGCTTGACGTTTTATACCGCATCGCGCACGGCGAATTTCCGCAGATTCCAGAAAAGGTTCTGCCCTTTTACCGCGACGTTTACGACCATTTGCAAAGGATTTCGGATTTGTCGGAAAGTTACCGCGATCTGGTCGCCGGACTTTTCGACATACACTTTTCGGTCGTTGCCACGAAAACCAACGACATCATCAAATTCCTGACGATTTTCTCGGCGATTATTTTGCCGCTTTCTTTGATTGCCGGAATTTATGGAATGAATTTCGACAATATGCCCGAACTTCATTCGCGCAACGGTTATTTTGTAACCATCGTCGTAATGATTTTCGTCGCCGTCGCGCTGCTTATTTATTTCCGCCAAAAAGGCTGGATTTTAACTGGCGAAGAAAAAAAGCGGGAAATAAATTAATTTAACCGAGCTTTTTGTCAGCGGATTTTATCGGGACGCGGAATCAAACTGTGTAAAAACGAAAAGATGCGCGCGACATTTGTCGGCGATTACCCGCCATTTCCAAACATTTTCCCGATCTTAGCGAAAACTTTGAAACGGCAATCGCGCAAAAACTGGCGACGCGGACGTTGATAAATGCACCGGGCGCGGAGTCATAACGGGAAACCAAAAACCAAAACGCTTTTGTTTGGCGCGAGATAAGTCTTCCGATGCTCGGTTGGAATACAAGGTATGCGAATACGTGGTGAATTATTGTTTTCAAATAACTGTTCGGATTTGCTGAGAAGTATTTCGATACGGCAAAATCCGCCGAAAATTGAGAAACAAGAATTTCCTTTCGAACGGTTGACAGTTATAAATTTTGAGCAAAAAGAAAACGCTTTCGACCAAACTTCTGGCGAGTTAAACCGTAATAATTTGGTTATGGATTTTTTCCCTGAAAATATCCGAAATCTTCTTGAATCAGCCGCAAAGATAAAAACGATAGAAATCAAAGAATCTGCCGCGCAGTACGTTTTCGATGAAGAAATGACAATAAATTTGCAATTCGGCTGTTATACTGACTACTCAATCTTCAAAGCGCATTTTTTTGGCAAAAAGCATCAACTTTGAAAAATGTTTTTGAATAAATGTTCAGAGAGAAAGACTGATCGCATAAATCAACGCCAGACAGATTCCGGCGTAAATGCCTGCGAGCAGATCGTCGGCGCAGACACCGATTCCGGCAGGCAGATTTTGCAGTGAATCAATCGGGTAAGGTTTCCAGATGTCGAAAAGGCGAAACAATAAAAATCCGGCGAGAACGAATTGCCACGTGATGAGAAAAGGAACGAATAAAAAAGTCAGCAGCTGCCCGATAACTTCATCCACGACAACTTTTTGCGGATCTTTGTTTTGAAAAAGAATTGTCGCACGATTTGAAGCCCATATTCCCAACAGACAGAAAAGAGAGAAAACAATTGAATTGCCGACGTGAATCCAAGCCGTAACCTGAACTTCACTGCCGCCTTCAAACCCGTAACGCCCATACAAATATTTTTCCAGATAGGCGAAAAAAAGATAAATCCCGACACCAACCGCCGAACCCCAAGTTCCTGGCGCGAGCGGCAAATATCCAACGCCGAACGTCGTTACGGCAAGCGCGAAATAATCGAGCAAAGTTTTTGGCTTTAAATTTTCTTTTGCTAACCTCGCGGTTTCATCGGCAGCGGCGGAGACGTGAATTATTTCTTCGTAACTAGGCATTGAGAAATAATATTATATGATTTCGGAAATTAAATCATAATTTTCATTTAACTAAACAGAAAAACGGTTAAAATTAAAACTTTTGTTACTTTGATTGTTTAGATTTCATGATAATTTAAACTACAACGAAAATATATATTTTCTATCCAAGTTCATTGTGATTACGAGAAATTAAATATGAGTTCTTTTGAAGTTTATCTGGACCATGAAACCAAACTGGTAAAGATCAATGCTTTCGGTGAGTTTTTTCAGGAAGACGGAGAAAAAATTATCACTGCAGCGCGAACTACTGCGACGGAATACGGCTATAATATTTTCTACGACTTTCGTCAGGCAACGACAACAGTAAATTTAGCTAGCTGGTTCAATTTGCCGAGAGATCTTGAAGTCTTCAAAAAAACTGAAACGAGACGCGCCAAAGCGGTGGTTTTAGTCGCTAAAACAGATAAAGCCGTTGAGGGCTATAAATTCTTCGAAACTGTCACGGAAAATGTCGGAATCAATTTCAGAGTGTTTTTTAACGAAGTCGAAGCTATCGAATGGGTAACCGGAAAGTCTCTATCTGCTGAATGAGAGCGAACCCGTAATCTAAAAATTCTTTCAAATGTCTGTTACTATTTCCCCGATCAAATCGTAATTGTGCGCTTCCGAAATGCTCACGTCGTAAATCTCACCGATTTTCGGCTCGAAATTTTCGGGCATATCGTTAATTAAAATATAACCGTCAATTTCCTGCGCCTGTCCTTCAAGGCGACCTTGAAATAGTAAATCGGATTCCTGCGACAACCCTTCAAACAAAACTTTGTAAATATTGCCGATTTTTTGGTTATTTTTTCGCTTGGAGATTTTCGCCTGTTCTTTCATTAAAAGTGCACGGCGGCGTTTGGCAGTTTTTGCGTCAACTTTATTCGGCAAATTAAACGCTGCTGTTCCTTCTTCGTCGGAATATGTGAAAACGCCGACGTTATCGAATTCGCAGTTTCGGACAAGCATCATTAATTCTTCAAAGTCCGCGTCGGTTTCGCCGGGAAATCCGGTAATGAAAGTTGTGCGAATCGTAATGCCGGGAACTTTTTCTCTGACTCTTCTGATTAATTTTTCCAAAGATTCACGAGTTCCGCCGCGTTTCATCAATTTCAAAACATTGCGCGAACCGTGCTGCAAAGGCATATCGAGATATTTGACGGCTTTCGGAGTTTCGGCAATCGCGGCGAGAAATGCGTCGGAAATATGCGTCGGGTAAGCATACATCACGCGAATCCATTCTAAATCTTTGATTTCGCCGAGTGCGCGAATCAATTTCGCCAGCGCGTCAACTTCGCCCAAATCTTCGCCGAAACTGCGATGAATCCTGCGCGATCAAAACAATTTCTTTCACGCCTTGTTTCGCCAAATCTTCGGCTTCTTTCAAAATCGAACCGAATCTTCTGCGAACGAAACGAGCCGCGCATTCCGGGAATCGAACAAAACGCGCACGGGCGATCACAGCCTTCGGCGATTTTGATAAACGCCGTGTGCGATTCGGTCGCGCGATGGCGCGGCGTGTCGAAATCGTAAAGATACGTCGCGGTTTTATTGCCGATTGCATCAGCGGCAATTCTTTGAAATTAATTTCGTTTCGTCCGCCGCTTCCAAAATTCTGCCGATTTCGTTCGTGCCGATAAATGCGTCAACTTCCGGCAATTCCTTCATCAAATCGTCGCGGTAACGTTCGACCAGACAACCGGCGACGATGACTCGTTTCGTGATGCCGTTCGCTTTCGCAGCCGGTCGCTTCGAGAATCGCTTCGACCGATTCGGCTTTCGCCGATTCGATAAACCCGCAGGTATTGACGACGACGCGTTTCCGCTTCGTCGGCATTATTCGTAATTTCGTAGCCAGCCGCTTTCAATTGCCCCATCATCACTTCCGAATCAACGAGATTCTTCGGGCAGCCGAGACTGACAAATCCAACTTTTTTCATTAATTATTTATCAATATCTTACTATACTCTTTTATAATCAAAATCAAATTATACTCAAGTTACTTGAAAATTATCAAATTTATTTAGTTCCAAATATTCAAATTGTCAAAATCATCAATTAACTGTATTGTCCATAATTACCAAATATTCATTCTGATCACATGACTTATGTCATTGGAAATCTTCAAGTTCAGTAAATAATACCTAAATTCTGTAAACAATAAAATTAACTTCAATAACAAATTTCAATTTTTTCATTTACTTTAAACTAACTTTTTTCTTTTTTTATTTAAATTCCGTAGATATTTCAAAAACGCAGTATGACGCAATAATATCGGCAACATAACAAAATAAAAAATTTCAGAATACTATATACTTCCAGTTGCAATGATATTAGGCAACATATTAACAATTCTGAATCTGCTTATTAAGGTATTGAAAAATATAAATCAAACTTAAAACACTCAATAATAAAGCGATTAATTTCACCAATTGATTTAACAATTAGAAATAATCCTATTATCAAATTTAATAAGAATGAAAATATCAAATATTTCCATATGGAAGAATCAACTTATGGTAAAAATCAGAAATCAAACAAATTAATTAAAATTATATGAAAATTCCAACACCAATTTTATCCAATTTTGGAAATAATTTTTTCATAGATTTTCAGGTTCTAATTTTCTGAATCTTTCCTAATTTTTCTAACCAATTTTCAATTTCTTGCGCTTCATCTTTCGACAAATTCTTTTCGCCGAAACGCACGCGATTATATTTTTCCGTGATCGAAACGGCTTCGGGCATATTTAAGGCAAAGGCAAATTCCAAAGGCGTTTGATGCGCGGCGCGGGTGAAACCTTTGCTTGCTAAAACTTTCTGCATTCGTTCGTAAAATTCGACGATCGTCGTTTCGTTTCTGAATTTCAGCCATGCATAAATTCTTGCCAAATATCGAGTCGTTTGATTTTCCGATAAAGCCAGACGACTAAAACGATTCCGAGAATCTGTCGCCAACAAATATCCGATGCCGAACGCAATGGCTTTCGCGCTTGTCTGCAAACCTTTGTCGCCGCGAACTTCTTTCCACCAATCGGTCAAATTGATACTGCATATCATTCAGCCAGATGGAAGTTTTCGCCTGATAATCAGCAAAACTGTTTTTGACCGAACGCATCAACGAGCGTTGTTCCTGATTATCGTAGGAGACAAAATATTGAATCCAGAAAGTTTCAAGAGCTTCGAGATAATTATTAAATTTTCCGAAAATTCCGCTCGTTGCAGTCGAATCGTCGAATTGTCCGGCAAAAGGTGTCGGGTCAAACGGAATCCAAGCATTTTCTCCTGGAAAATAAACTTCAACCCACGAATGCGCGTCTTTTTGTTTAACGATGTAAACATCTGCCGTTTCGTTATATTCGCCTTGCTGAAAACCATTGACAATGCGCGTCGCAATTCCCTGCGTCCGAAGCATTATCGCCATCGCCGTCGCAAAATATTCGCAATGACCTTCGCGGACATTAAACAAAAAATCTGCAAGCGGTTCTTCGCCGCCGGCTTTCATTTCCAAAGTGTAACCAAACTGCGTTTGCAAATAATTTTCGACTGCTTTCGCTTTATCGTAACGATTTTTATATTTTCCGGTGATTTCTGTAGCAAGTGCGGCGATTCGTTCGTCAAATTTGTCGGGCAGTTGCAAATATCTGTGTAAATTATCTGTCGAATAATCTGCGATTATCAGCTTTCAATTCGCTCGACTTCGGGCAACGATACGATCTGAATATACTTTATAACTGATACGCTCAGAACTCGTAATGCTGCAAACTCAATGCACCTTCCGAATCTTTACTAAGATCAGAATGGAAAATTTCCTTCAACTGCAACCGGACGCGCCAGCGCAAATAAAATATGCGTATCAATCGGTTCAAGATAAACGGTTTGAATCGTTGAAGTCTGCAGTCGTTGATGGCGCAATCAACCGAGAAAAAATCTCGCGTTCAAGTTTAACAAAGGTATCTTTTATTTCGTCTTTTTGATTTGCTCCAGCGTTTATTATCAAAATTATCGAGCGCGACTCCGCGCCAATGAAGCTTACCGAGATTATTTTCCGTCCGTTTTATCAAAACGCACCCGCATCACAATTTCATCATTTTGCTAAAGCTGTCCGATTTCGCCCAAGTTTACCGAATCGGAAAATCCTGTAATATCCTGAAAGACCTTTTGAATTGCTTCCCAAACCCGCGCCGCCGACTCGCGGAAGAGTAAAAAACAAAGGTGCTGCAAACACAAGTAATCAATAACAAAAGCGAATTGCTGTTAAGGGCAAACGTGCAAATGGAATTTTTCCAAATGATTTTTCTTTGTGCTCTGATCTTTTATAATTTGAATTGTGATTGATTACAATCTGAAGTTTTTCTAATCTCAAAAGTAACTAATCGCGCAAATGGTCACCAGCAAATATAAAATCAAAGAAACCAGATAAAGCGGACTGATACTCAATCCGGCGGCAAGCAAAACTTCGAAAAATGACATTAGATAAAGAAACATCCAATCTCTATCAGATTTTCTCTGCAAAAGTTTAT
>CAVXFU010000002.1:25000-122974 GCA_963761145.1 Pyrinomonadaceae bacterium
TTGTGCGAAAAAGGCTTTTATGCTTTCATCCACAGTCGAAGCCGCATTGATTTTATTTAAACCCGTTCTTGCCGCCAACGTCGCGCCGTATTCGGCGTTCGCTCGAATCGCTTCAGCAAAAAAACTTCCTGCCGGCGCATTTTGATTTGATTTCAAAGCAAGTTCACCCAAACCGACGTTTGCCCATGCCATACTTCTGGCTGTTGGAAGTTTTTCGTCAAGCACAGCGCGAAATTCTTTTTCGGCATCGCCGTTTTTGTTTTGCGCGGCGAGCGAACGCGCCAGCCAGATTCGCGCATCGTCATAATGCGGTGTGGACTGTAAAGCGATTCTGGCTAATTTTTCGGCTTTCGCATAATCTTGCTGGTCAAAAGCGCGTTTAATTGCCGCAATCGCATCACTTGTATCAAATTCACGCGGCGCAACGTCGTCCGAATAATCGGTCTGCGGATAAAGTTTATCGGTATCTATTTCAACGCGCACGATTTTCTGCGTCGTTTTAAAACTAACTTCGCCGAAACTTTTGGCTCGAACGGTAGATTGAGCATTTAATTTTTCACCGGTTTGCGTCATTGCCGAAACATTTACCGTCACATCAATCGAGCCAAGATTTCGCAGAGCCATTTTCGTTTCCCCGCCATTTGACTGCGGTGTTCCGATTAACAAATTAGTTTCGGTAATCTGGTCAAAGGCATTGTCGAGAAATTCTTTCTGCGCCGGAAAAGCTGCGCGAACATCCGTTAAATTCAGATTTCCGCTTTTTAACTGCGTCTGCAAAGTCTTGAAAAATTCATCCTGCCCGACGCGTTTCGCCAGCAATCGCCAAATCATTGCGCCTTTATTGGAAACCGCCGTGTAGAAATAATCATCAAGCGGCGTAACGACATTTAGAGGCGCGTCGCGCTTGGCAATCGCCGCGTAAGCTGTGCGCTGGCGCAGACGTTCGGCATCGGCGATGTCCTTGCCGTATTTCGATTCTAAAAACTGCGTGGCGATAAACTGCGGCAAGCCTTCACGAATTACGCCGAAACCGTCGCCGCCGACTGCCGCGTTGCCAATCCACATTTTCGCTACCGCTTCGCCGATGCTCATCGCCGTCTGCGCGTCAATCTTCTGCCGCCGAAAGACGTTTTCGTCAACAAAAATCGTGCCGCCGTCGGAAAATCCCGCGCCGCGCCTGACCGCGACGATTCTTATACGTGGAGAATTTGGAAGCACACCCAGAATATTCGTCACAAATTCTTTTGCCGATGCTGCCAAACGAAATAATTCTTCAGCAGTTTTTCGTTCATTATTCCCTGCCCCTTTCGGTAGGTAGCCTTCCGCAGAATTACCTGGACTATCGAACACCATATTTTCCCAATTTCCCGCGACGAAAAACGGTTGACTGCTCGATTTATTCTCGAAAGAATTCGCTGACTGCGTTCCCGTTGTTACGATTGTTTCGCCGTTCGCCGCTGTTACCTGCATACGAATTGGCGCGTAATCTGCGCCGCGAGCGAAAAACCAACTGTTCGGAGTCGGATACCAATACGAAAGCGGCAAAAACTGTGAACTGATCGGCGACAGAGCATTTAAACCGGAATTTTCCTTGACGTTAAATTTGTAATCAACCGTGACGGTAAAAGCCATATTCGGCTGGGTTGACGGAACGCGCAAAACGATTCGCTGCAAAGTTCCCGATCCGATTTTCTCTTCGCCTTTCGTAAATTCGCTCGCCGCATCATTGATTTTAACAGCAGAAACAGTCGCGTTCGGACTGATTCGCAAAGTCAGTGTCGAAGCCGCGCCGCTCGAAACATTTTTGACGGTCAAAACAGCTTTGACCGTCAAATTCCTGTCCGTTTCCGTTTGCGGCAGAGTCGCCGCGATGTCGTATTTCTGCACTTCCCACGTTCTTGAGGCGCGGTTTTCGGTTTGAGCGAATGCAGAAAACGTGAAAGCGAAGAGTAAAAAGGCGAAAATTATGGTTAATTTAGTAAATTTCATTTTTTAACTGTCTAAACACTGATCTTTTGTTCACTTCAATATCAGTCAAAATATCCAATAAAGCTTTCGGAATTCTATCTATGTCTTTTGGAAAGTTATTTATAAAGACCTGATTTTAAGTTTTATTCACTAATTCGTGAATCGCTTTCAACTTGGAAAGCAAATTTTCCAATTTATTCAAAGGAAGCTGATTTGGTCCGTCGGACGGCGCATTTTTCGGATCGTCGTGAACTTCCAAAAAAACCGCGTCCACGCCGCACGCGACACCGGCGCGGGCGAAATGTTCGATGTATTCAGATTGTCCGCCCGTTGCTTTGCCGAGTCCGCCGGGAAGCTGTAACGAGTGTGTCACGTCAAAAACAACCGGAACGCCGAAACTTCTCATCACCGGAAACGAGCGCAAGTCAACTATTAAATTGTTATAACCGAAACTCGCGCCGCGTTCGGTCAGTAAAAGTTTCTCACAACCTGCCGAATGCATTTTCTCCACAATATTCTTCGCGTCCCAGGGCGATAGAAACTGCCCTTTTTTGACGTTGACGGCTTTTCCGGTTCGCGCGCTTTCGACCAATAAATCCGTCTGCCGGCACAGAAACGCCGGAATCTGAATCATATCGGCGACTTCGGCAGCCTTTTCGACCTGCCACGTTTCGTGAACATCCGTAATTATCGGAACGCCGATTTCCGCTTTGACCTGCGCGAGAACTTCCAGACCTTTTTCCATTCCGCCGCCGCGAAAACTCTCCGCCGAACTGCGATTCGCTTTATCGAACGAAGATTTATAAACGAACTCTACGCCGACCGCCTGACAAATGTCGTGAATTTCCTGCGCCATAAAAAGCGCGTGCTGTAATGATTCGACAACGCACGGACCGAGAATAAAAGCCAAACGCCCGTCGCCGAAAGTTACATTTTCTACCTGAAAAGATTTAATATTTTTTTCCGTCATTATTATTTGATTCTCAAATCAAGAAGTGTATCCTATTTTACACGACTATTTAGTTTTCAAAAGCCGCGCGGTTTCGGCAGCGATTGAAATACTGGTTGAATATTACATAACAATAAAACAAGGGGAATATTTATGAGTAAGGCAGCAAAGAAAAAAACGGAAACGAAAACAAAGAGCCAGAGCGCGGCGAAATCGCCCGCTGCAAAGGTGGCAAAACCCGAAACGTCCGAACCGATAATGAATCAGCGCGGGCGCATTATTCAAGAATACGGCACGGTCGTTCATCTGCCGATTGGTTTAGAAGCAGACGTTTGTTTGAAAAGCGTCAACGCGCTCAATCAGGTTCTCGCGGACACGATGACCATCCGCGATATGTATAAAAAACATCACTGGCAGGTCGTCGGTCATACTTTTTATCAACTTCATCTGTTGTTCGATAAACATTATGAAGAACAGGTTCTGCTGGTGGATATTCTCGCCGAGCGCGTTCAGAGACTCGGCGGTATAACGCTGGCAATGGCTGGCGACATCGCCGAAGAAACCAACATCGAACGCCCGCCGCGCGGCAGAGAAGAAGCTCCGGTTCAAATTTCGCGCTTACTTGAAGCACACGAAATCATTTTGAAAGAATGCCGCAAATATGCCAAAGATGCCGATGACGCAGGCGACGACGGCACCAACGACGTTCTGGTTAGTGACGTAATCCGCACCAATGAACGTCAGGTTTGGTTTATCTCAGAACATCTCGTCAATGTTCCGGTAGTTGAAGCCAAATAAATTTATTTGTTTGCAAAAAAGGCGTGATTGAATTTTTGAAAATTCAATCACGCCTTTTTTTTTGCGTATTAGTTTAATCTTCGCCCGTCGTCGCCGCGCGTTCGGGCATCTCGATTCGCTTATCGCTTCGCACATCGTCCTTTAAATTTTCGCTGTTCAGACGATTTTGAAAGGCGGCTTTGACGAATGAGACGAATAACGGATGCGCTTTCAGAGGTTTTGATTTATATTCGGGGTGAAACTGGCAGCCGACGAAAAACGGGTGTTGTTCTTTCGGCAATTCAACCATTTCGACAAATTTTCCGTCAGGCGAAATTCCGCTAATGATTAAGCCTTCTTTTTCTAGAACTTGCCTGTATTCAGGGTTGAATTCGTATCGGTGACGGTGACGCTCGAAAATTTCCGGCTGATTATGATAAATTTCCTTTGCCAGACTTCCCTCTTTCAAATCGCACTGCCACGCGCCCAACCGCATCGTGCCGCCGAAGTTTTCGACATCAACCAAATCTCTTAATTTGAAAATAATCGGAAACGGCGTGTCGGGCGAAAATTCGGTCGAATCGGCATCGCGCAAGCCGCAGACGTTGCGGGCAAATTCGATGCACGCGGTCTGCATTCCGAGACAAATCCCGAAATACGGCGTTCTTGATTTTCGAGCGTATTTAATTGCCCGCAACATTCCCGAAATGCCGCGTTTGCCGAAGCCGCCGGGAACAAGAATCGCGTCGAAATCCTGCAAACGAGTTTCATAATTGTCGTCGTCAATCAAACTTTCCGACTCGATCCAATTTACATTAACCTTCAAATCGTTCGCCACGCCCGCGTGCGTTAAGGCTTCGCGCAGAGATTTATACGAATCTTCGAGTTCGACGTATTTGCCGACGATGGCGATTTTCACTTCGCCTTCCGACGGTTCTTTTATCTTGGAAACAAGCTCGCGCCAGTTTTTCAAATCGGCATTCGGAAACTGTTCGGTCAAACCTAAAGATTCAATAACCAGCGAATCCAATTCCTGTTCGTGAAAAGCGAGCGGCACTTCATAAATCGTTTTTACGTCCTGCGCCGAAATCACGGCGTTTTCCTTTACATTGCAAAACAGCGCGATTTTGCGGCGCAAATCTGCCGACAGAGGTCTTTCCGAACGACACAAAAGAATGTCGGCGGAAATTCCGATTTCGCGCAATTCCTTAACCGAATGCTGTGTCGGTTTCGTTTTCAATTCACCGGCGGCGGCGATATACGGCACGAGCGTGACGTGGACGTAAAGCGCGTTGCCGCGCCCGACTTCGTTGCCGATTTGCCGAATCGCTTCCATAAACGGCAGCGATTCGATGTCGCCGACCGTGCCGCCGATTTCGACGATCAAAACGTCGGGCGAATCTTTTTCGGCAACGACGCGCACCGCGTCTTTAATTTCGTCCGTAATGTGCGGAATAACCTGAATCGTCTTGCCGAGATAATCGCCGCGCCGTTCTTTCTCAATCACCGAAAGATAAATTCGCCCGCTCGTCCAATTATTAGCTTTCGTTAATTTCGCGTGTGTAAATCGCTCGTAATGTCCCAAGTCCAAATCGGTTTCCGCGCCGTCGTCGGTCACGTAACATTCGCCGTGCTGAAACGGCGACATCGTTCCGGGATCAACGTTTATATACGGGTCGAGCTTCATCATCTGCACCTTCGCCCCGCGCGTTTCCAGCAAACAGCCGATAGAACTCGCTGCCAAACCTTTGCCCAAACTCGACACAACGCCGCCTGTTACGAAAATATATTTTGTCATAATAGATTTTTCTGATTTTTGTCCAGTTTCGTTAATTTATAATTATATTATCCGAAAAATTTGTCTTAAAATTCTGTTTTGGTAATGTCGAAGTCCAATTTCGACGTGTGAAAATAGGATTTCTACACGCTAATTTTCAATTTCTTCCTCGCCGTTTGCCTTTCCTTCGCGCTGTTTCTTCAAATAACGTCCTTCTAACATTTGCGTCTGCACTTCCTTTGCTTTTGCCGCCGCCGGATCAATCGCTTCCTGCAAAGCGTTGACCGATGCGCCGAGTCCAGAGCCTTCCGCCGCATTGCGTTCAAATTCTTCAGCGGTGCGTTTCTGCGGTTTGCTCAGCAATTTCAATCCGATGAACGCGCCAATGACGAGCAGAACGAAAAATGCCAATCCGATGTAATCGCCCATAATAGATTATTTGATTCAACTTCCAAAAGAACAAAAAGCCATTCCCAGAAAGCCGATAATGAAAACACTGTAACTAATCATAAAACTTTTTATGTAAGCGGCGGGCATTTCCATTTGTTTTAATTTTTTATAATTAGAGAAAAATCTGATAATCAAATACAAGAAAAAGACAATTAGATAAGCACCCGTTATCTGAATTGTGAAATGCGGAAGATATTGTATCGCGCCGAAATAAAGTAAAATTAAGACTAACAGCAGAACTGTCGTATAGTTATTTCTTTTGGAAAACACATCGAAAAGCCGCAGTTTATCTGCATCATCAAGTTTTTTTGTCGCCTCGGTCATCACAAAACGATTTATCGCATAAGCGACAAATATAATTACTATACCGACCACATTCATAATTTATTTGTTACCCGAAGGTTTCTTCGACGATATTTAAGTTCGCGCCGTTCTCTTAAGTCTTGTGTGTATTTCAGTAATAACTCGCAACTGAACTTTTGTTGCTTTTTGCCGCGCAATAATTTAATTTTAACAGTAACTTTTTCAACCACAAATCTGTCAGAGAGGAAATTTTAAATGTCTGAAATGTCTTTGTTTACCGTTCGATGCCGTGAAATAATACTGCTCATCGTTTTTCTCGTCGTGCCGTTTTCGATAAACGCGCAAACGCCCACGCCAAAACCGAAGTTCGCGCCATCGCCGCAAACTTCGCCGACTCTGCAAGTCGCGCAGAAATCGGCGGCAAAATCGGAAAACCCCTTAAAACTTTTTCAATATCGCCAGATCGGACCGTTTCGCGGCGGGCGCGTCAGCACCGTCGCGGGCATTCCGACACAGCCGAACGTCTATTATTTCGGCGCAACCGGCGGCGGCGTTTGGAAAACCACCGATGGCGGCACGAATTGGTTCCCCGTCTCGGACGATTTTTTCAAAACCGGAACAGTCGGCGCAATCGGCATTTCGGAATCTGACCCGAATATTTTATACGTCGGAATGGGCGAAGAAGCCGTGCGCGGCAACGTCTCGCACGGCGACGGCGTTTATAAATCCGTTGACGCGGGCAAAACCTGGAAATTCGTCGGTTTAGGCGACACGCGCCAAATCGGGCGCGTGCGCGTTGACCCGAAAAATCCCGACATCGTTTATGTCGCCGCGCTCGGACATCTTTGGGCGGACAACACCGAACGCGGCGTTTTCAAAACCGTTGACGGCGGCAAAACGTGGAAAAAGATTTTATTTAGAGACGCAAAAACCGGCGCGATCGATTTGATTCTCGATCCGTCCGATTCAAACACGATTTACGCCGGTTTCTGGCAAATCAGGCGCACGCCCTGGGGATTTGAATCGGGCGGCGCGGGCAGCTCGATGTATAAATCAACGGACGGCGGCGATTCGTGGACGGAAATAAAAGCGAATAAAGGTTTGCCCACAGGCATTTGGGGAAAAATCGGCATCACCGTTTCGCCGCAGAATCCGCAAAGGGTTTGGGCGATTATCGAAGCTAAAGACGGCGGACTTTATCGCTCGGACGACGGCGGCGAAAACTGGCAGCGCGTTTCCGACAACGCGCAGATTCGTCAGCGTCCATGGTATTACACGCGCGTTTACGCCGATTCGCAGAACGCCGACACGGTTTACGTTTTGAACGTCGGCGTGAATAAATCAATTGACGGCGGCAGAACTTTTACGAACGTCGGCACGCCGCATTCGGACAATCACGATTTATGGATCGCGCCGAACGACAGCCAGCGAATGATCGAAGCAAACGACGGCGGCGCAAATGTCTCGATGGACGGCGGCAGAAACTTGGACGGAACAGGATCAGCCGACCGCGCAGTTTTATCGCGTCGCGCTCGACAACGATTTTCCGTATAACATCTACGGCGCACAGCAGGACAATTCGACTGTCAAAATCCCTTCGCGCACGGCGGATTTTAATATCAACGAAACGCATTGGTACGATGTCGGCGGCGGCGAATCCGGCTGGATCGCGCCGCACCCGGAAAATTCCGACATCATTTTCGCGGGCAGTTACGACGGACTTTTGACGCGCTACGACCATCGCACAAAACAGCAGCGCGATATTAACGTCTATCCCGACAACACGATGGGCGCAGGCGCAGAAGCGGCGAAATATCGTTTCCAATGGAACTTCCCGATTCTGTTTTCGCCGCACAAAACCGACGGCAAATATCCGCTGTATGCGGGCGCGAATATTTTATTTCGTTCAATGGACGAAGGACAAAGCTGGCAGGCGATGTCGCCCGATTTGACGCGCAATGATAAATCAAAACAAGTTTCGACCGGCGGCGAGATTTCCAAAGACAACACGAGCGTCGAATATTACGACACGATTTTTACCGTCGCCGAATCCCCAATTACACAAGGCGTGATTTGGACTGGAAGCGACGACGGACTCGTCCACGTCACGCGCGACAACGGAAAAAATTGGGAAAACGTCACGCCGAAAGGAATGCCCGAATGGATTCAAATTAATTCCATCGAAGCGTCGCCGAACGACGCGGCAACCGCTTATTTCGCCGCGACCGCGTATAAATTCGACGATTATCGTCCTTATCTTTACAAAACTTCCGATTACGGCAAAACGTGGAAAAAAATCGTTATCGGGAATTGCGAATGATGCTTTTACGCGCGTCGTCCGCGAAGACCCGAATCGCAAAGATTTTCTGTATGCGGGAACCGAAACTCGGAATGTATTATTCGACAAACGACGGCGAATCGTGGCAATCCTTGCGTTTGAATTTGCCCGATTGTGCCGATCACCGATTTAGCCGTTCACAAACGCGAAATGGATTTGGTCGTCGCCACGCAAGGACGTTCGTTTTATGTTTTGGACAATTTGCCGCTGCTCTATCAAATGGCGGAAATGCAAAGGCAGACGCGTTTTTATTCAAACCCGAAACGCGTATCGAACGGCGGGAAGCGGCGGTTTTCAACTTCCGGCAACCGCTGCGTTCGGTGCGAATCCGCCGAACGGCGCGGTCGTGCATTATTATTTGAAAGCGAAACCGAAAGAAATCTCACTGGAATTTTTGGAGTCGAGCGGGAAAATCAATTCGCAAATTTTCCGCCAAAACTCCAGTCGAAGGCGCACCGCTGCCCGAACAAACAGGCAGAGGCGGCGAACCGAATTTGCCAATGGAAATCGGTTTAAATCGTTTCGTCTGGAATTATCGTCTGCCGAACGCCACCGGCTTGCCCGGTTTGATAATGTGGGGCGGAAGTTTGGCGGGACCGAAAATTGTGCCGGGCGATTATCAGGCGCGTTTTTCGGTTGACGGCAAAGTAGTTTCAACGGAAAACTTTTCAGTTAAAGCCGACCCGCGACTTGAAACTTCGCAGGCAGATTTTCAGAGACAATTTGATTTTCTTTCAAACACGCGTGATAAATTAACGCAAACGCACGAAGCGATTACCGAAATCCGCGACGTTCGCAAACAACTCGAAGATTTATCCGGCAGACTCAAACCCGAACAGAAAGATTTGAAGGATAAAGCCGCTGAGATTGCGAAAAAGCTCACGGCGGTTGAAGAAGAATTGAACCAGACGAAAATTAAAAGCGGGCAGGACGCGCTGAATTTTCCGATTAAATTAAACAACAAACTTGCCGCGCTCGCCTCAAGCGTGGACAGCGCGGATTACGCGCCGACCAATCAGGCTTTTGATGTTTATAACGATTTGACCGGAAAAATTGACGCGCAGCTAGCTGTTTTGGCAAAAATCAAAGCGGAAGACATCGCCGCTTTCAATAAGGCATTCAGCGAGAAAAATTTGCCGGTCATTACGGTGAAAGGAAAATAATTCGGCAGTTTGGCAGAACCGCCTGCGTCAGCGGGCGGTTTAACGTTGGTCAATCGAACATTGAATTTGGCAAACTTTAAATGCCCGCCGACGCAGGCGATTCTGACCGGGTTAAAAGTATCTTTTCGACTCTTTCCAAATCTTCGCGGGTATCTACGCCGATCGAACTGTCGGAAACTTCGACGACTTTAATTTTCGCGCCGTTTTCGAGCGCGCGAAGCTGTTCGAGCATTTCGATTTTTTCCAGATTAGTTTGATTCAATTTCGTGTATTCGAGCAAAAATTCGCGGCGATAAACGTAAAGCCCGGTATGTTTGCGAAACAATCGAAGCAGATTTGTATCCTCGTGCAGAGCATTTTCCAAACTGCCGTGTTTTTTAACCGCTTCACGCGGAAACGGAATCGGCGAACGCGAAAAATAAAGCGCGAAATGCATTTCGTCCGTAACTACTTTGACAACATCAGAACTCAAAACATCTCGTGCGTCGTCAATCAACTCGCACGTCGTCGCCATTTGAATCGAATCATTTTCTACAATTGCTTCGACGGCGCGTTCAATCGTGCGAGGCGAAATCAACGGTTCGTCGCCCTGCACATTGACGATTATCGAATTGGCTGGCAAAGTGGCGGCAACTTCTGCGATGCGGTCGCTTCCTGATTGATGCGCTGCGTGAGTCAATACCGCTTCACCGCCGCTTTCACGAACGACGCGCAAAATTTCCTCGCTGTCGGTGGCGACAATCACGCGCGAGACATTGCGGGCTTTTTTTGTTTGTTCAACAGTCCATAAAATCAAAGGCTTTTTGCAAATCAGAAGCAGTAATTTATCCGGCAAACGCGTCGAAGCAAGCCGAGCGGGAATAATGGCAACCACATTTCGCTGAAAATTGTTTGTCGGCTGATTCATGAAAAACTAAATTAGCAGAAATAAATCCGAGTTCCAAGTTGAGATTTCAAACACTGATTTGGAACTTGAAACTAATTTAGCTAAACTTTTCCTCGTGCAAAATTACGAATCGAATAACTCCGAAAACTTTCCGTCGCCTTTTGTTAATCAAGATATTCTACCGTCCGAGATATTACCAATTTCACCGAATAATCCGCCGTGGAGCAGTTTAACGGCTCTCGGCGTTTGGATTGCGAGCGTTTTGCTGGTTGCTTTTGTGCCTGCCGTTTTAGTCGTTCCGTATATAATTATGAATCGGCAAAATTCTGCCGAAGGTCTTCAGAACGATCCGACGGCGATTTTGCTGAATATTATCGGGGTAATTCCGGCGCACGTTTTGACAATTGTGATGGCTTGGGCGGTCGCCACAAATCTCAGGAAATATTCATTCAAAAAGGTTTTCGGCTGGGAAAGCGGCGGGTTCGCCTGGTGGCATTATCTGATAATTTTAGGCGGATTTTTTATCGTCGCGGCGATTGTCGGTCACTTTCTGCCCAGCCAAGACAACGAATTGAACAGGATTTTGCGAAGTTCCCGCGCCACGGTTTATCTGGTCGCTTTTATGGCGACTTTTACCGCGCCGCTGGTCGAAGAAGTTATTTATCGCGGAATTTTATATTCAGCAATACAACGCAGTATCGGAATCGGTTGGGCGGTTTTCATCGTTACGGGTTTGTTTGCGGGCGTTCATTTCTGGCAGTATTGGGGAAGTCCGGGAACGATAATTTTAATTTGCCTTTTGAGTTTGCTTTTAACAATGGTTCGAGTTCGCACAAATAACCTTTTGCCCTGTGTGATTCTGCATACAATCTTCAACACCATACAATCTCTCGCGCTGATCTTCGTCGAAGACCTGTCATCGCCTCCATCGAAAACCGAAGCGTTTTTTCATCATTTGTTCAAATAAAAAAGCGAGAGAAGTTAAAATTCTCTCGCCCGAAATTATTCTTTGATAAAAAATTAATTTCCGCCTTTTCTCGGCGGTGCAGTTGATGGAGACGTTAAGCCCGAATCAGATGAAGGCGGCGGTAATGACGATGACGAAGACGGATTCCTGAACGGCGAAGATATATTCGGCGAAAATAAATCGCTGCCTGAATTGTTAATCGGAAATTGCCCGATGTCATTCTGAACTCTGATGAAAGGCGGAACAATTCTAGCCGGCGTATTTTCCGCTCCCGGACGTATATTTCCACCTCTGACAGACGCACCTGCCGAAGAGAGCGTTTGTGTTGTCGTTGTCGGTGCCGGCGGATTGTAGATTACCGGCGGCAGATTGTAATACCAAATATCGTGCGGGTAATAATATCCGTACGGCGAACTCCAACCGTAACCGAACGGCATAAAGCAAAAACTGTTGTCGGCGCGGCTGAACATCCAAAGCCCGTAAGAACTATACAAACTCCAGCGCGTTCGATAGTAAGAACTCATCAAACTCAATCTTGCTGCGCTATTTTGAAGCCGCGCGTTTAATTTTGCGAGATTCTTCGCGCGTCCTTTGCTCCACGTTTCCAGCGCGTCTTTGTCATCACGATCAAATTTAGCAACCGCGACTTGAATGCCGCTGACAGTTGCCTGTTTGCCGCTTTTAATTTCCGCGCCGTTAGCGGTCGCCCTGCCTTTCCAAACTTCGATTTTTCCGCTGCCGTCGGAACTTACGTCAACGCGGTAAACGCCTGATTTAACGATTTGAAAATCAGCTTTCGGCGTGTTGACGGCAAAGGAAAATTCATCGTCGGTGATAACTTCAAACATCGCGCTGCCGCTTGATAATTTAAGCCGCAAATCTTCAAGCGCAGTTGAAGAAAATTCAAAAGTCGTATTCTGCGCCAGCCGAACGAATGAACCAGGATTTAATAAAATCTCTGCTTTACCGTTCGCGCCGGTGGAAACTTTATCGCCGATTTCCAGTTCATCACCTTGTAAAAGAAGTCCGCTTTTCGCATTCTTGCGCTTCATGACCACATCGCCCTCGACAAAATTAACGCCGCCGGCTTTTGCCGAAACAACGTAAAGGCTGTTCGCCGGAGAGATTGTCGGACGCGTCTGCTGGGCGAACGCAAAAGCTGAAAATAAAACGACAGCCAATCCGCTTGAGAAACATTGCAACAGATTTTTTTTCATTTTTTACTCCTGGAAATACTTTACTTGATGGTTAATTTTACTCTTTTAATTTTCAAAACACAATGATTTTAGCCGGAATAACGACGCTAACGTTCTTGTCGGGTAATATGAAAAATTATAACAACCTTTGTCAGCGCAATGTAATCAAAGACCTGCCGAACGTTTGTGAAGTCGGCATAATTGAGAAAAATTATGGCTACCTTTAAAGACCCGATTCAATGTTTTGCTCCGCTTGAAGTAATCGAAAGACTACTGGAGATTCGTGCCGAATTGGGTTACACGGAAGTTTTATATGTTGATAAGTCAGTTGATCTGGCAGAGTTTTTCGATGCCTACGGCTTCGATGTGTACGCGTTTTCGAGCAAGAACGAAAAGATAAATTACGACGATTATCGCTCCTCGATGGTTCCGGGCGGCGATGCGGTTCATTGCTCGCTAACAGCGCATTAAAAAATTTAACGAGTCCCCAAACAACCGAAGGAACGCGGAAGGTGTCTTTTGAGAAATCGAAAAGTCTTCCGCTTTTCACTTTTAAATCGCTTTGACAATAAATAGCGTTCCGTCGTCGTCGAGAAATTTCCTTTCGGTAAAATCCGCTACGCCTTTGCGTATAAAATCAATCAACTCTTTCGCCGGAAGTTCGATTCCCTCCAAAACTCGTTTGGCAAAACGTTCCTGTCCGTATTCTTCGCCGTTTTCTCTCGCACTTTCAGTAATGCCGTCGGTGTATAAAACCAACACCTGTTTTTCTTCAAACTTGATAAAATGCTGATGATAATGTGAGTTTTGGAACATTCCGAGCGGCAAATCGCCATACTCGACAAAGCGATATTCACCGTTTGGTTTTATCAGCAAAGGCGGATTGTGTCCGGCATTTGAAAAAACAAACGTGCGGTTGGTCGCGTCCAGCATTCCGTAAATTGCGGTGATAAATTGATTTGATTCGACCGAATCCCAGAGCAGATTTCCGACTTTCGAGAGCGCAATGTGCGGCGCGTAACCGACTTGCACGCTCGAACGCAAAGCCGCGCGCAAAAAAGCCATTAAAAGAGCGGCAGGAATTCCTTTACCAACCGCGTCCGCCACTACTATGCCGATTTGATCTTCAAACATCGTTACCCAATCGTAATAATCGCCGGAAACTTCTTCGGTCGGAAAAATGTACGCGCTGATGTCGAAACCCTGAATTTTCGGGTCGGCGGCGGGAAGCAATTCGAGCTGAACCTGACGGGCGATTTCAAGCTGCGTTTGCAGGCGATTTTTCTCGACAACCTGTTCGTGAAGCTGAACTTTTTCGATGATAATAGCCACCTGCGATGCGAGCAGCTGCAAAACCGACAAATCATCTTCCTCGTAAGCGTTTAATTCGTCGCTTTCGAGATCGAATACGCCAATCACTGCGTCATTGGAAATAATCGGCGCGACCATTTCCGATCTGGTTTGCTCTCTGCCCGTAAAATAGCGCGAATCAGTGCTGACATCCGGCGAAATCAGCGGCTTTCCGGTTTGCGCGACGTAGCCGATAAAACCTTCGCCGAGTTTCAGACGCGGCTCGACCATTTCAAAACTCAAACGATAACCGCGAATCGCTTTTGATTTGAAAATATACTGCGTTTCATCGTCCATCACCTGCGGTTCGATCAGATAAATGCCCGCCGCGTCGTATGGAATTAACGTGCCGAGCGTGTCCATAACGAGCGTCAGAACTTCATCCAAATCGAGCGAACGGCTGATTCTTTTCGTAATATCAAGCAGCAAACGCAGTTTATCAACCGTCGAAAGTTCCGGGTCAGGCAAAGAAGATTGTTCGATTGGTTCGATCATACAATGATAAAAAATAGACTTTAACTTCTAAATCTTTTTTCTACAATCCGCTGTTAGGTGAAAATTTCTTTTCTTTGAATTATCCGCTCACAACCTTGGTTTTATAGTTTTCCCAAAGCCTCGAAATTTTCATTCGATATTCGACCAATTCGCGGCTGACATTAAAATGTCTGGCAATTTCCCGTGATGTTTTTCCCTGCTCGACAAATCTTTCCAGCGCCGAATACGGCACGAGAGCTGCCGCGCCGACCGAATAAGCGGCTTCTTCGTCGTCTTCGCGGTAATCGCGGGCAATCGGTTTGCCGTGTTTGTTAATCGTTTCAACTGCCAGACGCGACGGTTTGTGACCGAGAAAAACGTGGCAAATTTCTTCCATTAAGGTCGCGTTTTTGCGATTGTCGTTGTGCGTCGGATTTAATATTATAAGTTTCCGCCCGTCGAAAAGCGTCTGCGAACACGCGCCGCCCGACCATTTATCGCTGCCTGCGCCGAGCAGATGCGCCCTTGTTTCTTCAGTCAAAAAAGGCTCGATTTGCTCGAATGAAGCAACCAGTAAATTGGCGTAACGCGCCAATTCAAACGGATTAAGCCGTTCGTCGTCTTTCCGCAAACCGGCAAATTCACGCAGACCGATAGCGCGAATTTCGTAATCTCTGCCCTTGCGTGTCGGCGGTAAAATCGTAGTGTCCACGTTCGTAATTATACACTGATTTTTTTCGATTTGAACTTTCCGTTACGAAATATTTTCAGATTCTTGACACCGATTTGCTCAGGAACTTACACTGTTATTTTCCCGAAAGGCGTATAATAAAATCTGTGAATCTGCCGAATTATCTAACTGTCGCGCGTATCGTTCTCGTCCCTTTGCTGGTCGTGATCTTACTGACACCGATTGCCGAGGATTATCTCGGCATCAGCAGTTACGCGCTCGCTATTGCGATTTTTCTAGCGGCTTCATTGACCGATATCTTAGACGGACATCTCGCCCGCCGCCGCAATCAGGTTTCCAATTTCGGAAAACTGCTCGACCCGATTGCCGATAAATTATTGATTTCCGCCGCGTTAATCGTTTTGGTCGAAAAACATCTCGCTCCGGCGTGGGTCGTTGTAATAATTCTCGGCAGAGAATTTATTATTACGGGCTTGCGTTCAATTGCCGTAACCGAAGGCATCGTTATTCAGGCGCAAACGTCGGGCAAAATAAAAATGTGGGCGCAGTGTGTGGCAATCGTCGCACTGCTCGTCGCCGGCGCAACCGGCAAAGTTCCGGTTTCAAATTTCGGCTTGTTTTTGCCGACGTTTCGCTTCTGGGAAGTCGCCGAAGTACAAACCGCTTTCGCACATCTATTCAGCTTTTCCCTCAACACCGATGACTGGCGCGTTTTCGGTTATTTAGTCGGACGCGGCGCATTATGGGTTTCCGTCGCCACTGCGCTCTGGTCAATGTTCGATTATTTCAAATACTTCTTCACCGAAAACAACCGCCGTAAAACCCTGAAGGATGTTCTGCTGGAAAGTTCTGACGCGATTAAAATAAAACCCAAAGTTAATTCTTAAATTTGCATTCTACATTCTAAATTTACATCCGAATAAAACCGTTTATATGCGAATAAAAATGTAGAATTAAGAACTTCGACGCGCTTTCAATATTACTTTTCAGACAGCTTTTGAATAACGAAAACCTCGATGTCAACCATAAACTGTTCGCTATTTTTCGAGATGATTTGTTGAATTTACCTGATAAAACTAATGCATAGTTAAAAGCGAATAGTTTCGGTAAGTGCTTTTTACCCTCAAAGAAAAAGAATTGCGAATGTCGAAACACTCGCAATTCTTTTTCTGTTTGTTACTTATTTTACTGAAGTTCAACGCTGTCGCCCGTGTGTATTTCCTGCGCCGTGCGCGTGATTACCGCCGTCGCCGTTTTTTCTTTAACGTTCAGAATTACAAGTTCGCCGACGACTTTTCGCAAACCTTTCTGTCTGCCTTCTTTAGCTTTATCGGTCTTGACGACGCGCCCTTCGGCTTTGCTGCCCGATTTGCGAGCGGCTTGGTTCGAAAATTTACCGCCGCGATATTCGTTGCTTTGGAAATTTTCGTCGCGTGCCGGAACCGATTCGTCTTCGTCGTTTTCAAATAAACCGCCTCTGCCGAGCGGACGATAAATCGTCATATAATCGCCGACTTTCACGTTGTCTTTGTTTCCGAGGTCAATATAAACAATCTGCTCACGTCCGAGCAGCTCGCGCCCGTCACGCGCCATAAATATTCTGCCCGAAGTTTTGCCCGACGAATCGGCGAAAACATCAAACGACGGGCGTTTTTCAAATATAGGACTGGTTCGCGCCGGTGTCGGCTGAAGCAAATCGCCGAGCAGAAGATTGTCACACGAAGCGATAATCTGTGCCACCGACGATTCGGCGTTGACTTTAACAACTTTGACCGCGCCGACTTCCTGCACATAAAAACCAAGATTTCTTTGCTTCGTCCAGCGCGTTTCAACTCGTCCGCGCGGGCGAATCACCGAAAACATATCGCCGACTTTGACATTGCGGTTCGCGCCCATATTGATATAGACGTTGTTGCCCTGCGAATAAATATTCTGTTCCTGTTCGTTTTCCGCACCGACGATTTCGTTCGCGGTATTAACGTCTCCGGTTTCAACATAACCCGCACAATACAAGTTATTGCTTCCCGCTACCGCAATTTTTCGGTCATCCCGCGCGATAATCATCGTCGGCGTGGGCGCGGTGCGCGGTTTTTGCGCCATCGCCGCTCCTGTTAAAATTACCAAAACAAAAAAAAGCGTTCCGAAGCTGGTTTTATAAATTTTCTGAAAATTCACGTTATTCTCCTTAGACTACTGACTGATTTTGAAGTTTCTACCCTGAATAAAAAAGAAAGAGGCAAGTTTAAAAATATACAATTCGCCCGCATTTTCGGGCAATTCCTATCGTAACCTTTTGGTTAAACAATCGTCAACATTTATTTTTATGTTGAACATATATTTATTTCTCTTCAAACTTGCAGAAATGAATTTGATTTTGTAGTATTTTTAACTTGCGATTGTTTCAGAACAATTGCTTGTGCCGGTGTAGCTCAGTTGGTAGAGCGTTTGATTTGTAATCAAAATGTCTGCGGTTCGATTCCGTACATCGGCATAATTCTTTTTAGGTGTATTCAAAATGATATGTCTAAATTGCTCACAACCTACCAAAAGAAAGACCTATAAACACTGCTCTAATAAATGTCAATCTGACTTTCAATTCAAAAAATTCATTCTCAATTGGAAAACCGGACTCCACAGCGGTAATAAAGGAAAAGCGTTTCCTCAGATATCTAATTACATAAAACGATTTCTTATGGAAAAATTTGGTGAGCAATGCTGTCTCTGCGGTTGGAAAGAACGTCATTCAGTAACACAAAAAATTCCGTTTGAGATAAATCATTGATATCTAATCATTATCAAACTCAAATTGATACGATTTTTTTACGGTTCGCTAATTGCATACTAGCTTTCGAGTTTTAAGATTCAGTCAATTTGATTGAAAAAAAGGAGAAAATTCAATATGTCGTTAATAATTTGTCCTGAATGCGCTCACGAAGTAGCGTCAACAGCAGTTGCGTGTCCGAACTGCGGTCATCCGTTTGTTCGTCCGAATGTGCCGCCGCGCGTGGTTGTGCAGGAATTTGTCGAGGAAGACAACGGTTTTCCAAAATGGGCTTTTATTCCTATCGGGCTTCTCGGTCTTGTTTTGGTATTTGTGTTATTTGCTTTTATGCGCAGTAACAGCGATGAAGATGCGCAGCGCAACATTAATGTCAGAATCGCCGGACAGCCGACGACCGGAAATTCTACTCGTGAGACGACGATTCGACCGGAATCCGTACCGAATCAAGTGGTTGTGCCGTCAACCTCGCAACCGAGTCAAGTCAGCGTGCCGTCTTCAACTGTAACGACGACGACACTGCCGCCTGCACCTTCGACCACAACGACTGTTCCTTCGACTGCTACTGCGCTTCCGCCCGATAAAGGAACCGTTAATCTGGAAGCGAAGGTTATGAGCCGTAACAGCAGTCAGCCGCAGCCGGTTCGCGGAACAAAATTTTATCTTTTGAAAAAAGATCCGCAGTCGGTTTTGGATTCTGCCAACATTGAAAACGATTCGGGACAAAGTTTGCTGACGGCAATCGGGATGGGAATGGTCAATTCGTCGCGTTACGGCAATATCAGTCGTCAGGCGATGAGCGCAATCAGCAGAAATACCGCGTATAGCGTTACGACCGATTCAAGCGGCAAAGCGTCTCTTAAAGATGTCAAACCCGATGAATATTATTTGTTCGCCGTCGCGAAAAGCGGTAATGGTTTCGTGCTTTGGAATTCGCCGGTGACGATTGAAGCCGGACAGAACGCGCTCGTACTGCCGCCGGCAAGTCCGACCGAAGTTTTGCCCGAGTAAATATAATTTCAATTCAGAGAAAAGCGCGGATGTTTTGTCCGCGCTTTTTCGTTTATAATAAAGCCCGAAAAATCTTATGAATTTCAACGAAGTTTTTATTAACCAAAAAGGGCGGTTGCGAAGCGGTTGGCGGTTTACAGTTTTTATGCTCGCGCTGCTGCTTGCGTCAGGATTGATCGGCGCAATTTTGGGCGCGATAATTTATTATTTACCCGCTGATTTTCCATATGGCAATTTAACAGGCTTTTTGCTTCCGCAGATTGTGTTGCTGACGCTGGCAATTTTAGTCGGCTGGCTGTGCGGTAAGTTTCTGGAAGATTTACCGTTTCGCGCACTCGGCGCGTGGTTCACGAAAAATTGGTTTAAAGATTTCGCATCGGGATTAATCATCGGCGCGGGTTCAATCGGATTGGCAGCGTTAATTGCGTTTATCTCCGGCGCGATGAGTTTTCAATATAATGCAGCGGCTGGAAGTCGGGCGATTTTCTTTACGCTTGCAGTTTCGCTCGTCGTATTTGCATTTGGCGCAGCGGCGGAAGAAGCCTTTTTTCGCGGCTATATTTTGCAAACTTTTACCCGCGCACACTTGATTTTACTCGGCATCGTTTTAACCTGTGCGCTGTTCGCCTACACGCACACAGGCAATCCGAGCGCGAATTACCTTTCCTTCGTCAATACCGCTTTAGCCGGTTTGTGGTTCGGCGCGGCTTATCTGAAAACCAGAACTTTATGGTTAGCGTTCGGGTTGCATTTAGCATGGAACTGGGTCCAGGGCGCGGTTTTGGGTATCAGCGTCAGCGGTATCAATGAAATCACCGTTGCACCGCTATTGCAGGCGAAAAGCGGTGGCTCGCCAATTTTGAGCGGCGGAGATTACGGCATCGAAGGCGGAATCGCCTGCACCGTCGCGCTGATCGTTTCGACATTGGTAATCTGGTTTACGCCGAGTCTCCGACCGACCGAAGAAATGCTCAGTTTGACCGGCGAGGAAAAGCCAAACGGCAAACTGATTGCAGTTTAGAGTTTTTCGTCTGCAAAAGCGAAATCGAGTGCTTCGAGAAGCTGCTTGATGTGCCGTTGGTTTTCGCCCAGATCACTTTTTCCGACGCGCGACGCGGAGCGAATATTAATAATCGCTTTTCTCCGTGCCGAACCAATCTTTTGCATTGGCAGAAACTCAATTCTCACTTCCAAATCATCGGTGAAAAACACGACCGGAACTTCGGCTTTGATAGTTATCAAATCGTTTTCCATTTTTGTCTCGACAACTTTCCAGCTTCGCCCGTAGGTTTTCTGCTCCGACAAAATTCTTTCTATCTGCATTACCGCGAGTGATTTTTCCGTCGCATATCGTCCGTCGTCCGGCAGTTCGTAGCGACGCGTTTGCAAATCGTCCGTCGCCGTTTCGCCTGTTTCGGCGCGATTGGTCGGATTGAGCGCGGATAAAGTGATACCCGTTCCCGCAACTATCGCGCCGACGGCGATGCCGATTATTTTGTAAATTTTCATCCGCTTAAATTGCCTGAATTTTAAATGAAATGTCCACCGCCCTCGCCGAATGCGTTAAACGACCGACGGAAATCAGGTCAACTCCGGCTTCGGCATAGAAGCGCACTCGATCCAAATCCATTCCGCCCGACGCTTCGAGCAGAACGTTCGGGTTCATCCCGCGCGCCATTTCGACTAATTTTCTGGCTTCTTCCGGCGTTTGGTTATCGAGCAGGATAATTTCCGCGCCGGCTTCGACGGCTTCACGAAGCTGTGCCCAATTTGAAATCTCAACCTCAATTTTGTGCAAATGTCCGACTTTTGATTTCGCGGCGGTGATCGCTTCGGTAATACCGCCGGCGAGCGCGATGTGATTATCTTTTATCAAAACACCGTCGTCCAAACCGAGTCGGTGATTTTTTCCGCCGCCGACTTCGACCGCATATTTTTCGAGCATTCGCAGACCCGGCGTTGTTTTTCGCGTGTCAACAATCGACGCGGTTGTCCCTTCGATAGCTTTGACGAACTGACGCGTCAGCGTGGCTACGCCGGACATTCGCTGTATCAAGTTAAGCGCGACACGTTCTCCAGTCAAAAGAACGTCGGCATAACCCTTCATCGTAGCAAAAACGGTTCCTGATTCTACTTCGTCACCTTCGCTGAAAGTCGTTTCGAGTTCCGGCGATTCGGGGTCAAGATGCGCAAAGACGGCTTCGGCGACTTCCAAGCCGCAAATCACCAAATTTTCTTTTGCCAGAAATTTTCCCATTCCGCGCACATCTTCCGAAACGGTTGACTGCGTGGTTATGTCGCCACGCCCGATGTCTTCGCGCAGAAATTCGCCGATGTCGGCAAGAATGTCACTGTTTTCTAAAAAGTTCATAAATTTCTTTTTTATTATCTTAAACGATCAATCAGCGTACGGCGCGGTTCCCGTGTCTACGATTTTCCACACTTCCGATTCGGGAATGTAAAAAGGTTTTTTCGTAATGCAGATTTTCAAAGTTTCCTTCGCTTCATTATAAATCGCCTGTAACTTCACGCCGAATGGTCCGCTGACCTCAACATCGTCGCCTTCGGGAACTTCAATTCCCTCTTTGGCTAAATCTTTTCTCAAATTGCCGAGTTCGGCGCGTGTGATGCCGCCGTATTGTTTGCAGTCGGGCATATTTGCAATTCTCCTTTTTCTATTTTGATTTTTGTTTAGTTTGCTTTCTCATAATCGGGGCTCCGATTTTGGTATTCGCGTTACAGTCGTATTCATCCGTCGTGCGCGAAGATTTTTTTCGTATTGCCGTATTGAAGTTCCGAGTCTGATTTAATCATTCTTCCGCGACTGTCGAACCCAGAAGTATTCAGTCGAAATATTGGCGTACGTATTTGTATTCGGTGCGCTCGATGCCTTTCACCGTTCTGGTCTCGAAAACATAATGACTGCGGTTAGGCGACACGCTTTCTCTGATTGATTTGCTAAGGCTAATCGAAGTTTTACCTTCGTCTTCAAATTCTTCCGCCACCGTAACGATCCGAGGCTTCAGCGCGTCCTTCTTCATCGCCGCCGATTCTTTTTTTAAATCAATCAAAGCATCATTTTCAAACGTCGCGTCCGCCGCGACGTTCAGAAGCGCAAAAAACGATAAAGCCTCAACCAAGACAATCGTCTTTAGCTTTTTCATACTCATTTCAAAGCCTCTAAATTCTGTTTCAAACTTATCACCTGCACGTCAATTTCCGCCACGCGAATCCGAATTTCCTCGACTTTTTCGACCGGCGCACGTTCAACGAAATTCGCATTGGAAAGCTGTCCGTTTAACCTTTGCCGTTCGGTTTCGAGTTTGTGCTTTTGATTTTCGAGTCGCGCGATTTCCTTTTCAAAATCAATCAATCCTTCGAGCGGCACAGCGATTTCCGCGCCCGCGATGACAGCTTTCGCCGACGCTTTCGGCACGTCGAGCGTTGCGGACAGATTTAATTGTTCGGCGCGGGCGAGCTTTAAGATTTGCGCTTCATTTTGTTTGAAAATCTGTTGCAAATCCGCTCTCGCCGCGATGTGAATCGCCGGTTTATCGCTCGGTTTAATACTCATTTCAGCGCGAATATTTCGCACCTTTGAAATCAATTCTATTACCGCCTGCATCTCCGATTCAGCCTTTTCATCAACCAGCGAAGCGTCGCCTGTCGGAAAATCAGCGAGCATAATCGTCCGCGCGGCGTTTTTGTATGCGCCGTTGTGCATACCGCTCGAAACGTCGGGCAGTTTTTGCCAAAGTTCTTCGGTTAAAAATGGCATAAACGGATGTAAAAGGCGCAGAGCCTGTTCGAGAATCGTAATAATTCGAGAACGTGCCGCGTCGCGCGAATCGTTCGCCACTTCCGCCGTGATCTCGTCCTTGACAAGTTCGATATACCAATCGCAAAAATCGTCCCAGAAAAAATGATAAAGAATCTGCACGGCTTCGTGAAACTGATAAGTTTCGAGTGCTTTATTCAAAGCAAATGCCGTTTTATTCAAACGCGAAACAATCCATTTATCGTTGAGACTTTCCGCTTTTGCCAAACTCGCCGCATCAACCTTTGCGCCGTCGCTGTTCATCAAACAAAAACGGGTCGCGTTCCAGATTTTGTTGGCGAAATTGCGGAACGATTCGACTTTTTCATCGCGCCATGCAAAGTCCAAGCCGGTCGAAGAACCAGCCAGAGTGATGCGCGTCGCGTCAACGCCGTATTTCTCGAAAACATCGAGCGGATCAATGCCGTTACCTTTCGTCTTCGACATTCGCTGTCCGTTTTTGTCCAAAACCGTGCCGTGTATAATCACGTCCTTAAACGGTTTTTCGCCGACGAATTTTAAGCCGGTCATCACCATTCTCGAAACCCAAAGACAAATAATATCGCGTCCCGTGACCAAAACATCGGTTGGGTAAAACGATTTCAAATCTTCCGTTTCGGTCGTTTCGCCGTCCCAGCCCAAAGTCGAAAACGCCCACAGCGCGGACGAAAACCAAGTATCCAAAACATCCGCGTCCTGCATAATTTTCGCGGTTTTCGATTGCTCCATCGCTTCTTCTTTCGTGTCGGGCGACATAAATATTTCCCGCTTCGTCATACCACGCGGGAATTTGATGTCCCCACCAAAGCTGGCGCGAAATTGTCCAGTCCTTCAGATTTTCCAGCCACAGCCGTATACGCTTTTTCATGCGGCACTTGCGGCGAAAAATGCGGCGCACCTTCACAATTCAACGAATCCAAAGCCATATCGCGCATCTCGTCCATTTTGCAAAACCACTGCTCGGACAAAAGCGGTTCGATAACGGTTTTGCACCGCTCGCACGTCGGCAAAACCATTTCGTAATCGTCAATTTTTTCTAACAAGCCGAGTTCTTCAAATTTCTCGACAACTTTTTCACGCGCCTTGTATCTGTCCAAATCCTTCAAACTCTGCGCCGGCGTCCGCGTTCATCGTCGCGTCCAGGTTCATCACGCTGATCTGCGGCAAATCGTGACGCTGACCGAGTTCGTAATCATTCAAATCGTGCGCCGGTGTGATTTTCACCGCGCCGGTTCCGAATTCCGCATCAACATAATCGTCAGCGACAATGGGGATTTCTCGATTTGTTAGAGGCAATTCAATCGTTTTTCCGATTAAATCTTTGTAGCGCTCGTCTTCGGGATTAACGGCGACCGCCGTATCGCCGAGCATCGTTTCCGGGCGCGTTGTGGCGACAGTAATTTTCACATCCGAATTTTTCACCGGATATTGCAGGTAAAAAAGTTTGCCGTCTTTTTTCGTTTCCTCTTTAACTTCCAAATCCGACAGTACGGTTTTATCTTTCGGACACCAATTTACGATGCGCTTACCGCGATAAATCCAACCTTCTTCATACAGACGCACGAAAACATTTCGCACGGCGTGCGACAAGTTTTCATCCATTGTAAAACGCTCGCGCGACCAGTCAACCGACAAACCTTCGCGGCGAATCTGATTGGTAATCGTGCTGCCGAATTGATTTTTCCACGCCCAAACTTTTTCCACGAAAGCCTCGCGCCCGATGTCCTGCGGCGTTTTGTGTTCGTCTTTTTTCAGTTGGCGCGTGACCATCAACTGCGTCGAAATTCCCGCGTGGTCAACGCCGACGAGAAACAACGTGCGAAAACCCTGCATCCGTTTCCAGCGCTGATTAGAACGTCCATCAAAGTATGCTGAAGCGCGTGTCCCATATGCAGACTGCCCGTGACATTCGGCGGCGGAATGACGATAGAAAAGGCTTTCGCGTCAGGATTTTCGTTGATTTCGGGCGCGAAACAGTTGTTCGCTTCCCACGTTTGATAATGCGTTTCTTCGGCTTCTTTCGGATTATATGCTTTAGCGATTTCCATAAGATTTATGTGCCACAGAGAACGCAGAGTATGAAAAGAGACAGAAAAAAATCAATAACAATTGTCGGATAGAAATGTGAATTACCGGTTTTTAAATTTCCTTTCTGATTTCTCTGTGACCTCTGTGGCTAAAATTTTCATTCTAAAACAAAAGCGGTTAGTTTTCATCTGCTTATGGCAAAAACTAACCGCGAAAGTTTTAGATTTGATTTTCCCTGCTTATTATTTCTTCTCCATTTGCGCCATAACTTCACGGACGATTTTTTTGACTACTTTATTTGAAAATCTTTCCGCGACTTTTTCGGCGATGGCTTCGATCAATTCAGGCGAAAGATTTTCCGTCCGCACCGAATCGTCCGCAATCTCACTCTGCGGTTCGTTAGATTCAGCTATTTTAGTCGCGTTTTCTTGCGGCGTCTCAATTTCGGCGGCAAAATCATCGGGTATGATTTCGGTGGAAGTTTTTGTCAAACTTGCATGCGGAAATTCCAGTAAATCGAATTCATCAAAATCCACGATGCGACCCGGTTTTGTCTTTTTCAGATTCAGCTCTGATTTGTTCAAGGTCGGATTTTGATAACGGCTGTGTTTTCGCCCAATCGTCATCAGGCGGATAATCTACGATTGCTTCCGAAATGTACGGCGTTTTCAGCGCGGTTGGATCAATGTCTTCGGCAAACGACTGATATGCGGGCGCAGATTCAAATTTGTGAAATTCGTCAATCGGAATGCTGCCGATTTGCGATGTCTCAATCATTTCGTCGTCCATTCCCGTGTCGCCGAGATTTTCAATGGAATCGTCCGCCGTATCAAATTCGTTGGTCGGCATCATTTCCAAAGTGTCGGCAAAACTGCTGACCGGATCGTCCGGGTTTTCTATTGGATGCAGGAAAATTTTTTCGTCTCTTTTTGCCGCGAGCAAATTTGAAATTTTATCAACCAACTGTCGAATTGATTGAAAAGGCTTGGTCAGAAAATCATCCGCGCCGACGCGTTCGGCTTTTTCTTCATCAAACGGCTCAAATGTGCCGACTAAAAAAATAACCGGAATATGCTTTGTTTTTTCGTCCTGTTTGATTATTTCGCAAATTTCGTAGCCGTCGAGACCGGGCATATTGACATCAGCCAATACCAAATCCGGTAAATCTTCGGTGAATTTTATCATCGCCGCGTCGCCGTCGCAGACGGCGGTAACTTCGAAGTCTTCGCGGGCAAACGTCAGATTAACGACTTTTTGAATCGTCATTGAATCGTCTGCCAGAAGTAATTTGCGTTTTGCCACTGAAAACTTTTCTCCTCAAACAAGATGGAAACCGCCGAACACAAAACAACACGAATCAAATCAAAAGTTCTTTTCGTGTTGTTTCTCAACTACATTATTTTTACTGTTGTTAAAGCTATTTTTGATTTCCCTGACTTCTCTGCACGCACATTCGCAGCATTGTCTGAAGCTGCGAAGTCGTAAAGGGTTTCGGCAAAAACGCCACTGCGCCCGCCGAAAAACTGTCTGACGAAAGTCTCGGATTTTGTTCCGCCGTCATCATCAGCACGGGAATTTTCATCAGTTTCTTTTCCGACTGCATATAACGCACGAGTTCGGTGCCTTGAATATACGGCATCACCACGTCGAAAATCGCCGCCGCAAACGGTTCGCCCGATTGCAGTAATTTATACGCTTCTTTGCCGTCACGCGCCGGAACGACCGTGTAACCTTCTTTTTCGACTATTGCTTTGACCAGCCGTAAAATCGCCGGATCGTCGTCGGCTATTAAAACTCTTGCCTGTTCGCCGCTTTGCTCTTCATTCATTTTAAGTAAATGCTTGTTTTGCCCCTGACTTAATACTAGCAGATTTTTCGCTGAATTTACGAATTCGCCGATAATTTTGCCGCCAAATTTATCGCGGCTCGCATACTTGAAGCGTCCGCGAGATTTTTTCCGGCAATATCGAACGCCGTTCCGTGATCAACCGATGTTCTGACCAGCGGCAGACCGAGCGTGACGTTGACCGCCGCGCCGAACGACAGACATTTGACGGCAATCGTCGCCTGATCGTGATAACAGGCAATAACCGCGTCGAATTCGCCTTTGAATCCGCGCAGGAAAATTGTGTCCGGCGAAAACGCGCCGGACACATCAATGCCGAATTTTTCACGACATTCATTAATCGCCGGAATGATTTCGTTAGCTTCTTCCGCGCCGAATAAACCGCTTTCCGAAGCGTGCGGATTGAGTCCGGCAACGGCGATCCGCGCATCGCGTTTTAAGAGTTTGGAAATTTCCCGGTGCGAAAATTTTATCAAATCAACCAGCTTTTCTTTTTTCACCAACTCAATGGCGTCGCGCAAACTAACGTGCGTCGAAAGCAAAACGACGCGTAAATCTTCGGCAAAAAAACTCATCGCAAATTCTTTCGTGCCGGTTAACTCTGCCAGAAATTCCGTATGTCCCGGATAATTGTAGCCGCCGAGCGCAATCGCTTTTTTGCTGATCGGCGCAGTCGCAATCGCGTCAATTTTTTTCTCGCGCCATAACTGAACCGCAGTTTCGATATATTCGGCGGCGGCTTTTCCTGCGATTGCCGAATCCGTGCCCGTAATTATTTTATTATTGAGATTCTTTAAATCGTAAACCGCAATTTGATTCGGAAGCAGAAACGAATTTTCATCGGCTTCGACAAAATCGAATTCCAATTGCAAATTTTGCGCCGTCTTTTGCAAAAATTTCTTATCGCCGATAATATACGGCAAGCAAATTTGTCTTAATTTTTCGTCAGTTAGAGCTTTAAGAATAATTTCCGCCCCGATTCCGGCGGCATCACCCATCGTGATTCCGACTCGCGGTAAAAGTCCCGATGCTGGTTTTATCTCTTTGTCAGATTCAGTGTTCAATTTTGTCATTTTATTTTCAACTGTCACTCAAAAGCAAAAAGCAAAAGCTTAGAAACAGTTCCGCACTTTTGCCCATTTAGTTTTTCGACTTTGGTTTTTACTTTTTGTCCGCTGCCTTATACATATATTTTATGTTGTGTTTCAGCAGCAGCAAATTCGGTGCTTCAGAGCGAGTTACCTTCAAAGCGTCAAGGTCATACCATTCGATAGTGCCTTCGATTGCTTCGCCGTCAGTTAAAATAATTACCATTTTCGTGCGCGCATCAATCTGCTTTTTATAATAATATGTTTCGGCGTTTGTCTCAGGCGACGGCGGTAATCTTTTGCGCGTCTCCACACCGTCGCTTTGCCGTGTAAAATTCGGCATATTTTCTTCCAGCCTCCGTTTTCAAATAGAAAATTTAACCTTTACTTCCAATTGTCAAAATAACTGTTCGGATTAATCAGCCTGTCGGCGAATAAACGTCGGAACATTTATATCTTCGTCCCGATTTCCGTCGTGAGAATTGTTAAACGGCGATTGACCGTTGAAATTTGCGACGGCGTGAGTGGAAATTTCCGGCGCGGTGGTCTGCGGCATCGTCGCCTGTTTGTTATCGAAACCGGTGGCGATAACCGTAATTTTAACCGAATCGTTCATACTTTCATCAAAGACCGTACCGAAAATAATATTGGCATCTTCGTGTGCTTCTTCGTGAATCAACGAAATAGCATCTTCGATTTCATCGAGCGGCATATTTTTAGAACCGGTGATATTGATAAGCGCGCCTTTCGCTCCTTTGATCGAATTTTCTTCAAGCAATTTCGAGTCAATCGCCGCCTTCATCGCTTTAATCGCCGCGCCGTCGCCCGTTCCGTGTCCGATGCCCATCAACGCCACGCCCATTCCCTGCATCACCGATTTAACGTCAGCGAAATCGAGATTGATAATTCCCGAAACAGTAATCAAATCGGAAATTCCCTGCACGGCTTGCAGAAGAATTTCGTCAGCGCGACGGAATGCTTCCATAATCGAAATTTTCTCTTCGACTTCTTTTAACTTGGAGTTCGGAATTGTGATAATCGTATCAACGCAGCCGCGCAAATCTGCCAAACCTTCTTCGGCTTGCCGCATTCGTTTTTTGCCTTCGACATTAAACGGTTTGGTGACAACGGCGACGGTCAGTGCGCCAAGTTCGATAGCGAGAGCGGCAATCACCGGCGCGGCTCCGGTTCCGGTTCCGCCGCCTAAGCCGGTGGTGACGAAAACCATATCCGCGCCTTGCAGAACATCAATAATTTTTTCAGTATCTTCAATCGCGGCTTTGCGTCCGATTTCCGGGTTCGCGCCCGCGCCGAGTCCGCGTGTGAGTTCGCTGCCGAGCTGAATTTTTACCGGAGCCTGCGAATCGTTCAATGCCTGAACGTCCGTATTCACGACGATAAAGTCAACGCCTTTGATGCCCGCTTCGATCATTCGATTGACAGCGTTGCTGCCGCCGCCGCCAACGCCGATGACAATGATTTTCGCGCCTGTGATTGGCGGTTCGTCAATAAAGATATTTAGCTTATTATTTTTCATTAAAAGACCGTCCGTTCCGTATAATATGTATGATTACTTTATCTGAATTTACCGCTTAAATCTAATCGTGATGAATTTTCGAGGTGTTTTCCGGTTTCAACAAGATATTGTGTCTCTGGCGAAAAAGCATACAATGATTTGCGGTTAAAAATCCAGTCCAGATGTTACATTTACCTAAATTTTTCTCGAAAATTTTCAAACCACTCGGCAACTTTCCGCGTCGGTGAACTTCCGCCTGTCGAATGCTGTCTGAATTTGCGTCCGCATCGAAGCTAAAGCCAGTCCGCCGGCGACCGCCCATTCGGGATTTTGCACTTCGTCGAGCAGTCCGCCGAAGTCTTTTGCTTCGAGAAATCCGAGTCTCGTCGGCGCGTCGAAAACCTGTTCGGCAATCTCGACCATTCCGCGACTCAGAGAACCGCCGCCGGTTAAAACCACGCCGCTCGAAATCTGCCCGCGCACGTTGAAAACTTCGTGCGCGACGTGCTGCAAAAGTTCGACCGCGCGCGGCTGCATTATGTCGCACAAAATTTCTTTCGATAGTTGGCGCGTTTCCTGTCTGCCGACCGGCGTAACTTCGATGACTGATCTGGCGTTCTGTCTTCGTCCATCAAAAATCCGGCGACGCAGCCGTAAAAATGTTTGATTTTCGTCGCTTCGGGAATCGAAACGCGCAAACCGATGCGCGATATCTTTCGTAAAATGCATTCCGCCAAACGGAAAAACCATCGTATGCTGAACCGCGCCGCGTCCGAAAATCATCAAACTCGTCACTTCCGCGCCGATATTGACCAGCGCGCAGCCGTATTCTTTATCATCGTCGGTCAAAGTGCTGTTCGCCGCCGCGAGCGGTTCGAGCATCATACTTTCGATTTCCAGATTCGGCGCGATGAACCGCTTTGACGACATTTTGTTTGCCTGCGCTCGGACTTGAAACAACGTGAATCCGGCTTTCCAGTCGCGCGCCGCGCATTCCAATCGGCTCGATGATTCCGTCTTGCCCGTCAATGATAAATTCCTGCGGCAGACGATCAACGATTTCCCAACCGGCGGGCAGTTGCATCGCGCTTGCCGATTCGACGGCGCGTTCGACATCTTCGGTGGAAATCTCGCGTCCTGCGCCCGCGACGGCGACGACACCGCTTTTATTTTCGCCGCGCAGATGTTCGCCTGACAGATTGATGGTCGCCGAATGAATTTCCAAACCGCTGATTCGTTCGGCTTCTTCGACCGCTTTGTGAATAGATTCGGCAACCGCGTCGGTCGTCGTGACAATACCGCGCCGCAAACCGCGCGATTCGGCTTGCCCGACGCCGACGATGTTCATCTTGCCGCCGTCCGACGGTTCGCCGATGATGCATCGAACTTTGCTTGTGCCGATGTCTAAACCGACTGCCTGTATTTCACGATTCATCTCTTTTTGTTTCGATTTGAATTAAAATTATACTTTCCCGAAACGCCAATCTTTCACTGCCGCTGCTGACATCAATTGATTTGACTTCTCTGCCGCGTCCGGCGATTTTTTCCAAACCTGATTTCAAGCGATTTTTATAATTTTCGTTCGCCAAAATAATCGTCACCGTTTCACCCGAATCCTGAACGATGGCTTGCGGCTCGCGCAAATCAGCCAGATTAACCGCGCTGACGCGCTTGGCAAGCTCAAAATCCTGCCATTCGTCAAGCATTTTCAAATAAATTTTTACCCGTTCACGGTTATCTTTTACAGACTTATCGCTCTTCGTTTCGTCCCAACCGCGCAAAACAAACGGCGGACGCGTTTCATCTTTGCCGACTTCGCCGAAAATTATTGCTTCATCATCCGCCCAAAAATCGCCAGCTTCCAAATGGACAACCGCTCTTGGAACGCGTTCGGTTACATTGATGCGCAAACCATCGGGCAAAACACGCGAAACGACCGCCGTTTTAACGACGGTAATTTTTTCAACGTCCGTTTTGATTGCATTCAAATCGGCATTCCAAACGCCCGATTTTTCCGAATATGAACGCGCGATTCGTTCGATGTCATCTTTGGAAGCGCGGGTCACTCCGCGGACATCAATATTTTTAACATCGAAAAACGCCGAAGCCGTCACCGTTCGATAACCCATAAACGATAAAAATCCGAGACAGAATAAAATGCCGACGATAAAAAAAAGCGGCACGAAAAAATTTGTCAGCGCGTCCGAATCTTTTTTCGATTTCGGTGTCGGCGCGTTTTTCGCGTCGTCGCGCGTTGCTTTCTCGGTCGCCATAATTGTTTTGCGAGCCGTTCCCCGTTTTTGCGATTGTCATTTGTTTCAAAACCTCCAAAATTTCGTCGGAAAGTCGCGTAATGCTTCCCGCGCCGAGCGTGATAACTAAATCGCCCGGCTGTAAATTTTCCGTCACTTTTTCGGCGGCGGTTTCAATGTCACCGATATAATGCACGTTTTTATGTCCGAATTCATTGATTTTTTCCGCCAGAATTTCCGCCGTCACATTTTCAATCGGCGGTTCGCTCGCCGCGTAAATATCCAGCAGATAAAGCACATCGGCGTTATTAAAACAGCGGGCGAAATCTTCCATCAATTCGTTGGTGCGCGTATAGCGATGCGGCTGGAAAACGACGACCGTGCGCCGTCCGCCTGAACCTTCTTTGGCGGCGGAAAGCGTCGCCGTAATTTCCGTCGGATGATGCCCGTAATCGTCAACGACGCGTGATGCCGTTCGCTTCGCCTTTGAACTGAAATCGGCGGTTCGCGTTTTTAAATTTTGCAAATGCCTCAGCTGATTTTATCAAACGCGATGTCGAGTTCAAGCGCGACCGTCGTTGCTGCTAAAGCATTATAAACATTGTGTCTGCCGGGAACAGGCAAATTTATTTCGCCCAAAACTTCCGCGCCGCGCCAAACTTCAAAAGTCGAACCGAACGTATCGTTAGAGACGATATTATGCGCCGAAACATCGGCTTGCGCGGTGAATCCGTAAGTCACGCGGCGACGTTTGATCGACGGAATAATTGACTGCACATTCGGGTCATCGAGACATAAAACAGCCGCGCCGTAAAACGGAACTTTGTTGACGAAATCGGTGAAACATTGCGTCACGTCATCCATTCCTTTGTAAGATTCCATATGTTCGCGGTCAATATTCGTCACGATGCAAACTGTCGGCGACAGCATCAAAAACGAACGGTCGCTTTCGTCGGCTTCGATAACGAACCAATCGCTCGTTCCCAAACGCGCATTTGAACCCAAAGTATCAACCACGCCGCCGACAATCGTCGTCGGATCAACGCCTGCGTGTCCGAGAATGGTCGCGACCATCGAAGTCGTCGAAGTTTTGCCGTGTGAACCGGCAACGCCGACCGAATACGGTTTCAAAGTCATCAATTCGGCGAGCATTTCGGCGCGCGGAATGACCGGAATTTTCTTTTCTTTAGCGACGATGACTTCCGGGTTATCTTCTTTGACCGCTGACGAATAAACGACGACCTGCGCGTCGCCGACGTTTTCCGCCGCGTGTCCTTCGTAAATCGTCGCGCCCAGTTTTTCGAGCCGATCAGTATTTTTCGATTTTTTTAAATCCGAACCGGAAACCGCGAATTCGAGATTGCACAAAACTTCGGCGATGCCGCTCATCCCGATGCCGCCGATGCCGATAAAGTGAATTTTTTTAACGTGTCTGAACATTTATTGTTTAATTTTTCAATTGCTCAATCAAATCAACCGTCATTTCCGCCGCGTCCGCTCTGGCTAATTTTTTGGCGGCAGTTTCCATCGCCGAAATTTTCTTCGGCGCATCAATCAAATCGTTTATTTCCTGCGCTAAATTTTCCGCACTCAAATCTTTTTGCAAAATCATTCGCGCTGCGCCCGCCGATTGCAGAGCTTCCGCATTTTTGCGCTGGTGATCGTCAGCGGCAGTCGGAAGCGGAATCAGCAAAGCGGCTTTGCCGGCGGCAGCGATTTCCGCGCAACTTGTCGCTCCTGCCCGACAAATTATCAAATCGGCTTTCGCAAATTCCGCCGTCATATCCGAAATATACGGTTTCACTTCCGCAATATCGCCCCAACCGGCGCGATTATACATTTCCCGAATATTTTCAAAATCGCCTTCGCCGGTCTGGTGCGTGACGTTTAATTTATCGTGCGACAATCTTTTTAATGCTTCGACCATCGCATTATTAATCGCCCTCGCACCCTGCGAACCGCCGAAAATCAGCAGATTCGTTTTCTCGCCGCGCGGCTTCGGCTTGATTCCAAAAAACTCCTTTCGCACCGGATTGCCCGTGACAATTCCTTTTGTGCCGAAAAACGGCAAGGCTTCTTCAAATGTCAACGCCGCTTTTTTAATGAACGGCGCGAGCTTTCGGTTCGTAAAACCGGGCAGCGCGTTCGATTCCATCACGAGCGTCGGAACGCGCATCAAACTCGCCGTCAAAAGCATCGGACCGGAAACATAACCGCCTGCGCCGACAACGACATCCGGCTTGAAATCTTTAATAATCCGACGCGCTTCAAGAAAACTTTTCGGCAAAATAAACAAGCCTTTTAATTTTCCGACGAAGCCGACGTTTTTCAAACCAGCACTGTTTATCAAAGATAATTCAAATCCGTTTGCCGGAACGATTTTCGTTTCTAAACCGCGACTCGTGCCAACGAATAAAATTTTCGAGTCCGCATCACGCCGCAAAACTTCTTTGGCGACGGCGATTCCCGGATAAATATGCCCGCCGGTTCCGCCTGCCGCGATTAAAACTTTCATCTTAAACCTGTTTTGCCGCGTTTCCGACGGTTTGACGTTTCTGATTTTTCGCTCGCAGCCGTTCCCGCGAACTGCGATATATTCAATAAAATCCCGACGGCAAACAGCGTTACGATAATTGATGATCCGCCGTAAGAAATAAACGGTAAAGGAATTCCTTTGGCGGGCAAAATCGAAATCACGACCGAGATATTAAACAATGCCTGCACTGTAATTCCGGTAATAATGCCGATGCCCAAAAGCATTCCGAAACGGTCAGGCGCGAGTAATGCGGCGCGTGTGCCGCGCCAGAGCAAAAGCCCGAAAGCAACGACGACCGCCAAAGTTCCGATCAAGCCTAATTCTTCGCCGACGACCGCGAAAATAAAATCCGAATACGGATACGGCAGATAGAAAAGCTTCTGCTGACCTTTGGCGAAACCTTCGCCCAAAATGCCGCCCGAACCGATGGCGTAAAGTCCCTGCACGACCTGATAACTGCCGTCTTCCGAATGCTGCCACGGATCGAGAAACGCGAACATTCGCTTCATACGGAACGGCGATAAGACCAAAGCCGCCACGCCGACGACTCCCAAACTGCTCAAAGTCAGCAAAATATGCATCCATTTCGCGCCTGCCGCGAAATAAACAGCGACGAAAATGGCGCATAAAACCATCGTCGTTCCCAAATCCGGCTCGAACATAATGAGACTTCCGAAAAAGCCCAGCACGAGCGCACACGGCAAAACAGTTTCCTTTAATTCGCCGACCGCATCTTTTTTTTCGGTTAAAAAACAAGCGAAGAAAATCGGCAGCGCGATTTTGGCGATTTCCGAAGGCTGAAACGAAACGCCCGGAAATCGAATCCAGCGTTTCGCACCGTTGATTGACGGAAATCCGTAAACCGCCAGCAGAAGTGCCGCTGTGACGATTAAAATCCCGTAAACGACGCGCTTGTCCTGATACCAGTGATAATCAAATTTGCTCGCCGCAAACATCACCATCAAACCCGCAAGCGTAAAACCGAATTGTTTATAAAAATACGAAAATTGGCTCGCGCCCTCGGTTTCTTTCAGAGAAATCATCGCCGAAGCGGAATAAACCATAATCGCGCCGAACAGAGCGAGGCTGGCGGCAATCGCAAATAAAAACCAATCTATGCGAAGTTTTTTCATCAATACTTTTTTCTACCGAGAAACAAAAGGAATTTACTGCTTACTTTGCGCCTTTGCATCTCTGCGGTTTAAATCCTTCAGATTATTTACTTCGGATTTGTAAATCGCGCCCCTTTCTTCGAAACTTTTGAACATATCAAAACTCGCACACGCGGGCGCAAGCAAAACCGAATCACCCGTTTCAGCCATTTCAAAAGACTTTTTCACTGCGTCCGGCATATCTGCGGCACGCACTGTTTCAGCGTAATTTTTTAACTGACTTTCAATATTTCCTGCGTCTTCACCAATTAAAATCAATCGTCTGACGTTTTCCTTTATCAGTTCGGCAAGCGGCTGATACGGCGCGTTTTTGCCGCGTCCGCCTAAAATCAAATTGATTTTTCCGTCCATTTCGCTCAACGCCTCGACCGCTTTCAAAGTCGCGTCAACGCTCGTCGCTTTTGAATCGTTATAAAATTTCACGCCCGCGATTTCCGCGACGAATTCGATGCGATGTTCCACGCCTTTGAAATTTTTCACCGTCTCGCGCATCGAATCCGGCGACGCGCCGCAGGCAAGTCCGGCGGCGAAACTCGCCAGCACGTTTTCGACGTTGTGCAGACCGCGCAGAAAAATCTCGTCACGCGTCGTCAGAACTTTTTCCCGATTGTTGGCGCGGCAAATAAGGTCGCGCCCGCGCAGAAATAAACCTTCGTCGAGTTCTGTTTTTACTGAAAACAAATTTACGCTCGACTGCAAATTGTTCGCCCAATCCGCCGTAATCGCATCGTCGGCGTTCAAAATTGCGACATCCTCGCTCGTCTGATTCATAAACAAACGATGTTTCGCCGCCGCGTAATCCGAGAAAAAATCGTAACGGTCGAGATGATTCGGCGTGACGTTCAGCGCGACGGCAACATTCGGACGAAAATTTTTTATCGTTTCAAGCTGAAAACTCGAAAGCTCGCAAACTGTCCACGTTTCATCAGTCGAACTTTCCACCAAATCAATGAGCGGCGTTCCGATATTGCCGCCGATTTGCGTCGTAATGCCGGCATTTTTCAAAATTCACCAATCAAAGTCGTCGTTGTCGTTTTGCCGTTTGAACCCGTGATGCCGACGATTCGACCTTTCAAAAATCGGTAAGCCAATTCGACTTCGCCGATCACTTCGCCGTCTTTGCGGTCAACATAGCGCGCCGGAAGCGTACCGGTCGGAATTCCCGGCGAAATCACCACCAAATCAATTTGGTCGAGCAGCCACGAAGGAGATTTCCGTCAATCAACCCGATTTTTTCCGATTTCAAAGACCGCGCCTCTTCCGTCCAATCTTCAATTGGTTTTTTATCGTGCAGAGCGACCGTTGCGCCGCGCTTCGCTAAAAATTTCGCTGACGCGATGCCGGATTTCCCCGCGCCGAGAATCAAAGTTTTTTTGCCTTCTAAATTCAATTTATTAACGCAATTTCAATGTTGATAAACTCAAAAGCGCGAAAAGAATCGCAATAATCACGAACCGAAAAACGATTTTCGGTTCTTTCCAGCCCAGAAGCTGAAAATGATGATGCAGCGGAGCCTGCAAAAAAATCCGTTTGCCTTTGCCCGCCGTGCGTTTCGTGAATTTGAAATACGAAACCTGCAACATCACCGAAACGCGCTTCGATAATAAACACGCCGCCGATAAACGGCAAAAGAAATTCCTGCTTCGTCAAAATCGCCATCGTTCCGAGCGCGCCACCGATGGCTAACGAACCGACATCGCCCATAAAAACTTCCGCCGGCGGCGCGTTATGCCATAAAAAACCGAGACTCGCGCCGACCATCGCGCCGCAAAAAACCGTCAGTTCCGCCGCTTCGGGTTTGTGCGTAATGTCGAGATACGACGACCAACGCGCGTCGCTCGAAACATAAGTCAAAGCCGTCAAAGCCGACATCGCAATAAACGTCACGCTCGAAGCCAAACCGTCCATTCCGTCAGTTAAATTAACCGCGTTCGACGAACCCAACAGCACGAAAATGATAAAAACCAGATAAGCTATCGGTCCGATCCACGTCACCGCCTGACTGTATTCGGAAATCGCCGTCGCCTTAAAAAACGGAATACTCAAATTCCAGGGATAATTGGCGATCGCCCACAAGACATCCCCAAACAATAATCGCGGTCAGCAAGTTGACCGAGAATTTTCTGCCAGCCGGTCAAACCGAGACTGCGTTTTTTGACGATTTTGATGTAATCGTCGACAAAACCAATCAATCCGAACGCCGTCGTCGCGCCCAAAGCCAGCCACAAATACAAACTGTCAAGCCGCGCCCAGAGAATCGTCGAAAGAAAAACCGAACCGAGAATCAAAATTCCGCCCATCGTCGGCGTGCCTTTTTTCGCCTGATGTTCGTAGGATAATTCTTCACGAATTTCCTGCCCGATTTTCAATGCGCGTTAGCTTTTTGATAACTTTTCCGCCGAACAAAAGCGAAATCAAAAGCGCGGTAATCGTCGCCCAAGCCGTGCGAAACGTCATGTATTGAATGACGTTCAAGCCTTTATAAAATATAGACTCGCCGCCGCGACCATAAGTTTGGTAAATGAATTGATATAAAAAGTAATAAAGCATCTGTTTAGATTTTGGATTTTAAATTTTTGATTTCGGATTTTTCCGTTTTACGGTTATCGTCCAATATCAACAATTAATTCCGCAGTTTATTTGCCTTTATCTTTTATTCATTTTCCAAATCGTATTTCTCCAGTAATTTTTCAATCACCTGTTCGGTGCGCACGCCGCGCGAACCTTTGACTAAAACTCAAATCTCCGGCTCTAATTTCGTTAGCCAAAAATTCGCCCGCTTCAACTGAATTTTCAAAAAACTTCGTTTCGGCTAAATCGTTCGCGCCTTCCGTTAAATCTTTCGCCAGACCGCGCACGCCGATTAAAAAATCAATTCCGCTTGCCGCTAATTTTTCGCCGGTTTCACGCGTGAATTTTTCGCTCGTTTCCGCCGAGTTCCAGCATTTCCCCGGCGACGACAAATTTTCCGTGTCGCCGTTTTTCCGCCGTCAACCAAAGTTTCAACCATTCCGAGAAGTGCTGCTGGATTTGAATTATACGAATCGTTAATAACCGTAAAATCTTTCGGCGAAATGCAAAACTTCACCGCGCTGCGGCGGCGGCGCAATCGTTTGCAAGGCGTCGGCGATTTCCTGTGCCGACATTCCAAAATGAAATCCGACCGCCGAAGCCGCAAGCGCGTTTAAAACGTTATGTTTTCCCGAAAGCGCAAATTTGACCTTGCGCGTTTTCGTTCGGCAGATTCAAAACAAAAGCGGTTTCGCCAAATTTTTCCATTTCGATTTCGCTTGCCGAAACATCCGCTTCGTTTTCGATTCCGAAAGTTATTGTCTTCGCCTTTGTGCAAGTCGCGCATCGCCGCGACGCGAAAATCGTCGGCGTTCAAAATTGCGGTGCCGTTCGGTTTCATTCCTTCGACGAGTTCGGCTTTCGCTTTCGCCACATTTTCAATCGAGCCGAGATGCTCGACGTGAACCGGCAAAACATTCAATTCGACAGCGACATCCGGCGGCGTAATGCGGCACAAACGCGCGATTTCATTGTTCGGCGTGGACATTCCCATTTCCAAAACCGCCGCGTCGAAAGTTTTATCTTTCGCCAGATTCAAAACCGTTAAAGGATGACCGAGACCGTTGTTGAAATTTTTTTCGTTGCTTAAGAATTTTTCTGCCGCTCGCCCGCAAAACGTGCGCCGTCAATTCCTTTGCCGTTGTCTTTCCCGCACTTCCCGTGACCGCGATAACCGGTTTGTTCCATTCGAGATAAACGCCGTGCGCCAGATTTTGAAAAGCTAGAATCCCGTCTGAAACGAAAATCAGACGATCTTGAAATTTTTCCAAAATCGTCTGATTTTCTTCGTATTTATCGCGCCTTGCGACGCAAGCGACCGCGCCTTTTTCAAACGCCGAACCAATGAATTGATGCGAATCCTGAAATTCGCCGTTGAAACAATTGTTCAGAAAGTCTTCCGGCGCGAACGCAAAAAAAACGTCGCCTGCTTTGACCCGGCGCGAGTCAATCGCAAACGAATTGACTTCCGAACCAGATAAAGCGGGTTTCAAATTTGACGCTTCGGCGTTCATATATTTTATGGCAGTTTCAAGTTTCAAGTTTTCTTTTTCGTTTTCTCCGTTGACGATTTATTTTTCGGCTCGGTGCTGACCACCGCCGGTTTTTGTTTCACAGATTTTTTATCACTGTCCGGCAGTTTAGTTTCTTTTTTCGACTCGGGTTTTACGTTCTTTTCGACTCGTTTGGTTTCTTTGACATTTTCACCGACCGTCGTTTTATCGGTTGATTTTTTCGATTCTTTTTTCGGTATATCGGCATCTTTTTCGTTTTCGGTTTCCGGCAACACAACTTCTTCGATTTCAGACGGAATATTCTCTGCCGTCGAATTCGGCTGAACGAAATTCGCATCCGGCGCGACGTTCATTTCCGGCAAAATCTGCTTCGGCGATTTCTTTAAAAACCGGTGCAGAAACTTGTCCGCCGTCGCGTGCGCCGCCGGTCGGTTCGTCCATCACAACCAGAATGACGACCGACGGATTTTCCGCCGGAGCCATTCCGATAAACGACGAAACGTATTTTCCCTCGTCAACCCGCTTGAGTTTGGCGTTATATTTCCAAGCCGTTCCGGTTTTTCCAGCCGATGTATAACCGTTTAACTGCGCCCGTTTCGCCGTGCCGTTGACAACTACCTGACGCAGCATTTTACGTAGCCCGCGAGCCGCATTCGGGCTGACAATCGGCGTTTGTTCAGCTTCCGTAACGGTTGTTGGGATGCCGCCGGAATTTCGAATTTCCTTAATAATGTGCGGCTTGATTCGCACGCCGTTGTTGGCAATTGCGCCGTAAGCCGTAACCATCTGCATCGCCGTGACACCGACTTCATAACCGATTGACATCGAAGCCAAACTGTCGCCGTTCCAGTTTTCCGGCGAACGAAAAAGTCCGCGCGCTTCGGCGGGCAGTTCGATTCCGGTCGGCTGTCCAAAACCAAACTTTTGAGCATACAAATAAAAATTTTCTTTGCCAAGTGACATCCCCGTTTTTATCGCGGCGACATTGCTCGACACTGCCAACGCCTCGACGTAAGACATTGTTTTCGTCGCGTGCGGATCGTTGAAACGATGTCCGGCGACTTCGATAAAACCTTTCGAGCAGTCAATCATTCCGTCCGCTGTCATTAAGTTTGAATCGAGTCGCCGCGCCGTATGTCACGAGTTTGAAAATCGAACCGGGCGAATAAATTGTCCTGAATCGTTTTATTTTGATAGTTTTCCGCCGGAAATTCCGTGTAACGATTCGGGTCGAACGTCGGATAATTCGCCATCGCCAAAATTTCGCCGGTTTTCGGGTCGAGCACGATCGCCATTCCCGATTTCGCGTTGCTCGCTTTTGCGCCTTTTTCCAGTGCCTGTTCGACTTTGTATTGAATCGAATTTGAAATCGTTAAAACAATATCTTTCGGCGGCTCGCGCATCGACTTCTGATTCCTCGTAAACTCTGCCGAGACGGTCACGGTCTTGCCAGCTTTTTATGACACTGCGCCGCGCAGAATTTCTTCCTGCGACATGCTCGATTCCGGCTTGCCCGATATCATCAGCGTTACTGAAACCGATGATTTGCGCCGCCAGATTTTTATACGGATAACTGCGTTTTTGTTCTTCGCGCCAGTGCAAACCTTTAAATTTCGGCAGATCGAATTTTTTCAAGCCGTAAGTTTCGAGTGTTTTATTTAATTTCTGCGCCGTGTCTTCGTCGAGTTTTTGCGCCAGCCAGACGAATCTTTTGTTATTTTCTTTGCCTTCGCGCAAATCTTTTAAAATTTCGGTCGGGTTTAACTTTTCAGCGCGGCGGCGACTGTTTTGCGCGGTGCCTTCAATGTCTTCAATTTCGCGCGGGTCGGCATACAAGGATTTGACTTTGACGCTCATCGCCAAAGCGCGGTCCGCCGCGGTCGTAAATCGTGCCGCGCAGCATTTTGCTTTTCAGTTCGTCGCGCCGCTGATCCTGCGCTTTATCGCGCAGCCAATCGCTTTGATTGACCTGCAAATGCACGAGCCGCACGCCGATTGCGCCAATCCACAAAATAAAAAAAGCGACAATCAGCATAAATCGCGTGAATGCCGTCTGCGTCGGATTTTTCTTTTTCGTGATTTTTCTTGCGCGTATTGCCATCTTTAAACATTGAATTTGTTCGTGGAAATTTATCCGTGTCGTCTTTCGTGCGAAAAATTATTTTCTCGCTAATTTGCAATTTTGCGTTTTTCCGGCTTTTCTTTTGCTTCCGGCAGATTTCTTTTCAACTTTTGATTCGGGCTTTTTATCGTCTTTTTTGACCGTCGCGGCTTTATCCAGAAAATCCAGTTTCGGTTTTTCGTCGATTAATTTTTCGGTTTTTGATTTTTCCTTCATTCGGATTCGGACGATAAACTTCGATATTGCTGGCGGTCATTTCCGTCAAGCCGATTTTCTTCGCTGCTTTTTTAATTTCGGCAGGCGAAAGGGCGATTTCTTTTGCCAAAATCAAGCGGCGTTTGTCGGATTCGAGTTCATCGATCTGTTTGCGCAGTTTGGAATTTTTAATACCGAAATCAATCGAAGAAAAATGCTGTCTGGCGGCAAAGAAAAAGCCGACGACGAGAATCAATCCGCAACAGAGCGTTAAAAAACAATATTTCCAGGGAATCGGTTCGCGCCGTGCAGATTGTTGAGATTTACTTTTATTGGATTGTTTTTTCTTTTACGGTCATAATTTCTCCAAAGTCAAAACGACGAATTTAAGTAAGATTCTAATTTATTTTCAAACAGGCGCGAAGTTTTGCGCTGCGGGCGCGAGGATTTTCTTCGAATTCAATTTCACTCGGCACAATCGGCTTTCGCGTTAAAATTTCAATTTCTTTTTTCGCGCCGCAAACGCATTGCGGCAGACGCGGCGGACAGAAGCATTTTCCCGCAAGATTCTGAAAAGTCTGCTTGACGATGCGGTCTTCCAGAGAATGAAAAGTTATCACCGCCAATCGTCCGTCTTTTTTCAAAATTTCCACGCTGTCGCGGATAAAGCGTTCTAAAATTTCAAGTTCGCCGTTAACCGCGATTCTAAGTGCCTGAAAAGTTCGCGTCGCCGGATGAATTTTATCTTTCTTGCCGCGCCCGACGGCTTTTTCAACCAAATCGGCAAGCTGCTTCGTCGTTTCAATCGGCTCGCCGTGTTCTCTTTTCCAAACAATTCGGCTGGCGATGCGACTGCGATATTCTTTCTTCGCCGTATTCGTAAATAATTCGCGCGATTTCAAATTCGGAAAGCGTAGCGAGCAATTCGGCGGCGGTTTCCGCATCCGATTCTGCGTCCATCCGCATATCGAGCGGCGCGTCAAAACGAAAACTGAAACCGCGTTCCGCGCTGTCAAACTGCAAAGACGAAACTCCCAAATCCGCCAAAACGCCGTCAACTTTTTCGACTCGCGCTTTCACCAAAACTTGTTTTATTTCAGAAAAATTCGCGTGAAAAATTTCAATTCGGTCGCCGAATCTTTCCAGTCGCCGCTCGGCAAATTCAATCGCTTCGGTATCCTGATCAATTCCCAAAACTCGCGTTTTATCGAACATTTTCCAGAATGATTTCGGTAGTGTCCGCCCAGCCCAAGCGTCGCATCAACGAAAGTTTCTTCGGCTTGCGGCTTAAGCAGCTTCAACCGTTTCCGTCGAGCAAAACCGGTTTATGCGTGTTTTCGTCAATGTTTATCGGCATCTTCAAAGAGCAAACTCAATTTCGGTCGTCGAGCGCAATTCGACACACAAAGACATTCGGATTTCGCCTTATCAAATCTCTGGATAAAACTTATAAATTAAATTATTACTTCCGATTTTACGAGGGGAAACTGAATTTCTTGACCGTCCTGTTTATGTAAAATCGCTCCAATTATGTTCGCGTAGCTGTCAATCGGAAACTTTTTCTGGGAAAGTGCTTAAACTTAAACACTGATTGTCAGGGAAATTTTTTTAGCCCAAATATCGTCTCAGACTGTTTTCAACTAATTACTAAGCATCTTACGATTATTTTTTAATGACTGTCAAGCATTATTTCGATTTTTTACTTAATCAGGTGTTTAAATTTTTACAGCCAAGTTTTCCACAACCTTTTTCACTTCTTTTATTTTCGTTTCCACGCGGTTTGCGTTAGAGTTTTATATTCTCGTCTATTGTCCGGTTTGCTATGGATATCAATCTGGTTCAGCTTCTAATTTTCGGACTCGCGGCGGCGTTAGCAAACGTTCTCGGCGGTTTGATTTTGTTTCCGGTCGGTGTTCAGAAAACTTATAAAAAAATTGCTCAAATATATTCTGGCTCTCGGCGCAGGATTTATGCTCGCGGTCAGTTTTGTTGACGTTTTGCCGGAAGTAATTGAGATTTGGCTCAAGAAAGAAAATTCCATATCGGCAGAGAATCTGATTTTTCCGATGATTTTGCTACTTGGTCGGTTATTTGCTGACGCAGTTTTTCGAACACACAATCGCGCCGCATTTTCATCTTGGGCGAAGAAGTTCACAGCGATCATTTGATTTCGACTTCTTCGGCTTACACGGCAATCGGCGGGCTTTTGATTCATACATTTTTTGACGGTGTTTCGATTTCCGCTGCCGCGCAGGTTGATTACCGAGTCGGCATTCTGGTTTTCATCGCTGTTTTTCTGCATAAATTTCCCGAAGGTTTCACGATTGCTTCGATGGTTTTAGCGGCGGGAAAAGGGCGCAAAGAAGTTTTGCTGGCGACTTCGTTAATCGGCTTGACGACCGTTGTTCGGCGTTTTGATATTTTATTTCGTCGGCGCAAAAATCGGATTCACGGTCGCCTATGCTTTGCCGGTTGCCTGCGGCGTGACAATTTACGTTGCGGCGAGCGATTTGATTCCCGAAGTCAATCATCACGGCGGCAAACGCCCACTCGTTTCAATGTCGGTTTTTGCCGGCGTTGCGCTGTTTTTTCGCGTTCATTACGTACTTCATTCGGCTTTGAATTATTGAACTTGGCAAACGATTTATCGTAATATGTGATAGGATTTGATTAATATGGTTTTACGAAAAATGAAGAAGATTTTCATCAGCAACAATCTATTTTCTGACTTTATGTCTGCTTTTCGGCTCGGTGAGTTTGACGGTTTATACGCAGGAAAATACAAAACCGTTTTCAATCAACGAATCGCCTTTGCCCGCGCCGACTTCGCCGGTGATGGATTACGCGGGCGTTCTCGACGTGCAAACCAAACAATCTCTCGAACAAAAAATTATCGCCTTTCGTGATTCGACGAATCCGAGAGTCGAGTTAGCCGTCGCAATTGTCACAACTACGGGCGAACGTCCGATTTTCGATTATTCGCTGGCGGTCGCGCGCGGCTGGAAAATCGGCTCGCAAGAACAGGATAATCCGAGCGCACTGATTATTTATCGCCATCAACGACCGAAAATATTTCACTCAGGTCAGCAGAGATTTGGAAGACGAATTGCCGGACGGCTTGGTCGGGACAATTACAGCGGCAATATCTCGTTCCGGCGTTTCGTCAGCAAAGCGATTACGGCAAAGGAATCAGCGACACCATTGACGCTTATATCAGCACAATTCGGAATCAAAAGCAATGCCGAGCGTCGCGCCGCAAACCGGACAAACCAACCAACAGCCGCAAGCAAACCGAGGTTCAGTTTCAATTTGCGGCATCGGCATTTGTTTAATCATTTTATTTTCGTCATTCTTGCCGCTTTTAAGTCGTTTCGGTTCGTCGAAAAAACGCGGCGGCAGAGACGACGATCATTGGCGCGGCGGCGGATTTGGCGGCGGCGGCGGCGTCTTCGGCTCTGCCGTGGATAATCGGCTCGATTATCGCCAATTCGGGAAGTTCGGTTCATCTTCGAGTGGCTGGGGCGGCAGTTCTTCTGGCGGCGGCGACAGTTGGGGCGGATTCGGCGGCGGCGGCGATTTCGGCGGCGGCGGCGCGGGCGGCGATTGGTAGTTAAATTGAACATTGATAATCGTTTTTCGATATTAATGTTGATGATAAAAATTATGAGACATCAGTTTGACGCATTCATTGACGATTTAAAGTCGACGCACGGAAAGAAATTTGGCTGTCGGTGATTTTATATGGTTCGGCGGCGGCGGGCGATTTTGTGCGGCAGCAATCGGATTATAATTTGCTGATCGCGCTGCAACGAAATCACGCCGAAAGATTTGCGTGCGGCGCAGGCGCCGATGCGCGAATGGAGCAAACTCGGTCATCCGATTCCGGTTTATTTTACAGTCGCCGAAATTGCGATCGGCGGCGGATGTTTTCCCGATAGAGTTTCATCAGATGGAAAGCGCCCGCAAAGTTTTATACGGCGTCGGACGTTTTGGCGAATTTGGATATTTCCGATAAAAATTTGCGTCATCAAACCGAATATGAATTGCGAAGCAAGTTGATTCAACTGCGCCGTCGCTATATTCCGGCTTCGGCTTCGGTCGAAGGATTAGCAGGCTGATGACGGAAAGTTTTTCGAGTTTCGTCGCGCTTTTTCGCGCCGTAATTTTGATTCACGGAGTTGAACCGCCGACGGCGAAACGTGAAATCGTCGGCGGCAATGGTCAGGCATTTAAAATTAGACGGCAAATCTTTCGAAAAAATATTTGAGATTCGGGAAAATCGATTCATCTAAACTGCTCGATGAAATTTCCGCTAATCAGCTTTTCGCCGATTATATGAGCGAGATCGAACCGTCATCGAATCGGTTGATAAAATCGGCGACAGTTAGAGATTATGGAAAATTATTTAGAAACTTGAACTAAATACCGACAAAATTCGATTTGAATTTTATGCAGGATTTGAGGTTAACCAGTTAAAAAGGAGAATTTGAATTATGAAAAAAGTATTTTTGTTGACATTCGGCTGTTTGATCGCTTTCGGTTTAAGCGGTTGCAGTTACAATTCTTTGACGGCGCAGCAGCAGGGTGTCAAAGGAAAATGGGCGAACGTCGAAAGCCAACTTCAGCGTCGCGCTGATTTAATTGCAAATCTAATGAAGGCTGCGCAAACTGTCGGCAGTGCAGGAACAGGAAGTTTTCGGACAAATCGCCGACGCGCGTTCTAAACTTTTGAACGCGACGCGGCTGCGCCGCAAGGAGCGGACGGCGATAAAACTCCCGAACAAAAACAAGCGGTAATTGATGCGAATAACAGTTTCGGCGGAACAATCGGACGGCTTTTGAGTTTGCAGGAGAATTATCCGCAACTTCGCTCAAATGAATTATTTATGAAAGTTCAAGACGAACTTTCCGGAACGGAAAATCGGATTGCGACGGCGCGGCTTGATTATAATGATTCAGTTACGGCTTATAACACGGCACGAAATTCATTTCCGGCTGTTTTAACTGCCGGACTGATGGGGTTTAAGGAAGAACCCTTCTTCAAAGCTGATGAAGGCGCGACCAGCAATCCTGACATCGGCGACCCAAATGCAATTGCGCAGAAATAACACGAACAAATAATCTAAAATCCGCGCGAATTACACATCGCGCAATGATCGCAAGGCTTGCCCGTCGGTTCATACGGGCAAGCCTTTTCCATTTGCAAGTCCGTTGATAATTTCGTCGGCGAGTTCTTCGAGATTAGTAAATTTTTCCTGGCTCGAATGATTTGGTTTAAAGTTTGATATTTGAACTTCGGAAGTTTGGACTGTTAAGTTGAGATTCAATTGTTTCTAATCTTTGGTTTATTTGTTCGACGACTCGATTGCAGCGAATGAAGATTCGCGCTTGGCATTTCCGTCTGCAAAAGTCGCGCGATTTTTTCGGCTAAATTTTGAATATTTTGGTTTTCCATTTTGAGATGAGAGATTATTTTTCGGTTGGCAGTAAATCAATATAATCAACTACGCCGACAATCGCCGAATCAATCGCCGCGCCTTGTTTGCCGGTCGCGGCGGTTGACGCGCCCCAACCTTCCTGCACAATTAAAACAATGTCGCCAATTCCTGCTGAAACTGAATCAAGCGCGAGCAAAGTATAATCCATATCCGCACCTTCGGGCGTTAATTGTCGGCAAAGCATCACGCGCGAACCTTCATAACGCTGATTCTTCTGTGTGGCGACGACATTCCCGATAACTTTCGCTAAAAGCATTTTCCTTTGTGGTTAATGGATTAATCGTCTACGATTAACCATTAACAAATAGACGTGTTTTTCCGAATCAACAATTCCGACGATTGTGCAGTCGGTCGGCGTAGAGTCGCGTTTGAAGGGAAAGCTCGCTTCTTTACCGCGGCACCAGAAAACCAGTTCGCCAACGCCCGCGCCAACTGCATCGAGCGCGATTTGCGGTTTGCCCGTCGGCTGTAAATCGGCGTTCAAAGTCTGCACGATGAGCAGTTTACGCCCTTCAAGCGTTTCATTTTTGATGGTCGAAACGATTGTTCCGATGACGCGGGCTAATTGCATTTATTAAAGCAAAAGCTAACCTTTTGCGGCTTGTTTTTTCAAATCTTCAATCGTTAATTTGATTTTATCCGCGTCGGGAGCTTTTGGAGATAAGTCCAAATATTTCTGCAGTTCGGCAATCGCTTCGGCGGTGTTTTTCTTCGACATATAAATTCCGCCCAAATATCTGTGCGCCTGCGCCAGATTTTCTCCGCCTTTTAACGTCACGGCTTTCTTAAATGATTTTTCCGCATCGTCAGTTTTTTTCAAACCGATTAATGCGATGCCTAGATACATATTCAAGGTCGGCATTTCAGGTTTTTGCTGAAGCAAATCGCGCAGAACCATTTCCGACTGTTCGTAATTTCTTTGAGAAAGCAGCGTAAACCCGAAATTCAGTTTCGCGTCGAAATAATCCTGTTTGATTTGAATCGCTTTTAGAAATGATTCGAGGGCTTTATCCAACTCATTTTGTCTGAGCAGCAACATTCCTTTCTCATTGTAAGCAAGCGCAAAATTCGGGTAAAGCGTAATCGCTTCGTCTAAATGAACCAACGCGGTTTTCGAGTCGTTTTTTTGCATACTCTCTGCCGCGCTTTTGTGTTTTTTCAATGCCTCTTTCGGCACATCAACCAGCAAAGGATTGTTTGTCGGATTAAGCTCTGATTTTTTCACGCCCGGTGCGCGCAGAAAAAAGGTGACGTTAAAAGTTTGTCCCGGAGGCGAAAATCTTTCAATGGTCAAGGCTTCACTTTCGGATTCGTATTCGCCGCTGCCTCTGACGACGACACTGTAATTGCCTGCCGGAACATTGCTGATAGTAAAGTTGCCGTCATTATCGCTTACCGTCGAACCGTTAGTAAAATCCGCGCCGCTCATCGAAACTTTAACGCCGATTGCCGGTTTCCCGTCCGGCAATACGATTCTTCCCTGCACGTTAAACGAACCATCGCCGCCCGATCTGTTTCTATCGCCGAAACCTTGTCCGTTTACAGTTGGCAAAGCCGAAAAATACAGGATTGCGGCAAACACAAAAATTAAAGAACAGCTAAAATTCTTTTTCATATTCCAAACTCCTTAAATTGAAAATATTTTATGTAAAATCAACCGTATCAATAACACCGACGATTGCCGAATCAACCGGACAATCCTTGTTACCTTCTGCCAAACGCGCCGACGAACCGGCGACGATCAAAACCTTCTCGTGAAAACCCGCGCCGACCGTATCAACCGCGACGATGTAACCGCTCTGGTCTGTGCCGTCGAGATTTATCGGTCTAACGATCAGCAGTTTTTTACCTTCAAGCCGTTCGTCTTTCTGCGAGGCGACAACCGTTCCTATAATTCTGGCAATTATCATCTATTGTAAATCGTTAATAATTTAAGGTTGGCTTTTCAATAATCAAACCTTAATCATTAGAAATGAACAGGATTATTTCATTCCCAAAGGCAGAACTTCCTCAACGCTTCCGTGCGGGCGCGGAATGACGTGAACCGAAACCAATTCGCCGACTCGACGCGCCGCCGCCGCGCCCGCATCGGTCGCCGCTTTGACTGCCGCGACATCGCCGCGCACAATCGCCGTGACAAAACCCGCGCCGATTTTTTCGTAACCGACCAGATTGACATTCGCGGCTTTGACCATTGCGTCCGCCGCTTCGATCATCGCCACCAAACCTTTACATTCGACCATTCCCAATGCTTCCTGCATTTTTCAATTCTCCTAAATTTTATGATTCGTCAATAATTCCCTGATAAATTTCGTCAACGCTCAATTCGCAATCGAGCGATTCGAGTTTTAACGTTTCGCCTTCGACATATTCGCTCTGAAACCAAAATTTTTCGTTATGTTTCGTATAAAGAGTAACAAATTTTTCATATTGTGAAACCAAAAGATACTCGCGCAAACTTTCTATTGATTTGTACCCTTTAAACTTCTTGTTACGATCATATTGTTCTGTTGAACCTGAAAGAACCTCGACAATCAAGGTTGGATTAACCAGCAACTTTTGATTCCCAAAACTTTCGTAAACCGGATCGCCGCACAAGGCTGAGATATCGCCATAACGATACGGCGGCATCATCGGAACTTTGATTCTTACATCGGAAGAATAAACCAGACAGCCTTTTGGATAGAGCTTGTTTCCAAGCAAATATCCGATTTTGTTTCCCAAAAGCGAATGTTCAGGACTTCCGCCGCTCATTTCAATTACTTCGCCGTCGAAATATTCGTAGCGACCTTCGGCGTTATAATCAAACTCCAGATATTCTTCGAGAGTCATCTGCTGACCTGTAACCGGAATCGCGGACATAAATTTATTTGGCGGCTTGGCTCAATAATTCTATCAGTTCTTCGCGCGTCAGGGAAATTTTCGTGTCATTGCCGTTTGAGTTTTTAATTCGTTCGCCCAAATCTTTTTCCAAATCATTTTCGCACGAAATTCCAGCGTCTTCGAGATAACCGCACGATTGACAGCGCGCTTTTTCGGGCAGATAACCGCCTTTTTCGCGAATGTTGACGAGTTTTTTAATCGCGTCCGGCGGCAGATTATTCGCGCCGCCGAGCATTTTGGCTAAGAATTGCGATTTTCGCCGTGTGTTCAAGCGTTTCCAATCTATCGAACGCCTGCCATAAATCGTTTCCGTAAGCGACAACACCGTGATTTTCCAATAAAAGCGCGTTGTGATGTTCGACATAAGGTTTGAGCGCGTCGGTCAATTCCGAAGTCGAAGGCGTTCCGTAAGCCGTCAGCGGAACACAGCCGAGCGTCAAAATTACTTCCGACAAAATCGGCTGGTCAATCGCTAAACCGGCGGCGGCGAAAGCCGTTCCGTGCGGCGTGTGCGCGTGGCAAACCGCGCCGACATCGGGACGCATATTGTAAACCAAAAGATGCATTTTGATTTCCGAAGACATCCGCTTATCGTTGAGCGCGTTGCCTTCCAAATCAACCAACGCCATCATATCTTCGGTCATTCGCCCTTTTGAAACCTGCGTCGGCGTTGCCAAAATCAGATTTTCGCCCAAACGACAACTGATGTTCCCGTCCGAAGACGTAACGTAACCTTTGTCATACATCAGCTTGCCGATTTCGACAATTAATTTTCGGGCAGATTGTTCGTCCATAAATGAAGAAACCACAGATTAACACATCAAAGAAAAATCTTCATTGGTTAATCTGTGGTCTAAAAGTTTTAATTAAAAACTAATTTTTAGTTGCGCGGAATCGAATTCAATTTAACTGCCGGCGGCGCGGGCGGCATCGGCGGCATCGGCGGCATCGGCATGTATTTCAATTCCTGAAAATCCGCTGTGTCAAAATCATCGTTCGATACCTGGTTTTTTAAGCGAGTGTTTTCCTCGCGCAGTTTTTGAATTTCCAAATCACGCTGGCGGTCGTAATTTTGATGTTGTCTTTTCCGCTGAAAATTAAATCTAAAATTCGGTGCGGCGACCGTGACAAAAAAGCTGGCGATAAAAAGCCCGACGGCAAAAGTTAAGAAAAACGGAGCGAATCTTTTTATAAGTCCTTTACTACAGCACATAAATTTTTACCTCATTTTTATTTTTGAATACTGACTGCTATCTATTATAGCGTAAAACAAACGAAGAAAGTTTCATTTTTTTCCGTTGGAATTCGGCGGCTGCGCTAAAAAATACGAAAGGCTTTCGAGCGAAATCGTCAAATCAACGGTTTTCATTTTCACGTCGCCTTCCACTTTTAAAGGAATCGGCGCAAAATTCATTACGGCTTTGATTCCCGCTTGTCGTTATCTGCTCTAAAACCTGTTGCGCGAACAACGCGGGAACGGCGATGACCGCTACATCTATCTTATCTTTTTCGGCAATCCGCGCAAAATCTTTAATATCGAAAATTTCCACGTCGCCAATCTTTTTCCCAATCTTTTTTTCATCGGCATCAAACATCGCCGCAACCGAAAAATTTGTCTGCGTCAAACCATAATAATCAGCCAAAGCCATCCCGAGTCGTCCCGCGCCGATAATCGCAATGCAGTGTTCTGGTATTCAGTCCGAGAATTTTTGTCAGATTTTCGCGCAATTCGTCAATTCGATAACCGACACCGCGCACGCCGAATTCGCCGAAATAAGCCAGGTCTTTCCGAATCTGCGCCGAATTCAAATGAAACTGTTTTGCCAAACCATCGCTCGAAACGGTTTTTTCGCCTTTCAACGCGAGTTCATTCAAACAGCGCAAATAAACGCTCATTCGATTCGTCGTTAATTCGGATATTTTCTCGACCTTCATTTCTTCTGTTGATTATATTCGGAAACCCTGAAAAGCAAAATGTGAAAATGTTCTCAAATCAATGATGGCGAAAAAGTTCCGCGCCGTTGCCCTTAAAATGAATATCCTATTACAATTTATGTTTCACGAGTGAAACAAAATGATTGCATATTTATCAGGAAAACTTTTAGAGAAACAGGCGAATTCGGTAATTGTTGATGTCGGCGGTGTCGGTTACGAAGTCATCATTCCGCTTTCGACTTTTTACGAACTCGGCGAAGTCGGCGACGCGGTTGAACTGCGGATTTACACGCACGTCCGCGAAGACGTTTTACAGCTTTTCGGCTTTCGCACTCTGCGCGAGCGCGAACTTTACTTGAAGTTGATTTCGGTCAACGGCATCGGCGCGAAAAGCGGGATTTCGATGCTTTCAGGGATGAGCGCGGACGAAATCGTCACGGCGATTCGCACCGATAATCTGGCGCGTTTGACCTCGATTCCCGGCGTTGGCAAAAAAACTGCCGAGCGAATGGTCATCGAACTGCGCGACAAATTAAACGAATTTACGACGCAAGCCACGCAGGAACATATTGCGGCAGGCGGCAAACAATCCGAATTGCCCGCCGATGCGGTTTTCGACGACGCGCTTTCGGCTCTCGTCAATTTGGGCTATCAGCGCAACGCGGCGGAAAAAGCCCTCAACCAAGCCATTAAAGACGGCACGGAAGTTTCTGTTCAAAAATTGCTTCGCAAGAGTTTACAATTACTCGCCAAAGGATAAATGAACGAAGATTACGAAACAGACGATAATCGCAACGCGAACGCGCTTGAAGACGAAGCGCAGGTCGAACTTTCTCTGCGCCCGAACAAGCTCGCCGAATATATCGGGCAGAAAAAGATTAAAGACAACCTGCGCGTATTTATGAAAGCCGCGCTCAAACGTCGTGAGGCACTCGACCATATTTTGCTGTTCGGTCCGCCGGGAACGGGCAAGACGACGCTTTCGCTGATTTGCGCCAACGAAATGGGCGCGGAATTGAAATCTACTGCCGCGCCGGTGATTGAAAAAGCGGGCGATCTGGCGGCGATTTTGACGAATCTGGCGGAAGGCGACGTGCTGTTTATTGACGAGATTCATCGTCTGAATCCGGCGATTGAGGAAATCTTGTATCCGGCGATGGAGGATTACAACCTCGATTTGATGATCGGGCAAGGCACGGCGGCGCGTTCGATCAAGCTGGATTTGCCGAAGTTTACCTTGATCGGCGCGACGACCCGACCGGGCTTGATAACTGCGCCTCTGCGTGGACGTTTCGGGATAGTTTTTCATCTCGACTTTTACAATCTCGAAGATTTGCAGACAATTGTGATGCGTTCGGCGGATATTTTGAAGGTCGAAATCGAGGCGAACGGCGCGGAAGAAATCGCCCGTCGTTCACGCGGAACTCCGCGAATTGCCAACCGTTTATTGCGGCGCGTGCGCGACTATGCCGAAGTTGATTACGACGGCAGAATCACCGAAGAAGTGGCGAAAGACGCGCTCAACCGGATGGAAGTTGACGTTTACGGACTCGACGAAGTTGACCGCAAACTGCTGTTGACCATTATCGAAAAATTCGACGGCGGACCGGTCGGCTTGGGAACGATTTCGGCGGCGATTCACGAGGAAAAAGATTCGATTGAGGAAATCATCGAGCCGTATCTGATTCAAACCGGCTTCTTAAACCGCACGCCGCGCGGCAGAATGGTGACGCGGCTTGCCTATCAGCATTTCAAATTGGAAAATCTGCTGAAACCGCAAATCACGCCGCTTTTTGAGTAACAAGGAACGCAGACGACTCGTCTGCACCATCAAGCCGCGTCTCAGCGCGAGACGTTTCGCTTTCCAACCGAAGATTCGTGCGGGCGAGCGTTGGCAACGTCGCTGACGCTTCGTTGGCAGACGGGTCGTCGGCGTTCCGACTTTGTTTATGAAATCAAAATTGCAAACAATTCAAATATTCGCGCTGGCGATTTCGGCGATTGTGACTGTTTGGGCGATGCTGCGGGCAGCAGACTGGCAGGTGGATTTCGCGGCGATTGCGCTTATCAGCTGGGCGATTTCGCCGTATGTCGTTTTATACACGGTCAGCGTCTTGCTCGCCCGCTATACTTCGCTGCCGAAAGCGGCTCTGGTTTCCGGCGTCGTTTCCGTTCTGATGCTCGCCTTTACGCTTTTAATTTACATCGGCACGGCGGGCGGCGACAGTTCTTCGACCGACGCGCTCGTTTTCATCTTTGTCCCGATCTGGCTCTACATCGGCGGTTTCGCCCTGCTCGTCGTCGGACTGCTCGCCGCGTGGATTATCAGTAAAATCGGCGGCTAAAAAAAAAATTGATTCGGGCGGAGAATTTTCCTAGCGGCGGCGCGTCGGGCGTCGTATAAATTAGGATAAATAAATGTTGACGGAGACGCTTTATGCTGAAAACGACGATTAAACTGCTGACATTCTTTCTCGCATTATTTATCGGACTGTTCGCCGCATTCGTATGGATTCGCAATTCGCAGGAGTCTTGCGGTTTTTTACCAACTAAGGCGGATTCAGTTGATAAATTCGCGCCTGTCGTTAAATCCGAACCAGCCGATGATACTCGGCGGTCTATCAGTGAAAGTGCGCGGCTTTTTAATCTACAAATTCAATGCAGACGGACGCGTATCACTTAGAAAGATGCATCCTGAAGCCGGAAGTTATTGAAAAAAAGATTTTACAGTCAGAAGCCCGCGCCGTGAGCAAGGGCGGAACACGCGACGTTGAATGTTCCGCCCTTGCTCACGGCGCGGGCTTCTGACTGAAAGATTCATTCGACTGAAAATTGCTATAGAAAAATGTTAAGGGAGACACGACACCGCGACGCTGGATTGGCATCCACCATCAATTCAACGCTGCCCGATAAAAATCAAATCCGCGTTGTCAACAGCGTATAGCTTTTATATTGTCAGAAGCCCGCTTTCCTTCTAAAACGACTTGTGGTGCCAAGCAGAGCCGTTTTATCTGCAATCAAAATTATCAAATCTGGAGACGGAATGAATTATTTTTAAGACTGACTCGTTCAGTCTTAAAAATGAATCATTTCGTCTTGAGACTGACTCGTTCAGTCTTAAAAATGAGCGAGCCAGTCTTAAGTTTTTTTCGCTCAGTCTTAAAAATGAATGAGCCAGTCTTAAGACTGAGCGGTTCATTTTTAAGACTGAGCCGCTCATTTTTAAGACTTTTTCATTCAGTCTTAAAAATTTGCCGCAAATTTCTCAAAATAGCCGGTTTGCTCTTGCAAATTACGTAAATTCTCTTTTATAATTCACGCAATCTAACCGGTACTACAGCCCTTGCCAGAGGAAAAATTTTCGACATCAGTAAAAAAAGCGGACAAATCAAATCCACTCCGAAAGGCTTTGATTGGTTCTTTATTTACGCGATGAAACGCTCATCGTTGGAGCGGATATGCTATTTATATCCGGTGTTTAATGACGACTCAGCGAGTCAGGAGATTTTACAAATGGTAGTAAGAAAAAAACGCACGGATTGGCTCGAACAATCTCGCGCAAAAAGACTGGTTCAAATAACCAACATCAAAGACAAAATTCCCGATTTTGAAACGATTCTGCCTTTTCCGAAGGCGAAAAAAGATCGTCTGATATTGATTTGCGAAACGTATATCACGCTCGCTAATTATATCGAGCAAACGCGGGCGACGATGGAGCAGTTGACCGATTACGATGAGCTGATCGAGATGGCGAAAGGCGGGACGCAGGGCGAACCTGCGCCGCAGTTCGTCGGGTTTAAGACGCTGACGCTGCCTGCCGAAGCGTTCGTCGGCATTATTATTGAACTGCGCGAATTGGTTGACGACATCAAGCATTGCGACAATTACACGCGCAATATCGGCGAGGGTTTGATGATCGTTCCCGTCGAGGGCGAGGACATCAGCGAGCAGGATATTACGCCGCAAATGAAAACTCAGCCAATCGCTTCAACGTACCGCGTGCGCGTCGAAGGCAGTTTGCAGGGCTTGGACGCGGTGCGTGCCGACTGGCGCAAAAAAGGCGCGTCCGTGTGGCAAATCGGCATCGGTTTTCTCACCAAACTGCCCGGTGAAATCACCATTCCCGCAGTCGTGCAGGGCGAACCCGAATCGGGCGAACTGCGCTTTATTATGATTGACGAAAATGAACCCGTCGGACAATTCTCGCTGATTCATTCGCTAACCGTCGGGTGAGTTAAGGGATGAGGGCAGAAGGATGAGGGATGAATTTAAAGCGAGATGTTTCTGCTTTAAGTTCATCCCCTTTCGATTTAATAGCGAGATGTTTCTGCTTTAAGTTCATCCCTTTTCGATTTAATAGCGAGATGTTTCTGCTTTGAGTTCATCCTTTTTTTGATTTAAATCGGAAAAGGGATGAACAAGATTTCTCTTATTCATCCCTCATCCCTCTGCCCTCTGCCCTTAACTCTCTTCGCCGTCTTCCTCTTCGGAAACCTCGATCAAAGATGCGCTCGTGACCATATCGCCGTCGCCGACGTTGATGAGTTTCACGCCCTGTGCGCTTCTGCCCGTTTGACGAATCTTCTCGGTTTCGAGGCGAATCAATTTCGCCTGCTGCGTGATGATAATCACTTCCGAATCTTCGTCAACCGGGAAAACGGCGACGACCTTGCCGGTCTTTTTCGTCGTTTTCATATTGATCACGCCCTTTCCGGCGCGTGACTGCAAGCGATAAATGCCGACCTTGGATTGTTTGCCGAAACCTTGCTCGGAAATCGAAAGCATTCTTTCGGATTCATCAACCGAAACCGCACACGCCGTCACGACGAAATCGCCTTTACGCAAAGAAATGCCGCGCACGCCGCGAGCGACTCTGCCAAGCGGTCGCGCATCTTCTTCGTTAAATCGAATCGCCATTCCGTCGTTGGTGGCAATGAAGATTTGCTTTGTGCCGTCGGTCACAAAAACATTCAAGAGTTCGTCGCCTTCATCAATGTTAATGGCGTTAATGCCGTTGACGCGAATGTTTTGATATTGCGAGAGCGAAGATTTTTTCACCACGCCCTGCTTCGTCACCATCACGACGTAAACTTCTTCGGCGAAATCTTTCACCGGCAAAACTTCGACGAGTTTCCTTTCTGTAGATAACTGCACGAGATTGACAATCGCCTTGCCCCGCGCCGCCGTGTCGCCTTCGGGAATTTCGTGAACCTTGATTTTGAAAACCTGCCCGTCGTCGGTAAAGATCATCAAAAAGTCGTGCGTCGAAGCCGTAAACAGATGCTCGACAAAATCGTCGCCCTTCGCTTTCGCGCCGAACCGACCTTTGCCGCCGCGTCCCTGTTTCGTGTAAGCCGCCACCGGCGTGCGCTTGATATAACCGAGATTGGTTACGGTAATCACGACTTCTTCATCGGCAATCAAATCTTCGATCTTCAGTTCGATGCCCGCATCAATAATCTGCGTTTTGCGCTCGTCGCCGAAGTTCTTTTTGACTTCTTTGAGTTCGTCAACAATGACCTGTTTGAGCAATTGTTCGTTATGCAGAATCGCTTCGAGTTCCGAAATGAACTTCAAAATGCCTTCGAGTTCGTCAATGATTTTCTGACGTTCGAGAGCCGACAAACGACGCAACTGCAAATCGAGAATCGCCTGCGCCTGAATGTCCGAAAACTCCAGCGCACCGACGACTTTTTGGAGATTCTTCTGAAATTGTTCCGTCGTTTGGTCGGCAGGTGCGCCGCGCCACGATTTAATTTCATCGAGTCCGGCGAAATTTCCCGTCAGCCACGCTCTGGCTTCGTCAATCGAACGCGAATTGCGAATCAGCGGAATAATATAATCGAGCGCGTCAATCGCCTTGTTCAAACCTTCCAAAATATGCGCTCTGGCTTTGGCTTTTCTGAGTTCAAACTCGGTGCGGCGACGCACGACTTCTTTGCGGAATTCGACGAACGCTTCGAGAATCTGTTTGAGATTTAAAACCTTCGGCTGACCGTCAACAATCGCAATGTTGATGATGCCGAACGACATCTGAAGCGGCGTTAATTTATAAAGTTTGTTGAGAACGACCTGCGGAACAGCGTCGCGTTTGAGTTCGATGACGACGCGAATTCCCTCGCGGTTCGATTCGTCGCGGATTTCCGAGATACCGTCAAGGCGTTTTTCGTGAACGAGTTCGGCGATTTTCTCGATCAGCCGCGCTTTGTTCAACTGAAACGGAATTTCCGTGATGACAACCGCGTCTTTTTCACGGTCGCCGCGCCCGATGCGGTCAATCGCCGCTTTCGCCCGCATCTGGATAATGCCGCGTCCTTCATGATAGGCGCGATGAATTTCTTCGCGCCCGTAGATAAACGCGCCGGTCGGAAAATCCGGTCCCGGAATAAATTCCATCAATTTGAGAATCGTAATTTCGGGATTTTTAATCAGCGCGACGGTCGCGTCAATTACTTCCGTCAAATTATGCGGCGGAATCTTCGTCGCCATTCCGACAGCAATGCCTTCCGAACCGTTGACCAAAAGATTCGGGAAACGCGCCGGCAGAACTTTCGGCTCCGACAAAGATTCGTCGTAGTTCGGCTGAAAATCAACCGTTTCCTTTTCGATGTCGGCGAGAACTTCCGCCGTCAGCTTCTGCATACGGACTTCCGTATAACGCATCGCGGCGGCAGAATCGCCGTCAATCGAACCGAAATTTCCCTGCCCGTCAACGAGCGGGTAACGCAGGGAAAATTCCTGCGCCATACGAACAATCGTTTCATAAACCGCCGAATCGCCGTGCGGATGATATTTGCCGATACAGTCGCCGACGACACGCGCCGATTTTTTATACGCTTTGTTATGATAATTGCCGAGTTCCTGCATCGCCCACAACACGCGGCGATGAACGGGTTTCAAACCGTCGCGGACATCCGGCAAAGCGCGTCCGATGATGACCGACATCGCGTAATCGAGATACGACCGCCGCATCTCGTCTTCGATATTTACCTGATTACGTTCTAAATTTGCGTCCATTAAATATTCCTTATTTTACGTTGTATTTTGATTGCTTTTAAAGGCGTGAGCCATAATAAAAACTTGAATTTTCCACGACTTAAATGTATTATTATTTTACAGGTTTTACGCCTGTTTAGCAACCCGCAGAACTCTCTCAAGACCTTCATAAATCAACTGTTTTCTTTAGGTTTATGAACCTGATTTTTTCTAAACTTATACTGTAAATATGGATACTTTGACCGATGACAAAAACGCTCGCCGACTTCCCAGATTTTCTCTGGCTCTGCCCGTTCGAGTCGAATCCCAAATTGACGAAAATCAGGTTTGGAACGAGATTACACGACTGACTGATGTGTCTGCTTTCGGCGCGGGTTTCAATCTTCAGCATCCGGTTAAGTGCGGTCGGCTGCTGCAAATGACGATTCCGCTGCCGCGCCAGATGCGTTGTTACGATTACACTGAACCGCAATATAAAATCTGGGGAATCGTGCGAAGCTGTGTTACAAGGGAAAATACAGCGACCGAAGGAAATCACGCGGTCGGCGTGGCGTTTATCGGTAAACATCCGCCCGCCAGTTATTATGATGATCCGGCAAAACTATTTGAACTTTCTAAAACGGAAGACGGCAAACTGTGGAATATTGTGGACGCGACCGAGCCGCCGAACGAAAACAGTTTAGCCAAAGATTTGCGCCGTCATACGCGTTTTTCGATCCCGACCAACGTAACCATCGAAAAGATTGACGGGGACGGCAACGTCACGGCAAGCGAAACGACTGTTACGGAAAATTTAAGTTTAAGCGGAACAGCGGTTTTTACGATGCTCGACGCGACCGTCGGCGAATTCGTACGCGTCAGAAGCGAGCTGTATAACGTCTCGATTATTTCCATAGTGCGCGGTCGCCGCATCGGTCAGGACAACATTCCGCGTCTGCACGTTGAATTTGTGGACAGGTTTTTCCCGCTTGAAGGAATTGAATGACGAATTTCAAATTACGAATGACGAGTGTCGGAAGTTCTTCCCAATTCGTCATTCGTAATTTGAAATTCGTTTTTCGATTTACAGGCAGCTCCATTGATTGCCGACCATCATCGCCGGTGCGCCCGTGCCGCCTGACTGACACGGTGTTGTGTCGCGGCGGCAGTTTGAGCAGTAAATCATTGAACCGTTCGGTTTATTTGCCGGTAAAGCGTTCTGCAAAAAAGACGGCATCTGCGGCGGCGTTCCAAACTGCACGTCCGTCCCGAAAAAAGTTGGATGTCCTTTGACTGATCCTTCGTCGAGTTGTCCGGTCATCATAATTACCGTTGCGCCATCGAATTTCTTAACATCAAACGCGCCCTCACAGCCGAGTGTGTAACCGTCGTAACAAAAACGGTCGCCGGTCGAATAAACTCTCAGTCGCTCGTCAGCTTGAAACGTATTTGCGGAATAGAGATTTCCGGTCGAGATAAAAGTGCGGCGGGCTTTGAATATAATCGGCGCACCGAAAATATTGTTAATTAAGGTCATCGGATATGAATAATCGCCCGCGTCGCGGATTTGTGCGCCGTTGTAAACGATTGAAGCAGTCATTTGCTCGGTTTGCGAGTTCAGAATTGTCAGTGCCGCACTGTCCAGAACATTCAGAAACGTGCCGCCGAGTGCGCTCAGAAAACCGCCGCCGAAGGTATCCTGAATCAGGACGTTTCCGGCACGTTCAAAATGCATCGAATTAGCATTCACCGCCGCCGTGCGTTTCGGATTCATAAACATACAGCCTTCGACTTTCCAATCCGAGTTGCTCACATTCGAATAAATTCCCGTGTCGCGGTTGTAAACAAAGCGGCAGTGATTGAATTTTATATAGTCGAATTGCCAGCCGTTGTTGCTGACCGGCAACGCATAGGCATTGAATCCGCGATTAAAACCTTGGAAAACGACGCGCTCGAAATAGAAATTCTGCGACGACATAAATGCGCCGAGGGCTTCGATGCCGGAAGTTCCGTTGTCGCTTTCGCCGAATAATTCCAAATCGTGAATCGAGATATTTTCGACGCATTCGCCGATTCTGAACAGGGCGCGATTCGTGCCGCGCAGTTTGATGCGGCTCGGATTCGCCCGATACTTGATTGTTGGTCGGCGCAAGCGTCGTAATTGCGCTGATGCCCTGCATCTTCAAACCTGCCGGCAGCGAAACGGTCGAACCGACCATAAAATCGCCTTCGGGAATCTGCAAAGTTCCGCCATTGCGCGAAGCGATAAAAGCCATCGCGCTCTTAAAGGCAATCGTATTGTCGGTTCTGCCGTCGCCGACCGCGCCGAAATCCTTCAAATTGTAAATTCCCGGTGTTTCCGGCGTAGCAATCCAATCGTATGTGATTTGTCCGGCTGATTGATCGCCCTGAAACGTGATTCGGTACCTTTTGTCTTCGCCGTTGAAACACCATTTAGCGTTGGAAGCATCAGCGCGCAGCGTCGCGGTCGCGCCGCTTTGCGTGACGCGCGTCGTTTGGTCGCAGCCCGTAACTTTCATCGGCGTCGAACGGTCTAAATCGGTAATCGTAATCGCATTTTGCGGCGAAGCATAACGCAAAGCGCACGTTTGAACCTTCTGAGTATCGGGCGCGTCGAGAAAAAGACTGTAGCCTTCAAATTTGTTTTGTGAATAAACGGAAGAAACGGAGAGCAATATAAAAGCGATGAACAGAACGGTTCGATAATTTTTTAACATATCTGAAAAGTATAAAACCTAAGCCGCCGCAGATCAAACAAAGCGATTTCTCGTTTGTTATCCGCAGTTCTGCTTTGTTATCGGCGAAAATTCCCTGTTATGAAGAATTCGACCGTGTTATGAGCGATTTTAATCTGTTACGCGTGATTCTGTGTCTGTAATGAGCGATTTTTTTTGTGTTATGAGCGATTGCTCGATCCGCAGTCAAATTGAGTATTATGATAATGAATTCGTCGGTTTGCACAAAGATTAAGAGAAAAAAGCGGCAGAAATACCACGAAGCAAGCGTGTTCTCGCAATACCAAAATACATTTACTTCGTGATATGTCTGCCGCTGCTTTCAACTACTTCTTACTTTTCACCTTCGGCTTTTTAGGTTTAACGACTTTATCGCGCGAGCGGACAAGAACTTTGAGTTCGCTCATAAATTCGGAAACGTCTTCAAATTCGAGATAAACCGACGCGAAACGAACATACGCCACTTTATCGAGAGCTTTCAGGCGCGACATAATAATTTTCCCGACATCGCTCGTCGGCACTTCGCGTTCGGTCGTTTCCTGCACGTTTTTTTCGACTGTATCAACGATAGATTCGAGCTGTGAAGCGGAAATCGGACGCTTTTCACACGCCCGAAGAAGTCCCGCCATAATTTTGTTGCGCTCGAATATCTCGCGCTTGCCGTCTTTTTTGACGACCATATACGGAATTTCATCAATCCGTTCGTAAGACGTAAAACGTCTGCCGCATTCGAGACATTCGCGCCGCCGCCTGATCGAATCGCCGTCTTTGGCTTCGCGCGAATCAACTACTTTATCTTCCAGAAATCCGCAAAATGGACATTTCATAAAAATTTTGAATTAGGGGACAAATTTTTATCGTTCGTTAATTGCTAAATCATCGCTTTGCCGCTTGGCAAAGGCTTATCGCTTTCCGTTTCCTCTAAAATTTCATCTTCGGCGTGTTCGCTCGACAGCAAACTTCTGAATCGCGCCACGCTCATATCGCCGTGCAGCAGATAGTAAATTCCGAAGACAACCGCCGGCACAAAGTAAACGAGATGCATCGCAAACGAAACCGCCGCCGCATCGTTTTTCTCAACATTCAAGAGCATCAAGCCGCCCGCTGTCGCTGCGTGAAACGCGCCCGCCGCGCCGCCCGGTGTCGGCACAACCGAACCGAGCGCCGCAACAAACATTATAAACAAAGAACCGCTGAAACCGACTTCGACGGGCAAGTTAAACGCTAAAATGACAAGCCAGGTCGGAATCGCAATCGAAAACCATAACAAAAGCGTCCAGAAAACAACGAGCGCAATTTCTTTCGGGCTTCGCAAAACCTGCAAAGAAGTGGCGAGCTGTTTCAGCAAACTCAGGAAAACTAACCGGAGTTTCCGAGGAACCAATTTTCGGTCAGTTTTCGCTTCAAACCAGCCAATAATTCCGACCGAATATTTCTGATAAACATAAAGCCCGACGAATCCGAAAACCACGCCGACCAAAAGCAAATTGCCGAGCAGCTTGATATAAGCGAATTCATTTTCGCGTCCGGCAGGCACGGTAAACCACAAAAGATTGACAGCGAAAAAACAAATCAGCGAAGCTAAATCAAAAATTCGCTCAACGCCTAAAGTCATCAACGCGGCGGACGGTCGCACGCGGCGGTCGCGCATCGAAAGCCACATCGGTCGAATCAATTCACCGGCGCGCCCGACAATCAAAATCGCCGTAAAACCGATAGTCGTCGCCGCGAACAATTCCTTGATCGAAGTTTCGGTTATCGGTGCAAACAAAGTCTGCCAGCGGCACGCCCGCAGATAATAACCGAGACACGTTATCAAAAATGCCAAACTTAGGTAATAAGGATTCGCCCGCCGCAAACTTTCAGTGACTTCCCGCCAATCGAGATTGCGTCCGAAAAACCAGAAGATAAACACGGCGAATAAAAATAAGAGTATAAATTTTAAAGATTTTTTCAAACTGTCTGTGTCCCGCCTTGTAAAAAACTTTTTCTCATTACGTTAATTGTATAAATAAATTCGTGCGTATTTTACAGTTCGGTAAAATACACATTAAAAACAAAAGATACCGTATTTCAGCTAAAAACCTAAATCATCCGCAATTGGAGTCGGGGCGTGTTTCCATTTCGGCGAATAAATATGTTTACCTGACAATTCCGTTTACAGATTCGGATCGAGTTTACGGCTCGTAAATTTACTGAATATTTCGCGGATCCTTTAATTTTGCGGTGGAGAAAGCAAAGTTATTGTTCAACGGTTTAAAGTTATCGAACACGACATCGGAATGGGCGAGCCAATCAACACCGATACTCATTTTCAACCGGTGCAGAAGTTACCGAATGATTTCAAGAACGCAAAATGTTCGACAAAGACTTGAAGAAATCTCCCAAACAAACGAAAGTTAAAAAGACAATCGCAAAAGTTCAAAGATGTTACCAGCGTGGCGATGTTGTGAAAAGATAAATTAAAAATGGAATTTCGACTTTAAATAAAAAAAATGACTACAAAATATTTGCGAATTTTAAGTGGCGGCGCATTGATGTTGATGCTTCTTCTGACAAACGTCTTCGCTCAAGCGGACGGAACGCGCATCAATTTTAGACGCGGCAAATCTGCAGCAACAGTTAAAGGGACAGTTGCCAAAGGCGGACCGGATTTTTATCTGGTCCGAGCCAAAGCCGGACAAATGATGACCGTAAAAGTTACTGGGAAAGTTTCTTTTGGTATTGATTCAGCGGACGAACGGCTGACCGAAGACGACGGCAACACGGATTGGAGTGAAGAACTGCCTGCCGACGGCGAATATAAGATCAAAGTTTACTCTAACGGCGGCGTGCAGAATTACACATTAACAGTTTCTATCAAGTGATTGGAAACAAAACCTTAAACAAAAAACCATAAACAGATCGGCAGTTTTATTGCCGCAATTTGTATCGCTTTCGTTGGTTTTTCCGACAAAAACAGCAGCGCGAAACGGCACGAAACATTTAACTCTGTTTCGTGCCGTTTCGCCGTTTTCCGTGGTTTATTTATTTTTGCTTTGATTATTGTGCAAAGTTGGATTTTTACAATCGGCAACTAAAAAAAAGATATTCGGCTGTAAACTTTTACATTCACAATCGACGATCTATTTATTGTCTGATATTTTATTGAACTTTTCTTTTTAACCGTTCGTAAAAAAATTTTGACAAGGCAAGTTTTTCGGCTTTGTTGCTTTAATTAAAGGGCAAGCGGGTTCTTGGAGAACAAAGCGTTGGAAGCATTAAAAGCAGTTGCAGCGGTTAGTAACGGTGCGGAACTTGTGCGGCGATGTCGGGCAGGCGACGGGTCGGCTTGGGAAGAAATTGTCTCACAGTTTTCACGGCGGATTTTTAATCTCGCCTTTCGCTTCACGTCGAGCATCGAGGCGGCGGAAGATTTGACGCAGGAAACGTTCATCAGGATTTATCGAACGCTCGACCAATATGACTCGAAGCAGGGCGATTTATCGAACTGGCTGATGCGTCTGGCGCGAAACTTAATAATTGACGATTATCGCCATCGGCAGAGAAATCCGCAAAATTCTTATGCCGATGATGTCGAAGATCACACGTTTCATCTTCGCGCGGTCGGAACTTCGGCGCAGAAGGACATCGAGCGGCGCGAAATGGCGAAACAGGTGCAGGAAGGAATTGATAAATTGCCGACGGATTTGCGAACGTGCGTAATTCTGCGCGACATCGAGGAATTGACTTATCAGGAAATCGTGGATTTGCTGAAAATTCCCGAAGGCACGGTCAAATCGCGCATCAATCGCGGACGAATCGAACTGGCAAAGATTTTGCGTCGAATGCGCGTGGTCAACATTTAAATCCATTTTTGACCGACGACGAAAACAAATTGGCGCAGATAAATTTTCTGCCGATTAAATTAAACCGATGTAAATTTTGAGTTATGAATTACGAGAACGAAAAAATAATCAACTGCTCAAAGTTCGAGGAACTTTTGACCGATTATTTGGATAACAACCTCGACAGACCACTGAAAGTTGCGATGGCTGAACACGCTCTGCAATGTCCGCTCTGTCATTCACTTTTGAACGAAGTGCGAACCGCACTGGAAGTTTGCCACGAAATTTCCGCGCCGAAACATTCTTTAACGCATCTCGAAGCGAGAATTCTCTCAATGACCGCGCCGGAAACGGCAATGGCTTGCGCCGATTTTGAAAATCATCTGACCGATTATCTCGACGGTTTTCTGCCCGCGAAAGTTTTTCATAGATGGGAACGACACGCCGTTTTGTGTGAAAACTGCACCGACTTACCCGGCGAAGTCGTGCGTTCGATTGCGGCTTGTTACACCTACAAAACCGAAGAATTACCTTTACCGAATGGTTTGCACGCGAAAATTTTGCAGGCGACGATTGGCACTGAACGCGCGAAAGACGTGCGGGCTTCGTGGATTTCGCAGACGATTGAAAAATTACGCTCATTGAGTTTCCCGATTCCGATTCCGCAGCTTGCGCCGGTCGCAATGATTATGATTTTTGCCGCTTTGATTTTCAGCCAGACGGTTTCCGCCGACGGCTCGATCAGCGCAATGTATCAAAAGAGTTTTGAGCTTGCCGGACAAACCTATCAACAAGGCGCAAACGTTGTTCTGGGAAACGAAGCGATAGAAGTTAAACCGAGACAGGAACCGATTACCGGAACATATATCAATAACGAGGAGCGGTAAATAATGAATTGTGCATATCACGGGCAAAATGCGGCGGTCGTTAATTGCAACGGGTGCGGAAAATCGCTTTGTCCGTCGTGCGACCATCGCATTAAAGGTTTTCCATATTGCCAGGATTGCATCGTTTCGGGCGTAGAGTTGTTAAGAAATTATAATCAATCCGCCTATACGCCCATTATCAAACGGCAAACTTCACCGATTATCGCTACGATTCTTTCTCTCGTTTGTCCCGGGCTCGGCGCGGCGTATAACGGTCAGACGACGAAAGCCTTGGTTTATTTCGCCATCTTTGTCGGGCTTTTTCAGATGGCGGTTTTGACCGGCGGAATGCCGCTGTTCGTTCTCGGATTTATCGGAATGTGGCTGTTTGCCGCGCTCGATTCATATCGAACGGCGAATATTTTGCGCGCCGGCGTAATGCCGAACGGCGCGGAAGATTTTCTCGTGCAGAGATTTGCAGACAACCCGAAACTTTGGGGCATCGTCTTAACCGCACTCGGCGCATCGTTTTTTCTAAACGCGTTTTTTAATATTCGCTTTATAATGCGCGGAGTTTTGCCAGTTTTACTAATCGGCTTCGGCATTTATCTTTTGCGCGATTACGTTTTTAAGTCGAAGAAAAATGCGTCCGAATTCAGTGATTATGAAAGTCAAATGAACGCGCCGATGTTCGCTACGGCGATGACTGAAGCGAATTTACGTTCAGATGATTTCAATGCGCCAAATGATTTTGAAACCGAAACACGCGTTTCGGCTTGGAAAAACAGAGCGTAAATCCTGTATGATGGAAAAACGGCGGCTTTCAGAGTTTATAAATAAATGAAGGAGCCTCCGAACGGTTACAAATTTCAAGCAGTAAGGAATTTTCAAGATTATGTCAATTTTATACAAAACCGCCGGTTGGGGAAGCGTCTTAGCGATTCTGGCTCTTATTGTTACATTCTTAAAGCAAATTATCGCGTTGGTTACGCAGCTGCTCGCGCTGATTAGCTTTTTTATGTTTGCTGTCAAAATCATTATTGTTTTAGTTTTCGTCGCGCTTATCGCCGGAGTCGGGTTTATGGCTTTCCGCACTTGGAAATCAAACCGTCAGGCTAAAAATTGAGCTGAAATTTATTAATATTTCAACGCGGGCAATTACCAAACGAATCGGGACGTTTGCTTAAAGGTAATTGCCTGTGTTACTTTTACACTTTCCAACATAACCAAAAATTATTTACTTTTGGTAATTAACCCCCTAAGAGGGCTTTTGTGTTTTTAAAATTACGCAAAACCTTCGACAAGGTAATCGCGTCAGTCGCCGTATGGCTGTGCTTTCGTGATTCCAAGCATTTGAGATGCAAAATTCTCAGTATGCGTAAAATCATAAACAAGGAGCAACAAGCATAATGCACAAAGACGACAAGTTTTATACTTTTCTTTTATCGCATTCAACAAAATCAAATATTTATATACGCCCTGTCAAGATTTCCAAAAAATCTCTCTGCACAGGCATCGCCGGACTAGTTCTGCTACTCGGCATTTTTACAGTAGGTTTTTCAGGATTTATAAAAAATAATTTAACAAGCAAAATAAATACAAACATTCCAGATAATTCCGCAGCACTTAATCAACTAACCGCTTTAAAACAAGATAATCCAAAAGCTGAATACAAATCATTTAACTACGACCGTCCTGCATCAACCGACGAATTCGCTAAAGGCAGCGGCGGACCGTATGGCGAACCAGCCGAAACCGAAGCCGAAGAAACGACTCTCGAAGGACAGCTTAAAACCATCGAAGCAACGCTTAATCCGGCATTTCTGCCGACAATGTGGGCGCATCTCGGTAAGATCAATAACGAATTCGGCTATCGCCGCAATCCGTTCGGCGGTCGCAGTTATGAATTTCACGCCGGAATGGACATTGACGGCGAACGCGGCGACATCGTTGCCGCACCTGCCAACGGCACTATTATTACTGCCGGATGGGAAGGCGGTTACGGCAATTTAATCGAAATTGATCACGGCAACGGCTTAACGACGCGTTACGGTCATTTATCAAAAATCGGCGTACAGGTCGGCGACACGATTCAGCGCGGACAATTAATCGGGCTAATCGGTTCAACCGGACGTTCAACCGGACCGCATCTTCATTACGAAGTTCGCGTAAATGACAAACCAATCAATCCGCGCCGCTTTCTTCCGCCCGAACCGGCTGAAATTAAAGCACTTAACGCAGAATAAATCAATTATAAAAAGGCGAGCCGATCAGGTTCGCCTTTTTATTTGCCGATTGCCAAAAAAAATGACACAGGCGCATAAATTTTTTTTTGCCGCAAACAAACGCCTGTAATTTGTGCGCAATAACACATTCGACTTTTAGAATGTGAAACGAATGACGAGATTGTCTCGACTCACTTTACCGTTCCGTTTAAGTTTCTGCACGCTGACGAATTAAACTCGAAAGGCTAATTCAAATAAATCAATCTTCCAACCGGTTTCAAGTTAACGGGCAACACGCCGCAGATAATAATTACCTCCGGAAGGATAAACCACTGCCGCGCAATTCAATGACTTTAAACTGATATTCAACGAAAAATTGGGCAAACTGTCATGAAAATTCCGGCTTCAGAGAATATTCTCAGACGTTATAAGACAATTTCACCAATTTTTATTAAAATCATTTTCACAGTATTAAATAAATCTGAACAATAGGAATTTGTAAATTTATGCGTTTGAAACTAAATATTATTTCAACATACGTTTTATTATGCGCCGTAACATTGTCGTCGGTGTCGTTCGCGTTCGCCGCGCCTGACGAAGGAATGTTCACGCCCGACCAAATCGTCAAACTGCCGCTCGCCGCGAAAGGCTTGAAAATTAAGCCTTCGGAACTTTATAATCCGAACGGCATTGATCTCGGCGATGCGATTATGCGCGTCAACATCGGCAGCGGCGGTTTCGGAACCGGCGAATTCGTTTCGCCGAACGGTTTGATTTTGACCAATCATCACGTCGGCTACGATGCGCTCGTAGATGCTTCAACACCGGCAAATGATTACGCGACGAAAGGTTATAAAGCTGATTCGACGGCTAACGAACTGCCCGCGAAAGGCTATTCTCTGCTGATGACTTCGCGCGTCGAAAACGTGACGGACAAAATCAAAAAGGGAACGGAAACTTTAACCGGCGATGCTCGTAAAGAAGCGATCAAGAAAAATATCGAAGCTCTGCAAACCGAGGAACAGGCGAAAGCAGCGAAGGACTCAACCGTTCGCGTGCAGGAGTTAAACAGCGGTTATTTTTATTATCTGTATGAAACAATGCTGATTAAAGACGTGCGGTTAGTTTACGCGCCGCCCGCGAACATCGGTATTTTCGGCGGCGACCCGGATAATTTTGAATGGACGCGGCACACAGGCGATTTCACATTTCTGCGAGCTTATGTCGCGCCTGACGGTTCATTTGCCGAATATTCGACCGCAAACGTTCCTTTCAAACCGAAAAAGTTTTTGACCGTTTCACTAAATGGCGTAAAGGAAAACGATTTTCTGATGGTGATGGGTTATCCGGGCGGCACGACCCGCTATCGTGAAAGCGAAGCAGTGCAGTATGCGCAGGACGTTAACTTCCCTTTTCTCGCTGAATATCTGCGTAATTATGCCGCCGCGCTCGTCGAAGCCGGTTCGGATGATGAAGCGAAAGCGATTAAATTCAAGGGCGATATTCAATCTATTAATAACAGCAGAAAGGTTTACGAAGGCAACGGCGTTGCCCTGCGCCGTTCTGATTTTCTCACGAAAAAGCTCGACGAAGAAAGAAATTTCGCTTCGTGGATCGCAGCAAATCCGGCGCGGCAACAAAAATACGGAACGGTTTTAGCCGATTTGAAACGCGTGTCCGACGATTATTATCGAACGGCAAAACGCGATGTTATTTTGCGCCGTTTGCCGAGCGGCGTTACGCCGGTTTTTCAGGAACTTTATACGGCGATTACGACCGTTCAGCAGGGCAAAAAAATCGCGCCTGACAAAGCGGCGCAGATCGAAGCGATTTATAAAGAGCGTGAACCGATTGTCGAGCGCGAGTTGATCAAGTTTTTATTAGCAAAATTAGCCGAACTTCCAGCCGATCAGACTTTTCAACCGGCGGAAAATCTTTTTAACAAGTTTCGCGGCAAAGAACGACGCTCGGCAGAAGAAACATTCGCCGAGTCAATCGCCGAGTCAATTCCTGAAAAGAAAAATTTCGACACGCCGCAAAAAGTTATTGCGCTTTATTCGATGTCAGTTTCCGATTTGCAAAAGAAATATCCGAACATCGTAAATTTCGTGACGGCTCTGGCGCAGGAACGCGCGGCGATAACAGCACGCACAATGAAGTTCAACTCGGAGATTGATGCTCTGCGCCTGACCTATCAGCAAGGAATGGCGGAAATGAAAAAGTCGAATCCGTATCCTGACGCAAATGCTTCGTTTCGCTTCACATATGGTTTCGTTCGCGGCTACACTCCGCGTGAAGCCGTAACTTATTCGCCTTTTACAACTCTCAAAGGAATGATTGAGAAAGACACGGGCGAATATCCGTTTGAAGTTCCGCAGAAAATCAAGGATTTGCAGCGCACGAAAGATTTCGGCAGATATGGTGCAGGCGATTCGGTTCCGGTCAATTTTCTGGCGACGACCGATATTATCGGCGGAAATTCCGGCAGCCCGATTTTAAATGGATACGGCGAACAGGTCGGCATCGTTTTCGACGGAAATTTCGAAGGCTTGGCAAATGACCTTTTCTACAACGATACGCGCGGTCGAACGATTGCCGTTGATATTCGTTTCGTGCTTTTCGTCACGGAAAAAATAGGCAACGCGAGTTGGATTTTAGACGAAATGACGATCAAAGGCGGCAAAGTTCCCGCTAAAACAAATCGCGCGGCGGCTGAGTAAAATTCGGAAAAGATAGTTTATCCACGTTATTGATCAATGACGTGGATAAACTATCTCCCGCAACACACAAACTTTCTTCAATAAAACATCAAAAATTTACTCCGTTTTTCTTTAAATAAAGATAGCTTTTAACCGAGTAAAATGCTACCTTTTAGAAGTAAGGAAAACTTTTGTATCTGCTCCTTACATTTTCAAAACCCTGCTTTGAATTTTTTTTCGCCTTAAATTCATTCAATTCATTTTTCCTTGAAATCTTCGCTGTGTCGAAGAACTCTCTGTATGAGTCAAGAAAATCTCTCTACATTCTATAAATATGCCGTTATTTTCATCGGCGGAGTTTCTTTAATTCTGGCGATGATGAACCTGACGGGCGAGATTTTCAGCTGGAGTTTTGCTTTTCTGCTTGTTTTCACGCTGTTGGTTACGCCGCAAATGAGCATTAAGTTGCCGCGCGCGACCTTCATTTTAAGTTTCTCCGATTCGATAATTTTTCTCGCCTTTATTCTCTACGGCGGCTATGCGGCAATTATTCTCGCAGCAATTGAGTCACTCGCTAACTGTCTTTATGTCAAACGCAGCGGCGTTTTGTTCAGCCGCCTGATGATTTTCTTCAACATCAGTTCCAATGCGCTTTCAACAACCATCACGTTCGTTTTCTGGCTTCTCTTTATCAAATTTTCCGGTGTTAATCCTAATTCAGGCACGGCACTCGATCTGATTTCCACACTTGGCTTTCTGGCGATTTCGCAATTTTTAACAACATCGGTGGCAGTCGCTTTTCTTTATTCGATGAAAACCGGCGAAGCGGTGTGGGAAATTTGGAAGCGTGATTGTTTTGCCAGTTCGCTGACGCAGATTGCGGGAGCAACGTCTCGCCGGCGTTGTTTATAAATTGATTGTTTACGCGGATTTTTTAACTACTGCCATCGTGCTTTTCGTTTTCGGTATCGTTTATATTAATTATCGCCAAACAATTAAAAATATCAATGAATCAATCAAACAGGCGGAGGAATCCGAACACGAAAAGAATAAAATTGCAACAGTTAAAAATCGAAGCAGCGCAGTTACACGCTGACGAATTGAAAATTCTGCTTTTCAAGGAAGAGCAGACCAGCGAAGCTTTGCTGCAAAGCAAAAACGCGCTCGAACACGCCGCTTTTCATGATTTTCTGACCGATTTGCCAAACCGCACATATCTTGTCGAGCGACTCAAACTGTTGATCGAAATCGGCATCGAAATTTCTCATCAGATATTACGTTATTGTTTTTGGATTTAAAGCGTTTTAAAAATATCAATGACAGTCTCGGACATAATGTCGGCGACCGCGTTTTAAAGTTCGTCGGCAAACGACTCGTCAGGATTTTTGCGCAAAGAAGATACGGTCGCGCGGCTCGGCGGCGACGAATTTGCTATTATTCTGAATGATTTAGCATCGCTTGAAGAAGCTAAAAGACATCGCCGAACAAGTTTACGAAAAGTTGTCGTCAGCCGTTTTCGTCAGCGGCAACAAAATTTATACGGATTTGAATATCGGCATCGCGCCTTTTGATACCGAGCATAAAACACCCGAAGATATTTTGCGCGATGCCGATATTGCGATGCATTTTGCCAAGGAAAACAACGCGGCGTCGCGGTTTTCGATAAAGATCTGCGTGCGCGTTATCTTGAAGAATCAACGCTTGAAGCCGATTTGCGATTTGCCGTCGAACGCGGCGAACTTTCGATGCATTATCAGCCGTTGATTTCGCTGAAAGACGGCGAGTTCGTCGGTTTTGAAGCACTTCTGCGCTGGCATCATCCGGTGAAAGGTTTTATTTCGCCCGCTGCAATTTATTCCGATTGCCGAAGATTCGGGGTTGATAATTCCGATCACGAAATGGATTTTGCGCGAAACCTGCCGGCAAATTTCCGAATGGCAGAAGCTTTCGCCCGTTACAAAAATTTGTTCGTCAGCGTCAATATTTCCGGCAAACATCTGACCGACGAAGATTTAGTCGCAGACGTTCAGAAAGCCTTGAAAATTTCCAATCTTTCGCCTGCATCGTCTAAAACTTGAAATCACCGAAAGCACGGCGATGGAAAATGCCGAACAGTCAATTCAAGATTTTGAATGAATTTGAAAAGTCTCGGCGTTCAGCTTTCGATTGACGATTTCGGAACAGGTTATTCAGTCTTGAGTTATCTGCACCGACTGCCGTTTGATTCGCTAAAAATTGATCGTTCGTTTGTTATCGAAGTCGGCGAAAACGGCGAAAATTCCGAAGTTCTGCAAACGATTATTTCACTCGCCAAAAATTTGAAAATGCGTACCTTCGCTGAAGGCATCGAAACTGAAAGCTCAACTGGCGATTCTGCAAAATCTCGGTTGTGATTACGGGCAGGGTTATTTGATGTCAAAACCGCTGCCGGATGCCGAGATGGAAAAACTGCTTTACAAAAACACGAATGGTTGCCCGTTTAACAGCAAACGATTTGAACAGTTTAAGTAGAGATATACCGGAAGAAAACTTGCCGGTCTTTTAATTCAAAACGCACAAGTCACAGCATTCAGCGTTAATTTCAGAACTTTTTAACAAGTCGAAAATCAACGCTTTTTTTTAGCATACTGTGTACAGAATGACGATTTACCCGAAGCGAAGTTGTTTGATTTTCGAGGTGCAGTGCCGAATTTGCAACGCTTACTTAATTGTCTAAACATCAAACCCAAACTATAATATAAAGAGTTTTATCCAAAGGAGAGATTAAATGCGAAATGATGTTCAGAAGGCTTCTCTTTCTATTTATCTGTATGTCATTTATCCATTGGAAGTTTACGCTCAAGCCAAAATTGAATATCCGAAAACAAAAAAAGTCGAACAAACGGACGATTATCACGGAACGAAAATTTCCGATCCGTATCGCTGGCTCGAAGACGACAATTCAGCCGAAACAAAGGCTTGGGTCGAAGCGCAAAACAAAGTTACTTTCGATTATTTAAATCAAATTCCCGAACGCGCGAAAATCAAAGCGCGTTTAACTGAACTTGTGGAATTACGAAAAATATTCGCGCGCCGTTCAAACGCGGCAGCAAGTATTTTTATTACGAAAAACGACGGCTTGCAAAATCAGAGCGGTTTTCTACGTCGCCGATTCCGCCACTGATAAAGGGCGCGTTTTGCTTGATCCGAACAAACTTTCGACCGACGGAACAGTCGCGCTTTCCGGTTTGTCGATTTCCGACGACGGCAAATTGATGGCTTACGGCTTGTCGGCTGCCGGTTCGGATTGGCAGGAATGGCAAATTCAAGATGTTGAACGGGCGAAGATTTGCCCGATGTTTTGAAAAATATCAAATTCTCCGGCGCGTCGTGGACGAAAGACGGCACAGGCGTTTTTTATTCGCGTTATCCGGCAGCCGATGACAAATCGAAAATGTCTGCCGCCTAAATTACTTTCCAGAAAATTTATTTTCACAAACTCGGCACGCCGCAATCGGCTGACGTTTTGATTTACGAGCGACCCGAAGACAAAGAAATGTTCGTCGGCGGCTGGCGTCACGCGAAGACGGCAAATATTTGATAATCACTGTCGGCAAAGGAACTTCGCCGAACAATATGGTGTATTACAAAGATTTGTCGCGCGCCGATTCCAAGATGATGCCGCTTGTGGACAAACTCGAAAATAATTACAGCTTTCTCGACAATATCGGCTCAATGTTTTATTTTCAATCGGACAAAGACGCGCCGCGCAGTCGAATTATTGCGATTGACATTAAAGACAAAGCTAAAAAATGGCAGGAAATTGTTCCGCAGGCGACCGAACCAATTGCCAATATCGGATTCGTCAACGATCAATTCGTCATCAGCTATCTGAAAGACGCATACACGCAGATTCGCATTTACGACATAAGACGGAAAATTCGTCCGCAACGTCGAGCTTCCGGGCATCGGTTCGGCGGGCGGTTTCGGCGGCAAACGAACGGACACCGAAACTTTTTATTCTTTCAACAGTTTTACGACCGCGCCGACCATTTTCCGGTACGATATGAAAACCGGCAAATCAGAAGTGTTCCGCGAAGCGAAGGTGAATTTCGATCCGTAACGCATTTGAAGTCAAGCAGATTTTTTACAACAGCAAAGACGGCACGAAAGTTCCGATGTTCATCATCCATAAAAAAGGAATTAAAGCTGGACGGCACAAATCCGACTTTGCTTTACGCTTACGGCGGTTTCAACAATTCGGTAACACCCGGCTTTTCGCGTTTCGCGCGCTCGCCTGGATGGAAATGGGCGGCGTTTACGCGGTCGCCAATATTGCGCGGCGGTTCGGCGAATACGGCGAAGAATGGCACGAATCGCCGGAACGAAATTGAAAAAACAGAACGTCTTCGACGATTTCATCGCGGCGGCGGAATATTTGATCAAAGCAAAATACACGCAGCCGAGAAAATTAGCCATTCAAGGCGGCTCGAACGGCGGTCTTTTGATCGGCGCGGTTTTGAATCAGCGACCGGAACTTTTCGGCGCGGCTCTGCCGGCAGTCGGCGTGATGGATATGCTCCGCTTTCAGAAATTCACCATCGGACGTGCGTGGACTTCCGATTATGGTTCGTCTGAAAATCCCGAAGAATTTGCGGCGATTTATAAATATTCGCCGCTCCACAACATCAAAGCCGGAACGAAATATCCGGCGATTTTGGTGACGACGGCTGACCACGACGACCGCGTTTTTCCTGCGCACAGCTTCAAATACGCCGCGACTTTGCAGGCGGCGCAAACCGGCGACGCGCCGGTTTTAATTCGCATCGAAACCAAAGCCGGACACGGCGCAGGCAAACCGACGGCGAAAGTTATCGAGGAACAAGCCGACCTTTACGGATTTTTGGTGAAAAATCTGGGAATGCAGTAAACAAGTAAGAATTACGAGTGGTAAAAATTAAAGCTGACTGTTAGAAAACTAACAGTCAGCTTTAATTCGTAGTTTTTAACCTCAGACGCGGCACAAGATTTTATTCATCCGAATAACAACCGACGAGACGCACCATTCGCCATAAATTGTTAATTGTCTGCTGTTTTTCCATTTGAAGAGCAGTTGAAAGTGAACATTTAAGCCGTCTCGATTGATCTGCGCCTGATATTATTCTTCCGTTTCTTTTACAAACAGTTCTTCGAGCGATTGCTTGACCGGCTGAACGGAAACGAGACTGCCGCCAGAGTTTCTGATTATCGGTAAAATTTTATCTATGTCTTTTTCGTCGAGAATGTGAATATTCGCGCCGTTCGGTTTAGCGAAAATCTCCGCGCCCGCAATTTGGCTCAAATCATTTTTCAGAGCTTCGGCTGAAACGCCTTTGACGTTGACTTCGTAAATCTGACGTTCACCGCTTTTGGTTAAAAGTTCGTCGAGATTTCCCGTCGCTGCTAACTTTCCTTTACGCAAAATAGCTACGTTATCGCAAAGTGCTTCGATGTCCGACAAGATATGCGTTGACATAAAAACGGTCGTGCCTTTTTCGCGCAATTCGTTAATGAGTTCCCTGATCTCACGTCGCCCAATCGGGTCAAGTCCAGACATCGGCTCATCGAGAAAAACGATTTCCGGCTCATTAATTAATGACTGTGCCAAGCCGACGCGTTGCAGCATTCCTTTAGAGAATTTACGTAATTGCTTGTTCCAGTCTTTTTCATCAAGCCCGACTTTTGTTAATAATTCTTCGGTTTTCCGATTTCTCTTTGCCGCATCAAACCCGAAAAGTTCGCCGAAATAATTCATTAACTCACGCGCTTTCAGATAATCGTAAAAGTACGGATTTTCGGGACAATAACCGATCTTTGAATGCATTCGGACATCGGAAATGTCGCTGCCCAAAATCCGCGCCGTGCCGGTCGTCGGAAACATCAAGCTCATCAAAATTTTTATCGTCGTCGTTTTTCCCGCGCCGTTGCCGCCCAAAAATCCGAAAATCTGCCCGCCTTCGACTTGAAGATTCAAATTGTCGAGGGCGCGAACTTTTCTCTTTTTCCAGAAACCGACTTCGTAGTCCTTCGATAAATTTTCTATTTCAACGGTGTAATTCATAAATTCTTTAAAATATTCTGCCGAGTTAAAAAATCTAATTTCAGCAGCTTACAGCTAACTAACATTATTAATCCGCCGCCAAAAACCAGCCAAACAGCAAACGAAAGAAAATTGGCAATTCTAACAAAATAGGGTTCAACAAAAACGAGGTGAATTTTAGATTCGCGTTCTGAAACTGGAATCAAAATCGCACCATTTTCATCCGGTTCGACGGCAACTCGTTCGCCGTTTATAATTGCCTGCCAATGCGGATAATAAAATGTGGCGATGCGCACCGCCGCCGGTTTTCCAGTCGCGATTGTGATTTCCCGATTGAGCGGCTGCCAATTATCAATCGTGTAGCTTCTTCCATCAGCAAAAACCCTTTCATTTTGCCGCAAAGCATCAGGTTTCGCCCAAATCGTCCACCAGCATTCAAAACTTTGCGCGTCAGCAGCGGCAAAAGTTTTATTAAATTCTTCCGGTGAAACAAAAATCGCTCCCTTTATAATCACAGCGGAGACTGTAAAGAAACATAGGAGGATAATTCCGAGTCCGACCGGAAGCAGCAGATTTTTGCTTTGCTTCATCTTTTCCGCAGCCTTAATTATACCGCTCGAAGCGAAAACCGCTCCGCTCATCGAAACAATTCCGAGCCAGCGCCACGGAAATTGAACTTTTTGCAGAATCGTGAAATTATCCCAGACAAATGCACTAAATGAAGTGGTCAGAAACACCGAAACGAGAAAAACCAATGCAACAGCTTTCGTAAAAGCCGATAGATTTTTTCGCTCTCGATAAAAATAAACTGTTGAAGGAATCGAAACAAGCAAAACTGCCAGAAGCATTAAATCAGCGAGCCACAAAACCGAAACGTCGGTTTTAAAATTAATGATATTGGCGAGTGTGAATAAAAAATTTTGGCGGTAATCATAAGCATCTGAAAAATAATTTTTTGTGGAATGATTTACCCAATTCAGTTCAGTCGTCATTCTCAGCCAGTAGAAGGAACTAGCGAGAAGTGCGCCAGCAACTGCCGCCGCCAACTTGAGCGTCGTTTGAAGAAACGATCTTCTGTTTAACAAAAAAAGCGCATAGACTGTAAATGCTATTGAGCCGATGATAATCATCGGCAAATGCGTCAAAACCAAAAGCGCATAAGCGATTGAAAGCCCAAGAATATCCAACGGGTTTCCTTTACGGCAAACACGCGTGAGAAATAAAAAACAAAACGGAATTATCGCGCTCGCGGCAAATTCCGCGAGCAAAAAGCTGTTGTAAATTTGGTTGAGATGCTGAGGCGCAAAAATATAAAGCGCGGCGGCAAACAGCGACTCTGCGGCGGGAAGTTCTTCGCGCGCCCAGAAATAGGTACCGAAGCCACTGAGAAAAAAAATCAGTGTGAAAGCGATAAGACCCGCCCAATACCAATTCTCTATTATCAGAAAAAGTAGGGACAATAAGTAATAGACGAGCGGCGGATAAAAGCGCAGACCGACATCGCCGTAACCTTGGTTCGGCAGAGCGGCAAAACTCGGATAAATCTCCCCGGAATGGATTGAATTATGAACAGTTTGCGCAAATTGAAAGTGTTGAGGGGAATCGGGACCGAGAGTAATGCCGTTATAATATGAGGGTGACATCGCCAAAACAGCAAAACAAGCGATCAAGCCGACGTGTATTAAAGTTTGTCTTTTGTTCAGCATAATGCTAGTTCGACCGCGGAGGAATCTTCGAATTTGCCCAATCTATATCTGTATCGCATTGATTTTTCGATTTAACCAATGAATACGCCGCGCCGGACGGATCGAGCGGCGCGTAATTTTTATCAAAAACCAGAGGCTTGTTCGGCGAAATTTTGTGAAGTTCGTTGAAAACTTCGCGCCAATCGTTCACACAGCGGTTATTTTTCGTTTGAAAATTATTCAAGATTGGTCGAATCAAATCCAGTTCGTCCAGTGAATCCAATTCCATAAGGCGAAGCAAAGCGTTATTTTTTAAATTTATATCGCTCGCCTGTTCAACTATCTGACTGTAAATCACGCGGGCGACTTCGCGGCTGCCGCCTTCGGACTTCATCTTCGCCGCCATCAGCCGCACCACATCCGGCGCATCGGAAATCTGCGAGCCGCGTTCGTAAATCTCCGCCGCCTTTTCGTAATTACCCGAACGCCAGTAAATATAACCGAGATAATTGTAAAGACGCCATTCGTTCGGATTATTCTTGATTCCCTTTTCGCTGAGTTTTATCGCCTGTTCTTTGTTAATTGCGGGCAGAACAATCGCGCCGAATTCGTAAACGCTGAAAAATTTCGGGTCGAGCGTCGTCGCGGTATCGAGATACGGATAAAGAAGGCGCGGATTGAGACTCTGCATATTGTCCATATTGATTCCCCTTTCGCTTTTCACGACTTTATCGCCGATATATTGCAGCGATTTCATCCAATACCAATCAGCCAGCAAACCTTCAAAACCGAGTGCGTAACCTTTGAGTTTCGCGCCCTGCAAAGCCAAATCTTCGTCTTCGTAGCCTTCGGGCAATGCCGGACGATTTTTTTCAACGAAACCGCTCAAAACAAAAACGGCAGCAAAACCGAAAATGATCAAAGAGAAATGAAAGTAACTAATTGTTGCGAGCTTTTATTCATAAATAATTTCCGAGTGCAAAAATTATTTGAAATTTCGGCGGCTGAAAATCAATATCGTGATGACAAGCAATACGAAGATGTAACCAATCGCGTATAAGAGTCGCGCCGCCGAGCATTGCGACAGGCGGCATATCGCCGTGCGCGGCATTGGTTACGAAACTGTAAAAGGAAAGATTGGGCAAAACGTAGTAGAGAACTTCAAAAAAGACCTTTGTAAAATTTGCGACCGAGATTCGCGGCAAAGTCCCGAAGAGATGGCTGAAATGTCCAATGACAAAAATAAAAAAGGTCAAAAGCGCAGACAAAGCGGGCGTTGAAAACGATGAAAAAAGAATCGCCACCGCCGTCAAAATCGTCAGTTCGAGATAAATCAAAAATATCGCGCCCCAAATCGAAAAAGCCGAAATTACCGCCGCCAACGTAAAGAATCGCTAGAGAAACGCCGATTCCCATAATCAAAATATTAACCAGAAGCGTCAGGCACAAACCGAAATATTTGCCGACGATAAACTCGCCGCGCCCGATTGGTTTCGAGAAAATCGCGTAAATCGTGCGCCTTTCGATTTCTTTGGAAACCAGCGAAACGCCGACGAAAATCGAAATGAACGCGCCGAAAACAGCATCGCGCTCAAGCCGAAATTAACGATGATGTGCGGGCTTCCTGTCCGGCGGTCAGTTCGCCGAGAAAAATCGCGCTTGCCGTAATCAGCAAAACGAACAAAACAAGATTATACAAAACGCGGTCGCGGACGGCTTCGCGGAATGTGTTGCGGGCAATGGTTGAAATGCGTAAAATCACAGGAAAATTTAATCTGGGGAAATTATTCTCGGATAAAAGCCGTATCAGGTGTTTTTGCGGTGAAACCGTTTTCAACCGCGCCAAAATCAAAACAGCTCAGATTTTCAACAACCGCGACAGCGCGGCGTGACTCAGGACAAATACTATTTTAATAAATATTGATAAAAAAGTTTAGCTTTTTTTTTCAGTATTTTGCCTAATCAATTTTACGGACGCAACTTAACGCGATAAAGTTTCCACTTTCCGAGTTGTTCGCCCGCGTCGCGTTCATACCAGCGATCTATATTAATCAAATTCTTTGCGTCGTCTTCAGCATATACAATGACATACGACAAATTATGTCGGGCTGCCTGTTCACTCGAAAACTTCGCTTTAAATTCAATAAACTTGTTCATTTCCGCGCGAACTTCTTCGTTTGAAATCGGATCGGGATTCGCAGTCAGCGCGGGCAGAGCGCGTTCGTAGCCGAAAAACGCTGCAATTATTTCAGGACGTTTGCTGAGCAGTGCCTGCGTTAAATCCTGCTCGTTTATATTTGTATAATATAAATATTCATACAAACGCTCTTTGTTTTCACCCGTTTTGAGTCCGGAAAAAACCGGCATATGCAGCGACCAGAGAACAGCTTGCGGCGCAACTGTCGGCGCAGCTTCGGATAAATCAAAGTCAGACGCCAGCATAACCGGACACGTTTGACTGATCGCGCCCGACGGATCGAAAGTTCCGTCGGTTTTCGATAATTCTTTCAGCCGTGACAAAACAGGCATTCCGCCGTCGCGCTGTTTCGTGTATGACGCGTCTCTTTTGATGACTCCGCTAACTTCGATAAAACCCCAGCCCAAAGCGACGACCGCTGCCAGCATCAGCATTTTGCTTGAAAACTCGCGCTTCACCCAATTTCGTTTAAAAAGCGCAATGGTCAAAACCAACGCGACCAAAACGACATAGTTTGCGATATATAATTCGTAATGAATCGGCTGAAGCGAAACTCCTGTAATTATTTGCTGATTGAAAACAATCAACGGCAGCAGAGCAAATGACAAAGCGAAAAGCGTGAAATGGTCTTTCAGCTCAAAAATGCCGCGCCGGATTGCGTAAATGAGAATTATCAAAAGCAAAACCGCAATCCATTCGCCGAGACGAATCAAGTCCGGCAGATGCGAAGCAGTTAAGGCTTGCGTGTTGTCGAGCGTAGCCAAACGCCGGGACAGCAGCATCAGGTAAGGAATTATTGCGGCAACTGCGAAAAAGCCGATGGTCAAAAACACCGTTAAATTATATTTAAGTCGGTGTCGCTGAAAAATTAAATATAAAAGTGCGGTTCCGGCAAGCCAGGCGACGGCGGCAGTCCATAAATAAAAATATGAAAATATAAGAATTGCCAGCGATAAACCTGCCGCGATCGAGGAAATAATCGCTGTGCGCCGCCGTTCGCCGGTCAGCGCGTGCCAGACGAAGCCGAAGAATACGAATAAGAGCGGAAAAGCTGCCGACGGTTGATAACGTCGCGTAAACGGAATGGCGATTACTCCGGCTCCCTGTCCTAAATAATCCGCAAAATAAGTTCGTATTTCGCCGTAAGTGGCGATTAAAGCACCGAAACAAAGTATCGAAATCGCGCCAGCCGCCGCCAGCCGCGCATCTCCGGTAATTGATTTTATCAACCAGAAAATCGCCAGTGTCGAAAGAAAACTCGAAATCGCCAACAACCAAACGAATGCCGCTGACGCAGATAAATTTAAAATGCGGGCGGGAAGAGCAATCAGATATGCCGGAACAAATTGAATCGAGAACAGCGATTCGGCTTGCGGAGCGGTTTCGCGGTCGTCGCGTCCGGTATATGGGTCGTTACGCCGCTCGCGTCCGTCAATCAGTGCATTAACATATGCCGAATAAGCTACCTCATCTGGAACAAGCAAAACGTATGAACCTTGCCAGTTACCGCTAAACCATAAACTAATCTGCGGCAGAAGCATCAAAATCGTTACCGCAGCGGCAGCTAGTATTCCCCACTTCCACTCGCTGATTTTGTTGTCGTGCATATTAGATTTGCAGAAATTGAAATCTGCGAAATATTCTTTGTAACCGAAACGATTTTTCAGCTTGAAAAAAAACTTTTCATTACAATAATAAGAAAATTTCAGCAAGAAAACTCTTTTTCGGGAAAATAATTGGCGGGAGCTTTGAAATAGACGAGTTTTTCGCGCCAAATGAATAAAAAGGCGAGAAAAATACTGCACCAAACGATTAGAGAAATCAGCGAGGCGAGACGAGAGACCATAGTTTCCTGAAAAATGAGTTTGACTTCGGCGCGTTCGGCGGGCAACGGAATGAGAATCGCGCCGTTTGCGTCTTTTTCAATTTCAATCTTCGCGCCGTTAACTGTCGCCTGCCAGCGCGGATAATAAAACGTGGCGACTCTGGCAACTGTCGGCGTTCCGCTTTCGACGTTGAAACTTCTCGACTCAGCCTGCCAATTGGTGACGGAACTTCGGCGACTTTCGGCATTTACTTTTTCCTTCACTTCGAGGGCTTCGGGTTTCGACCAGATTGACCACCAGAATTCGTAGTTTTGTTTGTCCGGCAACTCGCGCAGTTGATTTTCAAATTCGGCACGCTCTATCGGCACGAACGCACTCGGATGCCAGATATAGATGAAATTCGAGATCAAAAATATCGCGGGAAAAATTACAGCGATATACGACCAGCTTCGTTTTTTCAATAAATTTCCCTTCCACAGAAAATGTATCGCCGCCGCTGTGACAATTGAGCCGCAGATTGAAACAACGCCCATCCAGCGCATCGGAAATTGAATTTTCTGCAAAGGTGAAATGAATTGCCAGAGCGGATAACTCAAAGGCGTCATCATTAGAAACGCGAAAGAACCAAGTGGCAGTATCAATCGAAAAATACGTGAAACGCGGCTGATTTCTGCGCCTTCGGTTTTGCGATAAAAAAGATAAACGATTGCCGAAGCCAGAAACAAAAGGCATAAAGTCGTCAAAACATCCGACAATAAAGCATTTGTTCGGTGATCAACAGCGATAGTGTGGAGCGAGAACGGGAAAAATCGGTTGCCAAAATAATAATGTCCGCTGCTGTATCTTTCGGTCGCGTGATTTAGCCAGTTCATTTCGCTGACCATTCCAACCCAGTAAAAGGAACTTGCCGCCAGTCCGATTCCGATTCCGATTGAAACTCTGACAATTTGCCGCAGATAATTTTCTTTCTTTAGCAGAAACAGTGAGAAAACGATGATACAGAGCGAGCCGATAATGGTTGTCGGCAGATGCGTTAAGACCATTACCGCATAAGCCGTCGCCAAACCTAAAATATCGGATTTTTTGCCGCGCTCTAAAACTCTCGTTAAAAAGGCGAAACAGAAAGGTAATATTGCCGCGCCCGCAAAATCGGCGTAAATAAAGGAAACGTAAAGCTGCCCTAAATGATACGGGCTGACGGCATAACAAATGGCGGCGATTGCCGATTCTTTTCCCGGCATCCACCAACGCGCCCAGAAATAAACGCCGAGACAACCCAAAACCATCCAGAACGTAAATGTCAGCCACGCCGCGTCGAACCAGTTGCCGACAAGAATTCTGGCAAAAGCCATCACATAGTACGCCAGCGGCGGATAAAATCTGATGCCGATGCCGCCGTAACCGAAATTTTCCCTGTCTGACCAGTTCGGAAAACCGTCGCCGCTGATTATCGAATCGTAATAGGTGTGAGCAAACTGAAAATGCTGCGGCAAATCAGTTCCGCTCGGAATTCCCCAAACGGCAATCGGCAGCATCACGATGACTGCCGCCAAACAAACAATGCCGATATACAACCAGACTTTCGATGATTTTTCAGAATCCATTGCCGTCAATTCGAGACTTAACTTCGGATTTATACAGATTTGAAGAAATGAGAATATTTTGTAACTAGATTTTGAGCGGGCTAACAATTAGTTTCGATTCTAAAAAGTCCTGCGCGGCAAATGCTTTGCGGGACCTTTTTGTTTTCAAGTTAACTTTCGTTTGTCAGCTTGTTATTGAACAACGTCCGGGTAAGCGGTGCAGGTCGCTTCACTCGTAGCATTCGTGCCAAGTGATGCCGCGACTGATGATGAGCGAACCACGCCATCCGTGTTGACACAGAATCTGCGTGTTCCGGTCTGCGATACTCCGCTTGTAACTGAGGGTCTTGAGCCAACCGTGAAAACCGCTTCCGATGTTCCGATCACACGCGCGACGGCGTTTGTAACGTAGGTGTAACCGCTTTTTGAACCGAGTGCCAATTGACTGTCAATCAAGTTCTGAGTATTCAAAGCACCCAGAGTGGTCGCATAGTTACCGCTGCCGACCGTTGATGCATAAGTGACCTGTGCCGAATGCAAAGTGCGGTTGGTTGACTGAGCCGAACCTTCGTTAGCGGCACGACGTGCGGCAAGCAGGTTCGGGATAGCGATGGCGGCAATGATGCCGATGATGACGACGACGATTAATAATTCGATAAGCGAGAAACCTTTTTGATTCTTTTTCATTTTAATTCACAATCTCCTTTTGATTCACAATCTTCTAAAATTGTTTTTGCTTCTTTTGACCTACAGTTCAGTCTAGGATTAATTTAACAAGATGCGTGCCATAAAAATCTTGACAATAATTAAAATTTACATAGTCTTGATAAATAAAGGGTTGGGGTTAAAGATATTTTCTTTTATAAGTAGTTTAGATGTTTCTGAGACAAGAAACTTAACAGTTTATGGTAAGTAAGTTATGACAAAAAATGTAAGCCTTAGATAAGTGAACGACCAGCGTATTTTTACAGAAGTATTATTGCGGTTTAATAACTACAAGACTTGTTGAGCAGCAAGGTCAAAGGACTAATTTTTAGTGAGCAAATATTTTTCACTATAAACTGGCGCGAATTAATCGCTGATGATTTTCTAAGTATGTTTGATTTGAACAGCAGCGTATATGATAAAAAGTCCCGCGCGGCAAATGCTTTGCGGGACCTTTTTGTTTTCAAGTTAACTTTCGTTTGTCAGCTTGTTATTGAACAACGTCCGGGTAAGCGGTGCAGGTCGCTTCACTGGCAACCTGTGTTCCAAGTGTTGCCGCGGCTGATGATGAGCGAACCACGCCATCCGTGTTGACACAGAATCTGCGTGTTCCGGTCTGCGATACTCCTGATGCAACGCTCGGTTTTGCGCCAACCGTGAAAACCGCTTCCGATGTTCCGATCACGCGGGCAACTGCAACTGTCGCATAGTCATAACCGCTTTTTGAACCGAGTGCCAATTGACTGTCAATCAGGTTCTGAGTATTCAAAGCACCCAGAGTGGTCGCATAGTTACCGCTGCCGACCGTTGATGCATAAGTGACCTGTGCCGAATGCAAAGTGCGGTTGGTTGACTGAGCCGAACCTTCGTTAGCGGCACGACGTGCGGCAAGCAGGTTCGGGATAGCGATGGCGGCAATGATGCCGATGATGACGACGACGATTAATAATTCGATAAGCGAGAAACCTTTTTGATTCTTTTTCATTTTAATTCACAATCTCCTAAAAATTCTTTTTTCTTTTTATTTGTTTTTCTAACCTTTCTCAGGCACGATTGCTTAAAACAAGATGCGTGCCAAAAGATTTTCAGGTACTGAATGTATTTAGAAAGCCCGTAAACATTGGGTTTTATGAAATACTGCATTTAACAAAACTCCTTTTCGATGCTACAGAAAACCGTCATTAACAGATTTTGGTAAATGTTTATTGACAAAAAATGTCAGATTCGCTGTTAAATTGCCTGAATATCTCTCTTAAAACTTAAGTTTAGCTCGTTTGCAAAGCGGACGAACCTGGCAGCACGTTAGAATTTATTTGCATTCAGCCCGCAGTGAGATTGCTTTAGTGTTAATGAGAATTGCAGACAAGATATGTTTTCAATGACCGGAACGCAAAAAATTCGCTGAGAAACTGTTTAAAACTCGGAACTGAAAAGAATTAACTACGAAACCCCACGAAATAACACGCTTTTTTGATTTGTTTGGTAATTTTCCGAGGTGTTTCGTGGTTTAAGATTCTTCCGAGCGAACTTTCCAAACAGTTTCTCAGTGAATTGCACGAGCAACCTAATGAACTTTACATAGAGAGGCAATTTGAATAATGATTCGGATTTTTAAACACTGCGGCGTTTGGGAAAATGAGCCAGTTGAATTCCGGTAAAAATTAATACTTTAACGTCCGTTCGGGTTAAGAATTTTTCCACCACAGAGACGCGGGGACGCAGAGTTTTTTGATATAACCTTAGAAATAGCCGCTTTTTTTACTCGATTTCTGCTTTCTACTTTTAATTTCTCTGCCTCTCCGCGTCTCTGCAGTTCGATTTTTCTGATCCCGAGCTCAAATTACTTTAAGATTATTAATCAAAATTCATTACCGGCTGATTCGATTAAAAAGCGATTGCCCTGTTTCGTTAGTCGAAACAGGGCAATCGGTAAATATATGGGAATTTGCTTATTTTAATCGTGATCGGATTGTGCCGAAATTATATCATTATTGAAGGATTGTTCCGCCAGCCGCGCACGATGAAGGAACAACGGTATCGCCGACAGTTGCCGCACTGGTTCCTAAAGCCGTTGTGTAAATGTAAATGCCTCCTTCGGTGGCAATACAAAATTTACGCGTTCCGGTGGCGGAAACGCCTGACGTAATTGCCGGAATAACGCCGATGGCGAAAGTCGCAACCGTGTTTGTGGTCAGATCAACTTTTTCGACATTATATTTATATCCACTTTTGACTGAAGTAGCACCGGAACCAATCACACCGTCAATTAAAATAACCGAAGCCAAATCGGGCAGTGTGCCGAAACTGCCTTGCCCGCGAGTCGCCGCATACGTAACCTGCGCACCGTGAATGACTCGGAGAGTTGACTGAGCCGAACCTTCGTTAGCGGCACGACGTGCGGCAAGCAGGTTCGGGATAGCGATGGCGGCAATGATGCCGATGATGACGACGACGATTAATAATTCGATAAGCGAGAAACCTTTTTGATTCTTTTTCATTTTAATATTGACTCCTCGCCCATCGAATTTTATTTCGCATTGCGGCAAAAACCGCTAATGCAAATATTGTGCCGGAGAAGCGGCAAGTCACAGAGGCATTAAGTATCGTCGGAATAAGAAGAATTTACCAATTTACAGCTGGTAAGGATTGCGCTGACATTGACCGAAAAAAAGTCAAAAAGACAATTTTGGCAATTGCCAACTAAAGAAAATTTTTACTCTCAGAGAAAATTGAAGACGAAAATTCGGGCAAAATTATCTGATTTTTCACATACATTTCATAATTTTCCAATTATTCACTGCTGCGCATCTGTGCCGACAGCGAACGAATTTCGTGTTTGTCGAGCAGATGACGCAGAGAACGCACGGGCATTTGCAAAAGTTCGGCGGCGCGGGTTTGATTGCCGCCGGTTTGTTTTAAGGCTTCGACGACGTAGGTTTTTTCGAGATTATCAAGATGCGAAACGAGATTAATGCCATTTTCGGGCAAATCGAATTCGGCTTTGATGCGCGTCGGATTGTAATTGGTAATGTGGTCGGGCAAACGTTCCGGCTGGATTTCCTCGCCGCGTTCAAGCGCGACGGCACGTTCGATGGTATGTTCGAGTTCGCGGACGTTGCCGTGCCACGCGTAGTTTTCAAGCAGCTGCATCGCCTTTTCCGAAATGGTCACTTCTCTGCCCGTCTGATCGCAGAACTTTTTCATAAAATGCGCGACGAGTTCGGGAATATCTTCGCTTCGATCACGCAGCGGCGGCAAGGCAATCGGAATCACCGAGATGCGATAATACAGATCTTCGCGGAAACTGCCGTCCGCTGACATCGCTTTTAAATCGCGGTTGGTCGCCGCGATCACGCGCGTATCAATCGCTATTTCCTCGTGCGCACCGACGGGACGAACTTTGCTTTCCTGCAAAACTCTTAATAATTTAACCTGCATCGCCGGCGACATTTCACCGATTTCGTCGAGAAAAATCGTGCCCTGGTGCGCGGCTTCAAATAAACCTTTGCGATTAGTATTTGCGCCGGTGAACGAGCCTTTCACATAGCCGAACAATTCGCTCTCGAATAAAGTTTCGGTGAACGCGCCGCAGTTTATTGAAATAAAAGGTTTTTCGGCGCGCGGCGATAAATCGTGAATCGCGCGGGCGACCAATTCCTTTCCGGTTCCCGATTCGCCCGTCACTAAAACCGTTGAATGAACTTCGGCGACGGTTTCAATCATTTGATAAACCGCCTGCATTTTGTCTGAATGTCCGATGATGTTCTTGCACGCTGCCGCGTTCGCGCTGGGCGCGTTTGAAAGCGCGGTTTTCGTCAATTAACGCTTGTCGCTCGAACGCTTTTTTGACGATTATTTTCAGTTCTTCAACATCGAACGGTTTTTGAATAAAATCGTCTGCGCCGAGTTTAAATGCTTCACGCGCCGTATCAACGGTCGCAAATGCCGTCATCAAAACCACGCCGACATCCGGCAGAAACTCGCGCGCCGCCCGCAGCAGTTCGATGCCGTCCATATCCGGCATTCGCACGTCAGTAATAATCACATCGGCAGGTTCGATTTGCAGTTGTTCGAGCGCGTCACGCCCGTTCATTGCGGTGCGAATCTGATGTCCGTCGCCTTCAAACACGAGCGTTAGAAGCTGCCGGTAACTTTGTTCGTCGTCAACGATTAATAAATTTGACATTGAAAGAAAATTTTCGGAATTATTTTAGCGCGGGAACATTTATAAAAAAGGCGGAGAAATTTCCGTCTACTCTATTTTCGCGGAAAACCGCTTACTTTTCAACATAAAGTTTTAACCTCTAATTTTGCCTGTCCTATTTCACATTCAAAAGTCCTTCCAGCCGCGAAGTTTCGTGCGGCATTTCGCTCGAATCCATTTCCTCGACCGCCGTCTGATTATTGGTTTCTACCGGCAGCTCGACCGTAATCGTCGTGCCTTCGTTTTCCAGACTTCGGACGTTAATCGTGCCGTTATGGTCGCGGACGATTTGATAAACGATAGATAAACCCGAGACCGGTTCCGCCGGTCGTCGAAATCGAAAACGGCTCGAAAAGCTGTTCGACCTGTTCTGGCGGACATTCCGCAGCCGGTGTCCTTAAATACGATACGAATGCGCTCGATCGTTCAATTGTTCGAAGTTTAATCGAAAACGTGCCGCCTTTTTCCATCGCCTGAATGGCGTTTCGCGCCAGATTCCAGAAAATTTGTTTGAACTGCGTCGAATCAGCGGCAATCAAAATCGGATTGTCCGGCAAATCGGCTTCTAAAATGTGATTTTCTTTAACGTCAGGACTGTGTTTGAGCAAGCGTGAAAGTATCGTTGACGGCTTCGCGCACATCGGTTTCCGAAAAATTAGCTGACACGCGGACGCGCATAAGTCAGAAAGTTGGTGATGATTTTATTCAAACGGTCTGATTCGCGCAGAATAATTTCCATCAAAGTAGCTTGCGAAGATTCGGGCGGCGTTTGCGACTGCAAAACCTGAATCGCGCCGCGCATCGCGCCGAGCGGATTGCGGATTTCGTGCGCCAAACCAGCCGCAACGCGCCCGACTGCCGCCAGTCGGTCTTTGCGCCGGACGCTTTCTTCCATCGAACGAATTTCCGTTAAATCCTGAAACGTAATAATCAATCCGGTCGTTTCGCCCGATTCGCTGAAAAGCGGCGAAATGCCGTAGCCGACGTGCACCGCAAAATTCTCCGGCGTGATCAAATCGGTTTCAAAACGCGGCGGCTGATCGCCCGTGTCGGTCGCTTCGAGCGCGTCGGCAATCGGCAGTTTAATATTTCCGAACAAGGAAAAAATAGATTTGCCGCGCATTTCGGCGGCTTTGTAACCCGTAATTTCGGCGGCGGTCTGATTGAACGTATAAATCTTTCCTTCCAAATCGGTCGTAATCAGACCCGAACGAATTGATTCGACGATGCGTTCGTGCAGAACGCGCAGATTTGCCAGAGTTTTGCTCGGTTTCCTTTAACTGTTCGCCCGATGCGCGCCGGTCGGCAAGTCTCGAGGCGAGCAATCCGACAACCAGAAACGCGACGATATGAAACGCGATAATCTGAACGGCTTTGGATATTTCCGGCGTTGCTGCCGAACGACGAATCGAGAATCGAAGTACCGGTCAGAATAACCAGCATTGTAAACAGAGAAACGCACATCGCCGCCGTCAGAAGCGTTTCGGTCGCGCTCAAAAATATGCTCGAAACGCTGATAAGACGATATACAAAGTAATATACGGCGAAGTCAAATCGCCGGTTCGCCAAACGAGCCACGTTATTAAAAGCGCGTCGAGAAAAAACTGCGTCCGAATCTGCCAACTGAAACTTTTATTGAGAGCCGCAGAACGAAAAAATAAACAATCGTCAGCCCGACGGCAATTAGAAAAACGAAAAAAAGCCCGCGCGGAAAATATTCAAACGAAAGTTTCAACTGTCCGCTGTTCCAAATCCAGATTGTCACAACCAGCAAAAAAATCGCCAGCAGCCGACCGATAATCAGAGTCTGGATTTTCTGCGTTTGATTATCGTATTGACTGAAAAAAAGTTTTCGTTAAGTTTCATCGCGGATTTAAAGTTTAACAATTTGACAATCGGTTAAATGATGAATAATAAATGTATAATGATGAAAGAATACGACGAACGCCCCTGGGGAAATTATACCGTTTTGGACGAAGGCGAAGATTTTAAGGTCAAAAGAATCGAAGTTTTGCCGGAAAAACGTCTTGAGTTATCAAAGCCATCGCCGACCGTACCGAACATTGGTTCGTCGTGCGCGGCACTGCTAAGGTAACATTAAACGACGCGGAAATCATAGTCAAAAGCGGCGAAGCCATTGATATCCGGCTCGGCGACAAACACCGCGTGAAAATCCCGACGCAGCAGAAATGCTCGTTTTCATCGAAACTCAAACCGGCGATTATTTCGGCGAAGACGACATTGAGCGATACGAAGACGATTTCGGAAGAACAGAGGAAAAGTGAAAAGCGAAAATGTTTTTTTTACTTTTTACTAATCGCCCTTGACCGCTTCCAGCAGATTTTCAGCAGTCAGATCGGGTTTTTTAATCAACTCTTCCGCCGCTTTTTGTCCGTAACCCGTTAAAACAAGCGCGGTTTTGATTTTGGCGTTAAAACCGGTTTCGACATCAATCGCTTTGTCGCCGATCATCCACGAATTTTCCAGATCAATCGCAAAATCACGCTGCGCCGCTTCGATCATTCCGACGATTCGGCTTGCGGCAATCGCAGCCGTCGGTCGGAAATGCGGGCAAAAATAAAAAGCGTCGAGTTGTTTCGGTCAAATCGGTTTGAATTTTCGTGTGAATTTCCTGCATCGCCGTTTCAGTAAAAATCGCGCGACCGATGCCCGATTGATTGGTGATGACGATTACCAAAAAACCGTTTTCCTTCAAAAGCCGAATTGCTTCGTTCGTGTAAGAAAAAATCCGCAAATCTTCAAGCCGCGAAAGAAAATTTACTTCCTCGATCAAAGTTCCGTCGCGGTCTATGAAAACGGCTTTTTGTTTTTTGTCGCTCGTCATTGGTTTTCGTCACATTTTACATTATTTCACGGCTAAAAGTTGCTTCGCTCTCGGCAAAAACTTCGTCCGCCGAAATGCGCGTCATACAACGATGATCAATCGGGCAGTCGCGCAGCATACACGGAGCGCATTCGACCGATTTCCTGATAATTTCCGAATTAACGGCTGAGTTGTTCGCTCATCGGTCGGACCGAAAATCACCAATGTTTTTGTTCCGACGGCGGGCGCGATATGCGCCAATCCCATATCGTTCGAAACAAGCAGATCCGCTTCGCTCAAAATCGCGGTCGCTTCCGCCAAATCGGTTTTTCCGGTTAAAATCGTCGGCTTGTTCTGCGACAAAATATAAACCTGTTCGGAAACGTCCAACTCATCTTTCGCGCCAACCAAAATAACATTTGCGCCGATTTCGCTTTGCAGTTTATCGTTCAGTTTCGCAAAACTTTCCGCCTGCCAGCGTTTCGCCCGCGAATTGGTCGAACCGACACCGAGCGCAACGATTTTTCTCGATAAATCAATGCCGTTCGACTCCAGAAAATTTCGCGCCGAAGTCCTTCTTTCAGCGGAAACTTTTAGATCAATTTTCGGTTCGGCTTGTGAAGTTGTTGTCGTCTTAAAAATGTTTCTTTCGATTTCCGCGACTAAATTTAAGTAATAAAACGCTTCGTGTCTGTGGTTTTTCCATTCGGGAATTTCAATCGCGTCGGTCAGCAAAAAACTTCTGCCGTCTTTGGCGTAACCGAATCTGCGAGAAATTTTGGCGAGTTTGGCGACGAGCGCGGATTCGAAAGAATTCGGAAACAGATACGGCTAAATCAAAATTTCTCTGCCGGAGAATTTTCGCCTGCGCAAACGCGTCTCGGACTTTCGATTCGCCTTTGTCAAATAAAATGATTTCGTCTATAAAATCCGCGTCCTGGTAAATTCCTTTTGCCCACGAGCGCGTATATAGCGTGATTTGCGCCGACGGAAAAATACGGCGCAGTTCTTTGAGCGCGGGAATTTGCATCACCGAGTCACCGACCCAATTTGTTCCGCGCGCAAAAATGTTTTTTATTTCCGTCATCGCCTGTTACAGATAACTCCACGAACCAACTTATAATTTTTATTATACAGACAAGGAGAAAAACAATATGCCGGAAAGTATAGATTGGGAATTCATCGCGAGTTTAGAAGGAAAAGGTGTCACGACGGGCTATGTGCCGGACGCGGCAGGCAGTCAAAGCGGCGTGACGATTGCGACCGGATTTGATTTGGGACAGCGTAACGAAGCGGATTTGACGAGTCTCGGACTTTCTTCGACGCTGATTACAAAGCTAAAACCATATCTCGGTTTAAAGGCGAAAGCCGCAGTAGATTTGCTCGCTAAAACTCCATTGACGATTACCGGTGACGAATCGAAGGAAATTGACAATAAAGTTCGGGCGCAAAAAGTTCCGCTGCTCAAAGAGCGTTATCGAACGGCGACCGACAATACGAAAAATGTCTTATTCGACGATCTGCCGAGTCAGGCGCAAACCGTAATCGCTTCGGTTTCGTTTCAATACGGCAATTTATCAACGCGTGCGCCGAAATTCTGGAAAGCCGTAACGACGCAGGATTGGACGGAATCGGTCAAGGTTTTGCGCAGCTTCGGCGACAGTTATCCGACCAGACGCGGCAAAGAAGCGGATTTATTGGATCAGGTAAACACGCTCGCCGCGCAGATCGCCGAGTTATTTTCAAAGATTCCGATTTGGGGTTTCGTTTTTCTCATCGCCGTGTTCGGCATTTCCTGCCAGACAACTTTTACGCAGACCAAAACCGTTATATACGACGCTCAATTAGCCAAAGCATTCAAAGATTTCGACAAAAGCGCGGCTGAACAAAAAAAGGAAATCACGTTCGCGTCCGGCGAAAAAGCCGCTAACTGCAACGAGTATTGGAAAGCAAAAGAAAAATCGCCGGTTAAAGAAGATGTCGCCGATATGCTTTATAAATCAGAATACCTGGTTTGCGACGCACTTGCCGTTCTTAAAAATTCCGCTAAATCGAATGAGGTTTCAGTTGAAGAAAAATCACAAAATGATTACGGCAGGGAAATTTATAATCGTCTGGATTTGAGCAGTTTTCCGTCTTCGATGGCGCAAAAAACCGGAGACGATAAAAATACTTTCAAGCAGCAGGAATCGAAAATGCCTTCCAAAGTTGAAAATTTGTCGGTCGTTTCCGATACGAAAGATTGGAATTTCGTCGTTGAAGTCGTCGCTGAAACCGACGCTAACGCCGACGGCAAAAAGGATTTGATAGTTTACGTGATTGACGAAAGCAAAGAAGGAAACTTAAAAAGCTATTCGACTTTTGTAATTTACGATGTTGATACCAAAGGCGAATTGAAAGCCGTCGCGCCGAAACAGGAAAGCTAGTCAAGAGAAAATTTTAGCCCACAAAACACACGAAAGAAACGAAAATTTAAGATTTTTTTTCGTTTCTTTCGTGTGTTTTGTGGGCAATTTCCTTTTAAAATAAAGTTCTCAATCCTTCATCCAAACTAATTTCGGGTTTCCAATCGAGTTCCTGTTTTACCAAGGTCAAATCAGAAACGTAATTCATTGGAACGGGCGCGGGCAATGGATCCGCTTCATCAATCGAAGTTTGATAACCGGAGACTTCCTGCATTTTTTCCATTAGCTGCCGCAGAGTCAGCGCATTGTCGCGTCCGCCGCCGATATTGTAAAGCCCGTGTTTGATTATCGAATCTATAAACGCCTGACACGCCCGCGCGAAATCTTCGACGTGCAGCAAATCGCGGCGCGGCATTCCGTTTCCGGGAAGCCGAAGCGGTTCGCCGGTGTTGAAAGCATCGGCGTAATGCGAAACGAAATTCGGCGTGTTGCCTGCGGATTTCGGGGCGTAAACGGTCGAAAGCCGGAAAATACACGAGCGAAAATTGTTTTGATTGGCGTAAAATTCGACGTAGCGTTCGGCGATTAATTTCGACCATTCGAGTGCGGTTTGACCGCTGTAAATGGTCGGACACGATTCGGGAACCTCCAGATAATTGTCGGCGAATCTGCCGTAAATGTCTTTGGTTGAGGCGAAAATAAATACGGAATTCTCCTTCATCGAGCGCAAAAGATTAACGGTTCCTTCAACGTTCGTTAAAAAAGACATTTCCGCCGCGTCGGGCGATTTGTCGAGCAGAGCGGCAAGATGAATAACGACATCATAATCCTTCACGCGCTGTGCGTCCTGCATATTCAGGATGTCCAGACCCGAACGCCTGGAGAAATCGTCCGCGCCGAAAAATTTTCTAACGTGCGTTCCCAAAAATCCGCTGCCGCCGGTTACTAGAATTTTCATTCTTTTATTATAGGAGAATTTGCCGCAGAGGATGCCGAGAAATGCCGAGCTTTTAAATTTTTCTCGGTATTTCTCGGCATCCTCTGCGGCTAAAATTATTTACTTGCAATTAATTTCGCCACCGCTTCGGCTTTGCCGATGACAATTAGTAAATCGCCCGCGCCGATTCGCGTTTCGCCCATCGGATGAAAAAACATTTCGCCGCTTTTCTGACGAATGGCGACAACGATTAAATTTAATTCGCGGTTGATGTTCGTTTCGCGCAATTGTTTTCCGGCATAAGGCGAATCAATTTCAATCGCCACTTCTTCAAAAACCAAATCTAAATTTTCGGCGACGATTGACTCCATAAAATCGGCGATTGCCGGTTTCAGAAGCGCGCGCGCCATTGATTGGCTGCCGATAATCGTCGGCGCGACGACGCGGCTCGCACCGGCGCGAATCAGCTTCGGTTCGGCTTGTTCTTCGACGGCGCGGGCGACGATGTGCAGATTTTCATTTAAACCGCGAGCCGTCAGCACGACGTAAACATTGGCGGCATCGTCTGCCAGACACGACGCTAAACCTTTGGCGCGTTCTACGCCCGCGCGAAGCAGATTTTCTTCGAGCGTCGCGTCGCCGATGATGCGGTGCGTGCCGTCATCTTCAAAATCTGCCAGTTTCCGCTCATCGCGCTCGATTAAAACGAATTGACATTTTTCCTTTTGCAGAGCGCGGATTATCCGCCGACCGACGCGACCGCCGCCGCAGACAATATAATGATTTTCCAATTTTTCCATTTCTCTGATTTTGCGATTCGCGCCGAAGGCTTCGATAATTTCCGACTGGATAACGGCTTGCGCCATCACCGTCAGCGCATATAAAACGGTTCCGGCTCCGATCAGCATAAATAAAACAGCAAAAATTCTGCCTGTCGGAGTTTTCGGCGTGATGTCGCCGTAACCGACGGTCGTGACGGTTTCAGTTGCCAGATAAACGCTGTCCAGCAATGTAAAATTCTCGATCAGCAAAAACCCGACTGCACCAAAGCTGATCGCGCCGAAGATGGTCAGACTGGCGTAAATCAAACGCCGCCGGATAATTTTAGAAGACGCAGACAGTAGTTTCATCGGAATTTCTTCAAAATAAAATGCTGGACACCAACCCACGAAAATTTATAAACTTTAAAAAGGCAACCGCTCCGAGTGAACCGTCACTAATCATAAACGACAATTCAAAAATGCCAAACCAAATTCAGGTCAAAACTCAAAGATCAAAAATGCCGCCGAAAAATTGGCGCAGTCGTCTGAAGGTAAAAACTTATCAGGCACCGCCAACTTCGCGTTTCCGGCGCGTTCTGCGGCTAATTTTTAATCCGCTTACCTTTCTGACCTCGCTGCTGATGCTGCTCGGCGCGTTTCTGACAGCGACTTATTTCTGGTTCGAATACTCGGATAAAGTTGATATGCTTTTGAAAGGCGAAGTTTTCACGCATTCGGCGGGCATTTATTCCGCGCCGAAAACTTTGCGCGAAGGCGAAGAGATTTCGCCTGAGGAATTGGTCAATTATTTGAAATCTGCCGGTTACATCGAGAAAAACCGGCAAGCCGACAATTCGCGCAGTCGCTACGAAATCGTTGAAAATAAAATAGAAATCGAACCGGGCGAAACGTCGGAGATTGACGGCAGGAAAGTTTTCCCCGCGCTTTCGGTCGAATTCAAAAAAGACGGTAAAACGATTCAGGCGATTACCGACAGAGACCAAAAAGAAGCGGTCAAACGCGTCCAGATCGAGCCGAAGATTTTGAGTTCCATCGCGGCGGAAGGCGACGGACGACGCAAAATCATCACATTTGCCGATTTGCCGCCGCAGCTTATCAAAGCGATTACCGTGACCGAAGACCGCGCGTTTTTCGAGCATTACGGCGTAAACTTTCGCGGCATCGCGCGTGCGCTTTGGCGCAGATACGAAAAAGAAGAAGACAAATCGCCGCTCGCCAATCAGGGCGGTTCGAGCATCACGCAGCAATTGGTGAAAAATCTGCTTTTGACGAATGAACCGACGCTCGAACGCAAAGTTAAAGAAGCGTATATGTCGCTGATTCTCGAAACCAGGCTGACGAAGCAGGAGATTTTCACGCTTTACGCCA
>CAVXFU010000003.1:0-547235 GCA_963761145.1 Pyrinomonadaceae bacterium
TGGAAAGTTTTAAATTGTCGGATAAAGTTTGGCTAATTTAATTCTTGCGTCAGCCGTCTTAAACTGCCAATTTATTTTCTTTGCTTTTTTATTTTGTTTCCTCGTCCAATATCGAGCCACTTTTTCCACCTCTTTTTTATCCTTAAATGGTTTGTCTAATTCTTGTCTGCTAAACACTGAAAACTCAATCTCCGCCATATTCAACCACGATCCGTGTGGCGGCGTATAAATAATTTCTATCCGGTCTATGTAGGCTTTAGCTTGCGCGGGCGGAAAATGCTCATAGAAAAATGAAACTTTGTGCGTGCTTGCATTGTCCATCACAAAGGTTACTTTTTTTGCCTCCCTGTATCTGGTGTCCATCAATTTGGCAATGAATTTCACCCACGTTCCCGATTTATGGTCATCCTCGACGCTCAATTCTCGATACCCCGCCAACGGTTCGGTCGCCACAAACAACTCCGCCACTCCCTTGCGAACATACTCCGAATCTTGATATTTCTTCCCGTCGCTCCCGATAAACTCCTCATAATCGATGATTTGTTTTGGCGATTCATCCACACAGACCAACGGATTTTCAGCACGGTAGGGTCGTTCATAGGCACTCAAAACCTGCTCCATCTGACAGACAAATCTCGCGCTTTGCTCTGCCGGTATCACCCACTGCTCCTTCTGAAACGGCTTTAATTCATTTTTTTTATTAACCTTCTGACCATCGTGGTCGAAATATGCTCGACCACTTGGAGTTCAATCAACTTGTCCGCCACCATTTGCAACTCCCAACGCGGTTTGCCCGCAGGCGGAGATTGACATAACAAAGTTGCTAAATGCGCCTCGACCCGTCCGTCTATCTTCTTATCACGGCGAACTTTTCGCTCCTTCGGCTCAAACATTCCAAGTCCTTCTTCACAAAATCGCTTCCGCACTCGCTCAATCGTTTTGACCGAAACTCCCAGAATTCGTTCAATAAAGTGCTGCTTTTTCGCTCGCTATTTTCATCGCTACTCAAAAGAATCTGTGCATATTGGACTTTCTTCGCACTGCTTTTACCTTTTTTCACCCATAATTGAAGCGTTCGACGTTCGTCTTCGGTTAAGTATAATCTGTAAATGGTCATTCCGCCATTTTAACATTATCCGACAAACTATTGTTTTTCAAACACTAGTGGGTCATTTGACAATTAGATAGCCATTTTATCCGTCTTGGTTCATAATCTTTGCCGGAGGTCTGATTATGAGTCGCCAACAGAAGGAACCGTTACGTGCATTCTCTGAGGAGGAACATCAATGGTTAAGACGAATCGCCGGTTCGACCAGTGAACCATCCGGGCACGTCGTTCGTGCTAAACAACTGCTTGCCGTCAGCACCGGAGCCAGTTATACCGAAGCGGCGCAAGTGACGGGGCGTAAGTCAAATGATGCCGTCGCGCAGCTTGTAGCCCGCTTTAACCGCGAAGGCTTAAAAGCCGTCGAGCCAAAAAAAGGAAGCGGCGCGCCTCCTACTTACCGGGCAGCAGAACGCGAACGGATTCTGCGGGAAGCGCGCCGCGTGCCAAACCCGGCGACGGATGGAACGGCAAACTGGTCGCTGACAACCCTACGGCGTGCTTTGCGCCAGGCAGAGGACGGACTGCCGAAGATCAGCACGTATACGATTAGTGCTGTTCTCAAGGAAGCCGGTTTCGGTTGGCGGCAAACGCGCTCCTGGTGCGAGACCGGCATCTCGATCCGGCGGCGCAAAGACGGAGCGCGAGTCAAGGTGATTGATGTAGATGCTGAAGCAAAAAAAAGCTGATCGAGCGAGCTTATACCCGAGGCGCGCAAATGAATTTGGCGGTCTGGACACAAGACGAAGCCGGACCGTTTCAAACCATTCCTATGCCCGGGCAAAGCTGGCACGAGAGCGCTTCGGGGCAATGTCAGGAACACCAGTATGTGCGAAACGGAACGGCTAAACTGCTGACTCTGTTTTGCCCTTCGAGCGGCGAAGTCAGAGCCAAAGGCGTCACCAATTGTCCGAATACGGTGCTGCATCCGTGGCTGACATCAGAGTTGAGCGAAGTGCTGGCGGGGCTGCCGCCGCCGGCAGTAATGCTTGCGCCGGAAGTCAATCGTCAGCAGTGGGCGAGCTGGCAGGAGGGTTTGCAGGTGCGTATTACTTTACCGTCCGAGTTGCCGCCGCTCCGAATGCTGCTGGTGATGGATAATCTGACGGGACACAAAACACCGTCGTTTGTCTTATGGCTGTTTGCCAATGGAATAATGCCGCTGTATACGCCGCTTTCGGGGTCGTGGCTCAATATGTGTGAATCGGTGCAGCGGATTATTAAACGGCGGGCGCTCGAATGTCAGCATCCGCAAACTACTGAAGAAATAATCGGGTTATTAGAAGCAACGGTCACAGGCTGGAATCGGGACCCGACAGCGTTTGAGTGGGGCGGAAAAAGAGCAGCAAGACGTGAGCGAAGTCGGCAGCGGCGCCGCCATTTGTTAGGCGGTTCGGGAGCCGTTGCCAGACGAACGATGAGGAATCGACGAACATTAAGCGAACAATGGCTATCTAATTGTCAAATGACCCACTAGCACTAAATATAGCTATAAATGTTTGATCAAATCGAAGATATCAAATGCCGTAATCAGGTTGTTTCTAATATTTTTGATGGCTTTCCGATGATGCAGCGCAATTTATTTAGGAACTTCAAATAAGTGTAAGTTTTTTTCACTGTTTCTTTGAGACTTTTCCATCCTGCAAAATATATTTTTCGCCCGATTCTGAACAGAAGGCTTCGCCGTTTTCATCAAAGTTTAGTCGCAGTCCGTATTCGCTCATCCAGCCGATTTGCTTTGACGGATTTCCCACAACGAGTGCGTAAGCTGGAACATCTTTTGTCACCACTGCTCCGGCTCCGATGAAGGCAAATTCGCCGATGTCGTTGCCGCAAACAATTGTCGCATTTGCGCCGATTGACGCGCCGCGCCCGACATGCGTTTTCAGATACTGGTCGCGCCGTAGAATCGCGCTGCGCGGATTAATCACGTTGGTAAAAACCATCGAAGGTCCAAGGAAAACATCGTCTTCGCAAATCACGCCGGTATAAATCGAAACATTATTTTGCACTTTAACATTTTTTCCCAAAACAACATCCGGCGAAATAACGACGTTCTGACCGATATTGCAGCCGTCACCGATTTTGCAGTTTGGCATAATGTGGCTGAAGTGCCAAATCTTTACGCCTTCGCCGATTTCCGCGCCTTCGTCAATAACGGCGGTTTCGTGAGCGAAATATTTTTTTTCAGTCATATCTTTTGAATTTTCCTAATCTTAATTATTTTCAAAAAAAGTTTGACCTGTTTTGAAATATAATCGAGTAAATTTCGTTCATTTCCGTATGAATCGGCAGAGATAAAACTGATTCGCAAAGTTTCTCCGTGACCGGCAGTTCAAAATCCGGCGCGGCATAGGTCTTGAAAGCCTCCTGATGATAAAGCGGAAGCGGATAATAAATCATTGAAGGAATTTCCTTTGACTGCAAAAATGCTTGAAGCGCGTCCCGTTTGCCGTTTTTGACCTGCAAAGTATATTGATGGAAAACGTGCGTCGAATTCAGCTGATAAACAGGCGTTTGTAAATCTTCAATGTCTTTGAAAGCGTCGTCGTAAAATTTGGCGGCTTTCTGTCGCGCCGCCGCATATTCGTCCAGATATTTTAATTTTACATCTAAAATCGCGGCTTGCAGAGTGTCGAGCCGCGAATTTACGCCGATGACCGAATGATAATACTTTTTCGCCTGCCCATGATTGGCAATCATTCGCATTTTTTTCGCCAAATCATTATCATTGGTGAACATTGCGCCGCCGTCGCCGAAACAGCCTAAATTTTTCGATGGAAAAAACGATGTGCAGCCTATATGTCCGATGGTTCCGGTCTTCCTAATCGTGCCGTCACTGAAAGTATAATCCGCGCCAAGTGATTGTGCATTGTCTTCAACCACGTATAAATTATGCTTTTCCGCAATCCGCATAATCGCTTCCATATCGCAGCTTTGTCCGAATAGATGAACCGGAACGATAGCTTTTGTACGCGGCGTAATTGATTGTTCGATAATTTCCGCCGTTACGTTAAAGGTATTTGCATCAACTTCAACCATTACAGGTTTCAAACGGAGCAGTGCGATAACTTCGGTTGTCGCAACATAAGTGAATGCTGGAACTATCACCTCGTCATCAGGCTCTAATCCCAACGCCATCAGCGCAATCTGCAAAGCATCTGTGCCATTGGCGCACGGAATTACATTTTCCACACGCAAGTAATTTTCCAGATTCTTTTGAAAGGATTTTACCTCTGCACCGTTGATAAATGCAGTTGAAGCAATGCAGTTTAATACGGCTTCGTCAATTTCCGTCTTGATTTTTTGGTATTGACTCTTAAGGTCAACCATTTGAATTGGGATCATAAATTTAGGGTGAAAATCATCTGGATAATATCAATTGAATAACTATCCGGTATTTCAAATAACTTATCCTTAAAACTGCCTGGAAATCAAATTCCAAATTGCTTAAAACCAAATTTGATAAGAAATTCTCCAACTCAGTAACCTACAAAAACCTCTGGTAACATTGATTTTTGAAACATTTTAGAAATAATATCAACCAAAATTTATGTTATAAAAATGACCGAAGTAATTACTTCGGTCATTTCAACTCTTTTTAAGTTTCTTTTATTTCACTGGATTGTTTATCCGTATCAGGCGGTTTCTCCACTTCAGCCTTTTTCGGGGCGCGTTCGACGTGGCTGGCGACCAGCCATTCGGCTAGTTTTTGCGGGTTGTCGCAGTATTTGCGTTTGACGACGGGCGAGAGTTTGTTAACCAGTTTTTTGCCGCGCCGTGCCGGTTCGTTAAAGGCGGCGTTGGTGCCGACGCGTTCGCCGTGTGCGGTTTCCGCTTCGCTGATTGACTGTGCAAAAGCGGCGGCTTTGGCTTGCAGTGCGGTGAAAAAGGCGGGCGGCAGGGCGTGTTTTGTCAGAACGGCGGCGACCGGCGGTTTAGCGGATTCTTCGGCGTATGCACGGGCGGTAGCAATTGGTGTCTGGTCGTTGTTGCCGTTCCGTAATTTGAATTTGCTTTCCATACTGACTGAGTCAGCGGCACGCCGACTGTTTTTGCTTGGACGGTAACTGATTTAACCTCTACGCCCACTCTCTTTTACACCACGTGACGATTATTGCGCGATTCACAAACGGAAAATTTAGTTTTCGGTTGTCCGAATCAAATTTATTTCCGATCAGGTTAATTCGTCATAAATGCCGCTATCTCGCTGCTGGCATCGGCGAGCAAAATTTTTAGTTCTTCGACGGAGATGTTTTTGTCCTTTGAGGAATATTCGCCTGTTAAAGCGGGCGTGAAATCTTCCGCGCCGCGCAGTTCGGGCAGGACGGGCAGAATCGCGTAATAATCGCCGCGTTCGACGGTGCGGAAACATTCTTCTTCGGACACCATTATCTCGTGAACTTTTTCGCCCGGTCGAATGCCGGTGAAAACTATCGGTAAATCCTTTTCGCCTATCAGGGCTTTTGCCACATCAACAATCTTCGCCGCCGCCACTTTCGGAACGAACGTTTCGCCGCGCATTCCGTCTTTGATCGCCGCAAAAACGGTGTCAACGGCGCGATTTAAACTCAGGAGAAAACGCGTCATTTCTTCCAAAGTGACGGTCAGCGGTTGATTTTTCTTTACCAATTCGACAAACAGCGGAACGATTGAGCCGCGTGAGGCGATGACGTTGCCGTAACGAACGCACATAAAGCGCGTGTCGGGGCAGTCGCGGTTGGCTTCGATCAAAACGCGCTCCTGCAAAGCTTTGGTCATTCCCATCACATTGATCGGTTTGCAGGCTTTATCGGTCGAGATGCCGACGACGGTTTCTATCGGCAGATTGTTTTCACGAATCGCGCGGGCGACGTTCTGTGCGCCAAAGATATTCGTCTGCACCGCTTCGAACGGAAAATATTCGCACGACGGAACCTGTTTGAGTGCCGCCGCGTGAAAGACGACATCCGCGTCGCGCATCGCCGACAGCAATGATGAATAATCGCGCACATCGCCGATGCGAAAATTCAACACGTTCTGCGAGTTTTCGTAGATGATGTCATCGGTCGCGGTTTTCTTGTGCATAAAGTCGAGCCGCATATAGTGCTGCTTGGCTTCGTCACGCGAAAAAACCGTAATGCGGGCGGGCTTGCCCATTTCGCCGGTCAACAGTCTGCTGACGAGAGTTTGTCCGAGCGAGCCGGTGCCGCCGGTGACTAAAATTCGCTTTCCTTCTAAATTGGTCATAGCAAATTTTTAAGATTAAAGTCATTAAAGTAATTTATCAACCCACGCCGCTCGGATTGTGCATTTTCTTTTTGTGAATGATCGCCTGTTTATTTTTCAAGAGATCGGCGCGGTTTCAATAAGAGTTGGTCGGGTTAATGAAATTCTCGCTGAAAATCGAATCCTTCATTTATTATTTACAATCACATACAGCAAAGTGTTAAGATGAAGTTAAACGGAGGCGCAACGGCGTTTCCCAAATCGGCATCATAGCAAGACACGAGTTTTCATACGTATATTTTATTGGAGTTTTATGGCAGATATTGACGCATATAAAGATAAATTTAGCGAAAGCGGTCAGCGGGTTTTGGAAGTTGCGCTTGATGAATCGAGACGACGCGACCAGAACTATGTGGCGACCGAACATATTTTACACGCGCTTGCCAATGAAGAAGCCGAGCTTTTTAATTCGACGATGCGCGATTTGGCGGTTGATCCGCGCTCGGTTAAATTGCTGATCGAAAAGCGGCTCGACGGCAGCCGGCAGCATACGGGCAAAGGTTTTCGCATCGCGCCGGAGACGACCGAACTTTTTAAGAAGGCAATGGACAGAGCGCGTTCGCAAGGTCGGCGCGTGATTGAAGGAAGCGATATTTTCTACGTTTTATCGAATGATGAACGCAGTCTTTTGAATGACGTACTGCAAAATTTGGGAGTGCCAGCCGAGGAGCTCGCGCAGACGGCGCGAACCAGAATCCGCAAAATCGAGAAGGAAGAAGAGCGTTCGCGCAAAAAATACGAATTGCCCTCGTATTTAAAACATTTCGGCGTGTCGCTTAACAAACTTGCCCGTCAGGACAAAATTCCGCCGACTATCGGGCGCGAGCGCGAGATTCTTCAAATGATGGAAATCCTTTCGCACCGCGAGCGGTCGAATTCGCCGATGCTCGTCGGCGAACCGGGCGTCGGCAAAACAGCAGTCGTCGAAGGTTTGGCGCGGCTGATTGAATTAGAGCCGGAAAAAGTGCCGGCGCGATTGCGTGACGCGCATATCGTCCAACTGCAAATGGGCGGACTCGTTGCCGGAACGATGCTGCGCGGAATGTTTGAAGAACGCATCAAAGGCATCATTGATGAAGTTAAAGAAAAGACGAACATCATTCTTTTCATTGACGAAGCGCACACGATTATCGGCGCGGGCGCGGCGATGGGAACTTCGTCGGACGCGGGAAATATGTTCAAATCGTCTTTGGCGCGAGGCGAATTACGCATTATTGGCGCAACGACTCTGACCGAATACAAAGAATATATCGGTGAAGACGAAGCACTTGCCAGACGTTTCAGATTAGTCAAAGTTGACGAACCGACGATTGACGAAACCAGAGAAATTCTTCTAGGCTTGCGTCCGCGTCTGGAGAAAAATTATTCGGTGACGATTTCTGACGAAGCTATTAATACAGCACTCGAAATGTCGCCGAAATATATTCGCAATCTGCATCTGCCGGACAAAGCCATCGGTTGGCTCGACACGGCTTCGGTAAAAGTCGAAATCAACGAACCGACTTCTTTAATCGTCAAAGCCGAACATATCATTGACGTTATTTCGCAGGAATCGCAGAATTCCGAAGGATATGATTTACCGCGAAACGTCGCGATCGTTTTTCCGTGATGGAAACCGACATCGGCAATCGCGTGATCGGGCAAAAAGATGCGGTTCGCGCCGTTGCCGAAAGATTGCGTTTGAATAAAGGTCCGCTCAAAGACAATCATTTCGCGCCCGACGGAGTTTTGATTATTTTTCGGTCCGACCGGCGTTGGAAAAACCGAATTAGCCAAAGCCGTTGCCGAATTTATGTTCGGCGACGAATCGAAAATGGTGCGGATTGATATGTCCGAATACGGCGAAGGCACGGTCGGCATCGAGAAACTGATCGGAATGCCGCGCGGCATCGTCGGTTCGGAACGCGGCGGAATTTTGACCGAACAGCTTCGGGAAAATCCATACACCGTATTGCTTTTGGACGAAGTTGAAAAGGCGAATCCGTATTTGATGAATATTTTCCTGCAAGCCTTTGACGAAGGCTGGCTGACGGACGGACGCGGCAAGAAAGTTTATCTTTCGGACGCGATTGTCATTATGACCTCGAATTTGGGTTCGGATAATTTCAAGAAATACGAAAAACCGCTCGGTTTCGGGATGAAGTCGAAAGGCGAAATCAAGGAAATCACCGGCGACGTGATGAAAGCCGCTGAGACACGATTCTCGCCGGAATTCCGCAATCGAATTGACGAGATTATCGTTTTCTCGCCGCTGACAATGGATGAAGTCCGCGAAATCGCTAAACTTTATCTGAACAAACTGAAACGCAATATGGAACGGCAAGGCAAAGTTTTCGACATCACCGACGAAGCGATTGATCTGCTGACCGAAAAAGGCTATAGCCGAACTTACGGCGCGCGCTTTTTGAAACGCCATATTGACCAGAAAATCAAACTTCCGATTACCAATCAATGGAAATTGGCGACGAGATTTTCAGTCGAAGCGGAAGAAGGCGAAATCGTCATCAAACCGACTGAAAATTTCAATTTAAATTAAACTCATCGAAAATTTTCGACATCTGAGGCTTTGGTGATAAAATTTCATCAAAGCCTTTTCTTTATGAAAATAATTATGAAAAATCTTCTGCCAGCAATTTTCTTAATTTTGTTTTCCTACGCTTTTACTTTCGCGCAAGCGAAAACGGACGAAAAAGCCGAAGCCGTTTTGAAAAAATCCGTCGAAAAGCTCGGCGGCGACAAATATTTGCAGGTCAAATCAATCATCGGACGCGGCAGGTTCAGCCAGCTGCGCGACAACGCGGTGATTTCCTTTCAATCATTTACCGACGTAATTGTTTATCCCGACAAGGAACGCACTGAGTTTAAAGAAGGCGGCGTGAAAACCGTGCAGACGAATACGGGCGAAACCGGCTGGATTTTCGACGGCGCGGCGGAAACTATCAACGTGCAGAACAAAGACCAGATCGAAGGTTTTAAACGCAGCATTCGCGTCAGCGTTGATAATCTGATGCGCGGTTACTGGCGCGGCAAAGCGAATCTAACTTACGTCGGCAAACGTCCGGCGACTTTGGGCAAACGCAGCGATGTCGTGAAATTGACTTTCGACGACGGTTTCGCGGTCGAATTTGAATTTTCCGACGAATCTTTTCCGATAAAAGCGATTTACAAACGCCTGAACGCCGAAAAAGAGGAAATCACGGAAGAAGATCGTTATGCGCAGTTCGTTGACGTTCAGGGCATCAAAACGCCGTTTATCGTTGACCATTTCTCGAACAAAGCGCAGACGAGCCGCGTTAATTACGAGTCAATCGAATTTAATAAAAATGTTTCCGATTCGATTTTCACGAAACCGAACGCGCCGAAAGACCTCAAAAAAGATTTGAAACTTTGAAATCCGCCGCGCTCGCTTATATTTTAGTTATTTCGTTAACGGCGATATTTCTCGGTCGCAATCCGGCATTGTTGTCTTCGTTAGCGGCAATATTTTATTTTAGCTATTTCATTCTGCCGCCGGTTCGCAAAATATCGTCGCCTGATCATTTTTTTTTCTGTCGGCGATTGATGCAGACGATTTTTCCGCTTAGGCGAAACGATAAAAGAAATTCATCTAACGTCCAAGTAATTTGAACTGCTCGCGTATTTAGTAAAATAATCGGTCAAAGTTATTACGCACCGCACACTCCTTGCGGCGATGTGGGGCGAGAATTTCACAAAAAAAAATCAGGAAAAAGCACGAAGCAGCACGAAAAGACTTTGATCTTATTTCGTGCTGCTTCGTGCTTTTTTCGTGGTTTAATTTTTCTTTAAATAAACGCGAAATCGAATTGTTCCTGATGCACGGATTTATCGCCCGTAATATCTATGTTTCCGAGATACGCTTCGATTTCCTCAAGCACCTGATTTTCCGATTCGTTCAACGCTCTGGCAACGTCCGGGTGAACGCGCAGAGTCGTTTGGCGCACATCGTCAACCGATTTGGATAAGCGTCTGGCTTCTTCCAAAATCTCGTAACAAACGGTTTGCGCCGATTTCACCCAGCCCGCGCCTTCGCAGTAATCGCACGGCTCGCACATTGTTCGCTCCAGCGATTGTTTGACGCGTTTGCGGGTCATAATAATCAAACCGAAATCGTTGAACGACAGAACCTTCGTCGGCGATTTGTCGCCCGAAAGTGCTTCCTGCAACGCCTGCGAAACCTTGTTGCGGTTGCGCCGGTCTTCCATATCAATCAAATCGAGAACGATGATTCCGCCCAAATCACGCAGGCGAATCTGACGCGCGATTTCGTCAACCGCTTCCATATTCGTTTTCGTGATCGTATCTTCGAGCCGATTGCTGCCTTTACCGACAAATTTGCCGGTGTTTACGTCAATCGCCACGAGAGCTTCGGTTTGATTGATAACGAGATAACCGCCGGATTTTAACCAAACGCGCGGTTTCAAAGCCTTATCAACTTCTTCCTGCACGCCGTAGGCTTCAAGAATCGGGTCTTCGCGCGTGTAGAGTTTGACGCGGTTGACCATTCTCGGCTGAATGCGGTTGATAAATTCGACGATGCGCTGATATTCTTCTTCCGAATCAACGCGAATCGCGCTGAAATCGTCGGACAACTGGTCACGCAGAAGTCGCTGGATAATATCCAAATCCTGATGAACGAGCGCGGGCGATTTCGCCTTTTCCGCCGTCTTTTTCATCTCTATCCACGTTCTGACCAAGTATCGCGCGTCCTGTCGCAAATCCTGTTCGGGAACGCCGACACCCGCCGTCCGCACGATAAATCCGCCGCTCGGCACTTCCTCTTCGGCACGAATTTTTTGAATCGCCACTCTTAAACGACTGCGTTCGCTTGCCGATTCGATTTTGCGTGACACGCCCAAATGTTCAATTGTCGGCATATAAACCAAAAAGCGACCGGGCAGAGCGATATGCGATGTAATTCGCGCGCCTTTTTTGGCAATCGGTTCTTTGGCGATTTGGACGAGAATTTCCTGACCTTCACGCAGTAAATCGGTGATCGTCGGTTGGTTGCGCTGGTCGCGTCGTCCGCCGCCGTTCCGCCGCTTCCGCCGCGTTCACGTCGTGAATTGTCATTTCGATTACTGTCGTTCCGTTCGCCGCGATTATCCGGTCGGTTGTCAGTTCGATTGCTTTCCCGATTGTCGCCGCGATGATTACTCGGTCGGCTTATTTCAACCGGCGAATCCGTCTCAGTATTTTCGCCGCGCGGTGCCGGTCTTTCTTCGTTTTCCGGTTTTGCCGGACGTTCCTGTTCGCCCGGGCGACGACGACCGCGACCGCCGCGCCGTACTGCCATTTCCGCAGTATTATTCGGCTCTTTAACGCTCGCTTCCGCATCGTCCTGCGTTTCCTGTTTCGTTCGTTTGCCGCCGCGATTTTTCTTTTTGCTCATCGGAGCTTTGGTTGACGGAGCACGTTTCTTCGCTGCTTTCGTCTGTTGTTTTCCTGGATTTTCCCGCGCCTTTTTTCTGAGATTTAGACTCGGTTTCTGCCGGTTCGATCGTTTCGGGCGGCGTGACAGTTTCCGTTTCGACTGGTTGTTTGGCGTTTTTCGGTCTGTTTCTGCCGCCGCGACTGCCGCGACTGGTTTTCGCTTTCGGTGTTTCGGCAATCGTCGGTTCGTCATCGTCATCGGCGATGCGCTCGAAACCGTTCGGCTCGTTTGTTACCGAGTCAAGCAGCGAGCCGACTTCCGCCGTTCCCGCGCTTTCCATATCAAATTCGATGGCGCGAACCTTATCAACAATTGATTCCTGCCGATATGCGTCCTTAAACATATCGCCCGTGTCTTCGTCATCAATGATGCGCTCAAAACCCGAATCGTCCATTTCAAACAGCGTGGCGGATTCAAAAATCGGCTCGTCTGCCGTTTCCTCGTCTTCGTTCGTTTCCGCCTGAAACGGCTGTGCGCTGAAGTTTTTTTCCGAATTGCCGCCGAAATCTTTAACCGGTGTTGATTCCGCGTTTTTCGGTTCTCTGCCTTTGCGGTCGCGGCGCGATCTTCCGCGTTTGTCGTCGCGCTTTTCATCCGCCGGCTTGTCGTCGCGCTTTTCACTGCGCGTTTCCATCACCGGCGAGTCTTCCTGAACTTCTTCATCTTCAATTGATTCATCTTCAATCAAATCTTCCGCGCCGATTATCATCGGTTCGGCTATTTCCTGCACGGCTTCCATCTGTTTTTCGCGTTCGAGACGGGCTTTCTGAATCTGATCGTTGGCTTCGCGGCGAATTTCTTCGGGCGAGGCTTTTTTCGATTTTTCCATCACGATGCGCTCGATTTCTTCCTCTTCGTCGAAAAAGTCGGAAACATATAAAAACGCATCACGCTCCAAACCGATTTCGACGAATGCCGACTGCATTCCGGGCAGCACGCGCATTACGCGACCTTTATAAATATTGCCGACGATGCCGGAATTTTCCTCGTCGCCGCGTTCGATATAAAATTCCGAAACGCGCCCGTTGTCGAGAATGGCAATCTTTTTTTCGCGTCCGTTGACGCTGATAATCATTTCTTTTGACATATTTTAGAAATTTTTCTAACAGTTTCAGGCAATCGCGTTTTGAAATTTGAGATTTGAAGATTTCAATTTGTGAAATTATCAAAACACTTAACGCTGTTCTGCCTGTCTTTTTTTCGGTTTGTTTGCGGCGGAGATTTATTTAGGGTAAATACCGCCAAATTTTATGATTCGGCGTTTCGGACGCTTGCGCTTTTTAAGGATTACGGGAAATTTACAGACCAATATCGTCAACTCGTCTAACGAGCGGATTCGTCGGTTTTTAATTGTTTTATTTTATTTTCGGAAATAAATTCCGAATAAAACGGAGCTTTGAGTTTTCTCACAACAGGAATCTCGTTTTTTCAAAAGCGACAAACGAATCGCCCGTTTTTCAATCGGGGAGCGCAATTTTTTATTCGTCGCGCTCGAACCCTTTGAAAATTATCTTTAATAAAACTGTGATTTTGTAAAAATCTTTGTAATCTTTGGCGTTCGCTCGCGTCCTATCAAATCGTTGAAAAAAATGCTTTAAGCAAACCTCGCATAGTATAAATGACTTCGCAAAAAAAAGGAAACGGTTAACAGATGATTATTGATTGTTAATTGCCGAACCGGGCAGTTACAATTGTTAACAAATAATTATCAACGAATTTATGGAAATCTATTTTCAGCTAATCACCGACGCGGAAACCTTAAAACGAGTTTGCGAGAAACTGCAAACCGAAGATTTTCTGGGTTTTGACACGGAAACGACCGCGCTCGACCCTTATGAGGGAAATATCCGGCTCGTGCAGTTGAGCGACGGCAGAGAAACGCAGGTTATTGATTTGATGCCGTTTGCGGCTCGCGGCGATTTGCGGACAAGCGAAGAACTCGCGCCGCTGCGTGAACTTCTCGCCGCGCCGAAACCGATAAAAATCGCGCACAACGCCAAATTCGACGCAAAATGGGTTTCGCACCATTTGGACGTGCAGCTCGGCGGCGTTTTCGATACTTTGCTTGCCAGCCAAATCATCGCGGCGGGCGATCAGGATCGTCGTCATTCGCTCGCCGAAGTCGTCAACCATTTTCTCGGCACGGAACTCGATAAAAGCGAGCAGGTCAGCGATTGGAGTGCGCCCGAATTATCGCAGTCGCAAATCGAATACGCGGCACGCGACGCGGCGACGATGATTCCGCTGCGCGAAAAAATCGTTGACCGCCTGAAAGCCGACGAACTCATTCGCGTCGCTAAGATCGAATTTGACTGCGTTTTGCCGATTGCCCAAATGGAGCTTAACGGCTTTTATCTCGACGCGGCGCGTTGGCGCGAACAGCTCGACAAGATAAAAATTTCGCAGGCAAAAGTCGCCGAAGAATTGCAGCGAATGCTTTCGGCGGGCGTGGCGCAGGCGTCGCTTTTCGGCATCACGGAAATCAATCTCGATTCGCAAAATCAGGTGACGGACGCGCTCAAAAATCTCGGCGTTCCCGTTCCCGAAACAACGCGCGGCTGGCAGCTGCAGCCGCTCGCCGCCGAATATCCGGTCGTCGGCAAACTGCTCGAATATCGCGGCGTGGCGAAATCTCTATCGAGCTTCGGCGAAACGATTTTGGATTTCATCAATCCGAAAACCGGCAGACTGCACGCCGACTTTCGGCAAATCGGCGCACCGACCGGCAGATTTTCCTGCTCGAAACCGAACATCCAGCAGATTCCGCACGAAGAAGCGTATCGGCGATGCTTTCGCGCGCCCGACGGCAGAAAATTGATTATCGCGGATTATTCACAGGTCGAACTCAGGATTTTAGCCGAGTTTTCCAAAGACCAGAATTTCATCAAAGCCTTTGTCTCCGGCGAGGATTTTCACACGACGACCGCCGCGCAGGTTTTCAACGTCAAGCCCGAAGAAGTCACGAGCGACCAGCGCAGTTTCGCCAAACGCTTAAATTTCGGCGTGGTTTACGGCATCGGCTCGCAACGATTCGCGCTGATGACCGGACTTACGCAGAGCGATTCGGAAAACATTATGCGCCGCTATTTCGCCACGTATCGAGGGCTTGACGAATGGCTCAGAGCCGCCGCCCGCAAAGTCGTCACCGACCGTCAGGCGCGAACCGCTTCGGGCAGATTATCGCGCTTTCGCTTTGACGAAGAAGACCGCAAAGCGATTTCTCTGGCGCAGAGAAACGGCAAGAATATGCCGATTCAGGGAACTTCGGCTGACATCTTAAAACGCGCCCTGCATCTTTTGCATAAAGAAATCGCCGGCACGTCGGCGCGTTTGGTCAACATCGTCCACGACGAAATCATCGTCGAAGCCGATGCGAACGAAGCGCAAGCGACCGCCGATAAATTAGAAAAAGCGATGTGCGCGGCGGGCGAAGAATACGTCAAAGTAGTTCCCGTGAAAGTTGACGTTCACATTGCCGACGAATGGACAAAATAAGAAATCGGCATTGATAACAGTTACCATGCCGATTTCTTGTCTCTTTTAATTATATTTACCAATTTGTTTCCGTCTGTTTGACCGCTTCGCCGTGTTCGACGAGGAATCTTTCGGCATCAATCGCTGCCATACAGCCGGAACCGGCGGCGGTGATTGCCTGGCGGTAATATGAATCCTGCGCGTCGCCGCAGGCGAAAACGCCTTCTATGTTAGTTTTCATTGTGCGTCCTTCGGTTTGCAGATAGCCGGTTTCGTCCATATCGAGAACGCCTTTGAACAAATCGGTATTCGGTTTGTGTCCGATGGCGATGAAAACGCCCTGCGTCGGGAACAGGCGTTCTTCGTTCGTCAGCGTGTCGAAAATCTGCACGCCGGTGACGCCTTCTTCCTTGGTGCCGACGATTTCTTTGATGCCGGTGTTCCACATCACTTCGATTTTTTCGTTGGCGAACACTCTGTCCTGCATAATTTTCGAGGCGCGAAACGAATCGCGGCGATGCATCAGATGAACTTTCGAGGCGAATCTGGTCAGAAACATCGCTTCTTCCATCGCCGTGTCGCCGCCGCCGACGATGACCACATCTTTGCCGCGAAAGAAAAAGCCGTCGCACGTCGCGCACGCCGAAACGCCGTTGCCGCCCAAACCGACCGGCACTGGTTCTTCGCCCGGAACGCCGAGCCATTTAGCAGACGCGCCCGTCGAAATAATTAAAGTTTCGGCTTTGATAATTGTTGAAACTTCCTCGCTTTCCTGACTTTCTTTGCCGTAAAGCGTGAAAGGTCGCGCGGATAAATCAACGCGGTCAATCCAGACGTTGATGATTTCCGTACCGAAGCGTTCCGCCTGTGCGCGAAATTGATTCATCAATTCGGGTCCCATAATTCCAGCCGCAAAACCCGGGTAATTTTCCACATCCGTTGTAATGGTTAGCTGTCCGCCCGGCTGCGGTCCGTCAATCACGAGCGGCTCTAACTGAGCGCGTGAAGCGTAAATAGCGGCGGTTAAACCTGCCGGTCCTGAACCCAAAATAACTACTTTTTTATTGATTTCTTTTACTGACATAAAATTTATTAATTCTCTCAAAAACGTAAAATGCGCGGCGCAGTATGGCATTTTTACTGTTGACTATAGTATAACTAGCATATAGCGAGTTAGTCGAACAAAGCTACCGAAGGCTTTCAACTGGATAATTTAATAGGAGATGTGACTTAATTCACGGTTTTCCAAAAATCAGTTCAAAATTTGCTGCCTTTCGTGTTAAACTTTTTGCGTTTTACTAATTTCTCAGACACCCTATTTGTCTATGTCAACGAATACATCGCCTCAGTATGAGGAAAAACGTTTTGCTTTGCGGATGGCTTTGCGCCTGCCGATTGTCGTTTCCGGTCGCTCGGATGACGGCGCGGCGTGGTCTGAGCCGACCGAAACCGACGATATTTCAACTACCGGAACGCTTTTTCATTTGAATCAGGCGGTTTCGTCAGGCGAGAATCTATATCTGCGCTCACATCGTCCCGACGGCGTTCCGGTCGAAGTCAAAGCCGAAGTCGTGCGTATCGCGCCTGCCGTTTACGGTACGGCGCGAATCGGCGTGAATATTATCGAGCCGAAGGAAAACTGGCTGCGCCTGTTCGTCGCGTGGGTCGCCGACGATCAGGAAGACGAAGACGACAACTAATCTAATTACCGCAGAGACACCGAGACGCAGAGTTTTTTGGAAAAATTTCTCTGCGTCTCGGTGTCTCTGCGGTAAAATCTCTCGAACGATTATGAAAAACTACGAAACTATTTTAATCGAAAAACACGGCAGCGTTGCGGTTCTAACAATTAATCGCCCTGATAAACTAAACGCTTTGAGTTCGCAGGTTCACCGCGAAGGCGTAGAGATTTTCGACGATTTGAAAACTGATTCGACCGTTCGCGTCGTAGTGATAAAAGGCGCGGGCGAAAAAGCCTTTGTCGCGGGCGCGGACATCGCTGAATTTGCCGGCGCGTCGCCCGTCGAACAGCGCGATATTATGAACTCGCGCTCGCTGTTCACCGTTCTCGACGCTTTTCCGAAACCGATTATCGCAATGATTAATGGCTTTTGCCTAGGCGGCGGCAACGAATTGGCGATGGCTTGCGACATTAGAATCGCCTCGGAAAAATCGCGCTTCGGACAACCGGAAATAAATCTCGGAATTATTCCCGGCGGCGGCGGAACACAGCGTTTGACGCATCTGATCGGCGAATCGAAAGCGATGGAACTGATTTTAACCGGCGATATGATTGACGCGCCGATCGCATTCAATTACGGCTTGGTAAATTATGTTTACACTGCCGAAGAACTCGAAGCGAAAACGATGGAACTGGCAAATAAAATCGCCGAGAAATCGCCGGTCGCTTTGCAAATGTGCAAAGAAGCCGTCAAATTCGCCTCGCGCTCAAACCTCGACGAAGGCTTGCGCCGCGAAATTGATCTGTTCGCCATCTGCTTTTCAACCGAAGACAAACGTGAAGGCGTTGCGGCATTTTTAGAAAAACGCAAACCCGTTTTCACAGGCAAATAGGTTCAATTTATAAATTGATTTGCTCATTCGTCATTCGTCATCTATAATTCGTAATTGCATTCGGGGTCGTAGCTCAGCTGGGAGAGCGCATGACTGGCAGTCATGAGGTCAGGGGTTCGATCCCCCTCGACTCCACCAATATTCAACAAAAAAGACAGTCAATACGACTGTCTTTTTTGTTTCAAGTGCCGATAAGCAGAATCGAATATTTAAATCATTTTGTTTCAACTTACAAATTTTCAGCGGAAAACCGATTAACTCAGTGAATTAAAAGCGAGTCGCGCTGCGCCTAAAATTCCGGCATCGTCGCCCAATTCGCCGCGCACGATTTTGGTTTTTTCCGGGTGTCCGCCGTAAATTCTGCGCCGGATCGTTTCCTGCATTTCCGGGACAAATAAATTCCAGCCTGCGCTGACACCGCCGCTAATAACGACGATTTCAGGATTTAAGACGTTTAATAAACCGGTCAGCGCGACACCGAGATAAAAACCTACCTGCCGAAAAACTTCTAATGCCAGCGCGTCACCGTTTGTTCCGGCTTGAAATATTTCCGACGCTTTTAATTCTCCGCTGTGAACTAAAATTGAATTAGGATACTGAATCGCCAGTTCTTTGGCGAGCCGCACGATTGCCGAAGCCGACGAATATTGCTCGATACAGCCGCGCGAACCGCAGCCGCACGGCGCGCCGTGCGCCTCGACGCAGAGATGCCCGATTTCTCCCGCCGTTCCGCCGACTCCGCGCAGGATTTTCCCGTCAATGATGATGCCGCCGCCGATGCCTGTGCCGAGCGTGACGCAGATCGAATCGGCATAACCCCTTTGACGCGCCGAGCCAATTTTCACCGACCGCCGCCGCGTTCGCGTCGTTTTCGAGAATAGCTTTAATGCCGATGGCTTTTTCAAGCGCGGCATTCATTGAAAAACTATTTAACGCGGATAAATTCGGCGCGGTTTCAATTACGCCGGCGGCAACGCTGACCGTTCCGGGAACCGCTACGCAAATGACCTTGATTTGCAATCCGGCACATTTTTCACGGCATTCAGCGGCTGATTCGGCAATCGCCCGCACAATATCATCTGCTGATTCGCCGCGCGGCGTTTCGCGTTTTGTGCGATATAAAATTTTTCCGCGCCGGTCAATCGCCGCCATTCGCAGATTCGTTCCGCCCAAATCGGCAGCCAAAACAATTTCGTTATCCATAAATCAATTTCTCGTTTAATTTGCCCACAACGCGACAAAAGCGTCCGCCAAACGGTCGCGCCAACTCGTCCAATTATGTCCGGTTTCGCCTTCTTCGTAAGCAATATCAAAACCTTTTTTCTTCAAAATGCCGACCGCTTTCTGATTGTCCGCCGCGCCTTCCAAAGTTCCGACATCGAAGTAGAATACGAATTTATTTTTTGAAACATCGAGCGTTTCCAATTCTTTGGAAACGCGCTCATCATCAATCCAAAACGAAGTGGACTGCCCGCCGACGCGCCCGAAAATTTCAGGATATTTAATCGCCGTGTGAACGCTCGTAACTCCGCCCAAACTCGCCCCCAAAATCGCGCGTCCGTCGCGTGTTTTGATCGTTTTATATTTCGCATCAATCGCCGGAACAACTTCGGTCGCCAGAAATTTCGCATAATCGTCCGAAGCCCAATATTCTTTCATACGATCTTTCGGGTCGAGAAAAACCATTATAAAAGGTTTGATTTTATTCTGCTTTAACAAGATTGTATTGCAATCTTTAACGCACTCTCCGCGATTAATGTAATCGCTTCCATCTTGAAAATACAAGACAGGCAATATTTCGGGCTGAAAAACATTCGGGAACGTAAACTTTCACTTCGCGCTCGCCGTAGATTTTTAAATTTATTTTCTCAATGTTGAAGTCGTAATTTCGTCAGTTCGACAACATTGTCCCACTCTGTCGCCTTATATTCCGGCATCGTAAAAAACGAATTTTCGCCGCCGACACCATTATCAACTTTATTCGGATTCAGCGGATCGATAATCCATTTGCCGTCAACGATAAGTTTATATTCGACTCGCGGCGCGAATTGAAATCGCAAGAATTGAAAAGCTTCTAATTTCCGTCCGTTTTTTCGAAATTTCAACTGTCGAGGTTTCCAATCCGTAAAATCTCCGGCGATCTGAACTTTTCTTCCGCGTTCATGAAAAAAATCGCTTTTCCGTAATTCAATAAAAGGTCGTTTGCAGTTTTTCCAATTTTCCGCCATTTTCCGTCAGATAGATTCTTTGCTTCAATTTTTCCCTCTTCAATCAAATTGATTGCAGAGCCTTTGCATTAGCGTTTCGTCTTTTGCGAACTGCGGAACTTCGATATTGATAGCAATTCTGATTTTTCTCACTCGACATATCGAAACATCTCGCTTCTGCAATTTTGCAAAATTAAGGAATTTCGTTAATATCGCATTTCGTCAGGACCTTATAGTTTTTCCGCCGATTTTTGTCAATCTTGATTTCCGCCAATTCTCCTTTCCCGAAAACATTTTTACCTAACGTTCATAAACAATGTCCGGCGTGTCGAGATTTTTGCCCGCCTGCAAATTGACGGCGAGGCGAATGAACTGCGCCATTGACCACGCGAGCGGCGTTGCCGAACCTGTGCCTTCGCCGAATTTCAGTTCGGGAACGAATTGTTTGTCAATATTTTTCGGCGTTTCGGCTTTGTCCCAAATTTGTTCGGGAATCATTAAACCTTCGTTGGCGAAATTGAGCCATTGCGTCAAGACGAGATTTAGCTTTTAGATTTCAAAGCGAGAGATTCTGGCAGAATTGATTTACCATTATTACTAAATCTCTTTTCGTTATAACCGAATATTCCGCGAGAGCCAATTCATATTGCCCGCGCTCGCCGGCGAGCAACGCCCAAAGTCTGCCTTTGCCCGTGTATTTTCCGTCCCAATTCCAGCGTCTGCCGTCGTCCATTTCGCCGTAGCCGTCGTTGGTTGTAGCGATAAAAAGATTCGCCGTTCGGCGTGTTGACGCGCAGAGTTTGGTCAATGACTTTGACCGATTTTTGAATCAGCGGATCGTCGGGCGATTTGATTCCAAGTCGCACTAATTCCAAAAATCCCGCGTCCACGATTTCGTTTTCGATGGCGGTTCCGGCGTTGTTGCTGAGAATCGGTTTTCTCGTTCGCGTCGGGTTTGCCGTTTTCCGTCAGACGAACGTAATAATTGCCGTCGCCGTATTTGCCGTTCGTCGTCGCCGTCCATTTTTCGACGTTCGCCGCCCAATCGTCGGCGGTTTTCAGATAAAGATTCGCCGAAGTTTCATCGCCGTTTCGCTTCGCAATATCCGCCGCGCAAACCAATCCGGCGATTTCCGCCGCAATCGTCGAAGGCGAATAACCCGACTTTTCTTCCCAGCGTTCCTGCGGCGTTTTCGGTCCGGTTTTCACGAGAAAATCCGCCGCTTTTTTAACGTGATTTTCGTAAGTTTTTTTATCAAACCGTTTCAGTTGATAAGCCATTATCAGCGGATAACGCGACTTCATCCAATTGCAGCGAACCCCAACCTTGCTTGCCGTCGAGCCACGAATTTTGCGGAAAACTGCCGTCCGGTTTCTGCTGAATATTAAACAAAAAATCCAACGCCCGATTCGCCGCCGCCGTATCGCCCAACGCCATATACGCCGTCACGACCTGATACAAATCCCGCGACCAAACCAGATGATAACCGCCGCCGATGTCTTCGTTCGCTTTCGCGCCGCCGCCCCACGGAATCGTCAAGGACGCGACATTCGCGCCGCGCACCGTTTTATCTTCCTGCGCCTTCAAAACCATCGCCGCCATATTAAACTGCGCCTGATATTTCGGCTCGACTTTCGGGATTGTTTTAACGTAATCGCTCCAACCTTTTTCGTATTCGGCAAGACATTTTTGCAAAACCTTTGTTCAATGAAAGATTTGCAGTTTGTCCAATGCCTCTTCAGGAATTTTTCCAAAAGCTAAAATCAGTCGTAAAATCTGCTTTGACGTCAATTATCGTAATTTTCGCACACTTGAACAACATTTCCGTCTAATGCTTTTGAATAAGTTGTATTACAATTTTCCGTTTTGCTTTCAACTGTCATCTAATCCATCACTTATTTCCAAGAATCCATTTGTATCCTCTTCATAGCCTAATAAATTCCATTTATTCATAAAGCCTGAAGCTGATATTTTTATCTGCATTGCCAGTAAACTTGTAAGGATAAGCCTTAGATCATCCGATAATGACCAATACTGTATAGTCCAGCGGAATCATGCATTCCCGTATTTCCAAGCGACGGATCGTAATAAACATACAAATTCAAATCTTTATTTTTCGGCTCGAATTTTACATCAATCAAAACCGAATCGCGCTCAACATCGGTCGTATAAGTTTTCGTAATTTTCCATTCGCCCGATTTCGCCGTGTTGATTTGCTGAAAAGTCAAAGAATCAGGGCGCGTCGCTTTGATTTCGTGAATCGCGTCTTCGGTTTCCGTTTCAACTTTTTTCGTTTTCGGATTAACGACGACGAATTCCAATTTATGAACATTCGCCACCGTCACATTCGGATAATAAACTTCGGTCAACGCGCCTTCCGCCAAAGTGAACCAGACTTTCGATTCGGTATTGAACGACGTGCCAATCGCCTGTTTTCCGGCGGTCGACCACTGCGCGTCTTTTCCCGGCGCACCCGGCGCGAGCGTTTGGGCGAAATTTAGAGAAGTAAAAAATAAAAAGCAAAAAGGCAAAATTAGAAACCTGAAAATTTTTCACTTTAATTTCTCCGCGCTCGTTTTTCATAAATTAACTCCTCTTAATTTTCACTTCTGCTTTTCTTTTTTCACAATAAAAAGTTTGCGAATTATCAAAACCGCATTGATCGCAAAAATTACCGCGACAAAAATTATCAGCCCGTTATTGTCGCCGCCGCCCTGAATTCGGCTGAAAATCAAGTATGGAATCACCAAAACAAAAACGGCAAAGCTCAACAGAAAAATGATTTGTAATGCTCTCATTCTACCTTTTCCTAAAAATTCTGAAACCGAAACCGTCCAAACTCAAACTCGGCAAACCGTTCATCGTTTGCGCTGTTTCCTTTCGTTTTATCATCGTCCGGCGGCAACGGCGCGCCGATGTTCGGCGTAATTTCTGTCGTAATTTCCTGACGCTTCAACCGCGCCGAAAAACGGCTGATTCGACATATTAATCGCCACTAGAATTTCTTCATTTCCGCTTTTGCGCGTGAAAGTTAAAATTTTGCTTTCGTCGGAATTTTTCAGCCACATCAAATCACCGCGGCGCAAGGCAATCGAATTTTTACGAAGCGAAATCATTTCTTTGTAAAAACGCGGAAATTCCGGTCGGCGCGTCGCAAACTGCCAGAAAATCGGCAACTTTTCAAACAGCGCGGGCGCACCCGATTCAGCCGTGTCGCCGGTTTCCATTCCGTTATAAATCATCGGCACGCCGTCTAAAGTAAACGCCAAAGTTTGCGCTGCCAACGCGCCTTTTTCGCCGAATCGGGCAATCGCGCGGCGTTCGTCGTGATTGTCGGAAAAGCGCATCAGCAAAGAATTTTTCGGCATTTCGGCTTTTTGTTTTTCCCAGTTTTTGCGAATTTCATACGCCGGAAGATTGCCCTGCAAAACATTCGTCATCACCGAATGATTCGCCCACGAATAATCCAAATCAAACGCTTTCGTCAACAAATCCGGCGTTTCGGCTTCGGCGAGCCAGAGCGTATTCGGCTTGATTTTATCAACTTCGCGCGAGCATTTTCCCAGAAATCCGTCGGCACAAAAAACGCGACATCGCAGCGGAAACCGTCTAAATCATAATCACGAATCCAAGACACGAGCATCTCGGTCATATATTTTCGTAAGTCGGGGTTGTCGTAATTCAAATCCGCGACATCTGCCCAATCCGGCACGGGCGGAATAATATTGCCGTCTTTGTCCTGCGTGTAAAACGCCTTATTTTTCATCATCACCGAATCCCAAGCCGTGTGGTTGGCGACAATATCAATGATAACTTTCAATTTTCGCTTGTGCGCTTCACTGACCAAACGCTTAAAGTCCGCGCTCGTTCCATAATCGGGATTGATCGCGTAATAGTCCTTCACGGCATACGGCGACCCGATGGTGCCTTTTGATTTTAATTTGCCAATCGGATGAATCGGCATCAGCCACAGCACGTCAACGCCGAGATTTTTCAAACGATCAAGATCATTCGTAATCGAATTAAAATCTCCTTTATGCGAATACTGGCGCGGAAAAATTTGATAAATCACCGCGTCTTTCACCCAATCGGCAGACGTTCGCGCATTTTCTTTGGAGAAATCTCGCGTCGCTGATTGCTGGGCGAAAATCTGCGATGAAAAAATCGCTATCGAAATTATTATCGTTAGTATTTTTGAATTTGTTTTGACGTTCATAAATTTGATTTTCATTGTTTATTATTCACTTCCCGCCACCGCGCTCGCGCTCGGAATAGTCGTGTCAATCGCACCCGCACCGACATCTTTGACGATTAAAACGCTGATTGCCGCAATTATCATCACGATTCCGCCGAACATTACGACATTAAGCGGGTCTTTGCCCAGAATATTTTCATAAATCTGCGGCACAACAAGCGACATCACGATTTGCGGGATGACGATGAAAAGATTGAAAACGCCCATATAAACGCCCATTCTCGAAGGCTTAATCGCGCCTGCGAGAATCACGTAAGGCATCGAAAGAATCGAAGCCCAGGCGATGCCGACACCGACCATTCCGACCCAGAGAAAATATTTATCGTGCGCGAAATACGTCGAAAGCAAGCCCAAACCGCCGCACGTCAAACATATAAAATGCGTCATTTTGCGGCTCGTCGCATTGGCGATTTTCGGCAATAAAAAGGCGACGGCAAAACACGCGATGTTGTAAACGGCAAAAGAAAGTCCGCCCCATTCGGTTCCGGCGGCAAACAGCGGCGATTTTTCGTCGGGCGCGAGAAAGACGTGTCGGGCGACGGTCAAACCGTAAAACTGCCACATACACGGCAGCGCGAACCACGTAAAAAACTGGACGACGGCGAGTTGTTTCATCGTCGTCGGCATATCTTTGAGCGCGTCAACGATTTCCGTCACAATTTTTCCGACGACGTTGCCTTCCGCCTGTTGGCGACGAAATTCTTCCATATTTTCGGGCGGATATTCGTCAGCCGTAAAAACCGTCCACAAAACCGCGCCGAGAAAACAGACTGCGCCGATAATAAACGCCCACAAAGTCGCGTGCGGAATGCCGCTCACCATCACGCCCGTCACACCCAAAGCCGTCAAAATAAACGGCGCGGCATTTGCCAAAGTCTGTCCGATGCCGATAAAAAACGACTGCATCACAAATCCGGTCGTGCGCTGTTCTTCGGGCAATTTATCGCCGACGAACGCTCTGAACGGTTCCATACTCGTATTGATGCTGAAATCCAGAATCCACAACAAGCCTGCCGCCATCCAAACCGCCGACGAAAACGGCATCAGAATCAGACAGATGCTCGACACAATCGCGCCGACCAGAAAAAACGGACGACGGCGACCGAGACGATTCCACGTTCTGTCCGACATCGCGCCGATAATCGGCTGAATCAGCAAACCCGTCACCGGTCCGGCAAGCCACAAATACGGCAGATTGCTTTCTTCCGCGCCGAGATATTTGTAAATCGGCGACATATTCGCCTGCTGCAAGGCAAAGCCGATCTGAATGCCCATAAATCCGAAACTCATATTCCAGATTTGCCAAAAACTTAATTTCGGTTTGTTTTGCATAAATACTTCCTTTATTTGAGTGTAAAAATTCCGGCGGTTCGCGCGGGCATCGAAAAATTGACGCGCCGTTTTCGATTTTCACGTCGGCGATTTTTCCTAAACGGTCGGTCAAAATCGTATTTGAGCCGAGCGATTTCAACATCGAAACGTCGAAATTGATGCTCGCCGGTTTCGTGTCGTTGTTGAAAACGACGATGACCGCTTGATTATTCGCCACCCGCGCAAACGCCGATTGCTGTTCTTCGTCGAGCAAATCGAAAGACGCGCCCGTTCGCAAGGCGACTAATTCTTTTCGCAATGCGCCGAGTTTCGCCAGGTGATTCCAGACATCGTTTTCTTCCGCCGTTCTGCCTTTTGCCGTAAAAGCGTTTCGTTTGTCGCCGGGAAATCCGCCGGGAAAATCGCGCCGGTTGTCGGGGTCGCCCGCGCCGCGCATCGCCAATTCGTCGCCGTAATATAAAAGCGGCGTGCCGCGCGAAGTCATAATCAACGTCTGCGCGAGTTTCAAACCTTCGACGGTCGCGCCTTTTTCGTTCATAAAGCGTTCCATATCGTGAAGCCCGATAAACGTCGTCAAGCACGTTCGGATTCGGATAAAGCCAATCGTGCGCGAACATCTGTGACACTTCGCGAATCGAATTTCCCTTGCGCAAACGCGCTGCGAAGCGGATAAAAAAGCGCGTAATCGTAAAGCGTATCAATGCTTCGTATCAATGCCGTCGAAACCGCGCCGTCCCGCTTGAAAATACGCGATCAACGCCGGATCGCCGTCGTAAAGTTCGCCTAAAATATTGACGTTCGGATATTCCTTGTGAATCGCCGTTCCCCATTTTTGCCAAAAACGTGCGCGGAACGTGCGGCAGAGTGTCCATCCGAATCGAATCGAATCCGTTCATTTCCATCCACCACAGCGAATTTTGAATCAGATATTTTTCGACTTCCGGGTCGTCCTGATTAAAATCGGGCAGAATGTCTATAAACCAGCCGTCAATGTTTCGCGCTTGCGTTTGACGAGTCGCGCGCGGATTCATTGCCGTCCATTTCTGCCAGTTATTATTCGGATGATTTTCCAAAGTTCCGTTCCACCACGTCGCGGTCGGCGGATCATTTGCCCAAACGTGATACGGTCCGGTGTGGTTCGCCACCTGATCCTGAATCACTTTCATTCCGAGCGCGTGCGCTTTATCAACCAATTCGCGCAATTTCGCCTGCGTTCCAAGGTGTTCGTCAACCGCATACATATCCGTCGCGCCGTAGCCGTGATAGCCGGTCGAACGGTTGTCCGTCGTAAACTTCCTTCATATCCAATTTATCGTTGTTGTCATAAACCGGAGTTGTCCAAATCGCCGTCACACCTAAACTCTTTATATACGGCAATTTATCAATCACGCCCTGCAAATCGCCGCCGTGATAGGAACGTGTTTTCGAGCGATCATACAAACCTTTCGATTTCGCCGGATCATTATTGGAAACATCGCCGTCGGCAAATCGGTCAGGCATCAAAAAATAAATCACATCGTCGGGCGTGTAACCCTGAAACCGATTGACACGCGCCAATTTTTGCGAAATTTCAAACGGCGCGTTCACCGTTCCCGTTTTCGTTTCGATTTTGAAAGTATATTTTCCGATTTTCGCATCGGGCGCGATTTCGACATCGAAAAATAAATAATGTCCGTTCGCCGAAGCGCGGTAATTATAAGTTTTCAGCCCCGAATTAAGCGGTGACAAAACCTTCGCGCCGCCCAAATTCGTTCCGCGAACCAGAATGCGCACCGGATTAACCGAATAATTCGCCCACCAATTCGGCGGCTCAATTTTCTCAACCGTCGGCGTTTGCGCCGAAGCAGTCAAGAATAAACAAGCAGTATTTACCAGTAAGAAAATAATGCGGCTTAATTTGTTTTTCATATAGAAAGTTTATTTAACAATTAACGAATTTTGTATCTAAAGCCGATGCCCAGACCATTGGCGTTGATTGTCGTTGAATCAAGACGAATATAAAAAAAATCCGCCGAAATCTTTTTACTTAAGTTGCGCGTGATGCCGGCTCTGAATTCTTTACGATTACTTTTTTTTGCCAGCGTATCGTAAAAAAATTCATTGGCAACAAACGGCGAAATCACATCTTTGCCATGATGTTTCAGAAAGTAATTTATCTGGACAAGCTCACGAAAATTTTGCGTGTCAGTCCGCCGATTGCGAAATTTATATTCGTATTGTTCACGAAATCTGAAGTTGAAGTTTTCCACTCTTTTATTCAAAGTTCCGTTAATCACAAAACGACTTTCTTCGTTGTGAATCGTTTTGAGGGGCGAAGATTTTTGGTGCAGATAGCCGGCTGCCAGATCAAAAAATTTGTTAAACCGAAAATCGAGCGAAACTCCGATTCGGTCATCAATCACCCGCGATACGTTGTTTCCGAATCTTAAAACTCCCGTTACGACCAGCGAAATCCGGTCAAACTGTTTCCCTTTTGAGTCTTTACTTTTTTTTAATCCGACTACCAAATCGGCATTAGTCCATAACTGTCCTTCGGTTGGAATTTGCGCCGACGCAGTTCCCGAAAAAATTAAAAGCATAATTATGAACCGGATTTTTTGCATACTTATATATTCTTAAATTCTTCCGTAAATTTCCGTCAGATTCTTTAATCTATCTGCAATTTCATCTGAAAAATCTCCCTCGCGGCATTGCCAATACCAATTCCCCGAACTCGACGCGGGCAGATTCATTCGCGCCTCGTTGCCTAAACCGAGCAAATCCTGCATCGGCGCGACGGCTGAATCTGCCACCGACGACCAGACGGCGCGGACGAAATCCCAGTGAATTTCCGCGCCGTTTGAATTGAGATATTTCAGGCAAAAATCGTGTTCCTTTTTGATTTGCGAAACATCGCGCGTCGAACCTTTGCCCGCGCCCGAATTGAACCAGCCGACGGTCGTGTCGTTATCGTGCGTTCCGGTATAGGCGACGGAATTGGGAATATAATTGTGCGGCAAATCGTGGTTTTTCGCGTCGCCGCCGAAGGCAAACTGCAAAATCCGCATTCCGGGAAAGCCGAAATTGTCGCGCAAATCTTCGACATCCGGCGTAATTACGCCCAAATCTTCCGCCCAAAACGGCAGATCGCCGATGGCATTTTCGAGCGCGTCGAAAAGTTCTTTGCCGGGAACATTGACCCATTGACCGTTAACCGCCGTTTTGTCCGCGCCCGGAACTTCCCACGCGGCGGCGAACCCGCGAAAATGGTCAACGCGCACGACATCAACCGTTTCCAAAGTCGCTTTAACACGCGAAATCCACCACGCAAAATTGTCTTCGCGCATCTTGTCCCAATCGTAAATCGGATTTCCCCAAAGCTGTCCGGTCGCCGAAAAATAATCGGGCGGCACACCGGCGACGACCTTCGGCGAACCGTCGGCGTTTAACTTAAATTCCTGCGGATTACACCACACGTCGCTTGAGTCGAGCGACGTAAAAATCGGCACGTCGCCGACGATTTTGATGTTTTTTTCGTTGGCGTAATTTTTTAGATTTTCCCATTGCCGGAAAAATAACCATTGCTGAAATTTCTGCGCCTGTATGTCTTCGCGCAAATTTTCTTTGGCGAAATGAAGCGCATCATTATCGCGCAGTTTCAAAGAGTCTTCCCATTCGAGCCAAAGTTTTTGTCCCTGCGATTTCTTGACGGCGCGAAACAGCGCGTAATCATCGAGCCAATATTTTTCCTGCTGGCAAAACGTCTCAAACTTTCCGCGCAAATCAACGCTCGTCGTTTGGCGAAAGCGTTCAAACGCCAGCGCGAGAATATGATTTTTCCAATCGTAAAGTACCCCGAAATCAACGCGTCCCTGCGGAAAATCAGGCTTCTGGTTGATTTCGCCGGAAGTCAGAAATTCGTCTTCGACCAACAATTCCGGCGCGATCATATTTGTATTTCCGGCAAACGCCGAAAACGACTGATAAGGCGAATCGCCGTAACCCGTCGGTCCGAGCGGCAAAACCTGCCAGTAAGTCTGCTTCGCTTTTCCCAGAAAATCAACGAATTTATAAGCATTCGCGCCCAAATCGCCGATGCCGTAATTTGATGGAAGTGATGTCGGATGCAGAAGCACGCCGCTCGCTCTTGGAAAATTCATAAAATAATTTCAAATAATTTCCGAAAAATCTCCGAATTAGATAAATAACACAGCGCAGAGTCAAACCCGACGCTGATTGCGATAAAGTTTTCCGACGCTGAAAGCATCGAACAATGTACGCCAGTCTGCACAAAATATAAATCGAAAGGCAAACCGCGACATATCGTCAATCTCAATCAAAAAGAAAATAAAAGAGCGTGAGAGATATTTTCTTTCACGCTCTGAAAAAGAACAACATGCCGATTATGAAATCAGCAATTTTTATATTCAATTAGAATTCTAAGCGAAGTCCGAATTGAAGCTGCCGATTACTAAACGGCGAAGTTCCGCGAATAATACCGAAACCATTGACGTTGTTGGTGTCGAAATAATTCGTATTCGGGTTTCCGAGCTGGGTTTTGTTCAAAAGATTGAACGCTTCCGCACGAAATTGAATTTTGGCGGTTTCCGTGAAATTAAAGTTTTTCAGAATGCCTAAATTCACCTGGTAAGTCGCCGGTGAACGCAGCGAGTTGCGTTCAAGATTACCGATGGTTCCCGCCGCCGGCTGCGAAAACGAAGCGCGGTTCAAATAAACGCCGTTGCTGTTCGCATAAGGATCGCCGGTCACATTAGCCAGCACATTGTTTATACGAACGTCGAACGGATTTCCGCTCTGCGCGCGAAAAATACCGTTGATTTGCCAGCCGCCGACCAGAAAATCGAGAGCTTTCGGAATGTCCGAACCGTATTGTCTACCGCGACCGTAGGGCAGTTCATACACTGATTCAAAAGAGAAAACATTCGGATAATCAATCAACGATGTCGTGTATTGCTCGACGTAATTGATGCCGCCCGCCGGATTGTTAAACGCGCCCTGCCCGTTGTCCTTGGTTTTGGAGAACGTGTAGGAAGCGATATACTGCCAGCCTTTCGAGAAGCGGCGTTCGAGCTGCACTTGCAGCGAATCATACTGCGATTTGCCGTTGTCGTCGCGCAGATTGACCGAACTGATGCCCGGGTAACAGCTTCCCAAATTTCTGCCGCTGATCGGACACGGAATTGATGTCGCCGCGCTGAGCGATTGACCGTTCAGATTGTAATACAAAATCAAATTACGACCGCGCGTTCCAACGTAGCCGATGCTCAACGCCGTGCTGTTGCCCAATTCCTGCTGAAATTGCACATTAAACTGCTGTACGTTGGAGATTTTGTTGTCCGGTCTGATGGCGATGACATCCGCGCCAACCGGATTGTTCAAAAACGCCTGATTAATGACGACCGGCGGCAGCGGCAAAGGATTGACCGCCAAACGATTGTCTCGGGTGTTCAAAGGTCCTTGCCCCGAGAAAGTAATGCGATAGCCGTCGTTGTAACTGTAGCTCAAACTTCCGGCAAAAGGTTGATTTTGTGCCAATTGGTTGTTAATGCCGCCGCGATCAAGAAAATAGAAAAGCCCGTAACCGCCGCGAATGACCGATTTGCCTTTGCCGAAAATGTTATACGCGAGACCGACGCGCGGACCGAAGTTGTTTTTATCGGTCTGAACCTGCGAATCGCCGCCGTTCTGCGCGACGACCAATCTTCCGTTCGTTAAATCGAAGTTTGCCTGCTTGCCTTCGATTTCCGCCGGATTCGTTAGATATTCATAACGCAGACCAAGATTTAGAGTCAATTTACTGCTGACTTTCCAGTCGTCCTGAGCAAAAACGGCGTTTTCGTAATTACGCGTGTTGATCGTTCCGCTCTGCGTTCCGATTTGATAACTACAGGCAAAACCGATCAGCAAATCAGCTTGCTCAAATCCGGTAGTTCCTGAATTTGCCAGACTCGATGCGCCCGGTGCGCCCGGACACTGCGTGAAATCGCCGTTTCCGTAGATTCGGAAATAGCCTTTTCCGGCAATCGGACGAAACAGTTCGACATTGCGCTGCAAAATCGTGCCGCCGAATTTGAAGGTATGATTTCCGGTCGTGTAACTGATGCTGTCAACAATTTGATAAGTTTTCTGCGGAACCCGGTAAGCACCGTAATCGCCCGTGTATTCGAGTTGTCCGTTATAGCCGCCGATTAACGCGCCGCCGCCTAAAGTCGAATCGCGGTTGGCATTGACGATTCCCAAATTCGTCGAAACCGGCACGTCGCCGAACGGCGGTTCATAACCGAACCGCAGACGATTTCCCTGCACGCGCAGTTCGTTAAATAGATTGCCGCCAAAGGTCGTGTTCAAACCGACGACCAAAGCACTGTTGCGCGTCGGGTTGGAACCCGAACCGAAACCGGCGGGCAGCGTCGTCAAACGCGAAGTCAGCGTTTGCGCGTAACGTCCGACGCTTCCGCGCACGAACAATTGATTCGATTGATTGAGCGTCGCGTCAACTCTCGCATCGTAAACATTCTGCTCGGCAAGCTGATTGCGCGTATTGATGTAATTTCCCTGAAGCTGTCCGCCGTTATTCGGTGTCGGAAAAGCCCGCAGGTAATTTAAACGCCGCCTGATTCAGACGATTTCCCGGAAGCAAATCCACACGATTATAAGGCGTTCCGTTACCGTTCGTGCAGGTGATACCGTTGCTGATTGTTCCGGTCACACAAATATTACGTCCGTCCAGCGGATCGCGCAGCTGCGTGGTCAAAACTGAAAAATCGCCGTTGCGAAACGCCGCCGTCGGCACCGTCGCCGTGTCGGTCGAAGCGGGCAAAAACTGCCTCAAACCGTCGTAACTGAAGAAAAAGAAAACTCTGATCTTTAAACTTGTCGAATTCCGGTCCGCCTTCACCGATGTGCGGCAAAACCACCGGACCGCCGACAGTCGCGCCGAATTGTCCGCGCCGGAAGTTCGGCGTTCTCTGCGTTGCAGTCGAAGGGAAAAATGCCGGACGCGCGTCGAGTGCGCTGTTGCGAAGGAAAAAATACGAACTGCCGTGATAATCGTTCGTTCCCGATTTAATTACCGAGTTGATAATCGCACCGCCGCCGCGACCGAATTCCGCCGTCGCCACGCTGGTCTGCACGCGAAATTCCTGCGTCGCTTCCGCCGACGGAAAAATATTGATCGTGTTAACGAGCGATTCGTTATTATCAACGCCGTCGAGCAAAAAGTTGTTTGCCTGCGTTCGCTGACCGTTAACGGAAAGCGCCGCGCCGCCCGTATTGCCGCCGCGATAAGTTTCCGCATCGCCGCCCGCGCCCGAGGCAAAACCGCCGACTACGCCCTGCGTTACGCCCGGCGATAATCTGGCTAATTCAAGAACATTGCGTCCGTTAAGCGGCAATTCAACGATTTCGCGTCCTCTGAACGACGTTACCGATTGCCGAACTTGATGATTCTACAAGCGGCGTATCGTTCGTAATTGTCACTGTTTCCGACACCGCGCCGGCTTCGAATGCGAAATCCAAAGTCGCGTTTTGGGCAACTTCGAGCGTAACTTCCTGTTTGGTTGTTTTGAAATTGCTCTGCGCAACCGAAATCTGTATATCTGCCCGGCTGTAAGCGACAAAACTGAATAAGTTCCTTCTTCGTTGGTTTGTGCTTTTACTTCACGATTAGTTCCTAAATTGGTTATCGTGATGGTCGCGTTAGGAACAGACGCGCCGGTTTGATCGGTGACGGTTCCCTGAACTCTCGCCGATTCGGTTTGCGCCGCTGTTGAAATGACAAAACACAGGACGAAAATTGCCGCCCGCAAAAATCCGTGTTTTCTCAAACTTTTTATTTTATGCATTTGATTGATTACCTCTCTTTCTAAACTTTTAGATTACTTGAATACGTCAAACCAGTTGATAACCTTTAGGGCTATGTGACTAAATTTTCTGACTGATAAAACCGAAATATGAAATCTGTTTTGTTTTTGTTTGTTGTGGAAACAAACAAAGTTTTAATATATTTGTAATATACTTGTCAAGAGAAACTCGTGTAATTTTTACTTTTTTTAAGATTTAATTTGCCGAAGCGAATTTTCTTGCCAGAACGAGCCTCAAAGAACCGATCAAAGTCGGCGAATCTCCGAGCGAGGAAGCTCTGATTGCTGCCTGCGGTAAATCCTGCCTGACGCTTCTTTCGGCTAATCGTTCGATTTCGTTCCTGGATCAAATCCCACGCCTTAACGATACTGCCGCTGACTATCACCGCCTGCGGGCTAAAGCCGATAACCAAATTTGAAATGCCGATGCCGAGATATTTCGCCGTTTCCTGCAAAGCCGTAATCGCGCGTGTTTCGCCGCTGTTTGCCGCCTGAATCAACTGTTCGATAGTGATTTCCTTACCATTCGGCGCGGGATTTCCCGCTTGATAACGAAACATAATCGCTTTTTCCGAAGCGTGGGCTTCCCAGCAATTACGGCTTCCGCAGGAACATTCGACCGGAGCGTTTTCGCCGACGATCATATGTCCGAATTCTCCGGCGGCTCCTTTTTCGCCGCGATAAACCTGTCCGTCGAAAATTATACCGGTTCCGATTCCTTCGGCGACCAGAACGGTTATAAAATTCCGGTCTTTTCGGTTCGCTTCGTCGCCAAACCATAACTCCGCCAGCGCGATGGCGTTTGCGTCATTGTCAATGGTCACGCGCAGACCGGTTTTATCGGTAATTTGTTTCGCAATATCCCAATTGCTCCATTGAAAATACGGAATGTAACGCACGATTCCCGTTGATTGATCGGCAACGCCCGGAACGCTGATGCCGACTTCGAGTTTATGATTTATATTTTCGGCAACGCATTTCTCGATTTTTTTTATTATCTTTTCGGACATAAAATCCGCGTCCGGCGAAGTCGGGAACGTATCTTTCTGCAAAACCTGTCCGGCTAAATCAGCTAGCGCAATCGTTGTGCAGCGCGGCGTAATATCTACGCCGATGGCGACCGGAATGCCGGTTCTGAGCCGCAGCAAAGTCGGTTTTCTGCCGCCCGTCGAATCGCCGCTCCCGATTTCTTCAATCAAGCCGTCAATTTGTAAATCGTCAACGATTGCCGAAACCGTTGATCTTTGCAAGGCGGTTTCGCGGGCGATTTCAGCGCGTGAAATAGGCGCGCGGTCGCGTACGTAAGTTAGAACTATCTGTTTATTAATATCGCGGATGGTGTTGGGACGAGCGATTTGAGCCTTGGCTCCGTGCAAGTAGATTCTTTTCATTTGTATAATTTTTTCCGGGATATTTGGCAGTTGAATACTTAAATTTGTAGTTTGTTGTAAAAACCAACAAAGATATTCATAAACTTTTTTTCATTTTTTTTCAACAACCGTCACAAACTTTCGGGTTAGTGAAAAATATTTCTCAGGATTATGTCAGCGCGTATTTTAATGTTATTTTTCGTTTGGTTCCTGAGAAACAGCAGGTAATCTGAACGGATTTTCTGAGGTTTTAGCTCGTCAATGAGGAATTAGCCGATTCAAAATCTGTTTTTCATTTAATCTTCGTCGGCGCATTGCAGTTGAAAACCCGGTTCGTGCCCGAAAAAATAGGTAAACTCGATACCTTTTCTGCATTTCGTCCAATCGAAGTGACGCAGAACGAGCGGACAGGTGATTGCCGATTCATATTCTTCAAGCACGAAAGAATCGTAAATTTTTATTGTCGTCGAAAGCATTATCCGGAGATTTTTGTCCGCGTATTTCGGAATTTTGCGCGTCACGGGCGGCAGACAGACGGTTTCAAACGTGTCGTATTCGTCCGCCGCCTTCAAATCTAAAATGCGTCCGAGCTTTAATCTGACACGCTCTTCACCAGCATTTTCCAGCGCGTATTCGTCGGCTCCGGCGGGCAAAAACGTAAATTCACTGCGCGAATCGTAGAGGAACGCATCAATTGTGATTTGTTCGGGAATAAAAATTCCGTTTTTCCGTAACTGTGCGGCGAGATTGAACGTTACCGCCGCCTGCGGTTCTTTTTCCAACGCCCGCTGCATTGTTTCGGTGATAATAACGTGCGGCGAACTGTGATGTTGATACGCCGCCGCGTCGCCCTGAACATATTCGCAGACGTAATTTTCCAGCTCGAAGGCTTTGAAATTTTCTTTGGCTGAATCGAGCGAGCGTTGGTGAATGTCGAGCAGCGTAAACTGGATTTCGTTCGCCGCAAACCTCGTCGCCAGCGGCACCGCGAGCGTCGCAAAAGGTCCGCAGCCGGCGTATAAAATCTCTATGGTTTCACCGGGAAAACGCTTTCGCGCTTCAATTATCGCGGCGTAGATTCCGCGCAGAAACTTGACGGTTCGGGCGTAATCAAGCACGCATCGCGCCGCGTCCCTGGGCGAAATCGCCTTACCGTTCGGCAGAAATGTCACCGACGAATCCACTTCAATGCTCGATTCGTCGGATATTTTCGTGATGCCCGAAAAGAGCGCGTACAAATCAATCGCCGCCTCGCGCATTTTCTCCGGATGATTTTCCGAAAGCAGTGCGCCGGTGATTGAGTTTAGTTGATTAACGCGGGAATTTTCGTTTGCGGTTTTGTCATCGCTCATAGATTCGCGCCGAATTGAATTCTAAATTTTACATTCTGCATTCTCAATCTTCTTTCGCAAAACAAATTTGCTTACCAATAAAAACGCCGAAGTTATATTGAAAATGCAAAATTTTCCGCTCTTTCGAGTTTAACAAAATTGATAAAGATTGCGCCTCGCAGAGTCGTGTCGAAACTTTGATTCTCGCGCCGCGTTCTTTACCTTTTCACGATGTTATGCAAACTTATAAAAAGTTAATTCATCAATACTAAACAATTTAAGCGGAAGAAAAGTCACTTCATTTTCCGATTCGTCCGTTATTTACGACAATAAATTTATGAAAAAAATATCAATTCTATTAGTGATTCTAAGTTTTCTAATCAGCGTTCCGGCGACGTTTGCCGACGAAGGAATGTGGACTTTCGACAATCCGCCGCTGAAACAATGGAAAGAACGTTACAATTTCGAGCCGACGAAAGAATGGCTGGAAAAAGTTCGTCTGGCTTCCGTCAGGCTTAACGACGGCGGTTCGGGCAGTTTCGTTTCGCCGGACGGTTTGATTATTACCAATCAGCATGTGGCGAGTTCGCAGTTGACCAAACTTTCGACCAAAGAAAAAGATTTGATCAAAAACGGTTTCTACGCGCCGACCCGCGCCGACGAACTGAAAACCGCCGACCTCGAAGTAAATATGCTCGTCTCGTTTGAAAACGTCACCGAGCGCGTGCAGTCGGCAGTCACGAGCGATAAAGACGCGAATGCGCAGAGACGCGCCGCGATCTCATTGATTGAGAAGGAATCAACCGACAAAACCGGCTTGAAAAGCGAAGTAATCTCGCTCTACAATGGCGGCGAATACTGGCTTTACCGCAACAAAAAATATACCGATGTGCGCGTCGTTTTCGCGCCCGAAGAGCAAGCCGCGTTTTTCGGCGGCGATTATGATAACTTCACTTTTCCGCGCCACGATTTGGATATTACGTTTCTTCGCGCTTACGAAAACGGTCAACCGGTGAAAACTCCGCAGTATTTCAAATGGTCGGAAACCGGACCGAGCGATGAAGAATTCGTCATCGCTTCGGGTTATCCCGGTTCGACGGCGCGGCTTTTAACCGTTTCGCAGCTCGCTTACCAGCGCGATTTCGGCAATCCTTTGCAGAAACAAGTTTGGACTTCGCGCCTCAACGCGCTCGAAAGTTATTCAAAACTCGGAACCGAGCAGTCGCGTCAGGCGAGCGGCACGATTCGTTCGATGAACAATTCGCTCAAGCGTTTGAGCGGACAACAGGACGGTTTGACGAACCCGCGAATGTTTGCCAAAAAAGAAGCTGAAGAAAAAGCTCTGAAAGAAGGTTTGGCGAAAAATGCCGCGCTCGAAAAAGAATACGCGCCCGCTTGGACGCAAATCGGAACGGCTTACACGGATTTACCGAAAATGGCGAACCGGCTCGCATTTTCAAATCTTTCACCGTCCAGACTCGGCACGATTGCTTCGCAGATCGTACGTTACGGCGACGAAATCAAAAAACCGAACAACGAGCGTTATCCTGAATTCGGCGACGCGCGGCTCGAATCATTCAAAGCCGGACTGCTTTCACCCGCGCCGATTTATCCTGAATTAGAAGAATTTTTGCTGACCGCGTGGCTCGACGAAGCCGTGAAAACGCTCGGCGCAACGGATCCGTTCATCAAAGCGGCAGTCGGCGACGCGAATCCTTCGGAAGTCGTCAAACGCGCCGTCAGCGAGACGAAATTAAAAGATGCTGCCGCGCGAAAAGCACTGCTTGACGGCGGCGCGGAGGCGATTGCCAAATCAACCGATCCGATGATAATGCTCGCACGGCGCATCGAACCGATTGTCCGCGAACTTCGCGCGTGGAACGAAGAAAAAATACTCGGCGTTGACGCTCGCGCCGGTGAAAAAATCGCCAAAGCGCGTTTCGCGGTTTACGGTCGCACGATTGCGCCCGACGCAAATTTCAATCTGCGAATCACATTCGGCAAAGTTAAGGGTTATGAAGAAGACACGACGCTCGTGCCGTTCAAAACGACGTTTTTCGGCTTGTATGACCGCGCGGAAAGTTTCGGTGAAAAATCGCCGTATGATTTGCCCGCGAGATTTAAGGAACGCCGCGATAAATTGAATCTTTCAACGCCGCTCAATTTCGTTTATTCGGCGGACACCATCGGCGGAATGTCCGGTTCGCCCGTCATTAACCGCAACGCGGAATTCGTCGGAATTAACTTCGACAGCAACATTCAAAAACTCTCGAACCGCTATTGGTATATCGAGGAAGAAGAAGGTTCACGCGCCGTCGCCGTCCACAGCGCGGGAATTTTGGAAGCGTTGCGGAAAATTTACGACGCGAATAATTTGGCGAAAGAATTAACCGGGAAGTAAGAATAAAAAGAGATTTTGCCCGCGAAAGACACGACGGTTGCGAAAATTTAAGAAATAAGTATTTCTATTCTTTCGTATAATTAGTATCTTTCGCGGGCAAAATCTCTTTAGAACTATCGTTACCGTGCTGCGTTGGCGTTCATATTTGAATTGCGCGAAGCGTCGGTAGTTTGCGCCGGATCGCGCATTCCGCTCGTGTGACACCAGCCGGTTTTGTGTCCGAGATTGAACGCGCCTGGAAGCTGTCCGTAAGCCTTCTCGGTCACGCCGTCTTCCGGGTCGCCGAGGAATAAATCGGTCGCCAGACTGCAATAATCGTAGCGATACCAAACGTCGGTAAACGAAGTCGTGTGATAGTAAACCTTTGCCCGCGCCCACGATGGAATATTCGCCAGCCACGCCGCTGCGCCCGAATAAGACAAATCGTTATTCGTGCCGCAGCCCGCGCCGAAAACACTGCCGATTGCTGCCAAATTTCCCGCCAGAGCCGTTCCCTGATAAGGTGTTCCGACCGATTGAATCAGGCGCGTTCCAGTCGCCGAATCAAGTCCGCTCCAATAATATGTGTAAAGGTGCAAAGCCGCCGCGCCGCCCTGACTGTGCGCGACGATGCCGTAAGACGGCAGATTTGCCCCGAAGGTTTTAATGCGCTGGGCAAATTGATCGTGCGAGCGATTTTGATTTAAATCGAGAAACTTAACGTAGTTGGAAAATTGTCCCGCCGAAGCCGCGCTGCCCCACGCGTCGCCCGAACAATAACCGTGAACGAGCATCAATTTGCCGCCCGGCGCGTCGGTTTGCGCGAAAATTTCGGGACGAACGCCCATTCGCATCTCATCGTTGATTTCGCCCGCGTAGTTCCTCTGCGTGATGCCCGACAAATCTACCGGCGGCAGAGCGATTAATTCAGAGGCTCCAAGCACAACCGTCGAATCGGCATCCTGAATGCGTATATTTCTCAATTCAAATTCGCTTTTCGCGTCTGACCGGAGGAGCCAGCGAGCGTCGAGCGTCAGCGATAAATTCGTTTTATTCGCGCCGAATGTTTTCTCTGCCACAGTCATTCCGCCGATCCACGCGATTGGTTTGCTTACGCCCTGCAAATCGCGTCCCCAAACTTCGGCGTGCGCGATAAATTTTTGTCCGTCGCGGGCATTTCGCGCCGGTAAATCAATCTGCAAACGCGTGTCGTCGAGCAATCTGACGAACGCATTGCCGTCGAGATTGGTGCGATTTGCCGCGACTTCAATCAAATGTTCGCCGGTTCTGAAAAATTGTTCGCCAATCGCATTTGTGCCGGACGCGGCGATTTGCGCGATGAATCTGCCCGATTGGTTCGGAACGAACGCCGCGCCGAAAACACCGTCGCCGGCTGAATTGTCGTTATGTTTGCCGTCGTCGAACATCGGCGTTCGCCAAATCTCGCCGCTCGGCAATTCGATTCTGACTGTTGCCGCGCTGATTCTGCCCGCGAAAACGGATTCGTCCGTGATGTCGGAAAGCGAAGCCACCAAGCCGATGCTGCCGCCGCGCACGGTTTCCAAAGTATCAACATAGGAATTAAGCCGCAGATTTGATTCGCTCGCCGCGACCAGAAATCCGCTCGCATTTGAACGATTCGTATCAATTTCGACGCGCACGATTCCCGTCATTCCGCCTTTTAAGGTCAAAATCTCGGCAGGGAAACGCTCGTCGCCGATGCCGTAGAAATCTTTCGTGATTTCGATGTTCGGCGCGTTGGCGTTTCTGGCGTTGATGAATGATTCGTTCGGCAGAGCGATCCTGACGCTCCATTTATCGCTCTGCGGCGACAAGAGCATGAGGCGAAAATCGGCGGCGTTTTCGATTGGGATTTCAAATTTCTGAATGCCTCGATTGGCGGAAACGGGCAGCATCGCGGTTTTCGATTTCACGCCCAGATCAGCCGGATTCGGCAGACGCATTGCGAAAATTTCTTCCGCCGCGCCCGCTAATTGTTTGAAATCGTTTCGGGTTTGATTCGTTTTCTGCGCGTTGACGGCGGCGGCAGTCGAAAGACACGCCGACACGAACAGAAAAATTAGAAAGTTCAGTTTTGGACTACGCATTGACAGTTCTCCTTGTATCTTGAATTTTAGAAAAGCGAACGATTATTAAATGCGAATTGGATATGTTATAAAGCGGATTGATTATAAGTTTGATTGATTGAGAAAGCAATGAATCTTCGATACTATTTAGACAAGCCGAAATAAAATTAATAATTGTTTTGGCATTGAACGAACATCGGGAGGACTTTATGAAATCATTAAAAATTTTATCGTTTGCCTTTGCGGTCGCGGCTTTGACGGCTTGCGATCCGGCGACGAATACGAACAGCAACGCTAATCGAACAAATACGAACACGGCGAATGCAGCGAACGCGAACATCGCGCCGACGGTGCAGAATTTAACAGAAGTTCCGCGCCCGCAGAAAATTTCCGATCAGATGAAGGAACGCGGCGAACAGGATTCTGCCGCGCCGACGCTTTCGGTCGTCGAGCCGAAAAACAATTCGACCGTGGCGAGTTCGACCGTCAAAGTCAAACTCGCGCTCTCCGGCGATTTGAAAGGCTATAAACCGATGAAGGATATGTCAACCGGAATGGGCAATCACATTCACGTTATTCTCGACAACCAGCCGTATGAGGCTTATTACAACCTCGACGAAGAATTTGAATTAAGAAACATTTCGGACGGCGAACACACTTTGCGCGTTTTTCCTTCGCGCCCCTGGCACGAATCGTTCAAAAACGCGGGCGCGTTTCAGATGGTGAAATTCACCGTCAAAAACGGCGGCGCGGACGCGACGAAACCGGCGACGACCAACGCCAATCAGCCGATGTCGAACGCGAATTCGGCGGCGAACGCCAAACCGACACCCGAAGGCAAAGATATGCCGGGTTCGACGGCGGGCGCGGTTGACGCAACCAAACCGCTGCTTACCTACAGCCGACCTAAAGGCGAATACAAAACGGCGGACGCGGAAAATATAATGATTGATTTCTGGCTGTCGAACGCCAAGCTGCAAGGCGACGGCGGCGAATATCGCGTGAAATATTCGGTTGACGGCGGCGAAGCAAAATTTATTGATAAATGGTCGCCGATTTGGTTGACCGGCTGGACGAACGGCAAACACACGATCAAGCTCGAACTCGTGGACAAAGCCGGAACGCTCGTGGACAACGGCGGATATAATTCGACGACGCGCGAGATTACAGTGGCAAAATAATTTGATCTAAAAATTAGACTTAAACCGCGATAATTCATTAAATCATCGCGGTTTTTCATTATAATTTCCGTAAAAAAAGGTTTGCGCCTGAAAAATAAGGCATCAAGTTACCAGTTTGATGCGTGAAGTTGCTGACTTGAGACGTAAAATTGCCGATTCGAAGCGTTGATTCGCATTGACTGCGGGTTAGTTTTCAGCGAATTTCGCCATCGAATTAAAGTTTTCGGATAAAATTCGGCTTCTAATGAACAATTTTCAAAATTATCGCCAAACTTGAACTTCCGTCCGCTTTCTTTTAACCTCACATAATCAGTTTTTATTATAAATTACTTTATTGGAGTTAAATATTATGCGACGTGATACAACTTCGTGGTATCAGCCACAATCTCGGAATGGATATGCCGCTGGTGGCTTACGGACACGCGGGTTATCCGCTTTTAATGTTCCCGACCGCTGCCGCCGATTATCTGGAATACGAAAGATTTTTACTGCTCGACGCGATCAAACCGTTTATCGAATCGGGACAGCTTCGCGCTTATTCGATCAATTCGGTCAACCGTTACAGCCTTTTGAACGAACAGGCTTCGCCGCAGTGGAAAGCCGAACTGCTGACGCGTTACGACCGCTACATTATGGAAGAAGTGATGCCTCTGATCCGCGACGAATGCGGTCAGGACGCGCGAACCTTTAACAACAGGCGCGAGTTTGGGCGCGTATCTCGCGGCAAATTGCTATTTCAAACATCCAGACCAATTTCGCGGCACGATTGCGATGAGCGGCAGTTATGACGTGCGCTCTTATCTGAAAAATTATTACGACGACAATGTGTATTTCAATAATCCGATGCAGTATGTCGCCAATCTGAACGACGATTACAATCTGCCGCTTCTGCGTAAAGCCGATTCAATCGTGATCGTCACCGGACAGGGCGCGTTTGAAGCACCCGAACGCACCAAGCAATTCTGCGGCGTTCTGGCGCAAAAGGGAATTCCGCATCTCTGCGAAGTTTGGGGTCACGATGTAAAACACGATTGGGAATGGTGGCGCAAAATGCTGCCGTTTTATCTGGGCAAGTTTCTGGGTTAGTGAAAAGTTTATAGTCGAAAAGCGAAAAGTGCCGGGAATAAATATTTATTCCCGGCACTTTTCGCTTTTCGCTTTTTATTGATTTCTAATTATCTCCGTCGCCTTTTTTCCCTTTGCGCTTCGTGCCTTCGGGGTTCGGTCTTTCCGGCGGCGGTTCGGCTTTCGGACGCGTCGGCGGTTCGACTTTCGGTTTCGGCGGCGAATCGTCTTTCACCGAAGGTTTCGGAGGTTCCGCCGGTTTGCCGGTTCCGGGCGTGTCGGTCGGTATGTCGGTTGACGGCGGCACTGCGTCATCGCCGCCCGTAATCAGGCTGGTCGGAGTTTTACCGCGTTTCGTGCCGGTGTTAAATGTCACGCCGAGCGTTCGACCGTCTTCGTCAGCCTTTTCGAGTTTCTCCTGTTCTTCACGTTTGCGCTGTTCAGAGAGCGATTTAATATCTGAAGGAATCGGCGGAGTTTTATAAAATTCGTCTTTCGGCTTGCCCTTCATAAACGGAATCATAAAGGCGTTAAAGTATGGAAGTGCGCCGTGTCCACCGGTCATCGAATTGCCGAGATTTACCTTTTTCGTCGGATTTCCCATCCAAACGCCGGTCACATACGTCGGCGTGTAACCCATAAACCAAACGTCCGTATGATCGTTAACCGTGCCGGTTTTGCCTGCCAGCGGCTGACCGCTGGCGTTCGCGCCCGGCGCGGTTCCGCCCGGACGAGTTACGCCCTGCATCATTTCGACCATCGTTCCGGCGACATATTCGCTCGTCACTCTGGTCGTCGTGCCTTTGAATTCTTCCAGTAAGCTTCCGTCGCGGCTGTAAACTTTGCGAATCAAATGCGGTTCGACGCGCACGCCTTTGTTTGGAAAAGCCGAATACGCCGCGACCATTTCAATCAGCGAAACTTCGCTCGCGCCGAGTGCCGACGGCAGACTCGGCGCCATCGGATTGGTGATGCCGAAACGCCGAACCATCTGCGCTCCGGTTTGAATGCCGACCTGATCGAGCAGATGCACCGCCGCCAAATTCAAAGATTTCGCCAGCGCGATTTTCATCGGCACGTTGCCGTGACTGAGCGAACCGTCGTAATTATGCGGCATCCAGCCGCCGCGTTTAATCGGTGCGCCGCTGACAAGAGTGTCGGGAGTCATTCCCCATTCAACCGCCGCCGTATAAATAAACGGTTTGTAGGACGAGCCGGTTTGCCGCAAACCCTGCGTCGAGTTGTTGAATTTGCTCGTATAATAATCGTAACCGCCGACCATTGCGACGATTTCGCCTGTCTTTGCGTTTTCGCAGATGATCGAAGCCTGTACTTCCGGCACTTGTTGAAGCGTTACCTGCAAAGTTTGATTGTTTTCGTCAACTTCCTTGACTTCAAACTCCGACAGGAATCCGACCTTCAATTCGTCTTTCGGACGTTTGCCGCTTCTGCCCATATCCTTGGCGGTGACAGTCGCTTTATACCTGCCGAAACGAATCGTCGCTTCATCTTTCGCCGGATTAACGCTTGTCACCAAACCTTTGATAAATTCGCCTTTGTCGTATTCGTCGCCATACCAGTCGGCGTGTTTGTAAGTTTCGAGTTTGCGTTTAATTTCCTTTTCGTCGGTAATCGGCTGTTCATTATCATCAAGCAAAATGTTTTGATAATCCGAACGCCAACGCTGACTTTTATCGTAACTGCGTAAACCTTCACGGATGGCTTTGGTCGCCAGTTTCTGCGCGTCAACATTGATGGTCGTGTAAACTTTCAAACCGCCCTGCGCGACGCGCGTCGTGTATTTGTCTTCAAGATATTTGCGAACTTCTTCGACCGGATAATCCCACGCGGTTGATTTCGGCAGCGATTGATAATAAGCCGTATCCGCCAATTTGATTTCCTTGGATTTAGCGGCGGCAATATTGGCTTGCGAATATTTATCGGGATAATATTTCCCCATCTGGTCAAGCACGACGTTGCGCCGTTCCTTCGCTTTTTCACGGTTGCGCGTCGGTGAATATTCGGGTGATTTCGGAATCGCGGCGAGCAAAGCGGCTTCTTCCAAACTTAAATCTTTCAAGGATTTGCCGAAATATGTTCGCGCGCCCGCTTCAAATCCATACGAACCCGCGCCGAGGAAAACGTAGTTCATATACATTTCGAGAATTTGCTGCTTGGTATAAAGCCGCTCGATTTGCAGCGCGACCGCCCATTCATTTATTTTGCGCGTATAAGTTTGATCTTTATAAAGAAAAAGATTTTTGGCGAGCTGCTGCGTAATCGTCGAACCGCCTTCGGTCGAGCCGGTCGTAATATTTTTATAGACGACACCGGCGATGCGATACGGGTCAATGCCGATATGCTGATAAAAACGATAATCTTCGACGGCGATCAGCGCGTCTTTAACTTTATCGGGAACGTCCTGCTCTTTGATCGGAATGCGTTTTTCAATCGCAAACTCCGCCAGAATCGTTTCGCCGTCGTCAGCGTAAATCGTCGTCACCTGCGGCGGACGATAAGTGGCAAGCGCGGAAACTTCCGTCGTATAGCGCGAATTATTCAAATAATAAGAACCCAGAACGCCGGTCAAACCGCCTGCCGAAAGCGCAAGCAGCAGCGCGACCGGAAACCAAACGAATGTCCAAATCCGACTGCGCTTCGGAGCGATTGATTCGACTTCAGTTGTTTTAATGTTTTCCATAACTCTCACCTTTTAATAAGTGAACTAATTAACAAATCTACGCATTTTTACGCTAATTACAAATCCGATGGCGGTGAATGTCGTCAGCACCGCCGAAAGTCCCGCGCTCATTAGCGGCAAAGGAACGCCGATGACGGGCAAAAATCCTAAAGTCATTCCGACGTTCATAAAAATCTGGAACGTCAGCGAACCGACAATCGCCATAATCACGAGCATTCCGGCGCGATCAGGTGCTTGTCTCGCTCCGGCGACAAGACGCGACAAAAGCAGCGCGTAAGCCAGTAACAATGAAATACAGCCGATAAAGCCGGTGTTTTCCGCCGTCACCGCAAAGATAAAATCGGTGTGCGGTTCGGGCAGAAATTTCAACTTCGCCTGCGACGTTTCCGTGTCGCCCTTAATTCCCGTCACGCCGCCTTTGCCGACTGTAATCATTGACTGCACGGTATGATAACCGTAACCGCGCGGATCGGCGTTTTCCGGGTCGAGGATCACGTTGATGCGTTCCTGCTGGTAGTTTTTGATTTTTCCCGTCTGCACCCCGACGTAATAAGCGACCGGCACTAAAAGCAAACCTGCCGCGATCGTTAGGACAACGTAGCGAATTTTGATTGCCGACAGAAAAAGAATCGTGGCGAGAATCGGGAAATACGTCATTGCCTGTCCCGCGTCGGGTTCGAGCATAATCAAACCGACCGGCGCGGCTAAAATCAAACCGCCGATGAGCATTTCTTTAAATTGCAGACTGCCGAGTTTCCGACTGCCGAAATATTTCGCCAGCATCAGAATCGTCGGGATTTTAACGAACTCCGATGGCTGAAATTGTCCGATAACAGGCAGTTTCAGCCACGCTGTTTGCCCGTTGACCTTTACGCCCAAGCCCGGAACCAGCACCAACGCCAGCAAAACCAAACCTAATCCGTAGAAAACCGGCGCGGCATCAATTACGCGGCGATAATCCATCACGGAAATTATGATCAGCGCGGTGAGCGCGATACCTAATCCGATGATTTGTTTCGACCAGTAACTTTCGGTCGGCTGCGCGTTATAGATTTGCCACACGCCGAAACTGACAATTGCCACCGCAATAAAAGCCGTCAGCCAGTCGAAATCTCTTAAATTACGTTTTTCTAAAACTGCAACCATAAATCAGTAAGCAGTAAGCAATGAGCCGTTGGCAGCAAGTCAGGTTTTACCCGCCGACCGCCAACTGCCTTGTGCCGACTATTTTTTCGCTATTTCCTGTTTGCCCAGTAAATCTGAATGATTTTTTGCCAGATACGCGTCGTAAACGCCCATCACGACCGGCGCGGCATTAGTCCCGCCGAAACCGGAGTTTTCAACCAGCGCGATAATTGCGATTTCCGGTTTATAGGCGGGCGCGAACGAAACAAACCAGGCGTGATCTTTCTCGCCGCCCGAACCGAGCGACGAATTTTGCGCCGTTCCGGTTTTGCCAGCCATTTCCCAATTCGTTCTTTTAAATCTTCCCGCCGTTCCGCCGTTATTGACCACGCCCCACATTCCGTCAAGCACCAATTTGTTTTGATCGGGAGTCATCTCGATGATTTTCGGTTCGGGATGCGCGAAGCCGAAATTTGGTTTCGCCGCGACGTAATTCGAGTCGCCTTCTTCACCAATCGCGTCAATCGCCCTAAATTCTTTCAATAAATGCGGCACATACATTCTGCCCTGCACGCCGACGCTCGCAATAACGCGCAGCATCGAAATCGGCGTAACGACGACCGTATCCTGACCGATTGAAGCGTAAACCGTACGAATGTCGCTCCACTTTCCTTCGTTTTTCAAAACCGTCGGCATCCACGTTTTCGGCGTTTGGCTGATTTTTTCGTTCGGCAAATCAACGCCCGTGCGTTTGTCGTAATCGAGGTCTTCGATCATTTTAATCAAACCTTCGATTTTCATTTTTAACGCCAGATGATAATAATATCCGTCACACGATTTGGTGATGGCGGTGTTAAGCGGCGGCGAGCCGTGACTGCCCATACAACGCGTAAATTTGTTGCCGATAGTGATGCCGCCGCCGCAGATGACGTTGGAATTTTTGACGGTAATTACGCCTTGCTGTAACGCAGCGATTGATTCGGGAATTTTCCACGTCGAACCGGGATGAAAGCGTCCCTGAATCGCGCGATTGAGCAAAGGGCGTTCTTCATCGGTATAATATTTGGCGATTTCCCGCCGACCTTCGGGCGTGGCGATGCGCGTCACGAAAGCGTTCGGATCGAACGACGGCGCGCTTGCCATCGCCAGAATTTCGCCGTTGTTCGGATCCATCGAAATGACCATTCCGCGTTTGGTGACCGACTCGGCGAGCTTTTGTTCCGCCGCCAACTGCAAATCGAGGTCAATGGTAGAAACTAAATCCTGACCGGCTTGCGCGGGAACGGTTTCGAGTTCGCTCTGCACGCGTCCGCGCGAATCAACAATAACCCGGCGATAACCGGGTTTGCCGCGCAGAAATTCATCGTAAGATTGTTCAAGCCCGCCTTTGCCGATGATGTCGCCGGGACGAAAGCCCTTTTCTCGAACTTCGGGTTTCTCAAGTTGTTTCGGGCTGATTTCGCCGACGTAGCCGAGAACGTGCGCCAAAGTTGTGCCAAGCGGATAAAATCTCTGCGGCTGAAGTTCGACACGCAGTTCGGGATATTCTTCGGTGTGCGCTTCCACCCACGTAATATCCTGAATCGTGGCGTTTTCCTTCAGCACCATCGTTTCAAATCCCGGCTGTTTTCTGATTAAATTGATGCGCTCGACCAGAAATTGACGGTCAACCTGCAAACCGCCCGCGTAATCTTCGAGCCGGTCGCTGACATCAATTTTCTTAATCGGTTCGTTCGATAAAGTGACATTGTAAGTCGGGCGCGAATCAACTAACAATTTTCCGTTGCGATCAAAAATCGCGCCGCGCGGCGCAGGAATGGGAATCAGCCGGATACGCTGATTTTCCGCTTTGTCGCTGTAGTATTCGCCTTTGACAAGCTGCAAATAATACAGGCGAACGCCGAGAATCGCCAGCAAAACAAAACCGATGACCTGTATCGTGCCGACTCTGACACCCAAATTTTGCGCCTGATCGTTAAGTTTCATTTTTTCCTTCTTTAATTTGTCGTTCGAGTAATTGCCAAAACTTTTTACCAATTGATTTATCGTCAATTTGGCTGACCGGAAAAATGGTTTGTCCGCTTCACAAAAAACTTTGCGGGCAGTCGAAATCACTTCAAACAGCCTTTATAATCTGAATTTCGGCGAGTTCTATCTTCTGCTTCCCAATCGGATCGGGTTGCGCCGACGCGTTTGACGACGCTGGGTAAAAACCTCGCGCCTTTTGTTTCTTGTATTTTCAGCGAGAAAGCTGTCTAAAAGCAAGTAAATAATCGTTCCCGCGACGGTCGTTCCGATTAATGAATAAGCGACGGTCGTCACTACCGCGCCGGACGGCTCCTGACCGAGCAAACGATGCATCCCGTAATAAACCAAATCGTCCAATAAACACGCACCTGCTATGACTGGAATTCTCAGAAGAAGGTTGTCCACATAGACGCGCCGGACGATTTCCGCGACGATGAACGCGATTAAGGTTTTTGAGAAGCCGTTTGCGCCCAAAAGTCCGCCGCTCAAAGCGTCAACCGCGATGCCCGCCGCCGTGCCGAAGAACAATGCCCGAATCGAACTTCCGCGCAGCGCGGCGTAAACTACAATAATCAGCGGAAAATCAACGAACGCGAGCGGTTCATAGACATTGCGCAATGTCCATTGCAGCAGAACGGCGACGATTAAGGCGATTGTGATTTTGACCTGTTCCATTTCTAAATCAGGCAGTTGGCAGTTTCGACCACTCACTGTCAATGCCAATTGCCGCTGTCTGCTATTTACCCGTCTTTTTAGCGTTCGGCAGCGATTTATCAAATTCGGGACGCGTCGGCGGTTCGTAAATCAGCACCGCAACTTCCTGCATCGAGGAAAGTTTCGCGCTCGGCTGAATAAAAATTTCCTGCGCGACCGATGCCGAACCCGAACGAACTTCCGAGACTTCGCCCAATTTCAAACCCGCCGGATAAATTCCGTCCTGCCCGGTCGTGTAAACGCTTTCGCCGATTTTTATTTCGACGCTGCCCGATACATAACCCATTTTCAGAATTTCCTGTTTGCCGCTGCCGCTGACCACGCCAATCGCGTTCGACGTTTCGAGCGAACCGACAACTGCACCCAAGCCTGATTTATCTTTTGTAATCAGCGCGACCTGCGCCGTCAAAGGGCTGACCATCGTAATTCTGCCGACCAGACCGCCGTTCGTTACTACCGGCATATTTAGTTTCACGCCGTCGAGACTGCCGCGATTGATTATCGAAGTATCGAACCACGCTGAAGTGTCGCGCCCGATGACCCGCGCGGGCAAAAATTTGTAGTTGATTTCCTTTTTTAATTCGAGCAGCGAACTGAGCCTGTCGTTTTCCGCCGTCAAACTGCGGCTGTTCTGAACCTCGACTTCGAGCTCCTGAACGCGCTGTTTCAAAACGTCGTTTTCGCTTTGTGCGGAGCGCATCGAGGAGATTGAAGAAAAATAATTCGAGACGGATGAACTGACAAACGTGACGGGCGACTGTACGAAATCGGCGGTTGTCTGCGCCCAAACGCGAATAACGCGCTGCTGCGTGTTTGACTGCCGCGCGTCAAACGCCATCAATGCGAAATTGCCCAACAGCAAAAGCAGCATCACCCACGGCGTTATTTTCCAAACTTCTTTCTGACTTCGCTCAACCATCTGTAGCCTGTGAAAAGTAAAAAGTGAAAAGCGATTAAAACAAACAAAACACTTTTCACTTTTCACTGATTCGTAATCCCGTTCATTAACCGCCCATCATCATCGTGTTGTCCCATTTCACGCGCTTGAGCAATTCGAAGTCGGAAAGCATTTTGCCAGTCCCGAGAACGACCGACGAAAGCGGATCGTCGGATATGACGACCGGCAAACCGGTTTCAATCATCAAACGTTTATCAAGGTTTTTCAGCAGTGCGCCGCCGCCCGTCAACACGATGCCGCGTTCGACAATATCGGCGGACAATTCCGGCGGTGTGCGTTCGAGCGCGACGCGCACGGCGTTGATAATCGTCGCCACCGCGTCCGACAGTGCTTCGCGGATTTCTTCGTCCGAGATTGTTATAGTTTTCGGGATTCCTTCGATCAAGTTGCGCCCCCGAACTTCCATCGAAAGCGGTTCTTCGAGCGGAAACGCGCTTCCTAACGCGATTTTAATCGCTTCGGCAGTTCGTTCGCCGATTAAAAGATTGTATTTGCGTTTGATAAATTGCGTAATCGCTTCGTCCATCTCGTTTCCGGCGACGCGCACGGCGCGCGAATAAACGATGCCCGAAAGCGAAATAACCGCGATGTCGGTCGTGCCTCCGCCGATGTCCACGACCATATTTCCGTGCGGCTCGGTAATCGGCAAACCCGCGCCGATTGCCGCCGCCATCGCTTCTTCGACCAGATAAACTTCCGACGCTTTGGCGCGATATGCCGAATCTTCGACGGCGCGGCGTTCGACCTGCGTGATTTCCGACGGAATTCCGATCACGACGCGCGGACGCACCCAAGATTTTCCGTTATGCGCTTTGCGTATAAAATGCTGAAGCATTTTTTCCGTGACTTCAAAATTAGCGATCACGCCGTCTTTCATCGGACGAATCGCCACGATATTTCCCGGCGTTCTGCCGAGCATTTCCTTCGCATCGCGCCCGACGGCTTCGACCTGATTGGTAACTTTGTTGATTGCAACAATCGAAGGTTCGGACACGACAATGCCGCGCCCTTTCGCATAAACAAGCGTATTCGCCGTGCCGAGGTCAATCGCCAAATCGCTCGAAAATAAACTAAATAAAGATTTAAAAGCCATTATAATAAATCCGTTTTGAAAAATTAGATTTTATAAAATTTGTTGGGTATGGAAAATGCTCCGGGAAGTTCTCAACGCGCTTTCGGAGAGAATCGCCTGTGCCATATCTTTAATGTTCAAGCATACAACGATTTTATTGGATAATGCTATTTAAAATGTAGGTTTGCGATGTTTTTTTTAATTTTGCTTTTATTTTAGACCGATTGGCAAATTTCACCTCTCCGCTCAAGAAAAAAGAGGCAGTCATGTGACCGCCTCTCAGTTGCAAATTCAGTAAGTAACCGGCAATTTTGCCTGTTACTCCTGCATAATCAAATCAAAGTCAGCCAAAGCGTCAACAATCGTAATGGTTTGCGGCGCAAAGTTATAAAACTTTGCGGCAACATTAACAATATAAATTCTGCCTGCCTGAACTCCGGCAATAACGTAGCGACCACGCAAATCAGTTTTTGCCGAATGCGGATTGCCTTCCGCATCAGTTAAAGTCACTGTTGCTCCACTGACACCTTTACCCGATGTATTTTTCACACGACCGCTGACTTCTACCGAAGCTGCGGTTGGTGCTGTGACCAGAACACCGCCACCCGGTGCAAAAGTTGTGGGTCGGACTGCAAGCGGTGCGCCACCGATAACCTGACGGGTAATCGGATTATTGCTGAAGTCAATGGGTATCAATCCGGCTGGTGTTCCGTTAGCTACTTTGAAACGAATCGTAAGTAGTTGTCTGTTAGTCCCTTCCTGAATGGATTTACCGGCTGCGAATTGAATTAAGAAACCAATTCTTCCCTGAGCAATAAAATCAGTGTTCGGGGTTAAAGATGGACTTCCGTTCATTGTATCTCTGGCACCCGTTCCTAATTTAATATCGGCATTCACATTCGGATCGTCCACTGAAAGTTTTGTCGGATCGTAGGAGATACTAAAGCCGTAGGCGTTTTCGTCCGCATTAGTATCAGCCAGAATTTCAACTACAACATATGAACCTGCCGAAGAAACCTTATTATCAACACGGACGACACGCGGTAAGACCTGAGTCGCATCGGTTACGCTTTCTTTCTTGGTTTCTTCAACTCTTCTCGACGCAATCTCTTCCGTCGGACCATCAGTAGGCTGCGGAGCATCGAGTCCCGCAGCATAACGTGTGGCTTGTGCCGAGTCACCCGCAGTTATAAGTCCGTCACCGCTTGTTGCTGCCGGGAAGGAATCGAAACGTTGAAATTCATTGAAAGCCGGGTTCGGCGTGTCGAGTCGAGCAGCAAATCTTTCCGCTTGAGCTGAATCAAATGTTGTTAATGACCCATCTCCGCTAAATCGAGGACCTACGTCGCCTTCAAGGTTGTTCACCGAAATAAAGCCGTCAATATATCTTGCCGGCACTGCATTTCCGCCGCCCACATTACTGGTGACCTGCCGGATATTCGGCGAATCACTGAAGTTCACCGGAATAGTGAACGACGGTGTTGTCGGAGGAGTGTTTTTGCTGACAAAATTTACCTTCACGGCTTCTCGGTTGCAACTCGTGCAACCGGCGAAACCTGAGAAGGAAGAATTAGCCGGCAAATTCAAAACTATACCCACATCACCATTCGCGTTGACGTTTGCCCCTACCGAGCAGCCTGCCGGAGCATCGTCGCCGCAACTTACGGCTAAACCGCTCGCCGGATTTCCCGGTGTGTTATAAGCAACATCCAATTTGGTGTTGTCAAAATCAAGACTAAAACTAAGCGAGTTTTCATTGCCCTGACTGTTTAGATTAACTGTTACGAAACCAAGTCCGCCCGGTGCTATATTTCCGTTAACGACCGACAAGGTGCGCGGATTAACAGATGTTACTCCGTCAAATCCCGTAAAGTTGGCGTTATTAACGCTAGCTGCCAGGTTCAGATAGTTTCTTGCAGTCGGGTCAAACGTATAACCGGTGAGTGACGGCGTAACCAGATAGTTTCTGCCGCTCTTCAATCCGGGGAAATTATACGTTCCGGCAACGGAAGTCGTCGTTGTTATAGTAGTTGCCGAACCCGAACCCTGTAGGGTTATGGTGACACCGCTTAACGGATTGCCGCCTGCATTAACCGTTCCGCCAATTGCGATATTTCCGTCTGCGATAGTTACCGTCTTCGTAGTCGGAATTCCCAATGCGACTCCGCCTGTCGGATTGGATAACGCTAAATTCAAGGTTTCGATACTTTCGATATTGTTGTCCGAAGTAGCCGTAACCGTGAATGTTTTAGTATGTTTCAGACGGATTAAAAGTAAGTGTTCCCGTTCCGCCAAGTGTATAATCACCCGCAACAGCACATCTGACTTCCGGCGGTGTAGGATTATTTACACAAGTACCAACACCGTAATTAACCGAAACAGTATTACCCAGTGCGCCGTCTCTGGTAACAGTGACTGTCGCCGCCGTTCCGCCTTCAGTTATTGAGTAACTGGCAGGTGCGGTAGCAAAATGAACCGTCGGTTGCATTTCGTTATCAGCAATCGTTCCCGTCGCCGTCGCCGTCGTGATAGTCGCGTTTGTTGCACCGGACAATGTAACCATAAAGTCTTCCGTGACTTCAAACAAATTATCGTCAAGCGTCGGAACGGTAATGGTCGCCGTTTGCGTCGCCGGACCGTTAGCTGCAAAGGTCAGCGGACTAGGCGGAGTTGCCGTGCCGTAATCGCTGCCTGCCGTTGCTGATCCGCCGCCCGTCGCGTAATTAACTGTCACCAGCAGAGCAGTATTGCCTGACAAAGTAACAGTAAATACGTTATCGGTTCCAGGTTCCGCACCCGGTGTTGTATTTGCAATCGAAAGCGTTGGTGCAGAATCGTTATCTACGATTGAACCATCACCGATGCCGTCACTGATCGTCGCATTGGTTGGACTTGACAAATTAACCGTATAGGTTTCCGCCGTCGTTCCTTCATAAATGTTGTCATCATTGATCGGAACGATGATGGTTTTCATTGTTTCACCAACATCGAATGTCGGTACACCGTTCATCATTGTATAGTCACCCGGCTGCATCGCTGTTCCGTTAGCGGTCGCATAAGCAACCGTTACTGGATAAACGCTCGTCGAGCCGCTCAAAGTGACGGTGAATGTTGCAGTTCCCGCATTTTCATTGACCGAAACATCGTTAATCGAAAGCGTCGGCGCGTTAACCATAATCGGAGCCGTCGTGGTTTGATTATCTACCGTCGCCGACACGCTGCCCGAATTGGATGACGTGGAAGTGAATGTAGTAGTTGCCACGCCGTCAACAGTGATTCCGCTGGTCGGAGAAACTGTACACTTCGGTTGCCGTAAAGCTGACCGGAGTCGGCGGAACAAACATCGAGGGCAATGCAATGAGCAGCTTGCTTGAAGGCATTAACCCGTCGGAATTATGCGTCAGATCAGCCGTTACAGTTGACGTGCCGCCCGGCATAATTGAATTCGGCGCAGCCGTAACTGTCAGCACGAGCCACGGATCGAAAACCGCGCTTGTTCCCGTTACCGCACCGCATCCCAATTGCCCGGATCAGCATTGCCAGCCCCACCAGTTGTTTTCCAAATTAACCGTTTGGTTATTTGCATTATCAATCGCAGTTATAGCTGCGATGATGCGGTTAAAGTGGGCGTTGACATTTTGTGAACTGCTGGCGCTGTTTTGCAGGAACACGCCGGTCGCAAAACCGGTGACTGCCGTTTCGGTCATATTCAAACGCCTTTATCGCCGATAATCGCGCGCCGCGTGTGCCGGAGTTTCCGGTGATGTTCGCTTTGCTAACGACTAAAAGCTGCGGATTGGTTTGACCTTCGATTCTCACGCCGTCGCCGGTATTTCCAGTAATCGGTAATCCGTTGATATTGACAGTTGAAGCCGCACCGGGACAGATGGTGAGGAAAATAGTCGTTGTTAAGCGGATTGAAGTTCAAATTATCGGTCATAAAGACACCTGCCAGCGTGGAACCGCTAATTGAGTTCGTCGCGCCAAGAGTAATCGTGTTCGTGTTGGGACGTTGGACAATCCGACACCGTAATTGTGTCCGGTAATAGTATTATTGGTAAATGATAGATTGACAGCATGATCTGAATACTGCAACCAAAATAAGAAGTTTTGGCGATGCACCGGTTTCAGCAATAAACTGGTTATTGTTTACAGTTAAACGCGTAGAGCCGTTATATTGCAGCCAGTAGAATAAACCGCCCGCATAGCTGTGAATTTCGTTGCCGCTCATGGTCCAAGTGCTGGACCGACAGCAGTTTGGAAGAAATTGATATGGAGACCAGACCAAACGCGCGTCATCTTGTTATTGGTAACATCTGCATAATAGTTATTACGAATAGAAACGGCATATCCGAAATCGAAGTTTCCGATGCTGTCGAATAAATTTTCCGTAATCACATTGCTTTGCGATGCGCCATCACCACGGAAACCGATGAATACCCGTTTGATAATGTTATCTCTGACGGTGATGTTATTAAATGCACCAATCGGTATTACACCATACAGAGTATTAGTATTTTCACCGCTACCGAGCGGATGAATCGCAAGCTTTCCCGGATCATCGCCGTCAATCGTAAAGCCATTGATGGTGACGTTGTTGGATGTGATCGCAAAGACAGCACTTTGATTACCGACCGTGCGAACGAATGATTCTGGAACGCGATTTCCCGCGGCGGATTTCCGACATTAGCACCACGCAAAGTCGCGGCTTTATTGACCGTGACGTTTTCAAAGTAATTGCCGCCTGCCACGTTGACCGTGCCGGTTGCCGCTACTGCGTTAACGCCGCCTTGAATAGTCGGGAAAGCGTCGTAGCCGATAGCGATTGCCGGACCTGCCCCATCTGGGTCTGACCCCATCGAACCGGATAAAGGCATCATCAACATAAACGACGTTCGGCGCGTTGTCGTCGTTCTGAATTGTCCCGGTTCCGCTGCTATCCGCGATAGTTGCAGCCACCTGATTGCTGAGAACAACAGTAAATGTTTCATCACTCTCAACGAAAACATCTCCATTTGCCAAAAGGGGAATCTGAGTTATTGGTTTCTCGGCAGGAAGGAAACGGTTGTTGTGGAAATCGCGGTGTAATCAGACGGTGCATGCGCCGTTCCGTCAGCGTTGCATAATCTACCGAAGTGGTTAGTTCGGTCGCGCCGGTTTTGGTAATAGTAAAGAGATAAGCGGTTGTGCCGCTGTCGCCTTCCATGTGCGTTACATCGTCAATAGTAAACGAAGGCGAAGCATCATCATCGAGAATCGTTCCCGTTCCCGTTCCCGTTCCCGTTGCTGTTCCCGCCGTTACTGCCACGCTTGCCGTAAAGGTTTCATCGACTTCATCTATATTGTCTCCGTTTATCGTTGCCGTCACGTCTTCGTCGCTTCGCTCGGTGCGAACACGAGTTCATTGGTGTCAAGTGAAAAATCGGTTCCCGGTGTCGCAGTGCCGCTCGGCGTAACGCTGACCGTTATCGGCGTATCGCTAGGATTAGAAAGCGAAACCGTAAACGTCGCCGTCGCCGCCGGATCTCCGGTATTGCCTTCGTTCACTGTTAGCGGTGTCGAGTTCGTAATCGAAACCACCGGAGCGGTGTCGTCATTAGTGATTGTTCCCGTGCGCTGTCCTTGTCCGGTCGCAATTGCCGAGTTGACTGAGTTCGAGAGATTAAGCTTGAATGCTTGATTCGACTGAAATTATTGTCGCCGTTAACTAAAACCGTCACGGTTTGCGTCAATGGATTATTATCTCCGTCCGTGTTGGGATCGTTGGTCGGATCAAAGGTTAAGATAGTATCTACAGGCTGATAATCGCCATCAGCAACAGTCGCTGTGCCATATATAGTTTTAACGGCAACCATTGCTGAAACCGGAACCACCAAAGGATTATTTCTCGGAATTGTTGAAGTTGCCTGCGACAATCTGACAACAAAATTATATGCAGTCGTGTTGCTGTCGCCTTCATTTTGACTCAGGGCTGTTGCCGCATCATCAATTGAAACAGTTGGTGGTGTCGGTTCAAAATCAAAGGTAGTGTTGGCACTATTGACACCAATAGTGAAAGCATCAACATGCCGTCAAAGCCGATTCTCGGTCTGAACTTCGCCTCTAAAGCCTATAAGCCAAGACTAGGATCGGTGTTAATTCAGACATTTGGGAAGTATCCAATAATTCCGCAGTGTACATCCTGCTGGCTGTTGACAAGGCGACGGATTACGTTGATAGTAGCTTTGTAGTATAGAATTTTCGTTATTAGCATCACAAGTCTGAAGGTTGGAGAACGTAATAGTAGGGTCAACAACGCGCACTAAACGAAGCCTTAGGATATAACGAATTTCGGCGAATTTGCTAATGATAAAATGATTTTTTTGAATCTATTGAAGCGCTGTAATTGTTCGAGCCTTGTTCCGGCGAACTGCCTCGTTGCAAACAAAATTTTACCGTCAACACCGTCAGCAGGACTGGTAAATATCCTTAGTTTTAGATTTGAGCGGAGGTGATGTGATATTAATATCTATCGGACTTTCTACTAAAGTCGGCGAAATAACTAAATCGGTCTTGTCGTTAAAACCATATCAGCTCATTGTATTAACGGAGTAACTACGACAGGCGTATCTTGCAAATCGAAAGTAACGGTATTAATCGCTGAAGCCGGGTTCGTATTATTAGCATTATCAGTTACCGCGCTTGTCGCAATTTGAATGGTAACAGTTCCGTCGGAAGTCATTCCGCTGACTGCGACTTTATAATTCCCATCGGAGCGATTTCTTGTCTGACGACTGTCGTCTTTGTTGCTTTTGCCTTGCTTCCGCTAAAACATCACGTCGACATCACGTTAAGCTATTCACGTCTTCGTTAAAGACAACCGTAAAGTTAATAGGCGAAGTTGTTTCCGTGTTGTCAGACGGAGTAATTGAAGTAACAAATGGATCACTGTCATCAAAGATAACGCTGTCGCTGCCGGCAACCGTATTCAAATTCCTAGCCGCGTACATTATTGCGCCTACCGCAACAGTAGCAGAAACTGCGCAGTCACCTGTAGGCGTAATATCAACACTATAACTCGTAAAACTTAACATCTAAAAATTAAATTTTATTAATTTCTTTCACAAACTCGAGAAAAGGAAAAACGACGGACGAAAGGATAACTTGAAATAATGGTTTTATTATTAGGATTTTTGTTTAGATGATTAATTATTATGTGGAGTAATAGTATAGTAAATTATGGTGTTATCAGTTGAAGTTGAAGTTAATGATGAATGTTTAATATTGGTGGTGTATCAGTTGCTATATCTTTGACGCTGACAGATATGTTTTGTTAGCTATATGCTGATTGCAACATTATAAGTCGTGTTGTTTATCGGTTTGATTTCGGTTACGAGCGCGATAGGAGAGTTGGGTGTTGAGTTAAAATCAATGTTATTTTTGTTAAATTTGCTCACGCTGGCACTGAATATGTTGTAAAGTTGATTGGTGAAGTATTGGTTGGGTTGGTTTGCATAGGGGTTGTTCTTTCATTAATAGTCACTGTCGGACGACTTGGTTCGAAATCAAACGTCACATTGCTTGTGCTGATTTTGAGGTTCAAATTTGTCAACATATCTGGTATAAACGCGGAGTTGGTCGGATTACTTGTTTTGAACAGCAGCGTGTTGGTCGGTGCTGTGCGGATGTTAATCTCGGGAAATTAGAGAGTATGTGTTAAAGAGCAAGGATTGGACGCGGACATAAATTTGTAAGTGGTACGCACGTTGCTTTACTGGTAGAACTATAAGTAATTTTGCTGTCGGAGATAGAGCATTAAAAGTTTGTTATTGATTTTGCTGAATGGTTTTTTTCGGATATACATAAGGCTCATAAACGAGCTGACTTTGGTATCTCGTAGTTGCATCAGTTAAATCACTGTTAACGTCAAACTGAAGTGACGGAGCTGGTATGATGTATTTGCACTTGTCTGGTAAGACGAATATCGAAGTTTTGGTTATTCTATCGAGGCGAATACTACGATAGTTTACGGTGTTGAAAGCTTAGCGACTATCTGCATCAACTATGATCTTTCGCTGCTCTGTCTGAGTGGCGCATAAACGGGGCTAAAGACAGCAAAGTTCTGCCGCTGCCGTTGTCTGTTTCTGGGCTTGTCATCAAAGAAGCTTCAACTAGTTAATGACTGGCTGTTCACGAATATCGGCGCGCTCTGGAAACGGAATGTTCCGCGACTAGGTGTCGTTTCGACGTTGGTGTCCATTCCACTTGTTAAAACCTGATTGTATCGGAAGTTTGTTGATGCCGGACTCGCAATGTCAGGCTGACCGCCCGGTGCCGTCGCCGTTCCGCCATACGCAACTGGGATTTGAGCCGCATAGCTCGGTTCTCATACTATTGTTCGTTGTGACAACAGGTGTCGTTGTTCCAAACCAAGTGCTCTGGAAATTTTTAGGATTGGCTCTCGGTGCAGGTAGTGAACCGCCGGTTTGACGATCAACGATTTGTCCATACCAGTTGCCGCTAAGATTGTTATTAATGAACGCGGAGTTCAGCGCAGACTGAACCGGCACGTTTGTTCCACCGCTACCATCAAGGAATAAAATTCCAACTGTGAAATTGTTCGTAATTGTATTCTCAACAACCGTCATATTATCCGTCTGATTGCGGAAAATCATACCAGTTCGATTTGAATCAATTACGTTGTTTCTGAGGGTATGACCGTTACTGTTGTTTATATCAATAGCGGTTCGCATCCCGGTAATGATGTTGTCGTGAATGACATTACCTGTGAGCGACTGTCATTGAATGGCAATTCCCGACGAGTTCAGATTTGGATTATTCCAATCGGTCGTATTATTACCATCACGAGTGATTGTAAATCCGCTAAGATCAACATTGCTTGCATTAAGCCGGAATGTATCGGAACCAGTGCCTCCGATTGGACCTGAAACCGTTGTCGTTGCGGCTCCCGCCCCAACGATTTTCAAGGTTCTGTCTACATTCACGTCTTCGTTATACGTTCCAGCCGCGACGTTCACCGTGCCGCCCGGAAGCGTATCGCTAACAACGCTGTTAGGAGTTGGCAGGTAAATAGCTTGCTGAATGCTTTGATATGGCGTACCGACTCGTCCGTCGCCACCCGCCAGCGCGGTTTTATTAACATATGAAACTGCACGTCCGCTGTCCGCCGCTGCTGTGAACTGAACATCAATATGCGCGTTGTTGTTTGCCGCGCTTATGGCGAGTACGATGCTCGGCGAGTAGAAAGCTTCATAAGCTGGAGAGGTGCTTGCGGCGAGAAGCGCAATATCTGTATCGCAGGGCTGACAAGTTTGACCAAAGGTATTTCCCGTGAAAGTGATTAACCCGCCGTCATTTACAAATCCCTTTGTTCCGGTCGCGGTGTTATTGCTGACCGTTCCAGTGTTGCCCCGGGTTAAAATACGCCGGTTGCCGAAGGTTTTCGATGGTATTACCATCCAAAAGTAATCCCGTAACTCCGGCATTAAAAACAAATCCCTTGCTTACGTGATTTGGTGGTCCTTGCCATGATGGTCCATGAATATAATTGTTTCTACCTGTGAAGTTATTTGCCTGAAGTAGAAACATGAAATGCTGGTCGCCTGTACCGATCTTCTCAATTTCAAGTTTTTCAACCGTAACCCCATCTGCCGTGACATTGAATGCATCCATACTGCCGGAAACCTGAATCAATGGCTTCATCGCTTGAGCACCAATAATGGTCAGATTGGCAAACGATGCATTAACCGTGCTTGCCAACGGATACGTTCCCGAACAAACTTTAATTGTGTAATTTGCACTGGCGGCGGCAACGGCTGATTGAATGGTTGAGTATGTTGGAGTCGTATCCGTACGACTGGTTGCAGATGCCATTCTGTCATCGTCAACCGCAAGGACAATTCCGCCGATAAAATAGTTCACTACATTATCGTCATTTATTGTCGCTCCGGTAGTTGAAGCCGTGTTTTGCTTGCCTGATAAATCCTGCGCGACATTTGCGGGAATATTGACAACGACCGTTCCTGATTGTGTCATTCCTGAAACTGTCACCGTGTAATTTGCGCCGCTGCCGCTAACGACTGCGGAATTCGCGCCTGCTGATCCGCTTAATGCAATATCGCCGGTTTCAAAATTTTGGACAGGTTCGCTGAAAACGACATCAAAAATAATCGGCGGAGCATTTGTTGAATCGGGCTGACTCGGATTTTGTTTAATCGTAACGGTCGGCGGATTTACATCAACAATATAAGTTTCGCCCGTATTGAAACTTCCGTTTCCGGCACCCGGACCGCCAAGCGGAAGATTTGTAACGCGAGTATCAATAGAATTATCGTCAATTAAATCCAACCGAATTTCACCTTCACCGTTATAGCCATTAACTAAGACCGAATATGTTGTAAAAGGAGCTGCTGTAGTCGGGAAATTAACTGTTGCACCGGTAATTCCGCCGTTCAATGTAGTGACCACAAAATCAGTGTCATCAACATTTTTCACGGGAGCGTTAAAGATAACTTCAAAAACCACGCTCGAACCCGCCGTATATTGCGTCAACGGATTTTTTCTCTTTATTGATGTTACTATCGGATAAACAGTGATAGTGGCATTGATTTTCTGTCCATCAACAGTTGAGGAAACCGTTGCTATTCCGGCGGAATTCGCCGGCGTAAAAGTCGAAGTTGCCAAACCGTTTGTCAGCGTCGGGGAAGCCGCACTAACTGAACCAACGCCGCCCGTTGCGCCGAAAGTAACCGGCGTGGTGTCGGGAACATTTCCGCCCGCTACACTAGGTATCTGATTAGAGGTCAGATCAGCCGTGACCGTCGGATTTGCTCCACCAAATGTTGTCGAAGTCGGCGAAGCAGTTGTTTTCAAAACCAACCAGGTTGATGCGGTTACAGTACCGAGAACGCCGTTCGGTGTTCCAGTGCAACCCGCGCCGCCGGTTCCTGGACCGAAATTACAGCCCCACCAGTTGTCATTAGCAGTAACTGAAACGCCCAGATTGTTATTTATGCAGGCTGCAGAGTTTCCGACAATGCGGTTATATTTCAAATCGGCTGAACCATTCGTGTTAAGCCAAACGCCGGTCGCGTTGTTTGTTATTTTATTGCTTGTTAATTTTACAGGCTGATTTGTGCCTGAGGTCGGGTTCCATTGAAAACCGATGTTCGCGCCTTCAACGCTGTTATTCAGATATTCGACTGTTGTCGAAGCAGATGAATGCGACGTTATGCGAAAAGCTCTTTGTAAGTTGGCGACCGCATGTGTTGCCGGACATATTTACAAAACTATTTCCGCTGACGGTGACGTTGCTCGAATGACAGTGAGCATTTTCCCAAATACCTAAAATTACTTCAGGATCGGCTGATTGCGCGTTCATTACCTTGATCGTATTGTTTGTAATCTGCAAACAGTTATAAACAGCGCCGCCGCTGGTATTCGACTGCATTCCGACTTCGACTGCATGACTAGGACTTCTCGGAATGCTTGTATCGCTCAATCCATTACCGTTCAGTAAAATAGTGTTTCCCGAAATTTCCTGATTGGTTCCGAAAGAGAAATGTATTCCGATAGTTTGACCGCCGTCCGCTCTATTATCGGCGGCAAGCGTAATTTCGTTGTTAAGAATTTTCGTGCCACTGTATTCATCAACCGGTCCGCCATTGTGGTAAAACCGATGGGATTATCAATATCAACAAATTTAATGTTGGAGATAGTCCAGTTTTTGTTCGTGCCGCCGGAATAAAATTGAAAAATTCCTTCTCCGGCAATTCCTGGCAAATCACTCGGACCTTGAATGGTCGCATCACCTAAATTGTTAGCGGTAATAGTTACACCATCACGATTTAATGGAGCGAGAACAGAGTAATCATCAAGCGTGTTTTCCACTCCGTCATTACCTAAAGCGCAGCTTGCTGCGGCGAACGGTTCAGCAAAGTTGAACGTGCAGTTTAAGACAAGCGTATCTCTCGGCATAGCTGCATCAACCGCACTACTGATGCGCGTGTAATCGTTGTCGGCTGCAGTCGGAGTAGTTGATGTAAATCCCGTAGAGTTTACGGGTATAACATTGGCGACGGCTCTCTCATTTGAACCGCTGTTTGAACAGAAAACAGTTTCGTACACAGTGTTTAAGACACCGGAAACAGTATAGCCTTCCTCCTTAATTTCGGGGAGGCTATACGGCGCGTGAATTTTTTGAGCGTTTCTGCCTGATTTAATAGGCGGTGTCGAGTTACTTTGAGATGAAGATTGTGCCGGAGCAACAATGCTCGAAACGACAAAAATTGTCAACAAACTGAAGACGGTTAAAAATTTTATACAAAGCCTGCGCGGGCAGGAGGTTTGGGTTAGATCAGGTAGTGGTGACGACTCAGGGGTCAAGTGTGACATACGTAAGTTGCTCCTCTGGATTTTGAAATTTAATACTTAACAGTTTTGGAAACCTTGTTTGCTTAATTAACAAAGGATTTTTCAATTTATTCGAGACTTTTATGGAAATATTTTTCCTTCTCGAGGTTCTCGCAATTAGTGGACGGCTAGTTGGGGCGGCGGATTGGCGCAAAGACCAACTCGCGTTTAACGCAGACAGTCAAAAATTGTTGTGTGTGTGATTTATTAAATTGAAAAACGAGGGCTAAGTGCGGTATGATGTGATTGCTCAATCAGACATCAGACAGCGCACTTAACTTGCGCCCCGTTTGACGAAGATGACAAGCCTGAATAGTTACTGATAATAACTGTTTGGGCTTTTATTATCTCCGACAATCCTTTAAATCAACAGAAAATATAAAATTTTCTGCAGACTGAAAATTCAGTAGTGGTAGTGTTTACGGTAATAAACTGACCTGAATTCTTTTCAGTTTCTAAAGTAAATTGGTAATTAAAAAAGTTGATTGCTCTATTTTAAATCTTTTGTTCGATGATTTAAAACTTTTTTAGTAAAATTTGGGGTCATATACTTAACTTCCACAGTTACTAATGATTTAAGAATAATATTAAATTTGCCAATCCAGATACCTTTCAGATTTGTTTCAGCGAATGAGGAGCTGAAAATCAATCAAGTGGTTATTTGGTAATATATAGTGATACCGTTGGTTACAAATTGACAAATTGGCTAAGTCAGTTTTATAAAAAAATGTTCTGATTTCCGTTGAAAATCAAGTTACTCCAATTGTATTTCGGTTGTCAAGTTAGTTGTTCGACTTTTTTCCGGAGTGTCACAGCGTATTTGCCTGACAGCAACACATCCATACAGTAACAAGTTCCCAAACATTGCCAATAGTTCTGATCAAAATAGCAAATCAACAAAATTTACCTTCACTATATACTAACGCCCGAAAATTGCTCGAAAGCTATATTTTTTTATTTTTGTAGCATTGTATAAAAAAGACCCGACATAGGTGAAACATTTAAGGCACTGACCGGAGCGAATCCGCTTGGTTTAATGTCAGTATCAAATGATAATTCGCCCCAAAATGCTTTAAACGCGAAGCTTTTTTGAATCTTGAAACCTTTACGAAGTTTTCAAATATTATGATTGTGATAGTCGGCAATCAAATACTTCTCAAAGTTATCCGCGCCTGAAATATCTCGGCGGTGAATAATTTCTTATCCAATAAACATTTTGTTTAAATCAAATAAAACGCCGCCAAAATTGGCGGCGTTTTATTTTAATTTTCCTTCGCAATTAACGGTTCGCCTGAACCGTCTGGCGATTTCGTTTCGGGAATCGAATAACTTTCGGGTTTCGGAACGCTTGCTTCTTTTTCGAGTGCCGCATTCAGAACATCGCTGATATATTTTGCCGGAATTATTTCTAGCTCTTTGCGAACGTCTTCCGGGATTTCTTCGGTATCGGCTTCGTTTCGCAGCGGTAGAATTATTCTCCTAATTCCCGCGCGATGTGCCGCGAGAACTTTTTCCTTGATTCCGCCGACCGGAAAAACCAGACCGGACAACGTGATTTCGCCGGTCATTGACGTATCCGAACGAACTTTTCTGCCCGTGTAGAGCGAAGCCATCGCCGAAGCCATCGTCACGCCCGCGCTCGGTCCGTCTTTCGGAATCGCGCCCGCCGGAACGTGAATGTGAATGCCGTTTTGTTTAATCAATTCTGGATTAATTCCAAATTCCGTCGCGTGCGACCACAAATAACTTCGCGCCGCCTGCGCCGATTCTTTCATCACTTCGCCGAGCTGTCCGGTCAAAGTCAAACCGCCGCCGCCCGGAAGCATCGTCGCTTCGATAAACAAAACTTCGCCGCCCATTTCCGTCCAAGCCATTCCGGTCGCAACTCCGGCAGGCAGTTCGGCGCGGGCTTCTTCGGGATAAAATCTCGGCGCACCCAAGTATTTTCTGACTTCTTCGGGCGTAATCGTTTCGTTGCGTTCTTCGCCCTGCGCCACTTTCAAAGCGACTTTCCGCATTAAGTTGCCGACGGTTCTTTCGAGTTGACGAACGCCCGCTTCGCGCGTGTAGCGCGTCGTTAAAAGGTTAATTGATTCGTCAGTCAGTTCGACCTGATTTTCCTTCAAACCATTTTCCTTTATCTGGCGCGGCACGAGATATTGCTTGGCAATATTCAGTTTTTCGCGGTCGGAGTAACCGGCGATTTGAATGATTTCCATTCGGTCGCGCAGCGGATGAGGAATCGGTCCGAGCTGATTAGCCGTTGCAATAAAAAAAGTTTTCGATAAATCGAACGGCAAATCCAAATAGTGATCTCGAAAACTATTGTTCTGCGCCGGATCGAGAATCTCGAGCAGTGCCGCCGCCGGATCGCCGCGATAATCGTTGCCCATTTTATCAATTTCGTCGAGCATCAAAACCGGATTATTGACTCCGACGCGTCGCATAGTTTGGATAATTCTGCCCGGCATCGCGCCGACATAAGTTCGGCGATGTCCGCGCAATTCGGCTTCGTCGCGCACGCCGCCCAAAGATATGCGGTCGAATTCGCGTCCTAAAGCGCGGGCGATTGATTTGCCCAAAGACGTTTTACCAACGCCCGGCGGTCCGACAAAAAGAATAATCGGACTTTTTGAATCGGGACGCAGTTTGATGACCGCGAGCGATTCGAGAATTCTTTGTTTGATGTCCTCCAGACCATAATGATCTTCATCGAGAACTTTTTTCGCTTCATTTAAATCGAGTTTTTCCTCGCTCGATTTTTTCCACGGCAGTTCCAGAACGTATTCCAGATAAGTTCGGATAACGTGATAATCCGGCGCGGCTTGCGGCAAGGCTTCCATTCGCCTGAGTTCGCGTTCGGCTTCTTTGCGAACGTCTTCGGGCAAATCGGCTTGATCCAATCTTTCGCGCAATTGCGCGGCTTCGGCTTTTTCGCCGTTTTCGTCGTCGCCGAGTTCTTTCTGAATCGCCTTCATTTGCTGGCGTAAAACATAATCGCGCTGCGCCTTGTCCATTTCTCCCTGCGCTTCGGTCGCAATTTTTGACCGAATGTTCATAATCTCAACTTCTTTTGCCAGAGCCGCGTGCGTCAAAGTCAAAAGCTCGTCGGTCGTCTGGGCTTCGAGCATTCGCTGTTCGGTTTCAACGCCCAAATCAAGTACCGACGCGAGAAAATAGGAAAGCTGAACCGGATTCGTCTGCGAAACGACCGCCATTCTGATTTCCGGCGGAACTTGCGGCAGCATCGTCAAGGCTTCCTGAACGAGACCTTGGATATTGCGTTTCAACGCTTCGACTTCTTCGTTATCGGAAATTGTTAAAGCCGGAAGAATTTCGACTTTCGCCTTCAAAAACGGTTGTTCCTGCGCCCAATATAAAATTTTCACGCGGTCAACGCCCTGCACGATTAACTGCATCGAGCCGTCGGCGCGCATCATTCGCTTAATGTTGACAATCGTTCCGACATCGTAAAGATCGAGCGGTTTCGCTTCCTGTCCGGTCACGTCGGGCGTTTTCAAAGTGATACAGCAAATCAGTTTTTCTTCGGTCGAAAGCGCAAATTCCACTGCTTTGACCGAACGCTCGCGCCCGACCGAAAGCGGCACGACTGTTTCGGGAAACAAAGTCGTATTCTGCAAAGGCAAAACCGCAAGTTCAAGCTGTTTCTGCGCTTGGTTTATTTGTTCGTTTAGATTTTGTGTTGTTTCTTCAGCCATATAATTTTAGTTCAACTAAGATGTAATTAATGCTCAAGCCTTTGTCCGTTCGCCTCTCCACAGGCGAATAATCAGCAACCCGTTTTCAAAATTATGCTCGATGCTCGCGCCTTCGATGGACGCGGGAAACTTCAAAGTCTTTTCAAAACGGCTGTAGGTGATTTCCATTTGCTGATACGTCATCCCGACGGCGGCGCACATTTTATCGCGCCGACAGCCTGCGATGTAAAGCTGATTGCCCTGAATATCTATCTCGATTTCCTCAGCCGAAACACCGGCGAGTTCGACCTTGACGAGCCAGCCGTCAGTGGTTTGATACACATCCGCCGACGGATACCAAAGTCCGCTCGAAGGCTTCGCTTCTTTTGCCGAAGCCAGAAAGTGAAAGTAACGATTGATTGATTTAGCCATAATTTAAACGTGAAAACTGAAAAGTAAAATCTAAAATTTTAACTTTTCAGCTTTCAGTTCTCACTTTTTCCAAAAACCCTTGCCGCTCGAAATTTCTTCCAGAGTTTCGGCGATTTCGCGTTCGTCTTCGGTTTCGAGCGCGACATCTGCCATTGCGATAATGCCGACGAGTTCGCCTGCTTCGTTGATAATCGGAACGCGGCGCACCTGTTTGTCGCCCATCAGACGAATCGCCTCGAAAACAAAGTCGTTTTCTTTGACCGAGAAAATTTCCGTCGTCATCACGTCGCCGATTTCGGTCGAAGCCTCTTTGCCTTCGGCGATTCCGCGCACGACAATATCGCGGTCGGTGACAATGCCGGCGAGTTTTCCGCCTTCAATAACGGGAATTGAACCCATATCGCCGTCGCGCATCAGCGCGGCAACAGCTTGCAGAGACATTTCGCGGCTCGCCGTTTTCACGTCGCCCGTCATAATTTCGCTGCATTTTTTTCTGGCATTTTCCGAAAATTTTTGTTCGCTCATATTTTTTTTACCTCAATTATTTGATACTTATTATTTTCCGTAACTCAAACAAATAAAGCAAGCGGCTCGAATTTGCGATTTTCAATTTGCGATTTGCGATTTGGATGCGCAAAACTAAAGTCAGTCATAAGCCCGCACGCACACAAGGGCGCGAAGGCAAATTTACGCTTCTGTTTTGGATTACTGCAATGGGAAAACTTTACGAAAACAAACGCAAACCTGAACGTTCGGGCAAAAAAGTGACCGTCGGAAAAATCACTGACGTTCCGGCAGGACGCGGCGCGACCGTAAAATTAAAAGACGGTAAAGAAGTCGCAATTTTCAACGTCGGCGGAAATTTCCACGCCGTCGAAAATTTCTGCCCGCACAAAGCCTATCCGCTCGCCGACTCCAGACTTTACGGCAACATCGTCGAATGCGACCTTCACGGCTGGCGTTTCGACGTTCGCACCGGCGAATGTTTTACGAAAAAAGGCTGTTCGATTGAAAGTTATGAAGTTATTGTTGAAGACGAAATGATTAAAATTCTGGTTTGAAATTTTATAAAGAAATGAGTTTTTGATAATTTTCCAACAAATCCACTGCGTCTTTGTAAATTTCAATACAGCCTTTTTCGCGCAAGTCTTCTTCTGGAAATCCGCCGCACAACACGCCGACGATTTTGAGCTTTGCTTTGGTTGCGGCTTCCGCATCGTAAGGCGTGTCGCCGACGACTAAAACCGTTTCCAATTTCGGATTTCCGAGAAGTTTGAGCGCGGCTTGGAAAATGTCAGGTTCGGGTTTCGATTCTTCCGCGTCATCCGCCGAAGTCGTTTTTTCAACTAAGTCTTCGATATTCGCAATCTTTTTATACGCTTCGACTTCATCTTCGTTCGCCGATGACGCGAGCGCGATTTTTATGCCGTCGGCTTTTATTTTCTGAAATAATTCGCGCACTTTCGGAAACGGTTTGATGCGTTCCAAATATTCATTTTTGAAAATTTCGCCGCGCAAATCCGCCAGTTCGTCTTCGTATTTTTCGACTTCTTTTTTTGTCAAAAATTCCGGCAAAAGCGTGTCCGCGCCTTTGCCGATTTGTGCGCGGATTTTATCGAACGCGATGTCGAATCCTTTTTTCGCCAACGCTTTCTGCCACGCTTCGGCGTGAAAATCGTTGGAATCAATCAACGTTCCGTCAACATCGAAAATAAACGCTTTTATCATAATTTTGAGATTTTTCAATTACCGTCGTCGCCAATCGCTTCGACCGGACACGCATCACGCGCTTCTTCACAAAGTTCGAATTCTTCACTGGTTTCCGGCTGTTTATAAACATACGAATAACCGTTTTCGTCGTAGCGCGTAAAGTTCTTCGGCGAAGTGTCGCGGCACACGTCGCAGTCAATACACATTCGGTCAACGTAAAATTTGCCGCGCGCATTTTCAGGTAATTTGTCTTCGATTTCTGCCATAAAGTTTTTGCCCACGAAATACACAAAATATACGAAAATAGATCTTCAAAATTTTTCCTGCATTTCGTGGGTTAATTCTTTTTGTCCTGATTTTGTTCGGTAAAATCTATCATTCTCTGTAAAGCGATCAGCGCGTAATGTTTCGTTTCGTCGTCAACTTTTATTTGATTAACGACGTTTCCGGCGACGAGATTTTCCATCGCCCACGCGAGATTCGGCGGCGCGATGCGATACATCGTCGCGCACATACAAAGGTCGGGCGCGAGAAGATGAATTTCCTTGTCGGGGAATTTTTTCTGCAAGCGCAACACGAGATTTAATTCTGTGCCGATTGCCCATTTTGAGCCGCTCGGCGATTTTTCGACTGTGTTGATGATAAACGAAGTCGAGCCGTTTAAATCGGAAATATCAACAACTTCGCGCATACATTCGGGATGAACGAGAACTTTTATGTCGGGAATATCTTTGCGGATTTTATCAACGTGCCACGGTTTAAACCGACCGTGAACCGAACAGTGTCCGCGCCATAAAATCAGTTTCGCGTTGTGCAGTTCTTCTTCGGTGTTGCCGCCGAGTTCTTCAAACGGATTCCACAAAACCATCTGTTCCGCCGGAATTCCGAATTTCGCGCCGGTGTTTCTGCCGAGATGCTGATCGGGGAAAAACATCATTTTGTCGAAGTTTTTCAGATAAACATCAAACAGCGGCACGGCGTTCGACGAAGTGCAGACGACACCTTCGTTGCGCCCGCAAAACGCTTTGATCGCCGCGCTCGAATTCATATAAGTAATCGGCGCGACTTTCGATTTCAAAACGCCGATTTCCCCGAGTTGATCCCATGCATCTTCGACCTGCTCGACCGTCGCCATATCCGCCATCGAACAGCCCGCGCCGAGATCCGGCAAAATCACTTTTTGATGCGGCTGTCCGAGAATATCCGCCGATTCCGCCATAAAATGCACGCCGCAGAAAACGATGAATTCGGCATCTTTGCGCTGCGAAGCCATTACCGATAATTGATAAGAATCGCCCGTCAAATCGGCGTGCTCGATTACATCGTCACGCTGGTAATGATGACCGAGAATGACGACGCGCGAGCCTAATTTTTTTCTGGCTGTTTCGATGCGCTCGCTGATTTCCGCGTCGGACATTCGCAGATAATTTTCCAACTCCAATTGGTTATTTACGTCTTCTTCGCCGACTCTTTCCTTGTCCAAAACATTACTCATTTTTCCGTCTCCTAACATTGGAAATTTAGATACTAAACGCGCCCATCGGTCGCAAAGAAAAATCATTGCACTTCGAGAATTTTTTCGCAAGAAGCGATTGATTTCCGCCAACCGAATCTACATAACTTGAAAACTTTTCGCGCAAACGTCATTATCAATAAAACTAAATAAGGAGGGAAAATTTAATGAGCGACAGTTCAGAAACGAGAGAGATTTTGGAGCGTCTGAAAAACGAAGCCTTTGAATCGAGCAATCGCCACGTCGCGCTCGCCGTCGGCAGACCGGTCGAGGAAGTGGATTTGTGGTTTGAAGGCGGCGAGATTGACGAAGACGCACAGGAAAAAATTCGCGGCATCGCGCAGGAAAGATTAAGCGAGTAATCAAAAAGGGAAAACTAAAAGCCGGTTGAAAAATTAACCGGCTTTTTTACGCCTTTTGCGATTCTTTTTAAATTTTTACAACGTGCGTCGTCAAACTGCCTTCCAAACAGCGGGCGAATATTCAATCGCTTTTCAAACGAGGAGAAATTAATATGAAATCATTATTTTTAGCTTTAATTTTAACGCTCGCCGTCGCTGGTTTGACGCATATAAACGCGCAGTCAAAAGCGCAGAGTATCAGCGTGCGTATCGGCAAACAAAAAAAGGCTTCAACCAGTAGAATCAGCGTCAAATTCGTTTCATTAGTCGAAGATTCGCGCTGTCCCGAAGGAACAAACTGCGTTTGGGCTGGCAATGCGAAAATAAAAATTATGGTCAGCAAAGCCGGCAGAGACCCGATAATTTTGGAAGTGAATACGAACAACGGCGAAAAAGGCGGCGTTTACGAAAACTACGCGATTTATTTGACTGAACTGACACCGACACCTGCCGCAAACGTCCGCCTCAACCGCAATGCGTACACGGCGACTTTCTCGATCACCCGTTTGTCCAGATGAGATTTCAGATTTTGTAAATCGGCAGCATTTCTAAAAGAGAAGTTGTTCGTTTAAATTACGCCGTCAATTAAAATTTTAATTGACGGCGTAATTGTTTCCGAATAGTTCGTGAACTTTTTTGCAAACCGAATCGTTTTTTGTGATTCTAAGTACACTTATGCAAAACGATTTGGCGACGACAACTGAACTTAACGATTTGACGCTCACAGAAAAGCCGGTTGAACCGATTCTCGAAAACGGCGGCGGAACGCACGCGCTTTTGCCGACGAAAAATCTGCCTGTTTCAAAGCAAATTTCCAACGAACAACTGATCGCCGAAGAGAAATCTCTCATCGAAAAAGAAACGGAAATCGAACGAAATTATCAAGGGTTTCGCGGCTATTTGCGGCTGTTTCAGGTGTCGAAAGTTATCGGCAATCTCGCGCTTTATTTGTATCTCGACCAATACGATATGCATCACGCGCAGCACGAAAAACACGCCGGAGCACGAATGACAACAGCGCAGAGGTTAACGTGGCTGGCAGTTTGGGGCGAATATTTTTACCGCGTCAGAATGTGGTTTTTCGACAAGTTTCTTTTGTCTTTACGCTGGTATTACATCGGCGGCGAATCGAGCAAAGAATTAAATCAGGAAAAACAAGCCGTCTGGCTCAAGGAAAATCTCATAAACTTAGGTCCGACGTTTATCAAAATCGGGCAGTCTTTGGGAACACGCGCCGATCTTTTGCCGCTGCCGTTTGTCAAAGCACTTGGCGAATTGCAGGACAATGTGCCGAAGTTTTCCAATGAAATTGCGTTTGCCCGAATCGAGAAAGAACTCGGACGTAAAATCAACGAAGTTTATGAAGAGTTCGATGTCGAACCGATTGCGGCGGCAAGTTTGGGACAAGTTTATCGCGCCAAACTTTTCACCGGCGAAGAAGTCGCCGTCAAAGTTCAGCGTCCGAATTTGCAGGGAATTATCAAAGGCGACATCGAAATTCTGCGTAAAGTCACAAAATTTGCCGAACGATTTCCGTCTCTAAACGAAAATGCGGATTGGGCTGGAATGTTGCGCGAATTTGACGAAACCGTTCACGAAGAAATGGATTATTCGGCGGAAGGCAAAAATGCCGAACGTTTTACCGAAAGCTTCAAAGAGTGGACAAATGTCCACGTTCCGAAAATTTACTGGAACGCGACGACCGGAAAAGTGCTGACGATGGAATTTATTCACGGCACGAAAGTGACTGCGATTGAAGATTTGAAAGCCAAAGGCGTTTCGCCGGAAAAAGTCAATCGTTTATTGATTCGCACATATTTGAAACAGCTTCTCGAAGACGGATTTTTTCACGCTGATCCGCATCCGGGAAATCTTTTGGTGATGCCCGACGGACGTTTGGCGTTTTTCGATTTCGGGATGGTCGGCAGAATTTCGCCGCAGCTGCAATCAAAAATGATTGACGCATTCTTCCACGTCGTTGCCAAAGACCCGCAGGGAATCGCGCAGGATTTGATTGATCTCGACTTTATGAAACCCGGCTCAAATGCCGATGCCGTGCGACCGATTGTCGAAAAAATGTTTGAGTTTCATTTAAATTTGAAACTCAAAGACGTGAATTTCAAGGAATTAACCTACGATTTAGCCGACGTGATGTACGACTATCCGTTCCGCCTGCCGTCGAATTTCACATACATAATGCGTGCCCTGATGACGCTCGAAGGCATCGGCATTATCACCGACCCGGAATTCAATTTCTTTGAAACCGCCAAACCTTACGCCAAAGAATTTATGTTCAAACGCGAAGGCAAAGATTTGCGCAAAATGCTGACTGACAAACTCTTGGGGCGCGACACGCCCGACGGCAAAATTGATCTGGACAGAACTTGGAAACTCGCAAAAATGGCGTTTAAGACGGTTTTCAATACGAATAAATAATTTTATGGAAAATTATTTAAAATTACTGTAATTTAACGCTTATGAGTAATTCTGATAAAACATTAAAGAAAACGCCAGAAAACGATGCCGTTTTACAAGCCATCGCCGAATTATCTAAAAATGTCGCCGAACTTTCAAAAAAAATTGATAAATTGGAAAATTTTGTAACCGTTCAGTTTGATGCAGTGCAGGAAGGCATCGCGTATAACAGCGCGAAATTTGATCGCCTGGAAGCGAAATTTTACGAAGCGCGTTCAGATATTTCCAATATGCGAGCCGACATCAAGGAACTCGCTCAAAGCGTGCGTAGAAAAGAATTGGTTTAAGAACAAGAACTTCAAATTTGAGTTTTTAATGAAATTGGCGTTAAATTGTTCCACTATGAAACACGTCAATTTCATTTTTTTTCTGACGATTTTCCTGACCTTCGGTTTGTCTAATTCAAATGCCCAAACCAAAATGAAATACAAAATCGCGCACGTTAAAAATGATTTTGCGATTAGCGAACTCGATAATAAATCGTGGAAACAGGCGAACGAAGTTACAATTGATAAATATTGGTCGGGCGAAAACGCTCCCGTCGGCAGACAGTTTAGGGCGAAACTGTTGTGGTCGGATTCGGCGATTTACGTGCGGTTTGAAGCGAATCAAATTGAGCCGCTCGTTGTTTCGGAAACGGCAAATTTGAAATCGAAAACGAAAGGTTTGTGGGACCGAGACGTTTGCGAAATTTTTCTTGCGCCAAATAAAGAAGAATTTCGCAAGTATTTCGAGTTTGAAATCGCACCGAACGGCGAGTGGATTGATCTTGGAATTTACCAGAAACCTGACGAGCGCGTTACCGATTGGGATTATCATTCGGGAATGCAGTCAGCCGCGAAAATCGAAAAGAATAAAGTTTTATCGGCGATAAAAGTCGAGTGGAAAGCGTTCGGCGCGACTCCGAAAGCGGGCGACGTTTGGCTCGGAAATGTACTGCGCTGTGTCGGCGCGGGCGTGACGCGCGGTTATCTGACGTGGCAGCCGACTTTCACCAAAGAAGCGAGTTTTCACGTTCCTGAAAAATTCGGCGAGTTTGAGTTTGTAAAATAAATGCGTTTTGCCGCTTTCACAATTCTTGGTTTCGTCGTGATGGAAATTTTTTCCTACGCCGTTCACCGATGGCTTTTTCACGGCGTTTTGTGGCGCATACATCAAACGCATCATCGGGCGAACCGCTTTTTTCTCGAACTCAACGACGTTTTTAGCTTGGTTTTCGCGCTCGTTTCAATCGGTTTGATGCTTTCGGGTAACGAAACGGGCGTTCCGATTGGTTTAGGAATTGCGATTTACGGTTTCGTTTATTTCATTACGCACGATTTTTTCACGCATCGCCGATTTCTGCCGTTCAAATCAACTAACAAAATTCTGCTGACGATTCGCCGGGCGCATCAAAGGCATCATCAATCTATTGAAAAAGACGGACTCGAACCTTACGGATTATTTGTTTTTGATTACTCGAAATTCGGCGGGAGAATTAACTCAACCGTTCCGGCGAAAGGAATAAAAGAATTTGCCCGCGAAACACATGAATCAAACGAAATTTAGAATTAAAAGCAATGTCCTAAAATATTTTTCGTCCCTTTCGTGTGTTTCGCGGGCAAATTCTTTAGAATTCGTCAATCCTTACCTTTTTCTTCAGTGATATTTAAAATCGGCTTTCTGTTTTTGGGAATGTCGGTCAGCGCACCGATATTCGGAGCCATTTCGACTTTTGCCGACAGAACGCGCGTGATTCTTTTCGGGAGAAGCATCGGCGCAAGACTTGCCACTGAATTTGCTAATTTCACAATATCGCCGCCGCCTTGCCAGTGTTCACGAATGACGCTTTCATCGGTGCGATTAATTAGCCTCAAAAACGTCAGCGCGACGAGATAAATGTCGTCCACCTGCCCGATAAACGGAATCACGTCGGGAATAAAATCGAGCGGCATTATGACGTAAACAATCGCTCCAGCGAACAACACTTTGTCGGCGACCGGAACGCGGCTGTCCTTGATTAGTCTGCCCAGAAAGCGTGAACATATTCGGCAAAAACATCAGCAGACTTTTCATCCTGCCCTTCGACTCTTTTTTGCTCAATTTTTGTGAATCTTTTTTCGCTAACGCCGTTCGGCTCATAGATTTTCCCTCGCTTGTTTCGATTTATTTTAAGTCTATGTAAACGGCGACGTTTCGGCAAGTTTTCCCGCGAATGTTTATATGATAAGTTTTTATAAATTCAGCCACAGAGAACACTGAGTTCACACGGCAAAAAGATTTTCTCTGATTTCTCGGTGTTCTCTGTGGCATTTGCTAAAAAAATATGATTTTAGAAAAGATACGCCAACGCGCTGCCGCCGATTTACAGCATATCGTTTTGCCCGAAGGCGAAGATGCGCGGACGATTCAAGCCGCCGAAATGTGCGTCCGCGACAAAATCGCCCGCATCACTTTGCTCGGTGACGAAGAGAAAATTCGCCAGACAGCACAATCAATCGGCGCGAATCTGAACGGCGCAGCGATTCTCGATTACCGGAAATCGAGCGATTTCGGTAACGTCGCTAGACTTTATCATGAACTGCGCCGCGCAAAAGGCGTGACACTCGAAGAAGCCGAAGAAACGGTGAAGGACGCGCTGTTTTACGGCAATTTGCTGGTGAAAATGGGCAAAGCCGACGGTTCGGTGGCTGGCGCGACGAACACGACGGCGCACACGGTTCGCGCCGCTCTGCACTGCGTCGGCGTGCGAGCCGGATTCAAAACTGTTTCGTCGTTTTTTCTGATGATTGTGCCTGATAAACAATTCGGCGCGGACGGCGCGATGATTTACGCTGATTGCGGCGTGGTCATCAATCCAGACGTGGGCGAATTGGCGGAAATCGCCATCGCTTCGGCTGACTCATGTCTGGCTTTGCTCAACGTCGAACCGCGTGTGGCGATGCTTTCGTTTTCTACGAAAGGCAGTGCGAAACATCAATTAGTTGATAAAGTCGTCGAAGCCGCCAAAACCGTTCGCGCCCGATTTCCCGAACTAATCGTTGACGGCGAACTGCAAGCCGACGCCGCGCTCGTGCCGCTCGTCGCCGAGTCGAAAGCGGCAGGCTCAAGCGTCGCGGGAAAGGCAAATGTTTTAATTTTCCCCGATTTGAACGCCGGAAATATCGCCTATAAATTAACCGAACGCTTAACCGGCGGCACGGCAATCGGTCCGATTCTGCAAGGCTTGGACAAACCCTGCAACGATTTATCGCGCGGCTGTAAAGCCGAAGACATCGTTGACGCGGTAGCGATTACGGCGGTGCAGTCACAGGCGCGAAAATTAAATAATCAGGAAGAACACCAGGCGGCGGAAAATGAATTCGTAATTAATTTTTAGTGAACCATTTCAAACTGTTGGCGCGAATAGACGAGTTCGGCGACGATTGCCTGAAACGAATAAACTTCTTGTTTGTCGGTTAAAGAACGAGCGCGGAGAACTTCCCAATCTTCCGGCGGAATGTTTTTAAATGCTTCGACAATAAGCGGATCGAACTGCGTTCCGGCAAATTTTTCCAACTCGACGACGGCTTCCCGATATGAGCGACCGAGACGATAAACGCGGTCGCTGACCATTGCGTCGAAAGCGTCAACGACGGCAAAAATCCGCGCACTTAAATCAATATCTTCGCCGCGTATACCGTATGGATAACCGGAACCGTCCCATTTTTCGTGATGCTGCGCGACGATTTGCGCCGCGTCTTCGAGAAACGGTATGTTCCGCAAAATCTTCTGTCCGTGCTGTGGATGCAGTTTCATTTTATGCCATTCTTCTTCGTTAAGCGCGGCTGGTTTTCGCAAAATCGCATCGGGAACGCCGATTTTCCCGATGTCGTGAAGCAGTGCGCCGAGTTCAAGATTACGAAGCGCGTCTTTATCCAAACTCAATTCGTGTCCAAGTCGCAGGCTGAATGTCACAACTCTCTCCGAATGCCCGTGGGTTTCAAAATCTCTGGTTTCGAGTGCCTGAACGAGAGCTTTTAGGGTTGTGCGATACGAATTTTCGACTTCTTCGAGAGCCTTATCAATTTCGGCGGCGCGTTCGGCGGTAAGCTCTTCGAGGTGAAATCGGTAACGGCTTTTAAGATGTTTCAACTCAAAGCGTTCGAAAGCGCGTTTGACTGATTGTTCGATAACTTTTAGCTGAAACGGCTTCAAAATATAGTCGAATGCGCCGGCACGAAAGGCTTTAACGGCGGCTTCAGCCGAATCGCGTTCGCTGATAACAATCAACACCGAATGCGGCGCGACAGTTTTAATCTGCGTAATTATCGCTTCGCCAACGTCATCCGGCAGAGATAAACCGAAAAGTATAACCGAATAATCTTTTTCTCGAAGTTTGCCGAACGCGTCCGCCATCGAATCAGATTGATCGCAAACAAATTTCGGGCGCAGAAATTCGACCAAAAGCCGAAGTGTCACGGGTTTGTCGTCCACAACAAGCAAATTTTTCTCGTTTTCGAGCAAATCGAACATAGAGTTTTTTTAAATTTTAAGAAGATTTTTAGAATGTTTTCGGCAATTTGCGCAGGACTGTTGCAAAGTCAAACAGCTAAATTAATTTAGCATAGAAAAACATTGTTTGGCAATCTTTTTTGCTGGGTGAAATTTTCGGCGGTCGGTTGACGCGAAAGGAGAATAGTTTTATTATTTTTAATTCACGCCGGGGTGGCGAAATTGGTATACGCACCAGACTCAAAATCTGGCGGGAGCAATCCCATGTCGGTTCGACTCCGACCCTCGGCATTTTAGATTCTTATCGGCAAATTCATCACAAACACGAATTTGCCGATTTTTATATCCCGCTTTAAATTTTGAAATCATTTTTCAAACGGCGTAAATTCGTTCGTTTCAGGATTATAAATTCCTGATATTTGTCCGGCTTGAACAATTTCGGACGGCATAAAAGTTCTTTCAATATTGCCGCAACCGTCTTCAAACGCAAGCATTCCGAAAGCGTCAACCAAAAAGCCGCAGTGATATTTTCGTTCAGAATCCTCAATTACGACTGGCTTTGATAAATTAAGTTCATCAATTTGACAGCGAACGACACCAATCATTTTTCCTTTCGATAAACCGAGATAGCTTAGACGATCCGATTGAATACGCATTACAAACATATCGGTAAGTACTTTATTTGCGTTAGTTTTGGATAATTTCGGCAATCCGCTTCTGGTGCGCAGTTTAACTTGATGTTTTTCGACAAGAGCGGGAAATTTTTTGAGAATAGCGGAAAGAGTTTGATGCATTACACCAAGATGGTTTGCTGTCGTGGTAACAATGCCGCCGCATACGGCGAGTGCTTCGTCGAGCAAATGCTGCCGGAAATTCTTTTCCTTTTCTTCGAGGTTTTTTCCGATTGGCAGATAAATCAGTTTACTAAAGCGATCCGTGTATTCATCGCCTGCGAGAACGCTCATTTTCTGAACGGCGGTTTGAATCAAATCGTTGAATTGTTTGATTGCCAGTTTTTTCTCTCCGGTTTTGATGAGAATTTCCGTTCGCGTCCACAACGATTCGCAGAGTTCGTCGTAGTTTTCGCCTTCTTCCAAAAACTTAATTGACTGATTAATTAGTGAAAGTGCTTTTTTGTAATCGCCTGTTTGAGCGTAGATATTAGCTTTTGTTTCGAGGGCAAGCGCGTATGGAAATACCTGATTTATTGATAAAAACAAATTCATCGCATCATCAACATATTTCATCGCCTTCTTCGTATCCGCTACGGGCAGGTTTATGTAAGCATTTGCCAGATTATTCAAATTACTGCCGAGATATGTGTTATTTCCTGCTTCCGAAGAATATTCGACAGCTTTTTCGAGCAGCGGAATGGCGTTTTTAAAATTTCCCGAAACGACAAAAATTCCTGCTGCCTGATTATAAAATGTTGTTTTCAAATGCAAATCGTCACTGCCGTCAACAAAAGGTTTGAGTTTTTCAAACGTTTCAAAAGCCGTTCCAAACTGATTATTTTTTACTGAGAGCATTAACAGATTAGTCTGCACCAACAGGCAAATTGTGTTAGTCAGTTGTTCGGCATCGGAGTATTTACTCAAAGCCGTATTTAAAAAAGCGAGGGCATTGTCCACCTGTCCGTTTAACCAGTAAGCGGTTGCCAGTTGTTTTTCCGATTCGGCAATCAAATCGCGTTCGCCCAGTTCAACCGCCGCATCGCGTGCGCGTGTTAACATATCGGCGGCTAATTCTTGATAGTGCTTTTTCTGATGCGTTGAACCGTAGGACGAAATAACGCTGCCGCAAATCAGCAGAACTTCCCAGGCATCTCGCTCGCTTAAATCGCTTGTATCAGGAGGTTCTTCGATGTTTGCCCAAATTGGTCTAATAACTGCCAAAGCACGCTCTGAATCTTTGCAAAATTCATAAAACCGTGCCTTTTTTAAACATTCCTGTAGATACGCGCTTGTAAGATTAACTTTTTTCATAGCACAATCAGTAATAGCAATTTTTTTTGCTAATATAGTTATGTCGTTTGCTTCTGTGAGAATTAAACGACTCATACCAACTTTAAGATAAATCAAAAACTTAGGAGAACCAAAAATGAAAAGAACAATTTCGACATTAATTCTGATTTCTATGTTTGCCGTTGCAGCTTTAGCTGACGATCCTGTCGTTCTGCCAAATCCAAACTGCACCAGAGGACATATCAACACACCTGCTTCCGTCTGCGAACCGCCGAACCAGCCTGGTAATACTGGAGAAAACGGAGACGGCAGTCGAATTTTCAGTGACAATTCGGTAATTTCCGTCGTCACGGATTGGATTACCGAATTTAATCCGTTCGTATATTTTCTAAACTAATTGAAAATATACAATTTCAACAGCACTGTTTTCGCTCGGAAACAGTGCTTTTTTATTCATCTTCCCGCTCGTTTGCGGCGGACTCGGCTTCGTCAATCAATGGAATTTTGCCGCTCCCGACGTTGATAGTTTTAACCGTCTTTTTAGTTTTACTATCAGCTCGTTTATTTTCCGATTGCGGCGTTTTCCGTGTGCCTTTAGATTCTTCGGGTAAATTTTCAGCGGGAATTATTGTCTTAAATATCTGCGACGTTAATTCCCGTTGTTCGTGAATTGTCTTCACGATTAAGGAGTGCAGCAACGCGGAGGTTTTCAAACCGCGATAGGCGGCGACCGTTTCGAAATCTGCCTTGATTTCTTTGCTCACTCTCACATATATTCTATCGTTTTTGGCAGCTTTCATGGTACTCAATTAAATAGTCATACACTAAAAAAACGTCCGGTTGCAACATTTTTTTTTAATCCGGCAAAAAGGGTTGTCAATGTGCGGACAAAATTGTCGCTCAATTTATTATGTATGATTACTGTGTAACCGACAAATCAATCGAATAAGTTATTTGGGCAAAAAAAGGCGCGAGAATATCTATTCTCGCGCCTTTTTTGCAAAGTTTTATTTGTTTAGAAAAAGCGAATCGTGTATGAAGCGCGAAATCCACGTCCGGCTTCGGGAAGTAAATCTTTGATAAAACTGACGTGATTGCGATAAACCTTGTCGGTTAAGTTCTGTCCTCCGAAGGTAAAAATATGCGCGTAATGTTCGTTTGAAACGGTATATGAACCGTTAATATTGAACAAACCGTAACCGGCGGTCGGCGTTTCGAGAGTGAAAATATCGTTTGCACTTTTTCGCCCGACGAATACGGCTTCGGGGCGAATGCTCAAACCTCCGTATCGAAAATCAAGTCCGGTGCGAATGCGGGCGGGCGTAATGCGCGGCAGAGGCGTTTCAAATTCATCGCGCAGACGCGCACTGACGACATCGGCGACAACAAACGCGCCGAGATATTTATTAATATCCGCGTCAGCCGAAACGTCCGCGCCAAAGAAACGGCTGTCGTTCTGGCGATACATGCCAATCGGTAAATTATCTTGCACATCTATACTGCCGTTGTTATCCGCATCTTGCGGAGCGAGATAAATGAAGTTATTGATGCGGTAGTAAAATACGCTGCCGTTAACACGAATGCGTTTTAGGTTTTGGCGCAAACTGAATTCGATGCCGTTCGAGCGTTCGCGCTGCAAATTCTGATCGCCGATTTCAAAAGTCACCGTTCCGACGTGTGCGCCGAAATTATACAGTTCTTCGAGAGCCGGAGCGCGATACGAACTGCTCAGATTAGCGACGAAAGCCGCGCCGTCCCAAAGTCTGAATCTCGCGCCGAACGCGGCGGAAACACCTGTGAAATCGCGTTCCTGATAATCAGCATTCGTCGGAAGATAACGATTTGTTTCGACACGCCCGCCGAATTGTAAAGCCACGCGGCTGAAACTGTATTCTTCCAAACCGAATACGGCAAAATTGTTCTGGCGCACTTTGCCGTTGATTAATTGTTCCGCGCCAATCGTTTGATAATCGCGCCCGAAGGTTTCAAAGCCGAAACGTCCGGTTAATTCTTTAAATTTAGCTTGCTGGAAAACGCCTCGAACGGTCAGCGTATCATTGAAAAAGTTCGTTCCGACCGTATCAATGCCGCCCGTGACTCCGATTTCTTCGTGGCGATAGTTTGTGAAATTAACATAAAAATCCGCCTGCGGAATCGGGCTTTTCAAATCGCGAAAGCCGCCCGTGACACGATAATTGTTGCTTCGCATACGAATATCGGTCGCTTCGTCGGGCGTTGGCGGCAAAGTATTGGCGAAAGCGTCGCGGATGCCGTAAACGTTAAATTGGCATTCGGGCGGCATTTTGCCCGACGGTTTTTCTGTCGTTCCGCAGTTGATTCCGCCGTTAGCGATGCTCAGGATTTCGCCTGATTCAAAAAGCGGCGCGTATGGAATGCCGTAACGCCGACGGTCGAGACTGAAAGTCCCGCGCACGAAAAATTTGTCGGCGAAATAGCCGAAACCGGTCGAGCCGCCGGTTGAACGCGAAGCCGAATTCGGGATTCTGCCGAACGGCGTGCGAAAATCCTTTTCGTCTAAAAAATTTCCGGCGGCGTTGAACGTAAACTTTTTGTAGCCGTATTCGACGTTGCCGGACGTTCCTGCTTGATTGTTGATGGTGCCGCCGAGTGCCGAAAACGCGCCGCGAAATCCGGGATGCGCATTGTCTTCATCGCCCGACACGGCGTTGACCACGCCGCCAATCGCGGATGAGCCGTAAAGCAGAGTCGCCGGACCTTTGATGACTTCGAGCCGTTCGAGATTTAAAGTGTCAACCGGTTCGCCGTGGTCGCCCGACTGCGAACCGACCGAGCCGTTGCGCACGCCGTCCTGCAAAACCAGCACGCGGTCGCCCTCAAAGCCGCGAATCGAAGGGCGCGACGATCCGGGACCGAAAGAGCGTTTGCTGACACCAGCTTCGCGTTCCAAAACTTCGCCGATTGCCGTGCTTGACTGCTCTCGAATCCGTGCCGCGCCGACCGCCGTTGTCGTTTGAAACGAATCGAATACCGATTCTTCCGTGCCGTTCGCCGTCACCGTCACTTCTTCGCGCAGAGAGGCGAGGCTCAAACTAAAATTGAGCGTTGCCGCCGCGCCGTTCGTCACACGCACGGTTTGAACGCGGTCGGAAAAACCTTCGAGATGCGTGACAACCGTGTAAGTTCCGTCCGGCACGTTCGTAAATTGATAAACGCCGTCCGCGTCGGTTTCTGCCGAACGCCTCAACTGCGTGATCTGCACCGCCGCGCCGCCGACCGGCGCATTGTTCGCATCGGTCGTAATTTTCCCGCGCAAAGTCGCGCCCGTTTGCCCGAATGCCGCCGCCGATAAATTGAAAATGGCGAACATCCAAATAATAATCTTCGTGAATTTCATAAACTTAAACGATTCCCTGATTGAAATATTTAAGTTTAGCGGCGGTTTTTAAATCGGAATATCAATTTTTCATCAACAGTCGTTTTCGGCAGGCAAGCGGTTCGCAATTCAAACAAACCGTAATTTGTCAGATGCAGAATTTGCAAAAACTACGATAACGCAAAGAAAAATACCGCCCGAAATACATCAAGCGGCATTAAAGTCCGTCTCTGGCACTATTCATTAAGTTAAGATTTCAATTTTCCAGTTCTTACCGCCGGACTTTTTAGTTTCAAAGCGGAGATTGTAGATTTGGATTCGATCAAACTTGGATTATCTCTTTCAAAATGAAGCTCTACCTTTTTCAAACCCAATTCCTTAAATGAAAGAATAGTCTTTTTGAGAATAGATACTAAAATTGAAACAGCACCAATAATCGCAAACGCGTTAATTATAGTTTCTACCATAGATTTATTCTCCGTTTATCATATTCTCAGCGGCATCACAATATATTTGTAGTCGTAGTTTTTGTCGCCCGCGATATTTAATTGGGTTTGCCCGTTGCCGTCTTTGAACTCGAACGCGATGCGCAGACGATTGCCCGATTCTTTGACGCGCACTGTTTCGCCGTTTGTTTCTTTTTCCGTAGTTTCGCCCACTTCCGCTTCGCCCGCGCCGACGACGTTGAGGAAATCCTGCAAATACTGCGCGTTAAAACCAACTGAAACTTCGTCGCCCGAATATTCGGCGGCGACTTTTTCGTTCGCTTCGCCTTCTTCGCTCGACTGCGCTCCGATCTCGATTTCATTATCACGAATCGTCAAACGCACCGAACGCGTCCGCTCGTCAGCCATCAAACTGACGCGGCGAATCGCGGTTTTCATCTCCTCCGCATCGAACGTCGCCACTTTGTCGTTATCCTTCGGAATCACCATTTCGTAATTCGGAAACGTGCCGGAAAGTTTGCGCGTAATCAGCAAACGACCGCCCACTTCAAAATAGATGTGATTCGCGTCTTCGCCGAAACTGACATCGCCTTTCGCATCACGCGAGATTTTCACGAGTTCCATCAGAGCCTTCTTGGGTATCAGTGCGTCCATAGTTTCGCTTCCTGCCCCTTCAGCCAGTTTCTTTTCGATAAAGGCTAGACGATGCCCGTCGGTCGTCACCATCCGCGCAGAGCCGCCGTCAATCATAAATTTCGCACCCGAAAGCGTAAAGCGAGATTGCTCGTTGGTAATCGCAAACGCCGTGTTCTGAATAAAGTGATTGAAAATGTCGGCGGACAGTTTCATCGGTGCGCTTTTGAACGAAGGAACTTCGGGAAACGTATCGCGGCTGACTCCGGCAAGACGAAAGTTGGATTTGCCGCAGTTCAGTTTGACCCAATCGTTTTCCTCTTTCGTAAAATGCACGTCGCCGCCGTCGAGCAAACGCACGATGTCGAAAAGTTTTCTGGCTTGAATACACATCGCACCCGCCTGTTTTATTTCCGCCTGCGCCTCACAGCGAATCGTCACGTCCAAATCAGTTCCGACAATCCGAATCGTTCCTTCACCAACTGATTCGATCAAAATATTCGAAAGCACCGGAATCGTGCTTTTCTTTTCAACGATGCCCTGCACGAATCCAAGCTCATCTTTTAATACGCTTTGCTTGATTACAAATTCCATTTCTATACTCCTAAATATTTTCTTGATTATACCCTAATGTTATACGTTTATTATCCGCCGCCTTTTACTAATTCTATTAATTTAAAAACTATTTATTTATCTAGTAGTAGTAGTAGAGCCTGTGGAAATGTGGAAAACCGACTTAATTTATTGCAATGATTAAACTTATATATCCACAAGTCCTGTGGATAAAATGTGGAAAACTAACTCGCCTGTGGAAAAAATAGACAAAACTATAGCTTTCCCTTATTTCCACAGGGCAAAAATATCGCTTGCCTGTGGAAATGTGGAAAACTGTGATTAATTATTGATTTTACTTACAATATTTAAACGTTTCTAATTTTATACCTGTGGAAAAACTCCACATACTTTTATTGCTGCTAATCTCTAACTAACTGCAAAGACTATCTATAAGCTCACTCACAACCCTGTGGAAATTTCTGTCGTCCTTTATTACCGTGTCAATCTTATCAACCGAGTGCATAACGGTCGTATGATGTTTGCCGCCATATTCGCGCCCGATTTCGGGAAAGCTGTGTTTGGTCAGTCTTTTACACAAATACATCGCTACCTGTCGCGGCACGGCAATCTGTCTCGAATTATTTTTCGACTTTAATTCCTCGATTGACAATTTATAATGCGACGCGACGGTTCGGGCGATTCTTTCCATCGTCAAACCTTCCGGCTGTTCGCTGTCAATAATATTTCGCATTGCGTCCTGCGCGAGCATCTTTGAAATCGGCAAGCCGCGCAATGATGAAATTGCTACGATGCGAACGAGCGAACCTTCGAGTTCCCGAATATTGCTTTTGACTTTGCTGGCGATAAAAAACGCCACTTCATCCGGCAGATTTACGCCGTCCATATCGGCTTTACGTTTTAAAATCGCCACTTTCGTTTCCAAATCAGGCGGTTCGATGTCGGCGATCAAACCCCATTCAAAACGCGAATGCAGGCGTTCTTCTAAGGTCGGAATCTCGCGCGGCGGACAATCTGATGTAATGACAATCTGCTTCTGATCGTTATGAAGGGCGTTAAATGTATGAAAAAATTCTTCCTGCGTGCGTTCTTTGCCCGCCATAAACTGCACGTCGTCCATTAAAAGCACGTCAATCGAGCGATATTTGTCGCGAAAAGTCTGCGTTTTGTCGTAACGAATCGCGTTAATCAATTCGTTCATAAACTTTTCGGCGGAAATATACGCGACTCGCAAATGACGATTGCGTTCCTTAATTGCGTGTCCGGCAGCGTGCATCAAGTGCGTTTTTCCAAGTCCGACACCGCCGTAAATATACATCGGGTTATAAGTTTTGCCGGGAGATTCAGCGACTGCGAGCGCGGCGGCGTGCGCGAATTGATTACACGAACCGACGACGAATTTTTCAAAGGTATATTTTGCATTAAGCGAATTTTCAATCGGCTCGATGTCCACGAAGTTTGTCGAACTGCTTCTAATAATCGTTTCCGGTTTCGCTTTCTCTATATAATTATGCCCGTTTCCGTTAAATGTGCTGCTCGGTGCAGGCGGCGGCGTGTAATTTTTAGATTGTTTTTCAAAGAAAAATTCAGCATCATCGTCCGCAAAATCATTTTCATTCATTTCAGAGGCGACAATTTCCCAGTCGAGACTGTAATTCGGCAGATTAAGTTCCTTTAAAGTCTGTGTAATGACTTCGGAATAATAACTGCTGACCCATTCCTTATTGACTTGACTGGCGCGGAGACGCAAAACTTTGTCCTGCTCGTCGCAGCTTTCAAATTGTATCGGGCGAAACCAAGCATCGAAGATTTGTTTGTTCAAACGCTTCTCGACCGACTGGAGAATATTGCTCCAGACATTTTTCTCTTCCGTTCTGTTTTCAGTCCCAAATTCCATAACTTTTCTCCGCGCTTTTTTTGTTAAATCTTTAGAAAAACTTTTAAGCAAAACTCGTTTCTTTTGAACTCTTAAGCAAGCCTGTAAACTTCTTGAGCAATGTCGCCGCAAACCTTTATAAATTGGTAGGTTTTGGCTTTTTTATAATGATTTTCTAAAACTTTTCCACAAGGTTTTCCACAGGCTTGTGGAAAGTTGCTTAAATGTTAACGTAAAACCTTAACTATAATGTTTTCAATAATTTACGAGTAAATATTTATTGGAAACGAGTCACAGGCTAACAGAAAAAAAGCCCAAATGCAAGGAGAAATCCACAGGTTTGAAGAATATTTCGGAAATTTGATTAAAGCCTTTTTTAGACAGTAACTTGGCAGGAATTTAGATTGTGTTAGACTTATTTATCCGCAATTTGGAGCGAAAAATTTATGCTGAAACGAGGTGTAATTAAAAAAAGAAAACGAGCCGTTTTGGAAAAAGAAGGCGAAAAAAATGCTGCCCCTGAAGTTGGAAAAACAGCGGCTGACGGGCTGTCTGAACAGATAAAAATTGCCGCCGAAGGTTTGTATTACATCAGCGAATCTGACGCGGAGATTTTGCCATTTGCGGGCGAACAGGCTAGTGATGTAACTAAAGAAGAACTGTTAAAACAAATCAAAAGCGCAACTGATTCGCCGGTTGAAGAAAGGGATATTGCCGATTTTTTCACGCGGTTGACCGGAATTCAGGATTGGTTCGGCGATGAGGAAAAGGAAACGGCGCGTAAATTCGAAAACTTAAAAACAGTTCTGGAACAAAATTTGCGGAATTTGAAAGTTTTTAAGGTCGGAAAAATCCAACTGGATATTTATGCGGTCGGACTTGATTCTGAAGACAAATTGATGGGAATAAAGACAAAAGCGGTTGAAACTTAAACATAATAAACCCAAAAAAGCACAAAAACTTCACATAAATTCTTTTGTGGCTTTTTAATTTTCTAAATTATTTCACCGCAATCTATTTTTTTGTTACCGAACTCGTGCCCGAAGAATTTTGTTTAATGTTTTTCGGTTCGCCTGTGTAGGTAATTTTGCTCGCGCCGCTGGCATCAACTTTCAAATCGTTCGCTGCCGAAACGGTTATTTTGCTCGCGCCGCTGGCTTCAACATCAGCATCTTCGACTTTCAAATTTTCCGCGTCAATTGAGCTTGCGCCGCTCGCGTCGGCGTTTAATTCTTTTGCCGTGCCGTCTATTTTGATTTTTGACGCGCCGCTTGCCTTGAGTTCGAGCGAATCCGCATTGACGCTGACAACGCTGCCGCTCGATGCGCCGGAAACGTCCAAATTTTCAATCGTCGGCATTGAAATTGTGACTTTTACCTTGGTTTTTGGGGAAATTCGATCTTCGCTGTAAATTTTCAGGGTGTCGCCTTTGACTTCGGTTTTGATATTTGCCAGTAGATTATCGTCGGCTTCCACAGTCACGCTGAAACTTTTCTGCGCGGTAATTTCGACGTTAACTGCGCCGCTCGCGTCAACTTTCTTAAAGCCGCTGACGTTTCTGTTTTCGCTTTTTGACGTTCCCGAACCTTGAACTCCGCTAAAATTTGTAAAATTCCCGAAACTGCAATTTGTCGAGAAACTCACACCTATTGATAAAGCAAATATAAAAACTATCAAAGTTATTTTTTTCATAATAATTTCTCCCGAAAAGAATCTATTTGAACAAAACGAAATGTTTTGCGGCAAAGTTCCGCAGTTCGCTGACGGATTATTCGCCGCATTTAGATTGATTCGGTTCAGGAGAAATATCAGTGTTTAAGGATTTGTTTAGACGGAAATTTATTTTATAACCAGCCAGCCGGAAACGTAGTGTTGAAGAAAAAACTGCGCGACTCCGAGCGCGAGACCGAAAAATGCGCCGAAAAGCTCGATGGTTCGCAGATGTTCTTTGGCGATTGACATCACGAGCGATTCGAGTTTTTCGACCGGATAGTTGTTGATTTTTTCGCGCACAACGCTGCCAATGTCGAATTCTCTGATCGCGTCCGGCAGTTTTTCTCTGGCGGCATTGATAATCGTCTCGGTGAAAGATTTTCCGGCGGCGCGAACTTTTTCTTCGGCAATGTGGTCGGACAATTTACCGATTGGCGCGGACAGAAGCCGCTCAATTTGCTTTGCCAAAACGCGGTTGATAATCGCCGCCGTTTCATCACGATTCAGAACATTCAGCAAACCGCTCGCCAGTAATCGTTTGAGTTTTTCTTCGGATTCGGGATGAACGGTCTGCAAAATCGCGTCTAAACTGTGCGGGCGAATTTTACGCAGATTGTCGGTCAAATATGCGGAAATCGAATTCTGCATTTCGTCGCCCTGCAAGACTGAAACGACGGCTTTGGTGATTTGTTTTTTCAGTCGTTCGAGCTGGTCAGGCGCGATTTTGCCGATAATTTCGGGCAAAGGTCTGGCGAGCGCGTTGTCAATCGCGCCGTCGAGAAATTTTCTGGCTTCCTGTTCAAAAAATTCGCCGCGCAAAGTTTCTTCAAGTCGTTTCGGCAAATTTTCGTTGACCAAATCATCAACTTCACTGATCAAATTATCGCGCGAGACGAAAATCTTTTTGAAAAACGCCAGATTTTCATAATAATTGTGAACTTCTCTTTTTATTAAAGTCCCGATTTGATTGCGCGTGCGTTCGGACGTGGCGACGTTTGCCAGTTGATGCACAATCGGTTCGATCTGCTCGACGGCTTTTTCCTTTAAAAGCTGAATCGCGTCGGGCGTGAACAAATCGCCGAGCGGAGTGGTCGCGCTCGCCAAATCGTCAATGCGTTTGCCGATAAAATCACCGATTTTCTTCTCGAGCGTCGGTTCTTTGACAAGGTTGCGCACGCGCGTTTCGAGAAAACTCAAAACTTTGTGAAGCTGTTCTTCCGTCACAACTTCGGAAACTCTCTGCGATAAAAATTCGTCAACGCGCCGCTCGACGAACTGATTAATTGACTGCGCGGTTTCCTCGTTTTTCAAAACCTGTTGAATGTGTGTGCCGATTTTCAACTGCAAAGACGAAACGGCATCCAAAACCGGCTCGCGCAGATTCGCCGGCAGAGTGTCAACGAGCGACGGATAATTTTGCGAAAGCAAATCTTCGGTGTAGGAATCAATGACGCTCTGAATTTTTTTGCGCAGAAATTCTTTGCCGAAAAGCTCATCAACAATCGTTTCCTGCGAAACTAAATCTTCGCCGACGGCTTTGCCAATCGCGGCTGCCAAACGGTCGCGGTGACGCGGAATCATTCCCTGCGGAAAAACGGTTAAACCCAAAAGTTTCACCGGATTACGCGGACGAAAAAGCATTCGCACGGCGAGCCACGCGCCAATGTAACCGTGAACGGTGGCGAATGAAACCAACAGTAAAAATTCGATGAGAGCTTTATAATCCAGATTCACTTTTGACCTTCCCGATAAATGTTTACTGAAATATTGACGTTGAACAAAATGCTAAAAAACCTGGAAACCTTTTGATTTCAAGCAAAACTCCGAAAATTCCTTGAGCCAGACGAAAGTCGCGCTGTAGTTTTTCCATTGTTCGTCTTCATCTTTGTATAAAGTTCCGTCGTCGGGCGCGTCGGTGACGGACAAATCGGCGAAAATGCGTTTATTCGGTTCCATTTTCGGCAAAATTTCGTCACGAATTTTTGCGCCGATCAAATTCGCTTCGTCCTGCGAAAACTTTGCGCCGGTGGCGTTATAACCCATTTGACGCAGTTTTCCCTCGTCAACGATGTCAAAACTTTTGATAATTTCCACTGCCGGTTTCCAGTTCCAGACGTTGGCGCGAAACTCGAAATTTTCCGAACCCAAATCAATTAATGTAAAACTCATATTTTTCTCCAAAGAAATGCTAAACGCGATAATTAACTAAGTCAATAAAGTTTCGTTTGAATTCGTTTCCAAGTATAATTTTTAATCGAACAAATATGAACAGGCAAAGTTATCTAAACCGCATCGGAATCGAGGAAACGAACTTTACGGCGGATTCGGCAACTTTGAGATTTTTACAGCGGCAGCATCTTTTGACCGTTCCGTTTGAAAACCTCGATGTTCATTGGAAACGACCGATTTTATTAGATGCAAATCGTTTCTACGATAAAATTGTCGGCGAAAAGCGCGGCGGATTTTGTTACGAATTGAACGGTTTGTTTTATGAATTGTTAAAGGAAATCGGTTTTGAAAATAAAATAATTTCGGCGCGGGTCAGCGACGGCAAAAGCGATTTCAGCCGCGAATACGATCATCTGGCGATTTTGACGATAATTGGTGCGGACGAATATCTGGTTGATGTCGGTTTTGGAAATTTCACCGCCGAGCCTTTAAAATTCGTTACGGATGTCGAGCAAACAGACGATTGCGGCGTGTTTATGATTAGAAAACACGACGACGAATATTTTGAAGTCGCCAAAAAAGATGGCGGAAATTGGCGCAGCGAATATATTTTCTGCAACGTAAATCGTGATTTACAAGAGTTTGTTTCAATGTGCGAGTTTCATCAAACGTCGCCCGCATCGCATTTTATGCGCGGCAAAGTCTGTTCTCTGCTGACGCGCGACGGGCGCAAAACTTTGACCGATAAAAATTTTATCGAGACGAAAAACGGCGAGAAAACAGAAACTGACATTGATAATGACGAACAATTCAACGAAATTTTAGAAAGAGAATTTAATATCAAGGCTTAATTTGACCAAGTTGCCCATTGTCAAAAATTTGAAGAAAATTGCCCACGAAACACAAGAAAGAAACGGAAAAAGAAAGCAATTAATTTCTTTTGTTTTTTATTTCGTGCTTTTCGTGTGTTTCGTGGGCAAATCTTTTTTTCCATTAATTGGTATTGCGGCTTAATTTACAACGATTCAAATTTATGACTAAACCAATTTCATACGCGGACGCGGGCGTTTCGATTGATAACGCGAATCTCGCGCTCGATAAAATTAAAACCTTTGCCAAATCAACGTTTAACGAGCGAACTTTAACGGAAATCGGCAGCTTCGGCGGAATGTTTTCGGCGATGTTCCCTGAAATGAGCGAGCCGATTTTAGTCGCTTCGGCGGACGGCGTTGGCACGAAGCTGAAAATCGCGTTTGAAACGGGAATTCACCATACAATCGGACAGGATTTGGTGAATCACTGCACGAACGACATTTTGGTTCAGGGCGCACGACCGCTGTTTTTCCTCGATTATTTTGCGACCGGCAAACTTTCACCCGACGTAACTGTTTCAGTTGTCGAAGGAATTTCCATCGCCTGCAAGGAAAATAAATGCGTCCTGCTCGGCGGCGAAACAGCAGAAATGCCGGGATTTTATGCCGACGGCGAATACGATTTGGCAGGTTTTATCGTCGGCGTGGTTGATAAATCGAAAGTGATTGACGGAAAAAATATTCGAGCGGGCGATGCGGTTCTCGGCTTGCCGTCGAGCGGTTTGCAGACGAACGGTTATTCGCTCGCCCGCAAATTATTTTTTGAAATCGGCGGTTATCAAACCGATTCGTATATCGAAGAACTCGGCGAAACGGTCGGCGAAGCGTTGCTGAAACCGCACGCGAGCTTCTTAAATCCGCTCGATAAACTGATTGATTCGGGCAAAATCAAAGGCTTGGCGCACATCACCGGCGGCGGACTTCTGGAAAACATTCCGCGCATTCTGCCCGAAAACGTCTCAGTAGAATTAATGCGCGGAACTTGGGACGAACTTCCCGTTTTCGGCTTGATGCAGACGCTCGGCAGCGTCGAAACCGGCGAAATGTTCCGCGCCTTCAATATGGGAATCGGAATGGTCGTCGTTTGCGCGGAAGCGGATAAAGAGTTTTTGAAAAATAATTTGAGCGAATGTGTCGAAATCGGACGTGTAATCAAAGGAGATAGAGAAGTTTTCATAAATACATAGTTAAATAAATGAAAGATTGTCTTGAAAAGTTTGCTTATTTCTTTGTTGGAATAACTATGGCACTCGTTTTCGCCTGGTTTTTTGCTCCTAACTGGGAAAGGCGTTTTGTTCTTTACCACGTCAGAAACGAATTAAAAAAGGAAATGTCAAAAGCGGAAGTAGAAGAGATAATCGGTCGCCATCAAACACCCTATTTACAAAGGATTGAAACAGAGAGCAGCGTTAATTTATTAGTTCATTTAGGATTGGCAGATTCTCTTACTTTATCCATAGATTTTTTAGATAATAAATTAAAAAGCGCAAAGTTAGCCGGTGAAGATTCTCCGAAAGATGTTCCAGAAGATGCGCCTTCGGATATTGAATAGATTCATTTTGGAAAATCAATAATCAATAATGATAACGCGCCTGCAAAAAATCAAGGCGCGTTTCGCTGACGATAAATCTTTGATTTAACTTATTTCCAAACGAAGCTGTTTGCCTAATGCTTCGGCGTATTTTTGCAGAGTTGAAAGGCGAATGTCTTCCGAGTGGTTTTCTATCCGCGAGATGGCGGATTTTTTTGTTTGCAGTTTTTTCGCTACTTCTTCCTGCGTGATGCCCGCGCTTTCCCTGGCTTGACGCAGGAGAACGCCGATTTTGAAATTTTCAAAGCCTTCTTCGTAATTTTCGGCAAAGTCGGCATCCGTTTTCTTTCGATTGGCAATATATTTTTTCAAGTCGCTCATTTTTTTCTGTTTTGATAATCCTTTTTTCGATTTTCCGCCAAAGCGATTTCCGACACGGGCGTTTTCTGAGTTTTCTTGGCAAAACCGTTTGTCAAAATCACTAAACTGCCTTTATCAAAAAATCCTAAAAGGCGAAAAGTATCGCTGCCGACATCAATTCTCGTTTCCCAAATATCGCTGGTGCCTGCGAGTTTTTTGAAATATTGTTTCGGCACCAACGCGAGTTCTTCAATCAAACTCAACACCCAAGTCACCTTTTTGGCTTGTTTGGCAGACAGCGAGTTTAAAAACTTTTCAATCGGGCAATCGCCGCTTTGTGTTTTGTAGAAAACCACTTCGCGCATAAAAAAGGTTAGCAAATATGTGAACTTTTAACAATTTATTGTAATTATTTCACCGATGCTTTTTCCGATCACCTCTTCTCTTCGCTTTAAGATGTCAACCGATTAGGTTAAATCAATCATCGTTTGGCGATCTTACCCAAAAGTTTAAGTCTCGGACGTGAACTTTTGGGTTCGAGACCTAAACTTTTGGCGTTCGGAACCTAAAAGTTTACGTTCGAGACGTGAAAGTTTAGGTTCGAGACCTAAAACTTTGGGTCTCGAACCTAAAACTCGTATCAAAACAGAACAACTCTGCGTGTTTAGCCTTCTTCGGCGGAAGGTTTTGGTTTGGCAGTTCCCGAACGGCTGAAAAACTGTTTTAGTTCGGCGACTTTTTCGGCGAAGCCCGGTTCTTCCATACCTTTTCTAAAATTGGCGTGGGCGTATTCGTCCAGCGAATCTTGATAATTGTCGTAATCGTGCAGAATTTTCGTGCTGATCATTCGATAGATGATGCTTTCGAGGCGTTGGGCGCGGGTGCCGAGAAATCCGCGAGCCTGATAATCGGTCTCGAAATTGTCCCAATTTACGTCCGGCGAGCTTTTCGACGGGTCGGTTTGGTGATAATCGCGCACTTTGTTGACCAAAAGTTTGTTTTGTTCATTGACCGAGCCGTATTTGACCCGTTCTTCCTGCGTCAGCGCGACTAATTTGTCTTTGATGACGTTTTCCAAATCGTTGATGGCTTTATCAATAGCCGTCTGATCTGCCTCTGTTAACTGTGTTTCAATTAAATTTTTCATAATTCTTCTAACATCTTTATATTTTTAGATTTACCGCCTGGTTAAAATTAGGAAAATAAGCCTGCCCTGAATCGTATTTTGAGCAATAAAAATCTCAATCGGCTTTTGTTTCCAAAAAATTGCCGCGTATTTGGAAAAAATTTTATGTTGGGTTTTAATTAAGAGGCAGTCACGACAATTTCAGAACAAACGAAATTGTTGATTCGTAACCGTTTCGATGGAAAATACCGAAAATACAAACGAATTTTGGCGCAGTCCAATCCACGTCGCCTACGCGCTCGCCGCTGTGAAACTCGTTCTTTTTCTGTTGGCGATCAATAAATACGGCTATTTCCGCGATGAGATGTATTTTTTGGCGTGCGCGGAACATCTCGCGTTCGGTTATCCGGACCACGCGCCTTTGAGCGTCTGGATTACGAAATTAAGCCGCATGGTTTTGGGCGATTCGCTCGGCGCAATCCGGTTTTTACCGGCGTTCGCGGGCGCCTTGCGAATCGTTTTGACCGGCTGGCTCGTGCGCGAATTCGGCGGCAGGCATTACGCGATTTTGCTGGCGTGTTTATGCGTTCTTATCGCGCCGATTTATCTGGCGGGCGACAATCTTTTGTCAATGAATGCCTACGAATCGCTGTTTTGGACGGGTTGTGCGATTGCTTATATACTGGCGGTCAAGCGCGAAAATCCGCGTTGGTGGCTGCTGTTCGGTGCGCTCGCCGGACTCGGTTTGATGAACAAACATTCGTTTGTTTTTTTCGGTTTGGCATTTGTCATCGGGCTGATTTGCACGAAAGACCGAAAGTTTTTCGCGGGTAAAAACATCTGGTTTGCCGCCGCCATCGCTTTTTTGATTTTTCTGCCGAATTTAGTCTGGCAGTACCAAAACAACTGGGCGACGCTCGAACTTTTGCAAAACGTCCAGAAAACCGGCAAAAACATCGTTCTGCTGCCGCACGAATTCATCTTTCAGCAGATTTTTATAATGCTGCCGCTGACCGCGCTCGTCTGGCTCGCCGGACTTTGGTATCTACTCGCCGATAAAACGGGAAAACGATTTCGAACGCTCGGCATCGCATACCTTGTGACACTGATAATAATGATTGTTTTGAAGGCGAAAAATTATTATCTCGCGCCTGTTTACCCGATGCTTTTTGCGGCAGGCGGCGTTTTTTGGGAAAATTTTTTGCAGTCGTTCCGCTTCGGGAAAATTGTCAAAGTCGTGTTTCCCGCGCTTTTAGTTGCTGGCGGTTTGATCTTTTTGCCGGTGGCAATGCCGGTTTTGCCGGTCGAACGGTTTATCGAATATCAAAATGCTTTGGGAATCGCGCCGCCGAAAACCGAAGTCGGGCATCAGGGCATTTTGCCGCAGCATTACGGCGACCAATTCGGCTGGCAGGAAATGACGGCGAAAACGGCGGAAGTTTATAATTCTTTGCCGCCCGAAGAACGCGGGCGAGCGGCGGTTTTGACAGGAAATTACGGCGAAGCAGGCGCAATTGATTTATTCGGCGGGCGTTATAATCTGCCGAAAGCGATCAGCGGACATCAGAGTTATTATCTTTGGGGACCGCGAAATTATGACGGCAGCGTGATGATAATTCTCGGTGACGAAAAGAAGGATTGGGAAAATTTTTGTCAAAGTGTTGAGGAAAAAACGCCCGTCGGCGTGCCTTTCGGAATGAAGGAAGAAAATTTTAATATTTTAATATGTCGCGGTTTAAAACAGCCGCTTCCCGAAATTTGGACGCGGCTTAAACATTGGAACTAATGAAAATAGGAATTTTAATTTCCGGGCGCGGCTCGAATATGCAGGCAATCGTCGAAGCCGTTCAGAGCGGTTTGATTGTCAATTGTGAGGTTGCAGTCGTGATAAGCGACAAAGCGGACGCGGAAGGGTTGTTAAAAGCCAAAGAGCGCGGCATCGAGACGTTGGTTATCGCCAAAAACAAGCGTTCGCGCGAAGAACACGACGCGGAAATTATCGGCGAACTGCAAATACGCGGCGTTGAATTAATTTGTCTCGCCGGTTATATGCGGCTTTTATCGAAAGATTTCGTTCGCGCTTTTCCCGACAAAATTATCAACATTCATCCGAGTTTGCTGCCCGCGTTCAAAGGTTTGGACGCGCAGAAACAGGCAATTGAATACGGCGTGAAAATTTCCGGCTGCACCGTTCATTTCGTTGACGAAGCTCTCGATCACGGCGCGATTATTCTGCAAAAATCGGTCGAAGTGGCGGACGACGACACAGCGGAAACATTGTCGGTGAAGATTTTGAAACTGGAACACGCGCTATACATTGAGGCTTTGCGCCAAATTGCTGCGGGAAATTACCGAATCGCCGAAAGACGTGTTGTTTTTGATTGAAATTAAAACTGTTTTTTGAAAATTTTTTCTATTATCTCTTGTGTTTTTAATTCTGAATCGCGGTTGCGCATAAACTGGAAATTCCGGCAAGAATTGCACAAAATTACGATGATTTTGGCGACGCGTTTTGACATAACTGCGATTTTTCCATAAACTTTAGGTTTTCACTTTTAAGTGAGGTAATGAATAATTATGCCAAAGAGAACATTTCAACCGAACAACCGCCGACGAGCGAAGAAGCACGGCTTCAGAGCGAGAATGGCAACCAAGAACGGACGCGCCGTTTTGAAACGCCGCCGTGCGAAGGGACGCAAAGTATTGACGGTCAAACATTATTAGATTTTCGTCTGCCGAAGGAAAACCGTCTGCGAAAACCGAAAGAATTTCGCGTGGTTTACGAAAACGGCAAGCGTTTTGACGGTCGTTTCGTCACGGTTTTTATTAAGCCGTCGGCAGGCGCAGTTCAAAGAGTCGGCATTACTGCTTCCAAGAAAATCAGCAACAAGGCGCACGACCGCAATCGGGCGAAACGTCTGTTGCGTGAAACTTTTCGTTTGAGTCGCGCCGAACTCGCTGAATTAGAAACGAAGTTCGATTGGGTTTTGAACGCGCGGCGCAGTCTTTTGAAGGTCAAGCTTGAAAAACCGCTCGAAGAATTTCGGCAGATAATCACGAAAGTCAAAATTTACGAATCGAAAAAAGGCGAATCAAACGGCGAAGCGCGGAGCAAATGAAGTTTTTAGTTTTAAATTTCCTGCGGCTTTACAAGGCGTTTATCTCGCCTTTTTTGCCGCCTTCGTGCCGTTTTGAACCGACCTGTTCGGAATATGCGCGCGAATCGGTCGAAAAATACGGCGCAATTCGCGGAACTTGGCTGGGCGTAAAACGTATCTTACGCTGTCAACCTTTTTCTAAAGGCGGCTACGATCCGATTAAGTGAGCCGTAAGTATCGAGCAGAAAAGCCTTTCGGCTTTTCCGGTTCGCCGCTTATAAACTCGCTGTTTACAACAAATGGCAGATAATAAACAATCAAATCAATTTCGTTTTATCCTCGCGGCAGTACTTTCACTGGCGGTTTTTTTAGGCTGGTCATATTTTTTTCCGCCGAAGAAAATTGATCAGGCGAATACTAATTCAAATACGGCGCAAAATACTGTAAGCACGACACCGAGTCCCGAAACTGCTCAGAATCAAACTGCGCCGACACAGCAAAACGCGGCTGCTTCTACGCCCGATACTACGCCGAATAAATCAATCTTGATTAAAACGCCGCTTTATCAGGTTAAACTTGATTCAAAGGGCGCGTTGGCGACGAGCTGGGTTTTATTGAAAAATAAATCCTACCGGGGCGAAAAACTTTTGTTCGCTGATAATTCCAAAGACGGTGAACAGAAACCGCTCGAATTAATCTCGCCCGAAGCGTTAAACCACAGTCCGCGCGAAATTCCGTTTCGTTTAGTGACCGGCGATCCGAATATAGACGCTTTAATTAATGAGCGAAATTATACGGTTTCGGTAAACGAAGAAACGGTCGAACTCGGCGACGGTCAATCGAAACAGATTGATTACGTTCTGCGCGACGAAGCGAATAATCTAGAAATCACTAAATCATTTGTTTTCAACGCTAACAGTTACGTTACCGACCTAAAAATCAAGCTGACCAAAAACAATCAGCCTGTTCCGAACACCAAATTACTAATCGGCGCGAGCATCGGCGATCACGGAATCAATAATCACAATACTTATCACATCGAACCGGAAGCCGTGGCTTTTGTGGACGGCGGAACTTCGCGCCATACGGCGGTTTCAATGATTCCGAGCGAAAAAGATTCTGGAACGCTGGCGGTTAACGGCGATATTGACTGGGCTGGCGTGGGCGACGCTTATTTTGCGATGGCGGCGATTCCGTCACAGAAAACGAGCGGTCTGGAATATCGTACTTCGAAATACGAAGTCGAGACTAAACCGTTTTATTACAGCATTTTCAGTTGGATTATGCGGACGGCGACGACCAAAGAAACCAGACATTTGCTGACGGCGTATGTTCCGATTGTTGCTGACGGTTCAACGACAAAAATCTATACCGGCACGAAGGATTATTTTGTTCTAAACGAATATAACCAATCTTTAACGGCTTCGGTAGGCAGACCGATTGATCTCGAAGATTTTATAAATTTCAGCAATTGGAGCGCGTTTAGATGGACTTTTAAGCATCTTGCGATTCCGATTCTATACGCGCTGACGTTTCTCAATACGCTTTTTGGAAGCTATGGTCTGGCGATTATAATTTTCACATTTTTCTTTTATTCGCTGCTTTTCCCGATGCGTTGGTATCAGTCGAAGTCGTTCAAAAAGGCTTCGGGCAACGCGCCAAAAATGAAGGAATTACAGGATCGAATGAAGGAATATCAGAAAAAAGGTATTCCGGCGGACGATCCGCGTATGCGCGAACTGCAAATGGAGCAGTTGCGGATGACGAAAGCCGCGCTGCCCATCGGCGGTTGTTTGCCGATGCTGCTTCAGTTTCCGCTTTTAATTGCTCTCTACACGGCAGTGACGATTTCTATCGGTTTTCGTCAGGCGTCGTTTTTGTGGCTGCCTGATTTGTCGGCTGGCGATCCGTGGCATCTGCTTGAATTCGGTTTCGCTTTTTCGATGATTCTTTCGATGAAGTTTACGCCGCAAGCGGCAACCGTCACGCCCGAACAGCAGATGCAGCAGAAAATGATGACGTATCTGATGCCGGTAATGATGCTCTGGATTATGTGGAGTGCGCCTGCCGGATTATTGCTTTACTGGTTTTTTGGCAACATCGTCAGTTTCGCGCAGCAGATGATTATCAACCGGATGAACAAAACAGGCGAACCGCCGAAAGAGGAAATCGTTGAAAGTATTCCGAGAAATGCCAAAAAAGTGAAGCCCAATCTTTCGACTTCTTAAAAATATTGTAAATTCGTTATATTTTTCATCCGTTTAATTTTCTTATTATGAACGAAACTTGCCAAAAAGCAGAGGAATTTTTGACCGACGTTCTGAGTGATTTGCGCTTTGATTTGCGGGTCGCGTCAAACTTTACCGAGGAAGGTTGTATTTTGAATTTAAGCGGTGCGGATGTCCCGCTGATGCTCGGTGAGAATGGTGAAATGCTCGATGCTTTCGAGACGCTTTTATTTCAAATTTACGGCAGAGAACTCGACCGTTCACAGCGTTTCATCTGCGATGCCGAAGGTTTTCGTCAAACGCGCAAAGCCGAGTTGCAGGCGATGGCGCGTTTCGCCGCGCAAAATGTTCGCAAAAATGACCGACCGTTTACTTTCGGCGTATTAAATTCAACCGAACGGCGAGTTATCCACCTGACATTACAGGAAGAAAGCGATTTGACTACCGAATCAGTCGGTTTTGGGAAAGACCGAAGATTGCAGGTTCGCCTCAAATAATTATTTCAAAATTATATTTTATAAAAACACAGAGGCAAATTTAACCACTCTGTGTTTTTTTTTCAAATTTTTATGGCAGCTAACACAATTGTCGCTTTAACAACGCCGCTCGGAAGAAGCGGAATCGGCGTGATTCGCCTAAGCGGTGCGGAAGCGCTTCAAATTGTCCATAAACTCATTCGCGATGACACTTTTGCACCCAAACCGCGTTTTGCTTCACTTCGCAAAATTTACGATCTGCGAACCGAAGAAATACTCGACGAAGTTTTAATAACATATTTTCAATCACCTCAATCATTTACGGGCGAAGACGTAATCGAAATAAGCTGTCACGGTTCGCCTGTAATCTTGCGTGAAATAATAGATTCGTGTCTTCGGCTTGACGCGCGAATTGCGGAAGCCGGTGAGTTTTCACTTCGAGCATTGGCAAATGATCGGATGGATTTAAGCCAGGTTGAAGCTATTCGGGACTTGATTGACGCGCAAACTGCTGCCGCCGCCCGACAATCAGTACGCCAACTGCGCGGCGAACTTTCTAATCAACTTCAACCATTGAAAGATGACCTTTTGAATCTCATCGTGATTTTGGAATCAACTCTCGAATTTGTTGAAGATGATTTACCCGAATTTCAAATTGAGAAAATCAAATCGGATATGCAAAATATCGCAAACGATTTAGGACAAATGGCTTCGACTTTTCAGGCGGGGAAATTACTTCGCGAAGGCTTGAGAGTCGCATTGGTGGGACGACCAAATGTCGGCAAGTCTAGTCTTTTCAACACTTTACTTGGAATAGATCGTGCTATTGTAACCGAAATTGCCGGAACCACGCGCGACCAGTTACACGAAAAATTTACAATAAATAACATTCCCGTTTCACTAATTGATACAGCAGGTTTGCGGGATACCACAGACATTGTTGAAAGCATCGGTGTCGAGCGCACAAAACGTGCAATGCTCGATGCGGATTTGATTATTTTATTGTTAGACGGTTCTGAAAATTTGACCGTTGAAGATGAAGAAATTCTTGAGCAAATTAAAGACTTAAATTATTTGATCGTCATAAATAAGACCGATTTGCGCCAAAATAAAATACACTTTTAAATCAATATCCATCTCTTAAAATTTCCGCCAAAACCGGTGAGGGATTAGAAGAATTACAAAAAGCTATCATTGAACCTTTTTCTACACGAGACATCGAAAACACAGGGTTTTTAATCACCGATGCGCGACATCAAGATTTGCTTCTGCGAGCCAAATCAGAAATTGAAATCTCAGAATTGTCTCTAACCAACAACCAAAGTGAAGAAATTGTTTTAATCGGCTTGCATAATGCATTGAGGTTTCTGGGACAAATTACCGGCGAAACTACTACCGAAGATATGCTAACCAAAATATTCTCCACTTTTTGTATCGGAAAGTAAGAAGCAATAAGTATCCATAACCAAAAAATAAAATATCCAATAAAAGCCTGTATTCATCAGGCTTTTTCTGTTTTTAGCGTTTATTGATATTTCGTTTTAGTTTGTGTTTCTATGTATCTTTCTGTATGCTGTCTGTATTTCTTGAATTATAACCAATCTTAAAAAGTGAGTTTGGACAAATTATGACACATACAGACGCACAGCGAATTAAGAGTGTGAAAAGGCAAAAATGAGCTCGAACATTTTAATACAGCGCATCTGCGATTTTTGCGGAAACGAGTTTACGGCTCGGACGACCGTTACGAAATACTGCCAGCATCGGTGCGCTTCGAGGGCTTATAAAGCCCGGACGAGGAATTCAAAAATCAAAACAAGCAATTTCGAAACCGTGAAAAGCGTTTCGATTCCGATTGCGGCGGTGCAGGCGAAAGACTTTCTGAAAGTCGAGGAAGTCTGCGGTCTGCTCGGCATCAGCCGTTCCACGGTCAGCCGGGCGATAAAAGAGAATCGTTTGAATGCGGTTCGTTTCGGAAGGCGAATCGTTATAAAGCGAACCGACGTTGACAGGTTATTTTCGTAAAACAGTTATGATCAAAGTTTTTCTCAGAGAGAAGAAACTTCAGCACGGCAAGATAAGTCTCTATCTGGACTTTTATCCGCCGATTACGCACCCGGAGACGAACAGGCAAACCCGGCGCGAGCATCTGCGGCTTCATATTTTCGAGAAGCCGAAAACAGAACTTGAAAGAGAACATAACAAGCAGACGAAAATGCTGGGCGAAAACATCCGGGCGCAGCGGCAGCTCGAATTTCAAGCCGGCAGTTACGGGTTTGTCATAGTTCGGAACAAACAGAAAAGTTTTCTTAATTATTTTGAACAAATCACCGAAGGTAAAAAGAACCTTTCGCAAAGCAGTTACGAGAACTGGAATTCAGTTTACAAATATCTCGAAAAGTTCACGGGCGGAGAATGCAAATTTGCTGATCTGACACCACATTTTTGCGAGAAATTCAAAGTATATCTGCTTGAAAACGGCAAATTGTCGCGTAATACGGCTTCGAATTACTTCGATAAATTCAAAGTCGCCGTCCGCGAAGCCTTTGACGGTAAAATGATTTCGACAAATCCGGCTTACCGGATCAAATCAATTAAACTTCAGGACACGCAGCGCGAATTTTTAACGCTCGAAGAGCTGCAAAACTTGGCGAAAACGCCTTTTGAATATGAAGATCTGCGGCGGGCGGCATTGTTTTCCGCGCTGACCGGCTTGCGGTATTCTGACGTTGAAAAGCTCGTCTGGAGCGAGATACAGCACAGCGAGGAACAGGGATACTTTATCCGGTTCAAACAGAAGAAGACGAAGGGAGCGGAAACGCTGCCGATCAGCGAGCAAGCCTTTTCGCTGCTCGGCGAGCGCAAAGATAGTGACGCAAAAGCTTTTTCTAATCTTGAATACTGGCAGTGCGCTTATTTACCGGGCTGGACCAAAAACGCGGGCATCAGCCGGAAGATTACTTTTCATTCTTTCCGTCACACGTTTGCGACTTTGCAGATCACACTCGGAACGGATATTTATACGGTTTCAAAGTTGCTCGGACATAAGAATCTGCAAACTACGCAGATTTACGCCAAGATCATTGATGAAAAGAAACGCGAAGCCGTCAATAAAATCAGTCTGGTTTAGCTGGTGCAAAAATGCACCAGATGGCGAATTTTTGCGCCACCTGGCGAATTTTTGCACCAATGGTGCATTTTTGCACCAACCGGCGAAACATTTTTGAATTTTGCGGAACAATTTACGCCGGAATGAAAGTGTCAACTTTAGTTGACATTACTGACAACTTCGGTTGACAGTGCTGTCAACCGAAGTTGTCAGTTACGAAACATCAATAACGAAAAATGGTCGTAAATGGTTGAATTTATTGAATAGTCCGTTTTTGGCATAGAAATTGTCATAACAAGAATCACCAACTATACATTTGAGGTGATTTTGATGGACATAACAGTCACGAATTTAACGATTGATGATATTACCAGGGCGATCAGGAATGAGTTAAGAGGCTACTTTGAGCAGCAGGAGGAGAAAGAGCGAGAAGACGAGATCGGCGGCATCGAGCTGGCGATTGAATTGACCGGACTCGCCAAGCCGACGATTTACGGATTGGTTTCCGAAAGGAAAATCCCGCACTCGAAACGCGGAAAGAAACTGTATTTCTCGCGCAAAGAACTTTTAATTTGGCTTACAAACGGTAAGCGCAAAACACAGGACGAAATTGCGGCGGAAGCCGTAAATTTCGATGTAAAAAGGAAAGAAGCGATTCCCTCCGCCAAGAGTAAAAATCGCTTCCAAAAGTCGAAAAGGCAGTCGTAAGACCGTCTTTTAACCCTATTTGTGTATGAATCATAGCATAAAACCGAACGAAAATGAAAAAACCGCGCCGCAGTCCGCGTTGGAGATTGCAACCGAATACTTTTTGAAAGGCTGGCAGCCGATTCCGGTGCCGACGCGTTCAAAGAATCCGAACTTCCCGAACTGGCAGGTTCAACCGAACCACCCGGGTCACTGAATTGACCGCCTATTTTAACGGCAAGCCGCAGAACGTAAGCGTTTTGCTTGGAACAGCTTCGGACGATTTAACGGACGTTGATCTGGACAGCAGGTGGGTCCGTTGAACTCACCGCCTATTTTCTACCCGATACCGGTGCAGTCTTCGGACGGGCAAGCAAAAAGCGCAGTCATTTTCTTTATTACTGCCCGGACGCGAAAACGGAAAAATTTCAGTTTTCCGAAATGATCGCCGAAATCCGCTCGACCGGAACGCAGACCGTTTTTCCCGGCTCGATTCACGAATGCGGTGAACCGATCATTTGGCACGATGCAGGCGAACCGGCACGAGTTTCATTTCAGGATTTACGCGCCGCTGTCGGGAGACTATCCGCCGCCGCGCTACTCGCCGAACTTTGGGTTGATTCAAAACGGCACGACTTGAGTTTATGCGTGAGCGGCGCGTTGCTGACCAACGGATTTTCTTTTGAAGACGCTTATTTGTTCGTCAAAGCGATCTGCACGGTCACAAAAGACGATGAAATATCCGATAGATTGAAAACTCTTGAAACCACTTACGAGCGAATCCAGGAGGAAAAGAATGTCGTCGGTTTCCCGCGATTAGCGGAATTGACCGGCGTGAAAACAGTCGCTTTGCTCCGCCGCTGGCTGAATTTTTCTGCCAAACAGGATTCGAAAACTGAAACAATTCACACAAACGACAGTCTCGAAAATTATCGTCTGACGGATCAGGGATTGTTTTATATTTTTTACGAGCGAACGCGCGGCGGCAAAGTCAAAGAAGTCGAAACTTTCGTCTGCTCGCCGCTTGAAGTCGTGGCGACCGGCAAAGACGCGGATGACGGCGAGCGAACGCAGATCGTTGAATTTACTAACGACGAAGGGCGCACCAGAAGAATCAATGTTCCCCTGCGCGGACTCGTCACCGAACCGCAGAGCATTCTGGGTGAACTCGTCGCCAATGGATTAATCATCAATTCCCGCGAAAAAAGCAGACTGATCGATTACCTGATTTATTCGAAACCCGAAAAGCGTCTGACGCTCGTTTATAAAACCGGCTGGCAGGGCAAATCTTTCGTGATGCCGAATAAAATCATCAATGCCGCGAACGCTGACAACGCGGATTATCTGCTGCACGGCACGCACTCGAAAATTAAGAAACTCAAAGCGCAGGGAACGGCGCAGGAATGGCGCGAAAATATCGCCCGTTACTGTGTCGGCAATTCGCGTCTGATCTTTGCCGTAAGCTGCGCTTTCGCTTCGGTTTTACTTCCCTTATCAAATCAGCTCGGCGGCGGTTTCCATTTGCGCGGCGAATCAAGCACGGGCAAAAGTTCGGCGTTGAAAGTTGCCGGAAGCGTTTTAGGCTGCAACGGCGAAAACGGATTTAATGAAACGTGGCGCGGCACACAGAACGGGATCGAAGCCGTTGCCGCTTATCACAATCATCTGCTTTTGCCGCTCGATGAAATCAAGGAAATCAAACGCGTTGAAGATGTCGGCAAATTAATTTATATGCTGTCGAACGGCTTTGCCACATCCAGAATGACCAAGGACATTACTGCCAGAAAACGCGATGAATGGCTGCTGCTTTTTCTCTCCAGCGGAGAATTGTCATTTCAGGATTTAACCCGCGAAACCAAAGAGCAGACTTTCGGCGGACAGGAAGCGAGATTTATAGACATTTCCGCCGTTCCCGAAAACAGCCGGCACGGAGTATTTGAAAACCTTCACGGATTTAATAACGGCGCGGAATTTTCTTCATATTTGAACCGGGCGAGCGTCAGCTTTTACGGCGCGGCGATTCGCGAATTCATTCAATATACGGCGGATAACTACGACCAGGTAAAAGAAACCATCGAAGAAGCCCGCATCAATTTTTTTCAGCATTACGTTGACCCGCAGGCAAGCGGCGAAGTCTTTCGTGTCGCCGAGAAATTCGCGCTCGTCGGAACCGGCGGATTTTTAGCGACCAGAATCGGTTTGACCGACTGGCAGACCGGCGAAGTGAAATGCGTCACGATCAAACTTTTCAATGAATGGCTGGAGCGGCGCGGCGGCATCGGAGCATTTGACGTTTCGGAAGGCTGCCGGAAAATAATCGCCGCGATAGACAAGCGCGCGCATTCCGACTTTCACGATTTGGATGATGAGCTGAAGCCGAAGCCGCAAAACAGAATCGGTTATAAAAGGCGCGGCGAGTCGGGCGGCACGGAGTTTGTTTTTACATCCGAGCAGTTTGCCGATTTGTGCAGAGGCTATAACCAGAAGCGAATTTTATCCGAACTCGAAGACCTCGGTTTTTTGAAGATTCCGAAGGACAGAACGAAGCAGACCAAACAGCAAAAGATACCTCTGCCGGATTTTTCGGCGCGGAAATATGTTTACATTTTGACTTTGGACAGCGGGCGGGAGTCCGATTAGCTAATTGTGCAATGTTTCATCTGTGAAACGGTTTTTTGTGCTATTTTGCCTTAAACGTGTTTTTTCTGGAGGAAATTTAAAATTAGTTAGACAGTTAGACAGAAAAGGCACTTTTCCAATAAACATCGGGGTTTGAAGCGAAAAATTAGTTAGACATTTGTTAGACAGGAGTTAGACACGGTTAGACAGCAGTTAGACAGTTAGACAGCCGGTTAGACAGATTTGAAAAATTAAGTGACTGAAACTAAATACATTTACTCAATCGTGTCTAACTGTCTAACTGTCTAACCAAAAATGTAATAGGTATAGGAAATAGCGTTTTCGGGTGTTTCTTGAATGAAACAAAAATCGTATGACCGAAAACAACATCTGTCAGAAAAATGATCGTTTTTTAGCGTAAGGCAAGCAGGATTTTGTGATTAACACGAAGAATCGTGCGTTCTTGATGATTCGCTGCTCTAGCGAGGCTGAAAACGATGAAGAATAACGAGCGAAAAAAGACTCGGACGACCGCAGCTCGGCGCGGAAAAACGCCGCTGCCGGATTGCCGCCAGCTTTACGATTGAAGAGCGAAATCAAATTTTAGAAATTGCCGAATGCTGCGGGCTTTCTCCTTCCGAGGTTCTGCACCGGGCGGCATTGCTGATGAAAATCAAACCGCCGATGCCAAAGATTGATTTGGAAGCGATCAGGGTTATCAACGAAATCAATAAGAATTTCCGGTTGCTTCTGAAAATGCTTGAAACCGGTCACACCGTGGACACGACCACGGTTGATCAATATTTCAGGATTCTGGCGGGACTTAAATTAGTGATTATGGAGAAGCAATAAAATGGCAATCGCAAAAGTCGGCAGCACCGGAAGTTCAGCGGGCGCCATCGCCTACGTTTTACGGGAAAACAGGGACGCGACCAAACAGCCGGAAATTCTCGCGGGCAGTTTCGGCACGCAGGCGGAGATCAAAAAGGAATTCGAGATTTATAACCGGCTCAATTGCCGCGTCAAAAATCAGGCGACGCATATTTCCGTTTCGTTCGCTTTGGGCGAAAGAGTCAAAGCGGAAAAGAAGATTGAGTTTGCCGAAAAGCTGCTCGAAAAACTAGATTTCAAACGCGTTCCCTTTCTGGTCGTCGAGCATCACGACAAAGAATACGAGCATATCCACATCATCGCCGGCAGAATCCGCGACGACGGCACGACCGTCAAAGAATGGGAAATCGCCGAACGCGCAATTGAAGCGACGAAAGAGCTTGAAAAATCGCTCGGACTTGAGCGGACGGAATATATAAAATCCGGCGACCGCCGAATAAAAGCACGTGAATATAAGCAAATGGAACGCACAAACGAATTGTCCGTTATGGCGGAAGCGAAACTCACCATTGACGAAATTTTGAAGGATGAGCTGACCGTCAAAGATTTCGTCGAAAGTCTTCAGCATTCGGGCTTTGATGTCAGACCGAACATTTCCGAAAAGACCGGAAAAATGAACGGTTTCAGTTTCAAAAAGGACGAAATTAAATTCAAATCTTCGGCGATTGCCAAAAATTATTCGTGGCGGAACTTACAGAAAAACGGGTTGAAATATGATCACCGGCGCGATACGGAATTTCTTATTGGAGTGAAAAATGAATTTACCGAAAAACTTAACTCTGAAATCGGAAGAGATCGAGCAGTTGAAACGTCAAAATCAATTGCTGATCGAACAGAATCGGCAATTGACCGAGCAGAATCAGAAATTGACCGATCAAAATCAGCTGTTGGCGGAACAGATCGAACAAAAATGGAGTCAGATCGAAGTCAGACTATTGGGTTTCCACATCATGATTCAAAATCTGAATTTGGCGAAATTCTTTCTTCTGCATCTGCTCTGGACGCTTCAAAACAGTTTGCTCAAACAAAAGTATCTGACCGAACCGTTTTTGAATCTGGACATCGAGAAGAACTTGTCGGCTCAGAAAGAAACTCTAAAGATAATTCAAAACTTGAAAGATCAGCGGGTGAAAAACTAATCCAGATAGAAGTCAGTTTTTCCGAGCCGAAATTGAAACCTTCGCCTGAAAGAAAAAAGGAACAAGAAATTGAAAAAAACAAAGACCGGGAAAAATCTCAGGGAAATATTATGTCTCGCTAGATTCAAAATTGTCGCTTGTAATTATGTTAAAGATTTAACGTTAGTTGGTAAAAAAGTTTTATTTACATCTGCTTTGTCGGTTAATTGTTGAAATAATTCCCTTTTTACCATCTTACAATTTTGTGCCATACAGTTTTGTGCTATGCTTTTCCATATGGAGAATCCTTTTGAATTCGGTCGGGAATTAGGATCGGATGAACTGGTTTACCGCGTTGAGGAGTTGGCACTCGTTAAACAAACCATAAATTCCGGCGGAAAATTATTTGTGATCGGTCCGCGCCGTTACGGAAAAACTTCTTTGCTCAAAGCGTCAGCCGAAAAGTCTGCCGGAGAAGGCAATATCATCTTACGGTATAATGCCGAAGCCTTTGCCGAAATTGACGGTCTGGTCAAGAAAATTATTGAGGATTCCGCCCGGCTTTTAAAGGGAAGCGTGGAAAAAACAGGCGAACAAATCAAGAGATACTTCAAATCTTTACGACCTGAGATCAGTTTTTCGGTAACGCAATCTGAATGGAAAAGCTCGATTGGAGTTACTCCGGCAGCAAGCGCGGGAAATATCAGTTTGCTGGTTGATGCTCTAAACGGGCTCGAACAATTGGCATCCGAGCAGAAAGAGAAAAAGACGGCTTTGATTATTGATGAATTTCAGGAAATCTTGTCTTCTGAAGGCGTGACGGCTGAAAAACAGATCCGTTCCGCTATTCAAACTCATAAAAATACGGCTTATATTTTCGCGGGTTCAAAAACGCGGATGCTGACCGAAATGACGACCGATGCGAGCCGTCCGTTTTATCGTTTGGGAACTCTCCTTTTTATCGGCGAATTGCCGCGCACCGAATTTTCGAGGTTTCTGCTGGATAAATTTACTTTCGGCGATTTCTTTTCCGCGAAAACATTTGAGACGGAAAAACGTGATTTGACCCTGAAAATTTTAGACCTTGCCGAAGATGTGCCGTATAACGTGCAGATGCTGGCGCATTCGCTCTGGAATCGCCTTTTGCAAATCAAAATCGCCGCGCCGGAAAAAGCGCATTTAACCGCTGATTTGATTGATGAAACTCTGGAAAGAATAATCCGGCAAAACGATCCGTTTTATACACAAATTTGGAACGGATTAACGACGATCCAAAAAAAGACCTTAACGGCAGTTGTCGAAGAAAACGGGCAAAATTTGCAGTCAAACAGAGTAACAACAAGAAGCGGAGTTTCCCCGTCCAGCATCAGAAGATCACTGGAATCATTGATTTCGCAGGATATTCTGCGTCAGGATGAAAAACAGGGAAATATAAAAGCCCGGTTTGAAGACCCGTTTTTTGCTCATTGGATAAGACTGTTTTCAAATTGATCGGTTACTCATATAAGCACGCATATGTTAAAAAAAACGGAAAATTTACCCGTAAGTGAAAAATCGTGTTAAAAAAAGGAGATTTTTTTAACACGTGCGTCTTACGAAACAAAAATAAACTTGTGTTTTGTATCAAAAATGTGAGCCTAAAACTCACACCTTTACTATGAAAGCTAAATCTACAAGTTAAATTTGTTGCAACATCACTCCATTAAGTTGTAATTTGAGCGAATCTATAACAGTTATGAATTTGTCCGAAAGATTGCTGGAAATTGCCGGAGAAAAGAAATTAATTAAGCCGAAGGACTTGACCGCTGAAAAAATTCCGACCGTTTATTTGAGCCGCCTTGTAAAACAGGGAAAACTTTTGCAGGTCGGCAAGGGACTTTACTCACTGCCGGACACTTTGCTGGACGAAAATCAAAGTTTGCTTGAGGTGCAGCATTTAGTACCGAAAGGAGTTTTTTGCCTTTTAACTGCTCTGCAATTTCACAATTTAACGACGCAAAATCCGTTTCAAGTTTGGCTTGCGGTTGATCGCAATGCGGCGGTTCCGCGCATCCGGTCAATTCAAAACCGGATTTTTCGGATGAGCGGTGAAATGTTCACTGCCGGCATTGAAGATCATCAAGTTGAAGGCGGAATAATCAGGGTTTATTCGCCGGCAAAAACGGTAGCGGATTGCTTCAAATACCGAAATAAGTTCGGATTGGATGTGGCGATGGAAGCACTACGCGACGCTTGGCTAAAAAGGTTAATAAAAATGGATGAGTTGTGGCGATTTACTCAAATAAATCGGGTATCAAACGTGATTTCACCTTATATTCATATGATGCTCAGTGATTAATGAGATTCACTTTTTGGGATTGATGTAAAAGCCCGGCAAATTCGGTTTGAGAATGGATTTGATTGTGCTTTTGCCAGAGTCGTTTGGACAGGCAAGCATCTGTAACCTATGTATGCTTTCTAATAAATTCATTTTTTATAACGAATTTGCGTTTATCGGCTTTGATGTAAGGAGCGGTTTTTTGAATAAACTTTCGTGTTCCGTCAGGAAAAACCTCGACTATTTCGCCATTTTCAGAAATTAAAACGCTGCTGCCTGAAGCTAGGGCTTGCCAATAAGCGATTTTTATTGCGGCGGCAGCGAGTTCAGGAATTTTCTGCTCCAAATAATCAATAACTTTTTCGTTATCTTCCATAGTTCAGAATATAGCACTGAGGCATTTTTTAAGAGAATGTTTTCAACTTTTATCCCTTACTAAACGGGCAAAAAAAGCAAAGGTCTTTCGAGATTTTAGGTTAATTACCAACTTCATACAAGATCGGCAAAAGCATCGGCAAAAATATGATTTCCCAATGAGTTAAATCTTCTGCTATATTGTTGCAAAGATTGTTTTTACTTTTTATAAATAATCGGCAATATAATCGGCAAAATGTATTCGTCAATTACTCAATTTGAACCTCTTTTTCCGGCGCAAACAGGTGAACTGGAAGATTTAGCGCGGGAGATCGTCGCCGCTTCTGCTCGGCTCGAAGGCAGGCTCGCGCCCGTTGTGCTGGAAGAAATTAAAAAACTTCTGCGCGTCATCAACAGCTATTACAGCAATTTAATCGAAGGACACAGCACTCACCCGATTGACGTTGAACGCGCGATGAAAAACGATTATTCATCAGACTGCGACAAACGCGATTTGCAGGTTGAAAGCCTGATTCATATCGAATTGCAGGAAAAAATCATCGAGCGTTTAAGCGCTGAACCTGAAACAAATATCGTTTCCAAAGATTTTCTGCTGTGGATTCATGAAAATTTTTACGAAAAATTGCCCGAAAGTCTGCGTTTTGTAAGCGGCGGCAGCAGCGAAACCGCTTTTGTCGAAGCCGGAAAACTGCGCGAAAGATTTGTCGAAGTCGGTCGTCATTTGCCGCCAGTGCCGGAATCGCTTGATGCTTTTCTTAAGAGATTTGAGGAAGTCTATAATCCCGCGAAAATGCACGGTTTGCGCCCGATCATCGCGCTGGCGGCGGCGCATCATCGCCTGATGTGGATTCACCCTTTTTTAGACGGCAACGGGCGCGTGGCGAGACTTTTCACCGATGCTTATTTTACCAAAATTGGACTTGGCGGATACGGATTGTGGAACGTTAGCCGCGGATTGGCTCGGCGGCGCGACGATTACTGGGCTTTACTGGCAGCGGCTGATTTTGAACGTGAAAACGATCTGGACGGACGCGGAAATTTGTCCGACCGGACATTAACCGAATTCTGCCGTTTCTTTCTCGAGATCTGTCTCGACCAAGCCGAATATATGAACAATCTGCTGGCATTCGACAATTTTCTTGAACGGCTCGAAAAATACGTTGTCCTGAGAAATACCGGACTTATTGTCGACAAAAAAGGTCAATCTCTGTCGCCGCTGCATCCGCGTACGGCTGAAGTATTGAAAACGCTGGCAATCAAAGGAGAAATGCCGCGCGGCGAAGTTTCGCAAATAATTCAAATGAGTGACCGCACCGGGCGCAATGTCTTAAAGGAATTACTTGACGAAGGATTGGTTCTTTCGCGCTCCGGAAAAGGGATAGTCCGGCTCGGCTTTCCGGCAGCCGCAGCAGGTTACTGGTTTCCCGATTTATACCCGAATGAAGCACGCCGCTAAATTTGACAGACAATTACAGACTATATCAAAGAGATATGGGACTTCAAGAAAACACTTCAAAAAATTCTCATATTCCACCAATATTTTATAGATTACCGGTTTTCTACTGGTCGTGTTGCAGTTCAAAAATATCCCGCAAATCTTTGTTCGGCAGATTGCCGATCCAGTTTTCGCCGGTGCCGACCGTCAGATCGGCAAGCTCGCGTTTGCTGCGGATCATATCGTTGATGCGTTCTTCAAAAGTGTTGCCGGTGATGAGGCGATAAACCATTACGTTTTTCTGCTGACCGATGCGGTAAGCGCGGTCGGTCGCCTGCGCTTCGACTGCCGGATTCCACCATAAATCGTAATGAATCACATTTGAAGCCGCCGTCAGATTCAAGCCCGTGCCGCCCGCTTTGAGCGAAAGAATGAAAATTTTATTGGCGCGCTCGTTTTGAAAGGTTTCGACCATTTCGTCGCGCCGTTTTCGCGAAATGCCGCCGTGCAGGAATAATGTTTCAGCGCCGAATTTATGCTCGATAAATTTTACGAGAAGATCGCCCATTTCGCGGTATTGCGTGAAGATCAGAGTTTTTTCGCCGGCTTCGAGAATGTTTTCGAGCAAGCGAGAGCATCAAGACAGCTTTGCCCGAGAGTTCCGGCGCGTCCGAGCCTTTTTTAAGATATTGCGCCGGGTGATTGCAGATTTGTTTGAGGGCGAGAATCATCTGCAGAACCAAACCCTGCCGCGCGAAATTTTCCTCCGCGCCTTCAATAGTTTTGAGAGCGGCTTTGACGGTATTTTCGTAAACGGCGGCTTGTTCTTTGGTCAGCGAACAAAGCTGATCGTTTTCGATTTTGTCGGGAAGGTCGGAAATGATGGATTTGTCGGATTTCAGACGGCGAAGCAGAAACGGCGCGGTTGTTTTCTTAAATCTTTCGAGCGCATTGTGATTTTTTTCGTTTTGGATCGGTTTGGCAAAATTTTCATGAAATTTTTTGAGCGATCCGAGATAACCGCGATTGGCAAAATCCATAATGCTCCAATATTCCGAAAGGCGATTTTCGACCGGCGTTCCGCTCATTGCGATAAATGTTTTCGCTTTTAGAGATTTAACGGCTTTTGTCTGGGCGGTCGCGGTATTTTTGATATTCTGCGCTTCGTCCACGACGACGGCAAACCATTTCGCCTTTTTGAATTTATCCAAATCGCTGCGGACGATACCGTAACTGGTCAGCGTGATGTCGTATTTTTCGGGCTGAAAATCACGCACCGTTCCGTGATAGATGCCGACGACGAGCGAGGGCGCAAATTTTTCGATTTCTTTACGCCAGTTGGTTAAAAGGCTGGTCGGCACGATGACCAGTGCTTTTTCTTTTTCCAGACGATTTTCTTCCTTGAATTTCAAAAGCGCGGCGATGACCTGCAAAGTTTTGCCTAATCCCATGTCATCAGCCATTAAACTGCCGAAACCGAGCATGGTGTTTTTGTAAAGCCATTCAAATCCGCGCAACTGGTAAGGACGCATTTCGGCGTATAAATTTTCGGGCAAAGGTATCGCCGGAATTTCGGTTAAATCTTTAATCGTCCGGCGCAGTTCGTCGCTCAGCGAAACAGCGGCACCGCGATATTCTTCGCTTAAAGCGGCTTGCAGAAGTTCGCCGGTCGAAATCTTTTCTTCTTTCAGCAAATTGTTCTGTAGTTTATCCAATTCTTCCGCGTTGAGATAAACGTATTGACCTTTGAGATTAACGATGCCGGATAAATTTTTGACGAGTTTGGCAAATTCCGCCGGCGTTAAATTTTCATTGCCGAGCGCGATCTGCCAATCGAAGGCAAGCAGATCGTCGAGTCTTAAAAACGCCGCGCTTGTTTCGCCCGCTTTCTTTTTCATTTTCATCGAAATTTGCGGTCGCACAAGATGTTTGAGCGATTTCGGCAGGATCAGATTGATGCCGAAAAGCCGCATTACGGGCAGAATTTCGAAAAACAAAGCGGCAAAACGGTCAGAATCAAAAAATAAGGTTTGTTTTCCTTCGGCGCGCACCAAATCGCCGAGTTCGGGAAAATATTCGGCGAGCAGCGATAAATCTCTTAAAACGTCATATTTAACCGGTTGAAATTTTGGGGCGGATAAGAATTTGCTTAATTCGATCGGACTGAAAGCGGTTCCTGTTTGTTTTCAACGAGGGCATCAACGCCGAAAAAAGCGTTTCCGGTTTCCTCAAAATCCTTGACGCGCAGGGCAGGCACGAAATTTTTGTGCGGCAGCGAAAAACGATTCAGCCAGAGTTGAACGGTTTCCGGCACGGAAGATTCTTCCGGTCCGGCGAAACGGTGCGGCTTTGCATCGAAAAACATTTCGCCCGCCTTTTCGAGTTTCGCCGCGTATTTCCAATCGGACAGGATACCGTTCCACTTTTTGATAAAATGCGTCAGAAACAACGCGCAGAGCGCCAGAGTTTGGCTTTCGCCGCCGACCAGAGTTTCCTTAGATCTATTTTTCTCGCTCTGATTTTGGAAAAACAGAATTCCGGGCGGAGTCAGCGAATGGATTTGTTTGAAAACAGTTCCGACCGATTCGTTGATTGTCGCCGGAAGCCAGCGAACAAGAAAGGTTTTCTCGCCGGTTTCGACCAATTGCGGCAGAACACCGCCGTGTTTGACAAGGTTAAGCGCGAAAAAACAAATTGTTCTGAGAGCGATCACCGAATCGTGATAATCGAACAGGTCTTTCTCTTCGATCCTGCCAAGCACGTCAACTAGTTCATCGAGATTTTGACAATTTCCGGCTTGAGCTCAGCAATCTGCAAATTTTTGTCAAGCGTGATTTTGACGGAATCCTGCGCTTTAATGACCGGCGGAATAATTGCCGGAAAGCGCCGATAGTTTCCGCGCGCGGACTTTTTCGGTTCATCTTCCGAACTTCGTTTTGCCTCTGCCATTTCGTCCAAACGGGAAAAATATTTGGAAACTTCCTTCGCCGCCGATTTCAGGGCTTTGATGTAAAGCTCACGAAAATCGCCGCGCTCATAAAACAAAGGCTTTGGCGAAAGCAGACGCGGAAGCTGTTCCAGTAAAGACTCGATCTCCGTAAAATCAAGACCGGCGTAGTTTTCCCGGTCAAACACAAATTCTTTTGCCCTTTCGGCTGATTCGGGCGACGAGCAAATCATTTGTTTTGGGAATTGAGATCTTTGCCTGTTTTTCGACTTTTACGCCGCGCCGACCGAGTTCGGCGAGCAGATCAAGTCCGTGGAGATTAAAGACGACAAACGGATTTTTATCAATCTCGCGCGAGACGATGTAAACGACCGCCGCCAGATGTTTGCACGGCACTGCCCAATCGGGACAGGAACAATTCATCGAAAAATCATCCCAGCGACGCGGAAACACCTGTATTCCACAGGATTCGGCGATTTTTAGGATTTGCGGATCAAGCACGCGGTTGAGAAGTCCTGAAATTATCGCCGGATCTGCGGCGACGCGATCTAACAGTTCCTTTTTTTGCGCGGTAGTAAACGGCGGAATCTTGATCGAGATGCGATACATTGAAGAACCTTGAACTTTGGCACTAATTTGATTTTCGCCAATCTCGAAATGTCTCACCGATCCGTTGTTCGCGTATGTTTTTCCGCGCGGCAGACGATTGTCCCAATCCACCGCCGTCAATGCGCCCAGCCATTGCTTGCCCCACCATGTTTGACCGTATTCGATTCGTGCCATTTTTGACTTTAATGTATTATTCGATTGTTTTTCAGTCAAAGAGCAAAACGATTTTTATCTTCATGACCTAATCCAGAAGGATTATGAAAAATGCGAAACCTCATATTATCCAACATTTGTGAGCCAGTAATATAAGAATCGGGTATAATCGGGTATAATATCAGGTATGCTCGAATCTTTGGACAAAATTACTATTGAATTTTCGCCCACTCACGAGATGCTCAATCTTATTTCGGAGTTGCGCCGCGCCTGTTTCTCCCCGCTCTAACCAGTTTGAGATATTCGGATTTGAGAAATTAACTTGTAATGAAGTGAAGTCATCCGACGGCGAAAAATTTTTTGTCCGCTTTCGCCGGAAGAAAACTAAGGAAAATGAAATGATGCCTTTGTCGGCTCAATCCGTCAACTTGCCCGGAAAACGCGCCGCAGATTCGGAAAGAATTTTCAAAGACTTAAATTATTCTCAAACAAAATACATTTCCGACTGAATGAAGAAAGTCGGTATCACGCGAAGAATAACTTTTCACGCTTTCCGGCACACTTCGCCACTTCGCAAATTACTTTCGGCACGGATATTTACACGGTTTCCAAACTGCTCGGACACAGAAGTCTGCTCGTTGATTTTCGGCTAAGGACAAAACTGATAGGAAAAATATTTCCAAATGTCTTTCGTAATTATTCCTTCACGCTACATCGGGTATTGATTTGTGATGGTTTCAATATTACTGTTTGACACTGCATTTGCCGGCTCGTAATAAACATTTTCAGAAGCTGTGTTGTTTCTCAGAAAATCTTCCGCATCATTGGAGTTGAGTGGTTTTGAAAATAAGTAACCTTGACCGTAATCGCAAGAAAGCTCTTTCAGCATTTGTTTATGTTTCTTATCTTCGATTCCCTCAGCAACTAATGATTTACCCAATTTTTTGGCTAATGTAACGATTGTTTCTACTATGCTAAGACTGTCTTTATCGGTATTCATCCGGTTAACGAACGAGCGGTCAATTTTTAGTATGTCGAAAGGGAAGCGATGAAGATAACTGAGGCTTGAATAGCCGGTGCCGAAATCATCAATCGAAAGCTGCACGCCGATTGACTTTAATTCTTTAAGTGTCTCGATTGCCTCGTGAGCGTTTTCCATCACGACACTCTCCGTGATTTCTAAACGAATACAATCCGGTTCAACTTTGGCATCTCTGATGACTTTTCTAATCTCTTCAACCAGATCTTTTTGTGCAAACTGGCGGGCGGACAAATTTATACTCATTGTCAGCGGCTCTTCCGCAGGAAACATTTTCTGCCATTGCGCCAATTGCAGACAGGCTTCTTTGAGTATTGCCATTCCGAGCGGAACGATCAATCCGGTTTCTTCAGCGAGCGGAATAAAGTCAGCCGGCGAAATCAGACCGCGTTCGGGATGTTCCCAACGCGCCAGTGCCTCGAATCCGGTAATCATTCCGTTTTGCAGAGAAATGATCGGTTGAAAATAGGAATGTAACTCACCTCTTTCGATGCCCTGCCGTAAATCGTTCTCCAGCTTTAACGCATCAACGGCGCGCGTATGCATACCAAGGTCAAAAACTTCATAACGAGCCTTTCCGTTGGCTTTAGCGCGATACATAGCCGTATCCGCATCGCGCAGAATGTCTTCCGGCGATTCATATCCGAGTGACGAAAATGAAACCCCGATACTTGCGCTGGTAAAAAACTCCTGACCTTCTAAATCAAACGGGCGGCTGAGTGATGCTTGAATCCGATTAACAATCTCGATTGCCAGTTCCTGATTTGTAATGCCGTCGAGCAGAACGGCAAACTCATCTCCTCCGAGTCGGGCGACAGTATCAAGGGCGCGAACACACTCTTTTAGTCTGTTTGATAAATCAATAAGAAGTTTATCGCCCGTTTCGTGTCCCATCGTATCGTTGACCACTTTGAACCGGTCAAGATCAATGAAGAGAACCGCAAATTTATATTCGCTTGATCTTTTAGCTCTTTCGACCGCCATACTCATCCGGTCAGAAAGAAGAGTTCTGTTTGGCAAGCCGGTTAATCCGTCGTGGAAAGCGGCAAATCGGATTTGATCCTCGGCTTGTTTGCGATCAGATATATTTTGGATTTGAAAAACCAGGTGGCGAGCTTTGCCATCTTCGCTTTTGACGAGTGAAGCACTGGAAAGCACCCAAATTGTATGTCCTCGCTTGTGAATGCAGCGATTCTCCAACTGAAACGTGGTGATAATGCCTTCCATCAACTCGTGCATTTTAACCAGGGTTTCTCCCAAATCTTCAGAATGTAAAATCGTTCTAAAACTGTTTTCGCGCAATTCCTGCTGCGTGTAACCAAGAAGTGAACTAAGTGAATCGTTGACTTCAAGCCAATGACCTTCAGGGCTGACGAGTGCCATTCCGACGGCGTGATCAAATGCCGAGCGAAAATGCTCTTCGCTTTCCCTGAGAGCATTGCTGATTCGCTCTTGTTCGGCGATATGCTGATTTAATGCCTCGACGTGAATTTCAGCTACTTCCGTCTGTTTAGCAGCAGCTTCAACATTTTTGAGATAGGTACAGTAAGTAAAATAAATAATTGCGATGATCGGCGCGGTTGCCAAAAAGGCAAAGAGTCCGATTGTCGTACTCATCTTGGCGATGATCCCGGCGGCAAAAGCACCTGCAAAATAAGTCAGTGAAGTCCAGAGAAAGTTTTCATGCCACATTTTCCAAACCGGCAATCCGGCTCGCAAGGCAACGGCTGTCGCCACAAGTCCGGAATTGGCGGCATATTGCACTAGCCCCATTAGGCTTAAGGCAAGCAGAAAAGTTACCGTAAATTCATTAGCGGTAAAAGCCGTCATTGATCCAAAAAAGCCTCTCAAAACCAAACCGGTCAATAGCGTGGAGCAGAGAAATACGGAAGTATTAAATGCGATATTAAACTTCTTTTTGCTGATGCGCATTGAAGAAGCGAGTGCCTCCGCTCCGGCAAGCAAAACGGCAGCTTCGACCCCATATAACAGCAGGCAAAGCAATATAAAGGTATCGGAAACTGAAACCTTGCCTTTACATCGTGGAATTTCTACGATGATGCGAGAACTTAAGGCAACAGTTATTGTTGCCAGCACAAGAAAGCCGAAGCCGAGTCTTTCAAACGGAAGATGTGAAATTGAATATAGTGCAGATATTACGCCAAACATCATCACTAACCACATAAAAGGTTTCGCGAGATTTTGTCTGGTTTCTGATTTCATACAAGAAAAGATTTATAAGATCGGCATTTATTAGATACGATTGATTTATTGCAGTGATATTAGCTCACGGCTGAGCAAGCTTTTTCTGCAATTATTATGCCCAAAACTGGCTTAATCTTTTTCAATAGTTAACTGCTCAAAGTAAATGACTTATATGAATAACGCCGGCAGGAAAAAACATTGTTGCAGAGGTTTTTTTATAAATGATGTCAAATTGACAGTATTTATGGTCAAATTGACATCATTATTTATGGTCATTTTGACATCATTTCGGAAGTTATAAAGACTAATGAATAATTCGACTGTCGCTGACACAACACGAATGTTTGACCGATTCTTAACCGTGCAGTAGATTCGGGCGGCTAAATTTAAATTATCGCCGGTGCGCCACAAGAACTATTTTTGAGATATTTTCTGCATAAAAGGCGAAGGCTTCGGATTGATCCGAAGCCTTCGCCTTTTTCAAAACGAAATTAATTTCTCTGCAACAAAATTATAATGAATAAAAATGGTTGATAGCGTCGCTGTTAGCTTTTGAGAAAAATCGTGTCATAAGAACTGACGCATTTGAAGCCGCACATTCTATAAAATGCGTGAGCTTTTTCATTTTCCTCATTGACCAGCACGCAGATTGAACTGGTGCGCGTCAGCAAATCAGCGCATAAAGTGTTCAAACATCGTCTGCCCGTTCCTGTTCCGCGTTCCGCCTGACAAACGTAAACTCCTTCGAGATAAATCAGATCGGAGGTTTCAGCCTGAATGTCGGCTTTGAAAACGAGCTGATTGTCTTTGACGACGACCCATACGCGATTTTGATTGATTCGGCGGCTGCATCTGGAGAGAAAACCTTCGCGGTCGGTTTCGAGCGGGTTGATTCCGCTTTCGGCTTCCGCCATCGCCGCGTGAACCGGAGCGATGAGATGCAGATCGTCGAGTGTCGCCAGCCGCAAATCTTCAACCTTTCCGACTAATTCGAGTGACGATTTCAGTTCAAAAAGCAGTTCACGGCAGACGCGGCGCATCGGTTGACCTTCGTCGGCGTAAGCGTTCCAAAATGTTTCCGCGTTTTCCTGTTCAGCCAAAAACATATGGAGATGACTGTGAATCTGAGCAGTTAAAGCTAATTCCCGGATTGCGCCGCGAGTGCGAGCTTCGATCAGAGTGGCGTGACCGATCAAAGCAACGCCTTCCAATCTTCCTTCCGAGTTGCGGCACCCGTAAAAGGTGCCGCGGTTGTGTTCGCTGACTAATCCGTTATCGCGAATCAGTCCCATCATTATTACCGTGTGAATCGGACGTTCGGAAAGAAACGCAACTACTTCTTTAGTGTCCGATTCTGTAAGTTCGCTGACTATTAATATTAAGTTCGACTGCGGTAAATAAGCAGTATCTTCCATTACGGTCTGCATCATTTGTTCTAATGACATAATTTTGCTCCTTTTTGGTAGATTCCTGTTTACTTTGTTAAACCGTTAGCAATGTTGCTGTATGTCGAGTTTCCGCCGTTATTGTAAGCGCGAACCCTAAAACGATAAGTCGTTTTCGTTGCCAGACCGGTGTTTGAGTAAGATTTGACATTAGCCCCGACGGTCGCTATCTGCACAAAATTTGTACAAGTCGCGCCCGTGCAGCGTTCGATGGCAAAACCCAGCTCGTTTGATGAATTATCAGTCCACAATAAATTAACCTGCGTCGTTGAAAAACCGGTCGCTGTCAAATTGCTCGGATCAGCATTGGGGCTGTTGTCAATTATAGGCTGCATTGACGCCGTATAATCACCCTCTAGCATCCCTCTGCTAGCTTGGGAAGCGATTGCATCTGCGGCTACGTTATCACTCATCAAAACGCCGTCGCCCATTAGCACTCCGTCGCCCATCAATACGCCGTCGCTGATTAACACGCCGTCGCTGATTAACACGCCGTCGCCCATCAAAACGCCACAGCTTAAAAAGTCATAGCCGTCGCTTATCAAAACGCCGTTGCCGGTCAGAATATGGTCGCCCATCAGAACGCCGTCGCTCATCAGAACGCCGTCGCTTATCAGCACACCGTTTGCCAGAGTTGTTCCGTCACCCATTAACACGCCGAGCTTGTAAATACCTTGATATTTAGTGATCAGGTTGCTTCCCGTAGCGAAAGTGTAATCCATCACAGTACCTTGCGCCCAGGTGAAATTTTGTCCGGCAATCGTGCTGTTCGGAGCCGGAGCCGTTGTCGTCAAAAGCGATGAACCGACCGCTGTCGTTGACGTTAATGTCTGGCGAACAATTTTTGCGAGACGAACCGCGCCGTCAACGTTCAATTCGCCCGCGCCCTGTTCAAAGGTATTGGCTCCGTTAATTGTCTGCGCCGTGTAGGTCAAAAGAGTTTTGACGATATTCGGCGTCAATTTCGAATTCGCCTGAAACATCAATGCGGCGGCTCCGCTGACTGCCGGCGTCGCCATCGAGGTTCCCGACAAATACATTTGATCTTTACTATTTGAATTCGAAACGTTCGCATCAAGTAAAGGATTGTTCGTTACCAGATAGTTTTTGGTATTCGGATATGATTGGGCGTCAATAATTTTATTGCCCGGTGCGACCAAATCCGGTTTGACCAGATTATCAAAATGTCTGACACCGTTTGTATCTGTGTAAAAAGAACGCGTCGGACCGCGCGAGCTGTAAGTTGCCATCACATCATCAGAACGAACATCTGTTCCATACGTGTTGACCGCTCCGACCGTGATTGCTGAAGGCTCATTGCCGGGCGAATGAATTTGTCCGTAGATTTTAGCTCCGTTGCCGTCTTTGCCTTCGTTACCCGCGGCGGCGACAACGACGATTCCGGCATCAACTAATTTGCGGACAGCTTTGCACAACGGATCGTTCGTATAAGAATCAACCGCGTTGGCGCCAAGGCTTAGATTAACGACTTTCATATTGTAAGTCGTGTTGGCGCGGTTGGTGTAAATCCAGTCTAAAGCGGCTAAAATGCTGCTCATTGAGCCGGTTCCCGTGCCGTTCAAAACTCTCAGATTAATAAGTTTTGCGTTTGGCGCGATGCCTTCATAAGCACCGGATGAAATGTTACTATTGCCTGCCGCAATCGAAGCGACGTGCGTGCCGTGACCGTACGGATCATCAGTGCGGTTTTCACCTGTAAAATCCTGACTGTAAACGACTCGGCTGCTGTATGATGCATCTCGAAAACTGGTGTGAGTGGTATCAATGCCCGAATCGACGATCACGATACCGACGCCCGTACCGTCGAGCGGATTCGTGCTGCCGTTCAAGTTTCGAATCGCTGTCGCTCCGGTCGTCGTCGTCATATGACCGAGCGTTTTGACCGTGTCGTCCAAAACCACATAATCGACATCCGTGCGGTTCGCAATCGTATCTATATCCTGTTTTTTGACTTTATAAACCTGAAAGCCAAAATTCGTATATGAATTTTTCTTGACTGCGCCTTTGCCTGTCAGCGCGGTCGTTAAACTACTTGTCCAAGTTGAGGTCGGCTGAATAATAACGTCAATAAAATCAGTAGCCCCAACCGCAGCCATTTTTTTGGATACTTTATCGCTCTTTTTGGTTTTCGTTCCAGCCTGCACCGGCAAACCGCCGGCAACCAATAACACGGCAATTAATCCAAAGACTAAGCCATACCAATTTAGGCTTCCAATTTTGTTTCGCATTTTTTGTTTGTTTTTCATTTTTTCCTTCTTCGGTAACTCCCACTGCCTTATTTCCTTTAATTGAAACTTAGGCTGGTAAGTGCGTGCCTTAAATTAGCTTTCGCTAAACTCAGGCTTTTTATCGGCAAAGATTTCAAGTTTCTATTTCACACACGTGTGACTTTGACATAGCTATACAAAATTTATGCCACTGGAAAATGGCAACATAAGTTCTGCAAATAAAGCATTTAACAAATCAGACAAGTTTTGAATAATTGACCGGTTCATTCAATTTGACTGATTCATTAGGTTATTTTGATTGATTATTGGATTGTTTTTGGAAGCCGTAAATCACTTACTTCAGCAAAATCGAATACGAGGACCTAAAGGTTTTGAGCCGCTTTTGCACGTGTAGTGCAAATAAATGAAATGTTGATAATAAATTTGCTAAGGTGATCTGTTAAGCACCGCATCTTGTTTTAAGATTTTAAGTCAATGATTCTTTTGGCAGTATGCTCAGAAGCCGATTTTAGTCTGCGATTATTTTAAGTGATAATTAATTTTTTACTTTACAAGTGCTTTTGTGCCTTCTGTTTCCTAATGGTTTTTTTTGATTACATTGCACCTATAACATGTTGAAATAATAGCGTTTAGAGATTCTCATAGTATTTTGTATTGGCGAGGAAATTAGATTTTTTCATCTTATTTATTGACATTCTAATAACGAAAGTTGATAGTTATTTCAAAAATAAATTTATAGCGACTGCGGAGGTTTTAATTTTAATGGTTCCATCTGAAAATGACTTTGATACAAAAATTACACTTGAAAGTGAAGTGTCGCCTTTACGGGAAGAACCGCCTTTTCGCATTCTTGTTTTGGGAGATTGGAGTGGTAGGACGAGTCGTCATTTAGATTTTGATTGGTCAAACTCTAATCCTCTTGAAATTGACAAAGATAATTTTGATGAAGTATTTAGAAAATTAGCCATATCGCTGAATTTAGAATTTTCTTTTTCGGGCGCGAATAATTTATCGCTTAATTTTACCGAATTCGATGATTTTCACCCGGATAAAATTTTCCGGCAATTGCCAATATTTGCTGATCTCCGCAATATTCGTCGCCGACTGACTAATTCTCAAACTTTTAATGAGGCAGCCAGAGAAGTGCGTTCCTGGCTTATCGAAGCAGAGGCAAGTGAAACACTGGAATCTGGTGTTAACTCCACTTCAACTGAGCAGACAGAACCCGTGCCGGGAAACTTGCTTGATCAAATACTTGGACAGCAATCTGCTGGGCAAACGACTGGTTCGCAGACTCAAAATACTGGATTCTCAGAGCTTAGCACTTTTATAAAAAAATTAGTTAAGCCTCATTTAATCCAGACAGATACCGCCGAACAATCAAAACTTTTAATAATTGTTGATGAAGTAATCTCTGATTTAATGAGAAAAATTTTTCAACACCCACAGTTTCAGGCTTTAGAATCTGCCTGGCGCGGATTATATTTGCTTGTCAGGCGTTTGGAAACAGACAGCACTTTACAAATTTATTTAACAGATATAAGTAAAGAGGAAGTATCGTCTAATTTCAAGTCTGTTAATGATTTAGAGGATTCATTTTTTTATCGAATCCTCTCTCGAAACAGTTTTCAGCAAAACTCCGATGAATCTTGGGCAGTAGTTTGCGGAATTTATTCTTTTTCGATAAATGTAGATGATGTCGCAATGCTTATGCGATTGAGCAAAATATCCAGTGCGTTCAAAACACCATTTGTTTCACATCTGAACCCTGATATTTTCGGTGTTAAATCTTTTGGCGACATAGAGAATCTAAAAGATCCAAAGAATTTAGAAGAATCCGATACATTTAAGCTTTGGTCTGTTCTTCGTGCGAATCCAGAATCAAACTACTTAGCTTTAGCAATGCCTAGAATCTTGGCGCGATTGCCATACGGCGAGAAAACCGAGCCGACAGAAGATTTTCATTTTGAAGAGCTTACGAACAATATTGAGCATAATCATTATTTATGGACAAATCCTGCTTTTGCAATCGCCATATTGTTAGGTCAGACCTTTAAGCGATTCAGTTGGAAGATTACTCCGAACTTTCTTACCGATATTGATAATTTGCCTGCACCTTTCAATTATAGCGAACAGGAAACAAAACCAAAATCGGTTGCTGAAGTCTTTTTGAGTTACAGCGATTATGAAAAAATATTGCAGCGGGGACTAATACCTGTGCTATCCTTTAAAGGCAAAGATCACATAAGGTTAGGCAGTATTCAATCGGTTAGATATCCGTCGGCATTACTTAAAGGAAGATGGTCTTAGGAAAGTTGAATTGTCTCATCAGAAGCAACCTCATTTTCACTTCTCGCCTATATTATTAGCTTTTGTTAAAATAGTTAATTATCACTTTTTAAAATACAATTTTAGTCTGGATTATGGCTAAATTTGCTTGAAATATTATGATTTTCGACGAAGATTTTGATGTAATAGTTATCGGGGCAGGTCACGCGGGATGCGAGGCAGCTTCTGCTTCTGCGAGGCTTGGCGCGGAAACGGCGCTCATCACTTTAAACTTAGATTTAATTGGACAAATGTCCTGTAATCCGGCTATTGGAGGAATTGCTAAAGGGCATATTGTCAGAGAAATTGATGCGTTAGGTGGAATTATGGGTCGAATTATTGACCGCACCGGCATTCAGTTCAGGCTTTTGAATCGTTCGCGTGGTCGCGCTGTTCAATCACCTCGCGCCCAGGCTGATAGAGGTCTTTATCGCTTAGAAATGCGACGTGTTTTGGAAAACACGCCAAACCTTCACCTCAGACAAGGTGTTGTAACTGATTTAATATTAAAAGATAATAAAATTATTGGTGTCGAACTTCAGGACACTCGTAAACTCAGCGCGAAATCGGTCGTTATAGCTGCCGGAACTTTTCTTAACGGAAAAATTCATACCGGACAGAAGTCCTTTTCTGCCGGTCGAGCAGGCGAACCGGCATCCATCGAACTTGCAGAAGGTTTAAAAAAATCGGTTTTCCGGTCGGACGCTTAAAAACTGGAACGCCTCCCCGACTCGATGCCAGAACTATTGATTGGGACGCTTTTACGCCGCAGGATGCCGACGAAAATCCCGTAGCCTTTTCATTTTCAACAAAAAAAATCGAACAGCCCCAGATTAAATGTTACATAGGTTACACTAATGAATTATTACATAGTAAAATACGATCAAACCTTCATCAATCACCTTTATATTCAGGTAAAATTAAGGGGATTGGACCTCGTTACTGTCCTTCTATTGAAGATAAAGTTGTAAAATTTGCAGAAAAAGATCGGCATCAACTTTTTTTAGAACCTGAGGGACATAACACTAACGAGATATATTTGAACGGTTTTTCTACTTCCCTTCCATCTGAGTTACAGCAAAATCTACTTAAAATGATTGATGGATTCAAGCATGTTAAGATTATTCGTCCCGGTTATGCAATAGAATATGATTTCGTTGATCCAAAAGAATTAAAGCATTCTTTAGAATCCAGTAGAGTCGGCGGTCTATTTTTAGCCGGTCAAATCAATGGAACCACCGGTTATGAAGAAGCCGCCTGCCAAGGGTTAATTGCAGGAATAAATGCTGCTTACAAAGTTTTTAATAGAGAGCCGTTTCACGTTCAGCGCGATGAAGCTTATATTGGCGTACTTATTGACGATCTGATACGCAACGGCGTTGACGAACCGTATCGTATTTTTACTTCGAGAGCCGAAGCTCGTCTCACCTTGAGACACGATAACGCTGACCAGCGACTATATTCAAAAGGAAAAGAGTTGGGATTGATTTCCGATGTTGATTGGAACTTTTTTAGCGAAAAGAATAATAGAATAGTGCAGCTGCGCACGACATTAACCACTACGCGCTTTAAACGCTCCGATGTTCAATATGCGACGCTTTCAAGTTTGTTAAATTGTGATTTAGGCGATGCAATTACGCTTTTTCAATTATCTCAACGACCAGGCGTAGATCAGGAATTAATTTTTACATTGCTTCCAGATAATATAAAAGCTGAAACCAATTTGCCTGAGCTTGAAACTGCTTTGGCTGATATGCTCTACAAGGGTTACTCGGATACTCAAAAAGTAGCCAATGAACGCGTCAATCATAGTGATAATCTTAAAGTTCCGGCAAAGTTTGATTTTAGAGACGTAAGAAGTATCTCGCACGAAATGATTGAGCGGCTTGAAAGAGTTAAACCCCAAACTTTCGGACAGGTGAGGACCATTCCGGGACTTACTCCATCGGCAATATCTTCGATTTTGATTCACCTGAATTCAACTAAAACAATATAAAAAGACCAGGAAAATCTTTAATGTGGAACGTGCTACAATTGGTAAATAAAATAAGTGGCACGTTCCACAAAGTGAAATTAAACTCTGGCGGAAAAAATGTATGGGAAAAATAATTGCAATCGCAAACCAAAAAGGTGGTGTCGGCAAAACTACGACTGCGGTAAATCTGGCGGCGGGTTTAGCAGTTGAGGAAAAGAGAGTTTTATTGATTGACACAGATCCGCAGGGAAATGCCACATCCGGAGCAGGTATTCCAAGAAAGCAATCTCGAAAAACACTTTATAACGTTTTGGTGTTAGGTGAAAATTTAGATAATGTCATACTTTCAAGCGACTTGCCTTTACTGAAGATAATTCCGTCAGACAGAAATTTAATTGGAGCCGAAGTAGAACTAATTGATTCTGAAGACAGAGAATACAAATTAAAAAACGCATTGGCGAAGATCAAGGATGACTATGATTATTTTATAATTGACTGCCCGCCATCATTGGGGTTGTTGACTATAAATGCGTTGACAGCAGCAGATTCATTGTTGGTTCCGATTCAGTGCGAATATTACGCATTGGAAGGTGTCACGGAGTTATTCGATACTTTAGCAAGGATAAGACGCGGCTTAAATCCAAGATTAGCGGTCGAAGGATTACTGTTAACGATGTACGATGAAAGAACAAATTTGTCAGAGGCGGTAGCAAAAGATTTGCGGGAGTTTTACGGTTCTCAGGTTCTAAATACCGTTATTCCAAGGAATGTCCGTCTGGCAGAAGCCCCAAGTCACGGAAAACCGATTATAATATACGATATTCGTTCACGCGGGGCGGAAAGTTACATTCAACTAGCAAAGGAGATTTTGAGTCATGACTAGAAAAGTATTGGGAAGAGGACTGAGTGCGCTGTTGGGGGAAGAAGTTGGAAAACCGGGAGCGGACGGATATCTGGAAATTGATTTGGAATTAATAGAACCGAATTCTCAGCAGCCGCGTTCGAGATTTACCGAAGAAAAATTAGAAGAATTAGCCCAATCCATTCGAATAAATGGAATTGTCCAGCCGATAGTGGTTAGAAAAAGAGGTTCGATTTATCAAATTGTGGCAGGAGAGAGGCGTTGGCGGGCAGCGCAAAAAGCCGGATTAAAAAAGATTCCGGCTGTCATAAAAGAAGTCGGCGATGAAAAGTTGCTGGAATTAGCACTTATCGAAAACATACAAAGACAGGAATTAAATGCAATTGAAGAAGCAAAGGCATACAAAAATTTAGCTGAAACAATTGGACTGACACAGGAGATGATCGCAGAAAGAGTCGGAAAAAATCGAACTATAATTACGACTTTTTTAAGATTATTAAAATTACCCAAGGAAATTCAAAATTTTGTCGAAGATGAAAAGTTGTCAGCCGGTCACGGACGTGCGTTGTTAATGATTACTGATGCTGAAACGCAGAAACGTCTGGCAAGTAAGGTAATTGAATTGTCATTATCCGTGAGAGAAACTGAAAAAGCTGTAAAAAGACTTGGAAAGGAAAACAAACAATCAGAAGTAAAAAACTTTACCAAGCCGAAAATAGATGCCAATGTTAAAGCAGCGGAAAACAAGCTCAGACGACATTTGGGAACACAAATAAGTATAATGCCTGACGGAAAAGGAACAGGCGGAAAAATTGAGATAGAATACTATAGTGAGTCGGATTTGGATAGAATTTACAAACTGGTATTAGACAAAGGATAAATAATATATGACTAAAAAGCGTTTGACAGAAATGGTTTCCTGCGCCGGTTGAGTGGCGAAACTCGCGCCGAGAGACCTTGCTCAAGTTTTGAGTAAACTGCCAGCACAAAATTTTTCAAAAGATGTTTTAGTGGGCTTTGAAACATCTGACGATGCCGGTGTGTTTAAACTCAGTGAAGAAGTTGCTCTGGTTCAAACGGTTGATTTCTTTACACCTATTGCTGATGAGCCGGAAATATACGGTCGGATTGCGGCTGTAAACTCGATGAATGACATTTACGCGATGGGCGGAATGCCGATTTCCGCGCTTTCAATCGTATGTTATCCACAGAAAGGCGACTGGGAAGTATTGGGAGATATAATGCTCGGCGGTCAAACGGCTTTGAACGAAGAAAATGTAGTAGTTTTGGGCGGTCATTCGGTGGACGATCAGGAAATAAAATTTGGATATGCGGTGACAGGCATTATTAACCCATATAAAATAGTGAAAAATTCGGGCGCGAAAGCAGGTGACGTTTTATTGCTGACAAAACCGATTGGAACCGGAGTCATAAGTACCGGGATAAAATTTGAGAAGGTAAGCGAGGAAGCGAAAAATGCAGCATTAAAAATAATGACTACTTCCGCGCGCGAAGCATCTAAAATTATGCAGCACATCGGAGCTAACGGCTGTACGGATATAACCGGTTTTGGTCTGCTCGGTCACTGTTATGAAATGGCTAAAGCAAGCAATGTGACAATGAAAATAAAGTCATCGGAAGTGCCGTTACTGCCGAACGTTTTAGAATTAATAGAGCAAAAAATGTTAACGCGCGGAGACAAAAATAATCGAGAGTACGTTGGAGATACGATAAGCTTTGATGCAAGAGTTTCGCGCGAAATGCAGAGCGCATTATATGATCCGCAAACGGCAGGCGGTTTGTTGGTTAGTCTGGAACCGGAAAAGGCGGAACAGTTTATCAAACAAATCGAAGGTGTTAAAATTGTCGGGCGAGTAGAACAATTTAAAGATTTTTTGATTGAGGTAGAATAGAAAATTCGTCCGAAGTGTGATTTAAGAAGGTCAAGATGTTTTATTTATTTATTTTAGAATCAATCGGCACGCCCGAATTACTTTTGATCGGTTTGGTTGCTTTGATAGTTTTCGGTCCGCGAAAACTGCCGGAATTGGCGCGTATGCTGGGAAAAGCGAGAAACGAATTTAAACGTACGACGGATGATTTTAAGGATACATGGATGCGGGAAGCGGAGTTTGATGTGCAGGAAACGAAGAGCAAAAACGGATTGTCAACGGAAAACTCTATTCACAGAAACACACCCGCAATGAAAAATGAAATTGTCGCGCCCGAAATAAAAGAACTTACTCAAGCAGAATTTCAGGAAAATATACAACCTGAGATTTCCATTCCAGAAACGGCGAAAGTCAGCGTGAGCAGCAAACAGGACTGGTTATAAAAACTGTATCAAGATTATACTCAACAGAAAATAATATTTAAAAATGGATTCCGACGACACGATTAAAGAAGAGCAGCTCGGCAAGCAAATGTCGTTTCTGGAACATCTTGACGAATTCCGCAAAAGGCTTGTAAGTTCAGTAATAGTTATAGTTATCGCATTTACACTCTGCTGGTTCGTATCGGCTTCGATTTATAGATTTCTCTCTCGCCCGATTACTAAAGCACTAGCGGAAGCCAACCGGCGCGAGATTCCGGTCGAAGGTTTGACGGGCGATGAAAAGGTTTTATCGCTTAATTCGTTAGCGGAAGGCGACGCGGGACGATATGTTTTCGACCGCGCGACGACGCTCGGAGTCGGAGTTGTATCGCCGGGAACTTCGGTTCTAGCGAAGGTGGAAAAGGACGCGACGGGCAAACTCGGATTGTTTTCGGACGAGCCGATTTTCACGAGTAACGCGATCATACCGAAAGGGATTCGGCTGCCGGTTGACTTTGAAGGGCGACAAGAAACCGACGCGAGCGCGGATGAGAGAATGACTGTGACAACGGCGATGGAGCCGTTCACGCTGTATGTTACGGTATCGCTTTATTCGGCGCTGGCGATTTCCGTGCCGTTTCTGCTGTTTCAGATTTGGGGTTTTATCTCGCCCGCGCTCTACAAACACGAACGCGCGTATGTCACGCCGTTCATCGGGCTTTCGACGATTTCGTTCGTCATCGGCGCGGCTTTCGCTTATTACGTTTTATTTCCGCCGGCGGTCAGCTATCTGCTCGGACTCGGTTCGGATTTTCAGTTAATGCTTCGCGCAACCGATTATTTGGATTTCATTTTGCTGATAATGCTGGCGATGGGCTTAATCTTTCAAATGCCGGCGATAACGTACGTTTTGGCGCGAATCGGTTTGGTAAGCGCGGGATTACTGATAAGAAGCTGGAAAATCTCGATAATCATTATATTAATTGTCGCGGCGGTCGCGTCGCCGACCTCGGACATTCCGAATATGATGTTGTTCGCCGCGCCAATGATCGGACTTTACATAATTTCGATTTTTGTCGCCTGGGTTTTCGGTAAAAAGCGAATGAGCGACGCTGAGGCTGACATTCTCGGAGATTAAATAGTTGCGCTGTCCATCAAATTAGATTCGTCACTGCCCGCAGAGACATATCGCATATCCTTCACAACGTTTCTCAACCGATTTTAACGTCAGACAGAGCGTTCCGTGTGGTCAATTATAAGCGTCACGCAGAGCTTTGGCGTAATCGTGCGTTATAATTGACGGATAAATTCGGCGTGCGGCATCCAACTTTTTCGCGTAGTTCTTCCATCAATCAATCAACGCGGTGCAAAATTAGCAATCGCCGGATGTTTCGGGAGTTTAATTTGATGAAAATTTTCACGGTTATAATTTTACTAATGATAAGCACTGTTATTGCAATTTCAGCCCAGACAATGCCGCCGATTGAAACGGGCGTTTCGCAGACGCTGGCAAAATGGCGGGCGGCGAATTATTCGGACGTACGTTATAAATTAAATCTGACGCTCGAAAAAGGTGCGCCGCTGATGCGCGGGGAAATCGAGATTCGCGTGAAGTTGACGGACGAAGGTAAGCAAAATGATTTGATTTTAGACTGGCGGACGACGCAGTTTCAGAATGAAAAGGACAAGCCTTTTGCCGAAGTCGTTAAAGTCAACGAACAAATCGTCAAAGAAACGCCGCAGAACGGAGTTTTCGATTATGCGATTGATAAAGAACATCTCATTGTCTCGAAAAAGTATTTGAAAACGGGCGAAAATGTTTTGCAAGATAAAATTCGCATCGCCGATCAAAACGTCGGGCGCGGCGGTGACGCGCTATGTTGACAAGGAAGACGGCGCGGAATACGTCTATTCGCTGTTCGTCCCGTCGGACGCAAGCACGGCGTTTCCCGTGTTTGACCAGCCGGATTTGAAGGCGCGATTTCAGTTTAGAATGTTAATGCGCCGGCAAGATTGGAAAGTCATTTCAAATACGAAGTGACATGATTACTTGGAGAGTGAAGGCGAAGAGTTTTACCGATCAGAAAGTTTACGATTATGAATTTTCTGAAACACAAGCCGATAAGCACATATGTTTTTGCATTTGCCGCCGGTGATTTTGACGAATTTGTGTGACGGTTACGATAAGCCGACAACTCAAGTTATTGCGAAGATAACAAATAGTCGAAAGCTCAATATGAAAGAATTCTGTGCAATTCTAACTAAACCAAGAATTTACGTCCGTAAATCGCAAGCCGAAAAATTCAAACAACATTCGGCGGAAGTTTTTCGACTAAACCGCGAAGGCGTGAAGTTTCTTGAAAGTTGTTTCGATTACAAATTCCCGTTTCCGAAATACGACCTTGTTTTGATTCCTGAATTTCCGTTCGGCGGGATGGAACACGCGGGCGCGACTTTTTTGCGCGAAGACCGCATTATTTTCCCGACCGAGCCGACGAAAAACGATTACATCACACGCGCCAACGTCATTTTTCACGAAGCCGCGCATCAATGGTTCGGCGACACGGTAACGATGAAATGGTTTGACGATCTGTGGCTCAAGGAAGGCTTTGCCGAGTTTATGGCGTATAAAACCTTGGCGAAAGTGATGCCCGAATACAATGCGTGGAAAGTCTTTTACGAGCGCAACAAACAAGCTGCGTATCTGACGGACGTGACGCGCGGCACAACGCCGATCTATCAGGAAATCCCGAATCTGTCGTCGGCAAAATCCGCCTACGGCAACATCGTCTATCGCAAAGCCCCGTCGTTTCTCAGGCAAGCCGAATTTTATCTGGGCGAAGACAAATTTCAAACGGCAGTCCGCGCATTTTTGAAGAAACACGAATTCGCCAACGCCGAATGGACGGATTTGGTGAAGGAATGTTGAAATCGGCGAGCAAGCAGGATTTGAAAGATTGGGCAGAAAGTTTGGGTAAAGCAGAACGAGGATTGGGCAAATATTTGGGTAAAGCAATAGAGTATTAAGTCGATCTGCGCGAACTATTGGAAATGGATGAAATAAGCAGTAGAATTTTTCAAAGCAATTTATTTTCTGCGACAAAAACAGATTTCTAGCAGAATTCAAACGTAAACTCTTTTAACGAAGTTAATGCAGATTATTTACAAAGATGAACAAGAACGTCGAGACTTTTCAAACAATGCCGGACAAATTACTGAATCATGATTGTTTAATGCAAAGCAAAGATAGAAGTGCGCATATTATTTTCCCAAACTATCAAGATTACGGCTACGGCATCTTTCTGCTTGACGAGAAAAGCCGCGCTTACGTTCTCGAAAATATCCAGCACGGAAAAAGACGATTTTCTGCGCTCGATGATGTGGGGCAGTCTGTGGGATTCGGTCAGATTTTACGAACTCGCGCCCGAAGATTATGTCGCACTCGTCATCAAAAACATCAATGTCGAAACGGACGAAAGTACGATTCAAACTTTGCTTGGTCGAGTTTCAACGGCGATGAATTACTACATTTCCGAAGGCGGAAACACGCACGAAGTAAGTGTGTCTCTCGCCGATAAAAAAGACACACTTACTAACGTGCGTGTTTCCGCATCAGAGCGCGACGAACTAGCTCTGCAAATCGAAAAACTTTTAATCAACAAAATCGAAACCGCACAATCCGTCGGACAAAAGATAACTTATTTCCGCGCTCTGCAAAGCATCGGTTCATCGGAACAAACGAAACAACTTTTCAAAGATTTATTAAACGGCAAATCGCGCCTTAAAGATGTCGAACTAAAAACCAAAGACAAATTCGATCTCGTCACGCGCCTGATAATTTTAGGCGACAAAGACGCGCTCGATATTCTGGCAAACCTCGAAAAAAACAACACGGATGACGCGGCAAAACGTTACGCTTACGCCGCCCGCGCCGGAATTGCAACGGCGGAAAACAAAGCGAAATATTGGAAGGATTTTACCGAAAATAAAGACTTGAGCGAAAGCTATATCGAAAACGCGTTCAATGTTTGGAACACCACGCGCCACGCCGAATTGACTTTGCCGTATCTCGAAAAAGCCCTAGCCGAATTGCCGAATCTGAAAAAGAATCGCAAAATATTTTTCGTCAACGGCTGGCTTGCGGCGTTTATCGGCGGGCAGAAAAGCGCAGAAGCGTTGGCAATCGTCAGCAAATTTCTCGTCGACAATTCGAATTTGGATAAAGATTTGCGGCTGAAAATTCTGGAAAACTCGGACAATCTCGAACGCGCCGTCAAGATTCGCCAACAGTTTGGCAAATAAATAGTTCGCCGTGAAATTTTCATTGATAAAAAGATTTCAAATAAGCTAACGTATAAAATGTCCTGTTCGGAATCAGGCGAACTCAAATTATGAAACTTAAAATTATCTTATTTGTCGCGCTAATTTTAGCATTCAGCACAGTCGGTTTCGCTCAAACGAAAAAGACCAAAAACAATTCAAAAAACTCTGCCGTGCCGGAATTCAAAGGCGCGGTGCAAACACAAAAAGAGGCGTTCAAAGCCTTTATCATCAAAAACGTCGGCAAGCGCGTTTCGCTCAATCTGACGTTCGGCGACGAAATCGAACCTTACGGCTACCGAAGCGAATTTGCCGACCCGCTGTTTGAAGTTGATAACTATCGGTATTTTTTAATCTGCAACGACGGCAAAGCCGAAGATGTGCCGTGGGATCAGAGATGCAAAAAAATAAATTGGGACAACGAAAAGAAAACTCTCAACGGCATTTTCAAAATCACCGAACCCGACCCGAAAATGATGCGGACAAATCGGACTTTTGAATCGTCCCGACGAAATAAATTTAGTTTGAAAATAGAAAAATCCGGCGAATCAAATTTGATTCGCCGGATTTTTCTTTTGGTTTGAAACTTAGAGATTGAGCAATTGAGCTTTGGCGGCGCGAAATTCGTCGTCGCTCAAAACGCCCTGTTTGTGAAGTTTGGCGAGTCGTTCGAGTTCCGCCGTGACATCCTGTTTCGCTTCGGGCGCGGCGGTTTCTTCATGTTTATTTCCGCCAAGCTTGTCGAGCAATGCGCCGCCGTATTTTTTACCGACTTTGCTGCCCAACGCGCCGCCGACCACTGCGCCCGCGAATGTTCCGATGACCGGCATCAAAACCGTTCCGACCTGTGCGCCCGCGAGTGCACCGCCCGCGACTCCGGCTAAACTGCCGGCGCGTTCGTTTTCTTCCTTCTGTTTTGCCGCTTCGCTTTTCTTTTCGTTTGCCATATAAAATCTCCGTTTCTATTAATTTGATTAATTTCTATTAAATTAATATTTTGCCGAATTGATTATAAATCACTCGGGTTATAAAACAAACGAATTTAATTTTTCAAGGTTCGCTCGAACACAACGCGCCGAAAAAAATGTAAAAAAGAGCGTCGTAAAAAGCGTTTTGAAAATTCTCATATTATAATTTTTATCATATTCGACGCGGCTTTCGTCAATCTTGATAAAAAAGTAAAGATTTGGTAATATTTACTTTAATGTTACGAGCAAAAAGTTTAAGGATGCGAACACTATGAAAATATCGGCACAGGAAGAATACGGTTTGCGCTGTTTGGTGCAGCTTGCGACTTTGAGCGGCGGCGAATCTTTAACCTTAAACCAGATTGCCGAGCGCGAAGGAATTTCAGTCGCCAACGCCGGAAAATTGATGTGGCTTTTAAACAAAGCCGGGTTCGTTTCAGCGACGCGCGGAACCAAAGGCGGCTATACTTTGGCGCGTCCGGCGCGAGAAATTTATCTGAACGAAATTATCCGTGTTTTGGACGAAGATGTTCTCAGCAAACATTGCGAAAATTACACGGGCGTTTTGGACATCTGCGTTCACAAAGGCGACTGCGGCATTCGTCCGGTGATTGTCGGGCTGCACGAAATCGTCGAAAACGCGCTGTCGCAAATCACGCTCGCGCAGCTGGTCGGCTCGGAAGCATCGGTTGACGCGGCGTTTCATCAAATTAAAGGTCTGGAAAACAAATTTATCAAAGCAAATTTTCAAGGGTAGAAGCGGAAATTAAATTTTTTCCGTCAAATAAAAAACAATGGCAACAGCAACACAGGAATTATTAACCAACCGCGAATATAAATATGGTTTTACGACCGACATCGAAACGGAAACGATTCCGAAAGGTTTGTCGGAAGATGTCGTGCGGCTGATTTCATCGAAGAAAAACGAACCGCGAATGGCTGCTTGAATTTTCGTCTGAAAGCGTATCGTCATTGGCTGAAAATGGAACAGCCGGATAATTGGGCGAATTTTGATTATCCGAATATTGATTTTCAGGATTTGAGTTATTATTCCGCGCCGAGACAGAAGGTGAAAAAGAAGAGTCTGGACGAAGTTGACCCGGAATTAATCAAGACTTTCGAGAAATTGGGAATTCCGATCACCGAACAGAAAATGCTGGCGAATGTCGCGGTTGACGCGGTTTTCGATTCGGTTTCGGTGGCGACGACTTACAAGAAAAAACTTTTGGAAGCGGGCGTGATTTTTTGCTCGTTTACTGAAGCGGTTGAAGAATATCCTGAGTTGATTCAGAAATATCTCGGTTCGGTCGTGCCTTCGTCGGACAATTATTACGCGGCGTTAAATGCAGCAGTTTTCTCCGACGGTTCGTTCGTTTTTATCCCGAAAGGCGTGCGCTGCCCGATGGAACTTTCGACTTATTTCCGCATCAACACGCAGGAATCGGGACAGTTTGAACGGACGTTAGTTGTTGCGGAAGAAGGCGGTTACGTCGCGTACAACGAAGGCTGCACCGCACCGCAGTTTGACACGAATCAGCTTCACGCGGCAGTTGTCGAACTCGTGGCGTTGGAGAATGCGGAAATCAAATATTCGACCGTTCAAAATTGGTATGCGGGCGACGAATCGGGCAAAGGCGGCATTTTTAATTTCGTCACGAAACGCGGCGCGTGTCGCGGGAAAAATTCAAAAATCTCGTGGACACAGGTTGAAACAGGTTCAGCAATTACCTGGAAATATCCGAGCGTTATTCTTCAAGGCGATAATTCCATCGGCGAATTTTATTCGGTCGCGCTGACCAACAATGCACAGGTTGCCGACACGGGAACGAAGATGATTCACATCGGCAAAAACACGAAATCAACGATTATTTCGAAAGGAATTTCCGCCGGGAAATCGAACAATTCGTATCGTGGTTTGGTCAAAGTGATGCCGAAAGCCGACGGCGCGAGAAATTATACGCAGTGCGATTCGATGCTCATCGGGCAGACGTGCGAGGCGAACACTTTCCCGTATATCGAGGTGATGAACAACACCGCGCGCGTCGAACACGAAGCGACAACTTCCAAGATCAGCGAAGACCAGTTGTTTTATTTCCAGCAGCGCGGCATTGCGCAGGAAGACGCGGTTTCGCTAATTATTAACGGCTTCTGCAAAGAAGTTTTCAAAGAATTGCCGATGGAATATGCCGTCGAAGCGCAGAAGCTTTTGGGATTGAAATTGGAAGGAAGCGTCGGTTAATGGAACTTTTGGTATTCGATACGCTCGGCTGGATCGGCGCGTTTTTACTGCTTTTGGCTTATGGAATGGTTTCGTTTAAGAAAGTAGAAGCCGATTCGTTTCTCTATCAGGGGTTAAATATTGCAGCGAGCGTTTTGTTGGCGATCAATACAATTTATCACGGTGCGTTTCCGTCGAGTTTCGTCAATATCGTTTGGACTATTATTGCAGTTTTGGCTGTTTTGACGGTGATAAGAAAAAATGGAAAAAGTGCAGCTTAAAAACGCGCCCGAACCGAAAGGGCATTATTCTTTAGCCGTTGAGCATAACGGCTTGATTTTTGTGTCGGGACAATTGCCGATGAATCATGCGACGGGTGAAGTCGAAACGGGCGCGATTGAATTGCAGACGGAACTTGCTTTGCGGAATGTTGAAGATATTTTGAAAGCCGCAGGAAGCGATTTGGATCACGTTTTGCAGTTTACGATTTATGTGTCCGACATGGAGCTTTGGGATAAAGTGAACGAAACTTACGCGCAGATTTTGGGCGAGCACAAACCGGCGCGGGCGATTGTTCCGGTGAGGGATTTGCATTTCGGGACGAAGATCGAAATTCAGGCGATTGCGTCGGTGAAAGAATAAATGAAATTAGACATCTATCAAGTTGATGCATTTACAAAGGAAGTTTTCAAAGGAAATCCGGCGGCGATTTGTCCTTTGGAAAAATGGATTGATGCTGAATTGATGCAGAAAATTGCGCTCGAAAATAATCTGGCGGAGACAGCGTTTTTCGTTAGAAACGGCGACGTTTATGAAATTCGCTGGTTTACACCAACATTTGAAATTGATCTGTGCGGACATGCGACTTTAGCAAGCGCGTTTGTGATTTTTGAGATTTTACAGGCGGAAGAAAACTTAGTGAAATTTCATTCGCACAAAAGCGGCGCATTGTCGGTTGAAAAACAGGGCGACCGTTTGATTTTGGATTTTCCTTCGCGTCCTGTTTCGCCTGTTGAAATTCCCGACGGTTTGATCGAAGCCATCGGCAAAAAGCCGAAAGAAATCTTTAAAGCGCGTGATTATTTTCTGGTTTATGAAACGGAACAGGAAATTTTAGCCATTGAGCCGAATTTTTCGAAGCTTTTAGAAGTCGGCGGACACGGCTTTATCGTGACGGCAAAAGGTGATTCGGCGGATTTCGTCTCTAGATTTTTCGCGCCCGAGGTTGGAGTTTTTGAAGATCCCGTGACCGGTTCGGCGCATTGCAATCTGATTCCGTTTTGGGCGGAAAGATTAGGCAAAACCGAAATGTTTGCTAAGCAAATTTCGGCTCGCGGCGGTGAACTTTTTTGCGCTCTTAAAGGTGACCGGGTAAAAATCGGCGGCAATGCAGTTTTATATTTGAAAGGCGAAATTTACGTTTAGATGTTTGAGCAAATCAAAAAAGAAATTGCACGGCTCGAAAATCAGCACGAAATTAAGATTTTGCTGGCGGTCGAAAGCGGCAGTCGCGCTTGGGGATTTGCTTCGACGGATAGTGATTGGGATGTTCGCTACATCTACCTTCACAAATTTGATTGGTATTTGAAAATTGACGAGCAAAAAGATTCGCAGGAAGAAATTTTGCCGAACGAGATTGATTTGTCGGGGTGGGAATTGAAAAAAGCTCTGCGTCTTTTTCGCAAATCGAATCCGCCGATGCTCGAATGGCTGAGAAGTCCGATTGTTTATTCGGAACAGTTTTCGACGGCTGATAAATTGCGCGAAATGAGCGAACGATATTTCAACCCGAAATCGTGTATGTATCATTATTTGAGTATGGCGAAAAATAATTTCCGCGAATTTTTGCAGAAAGATACGGTGAAATCAAAGAAATATTTTTACGTTCTGCGTCCGGTTTTGGCTTGCGATTGGATAAAAGAGAAAAATAGTTTTCCGCCGATTGAGTTTCAGGCTTTGGTGGATTCGCAAGTGAAAGACGAAAAAATAAAAATTGAAATCGCTGAACTTTTGAAACGAAAAATGGCTGGCGAGGAATTGAAGGAAGAACCGAAAATCGAAATTTTAAATGATTTTTTGGAAGCGAAAATAGAATTTTACAAAGAGTATGTTGAGCATATCGAACCGAACGATAAACCGCAGACGGAATCACTCGATGAATTATTTAAGAGAACAATTTCCGAGGTGTGGATATAAGTTATGAAAAGTGGAGTTTGTTCGAAGTGCAAATCAAAGGAAGTTTATGGCAATGTAAACAATACGCACGGAATTAGTGTTGATCCGGTAGCATTTCCTCAGATGAACACGATTCTATTGGTTTGCGCCGATTGTGGCTATTTGGAGTTTTACGTTGAAAACGAGAGCGATTTAGCGAAGATAAAAAAGAAATTCGGGAAAGTCGAAAACTAAAAGAATTTAAAATTATGTTATTAGAAATCAAAGATTTACACGCCGCAATCGACGGCAAAGAAATTTTAAAAGGCTTGAATTTGCAGATTAACAAAGGCGAAGTTCACGCGATTATGGGACCGAACGGTTCGGGAAAATCTACGCTGTCGAAAGTTTTGGCGGGGCATCCGTCGTATGAAGTAACGGGCGGCGAAGTGCTTTATAAGGGCGAAAATTTGCTCGAATTAGAGCCGGACGAACGGGCGAAGGCGGGAATTTTCCTCGCGTTTCAGTATCCGGTCGAAGTTCCGGGCGTGTCGAATTCGCAGTTTTTGCGGCTCGCTTACAACGAAAAAATGAAGCATACCGGCGAAGAGGAATTAGATCCGCTCGAATTCAATGATTATTTAAAGGAACGCGCCAAAATCGTCGAAATGGATTCGTCGTTTTTCAAGCGTTCGGTCAACGAAGGTTTTTCAGGCGGCGAGAAAAAGCGTAATGAAATTTTGCAGATGGCGGTGTTAAATCCGACGATGGCAATCCTGGACGAAACCGATTCCGGTTTGGATATTGACGCGCTCAGAATTGTGGCGGAAGGCGTAAACAAATTGCGCTCGGCGGACAACGCGATTATTCTCGTGACGCACTATCAAAGGCTTTTGAATTACATTATTCCCGATTTCGTACACGTTCTCGCCGACGGCAGAGTCGTCAAAGAAGGCGGCAAGGAATTAGCGTTAGAACTCGAAGAAAAAGGCTACGATTGGGTGAAAGCGGCTGGAAAATAGATGGGCGAAATCTCGGAAAATAAATCGAATTCAAACCTGGCAATCGTAGTTTTTTCGAGTTTGACGGTTTTGCTGATCGGCGTATTTCTTTCTTCTCGCGGCGCAGATGTCGGAAAATTACCGCAGCTTTTCGGCGGGCTTTTCAGCGGAAATTTGTTTTCGGCTGGCGGATTCGCCGCCAGCATCAGCGGAGTTTTGATTGCAGTTTTGATTTCGGGCGCGTGGTACGGTTTCGGAAAAATTATCACGCAATTTTTTGAAAAAAAATCAATTATCAATCCGCTGGGTTTGGCGAGAAACTGCGCATTCGGAGCGGCGGTTTGGTCTTTGATCTGGTTTTTTACAGGATTGCTTGGCGGATACAACAAATACACGGCGGTTGGATTTTTGATTGCCGGTTTGATTTCGGCAGTTTATTTCGCGCTTGGTGATTGGCGTTCTTTGAAACGAGGTGAAACACAGAAAAATTTAATTTTCGGGCAAATCGCAGTTGGATTAATTGGCTTTACAATTGTGCTGACGTTGATTTCCGCGCTCGCGCCGCCGACGGCGAAAGACGCTTTGTTGTATCACGCGGCTTTGCCGAAAGCATTTGTCGCGCAGGGCGGAAATCAAATTGTCGAAGGAAACATCGCCAGTTTTCTCGCGCTCGGCGTGGAAATGCAGTCGGTTTGGGCGATGCTTTTAGGCAATTTGTTTGACGCGCGAATCGGAGAAACGGCGATGAGCGCGACGGTTTTTATCTTTGCGCCGCTTTTGCTGCTGGCGATTTACGGTTGGGCGCGTGAATTTGAAATTGAGAAAAGTTGGGCGTGGCTTGCGGCTTTAATCGTTGCGGCGATTCCGACCTTTTATCACGTTGGGTCGAGCATTTACGCGGATTTAGCGTTAGCGTTATTTGTAACTTTAGCGATTCATTCAATCGGCAAATGGTGGACGGATTTGCAAACGAAATGGCTCGTCTATGCGGCAATTTCGCTCGGCGCGGCGTTGAGCATTAAATTGACGACCGTTTTCGTCATCGCGGCTCTGGCGTTAATAGTTTTGCTTCGCGCTCGCAACGCGCAGAATGATGAAGCGGCGGAAAAAGTTAGTCTGAATTCGATTTTGCTGAAAGGTTTCGGCGCATTAATTTTCGCCGGTTTGATTGCGAGTCCGTGGTATTTGCGAACGTGGGCGAAGACGGGAAGCCCGATTTTTCCGTTTTATATGAGCGTTTGGAAAGGCGCGGCGACAGGCTGGGACACCGAACGCTCCGCGCTTTTTCAGGCGATGAATTCAAATTACGGCGGCGCGAATAAAGGCATTTTCGATTATCTGCTCGCGCCAATCAAAATTTCGCTGTTCGCACAGCCGGAATCAGCCGATTTTTACGACGGCGTGTTGGGTGTTTCATTTTTGCTCGGTTTGTTTTTGATCGTTTGGGCGTGGCGCAAAAATGATTTTCCGGTCGAGTTGAAAATTGCGGTCGGCGTTTCAGCAGTCGTTTTCCTGTTCTGGCTTTTTTCGAGCGAACAGCTTCGATATTTGCTGCCGATTGTGCCGAGTTTGGCAGTCGCCATTGTTGTCGCGGCAAATTTGATTTCGCTTAAAGACGCGACGTTTCGGAAAGTTATTTTCGCCGGATTTTTAGCGACTTCATTGATTGGAATTGCAACGAGCGCGGCGTGGTTTGCGGAGAAAAATCCGATTCGCGTCGCGTTCGGCGGCGAAAGTCGGGACGATTATTTATCACGCCGTCTTGATTATTATGCGTATTACAAAATCGTCAACGCGGATTTGCCGCCCGACGCAAAAGTTTGGCTGATCAATATGCGGCGCGATTCGTATAACCTCGATAGAGCGTATTTTTCCGATTATTTGTTTGAAGACTGGACGCTTCAGAATTTGGTTGAGGAAGTTAAAAACACAAGTGATTTGCGACAGAAAGCCAAACAAATGGGCATTACGCACGTTTTAACCAGACACGATTTGCTGCTTGATTTTCGCCGCACGCCGATTGTTGACGAAAAACGTTCGGAAAAGGAAAATTGGGCGAAATTGAAAATAACGGAAGATTTTATTCTCGACAAACCGAACCAAATTCGTGCCGACGAGAAATTTAGTTTAGTAAAATTACCATAGAAAGTTTTAAGAAAATGACATTGCAAACACAAGTAAAAGAAACCAATTACAGCCAGGCTTTCCGCGCGAGTTTAGTGAATGAAAAAACGGATTGGCTGCGCGAATTTCGTCAGAAAGCCTTCGACTTTTATACCGCGAACGGCTTTCCGACTCCGCAAAACGAAGAGTGGAAATATACGAATGTCGCGTCGATTGCGAAAGAAGAATTCCAAATCGCTGAAGCCGCAAATTTCGATGCGGAAATTGTCGCGCCGTTCATTTTTGATGAATCGAAAAAAAGCGTTCTGTATTTTACGAACGGAAATTTCGACAAAGATTCATCCGATTTGAGCGCGTTAAATGATGCGGCGATTCTGAGTTTTTCCGAAGCGTTGAGCGATGAAAAATACGCTGAAATTTTCCAGGCAAAACTGGGAAGTTTAATTAATTCGGAGAAAAATGCGTTTACTGCTTTGAACGCGGCATTTATCGGCGAAGGCGTGTTTATCTATTTGCCGAAAGATGCGAAGATTGAATCACCGATTCAGATTTTGTTTACAACCGAAGAAGGCAAAGTTTCGTTTCCGCGCGTGTTAATCGTCGCGGAAAAATTTGCCGAAGCGACGATTGTCGAGACTTACAATCGAAGCGGCGAAACGAAATATTTGACGAACGCGGTCGTCGAAATTTCAATCGCCGACGAAGCGAAAATTAAACATTTTCGCGTTCAGCGCGAATCACACGAAGCGTTTCACATTTCAAATACGGCGGCGGAAGTCGGGCGCGGCTCGATTTATGACACGACGGCGATAAATTTGGGTGCGAAACTTTCGCGGCACGACGTTGCTTTGAAATTTAATGCGGAAGGCGGCGAGGCGTTTGTAGACGGGCTTTATTTTCTTGGCGAAACACAGCATCACGACACGCATTCGGTGATTAATCACAACGTGCCGAACTGCACTTCGCATCAAACGTATAAGGGAATTTTGAACGATAAATCGCGCGGCGTATTCAACGGAAAAGTTTTCGTCGCGGTTGGCGCAAGCGGAACGGACGGTTATCAGTCGAACAAAAATCTTCTGCTTTCAAACGAGGCGAGAATTGATACGAAACCGCAGCTTGAGATTTTTAATGACGATGTAAAATGCTCGCACGGCGCGACGGTCGGGCAGTTGGAAGAAGAAGAATTGTTTTATCTGTTGAGTCGCGGTTTGAATGAAAGTCTGGCGAGAAATTTACTGACTTACGGTTTTGCAGAGGAAATTGTTAATAAAATAGAAATCGAATCAATAAAAAAACAATTGGACGAAGCGGTTCTGAACCGTCTGAACGTCAGTTTAGAGGCATAAAAATTATGAGAACTCGAACAAATATCATTATCGAAGAAAGCATTCTGGCAAAAATTGACACGATTGCCGGCGACAAAAATAAACGCGCCGCCGTTATCGAAACCGCCCTGCGCGAATTTATTGCGCGTGAAGAAATTAAAGAAGCCAATAATCCTAAACCGGAAGTCGTCAGCGAAAAAGCCGGTTCCGGCAACAAACGGGCAAGAGTTTAACCGGTAATTCTGGTTAAAAAGGACAGAATTATGACAGCAGTAAAAACAATGAGCAGTTTTGATGTGGATAAAATTCGCGCGGATTTTCCCGTTTTATCGCAGACGGTCAACGGGAAGCCGCTTGTTTATCTGGACAACGGCGCGTCTTCGCAGGTGCCGAATATTGTGATCGAGCGCGGTTCGGAGTATTTGAAAAAGGAACATTCAAATATTCATCGCGGCGTGCATTATTTATCGCAGCACGCGACGACGGCGTACGAAGCGGCGCGGGAAAAGGTAAAGCGATTCATCAATGCGCGTGAGGCGAAAGAATGTATTTTCGTGCGCGGCTGCACCGAGGGCTGTAATCTGGTGGCGTATTCTTACGGGCGCAAGTTTATCGGTGAGGGCGACGAAATTATTTTGTCGCAGATGGAGCATCACGCGAACATTATTCCGTGGCAGGTTTTGGCAGAGGAAAAGGGCGCGAAAATTCGCGTGATTCCGATGAACGAGCGCGGCGAATTGATTATCGAAGAATACGAAAATATGCTGAATGAGCGGACGAAAATCGTGGCGATTATCCACGTTTCAAACGCGCTCGGCACGATTAATCCGGTGAAGGAAATGATTGCGACGGCGCACAAATTCGGCGTTCCCGTGTTTTTGGACGCGGCGCAAAGTGTGCCGCATTTTCCGGTTGACGTTCAGGATTTGGACTGCGATTTTATGACGTTTTCCGGTCACAAAATGTTCGCGCCGACGGGCAGCGGCGTTTTTTACGGCAAAAAAGAATGGCTCGAAAAAATGCCGCCGTATCAAACGGGCGGTTCGATGATTCGCACCGTGACTTTCGAGAAAACGACTTACGCCGGTTTGCCCGAAAAATTTGAAGCCGGAACGCCGGCGATTGCGGCGAACATCGGACTCGGCGCGGCGATTGATTATCTGAACTCGATTGATTTTGAAGCGGCGGCACGTTACGAACACGAACTGTTTGGAATACGCGACCGAAAAACTCTCGGCAATCGAAGGCGTGAAAATCATCGGCACGGCAAAAGAAAAGGCGTCGGTTTTATCTTTTACAATCGAAAACGTTCACCCGCACGACATCGGCACGATTCTCGATCAACAAGGCATTGCCATCCGCGCCGGACATCACTGCGCTCAACCGATTATGCAATTTTTCGACGTTCCCGCGACCGCTCGCGCTTCGTTCGCATTTTACAACACGCGCGAAGAAGTTGATAAATTGGCCGAAGCCGTGCAAAAAGTGATTGATGTTTTTGCGTGATGAAATTGCCAAGAAATTTATTGGTTTTCTTTTTGCTCGCTTTCTGTTTCGGCTGTATTTCACAAGTTGAACAAAAAGTTGAGCAAAAAAATGAATTTTTAGAAGTTCGTATAAATCGTTGGACTGCGCTTGAAGGCGGCGAAACACTTGTTCTGCATAAAATAAATAAAGATTGGTCAGCAAGTCTTTTGGGCGATGGCGATAGGTTTAGTTGTTATTACCAAAAAGATGTCCAACCAAAATCAGGTTGGGAAGACTTTTGGATATCTTTACAGAAAGAAGGTTTGTTAGAAATTCCAGACGGGAAATATGAGGTTGGCGGTTGGACAGATGGAAGCGGTTTTGTCGCAGAAATAAATTATCAAGGTAAATTGAAAAGGTATTCATTTTTTTTTCCCCAAATGTTAGAAACGAAAGAAGCAAGACAAATTTTGAATATTGGAGACTTAATAAATCGAGAATTTGATACGCCGGTTTTTGTCGGAGATTATGAAAGGGGAAAAGTCGGCGAATATTTAATTGAGAATTGTAAATCTTTCAGAAAGCAAAAGAGTGAGTAATGGAAAAAATTAATCTAGCCGAAAAATTTGCTTTAATAACCGAGCATTGGCGACCGAAAGTGGTTGGCGAATTGAACGGGCAGGAAGTTAAACTCGTTAAATTTCAGGGCGCGTTTCCGTGGCATCATCACGAACGGGAAGACGAAATGTTTCTCGCGCTGAAGGGCAGTTTTCGCATCGAATTTCGAGATAAAACGGTTGAGTTAAACGAAGGTGAATTTGTGATTGTGCCGCGCGGTGTTGAGCATCGTCCCGTGGCTGAACAGGAAGTTGAAGTTTTGTTGTTTGAGCCGAAAAACGTTTTGAATACGGGAAATATTGTTGACAACAACTTTACCGCGCCGATTGGGGATAAAGTTTAAAAATATCCGATTTCGGCGTTTGAGTCGTCTTGTTGACGGGAAATATGGTTAATCAACTTGAAAATCGCGCATTCCAGATGAAAATTACATATTCCGGTGAAAAGATGCGTATTCCGCGTGAAAATCGGTCATTCCGACACACAAGGTGCATATTCCATGTGAAAATCGGTCATTCCGCTACACAAATCGCATATTCCACGTGAAAATTTCATATTCCGTAGAAAATCCGCAGATTCCATGAGAAAAATGCTCATAACATACAAAAATCAGAGATAACGGCGCAACATAACAAAAAAGGCTAAAAATTTTAAGAAAAGAACGAAAATGTCAGAATTAAACGATTTATATCAGGAAGTCATTTTAGACCACAACAAAAATCCGAGAAATTTCCGCGAGATTGAAACGGCGACGAAAACGGCGGACGGAAATAATCCGTTGTGCGGCGACGCGTTGCGTGTGTATGTTGAGATGGAAGACGACCGGGTGAAAGATGTCGCGTTCAAAGGTTCGGGCTGCGCGATTTCAAAAGCGTCGGCTTCGATGATGACGCAAATTGTCAAAGGCAAATCAAAAAACGAAGCAGAAACGCTTTTTACCGAATTCCAAAAAATGGTGACGGGCGAACTCGACACAGAAACAGAGGAGAATTCGCTTGGTAAACTCAAAATTTTCGCCGGAGTTTTGGAATTTCCGGCGCGTGTGAAATGCGCGTCGCTGAGCTGGCACACGCTGCACGCCGCGCTCAATGAAGAAGCGGAAGTTTCGACCGAATAATGTTTTATGAGTGACATCGAAACACGCGAAGATTTGGAATTGCTGCTTGCTGAATTTTATAAAATCGCGCCGCTTGACGGAGAAATCGGGCATCATTTCGACGACGTTGATTTAGTTTCGCATCTGCCGGTAATCGTTGATTTCTGGGAAAAAGTTCTTTTCGGAAAGGCAGTTTATTTCGGCAATCCGCTTGCCGTTCATAAACGTCTCCACGCGAAATCGCTGCTGACTTTAGCGCATTTTCAGCGTTGGGTCGAGATTTTCAGCGAGACGATTGATAAGTTTTTTGTCGGTGAAATGGCAGACGCGGCGAAACTTCGCGCCAAAATGATCGCTCACAGTTTGAATCAAAACCTTAATTCCGCAAATTAAATTAACCTGAAAATAAATTTGTCACAAACACCGGCGGCGCGGTGTTTTTCTTTTGTATTGCCTACAAAAATCAATTTCAGGAGTTCATTTAATATGTCGAAAAATATCCAAAATCTAGCGCGATTGGCTTTCGCGCTGATCGTTATCGTCGTCGGAAATTACGTTATCGTCGCGCAGACAGTTTTGACGGGCGATTGGCGAGCCGAAACTAAATCGGAGAAAAATATTGATAAAATTCAGCTAATCTTCGAGCGTCGCACGGAAAAAGGCAGCAATAATTTCAGCTCGACTTTTAACTATTCGGACTTGCAGAATTTGAGCCGCGAGCAGGCATTAAATGGCAGCGCGGTGAAATTCAGCCTCGTGCGCGAAGCCGGAACGATTGACTGCGAAGGCGCATTTCAAAATGGCAAAGGCGCGGGAACATTTCGTTTTGCGTCGAATTCGCAATTTGTTTCGGCGATGAAAACGCGCGGCTTTGATTTTGAAGCGGATTCGTCGCGCCGCAAAAATCAAGATTTGGAAGAAAGACTTTTTGCCGCTGCAGCCTTGAATGTCACGACTGCTTTAGCCGACGATTTGGTTTCGGCTGATTTCGGCAAGCTCGAAGTTGAGGATTTATTCAAAGCGGCGATTTTCAAAGTTGATTCAAAATTTATGTCAGAGATGAAAAATTCCGGTTTTCAAAATCTGACGTTTGAAGATTTGGTGAAAGCCAGAATCTTCAAAATTGACGCGGATTTCGTCAGGCAAGTTGCGCAGATGGGTTTCGATAAAGAGCCGTTCGAGAGTTTGGTAAAGATGCGAATCTTCAAAATCACGCCAGAATTTATCACCGAAGTCCGCAGCGAAGGTTTAACGAATCTCGATATTGAAGACTTAGCAAAGTTGAAAATCTTCAACATTGACGCGCCGTTTATTCGTCAGGCAAAAGCCGACGGCGTGCCGCTCGAAGTCGAAAAATTAGTGCAAAAACGCATTGGCGTTTGGAGCAAATAACACGTATAGAATTCCAGCGTTTACATTGCAAACCGCCGATCTGATTCTTTCAAACTGCTTTAATGTTGGAATGTTAACCGGTTATTGAAACGGCGAATTTGTAAAATTTAAAAAGGCGAAAGATTTTCTTGCGCCTTTTTTTATTGAGGAGAAATCAGAAAACAGACGACAAATAATCATAGAAGCTCAAAACGGCGGCGTGTTAAAATCGAAGGTGAATTCAAACTTTGAAGCTCCTCGATTTTTAGCTATTTGATTGACCCGGAAAATAACCGCGTCAAAAAATCCCGCTTTGCTCTGCCGGAAATCGTCGGGCTTCTCGACAAACACGATATTAAAATTGTCCGAACGAATTAATGCGGAAGCAAAATCAATCCTCTCTGCTTTTCTGAGGCTTTGTGACAAGCAATCGCAAATTTCTGCACGGCTTTGACGGCTTTTTCGTCGGCGATGGTTTCAAGCAATTTGTCGCATTCGGCGCGGAGTTCGGCGATTTGTTCCGGCGAATATTCAACCCTGACATCGGTATCGCTGACGCGCCCGATTTGCGGATAATCAGCCATTTTTTCCTTCATTGATTGGTTGTAAATTTCCAGTTGTTCGTCAACGCTGTCCGCTGCGATGCTTTCCCAGCGCGGCGTACCGATGCCTTCAAAATACAACGCTTCGATGTCTTCGGGGCGAATATCATAGCCGATAAATTCCTTATCTTCCACCGAATCGCCGACCAGGTTCACCGACAAAGAACCGTAACCTTTTATTTCCTGCGTAAATTCCTGCTCAAGTTCGCTGATCTGCGATATGTAATCATTATTCATTGTGCTGTTCTCCTTTCTAAATTTATTACCAAATAAAATTTACTCAAACTGCTTCTTAAATTCTTCAAACGATTGTCTAAACAAACCAAATTCCTCGCGCAGATTTGCCAGTTCGCGTTCGAGTGTTTCGATGCGTTCGCTTCCCGCTTGGCGCGTGGGTGCGGCGGTTTCTCTGGCGTATGCTTCGACATCAATTTCGCCGGATAAAAGATGCACGTAGCGGACTTCTTTTTGACCGGGCTGGCGGTCTAATTTGAAGACGAGCGGTTCGTCGCGACGCGTTAAGCGGTCGAGCGTTTCATTGACCTCAGCTAAATCGGCGAAGTCGTAAAGTCGGTCGGTGCGTCCGCGAAGCTCGCCTAAAGTTTGCGCGCCTCTGAGCAATAAAACACAGATAATCGAGATTTCCGAGCGTTCGAGTTCCAGCACTTTATCGAGAATGTGTTTGTATTTCGGAACTCTCGAAGTGCTGCCGTAAAAGACATACGCGAGATTTTTTTCACGCAATTCGTCGAGCGTTTTCTGCACCTCGGTTTCGGTATAAGCGACAACCGGTTCGCGGTTCGTTTTCTGGTTGCAGGCGGCGACCAGAGCGTTCACCGTCAGCGGATAATATTCGGGCGTGGTCAATTCTTTTTCGATCAACGCGCCGATAATGCGGGCTTCGATAGCGGATAGATTTTCAGGCATAATTACATAAAAGAATAAAGGAAAATCCAAAGAACATAAACCGCGTAGGCGATTTTAATTGATATATTCGAAGTCGCCAAAGGCGACCGACAATATAGCGTAGAGTGAAACCCTACGAATCGAACGCAAAACTATTCCGACGCTGAAAGTGTCGAACAAAAGGAAAATTTCGAGAATCAGAAGCCCGCGCGTAAGCAAGGGCGGAACATACAAGTTTGCGTGTTCCGCCCTTGCTTACGCGCGGGCTTCTGATTCTTTGTTACAATTAAAAGCGTGAATATTTTAGTTGCGCGAACGGTTGAAGACATCGAATCGGCTTACGAAAAGCTCTCCGCGTCGTCTGTTTTAGGTTGTGATACGGAAACCGACAGTTTGAGCGCGAAGCGCGGAAAAATCCTCAGCGTTCAATTCTCCGACGGCGATTTTAATGTCTTAGTCCCGACGAGCGAAGGCGTTGCGCTCGGACGATTAGCCCGAATTTTAAAAAATCCGAACATCGTCAAAATCTTTCACAACGCGCGATTCGATCTGGAATTTTTACGTGAAGGCGGCTATCAATGCGCGAATGTTTTCGACACGATGATTGCCGAAAAAGTCTTAACCAAAGGCGCGGGACAATCGGCGAGTTTAGCCGAAACGCTCTATCGCTATTTCGCCGTTGATTTAGATAAATCACAGCGGGCAAAGTTCAATAAATCGTGGAACGGTATCTGGACAGCCGAACTCGTGCATTACGCTTTGTCGGATGTTGTTTACCTGCCAAAGTTAATGCGCGAACAGAAAATCTGGCTCGAAAAGCTCGGTCTCGCCGCCGAATGTGAAAGGCAATTCGCCCGTTTTCTCTAAATACAGCACTATTGGCGGAAAATCCGACGCGCATAGCAGTAAAGACACCTCGCATAGCAGTAAAGACACTTCGCACGCTCTTGCAGACACCGCGCACGCTCTTGCAGACACCGCGCATGATAGTGAAGACACGCGCACGGTGAAAAAGACGCTCGCACAGTGTTGCGGACACTTCGCACGGTGAAAAAGACACGCGCGTCGCATATTTTTTACAGCCGATTTACCATCGGTGATATGCCGGATGCCCTTCTTTGACCGCGACGAACAACCCGCGACACGTCGCGCAGACTTTATCGTTCGCCATCAATTCCGCTTCGACCGTCGCCGTTGTGTCCGTAGATTCGACGACCCGCGCTTTCAGGTAAATTGTCGCGTCAAACGGTGTCGGGCGCAGAAGTTTTACTGAATAATTTGCCGTCACGGTGCAGTCAGGCACGGATTTTTCCTGCTTTTTCATCAGAAAATGCGCCGCCGTCCAGTTTGAATGACAATCGAGCAGCGTTCCGACAATGCCGCCCGAAAGCATTCCCGGAAACGCCTGATGCTGCGGTTCGGCGTGCCATTCGGCGATTGTTTCCTCGCCGTTGGCGAAACTTTTTATCCGCAAGCCTTTCTCGTTCGCCGCGCCGCAGCCGAAACAAATTCCGTTTGGTGAAAATGTTTCCTGTAAAGATTTTTCTTCGTTCATACGAGAATTAAATCACAGATTGAAAGCGAAGGAAATTGACAAAAATCAGACGGCAACTCAATCGCCGAAAACACTCAATTTAACTGCACCGGAAGTGGTTTTTTCGCGTCTGCAAAAAGAATCTGAAAAGTTATCCCGATTGCTGTCTAAATTGCTGAAAATGTAGTAAAATAAAGGTAATTTATTACATCAAAATTTAACAAAAAAGAGGATAGAAAATTGGCAAAAGCAAAAACAGAATACGGTGCGGATCAAATCACGGTTTTAGAGGGGCGCGACGCGGTTCGCAAGCGTCCGGCGATGTATATCGGCTCGACCGGCGATATTGGTCTTCATCACTTGGTTTATGAAGTCGTAGATAACTCGGTTGACGAAGCTCTCGCCGGTTACTGCGACACGATTGAAGTTGCCATTCATATGGACAATTCAATCACGGTTATTGATAACGGGCGCGGAATTCCCGTTGATATGCACAAACAGGAAAAGCGTTCGGCGGCGGAAGTAGTAATGACGATTCTTCACGCGGGCGGCAAATTCGATTCAAATTCTTACAAAGTTTCCGGCGGACTGCACGGCGTCGGCGTTTCCTGCGTCAACTTTTTGTCCGAGTGGCTCAAGCTCGAAATCTGGCGCGATGATAAAACTTACGAAATGGAGTTTCGCGCCGGCATTCCGGTCGCGCCGCTCAAACAAACCGGCACGACGAAAAAGCGCGGCACGAAAATTACTTTTTTGCCGGACAATACTATTTTCGATACGACCGTTTACAGCTTTGAAAAATTATCGGAACGCCTGCGCGAAAAAGCGTTTTTGAACAAAGGCATTCGCATTTTTATCAAAGACGAGCGCGAAGAACCGGAAAAATCGCACGAGTTTTATTACAAAGGCGGCATCGCCGAATTCGTCAAGCATCTCAATAAAAACAAAGTTTCGCTGCACGACGATCCGCTTTATTTTGAGAAAATTTCGGATGATTTATCAATCGAAATTTCAATGCAGTATAACGACACATACGACGAAAAGATTTTCACGTTTGCCAACAACATCAATACGGTTGACGGCGGAACGCATCTGTCGGGTTTTCGCGGCGCGATCACCAGAACGATCAACAACTACGCGCAAAGTTCCGGTTTGTCGAAAGATTTCAAAACCGCGCTTTCCGGCGACGACGTGCGTGAAGGACTTGTCGCCGTTATCAGCGTTAAATTGCCGCAGCCGCAGTTTGAAGGACAGACGAAGGGCAAACTCAACTCGGATGTCAAAGGCGCGGTCGAATCGTTCTTAAACGAAAAGCTCGGCGAATTCTTCGAGCAGAATCCGGGTGTTGCCAAGAAAATTGTCGGCAAAGCCGTTGATGCGGCGCGAGCCAGAGAAGCAGCCAGAAAAGCGCGTGAAATCGTCCGCAAAAGCGTTCTCGGCGGCTCGACTTTGCCCGGAAAATTAGCCGATTGTCAGGAAAAAGATCCGGCGTTGTCGGAGATTTATCTGGTCGAAGGCGATTCGGCAGGCGGAAGCGCGAAACAGGGACGCAATCGAAAAAATCAGGCGGTTTTGCCATTGAAAGGTAAAATCTTAAACGTTGAAAAAGCGCGTTTCGATAAAATGCTTGGACACAGCGAAATTAAGGCTCTGATTACCGCGCTCGGCACGGGAATCGGCAAAGAGGATTTTGATGTCGCCAAACTTCGCTATCATAAAATTTGCTTGATGGTTGACGCAGACGTTGACGGTTCGCATATCAGAACGCTGCTTCTGACGTTCTTTTACCGTCAGATGCCGGAACTTATCGAGCAGGGTTATATTTATCTGGCACAGCCGCCTTTGTATAAAGTCAAACGCGGCAGAAAGGAAGAATATATCAAGGACGAACCGGCGATGTTTCAATATATGATGCGGATGGCGACCAATGATTTGACCGTTGCCTCGAACGGCAAAACGTTCGGCGGACGCGAAATCTCGAAGGCTCTGGGGCAGACGACCGAATACAATCGTTATTTTGATCGCTTTGCCAGACGTTTGGGCAACGATGCAAAACTTTTAAATGTTTTGCTCGAAGCCTTTGTCGGCAAGGATGGAATTTTGATTGAAAAAGGCGTTAAACTGCGACAGGTTTTCGAGCAGGAGGAATTGATGGCGAAGGTTGAAGGCGCGATTTCCCGCGCCGGTTACAAAACCGAATTGCTGACCGACGAAGAACACGGTTTGGCGGAAGTGGAGATTTCGATGCCGAACGGTCAGGCGATTTTGTTCGACTGGAATCTGGCGAGCTACGTCGAATTTCAAAAAGCCATCGAACTGAAAAAAACGCTCGAGTTGGATTTTCCCGCGCCGTTTCAAATCGGCGAAAACGGCAAATCGGAAACAATTAATACGCGTGAAGACCTGCTCGAACGCGTGATGACGATGGCGAAAAAGGATTTAGCCATTCAGCGTTACAAAGGGCTGGGCGAGATGAATCCCGAACAGCTTTGGGAAACGACGATGGATCCGGAAAAGCGTACTTTACTGCAAGTCCGTATCGAAGACGCGATTGAAACCGACCAGATTTTCACGGTTTTAATGGGCGATCAGGTTGAACCGCGCCGCAAGTTTATCGAAGACAACGCGCTCGACGTGAAAAACCTGGACGTTTAATTTTTCGGGTGACAGTGGAAGCAGTTCTAGGTTTAACAAAAAACAGACAAAGCGAAAATTCCCGAGTTAAAACTGGTGTCGTTGTAAGATTCATTCTCCACGACATCAGTTGGGAAAACTTAGGGGCGCATTTTGGCTGAACACGATGAAGTCAGTAATGTGCATTTCGCTCATTGCGATGATTTTGTGTCTTCAATTTTTCTATTGATAAAAATTCGACTGTTTTTTTCTAATATAAAATCCCTTTTCATAAGAAATGGTTCGTTTGCTTGTGTTTATTTCGCAATCAATTTCAAAAGTTTATTGAGGTGAGATTGATAATTGAGAGGCAAAATTTAGAATTTAAGCGATTCAAATACTAACTGTCAGCTATTAACTATCAAACAGTAAATCATTCGTTTAGCAGTTAGTAGTGCAAAGTTAACAGTTAATAGTTTTTAATCTGCAGTCGTTCCTCAGTATGTTCGTGCAAAACCAATAATTTAAGAGATGTTTTAAGGTGTTAGCCATCTGGTTTCGAGTTCGCCCGCCGCGTTCCAGGTGAAAAGCGAGCGGCGATGTCCTTTGACGTGTAATTCGAGACAGTCTATCTGTTCGATAGTCGAGGTGACAACGACGAAATTGGCGCGTCCCGCTTCGGATTCTTCGTGCGTCGGAGCGCGGTCAAGCAAATCGTCAGGCAAACCGGAAGTCGGTTTTTTGCTTATGTTTGACGGTGCCTCGCCAACGTAACAGCGACGCGAAAAAAACTCGGTCGCCTGCCATTGTTCGTCGGCTAATTCGTCGTCGCAGTGAACAATCGCTCTGCCTTTGATGCGAACTTGCAGACGAGCTGCCGTGTCATAAAAAAGCCAGTAAACATTCGGATTATTTTCGATTTCCCTAACCTTCGGCGAACCGATGTGCGAATGAAAAGCCAGAGCGGGCGGCTTGCGCCAAAAGCGACGCAGCACAACGACGCGCAAATCCGGTGCGCAGCCGTTCGCCACCGTCGCAAACACCGGCGTATGAAACGGGTGATTGCGTTCGAGCGTTCCCAAATCTAAGTTCTTCCAAACCTTTTTGAGAATTTCACCGTGCGAAACGGGTTTTTCCCAGATGCTGCTTTCAAACTTCATAAGAAATTAGCCACAAAGAACACAGAGAAAATCGGAAAAAGAAAAATAATAATTTCCAAACTCATTATTCATTAGTTTCGATTTCCTTGCGGCTTTCCTCTGCGTTCTCTGTGGCAAAATTTTATTGTTTTAGCTTATCAATAATCGCGTCGGCGAAGTCAATCGTGTTCGCCGTGCCGCCTAAATCCTTTGTAATGGTCGTGCCATCGGCGAAAACTTCGAGCATTGCTTTTTCCGTTCGTTCCGCCGCGTCGCGCTCGCCAATATGTTTGAGCATCAAAATCGCCGACATCAAAATCGCCGTCGGATTCGCCACGCCCTGTCCGGCAATGTCCGGCGCAGAACCGTGAACCGCTTCAAAAACCGCGCCGATTTCGCCGATATTCGCGCCCGGCGCAAGTCCCAAACCGCCGATTAATCCGGCGCACAAATCCGAAACGATGTCGCCGTAAAGATTTTCCATCACCATCACGTCGAATTGCTGCGGGTTCATCACGAGCTGCATACAGCAGTTATCAATAATTTTGTCGTCGGCGATTATATCGGGAAATTCCTTCGCCACATTGTAGAAACATTCGAGAAAAAGCCCGTCGGAAAGTTTCATAATGTTGGCTTTATGAACTGCTGTCACCTTTTTGCGATTTTCGCGTTTGGCAAATTCAAAAGCGTAACGCGCAATTCTGGTCGAAGCCTTTTCCGTGATAATTTTAATGCTTTCGACCACGCCCGGAATAACGACGTGTTCGAGTCCGGCGTATAAATCTTCGGTGTTTTCGCGGACGATAACCAGATCGAGATTCGGATATTTACACGGAATGTTCGGCAAAGCGCGAATCGGACGGACGTTGGCGTAAAGGTCTAAGGTTTTTCGCAAACCGACATTAACCGACGCAAAACCTTTGCCGATTGGCGTAGCCAAAGGAGCTTTGAGCGCGACTTTGTTGCGTTTGATTGATTCAACCGCCGCTTCCGGCAAAGTCGTTCCGTATTTTTCCAACGCCTGTGCGCCGATAATCTGCGTTTCCCATTCAATATTAACGCCCGTCGCTTCGATGATCCGAACCGTCGCCGCGATGATTTCCGGTCCGATGCCGTCGCCCGGAATTAATGTGATTGTGTGTTTGCTCATTTTTATTATTTCTCGAAATTATATGCTGATGTGATTTTCGACTTTCGTCATACGGTCTTCTAATTCTCGAATTGCGCCTTTAATTTCGAGCGTTTCGTTACGGTCATGAATAACTTGCTTCTCCAATCGCTCGATTTTCACGCCGACGGATCTGATTTCCTGTTTGATTTCCGCCTTGAGTTCTAAGCCGATAGCGACCATCTGCTTTTCTAGAAGCGTGAAACGATTATTCACGGATGTAAATGATTCACTGACCTGATGTTTGAAACTCCTAAATTCCGAGTCTAGATTATCAACTTTAGTTTCTAACCCATCGAACCTCGTTTCCAATCCATCGAATCTAGTTTCCAATCCGTCAAATCTGGTTTCCAATCTTTCTACTTTCGTGTCCAGATTATCTACTTTTAGTTTTATCTCCGATACGACATTTAGAATCAGGTCCAATTTTTCATCACTCATAAAATCGTTTCCTTTGACTTTGGCACGGAATTCTTTTCTTATTAAGAATTATCAGTTTAACTTAAAACGGATATACGGTAAAAGACAAATGACGGAAGTTTTAATCATCGGCGGCGGCGTAATCGGCTTATCAATCGCGCGTGAAATGCACAAAAAAGGCGCGGGGAAAATTACGATTCTCGAACGCGGTGCAATTGGCAGAGAAGCGTCGTACGCGGCGGCGGGAATGCTCGCACCGAACGCCGAAACAGATAAATTTAACGATTTTTATTATTTATGCGACGAATCGAATAAACTTTACCCGCAATTTGCCGAAGAGTTATTTGAGGAAACAGGCGTTGACATCGAACTCGAACGCAGCGGAACGCTCTACGCGGCTTTTAACGAAGCGGACGTGAAAGAAATCAGACATCGCTACGCATGGCAGAAGCAATCCGGTCTAGCCGTCGAACATCTGAACGCCGATACGGTGCGAAAACTTGAGCCGTTCATCTCGCCCGACGTGCGCGAAGCGTTGTTTTTCCCGAACGACTGGCAGGTTGAAAACAGAAATTTGCTCGCCGCGCTCGAAAAATACGCCGCGCTGAATCAAATTAAAATTGTCGAAAACGCGCAGGTCGAACGTTTGACAATCGAGAATAATACAGTTGTCGGCGCGGAAACGATTGATGCGAAATTCACGGCGGAAACAGTTGTTTTAACAACCGGCGCGTGGACATCAATTATCAAAGCAGATGGTTTTGCAATGCCGCAAGTCAAACCGATTCGCGGTCAGATGATTGCTTATCAAACGGCGAAAAGGCTTTTCCAGAGAGTTATTTACAGTCCGCGTGGTTATCTTGTGCCGCGTCTCGACGGTCGGATTTTAATCGGCGCGACAATCGAGGATGTCGGTTTTGATATGGAAACGACCGACGCAGGAATCGAATTTCTGCGCGAAAACGCTTTGGAGATTGCGCCGAGTCTTGTAAATTTGGAAATCAGCGAAAAGTGGGCTGGTTTGCGCCCGTTTGCCGCCGACGGTTTGCCGATTCTCGGCGCGTTTCCCGAACTGAAAAATCTTTTTATCGCCACGGCGCATTATCGAAACGGGATTTTGCTCGCGCCGAAAACGGCGAAGATTATGGCGAATAAAATTATCGAAAACGACGAATCGAAGTATCTGCAAATTTTCAGTCCGCGCCGATTTTTTACTGCCAAAGGATAAATCGAATTTATGCGTTATTTTTTATTTTCAATTTTGCTTTCCTTTATTTTGGTGAATTCAATCGCCGCTCAATCCGGTCGTATCAATCCGAACGCCGCGCCGACTGAAAGTTCCGCCGCGCCGCAGACAGAATTGACCGCAGAACAAATGTTTACGGAAGCGAACGGTTACGCGAAAAAGAAATTTGCCGAGTTTGAAGCGAAGAAACTTCCTTACAGCAGCGGTCTTCTCAAGCAAACCGTCCGCGAGCAAAAACAACTCGCGGCGAAATATGCAGCGGTGATTGCGACGCGCGAAAATTTGCAGGCGGAAGACTTTTATTACACCGGAATGCTCAATTGGCTGGCGGAAAACATTGATAATGCGGCAGATTATTTTCAAAAATATTTAGCAACGGAAAACCCGCCCATCGCCAAATTGCAGACCTCGCGGTCAATTATTATAGTCAACTCGGCGCGTCGGAAAAAATTCGACGAAGCCGAAAAACTGCTGGCGGATTATTTGAAAATTGAGCCGATCAAACTTTCCGAACGTCTGCGAATGGAAAGCGAATTGGCGGAGAATTACCGTGCGGAAAAAACTTATGCGAAAGCCGCCGCGCATGCTGCCGAAGCCTACGCCGCCAGCAAAATCTTAATTAAAGACGCAGTTTCACGCGCCGCCGCGCTCGATGATTTGGTTGATGCGGGATTATCAACATTTGAAAATTACCGTGACGACGGCAAACAGAAGGAAGCCGAAACGACGCTCGAAGATTTGCGAAAAAACGCCGTGATTTACGGTTCGACTTCGATTTATTACACGGCGATTGACGCGAATGTCAAATATTTAATCCAGACGGGACGCAAGCCGCTCGCGCTCGAAATGTATTCAAACGCGCTTTCGCAATTGGAAAAAGATTTTAAGACGAAACCGCTTCAGGAAGATGCGGCGCGGCGTTTGAAAAAACGCGAAAAACATTACAAACTGCTCGGCAATGCCGCGCCTGAACTCGTCGCCGTTGACCGTTGGTTCCCCGGACAGCCGCAAACGCTGGCGAATATGCGCGGCAAAGTTGTGCTGCTCGACTTTTGGGCGACGTGGTGTGCGCCGTGCATCGCCGCGTTTCCGGCACTTTCCGAATGGCATCAGGATTATGAAAAAGACGGTTTGGAAATTTTGGGCGTAACGAAATATCAGGGCGAAGCCGAAGGCGTTCCGGTTGATGCCGCGACGGAAATCGAATATCTTCAGCGTTTTAGAAAAACTCAGCGTCTGCCGTATGATTTTGTCGTTGCTAAAGACAATTCAAATCAAAGTAATTATGGCGCAGGTTCGATTCCGACCGCCGTTCTAATTGATCGCCGAGGCATTATTCGCTATATCGAATCCGGCACGAGCGCAAGCCGCGAAGAAGAACTTCGCCAGGAAATCGTTAAACTTCTGGCGGAGAAATAGTCTGGGAAAATTGAAAAGTCCAGGAAGTTGAGGAAATAAAATCAACGATTCTTAAACTTTTCGGACTTCCAGAACTTTATAGACTTTACAGACTGTTATGCACAGCAAAACGCAAACATTTTACGACCGCATTGCCGATGTTCATAATCTGGCGATGAAAATCAACCGTTATCGCTCATCGGTGGCGAAATATTTACAGTCGCTCGATTTAAAGCTCGATGAAAATTCGCTGGTTTTGGATGCGGGAAGCGGAACGGGAATCGTCACGCTCGGTTTTCACACGGCGAATTTACCGGCGAAAAAAACAATCGCGCTCGATTTGTCGTTTAATTCGCTGAAAGTTTCGCGCGAACAGTTTGCAAAAGATAAGCGAACCGACGCGGCGAACGTCTGCGCCGTGCAGGGAAATGTTCTCGAAATGCCTTTCGCTGACGAAACTTTCGATTTGGTTTTGACGTGCGGCGTTCTGGAATACGTTCCGCTCGAAACGGGTTTGCAGGAATTCGCGCGTGTGTTAAAAACCGGCGCGAATCTCGTTTTGATTCCCGTAAAACCTTCGCTCGTCGGCTCGGTTTTGGAAATTTTGTATAACTTCAAAACGCATTCCATTGAAGAAACCAAAGAACTCGCTCATCGTTATTTTGAAGTCGTCGGAAATTACGAATTCCCGATTACCGAACCGATTGGCTGGTCGAAAATGATTTTTCTTTTGAAGAAAAAATGAATTCTGCGAAACCTTTCATCATCGCTCATCGCGGTTCGAGCGCAAACGCGCCGGAAAACACGCTCGCCGCGTTTCAAAAAGCGATTGACGAACAGGCGGACGGCATCGAATTTGACGTGCGTCTGGCGAAAGACGGCGTGCCGGTGATTTTCCATGACGCGACGCTGAAAAGACTGGCGAAAATCAAAAACCGCGTCGACGATTTTACGGCGGAAGAATTAAGCCGCGTTGATGTCGGAAGCTGGTTCAACCGCGCGTTTCCTTCAAAAAACAATCAGGCATTTTCAGCCGAAACGATACCGACTTTTGCGCGGCTGTTAGAATTTTTGCGCGATTATCAAGGCTTAATTTATGTTGAATTGAAAGGCAAACGTGAAGCGATGCCCGCGCTCGCCGGAGCGATCTGTGAATTGATCGAAAAATCCGAATTGCAGTCAAAAATCATCGTCAAAAGTTTCAAACTCGAAGCAATAAGAATCGTCAAGGAACGTTCGCCGGAAATTCGCACTGCCGCGTTATTTGAGCCGAAAATCCTGACGATTTTAGGAAAGGAAAAAAGAATTCTTGAAGAAGCGAAAAGTGTCGGCGCCGACGAAATTTCGCTTCATTATTCGATGGCGACGCGAAAGTTCGTGCAACGCGCCCGCGAAAACAATTTTACAATCGTCATCTGGACGGCAAACAATCCGAAATGGGTCAAACGCTCTCTCGATTATGGAATTGATGCGGTAATTACCAACCATCCAGCCGCATTGCTCGCAGCGCGTTCCGCTGTTTTATCATAAAAATCGGCGGCGAATTTTCACGTTTCATCTTTATCAACTGCTGACGGGAAAAGCCGATTGGCGATAAACACGAATAAAGCCATCACGCTGACCGTTTAAAATTTACAAAGGCGATCAAAACGCTGTCGGCGAGCGTGAAAATGTCTTTACAAAAGTCGTGACCGGCGCGACGGTGTACGTAAGTTTAGTTTCAACCATTTTACAGACTATTTTTAGAAGGTAAAAGGTTTACAAAAAGAACGAAAAAGTGTTTAATCCAAAGCATTTTCAAGAACTTTGCGGGTTTGTTCGGCGCGGAATTTCTTGAGCTTTTCTCTGAGTTCAGGGCGCGAATTGGCGAGAATTGAAATCGCCAGAAGCGCGGCGTTTTTCGCGCCCGCGCTGCCGATGGCTAAAGTTCCGACGGGAATTCCGGCAGGCATTTGGACGATTGAGAGCAGCGAATCCATTCCCGACAACGTTTTGCTTTGAACGGGAACGCCCAAGACCGGCACGACGGTTTGCGCGGCGCACATTCCGGGCAAATGCGCCGCGCCGCCCGCGCCGGCAATAATTGTTTCGATGCCGCGTTGTTCAGCAGTTTTGGCAAATTCAAACAGCAAATCGGGCGTGCGGTGTGCGGAAACGACTTTTGTTTCAAACGGCACGCCGAATTCTTCCAAAACATCGGCGGCATTTTTCATCGTTTCCCAATCCGAAGTGCTGCCCATAATTACTGAAACGATTGGTTTTTGATTTGTAGTTTTCATCTTTTTCGCCGCCTCAACGATAACCAAAGTTTTTTAAAATATCAACGCGCAAAGATGAATTTCAAACGCTTGTCAATTTCAAATAGATTTTTGCTTTGCTAAATACGATTTGGCTTTCCGCAATGCTTTTTTCACTTGTTCGGGCGACGTTCCGCCAATGACATCTTTAGTTTCCAAAGTTCGATGCAGAGATAACGCATCGTAAATATCAGTTTCGATTTTCGGTGAAAATTTCTGTAATTCGCCGAGTGCCAAATCATTCAATTCAACTTTTAACTCAATCGCCCGCAGAACGATTTTTCCGGCGATTTCGTGCGCGTCTCGAAACGGAATCGCTTTTTTCGATAAATAGTCAGCCAATTCCGTCGCGTTTAAGTAACCTTGCGACGCGGCAGTTTTCGTTATTTCTTCCCAAACGCGCAAATTACGCAAAACCGTCGCGGTGATTTGCAGGCAGTCGCGCGTCGTGTCGCAGGCATCAAAAACCGCTTCTTTATCTTCCTGCATATCCTTGTTATAAGCCATCGGCAAGCCTTTCAGCATTGTCAGCAACCCGATTAAATGCCCGAAAACTCTGCCCGATTTTCCGCGCACCAATTCCATCGAATCGGGATTTTTCTTTTGCGGCATCAAACTCGAACCGGTTGCCACGGCATCGCTCAATTCAAAAAATCCGAATTCAGTTGTCGCGTAGAGAATGATGTCTTCGGCAAGCCGCGAAAGATGCGTCATTATCAAAGACGCGGCGGAAACAAATTCGACGGCAAAATCGCGGTCGCTGACGGCATCCAGACTGTTTTCAGAAATTGAATGAAACTCCAAATCTCGCGCTACCGATTCGCGGTCAATCGGATACGCAGTTCCGGCGAGCGCGGCGGAACCGAGCGGCAAAATATTGACGCGCTTTCTGACTTCACTCAATCTTTCCGCGTCGCGTTTGAGCATTTCAAAATAAGCCAGACACCAATGCGCCAGCAAAATCGGCTGCGCTCTTTGCAAATGCGTGTAACCCGGCAAAACCGCCGTTTGATTTGTTTCCGCAAAATCAACCAACGCCTGCTGCGTGCGGCACAAAACAACGATTATTTCATCAATCGCGCCGCGCAGCCAAAGCCGAAAAGCCGTCGCGACCTGATCGTTGCGGCTGCGTCCCGTGTGCAGTTTCCGACCCGCATCGCCGACGATTTCAACGAGTTTAGATTCGATAAAAGAATGCACGTCTTCCGTAGTCGAGTCAGCAAAAAAATCTTTGTCCCGCGCGGATTGCTTTAGCAATTTCTGCAAACCGCTTTGAATTTGTTTCGCTTCTTTTTCAGCCAAAATATTAGCCTTTCGCAAACCTTCGCAATGCGCCGAACTGCCGCGAACATCTGCCGCAAATAGGCGAAAATCAAATCCGAACGAGCGGTTAAACTCGACGAATTTCTCGTCCGCTTTGCCCGTAAATCTGCCGCCCCATAAATTTCGTTCTTTTTTCATTTGACAAATGACAACTCAAACTCTAATTTTATTCATCTATGCAATAGTTATGCAAGATTATTGCATAAAGTTAATACAAAACGATGCGATAAAGCAAATATGTCAAAGCAAAAAAGACAGCAGACGATTCTGGATTTGATTCAGGCGCGTAACATTGAGACACAGGACGAGTTAACCGAAAGCCTTTCAAAACGAGGTTTTTCGGCAACACAATCGAGTGTCTCGCGCGATCTGGACGAACTTGGAATCGTGAAAGTAAACGGATTTTACTCGCTGCCGCCGTCGCCGACAAAAGATGATTTCGGTTTGTTTGATCTGGAAATCGCCGGCGAAAATCTAATCATCGCTAAGTGCGGAAGCGGTCTGGCATCATCCGTCTGCGTAAGAATTGATCGCACGAAAATCGTCGAAATCATTGGCACAATCGCCGGTGATGACACGATATTTATCGCAGTAAAAGACAAAAAATCACAGAAATCGGCGATAAAAAAAATACGGGAAACATTTGAAAATTAATGGAAAAGAAAATTAATAAAGTAGTTTTGGCATATTCGGGCGGACTCGACACTTCCGCGATGCTGCTTTGGATCAAGGAAACTTACGGCGCGGAAGTGATTTGTTTTTGCGCCGATGTCGGTCAGGGCGACGAACTTGACGGACTCGAAGAAAAGGCTTTGAAGACGGGCGCGTCGAAACTTTATGTGGAAGATTTGCGCGAGGAATTTGTCAAGGAATTCGTCTGGACGGCGGTGAAAGCGAACGCGCTTTATGAAGGCGTTTACTTGCTCGGAACGAGTTTGGCGCGTCCCGTGATTGCGCGAAAACAAATCGAGATCGCGCAGAAAGAAGGCGCGGACGCGGTGGCGCACGGCGCGACCGGAAAAGGCAACGATCAGGTGCGTTTTGAACTGACTTATTACGCGCTTCAGCCCGACATCAAAGTCGTCGCACCGTGGCGGCATTGGGAATTCAAAGGTCGCGCCGATCTGATCGCGTATTGCGCCGAACACGGAATTAATGTTACGGCAACCGCCGAAAAGCCTTATTCGATGGACAGAAATCTGATGCACGTTTCCTACGAAGGCGGAATTTTGGAAGACCCTTGGGCTGCGCCGCCGGAAGATATTTTTCTGCTGACGAAATCGCCGGAAAAGGCTTCGGACAAAGCGGAAGAAATTATTTTGACGTTTGAAAAAGGCGAACCCGTGGCGATCAACGGCGAGAAATACGGCGCGGTTGATATGCTTTCCAAACTGAATTTCTTGGGCGGCGAACACGGCATCGGGCGCGTTGATCTGGTCGAAAATCGTTTCGTCGGGATGAAATCGCGCGGCGTTTATGAAACTCCGGGCGTAACGATTTTGCAGGCGGCGCACCGCGCTCTCGAATCAATCACGATGGATCGAGAAGTGATGCGTCTGCGCGATTCTCTCGGCGTAAAATTTGCCGAATCAATTTATTACGGCTTCTGGTTCGCGCCGGAATTCGAGATTTTGCGCTCGATGATTGACCAAACGCAGGAAACCGTTTCGGGCGACGTGCGCCTGAAATTATACAAAGGCAACGTCACGATTCTCGGTCGCAAATCGCCGAATTCGCTCTACAAAGAACGAGTCGTCACCTTTGAAGACGACGCGGGCGCGTATAACCAACTCGACGCGGAAGGTTTTATTCGATTGCAATCTTTGAGGTTGCGTTTGCGGAAGATGGATTAAAAATTATGGCGGTTATTATTTGTAAAATTCACGCTAGATCATTTTGCTATTCTGTTTGTCCTCACATCATTGAAGACAAACAGAATAATCAAAAAACGCAAAAGATTTTGACGATGCGCTTTTACTTTGGAGATTTTGCAGGTGATAAAGATGCGCCAATGACATTTCCATTTAATTACTGCGAAAAATGTATCGAATTATACAATTTTCCAAAAGAAGATTGTCAATTTTCCGAAGAAAATTTGTCTATTGAAAGAGTTCGATAAGAAGTTTGAATTTGTAAGCGACAAATTTCAATTGGTTTGTTGCAATTGTTACGAAGAAGTTATGAAAGACGGCAAAAACTTTCATTAGTGAGAGGTTAAAAAGATGAAGTTTTAGAAGCAGACAAAATCGGTTCGGCGACTTCGCCGATTAATTTGACGAAGACGGTCAGCGTGATTGATGAACATAATGCGCCGCGACCGGGCGATGTTGTTGTCGTGAAAGCGTTGAGCGAATCGGTGACTTACGGCAATCTTGAACTTCCGAACGGGCGTTTGGCGAAGATCAACCGCAACGACGTTTTGCTCGGCGTTCTCGGCAGACGGCGCGCGCTGAAAGGTTTTGTCGGCGACGTTCCCGAATCGGTCAAGACGGGCGACAAACTTGAATTTGCTGAATATGGGCGGCGTGATCGGCATTTGCAAAGGTCATCATTCTTCGCTGTCGGACGCGATTGAGGTCGAAGTTTTCGGAATCGGCACGAATGAGAACGGCGAGGTTTTGAACTATCGGCGACAACGCTTTGAAGCCGACCGATTTTCTCGAAAAAAGTCGCGCCGATTGTGATTGTCGCGGGAACTTGTATGAATTCGGGCAAAACTGTCGCGGCGACCGAGATTGTCAAACAGGCGCATCACGCCGGATTAAAAGTGGCGGGCGCGAAAATGTCGGGCGTGGCGTCTTTGCGCGACACTTTGAATATGCAGGACAGCGGCGCGAGTTGGACGGCGAGTTTTCTCGATTGCGGTTTGCCTTCGACGGTTGATTACGGCGATTTGTCGCCCGTGGCGAAAGCGATTTTGAATCATTTGAATGAATTTGAGCCTGATTTGATCGTCGTCGAACTCGGCGACGGCATCGTCGGCGGTTACGCGGTTGATTCGGTTTTGAAGGACACGGAAATCAAAGTCGGCGATTTCGTCATTCGTCTTTTGCGCGGGCGATTACGTCGGCGTGGTCGGCGGAATGACGGTTTTGAAAAATCTCGGCATCGAAATTGATGTCATCGCCGGTTCGGTCACGGATTCGCAGATGGGCGAAGATTTTGTGCAAGAACGAATACGGCATTAAACGCCGGAAACGCCCGACGCAATGGTTTGCGTCTTTTTGAGTTGGTGAAATTAGCGAAGCGGAAAGAATTGGCGTTTGTCTAAAAAAATGCAGATATTTTTAACTCGGCTATTGATTAAATATATGCGTCTTAAAAAGTTAAATAAACTTTAGAGGAACTTGAAAAGATGCATAATAAATTATCTCGGTGTTTGAAAATAAATATTAAGGACTTAATTTCCGATATTAAAATCGGACTGTCAGAAGGTTTGAAAAAATTGCCTGATTAAATTTCAAACGATTTTGCTTTGTTGTCTGCTTTCGATTTCGGCGGCGGCGCAGTCAACCGTGACAGTGACAAACGGCAGCGGCGACGGGCATTATAAAGGTTTGGGTTTTACTGATATTTGGGCTGATCCGAATCCGGTTGGAATGGTTTTTGACCGTTGGACGGGCGATACTTATTTGCTGCAAAATCAGACCGAATATCACAGCCGCGTCAATCGCTTGAGTTTGAAAATCAATTTAACCGCGACATACAAACCCGCACCCGTTTGGAATCCGGTTTACGAAACGATCAACGGTTCAACCATCGGATATTATTTTCCGTCTGCGCCGAAAGGCGTGATTTTTCATTTTCACGGCACCGGCGGCAGCGCAACGGGGCTTTTTACCGATTCAGAACAGCGCATTTTTGCTAACGAAGCGGTCGCGGAAAATTACGCCGTCGTTTCTCTGAGCAGCGTTGATCGCGTTAATCGTCAATGGAATCCGAATCCACAGCTAGAAAATAATCCCGATATGCAAAATGTTCGGGCGACAATCAATTTATTCATTTCTCGCGGTCAAATAACAAATGCCGTGCCGATTTTCGCCAACGGTATTTCCAACGGCGGAGCGTTCGCGCCGCGCGTTTCGCTGGCTCTCAATTTTCGCGCAACGAGCATTTTCGTCGCTTCCGGAACGGTCAATTTATTGACGCAGACGACTGTTCCCACGATTTGGAATTTAATGCAGAACGACACAACCATCGGCGCGGACGGCATTCAGCAGGCATTTTCAAACTTTCAAAATCTGCTCGGTCGAAGTATTCCGGCGCAGTATAATTTGCTCGTTCCGTCGCCCGTTTATCCCGAAAGATTTTGGCGCATTACAAATTTGACCGCGACGGATTCGCGCACGATTTATAATGCGCTCAAGCAAAACGGGTTTCTCGACGGGCGCGATTTTTTAATCCAAAATCCGAAAACTTCAAACTGGCGCACAATCATTCCGGCGCAGTATAATTCGTTTTTTAACGACATCGGCAACCAACTCGAAATTTGCTACACGGAACATAATTTTTACAGCGACTTTGACCGACGCACATTGAATTTTTTTAACGAAAGATTTTAAATTAACCAAATGAATAAAATAAAAATCGCCATCTTTGGAGGTTCGGGTTACGGCGGCAGTGAACTTTTGCGGATTTTGCTGTTTCATCCGAACGCCGAAATCGTTCTTGTAACGGCGAACGAACACTCAGGCAAAGCGGTCGGCGAAGTGCATAAAAATTTGTTTGGTTTGACCGATTTGAGATTTGAGAAATCGTCCGAAAATTTGGTGACACTCGAAAATATTGATGTCGCGTTTTTTGCTTTGCCGCACGGACAGGCGTTGAATTTGATTCCGCAACTTTCTGAAAATGTGAAGGTTATTGATTTGTCGGGCGATTTTCGTATTGATGATAAAAATATTTTCAAACAATTTTACAATCTCGAACACACCGCCGATGAATTGCAGTAGAAATTCGTTTACGGCTTGACGGAAACAAACCGCGAACAAATCAAAACGGCGCAGTACGTGGCGAATCCCGGATGTTTTGCAACCGCGACTTTGCTCGCGCTCGCGCCGTTGGTGAAAAGCGGTTTGCTGACGGGGAAAATTATCGTTGACGCAAAAACGGGTTCGAGCGGTTCGGGCGCAAAAGCGGCGGCGAACACGCATCATCCGCAGCGAATGAATTCGTTTTATGCTTATAAACCTTTCCAGCATCAACACGTTCCTGAAATTTCGCAACATCTGAGAACCGTCGGCGAATTTGAAAACGAATTAGTCTTTATGACGCATTCTTTGCCGGTTTCACGAGGCATTTTCGCGTCGTGTTATTTAGAGACGACGAACATTTTAACGAACGAAGATTTGAAACATCTTTACGAGCTTTTTTATAAAGATTCGTACTTCGTAAGAATTGTTGATAATTCGCCCGACATCAACTGGGTTAAAACGACCAACTTCTGCGACATCGCCGCGAATTCGAACGGCAGACAAATCGCGGTTTTCTCGGCGATTGATAATTTAGTCAAAGGCGCGAGCGGGCAAGCGGTGCAGAATATGAATTTGATGTTCGGTTTAGATGAGATGACAGGATTGATGTTGATTGGAACGAATCCGTGAGAAGACTTTGGGATTAATCAACTTTATCAAAGATTAATTGATTTCAATTTTTACAAAATGCGGCGTAATTGGAAATAAACTTTCCTCGACAAAACGATAATGGCAGGTTTGTTAGTTGACTGCTAAGATTAATTACTACCAAAACCGAATATGAATTGGGAAGTTTTCAAACCGGAAGAACAGTCATTCGTCACAGTCGTGACCGAAGGCGATTTCGATCTCACCGATCATCTGAAAATGATCGAGAATATTGTTTCCAGTGATTTCTGGCTGCCGGGCATGAATGTGTTTTTTGATCATCGAAAGCTGAATTTCGGTTCGACGGACATTACGATTTTCAGAGGCGCGAGCGCGAATCACGAGCAGAATGATGCACGCATCGGCGACGGCAAGGCGGCTATTTTGATGAAATCAATTGCCGATTTCGGGCGTGGTCGCCAGTATGAGCTGATTACAGATCCAAAAGTGTCTGCCAAACTTCGCATTTTTCTCGATGAAAAAGAAGCCCTCCAGTGGTTGATCGCATAACTTTATATAAAATTGTAAAAGAATTTGAAGCTGTCGAAACTCACGGATGAATCAAATAAAATCTGTGATTGCCGGCGTAAATCAGTGATTAAAAAAATCTGATTTGCGGTAAAATAAATTTATGAACACAGAACACGAAAACAAACACGAAACATTAACCGACGATACCAGAACGCTTTTGAAGGATTTGAGCAAGGCGATGCTGCGCCTGCATAAGATTTTGCTTGATGCGGCGAAGGCTGAATACGAAGCGAAAAACGGCGCGATTACGAACGTCAATCAATATTTTCAACTCGTTATTGACGACGCGCATTTCGCGTGGCTGCGAAAGATGTCTTCGCTTATCGCGCTGGTTGACGAATCGGTTTCCGTCCGCCGACCGGCGACCGAAACCGAAGCGCGCGGAATTTTTAACGAAGCGAAACTGCTGCTGAATTTTCAGGATTCGGACGAAACTTTTAACGAGAGATTTCAAACCGCTCTGCAAACGAACCAGGACGCGGTTCTATGTTATAACGATGCGCTGAAATATCTGGATTGATGAAAAAATTAATCGCTCACGGCTCGAAGACGTAACTTTTTATTTCGATAAAATCGTCGCGCCGTATAATTTGCGAACGATTTTGCTTTACGCGGGCGAAAATTGACGTTAACGACGGCATCACGCCGGAAACGATTTTGAAAAATTATCGCAAATTCCGCCGCACAAACGATTTAATCAAAGCTGACGGCGAGCAGATGCCGGAATTTTTCGGCAAAGACAAATTGAATTTGAATGAAAAAGGCTGCGCGATTTGGCGCGACACGCTCGTGATACATCTTAAATAAGCAATGAAATTTGAAGAAATCGAACAACTGGAAGAACAATTTCAAATCGCCACCTACGCGAAAATGAACATCGCGGTCGAGCGCGGGCGCGGTTCGTGGATTTGGACTAGCGACGGCGAGAAATATCTTGATTTATACGGCGGACACGCGGTTTGCGCGACCGGACACGCGCACCCGCTGGTTGTCGAAGCGTTAAAAAACCAAGCCGAAAAAATTTTGTTTTATTCAAATCTCGTTTATTCGGAAGTTCGCGCAAAAGCGGCTGAAAAACTCGTTTCCGTCGCGCCCGATTCGATGACGAAAGCGTTTTTCTGCAATTCGGGAACCGAGGCGAACGAAAACGCGATGCGAATGGCGCGGTTTGCGACAAAGCGCGAAAAAGTTATTACGTTTTCCGGCGGTTTTCACGGGCGAACGGCGGACGCAATTTCGGCGACTTTTTTGGGCAGATATCGTGAGTTAGGCAAACCGAACGTGCCGCATCATGTCTGCGCGGAATTCGGAAATCTTGAAAGCGTACGCGCTCTGGCTGATAAAGAAACGGCGGCGATTATGCTTGAACCAATTCAGTCAATGGCTGGCGTGACGACTGCTGCGCCGGAATTTTTCAAAGGTTTGCGCCAAATCTGCGACGAACACGGCATCGTCTTGATTTTCGACGAAGTGCAGACGGGAATCGGGCGCACGGGAAACTGGTTTTTTTCGGGTTCGGATTTAGCCGGAAACGTCGAAGCCGATATTATCACGCTCGCCAAATCTCTCGGCAGCGGCGTTCCGGTCGGCGCGTGTCTCGTTAACGATTGCATTGCGGAAACGATTAAAACCAACGATTTGGGCACAACTTTCGGCGGCGGAATGTTGGCGATGGCGGCAGTTTCGGCGACAATTGAAGCCATCGAAACGGACAAAATGCGCGGAAATATCGCGGAAATAGAAACGTATCTGCGCGAAAGATTAAAGAAAATCGAACAGGTAAAAACTCTGCGCGGCAAAGGCGGACTTCTGGGAATCGAATTCAATGGAAACTGCAAATTGATTCACCAAAAATTGCTCGAAAATAAAATTATCACGGGAACTTCGAGCGATCCGAATGTTTTAAGACTGCTGCCGCCGCTATGCGTGAAAAAAGAGGAAATTGATTTGCTGATTGATGTTCTAAGTAAAAATTAATGAATAAAATTGTATTTCTTTTTGACGTTGACAACACTTTGCTCGACAACGACCGCGTGGCGCAGAATCTGCGCGATTTTCTGGGAAAGGAAGTCGGCGCGAAACGCTCGAATCGTTACTGGGAAATTTTTGAGGAACTGCGAAACGAACTCGGTTACGCCGATTATCTCGGTGCGCTTCAGCGTTACCGCGTCGAAAATCCATACGATTCGCACGTTTTAGCCGTTTCGACTTTTTTGATAAATTATCCGTTCGCCAATCGCCTTTTTCCGAACTCGCTCGATGTTTTGGAACACTGCAAACAATTCGGCAAAGTCGTTATTTTGTCGGACGGCGATGTCGTCTTTCAACCGCGCAAAGTCGAGTGTTCAGGCTTGCTCGAAGCGGTCGAAAAAAACATTCTGATATACATTCACAAGGAAAAAGAATTAACGGATGTCGAACGGCGTTATCCGGCGGAACATTACGTTTTAATTGACGACAAACTCCGCATTCTGTCGGCAATCAAAGAAATTTGGGGCGCGAAAGTGACCACCGTTTTTCCGCGTCAGGGACATTACGCCTTCGACGAAAAAGAAATCGCTAAATATCCGGCGGCTGATATTACGATTGAAAGAATCGGTGATTTTATTGATTTGAATATGGAAAATATCAAAGTGAGAAATGGAGCGTGAAACAATGAGCAGAAAACTCAATTTCACCACTATTGATTAAATTTTCAAGAAGGAGAATTTTAGAAATGAAACAATTTGTTCTTTTTTTATGTTTGCTTTTAGTTTTTTTGACTAACTCGTTCGCTCAAGATTTAGACAAAACACCGCAAATTGCAGTTACGGGAAATGCAGAAGTTTTGGTCGAACCTGACGAAGCCAATATTTCGCTTGATGTGTCCAAAACAGACAAAGATCTGGCAGTTGCTAAAAAGCAAAATGATGAAACGACTGCGAAAATTCTGGAAGTTGTCAGACGTTTTAATATTCCTGCACAGAACGTCAATATTCGTAATATCTCCGTCGAAATCAAAAACAAAATCATCCGCGACCCGAAAAAACCGGTTTATGACGAAGACGGCGATTTGACGGGCGAAAAGATTTTTATCGGTTACGAGGTTTCCAAAACTGTCGGAATAAAATTTCTCGATCTGAAAAAGTTTGAGGAGCTTTTTGCCGAACTTTTGAAAACAGGCGTGACCGAAGTCAACAGTGTGAGTTTTGAGACTTCCAAATTACGTCAATACAAAGATCAAGCCCGCGATATGGCGATCAAAGCCGCCAAAGAAAAGGCAGCGGCGATGGCGGAGGCAATCGGGCAGACCATCGGCAAAGCGATTCGTATTACCGAAGGAACAATTTCAAATTCCAGTTTAAATTACTCAAATAATAGCGTAGCTAACAACTTTCGCTCAATTCCGACTACCGAAACCGTTTCGACAAGTGTCGGTTCTTTTTCACCCGGAACGATAACTGTCTCGGCTCAAGCAACCATTATTTTTATACTGAATTAGATTTATCAATGACTAATTTTCTAAAAACAAACGATTTTTCACGCGCCGAACTCGAAGCAATTATCGAATCGGCGATTAAAATCAAAAGCGGCGAAATCAGGGAAAAATCTCTATCGGGAAAATCGGTCGCGCTCGTGTTTTTTAATCCATCTTTAAGAACACGCGCTTCGATGCAGATTGGAGTTTACGAACTCGGCGGCAACGCTGTGATTCTCGAACCGGGCGGAACTTCGTGGACGCTCGAACATCGGGAAAACGTCGTGATGGACTCCGATAAAACAGAGCATTTGAAGGAATTTGTCGGTGTTTTGGAACGCTACGTTTCGGCAATCGGCGTGCGAACTTTTGCGGAGTTGAAAGATTGGAACGCAGAGCGAGTTGACCCGATTTTGGCAGCGTTTGCAAAATATTCGACAAAGCCGGTTATCAATCTCGAATCGGCGATGCATCATCCGTGTCAGGCTCTCGCCGATATGATGACGATTCGTGAAAAGTTCGGCAAAAAGAAGAAAAAAGTTTTACTAACTTGGGCGTGGCATCCGAAACCTTTGCCGATGGCGGTTCCGAATTCATTCGCGCTCGCCGCCGCGCAGTTCGGTCACGATTTGCGCGTCGCTTTTCCAAAAGGTTACGAACTTGATGCGGAATTGATGTCGGAAATTGAAGCGAAGACGACGGAAAACGGCGGAAGTTTGGAAATTGTCAATCGCGTTGACGAAGCGTTTGATGATGTGGAAGTCGTCTATGCGAAAAGTTGGGGAAGTTTTCAGCATTACGGAAATGCAAATCAGGAAATCAGTGAACGCGCTGTTTACCGTGACAAATGGATTGTTGACGAAGCGAAAATGCGAAAAACGAACGACGCGATTTTTATGCATTGCCTGCCGGTTCGCCGCAATGTGATTGTCACCGACGCGGTGATTGATTCGGCAAATTCGGTGGTTTTGGACGAAGCCGAAAATCGTTTGCACGTTCAGAAAGCGATTATGGCAAAATTGATGAATTGAAAAAGCAAAAGGAGTTATGCCCACGAAATACACGAAAGAAACGAAAATAAGAAAAAAAATTTTTTGATTTAATTCTTCGTCTGTTTCGTGTATTTCGTGGGCAATAAATTCCTGAAAAATTAAAAATGAATGCTGAAAAATTAGATTTACTGCGCGAAGCTCTGCCTTATATTCAAAAATTCAAAGGCAAAACTTTCGTCGTCAAATTTTCGGGAAAAGTAACGGAAGACAAAGAAAATCTCGCATCTTTGGCGGAGGAATTAGCGTTGATTCATCAGGTCGGAATTAAGGTCTGCGTTATACACGGCGGCGGCAAACAGCTCTCCGAACTGGCGGAAAAACTCGGCATCGCGCAAACCGTAATTGACGGGCGGCGCGTGACGAGCGACGAAACTCTGGATTTGGCGAAGATGATTTTCGCGGGCAAAATCAACACGGAAATTCTCGCCGCGCTGCGCCGTCGCGGAACGGCGGCAGTCGGACTTTCGGGCATTGACGGCAATATCGTTCACGCCGAAAAACGTCCGCCCAAAGAGATTTTAAACAGGACAACCGGACGCAGCGAAACGGTTGATTTCGGCAATGTCGGCGACGTTTTGAATATCAACGCCGATCTTTTAAAATTGCTGCTTGAAAACGATTATATGCCAATTGTTTCGTCTCTCGGCGCGGATGATGACGGGCAGATTTTTAATATCAACGCTGACACGATTGCCTCAGAAATCGCCGCGCAGTTAAAAGCCGAAAAGCTCGTGCTGCTGTCAGATGTCAACGGAATTTACCTCGATGCAACCGACGAAAAGACGAAACTTTCGCGTGTTTCAATCGCCGAAGCCGAAAGTTTAATTGAGAGCGGCGCAGCGACCGGCGGAATGATTCCGAAACTGCAAAGTCTCACCGAATTGATCAAACGCGGCGTGAAATCGGCGCACATCATCAGCGGAACAGCGCGGAACGCTCTGCTTTCGGAAGTTTTTACCGATTCGGGAACGGGAACGATGATTACCAATTGAATCCGCAAAAAATAAAACGGCTGAAACAGAAAAGCAAATTTACCGCGCCGTCATTGACCGATGTTTTTAGCTTGGTCCATCAATTTTCGGATTTGGGTTAAGGATGAATTTTTTCTTTTTTAAGTTGTAATTCACAGTCAAATAACCGCCGGTTCGTCCAATTTTGCTCCATATTGTAAAATTTTTCGACTTATTATCTGCCTCGATGTTGTCAAAAATTATCGTCATCAAATTTCCCATCGGTGCTTCGACTTTAGAAAAATTCAAAGTCTGGAATACTGAATTATCCGTTTTTCTGATAATTTTCAACTCCGTCATTTGCGCGTCAGCCTGATTTTTGATTTTTGAATAAACGCCGGTAAAATAAAAATCTTTCAGAGAATTTGCCTGCAGGATTTCAACATTGGAAAATTCATTTTCCTGCGCCGTGTCGGTAATTTTTGAAACATACTTTAAATTTAACGGTAACTTTTGCGCGGTTGAAAGATTTTTCCAGAAACCTTTCGATTCATTTTCCGAAAATTCAAACTCAAACGCCGCCGTTTGTTTTTCGCCCGTAACTTCATACAGCACAACTTTATTGTCACCAGAATTTCGCCTGCCTTCGAGTTTTATCGGAGCATTATTTTTGTCATATTTATAAACGCCGATAATATTAAAATCCTTTTTATTTTTTTCTCCGAAATAATCTTCCCGCATCTGAATTGAAAGTGTAATCGGAGATTTATCAATCGTTCCGCTGAAGTTGTAACATTCATACCAACCGGCATCAGCCTTAATAAAACCGAATATAATCAGTATCGTTAAGGTTATTAGTGTAGTGCTTTTCATTGTTTTATATCCCATAATTTTCACGCTTCATTTTCAAATGTCAATCAATTCCAAGGTTCTTTGATCTTCCGCGCCGTCGAAATATGTGTCTAAAATTTTTCGGAAAACCGGGTTAGTATTTTTCAGCGCACCGAACAGCGTCATCGAAGATTTCAATTTCATATCGTCAGGGCTTCCGAAAATTTGGTTGGCTGTTTTCCCTTCGACTTCCAGCAGCGCAGCGGATATTTCGATTAACCGTTCGCCCAAAACCGGATGCGACAGATAACTTTCAGCCTCGCTTCGGTCTTTAATTCCATAGAATTTCGATGTTGAACTGAATCCTAAATTCGCCATCTGCGGAAAAACATACCACATCCAATGACTCTGCTTTCTGCCCGTCTTAATTTCCGTTAAAGCCGTTGCGTAGTCATTTGTCTGTGCCTCTAAAAATCGTTTTAAATCGTTCATCTTTCTAAAGATACCTGTCCGCGAAAATGTTAGCAAGCATTATTAATTTGTGATAATGTGGTTAATTAATGCTTAACCAATCAACGCCGATGTCGTCATTTCTTTTAATTTCTATATTTAACTTGCGATCATTTTTTGTTATTGCCGCGTGCTTTTCAGCGTTGCCTGTTTGCGCTCAGCAGATTGATTCTAAAGATGCGCCGATTATCGTGCAGCCGGGTGCGCCGGGACAAACGACGCGAATATTACCGGCGACAACGCGGGCGATGCTGCCCGCGCTTTCCCTGAAAGATGTCGAATTTATGCAGGGAATGATTATGCATCACGGACAGGCTATTGCGATGACGGCGATGATCGAATCGAGGACGCAGAACAAAACACTCCGTCTGCTTGGAGCGCGAATCAGCCAATCGCAGTCGGACGAAATGAACTTTATGAAACGCTGGCTCGAAGCCAGAAAACAGCCGATAGCGATGCCGATGAAGGGAATGGAAGATATGGACATGGGCGATATGGATATGTCGAGTCATATATTAATGCCCGGAATGCTGACTAAAAAGCAGATGGACACGCTCAAAAAAGCCGACGGCGCAGAATTTGATCGTCTTTTTTTGAGCGGAATGATTCAGCATCACGGCGGCGCGTTGATTATGGTAAAAGAATTATTTGAGACGACCGGCGCAGGTCAGGATGCCGAAATTTTTAATTTCGCAACTGATGTTGACAGCGGTCAGCGAGCCGAAATCAGAATTATGCAGTCAATGTTGGATGAAAAACCGCCAGAGGAGAAATAATGAACCGAGTAAACACTAAGACTTTCTATTTAATAACCGTATTTGTTTTTTTATGTTCGTGTTTTGCCGCCGAGACGTTGGCGCAAAACCCTCAACCGGCACCGACGCTTCCGGCGGGAATGACCGGATCAAACGCGGACGATCCGCGCATCTAAACTGTCGCCGGGATTATACGACGCGGGCGAAGCGGCAATGGGAATGAAGCATTTGACGCTGCTCAAAAAGCCCGATGCGTTTCAGCTTGGTTCGAACGATCCTGACAGTCCGACAGTGGTCAGAAAACGCTCGGAATGTCTCGGCGTTGCCGATACATCAAAAATGCCGAAGCCTTTTCAGCTCGTTTTCGCGCAGCTTGCTTTTGCCAATTCGGATTTAGCGTTTCAGGGCAATCATCTGTTTCAGGGAAATTTTTACGGCGTGAATATCTACGACATTTCCCATCCGGCGAATACGAAACTCTTGACTTCAATCGTCTGTCCGGGCGGACAGGGTGACGTTTCGGTTTATAAAAATCTGATGTTTATGTCGGTCGAAATGCCGAACGGCAGACTCGATTGCAGTGTGCAGGGTTTCGCGCCCGTGTCTGCGCCTGCTGATGGACAACAGCCCAAACCCGATGTGCAGAAAGACCGTTTTCGCGGCGTTCGGATTTTCGATATTTCCGACATCAGAAATCCGAAACAGGTCGGCGCGGTGCAAACCTGTCGCGGCTCGCACACGCACACGCTGGTTGTTGACCCGAAAGATAAAAACAACGCGTATATTTACGTTTCGGGAACTTCGTTCGTTCGTCCGGGCGAAGAACTCGCGGGATGTTCAGCCGATTCGCCGGAAAAAGACCCGAACACCGCGCTTTTTCGTATCGATGTAATTAAAGTTCCGCTTGACGCTCCGCAAAACGCGAAAATAGTTTCGAGTCCGCGCGTATTTATGGATTCGAGAACCGGAGTTATCAACGGCTTAAACAATGGTGGTTCGCACGATGGCAACGGTAAAACTCAGGAAACCGACCAATGCCACGATATTACCGTCTATTCGGCAATCGGACTTGCTGCCGGAGCATGTTCGGGAAACGGAATTCTGCTCGACATCAAAGACCCGGCGAATCCGAAACGAGTTGATGCGGTTAACGATCCGAACTATTCCTACTGGCACTCGGCTTCGTTTTCAAATGACGGCAAAAAAGTTGTTTTCACCGATGAATGGGGCGGCGGTTTAGGCGCAAGATGTCGCGCCAACGACCCGAACAAATGGGGCGCGGACGCGATTTTCAATTTGAAAGATAATAAACTGAGTTTTGCCAGTTACTACAAACTTCCGGCAGCACAGGGCGACACCGAAAACTGCGTCGCGCACAACGGCTCACTCGTTCCGGTTCCCGGTCGCGACATCGTAGTTCAATCCTGGTATCAGGGCGGCATCTCGGTTATGGATTTCACCGATGCCGCCAACCCGATGGAAATCGCCTATTTCGACCGTGGTCCGATTGATCCGAAAATGCTCATACTTGGCGGCGACTGGTCGGCTTACTGGTATAACGGACACATTTACGGCTCGGAAATCGCGCGTGGTTTGGACGTTTTCGAACTAACGCCGACGAAATTCTTAACGCAAAACGAAATTGACGCGGCAAAAACAGTTAAAGTTTCTGAATTAAACGTCCAAAATCAGGAAAAAATTGTTTGGTCTAATCAATTAATCGTCGCCATAGCCTACGTTGACCAACTTGAACGCTCGCAATCTTTAACTGCTGATAAAATTTCCGAATTGCGAACCGCGATTCAAAAAGCCGAAGGCTCGAAAAAAGATGCCGGAAAACTAAAAAAGCTTGCGCCGTCGCTGGAAAAAACCGCTCAAACGAGCAAGAACTCCGCTGACTCAAACCGCTTGCTGGCTTTGGCTGAAATTCTCAAACGACCCGCAGTTTAACCGAGCGCAAGTTGGAAATTACTTCGGGCGAAAAAAAGCCGTTGTCGTTTTTATGAAAGACGACAACGGCTTTTTGATTTGAAAGATTTTCCGAATTATTGAGTAACCGGATTGCCTTCGGTATCGAGAATTTGAATATCGTAACCAAGTTCCTTGATGGTTGGTTCGACTAATTTTCTGTCGCCGACGATGACGATTGCCATTTTGTCGGGTGTCAAATATTTTTTCGCCGCACGGTTTACGTCGTCCAAAGTGACGGCATTTACTTTGGAAATATATTCGTTGAAAGTATTGTCCGGCAAATTGTAAACGACGAGATTGGAAAGCTGGTTGGAAATTTGCCCGACGGTTTCAAAACCGCCCGGAAAACGTCGAATCAGCGATTGTTTGTTTGTTTCGAGTTCAGTCGGTGTCACGGGAATCGCGCCGCGAATGCCGTTGAGTTCTTTGACGAATTCAACCAAGGCTTCTTTGGTCGAGCCGGTCTGAATTTCGCCCGAAGCCGAAAAAGGTCCCGCGCCGCGCCGCGCCGTAAAGCGGCTGTATGCGCCGTAAGTGTAACCTTTATCTTCACGCAGATTCATAAACAAACGCGCCGTTCCGCCGCCGCCCAAAATCGAATTCATCACTTGAACCGCATAATAATCCGGGTTACTGCGGTCAATTCCGACTTGTCCGATGGAAACCGAAGACTGCGCCGCGCCGGGCTTATCAACGAAATAAATTCCCGGTTTCGCCGACATTGTTTCGTTCGCCATCGTATTTGCTTTGGTAATATCGCCCGCTTTCCAATTGGCAAAGGTTTTTTCGAGTTTCGGTATCAGCGTTTTGCTGTCAACGTCGCCGACGACAATCAAAGTCGCGTTGTTCGGGTGAAAATAGGCGTTGTAGAAATTCACTAAATCGTCGCGCGTCATCGCTTTAACCGATTTTTCGTCGCCGCCGAGCTGTCTGCCGTACGGCTGATTTCCGTAAAGCACTTTGTTGTAAACCACACCGGCAACCGCCGTCGGGTTTGACCTGCGCTGGACGAATCCGACGAGCGCGCGGCGGCGAATGCTTTCGAGTTCGGTCGCCGGAAACGACGGATTGACGACGACATCGGCGTAAATATTTAACGCCGAATCGAGATTTTTCGTTAACGTCTGCATCGAAACGCCGGTCGAATCCCAATCGGCGTTGGCGTTAACGAACGCACCGATTGACTGCAACTGGTTGGCGATCTCAATTGCCGAACGAGTTTTCGTTCCCTGGTTGAGCATCGTCGCGGTCATCGAAGAAACGCCGGACTTTTCTGCCGAATCGAGCGTGCCGCCCGCGTTCAGAACCATATTCATCGAAACTATCGGCAGTTCATTCTGCTTGACCAACCAGACATTCAAGCCGTTCGAGAGTTTCGTTTTTTCAATCGCCGGCAAAGTAAATTTTGGGTCAACTCCGGCTTTCGGCAGCGCGGCGTCCTGTTTGGCGATTAAATCCCTGTCCTTTTTCTTGGTCGCCGTCGAACTCGGTTTGTTGACTTCCGCGATCATTTTCGGCGCGTCGCCTTTGCGCGGCACATAGCTCATCACCAGCCGATTCGCGCTCAAATAAGTGTTGGCGACTCTTTGAATATCGGCGGGCGTAACTTTGCGGTAACGGTCGAGATCATTTTGAAAATAATCCGGTTTGTTCAAATATCCGGCGTAATTGCTCAACTGTCCGCCTTTGCCAAGAACAGTTTGCAAACCGTAAATCGCCGAAGATTCGCGTGTGTTTAAGGCGCGGGTCATTTCTTCAGCCGTCGGCGGTTCCTTTTTGAGACGTTCGATTTCGGCGTTGACTTCCTTTTCGATTTCCTCCAGAGTTTTGCCGGGTTTCGCCAGCGCGGAAATCTGGAAAAGTCCGCCGATTTCGTTCGTGCCGTTGAACGCGCCGATTTGCTGGGCGATTTCCCTGCCGTAAACCAGATTGCTTTGCAGGCGTGAACCTCTGCCCGCCGAAAGAATCGAGCCAAGCATATCGAGCGCGGCTTCGTCCGCCGCAAACTGCGGAACGCCGTGCCAGACCATTGCGATGCGCGGCAGCGGAACATTATCTTCGTAAACTTTGCGAACTTCGCCGTTTAATTTCGGCTCAGGCAAATTCGGACGCGTGATGTCCGCGCCTCTGGCAATCGCGCCAAAATATTTTTCGACCCATTGTTTCGCCTGTTTCTCGTCGTAATCGCCCGCGATTACCAAAACGGCGTTGTTCGGCGCGTAATATTGGCGGAAAAACGCTTTCACATCGTCGAGCGACGCGGCGGACAAATCCGCCATCGAACCAATAACCGACCAGTGATACGGATGTCCTTCGGGATACATAATTTCGCCGATGCGTTCGGACATCGTGCCATACGGCTGATTGTCCACGCGCTGGCGGCGTTCGTTTTTGACGACATCGCGCTGATTGTCGAGCTTTTCCTGCGATATCGCATCGAGCAAACCGCCCATTCTATCGGCTTCGAGATACAGCACGCGCTCTAGAAAGTTCGACGGGACGACTTCGTAATAATACGTGCGGTCTTCGTTGGTCGTGCCGTTGACGTTGCCGCCGAGTTCGTCCACGCCGCGCCAGCCGTCAACGTAATTTTTCGAGCCCTGGAACATCATATGCTCGAACAGATGTGCAAATCCGGTGCGTCCCGTGGATTCGTTTTTCGAGCCGACGTGATACCACAAATTAACCGCCACGACCGGCGTTGATTTGTCTTCGTGCATAATCACGCGCAAACCGTTTTTTAGGGTTATTTCTTTATACTTGATCGGCGGCAGTTTCTCGCCTTTCTGGGCAAATGAGTTAGTCGTCGCCAGCAATACAAAGGCGAACAGAAATACAATCGCTTTTTTGAAAATCATTACAATACTCCTTTTAATTTGGAAACGTAAAAGCTAATTTGGGCTTTTGTTTAATTTTAAGTTCAGTTAAATACGCGCGGCAAACAAAAAGGTTCTGAAACCGCCATTTGTGATTTATCAATGTTCCGTTTTACGAGGTTTCTTATATTTCCTTTTTCAGAATCAATGCCGAATTTTTTGAGCCGAAGCCGATGCAGTTGCAGAGCGCGGTTTGGACATCGGCGTTTTCGCGTGCCGTGTTCGGCGTGTAATCCAAATCGCAAGCCGCGTCGGGTTGGTCGAGATTGATGGTCGGCGCGATGATTTTTTCGTTTAATGCCAGAAGCGTCGCGCCGATGCCTGCCGCGCCGCTCGCGCCCTGCGGATGCCCGATCTGCGATTTCGTCGCCGACATTTTCAATTCGTAAGCGTGTCCGCCGAAAGCGTTTTTGATGCTCTGCGTTTCAATTCTATCGTTCAACTGCGTCGCCGTGCCGTGCAGATTGACGTAATCAATCTGTTCGGGCGCAATGCCTGCATCGTTCATCGCCAAAGCCATTGCTCTGGCTGGTTCGATGCCGTTTTCCTCTAACCTGACGCGATGATATGCGTCGCACGTCGAACCGTAACCGGCGATTTCCGCGTAGATTTTCGCGCCGCGCTGTTGTGCGCTTTTCAAAGATTCTAAAACGTAAATCCACGCGCCTTCGCCGAGAACAATGCCTGAACGGTCTTTGGAAAACGGGCGCGATGCGCGTTCCGGATCGTCGTTCCAGTCGCTCGTCAGAACGGTCATCAAGTTGAAACCTTCGAGAATGCCGCGGGCGACTGGCGCGTCAACGCCGCCCGCCAACATAAAGTCCTGCTTTCCCAGAGCGATGTGCTGCGCCGCGTAAAAAATCGCGTCGGTCGAACTGGTGCAGCCGGTCGAAACGATATGCGAAAGCCCGTGCAAATTGAAATTCATCGAAAGCTCGCTTGATAAACCGCCGTGCGTCGAAGCCGGAATCGTGTAAACGCTGGCTGATTTAGTATTTTCCTGCGTGAACCAGAGTTTATACTGCCGCTCGGTAAATTCCAGACCGCCGCCGCCCGTTCCCAAAATCACGCCGAAATTCTGCTTTTCCGCTAGGGTGAGATTTTCCGCTTCGATGTTCGCGTCGCGCATCGCTTCACGCGCCGCCCGAAGCGCGAGCGGAACGGTGCGCGAAACGTGCTTGCGGTCTTTCGGGTCAAGTTCGGCTTCCCAATCAAAATTTTTCACCTGCGCCGCGATTTTTACTTTTGAGTCGGAAACATCAAATGTCTCGATGCGATTCACGCCGCTTTTGCCCGTCCGCAAACCGTCCCAAAATGCTTCGCGCCCGATGCCGATTGGTGTAACGCACCCAAAACCTGTAATTACGACGCGACGCGGTGCATTGAAATTATTAAACATATTCGATTTGTTGAGATTAGCATTTTGATTGAAGGCAAAGCTAATTACAATGAGTTTGAGTATTTGAAATTCAAAGAATCGTTTAGCGTTGAAGGTCGAAGGCGATTTGCCCTGACCGAGGCTGAAATGAGTCCGAGAGTTAATCAGTTTTCCGTTAATCAATGAACACTAAAGCCAACCGACAACGCCGTAACCGAAAAATGTAAGTGAGTTCGTTAGCTCGCTGAATATTTCTGCGCTGTCTTCGCTCTGAGATGTCGGCGTAAAATTTAACCTTACCTGAATGTTAAATGTCCCGGCTGTCACCAAAAAATTAGATGATAATTGAAAGAAGAAATCCAGCGATCTCTTCAGACACTTTCATTTCTGCGGCATAACTTAAGTCAAAAAATCCGAAAAAACAAACAGGTATTTTACATCTACTTATTGATCTAAATTTCAAATGAGTCGGTAAATTGGATAAAACTATTTAGAAGCTATCTCAAAAATCAAAAGCGCGTTCGGAGTTGCAGCTTGAACTGGCATCTGCCTGGATAAAAGCCAACTAAAGTTGGAAATCCGAACTCCGAAAACTATTTTTGAGATGGTTTGTAGTAGTAAAACTTCTAAAGAATCTGCAAAAGCTCTCGCTGAAGAATTAGAAACTACCAATAAAATTAACTTTCATTAACTTTCAAAACCGCGAGAAACGCTTCCTGCGGAATTTCGACGCGTCCGACTTTTTTCATTCGTTTTTTGCCTTCTTTTTGTTTTTCGAGCAGTTTTCTTTTGCGCGAAATGTCGCCGCCGTAGCATTTGGCGATGACGTTTTTGCCCATCGCTTTGACGGTTTCGCGGGCGATGACGCGGTTGCCGATTGCTGCCTGAATTGCCACTTCAAACATTTGGCGCGGAATCAGTTCCTTCATTTTCGCGGTCACGACTCTGCCTTTTTGATCGGCGGTTTTGCGGTGCAGAATTAACGCAAGCGCGTCAACCTGTTCGCCGGAAACTAAAATATCGAGTTTGACCAAATCGCTTTCGACGTAGCCGGAAAGATGATAATCAAGCGAAGCGTAACCTTTTGAAACCGACTTTAATCTATCGTAAAAATCTAAAACAATTTCGTTGAGCGGAATCGAATAGACGAGCATCACGCGGTTTGATGTGACGAATTCAAACTTTTTCTGGATGCCGCGCTTTTCTTCAAGCAGCGGGAGAATGCCGCCGAGAAAGGTATCGTTGGTCAAAATCGTCGCTTCGATAAAAGGTTCTTCAATCTTTTCGATTCTGCCCGTGTCGGGCATTTTCGACGGCGAATCAACTTCAACCGTCACGCCGTCGGTCGTCGTGACGCGGTAACGCACGCCGGGCGCGGTCGTGATTAAATCCAAATTAAACTCGCGCTCCAATCTTTCCTGCACGATTTCCATATGCAGCAATCCGAGGAAGCCGCAGCGGAAACCGAAACCGAGCGCGGTTGAAGATTCGGGTTCAAAGAAAAATGATGCGTCGTTTAATCGCAATTTTTCCATCGCGTCGCGCAAATCTTCATACTGCGCCGAATCGGTCGGATAAAGTCCGGCGAAAACCATCGGTTTGACTTCCTGAAATCCCGGAAGCGGTTCGTCAACCGGACGCGCCGTTTCGGTGATCGTATCGCCGATCTGCACGTCGGCGACGGTTTTGATCGAAGCGGTTAAAAAACCGACTTCGCCGACGCTCAAACTATCAATCGGAGTCGGGCGCGGACGATTAACTCCGAGCGTTTCGACTAAATAATCGCGTCCGGTGTTGAAGAATTTAATCTTGACGCCTTTTTTAATCGTCCCTTGAATCACGCGGAACAGAACGATTACGCCGCGATAGCTGTCATACCAACTGTCGAAAATCAGAGCTTTGAACGGCGCGTTCGGGTCGCCTTTGGGCGCGGGAATTTTTTTGATGATTGCTTCCAAAACTTCTTCAATACCGATTCCCGTCTTCGCCGAAGTCAAAACAGCGTCGCTCGTGTCCAAGCCGATAATGTTTTCGATTTGCTCTTTAATGCGGTCGGGTTCGGCGGACGGCAAATCTATTTTGTTCAGCACTGGGATTAATTCCAAATCGTTTTCGAGCGCGAGATAAGTGTTCGCCAAAGTCTGCGCTTCGACGCCCTGCGACGCGTCAACAATCAACAGCGCGCCTTCGCACGCACTCAAACTTCTGGAAACTTCGTAGGAAAAATCAACGTGTCCGGGCGTGTCAATCAGATTTAAAACATACTGCTGACCGTCTTTCGCCGTGTAATCCAAACGAACGGCGTGCGCTTTGATCGTGATTCCGCGCTCGCGTTCCAAATCCATATCGTCGAGCAACTGCGCTTCCATATCGCGGTCGGCGACCGCGCCGGTGATTTGCAAAAGCCGGTCGGCGAGCGTTGATTTGCCGTGATCAATGTGCGCGATGATCGAAAAGTTTCTGATTAAATTCGAGTCCATAAATAATTTGTTTATTAAATCGGCGAAAGATTAACAATAGCAAAAACGTCGCCGGATTAGCATATTCCAATTAGAATGTTATTTGTTTTTTCGCAATTTGTAATCTGGCTGAAAGAAGTCTTTTTTTTAAGCGGGTAAATCTAAATGTATAAAAGCGAAGGAGGGCAAATTTTCTGAGCCTTTTATTTTTAGAACAGATAGTGCGGTTCAATAAATCGAGCGCACAGTTTTATTAAATCAAGTTACAGAAGAACCCTATTCACAAGGTTTCAGTCGCGTTGCGTAATTGATAATTCTAATTTTTTTTCAATCTGCATCCACTATCGAAAAATCGGCGAATAGTGTTTATGTAAACACAACTTTTTGGACACTTTTCGTTTTCGGGATCGGTCTGGTAAACGAGAATGTCTATTTTTTAGGTTTTTCACGGAGGGATAATTTAGTATGAGAAAAAAAAATAACAGGCAGAGCATTATCGCTGTGCCTTTTTTGTTAGGCTTGATTTTTATCGCGGGCTTGATAAATGCGAACGCCCAAAGCGCGACGATTTACGGCTTAACGACGGGCAATCAATTGGTGCGTTTTAACGCGTCAACGCCCGGAACTTTAACGACCGTCGGCGCAATCACCGGATTGCAGGGCGGCGAAAACATTTTAGGAATTGATTTCCGACCGGCGACCGGACAGCTTTACGGTTTAGGAAGCACGAGCCGACTTTATGTTATTGATAAAACGACCGGCGCGGCAACAAGTGTCGGCGTAATATCAACACCTTTGACCGGAACGAATTTCGGTTTCGATTTTAACCCGACCGTTGACCGTATTCGAATTGTTTCAAATACAGGACAAAATCTTCGGGTCAATCCGGCAAACGGCGTGGCAATTGTTGACGGCGCAATCAATCCGGCAGCCAATCAAGCGACCGGCGCGGCTTACACGAACAATTTCGCGGGCGCGACGACCACGACGCTTTATGATATTGATGCGAGCACGGATATTCTTTATACGCAGAATCCGCCGAACAACGGAACTTTAGTAGCCGTCGGACCGCTCGGCGTTGATTTTCAAGCAGTCAACGGTTTCGATTATTTCTCCGGCAACAATACGGCTTATGCAGTGAGTGCGAGCGGGCTCGGCACGCCGCAGCTTTATACCATTAATCTGACAACCGGCGCGGCAACTGCCGTCGGCGCAATCGGCGGCGCACTTAATTTTACACCGCTGACCGGCATCGCCATTGAAACGGGCGCACCGGCAACTGCCGGCTTCGGCGTTCTCGCTTTGACGACCACCAATCAATTAATTAGATTCAACAGCAATCGCGCTAACGCTCCAATCGGCGCGGCGGTATCAATTACCGGCTTGCAGGCGGGCGAAAATATTTTAGGAATTGATGTTCGACCGGCGACCGGACAACTTTACGGTTTAGGCAGCACCAGCCGTCTTTATTTGATTAACCAGACGACCGGCGCGGCAACGGCTGTCGGCGCGGCCGGCGCGTTTACTTTGGCGGAAATAATTTCGGTTTCGATTTTAATCCGACCGTTGACCGCATTCGCGTCATCAGCGATACGGGACAGAATTTGCGGCTCAATCCGAACGACGGAACATTATCGGCAACCGATCCGAACCTGAACGGCGCGGCAACCGGCGCGGACGCGGCGGGCTACACAAATAGCTTCGGCGGTTCGACGACCACGACGCTTTACGACATTAGCTCGACAACCGATACGCTTTACATCCAAAATCCGGCAAATGCCGGAACGCTTGTTACCGTCGGTGCGCTCGGCTTCGATATTACAGGTATAAACGGTTTCGATATTGCTAATTCCGGCAACATCGGCGTAGCGGCTTTGCAGCTTAACGGCGGAACGACTTCCGGACTTTACACGATTAATCTGACGACCGGCGCGGCATCGTTCGTTTCGCCGATCAATTCGGCTTCGGCGATTCGCGGTTTGACGATTGCGTCGGGTTCGACGGCGACCAACGTGCTTGATTTCGGCGGCGACCGACGTGCCGATTTCGCTAATTACCGTTTCAGCAATAGTCTGGTTTATATTTCGCGTCCTGACGGCACTGCGTTCGGTTTCCCGTTCGGTTCAGCCGGTGACGACACTTTCACGCCGGGTGATTACGACGGCGACGGCAGAACGGACATCGCGGTTTTCCGCAATTCAACCGGCGTTTTCTATGTGATGAGCACCGCCACCAACACCGTTACTGCAACGCAGTTCGGTGCGCCGGGCGATGAGCCGATTGCCAGAGACTACGACGGCGACGGCAAGACTGATTACGCGGTCGTGCGTCGCGCAGGCGGCTTGCTGACCTGGTATATTTTGAACAGCGGAAATAATACGGCGACCGGAACACAGTTCGGCGTAGAATCCGATGTCACCGCACCGGGCGACTATGACGGCGACGGCAAATTTGATTTAGCCGTATTTCGCGGCAACGGAAGTAATCCGGCGACGTTCTTCGTCCAACGCAGTTCAGGCGGCTTAAGCGGAATGTCATTCGGTCTCGGCAGCGATTTGGTCGTTCCGGGCGATTATGACGGCGACGGCAAAACTGATTTTGCGGTTGTTCGCACCGGCTCGGTCTATAACTGGTATATGTGGCGCAGTTCCGACAATAGTTTGCTGGCTGTACAACTCGGCGCGAAATCGTTCCTGACCGTGCAGAACGATTACGACGGCGACGGCAGAACTGATGTCGCAGTTTGGAATCCGGCGAACGGAATTTATTATTTCGCTCGCAGTTCGTCGAACTTTACACAGATACAAGCGGTTGCGTTCGGACAAAACGGCGATTATCCGATTGCTAATTACGACACACACTAATTCAATTTGGGATTTGGGATCGCGGATTGCGGGATTTGTTTTGTCGCCAACTTTGATTGGTAAAAAAACAAACCTGCATCCAAATCCCAAATCCCAAGTTCTAATGGAGATTTGAAAAATGAAAAGATTTAAGTATGAACAAGTTTGGAAAATGACTCGCATTTTCTTTGCTGCGGCGTTGTGTCTGAGTATTTCCGGTTTGAATACCTTCGCCTCGAGCCACGCCGAAGCACCGAATACAAGCATGGATCGGTATGCCGATAACACGGACGTTTACGCTTTTCGCAGCAGCGAAACCGGACGCGCGGGGTTTGTCACGATACTCTCGAATTTTATCCCGCTGCAAGACCCGGCGGGCGGACCGCAGTTTTACCGTTTCGATGATACGGTTTTATATGAAATCAAAATTGACAACACCGGCGACGGATTAGAAGACATCACTTATCAATTCCAGTTTACAACCCAGATCAATAACTCGAACACGGTTTTGGGAATGAACACGATTAACATTGACGGACAAATCACGAGTTTGAACGACCCGGATTATAATCAACCGCAAAGTTATACGGTGCGCCGCATTGATGCCAGCAGCGGTCGTCGCGGACGGCTCGTTGCTACCGGACTGCGGATGCCGCCATCGAATATCGGACCGCGCACCACGCCGAATTACGAAACTAATTTGGGACAGCCGGCAGTTTATAGTTTAGGCGCGAGCGGCGGAAAAGTTTTTGCCGGACAGCGCGACGAAGGATTCTATCTTGATCTCGGCGTTTTTGACGCTATCGGTTATCGCTCGCTGGGAGCGACCGGCGGCGTTGATTCTTTAAGAGGTTATAATGTCAACACGATTGCGCTCGAAATTCCGGTTCAGGAATTGACCCGCAATCGCGCCGTCCCGACCGGACCGACCGATCCGAACGCCGTTATCGGTGTTTGGTCAACCGCCAGCCGTCGCTCGATGCGTGCGGTCGCGCCGAACGGAACGCGCAGTCAGCAAGGTGAATGGATACAGGTTTCGCGTCTCGGCAGCCCATTGGTTAACGAAGTCGTCATTCCGCTCGGTCTGAAAGACGCTTTCAACTCGCTGTCGCCCGTCAATGACGCGGTTGCCGCGCCTGCCGTTCTCGATCCTGAGTTTCCGAAAATTATCCGTCAGGCTTTGGGAGCGTTCGGCACTTTTGACGGCACGCCTGTTGCCATCAATATTCCGCCCGCACCGCGCAATGATTTGGTGGCGATTTTCGCTACCGGTATTCCGGCTGGCGCAGTTCCGGGACTGCCGACTTACACGACGTTTCTTAATTCCGACGGTCAGCCGCACGAATATCTGCGTCTGAATACGGCAATCGCGCCGGTCGGAATCGGCGGAACCGGATACAGCCGACTGGGATTGCTCGGCGGCGACATCGGCGGATTTCCGAATGGTCGGCGAGTCGGCGATGACGTAGTTGACATCGAAGTTCGCGCATTGTTGGGCGGCACGCCGTTCACACCGACATTCAATGTCTCGCCAAACAATGCTTTCAGCGACGGCGTGAGTGCTAATTCTGAAGGCTATCTAACGCGCTTTCCATATCTGCAAACGCCGAATGCGGGCAACACGCCGCGAATGGCAAACTTCCCGGCGACACAGAATTCGCCGCGCGGAACTGAGGAAGGACAGGGGAAAGTTTATTTCAACGGATTTCCGGGCATAAGCAGCTTGATCAAACCGAAGAAGTAAATTTATTTAAGGGCTTTTCAGTTGAATTATTGCTCAAGCAAATTTCCAGTAAATGACTGACGAAATAAATAATTCAACTGAAAAATAATCAATAAGGATTTAAAGAAATGAAAAAAAGTTTGTATGAAAGAAGTTTGAAAATGACTCGCATTTTCTTCGTAGCGGCGTTGTGCCTCAGCCTTTCCGGTTTGAACACATTTGCGTCGAGCCACGCTGAAGCACCGTTGACCAGTATGGATAGATACGCCGACAACACGGATGTTTACGCTTTTCGGAGCAGCGAAGCCGGACGCGCAGGGTTTGTCACGATCCTTGCCAATTTTATTCCGCTCCAAGACCCGTCGGGCGGACCGCAATTTTTCCGCTTTGACGATACGGTTGTGTATGAAATTAAAATTGACAACACCGGCGATGGTCTTCAGGACATCACCTATCAATTTCAATTTCAGACAAATATCCTGAACCGAAATACGGTTTTGGGAATGAATACGATTAACGTTGACGGACCGATCACCAGTCTGAATGACCTTGATTACAATATGCCGCAGGATTATTCGGTGCGCCGCATTGACAGCACTGGCAATACACTTGTTGCCAGCGGATTGCGGATGCCGCCGTCGAATATCGGACCGCGCACCACGCCGAATTACGAAGCTAATTTGGGACAGCCGGCAGTTTATCCTTTGGGAACCGGCGGCGGAAAAGTTTTCTGCGGACAGCGCGACGAAGGGTTTTTCCTCGATCTCGGCGTTTTTGACGCTATCGGTTATCGCTCGCTGGCAGCGACCGGCGGCGTTGATTCTTTAAGAGGTTATAATGTCAACACGATTGCCATCGAAGTTCCGATTCAAAATTTGACTCGTAATGGTGCGATTCCGACCGGACCGACCGACCCGAATGCGGTTATCGGTATCTGGTCAACCGCCAGTCGTGGTTCGATGCGGACGATTTCGCCGAACGGAACACGCAGTCAAACCGGCACGTTCGTGCAGATTTCGCGTCTCGGTAATCCGTTGATTAACGAAGTCGTCATTCCGCTCGGTCTGAAAGACGCTTTCAACTCGCTGTCGCCCGTCAATGACGCGGTTGCTGCGCCTGCCGTTCTCGATCCTGAGTTTCCGAAAATTATTCGCCAAGCGATTGGTGCTTTTGGAACATTTGACGGCGGCGGTCTTCCGGTCATCAACATTCCGCCCGCGCCGCGCAATGACATTGCGACGATCTTCGTCACCGGTATTCCGGCTGGCGCAGTTCCGGGACTGCCGAACTTACACGACGTTTCTCAATTCCGACGGTCAGCCGCACGAATATCTGCGTCTGAATACGGCAATCGCGCCGGTCGGAATCGGCGGAACCGGATACAGCCGACTGGGATTGCTCGGCGGCGACATCGGCGGATTTCCGAATGGTCGGCGAGTCGGCGATGACGTAGTTGACATCGAAATTCGCGCATTGTTGGGCGGCACGCCGTTCACACCGACCTTTAACGTCTCGCCGAATAACATTTTCAGCGATGGCGTAAGCGCAAACGCGGAAGGATTTTTGACGCGCTTCCCGTATCTGCAAACACCGAATGCGGGCAACACGCCGCGAATGGCAAACTTCCCGGCGACGTTAACTTCGGCGCGCGGTGTGGGTGAAGAAGACGGGCAAATTTATTTCAACGGCTTTCCCGGTATATCGGTTAAAGACAACAAGAAGTAAAATTGTTTAAAATACGAATCGGAGCGGAAGTTTTGAAATTTTCGCTCCGATTCCAATTTATATTTGCTATGAAAAACTTAAAGAAAAATATTTTTTCGATTTCGCAAACGGCAATTTTCGCGCTGATGCTTTTCGCCTTGAGCGGATGCGTCAAACAGGAAGCGTCAAAAGCAGAAAATATCGAAAAACCTTCAGTGACGACTTCCGTTCCGAACCCGGACGTTGCCGCCGCGCAAAAGATTATCGAAAAATTGCCGGGGGCAGCGAACGGTTATAACAAACTCGCCGTCGCATATATCCGTCAGGCGCGGAGAACAGGCGATTTTGGATTGAACACGAACGCTCAGACAGCCGTTGACCGCGCGCTTGAAGTCGAACCGCAAAATTACGAAGCGCAGAAATTAAGAGCGTCGCTGCTTTTAACATTTCATCGTTTCGCCGAAGCGTTGGAAGCAGGCAAAAAGTTACAAGTTGCCAATTCGCAGGACGCTTTCGTTTACGGCATTTTGACGGACGCGAATGTCGAACTCGGAAATTACGCGGAATCTGTCGAAGCGGTGCAGAAGATGGTTGATACGAGACCGAATATGGAGTCTTACGCCCGCGTCGCGCACGTTCGGTCGCTGCACGGCGACAGCGACGGCGCGATTGAAGCATATAGTCTCGCTGCGCGTGTCGCCGATCCAGGAGACAAGGAAGCGCAGAGCTGGTGTCTGACCTTTCTCGGCAATGAACTTTTCAACGTCGGACGCTATGAAGAAGCCGAAAAACAATATGATACGGCACTAAGTATTTTACCCGAATATCATTTGGCATTAGCCGGAAAGGGTTATGCCCGCGCCGCCGCCGAAGATTACGAAAACGCCGTAAGATTTTTAACGCAGACGCAAAATCGTGTTCCGACCGTCGAAGTAATTATCGCGCTCGGCGATGTTTATACGAAAATCGGCAACGCGGAAAAAGCGGCTGAACAGTATAAGTTAGCAGAATTTATCGAACAGAAGCTCGGCAATATTGACCAGCGAAGACTCGCGCTTTTGTGGGCTGATCAGGACACGAAGCTCGACGAAGCTATGGCGATTGCAGCGCGGGAACACGCCGCGCGAAAGGATGTTTTTACTGCCGATATTTACGCCTGGTGTTTATATAAAAAAGGAAATTACGCGGACGCGAAAAAGATTATTCAGGAGGCTCTGCGCCTGAAAACGAAAAACGCGCTGTTTTTCTATCACGCCGGAATGATTGAAAAAGCCTTGGGCAATAAACCGGCGGCAAATGGTTTTTTGAAAAAGAGTTTACAGACGAATGCGGCGTTTGATTTGCTGCAAACGGAAAAAGCAAAACAGGCATTGCAGGAATTAAATTAGATGCGGAAACCATTTTTTCTAAAAATAACGCTTTTTATTCTCGCGTGCGCGATTTCGGCGGCGGCGCATCCACTCGGAAATTTTACCGTCAACCATTATTCGCGCATCGAAATCGAGAAATCGAAGATCAAGCTGCGCGCCGTTCTCGATATGGCGGAAATTCCGACGTTTCAGGAAACGTCTGCCATTGACACGGATAAAGACGGCGCGGTTTCTCAGGAAGAACTGGACGCTTACGCCAAAAAAATCTCTGCCGGTTACGTTTCAAATCTGCTGCTTTCAGTTGACGGACAATCAATCGAACTGCGTCCGACCGCAACGAATATCAGCCAACCGATGGGCGCGGGTAATTTGCCGACGCTGAAAATTGCCTGGGATTTGATCGGCGATTTGCCGGACTCGCAAAATTCAATCCGGCGCGTCAGATACGAAAATAAAAATAATCTGGAGAGAATCGGCTGGAATGAAATCGTTGTCGAGCGAACGGCGGGCATTAATATTTTCGACAGCAACGCTTTCGGCAGCGGCATCACCGACGAACTGAAAGCCTATCCGCAGGAAACATTGTCATCACCTCTGACCGAACGAACGGCGGAATTTTCCTTTACCTCAAACTCAATTCCGCCCGACGGACGAATTTTGCAGAATCGTGACGGACACGTTTCCGCGCCGGTCGCCGTCAAAGACAAATTCGCCGAATTAGTTTCCGTTCCCGAAATTACGCCGCAGATTATTTTATTCGGATTGCTCATCGCCTTTGGTTTGGGCGCGGCGCACGCGCTTTCGCCCGGACACGGAAAAGCGGTCGTCGGCGCGTATTTGGTTGGCTCAAAAGGCACGCCGAAACACGCGATTTTTCTCGGCGCGACCGTCACCGTCACGCACACGCTCGGCGTTTTCGCGCTCGGCTTAATAATGTTTTTCGCGTCGGCGTATATTTTGCCCGAACGCATTATGCCGTATTTGAGTTTCGCATCGGGCTTGCTGGTTTTATTTATCGGATTAACGCTTTTCAAAAATCGCCTGCTTTCGATTCTCGGTTACAAAACCGGCGAACATCAATTCCAAGATGAGGACGCTCATTTACACGACGAACTGCCGGAAAACTTTACGCATACGCACGGCGGTTCGACACACAAACACGTTCCGCCGCAGAAAGTAACGTGGCGCAATCTGCTCGCGCTCGGCATTTCCGGCGGGTTGCTGCCGTGTCCGTCGGCTCTGGTTTTAATGCTGGCGGCGATAAATTTGAACCGTATCGGTTACGGAATCGTTCTGACAATGGTTTTTAGTCTCGGTCTGGCGGCGACTTTGACAGCGGTCGGATTAATATTTTTATACGGCGGAAGACTTTTTGACAGCCCGACTTTGAGCAATAACCGTATCGTCAAAACCATTCCCATTTTCAGCGCGTTCGTTATCGCCTGCGTCGGCGCAGTAATCTGCTATAATTCATTGGTATAAATTTACAATGTCAGAAATTTTATTATTTTCAACGATGTCAACGGTGACGATTTTGGGTCTGGGTTTTACGCTTGGACTCAAACACGCGACCGAAGCTGACCATCTGGCAGCGGTTTCAACGATTGTTTCCGAACGCAAAAGTCTCTGGAGCTCGATGTTTATCGGCGGTATCTGGGGTTTGGGGCATACGATTTCGCTGGTCATCGCCGGAGTTTTCGTGCTGCTTCTGAACTTTGAAATTAGCCAGCAGCGCGAACGAATGCTTGAATTTTTCGTCGGCGTGATGCTCGTATTGCTCGGTTTGAATGTTCTGCGAAAAATCATTAAAGGCGGCACTCTGCATTTTCATACGCACGAACACGCCGGACAACAGCACGTTCATCCGCATCTGCACGAAGCCGGAGTTAAAGACGTACCGCAAACGCATCACGGATACAAGTTTAGTCCGCGTGCGCTGGTTATCGGAATGGTTCACGGTCTGGCGGGCAGTGCGGCGTTGATGCTTCTGATTATCCCGACGATAGATTCGCGCCCGCTCGGTCTGCTCTACATTATAATTTTCGGCATCGGCTCCATCGGCGGAATGATGCTGATGAGTCTGCTCGTCGGCTTGCCGTTTTTCCTGACGAAAACTCTGAACTTCAATCGGTTCAATCTGGTTTTGCAATCAGTCGCCGGTTTGGTCAGCGTCGGTCTCGGAATTTTAATTATCTACGAGAAAACCGTCACCGAAGGCTTATTCGCCTGAGAGGTTCGATTATTTTTGTTTTGACGGGCGAGGCTTTTCCTCGCCTTTAACTTTTTAAATCGCAAAATTGCTACACTATCGCTAATGATAAATTTCGACTCAAACATTTGCACGAATTACGAAGCGGCGACAAAGTGCGAATGGCTGGAAACAAACGGCATCGGCGGTTTTGCCGCTTCGACCGTTTCGGGCGCGAACACGCGCCGTTATCACGCGCTTTTGACCGCCGCAACGCGTCCGCCGCTCGGTCGCGTGACGATGCTTTCCAAGTTTGAGGAAACGGTTTTTATTGGCGGCAAAGCCTACGAGCTTTCGACCAATCAGTTTCCCGCCGCGATTTATCCTGAGGGTTATAAATACCTGAAAAACTTCCGCCTCGCGCCGTTTCCCGTTTGGACTTTTGAAATCGAAGGTGTTGAAATCGAGAAAAAACTCTTTATGGTTCACGGCGCAAACTGCGTCGTCATTGAATACCGCGCCGAAACATCGAATCTGAAAATCGAACTCAAACTAAAACCGCTGCTTTCGTTCTGCGATTATCATCATTTGCAGCACGAGAACGCCGATTTCGATTTGCGTTATGAAACGTCGGAAACACTTGTGACAGTTCATCCTTACGCGGAAATGCCGCCGCTTTATTTTTCCCATAATGCGACGGCAGTTGAAAATACGGGCGTTTGGTATCGCAATTACGAATACGGGATTGAAAAGGAGCGCGGCTTCGATTACTCGGAAGATTTGTTCCAGCCTTTTACTGTGAAATTCGATTTGGCGCAAACCGCAACGATTGTCGCGTCGCTCGAAAACAAAAGTTTCAAAGATGCCGCCGCGTTTGAAAAATCGGAAGTCGAACGGCGGGCAAAATTAATTGAAATTGCGGGCGCGACGGAGGATTTTACCAAACAACTCGTTTTAGCCGCCGACCAATTCATCGTTTCGCGCGGGAATGGAAAAACAATTATTGCCGGTTATCCGTGGTTTTCCGATTGGGGACGCGACACGATGATCGCGCTGAATGGATTGACGTTGGCGACAAATCGCGCCGAAATCGCCAAATCAATTTTACTGGAATTTTCCAAACATATTTCCGAAGGAATGCTGCCGAACCGCTTTCCCGACGCAGGCGAAACGCCTGAATATAACACCGTTGACGCAACACTCTGGTATTTTGAAGCCGTCCGCGCTTACGTCGAAAAAACCGGTGATGCGGATTTTGTGCGCGAGAATCTTTACGAAAAACTCGCTGATATTATTAAATGGCACGTCAAAGGCACGCGCTACAAAATTAAAGTTGATGAAACTGACGGCTTGCTTTACGCCGGAACGCCTGACGTTCAATTGACTTGGATGGACGCGAAAATCGGCGATTTGGTCGTCACGCCGCGCAGCGGAAAAGCGGTCGAGATTCAGGCTTTGTGGTTCAACGCGCTCAATGTGATGGCAAATTTTGCCGCGCAATTCGGCGATGCGGACGGCAAAAAAAAATATCTCGAAGCCGCCGAAAAAGCGCGGGCGAGTTTTAATCGGGTTTTCTGGAACGAGGCGGACGAATGTTTATTCGATGTCGTTGACGCGAATTTTAAAGATGCGGCAATCCGACCGAATCAGATTTTCGCCGTCAGTTTGCCCAATCAAATTTTGACGGACGCAGACAAAGCCGGAAAAGTCGTTGAGCGCGTCGAGAAAGATTTGCTCACGCCGTACGGTTTGCGGTCTTTGTCGCCGAACGACAAAGATTATCGCCCGATTTACATCGGTTCACCATTTGAACGCGATACGGCTTACCATCAGGGAACGGTTTGGGCGTGGCTCATCGGCGGTTTTGTTGACGCGTATCGGAAAGTTTTCCCCAACAATGAATCGCGCGTCGCGGACATTCTGGAAAATTTTAAAACGCATCTGAACGAAGCCGGCTGCGGGCAGATTTCCGAGATTTTCGATGCCGACGCGCCGCACAATCCGCGCGGCTGTCCGGCACAGGCGTGGAGCGTGGCGGAAGTTTTGCGCGTCAAATGAACGCCGTCAGCCTGAAGACGTTCCTTTACAAACTTTCCGCGAGTCGTTCGATGTCCGTTTGATTATTGAAAAAATGCGGCGCGATTCGGAGTCGGTCGCCGCGCGGCGAGACGATGATGTTTTCGGTTTCGAGACGTTTGGCGATTTCGCCGCAGGAAAAACCGTCGGTGTTTTTGATGCAGACGATTTGCGATTTTTCTGTTTTGGCGCGTGAACTGATGATTTCGTAGTTTTTCCCTGCGACGAGTTCGCACAGATAATCGGTCAATCCTTCGAGGTATTTTTCTATCTTATCCGCGCCGGTTTCATATAAAAGTTTCGCGCTTTGTTCCAATCCGTAAAAGAGCGAAGCGGTTCCGGTTCCCGATTCCCACGCAAGCGCGTTCGGTTTGAATTCTTGCTCGCGCGCTTCAAAATCCCAACTGTCTTCGACGCTGATCCAGCCGACGAGCGTCGGTTCGACTCGTTCTCTTGCCCGGTCTGACAAATACAAAATGCCGCAGCCTTCGGGCGAACACAGCCATTTATGGCTCGCGCTCGCCGCCGCGTCAACGAATTGCGCTTCCAAATCGAACGGCACCGTGCCGAACGCCTGAATAATATCCACGACGAACAGCGCGTCAACGGCGCGGACGGCGCGTCCGATGCGTTCGAGATCGGCGCGAAAGCCCGACGCATACTGCACCGCGCTGATCGAAACGATTTTCGTGTTCCGGTCAATCAAATTGATGAATGCGTCTAAATCAATGCGTCCGTCCAGTTCGGGACACATTCGCAATTCCACGCCGAAGGCATCGCGGATTCTGCGCCACGCGTAAAAATTGGCGGGAAATTCGCGCTCGAAACTGACGATATTATCGCCCGCGTTCCACTTCAAACCGTTGGCGATGGTTGAAAATCCATCGCTCGTGTTGCGCGTAAAAGCGATTTGTTCGGCTTTGACTTTGAGCATCGCGGCGACGATTTGACGCGCCCGCGTTTTCGTGTTGACCCAATCCATAAAGTGCGCCGAGCCGTTTTCGCTGACATCGCGCAGTTGTCTGTTGACCGCTTCGACGGAAATCGTCGGCACGGGCGCGACCGCCGCGCTGTTCAGGTAAACGTATTTTTCCGTGGCGGGAAACAGCCCGCGAATTTCTGTGTTCATAAGCGATAATTTTAGCAAAACTCAATAAAAATACTGCGCTGAAATTATTTCAGCGCACTGTAAATAAACATCAAAAGGCGAACTTTGCCCTTTCTTTTGACAATCCGTCCAAAAAGCCGATAATTTTATTGGCGATTTACACAATACAGCCAAACTATAATTCTCACAGACGCATCTGAGCAGTTAAATTATGTTCGATTTCAAGAAGAAAAACCAATTTGAATTCGGCTCGCACGCTCCCGGCGACGACCGCGACATCGAAGTTTATCAGGTCAGGCGCGAATCGCGTCAGGGACTTTGGTCGGAAAGTCTGAAATTGGTGCGCGACATCGTTTTAATCATCGCTGTTTTCGTTCTCTTAGGTGTTTTCGTCGCCCAACCGGTCGTCGTCGAAGGAACTTCGATGCTGCCTGAACTGCACGACGGCGAACGTCTTTTGGTTAATAAGCTCGTTTATTATAAATTCAAAAACGTTAGTTGGGGACACATCGAACGCGGCGACGTAATCGTTTTCTGGTATCCGAAAGACCCGGAAAAAAGCTACGTCAAACGCGTCATCGGCTTGCCGGGCGAAACGGTCGAGGTGCGCGAAGGCAAAGTTTTGATCAACGGCAAAGAACTCGAAGAAACGTATCTCGACGCGGAACACAACCAATCGCTGCCGAGCTTTCAGCCGAAACGTGTGGACGACCATTTTTATTTCGTGATGGGCGACAACCGCGATAATTCGTCGGATTCGCGTTATTGGGGCTTAGTTCCAGAAAAATATATCTACGGCAAAGCGTTTTTCCGCTACTGGAATCCGTCGCATATCGGTTTTCTCAAACACGGCGAATATAACGTGCCTGAACAAATGAAGCCTGTTGACCTTCGCGCCGATGGCGAAGACCAATAACTGAAATTTTATCTTAAAATAAGCAAAAGCCGAAGATTTGTCAGGAGCAAATCTTCGGCTTTTGCTTGCCCGCCCGTTAATTTTCATCCGCGTCGTTTAGATGCAAACGTCCGGTCAGACTGGCGATGACGGTGGCGAGTTCATCGGGTTCGACCGGTTTGGCGACGTGGTTTTGATAGCCGGATGTCAAAGCCTTCATCCTGTCCTGGGCGCGTGTAAAAGCGGTCAGCGCGACTGCCGGAATCTCGCGGTGCTGTTTATCGGGCAGAGCGCGGATGCGGCGAATCAGCGAATAGCCGTCTTCGTCGGGCATTCCGATGTCGGAAACCATCAGGTCTGGATTTTTCGTCTGTAAGTCGTCAAAAGCGGCGGCGGCGGAATCTGCTGTCACAACCGTCGCGCCGTAAAAAGTCAGCGATTGAACGAGCAGTTGGCGCGTGTCTTCTTCGTCGTCAACGACCAGAATCAGCATTCCGTCGAGACTGACTTCCGGCTCGCCTTCGTGCATTTGCGACTTCTGTCTGGCTTCCATCGCGTCGTGTTCCTCTTCGCTCTGAATGACGAGCGGCAGGCGCACGACAAACGTCGAACCTTTGTTTTCGCCCGCGCTGAGAGCGTAAACTGTGCCGCCGTGCATCTCGGTAATATGCCGCACGATTGCCAAGCCCAAGCCCAAACCGCCGAATTTGCGGATGCTCGAAGCATCCGCCTGCCGGAAACGGTCGAAAACGTGCGGCAGAAATTCCTCCTTAATGCCTACGCCCGTATCTTTGACGCGAATCTCAACGAAATCATCGGTGCGCTCGATTTCAAGTTTCACTTCGCCTTCGGGCGGCGTAAATTTGATGGCGTTTGAAAGCAAATTCCAAATTACCTGCTGAAGCCGATTCGGGTCGCCGGAGATGTGGCTGATGTCGCTCTCGCCCTTGATTTCGATGCGGATGCCTTTTGCTTCCGCCGCCGGACGCACCGTTTCGAGCGCGGATTCGACGACGTTAATCGGCTTGATCGTCATCACTTCGAGCCGCAGTTTGCCGGAAATAATGCGCGAAACGTCGAGCAAATCTTCGATCAGACGATTCTGCGATTCGGCGTTGCGAACGATGGTGTTGATGGCTTTACCGGTTGTTATCTCGTCGAGCTTGCCTTTTTCCATCAGCCGCGCCCAGCCGAGAATCGAATTGAGCGGCGCACGCAGTTCGTGCGAAACGGTGGCGAGAAATTCGTCGCGCAGACGATTGGCAATTTCCGCGTCCTTGCGGGCTAATTGCTCGCGTTTCAGCAATTCTTCGCGTTCCTGTTCCGCGCCGCGCCGTTCGGTGATGTCGCGCGAAGTCGAAATAAGTCGAATCGGCTTGCCCTCACTGTCAAAAATCGGCGCGACCGAAACGCTCCAGTATCTTGTGTTTCCCTTCGCCGTTTTGCAGAAACCTTCAAAGTCAGCCGCTTTGCCTTCTCGCGCCGATTCGATGGCTTGTTCGGCTAATTTATTGCCGTCACCTTCCCAGAAATCAGACCATTTTTTGCCGATGAACAGATTCAATATCGTCAATTTCCATAATGCACAACCCGTTGGAGTTCATCGAATGAAGTGTTCCGTCGAGTTCCAGAACTTTCACGCAGTCCGGACTGTTTTCAAAAATGCTGCGGTTAAATTCTTCGCTGTTTTTCAACTCTACTTCGGCTTTTTTGCGGTCGCTAATGTTAATGTGCGAGATAACCGCGCCGCCTTTTTCGCCTTGCAGAGCATTGACCTGCAAAATAAACCAGCGTTCTTCGGTCGGCGAATGACACGGATACTCAAACGAAAATTCTTTTTTATCGCCGCTCAGAACAGATTCCAAATTTTCCAGAACGAATTTCGTGTTTTCCTCAAAAGCGACGGAACGGCGGCAAACCTGTATGTAATTCTGCCCGATACCCGTTTGGGAAACCTGTGTTTCGTCGGCGCAGTTTTCGCTGCCGAATTTATCCCACGCTTCGTTGACCGAAACGATTTTACCGTCATGATCAATCACGGCGATATGCGCCGATAGCGAATTGAGAATCGCCCGCGTAAACAGTTCACTTTCGTTTGATTTCTGCTCGGATTCCTCGCGCCGTTTGCCTTCAGTAACCAAATTCTGATTGGTTTTCGACAGTTCGGCGGTTCTTTCTTCGACGCGTTGTTCCAAACCCTTATTCGATTCCTTGAGTTCTTCTTCGACGCGGCTGCGTTTGCCGATTTCACGATAAATCGCAAAGTTCGCCAAGCCCAAGCTGGCAATGCCGCCGATGCCCGCGATCAAGAGCATCCGGTAAGTCGTCGCCAGACTCGCGTTCAACTCGCCCTCGCGTTTCGTCAGCAGAGCTTTTTCCTCGGTTTTTAACTGGTTAATTAAAGAACGAATTTCCTGCATTTTTTCTATGCCGCGTTTACGCGTAATGATTTCTTTGACGGACTCCAAGCTCTGCGTGCGGCGCAGCGTGATGGCTTCTTCAAGAAGATTCATTCTCTGGTCAAGCAAATCTCCGAGTTTTGCGACTCGTTCTTTCTGATCCGGATTATCGGCAACCAGTCTCTGCAATTCATTCAAATTGCCGCTGATACTCTGTTTGGCGTTGTCATAAGGTTCTAAAATTGCATCGTCAACAGTAATCAAAAATCCGCGTGCGCCGGTTTCAGCGTCAACCGCTAAGTTCAAAGTTTCATCCAGCCGCGAAATAACGTCCTGCGTGTGTTTTTCCAACTTGACGGCATCGTTGACGGAGTTAATGCTTCTGACGGCAAATAAGGTGACGACAATCAGCAGGACAGTCGCAATGGCGAACACCAAAGGAATTTGTCGTTCGAGAGTCAATTTCATATATAATTTCGTAGAATTTGGTAAAAGGGGCTTGTATTATTAAACCGCAAATTCCATCTATTTAACAAGCTGATTGCAATCGGAGTAATAACAATTTGACTGTATATTCCGATTGCAATCGAGCTGCCGCATCTAAAAACCGGCATTTATCGAATTAAATGTTCGGAAGGATACATAAGAAGATGAACTTTGAAACAAATAGAGATGTGCTTGAATGGTACGAGCGACAGCCGCGTGCTTTGACAGATGAATTTATCGCCAAGATAAACTGGCGCGATGTCGGCAAATATCCGATTGACGCGAAGTTTGTTCCCGTCCTTCTGTATATGCGCGATGTTGAAACGCTGACCGACGTTTATTATAACGAACTGCGCCGCACACCGACCGGCAAAGACCCGATTATCAGCAAATTTATGGAACGCTGGAGCGCGGAAGAGCAAACGCACGGCGAACTTTTAAATCGTTTCCTGAACGAAGCCGGAATTAACACCGACCCGAAATGGCAGAAACAGGTGATAAATTCGGTATCCACTTCTTACACCGTCACGAATTATCTGATAACGACGCTGACGAATCTGGTCGGCAAGCGATTTACGGCGACGCATATGACGTTCGGCGCGATTCACGAAATGTCCACGACGCAGGGTTATCGCCGTCTCGCTGCGCTCGCCGATCATCCGGTTTTAAGCCAAATTTTAACCGGAATAATCCGCGAAGAATCGGCGCACACGACGTTTTACCGTAGTGTCGCCAGAATAGAATTGGAAAAATCGGAGATTTCGCGCAAACTTTCGCGCTTTTTAATCAAACATTTCTGGACACCGGTCGGCAGCGGCGCGAAATCGCAACAGGAATCCGATTACACCATCGCCACTTTGTTCAGCGGCGACGGCGGAATGGATTGGATTGATAAAAACGTGACGCAGAGAATTCAAGGCTTGCCCGGTTTTGAAAATTTAACCAAAGTCAGCGACAAAATCGGCGAAATCGTCGCGCAAAAACATTCGATTGTTTGATCACCGCTTTAATATTCACCCGGCACGCGCGGCATTTTATTGGCGAACGGAAAAAATCGGCGTATAGTTTTTTTCGGGAGCTTTATATATGGTTTGCCAACTTCAACGATTGTTTTGCATCTGCCTGAGTTCGTTATTATTTATAAGCGCAGTCAACGCGCAGAATCCGCAGAAAAAAGCACCTTTGCCTATCGAACGCCCGGACGCGGAAAAAAAATCGGCGGACGACGAAGAAATTTTGCGCGTCGAAACCAGATTAGTCACCGTTCCCGTCAGCGTGCGCGACAAAAGCGACCGATTCATTCCGAGCCTGACGCGCGAAAACTTTCGCCTGACCGAAGACGGAATTGAACAGGAAATCACATTTTTTGAAGGCAATGACGCGCCGTTCACCGTCGTTCTGCTGCTTGATATCAGCGATTCGACCAAAGCCGATTTCGCCAACATTCAACAATCCGCTGTCGCGTTTCTCGACCAGCTTCGACCTCGGGACAAAATCGTTCTCATCGCGTTCAACAAATACGTTTACCAGCGCACCGAACCGACCGGCGACCGCGAATTGTTGAAAAAAGAAATTTCGGAAATGCAGCAGGGCGGCGGAACGAGCATTTACGACGCGCTCGAATTGACCTGCGAAAAGCTCGCCGTAATTCCCGGACGCAAAGCTGTCGTGCTTTTTTCCGACGGCGTTGACACGACTTCGAGGGCGACGTATGAGGCGACTTTGAAACAAGCGCGGGAACTCGACGCTTTGATTTATACGATTCAATACGAAACGCTGCGCGCGGCGACCAAAGATACGCAGGCAAAAAATCCGAACGACTCGCCGCTGCGAATCGTGACGGCGAAAGGCGAAGATTTGAAAACCGCTTACGCGCGGGCGACCGTTTATCTGAAATTTCTCGCCGACAGTTCCAGCGGACGCTATTTTCTCGCTGATTCACCGGAAAAATTATCGAAAACTTTCCAATCAATCGCCGACGAACTGCGCCAGCAATACAGTCTTGGTTTTTATCCGGCGAACGATTTCGCCGACGGCAAAGCCCGCAAAATAAAAGTGACGGTCAATGCGCCGAACGCCGTCGTCAAAGCTCGCAAAAGCTACGTTTACAAATCGGCGGACAAGTGAAAATTCTCTTATTTTTTTCGGTAAACTTCCGCGCCGTTTTTCAATTCGACCGCGATTTTATTTTCCGTTTCGGCGTAATCGAGATGCGCGACGGCTTCGGAAATTGCCAGAAATGTATGCACGCTTTTTTTACCGAACGCGAGCGGAAAAAGTTTTACGGCAACTTCAAAAGCCGTTAAATTTTCTTTTGTAACGAGCGCGATGATTGCCTTTTGCCGTTCGTCAATCGCGCGAACGTAGCGGTGAAAAATCTCCTCGAAATCGTAAATCGGTTCGCCGTGTCCGCCATAAACAAGCGTCGGCGCGAGCGAACGAATTCGCGCTAAACTAACGAGATATTCGGCTAATGATTGAAAGCGTCGGTTCGCGTCAAAAGGATCTGCTGCGAGAATCGGATTCGGCGTGACGCGCTTTAAAATCGTATCGCCCGCAATTACCGTTCGGTTCGCTTCACGCACGAACGAGCAGGAACCGGGCGTGTGTCCGGGCGTGTGCAAAACTTTCAATACGCCGCTCGCAAATTCGATTTCCGCGTCGTCTTTCAATTCTGAAAAATCGCCCGCGTCGAGCGTGTCGGTGAACAGCGCGACATCGCTGTAAATCTGTCGAATCTCGCTGAAAATTGATTCGGGAACGCCGGCGCGAAGCATCAGATTTTTGTGTTCGTCGTCGGCTAATCTGCCGAGAAGATGTCCGGTTTCCCATCGGTGAACGAAGATTTCCGCGCTCGATTCGTCACGAATTTGTTTTGCCAGTCCGCAGTGATCTTCGTGCGCGTGTGTCAGCAAAATTCTTTTTATATCGGAAAGTTTTCACGCCGTTCGCGCCGAGTTTTTCGCGTAGAGCGTTCATCGCTTCCGGCGTTTTCGGTCCGACATCAATCAGCGTGAGCGGATTGTCTTTAATCAGAAAAACGTTGACATCGCCGATGTAGAACGGTGTCGGAACAGCGAGCGGAATTATTTTCATAAAATCTTTTTGACGCGCAATGCGATAAAAAACAGCGGCACAAAAATCAGCATTTCGACTAGCGAAAAACGCAGCATATCGGAGACGAGAAATCCGCGTGTGAGTTCGGAAAAACCGAACCAGCCGAGCGCGTATTTATTATCATCGAACGGCAGCAGCAGATGCACCGCGCCATCGCTCGCCGCGACGAAATCGAGCAGCGTGTGCGACAGAAAAGCGAGCGCGTAAGCCATTGGAATTCGCCAATTTTCCCGCCGCAGGAAAACGAAAATCAATGCGCCGACCAAAAACGCGAAAAACAGCGAATGAACGATTCCGCGATGGAAATCTTTCCAACCAAACAGAAAGGCGAACGCGAAATCAAAATCGGGACTGTTCGCCAGCAGAAATCCCCAAACCGGCGGTTTCCAATTTTTAGAGTCGGCTTGCGGATGAATCAGCGCGACCAAGCTCGCTCCAAGCAATCCGTGGGCAATCGGTAAAGGCATCTTTTGAAAAGATTACACGGACGCGCGGCAAAAAGAAAATGTTTATTGCCGCGCGAAAAGGTTAAGATAAATTTGATGAACAAAAATCCGCATCTGGCAATTGTCGGCGCAGGTCCGGCGGGCGTGAGTTTGGCAATTCGCCTCGCGCAGAAAAACTTTCGCGTCACGTTGATCGAACGCGATAAATTTCCGCGTCACAAACTTTGCGGCGAATTTATTTCGCCCGAATGTCTGCGGCATTTTCGAGAGTTAGGCGTGTTCAATGAAATGCTCGCGGCGGGCGGCGAGCGCATTTCGGAAACGATTTTCTACGCGCCGAACGGCAAATCGGTCGCCGTTCCGAGCGAATGGTTCAACGAAAATGAATCTGGAGCGTTGAGTTTGAGCCGCGCCGAAATGGATTTTCAATTGCTCGAAAAAGCAAAGAGCTGCGGCGTTGCAATTTTGGAAGAATGTTCGGTGGTCGGCGTTTTAATCGAAAACGAAAATGTTTGCGGCGTAAAGATAAAAAACAAAACCGGCGCGATGCAAGAAATTTTTTCCGATTTAACGATTGACGCGACCGGCAGAGCGAAAATTTTGGAAAAGTTGGCGGCAAGAGAGTTTTCACGCGAAAATTCAAAGAATGTATATTCAAAATATAAATCAAACAGCGCGAAATTGGTCGGTTTCAAGACGCATTTGAAAAACGCGAATTTGGCGAAAGGCGTTTGCGAGATTTATTTTTTTCGCGGTGGTTACGGCGGTTTGAGTTTTGTCGAAAATAATCTCGCCAACCATTGTTTTTTGATAAAAGCCGAAGTTGTTAAAGAATTCGGCGGCGATGCGGACAGAATTGTCGAAAACGTGGTTTTTCAAAACAAACGCGCACGCGAAACGATGGAAAACGCCGAGCCTGTTTTTGAATGGCTGGCGGTTTCGGTTGACGGTTTCGGCGAAAAGAATTTGAATCCGGCGAAAAATCTTATCGCCGTCGGCGACGCGGCGGCGTTTATTGATCCGTTTACCGGCAGCGGAATGCTGCTGGCGTTTGAAAGCGCGGAAATTTTAGCGCACACGATAATCGAAAACGCGCTTTATCCCGAAAGAATTGCTGAAGTTTATAAAAGCCGCCACAGGGAAAAGTTCCAAAATCGGCTGCGCGTTTGTTCGATTCTGCGCCGCGCGGCGTTCGTTCCGAATCTGGCGCGGCTGGCGATTTCCGCTTTGAACCTAAGCAAAACGGCGCGGAAATTTTTGACACATTCAACCCGTCAAACGCTTTCCGTCGAGAAAGACAAATGATAAAAAATTCAGTTTGTTCACAAAGCCTGACAACTTTTTCAAACAGCGCGTAAAATCTCACAGATTATCTTAAAAATATCTTGACAATTAATCGGGATTTAACTAAATTAGTGAAATTCTACCGAACGGTAAGTAAAATATCCGAAATCAGAAATCGAAACAAGGCGAGTTTTAATTGAATGAATTTTGAGCGGTAAAAAGTGTTTATCCGTTTACCTGCGCTCAAATATCAGGTTTGTCTTTATCTCAAATTTTCGAGGGGTTGAATGGCGCGAAACGAAACGCAGAAAAATCAGGATAAGGCGCAGGAAATTTGTCTAGCGGCGGCGCAGGTTTTCTTTAAAAAAGGTTATAATGCCACATCATTAAATGATATTGCCGACGGGCTGAATATCACCAAAGCCGGACTTTATTATTATGTCGAGAGCAAACAGGATTTGCTTTACCGCATAATTACGATGGGACTCGACAGCGTTAAAGATGAAGTTTTGGATCCGGCGCGGAACATTGACGACGCGGAAAAACGTCTGAAATTTATCATTTACAATCACGCCAGACTTTCCGCCGGCGGAAATCACGCCGTGATAATTATTTCGCACGAAGACAACGAACTGAGCTTTCAGCAGCGCGAAGAAACTCTGACGCGCCGCCGCGAATATTTCGATTTTATTCGAAATACACTGGTCGAATTGCAGAATCAAGGGAAAGTTCAGGATATTGACTTAACGACCGCAACTTTTACGATTCTCGGAATGATTATCTGGCTTTCACGCTGGTTCAGCCAGAAAGGAAAAATATCGGTCGAAAAAGTCTGCGAAGAAGTTTGTGAAATGGCAATGCGCGGAGTTCTTAAAGCGTCAAAGTCCAACGACGCTTTTTTGTTGGAAAAGGGAACAAAAGGTCAATAGTCAAATCGAGAGAATTTGCCCGGTGAAACTTTGATTTCAGGAAGATTCTAAGACGTGGATGCAGCAGCAGTAACTAACAAAAAAATTGAAAAGCGGGTTAAGGAGATAATTTTTATGAAAAGATTTTTGATGTTTTTTTCGTTATATTTATGCCTGGTTCTAATAAATATAACTTCAGTTTTCGCTCAGGCGGCGGCAACAGCGGAATTGCGCGGCAGAGTTCTTGACCCGAACGGCGCGGCGGTTCCGGGCGCAAACGTCACGGCGACAAACAATTCAAAAGGCACTGTGCGTTCAGCAACCACCGACAACGAAGGCAACTTCGTTGTTTTATCACTGCTTCCGAGTACATACACGGTCAAGGTTGAAGCTAACGGTTTTGCCTCTAAAACTTTTAATAACGTCGTTCTCGAAGTCGGTCAGCAGTCAGCTCTCGATGTTGATTTGGCTGTCGGACAAGCCGGCGTGGTCGTGGATGTTTTAGCGGACAGCGATCAGCAGCTGGTTGACACGGAAAGAACGCAGCAGTCAACTGTTATCAGCGGACGACAGCTGAACAGTTTGCCGATTAACCGCCGCAATTTTCTTGATTTCGCGCTGCTGACACCAGGCGTGAACGATGCTGACAACATCAATGATTCGACGGACTTTCGCGTTGCGCAAACGCCGCAGTCGGGTTTGAGTTTCGGCGGCAATAACGGGCGCGGCAATTCGATAAATATTGACGGTTCGACCGCCGACACGCCTTCGGGCGGAGCGCGCGACGTTTTGAGTCAGGAAGCGGTTCAGGAATTTCAGGTTGACCGCAACAGTTACAGTGCCGAATTCGGCGGCGCGTCGGGCGGTTTAATCAATATCGTTTCAAAAACCGGCGGCAACGATTTTCATGGCAGCGCATTCGGTTATTTCCGCGACAAAACTTTCGACGCGCGTAATACTTTCGACGGTAATCCGAACGGCAAGTCGCCGTTCAATCGTCAACAGTTCGGTGCTTCATTGGGCGGAAAAATCGTCGAAGGCAAAACATTCTTTTTCGTTGCGGCGGAAGGTCTGCGCCAACACTTAACATCTTTCATTACACTTAATGGCTCATTAACCAGCGGACTGCAAATCGCCAGACCGAATGCCGCCAGCGATCAAACTTTCTTCTTAAATTATTTGGCGGGCAAACCGACTTTCGCGCCGTTAGCCGCCGGAATTCGTAATGTTTTAACCGTTCCATCGGCACGAACGACGGCGCTTTATGCCGCCACTGATGCTAACAATCTTCCTACCAAAGACGGTTTTCCTTCGAGTGACTCGAGCGCATTGCTGACCGGACGCATTGACCACACGTTCGGCGATTCGGACACCGGATTTATGCGTTTGAACTACGCGCGTACGCGCAGTGAAAATGACGCAACCGGCGCATTGAACGCGATTTCGCGCGGACGAACGGTAAAATCGCCGAGCGGCGGAATTCTTTTGTCGGAAAATCACATTTTTAATAATACGACGGTCAATGAAATTCGCGGACAATTTTCTTATTATCGCTTGACTGTCACGCCGAACGATCCGTTCGGACCGGAAATTAATATTCTCGGCTATGGTAATTTCGGACGCGATATTTTCCTGCCGTCGGACAGCATCACCAAGCAGTTTGATCTCGCCGATACGCTTTCGTTAGTGCGCGGCGCACATACCATCAAAGTCGGCGCGGTTTTCAGCCACGCCCGCGTTTCGACCAATTCGGAAACTTATCTGCCCGGAACTTTCAGATTCGGTTCTTTGCCTTTTGCCACTTTATTTTCAGCTGCGCAGCGAACCGCAATCGGTCAGCAAATTACTGCTGACGCGAACGCCGGAATAATTACGCCCGCTCAAGCATCGCTTTTAGGCACGACATTGAGCAATACGACTTCCAGCACGATTAACCCTTTACAGGCTTATAATGTGAATCTGCCGCAGGTTTACCAGCAAGGTTTCGGGTTGCCGTATTTTGCCAGCAACACCGAAAAATTTTCGCTTTTCGGTCAGGACACCTGGAAGGTTCGACCGAATATCACTTTTAATTACGGTCTGCGTTATTTCGTTCAGAAAGAAGCCGATCCGGTTCCGACTGATAAAAACAATTTCCAGCCGCGTGTAGGCGTTTCGTGGGACATTTTCAGTAACGCGAAAACTGTTCTGCGTGCCGGTGCAGGAATTTTCACCGGACAGATTGATAACCAAATTACGAATGTAACCAACACTTTGGCTTCGGGAACAAATCCATACAACATTAATATCGTTGTTTCGGCGATCACGCTTCCGGGAACCTACAGCGCGGCAACGATTTATCAAACTTTACTGGCGCAAAACGTCATTGGAAGACGGCAAATCGTCGCTTCGGATTTAACGCAGTTCGGTTTAGTTACCGGACCGGGCAGACCGCTCGAAGCGCGAATTCGTATCGGGCAAAATTTCCAAAGCCCCGAAACATACCAGTTCAGCGGTGCGATTCAGCAGAATTTAGGTGCGGGATTTGCCGCCGAAATCAGCTATCTGCATTCGCGCGGAATTCATCAGGTTCGTCCGGTTGATGTCAGAAGTTATGCGGTAACCGGCACGAGTCCATTCACCGGGCAGCCGATTGTTTCGGCGACTCAACTAGGCTGTTTTGCCGTTCCGGGAACGGTTGCGCCGTTTCAATGCGCGGCAGGCGGAAGCGCGACGGCGAACGGTTTCTTTTTACCGCGTTTCGCGCTTGATGCCGAATATCAATCGGTCGCCAACACTTTTTACGATGCCGGAACCTTGCAGATCACCAAGCGTTTTTCGCGTAATTACAGTCTGAACGCTAACTATACATACGCAAAAACAATTGATGAATCAACTGATTTCAATACCGATTATCTGGCACAAAATCCGCTGAACGTGCGGGCAGACCGCTCGCTTTCGGCTTTTGACCAAAGACATCGCGTGGTTTTAAGCGGCGTTATCGTCAGTCCTTCCAAAAACGTATTTTTCAAAGATTTCGTATTCGCGCCGATTTTCACGGCGGGAAGCGGACGACCGTTCAACCTTTTGATCGGAACCGATACGAACAACGACAGCCGTCTGTATAATGACCGTCCGGCTTTAGCGGGACGAAACACCGGACGCGGCGCGGCTTATTACAGTTTCGATATGCGTCTGGCGCGAAGATTTTTTGCCAAAGAACAAAGATATTTGGAATTGACGTTCGAGGCGTTTAACTTGTTTAATCGCGTCAATTACAATGGCGTGAACAACGTCGTCGGAACGGCTTGCGTCGCTAGTTTTACAACGAATCCGAATTGTGCGGGTGCGACGAGCATCATTCCGATTAATGCTCGCGGTCTCAAAGGCGTTTCGCCGACTTCGCCGCTCGGTTTTACATCGGCGGCTCCGGCGCGACAACTCCAATTCGGTGCGAGATTTAATTTCTAAACCGAACAATTAAAAACAGACGAAAAAAAGGATAAATCGCCGATGGGGATTTATCCTTTTTTATGGCGCGTCTTTCATTATACAAACTTGCTTAAATCTGGCTTTTGCGATTAAATTTTGAAAGCTAAAAAATCTAAAAAATCCGACCGGTCGAATTTTATTGAAGCAAAACGCCTCGAATTTACTATAAAAACATTTGTCAGCTTTTATTCCAAAATGTTTTTCGCAATTTGGCGGCGGAAATTTTAGAAACTTTCTGAATTTCAAGGAGAAAAAATCAATGAAAGCATTTCCTTTTGCTTTTTCCCGCGTTGCCGAAAAAATTGCAATGGCGGCAATAATATTGTTCGTCAGCGTTGGCGCAGCATTCGCTCAAGCGCAAGCCAGTACCGCCGATTTGCGTGGTTTGGTCACGGATCCGTCAGGCGCGATTGTGCCGGGTGCGACCGTTACTGCCAGAAACGCCGCGACCGGCATTACGCGTTCCGTGACGACCAACGACGAAGGCACGTATCAAATTTTCGCGCTGCCGCCGGGCAATTACGAGATTTCGGCGGAAGCCGCAACATTCAAAAAAACCGTTATTTCGCCGGTAACTTTGACTGTCGGGCAAAGTGCGGAACTCGCCGTTAAACTCGAAGTCGGCGAACAATCCGTGACTGTAAACGTTTCCGGCGATTCGGTCGAACTCATCGAAACGACCAGAACATCAGTTGCGACGACAATTGATCAGAAACGCATCGAAAATCTGCCGATTAACGAGCGCAGCGCGACCGGATTCGCTTTGACGATTTCAACGGTCGGGCGCGATAACGGTCGTCCAATCGGACCTGCGCCGACATCAGGCTTAAATATCGGCGGACAGCGCGGACGTTCGACACTCGTGCAGGTTGACGGTTCGGACTTTACCGATAATTCGGTCAACGCCGCCCGCACAACGGTTTCGCAGGAAGCCGTGCAGGAATTTCAAGTCGCCACCAACTCTTACGCGCCGGAGTTCGGACGCGCGACCGGCGGCATTATCAACGTCGTTACCAAACGCGGCACGAACGATTACAGCGGAAATGTTTTCGGATTTATCCGCGATAAAAGCATTCAGGCGCGAAATCCGTTCGCGCCGTTCAAATCGGCGTTTACGCGCACGCAGTTCGGCGGAACATTGGGCGGACCGCTACCGTTTTTAAACTTCGGCGAAGGCGGACCTGTGACGACCGGCGGCAGAGACAAAAACTTTTTTTTCGCTTCGTTTGAACGCCGCCAGCGCAACGAAACCGGATTTTTCACCAGCAATGTCGCGCAGGGATTAACTGCTTCGGCGACGATTCCGGTGATTGCGGTTCCGGGCTTAAACTTAAATCCGCTCGCCCGAACTTTTGATCGTTTAACGCCGGACCAGGCTGCCCGCATCAACCTTTTGATTCAGCAGGGAACGGCTCTTTTGGGCAGTCCGGCGACGCTAAATCAAGGCATCGCGGCGATTTGCGGTGCGCGGGCTTATGCCTTTTTCGCGTCGAGTGGCGGCAACACGGCTTTGACCGGAAACAATCCGCTGTTCAGTTCAAACGACGGCAGCGCGTGTAACAGTGCGCCAATCGGTGCGCCGATTTCGCCGATCTTGCCCGGAACTGTCGGACAGAGATTTTTTCTTTCGGGTGCGCCCGTTCCCGTTAACACGCGCAACGCGCAGGGACAATTTATCGCGTTTCGTCCGCTTAACGATTTACAGCGCGTTTTTCCCGTGACCGACCGCTCGAACTTTTTCTCGCTGCGAACCGACCACAATGTCAACCAAGACAATCAATTAACTTTCCGCTTCGGCTATAATCCGGGAACGATTACCGGCATTCAGGTCGAATCGCAGAATCAATCTTTGGGACAGAACGATTTTTCGCGCACCGGCATCACCGAACTGAAAGATTATTCGTTCACCGCCGGACTTAATTCGACGCTCGGCGACCGTTCGGCGAACGAATTTCGCTTCAGCTACGGCAGACGCGACACGGTTTTCCGTTCGCAAAACGGCGACGCGGTTTCGTTTAATATTTCCGACACGGCGTTTATCGGGCGCGAACTTTTCTCGCCGGTTGACCGCACGGAAACCCGTTATCAATTCGCCGATAATTTCAATTACATTCTCGGAAAACACTCGTTCAAATTCGGCGGCGACATTAACTTCGTCAAAATTCCGAGTGCGGTTTTTGAATTAAACTTTGCCGGACTCTTCAATTTCGGACCGTTCGCGGCGGCAAACCTAAATCCTTCGTTCGCGGGATTTCCTGATTTTACGCCGGTTCAATCTTACGGACTCGGGTTGCCTTCAACTTTCATTCAAGGCTTCGGTAATCCGGTGAGCAAAATCAAAAACACGCCGGTCTCGTTTTTCGTCCAGGACAGTTGGAAAGCGACGCGTCGTTTAACGCTCAATTACGGCGTTCGCTACGATGTCGAGTTTACGCAGACCATCGCGCCGGTCGGTTTCAACGATCCGCTTTCGGGCATCAATCTGTCGGCAAGTAATATTCTCGCCGCGCAGGATGCAGTCGGCGTGCAGCAGGGATTTCCGCGCGACACGAATAATTTCGCGCCGCGTTTCGGTTTCGCTTACGACGTTTTCGGCGACAGCAAAACCGTCATTCGCGGCGCACTCGGATTGTTCTACGATCATCCGCTGCTTGCCGCCGCGTTTAACTCGGACATCGCCGATGCCGCGCAGCAGCAGCAATCGGTTTTGACGGCGGGCAGTCCGGCACTGGGTTCTTTGCTCAATGCCGCGCAGGTTTTTCAGGGAACGGTGTGCAACGCCGCGACCGTTAATCCGGTTTGTCCGGCAGGATTTACCACGCCCGGCGTAGCTTCAACGGCGCAGTATCAATTCGGCAGACAGCGTTTTAACGACCAGACGTTTTCCGGTTTCGGCGCGGTTTTGCCGTTCACTTTGCCGATTTCAAAAGACTTCAAATACGCTTCGGCGACGCAGGCGAATTTGACGTTTGAGCGACAGTTGACGAGCAATATGGCGATGACGGCTTCGTATATTTTCGTCGGAGCGCATAATTTGCCGCACCCGAATGATATAAACGCGCCGCAGACGAATTTGCAGATTCAAAACTTCCAACGCTTCACCGGCAGATTGCCGAACAGCCAGCAGGAAGCCATCGCGTTTTCGATTCCGTCAACCGGCACGGCTTGTCCGGGCGGCGTTCCGCTGCTCTGCTTTACGCTGGCGACTCCGGCGGGCGCACAAGCCTACCCGAACGCCGGACAAACTTTCGCGCTCGTTATTCCGGGAATCGTCACCGCGCCGCTGACGAACATCGGAAGCCGCACGGTTTCTCCGGCAGTGGCTAACTTCTTCCGTCCGAACGCGCCGAATTATTTTCTGGCGCAGGCTTTAACCGGCGGTTTGGTCACGCCTGCCGTTCTAAATTCGCAGCTTGCCGGAAGTTTGCGAACGCCCGGCGTAGTTTCGCCGTTCGGTGCGGTTGACGTGCAGGGTTCTGACGGTAATTCGAGTTACAACGCGCTGAATCTGGAATTGAGACGACGTTTTGCCAATAACTTTACGTTTTTGGCGAGTTATACTTTCTCGAAATCAATTGACGATTCGTCGGATTTGCAGACTTTGCTGATTCCGCAAGACCCGCGTGATTTTCGCACGGAACGCGCGTTATCGCTATTTGACCAGCGGCATCGTTTCGTCTTCAGCGGCGTTCTGGCTGCGCCGGAAAACTGGCGTTCGTCGGAAAGTTTCGCCAAGAAACTGATGTCGGATTTTACGATTGCGCCGATTATCGAAATTTCGTCGGGTCGTCCGTTTAACATCATCACGAACTTTGACGCGAATAACGACCAATCGTCGCAAACCGACCGTCCGAGCGTAAATGCTGACGGAACGCTCTGCATTCCGGGTTCTGCCGGCTGCATTACGCCGCTGATTACGAACGGACAATTTTCCGTCGGAAACTTGGGACGCAACAGCGGAACGACGCACGCTTTCTCTTCGTTCGATTTGCGAATTTCCCGTTCGATTCGATTCGGCGAGCGCGTCAGGCTTGATTTGATTGCCGAAGGTTTCAACCTTTTCAATCGTTTCAATGAAGCATCCGCGTCGCCGTTCTTTAACGCGGTCAATTCCTTGGGCGAACGCAGCAAAAGCGGACAATATTACAGTCGCTCGACGGCTTCTTATGATCCGCGTCAATTCCAATTCGGCGCGAAATTGTATTTCTAAGTTCCGATTTGGAAAACACATCAAAAAGGCTGTTCGGCTTCGGCGCGGACAGCCTTTTTTGTTATCTTTAAATTAAGTGAAAAGCATTACGGAACAAATCAAAAACAAAGCTCTCGAAATCGGCTTTCACAAAGTCGGCATCGTCCGCGCCGAACCGCTCGTCAAAGAAGGCGCGCGGCTGAAACAGTGGCTTGCCGCAAATTTTCACGCCGAGATGCGTTGGATGGAACGCGAACCGGAGAAACGCAGCGACCCGCGATTGCTCTTTCCCGAAGCGAAATCCATTGTCGTCGTCGCGCTGAATTATTTCACGCCGCACGAACACGAAGAAACGAGCGCGAAAGGGAAAGTCTCGCGTTACGCGTGGGGCGACGATTATCACGATGTCTTAAAAGATAAACTGCGCGAGCTTTTCGCGTTTATCAAAACGCTCGACGAATCGGCGGAAGCAAAGATTTGCGTAGATACTGCGCCGATGATGGACAAGGCTTGGGCAGTTCGCGCCGGACTCGGCTGGATCGGGAAACATACTAATTTAATTACGAAAGAATACGGCTCGTGGGTTTTTATCGGCGAGGTTTTGCTGAATTTAGATTTGGATTACGAAGCAGAAATTGTGAACGATCACTGCGGAAACTGCACGGCTTGTCTCGACGCGTGTCCGACCGATGCGATTGTTGAACCTTTTTTAGTTGACTCAAACCGCTGTTTGTCTTACGCTACTATCGAACTGCGCTCTCCCGAATTGCCTGCGGAAATCACGGATAATCTGAACGGCTGGCTTTACGGCTGTGACATCTGCCAGGACGTTTGCCCGTGGAACCGCTTTGAAAAGCCGACCGCAGAATCGAGATTCGAGCCGCGTGCGGGAAACGTTTCCGCCGATTTGAACGATATTCTCGCGCTTTCGCCCGAACAATACGCGACCCGATTTCGCCGCAGTGCAATGAAACGCGCGAAAATCAGCGGACTGCAAAGAAACGCGCGGACGTTAAAAAAAATGGAATTTGATTGATTAAAAGCAGCGGCGGCAAAGCATTGATAAATGAATCGTCGTCAACAATCTTCGGCATCAAACAAATAGATTTCGGCACCCGAGAAATTGAATTCGTCAGTGAAGAAATTCACTTTACCATCTGAACAAAAGGCTTTCGCGCCGGAGAATTAATTAACGATAATGAGAAATATCAAACGAAATGCGGTTATTTTGACTTTTGCCGTTTGTTTTGCGGCATTGAATTTTATCGGCAAACCGGTCGGGGCGCAAAATAAATCCGCCAAATCAACGCCGACTCCAAAAACGAAAAAATCTCCGACGACCGCCGCAAAAACGACTCCGAAGCCGAAGGAAAAAGCCACGCCGACTCCGAAAACAACAAATAAATCAACGACTAACGCCAAATCAAAGACTGAATCCAACTCGAAATCAGCCGATAAATCGAAAACCACCACCAAAAATGCCAAAACTACGCCGACGGTAAAACCGAAAACTACGACGGCGAAAACAGATAAACCGATAACGAAAACGGATAAATCCAACCCGAAAACAGATAAACCGATAACGAAACCGAAGACGACGACAATTGCGTCGAAGGCTCCGACCGCGCCGAAGCCGACTCCGAAAGATACGCCGAATTCCGCGCTGATGTCGCAAATTATCGTGGCGACGACCGCCTCGCGCGTTTATCAACAGCCGCGCGCGAATTCAACGCAGATGGGAATTGCCAATCTCGGTAAAGTCCTCGGCGTTTCCGAAGAAAATGCCGGATTTTATCGCGTCGAATATACCAAGGGAAAAAGCGGCTGGATTGCGAAAACGACGGTTAAGAATTATGAAAACGAACAGCGCGACGAAATTTATAAAGACCTCGCCGATAAATATTCGAAAGCCAAATCGCTCGATTTCGCCACCGCTTCGGAAGTGGCTGATTTCCTGAGAACGGCGCAGCCGTCGGCGAGAAAAGACGATTTGAAAGCCGAATTGGGGTTAAAACGCCTGCGCGTTTTGACTGCCGCGCTCAGAGCGATTCCGTCTGGCAAAAGCGAGCTTTTCCCGTATCGAAATTTTATTCGCGCCAACGAAAAAGACGTGGTATACAGCGAACCTTCTGATAGTTGGTTCGTGCGTTCGGAACTTTACTGGGAACTGCACAATAAATATACCGCGCTGCCGATTGCCGAAGACATCGCGTGGGAAGCCGCGCAAAACCCGATTCCGGGCGAGTGCGAAGGTTACGTCAATTGCTATCTTTATCTGCTTCGGTCAACTAGCGGCGAATACCTGAATTTTTATCCGAACGGCAAATACAGCCGAAAGGCTCTGACCAATATCACAAGTATGCTTGATCCGATTGTCGCCGACGTAAAAGGCAAAACCGTTTATGCTCCGCCGACCGATATCAGCGACCGCGCCGAATTTAACCGCTTTCTGACCGAACTCCGCACGATAATTTCAAAAATGCCCGACGTTGAAAAAGCCCGCACGCTGCAGCAGATAAATCAACTCGGCGAAGGCTACAAGTAGAACAATGAGACAGCGCATTCTAAATCTTTGTGCAAAATGACGAATTTAGAATGCGCTTCATTTCCCGTCAACTGCTTTCATCTTGCGCGTAAAAAATCTACAATATAAGTATGCTTTTGCGCGATGCTCATAACCGAACGATCCGCGATTTGCGCGTCAGTCTGACTGACCGCTGCAACTTTCGCTGTTTCTATTGCCTGCCGAACGGCGAACCGCCGCTTGCCCGCAAGGAAACAATTTTGACGTTCGAGGAAATCGAATACATATGCGATATATTCGTTTCATTAGGCATCGAAAAAATCCGTCTGACCGGCGGCGAACCGTTGCTCAGAAAAGACATCGAAACCCTGATTGAAAAACTGGCGCGGCTGAAAAACCCGAATCAACATGCGCATCTGAAAGATTTGGCGTTAACGACGAACGGACATTCGTTTCCGCGCCGCGCCGTTGCTTTGAAACGCGCCGGATTAGACCGCGTGACGATTTCGCTCGACAGTCTGCGGCGCGCGAGATTTAAGGAAATAACGGGTGTTGACGCGCTTGAAAATGTTTTAAATTCCATCGAAACGGCGAAAAGCGTCGGCTTAATGCCCGTGAAAATCAACGTCGTTCTCGTGCGCGGGCGCAACGACGACGAAATCGTTGACTTTGCGAGATTTGCCCGCGAAACCGGCGTAAAAATGCGCTTTATTGAATTTATGCCGCTCGATGCGGGAAACGAATGGAACAGAAATCAAATCGTTCCGGCACGAGAAATCCGCGAAACTATCAATGCGGTTTTCCCGCTTCAATTAAAAGAAAAATCGCGCGGCGCGGATACGGCTTGGCGATACGACTTCGCTGACGGCGCAGCAGGCGAAATCGGAATTGTCGCGCCGGTCACGGAAATGTTCTGCGGTGCGTGTTCGCGCATTAGATTAACCGCTGACGGGCAAATCAGAACGTGTCTTTTCTCGACCGCCGAACACAACCTGCGCGATGTCGTCAGAAGCAGCGCAAGCAGCGCGGAAATAATCGAATTCATTCAATTAGTCGTGCTGAAAAAAGAAGCGCGTCACACCATCAACGACGCGGAATTCGCGCCCGCATCGCGCTCGATGAGCTTTATCGGGGGTTAAAAATAATGTCGGCTGTTTTGGAACAAATCGAAACGAAAATCTATCCGCGCGTTGAGACCGGCGACGGTTATCCGATTCGCAAAATCAGTGTCGAAGATTACGAAAAAATGATTGACATTGGAATTTTCGATGCAAACGACCGCGTTGAACTGCTCGACGGAGTGATTGTCGAAACGAGTCCGAAAAAAACTAAACATACGATTGTAAATTATTTGATAGGTGAATTTTTTCAGGATAATTTACCTGCACTGTAAAATTTCAAAAAGAAAAACATTGACTATTTAACGCCTCTAAGTGTTTAATATATTTGGAGTTTCTGCTCCGCTCTTCAAAAAATCCCCTTCTGCTGCGATTCTTGTCAATGAATTCCCCTAAAAGAGTTTTAGTATTTCTGCTAATTCTTCAATTCTATTTCTGCTTCGCCGAATGTGCCGAATTTTTCGGTCAATACCGCTTTGACACGTGGACGACCGACAACGGTTTGCCGCAAAACGGCATTCGCAATATTACCCAAACGCCCGACGGATATTTGTGGTTTACGACTTTTGACGGCTTGGTCAGATTTGACGGCTTGAAATTTACGACCTTTGGCAAAGGAAATACGAAAGGTATCATCAACAACCGCTTCACCGGACTTTTCTGCGACAAAGACGGCACGCTTTACGCGACGACGACGGAAGACGGCACGCTGACCGTTTACCGGAACGGCGTTTTTTCTTCGTATAGTTCCGAACAAGTTCCCGGACATTACATTCAGCGAATCGAACCGGACCACAACGGCGAAATACGATTCTTAATCGAAGACGAAGACCGCACATCAAAAAGCTGGTACTTTCTGCGCGACAATAAATTCGTTTTTGCCGAAACACAAACCGGCACTGCGGAAAAAACGACTTTCGAGGGAAAATCCGGCACGATCTGGACAATCGCACCGAATGAAGTAACCGAATCGCGCACCGGAAAAACAAATGTCTATCCGCTTGAAAGCAAAAAACAATACTTCAAATCCGACACTTTTGAAGACAGCCAGGGCAATCTTTGGCTCGGAGAAAATCGTGTTCACCGTTTGAGAAACGGTAAAATTCAGACTTTCGACGAAAAAGACGGATTGCCGCCGAATTCGAGTTATCATTCGTTCTGGGAGGAAGACGACGGCAGCGTATGGTTTTCAAGCGGCGGCAATTCGAGTCTCGGAATCGGTTTGATTCAATACAAAAACGGACATTTGGACGTTTGGGGAAGCGGTCACGGACTTTCAAACACCTCGATCTTTAGCGTCTTTCACGACCGCGAAGGCACGACGTGGCTGCCGACCAATCGCGGGTTAAGTCGCCTGCGAAAAGAAGTTATCAACAGTTACAGCGTCAAAGACGGCATTAATCACTCGGAAGTTTACCCGCTTTATCTGGATCGGCAGAAAAATATCTGGATCGGTACGAGCAAGGGTCTGAGCATTTACCGCGACGGAAAATTTACGCCGCTCGAATTAAAAACGCCGAATGAAAATCTTCCCGCAGGCGAAACCTGGCGCAACGGGCGAATGCCGGTGCAGTCGCTCTGGGAAGACGCGAACGGCAAAATGTGGGTCGGTTTATACGGCGGAATTTTTCTCGTGCAGAACGGCAAAGCCGAAATGCTGGCAGGCTCGAAAGACTATCAGGTTTTCGCCATCAAACCTGACCGCGCCGGAAACGTCTGGGCGGCAACGAACAAAGGTCTTTTACAATTTCGAAATTATAAACTCATCGCTAAATATGCGATCAAAGATGGTTTGCCGAACGAGTTTATGAACTTGATTTTTGAAGATTCCAAAGGAAACTTATGGTTCGGCGGTCTCGGCGGATTGTCAGAATTTACCGACGGCAAATTTAAAAATTACACGACCAAAGAAGGTTTGGCGGGAAATTACGTGCGTTCGATGTACGAAGACGCGGACGGAACTTTTTGGATCGGAACTTATGACGAAGGTTTGAGTCGTTTTAAGGATAATCGCTTTGTTAACTACACGACGGAAAACGGTTTGTCGAGCAACGGCGTTTTTGCGATTGAAGAAGACACGCGCGGCGTTTTCTGGATCAGTTCAAATCACGGCATATACCGTGTCAAACGTCAGGAACTGAACGACTTTGCCGACGGGAAAATCGAACAAATAAGCAGCGTTAGCTATGGCAGGCAGGACGGAATGCTCTCGACCGAATGCAACGGCGGCAGACAGCCCGCGAGCATTCGGGATACAGACGGAAAATTCTGGTTTCCGACACAGGACGGCGTAGTTGTCATCGCGCCGGAAAACGAAACTTATAATTCGCTCGCGCCGACGGTCGTTATCGAATCGGCGACGGTCGAAAGAGAACCGATCAATATTAAAAACGGTTTGACTATCGAACCCGGTCAAAAAAATATCGAAATCAACTTCACCGGAATCAGTTTGATCAAATCCGAGCAGATAAAATTCAAATATAAACTCGAAGAACACGACGCGGATTGGACGGACGCGGGAACACAGCGAACGGCTTATTATTCGTATCTGCCGCCGGGAACGTATCGTTTTGTGGTCAAAGCCGCCAACAGCGACGGAATTTGGAGCGATGAAGGCGCGTCCATCAGTTTAGAATTGAAGCCGTTTTTTTATCAGACAAATTCTTTTTATTTGCTGTGCGTCGCCATCGGAACTTTGTGCCTGTTTCTCGTCTGGCAATTCAGCGTTTACCAATTGAAAACGAGCGAAAGAAAACTGGCGAAAATGGTGAGCGAAAAAACCAAAGAATTGAAAAAAGCCAATGATGAACTGCAATTTTTGGCAAATTCCGACGGTCTCACGAAAATCGGCAACCGCCGGTTGTTTGAAGAATTTCTGGAAAACGAATGGCATCGCGCGATTCGTTCCGAAACCGAAATTTCGATCATTCTGCTCGACATTGACCATTTCAAACTTTTCAACGATACATACGGACATCAAGCCGGCGACGATTGTCTGAAAAAAGTTGCCGGAGCGCTGCGAAAAACCATTCACCGTCCGACCGATTTAGCGGCGAGATTCGGCGGCGAAGAATTTGCGATTATTTTGAGCGGAACCGATTTGGAAGGAGCTTTTAACGTCGCCGCACAAGTATTGGAAAATATCAAAAGCCTGCAAATTCCGCACGAAAACTCTCAGACGAGCGAATATCTGACCGTCAGCGTCGGCGTGGCGGCGAGCCTTGTAGAATTGGGAATGTCATCATCAGAACTTGTCAAAGCCGCCGATGAATCGCTTTACGAAGCGAAAAATAACGGGCGCAACCAAATCTGTTCAAAAGAGAGAAGCGAAATCTTTCAGTCGCCTGCCGTTTTAGAAGAATTCGCCGTAATCATTTAATTTGAAACGCGCAAATTAAAAATTTCGGTTTCAAATCATAAAAATCTCGCTTCAAATCGTAATTTGAAGCGAGATTTTTATTGGGTTCAAACGTATCTCGACAATAATTTTTAGAAAAATAATTTCGAGAGGAAAAATTGAACAAACTAATCTACACGGCAATTTTGAATTTGGTGATTTTACCGGCAAACGCTTTCGTTCAGAAAAAAAGCAAAATCTCTTTTTAGACGATTGCGGGCAATTAGGAAGAAACGCTCGAACAGAATATATCAGCGTAAAAAGGTTCGTCAGAAACATTTCGGCGCAAAAAGATTTGGCGAAATATCCCGACACATACAGTGACGATTGGAACGTGCCGTTTGCGTTTGTTAGACTGCTCTTCGATGAACTTATCAGAATCAGCCGACAAATTAACAGCCGCCGGACAGGAGTTTTGTCGTCGCGGCAACGAAAAAGGCACGCTCGACGAAACGAATCCTTTGACGGTTGACGAAAATGGTGCGGTCACGAGCGGTGCGGGAAAATTCGAACGCGCACGGCGTTTATCTATGTCGTCGCAGGCTTTATTCGTGCGGCGATTCGATTGCGGACGCAAAAACGGCAGATCGAAATTTTCGGGGTTGTGTTTGAAGTTTTGGACAGAATTTTGAAGTGATTTTATGGAACACGAGGCGTGGTTAAATGGAAAACTCGACGGTTACGCGCCGATTATGATGCCGGCGGCGCACGCGCTTGTGCAGGCGCAAATTGATTTGCGTAGATTCGCCGCCGATCTGAGCGCGGAAGAATTAACGGCGCGACCGAACAGTTCGCCGTCCGTCGCATTTCATTTGCGGCATATTGCGGGCAGCATCAACCGACTTTTGACATATTTGCGCGGCGAGGAATTGAGCGAAACGCAGTTTGATTTTTTGAAATCGGAGACGGCTGAAAATTCCAAATCGAACGCAGCGCAATTGACGCGAGAAGCGATTGCCGCAATAAATGATGCGCTCGAGGCGTTGCAAAATGCTGACTTAAACGATTTATATGCCGAAAAATTTGTCGGTCGGCAGAAACTTCCAACCAATGTTTTCGGTCTGATTTTTCATATCGCCGAACACACGGCGCGGCACGTCGGGCAAGTTGTTACGACGGCGAAAATTATTAAAAATACGATTACAGGAGCAGAAGAAGTCTAAACTTAAACGTGAGTATGTTGAGAGAAACTGGCGAGTTATGAGTGAATTGCGGCGCGGCTGAATATCGCGGCGGACGAATTTTTATTCGTCCCGGATGTCGAGATTGAACTCGACGCGGCGCGGGCGGCGGGAATGCAGACAGTTTTGGCGATTTGTGAAGGAAACGCGCCACTCGAATGGCAAATTTCGCATCAAACAATCACAAGATTTGATAAAATCGAATAGATTTTACAAGGAATAATTTATAAATATGGAATTGAAAAACAAGGAAACAGCGACTTTGGGAGCAGGATGCTTTTGGTGCGTCGAGGCGGTTTTTGATGATTTGAAAGGTGTCGAATCGGTCGAATCAGGTTATTCGGGAGGACACACGGAAAATCCGACTTATCAGGAAGTTTGCTCGGAAACGACCGGACACGCCGAAGTGGTGAACGTAACTTTTAACCCTGATGAAATTTCTTTCAAGGAAGTTTTGCAGGTCTTCTTTTCGGTTCACGACCCGACGCAGTTGAACCGGCAGGGTAACGACATCGGCACGTCGTATCGTTCGGCGATCTTTTATCACACGGACGAACAGAAGCGCGTGGCGGAAGAAACGATTAAAGAAGTCGAGGCAGAAGGCGTTTATGATAAGCCGATTGTGACGCAAATCGCGCCGTTTGATAAATTTTACATCGCGGAGAATTATCATCAGGAATATTTTGCCAACAATCCGAATCAGCCGTACTGCGCGGCAATCGTCGCGCCGAAAGTAGCGAAGTTTAGGCAGAAATATGTCAGCCGTTTAAAGAAGTAAAGACAGCTAAATAAAAAGAGTGAGGCACGAATTTTAGCAGTTCGCGCCTCGCTCTTTTTGCTTTCAACCCGACTATTTTTCTTCGGGAATTTCCTTGGAGTTTCCGCGCTGTAAATCGGCAAAGCGCGAGGTTTTCAACCATTCGGGCATCGCCGTATTGTCAGAGACGCGCAAGCCCATAATACCCATCACGACGGCGACGGTTTTCGCTCCTGTCCAATCCCAATCATCTTTAATTACGTCGCCCGGATTGTGATAATCGGTTTTTTCCCATTCCTTACTGCGATCAATCCATTTCTGCGGGTCGCCTTCGGGCGCACCGAGCAGCATCAGTGATGGAACGCCGCGCTCAACAAATGAATAATGGTCGGAACGATAGAAAATCTTCTCGTCGGGCATCGGGTCGGCGATGACTTTAATGCCGAACGCGCCGGAAACGTCCGCGAGCATTGCGCCCAAAGTCGAATGTTCCGCGCCGAAACCGACGAAAGTTTTAACGGGCGCGTAAACTTCGGTTCCGATACCGTCGAGATTTAAATCAGCCGCGACTTTTTTAATGTCCCACGTCGGCTTTTTCGCCCAATACTTTGAGCCGAACAGACCGTATTCTTCGCCCGTGACGGCGAGAAAAACCATCGAACGTTTTGGCTTCACGTCCATCTTGGAATACGCTTCGGCAATCGCCAGTATTTCCGCAACACCGAGCGCGTTGTCGGCTGCGCCCGGATAAATTTTGCCGTTGTCCATTCCGTATGCGTCATAGTGCGCAGAAAACAAAACGGCTTCGGCTTTGAGCGTCGGGTCGGAGCCTTCGAGATAGCCGACGACGTTTGGCGAAGTACCTTTTGTAGATTTAGATTTTTTAACAATTTTGACTGATTGGTTGAGTTTGATTGGTTTGAACGTCCCGGTTTCGGCTTGTTTCAGCGCGTCTTTGTAAGTCGTGCCTGATTTAGTGAAAAGTTTTTCGGCGGCATTCGCGCTGGTCATCACGAGCGGCGGAATCGGTATATCCGAACTGCTTCCGCCGTTCATCGAAATCTGGCGGCGTTTAAAATAGTTAATCAGCATTTCGTTTGAATCCTTTTCCCTGCCGTGCGGAATAATAACGATTCCGGCAACGCCGTTTTTGAAAAGGTTGCCGAGAATAGCAAACTTGGCGTTGTTGCTTTCCCAAATGTCCTTGCTGACACTGGCAGGCGGACCGTCGAGCATTACGACGACTTTTCCGGCTAAACTAACGCCTTCGAGTTGATTAAAGGCTTTCGCCTGAATGCCGTAAGCGATGAACACCAAATCGCCGCTCGCGCTCTGGTCGCTGCTGCCATACGGTATGAAAGCGTAATCGTCGCCGAATTTATACGAGTCTTCGCCGACCTTGAAAGTCGTGTCGGCGGTAAAGACAGATTCACGAAAGTCAATCTTTTGCAGATAACTTCCCTTATCGCCGAGCGGTTTCAGTCCTAATTTTTGAAACTTGTCGGCAATATAATTGGCGGCTTTCTCGCCACCGGGCTGCATCGTGCCGCGTCCCTGCATATCGGGCGCAGACAGCGCGGCGGTAATCTCTTTTATCGTGTCTGCGCTGATTCTTTCGGCAAGCTGCGTTTCAACTGCGGAAAGTTTCGCGGGCTGCGTCGTTTGCGCGAAAGCCTGCCCGAAAAGCATAAAACTAACAAGCAGAGCAGTCACAGACGCTTGCCAACGACGCGCGGTTCGCTGTTTAAAATTCATATTTTATTATTGTCCTTAAATTTGTTGGAATAATTTCGCCGGTATTTTGAATCGGAAGTCAGCAAAATCGTTGCAAACCGCCGAACAAAAAATCACTTACGTTGGAAAAGGGTTTTTTGTTCTATTCAAATCGGTGCATTTGGATATGAAAATGCTGCACCGCGCGGCAAATCAGCCGCCGTCGCGCCGATTTTCGTGCCGAATTAAGATTTCCGCGACGGCGATCATTTTGGTAAAAACAAAGGCAGATCAAATCACCACGCGATTCAAACTGCCTTTTGTCTTCGAACATTTTTTGCCGGTTATTCGTCTTTAGAAAGCCGCCACACCCGCTTCGGCAACTTCCTGATCCTGTTCGACCGAGCCGCCTGAAACGCCGATTGCGCCGACTACTCTATCATCGTCTTTGAGCGGAATACCGCCCGCGAAAATAATAATTTTGCCGTGATTGCTGGCGTGAATGCCAAACAACGGTTCGCCCGACTGCGATGCCGCGCCGAGGTCTTTGGTCGGCATATCGAATGCCCGCGCCGAAAATGCCTTGCTCTGCGCGATGTCAATACTGCCGAGCCAGGCGTTGTCCATTCGGATAAACGCCGTCAGATTATTGCCCGCGTCAACGACCGCGATGTTCATTGGAACGCCGATGTCTTCCGCTTTTTTTCTGGCTGCCATTACGACTTTATGCGCCCGTTCGAGAGTTACGCCGTTCGATTTATCCATATTTTCTTCGGTTTCGTCTTTTCCAAAAATTGCCATAATTTAATATCTTTTTCCTCGTAATTTTTATTCTGAAATGCTTTCCGCCGTTTCTTTTTCCTTGCCCCAAATATGGTCTTCAACGCCTTCCACACCGGATTTTCTGGCACAGTTCGCACAGCAGAAAAACGTTTCTTTCGCCTCGATGCCGTGACCGATGATTTTACAGCCGCAGTTGGCGCAAATAGGCGCAAGCTTGTGAATCGCGCATTCGAAACAATCAAAAACGTGACGATTTCCCGCCGTAATCACTTCAAATGCCAGATAGTAATCGTTCCCGCAAACCTCACACTGTGCCATATAAAAATCTCCTTAAATTGAACTCGATTTTACCATTTTTTAGTTTTCATTGTGTCTATCGTCAGACATAATTTCACTTTTTGTTCGTGTTTCCGACACAAAGCGTTTTTTTAGGGGCAGGATAATTTATCAAAACTGGCAAACAGCTTTCGTTCGCTTAAACCCGTAGGCAATAAACTTTTCGTTTTTAGTGCGGCACAAACTGCCTGAAATAAAGTTCGATTTAAGCGAAAACGCGCCGCTCAAAAGCAAAAACTTGATTAGCAAATAAAAAACCAACAAATAAAGTTGAGTTTGCCCATTGTTGTTTTTACAAGGAAGTTACAAATCGTCAATTTCCAGAAGCACGTTAATAATCCAATTCGGAAAATATAATTTAGAAACGTTCGGGGTATCAACAGATTTTTGCCTGAATAACTTTTCAGAAATTGCAAAAAAAAGAAGCCTCGCCGGAGACTTCTTTTTTCTTTTTCTAAAACGCTTTAACTTATGAAGTTAATTTGTCATCGGGATTAACTTCTTCGGCAACTTCGTGTCCGGCAACTGCGCCGCCGACTGCTCCGATTACGCCGCCGACTGCTGTTCCCGCGACCGGAACAACCGAACCGACTGTCGCGCCCGCGATTGCTCCACCGACTGCGCCGGTACTGGTTCCGACCGCATGCGTATCGCTGTTCGCGTCGCCCGGTTGCGGATTGACTCCTTCAGCAACTTCGTGACCTGCCGCGCCGCCGACGATGCCGCCGACTACGCCGCCGATTGCCGTGCCGACTACGGGAACCGCTGAACCGATTGCCGCACCTGCGACTGCGCCGCCGACTACGCCCGTGCCGGTTCCGACGACGTGCGAACCGCCGTTGCGGTTAAATTCGTTGCTGAAATATGCTGCATCTTCGTCGTTACGCGCGTTTACACCCATAAATACGCCGCCGTTTTTAACGCCGTTTTCATATTCCGCCGCGTGTTCCTCAGGGATACCGTGACCGACCAGCGCACCGATCAAACCGCCGGTGATGCCGCCTGCGCCCGCACCGACAAATGCCGCTGCCAGCGGTCCGGCGATAACCAAGCCAAGTCCAGGAAGAAGAACGCTGGTGCCGATTGCCGCGATGCTGGCGATGACCGCGCCTATCGTTCCGCCGATTGCCGCGCCTTTGCCTGCATCTTCCAAAGCTTTGTCGCCGAGTGCCGAATTCGGTTCAGTTCCTTCCGGATAATAACTGTTACGCGTATCATCAGACATAATGACGTTTGCTTCTTCGCTGGTATAACCGCGTGCAAGCAGTGACTGATACGCTTTTTCCGCGCTGTCCTTGTCGTTGAAAAGCCCTGTGACCATACGTGATTGATTATTTGTTTCGTTCATATTTTAAGTCTCCCTTTTGCTTATTATTAGTTTTGAAGTGTGTGTTCGTTCTTAAATTGCATTAAGTTAGGACAGCACAAATTCCAGCATTGCTAAATGCAAAACGTATGCCGTGTCTGACTGTATTGAATTCAATACAGTCAGACACCGGTTTGCGACAGAATTTATGAATTTTCAATATTAAGATATTTTTCGAGCAACGGCTGGAACGTGTCTAAATCGAGCGGTTTGGTAATTAAATCGCTGCAACCGGCTGCGAGTGCCTGTTCGCGATAGTCGTTACCGAAAGCAGTGACAGCGATAATCGCTGCTTTTCCCGTCGGGTCAACTTCCCTGATAGCTTTGGTAACGATTAATCCGCCGACGTTCGGCAGAGACATATCCATCAAAACAATGTCGGGTTGATGCTTTTTAAATTGGTCTAAGGCTTCGATTCCGTCCACCGCTTCAATTGTCTGATAGCCGTAGCTTTCGATCAGAAACTTCATAAAACTGCGCGTATCTTCGTTGTCTTCGACGATGAGAATTTTTTTCGGCATAGCAAAATCTCTGAAACAAGGCTTCTGAAATAGAATACATTATCCGGCGGCGCGGCACATTCGAAAGATTTTCAACAAAAGTAAAAATAAAAAGGCTTCTCCGGCGGAGAAGCCTTTTTCCAATATTAGCCGGTTTACGAAATTGATGCCGCCGATTGCTTAAAACAGGCAGATTTGAGCTATAAGCTTCAAACTTTTCTTATTGAAGGTTGCTTCCCATTCATCGTATATTCGTGGTTCCAATATTTCCAACGCCACTTAATGTCCAAAGGATTTGAAGTTCGATGTTTGCCGCGCAGAACGCTCCAGCGCAGTTCGATATAGTAAATTAGAAAAAACAATACTCTCATATTTAAAGTTCACATAAAAAATCGGACGATTTCTTACATAACTCCTTGTCTTGTTAATTTGTAAGCTTGGGTACAGTTGGCGGCTATTGTAATACAAAACAAATTTACTATAAAGCCTGATAAATGAACATCGGAAACTACAGTCGAAAAAAAGCGTGCCAACTGCAAAAGAACGTTCTTTTGCAGTTGGCACGCCTACACTTTTTTTCGCTCTAATTAGTGAAGATTATATTGCGCTGCCGGCAAATCGCCTTGTTGTCCCCATTGAACGGCAAAGTCGGACGCGCCGCTCGTTCCCGACGGGCGTACATAGAACACCCGCGACATCGAATCGGATGCTTGTCGCCAAACGGCGATGTCAGTTTTACCGTCGCCATTGTAATCGCCCGGAACCGGAACGTCGGTATTGATGCCAAATTGGTAAAACTGCGTCGCACCGGTCTGCGTCCTAATATAAAATTCGCGCGGAGTTTGCTGACGCGCCACCGCATAATCGGTTTTGCCGTCGCCGTCGTAATCGCCGGGAATTGTTTGATCGCCGTTTGCGCCCCAATAAACCGCATCGGTTCCGCCGCCGGATTTGCTGACGTAGAAGATGCCTTCCTGAGCGCGGAAAACGGCGAAATCGTTTTTACCGTCGCCGTCATAATCACCCGGCGCAATGCGGTCGCCGTTTGCGCCCCAACAGACGTATTTGAAATCAACACCGGTTGTTGCGGATGGGCGATAATACCAAACGGTGCTGTTGGCGCACGGCGCGACTGACTGAAGACCGTTATTTCTGAACACCGCGACATCAGCTTTACCGTCGCCGTCGTAATCGCCGACAACAGTCGGATCGTCGTTCGGCGAACCGAACTGAATGGCTTGAAACGTGCTGTCACCGCTGCGGAGTATATAAAAATACGCGCGGTTGTTGACATTTCCGCGCCAAACCGCAATGTCGTCTTTGCCGTCGCCGTCGAAATCTTCCGGCACGGCAACATCGCCGCCGTTTGTGCCGACGCTGCTGCCGAATTGAACAGCCTGCGACAAATTGTTTCCGCTGCCGTTGTAATTGATGAACCACGTTGACGCGCCGTTTACATTGCGCGTAACGGCAAAATCGGATTTGCCGTCGCCGTTAAAATCAACCGGCGCGTCGTGGACGATATTCGCCGAGAAATTAACATATGCGATGCCGTTGATGATTCCCGCCGCGCCGAGTGTGTTTGCCGCCTGAACGACTCGATTTGAAAGTTCGCCGGTTGCGGCATTGACGGTGAACGTCGAAATGTTGCGGCTGGTGCCGTTGCCGACGAAAAGAAATCCGCCAGATTCGTTAAATGTCAGCGTTAGCGAAGATGTGCCGCCGGTCGCAAAAGGCGATCCGGTCACGGCGGTTAAAGTCGTTGCCGCGCCCGCGCCGGAAATTTGATAAACGCCGACGCGGTTTCCCGTGCGGTCGCCGAGCATCAGAAAATTGCCGTTCGGGTGAATTTCGCCTTTTGATGCGAAGCTCGACAAACCGTTGGCAAACGGGCTGCCCGTGACCTGCGTCGGAACGCCGCTCGCGGTTGTGTAAACGCGCGTCTGAGCCTGACGACTGTTGATAACGAAAAGCCGTCCGCTCGCGTCGGTCGTCGTCGGATTCGGCGTTTGATTGCCCGAATCATAAGGTGAACCTGCTAAAGTGGTCAAAACTCCGGTTGATGAATTAACGGCGAAACCGGCGTAGAAATTTCCGAGGTTGCCGCCCGTGTAGAAATAATTTCCGTCGCGGCTGAAGGTCGCGCCCAACGGTTGAACGTTCGTGCCTGCCGGATAAGGACTTCCGGCGGCTGGCGTGGCGGAAGTTGCGGTAATGACGAAACTCGCCACGTCATCGCCGCCGACAATCAAAGGCGAACCCGACGGATGAACTTTGACGACGCGCTCATTGACGATTCCGGTAATCGGCGAAAACGGCAAAGCGGTCAGCGCGCCCGTCGCGTCGTTAACCGAATACGCGCTGATATTGTTTGAACCGCGATTGACGACGTAAAGTCTTTTGTTTAATTTATCAATCGTAATCATTTCGAGATTGGTCGAGCCGCCGCCGTTAAATCCGGTGGCGACAGGAAAATTGGCGAGCGCAGTCAACGCGCCGGTTGTTTCGTCAACGGAAAATCCGTAAATCTGATTTCCGGCGGCGTTGTCGTTAATCCCATATAGAAAACTCGCGGCTTTCGTCTCGATACAAAACAGCAGAATGGAAAAAGCGGCAAGCGAAAGAAGACGTTTCAAAAAATTCATATTTTTTCGTACAAACTGTTAAATTATTTTATCGCTCTGTTTAGAAAATCTCTGGCGTGGGAGATTAAACGTGAACGCACTTGATATGTTGCAAGAATACAGGAAAGTTTTCGCAATATAAACTAAGATTTAGAATCTACAGTCAGAGAATAATCGGAGATGAAATTCCTAATCATCTCCGTCATCATAAATTACCTCAACAGCACAAGATTTTATTGCTATCCGACAGCGTTCCTCTTCGGCAGGTGTTTCCGGTTGTTTGGAAACATACGATGAGCTTGTTTCAGTATCAAAACTGAAATGTTCGGGCGCATAATAATTACAAGTATCGCAGGCGAGACAATGATTCTCATCAACATAATATTTGCCTTTTACGTGTAATGGATGAAGTTTAATATCTCTTTGCATCATTTTACCTTTTTAAAGTCTAAACAGTTTCAATCAATCAAAAAAGGCGAGCATTGAAATTAATTTCAATGCTCGCCTTTTTCAGATTTATTTTTATAACTAAGCGGCTTCCTGTAAAGGTTCGGCTTCGAGTTCAAATTCGCTTTCCTTTTTCAATTCGTAACCGTAAAGATTGCTGATTAAACCGACTTTTTCCATTGCTTTGAGCTGTAACCAGTTGACATCGAATTCGTACCACGTCAAACCGTGTTTCGCCGAACGCGGATGCGCGTGATGATTGTTGTGCCAGCCTTCGCCGAATGTCAGCGCGGCGATTAAACCGTTGTTGCGCGAATCGTCGCGCGTTTCAAAACGTCGGCTGCCCCACAAATGCGTCGCCGAATTAACCAGCCAGGTCGAGTGCCAGCCGATAACCTGTCGCAGAAAACTGCCCCACAAAACCATCGAAAGACCGCCCAAGATTCCGCCCAGAGAAAACTTCCGACCGCGAATAAGATGACGGCGGCGATAATCGGCGTGACGTAGTAATAATTCGACATAAAAACGTGAACCGGGTCTTTCACTAAATCCGGCGCGTATTTCAACTGCGTCGCCGCGTCCTGATTCTGCGCCGTGCCGCGAAAAATCCAGCCCATATGCGCCCAGTAAGTTCCGTTGCGCGGGCTGTGCGGATCTTTGTCGGTTTCGGTAAATCCGTGATGCAGGCGATGCGTCGCCACCCAATTGATCGCGCCCGACTGCAAACCGAGCGTGCCGCAAAAAGTCAGAAAATATTCGATTGCTTTCGGTGCTTTAAATCCGCGATGCGTTAGAAGGCGATGATAACCCATACCGATTCCCCAACTGCCTGCAATCCACCAGGTTACTAAAAGCGCAACTAAGTTTGTCCAGCTAAAAGTAAATAACGCGGCGATTGCCAGAATGTGAAAAGTCGCCACGAAAAATATCGTTACCCATTGAATCTTGTCTGATTTCGTTTGATTTATTTCTAAGACGTTTTGCATTATATGAAAGCCCCTTTGTCTGATTATTTGAAAATCACGAACTAATATCGGTTCGTGTTGTTAGATGTAATCGTAGCAGGTTTACAGCGCGTTGATTGTAAGAGTTTTGTAAGAGTTGCCGCGACGATAAAAGATCGGCAATTTTCTGATTTCAGAGAATGTTTATAGTTTTCGGCGGGCAAATTCCGGCGTTGACGATTGTTGCACAGGCTCGGGGCGAACCGATAAAGCCGCATGTGAGTTTTCCGCGCCGGCAATGGACTTTTCAATGCGTGCAGCAAATTTTTCGACACCTGCCGCGGACTTTTCGACCGATGCAGTGGGTTTTGCCGTCGCTGTAACGGATTCTGCAATGACTGCAACGGATTCTGCAATGACTGCAACGGCTCCTGCGATGACTGCAACGCGTTTTGCCGTCGCTGTAAGGCGAATTGCGACGACTGTAAGGCGTTTTGCAATGAGTGTAACGCGATTTGCAGCGACTGCAAGCCGTTTTGCAATGACTGTAAGGCGATTTGCACTTGATGTAAGACGTTCCGCACTCGATGTAAGGCGTTTTGCACGGACTGTAAGGCGTTTTAAAATGATGTAATGGCGTTTTACAAAGACTGTAAGCAATTTTGCAATGACTGTAAACGAGTTTTCGATTAGAGATTATCTGTGATTTGCTCGGCAAACTTTCGCCGCGCTGTGTCGAAAAATGATTGTAGTCAGCAGGGGAAAATGGTAATTTGAATTTAGTTTGTCAACCAGATCAAAAATTTTAGTTTAATCAAAAATCGCAGGAGAATTCTATGAAAAGCAGGAATTTCATTGTTCAATTAACCGTTTTCGCGCTCGTTTTTTCGCTGATGTTTGCGACGCTGCCGAAAATCGAAGCCCAAACGCCGCCGGAAACTTTCAGCCCGGATGCGGTTTTTTCCAATACCGCGCCGATTACCATTAACACATCGCCGGGAGTAGCCGTGCCGACCGTGGCGAGCGCGTATCCGTCGAACATTACGGTTTCGGGAATGACCGGAACGACAACGCGCGTCGCCGTTTCGCTGCGCGGTCTGTCACATTCAAATCTTGGACATCTGGATTTTTTGTTGGTCGGACCTGCCGGACAGAAATTTATTTTTCTCTCCGACATAAATGCCGGCAGTCTGACACAGGACGGAGTTTTTACTTTCGCTGACGATGCGCCGACAAATGTTCCTAACGGCGGTTCGATTGTGCCTGGTTCTTACAAACCGACGAATGTCAATACCGGCACTGACACATTTCCCGCGCCTGCGCCCGCCGCGCCCTATGATTCGACTTCGTTTGCCGCGACTTTTAACGGCACTTCGCCGAACGGAACGTGGTCGCTGTATGCGGTTGACGATACTTTGACCGAAGCCGGAGCCGTTAATTCAGGCTGGGAACTGACTGTCACGACCGACGGCGCACCGCAGACTTTCGCCAATGCAAACTACATCGGTTTGGAAGAAGCTAATATGCGTGCCTCGCCTTATCCTTCGATTATTAACGTCAGCGGACAAACCGGCGTTATAAATAAACTGCGCGTGACGTTGAACGGATTAACAACTGACAGTAACAACAGTGAAATAGACGTTCTGCTCGTTACTCCGAACGGCAGTAGTTTCGTTTTAATGTCGGATGCCGGAGGCATTGCCAGCAACATTAACTTAACCTTTGACGATGCGGCGACATCTATACTGCCGCAAAACGCCGCGCTTGCCTCCGGTTCTTTCAAGCCCACCGATTATTTTTTCGGCGGTACGGATTTCTATCCGCAGCCTGCGCCAATCCGACCTTATAACGAAGCCGTGACAGGTTTGAGTTCGTTAAATGGCTTTAATCCGAACGGAAACTGGCAGCTTTATGTCGTGGACGACACGGGCAATGCCGCTTCCGGGATGATTTCCGGCGGTTGGAGTTTGGATATTACAACCGCGCCGCCAATTCCGCCGACCGCCGGATGCGCGTTTCCGAGTTTGATTCCGACGAGTTTTGCGGTGGGATTAACGCCGACAAATATGGCGGTCGGCGATTTTAACAACGACTCGAAACCGGATTTGGTCGTGACCAATCAAGTTTCCAACGATGTCTCGATTTTAATTAATACCGGCAACGGCACTTTCGCCACGCAAACGACGATAGTCAGCGGCGGAACGAATCCGTACGACGTTGCCGTCGGGTTATTTAACAACGACGCGAACGAAGATTTGGCGGTTATTAATTCCGGTTCAAACAGCGTGTCAATATTTCTCGGCATCGGCAACGGCACGTTCGGTGCGCCCGTAAATTTCGTTACCGGACCGAGTCCGATTTCGATTGAAGTCGGCGATTTTAACAACGACAATAAGCGCGATTTGGCAATCGCCAATTTCGGCGGCTTTTTCTCCGGTTCGGTTTCCCTGCTTTTCGGCAACGGCAGCGGCGGATTCAGTTTGCCGACGACGCTTCGCACGGCGACACAGCCGGCGTTTGTTAAAGTCGGGAATTTTAATAACGACTCGGCGCAGGATTTAGCAATTGCCAATTTCGGCGCGAATCTCGTTTCGGTATATTTCGGAAACGGCAGCGGCGGGTTCATTTTGAGTCAAAATCTGGTTGCCGGTGGTCTAAACGGTCCGGTTTCCATCGAAGCCTCCAATGTCGTCGGCGACAGCAATCCCGATTTGATTGTCGCCAACTACAACGGAAACAGCGTATCTGTTTTTACCGGTTCGGCAAATGGAGTTTTTTTTAACAGCGGCGGCGGAATCGGCAACGGCGCAAATCCGATTTCGGTAACAACGGCTGATATTTTAGGCGACGGTATAAATCGCATCGCTTTTGCCGCCAGCGGTACCAATCAGGTAAACGTAGCGACGAGCGGTTCGACGGGCAATTTTCAACAATATCCGGTCGGGCAAAATCCGAATGCCGTTGTTCGCGCTGATTTTAACGGCGACGGCAAAGTTGATTTGGCGACCGCTAATTCAAGTTCAAACGACGTTACCTTATTAACTAATTCCTGCGTGGTAGCGAGCGGAAATATATTCGATTTCAATGCCGACCGGCGCACCGATTTCGGCATTTATCGTCCGGCGAGCGGATTCTGGTCAATTCTCGGAAACAGCTCTGCATTTTATTTTGGCAGAGACCGCGACATTATTGTTCCTGCTGATTATGACGGTGATTTGCGAACTGACTACGCCGTCTTTCGACCGGAAACCGGTTCGTGGCTAGTAGCGAAGGCGCAGCAGTTTGCTCAAAACTCAAATTCATTCAACTATTTTCTGCAATTTGGCATATCAACCGACATTCCTGCGCCTGCCGATTTTGACGGCGATAAAAAAGCCGACATTGCCGTGTTTCGACCGTCAAATGGTTTCTGGTATATTCGCCGCAGTTTGGACAATGCGATGCAATCTGTCCCGTTCGGCGCAATCGGCGATAAACCCGTCGCAGCAGACTACGACGGTGACGGCAAAGCTGACATCGCGGTTTTCCGACCTTCAAACGGTTCGTGGTATGTTTCAGGCAGCACCGTCGGATTTTTCGGAATGCAGTTCGGCATTGCGACTGATCGCGCTGTTCCGGCGGATTATGACGGCGACGGCAAAACCGATATTGCCGTTTACCGCGACGGCACGTGGTATGTCAGCCGCAGTTCGGACGGCGGCGTAACATCGCAAAATTTCGGCGCGGCAACCGATATTCCCGTTCCGGGCGACTATGAAGGTGACGGCAAAATTGACTTTGCCGTGTTCCGCCCGTCAACCGGCATCTGGTATATTCTCCGAAGTTCAGACGGCGGATTTCAGGCGACGACATACGGTTTATCCGGAGATGTCCCGATTCCTTCGGCTTATGTTCGATAAGATGCAAAAAGAGGCACGATTGATAAAATCGCGCCTCTTTTTACTTTACCGAGTTCTTTGAATTCTTAAACTGCCTCTTTCTGCTCAAGCAGCTTTTCCGTATCGTAAAGACGAATCTGTTTTGCCCAGCCGAGCCGTTTGAAAATCTGGATCGTCAGCCAGTTCATATCGAATTGATACCATTTTAAACCGTGACGCGCCGAAGCCGGGAAAGCGTGATGATTGTTGTGCCAGCCTTCGCCGAACGTCAGCCACGCGACAAACCAGTTGTTCGTCGAATCGTCAGTCGTGTCATACGGACGTTTGCCGGAAAAATGCGACAGCGAATTAACGAACCAAGTCGTGTGCCAGCCAACGACGACGCGGACGAAAACGCCCCATAAAACCGCGCCCCAACCGCCAATCGCGTAGAGCAAAAACGCGGAAAGAATAATCGGCACGAGATAATATTTCGCCAGCGCGACGTGAAATTTATCTTTTAATAAATCGGGAATAAATTTTTTGAAAGTCGCCGCGTCGTGATCCTGCGCCGTTCCCAAAACGACCCAGCCGATATGCGCCCACCAAAAACTCGGACGCGTCGAATGCGGGTCTTTCGGTTCTTCGGTAAACGCGTGATGAATGCGGTGCGTCGCCACCCATTTGTCCGGCGCGTCCTGCATAGACATCGTGCCGAACGCCGTCAAAACGTATTCAAGCCACTTCGGAGCCTTAAAACTCTTATGCGTCAAAAGCCGGTGATAACCCAAGCCCACGCCGAGACTGCCGACAATCCAATTCCCGACCATCATTATAATGAAATTCTTCCAGCTCAAAAAATAAAAAGCCGGAATCAGCATCAGATGAAATGTCGTGACGATAAATAAATTTTTCCAGTTAATTTTTTCGCGTGCTTGTTCGATTTCGAGGACATTTTGCATTTAATAAAATTATTATGACTGCTAAAATTATGACAGTTTCAAGATTAGCAGGTTGATAGCAGTGTGATTGTAAGAGTTGTGTAAGAGTTGATTGAGTTTAGAATTTATTTGGCAAAGAGTTTCCACAAAACGGCGTTCGTTTCGTCAACGCTGAAATATTCAAAATCGTAATCGCCGAGCCATTCGAGGCGGTCTATTTGGTCTTCGTCCAATTCGTTTTTCGGCAATTTGCTCAGTTCGGAAAGTTCTTCGTAGCCCCAGATGCTTCCGCAATCTTCGGGCGGACAGGCGAGTTTGCCGTCGAGACATTTCGGGTATTTCGCGGCGGAATCGAACGGCATGATTTTCTCAACTTTGATTTCATGTTCCCAATGATCGCCGAAATCGTAAACGTATTCAAATTTTCGCTTTTCAGCTAAATCCAGATCGGCGAGCTTGGTTTTCTTTTCGTCAACCATTTCCTTGTAATCTACAATTTCGGCATCGCCGTAATCTTTGCCGTCAATAGTGAATTCGTGCAGATGATAATCTTCCCAACCCATCACTTTCTGAATAATTTTATGGAATTTCGCCAGCATCGTGTCTTCAGTCACAAGAAATCTGCGCCAAATTTTCGGTTTACTGTGTTTCAGCGAAATATGAAATTGATAAACTTTTTCAGGATGTTTTTTTGCCATAAATATCTAATCTGCAAAAGCTACGCTCAATTGTTTGAGGGGCATCGAGTTTCTTTCGTCCAATTTATCCGCGTTTTCGCGGTTAACATATTCATACAAAATATCGCGCTGCTGCGGCGTGAAACCGGCTTCGGAGATTTGGTAGCGGAGTTCTTTTTCGTTGGCTTCGTTGTTTGCGCCCGCTGCCGAGACGACGTTTTCTTCGATCATAATCGAACCCATATCGTCCGCGCCGAAACGCAGGGCGACTTGTCCGAGACGCAAGCCCTGCGTGAGCCACGACGATTGAATATGCTGGACGTTATCGAGAAAAAGTCTTGAAACGGAAACCATTTTCAGATAATCCATTCCGGTCGGCTCTTCCGTGATTTTGCGACCGAGCGCAGTATTTTCACGCTGAAAAGTCCACGGAATAAACGCCGTGAAACCGCCGGTTTCGTCCTGCACGTCGCGGACTCTTTGCAGGTGTTTGACGCGGTGTGAAACGTTGTCGCCGATGCCGAACATCATCGTCGCGGTCGAACGCAGACCGACTTTGTGAACCGCGCGCATTACGTCCAGCCACTCCTGCGACGTGCATTTCGTCGAAACTCGTTTGCGAACTTCGTCGTCCAAAATCTCGCCGCCGCCGCCCGGCATCGAATAAAGTCCGGCATCTTTCAGACGGCGCAGAATCGTTTCGTAATCGAGCTTCGAAATCAGCGAAATGTTGTGAATTTCCGGCGGCGAAAAACAGTGCAGTTGAAACGTCGGATATTTTTGGTGCAAAGTTGACAGCAGATTTTCATACCATTCGATATTAAAATCGGGATGAAGTCCGCCCTGCATCAGAACGCCCGTGCCGCCGAGTTCGATAGTTTCATCAATGCGTTTTTCGATTTCCTCGATTGAATGCACGTAAGTTTCCGGTTTTCCCGGTCGGCGATAAAACGCGCAGAACGTGCAGACGACGTTGCAGACGTTCGTGTAATTGATGTTGCGGTCAATGATATAAGTGACGACGTTGCCCGGATTATGACGCATCCGAAGCTCGTGCGCCGCCGCGCCGATTTTTGCAATGTCGTAGCTTTCAAGCAGTGCCGTACAATCTTCGGCGGTCATTCGTTCGCCGTCCAAAACTTTATCTAAAATCAATTGAATATCGCTCATAACTCTTAATTATTTTATCACGGAAAGATTTAGCAGCAGAGGACACGGAGTTTTTTGAGAAAAGAATAAGGAAATTCAAGCGCAAACTCTTACCAAATTTATCTCCAAATTCTCTGTGTCCTCGGTGGCTAAACTTCTTTCCTCATTCTGCCAACGGAAATCGCAAATTGCCAATAAAATCCGCTCAAATCCTCAATGTTTTTCCGTTTTCATTTGCCCGCAAAAAAATAACTCAATTTTTATGCCAAAACGCTGACCCGTTTCGTCTTTAAATTTCGCGTTTATAAATGACGGGGAAATTTTTTAGGATTAAGGAGAAAAGAAATGCAGAATCGAGAGGAAACAGTCGGCAAAGATGTATTTTTATTTTTATTCGTCGGAGTCGCGCTCTGGTTATTACTTTTTCAATCGAATATCTTTAATTAATCGAGAAATCGCAGCGGTTTTGAATGTTCGATTAATTTATGTTTGTGCGCCATTTCAAAATACAGCGACAAACCTTTTTCCATCGAGTCGTCAATCGAGTAAGAAATGTTTTCGGAGAGATATGTTTTAAACTCCGCATTATCAAGCGCGATTTGCGATTGATAATTAGCGATTATTTCGTCGAGATGTGCCAAACCTTCATCACGAATTTGTTGAAAATCAACGCTTTTAGCGATTTCCGCTTTGTCCGCGCTCGTCATCCACATCGCAAAAACGAAACCGAAATTCGTAAATTTTCTCCAGGTTTCCGCCAGATCGAATTTCCGGTAAATCGTTTCATCAATCGTTAACGCCGGATCGCCGATTAAAAGCGCGCAGTCGGATTCCGCAAGCATCAATTCAATGTTCGGTTTCGCTTCTTTATAAATAGGTTCTTTACTGAAAAATTCGCTGAAAATAATTTTGGTTAAACCGACCGAAGTTCTCGAAGAAACGTCCAGCGCAATTGTTTTCACATCTGATAAATATTCGCCTTTCGTCACCAGACACACGCTTCTGACCTTTTCCTTCGCGCCGACGCAGACGTTCGGAACGAGCAAAATATCTGTCATTCGCTGATATTCAATGACTGGAACGAGCGCGGCATCAACGCGCCTTTGCCGCAAAAGTTCAGCCGAACGCGCCGGCGCGTTGTCCATAATCAACTCAAATCGCCCGCGATTCGAACCATACAAAAAACTCCACAGCAGCGGCGCGGAATTTGAATAATTGGAAGCGGAAATTCTCGGTGTCGGCATTTTCTAAAAATGTTTTGCCCGCGAAACACACGAATTGAACGAAATGTTCTACTTTATTATTCGAAATTTTCGTGTGTTTCGCAGGCAGCAATCTTTAATTGCTCTCAGCTAAAATATCCTGAAACTCCGGCGTTTTATCAATAATCTTTTTCGCGTAAGGACAAGTCGCCACAATTTTCAAATCGTTTTCTCTGGCAAATTTCACCGCTTCCGCAACTAAATCCTTGCCAAAACCTTCGCCGCGAAAATTTGGATCAACTTCCGTGTGGTCAATCGTAATAATGCCGTCGCTTGATTTTTTATATGTCATCAAGGCAATCTGCCCGCCGTTTTCTTCGATGAAAAATTTGCCTTTATCGTCAATTTCCATTCTTTGAATTTTCATAAAATTAGTGATGTTCGTGTCCATTTTCGGGAACATTGCCGTGATAAATCTCGCTTCCCGTCGCGGTAAATTCCTTCGTCTTGAGCAATTTGTGAACTATTTGTAATTGATTCCATCAAAAAGTTTTTTTGATGCGTTATGAAATGCTAATTCTTGTCTTTTCGGATCTAAATTACCAATTACGTTATAGCGGAAAGCAATAATCGAACAAAATCTTAAAACGTCTTCAAACTGAGAAATCGGCAGTTTAAAATATGATTCCAAAAGTAACGGATATGGTTGGGTAACTCCGAACAATTTTAATTCGTTGATTCGCTTTCTGATTTCTTTATTGCCTTGCCACAATTCATCATTCGGATTTTTTAGAGCTGAATAAACAGCCGCATATTTTTCTAAATTATCGAGTAACTCAAAAGTGTCTTCTTTTGTTATAACAACTTTTCTTAAAGCCTTAAAAAGTTGTTCTTTTCGGATTGTTTCATAACGAGAATGCCAAAAATATCGTAAAAAAGTCGGAAACTTATCCAAATCCGTTATTTGAATAATACTTTTCCATTGTTCTTTAGCTTGATGTAAATCTTCTTCACTTTGAGCCGTCAAAGAAAGCAGATAATTCTTTAATAAATCTGAAATACTCAATGCGATTCCGCGAGCATTGAGCGTTTCAAAAACAGTATAAGCATCGAGATCGTTTTCAACCACGATTTGAATAAACAACAATTTTTCAGCTAATTGATTTTGAAGAAAATCAGCCAATTCTTTACCCTTTGGATTATCACCAAAAAGATTATAAATTCTTTCATAAAAAAAATCGAAAGCCTTTTGCAAAAGTTTATTTGAAGAAGGAAGTTTTTGAGGATTAATCGGTTCACGCAATTGAACTAAAAAACTTCTGATAAAATGAGTCATTATTTTCATTCAGTTTTAATTTATTGGAATATCTTAACGAAACACCTTCTTTGGAACCGATGAATTGTTCCATATATAGTTTTTTACGTTCCTCATTTTCTTCAACCTCAATACCTAAATCAATCAAATCTTGAATTCTTTTAATAATAGCAAGCACAATAATACTCAGTGTTGCTAAACGTTGTTGACCATCAATTATCGAATATTGTTTATTATTGAGATTTTGCAGACACAATTGCTCCCATATAATGAACGCGATTTTTTTTATTTCTAACATCTAAAATATCCGTCCACAAATCATCCCATTGCTCCTTCATTCCACGAATAATCTCTTTGATAAATAGGCACTTGATAACGTCTGCCATTCGCGAAAATATCGTTTAACGCGACTGTATCAGTATCTAAAAGATTATGTTGTGCCATAGCTTTCCTCTAATTCAGATAATAAACCAAAAGCAGAGTTTCACAAATCATTGTGAAACTCTGCTTTATGTTTGTAGACGATTAACAAAAATTAATGATGCTCATGTGCAACCTTCGGGCAAATTTCCGTGATAAATTTCTGCTGCCAGTTTCTAAAAATTCCTTTGCCTTTTCCGCCATTCCGACCGCTAACGCTTTTTCGGCTTCGATATTTTTTCTTTGCGGCATATTCGCGGACATCCTGCGTGATTTTCATCGAGCAGAAATGCGGTCCGCACATCGAGCAGAAATGGGCGAGTTTCGCGCCTTCCGCCGGAAGCGTTTCGTCGTGAAATTCTTTGGCTTTTTCGGGGTCGAGTCCGAGATTGAATTGATCTTCCCAGCGGAATTCAAAACGCGCTTTCGAGAGTGCGTTGTCGCGGATTTGCGCCGCCGGATGACCTTTCGCCAAATCCGCCGCGTGTGCTGCAAGTTTGTAAGTTATCACACCTTCTTTAACATCCTGTTTATTGGGCAAACCGAGATGTTCTTTCGGCGTGACGTAGCAGAGCATCGCGCAGCCGAACCAGCCGATCATCGCCGCGCCGATGCCGCTTGTGATGTGGTCGTAGCCCGGCGCGATGTCGGTCGTTAGCGGTCCGAGCGTGTAAAACGGAGCTTCGCCGCAGATTTCCAACTGCTTGTCCATATTCTCTTTGATCAAGTGCATCGGAACGTGTCCGGGACCTTCGATCATCGTCTGCACGTCGAATTCCCACGCGATTTTTGTCAATTCGCCAAGCGTGTCGAGTTCGGCAAATTGCGCTTCGTCATTCGCGTCGGCAATCGAACCCGGACGCAGACCATCGCCTAAGCTAAACGAAACGTCATACGTCTGCATAATTTCGCAAATCTCACGAAAGCGCGTGTAAAGAAAACTTTCCTCGTGATGCGCGAGACACCATTTCGCCATAATCGAACCGCCGCGCGAAACGATTCCCGTCGTGCGTTTCGCCGTCATCGGAATATACGGCAACCGCACGCCCGCGTGAATCGTAAAATAATCAACGCCTTGTTCGGCTTGTTCGATCAAGAGTGTCGCGGTAAATTTCCCACGTTAAATCTTCCGCTTTGCCGTTCACTTTTTCCAATGCCTGATAAATCGGAACCGTGCCGATCGGCACAGGCGAATTTCGCAAAATCCATTCGCGCGTCGCGTGAATATTTTTGCCCGTTGACAAATCCATCACCGTATCCGCGCCCCACAAAGTTGACCAGCGCATCTTTTCGACTTCTTCTTCGATTGAACTGAGCAATCGCCGAATTTCCGATATTAGCGTTTATCTTTACAAGAAAATTTCTGCCGATCGCCATCGGTTCGGCTTCGGGATGATTAATATTTGCAGGAATAATCGCCCGCCCGCGAGCGACTTCATCGCGGACGAATTCGGGTGTCACGAATTTCGGCAAACTCGCGCCGAACGATTCACCTTTATGTTGATGATAAAGCGAATCGCGCTCGTTTTCGCGTCCGGCGGCGAGCGTTTCAAACGCGATCTGCCGACCGAGATTTTCACGAATGGCGACGTATTCCATTTCCGGCGTGATAATTCCTTTCCGCGCATAATGAATCTGCGTGACGTTTTTTCCGGTTTTCGCCTTCAAACGGTGCACGTTTCAAACCGGGAAATTCTTCCAATTTGCCGTTATCTTTCACGCTTGAGCGATTTCCTCCGCGCCTTTTGTCAAATAACCGTTATCCTGCGGCAAAATTGTTCGACCTTCGTATTCTTCGACATCGCCGCGCGACAAAATCCAATCGCGCCTTAACTGCGGCAAACCTTCGCGCACGTCGCATTTGATTTCAGGATCAGTCCACACGCCGCTCGTATCATAAACGCGCACCGGAGCATTTTCTTCAATCGCATCGTGCATATCACGCGACGGACTCAAAGCGATTTCCCGAAACGGAACGCGCAGATTATGTTTATTTTGATTGATTGTATTGCCGTTGGTTTCAACGTATATTTTACGCGAACTCGGCAATGCAACTTCGTCGCTCGTTTTTTCTTTTAATTCTATATTTTCACTCATCGTTTTTCTCCCTTCGTCGGTATTATCCGCATCAGGTTTTTAGCGTAATGTTCACTTTGAACAACTCTCAGCTTTCGCTCCGCTGAAAACTTTTTGCTTATTTGATTCTTACATAAATAGGTGGACAGAACATTTTTATAGGTGTTTGAAAACCTTGTATGCTAGTTCTATGAAAAAGAAATTATCGAACTAACTCAAGTTGAAAAGATAACTTTACAAGAAGGTGAGAAAAACGGCAAAGCGACAACCTTTTGACAGCGATGTCATTGTCTGCGGCTGAGTTCGGAAGGTTATGAGGTTAAGGAACTGGCGGGTATTTTTCGCGTGTCCGATATTTCTGTTTATACTTGGTTCAAGCGTTGGGAGCAGTGCGCAATCATCGGTTTAAGCGACCAGACGGACGCGGCAGAATGCCGATTCTGACAGCCGAAGATTTAGGACCCGTCAAAGAAAAATTGAAGGAAAACGCCCAACGGTTAAAAGCTGCCCGCTCAATCTTAAATCGGAGAAAGAAACGCGCGGATATTTTGGGCATTTAGCGTTGGCGGGTGCAGCAGAAAACGTCTCGTTTATTTTTCTGCGTGCAAAGAAATTCAATTCAAAATATACTGTTGCTGAGCATCCGAATCTATCCATAAAAGTTCTAAAGGAGATAAGACAATGAAACTGAGATTTTTATATTTAAGCCTCGCCGTCGCCGTGTTCGCGCTGGCGTTCGGCAGTTTTTTACCGGGCGATGCGAATTGGCGCGCCGAGGCGTTCGCCGCGAAATTCGGCGACAACAAATTGTCGGCTGAAGAATCAACCGGCAGTTACGATATTGACGCGAAACATTCATACATCGGCTTTCGCGTAACGCACATGGGTTTGACCGAAGTGCCGGGTTCGTTCCGCGATTTCACCGGCACGGTCAATTACGACGGCAAGGACGTGATGAAATCTTCGGTTAACTTTACGGCAAAGGTCACGAGCGTTGACACGCGCGTCGAAGCCCGCGACAATCATCTGCGAAGCGCGGACTTTTTTGAAGTCGAGAAATATCCCGATATGACTTTCAAAAGCACCAAGGTCGAAAAGAAAGGCGATGTGTGGAAAGTTACCGGCGATTTAACTTTAAAAGGCGTAACCAAATCAATCCTGATTCCCTTTACCGTCAACGGAATGATGAAAGACGCGAAAGGGAACGTAAAGATGGGCATCTCGGCGCAAACATCAATTAACCGTCAGGATTTCGGCGTGAAATGGGGCAACAAACTGCCCGACGGAACGCTCGCCGTGTCCGATATAGTCAAAATTGATTTGCAGTTGGAAGCCGGAATGACGGCTAAAAAAATGGAAGCTCCGAAAGAGTAAATTAGTTTTGATACAAAAAAAGCGGCGGCGAATGCACATTCGCCGCCGCTTTTTTGTGGAGATTTTTATTTGCTGTAACCGAGCGGCTGAAGCGGTCGCGGCGTTGTTCCTTCAAAAAACCAACTCGCGCCGACTTTCAGGCGATGATGCCACGTCGGAAGTCGCGATGTATAAAGCGCAAACCGCGCATCACGCGCCAGCGCGCCGCCGACTACGTTTCCGCCAACCAAAACCGCCGCGTTATGCGTTCCCAAACTTAACGCTTCGCCGAGTTCTTCAAACGCTTTCGTTTTCAAATCTTTCCCGCGCAAAAATGCCCGGATGTTGTCCGAAGCGAGAGCTGATTCCTGATTCGCCAACTGCGCCGTTCCCGCCAGAATCGGCGCGACCTCTTCGACTTTCGCAATATCGCCGAGCGCAAAAACATTCGCGTGATCTTTCACCTGCAAAGTTTGATTAACCAGCAGCAATCCACTTTTATGTTTCGGTAAATCAAGTTTTTCGATCAGCGGATTAACTTTTACGCCCGCCGTCCAAATCGTTGCGACGCATTCGATTTCCGTCTGTTTGCCCTCATATTCGGAAATCAGGCAGTGCGGTTTGACTTCCAGAACACGCGTTTGCAAATGAACGTCAACGTGCGTTTCGAGCAGAGTTTTTTCGACGTAGGTGCGAACTTCGTCGCCCATTCCGGGAACAAGACGGTCGCTCATTTCAAAGATCAAAACGTGCGGTTCGCCTTTCAGCCCGCGTCTCTGAAACGCATCATTCAGCAAATCCGCCATTTTCGTAGCGAGTTCGACACCGCTCGCACCGCCGCCGACTACCGCAAAAGTTAATTTATCACGCGTTTCCTGCGGCGCAGTCGTCGGCGAAATCGCGTCCAATGCTTTGGTCATTTGATTGCGAAGTGTGTCCGCGTCGGCGATGTCTCGAAACGGCAGAGCATTTTCTTCCGCGCCGGTAACATTCCAGAAATTCGTCACGCCGCCGACAGCTAAAACCAGCGCGTCATAACTAAACGATTCGTCGCGCGCGGCGACTTTCACCGTTTGATTTTCAAAATCAATCGTATTAACTGCGCCGCGCACAAAATTTATCTCGTTACCGAATAATTCCTTATAATCCGGCGCGATATGCCACGCTTCGACTTCGCCGCTCAGATATTCATAAAGCAACGGACGAAACGTAAAATGTTCGCTGTCGCTGACGAGCGTAACTTCCGCGTCGCCAGCTAAATCGAGAGCCGTAAAAAGTCCGCCGTGTCCACCGCCGATGATTAAAACTTTCTTTCGTTTATCCGTCATTTTTGCCTCCGATAAATTTTGAGAAAAATTTCACAAAATTATAAATGTAGAAACTACGCCCGTTTTGCCGAAATGTCAAAATAAAATTCGGCTAAAGTCTGCCTGATAAATCTTTTATAACTTTAGCCGGAAGTTTCCGCAATGTCTGTCTCAAACATTACGGAAAGCGTAGGTGCAGGTGATTGTGGTGTCCGGCGGCGTGCGGCAGAATCAAAATTGATTCAGTTATGCAAAAACCTGTATCTGTTTTTCGTATTAGCATCAAGAAACTGCCGGCTATTTTGTTCGCGCGTTTGACCTGACTGTAATTAATTTCGTATAATCAACATTTTTCGACACAAGCAAGCGATTCTTGCTTTATAGTATGAAGGAGTGAATATAAAAAATGAGTTACTCAATTATCAGAACAGGCGGAAAACAGTTTGCAGTCGAGTCGGGACAAAAATTGCGCATACCTTCGATTGACAAAAAAGCGGGCGAAACGGTCGAACTCGAAGCACTTTCAAGCGGCGACGGCGCGGATATGACATTCGGTGCGGCGACTTTAAATGCGACGGTTGTCGGACACGGACTCGGCGACAAAATAATTGTTTTCAAAAAGAAACGCCGCAAACAATACAAGCGCAAACAAGGTCATCGGCAAGGTTACACGGAAATTACAATTGATTAAGGAGATTTGCAATTTTCAATTTGCGATCTGCGATTAGCTGAACAATAAAGAATTAAACTTCTTGATTTCAGAAAAATCGAAAATCGAAAATCGAAAATCAAAAACGGTTTTATGGCTCATAAGAAAGGTGTAGGTTCATCCAGAAACGGACGCGATTCAAACGCGCAACGGTTAGGTTTAAAGAAATTCGGCGGCGAACACGTTCTCGGCGGTAACATTTTGGCGCGTCAGCGCGGGACGAAATGGAAACCGGGCAAAAACGTCGGGCGCGGCAAAGATGACACTCTGTTTTCGTTAATTGAAGGTTTCGTTAAATTTGAAAACAAAGGTCAGAAAGGCAAATTTATCAGCGTTTACGCGGAAGGCGCAACAGAACTCGCGCCGAAAGAAACGGCAGTTGCCGCTTAAATTTGCGATTTTCAACTTGCGGTTTGCGATTGCTTGATCGCAAACTTCGCTCATTAAACTGCGCGACTCGCTAATCTTCAAAGTTTAGCGAGTCGCGCGTTTTATTTTCCCGAAACAGTAATTTGCGGCTCAGAAAAATTAGTCTGACAGCAATGGAAATTTGAAAATCGCCAATTTACAATCGAAAATAATCTATGTTTATAGATCGCGTTAAAATTAAAATAGCTTCGGGCAACGGCGGCGACGGCGTGACGGCATTCCGGCGCGAAAAGTTCGTTCCGCGCGGCGGACCTTCAGGCGGCGACGGCGGCAAAGGCGGCGACGTTTGGATGGAAGCCGACGAAGGATTAAACACTTTACTGCATTTGCGCTACAATCCGGAACACAAAGCCGAGCGCGGCAGACACGGCGAAGGCTCAAACCGGCACGGCAAAGACAGTGCGGACATTACGATTAAAGTTCCGGTCGGAACGCAGGTCTTCGACGCGGAATCGCAAGATTTGCTGTTTGATTTCACCGAAGTCGGGCAAAGATTTCTGGCAGCAAAAGGCGGCAAAGGCGGTTGGGGCAATCAGCATTTTGCGACTTCGACCAATCGCGCACCGAAATATCATTACACAGGCAGAGAAGGCGAAGAAAAGGAGTTACAGCTTGAATTGAAATTAATCGCCGATGTCGGTTTGGTCGGTTTTCCGAACGCCGGAAAATCAACTTTGATTTCGGTGATTTCCGCTGCGAAACCGAAAATCGCCGATTATCCGTTTACAACGCTCGAACCGAATCTCGGCGTGGTTGATCTCGGCGAATTCAAAACTTTCGTCGTCGCCGATATTCCCGGTTTGATCGAAGGTGCGTCCGAAGGCGCAGGTCTCGGCGACCGATTTTTGCGCCACGTCGAGCGCACGAAATTGATTCTGCATCTGGTTGACGTTTCTTCTATCTCCGGGCGCGATTCTGATGAAGATTATCGAATTATTAATCACGAATTGGCGAATTACGACCAAAATCTGGCAACCAGACCGCAGATTGTGGTCGCCACGAAACTAGACGCGCTTGACGAACCGGAGCGATTGGAACGTTTGCGCGAATTGGCGGAAAAAGATGGCAAGCCGTTTTTGCAAATTTCGGCTGTGACCAACTTGGGAACGAAGGAATTAGTCAACGCAATTGCGCAAAAGTTAGATGAAATGAAGCGCGAACAGGCTGAAATTGCGTTAAGCGAAAGCGAAACGGATGTCGTATAAGTTGTTCGATTTCAGAATGAAGGATGGTTCGCGCAATTTTGCGGATTTACCCGAAACATTTTTTTTCGATAAACTGCGTGAAATCGGTCAACAATTGTCCGGCGCGAAGGAAACGGGATTTTTGACCGATTGGATCACGGAAGTCTGGTTCGATTTCGAGTTTCGGAATCAACAGTTTTCGATCAATAATCAAAACGGAGATTACTGGTTTTTCGTGGATGATCCTGAATGTTCTGACGAAATTTTGATTGAAGTTATCGAGCATTTTCAACGGTTTTTAGAAAAATGAAGCGAATTGCATTTTACGGCGGCTCGTTTGACCCGCTTCATAACGGACATTTGATGATTGCGCGAAAATTGACTGAACTCTTTGATTTGGATGAGTTTGTTTTTATTCCCGCTTTTCACGCGCCGCACAAAAAAGACAAAAAACCGACCGGCGCGTTTCACCGTTACGCGATGATTTCGCTGGCGATTAACGACGAATCAAAGATTAAGATTTCGACCGCCGAACTCGACGCGCCCGAAAGACCTTTTACTTTTGAAACGCAGACGAAATTGAAAAAAGAATTCGCCGACGCGGAAATTTTCTTCGTCATCGGCGCGGATTCCTGGGACGAAATTGACACCTGGCGCGAATGGCAAAGGGTTTTGTCGCTGACCAATATTATCGTCGTCACGCGCCCGAATTTTGAAATAAATTTTTCGCACGTCACGGAAGAGATCCGGGAAAGAATCATTGATTTGCGCAACAGCGATCAATTATCCGCAGCGGAAAAAGATGATTCGCAGCCTTTAATTTATATTACGGATGCGGTTTTTCTTGATGTTTCAGCGACGGAAATCAGGCGGAAAGTTCGCGCCTGCGAAACAGATTGGCACGAACTTGTGCCGCAAGAGGTTGCAAAATACGTCGAAAAATACGAACTTTATATGTAATATTCGGCATCGGATAAAAGAATAAGAGTCAATAAAATTCAGAGAAATTATGGAAGCGACACAGGAAAAAACTTTACATCACGCGACGGAAACAATCGAAATCGTGCAAGCCGTCACGCCGTTTGCGGATTTGGACGATGAAGTAAAATTGGCGATAACCTGCGCGAGCGAAAAAAAAGCGTTCGCCATCACCGCAATTGATTTGCGCGAAATTGCGAGTTTTACGGAATTTTTCATTATTGCGAGCGGTTCAAACCAGCGACAGGTGCAGGCGATTTCCGACGAAATTACCGAAAAACTTAAGGAAAAATTGAATTCGCGCGTTATCCGCATCGAAGGCTACACTTCGGGCGAATGGATTCTGCTCGATTTCGGCGATTTCATAGTGCATATTTTTGAACAAAAAGCGCGTGAATTTTACGATCTGGAAAGATTGTGGCGCGACGCGAAACGGGTTGAAATTCCGAAAGATATTTAACATAAGCCGCAGAGTTTATGGAGAAAACAGAGAATGTTAAACTTTTTCTCTGTTTTCTCCATAAACTCTGCGGCTAAAATTTTTATGAAATTTCGTTTCGTTTGGGTTGGCAAAACAAAAGATAAAAATTGGCGGGCGTTGCAGGAAGAATATCTGCAACGCCTGTCGCATTTTGTTCGTTTTGAAATTACGGAACTGCGCGACGAAACCAAAGAACTTGAAAGCAAACGAATTCTGGAAAAAGTGAATCAAAGCAACTTCGTCTGTTTATTGGACGTGAAGGGACGCTCGATTTCGTCGCACGATTTAGCTGCCAAGATTGAAGATTGGCAAAATCGCGGCATCAAGGAAATCGTTTTTATCATCGGCGGAGCCGAAGGTGTGGCGTCTGAGGTTGTCGAAAGGGCTGACTTTAGTTTATCCTTATCGCTTCTAACTTTTACGCACGAAACGGCGCGGGTCGTTCTTGCTGAACAATTATATCGCGCTTTTACAATAATTAAAGGGTTTCCATATCAAAAATGAGCTAATTTAAATTTGGATGAAATTAAAGACAGGCTAATCGCCGAGCGCGAATCGCTTTTAGCAAAACTTGGTGGCAACGATCTGTCGGTTGATTCTTCAGAAACGCCTGATCCGGTGGATTTAGCGGTGAGGAATTATTCAAAAAATGTGATGCTGGCGGTTTCGGAAAATGACAGTCGTCAGTTAATTTTGATTAACGAAGCGTTGGAGCGCATCGCCGGTAAAGAATACGGAACTTGTCAAAACTGCGAAAAAGACATTAATCCGAAACGGCTCGATGCCGTTCCCTGGGCGCGTTACTGCCTTGCGTGTCAGGAATTGGTCGAACAGGGTTTGCTCGACGAAGATTAAAAATTAAAGAAATAGAAGATGGGAAATAAGAAATGAGATTTGTTAAGAATTCTCGTTTCCTGTTTCTCATTTTTCATTTCAGGATTTTATGTTCGGTAGAATTTTCGATTCGTTGCTGACACTCGCTTATCCGCAGGCTTGTCAGGTTTGCGAAGGCTCGGTCGAAAGTTCAGCGGACGGCGTTGTCTGTCACGCTTGCTGGACAAAAACGAATATTTTCTCCGGCGCGGAAACTTTATGCGCGAAATGCGGCACATTTCATCAAGCAAAAGCAGCAGACTTTCAAACTTTCTGTCATCGCTGCGACGAACATTTTTATGACTCTGCGATTGCCGTCGGCATTTACGAAAATGCGCTGGCGGCTTCGATTTTGAATCTTAAACGCGAACCGTTTGTCGCCAAACGCTCGCAAAAACTTTTCCTTTCACGATTTCAAAACTCGCATTTTCAGGATGCGACACTCATTATTCCGGTTCCGCTTTCCAAAAAACGTGTTCTCGAACGCGGATTTAATCAAGCGGTTGTTTTATCGAAAATTCTCGCTAAACAATCAAATATAAAACTCGACGAACAAAGTCTCGTCCGCAAGATTCACACGCCGATGCACCGTATCGGGATGGACGGCAAAGCCAGAGCGATGAGCGTCGAAAATGCGTTTGAAGTAAAACGCCCGAAGTTAATCGAGAACGAGACAATTTTATTAATTGATGACGTTTTCACTTCCGGCGCGACCGTTTCCAATTGCGCGAAAGTCTTGAAAGAAAGCGGCGCAGAAAAAATTTACGTTTTCACGCTGGCAAAAACTCTGTAATCCAACGAACTGCACTTTTTTTTCATCAACGACGGTTTTTAGTCGAATTTCGGTTGACGCCGCTTCAAAAAGAAAATATTATTTTTCTCACCCCTTAAGTTTTTTGATCGGTTATTCAAATAATATTTCGCTTTTCTTAAATCTAAAATTAATTTCTAAGGAGCAAACCGACAATGAATAAATTTCGTGTATTAGCGGCTGTTTTCAGCCTTTTCGTCATCGCGCTGGCGATTTTGGGAATCAACAGATACGTCTCGGTCGCTGAATCCGTCGCGCCGGAAGAACTCGACAGAACCGTTCAGCCGCCTGTTTTTAAGGGCGACCGTTTCTGCGCCACCGACCACGATCCGGTAAAAATCGCGGCGGCGGAAAAAGATTTCAAGTCGCGTCTCGCGGAACTCGGCAATCGTCCAAATGTCGCGGGCGGCGCAATTAACGTCTATTTCCATGTCATTAACAAAGGAACAGGCATTGCGAACGGCGACGTGACGACGACGATGATCAACAATCAGATGAGCGTTTTAAACAACGCTTTCAGCAGTTGGGGTTGGACTTTTAATCTGGTTTTAACCGACCGTACGACGAATGCAACCTGGTATAACGGCTGTTACGGCTCGTCGGAAACGGCGATGAAAAACGCTTTGCATCGCGGAACGGCAGACGATTTGAATCTTTATACGTGCAATCCGAGCGGCGGAATTTTAGGTTACGCGACTTTCCCGTCGTCGTATTCGAGCGCGCCGACAAAAGACGGCGTTGTTATCCTTTATTCATCGTTGCCGGGCGGAAGTGCCGCGCCGTATAACTTGGGCGACACCGGAACGCACGAAGTCGGACATTGGATGGGTTTATATCACACATTTCAGGGCGGTTGTAACGGCAGCGGCGATTACGTTTCGGATACGGCAGCGGAAAAATCGGCGGCTTTCGGCTGTCCTGCAGGACAAGATTCGTGCCGTACCAAAGCCGGTCTCGATCCGATTGAAAACTTTATGGACTACACGGATGATTCGTGTATGAACAGATTCAGCGCGGGGCAGGACGCACGAATGGATTCGCAATTTACGAGCTATCGCTACAATCGTTAAAGGCTGATTCAGGCAAATTTAATTCTAAGCGGAAGATTCTGTTGAAAAGAGTTTTCCGCTTTTTTACGGCTTTTTTTTGTTCGGCGGCGAAAAGTTTAGCGTCAGGCTTATGTTAAAATATCTGCTATGCTGCTCGAAACACTTTCCGCCGAAAACTTTCGCAACTTGCAGGGCGAACTGCGCTGCGGCAAAAATCTGAATATAATTTTCGGCGAAAACGGGCAGGGAAAAACCAACTGGCTCGAAGCGATTTATTTGCTCGCCACCACGAAATCTTTCAAAACCGCCAGACTTCAGGAAGCGATTCAGTTCGGCGCAGATTTGGCGATTGTGCGCGGTACGGTCGAACGCAGCGCAGAGATCAGCCGCAATTTGCAGGTCGCAATGCAGGGCAACACGAAAACTTTGAGCGTCAACAACAAACCGGAAACGCGTCCAGAGATTTTTGGGACAGCTTCACGCCGTAATATTTAATTCGGACGAACTCGAAATCGTGCGCGGCACGCCCGAAGCTCGCCGCAAATTTCTCGACGGCGGAATTGTTTCGATTTATCCGCCGTTTATCCAAACTCTGACCGATTATAACCGCGTTATTCGGCAGAAAAATTCGCTTTTGCAATCGGCGAAGGACAACGGATTTTCCGTCGAGAAAATCGCCGAACTGCTTGAACCCTGGAACGAACAATTGATTGTTCACGCTTCAAGAATTCACAAAGCGCGACTGCGTTTCGTCGAGCGATTGAACGAAGTTCTGGAGAAAAAACTATTCGACCGCGAAGAAGTTTCGATTCGTTATGTTTCATCTTTGGAAGGCAAAGGCGATTTGAGTGATTACGCAATTTGCTGGCGGAAAGATTGAAAATTCGCGTTCAAGCCGAACTCGTTTCGGGTTATTCGCTGATCGGAACGCACCGCGACGATCTGGATGTTTTGTTTGACGGACACGACTTGCGAAAATTCGGTTCGAGCGGGCAGCAACGCAGTGCTTTGTTGGTTTTACAGCTTGCCAATTTGCAGGTTTATCATTCGCAAAACCAGGAATATCCGCTGTTCCTGCTCGACGATATTGACGCGGAACTCGACTATAAACGCATCGGTCAGCTGCTCGAATTTCTTCAGGACAAAACACAGACTTTTGTGACGACTTCCAAAGAAAGCTTCGTCGAAAAATTCGGTCAACACGCTGCCGATTTCCCACATTTCAAACGGCGAAAGCGTTACATAAAATTCAGCTGCAGCGAGTTAAAACATTATCGCGAAATTTTTTCTTAAATCTTGTTTCACACTTGAAACAAAGTGCTGTATATAGTAAAATAAACAGGTCGGGAAAATTATAAAAAGAGGTTAAAAAATGCCATTAGAATTAGTAGAAAGTCCGGTGCGGCAGAAGCGGTTTGATCGTCGGTCAGGCGACGCTCGAAGATGTGGCGAGCGAGCAGAATCTGCGTCCGAAAAAGTTGGACGAATACATCGGGCAGGCGAAAATCGTTAACAACTTAAAGATATTTTTGAAAGCCGCACTGCGTCGCGGCGAAGCTTTAGACCACGTTTTACTGTTCGGTCCGCCGGGACTCGGGAAAACCAGCTTGGCAATAATTTTGGCGAACGAACTCGGCGCGAGTCTGAAAACGCTCCACGCGCCGGCGGTTGAAAAGTCCGGCGATTTGGCGGCGATTTTAACGAATTTGGAAGAAGGCGACGTGCTTGTTTATTGATGAAATTCATCGCCTGAGACCGCAAATCGAAGAAATTCTTTATCCGGCGATGGAAGATTATCAGCTTGATTTGATGATCGGGCAAGGAACGGCGGCGCGTTCGATTAAAATTGACTTGCCGAAGTTTACTTTGGTCGGCGCGACGACTCGCGCGGGAATGATTTCCGCTCCGCTGCGCGGACGTTTCGGTATCGTCAATCATCTGGATTTCTATCCGAAAAAGGATTTGGAAATTATCATTCATCGTTCTGCGGAAATTTTGAACGTCGAAATTGAAGCGACCGGCGCGGACGAATTAGCCAGACGCGCACGCGGAACACCGCGCATTGCCAACCGACTTTTGCGGCGCGTACAGAGATTATGCGGAAGTTTTGGTGACGGGCGAATCACCGGAAAATTAGCGCAGAAAGGTTTGGACGAAATGGAAGTTGACCGTTTCGGACTCGACGAAGTTGACCGTAAATTGCTTCTTTCAATCATCGAAAAATTTGAAGGCGGTCCGGTCGGAGTCGGCACGATTTCCGCTTCGATCAGCGAAGACCGCGAATCAATCGAGGAAGTTATCGAACCGTATTTGATTCAAATCGGCTTTTTGAATCGCACGCCGCGCGGACGGATCGTGACTGACGCGGCTTATAGACATTTCGGTTTTGAACCGCCGATTTCAATGGAAAAGATGCAGGCGATTGCCAGCTAATTTGAAAGTAGAAATAAAAAAGGCTGAAGTTGAAAATTTCTAACTTCAGCCTTTTTTATTTTTCTGTTACTTCACCGGATTTCCGTCCGGGTCGAGAATCTGCAAATCGTAGCCGAGTTCTTTCAAGCCCGGTTCTATGGTTTTGCGGTCGCCGACGACAACGATGGCGATTTTGTCGGGTGCCAAATATTTATTCGCCACGCGGTTCACATCATCCAAAGTCACGGCGTTGACTTTCGAGATAAAGTCATTGAAATATGAATCCGGCAAGCCGTAGATGACGAGATTGGAAAGCTGACCGGAAATTTGTCCGACAGTTTCAAAGCCGCGCGGATACGCCCGAATCAAACTTTGTTTATTGTATTCGAGTTCTTTCGCCGTCACCGGAATTTCGCCGCGAATGCCGCGCAGTTCCTTTAAAAATTCGGCGACCGATTCTTTCGTCACTGCCGTCTGCACGTCAGCCGAAGCGGTAAACGGTCCCGCGCCGCGCCGGTATGTATAGCCGGTTCTCGCGCCGTATGTGTAGCCTTTGTCTTCGCGCAAATTCATATTGACGCGGGCGGAAAATTGCCCGCCGAGAATCGAATTCATTACTTGCAAAGGGAAATAATCGGGATTATCGCGCGCCACGCCGATTTGTCCGATAGAGACGACCGACTGCGCCGCGTTCGGTTTGTCAACGAGGAAAATTCCCGCCTTATCGCGGAGCTGCGCGGTCGGCAAAGTTCCGCTCGAAACCGTTCCCGACTTCCAGTTCGCAAAGGCTTTTTCGAGTTTCGGCATCAGCATTTTTGGCTCGACATCGCCGACGACGATTAAAACCGCGTTGTTCGGGCGATAAGTTGATTCGTAATAGCTAACCAAATCATTGCGCGAAAGATTTTTGATACTCGTTTCGTCGCCCGATAATTGTCTGCCGTACGGATGATCTTTGCCGTAAAGAACGCGGTCGTAAACGACACTTGAAATCGCGTTCGGGTTTGACTTGCGCTGAATAAATCCGACGAGCGCGCGGCGGCGAACCGTTTCGAGTTCGGTTTCGGGAAAAGACGGATTGACGATGACATCCGCGTAAATATCGAGTGCTGAATCGAGATTTTTGGTTAGTGTCGAAAGCGAAACGCCGGTCGAATCCCAGCCGGAATTCGCGCCGAGCGACGCGCCGATTGACTGCAATTGATTTTCGATGTCGAGCGCGGAACGAGTTTTCGTACCGTCGTCGAGCAAAGTCGCCGTCATCTGCGAAACGCCGGATTTCGCCGCCGGTTCAAATGTGCCGCCGGTTTTGAAAACCATATTCATCGAAACTATCGGCAATTCGCTTTGCTTGACCGTCCAGACTTCCAAACCGTTGGAAAGTTTCGCTTTCGCAATCGTCGGCAAACTAAATTTCGGATTGGCTCCGGCTGGCGGCAATTTTGAAGCGTCGGGCGCGGTTTTCTTTTTGTCGTCGCCGGCAACCGAAGTCGGTTTGTTTGCCGCCTGGCTCATCGTCGGCATTTTCGCGTCGCCTTTGCGCGGTACAAAACTCATCACCAGACGATTTTTCGTCAGGTATGTTTTGGCAACTCGCTGAATGTCGGCGGGCGTGACGGCGCGATATTCGTCGAGTTGTTTCTGAAACAAATCGGGTTTGCCGTAAAAAACGGCGTTGCTGTTGAGCGCGTCGGCTTTGCCGAGAATATTTTGCAAACCGAAAATCGTGCCTGCTTCGATTTGATTTAACGAGCGTGATAATTCGTCGGCGGCAGGCGGTGTTTTCTGGATGCGTTCGATTTCGATATTCACTTCCTTTTCGATTTCTTCCAGAGTTTTGTTCGGGCTGGCGGTTGCCGTTATCTGAAAAGTTCCGGCAACTTCGCGCGAGCCGTTGGACGCGCCGATGTTTTGCGCCAATTTCTTTTCATAAACCAGATTGCTTTGCAGACGCGAACCGCGACCGTTTGAAAGAATTCCGCCGAGCATATCGAGCGCGGCTTCGTCCTTGTCGCCCTGCGGAACGCTGTGCCAGACCATATAAGCACGCGGCAGCGGCACGGCATCTTCAACCGTCACGCGCGTCTCTTTTTCGAGCTTCGGTCGCGCCGGATTCGGGCGCGTGATGTCGCCGCCCTTGGCAATCGAGCCGAAATATTTTTCCGCCCAAGTTTGCGCCTGTTTCGGGTCAAAGTCGCCCGCAATCACGAGCGACGCATTGTTCGGCACATAATATTGCCGGAAAAATCCTTTGACATCTTCGAGCGATGCGGCAGACAAATCATCGAGCGAGCCGATGACCGACCAATTATACGGATGACCTTTCGGGAACATAATTTCGCCGATTTTTTCTCCGGCGGTTCCGTATGGCTGGTTGTCATAGCGTTGCCGGCGTTCGTTTTTGACGACATCGCGCTGGTTGTTTAATTTTTCCTGCGTCATCGCGTCGAGCAAACCGCCCATTCGGTCAGCTTCCATAAACATTGCGAGTTCGAGAAAGTTCGACGGCACGACTTCGTAATAATTCGTGCGGTCGCTCGTGGTCGAACCGTTGATGTTCGCGCCCGCTTCCTGAAGCGGCGTGAAATAATCGGCATCATAGTTTTTCGAGCCTTGAAACATCATATGCTCGAACAGATGCGCGAAGCCGGTGCGTCCCGTGACTTCGTTTTTCGAACCGACGTGATACCAGACGTTGACCGCGACAATCGGTGTCGAATGGTCTTCGTGCATAATCACGCGCAAGCCGTTCTTCAAAATAATTTCCTTATATTTTATCGGCGGCAGTTTTTCGTTTTTCTGTGCGAAACCGTTGGTTGTCATAAATAAAGCAAGGGCGAACAGAAAAACAAGTGTTTTCTTACAATTCATCGCTGAAACTCCTTAAATTTTTAGTATTTACAAATCGTTATATAGATTTTAATCTTTATTCAGAATTTTGGACAATCGAAAAAAAAATCCGTTAGTTTTACCACAAAATCCGGCAAGCATAATGAATCCGATCACGCCCATTAACTGAAATATTTTATATGAGCAAGGGAATTTATTTATCGCTGATCAATAAAATTTCGTCAACGGTCAGAAAATATTGTCCGCCCAAATAATTGGTGATGGTAATTTTCGTTTTTGAAAGTATTGATAAACTTTATTTCAGTTGAAGCGTGACAAACTCTCGCAACTGCGCTTTTTCGGCTTTTCCTCTCGAAAATGCCATCAATAAAGAAATATCTTTGCCGATTTTTCCTTGAAATTGTCCAAACCCTTCGCGCCGTGAAGTTTTACGCCCGTTGATTCTTCAATAGCGGCGTAAGAAGATTTCACCTTGTCAATAATCACACCCTTATCAGCTTTGTTTTCTACAAATTACCGTAAAATTTATCTTTCTAACAGCGTTTCGGTGTTTCGCAGAAATTTACTCGAAGATGAAATAAATGCCAGATTTTTCGACAGGCACGAAAGTTGGTTTGATTCCGAAGACATCCATAATTCGATCGGTTGTCAGGACTTCGGCAGCTGCACCGTCTGCCGCGATGCGTCCTTTATCGAGCACAATGATCCGGTCGGAAAATTGGGCGGCGAGATTGAAATCGTGAACAACTCCTATCGTTACTACCTCGCGAGCGCGGGCGAAATCGCGCACTTTTTTCATGAATTCGATTTGGTGACGAATGTCGAGAAACGTCAGCGGTTCGTCTAAAAACAGATAACGGCACGGTGCAGGCGATGTTTGTTTTGAATCGAACTCGCCATGCCATAATTGTGCGAGAACGCGGGCGAAATTGACGCGCTGTCGTTCGCCGCCGCTCAAAGTTTGGTAATTGCGTCCGGCAAATTCCGTAACCTCGAAAAACTGCATCAGCTCGTTGACGATCAATTCGTCCTGAGAACCTGGGCGACTGCTGAAATGCGGATAACGTCCCATCATCACGACTTCCCGAACGGTTAGCGGAAAGGCGATTTCGACGGCTTGCGACAGCACGGCGCGGCGTTTTGCCAGATCGGATTGGCTCGCTTGCGAGACGTCAACCCCTTGATATTTGATCGTTCCGATCTGCGGACGCAAAAGACGCGCGAGAATTTTGATGACGGTTGATTTTCCCGCGCCGTTCGGACCAATTATCAAGTGCAGTTCACCGGGCGCAAAGGAAGCCGAAAACTCGCTGATGAGCGTTTTGTGACCCACCCGAAAAGTTATGTTTTCAGCTTCCAGCATAATATTCAAAAACTGTCGCGACACCTTATAATTCGTCAAAAAATATAACGACTGCGACGCAATAAAAAGATGAAAATCGGCACGCCGACCGCCGAAGTAACAATACCTATCGGAAGTTCTGCCGGACGAAATGCGAGCCGGGCAATTAAATCGGCGAGGCTCAAGAGCATTGCGCCCGTTAAAGCACTGCCGATAATCAAAAATCGATTGTCGGCTCCGCCAATCATTCGCAAGATATGCGGCACGATCAATCCGACAAAGCTGATCACGCCGGTAAACGCCGTCGCCACTGCGACGATTACGACGTTGATTGAAAGAATTATCCATTTTAGCTGCGTCACATTGACTCCGAGGTAAGTCGCCTCTTCTTCGCCGATCATTAAGGCGTTAAGCTGTTTGGCATAACGAAGCGCGAGCAGTGTTCCGCCGATAGTCGAAACGGCAACGATTTGAACTGCACGCCAGTTTGCGCCGGACAACGTTCCCAAACTCCAGAACGTGATCGAACGCGCCTGCGGGTCGCGGGCGATGTAGGAAAGAAAACCGATTGCACTCATGGAAAGCGCATTGACTGCCAGCCCCGTGAGCAAAATCATCACGATCGAAGCTCGTCCGTCGTCTTTTGAACGAGCGAGTATGAAAACGAGATAAGTCGAAACAATACTGCCGAGACAGGCAGCCAGGGGAAGCATCCAAACGCCGGTCGGCAGATTGAGAATGCCGCCAAGAACGAAAAAGAGTGCCGAACCGAAAGCCGCTCCGCTTGAAGTTCCGACAAGTCCCGGCTCAACGATCGGATTGCGAAACAACGCTTGCATCAGCGTGCCGCCGACACCGAGACTCGCACCAACCAACAGACAAAAAACTGCGCGCGGTGCGCGCAGTTCGAGAAAAATACGCTGGTCTAAAGTCGCTTCGGGCTGTCCGGGAAAAACGGACAGCAACGCCTGACCGATGTCCGCGACCGAAAAATCTATTGCGCCGAAGCGTATGGACGCGACCGTGACGAGCAAAACGGCAAACGCCAGTAAAAGATAAAACCCCGCACGATTGCTGCTTTGTTTGATCATTTTTGGTGAATAATCGCGGCGACTTTTTCGACGTTTTCGCCTGTGCGCGGTCCTAAATACATCAGCAGATTTTCTTCGATGCGATAGATTCGATTGTTTTTTGCGGCGTTGGAAGTCGAAACGCCCGGCAATGCTTTTATTTCGGGCAACGCATCACCGAGTCGGTCATAACCGAAATCAGTGACAAGGATAATATCGGGGTTCGCTTGAGCAAGAGTTTCGGGCGATGTCATCCGCTGCATTCCCTTAGATTCAATCGCCATCTGTCCGCCTGCCCATTCGATCATTCGGCTTGCTGCGCCGCCATCACCGTCGCCGCCTTTGCCGACAACTAGATAGACGTTCGACGCACGTCCGAAATGAATCACTGCAATCCGCGGACGGTCGTTATACTGCTTGACCTTTTCGAGCGAAGCCGCCATCTGCGAATCCAGCGTGCTGCATAATTCTTCCGCTCTTTGCTCTTTATTAAAATATCCGCCCATTTCGCGGATAAGTGCCTTCGTTTCGTCGATCGAACTATTTTTCGCGCTGAAAGATTTCAAAGAAATGTTCAGATTCTGAAGCTGTTCGACTACCTGCGGCGGACCGATATTGCCGTCCTGAATAATTGCCGTCGGGTGAAGCGACAAAATTCCTTCGGCGGACAACGCGCGATGATAACCAACTGTCTGTACCTGCTTGACCTCCAGCGGATAAGTACTCGAATAATCAACACCGACGACATGTTCCTGCGCTCCGAGCGCCCATATAATCTCGTTATAAACCTGCGAGATCACCACATACCGCTCGCCTTTCACCTCGGCAGCCGGATTATTGAAACGCCTGCAACCGAATATTGAAATAATAACGCAGGACAGCACCGCAAACAGCAGAAATCGTTTGTTTTGCATTGAAATAGGCGGACTTTTTATAAACACGAAATGATTATAGAACTCAAGTGTAATTATTGTCCAAAACGGCATCCTGAAAAACTTTTGTTTTTGATTCCGGCTTAACGAGAAATATCATCCGGCAGTTCCGGCTTCAGAACAAATATTCAATTTTGATTATTTCTAAACCGTCATCGTTGAACTTTTTCCAAAGTTCAACGACAATGAATACAATAATTTCAAATAAAAAGTAACAATTAAAATGTTAAAAATTTACTACACTTTGACCGATGAAGCGCCGCTGCTGGCGACGCATTCTTTTTTGCCAATCTTGAAGGCGTTTGCGAAAGCTGCCGATGTTGAAATCGAGGTGCCGGATATTTCGCTGGCGGGCAGGATTTTAGCGAACTTTCCTGAACGTTTGAGCGAAGAACAAAAGATTCCCGACGCGCTCGCCCAATTAGGCGAACTGGCGACCAAACCGGAAGCGAACATTATCAAGTTGCCGAATATTTCCGCGTCCGTTCCGCAATTAGAAGAAGCGATTGCCGAATTGCAGGCGCAGGGCTACAATGTGCCGAACTATCCTTCGGAACCGAAAACGGACGAGGAAAAAGCGATCAATAAAAAATACGCGCGCGTTTTGGGCAGTGCGGTCAATCCGGTTTTGCGGGAAGGGAATTCCGACCGCCGCGCGCCGAAAGCGGTCAAGAATTATGCGAAGGCGAATCCGCACCGGATGGGCGTTTGGGCGAGCGATTCGAAAACTTCGGTCGCACATATGGAGTCGGGCGATTTTTACGGAACGGAAAATTCGACGACCGTTGAAAATGAGGGAAAATTCAAAATTGTTTTTTACGGCGATGATAATTCGGAAACGGTTTTGAAGGATTTCACGCCGCTCAAAGCCGGCGAAGTGATTGATTCTTCGGTTATGAATCTGGCAGCGTTGAAATCATTTGTCGCGGATGCGATTGCCGAAGCGAAATCCAAAGACGTTTTGCTTTCCGCGCATTTGAAGGCGACGATGATGAAGATTTCCGATCCGATTATTTTCGGCGCGATTGTCGAGACGTATTTCAAAGACGTTTTTGAAAAATATGCGGACATTTTTAAAGAGTTGGACATCAATCCGAATTACGGACTGGCGACGCTTTTTGAGAAAATTGCCGGACATCCGCAGGAAGCCGAAATCAAGGCGGATATCGCCGAGACAATCGAAAACGGCGCGAAACTGGCGATGGTCAATTCGGACAAAGGAATTACCAATTTCCACGTTTCTTCGGACGTAATCGTCGATGCTTCGATGGCTTCGCTGGTGCGCGGCGGCGGGAAAATGTGGAACACGGAAGGCACGGAAGAAGACACCGTTTGCATCATTCCCGACCGGACTTACGCCGGATTTTATGACGCGATTATTCAGGATATGAAACGCAACGGCGCGATTGACCCGAAGACTTTCGGCTCTGTTCCGAATGTCGGTTTGATGGCGCAAAAGGCGGAAGAATACGGCTCGCACGACAAAACCTTTCAGATGTCAGCAGCCGGAACGGTCAAAGTCGAAGACGAAAACGGAACGGTTCTGCTCGAACAGAAAGTAGAAAACGGCGACATTTTCCGTATGTGTCAGACCAAAGATGCGCCGATTGAAGATTGGGTGAAACTCGCCGTCAACCGCGCCAGACTTTCCGACACGCCCGCGATTTTCTGGCTCGACAAAGACCGCGCACACGACGCGCAAATCATCAAAAAGATCGAAAAATATCTAAAAGATCACGACACAGACGGTCTCGACATTCACATTATGGATGTCAAAGACGCGATGACCGAAACATTAAAAAGAGCAAGAGAAGGCAAAGACACGATTTCGGTTTCGGGCAATGTTTTGAGAGATTATCTGACGGATATGTTCCCGATTCTGGAACTCGGCACTTCCGCCAAAATGCTTTCAATCGTTCCATTAATGAACGGTGGCGGTTTGTTTGAAACAGGAGCCGGAGGAAGCGCGCCGAAACACGTCGAACAATTTGAAAAAGAAGGCTATCTGCGCTGGGATTCGCTCGGTGAATTTCTGGCGTTGCAGGCAAGTTTGGAACATCTGGCACAAACGCAGGACAACAAAAAAGCGCAAATTTTAGCGGACGCTCTGGACGAAGCGAACGCGAAATTCCTCGCAACCGACAAGTCTCCGGCAAGAAAAGTCGGGCAAATTGACAATCGCGGTTCGCATTTTTACCTCGCAATGTATTGGGCGGAAGCGTTGGCAAATCAGACATCGGATTTTGAAATCGCCGCAAAATTCGCGCCCGTCGCTAAAGCGTTGCAGGAAAACGAAACCAAAATCAATGAAGAACTGATCGCCGCACAGGGAAAATCTCAAGATGTCGGCGGTTATTATCATCCCGATTCCGAAAAGGCTTACGCCGCAATGCGACCTTCGGCGACACTAAATGCGATTGTGAACGGAATTTAGGATAAGATTTAAAATTAAAAACGTAGAGACGCGATGCATCGCGTCTCTACGTTTTTAATCTTTAATTGCTTGCTAATTTTCTGAGCGATTTCTTTCCATTATTTCTTCCTTTGACATCTTCAGTATCATCCATTCAAATTCTAAACACTTAATTTTTATTTCAGCTTCGGGCAATATTTCGATACTCCACAAAAAGTCATTTTTGTCACTATATTCTTTTAATCCAAACTCGAAATCTGACAAATCAGTCGGACGCTTTTTTTTCGGTGGATTTACGCTGACCTCAAAACAGAGATATTCCGGCTCATCAAATGCTTCTTTTTTAAGAGTAAATTCTTCAATTTGTGAGCATGAAAAAATAACCTTCTTGTCTGTTCCTACAATCCAAAAAGTTAAAGTGATTGTAAATGGAAAATTTGTAAACTCAATAGATAAACTTCCATCTATTGAGCGACAAATGGTTTGTAAGTCTTCCATATTTCTAAATATGAGCTGAAAATTTTTCTATCTTTCGACTCTACTACACTGCTAAAACACGATTGCCAAAATTGATAATAGCTGAAAATTCACTACTCGTTGGCGGCTTTATTCTTTTGAATCATCTCGTTTATCGTGTCGGTTTCGCCGATTTCGTAAAGGCTGACCAGACCGTTTTCGGTGGTAAAGATTTGCCGGACTGCCATATCGGTAAACACTTTGCCCTGCAAATCTTTGATGATTTCTTTCGCATTTCGTCGCCGATATTCAGGTTTGTTTTTGCGTTTGTCGGCGGGCGACTTTCATCAGCATTCGCAGTGCTTCGTTGACGGCTTCCGCGTCGGGAAATGCCGCTTGCACGTCCGATTCCAGCAAGACCAGATTCGTTCCCGAACGGTAACGCTCGGCATATTTGCCGCGCACCTTGCCCGTCAGTTTCGTCAAGTCGTGTTCGGGGCGCATTTCGTCTTCCGTTTGTTTAGTTTTATTCTTGTTCATACGCTTCTCTCTTCTCTGCGCGTGTCGGTTCCCGCGCACTGATTATGCGGACGGTTTCGCCGCATCGGTATGTGAAACAAACAATATTTTACCGTTTTCGGAATGCCCGATGATTAAAAACCGTCGTTCTTCGGCGGAATGATCGGGATCGTCAAAAGTATCTGAAAGCGGATCGCCGAAAACCGTTGCGGCTTCCTCAAACAAAGTCTTGTGTTTGACAAGATTGCCCGCCGCTTTTTTTTATCCCAATCAAAATGCACAACTAAAATATAACGGTTTTTAGTTTCTTTTCCTAGAATTTAGTAAAAATTATCAGTCGGCAAAAATTTCATTGCACACCTGCGGCTTTATTCGCGTTTATTCGCGCAAATTCGCGGGCAAAACTTCTCACATTAATTGTTGCCCGACAAACTTTCGAGTTTCGCCCGCGCCGCTTCTGCGCCCATCATTTTCGCCATTGTTTCGGCGGTCGAGCCGTCCATTGATTGAATTGTTGCGTCCGCGCCTTTTTCTACAAACAGGTCAATAATTTCCAGGCGATTAAACATTGCGGCAAACATCAAAGGCGTTTTGCCGTCGGGCATTCGCGCGTTGACATCCGCGCCGTGTTCGATCAAAATTTTTGCCATTTCGATGTTGCCTTTGAACGCAGCGCCGGCGAGCGGAATTTGTCCCATATCGTTGGCAATCTGCGGATCTGCGCCGTTTTCAAGCAACACGCGCGTCATTTCAAGTTGTTCGTTGTAACTTGCCAACATCAAAAGCGTGTTGCCTTTGCCGTCGCGAATGTTCGGCGCGTCGAAACCTTTTTCAAAAAGTCCGCGCATTCTCGCCGCGTCGCTTGAGCGTACGAGTTGAAACAACTGCTGGATCATTTCATACGTTTCGTCGCTCATTTTCAGCGCAGCTTTTTGTGCAGAAATTAAATTTTCCTCGGACATAATTTTCTCTTCCAATAAGATCGTGTATCAAACTTGAATATTTTCAATCTCTTTTGCCAAATCGAAATCGTTTTGCGTCAAGCCGCCTGTGTCGTGCGTCGTAATCGCAAACTCGGCATAGCCCCAACCAAACAGAATATCAGGATGATGGTCGAGTCGTTCGGCAATCGCGCCGACGCGGTTGACCAAATCGAGCGCGGCGGCAAAATTGTCGAACGCAAATCGTTTTTTCAGATTTATGCCTTCGATTTTCCAATCGGTCAAATCAGCTAAAGCTCTGTGGATTTCTCTTTCAGACAGTTTTTTTCGCACCATTCGTTTTTAACTCCCAAGGTTTTTCGCTATACTTTAGCTTTTTAGTATAACGATTTACCGGAAATTTATTCAAAAATGCGCGTTTACTCAAAGATTTTAGTGTTGTTTGTATCGAGCCTGATTTTCGCCTGCGCGAACGTGGAAAAACCGTCAACGCCGCTTGAAACGCTGAAACTTTATACGACGGCGATCAAGAAAAAAGATACGACGACGATGAAGCTTTTGCTTTCAGACGCTTCGATAAAAATGTCGGAACAGGAAGCCAAAGCGCAGAACGTCAACCTTGATGACATCGTAAAACGCGAAACTTTGTTTACCGAAACGCAGAAATCGGTCGAATTTCGCAACGAAAAAATCGAAGGCGAACGCGCAACAATTGAAATGAAAGACTCGACCAGCGCGTGGAACGTCGTGCCGTTTGTCCGCGAAGAAGGCATCTGGAAAATTGACAAACAGGGCATTGCCAATCAAATGATGCAGGATTCAGAACAAAGCGACAAGCAGCTCGACAACAAAATTAATGAAGGGCGAATACAATAAAAAATCAAAAAAACTGATTTCAGTCGTCTGTCCGTTTTCCGCTTTATGAAACTACCCCAAATAATTTTTATCGCGCTTGCCGCGTTTTTGTTTATCAACTGCGGCGGTAAAGGCGCGGCGGTTACGACGCAAACCGCCAGACCGGGCGATGTTTTGAAAACATTTATCGAAGCATCGAAGAAAAAAGATGTCGAAGGCATCAAGAAAACTCTGTCGAGAGGTTCGCTCGCATTGGCTGAAAAATCCGCCGCGATGCAGAAAACAACGGTTGACGAGATGTTCAAAGGCGACAATTCAACGATGCCCGACGAAGCGTTTGAAACGCGCGACGAAAAAATCGAAGGCGACACGGCAACCGTCGAAGTCAAAGACCGAACCGGCGGTTATGATACGATTCCGTTCGTTAAAGAAGACGGCGCGTGGAAAATCGCGTTTGATAAATATCAGGAAATAATGATGGAAAAAATGCGTCAGGAAATGAATATTCCCGTCACAAATACTTCAGTTTCCAACAGCAATCAACAACCGGGCAATAAACCGGCAGCGAATAATAAATAAAGAGAATCCGTGCGGATTCTCTTTCAAAAGAGGAAAAATTTAGTGTCAATTATCAAACCGTTTCGGGCGTTGCGTCCGACTCCAGAACTGGCAAAGCGTGTTTCGTGCGTTCCGTATGACGTGATTTATGACAGCGAAGTGCGCGAAATTATCGAAAATAACCCGCTCAGTTTTCTGCGCGTAAGCAGACCGGAAGCCGAATTTTCCGCCGCCGCGACACCGACCAGCGAGCAAATTTTCGCTAAGGCGCGAGAGAATCTGCAACGCCTGATTGACGAAAAAGTGCTTGCTTCGGAAGCCGAATCGTGTGTTTATATATACCGTCTCGAAACCGAATCGCATCAGCAAACCGGCATAGTCGCCTGTTGTTCGCTTGACGAATACGAACTTGGCATCGTCAAGAAACACGAGAAAACACGTCCTGATAAAGTCGAAGACCGCACGGCGCATATACTCGCGCTGAAGGCGCAAACCGGCTTGATTTTTCTCGCCTTTCGCAACACCGAACAAATTCGCCTTTTAATTTACGAAGCGACGCAAACCAAGCCGATTTACGATTTTCAATGCGCGGAACACATTAAACAAACCGTCTGGCGCGTCGAACTCGAAGCCGGAGAATTCGTCAAAGCCTTCGCCGAAGTTCCCGCCATCTACATCGCCGACGGTCATCATCGGATGGAAAGCGCAAATCTTGCCAGAAAAAAACTGGCGGCGCAAAATCCTGAACACAGCGGTGCGGAAGATTATAATTTCGTCGTTGCGGGAATTTTCCCGTCCGAAGATTTGCGGATTATGGCATATAATCGCGTCGTCAAAGATTTAAACGGCTTGAGCGACGCGGAATTTTTTGAGCGCGTCGGCGAAAATTTTACCGTCACGGAAACGACTGAAAAATGTCCGCCCGAACGCGGCGAATTCAATATGTATTTCGGCGGCAAATGGTTTAATTTAAAGTTCGCCGCCGCGCTCGATAAAGAATTGAACGCGATTGAAAATCTCGACGCGAGCATTTTGCAGGATTATCTGCTCGCGCCCGTTTTGGGCATTGACGACCCGCGCACGAACGACCGAATCGGTTTCGTCGGCGGCGCACGCGGAACCGTCGAGCTCGAAAAATTGGTTGACGAAACCCAAATGAAAGTGGCGTTTTCGCTTTTCCCGACCACGATGGACGATCTTTTCGCCGTCTCGGATATGAACGAAATTATGCCGCCGAAATCAACCTGGTTCGAGCCGAAATTGAAAGATGGCTTGCTGATTCACCTGATTTAAAGTTACTTGCAAACGATTGAAGTATGAAGTTGTATATCGCAATTCTGGCACTTTTTCTTTTTGCGGCGTGTGCCGGAAAACCGGCGGTCAACAACGCGGTAAATGAGCAGATAAAAGAGCGAAACAAACAAACCGCCGCGAAAAACGAAGTTTCGGAAATAACCAGAATCGCGCAGACAATCGAACAGCAGGGCAGAGATTTGCAGGCTTACCGCGATTCGTCGAGTGCCGGCGGCGCAAGCCAATGCAATCATATTGTCGAGGAACGGCGCAAGGGCATTACGGATTTGGAAACTCGAATTCAAAAACTTCCCGAAGATTACAAAACCAAATTATCACCGATAATCGGCGAATTAAACGAATGTATGTCGTGCGAAAAAAAGGATTTGAACGACTGCAAAAAAGCCCGATCAACTATTAACGGACTGATTAAGGAATTCTTTTAGTGAAAAATTGCTGAATCGAAAAAGCTCGTTTATGCTCGAAACCGAAAGATTGATTTTGCGCCCGCTCGCGGCAGCAGATGTTGACCAAATTTATGCGATGCGGAGCGACGCGGACGTGATGCGTTTTATCCGCGAGCCGCAAAATCGAGCCGAATCAGCTAACTGGATCGAACTCGTTTCAAGTCGCTGGAAACAGGAAAAAATCGGGTTCTGCGCGATAATCGAAAAATCATCGAACGCCTTCGTCGGCTGGTGCGGGCTTTGGAAGCTAAAGGAAACCGGCGAAACGGAAGTCGGTTACGCGGTCGCCAAAATGTTTCAGAAAAAAGGTTACGCGACCGAATCCGCGATGGAAATTTTGAGATACGCTTTTGAACCGTTGCAATCCGAAAAAATCGTTGCTGTCGCCCGCGCCGAAAACGTTGCTTCACGGCGCGTGATGGAAAAACTGGGAATGAGTTACGATTACACAGGCGAATTTTACGGGCGCGATTTGGTGCATTATTCGATTACGAAGAAGGACTTTTATGCTTGAAACCGAAAGACTTTTAATGCGTAAATTTACGCCCGAAGATTTGGGCACTTTGATCGAACAGCGTTCCGACCCGGAAGTTAACAAATATCTCGGCGGAACGATTTTGCAAAATCCCGAAAAATTGGCGACGCGGCTGAAGTTTTACATTGATTGTTATGATAAATACGGCTTTGGAACCTGCGCGGTAATCTGGAAGGAAACCGGCGAAATCATCGGTTCGAGCGGCATTCAACCGCTCGACAGCACAGCGGAAATTGAAGTCGGGTATAGTTTGATAAAGAAATTTTGGCGCAAAGGCATCGGTTGCGAAGCGGCAAAAGCGTGGCTCGATTTCGGATTTAACCAAAAAAATTTGCAAAGAATCGTCGCCGTCGCTTACCCCGAAAACACGGGTTCGTGGCGCATTATGGAAAAACTTGGAATGCGCTATCAGAAAAATGAAGAATTCTACGGCTCGGAATGCGTTTTTTATGCCATTTCCAAAGAAGAATTCAACAAACTGAATAAATAATGCCGCGAAGCACAACCAAAACAATTATCGCCGTTGTTTTTACCATCTATTTTTTGTGGTGCGCTTATGATCCCGAAAGCGCGTACTTCACGCATCTGATAAATCTGCCGATTCACGAAGCCGGACATATTTTGTTTCGAATTTTAGGCGAGTTTATGGGAATCGCGGGCGGTTCGCTGCTGCAAATTCTGATTCCAATAATTTTTTTCGCCTATTTCGTTTATCACAAAAAACCGTTTTCAGCGGCGATTGTTTTGTTTTGGGTCGGCAATAATTTTCTCGACGTTTACGTTTACGCTAACGACGCGCAAATTATGCAGCTGCCGCTTTTGAGCGGTTTAACCGGCGCGGAAGGCGGCTTTCACGATTGGAATTATCTTTTAGGCGAAACGAATCTGCTTGATAAAACTTACTTAATCGCCAAGATTTTGCGCTTTACCGGAACTTTAATTACCGTCGCGGCGGCAATCGGCGCGTTTGTTTATGCAACGCAAGGCGAAGAAATTGTTTCAGATATAGAATTATGAAAGCGACACTGATAACGGGCGCGTCCGGCGGCATCGGCGAAGCGTTTGCCCGACGGCTCGCCGCCGAAAAACACAACCTCGTTTTGGTGGCGCGTTCGGAAAATAAGCTGCACGAGTTGTGTGACGAACTGATGCTCAAACATCAAATCACGGCGCATTACGTCGCTATTGATTTAATAGATTTTGAAGCCGACAAACGACTTTTTGAAGAAACTGAAAAGCATAATCTTGAAATCGAATGGCTGATAAACAACGCCGGTTTCGGTTCGATGGGCGATTTTGCCAGACTCGAACTCGAAAACGAGATGGAAATGATCAGCCTTAACATAATGGCTCTAGTCGCGCTGACACATCGTTATTTACAGAAAATGCGCGAGCGGCAAAGCGGCGTGATTATCAATGTCGCTTCGACCGCCGGTTTTCAGCCAATTCCGTTTATGGCGACTTACGCGGCGACTAAAGCGTTTGTGCGCTCGTTTTCTGAGGCGATCAGTGAGGAAAATCGTCCGCACGGAATTATCGTCACATCGCTTTGTCCGGGTCCGACTGATACGAATTTTTTTAATGCCGCAGGCGCGGAACCTCTGAAAGCGAAGGGAATGCAAACGCCTGAGGCGGTTGTCGAAGCAGGTTTAAACGCAGTTCGACGCGGTAAAGCGTCGGTTGTTTCCGGTTGGACGAACTACGTCGGTTCGGTTTTCGGAAAACTCGCGCCGAACGCGCTTGTCACGCGCACAATTGGAAGTTTTTTACGTTCAAAATTTGAAGATAAAGAATGAAATTTACGGTTCTCGGCAGCGGTTCGACGGGAAATTCCGTTTTAATCTCAACCGAAAAAACAAAAGTTTTAGTTGATGTCGGCTTGAGCGCGAAGGAAACCTTGCGGCGGCTCGCGCTCGTCGGCGTTGATTTTTCACAGCTCGACGCGATTCTCATCACGCACGAACACGGCGATCATTCCGGCGGTTTGCGCGTTCTGCTCAACACCGTCAATTGTCCCGTTTTTATTTCCGGCGAAACGAAACACGCTTACTTGCGCGAAAAAGCTAATAAATTAAATAACGAACCGCAAAAGCGCGGCGACGCGATGAAAAATCGTACGGTCGAAATCGAATCCAGCAAAGATTTTCGCATCGGCGATATTGATTTCGAGCCGTTTAGCGTGCCGCACGACGCGGCAGACAATTTCGGTTTCGTGGCAAAAAGCGCGGGCGTGAAAGTGGCGACCGTTCTCGATTTCGGCTGTTTCACGACCTTAATCAAAGACAAATTACGCAGCTGCGACGGCATTATCATCGAATCAAACCACGACCGCGATATGCTGAAAACCTGTCCGATTTACAATTGGGATTTGAAACAGCGTATTTTATCGAACACCGGACATATTTCCAACGAAGATTTAGCTGATTGGCTGCAAAATGAATTCGACGGCACGGCGCGACACGTCGTTTTAGCTCACCTCTCACAACGCGCCAACGAACCGCATCTTGCCAGACTAACGGCGCAAACCGCCATAAAAATGCGCTCGCCGCTGTTCCAAGCCGAAACGCGCGTGACAATTTCTTATCATAAAGAACCGACCGATTGGATAGAATTTTAGATTTATGGAATAGATTCAGACGGATAATATGTAGGAAAATAGCAGCATTTTCTGATTCTCGATTCGGCATTCACCGTATTGTTAATCAAATAATCGAATTCTTTTAACTTTTTTTCTTCAGCAGTATTGTTAAAACTTAATCGTTTGACAGATTTTTCTTTTCCAGCAATACTGACGCTGATAATCGTTTCTGACATATCAGCAGCAGGTTCTCCATAACTATCGCTTAATTGAAAAAAGCCTAAGTTATTAAGGGTTTCAATCAAACCAGCGACATTTTCTTTCGGAATATACCATTCTTCTTTATAAAATTCATTTCCGATGAATTTTCCTTTGAAATTAACTTTTCCCGTTCCTGAAATTTTTATCTCGTAATTTCTGACATAGAGTCCGCCAGCTTCAATGTATTGTTTTGTGATAATTGTATTGTCGCTCATTTGAATTGATGGAACTTTTGGTGATTGCTTTAACAGATTTTGACTCTGAAACATTCCGCAAGATGTGCAAATAAGAAAAGAAAATAAAAAAAGGAAGGTTTTCATAGAATTTTCCGCGAAAACTAATTTATAAACGAATAATCAAACTATCTAACGATTTAATCTGGGATTTCTTGCCGAGAAACAATTTCCTCAATCACTTTATAACGATAATCGAAAATATATTCGAGTTCTTTTTTTACATACCAATGCGCTAAATCGCCGAACGGTTCAAGCGGCAGACGATAGCGCACCAAATCCTGCATAATCGTTTCGCCCGTTTCGCTTTCCTCGAAAGTATGCAGGTGAATCCATTGTTTGTAAGGACTTTTCAAAGCGGTATCAACAAAATCGTGCGGCGGATTCCACTGTGTGATTTCGGTTTTCCACGTTATCGGAATGCCGCGCAGTTTTAGTTTGTAATCAATAAACGCGCCTTTTTTTATATCAATCGGCTGCGCGGAAATAATTTTGAAATTAAGTTCCGGCGGCGTAATTTTTTCGAGATTTCCCGCGTCGGCGAAAAATTGGAAAACTTCTGTCGCGCGGTCGTTCGATGATTTGTCGGCGTTCTAAAATGTGTTCTGCCATTATGTTCATAATGGTAAACGGTAAACGGTGAATGGTAAATTGTGTGCGCTTGTATTTATTCTGATGACGATTATTGAAAAACTAATTTTTCTTTGATTTCAGATATTCTTTCGGAATCGGATTTTCCGGCGTTTCGCCTTGCCAGTAAATCGTCACAACCCACCAGCGCTTTGCCGTCGTTCAGCAAGCTGAAAACTGTTGATGCCGCGAGCGAACGGCGTTTTGTCGTCTTTTTTGTGAAACGATTCATAAGTCGAAAAAACCTGCGCGATATTGCCGTAAGACATCAACTCGCCGCGCGATTTCGCGTTCAAAAAAACCTTCTTTTTCCATAAACGGCGATGAGCGCGTGATGTATTCTTCCGGTGTGAAAAATCCGCGCGCCGACCACGCCGTCTTTGTTTTTACCCGACGGAATCATTCGCGCGTCTTTATGAAACAAGCGTGCGAAATCTGTCCCAATCGCGCTTTTGTCCCGCGTCGCCGGAAATCACGTCATAGACGGCTTTCATAATCGAATCAATCGAAGAGACATCAGCCGGATTCGCTTCTTTTATTTCCAGTGTTTTATTTCGTCCGTTTGTCTGCGCCATAATACGTTAAAACCGAAATCAAAATAACAGAAAATCAAAATTTTTATTTTCATAATCGGGATTTTACGCGGTAAAATTGATTCGAGTTTCAAATCTATTTTTCGATTCGTCCGAAGCCGCACCACGAATTTTGATTGTGCCAGATTATCTCGACATTTTCCGCGCCGATTTCGTCCACCAATCTTCAAATTCCGGCTTGGAAATATAAAACGCCGTCGGCGCAACGAGATGATCGAAAACGATATTGTGCTGTTCGCGCCAGCCGAATGTGCCGAGATGAGTTAAATAATCGTGTGTAAAAAAGCTTTTTTCCCAAAGCGGTTTTGTCGAGCGGTTTATATATTAATTTTGAAGCGAGAAAAACGCCGAGTGTCGGGAGTTTTGAGAGTTGATAAAGCGTCGGTTGGTTTATTTTCGAGGTAAATTTTTCGCGCACCGGATTAACGTAGCTCGTAATCCATTCGTTATTTTCCGCGCCGTAAATCCACGCGGAAATCGCGCCGCCTTTTTTGACTTTTCCGGCTAACGAAACGAACGCTTTTTTCGGGTCGGGCGTGTGATGCAGAACACCGACGCTGAACGCATAATCGAACACTCTTTTTAACGGCAGTTTGAAAATATCGGCTTGGACGATGTGCGCGTTCGGCAAATGTCTGGTCGCCTGAAAAGCCGATTCGACCGCCGCGCTCAAATCAATGCCAACGACTTCTTTTGCGCCCCAATTCGCCGCCAAACTCGTATGCCGACCTTTGCCGCAGCCGCCTTCGAGAACGAGTTTATCTTTGAAAAAATCCGGTTTAACGGGTTGCAGCCAGCCTAAAAACTGCTCGTTATATTTCTCGTCTTCCTGCGTGAAATGTGTCCATTGCCAGCCGAAATTTTCCGCTGTTTCAGCTTTGTCCTGTTCGATTTTATCCAAATCGGCGAAACGCGGAACGCCGCGCACGACTTTATATTCGCGCTCGCATTTTCGGCACGACAAAACGCCTTCGATAATTTCTTTTTCCTCTCGTGTGCCAACGTGAACCAACGACAAATCGCCGCCGCAAACGGGACACGCGAGTAAATCTAAAAGTTTTTCTTTCACAATCCGAGACAATGCCTGACGGCATTTTCAATTTTTTCTAAATTATCTTTTGAAACTCTTCCGGCAAATTTTTGAGGAAAACGATTTGGGTCAATCGAGCGAACTTGAAAACATAAAAAAACGGTTTCCATTGGCAATCCGCTTTCTTCAGCAGAAATTCTGATGTTGGTCGGAAAATCTTTCGGTAGATTTTCTCCCTTTGTGCCGACAATAACCGTAACAACCAGAGGTAATTTATTAATTGCGTCAATTGATAAAACCAAAACCGGACGATTGCCTGCCTGTTCGCGTCCTTTTACCAGATTTAAATCAACAAAATAAATTTCTCCACGCCGAATCATCAAAAAGTTTTCTCCATCTGAATTATTTTTCTAATCCATCAAACTCAGTATAGCGAAAATCTTTTTCGATTTCTTTTAATTCGCGCTGTATATTTTCATCACTTGCCATTTCGGTAAGGCTAAATTCAAAATTCTTTGTGTGGTCAATTTTACCGCTTAATTTCTCAGCAACTCTTGCAATTATAATAAGTTGCTCATCAACCGGAAGTTGTAAAATCGTTTGCTCGATTTGTGATAAAGTGGGTTGGTTCATAGCGTTTAATTACATTTTCAACGATAAACTATTCAGGCTGCAAGTTAAATTCTACCTAATTACTAAAAGTTTTTCATTAAATAATTGGAACTCCTCAAACGGAAACGGCTGTCGCCAATTAAATTCAAATTCGTCCGTTTGGCGGTCTTCGTAAAGCTGCTTAAAAGTTTCGGCAAAAGCCAGACAAATCGCTTTGACGTTTCCTTCGTGCGCGAAAACCGGTTCGCGTTCTTCGCTGCGGCGCGTTTCGCCCGGGTATTGAAAAATCTCCAGCGCAAGCGTTTCGCCGCTTCGCAAAAAATGAAAATCAAATTCTTCCGGGTTGCGATTCCAGAGAAGCGTAAATTCATCTTGCGCCGAATTTTCATCAAGCAAAGCGGTTAAAATTTCCAAAAGTTCGGGCAAAGCCTTTTCGTGCGGCGCGTGCGCGGTCGTCGTGTGAAACTCGCTTACGCCGTCATCAAACCCGATTGACATCCAACCGCACTGCGGCGAATTAAAACTGACTTCTAATTTATTTGCCATAATTCTCAAATTCTAAACAGATATGGTAACTTAAGATGAAAAATCTGCAAACCGGGTTCTGAAACTCGAACAAGTTGGATAGAGAAATGAAATGAAACTAAAACAAAGTATAACAAATTTCGGAAGGCAACTTTGCGCGTGTAACATATCGGCGACGTTATTTATCGGCGTGCTTTTGGGAACTTTTGTTTTGACAAATGCTTCCGATGTCTTTGCTCAAAGAAAAAAGAAAAGATCGCCTGTTAAGAAAGCCAATTCCGTATTGATGACTGAAAATATCGAATCGTATAACACCATCTGTATTCCTCAACAGACCGAAGATTTGTCCATTATAGAAATTGACGCAAACTCTAAATTAATAGTAATGACTCGAACAAAGGACGGTTCTAAAACTCTCGCTAATGCCGAGCCTCTTTCGTCGCTGTCTGAAATTCTGTCGCGCATTGATAAAAAATCCGTTATCACATTTAAAGCAGACCCGACGCTGAGTTTTAACTCGGTCGCCGACGCTCTGCGAAAAATAAGGCGTGTGGCGGCAAATTGCGTCAACGTCGAAGCTGCAACCAGAACTAAAAACCAATATGTCTATATCGCGCCGGAGCCTTTGAAAGATGGCAGTGCAGTAAATATTAAACCAAATCCTTTAACTTTGGTTGTCGAATTAAAATCCAATAAAAAAATAACTCTCAACAACGGCGACGAAGGTTCATTAAATGATACTTCGTTGCTATCGAAACATCTAAAGGAAATTTTTTCGGAAAGAGAAAAATACGGTGCTTTTAGGGAAGGAACTAACGAGGTGGAAAAAACGGTTTTCGTCAAAGCACCTCTTACGGTCAATTTCGCCGATGTTATCAGAGTAATCGAAGCAATCAAGGAAGGCGGTGCGTCGCCCGTCGGACTGCAAATTGATGATTTGGGAGATTCTATGATGATGCCGTCGCCGCCAATGCTAATCAAAGAAAAACCTTAGTGAAATGAAACAATACCAAGATTTATTAAAACGCATTTTGCAAAACGGCACGCGCCACGAAGACCGAACGGGCGTTGGGACGATTTCAGTTTTCGGTTATCAAACTCGCTTTGATTTGCGCGAAGGATTTCCAATTGTCACGACCAAACGAGTTCCGTTTCGCTGGATTGCCGAAGAACTTTTTTGGTTTTTGAGCGGCGACACGAACGAGAAAAATCTAAACGCGCGGGGCGTTGATATTTGGGCGGAATGGGCTAAAGAAGACGGCGAATTAGGTCCGATTTACGGTTCTCAATGGCGGTATTGGGGAAAGATTTACGACATTGAGCCGCGAATTAAAGACTTTGAAATTCCTCAAATCGAAACGCCTTTCGATAAAAAAAATTATTTCGGATTTTTCGAGTAATCATAACGGCTTAATCGGGAAAGAATTTGAATCGGCGACGGGAAATTTTGTCGTCGTCAAAGAATATAAAACTGCCCGCCCGGACGGAACGGGCAATCGCTGGGAGTTTGACGTAAAGTTTGCGAAAACAGGCTTTGTCCAGACAAATTGCATTAAACAGGCAATTCTCAATGGAAAAATTCGTGACCGTTATGCTCCTACCTCGCACGGTGTCGGAGGTTTGGGAGAATCCGTTTCAAAAGAAGATTATGAATTGCTTTATCAAACCTGGAACGGAATGCTGGCTCGCTGTTATGACGAAAATCACATTGGGTTTTCTAATTATGGCGGACAGAAGATTTTCGTCTGTCACCGATGGCTGATTTTCAGTAATTTTGTTCAAGACGCAAAAAAATTATCGAATTGGTTGTTAAAGAAAGAATATCCGAAAGAATATTCACTTGATAAAGATTTTTATTTGTCCAACTGTTATTCGCCTGATACTTGTCTCTGGCTGTCGAAAAATGAGCAAAATTTGAATAGTCGTCGGGTTTCTCTCATCGAAGCAACAAATCCAGAAGGAAAAACGCTGATGAGAATGGGAATAGACACTCTTTGCAATGAATGGAATTTTACATCTGTTGGTATAAAAAATTGTTTGGACGGAAAGCAAAATCACCATCACGGCTGGAAATTTCGTTACAAAAATGAAATTAAAAATCCGCGAGTGAGAATTTTTGACCAGATAAGAAACATTTTGGCGCAAATCAAACACGAATCGCATTCGAGAAGAATTATTGTCAGCGCGTGGAATGTCGCCGAACTGGAAGAAGTGGCTCTTCCGCCTTGTCATACATTCTTCCAATTCAAAGTCGAAAACGAAAAAACGCTGCATTGCCAGCTTTATCAACGCAGCGCAGACGCGTTTCTCGGCGTTCCATTTAACGTTTCGAGTTACGCGCTTTTGACGCATTTAATCGCGCACGTCTGTGATTTGGAAGTTGGCGATTTCGTTCACACTTTCGGCGATCTGCACATTTATTCAAATCATCTCGCGCAGGTCGAAGAGTTGCTGAAACGCGAGCCTTTGGAATTGCCGAAATTGGAATTAGTAAACGCGGAAAGTTTGAAAGGTTTAGACGGTTTGCTCAATTTCAAATACGAAAATCTGCGTCTCGAAAATTATCAATCGTGGGGCAAAATCGCCGCGCCGGTTGCCGTTTAATACAATTATGAACATTAAAAATTTTCTCGTCTCTGAAGGCAAAAAGCTGAATTTGAAAGATCATCCGACCGATTTTACGGGCGATTATACTGACAAAAAAGAAGCCGTTGAAGATTTGGTGAAAAATGTCGAGCAGCTTGCCGAACTTCAGGATGTGCTTTATGCAGAGAATCAGCACGCGCTTTTGATAATCTTTCAGGCGATGGACGCGGCTGGAAAAGACGGCGCGATCAAGCACGTAATGTCGGGCTTGAATCCGCAGGGCTGTGAAGTAACTTCGTTCAAACAGCCTTCGACCGAAGAACTCGACCACGATTTTTTGTGGCGTTCGATGAAAAATCTGCCCGAACGCGGGCGCATCGGAATTTTCAACCGCTCGTATTACGAAGACGTTCTGATCGTGCGCGTTCACCCCGCGATTTTGCAAACATCGCCTTTGCCGGACGAAGTAAAAAACGACAAAAATATCTGGAAAAAACGTTTTTTACAGATTCGTAATTTTGAATCGTATTTAGTGGAAAACGGCGTTCACATTTTGAAATTTTTCCTTCACGTTTCAAAAGAAGAGCAGAAAAAAAGATTTCTGGCGCGGATCGAAACGCCGGAAAAGAATTGGAAATTTTCCGCCGGTGATGCGAAAGAGCGCGGTTTTTGGGACGATTATATGCAGGCTTACACTGACGCAATGCAAAATACTTCGACGAAAGACGCGCCGTGGTATGTCATTCCGGCAGACAAAAAATGGTTCACGCGCGTTGCGGTTTCGGAGATCATTATCGAGAAAATGCAATCTCTCAAGTCAAATATCCGAAAATCAGCGAAGCCCAGCGGCAAAGTCTTTTGGAAGCGAAACGGATTTTGGAGAGTGAAAATTAATCGCTTATTGTAAATGGTTCTGGAAATATTTCCAGACGATTTGGTTTTATAAACAGAATTGTCTGTTCTTTTCTTCGCGAATAAAATGAAAGCAAAACGATTTTTCCTTCGCGTTCAGGTTTATTTTCATCGCCGGAAAAAAGCCATTGCCTCGCGGCTTGCTTCACTTGCTGCCCGCAAAAGCGGATGACCGCTTTCTACTTTCGCCGAAATTACTTTGCCTTCTTTGTCGATTTTTACACTTACTACAACTTCACCAAATGCCCTTACTGCTCTTGCCGCCGGTGGATAATTTCGGAGCGAAATATTTTATAACTTCCGTCGGGTTTCCGTTCGACATTTGACTGCAACAAAACTTTGCTCGTCTCAATAATCAATTCAAAATCAGTCGGGTTGAGATTATTGTCGAACACCTCGATAAAAGCCGCGAAGTTTTTTGAAACTGTTTCGTTAACCGTTATTTTGTATTTTCCGACGGGAAGTTTGGCGACAAATGCGCCGTTTTCATCGCTGGTGACAAAATTTTTCGGTCGCATTTCCTTCAAAATACAAACTTAAACCGGCAAGCAGGATTTTATCCTGATTTTTGACAAAGCCTTTAATCTCAAACAATTTTTCGGCAGGTATTTGTTGAGCAAAATTTGAATTGGTAAAGCACAAAACAACCAAAGTGAGGACTGAATAAAAACTTTTCATATATGAGCTAGATGGCAAGATTCGGTTTTTAAGTTGCAATTTCCGACTAAGAACATTAAATTGACTAATTTAAACTTCGCTCAAAACGATAATTTCGCTTCGGCGTTTGGAAAAGTCGAGAAATCTTTCGATGTCGCTCGCCTTTTTTTGCTCTGTCAAAAACTTATTGATTTGCATTCGCCGTTCATCGAGCGTCGGCGTGAGCAAACCGGGATTGCGGCGGCGGAATTCGGGAACGTAGATGTCGCGGTAATATTTGGCTTCGTCTTCGGGCGTGATGACGATGAAAGATGTGAATCGAAATTCGATATATTTTTCAATCGCCACGCGCTGCGCCATAATTTTCTCGAAATTTTCATCTTTCACCGAATCGAATCCGACGATTCGCAAGCGTTTTTCAAATTCGGCGGTTGACGGGAAAAGTGCCAGAACGCGTTTGATTTCCGCGTCAATTTCGGCTTGCGTCGGCTGCGCTCGCGGAACTCTTTCGGCTTCGAGCGCGAATATGCGTTGATTGATGAGCAATTGCAACGCGCGATTCAAATCTTCCGATGTCGGCGGATTGAGCGGCGCGCCGGGTTGAAGCGCGAGCGACCAGAGCAAATCCGAATACGTGATAAGTTCCGGGTCGCCAACGCCGTCGCCGATGGTTGCCACAGTTTTATCAACCGTTTCCTGCGCGTTTAACTTCGAAAACGCGGCGAAAAATATGATAAAAAAACCGAATAAAAGAATCGCTGATTTAAACCGCGTCAAATTAAAATTCATACTCATCTGATTTTTGTTTATAGCGAAAAATCTGTCAAATTTTAGCGAACAGAAAACATCTAAAAACATTGACAAACACCGAAAAATCTTATTTAATTGAATGGGAGATTTCTAAACGTCTCCGACACCTGAAATTTTTTAGCCAACCTCTCAGATGACAAATCTGTGCAAGAGTTTGTCGAATAACCAAAACAACGACCGAAATGTTAGCTCCGAAACGAATTAGAAGCGAGAGGGAAACGTCTTTAACCGCGAGGAAAAACACGGATTCGCCGCGCGAATTAAAATTTATTACCGAACTCGGACGCAGTTTGCTGTTTACCGTGCATCCGAAAAAAGTCGCGCTGCGCGTGGCGGAAGCTATTCGGCGCGAGATTTCGGCTGAAATTTGCGCGGTGGTCGTCGAACTCGGACAAATCGGTTTAATCAGTTCGGCTTTTGATTTTGATAACACACAATTGCAGACAAATTTTCTTCACAAAGACCGGTTTAACAATCGCCTGAAAATTTTGCCGCCGCAGGTTTCATACATCAAGGAAAACGAAAAGGAATTTCTGCTCAAAGGAAACGCGCACACGCTCGAATACGTTTCGCCGCTGCACATTAACGGCGAAGTGAAAGGCGCGATTATCGTCGGTTTTCAGGGCAAAAAAAATTGTACCGAATCGGCGCAAAGAACCGTTGATGCGGCGGCGCAGATGACGGCGATGTCCATTAATCTATCGGCGCATTACGAAGCGACGATCAACTCGACGATAAGCCGCGCAAAAGAAGAACACCGGCGATTTACCGAATCGGTTTTAGACGCTTTGCCGGTTTCGATCTACGTCATTGACCGCGATTATCGAATCGTGACGTGGAATCGTCACCGCGAAATCGGCGTACAGGGAATTCCGCGCGAATCAGTCATCGGGCGCAACGTTTTTGAAGTTTTAGCCAAACAGCCGCAGGGAAAATTGCGCCAGGAATTTGAACGTGCGTTTCAAACCGGAAAAATCGAACGCATCGAACAGCGCACGATTGACGATGACGGCACAAGCGTTTACTGGCTGGTCAGCAAAGTGCCGATGCGCGACCGCGAAAGCGGCGAAATAACGCACGTTATCACGGTTGGTGAAGACATAACTTATCGCGTCGAAGCGATTCACGCCGTCGGACGCGCCGAGAAACTCGCGGCGGTCGGACGTCTCGCGGCGGGCGTGGTTCACGAAATAAATAATCCGCTGGCGACGATTTCCGCCTGCGCCGAATCGCTCGAATCGAGAGTTGACGAAGGCGTTTTCGGCGCGTCGCCGGACGTGGACGATCTGCATGAATATCTCGGACTGATTCGCAGCGAAGCGTTTCGCTGTAAATCCATCACGAACGGCTTGCTCGATTTCAGCCGGATGCGTGCCGGAAACCGTTTTCCGATTGATATTTCATTGGTTTTAAGGTCAGCGGCGCGTCTGTTGTCTCATCAAAAACGCGGCGGCAATATCGAAATTAACTTTGAACTCGAAGAAAATCTGCCGCACGTCAATGCCGATGAAGGGCAGCTCCAGCAGGCGATAATCGCGCTTTCGACGAATGCGATTGACGCGATGCCGAACGGCGGCACGCTGACCTTTCGCGCTGTATCGCAAAGTAGTCGCGTGATTATCGAAGTTCAGGACAACGGACACGGCATCGCGCCCGACGATTTGTCCAAAATCTTCGAGCCGTTTTTTACCACCAAAGAAGTCGGCAAAGGTACCGGATTAGGCTTAGCGGTCTGTTACGGAATTATCACCGAACACAATGGTCGGCTGAGCGTTCGCTCGAACGTCGGCGTGGGAACCACATTCTCAATTTTCCTTCCGATTCAGAAAGAATTATAAACTCTGCGAACTCAAAAAACTTATGGCAAAACTTCTGGTAGTTGACGATGAAAACAATTTGCGGCTCGTCGTGCAAAAGGAAATGTCCAGACAGGGACACGAAGTTGAAACGGCGGCAGACGGCGAAGCGGCTTGGGAATTGCTCGAACGACAGGACTTTGACGTTTTGCTGTGCGATATAAATATGCCGCGTCTGGACGGCATCGGACTACTGCGCCGTTTGCGCGAAAAATCGCAAAATCCGCCGGAAGTAATTATGCTCACCGGACAGGCGACCGTCGAATCGGCAATCGAAGCGATGAAGCTCGGCGCGTATGATTATCTGACGAAACCTTACCGCATCACCGAACTTTCCGTTCTCGTCAAACAAGCCGCCGACAAGCAGAAGCTGAAAATTGATAATCAACGTCTCCGCGCACAGGTCGAACGCTCGCATCAGAATATGCCGGAAATCGTCGGCGAATCAGCGCAGATGAAAGAGGTTTTGCGGCTTGTCTCGCGCGTTGCGCCGTCGGATACGTCAGTTTTAATTACCGGCGAATCGGGAACCGGCAAAGAACTTATCGCGCAGGCAATTCATCGTCTTTCGCGCCGCAGCGATAAAAGTTTTATTGATTTAAATTGCGCGGCTTTGCAGGACACTTTGCTCGAATCGGAACTTTTCGGACACGAAGCCGGCGCGTTTTCCGGTGCGCGGGCGAGAAAGCTCGGACTTTTTGAAATCGCCAGCGACGGAACATTATTTCTTGATGAAGTGATGGAAATGCCCGCACAATTGCAGTCGAAGTTGCTTCGCGCACTCGAAACACGCTCATTTTTCCGCGTCGGCGGCGTGAAAAAAGTCGAGGTTGACGTGCGGCTTGTCGCCGCGACCAACCGCAACGCGGCACAGGCGGTCAGCGAAAATGTTTTTCGCTCAGACCTGCTTTACCGCATCAACAGTTTCGAGATACATATTCCGCCGCTGCGCCAACGCCGCGAAGACATCGAACCGCTGGCGCGTCACATTCTAAATAAAATTGCCGGAGCCAACGCGCCCGAACTCGCGCCGCAAGCCATTGATGCGCTTTCTTCATTTAGTTGGACGGGAAACGTGCGGCAGTTAAGAAATTGTCTGGAACGCGCGATTTTGCTCGCCGATAACGGCAGAATCACGACCAAAGAACTTCCGCCCGAAGTCGTTTACCGCACGAACGAGCCGAGCGTTTCGGTCAGCTACAACACGCCGAAAGAAAACGGTACGAATTCATTTCAAAACGGAGTCGCGCCGACGGCTCTGCACGAAGTCGAAAAACAGCAGATTTTGCGGGCGTTGGAAAAAACCGGCTGGCATCGCGGCAAAACGGCGGAGATTTTGGGAATTTCGTCTTCGACGCTTTACCGTCGTCTGCGCGAATACGATTTGGACGCGCGTTAATTTATCAACCCGCGCATCGCCAGCGACTGCGACAATTTAGCTGCGTTTTAATTTCACTTCTGTAGGTTGAGCAATGGATTTTCGATTTCTCCGTTTTGTGAAATTATTTTTTCGGTTTGATTTTATCTTCGAGCCAGTTCGTCAAATCGTCAACTGCTTCGATGTGAACAGGTTTTCCTGTCCACGCTTTGACCGCGAAAATTATCAGCATAACCATCGTTACGATTTGAAAAATTACGTTTCCCGCATTAGCAAAACCCGTGACATTGCCGAGACCGCCTAAAATCGCGCTGACGATCAAAATCGCTATGTGCGCCGCCAAACCCTGCGCCGCGTGAAAACGCACCTTCGTTTCGCTTTTCGGCACGACGAAAAGAATTATCAAGCTCGCTACCAAACCGATATACCACGGAATATACGGCAAACCGATCAGCCATTTTTCAGGAATGCCGACGCTCGAAACATTGCGCGAACTCGCGCGATTCATATCGGCGAGATTTCTGGTTTGATAATTTGCCGGAACATTTTGCCCGTTATACGGAGATTGATACGGATTAAAATTCTGCCCGTCAAACCGCCGCGTTTCCTCTTCGGTCACGCTCGGCGGCGGAAATTCCGAAGTTCTAAACGGCGTTTTCGACAGAGGAACAGTTTCGGCTTCCTTCTGAACTCTTTCAGGAAACGACGGGTCGAGCGGATTTGTATCAAACTTTTTCTTTGCCATTATTTTTTGATTTTACGACGTCCAAGAAAATTTAGTTCAGAAAATCTCGGCTAATATTTTCACAAGATATTGTTCTAAATTTGAGGCAAGCCAAATTCAATTATTCAACGATTTTAATCCCAAGTTCCTTCAATTGCGAAGTATCAACCACGCCCGGCGAATCCATCATTAAATCCTGCGCCGACGCGGTTTTCGGGAACGCCATCACGTCGCGGATGTTTTCCGTGCCGCAGAGAATCATACAGGTTCGCTCGATTCCGGCGGCGAAACCGCCGTGCGGCGGCGTTCCGAATTCGAGCGCGTCGAGGAAAAATCCAAATCTTTCGCGCGCTTTTTCCGGCGACAAGCCCAACGCTTTGAAATTCATCGCCTGAATTTCCTTTTGATGAATACGAATCGAACCGCCCGCGCATTCGTATCCGTTGATCACCGCGTCATAGGCTTTGGCGCGAATCTGCCCGAAAAGTTCCGTTTCGCCATTCTCGACGGCGCGTTTAAATAACGCCAAATCTTCGTCCATCGGCGACGTAAACGGATGATGCGCGGCGTTATAATTGCCCGATTCTTCGTCGTATTCAAACATCGGAAATTCCGTCACGAGCAAAGGCTTATAAGCATCACGGTCAATCAAATTCTCGCGCTTCGCAATCTCGACGCGCAACGCGCCCAAAGCCGCCGCAACAACCGATTTTTTGCCCGCGACGATTAAAACCAAATCGCCCGTTTCGGCATTCGCCGTTTGCGCCAATTTGCCAATCGTTTCCGCGCCCAAAACTTTCAAAAGCGATGAAGTCGTTTCCGCTTCGCCGACCTTAATCCAAGCCAACGCGCCCGCGCCGTAGCGTTTTACAAAGTCTTGCAGTTCGTCCAAAACTTTGCGCGAATAATCGGCTTTGCCTTTGACGACGACGCATTTTATCTCGCCTTTGTTTTCCAAAACCGATGCGAACGGCGCAAAATCAGTTCCTTTTAATTCGTCGGACAAATCCGCGAGTTCCATCTCAAAACGCAAATCGGGTTTGTCCGAACCGAAACGGCGCATCGCTTCGGCGTAAGTCATTCTGGGAAATTGTTCGGGCAAATCAACGTCAATCAATTTGAAAACGTGGCCGAAAAATCCTTCGATGACGCGGTAAACCATTTCCTGATTGGCAAAACTCATTTCCACGTCGAGCTGCGTAAATTCCGGTTGGCGGTCGGCGCGTAAATCTTCGTCGCGGAAACAGCGGGCGATTTGATAATATTTGTCGAAACCGGCGATCATCGTCAGCTGTTTCAAAATCTGCGGCGACTGCGGCAGCGCGAAAAATTTGCTCGTGTGAATTCTGGACGGAACGATAAAATCGCGCGCGCCTTCGGGCGTTGATTTCAGCAAAATCGGCGTTTCGATTTCGATAAAATCCCGCGCGTCCATAAATTCGCGGATTTTGGCGACGGCTTTCGCCCGCATTCGGATATTTCGCTGCAAGCGTCGGGCGGCGCAGATCGAGATAACGATATTTGAGACGCAAATCTTCCGACGCGAGATTTTGCGAGCCGACTTTTTCGAGTTCAAACGGCGGAGTTTTCGCGTCGTTCAAAATTAAAATCTCGGAAACGTGAATTTCGATTTCGCCCGTTTCGAGCTTTTGATTTCTGGCTCCTTCATCGCGCAGAAAAACTTCGCCTTTCACAGCGACAACGTATTCGCCGCGCACATTTTTCGCTTTGGCGTGCGCTTCTTTCGCTGTTTCTTCGCTGACGACGATTTGCGTCAAACCGTATCGGTCGCGCAAATCAACGAACGTAAAAATCCCGAAGTCGCGCTTTTTCGCCGCCCAACCCATCAAAACCACCGATTCGCCGACATTTTCCGCGCGCAATTCGCCGCAAGTATGCGTGCGTTCCAAATTTCCCAAACTATCTAACATAAAAATTTCTCAATAAAATTATCAAACAAAATAAAAAACGCCTTTCGATTTGGCGATAAACGAAAGGCTCCGAACAAAAATTTTGTCCCAAGCCGTTTCAATTATTATCGTCGTTAAATCGAACCGCGTTCATAAAAATCTTGTGTAGAATACAGGACAAAGGCTTGAAAAAGCAAATACGGCAGGTTTTAGTGCAGATAAAAGTTCATTATTCGTTCCGCCAGATCAATTCTGCCCCAGAATTCCGAGATAAACATTTTGAAATCGGAGACGTTGATCCAGAATTTGTCGGGAACCGTTTCGCCAAGGTTGGCAGGTTGAAAAATCACGATGCCGACCAATCCGCCAATTAAACTGGCGGGAACGAAAATTTGATTGCCGCGAATTTCAAACGTGCCGCCCGAATGAAATTTGAACGGCGCGGGCAGACGATTCATCTGCGCGGTTTGGCGGACGATATGCAGAATTAATTCTTCCGCGCCGTTGATATGAAATCCGTGACAGAGAACTTTTAATTGATAATCAACATTCAGCGGCAAGGGCAACGCGTGCGGCAAACCCGTAAACGACAAAAGCTGCCAGTTTTGCTTGACGAATTTCTGATAATCGCCCGCCGCCAAACGATCTCTTTCCAGAGATTTTTTCAAAGTTTCCTCAATTGCCGCGCACGTTATCGCAAACGCCGCTTCGGTCGCGCCGTTTTCCATTGCTTCGATGGCTTCCTGAATTAACTCGCCGACCTTTTTCATAAAATCTGTTCCTCCAAATGATGAGTTTTATGATAATTCGCTTCGCGCCTGACGTAAATCAGATACGCGACGAGCGCGAGATTGAAAATAAAAATTATAAACCGGAAAACAGTCGGTTTCTGGAAGATTTCGTAGATTTCAATCGGCAGATAAATCATCCCTGAAATGATTGCAAACCATTCCGCCCATGCTCTGAGCCGCCACAAACCATACGATTCGACCAATCTGACAACGGTGTAGACGAACGCCAGCCCGACGAAAATCATTATGTTCGATTCGTTGATTTTCGCGGCGCGTTCAACGAACATCTCGGCAAAATGTCCGGTCGGATCAATATGCAGAAATTCCAGAATTTTGCCTGCGACCGCTTCCAAATCTTTGTGCAGCAGAAAAATCAGTGTAATGCCGACGGTTAAACCCAAGAAACCTTTGACCATTTCAAAAATGGCGATGGCGCGGATGGCTTTGGCTGATGTGAAATCTTTGTGCATTGTTTTAATTAGATTACGAAGAAAAATTCACCGCGGAGACGCTGAGAAAAATCATTTACTTAAATCCGAAATCCTCGAACACCTCTAAAAACTCTGCGTCGCTGCGTCGCTGCGGTGATATTAAAATATAGCAAACCGTTCGCTTTGACGATAATTTTACAGTAAAATTTCCACACAATGAGCTTTGTTTTCTCGCGCCGGTTTTTTATTTTGCTTGCCGTCGGTTTCGTGCCGCTGTCGCTGTCGTGGAACTTGCCCGCACTGCGCTACGCGGTTTTGATTTACGATGCGGCTATTCTCGCGCTCGCCGCGTACGATTATTTTACGAGCCGCAAACTTCCCGCAGAATTAACCGTGCGGCGCGAATTTGAAAAGCGTTTTGCTATCGGCGACGCGGCGCAGATAAAAATTCTGGTTGAAAACCGCTCCACGCGCGATTTTTATTTGAAAATCAAAGACGAATTTCCGCCTGAATTAAAACTCGACGATTCGCGTGAAGCCGAATTTTTCGTTGAAGCTCAGACGAGCGCGAAATTTACATACGCCCTGACGCCGCCGAATCGCGGCAGATACGAATTCGGCGCGACGGCAGTGCGTTTTCTTTCGCGGCTCGGATTCGTTTGGTGTCAAACAAATTTGGGCGCGGGCGAATTTATCAAAGTTTACCCGAACATTCGCCGCGCGCGCGAAATCGCTTTGAAAGCACTCGACGCGATTTCGTTTCAGGCAGTGCAGCGCAAAGCGGTTTTGCGCGGCGAAGGACGCGATTTTGAATCAATGCGCGACTACGTGCGCGGCGACGAACTCAGGCATATTTCGTGGACGGCAACGGCGAGACGTTCGCGCCTTATCACGCGCCAGTATCAAATCGAGCGCGACCAGACGATTATCATCGCGCTCGACGCGGGACGACTTATGACAGGGCGAATTGACGACGAGACGAAATTCGATACGGCAATTCACGCCGCGCTCGCTTTGATGGCGGCGGCGGCACGCGGCGGCGACAACTGCGGCTTGATGGTTTTCGGGCGCAAAGTAAAGAAATATCTGCCGCCGCAAAAAGGTTTCCGCCACATTGACGCTTGTTTGGAGGCTCTGCACGATTTAGAGCCGGAAATGATCGAACCGTCGTATTCACGCGCGTTTCAATTCATTTCATCGAATTCCAAAAAACGCTCGTTCGTCGTCATTCTCACCGATCTCGTTGACAAAGAATCGTCAAAAGAATTGATTCGCTCATTAAAATTATTGCGCCCGCGCCATCTGCCGCTCGTCGTCTGCATTGGCGACCGCGATTTGAACCAAACCGTCAGCGAAAAACCCGTCGAAATTAAAGACGTTTTCACGCAAAGTGCGGCGGAAGAAATCATCTACCAGCGCGAATCGGCTCTCAGATTAGTCGAAACGCTCGGCGGTCTCGCGCTTGATGTGACTACCAATTCGCTCGCGCCGAGACTGCTTGAAACTTATTTGAAGGTCAAGGAAAGAGGTTTGCTGTAAAAACTGTCGCAGCTTACTAACTCGGCATAATTATTTACGCCGAGTTATATTTCACCGCTTTACAATGATGCCGGCACGATGTTTGTTGACTTCTAACGAAAAAGAGAGTAGAAATAATTCGGACAAATACGTAGTTCGACGGCTTTTCTTGAAATCAGACTTGCAGATTGTGAAACCAAACATAAGGAGAAGAAAGTAAATGAACCATCAAAATTCAAATTCAAATTCAAATGTAGATAAAAAATCAGCGGCTCGAAATTTGGCGATGACAATTCTGCCGTTGATTCTCGCATTGGCAATGACGGCTTGCTCGACGGCGACAAAACCGGCAGAAACGAAACCGGCAGAAACGAAACCGGCGGAAACAAACAAGGTAAGCGCGAATAATTCGCCGGCTGATTCAACTTCGACCAGTTCAAGCCCGATGAGTAGCGATTTGGCTGGAACATACTCGGTTAACGGCGCGGGCGCAGATGGTAAAACTTATCAAGGCGAAGTGGCAGTTACAAAGCGCGACGAGGTTTATCAGATGAGTTGGAAACTCGGCGCGGAAAGTTACGACGGCGTTGCCGTGCAAAGCGGAAACACGCTGGCGGCGGCTTACACGACCGGAACAGACGGCAAAGGTTGCGGTGCGGTCGTCTATAAAATCAATGCGGATAATTCGCTGGAAGGAAAATGGGGCGAATGGGGCGTGAATTCGGTCGGGACGGAAAAAGCCGTTCCCGCCAGTGAAGTAATCGGCGGTGTCGGAACTCTCAATGTCACAGGTACAAACGCCGACGGTTCGGCATATAAAGGAAAACTGACAGTTACCAAAAGCGGCAACGACGTATATCAATTCGCCTGGGAAACCGGCACCAACTTCGTCGGCACGGGCGTCAGAATGGGAAGTTATCTCGCCGCCGGTTCGGGCGCGAAACAGTGCGGATTCGTCATCTACGAAGTCAAAGGCAATACTCTCGAAGGTAAATGGGGCGTTCCCGGTTCTACCACACTCGGCACAGAAAAAGCGACCAAAAAATAAACGCACCGCCGAACCGTTGAACGGACATCAGGGCAAAACAGCTTCTTCTTAAATTTATTTTGGCAACTTCGGAGTTATGTGAGAATCTTTATCCGCGATGCATCTTTGCACCAAAGGACGTCATTGTTAGGCGGTTTTATTGCCAAAAAAATCAATTGATCAGAAACCCGCGATGCACGATTTATCCTCCGTGATTTTTGTCGGTTTTTGGTGCGGTTTCCAGTGATTCTCCTCAACGTTTTGTTTATTATTCGCGAGTTTTTGTACACCGTTCGTCAATTTCTACGAGCCGCCTGTCAAATAAAACGGATAGAAGCGAGCAGATAAAAAAGCTCCTTTGCCCGAAAGCGAAGGAGCTTTTTTGATTGTTAAAAGACCGACTTTTACTGTCCGGTCAGGTAAGTTGTCGGCAGCGAAACGTCGCCAGCTGCTCCCCAATTGTCAATGCGAAGTGCCGCCGTGCCTGCCGGTGTTCCGCTGTTGAGAATATACCAACTGCCCGTCGAAGGTCGCCAAACGGTCGTGTCGGCAATCGAGTCGCCGTCGTAATCGCCCGGTGATGCTACGTCGCCGTTCGCGCCCCAGACTCTGCCCGTAAACGTGCTGTCCGAACTGCGGAAGATATTCCAGGTGCCGTCCGAAGGTCGCCAAACCGCGACATCCGTTTTACCGTCGCCGTCATAATCAGCCGGAACCAACGAGTCGGTTGATACGCCGAAAGTTACAGCGGTCGCCGCCGTATTCGCGTTGTTGCGAATATACCAAACGCCCGTTGACGGTCGGAACACGGTAAAGTCCGCGCCGTTCGTGCCGTTGAAATGTCCCATTACCGGAATGTCTGTGCTTGCGCCCCAGTTTATTGATCGCAAGGTCGGCGAACCGCCGCTGTTGCTCTGGCGAATATACCAGGTGCCGGTCGAAGGTCGCCAAACGGCAACGTCGTATCTGCCGTCGCCGTCGTAATCCGCCGGAACAGCTTTGTCAGTTGATACGCCGAACACTACGGTTGTAAGCGTGCTGGTGCCGCTGTTGAAAATCAGCCATTGTCCGGTGCTTGGACGATAAGTTGCCAAGTCGTGTTTGCGGTCACCGTCGTAATCGCCCGGAATTGGCAAATCACCTGCTGCGCCGAAATTATTAAAACGGTTGTTGAGCGCGGTACTGTCGCGCAGATACCAGAAACGGTCAGTCGAACGATAAACCGATGTATCGGTTTTGCCGTCGCCGTCAAAATCGCCGCTCGTAAAACGCTTCGCGCCGAACGTGCCGCCTGCCGTGATGTCAAGGCTCCAACCGCCCATAATATCGCCGGCGCTGGTCGTCGCGTCATCCACGACTACTAAACGCCACACGCCGTTGCCGTCCGTCCCGTTAAAGACCGAGGCGAGCGTTGCTGAACCGGCAGTTGACGAATTCGGATACGGCACGATAAAGTCGGGCAGCGAATCGCCCGTGCCGTAGTTAACCGGTTTGAATGTACCCGCTACAAGCGGTCCGGCATCAGGAACAGTTGCCGCTGCCGAATCATCGAACGTCAGAGTTTGGTTTATGACATCCGGTGTGCCGCCCGCATCAGACAAAAGCAGAATGCGTTTGCCGCTCGGACTAATCAGCATTATATCTATATCATCCGGGTTCAGGTGATTGATATTGGTTAGCGTGACGTTGACATCAGTGATCGCGCCGGTCAAACCGCTGGCGGTAATCGTCGAAGGATAAAGCGACGCACGTCCGCGCGCGCCGTCACCGCCGTGAATCGCAGTATTATTGCGGAAGGTCGTTGCCGGACTGCCCGCCGTTGTAACGGTGATGCTCCAACCGTTGCCGATTACGCCCATATCGGCACCGAGGTCATCAACGACGTATAAACTCCAGTCGCCGTTTGCCGCGATGCCGTTAAAAGCGGCGGCAAGCGTCGTGTTCACGCCGGGCGCGGGCGCGGGCGCGGGAAACGTATCACCCGTGCCGATGTTCGTCGGCTGGAATGAACCGGAAATTAAAGTCGTCGAGTCGGGTAGCGCGGTTGGTGCCGCATCGTCAATCGTAATGTTTCTAAAAAATGCGTCGTCCGAGCCGCCGACATCCGACATCACAATCAAATTATTGCCACCGGGAGCAACCAGCATAATGTCCAGATCGTCAGGGAACGTATGATTTATATTTTCCAGAGTCAACCTCACATTGGTAATGTTGCCCGTCATTCCGGCAACTGTGATGTTCGCCGGATACGGATTGCCGGTGCCGATGGCAGTTGCGTCGTTAATGGTAATCGTCGCCGGATTTGTGAAAACAACCGCCCACGCCGGGGCGATTAAAGTTAAAATCAGGAAAACGGAAAAACTGCTGACGAACAGTCCTTTAACCGTTTTTACCGTGCTTGAATGTTTTGTATTGTTCATTAACTCTCCTTGAAAAGATTGGAAATTAAGTCAGTTTCCGATTAATTTCCTTTCGTAAAATAAATAATAAAGCGCAATTAACTTTGCCGTTGCGCTGAAATTTTATTTAGGGCAAAACTAAATATGCCTGAATCAATTGTTACCCCGAATAATTAACTTATGGGAAAACCAGCAGGATAACTCTCACAAATATAATTGCTGTCAAATCAATAATCGTCGCCGACGATTTACAAAGAGCCGATAAAAAGCGAGTTCGCCGCTAAACGGGAAGTAATTTTCGAGAGTTAAATTTAATGTTATAAGTTGAAGAACTGCTGAACGGCTTTTGCCAAAAATTACGACAACCCGTTGTGCGTAAAACTTATTTTTCATTTTATAGCATTATTTTGAGGAAAGCGTCAATCAAATTTGCAAATAAGAAACCGCGAATCGAGATGTAAAGAACAATGTCTGAAAACCGGCGATATTTTATGATATTTCTGCCAATTCCGCCGTTCTTTGTCCGGCTAACAGCAAATAACTGTACATCGCAATGCCCGACAAAATTCCCGTGCCGAATTTTATCCACGCAGGAAGTGCGGACGGCGAGAGAAAACCTTCGATTATTCCGGCGACGACAAGCAGACACGCACAACCGATTGCCAGCCGAACGGCTTCGAGTCCGTTTTTCTTGAGTGCTTGAGCGCGTGTTAAATCGCCGGGATTTATCATTGAATATCCGATTAACATTCCCGCGCCGCCCGCGATAAATATGCACGAAAGCTCGATAACGCCGTGTCCGACCATAAACGTCACCAGATCATTGCCGAAAACCGGATCAATTTTGTAACAAATGCCCAAAACTCCGCCGTTGAGCAATCCGTTGAAAGCCAGAACATAGATACTGCCGATGCCGAAAAACGCGCCGTAAGCAAAGGCATTGAAAGAAACGAGAATATTATTGGTTAAAATTTGGCTTGAACCCACTTGATTCGCTTCGTTCAAACTCATCCACCAGCGGTCGCCGCGCTGAACTGTGTGGCGCAAACTTTCCAGACCGAGATTATCGGCAAAATTCAAATCGTTGTAGCACAAAACAAAAGACGCGATTCCCAAAGTTGTGAAAATCGCCAACGCCAGCGCGGTGAATCGCCACGTTCGGCGAAAGGTGCGCGGGAAATCTTTGGCGAAAAAGCTTCCAGATGAGATTTGCGCCCTGATTTTCAGCCCGATAGATTTTGCCGTGAGCGCGAATCACTAAACTATTGAGATAATTGATCAATTTCAGATCGCGCGTTTCCGCCCGGGCAATCGCCAAATCGGTCGCGGCGCGGCGATAAAGCTCGCCAAATTCGCGCACTTCCATCTTCGAGAGACCTTTTATCGAAGAAGTTTCGAGAATCGAAAGCAAATCTTCGAGCCGCTGCCAATTGTTTTTGTGGTCGCTGATAAATCGGTTCATTTCGGCTGATGGTGAGTTTTCTTAAACTATCGCACCGCAAATTCCGAATATACACATTGCCAATCGCAAATCGCAAAACCTAAAATCGAAATTTGAACTTATGTCAGAAGAAGCGAAGAAATTTCACGAAGAAGAAGCGATTGAGAAAACTTACGATTTGCGTGTCACCCTGCGTCTGCTTTCGTATCTGAAACCGTATTGGAAAATGGCGGCGGTCGCGCTTGCGCTGACGTTTGTGGCGAATATTTTGCTCAGTATGCAGCCGCGCTTTACGCAGAACGCAGTTGACGATTACATCACGCCGAAACAAACCGACGGCATCTGGCTGTTCGCCTTTGCGTTTTTCTGTCTTTTTCTTTTCCGATTTCTGTTCAGTTACATACAGGAAATTTTGCTCAATATCGTCGGTCAGCACGTGATGTTCGATTTGCGAACCGAAATTTACACGAAACTGCAAAATCAGGAAGTCGCCTATTACGATAAATATCCGGTCGGGCGAATTATTACCAGAATTACGGGCGATGTTGACGCGCTTAACGAGCTTTTTACGTCGGGCGTGATTGACGTTCTCGGCGATTTGGTGATTATTTTCGCCATTATCGCGCAGATGTTCTGGTATCGACTGGAAATTCGCGCTGATTGCGCTGATCACCGTTCCGCTTCTTTTCGCTGCGACCAACTGGTTTCGCAAACGCGCCCGTCACGGTTTCGACGCGGTGCGAACGCGCACCGCAAAGCTTAACGCTCTTTCTTGCAGGAACATATTTCCGGCGCACAAACCGTTCAGCTTTTCAACGCCGAAGCCAAAACGCAGGAGACGATTTCACGAAATTAACGACGATTACCGCAACGCCAACATCGAAACGATTTATTATTATTCGATTTTTTATCCGCTGGTTGATTTCATCGGCGCAATCGGCATCGCGCTCGTCATCTGGTTCGGCGGTTATCAGATTTTAACCGGCATTTCGGTCAACGGCGAAGCTTTTGACAATCGGCATTATCATCGCTTTCGTCCAGTATTCGCAGCATGCTTTTTCAGCCGATACGCGATTTGTCCGACAAATTTAATGTTCTGCAAGCGGCAATTGTCGCGTCGCACCGAATTTTCGTACTGCTCGATTTGCCCGATTGAGATTAAAACGCCAGCCGAACCGAAAAAATCCGGCAAAGCCATCGGCAAAATCGAATTTCAAAACGTCTGGTTCGCTTATAAAAAAGAAGATTGGGTTTTAAAAGACGTTTCATTCACGGTCAACGCGGGCGAATCAATCGCGCTCGTCGGCGCGACCGGTTCAGGGAAAACGACGGTGACGAATCTGCTGATGCGCTTTTACGATGTGCAGAAAGGGAAAATCCTGCTCGACGGCGTTGACGTGCGCGATTGGGATTTGCAGAATTTGAGAGAAAATTTTGCCGTCGTTTTGCAGGACGTATTTTCTGTTCAGCGGCTCGATTGCCGATAATATCCGGCTCGGCAATAAATCAATCAGCGACGAAAAAATCGTCTGGGCGGCGAAAGAAGTTCACGCCGACGAATTTGTCCAGAAAATTCCAGACGCATATCAATCGGAAGTAAAAGAACGCGGCGCGGGTTTATCGGTCGGACAAAAACAATTGATAACTTTTGCGCGCGCGTTGGCTTTCGACCCGAAAATTCTCGTTCTCGACGAAGCGACAAGCTCGATTGACACGGAAACCGAACAACTAATTCAACAGGCGGTTGACCGCGTAATGCAGGCCAGAACTTCGCTGATCGTCGCGCACCGGCTTTCGACCATTCAAAAATGCGACCGAATTATGGTCTTTCATCACGGCGTGCTGCGCGAAGCCGGAACGCACAACGAACTTTTGACCGAACGCGGACTTTACTGGCGACTTTATCAATTGCAGTACGTCGAAGAAAAATTAGAAATTCCGGTTGCGAATGTTAAAAATCCGAATCCCGGTTTAGAATCAGGTGCGGTCGGCTGAGCAATTTTAGTTTGACTTTTGCTTTCAAAAAAAGGGCTATGCTAAATTATAAAAATTGTTTATAATAACGACGTTACCAATGTCTCCCGAAACCATACAATACGAAGAATTTTTGTCAGAATGCGAATCCGTGATGGATGAAATCTACGCGCAATGTATGGAAAACGCGCCTAATTTCGGCGTTAATGCAGAACACCTGAAAGATTCGTTATGCAAAACAATCCGCCGTTTTCTGCAAAACAGTCAGCCGGAAAAACCTTCGATCAACGAAGTAAAAGGCTTTTTGCGACAGATTCAAGCCAACGATTTATTTTTGGCGATTGCCTGTGCGAACGGCAACGAACGCGCCTGGTGGGAATTCGACCAACAGCATCGCGCCTATCTGGAAAGAGTCGCCAGACATTTAGCCAGAACGGAAATTGACGCACAGGAAGTAGTAGATAGCGTTTACGTCGAACTTTACGGAACGCGCGTGGTTGACGGCGCGCGAGTTTCAAAATTTGCCACATACAGCGGACGCGGCAGCTTGCGGGGCTGGCTGCGAACGGTTATCTGGCATTCGCTCGTTGATTTGCACCGCGCCAGTCACGATGAAGTTTCGCTCGACGAAATGACTGAAACGGTCGGCGAAGGTCACACGCATGCCAGTTTTGCGGAAATGAAACTGGGCGGCGAAGGCGAAATGATTGACCAAATCGCCAGAGACCGTTATCGCAAAGCAACGCTTTCATCAATCGAAAATGCTTTTGCCAATCTGGGCGATCACGAGAAACTTCTGCTTCTTTATTACCACGTCGAAAATTTGAAGCTGCGTGAAATCGCCCGATTGGTTGAGAATACCGAATCGCCGCTTCGCGGTTGGTTTCAAAGAAAATCCGCCAATCGTGAAACTAATCCTGAAAGCCGTATTCACGAATCAACGATTATGCGCTGGTTGGAGAAAAGTTACGCCAAAGTTTTAACTAATTTCCGCGCGGAACTTCAAACGGCACATAAATTAGGGGAAAAAGAATTGGAAATTTGTATGGAACTTGCGACGCAAGACCTTGCCAGCCCCAATATTTACCGCAATCTAACGATAACCTAAGCATTTGCCTCCGCATCGAAAAACTTATTTACCGTCATTTGTATAAGTTTTGCGCAAATAACACAAAAAAGTTACGTCTATGTAACGTGAGGCTGAAACGATAATGAAAATTAAAGAGTTAACAAATTCTCAGGACATACAAATACAAGGTTTGGTTGACCGATACTTACGTCTGCGCAATTCAAACGACAATACGACTTTACCGCAGAAGCATATAGATGAAGATTCCTTAGCGGCTTTTACCGAAGGAAATTTGAAAGAACGTGAAGCGCAGCCGATTGTTAGTCATTTAGTTGACTGTTCATTCTGTCGTCAAGTTACAGCCGAGCTTATCAGATTGGATTTGGCTTTTAACGAAGATGTGGTTCAGATTACAACAGCTGAAAATCAACCTTCTAAAATTTCAGAAGTTTTAAGCAATTTGCTGTCGCGTATCTTCGGAACAAATGACGGCGCGGTTTTTGCTCACGAGGAAAAAGAGCAGGAGACGGAAAAGACGGAAGATTCGGAAGATTTTAAAGAAATAAAATCATTTGTAATTGAAGGCAAATTAGTTGTTTCAATCGAAATAAATATTTCGATTGAAACAACTAATTTTTCTTTTAAATAACAACAAATTCTGAAATTTGCTTTGAATTTTGTCGAATATACAAATTGCCCGGTTTAAGAGTTATAATATTTATATTCTTTGAAAAGTGGAGATTTTATTTTGACGAAAAACAACAACGATTGCCTGCCGCAGACGTATTCGATTTCAGTAGAAAAAGTTGCGACGGCCAATCTGCCGACGCAAATCGGCAAATTCAAAATTGCCGGTTATCGCTCGCTTAACAGTAATGAAGAATATGTCGTTTTAATCAAAGGTGAAATGAGGAAAGACGTGCCGACGCTTGTCAGGATTCATTCACAGTGTTTGACGGGCGATGTTTTCGGCTCGATCAAATGTGATTGCGGATTACAGTTGAAAAAAGCGATGGAATTGATCGAAGACGAAGGACGCGGCGCGATAGTTTATCAGCAGCAGGAAGGGCGCGGCATCGGAATCATCAACAAAATTCGTGCTTACGCGCTTCAGGACGAAGGCGCGGATACGGTTGAAGCCAACGAAAAACTCGGTTTTGCCGTTGACGCGCGAGAATATCAACAATGCGCCGAGATTTTATTTGATTTGGGTCTTTGTAAGGTTCGGCTAATGTCAAATAATCCGGATAAAATCGCGGCTTTGGAAAAAGCCGGATTACAGGTTGTCGAGCGGGTTTCTATTGAAGTTGAATCCGAAGAACCGGCGGCACATTATATGCGCACCAAAAAAGAGAAACTCGGACATCTGCTGGAATTTAGCGATTGATCAATAAGTTTATTTCGACTTACGCTGTAATTCTTTGATTGTTGCCAAAACCTTTTCTGAATCGGGAGCTTTCGGAACGAATTTGAGATATTTCTCCAAATGTTCAGCGGCTAATTTATAGTTGCCCTTTTTCCAGTAAATGCCGCCTAGATAGCGATGCGCCTGCGCTGATTTTTCGTCGTCCTTCAAATCAATCGCCTTCAAAAATTCCTTTTCCGCAAAATCGGGATATTCGAGTCCGAGCAATGCGATGCCGAGATAAACATGCGGAGCAACAGCAGTCTCATCAGTAAGAACGACTTTTTCCAATTGTTTTTCCGCCTCAAACATTTTTCTTTGATTCAGTAAAACGATGCCGTAATTAAGCTGAGCGACAGGATTTTTCTCGCTGAGTTGAATTGTCTTGCGAAGTGCTTCTTCGGCTTTACTCAGCTCGCCGTTTCTTAAATATAAGGCGCCGAGTTCGCTATATGCCTCAGAAAACTGCGGATATAACCTGACAGCTTCTTCTAATTTCTCAGCCGCCAATTTAGCATCATCTTTTTTGAGTGCTTCGATGGCTTTTTTGAATTGTTCAAGAGCCGGTTTCGGAACGTTAGCCAGCGATGCGTTTATCACGCCTGCCGTGTTTCGCCGAACTCCTTTCGGACGCAGATCGAACATTAAATTAAAAGTCCGTGTCACACCGGCAACAATTTCACGGTCAATTGAAAGACCTTCTCTAATCGGTTCATACTCATCGCCGGTTTCGACAATTATCGTATATAGACCTGGTTCCAGACTACTAAAATAGAAGATACCTTCGGTATTGGAAACAGTTGTTAAAGTTGCGGAATTTGTGCTTTCGAGTCTCACTCGAAAAGAAACTGCCGGTTTATCCGAGGGAAAATTGATGCGTCCTTGTATTGAATGAACGCCGCCGGTGCCGCCGCTTCTGGTTCGGTCGCCGTAGCCTTGTCCATTGGCGATTGTCACCGGCAACAGTAAAAACACGGCAGTCATTAAAAATTTGACAGCTTGTTTTGGAAACGTCATTTGCATACTTCCTGACATAACAAAATCTCCCTTCCGGTTTCTACGTTTGCTTTTGAGAATCAAATTGTTTGCAAATTTTATCAAAAAAAAAGGGGAAAGTAAATAATTACTCTCCCCTTCAAGCTTTCAAGTTATCGTCAGACGATTAGAAGCGGAATTTCGCTCCGAGACGTATTGACGAAGGATACTGGAAAATAGCGCCCGCGCCGAAAAACGGATTGGGAACGTTAGCAACACCGGCGATACCGCTGGTGATTTCAAAAGATTGATCAACCGTAATAGCACGTTGGACGTTAGTTACGTTAAACCAGTCAGCGGTGAAACGCAGTTCGCGTTTTTCACCGAAGGTGATCGGGTAATAGAAGCCCATATCAAGATTAAACGTGGTTGGCGTTCTGTTGCCGCCAATCGCGCTTGAAATACCTTGATTACCGTTGGTAACGGTCGCACCGACGTTAGGAATGATTGACGTTCCGCGCGGATCTCCGAAGCCTTCGTTGTTGCCGTAAACCGGATGAGCTGTCAAACGATTGAACGGTGAACCCGATTGAACGTAGAAGTTACCGGAAACAACCAATTTGAATGGCGTAACATAAGTTCCGTTAAATTTGAACTGATGCGGACGGTCATTCGGAAGTCTTCCGTAGCTGTTGGCAAGCAAGCTAACCAAATCGAACAACGATGTAATGTTCGGGTCAGATTGTCCGTTATCGTTACGGAACAATCCTTCGTAGTTTCCGGTCAAGCTGGAGAAAACATACGAAGTGATGAACGAAAAATTGTTGTTGAAACGACGAGTTGCCGTAAATTCCAGAGCGCGATAGTAGCGACGAGCGCGACCGAAACAGCCAACCGCCGGATTAGCGCAAGCTAATCTTTCGGTAGTGCTTTCGCCCGGATTGAACAAGAAATAGCTGTCACCATCGTCGAACGAACCGTCTTCAATAACGGAACCTTGTGCGCGATAGATACCGCGAACGCCGACAACCAAATCTTTGCGAGCTTCATATTCAAAACCGAGATTAAATTCGTTAACTGTCTGCGGTTTCAAATCAGGATCAATCGGAGTCGGCGACGAACCCAAGTTGCGGGTTGAAAAACCGGTAGCGATTGTCGAGTTTAATGGAGCATTCAAACGGTTGACATTGAAGTTTTTGTCGGTCTGCGAATTTTCGCTACCGGCACGAACATTGATGTCAAGCGGAATCGGGGTTTCCAGATAACGCGCGAAGTTAGCGGAAATTTTGCCTTTACCTTTACCGGTAAAATCATAAATAACGCCGATACGCGGTTGCAGGTTATCTTTGAAATTGCTCAAAGAGAGATATTTAACATCATTGTTGCCGTAAGCTTGCTGATAATCCCAGCGAAGACCAAGATTGACCTGAACTGTCGGGCTAACTTTGATATCATCCTGAACGTAGAAACTTTCAACATCGGTGCGCGTCTGCGCATTCAATTGAAAATCACGAACACGAGTCGTCAAACGAACCAAAAACGGATTGTTTAACGCTTCGTTTTGTGTGATTGTTCCGCTAATTGCATTAGCAGTAAAACCGACCGGACGATTTGCAACCGGTAAAGCATTGAAAACTGCTGCTGCCGTCGCACTCGGACAAACAACCGTTCCGATACCACCGATGTTGCGGGTGGTGCAAACGCTGAAGTTGTTGGTTACGCGGAAGCCGTTGACCACATTATCTGTAGTGCCGGTTCCTGTGCTGGAAGCAACTGCAAGCGGATTGGCAAACGTATTTGACGGACCGCTGGAAACAGTGCCGATATCATATTTATTACGATAAAGTTCGACACCGTATTTGAAAGTATGTTCTTTAACGATGCTTTGGAATCTGGCTGCCGCTTCATAACGGTTACGAGTTTGATTTGAGTACAAACCGAAACCTTGGCGCAGAAAGCCGCGCTGAAGTGTTCCGCCCGGTGAAAAAACATAGTCAATAAAACCGGTATTGGTTGGACCTACAATGCCCGATTGCGTCGGAGTAACAATCGTGTTATTAGCCGCGCGAATTGCAAAGTTGTCACTCACAAGCGGAGTTTGTAATACGCTCTGGGCAGGAGTAACGTTGTTTCTCTGGAAATGTAACCCAACGGAAAACTCAGCCACGAAATTTTGATTAAAGGTCGAGTTCAAACGGAAAGCATAATTTGTTCCGCCAGTCTTCTGCGTACCGTTAAAAGTATTCACATCAGCACCAAAACCCGAACCGCCTAAGAAACCTTCCTGTTTGGTGTAATCACCAAAGGTCGAAAAGTTAAATGTGTTGTTGTCGTTGATACCGTAAGTGATTTTACCCGAATAAAACGGAGTCGTAATTTTATTTTCTAAGTTGTTGCGGAAAGTTTGCGACAACAGAAAATTCTTACGTGTCTGCGGATTAAACGCGCCGAAGAACCAGAGTTTGTCTTTAACAATCGGACCGCCGAGATCGAATCCGGCGTCGAATTCCGAAAAGCCGTTCGGAGCAGAACCGGTGAACGGAAAGTTCTTCGTTTCACGAACAAAACTTTTCGCTGTAACGAAAGCGAAAACATCGCCTCTGAATTCGTTACTGCCGCTCTTGGTGATAACGTTAAAAATACCGCCGGTAGCAAGTCCATATTCTGCGCCGTATGAGCCAGTTTTGACTTCAACTTCCTGAACAAATTCAAACGGTAAATTTGCGCCGCCGCCGCCAAATGCCGGGTCAGTCGTGTTTACACCGTCGAGAATGTAGTTGTTTTCCGGTCCGGAAGAACCGGCAACCGAAGGATCGCGGTCACGTCCCGAAGCGTCACGCAAACCCGAACGGGTTACGGTCGGAGCAATCGTATAAATTGATTGAACCGTACGCTGTGTCGGGAAGTTCTGAAACTGTTCGGTGGTCACGTTGGTTCCGCCGGTGTTGCTGGATTGGTCAATATTTGCACCCGCAACAACGTCAACGGTGGTCACACCGCTTCCAGCCGCAGACAACGTAACATTGACGCTGCTGGTTTTGGATAAGTTAACTTCAACGTTAGTTTGTTCGTATTTTCCGAAACCTTGGACGGCTTCGACGACGACGGTGTATCTTCCCGGCGGCAAACTTGACACGCGGTAAGTACCTTCATCATTAGTCGTCGCTGACTGCGGACGAATCAGATTAGCACCCGAAATTAAGACGGTAACGCCGGGAACGACGGCACCGCCTGCATCGGTTACTGTTCCTTCAATAGTTCCTGTGGTTGAAGTTTGCGCTGAAATGCTGACCGGAATCAACATCAAACCGAACGCAAAAACAATCGCAGTTAAAACTGTTAGGATAGTTTTCATATTTTTATTCCTCATCTAAAGATATAGCCTAAATTTTTAGGGGTTATAACTGGTTTTTAACAAGAAACTGTTAATAAGTTTCCAATGTTACTGAAAGTTTGCAACTATTGTGCCTTTTTAAGAAGAATATTTAAATGGTTGTAAATGTTGAGTTTTTGCGGATATTAGAATTAAAAAAAAACAAAATAAATCACAAAAGATAATTTAAATCCATATCTTTGAATTTTATTTAACAACTTGAAATCGAGTTAAATTTGACTCGATTTCTTCAACAGCGAGTCGGTTAATACAACAAACTCTTCGTGAAATTACTTCATTTAAAAGCGAATCTAATCAAACTCGACAAAGTTTTATATGCGAATACGCAAGCGGCAAATTGAACACTTCAATCCTGTGAAACCGTATTCTATTCGACAGGTTTTTGTTGACGTGCGGAGAATGATTTCTCAAACTTAATAATGCGTTAATCGCTTACGGAACCGGAACAAAATTTTCGATGATTTTTTCCCGAAGCGTTCGCGCCAGAATTTTTCGATCGTCGTTATGTACAGGAGCGTCACCGAAAGTGATAACCGCGGTATATTCGCGCGCTTGAAAAAGATACCAAAGATGTTCGCCGAAAGTTTTTTCGTCCCACCACGTAACTGCTTCGCTCGGTTTCGGTTGGTCGGGCAGCGTTGTGTAGATTATCGAAGCGTAATAAACAGGCAAATCTCTTTGCGCGGCAAATTCGAGAAACGATGAATTAAACGGCAGAACTGTTTCGCCTTTAGTGCTGGTTCCTTCGGGGAAAACAATCACGCCTTCGCCTTGTTCCAAACGCCGGATAATTTCGGCACCGGCTCGCGGAATGTCGCGGCGGTTTTGTCGGTTGATAAAAATCGTTCCCATATCGCGGCAGATTTTGCCTGCCAAAAACCAATGTTCAATTTCACCTTTCGCTACAAAAACTCCTTCGACGACAGCGCGAAGCGCAGGAACATCCGTGTAACTCAAATGATTGCAGACCAGAAAAAAAGGCGGTTTCGGCGGTTCACCGACAACTTCGATTTTCATTTTTGAGACTCGAACAAACGATTTTGCCCAAGTGCCGAAAATCCATTGTCGCCAAAAAAGTTTATTCGAAATGAACGGCGCGGTGACAAACCAAAAGCCGTAAACTCCGAATGTCGAGACGACGAACAAAGTATATCGGAAAATTGCGCGGATATATTTCATAAAATCTTCTTATGACTCTAAAGCGAGTCGTTGTGTTTTCCCATATAAATTGTATTTATAATACGTTTCAAAAATGAGTAGATATTTGTAATTCTACATTTATATTCTGCATTCTACATTTTCCGCATAAAAGTTTAGATTGAAAAACGCATAATTTAGAATTCTTGATTTGAGACGTATTTCAATAAAAACAAAAAGACAAGACTTTTGCCGAATCGCAATCGTCTTGTCTCGATAATTTAACGCCGTTTTTTTGCTACGCCGCGAGTTTTAATTCGACTTTCTCAAAAGCTGCGATTTCCGTCTGCGGTTTTTCGACCCGCGCTTCCATTGATTTGACGTTGTTGACGAGCGGCTGATCTAATTTTCCGACGAGCCAGCGGCGATAAATTTCTGCTTCTTCGAGCTTGCCTGTCCAGCGGGCGCGGTCGAGCATCGTCAGAGCCATTTCAAGCGCGTGATGCTGTCCGGCGCGGTCTTGCTGATTGGCGAAATAGCGATACGATTCTTCCAGATTTCTGATGCTGCGCTGCGCCGTTAAAACGTCTCGAAAGCCGAGCTTGCCGCGAAAATGCTTTGAATAAATGTTCATCGGATAATTAGTTGACGTGTATAAATCGAAATAATTATCAATCAAACCTGCTTGGTGCAGAACCGAGCCGACATAACTCGGTTTCGCGCCCGAAATCGCCGCAATCGCTTCGATTTCGGTCGTGCCGGAATTATACAAAGATAAAATCATATCTTTCTTGCTCTGAATCGTTTCCCGTTCTTCCATTTCAAACAAATTTCCGTTCGTATTATTAGTCATTTTTATCACCTCACTTTACATCATATCAGATGTTTCATCTGTGAAACAAGTTGCCTCGAACGTCAATAAATTACTGCCGATTTCGTAAAATAAAACGTGGAATGTTGACGATTTGTAACGGTATGAAAAATTATTTGCTTGAATTAATATTTGATAAAATATATCTTCAAAATAGACGAACAAGGGGCAGACAAAATGGCTGAAAAGAAACCGCTTTTTGATGTTCGGAAGGCGAGACAAAGAATCGAAACAGGCAAACGCGGAAAATGGTGGCAGAGACGCGGTTCAAAATCGCGCGGCTTTAAGTATTTCGACAAAGATGGCAGGGAAATTCGTGACGAACGGCATTTGGAGCGAATAAAATCGCTCGTTATTCCGCCGGCGTGGAAATACGTGCGGATTTCGCCTTCGATGAGCGGCAATTTGCAGGCTCTCGGAATGGACACGAACGGGCGCATCCAATATCTGTATAACCAAAAGTTCAGGGAGCAACAGGAACGGAAAAAATTCCTGAAAATCGAGAAATTCGGCGAGCATTTGCCGAAACTGCGACAAATCACCAATGAGCATCTCGCACTCGAAGGCTTTCCGCGTGAGAAGATTTTAGCCGTGATGATGCGGCTGATAAATTCGCTGTATATTCGCGTCGGCACGGAAAAAAGCGTCAAGCAGTATAAAACTTTCGGGATTACGACTTTGCAGAACCGGCATTTGTCGGTCGAGCGCGGCGGGAAATTAGTTTTTGATTTTGTCGGTAAACATCACATTAAACATAAAAAAGTTCTGGTTGACGAAGAACTCGCCGCGATTATGCGCGATTTGAAATCAATCGGCGGAGCCAGAAAACTTTTCAATTACCTGGACGAAAACGGCAAACCGCGCCCGATCAAACCAAGCGATATTAACAATTATCTGAAAACAATCACCGCGCCGGAATTTTCCGCGAAAGACTTTCGCACCTGGGGCGGAACTTTGCTCGCCGCGCTCGAACTGGCGGAAATCGGCGCGGCGGACGCGGAAACGGCTCTGAAGAAGAATATTCTCAAAGCCGTAAAAAAAGTCGCCGAACAACTCGGCAACACGCCGACCGTTTGCCGCGCTTCGTATATTCACCCGACGGTTTTGAAATCTTACGCATCGGGAATAACTTTGGCGGAATTTGAAAAGAAAAAGAAGCGCGCCATCAAACTCGCGCAAGCCGAATACGAACCGGAAGAAATCGCGCTGATGAAATTGTTTCAAGCCAAATCCTGACTCGAAAATTTGACTGGCAAAGCTAAAGCGTGATTTTCGGTGTGTTTCGCTGGTTTTTCAGTAAATCTTATCTGTTAGCGACGCTTTCACGCCCGTTAGAGTGAAATTTCACGCGTTAGAGCGACTTTCACAGGTGTTAGCGGCACTTTCACAACCGTTAGAGCAGCTTTCACACTCGTCAGCGCGACTTTTCAGCCGTTGGCGGCAGTAAAACATCCGTTAGCGGCACTTTAACACTTGTCAGCGACGGATTTCGCCCGTTTTTCACTGATTTACAATTAGTGTGGTTGAATCGGTAGATTTATTTCACCACGCCGCGTTTCGAGGCTTCAATAAAATTAACTAACATCTCGACTTCGGCGCAACCCGTGATTTCTTCTCTGATTTTTTCGACGGCTTGGGTCGTGTTTAGTTTAGCGGAAAGCAATAAATGATAAGCGCGGTGAAGTTTTTCGATAGTTTCTTTGGCGTAGCCGCGCCGCCGCATTCCGACGCGGTTTAAGCCATAACATTTGGCGTGGTTGCCTTGCGAAATGGCGAATGGCAGCGCGTCTTTGACGATGACCGAATAGCCGCCGACGAAGGCTTCGAGACCGATGCGGCAGAATTGATGAACGCCCGAATACGCGCCGATGTTGGCGCGGTCGGCGATTTCGACGTGTCCGGCGAGCGTCGCCGCGTTCGCCATTATGACTTCGTTGCCGATCTGACAATCGTGCGCGACGTGCGCCTGCGCCATCAGCAGATTATCGTCGCCGATTTTGGTTAAACCGCCGCCGCCTTGCGTTCCGCGATGAACGGTAACAAATTCGCGGATGTGATTGCGTTTGCCGATTTCGGTCGCCGTCGGTTCGCCCGCATATTTCAAATCCTGCGGCGCGAGACCGATGGAAACGAACGGGAAAATGCGCGTTTCGTCGCCGATTGAAGTTTTTCCGTCAACAACGACGTGCGATTCGAGATGAACTTTATTGCCTAAAACAACTTCGTCGCCAACGGTTGAAAACGCGCCGATATAACAGTCTTCGCCGATTTTCGCGCTTGGGCTGATGATAGCTGTTGGATGAATAAATGCGGACATAGAAAGGGAGGTTTATAAAACGTTGGAATCAGCCGATTTTTCGTTTGAAGTGTGTTGCGTTCTCGGTCGGCGCAAAATCAGCCACGTAAAAATTCCCACAATCGGAAGTGAAAGAAAAACTCCTAAAATACTGCCGCCGATAATCGAACCGAGAAAGCCGAAAACTCCGTAACTGCGCTCTTTTTTGAGGAATCCGAGGATCAGCGGAATCAAACCGAACAAAAGTCCCAACGCCGCGCCCATTAAGGCTACGTCATAAAGATTTAATCTAAGCTGTAATAAAAACATATTCATTCTCCTTTTTCGCGGTCGCCGATGATGCACATAATTTCGGCTTCGGCGGTAATTTGCCCGTCAACTCGGGCGATGCCCTGCATTTTCTGGACTTTGCTGCCGATTCTGAGCGCGATTACTTCGATAACCAACGTATCGCCCGGCACGACCGGACGGCGAAAACGCGCTTTGTCAATGCCGCTGAAAAACGGAATTTTATTAGCGCGGTCTGCAAATTCGCGCAGCGCGAGAATCGCGCCGACCTGCGCCATCGCTTCGATTTGCAAAACTCCCGGCATTACCGGCACACCGGGAAAGTGTCCCTGAAAAAAATGCTCGTTCGCGGTAACTTGCTTGATGCCGACGATGCGTTTTCGCGGTTCGAGTTCGATGATTTTATCAATTAGCAAAAACGGGTAGCGATGCGGCAAAATTTCTTGAATGGCGCGTGAATCGAGAACAGTCATAATATTATTAATTCGATATTAAACCGGATTATAATAACCTAATTTGAACAAGGGGAAAAGTTTGCGCTCCTGAAAACATCGAAAGCCGGAAGTCGGCGAATCGTTTTTCGCCAACTTCCGGCTTTCAAAAACTAAACTCGTTGAAAGTTTATTTGACCGCTGTCGTTGCAGGGCGTGTGTTATAAAAAGTAACGAAATCTTTCGTGATGTCGAATTTTTCGTCAAATGCCAAAAGAAGTCCGGCTCCGTCTAATTTCGACGCGTCGAGAATCATCATATAACCGTTTTTCTTGGCAAATTCCTGCAAAGCGTTGCCGATGTCGCGGCTGATCGGGCTAACTACCGCCGCCTCGCGTCGCTCGAGTTTGACTTTGTAATCTTCCTGTTTGACTTTGAACTGGCGACCCAAATCCTGATACTGCTGATATTTGGTCTGCGCCGTCGCTTGAAGTTTGACTTTATCAACAGCGGGCGGAGCTTTCGGATCGTTAATTTGGTCTTGAAGTTTGGTAAGCTCTGCTTCTAAAGTCTGGATTTGATTGCCCATTGTCTGCATTGCGGTCATATCCGGCTGCATTTCTTTTTCAAGACTGGACATCGCAGTAATGTATTTTGTGATACCGTCTTTGGGATCGCCAAATGCCCCCGTGTTGACAATACCGATTTTTCCCATCGGGGTAGTCTGGGCAAAAGCCGAAATTGCAAAAATTGCCGCAAACGCAAAAACGGCGACCATTGAACGAAATGTTTTCATTGTTTTCTAATACTCCTTAAACTTGTAAATACTTTTAAAAAAGGCTTGATTGCTTTTTGATTTATGATTCTTAGAATCTGATTATTTCAAAATTGTTGCTTGCAGTTTTGAAAACAAAAAAGAAAAAGAATGTTAATTTATCACTAATCGCTTGTCAAATTTAAGGTCAGCGAATGAAACAAAACCATTTGTTTCATTCGCTGACCTTTATCCTCTAAAATGTTCTGCCGACCGTAAAGCGGAAACCGTTGCGTTTTCCGGGCAAGAATAAACCGGGCAGCTCGTCGGTAAATCCGATTTTCGCGTTCGGATTGTAATAATAAATCAGTCGAAACGGTACATTTACGATCGGAACCTGAACGCGCAGTTCAAGACCGACGCTCGAACGAAAATCGCCGAATTTATTAAACGCCGCTTCGTCTACGCGAAGCAGCGAATTTGTCTGCGCTTCGCCGCGAATGAAAAGCTGATCAATACCGAGCGGCGGACCTGCCGGATTAACGAACGTCGTGCCGAATAATTGTCTGCCTTCTTCAGCGGAAACCAGATGATCGTTGCGAAGCAAAATGCTGCCGAATCTGCTTTCGAGCGTCGGATTATTTCGCAGGAAAAGCGAAGTTAAAGTCCCCGCGCCAATAAATGTATCGTCCGGCAAAAATTCGCTGTTGATAACCTGCGTGCCGGTTTTTCGCAAATTGAAAACCGTTCCGACATCGGCAAAAGCGGCTAATGAAACCGGACCGAAAATCGGAATGCGATATTCAAAATTTCCGAACAGCTGCGTGTCGCCGCCGATAAATTGATAGTTTTTGGAAATCTGCGCTGAATTTGTTCCGCCCGCGCCGGTAAAAGTTCCGAACTGGGCAATTTGATTTATTAAATCAGGATTGCTGTTGGCAAAAGCCGCTGCCGTTCCGCTGGCATTTGTAGCAACTACGACGTTGCGGCTGGTAACGTAACCGTCATACGGCGCAATCGGTCCGATAGCGCGTGTTGTATAGCCGCGAAAATCGTATTCGCTGCCCAGAAAATATCGCTCGTAAAGCGGAACGCCGCCGACGAATGCCAGCGAATTGGCGTTGCGGACATTATCTGAAATACCGAAACTGCCGATAGTTCCTGCCTGTAAGCGAAAGCCGAAAACTTCGGCGTTTTGCGAGCGACGGCGGCGAACCGGAATAAACTGCGTATAAGTTACGCTCGGCTGATAGGTGCGGACATCGCCGCCCAAACCTGACATCGCAAACGAAGCCGTAAGCTGTTTGCCGCGCAAAGTGTCAATGCCGTTTGCAGACGGCTGGCGCGAATCGTAAACGAAGGTCGGCGTAATGCGGCTGGTAATAATATTCGGCTGGGCGAAAACCACCGGCACGAACTGCGTTACGTCGCCGGAACTGTTGACCGCCGGATCGGTAATCGTCGTCGCCGAAAATTGATAAGTTAAACCGATGCGCGAAAGCCTTGAAAACGCTCGTTTCGGCAAAAATTCGGAAAGCGGCGCGGTCGCAAAAACCGACGCGCCATAAGTGTTTTGCGTAAAAAGATTATTTTCGTTGGTCGTTAACTGTCCCTGCTGGGTTGAAGCGGAAATAATCAAATCCTGATTTTGCGACAGGAAAGTTCCTTCGCCGAAAAATTTATAGCGACTGGCGAACAGCGAAAAGCCGACGGAAATCGGACGGTCGCGGAAATACGGATTTTGAAACGAAAACTGGAAACTTTGCTGACGATTTCCCAGACCGAATTGAAATGAAAGAACTTCGCCGCGTCCGAGAAGGTTATTGGTCGAATATTCGAGTCCGAAAAACGAACCGCCGATGCCCGAAACGCCGCCGTTCAAAGAGATCTGCTGTCTGCCTTTTTCTTTAACTTTCACGATCAGATCAACATCGCCCTGTTCTTCGTTCGTGCGAATTTCAACGTCCTGATCTTTATCAATCGGGTCGAAATAGCCGGTTTGATTCAGACGCAGAACCGAAAATTCCAGATTTTGCTGATTGTAAATATCGCCTTCGTTGATTAGAAATTCGCGGCGCAGAACGTTGTCGCGCGTAAAAGTGTTGCCGGTAAATTCCAGACGACGCAGACGAAACTGCTTGCCTTCGTCAATCGTAATTTTAATGTCAACGATGCCTTCGTTCGGATTCGCCGGATTATCCTTAAATTCAGGATCAAATTCCGCGTTGTAAAGCACAAAGCCCTGATTGCCGTAAACTTTTTTCAAATCTTCGTAAACGCCGTCCTGAAGCCGTTTGCCGTTGGCAATTTCGCCTTTCTGCAAACCGACGTAACGCAGAATGTGCTGCTCGGAAAAGATAGAGTTGCCTTCGACTTTTAAATCACCGACACGGAAGATTTTTCCTTCCGTAACGGGAACAATAATTTTTAGCGTGTCGTCTTTTGAAGAAAGCAGCGGAATCGGCAATGATCCGAGAATCGGAACGCCGGTGCGCCGGTAGCCTAGTCCGACAACCTGCGGATCGCCGATGCGAGCCTGAAAATAACCTTTTGAGAACATATACGACCGCACGTTTTTCCGTAAATCGTATTGCAGTTTTCTCAGATCGAGAATATCGGTTCCTTTAAACCGGGTGATTAGTCCGGTTTCCTTAACGAGCAAAAGTTGACCGCGCAGTTCGCCGTCTTTGAAAACTTCGTTGCCCTCAAATTCGATGTCAACGATTCGCGAACGATTTCCCTGATCAATGACAAATGTAATGGCGGTCGAAGTCGCCGAAACTTCTTCTTCTCTAACTTCAATGGTCGCGTTCGGATAACCTTTCGAGGCAAGCAGTTCGCGTAAGATTACGCGTTGGCGTTTTGCGCTTTGACCGGATCGTAAACCGCTTCTTTGGAAATGCCGACGCGCTGTTCGCGGAACGCTTTCAAAACATCGGATTCGGGAACGGCTTTCAATCCTTCAAACTGCAAATCGCGGATAATCGGCAATTCGGCAACTTCAAAAATCACGTTCACGCCGCCGCGCACTCCTTCTTCGGTCAAAACTTTGGTTACGAACTTTATCGAAAAAGTTAAGCGATAAAAGTTCTCGTAAATCGCGTTCGAGCTGCGCCTGATTATAAACATCGCCCGGACGAGTTTTGATGTAATAAAGCAAATCGTCGTCGCGCAGACGGCGGTTTCCCTGAATATCAACCGATTCGACGAGTTGTTGCTGATTGGTAATTGTTTCAGCCGCATTTAGATTTTTCGCTTTTCCATTGGTTTCGGCTGGCGCGGGAGTCGCCGACAGCATAAAACTCAATAAAACAAACGCACAGAAGCGAAGAATGTGCATAAAACCGATTTCCTTATAATTGCGTGATTTTCCGTCTGCGGCAGAAGCCGTCCGAAAATTATTGCCTGGTAAAATCAAAATAAAAATCAAAAAAAATAAATCAAAATAGGCTATTTTGTTGAGGTTAATACGCTGAGTTTGATTCGCTCGTATAAGGCTTGGTTGCCTTGCCGCGCCGCGCACATATCAACAAACTTCCGAATTATACAGATAAAAGCTTTAAAAGGAAAAAGCGCAAAAGCTGTAAGCAAACTTTCGCGCCTTTGTTCAATTGCGGTTACAGTTTAGACCGACTCGAAAAGAGCGTCTTCGAGTTCTTCAAGTTTAATCGGTCGGAACGTGAGTTTATCATTTTCGCAGAAAACTTCGACGATGCTTTCTGCACTTAATTCGCCTTGAATCAACGCTTCGGAAAATTCATCTTCGACGTTTTTCTGCAAAGCGCGGCGAAGCGGTCGCGCGCCGTAACTGCGGTCGGCGCAGGTTTTCTTAATCAGCCAGTGTTTCGCTTCGTCGGTCAGACGAACCTGCAAAGCGCGGTTCGTCAGCATTTCGTTGAGTTTGCCGACTTGCAAATCAATGATTTGCGTCAAATCCGCGTCGGTTAATTCATCGAAAATAATTATCTCGTCGAGCCGATTGATAAATTCCGGCGCGAATGTTCGTTTGACTTCGCTCATCACCTGTTCTTCCATTTTTTGTCGGGAAGAATCCGCGCCGGTTTGAAAACCGAGCGACGCGCGTTTTTGGATAAATCTCGCGCCGATGTTGGAAGTCATTATAAAAATCGCGTTTTTGCAGTCAATCGTGATTGCCCTGCGCGTCGGTCAAAACGCCGTCTTCAAAAACCTGCAACAGAACATTAAATAAATCGGGATGCGCTTTTTCGACTTCATCAAACAGCACGAGCGAATACGGCGCACGGCGCAGTTTTTCGGTCAATTGTCCGCCTTCTTCGTGTCCGACGTAGCCCGGAGGCGAACCGATAAATTTCGCCACCGTGTGTTTTTCCATAAATTCCGACATATCGAATCGAATCAGAGCGCGTTCCGAGCCGAACAGAAATTCCGCCAAACTTCGGGCGACTTCGGTTTTGCCAACGCCGGTCGGACCTAAAAACAAAAACGAGCCGACGGGTTTATTCGGATTTTTCAAGCCGGCGCGTGAACGTCTGATAGCGCGTGCGAGCGCGGAAATTGCCGGACGCTGCGAAATAATTCGACGGTGCAGTTCCGTTTCAATCTTCAAAAGTTTTTTCGCTTCTTCCTGTTTGATTGACTGAATCGGAACGCCCGTCCAGCGCGCGATGACTTCTTCAACATCGTCTTTTGAAACTTCGACGGCGAAAAACGAATCTTCCAGCGTTTTCAGTTCAAACGCGAGTAATTGATCTTCATTCGTCACGCGTTTCCAATTTTCAACCGTTTCCTTCCACGAAGGTTCCGACTGCGCTTCGCTTTTGATAGCGAAGTTTGGCGCGTGAACCGGCTTCGTCCAAAACGTCAATCGCTTTATCGGGCAAAAATCGGTCGGGAATATAACGATTCGTTTGATAAACCGCCGCTTCGAAAGCTTCTTTTGAATAGCGAATTTGATGAAACGCTTCGTATCTTTCGGCTAAACCCTGCACAATTCGCAACGCTTCTTCTTCATTCGGCGGCACGACTTTAACTGATTGAAAACGTCTTTCGAGAGCTTTGTCTTTTTCGATTGATTTGCGAAATTCCTGCGGCGTAGTCGCGCCGATGCATTGAATTTCGCCGCGTGAAAGCGCGGGTTTCAAAATATTTGCCGCGTCGAGCGTTCCTTCTGCCGAACCTGCGCCGACAAGCGTGTGCAGTTCGTCAATAAAAACAATATAGCGGTCATTTTCTTTGAGTTCCGCCATAATTTTTTTCAGGCGTTCTTCAAATTGACCGCGATATTTTGTTCCCGCGACAATCAGCGATAAATCGAGCGATAAAATGCGTTTGTTTTCCAGAAATGACGGTACGTTTTTTTCAAAAATCCGCTGCGCCAAGCCTTCGACAATCGCCGTTTTGCCAACGCCTGCTTCGCCGATTAAAACCGGATTGTTTTTCGTCCGGCGGCAGAGAATTTCGATAATTCGTTCGACTTCATTTTCGCGCCCGATCAGCGGATCAAGTTTTCCTTCCGCCGCGTCTGCCGTTAAATCTCTGGTAAATTCCTGAAGATGCGGCACGTCGGATTTTTCGCGGGTAATTTGCTGTAAATTCGGAAAGCCGTTTTGTCTGGCGATTTCCTCTCGCACGTCTTTTAGGCGCAGACCGTATTGATAAAGAATTTCCGCCGCGATTGAATTTTCCTGCCGGACAAGTCCGAGCAATAAATGTTCGGGTCCGATGTGCCGGTTTTTCAAAAGCTGGCTTTCTTCGTTGGCAAACGCCAAAATGCGTTTGGTTTCCGGCGCGAGATGCAGTTCGGCGGATTGCGGAATTCTCTCGCGCAAAATGATTTTTTCCTCGACTTCGCGCCGCACGGATTCGACCGACAACGGATTGCGGAACGGGAAATATCTGGCTGAGACGGTTTTATCCTCGCGCATCAACCCTAACAAGATGTGTTCGGGCGAAATGACCTGCGAGCCGTATTGCAGAGCTTCGTAGCGGGCGAAAAAAATCACGCGCCGCGCTTTTTCCGTGTAGCGTTCAAACATAATAAATCAAATTCGACTTTTCTACCGATTGAAATGTTTCGATAGCAGAAGTGTGAACCGAATCAAAAAAAAATTCAAGAACAGATTTTTAGAACTTGCCTTAATATAGTTATAAACAGATGAAATATCCAAAATTATTGTTGCCGAAAATTTTCCAGCGGTTTAATGCGACTCGCGCGATATGCCGGATAGACGGTTGCTGCTAAACATAAAAGGAAAGCGACGAAAATTATCAGCGAAATAGTTTCCGCATTCGGATGAAACGGAACGTAACTCAGTGAATAAACTTCTTTCGAGAGATTGATGATCTTGAAATAATTTCCCGCCGCGCAGCCGAGTAAACCCAGAATCACGCCGGAAAAAATTCCGAAAAAGCCCAAAAGCAAACCTTCGATTAAAAAAATAGAAACAAGCTGCCGCGATTTCGCGCCGCACGTTCTGAGAACCGCAATGTCAAGTCGGCGTTCGTTGACGAGCAGCGCGAGCGTCGTCGTAATGTTCAGCGCGGCGATAAAAATTATCAGCGAAATAATCGCCAGCGCGACGCGTCTTTCCAAACTCAAAGCGGCAAAAAGCGGTTGATTAGCTTCCTGCCAGTCAACCACTTTATATTTGTCGCCTAATCTGCGCCGAATCAAAATCGCCGTTTCGTTCGCTTTGTAAATATCTTTCACCGCTACGCCTAAAACGGTCGGCGAAAATGATTTTCCTTTCAAACGCGCATAATTTTCCGGCGAAATATAAATCCACGTCGCATCATATTCGTAAAGTCCGGTTTGAAATAATTCTTTGATGAAAACTTCTTGCGTCTGCGGCGCGTCTTCCGTTTCAAGCGTGATGAGTTCCACCGCATCGCCGATTTTCAAAGCGGTTTTTTCGGCGAGTTCTTTGCCGACCGAAATTTCAATAGGGTGATTTTCATCGTTAATTTGTGGTTGAAGATTTTCAATCACGCGCAAAACAGCGTAACTCGTCGTTCGCGCTCCGCCGACGACCGCGCTTTCGTAAACGGTCGCGGAAACTTCTCTGACGTTTTCCAGTTTTTTGATTTCAGATTTTATTAACTGCCAATCGGGAATTTCCGCGCCGTCGTTTATGAAAATTGAAATGTGCGCGGTGTTGGCGACGATTTTTCCCTGCATTTCATCGGCAAAGCCGTGTGCCAGAGCCTGCGCCAAAATCAAACTCGCCACGCCTGCCGCGATTCCGACAATTGCCGCAAGCGAGGTGAAACGCGTCAGGCTTTTACGCCGCGCAAAGAAATATCTAAAAGCGAGCTTCAGTTCAAAACGCACTCGTTTATGTTAATCGGTAATTATTGATTGGTAAATGTAAGAAAAAAGCGGGATTTCCAATATATTAGAGCGATGAGTAATTTTTCGGCGGCACGTAGATAAGTTAATATCTCGGATTCGCATTTCAATTTGTAATGAATTGGAAAGTAACAAACTGAAATGCGAATCCGAAAACCTGACAAACGCAGACGCCCTATTTCCACGTTCGTTCAAGACTTACCCGTTTAATTTGAAGTTTCTTTTCAGGAAAGCATCATTCAAGTCAAAGACTAAAGGCAGATTCAAACTACTACCAGCGTTCGTAAGAGTTTTTTATAAATAACGAATTTAAGTGGAAAGTTGAGTAAAATCAGCGGCGAGAAACTTTATTTACTGAAGGATATGAACGACTTTTTCCAGAGCAAAATGCACATTTTGCAGAAAATCGCGGTTGACGGCTAATAATCCGACTGCCGGAACGCAGGCGAGATAAATTTTCGATGAATGACGCGCCCAGAAATTTTTCACGCGGGAAAGTTCAATTTCCGAAAGCCAGAGCAGGTGACGCACGCGCCACGTTACATCGCCGGTTTGTTCGGTCAGCAGCGACGCGCCGGCGAGCGTCGTCGGCGTAGCGTTCATCGGCGCGATTCGGGCGATTTTGACAATCGCGGCGGCAAGATTAATCGCCGTTTCGTTGCCGCCGTTTCGCACCGCATATTCATCAGCGGCTGATTCGGCAGTTTCCGACCAGAGCCGGTCGAATCGGCGACCGAACGGAACGACCAGCAAATCGCGGCACACGCCGAGAATTATTCGTTTTAAATTATCATAAGCGATTAAATGTCCGTATTCGTGAGCGATAGCGGCGCGAAATTCTGCCGCGTCGAGCGAATCGAAAATCTGGCGGGCAACAAAAATTTTCGGAGAAAATACGCCGACAACGGCGATCAGCGGAAATTCGTGCTGAATGCAGTAAACAGGAATTTCGACGTTCGAAACGGAAATTTTCTCGGCGCGAACGAGCCAGCCGGCAATGAGCCGACGGGTTTTCCATAATTTTCCGCCGACGCGGAAAGCAGCCAATAATATTCCGAAAACGGAAAGCAGCGCGGGCAAAGCTAATTTATATGTGACGACTTCCTTTGTGTTATAAGGTTCAAATAAAAGGAACGCGGGCAGCAGGAAAGCCAGGACGAAAATCAACGCGCCGATAATTGGAAAAACTCGAAATGCGAAAATAATTTTCGCCCGCTGAATTGCCGACCAATTTTTCGCACGCGGTGAAATCATCCGCCATAAAACAACCGCTGCCGCCGAAGCCAGCCAGTTGAAGGCGAACAGCGCGGCGAAACACAGAAAAATTGCCAGCAGAATATACACGGTTTACTTTTTTTTAGCGTCAATCTCGCGCCGTTTCTCCTGCACGAGCCGCTCAAGGTCATCCAATAAATCGCGGTCGCGCTCGCTGACCGCATCAACTATACAGGCTAAAACCGGCTCGACTCGTTCGGTTACGGTGTCGAGCAAACCGCTGATTACGTCTTCTGCCAAACCGCGTTCTAATTCTTCGGGCGAGAAACGCGCCGAGTATAAAAACGCGCGTCCGCTTTTGCGTCTGACTAAAAAACCTTTTTTATACAAACGGTCAAGTGTCGTCATAATCGTCGTATAAGCGATTGTTTCGCCGAAAGACAGTTCAAGCTGCCGAACGCTGACTTCTTTTTGCTGCCATACTTCGTTCAGCGTCTGGCGTTCAAGCGTTCCGAGTGAAGCCATAATCGCTTCGCGCGGACGAGCGGAACCGCGCAGCATAAATTTCGGCATTTTCATATTTTACGAGTATAAGCGAATTGAATCGGCTGTCAATCAAAATTTCAGCAAAACCCGCACGAAATCAAACTTTTCATTCAAAGATTAACGTCCGCGATTCCGCATTCCAATTTATCGTTCGCCAAACAAAGTTATTTTCGCTAAAATTTACGCTTATTACATGGGATTTGCTGCGAATTTAGAATTCAAAATCAAAAATGCCTTTAGCCACCATTGAAGAAGCCGCCGAAGATATAAAAAACGGCAGAATGATTATCATTGTTGACGACGAAGACCGCGAAAACGAGGGCGATCTGGTTTGCGCGGCGGAAAAAGTCACGCCGGAAATCATCAATTTTATGATTACGCACGCCCGCGGGCTTATTTGTCTGCCGATGACCGAAGAACGCTGCGATGAACTGCAACTTTCTCCGCAAACTGCCGAAAACACTTCTAGTATGGGAACTGCGTTCACCGTTTCAATCGAAGCGCGGACAGGCGTAACGACCGGAATTTCCGCCGCCGACCGCGCGAAAACCATTTTAACGGCGGTCAATCCCGAATCGAAAGCCTCGGATTTAGCGCGTCCCGGACATATTTTTCCGCTTCGTGCCAAGCGCGGCGGCGTTCTCGTTCGCGTCGGTCAAACCGAAGCGAGCGTTGATATTGCCAGAATCGCCGGCTGCGATCCGTCGGGCGTTATTTGTGAAATTATGAACGACGACGGCACGATGTCGCGGATGCCGGATTTGGAGAAATTTGCCGAAAAACACGCGCTGAAAATTATTTCCGTCGCCGATTTAGTTCGTTATCGAATTCAAAAGGAAACGCTCGTGCGGCGCGTCGTCGAAACGGATTTGCCGACCGATTACGGAACTTTCCGCGCGTTTGTTTACGAAAATATTATGAACGGCGAAACGCACGTCGCCGTGACAATGGGCGATTTAGAACAGGCAACCGAACCTGTCTTTGTTCGCGTCCAAACGGAGAATGTTACGTTTGCAATGTTCGGCTCAAAAATAGGCGAAGCGTCTCAGGCAATTAAGAATTCGCTCGAAAAAATCTCCCAAGCCAAACAAGGCGTCATTCTTTATCTTCGCCAGCGCGAACATAATCTCGATTTAATTCATCAATTGCAGACTTACGCCGTGATGCAGGAAAAAAATGTGGATTTTCGCACGGCGCGACGCGAAACCGGTTACGGCAGATTCCGCGATTACGGCATCGGAGCGCAGATTTTAAACGATTTGGGCGTGAAAAAAATTCGGCTTTTGTCGAATCATCCGCCGCGTATTTCAGCGATCGAAGCGTTTGATTTGGAAATTGTCGAAACCGTCGCGCTGTGAAATACTAATGCGTGCAAATCGTGGTTTTATAAGAAATGTCTGAAGAAAACGATAATCAAACCGAAGAAACGGAAGATTTTGAACCGCAGCCGGAAAATGCGTCGGAGGAAACCGCGTCCGTCGTCGTTCGCCGCCGATATTTTACGCGCCGCAATGCCGGAATTTCTTTCGGGCTGATTGCGCTGGCGGTTGTTTTGCTCGCGCTTTACTACGGTTCTTGTTTATCGTTACGGCTATTTTGACAATTACGTGAAAACGCAGTTCGTCGCCAAGATGAATGAGATCGGTGTTGATTTTACGGCGGACACTTTCAGTTTGACTGTCGCGCCGCTTCAGCTTCATCTGGAAAACGCGACGTTCAACGACAAATTGACAGGCGAAAAATTATTTTTTATTAAGGACGCGAAACTCGGTTTGACTGTCAAAGATTTATACGCGTGGCAGTTGAGCCGCGATATTTCGATTGACACGACCGACGTTGACGGCGCGGAAGTCTGGGTAAAATTTGACGAGAACGGCAATTCCAATTTTGATAATTTGAAATTCGTCGAAGACGAAGCCGGTTCGCGCGTCAATTTTACATATACTTCGCTGAGATTTTCTTTAAAAAACGGCTTGGTGCATTTCGGCGACGCGACGCATAAAATAAATGCGGACGCGAAAAACATCGCGCTCGATTTAGAGCCGGAAAACGCCGTCGTTCCCGACGAACAGAAGCGTTACAAATTTGATTTCACCTCGACCGATTCAAATTTTATCTATGACGAAAGCGTCGTTCAGCCGGTTGATATTCGCGCCAGCGGAATCGTTGATAAACTCGGCGCAGAGATCGCCAATTTGAAATTGACCACGCCGATTGGCGAGTCAGCTTTGAGCGGAACTTTAACCGATTGGGCGGCACTGAAATACAATCTCAACATCGCTTCGACCGTTGATTTAACGCAGACCTCCAACGTTTTTCCAATCGGTACGCCGCTTCGCGGTGTCGGCAATTTCAACGGCACAGTCACGGGCGAAGGCGAAAAATACAAAGTCGTCGGTGAAATAAAATCCGACGCGCTCGCGGCTTCAAATATTCAGACTGAAGGCTTTGCAATTGAACGCGACGGTCGAAGGCGACGGTTCAATGTATAATGCGAACGGCAAAGCGATTGCCGAATTGCTGACGTTTGAAGATTTTCAGATTGATTTTCCGCAGCTCGTCGGCAACATTCGCGGCACGGGAACCGATTTCAAATGGGTCGGCGAACTGCAAGCGGCGGCGGCGAAAACTCCTGCCGGAACAATCGCCGGACTTTTTGTTTCCGATGCGGTTGCCGAATACAAAGATGAACAACTCGCCGCAACTCTGGGCAGCGTCCGCGCCGCAAAATTTTCCAACCAAGATGTCGAACTCCTAACTTTATTAGCCCAAAACGTCAAAGTCTCGAACTCGAACGGCACAACGAATGTTTCCGCGCCGAATCTTCGCGCGGCAGTCGTTAACGCCGAAGGTGCGACTTTGCGCGGCGTAAACGCGGGAAATATTAAAGTTACGGATCGCGGCGACCGAACCGACGTAAAAGCTGATACGGTTCGCGCTGAAACGGTTCAAACTGAAGATATTAAACTGCGAAATTTGCGGGCGAAAAACGTCACGGCGATTGATACGAAAGCGAGAACCGATGTTCAGTTGGGACAAGTTCAAGCCGACAATCTGGATGCGAACGGCGCGAAACTCGGCAGTCTGAACGCGACGGGCGTTGATGTAAATATCGGCAGCGGCGAAACGAAAATTTATTCGAATAGTTTGCAGGTGGCGAAAATCGAAACCGACGCGGCAGTTTTGGGCAGCATCAACGTCGCGGGCGTTCGTCTGACAATTCGGCAGGGCAGAATCGAGGCGAGTTCCGGCGACATTAACGCGGGCAACATTGCGCTGACCAAATCCACGATTGACGGCGGCGGAAATCTCGAAGCGGTGAAAATTTACAAACCGGTTTTCGTTCTTGAACCGTCGGGACGTTATCGCGCCAGCGCGGATTTGAGTCTCGGCGGCGGCATTCTCGGCAGCGTCAAACTCGGGGCGGCGCGCGCTTCGGTCATCGCGGAAAACGATCAGGTCGCGCTCAAAAATTTAACCGCAGATGTCATGGACGGCACAGTTAACGGCGACGCGACGATTGCTTTGACGAATCGCCGCCGTTCGGAGGTTAACGCGACATTTTCCGATCTTGATTTATCAAAATTACTCGCTCTGCAAGGCGGTCGAGTCGTGCCGATTGAAGGCAAAACTACGGGCAGCGCGAATCTGACTTTTGCGGGAACGAATTTCAAAACTGCGAGCGGAAATTTAACCGCCGATTTCGCGGCGAACGCCGGAACCGCTGAACGCGGACTCGTTCCGGTTAACGGGCGTTTGGGTTTGAAGGCGACGAACGGACTTTTCGACATTAATTACGCGAATTTAAACACGGAAAAAAGCGAACTTAAAGCGACGGGCAGTTTCGATTTGAACGGCTACAATTCAAATTTGAATCTCGCGCTGAATTCGACCGACGCGAGCGAAGTCGAGCGCATTATCAAAGTTTTGAACGTCTCGCCCGAACTCGAAACGCAGCTTGATAACTACAAAGCGCAGTTGGCGGGAAATTTTAATTTTAACGGAACGATTACGGGAAATCTGACAAATCCGAACGTCGAAGGTCGCGCTTCACTTGATTCTTTGATTCTGCGCGGCAGAAATGTCGGCTCATTAGCGACGAATATTTCGGTTGCGCCCGATTTGATCGAACTGCGCGACGGAAAATTGCAGGAACCGAACGGCGGCGGAAATCTCGCTTTTAACGTCAGCATTCCGAACACGGGCGAAAATAATATTTCCGTTCAGGCGACGCTAAATGATGTAAATACGGGAAATTTGCTGGCGGCTTTGCCAATTGATCTCGTGCCGTCGCAGCTGCAGGATTTTCAGGCGAAAACCTCGGGCACGATCAACGTCAGCGGCATTCCGAAAAATTTACAGGGCGAAGCGAATATTCGTTCAAGTGCGGGAACGATCAACGGCGAGCGTTTCGACGGCTTCGACGCGAAGGCGACTTTTGCGGGAAATATAGTCAATTTGGAAAAATTTGAAGCGAAATTCGGCGACGGCAGGTTGTTGGCAAACGGAACTTATCAAACCGATACGACTGCCTTTGATTTTAACGTCGAAGGCAAAAATATTGATTTTGCCCGCGTTAAGCCGTTTATTCCGAACAGTAAAAGTCTGCCGGAAATCAACGGCATTATAGATTTGACCGCCAAAGCCGTCGGTGCCGGTTCCGACGCGAAAACTTACGACATCAATTTTAACGGCGCGGCGCGAAATGTTTTCTTTAACGGCAATCAGGTCGGCGCAATAACATTTGTCGGCAAAACCGAAAATCAACAGCTTAACGCAAATCTGACGGTAGATTTTGAAAATCAGCCGCAGACAATCGTTGCGAGCGTTAATTTCGCCGACGAAAATCTGCCGTTTCGCGCCGAAACCGTTTTCAATAATACGGAACTCGCGCCGTATATCGCGCTTGTGCGTCCAGCCGATTCGGGCGACGTAGCAGATTACGGGCAAAGCCAACGGCAGAGTTTTCGTCGAAGGTAATCTTTACGGCGTGAAAGCTGACGGAACGCGCGGATTTACGACGGATAATTTGTGCAGGCGCGGCGACTTTCAATCAGCTTGCTTTGCAAATCGGCGAAACGCCGCTTGTGGCGAGCGAGCCGGTTTCAGTCAGGTTTAACGCTAGAGAAGTCGTCATCAACAGCGCGAAATTTTCCGGCGGCGGCTCGAATATCGTCGTGACCGGCACAAAAGCGTTGACCGACGACGGCATCAATAATTTGGCGGTTGACGGGACGGTTAATTTGAGCGTCTTTAACGCGCTTGTCGAAAAATACATTTTTCGCCGGACTTGCCAATGTCGCGGTTCGCCTTAACGGGTGTAAATTCCGAAGCGCGAAATTGAACGGCAGGCGGAACTGCAAAATGCTTCGGTCGCGGCTTTTGTCGGTTCGGACCGGTTGACGCTCGATCGAATTCGCGGACGCATTTTGTTTAATTCCGATCAGGCGCAAATCGAACGTTTGACCGGATTTTTGGGCGGCGGTCGCGTGACGGCTTCGGGCGGCGCGTCAATCGAAGGTTTGGAGTTGCAGAGTTTCCGTTTTGAAGTTTCCGGCAGATAATTTTACCGCGCCGATTGTCGGATTTAGTGACGACGGGCGATGCTGAAATCGAAATCAGCGGCGTGCGGCGCAATAATATTCTCGATACGCTGATTGCCGGCAGAATAAACGCTAAACGCGCCATATATAATAAAGATATTGATCTGGCGGATTTTATCAGCGGTCGGCGGCGAAGGTTCGTTTGTCGGAAGGTTCGGCGGGTTCGTCTTCGTTTTTAGGCGTTCCGAAACTCGATATTCGAATCGAAGGACGCGACGCGCTCATTGTTCGCAACAATCTCGCGGATTTAACCGCCTCGGCTTCTTTGCGCGTCACGGGCGACACTGAATATCCGCAAATTTCCGGCAGAATCACTGCCAACAGCGGCACGATTTTCTTCCGCAAGGAACGTTACGAAGTTCAGCGCGGTACGTTGGAATTTCCGCCGAACACGAGCATCGAACCGTTTATCAATCTGCAAGCCGAAGCCGAAATCAACGGTTATCAGGTTATCGTCAGCTTGGTTGGCGAATTGACCAACACGGACAATTTGAATGCGACGGTTCGTTCGAGTCCGGCGCTGCCGCAAGCCGACGTGATTTCGTTGATTACGACGGGAAGTTTGGCAAATACCGATACGGGAATTCCGACGCTCGCGCAATCGGGAATTAATACGGCGGCGGAAATTTTGACCGACGAATTGATTAACAATCCGTTGAGCAAAGCGACCGACAAACTTTTCGGCTTGAATCGCTTCGAGATTGACCCGATTATTTCCGGTCAGCGGCTCAATCCGTCGGCGCGTCTGACGGTCGGCAGACAAATCAACCGCAATCTTTTGGTGACTTATTCGACGAATCTTTCAGAAGATCAAAATCAGGTTCTGGCTCTCGAATATCGCGTTTCGAATCGTTTGTCGTTCGTCGCGCAATACGAACAGCGTTCGCTCTCGAACGTCACCAGACAAAATAATAATTTTAATTTTGAAATTCGTTTGAGAAAAAGATTTTAAGGAGAAGGACAGAGAATAAATTGAAACGCACAGTTTTCACCAAACAAGGGATAATTCAAACGGGGATGAAAGAGATGAAAAGGATAAACAGGATAAATCATATTTCTTTTATCTCATCTGTTCAGTCTATACCTTTCGTCCCCGTCAATTTTCTCTTTGCGTCTCTGCGTTTCTGCGGTCTGATTTTGCTTTTCACTTTCACGATTTTCGCGCAGAACAGCGTTTACGAAGACCGTCAGATTTCCAACATCGCCGTTTCATTTGAAGGAACTGACCGTGCCGTTTCCGCCGCGCAGCAATTTGAATTAATTATCCGCAACACGCTCGGCGACACTTATTCCGCCGTCAAGGTGCGCGACGCGCTCGACGCGCTTTATAAAACAAAGCGAATCGTTTCGGCGCGGGTCGAAGCCACGACCGCCGGAGAATCGGGCGTAACTCTGCGTTTTGTTATCAAGCGCAAAACGCAAGCCGAAAAAGTCGTCATCAATATCGGCAATACGGTCGGCGACGAAGTTACCGAACAGGAATTACTTCTAAAATTAAATCTGCTAAATCCGGGAACTTCGATTACCGACCAAACACTCCGCAACAATGCCGATTTGATTCTAGTTTACCTGCGCGAACGCGGATTTTTCAACGCGGAAGTAACGTATTCGCAGCAGCCGACGAAAAGCGAAACCGAAGTGACCGTGACTTTTCAGGTTACGCCGAACGCGCAGGCAACGGTCGAGAATTTTGCCGTCAACATCGAAGGTTTCAATGCAGCGAAAGTACTGACGAAATTAAAATTGAAAAAAGCCGATGCTTTATTTACGCGCGAACGGTTGGCGCAGGACGTTGAAAGAATTCGCAAAGCTCTGCGCGAAGAAAATTTTCTCGCACCTGAATTTCGAAGACGCGCGGGTCGTTTTTGATCCTGATAAAAACGCCGTCAATCTCGAAGTCAAAGGCAAAGTCGGCGCGATGGTCAACGTCAAGGTCGAAGCGGGCGAAGAGAAAATCGGCGATAAAAAATTGACCGAACTTTTATCAATCAAGCGCGAAGGCACGCTCGATTACGCTTCGATTATCGAAGGCGAACGGCGTTTGAGAAATTATTATCAGGAACAGGGATTTTTCTTTGCGGAAGTCTCGGCGATTTGTTCGGTCAATCCGGAATTTACCGAAACTGAAGCGAGCGTCACGACGAACGAAACCAATGTCTTGTGCGGCTCGTTAAGCGGTGCGGAATTGATGAACCGAACGGTTGACGTTAACGTATCGCGCCAACTTAAATCGCCAGTTAAAGCTCGTTGATATTCGCATCGAAGGCACCGATCAATTTGCTGCCGCCGACATCAAAAGCGTTCTCGGTTCGCAGGAAGCGAACGCGCTCGGCTTTATTCCGTTTTTCGGTTACGGGCGCGGTTATACGAGCAACGAGATTATCGAAAGCGACCGCTTGACAATCAAATCTCTGTTGCGCGAACTCGGTTATCGTCGAACGAAGTGACGGTTCGGCAGGGCGTTTCGCCGAACGGCGAAGATTTGATTTTGACTTTCGTCGTCGAAGAAGGAATTCCGACGCGCATTGACAGCATCGATATTGTCGGCAACACGTCTTTTTCCGACGACGTTCTCAACGCTCAACTGCCGAGCTCGATCGGCAAAAACTTTTCGCGTGCGCGAGCCAGAAACGGCGTGCGCGAGCTTACAGACTTTCTACTCGAAAGCCGGTTTTTATGACGCGAAAGTCAGTTATGCGCTGATCGAACTACGAAAGACGAAGCCGATGCCAGCCAGGAATTGGTGAAAGTCGTTTATACAGTTGAGAACGAAGGCAAAAAAGTTTTCATCAACCGCATTTTGATCAACGGCAACGAACGTACTAAGCGCGACGCGATTTTAAGAGCGATAAATTTGCGCGAAGGCGATGTTTTGCGGGCGACCGATATTTTCACGAGCGAGCAGAATCTTTATTTAACCGATGCTTTCAGTCTCGTCGAAATCAAAACCGAACCGGCGGGCGAACGCGCCGACGGCAATCGTTTGTCAGATGTCATCGTTAATATCGAAGAGCAAAAACCGATTCTCGTGTACATACGGCGGCGGCTTTTCGACTGACATCGGCGCTAATGGATTCTTCAACGTCCGTCATTTCAATCTTTTCGGAAAACTTCTGCAAGGCGGCGCGCAAATTCGTGCCAGCCGCGTTCGGCAAAGCGCACAGATTGATTTTCTCAATCCGCGATTCTTAAAAGACGGCAGAACCGACGACGGCGTTATGCGTTTTGCGCCGCTGACATTTTCAGCACGCTACGAACGCGATTCGACCGTCACGAGATTTTTCCGTTCGACGTTTGATAAAGGAACTTTCGGCATCGTCCAGCGCGTTGACGAAAACGGCAATCCGATTGACCAATTCGGCGCAGCCACGAGCGACCCGACCATCAACCGCCTTTCGCTTTCGATGGAAACGAGCCGCACGATCAGCCGCAGCAAACGCAGTATTTTGTTTGCGCGCTACAAGTTTGAAGACGTGCGGCTGTATAACATCGAAAGTCTTTTGATTAAAGATTTGCTGCGTCCTGATTCGAGAATCAGAACTTCCGGCTTCGGCACAAATTTTGTTTTCGACACGCGCGAAAATTGTTCGGTGCAAAATACGATTCTCGACATTATCAGGAAAGGCGACGCGGGCGATCCGTGCCGCTATAATCCGGGCGATCCGACGCGCGGAAATTATTTGACGGCGGAATATACGGTTTCACTGCCCGCGCTCGGCGCGAACATCGGTTATCACAAATTTCAGGGCAGTTTCAACACCTATTACACTGCTTCGTTCTTACGCAACACGACTTTTGCCGGTCGCGCCGTTCTTGGTTTAGCGAGCGTTTTTTCGTCGGGAAACAGATTTTCGTCGGCGCAGTTTCCCGAACTCGAAGGCATTTTGCCCATTAGCGAAAGGTTTTTTGCAGGCGGTTCGACGACTTTGCGCGGCTTTGATTTCGAGCAAGCCGGTCCGCGCGTCGTCGTTGTGCCGCAGGGACTGTTTAGAAACAGCAGCGGCGATCCGGTTTTCTTAACGCCGTTTACAGTTCCGTTCGGCGGCAACGCGCTCGCCATCATCAATCTCGAAGCCCGCGTGCCGCTTTCCAAATCAGTTCGCGCCGTGCCGTTTTACGACGGCGGCAATGTTTTCCGCCGCGTCAGCGATATTTTCAACCCGCCTGAAGTTCCGGCAAACGATGTTTTCCGCCAAAATCTCCGTTCGGTTTGGTCGCATACGGTCGGATTAGGCTTGCGCATCAAAGCCCCGATTGGCGGCGAAATCGGCGTTGATTACGGCTTTCTGCTCAATCCGCCGCAATTTCTGATTCCGCAGACCGACGGCACGAATTCAATTTTCCGCGTCAAACAAGGGCAGCTTCATTTCCGCTTTTCGCAGGCGTTTTAGAATAATTGATTTAGAGAGTAGGAACTTTTCTGAAATTTTGGTGTCTAAATTTGATAATGAAACTTCGCAATTTCAGAACATTCTTAGCTTTTTTTGCAACTCTTTGCTTTGTTACATATTTCACGCTTTGGAATTATTCCGAACACAAACTTCCCGGCTATGTTTTCCATGTGAAACTTCCGTTGTTGATTAAACCGGGCGAATCTCAAGAAGAATATTACTGGCGAACTCAGAAATCTCTTTTTCCACAAATCGAAATTCCCAATCCGATCCCGAAAGGTATGCCGAACGATGACACTTTTTTTATTGTTTCAATGGAAAAAGAAGGCGAGATAAAAATAAACAGCATTAAATTTGCCGAAATTTCAAGTACAAAACCGCTTACGAATAAACTTAAAGAATTTTTTGAAGCGCGACAAAATGAAGGAGTTTACGAACCCGATAGCGAAAAAATTGTAAGAGCAGTTGCCGTTAAAGTGCCGCCTTCAACAAAATACGGCGAATTTATTAAAATCGTTGATGCCGTTAAAGAGAGCGGCGCAGACCCGATTGTTTTACAAATTGATGAGCTTCCAAAATAAATTTTAGTTTTGTGGTTGAATGATAAATGAACTTTGTCTAATTTTTTACCACTAATTTTCTTTTCGCTTGGACTTGTAGATTTGGGCGGCGCGAGGAAACCTCGATAATTCTTTCTTCGCCGTTTGGCGATTCGCTTAAGGCGCGTTTCGGCGTGTAGGTTACGACATAGCTCGAATCTATCACCGACGCGACGAGCGCGGTTTTCGCCAGCATTTCTTCGTTCGATGCAGGCAGAATAAATTCGCCGTTCGTGTTGGCGGAAAGCATCGTCAGATAATTTTCGCTGTCGAGCAGAGCGGTTTTGCGGTCGCGCATTTTCTTTAGAAAGGCGCGGTCGGTGCTGATCGAAATGCTTTTCGGAGCCATCGCCACCTGGCGCACGCCGTTTGGCAGTTGCGCTTTAACTTCGTCGGGCATCGCTTGCGGCGGCGGCGTTTTGGAAATGCCTTTCGAGCGCGGTTCGAGGTCGGTCAATTCGAGTTTCGTATAGCTGATAACGTGGACGTTGATGTCGGTCGCCAGCAGATTCTGCATCGCGGCGCGGCGTTCGGTTTGGTCGTTGATCGTGTCGGTGCCGTCGGTGATTAAAATCAGATGGCGATTGTCGAGCGGTGTTTTCTGTAAAAATCGCGTTGCCTGTTCGAGCGCGTTGATGAAAACCGAGCGTCTGCCGAAGTTCGCCTTGCTGTTGAGCGCGGTCAGTGCCGCATCTTTGGTCGTCCATTCGCTAACGATTTCAACTTTATCGTGATAATCCATAATCGCTACCGAATCGTCAGCGGCGAGCGCGTTTATCACGCTTCGCGCCGTGTTTTTCGTTTGGTCGAAACCTTTTTTCGCACGCATTTCGCCGCCGGTGTCGAGCAAAATCAAAACATTCGCCGGAATACGCCGCAAACTGCTCGCCTGATGAAGTCGCCCGTCTTCCATAATCACCAAATCTTCTTTTTTCACACCTTTGAAAAACTTTCCGTCGCGGTCAACGGCGGAAACATTCAGTTTGATTTCTTCGGTGAAAATGCGTTCCGGTTCATCGTCCTGCGTCGGTGTCGGCGTGGGCGTTTGCGCGTTTGAAACGGTGAACAGAAACAGAATTAGCAGAAAGATTTTGATTGATGACGGCATTGCGAAACTCCTTTTATAACCAGGTCGGTTTGCAAAATTTGATGCGCGGCGCAATACAGAAGTTGTAGTTTCGCGTTGGTTTTACAGATGAGTGCGGGCTTCCCAGAGTTCGGGAAAGAATTTTTTAGAGAGCGTCGTGCGCAAGTATCCCGCGCCTTCCGAACCGCCCGTGCCGCGTTTCATTCCGAGCATTCGCTCGACCATCAAAACGTGATTGTAACGCCACAAAGCAATGTTTTCGTCGTGTTCGATGAGCAAATCCTGCATTATAAAAAAGTCGGCGTGTGTTTCGGGACGTTTGAGAATTTCGACAATCGTAGCGATTTTGTTCGCGTTCGCTTTCGACCGCGAAGTTGTTTCTGCCGAGCAGGTTCCAGAATTCGTCGGCGAGACTCGGCTCGTTAAAGCGTTTCGATAATCTTTCAAAAGCGAAATCATCGTGAGTGAAATGATTCATCATTTTTTCGTCTTTCGCGCCCGAAACAAATTCGATTTCGCGGAACTGCGTTGATTGGAAACCGCTTGCCGGATTTAATTTGTCGCGGAATTCGAGAAAGCCGATTTGCGCCATTGTTTCCAAAATATGAATCTGGCTGACGACGACTTTGCCGATTGACGCGACCGTTTTCAAGGAATGATTTGCGCGAAAAGTGCGGTTTTCCTTCAGCCAGCTGATGCTCGCGTCAAGTTCGTGCAGAATTTGTTTGAACCAAAGTTCGTATGTTTGATGAATGACAATAAACAAAAACTCATCGTGACTCGTCGGCTCCGACAAAGTTTCCTGTAACTCGATCAGTTCGGGGACTTTTAGATATTCATTGTAGGAAAGCTGATGTATTTTCGCCGTTGTTAATCATATATTTGGTGTAATTATCTTCGTTTATCAGTTGTTTTATGTCAATTTTGTGACGGGAAGCGGGTGAATTACAAAAAAATTGAAATTGAGTCTTGACAGCCGTGGTTATTTCCGTTAAATTTTCTTTCGTTCTATCAAAAAAACAACGCAAAAACAATCCCCTAAAAATCTTGCTGTTTAAGATTTTCTACTTTTTTAGAAAATGAGTTTTATTACATTTTCTTATAATCTGCACGAGACGAAATCGCAATGTTTCGTCAACCGTTCGGTGTGTTTACTGTTTGATTGATAAAGCCTTCCGGCGAAGAACGAAATAACAATAACTGAGCCTTGAAAAAGGTCTTTTAAATTAATAAATTCACTGAAGTTTGTAGGAGGAATTAGAGGAAAATGTCAAAAACTAACGGTACGGTCAAATGGTTTAACAATGCGAAGGGTTACGGTTTTATTGAAAAACCGGGCGAGCAGGATGTCTTTGTGCATTACAGCGCGATTTCGGGCGACGGTTACAAAACATTGACGCAAGGGCAGGATGTCGAGTTTGAAGTCACTAACGGTCCGAAAGGTCCGCAGGCGGAAAACGTGATGCGGGTTGACGAATAAGTTAAATCCATCTGACCGTTTTCGGTTTTTGCGAAAAAGCCGAACGGTATTTATCAAGTAAAAAAGCGACTTCATTCGAGGTCGCTTTTTTATTTGGATCAATTGAAATTATGCGATTTCTTCGCCGCGTTTTTTGAGCATTCGCCGCCAGAGTTCGCGGTAAGACGTAAAACGCGAAACGACCATATTGAATTGGTAACGCTGTGCGAAAGTTAGATTGCGGTCGTCGGCGAGCCGTTTAAGATTTGCGTCGAGACGCGCTCTGGATTCGAGCGGCGGACGTTTTGTGCCGCCGTTAAAATAAGATGTCAAAATCAATCTTCAATTTGCGAATGTCATCTTCGAGTCGGGCGATTTGCTGGTCGAGCGCGGCGGAATCTTCGTATTTGCTTTGCGACTGCCGGTATAATTTGTTTCCTATAACTGCCATTTTTTTACGAGTTTGAAAACCTCTCCAATATATTTAGATTCTTAAAGCGGAAACAATTCCGCGTTTTTCGATGCTTTTCGGTTAAAATAATTTAATGGACAAACCGGACAAGAGCAAAATTTTGCGGCTTCTGCCTTCGATTGATGCGCTGCTTCAAACCGCGACCGCCGCGAAAATGCTGCCGCAAACAGGTGCGAAACATCTGACTGCGCTGGCTCGCGCCGCGACCGACAATCTGCGGCGGGAAATATTGAGCGAACAAAACGGCAACGCAAATTATTCGCGCGAAGATTTATTAAAGTCAGCCGAAAATCAACTGGAAAAAATCCGGCGAAGCGAGCTGGATTCAAATCTGCGCCGTGTTATTAACGCGACCGGCGTTGTTATTCATACGAATCTCGGACGTGCGCCGCTTTCGAAAAACGCAATAAAGGCATTGACGGAAAACGCGGCGCGTTACTGCACGCTCGAATACGATTTGCCGATGGGAAATCGAGGAAAACGCGGCGCGGCGGTTGAAAATCTGCTCTGTGAATTAACCGGCGCGGAAAGCGCACTGGTTGTCAACAACTGCGCGGCGGCGGCATTTTTGGTTTTAACCGTGCTGGCAAAAGGCGGCGAAGCCATCGTTTCGCGCGGCGAATTAGTCGAAATCGGCGGCGACTTTCGCGTGCCTGACGTAATGGAGCAATCCGGCGCGATCTTGAAAGAAGTCGGCACAACCAACCGAACGAAACTCGCCGATTACGAACGGGCGATCAACGAAAACACGAAATTAATCGTCAAAGTTCATCCGTCGAATTTTCGCATCGTCGGTTTCACACACGCACCGGAACTCGTCGAACTCGCTGAACTAGCGCACGAGAAAAACATTTTATTATATGAAGATGCCGGTTCGGGCGCGATTTTCGATTTGTCCAAATACGGCTTGACGGACGAACCTGTTATTTCAAATTCCATAAAAGCGGGCGCGGATGTTGTCACTTTCAGCGGCGATAAATTGCTCGGCGGCGCACAGTCGGGTTTAGTCGTCGGTCGGCGCGAAGCGATTGAACGAATCAGAAAACATCCACTTTACCGTGCGCTGCGAGTTGATAAATTTATTTACGCCGCGCTCGAAGCGACGCTCGAATCTTTCCGGCGCGAAACGGCTTTGGAAGAAATTCCTGTTCTGAAAATGCTTTCGATGTCGGAATCTGAAATCAAAAACAGAATAAAAAACTTCTCGCAGAAATTGAAAAGGTTAATAAGCGAAGACTCGAATTTGACGCTTGAAATTATACAGGGGAAGTCAGTCGTCGGCGGCGGTTCTGCTCCGATGGTTCAGCCGACGACGACTTTGCTTGCGCTGAAAGACGGGGAAATGTCTGCTGATAAATTAGAGGAAAAATTGAGATATTGTAATCCGCCGATTATCACTAGAATTCTCGAAGACAAAGTTTTAATTGACTTACGAACCGTTTCAGAAGCCGAAGAAGAAGAACTTTTAACAATTTTGACGAATGTAATTGCGTTCTAAAATCGGAAATTTATCCGCTTGAAAAACATTTTGATTGTGTTAAGATTAATCAGTTTTATTCCCCGGACAACAAATCAATCTAAAAATTTTCAGGATAATTAAAGACGAAATATGAAAACAGGAAAAAATATTTTATTGGCGATGGCGTTGTTGTCTCTTTTCGGCGTGACAATTCGCGCCGTGAATTTTGATTATCAGCAAAAAAGTTTTTTGACGGACGAAGATTCGTTTTTTGTGAACGGACAATACCAGTCGAATTTTGCTGTTGCCGATAAAAAGAATTGGATTTTGGGAGTTTGGGAAGGCACGGGTTATCAGGTTGATACGGATACGAAATGGACGATAAAATTTACGGCACAGAAGGATAAATACACGATTGAATATCCTTCTTTGAATTGCGGCGGCGAATGGAAAGCAATCAAGATCGGCAAAAAGAAGGCGATTTTTAGAGAAACGCTGGCTTTCGGACAAGACAAATGCGCCGATGGCGGACAGGCGATTATCGAAAAAATCAGTACCACGCAGATTTCATTTAAGTTTATTGATGTCGGCTCGCCCGACGTAAACTCGACGGCGGTTTTAAATCGCGCCCAAATGACCGAATAAAAGTGTTTGGAAAAGAAATGGCGTTGAAATTTTTAGAATTTCAACGCCATTTCTCGTTTAAATCGAATCTCATTCTATCCGTTCTTCTGCGCAAAACTCTGCATAAATTCGACAAGCGTTTCAACACCTGCTTTCGGGAAAGCATTGTAAATCGAAGCGCGAATGCCGCCGACTGAACGATGTCCTTTCAAGCCGTCTAAGCTGTTGGCGGTCGCTTCCGCCGCAAATCTGTTTTCGAGTTCTTCAGACGGCAGCCGAAACGTCACATTCATCAAAGAACGTGCGGATTTTTCGGCGTGTCCGCTGTAAAATCCGTCGCTTGCGTCAATCGCGTCGTAAAGAATCTTAGCTTTTTCCGCGTTTTTTGTTTCCATCGCGCCGAGTCCGCCGTGTTTTTTGAGGTGTTCGCAGACGAGATTGATAATATAAATTCCCCAGGTATTCGGCGTGTTCGGCATCGAATCGTTTTCGGCGAAAAGGCGATAATCGAGCATCGAATGCTGATTTTCTGGCACTTCAGCAATTAAATCGTCGCGGATAATCACCAGCGTTACGCCGCTCGGTCCGATATTTTTCTGCGCTCCGGCGTAAATGAGCGCGTATTTTTCGATGTCAATCGGCTTTGAAAGGATGTTTGATGACGCGTCGCAAATGACCGGAACTCCTTTGCCGTCCAAATCGTCTTTGAATTCCACGCCTTCGATGGTTTCGTTGGAAGTGTAATGAACGTATCTGGCGTTCGCGCTGAAATCGAGTTCGTCCTGTGTCGGAACGGATTTGAAATTTGAATCGGCGGTCGAAAAAATCGTTTTAATGTTACTGCAACGTTTCGCTTCTTTAACGGCTTTCACGCCCCAAGCGCCGGTGACAATGTAGTCAGCCGTTTCATTTTTGCTTAGAAAATTCAGCGGAATCATCGAAAACTGCAAGCTCGCGCCGCCTTGCAGAAATAGAATTCGGTAATTGTCCGGCACCTGCAAAAGTTCCCGGATGCCGTTTTTCGCGCCTTCGAGAATCGGCGCGAAATGTTTCGAGCGATGACTGATTTCCATCACGCTCATTCCGCTTCCGTTTAGCGAAAGCATCTCGCTTTGTGCCTGTTCGAGTACTTCGAGCGGCAAAATTGCCGGTCCTGCGCTGAAATTGTAAATTCTTTCGGTCATTGGTTATAAAATAATGTCGGCTGATAAAAATTTAAGATAACACACGGAAAAACTTTTATAAATTGAGGCAAATCAAGTTTGTCGTTTCAAAAAAATGATTGACTTGAGTTAAAATACTGATTAATTAACAACTCTTTTTTTTTCAGAGACATCTTAGAGAGGCGTTTATTCGATACACTTTTTGACAGATAAAATTTTGGAGGATTTTCAAATGTTTCGCAGAAATTATTTTACATTTCTTTTGGCTGTTGCTGTTTTTTGCATTGGCAGCACGGCATCGTTCGCCCAATCGGGAATGGCTCGCGGCGTAATCGAACTTAAAAAAGCCGACGGCACAACCGTTCCGCTTCCCGATGTTGTCATTGATGTTTACCGGACAGACATCCAAGGTAAGATACCTTCGGGAAAAAGCAATAAGAAAGGCGAGTTTACTTTGCTCGGCTTGCTTCCCGGCGGCAGATACGCTTTAGCCGTCAGCGCGCCGACAATCACCGCCGATGTATTTCCCGACATCAAAGCCGGTGACGAAAAAATCACATTGACAGTAGTCGAAGGCACCGGAAAACAATTGACGGAAGCGGAAGTCAGACAAATGCTTGCCAGCGCGCCGAAGGACGTTCCGAAAGGCGAATTGACGGCAGAACAGAAAAAGGCGCAGGAAGAACAGGCAAAACAGCAGGCGAAATACGAAGCGGAAAAAAGAAAGGTTGATAATATCAATGAAACCGTTAACAAAGCGTTAAGCGAAGGCAGCAAAGCGTTCAACGAAAAGAATTATGATGTGGCACTTGCCAGATATGATGAAGGAATAAACGCGGATCCTGATTTTGAAGGCTCGGCTCCGGTTTTGCTCAATAATAAATCAGTTACTTTAATCAACCGCGCGATTGATAGATATAACGCGGCGATTAAAGGCGATGCGAGCGGCAAAGCAGCGGCAATGGAATCAATAAAAAAAGATTTAACCGATTCGGTTGCGGCTTCAAGCAAATCCTTACAAATACTGAAAGCTGCTACCAACACTGATCCTAAAGCGCAAAAATCATACGCGATAGAAAAAAATAAGTCGTATCAGAACACCATTAACGGTTACAGCCGAATGTTTTCGATGAATGTGGATACTTCCCACGGCAAAGAAGCAATTACTGCTCTTGAGGAATATTCGGCTCTCGAAACAGATGCCGCGCAAAAAAGCAAATGGCAGTTACTTCTCGCCGACGGTTTTCGCAATGCGGGCGATTCGCCAAATGCGATCATCGCTTATCGAAAAGTTCTCGAAAATTCGCCTGAGAATGCAGATGCGTTAGCCGGATTGGGTTTATCATTATTCAGCGTCGGCGCAAGCTCCACTCCCGAAGATACGGCGCAGATGCAGGAAGGTTTAAATATGATGCAGCGTTTTTCTGAAACTGCGCCCGACACCCATCCGCTGAAAGCGAGCGTGAAAGATGCCGTAGATTATTTGAAAACCAAGCAGTTAACACCGCAAAAAACAACGAAACCGGGTAAGAAAAAGAATTAAGTTTTTCACAAACTTAATTACAGAAAAGCCGTTCCGCCTGTCGGAGCGGCTTTTCTGTTTGTCGGCTGAAAATATAATTCAAAAATTTAAAAGAATTCTTGACACTGCTAGGTTAAACATTTATTATCATTACAAACGATGTTTACCATCGTTTGGCGCATAATTCTCTAATACAGCAAAACCTGTGAAATCCTCGCCCGTAAAGTATGCGCCGGCACATCACTTAAAAAAAGGAAAATTAACTAATGTCAGCAAAACTTGGGGAAATCCTTGTCCGTGAAAACCTAATCTCTTCGCAGCAGCTGCGCGAGGCTTTAGAATATCAGCGCACCAACGGCGGACGGTTGGGATCAAACTTAGTTAATCTGGGAATCATCTCCGACGACGTGATAACCGCCGTGTTATCGCGTCAATACGGCGTTCCGTCAATTAATTTAGACCTTTTTCAGATTGAAGACGAAACTATCCGGCTCATTTCCCACGAAGTCGCGCTCAAATATTCGGTCTTACCAATTTCCAAAGTCGGAGCGACTTTGACGATGGCGATGGCTGATCCGACGAATGTTTTTGCGATGGACGACATCAAGTTTATGACCGGCTTGAACGTCGAACCGGTTATCGCTTCGGAGGCATCGCTTGTCACCGCCATCGGAAAATATTACAGCTCGTCGAATCAGATTGAGGTATTCGATGTTTCCGCCATCAGTGGAATTGAAAGATTCACGCCGAGCATCGGCAAAAATGCCAACGGCAAAAACGGCAACAGTAAAAGTGGCGGCGGCGCAAACGGTAACGGTGCGCCGGTTGATCAGCGATTGGTTGATTCGGATTTAACCGGTTCGGTTTCTCTTGACCGTTTCGAGTTTGATCCGAATGAAAGCGAGGATTTTGAACTTCTTGAAGATAACGATGAGATTGATCTCGCCCAACTTGCGATAGCGAGTGAAGACGCGCCCGTTGTTCGGCTCGTCAATGTTTTGTTGGTTGATTCTTTAAGACGCGGCGCATCGGACATTCACGTTGAGCCTTACGAAAAAGATTTCCGTATCCGGTTTCGTATTGACGGCGTTTTGTATGACGTAATGCATCCGCCGATGAAGATGCGCGACGCGTTGATTTCGCGTTTGAAAATTATGTCGAAGCTCGACATTTCCGAAAAACGCCTGCCGCAGGACGGACGCATCAAGATTAAAGTAAAAATTGACAACCGCTCGCGCGAACTCGATTTTCGTGTTTCGACTTTGCCGACGCTGTTCGGCGAAAAAGTCGTGCTTCGTCTGCTCGATAAAGACAAATTAATGCTCGATATGACCAAACTCGGTTTCGAGCCGGAAAGTCTGGAAATTTTCAAGCGCAATATCTCGAAACCTTACGGAATGGTTCTCGTGACCGGTCCGACCGGTTCGGGTAAAACGAACACGCTTTATTCCGCGCTTCAGGCACTCAATACGTCGGAAACAAACATTATGACGGCAGAAGATCCGGTCGAATTCAATTTGCCCGGAATCAATCAGGTGCAGATGAAAGAGCAAATCGGATTGAACTTTGCCGCCGCGCTTCGTTCGTTCCTTCGACAGGATCCCAACATCGTTCTCGTCGGCGAAATCCGCGACTTTGAAACGGCGGAAATCGCCATCAAAGCCGCGCTCACCGGACATCTCGTTCTCTCGACTCTTCACACCAACGACGCGCCTTCGACCATTTCCCGAATGGTTAATATGGGCATCGAACCGTTCCTCGTCGCCACCTCGGTCAACATCATTCAGGCGCAGAGACTCATCAGAAGAATCTGCAAAGACTGCAAAGAAGAAGTAAAACTGCCCGTCGAAGCTTATACCGAAATCGGATTTTCGGCGGAAGACGCGAAGGAAATGAAAGCCTATAAAGGCAAAGGCTGCCAGACATGTAACGGCACAGGATTCAAAGGCAGAGTCGGTCTTTACGAGGTAATGGAAATTACCGACGAACTGCGCGAATTAATTATCATCGGCGCGAGTGCCATCGAACTTCGAAGAAAAGCTATCGAACTCGGAATGATAACTTTGCGCGGTTCGGGACTTCGAAAATTGCAGGAAGGAATTACGACGATTGAAGAAGTCGTCAAGGAAACGGTTTTGTAAGAAAAGGAGAATTTATGATCTACAGGGCAATCGCATTATCTTTAGCAATCATAGTCGGACTCGGAACGATTCTGCCGTTCGACCGCTCTGCGCGTGGAAGCCAGTTCGCAAAATAAAAAACAGGCAAAAAACAAAGTCAAAAGATACAAAAGATATTCAAAAAAATGGTGGCGCGCCTATCGCCTGCGAACAAATCGCCAAAAAGCGGCAATCGCCAGAAAGCGCGGTTTGAGATTACGCCAGATTCGCGTTATAAACCGGATGAATGTAAATGAAACCGGCGTCGCGACGCAATTAAAAGTTTCAAACCCGGGCAAAAAAATGTCGGCTGTCGAAGATTCTCAGGCGATTCTGCCATCGGGCGAAACCGCTCCGAAAGGCTGGAAACGAAATTCGTCTTCGATGAGCGAAATGCAGTTTCGCGTTGATGACGAAAGCGGAACGAACATCGGTTCGGCAGCGATTTCAGTTGTCGGTCACTGCTGTCGGCGGAAGCGATGATAACGTCCAGACCAAATCTGTCGGCGGCGTGGCAACTTCCGCTTTACGGCGCACGGTGATTGACCGGATGATTCAAGAAGAAGGCTGGGTCGTCAACGATTACCAGAAACAAATCGGCGGGCGAAAAGTTTACGTCGTCGTTGCCCAATCGCCGGGCGCGGGCGGTTCGGTTCAATCGCGTTTATTTTATTTCACCGAAGTTGACGGGCGCATTTACAGTGTGGCGACCAACGCGCCGAAAGATAATTCGGCACGCCTCGAACAGGAATCAGAAAAAGCCATCAATTCACTTGCGCGTAAAGCGAACGCCGTCCAGCAGGCAGAACTAAAATAGTTCGGAAAGTTCAGAATCCCGGAAGTCTCGGAAGTCAAAATGATTTCCTTAAGACTTCCGGTGACTTCCAAAATTTCCGAGACTTCCGAGACTTTAATTATGACTATTGACCAGCAAGCCGCAACCAATCAACTTACGCTTCCCGATCTGCTTCGTCTGATGACAGATTTAGGCGGTTCGGACTTACATTTGACAACCAATTCGCCGCCGCAGGTACGCGTTCACGGGCATCTGCGTCCGCTTGAAGGTCTTACCCCTTTTTCGCCTGCCGACACCAAACGCCTTGCTTATTCGGTTTTGACCGACGCACAGAAACATCGTTTCGAAGAAAATCTGGAACTCGATTTTTCGTTCGGCTTAAAAGGAATGTCGCGCTTTCGTGCTAATTTATTTAATCAAAAAGGCGCGGTCGGCTGCGTTTTTCGTGCGATTCCCTACGAAATTAAAACCTTCAAAGATTTCGGCTTGCCGGCGGTCATCTCCGATATGTGCAAAAAGCCGCGCGGTTTGATTCTCGTGACCGGTCCGACCGGTTCGGGTAAATCAACGACGCTCGCTTCGATGATTGATAAAATCAACGTTGATCGCCACGAACATATTTTAACCATCGAAGACCCGATTGAATTTCTGCACAATCACAAAAACTGCGTCGTCAATCAGCGCGAAGTCAACGCTGACACGCACGGTTTCGCCGACGCGCTCAGAACAGCACTGCGCCAAGATCCTGACGTAGTTCTGGTCGGCGAAATGCGCGATCTCGAAACAATCGAGATGGCTCTCCGAATCGCCGAAACCGGACATTTAACTTTCGCGACACTGCATACGAATTCCGCCGCCTCGACCATCAATCGTATCATTGACGTTTTTCCCGCCGGACAGCAATCGCAAATTCGCACGCAGCTTTCGATGGTTCTTGAAGGCATTATGTGTCAGGCACTTTTGCCGAAAGCCTCTGGCGACGGTCGCGTGATGGCACTCGAAATTCTCGTTCCGAACGCCGCCATTCGCAATCTGATCCGCGAAGACAAAATTCACCAGATTTATTCGACGATGCAGACCGGACAGGACAAATTCGGAATGCAGACCTTTAATCAGGCACTCGCCACGCTTTTCCACAAACGCCTGATTACGATCGAAGCGGCGATGAATCGCACTTCAAATGCCGATGAATTAAGAGATTTAATTGAGCGCGGTTCGGGTTTGAATCGATGCCTACACCGGACAAGGCAAACCGCCGATGCCGCCTGCCAGTCCTTATGCCCAAGGTCGCCCAATCGGGCAACGCCCGCCGATTCGATAAATCAAATTTAGAAAGTTTGGGAAGTTCAATTAGATTGAAGTTTCCCGAACTTCCTGAACTTCCCAAACTTTTTAGATAATAAGAGGAGCAACTAACTAATATGCCAACATACGCCTTCAAAGGTCGCAACCGCTTAAACGAAATGGTTTCGGGCGAAAAAGTCGCCGCCAGCCAGGACGAACTCCGCGCACTTCTGCGCCGTGATCAAATCGTGATGACGCAAGCCTCGGAAAAGGGACGCGAAATCAGTTTGCCGAAATTAGGACGCGGCAAAAAAGTCAAAGCTAAAGAATTAGCTATTTTCACGCGCCAATTTTCCGTGATGATTGATGCCGGTTTGCCGCTCGTTTCGTGTCTCGATATTTTGGCGGAACAGCAGAAAAATGTTTTCTTCAAAGAAACTCTTCATCAGGTTCGGCAAAATGTCGAAGAAGGCGCGACGCTTTCTTCCGCGCTCGAAAAACATCCGAAAGTTTTCGATTCGCTTTATCACGAATATGGTCGAAGCGGGCGAAACGGGCGGTGTGCTTGATTTGATTTTGCAGCGTCTTTCCACATTGATTGAAAAAGTCGTCAAATTAAAACGCAGTATTATTTCGGCTTCAATTTACCCGACAGCCGTTGTCGTCGTCGCGATCGGGGCAGTCGCCGTTATTATGGTCGTCGTTATTCCGCAGTTCGAGCAAATCTTTCTCGGTCTGCTCGGTCCGGGAGAAGCCTTGCCGCTGCCGACGCGTATCGTAATGGGAATCAGTAACTTTCTCGCCGGTTGGGGCGGATTAGGATTGCTGGCAACTATTATCGGCAACATCGGTCGGCACCAGTTTTTATTACAAAACACCGAAAGGTCGCTGGCACATTGATAGATTAATGTTAAAAATGCCGATTTTCGGAAGCATTTTGCGGAAAATCGCCGTCGCCCGTTTCGCGCGTATTCTTTCAACTCTGCTTTCATCAGGCGTGCCGATTTTGCAGTCTTTGGAAATTACGGCGAAAACCGCCGGTAACATCATTATCGAAGACGCGATTTTGAAAGTTCGCGCCGGAGTCGAACGCGGAGAAAGTTTTGTCGAACCGCTCAAAGCCGCCGATGTTTTTCCGCATATGGTCAGTCAAATGGTCGGAGTTGGCGAACAAACCGGCGCACTCGACGCAATGCTCAGCAAAATCGCCGACTTCTACGAAGACGAAGTTGACTCGGCAATCGCCGATTTGCTTTCGATGATCGAACCTGTATTAATCGCCTTTTTAGGTTTAACTATCGGTTCAATCGTTATCTCAATGTATCTGCCGCTCTTCACACTCATCGGAAAACTTGCCGGCGGACCTAAATAAGCTGAGAGGTAATTATCAGCGCACAATAAAGGTTGAAACAATCATAAAAATCAAAGAGGAGAATTTGTTGATAAATTCTCCTCTTTGATTTTTATGATTGTTTCAACCTGAAGCTGTGTCAATCAAATTTTGAGCCTTTGCAGTTTTTGAGATGTCATAATTATTTATGACGGTTTTCACTGTAAGTTATAGTTTAATCGAAATCATTCGGATGCGATTAAATTCAGTTCCGATAAAATCAAGCAAATTACGGGTGACAATTCGGATTGCCCGCACAGATGAATTTGACTTTACCGGAAATCTGCATCGTGCCAATACCGAATTGATTAACTAATTTTTTAAGCGAGTGGAAATATTGTTTGAAACTTGAACCTTGGCACATAAAAAGGCGGTCCGAAGACCGCCTTAAATTTTGTGCCGATAAGTTTAGACATTACTGTTGAGCAACAAAATTCATATTTGCGAGATTGTCATTAATCTGCAATGTCTGAGGCGATGAAAAAGTGTAGCGTTTCGAAGAAGCTCCGATGCTGTATGTTCCGCCTGTTACGATATTATCAAAGCGATAATAGCCAAAAGGGTTTGTGATTGCGATGCGCGTATTACCGTTCGAGTCGGTGATCGTCACTCGCGCATTAAACATTCCCTGACCTGCTAATGTCGTTACGCGACCGGACACGGACACCGCCGCTGACGGAACAGCACTCGGACCTTGAACCATGACACTAATCGGCGAGCCTGTTTTGAAGAAGCCAACTGTTGCGTTCATATTTTGCGGCGGACGATTCGAATCAAAACGGAAATTGTACATCGTTCCCCAACGGATCGCGTTTGCATTCGGATTCTGAGCAACAGTTTCCGAACTCCAGGTCATCGCACCCGAAGTCTGCGTTTGAGTCCACGCCGTGCTGCTGAAACCGGTGCTTCCGACCGTTCCGTCGGCTGCCGAACCAGGCTGTTGCGGAGGCGCATGGAATCCAACGTTTGTTATTGTGACACCGGTTCCCATAGGCACACCGAACGACTGAATCGCGCGATCAAGATTTTGATTATAGATGGCATATTCGTAATGCCAGACTCCCGGTGACGGGTTCGTCACTTTGTAGGCGACTGAACCAATTCCGTCAACTCCCGGAGCAGGTCTGATTTCGTTTGATGTAGAACCCGTCCACGCAGAAACAGCCGTCTTGGCGCGCACTGTGTTTGCCGCCGGCGAAAAAGTAAAAGGACTGCCGGTGCCGGTAACATTATATCTGCGGTACGAGACGTTGTTATACATATTGCACTGCGTCGGGTTCGCCTGACACCAAACATACTCGTGCGGTGTGATATATTGTGCCTCGGCATAATAAGTCGCGCCGGGATTTTGAGATGTACTCAAGTCGCTGATTTCCGTCAAAATTCTGTGTGTCGGTCCGGCGTGCGTATGACCCGCATGACTGTTTGGATCAGTTCCAGAATCGCCGCGCGGATAAAAGCCGTTAAATGGATTAATCCAGGCGCGTGAACCTAAGCCCGGACCGGAATTCAAACTAGCTCCGTAAGGGTCTGAACAACCTGAACCGAGACGTGTTCCGCCGACTCCGTTACAGCCCAAACTACAAAGATTTTGGGTCAATGCCGTGAAGGCATGTTTGACGCTCGATTGACCGATCTGTTCAAATGTCTGATCGTTGTTCGCGCCGCCGCTCATTCGATAAAGATTTTGCGGAATTACCGGATGATCGTTGCTCGGCAACTGGAACCAGTTTAAATCTACCGTGCCGAAGTTGCAGGAATCAGTTCCGACAGCGAGTCCGACCTGCGTTCCGCTGCTGCTGCCGAACTGCGCCAGACCGTTTAAGTCTCCGACGACCACATCCGGTCCCGGAGTGCTTCCGGCATCAGGATTACCTTGTGCCGGCAGAACATTCGATTCGACTTCGCCGTCAACAACCTGCGTAACTTCAATCGGGTTCATATTTACGGTCAGAGAAATTTGCCCGACAATAGCACCCGCATCGGACGAACGTCCGAGTTCAGCGGCAAATTCGTTTGACATCAACATTCTGCCGGATTGGATGCCGAGCAAATGTTGAACCCTGTCGAAATTGTATTCGTGTCCTTCAATGTTAAAGAAGACAAATCCTGATTTTCCGTCCCGAACGACGAATTCATACGGCTCGCCCCATGCAGTTTTTTCGATAACCAGGTTTTGAAACGAGGCATTCAATCTTGCCGGAAGTGTTGCTGAACTTCGGGGAACGAGTTCCATTGTCCCAGGCAAAGTCGCGCGCAAATCATCGTTAAAAGCGATAGCTGTAAAATAAGAATCGCGCGCCACGTCAAAACGCAGGACGCTCGAATTAGATTCCTTCACACCGGAACCGATTCCATTTATCCGATTCAAATTGAGTTCCATTGCGACATTGCCACTCGCCACAATCATTTTTTCAATAGTTCCGGTACTGCCTTCCGAACCTTTTTTGAGTCCGGCTAATGAATGATCCGAGCCATTGCTTAAAAGCGCAAGCAGCAGGAGCAAAACGATAAAAGTTGTTTTTAGCATAAATTCAATTCCAGCCACTCGGGCTTTGCAAAATGGTAAACTACTAAATAGTTTTGATTACGTAGATTGTTGTATTGGTATCCGTAGATTTTAACTTATACATCTTTTTGGGCAGTTTAATCAAGTCAGGTTATACTATTTATTTCCGCCGACCTCTATAATGCCGAGTTAAATTTGATTTATGAAAGATGGTTGTGAAAGCCAAAAAGCGAAAAAACAGCGTTCGATAGAACTTCCTGTTTTGAAGAATTCTCCCATTCAGAATGACGAAATCCGCCGCTCAAGGGCGAGTCGCTGGCGGGCGGCGGCTCTTATCGTTCTGACTTTGCTGATGATTGCACACGTCATTCAATGGAAACTGACGGGACAGACAATTTCCCCAATCGAGCCTTCCGAGACGATGCACACGCTCCAACGCGGCGCGATCAACGCGGGATTTATCTTTTTTTCTTTGGCGATTCTGGCGACGCTCATTTTCGGGCGGTTCGTTTGCGGCTGGGGCTGTCACATTCTCGCGCTTCAGGATTTCTGCGCGTGGCTGCTGAAAAAAATGAAACTCACGCCGAAGCCGTTTCGCTCGCGGCTTTTGGTCTTCGTGCCGCTCATCGTCGCGCTGTATATGTTCGTTTATCCGACGGTCTTTCGATACTTCGCCGCGCCGAAAAACGAGCCGCTGATTCCGCAATTTACTAATCATCTGGTAACGACCAATTTTTGGGAAACCTTTCCGCCCGTTTTGGTCGCCATTCCGTTTCTTTTCGTTTGCGGGTTTATGACCGTCTATTTTCTCGGTCAGAAGGGTTTCTGCACCTATGCGTGTCCGTACGGCGGTTTTTTCAGCATCGCCGATAAATTTGCGCCGGGGAAAATTCGCGTGACCGATGCGTGTAACCAATGCGGTCACTGCACCGCTGTCTGTACTTCAAACGTGCTGGTTCACGCCGAAGTCAAACAATATGGAATGGTCATTGATCAGGGCTGTATGAAATGTATGGACTGCATCAGCGTTTGTCCGAACGATGCTCTATATTTCGGATTCGGCAAACCGGCAATCGGCGTTCCGAAGACGATTAAGAAAAATTATTCGCTGACGTGGACGGAAGAAGCGGTCGGCGCAGGCGTGTTTGCGGCGAGCTTCTTTGCGGTGTGGGATGTTTACCAGCTTGTGCCGATGCTGATGGCACTCGGAATTGCGACGGTCACGACATTTCTCGCGCTCAGAGTATTGCGGCTGATTCAAGCTAAAGACTTATCTTTCTACCGGTATAATCTAAAATCGGCAGGCACAATCAGCATCGCGGGCTGGATGTTTTTGAGTTTCGCGCTGTTGTGGATTGGTTTAAACATACACAGCGGTTGGGTTTGCTATCACGAATTCGCGGGACGGCACGCGTATGAAAATATTAAAATTCCCGATGAACTCGCTCTGGCGCGGACGAATCCGGCGCGGTGGCTGAGCGCGAGCGATGTGGCGAACATCAGCGAAGGAAAAAGACATTTCCACGCTGCTTTCGATGGCGGTCTGTTCGTTAATAAAGAAGCTATACCAAAGCTCGCGTGGCTCGAATATTTGTCCGGCAACACGGAAGAATCCGTCAAATTACTCGGTAAAGCCGCCGATTATCAGCAAGGGCAGGGCAAGGCTCTGAGTCTTTACTATCAAGGCGCGATTCTCAATCGTTTAAACCGTCACGATGCTGCCTTAGCGAGTCTCGATCAGGCTTTGGCGGAACAGCCGGATTTGATTCTCGCCCGCGAGGAAAAAGGCGAATCACTGTGGCAGCTCGGACGAAGGGAAGAAGCCGTCGCCGCGTGGAATGCTGCTGTGCGAGGCAATGCCGCGATTCCTTTAACCAACAATTTACTTGCCGGAGTCGCCGCGTCGCTCGGACAATCGGAAAACGCCGCCGCGTATGAAAAACAAGCCGACCAATTCACGCCTGCCGATCCTTTGTTTTATTGGGTTCTCGGTCTCAGACTGCAAAACGTCGGAATGAACGATTTAGCCGAAAAACAATTTCAGCGAGCTATCCAGCTCAAACCTGAATTCAGGAAAGCCCGAAATTAGACACACAATAGTCGTCCAAAGCGACTCGAACTGTTGCCAAAACCGCATTATTCGCCAATACAAAACGCACCTCAAAAAACGAGAAGTGTATGATAGAATACATAGCACTATTGTTAATACTTCGTTGAATTTCTTGTAAATGAACAAAATCACGCGCCGTGATTGGTTATTTCTTACCGGAGCCGTCTCTCTCGGAAGTCTTTCCATTGATTGCGGCAAAAAGCAGGATATCCAAAAAGCTAATCTGAATTCGGGCAACGCATTGATAACCGCGCAAGGTCGAATTTTGCCGCCTGATGCCGCTTCTCTGGACAGACAGATTTTGTATGAAGCGGCGAACGAGCCGCGACATCTGGATATTGCGCGGGACATTTACGGTTCGGGCGTGGCGATCAATTGGGGCGGCGAACCGCTTTTGCGTCGGGACATTAATCAAAATCTCGTTCCGGCGATGGCGGAAAGTTGGCGAATGGGCGAAGGCGCCGAATGCTGGGATTTTACGATTCGCGCGAATGCGCGTTGGAGCGACGGTGTGCCGCTGACGGCGGACGATTGGGTTTTCACGTTTCAGCATCTCGCTTCGCCGAAACTCGACAATCCGTGGACTTGGTTTTATTACGACATCAAAGGAATTCAAAATTACAAAGAAGGAAAAGCGGGCGCGGACGAGATCGGTGTCGAAGCGATTGATGAGCGCACGTTACGAATTTACGGCGAAGGCGGCGCGATTCCGCATTTGCCCGCGCTGATGGCGTATATGGCGGCGGTTCCCGCGCCGCGCCACAAAGCCGAAACGAATCCCGAACACTGGGCGGATACGGCGGAAGGTTTTGTTTCTTCGGGTCCGATGCGGCTGCTTAGTTGGCAGCATAATCAGCGGCTCGAATGGGACGCGAACCCGTATTACAACGGACCGCATAAAGTCGGGATTCAGCGGCTCGTGCAGCTCGTCGGCGCGCCCGCCGTCGGCTGGTTTAACTCGTGGTTGAATAAAGAGATTGATTGCATTACCAGACTTGAACCGCAGGAACTCGTGCAGGTGGTCAACGACATCGAACTCGAAAAATATCTGCATTCGTTTAACAATTTTCAGACTTCGTATCTGTCGCTCGATTGCTTAAAACCGCCGTTCGATAATTTACTGCTGCGCCGCGCACTTTCACACGCGATTGACCGTACGCCGTTTTGCGAAAAGGTGATGCTCAAAACACGCATTCCGGCGTTTTCGATGCTGCCGCCGGAATTTCCCGCGCATAATTCTGAATTAAAAACGATTCAGGAATTTAACATCGAAAAAGCGCGGGCGTTTCTCGCCGAAGCCGGTTATCCGAACGGCAGAGATGCGGACGGAAATCAGCTTGTTTTGGAAATGTATTCAAAAGGGCGCGATGTTTTGCTCGAATATATCAAAGATCAATGGGAACGCTATCTCGATATTTCAGTTAATTTACAGATTCTCGAAGGCTCGGTCTGGGGCGCACGGCGCGTCGCGCACACGATGCCGATTTACGTCGGCGAATACGAATATGATTATCTCGATCCGGCGAATTTATTGACGAGACTTTGGAAAAGCAACAGCGAAAAAGGTTCGCCGCGTCACGCCTGGAAAAACGAGAAATTCGACGAACTCGTCGCGCTCGCCGGGCGCGAAATTGACGAGCCGAAAAGATTCGCGCTTTATCAGGATGCCGAGCGCGTTTTGGTCGAAGATGTCGGCGGAATTTTCCTGACGCATATGGTCGTGCATCAGGTTTGGTATCCGTATCTGACCGGCTTTGAACCCGACAAAAACGGCAACACGGTTTTTCGCTATCTCGATATTTCGCGTTTTCAAATGTATATCCGCAACGATGTTGGCGATTGGCGCAGTTAGAGATTTTGCCCGCGAATAAACGCGAAATGGCGCGAAAATAAGAGAAGAAAAAGAAATGATAGAAAAGAACAATGATTACAAAATAGATTTTTAGAAACATTTTCCTGTTTTAATTTCGCGTATTTTCGCGTTTATTCGCGGGCAAAACCTCTTCAAAATATTTATGTCCAAAACTTTGCTCGAAATCGAAAATCTTCAAACCAGTTTCAGTCGCAAAAAAGCCGTCAAAGGCGTTTCGTTGGCGATTGGAGAAGGCGAAGTTTTGGGCATTGTCGGCGAATCGGGCAGCGGGAAAAGCGTGACCGCGCTTTCGATTATGCGGCTGATCGAATCGTCCGGGTGAAATCACTGATGGCAAGGTGATTTTTCACCACGACGGAGAGGAAATTGATTTATTAAAACTTTCGGAAAAGGAACTTGAAAAAATTTTGGGCAATCGAATTTCGATGATTTTTCAAGACCCGATGACTTCACTCAATCCGGTTTTGTCAATCGGTTTTCAAATCGCCGAAACTCTGCGTGTGCATCGCGGTTTGTCGAAAAGTGAGGCGAAAGAGCAATCAATAAAACTGTTAAAGCGCGTCGGAATCGCCAATGCCGAACAGCGAATCAGCGATTATCCGCACGAATTTTCCGGCGGAATGCGCCAGCGCGTGATGATTGCGATGGCGATTGCGTGTCAGCCGAAATTATTGATCGCCGACGAGCCGACGACCGCGCTCGATGTGACGATTCAGGCGCAAATTCTCAAACTTTTACGCGAATTCAAACGGGAATTCGCAATGTCAATTATCATCATCACGCACGATCTTGGCGTTGTTGCCCAAATTGCCGACCGCGTTGCCGTGATGTATGCGGGAAGAATTGTCGAGACCGCGAGTGTAATCGAGATTTTTCAAAATCCGCAGCATCCTTACACTAAAGCGTTAATCGGTTCGATTCCGCGCCTCGACAATCAGCCGCAAAGACTGCAAACCATCGAAGGCACGCCGCCGCGTTTGCAAATCGAGGAAAAATCGGGCTGTTCATTTTACGAACGCTGCAATGTCAGTCTTTTAATTTGCGCCGAAAAACGTCCCGAATTACACGAAATTTCAGACCGGCATTTTACCGCTTGTTGGCTGACGCAGTAAAATATTTGCCCGCGAATAAACGCGAAATTGCGCGAAAAAGGGAAGATTAACAAGAAGATAATGACAAATGAAATGAGGAAAACTTTTTTATAGCTTTTTTGGTTTTAATTTCGCGCTTTTTCGCGTTTATTCGCGGGCGAAAAATTCTTTCGATTAAAATGTCCGAAATATTGCTTCAAATAATTGAATTAACCAAAATTTTCGCATCACGGCATAAATTTTTCAGTCAAAAAACTGAAAATATCGCCGTTGACCGAGTGAGTTTTGCGCTCGTTAAAGGTGAAACTTTAGGCATCGTCGGCGAATCGGGCTGCGGAAAATCAACGCTTTCCTTAACGATTATGCGGCTTCTAGAATCAAACGGCGGACAAATTATTTTTGACGGAAAGGACATTACGAATTTAAACGAAAAATCTCTCAAACCGATTCGGCGCGAGATGCAGATGATTTTTCAAGATTCGTTTGCCGCGCTCGATCCGCGTTTGAACGTCGAACAAATTATCACCGAACCGCTCGAAATTCAGAACGTTGGCACGAAAAAGGAAAGACGAAACGAAGCCGCGAAATGGCTCGAACGCGTCGGTTTGTCAAAGGAAGATTTGCCGCGTTTTCCGTCCGAATTTTCCGGCGGGCAGCAGCAAAGAATCGGCATCGCTCGCGCACTCGTTTTGCGCCCGAAACTTCTGATCTGCGACGAAGCCGTTTCCGCGCTCGACGTTTCCGTGCAGGCGCAAATCTTAAATTTATTGCGCGATTTGCAGGACGAATTCCATCTTTCATATCTTTTTATTTCGCACAACATTGCCGTCACCGCGTTTATGAGCAGACGCATCGGCGTGATGTATCTCGGAAAATTAGTCGAAATCGGCGCGAGCCATCAAATTACGACTGCGCCGCGTCATCCATATACGCAAAAATTGATCGAAACGATTCCCGAACCCGATCCGTCAAAACGCGAAATCGAAACGAACGTCGAAACCGCGATTAACGAAAACACGACACGTCCGAGCGGCTGTGTTTTCCGTCTGCGATGCGATTTAGCGCAGGAAATTTGCGCGGCGGAAGAACCGCAACTGCGAGAGATTGGGGAAAATCGGCAAGTCGCTTGTCATTTTACAGAGAAAATTTAGTTCGAGGCGAAAATAAATGAGTGAAAATATTCAAATTGGAATAAGTAAAGATGAAGCAATAGTTTTATTTGAATTTCTTTCGCGTTTTTCGGAAGAAGAAATTTTACAAGTTGAGGATCAGTCGGAAGCAAGAGTGTTATGGAATATTCTTTGTGATTTAGAAAAACTTTTAGCAGAGCCGTTTGCGATAAATTATAAAGAGATTTTACAGAAATCGCGTGATAGAGTTCGAGATGAAATCTAAAATCTCGCGGCTCTATATATTCATCTCAATAATTGGAAATGCTTCGTTACATTTTAACCAGAATCATCGGACTTTTCGGCGTTTTGCTGATCGTTTCGGCTTTGACTTTTGCGCTGATGCACAAAGTTCCGGGCGGACCTTTTGATGCGATTGCGCTTGAAAAACAGCAGATGATTCCCGATGAAATCAAGGCGCAGTTAACGAAAAATACGGTTTGGATAAACCGGTTTTCGAGCAATATCTGCTGTTCGTCAAAAACGCCGTCGCGCTCGATTTCGGTTATTCGATGGCTTATCCGGGCAGAACGGTCGTCGGGATTTTTAAGGAACAATGGAGTTATTCGCTCCAACTGGGGCTTTTGACGTTCGCGTTTTCGATTATCGTCGGTGTCGGTCTGGGAATTTTTTCGTCAATTAAACCGAATTCGTTTCTCGACTATTTCGGCACGGGCGTTTCGATTTTTTGTCTGGTGATGCCGAGTTTCGTGTTTGCGATTCTGCTGCAATTCGTTTTTTCGGCGTGGCTCGGCTGGCTGCCGACCGGCGGTTGGAGTTCGCCGCGTCATTGGATTATGCCGGTTTTGGCGAATTCGCTTGCGCCGATTCTGGTTTTGCAGCGATACACCAGAGCGAGTATGAAAGACGCGCTCAAAGCCAATTATGTGCGGACGGCGAAGGCGAAAGGTTTGAGCCGACGACGGATAATTTTCGTCCACGTTTTCAAAAACGCACTCACGCCGCTTTTAACCGTCGGCGGACCGCTCGCCGCCGGATTAATTGTCGGCTCGTTTTTCGTCGAAAGCATTTTCCGCATTCCGGGCATCGGATTTTATTTCGTTTCGGCGATCTCAAGCCGCGATTATCCGATGATTATGGCGACGACTTTGATTTGGACTTTGATAATCAGCGTCGCTTATTTAGTCACCGATTTGCTTTATGCGCTGGCTGATCCGCGTGTAAATTTATTGAAGGAAGAATAAGAAATTTTGCCCACGAAATATACGAAAAGAACGAAATTAAAAAAAGAGAAAATTAAATTTATTCGTCTTATTTGTTTTAATATTTTTTCGTATCTTTCGTGTATTTCATGGGCAAAAATCCTAAATTTGATAGCGAAGGATGTGACAATTCAGGAAATTTACAAGAACCCGCGAGCAAGTACATTTCTGCGTTTTTGGCGGCGTTTCGCGTCGAACAAAATTGCTGTTTTCGCGCTCGTGTTTATTATTTTTCAAATAATTATTGCCGTCGCTGCGCCGTATATCGCGCCGTATAATCCGTATAAAGGTGATTTTCTGGCGACTTGGGAAACGCCGAACGCCGCGCACTGGCTCGGCACGGACGATTTGGGGCGCGATATGCTTTCGAGGCTTTTATACGGGGCGCGAATTTCGATCAGCGTCGGTGTTTTGAGCCAGTTGGCGATTGCGCTGGTCGGTGTTCCGATTGGTGCGTTGGCGGGTTTGAAAGGCGGCTTGATTGATTACGTTTTAATGCGCGTGATTGATGTTTTATCGTCCTTGCCGACGATTCTTTTTTACATTTTATTAATGGTTGCGCTCGGCGCGGGATTTTGGAATTTGATTCTGGCGATGACCTTGACGGGCTGGATCGGAATTGCGCGGCTCGTGCGCGGGCAGGTTTTATCGCTCAAGAAAACCGATTACGTTCGCGCTTCACGCGCGATAGGTGGCGGGACGTTTTACATTTTGAAAAAGCACATTTTACGCAACGTGATGTCGCCGATCATCGTTTCAGTGGCACTCGGAATTCCGGCGGCGATGTTTGCCGAAGCCGGTTTGAGCTTTTTAGGCTTAGGCGTACCGTCGCCGCAGATTTCCTGGGGACAAATGATCGGGATGTATCAGCCGTTTATTCGAACAGCGTGGCATTTAACGGTTTTTCCGGCGATTATTCTGGCTCTGACGATGCTCGCCTGGTTTCTTTTAGCCGACCGCCTTCGGCAGCTTGTGAGTACTGATAATTAAGGTTTTCACTCAGCAATTTATTCTTTTTCGATAAAAGGCTTGAAAAATTGTGCTGCGAAAGCCGCAATAAATTGCTTTAATTTGTTCCGATGACCACCGACAAAACGCATTTTGAAATGAAAAACGGTCAGCGAATTGATTATTTCAGCAGGCGCGAGGGAACGCTTGCCGTTACAACGAAATCTGATTGGCAAACAACATCTGAAATTATCGCAACAAGTGATTCGCGGTTCGGAAAAGGCTTTTTGGGTGCGATTCCGTTGCATTTGATTTACAAGTTGAAAGAATTGCGGATGAAAAAAGGACAAAAACAAATTTGGGAAATCATACTGGAATTAATAAACTAAACTCTGCAATGAATTGAAATTACTAACTTTTAGGAACACGAGACTATAAAATATATGATTGCTGAAACAACCCAAACTGCTGCTTTAGTTACTGATTGGAATAAGATTCCGGTCGAAAAAACCGCCGAAGGAATTGAACGACAAATGGTCGTCGGGCAAAATATGTTGATGTGCCGTTTTCGGTTCGCGCCGTTCGTCGTCACCGCCGAACATAGTCATCCGCACGAACAAATGACGCTTGTAATGCAGGGTAAAGTGAAATTTATCATCAGCGGCGAAGAACATATTTTAAAGGCGGGCGACGTTCTGCATTTCCCGCCGAACAATCGTCACGGCGCGACGATGCTTGATGAAGAAGTGATTTTGATTGACATTTTTTCGCCGATTCGGGAAGATTTTCTCAAATAGCAGGATTATGAGAGGTAAAGTTTTCAGCGCATTTATTGCCGTTTAGATTCTGCTGTTAATCGGCGGAAATTCCGTAATCGGACGAAAATCTGCGGCGGTTAAATCGGCTTTGGGCGAGCCTTTTCCGCAGATAAATTGGTTTGATTGTTCAGTCAACCAAGACTTATTGTGCTACAAATTTCCACGGATAAACACGATAGAAAACGGATAAAGGCAACATCAAAAAGTTATAGAATTTATCAAAAAAACATCCGTGTCTATCCGTGGAAATTTGTAGCTAAATTTCTTTCGGTTTTCGCAGTTTCTAAATTTAAGAACCGGCGCGAGTTCTAAAAACGCGCCAAAAATGAAAAAATAAATTATGTATCAAAAAACTTTCTACGCAACGCATCCCGAATCAATCTACGGCGCGACGAACGACGATCTGCGCGAGTTTTATCTGGTTAATGAAATCTTCGCCGAAAACGAAGTTCGCCTTAATTATTCGCATTTCGACCGCATCGCCGTCGGCGGCGCGTTTCCCGTGAGCGAGAAAATTTCACTGCCCGTTTACGACGAACCCGAATCGGCAAAAGGCAAACCGTTTCTCGACCGACGCGAAATGGGCGCGATCAACATCGGCGAAGGGCGCGGCAAAATCACGGTTGACGGCACGATCTACGAACTCGGCAAAAAAGATTGTCTTTATATCACGAAAGAATCTGCGGAAGTCACGTTCGAATCGGACGATGCCGAAAATCCGGCGAAGTTTTATTTGCTTTCAACGCTCGCGCATAAACGATTTGAAACGAAACTTCTGACTGCCGAGCAAGCCAACAAACTGCAACTCGGTTCGGTCGAAACTTCAAACGTGCGAACGGTTTACCAATTGATTATTCCCGGCGTTTGCGAATCGTCGCAATTGGTAATGGGTTTGACGACGCTCGAAACCGGCAGCGTTTGGAACACTTGCCCGCCGCATATTCACGAACGTCGTTCGGAAGTTTATCTGTATTTTGACCTCGACGAAAAAGCCAGGATTATGCATTTTATGGGACAAGCCGAAGACACGCGGACGATGATAATGGCAAACGAAGAAGTCGTTTTGTCGCCGCCGTGGTCAATACACATGGGCGTTGGAACGTCGAATTACAGTTTCGTCTGGGCGATGGGCGGCGAAAATCTCGATTATACGGATATGAATGTTTTGGATATTTGCCAGTTGAATTAGTTTGTAAAAACAGTTTTGGAACCGCAGATTTACACGGATGAACACAGATTTTTCTCATCAAATCATTGACAAAATCTTTTAAATATCAGTGTTCATCCGTGTAAATTCGTGGTTAAAATTTCCTCGCTTTCCATTCAAAAAAATATAAAATGAAAACATCCTTCTTGCGCTTGGATCTGATCCGCGCAAGAATTTCACCGCCGAAAGTTGGGCAGTTTACGGCGCCGCGGGCGCGTATCTTTTAGCCGGTTCGGAAGTTTATAAATTGAAACTTTAAAGCTATCGCCAAACAATCGGAATTTCAGGAAATCTGCCGACAGGCAAAATGATCCGGCGAACATCGAACGTCAAAATTTCTGCAACTCAATTTCCACCGACTTCCAATTACACGATACTCATTTCTCTATAATTTCATTGCCTGCAATAACTTTTTGCGAAAAACATTTGTTCGCAGGTGGAAACTTTCCCGCGTCTTTACCGATAATTCGTTTAGAAACACCAACACGAATTTTTTTCTTAACCGGGCAAAATCTTATGAGAAAAGCTAACGAAATAAGTGCGAGTCAACAAATTCAGCCTTTCGATAACGGCGTTTATAAATCTGCAAACGGAATTAAGTCAGCTCTTTTATCGAGCATCGCCGGAAAAGATTTGAATAATTCGACGGCTTATCTTGAAAGATTAGTTTTCGATTACGGAAAATATCAGCAAACGTCATTAAACCTTAAAAGTTCGGCGGCGGGAAAAACATTTCCGAAACCGCCGGTCAGCAATCGTTATACAGCCAGCGCCGGAAATTTCGGTTCGCGCGGCGGAACTGATATTGACGCGATTGTTCTGCATCACACCGCCGGTTCGACGGCTTCGGGCGCGGCGAGTGCGCTGAACAGTCGCGGTTTGAGTTCGCATTACGTAATTGATAAAGACGGCACGATTTATCAAATGGTCGGCGACGAAAAACGGGCTTATCACGCGGGCGCGGGTTCGATTCGCGGTGACGGCAGAGATGTCAATGACCGCTCAATCGGCATCGAAATCGTCAATCTCGGCAACGGTTCGGACAAATACACCGAGGCGCAGTATAAAGCACTCGAAAAACTTTTGCCGTATTTGACGCATAAATATAATATTCCAACGAAGAATATCGTCGGTCACAGTCAAATCGGCAATCCCGAACGACCGGCGAGCCGACCTGAACCGAGCCGGAATTTCGATTGGAATCGCATTCACCGTGCAGTCAGCGACAACGCGCCCGCGCCGACAAATCCGACACCGACGAACCCGACACCGACAAATCCAACGCCAAGTAATCCGAACGTTTCCGCACCGAGCGCGTTTTTACAGCGCGGCGATAACAGCGGACAGGTGAAGAAATTACAGGATGCTTTCGTGAAATTGGGTTATATGAAGCGCAACGAGATTGGCGGCGGTTACGGCAATTTTGGTCCGAAAACCGAACGCGCTGTCAAAGTCTTTCAGCGCGATCATCGAGACGCGAACGGCAGACCGCTCGCTGCCGACGGGATTTACGGACAAAAAACGCGCGGTGCGTTGGAAAATGCTTTGCGCGGCGATAACGGCAATTCCAATCAAATTACTGCGCCGAACGTTTTTCTCGAACGCGGCGACAATAATTCACAGGTCAAAAAATTGCAGGACGCGTTTGTTAAACTCAAGTATATGACGCGCGGCGAAATCGGGAACGGCTATGGAAATTTCGGTCCGAAAACCGAACGCGCCGTGCGCGAATTTCAGCGCGACCACAAAGACTTGAACGGACGACAGCTTGTCGCTGACGGAATTTACGGCGCGAAAACGCGCGGCACATTGCAGAAAGTTTTGCAGAACAGCGACGGAAATTCACCTGCTAATCCGAGCAATCCGACGAATCCGCCTTCAAACGGAAGCGTAAATATTGATAATATCGCGCACGTTAAAAATAATCCGAACGTCACGCCCGCATTTAAGCGTCAAGTCGCAGCGATGGCGCAACGGCTCGGAACGAAGCCGCAATATTTGATGGCGGTAATGAGTTTTGAAAGCGGTTTGAATCCGGCGGCGGTTAATCGCGACAGCGGCGCGACCGGTTTGATACAGTTTCTGCCTTCGACGGCGCGTGGTTTGGGAACCAGCACAACGGCTTTGAAAAATATGTCGGCGACGGCACAATTAAAATACGTTGAGAAATATTTCGAACAGTATAAAGGCAAACTTGGAACGCTCGAAGGCGCATATACAGCGGTTTTGTCAGGCACGGCGCATCCGAATTCAAACGACGTTTTGTTCAGCGGCGGAACCGCCGCATATAACGGCAACAAAGGTTTAGATTTCAACCGCGACGGGCAAATTACTTCGGGCGAAGCGACTTCGGCGGTTGCGGCAAATATGTTTGGCGGCGTTCGCGCCGTTCAGCAGAAATTAGCGAATCTCGGATTCGACCCGAAAGGCGTTGACGGCGTATTCGGCGCAAATACGTCCAAAGCCATCGCCGCTTTCCAACGTTCGCGCGGTTTATCGGCGACCGGTTTAATGAACGAGCGCACCGGATTAGCTTTATTCAGCAACAGATAAATTCGCTTTTCGGGTTGCGTCGAGTTATTTATGTGTAGCCTAAAACTAACGCTTTAACGAGCAGAATCCAGCCGTCAATCAAAACGAAAAGTAATAACTTAAACGGCAGGGAAATAATCGTCGGCGAGAGCATAAACATTCCCATCGCCTGCAAAATATTGGCGACGACCAGATCAATGACGAGAAACGGAATAAACAGCAGAAAGCCGATAATAAAGGCTTCGGCGAGCTGGCTGGTGACGAACGCCGGAATCAGAATGCGAAATTCGTTCGCCTGAATTTCATCCGGATTGTTGCCGTTGCGCTGCGCGATTTTCCGCGCCCAATCAAAAAATAATCCCAAATCTTTCTGGTGGACGTGCCTTTGCAGAAATTCGCGGAGCGGCTCGCGCCCGCGTTTTGACGCTTCAAAGATTTCACGCACCGACATCTCCGAAAAAATCGCGTCCGAATTGCCGACATCGCCCGCTTGTGCATACATTTTTTCGACGACCGGACTCATTATGAAAATCGTTAAAATCAGCGAAAGCCCTGTGATTACTTGATTTGGCGGAACTTGTTGGGTGCCGAGCGCGTTTCGCAGAATCGAAAGAACAACCGAGATTTTGACAAACGAAGTCAGCATTATCAGCGCGAACGGCGCGAGTGCGAGAACGCCCATCACGACGATCAAAACAACCGGATTCGCCGTGCCGTCGCTCGATTTTTCAGGTTGTTTGGCGGCTTGCGCGAAGACGTTTATATTCGAAAACAGGAAAACAAAAACGGCGGCGAGAATCAATCTGACTGTCGTTGCCAAACGAAATTTATTGAGCGGAAATTCGTTTATTAACTGCATAAAACTTATTTTTTCTTTTTCCAAACCGAATCCATAATTTGCGCGAAAGAATCGCTCGCCTTTTTGAACTGCGGATTCGCCTGTTTGTTGATTTCTTCGAGCTTCGCAACCGCTTCTTCGACCGATGTGCCGTCGAGTTCGCTGACTGTCTGCACGCCGCTTTCAGAGATTGCAAGCAAAAGATATTTGCCCGCGACTTCGATTACAACCAACCGTTTTCTCGAATCGAGCGATGCGCCGTCAACGATTCGGACGATGCTTTTGTTGAACGAAACGATATTAAAACGCGGTAGAATATATTTGAAAATCAGAATCGCCAGACCGCACACGAGCGCGAGCGCGAACGCCGTTTGAATCAACATCCAAAACACGTCAAGCGCACCGACAGTCGGCGTGACCGGCGCGGATTGCCAGAGAAGGAAAACTTGGTTGGAAAAAAAATCGCTCAAAATTTATCGCAAAATCTGAATAATCCGCACGCCGAGCCGGTCTTCAACCTCGACCAATTCGCCGCGCGCGACGGTTTTGTTATCAATTAGTAAATTGACCGGATCGGTCGCGCGCGCACCGAGTTCGATGATTTGATTGACGCGCAGATCGCTGACTTCGGCTAAACTCAAACGTCTGGCTTCGAGTTCGACGCGCATCGTCACGGCGAGATTTTCAAGCGCAATGCCGTTTTCGCCGCCCGTTTCGTCGTAGGTAGTTTCTTCGGTCGGCTTGTCCGTGAAATTCACAATTTCTTCCGCCATAGATTTTTCTAAAACTCGCGCGTCGGTCAATTCTTCAAAATACAAAGTCGAAAATTGCAGCGCGTGACTCGATTTTACGCGGCGCACTAGCGATTTATCCGTTTCGCCAACGTTTGCGGCGGCAAATTCGTCGGGCGATTCGATTTCGGACGGCTCGAAAGTTCCCGTAATTTTCACCTGTTCGCCGTCGCCCAAATAAATTTCCGCGCTGCCGTAAAGCCCGTTTCGATTCACGGAAAAATCGTAGTTTTCAATTAATATAACATCGCCGCGCTCCAAACCGGCAACTTCGGCGAGCGTTATCTGCGTTTCGCCCAGAGATAATCTGGCTCGCACGTCTTTAATCAAAGTTCCAAGCGAACGCCGCATTGCAGATTGTCTCGGCGCGGAAGTCAAAAGTTTATTTTCACCAATTTGCAAAGCCGTCAAAGTTTCCGCCGTCAGATAAATTTTAACGATGCTTTGCTGAAAACCGTGAACTGTCTGCCACGTTGAAACGAGTAAGGAAGTTGAAGTTTTCGCGGTCGCCCAAACGGGAATCTTTCGCGTAAACGAACGAAATTTGAACAGCGGCGCACTAATAATGCGGTTTGTTTCGTGCGTTAAATTAACGGCGAGAAATTCGATAACGTGGAGTTCGGTGCGGGTTAAATCTCGCGTTTGAACTGCATCCGAAATCGTTTCGCCGAGCATCGCATCAATCAACCAAGCCGCGAAGTGCTCGTCAAGTTCGACAGCAAATTCAGCATCTTTTCCTTCGATGCCAAAATTTGCCCACCACGAATTTACCGATTCTTCCGGCTTCTCCGTTAATTCGCGCTTGGTGAAAAACAGAAATTCGATTAAATTTTTGTCCGCTAAATTCAAGATATTCGCTAATGCCTTTGCCAGCAAATCGGGTAATTCGTCGGAAAAATCGGCGGGCAGATTTTGCCAGAGTCTTGTCCAGTCAATTGCCGGACGCGCGACTTTCGGAAGTCGCCAAACCCATTGTGGTTTTTCTTTAATCGCCGCATTCGGTGCCAATTCGGAAGCGGCATTTTCCTTTGATTTTGGATCGGCGAAAATATCGGAAGCGAACGGATCGGCGGACGCGTTTTCACGTTCGCCGACGGGCGCAGTTGTTCTTTTGGTCTGGGATGGATTCATTTTAGAAAAAAGAGTTTAAATGAACAATTTCAAAGACAGGTTAAAAAAGTTTCGCAAACAAAAATCCTACGCGTCAGCTTCGCTCGAATTGTATGTCTTGTATCATACAATTTTTGCCCGTTGAGGCGTAGTGATTTTGTCGAAATTTTCCGCCACGGAAGCAAATTTACGAATAAAACTGTCAGCCGAGAGCAACAATCAAACCGTGTTTGTAAATCTCAAAAAAGTAATTTGTTAGATGGTTTTGCTGAATTTTCGAGATCGAACCTTCCGAGCGAATCTTCAGTTTCACTTCAGTTGTAAATTAATTATCGGTTAATCGAAAAAAAAGTTTCCTCTTTCTAAGGGAAAACTTCGTAAATCAGAGGAAACTTTTTTCGCGGTTGACCGATAACAATTTTAATAGAGAATAGAATTTTGATTTGATGCATTTGAAGCCACCGAATTTTTGTAGATTAGGGAGAATTTGATTATGGGAGACGCGGCAGTTTCGGGAATTATCCAAAAACAATTTAATTCAAATTTGCAGCAGACGGAAAAAAACGTTTCACAGCAGACGAACGGCGGACGTTCATTTGAAAATATCCTGCAAAACGGCGGCAATCAGCAGCCGAACGCACAGCCGGAAAATAATATTACCAACGACAAAAAACTCGACGGAATGCGGCTTGATCTAATTAACCGGTATAATAATCTTCCCGCCGGTGCGCCTTCGGTTTCGGCGGTTTTTCCTGAATATCTGAATACCAAAACCAATATGAGCGCGTTCAAAAATATTTTGAACGACGCCCTAAACAGCGGTGTCAATAAGAATCAGAGCAAAGACGTTTTGGGGAAATTCACGAACGTCGAAAAGGAAGTCGGCGAACTTGACGCGCTGATGCGTTCGGACAAAAATCTTTCGCAGGGTGAACTTTTGAGTTTGCAAGCCAGACTTTATCAGGTTTCGCAGCACATAGACGTTCTGAGCAAAGTCGTTGATCAAATGACCGGCGGCGTGAAAACGATTCTAAATACCAACGTCTAAAAATAATTTTTCGAGAGGTTCGCTTTACCGATGGGAATCAACAGAATAGACATTTATTCGCCGCAAGCCGAAGCCAGAAATGAAGCGAGGCACACTGAAGCGCAGCGCGAAAACGCCGTTAAAACCTTTGGCGCGTTAAATAAGCCGAACAAAAACGCTGAAGACAAATCGCGCTCGGCAAAGAATTTCCGGGGCGATGACGATTCCAAAAAACAAACCTTTGAAGAATTAAAAACGCTCGTGCAGGCAATTCAAACAGGCGAAACGGACGCGTTTAAATTGACCGATTTGATTTTCTACGCCAGACATCCTGAATTAATCGGCAAATCATTGGCGAATCAGCCGGAACTGCTCGACGAATGGAACTCGATCAGCGCGTTGCTCGTGCATCCGACATTGAACGAAGTCGGAAATATTTTGGGCGCGAATATCGAAGGCGGTGAAATCAAAAGCGCACGCGCGATTCGCACGGCTTTTGAAAACGTTCCACCTTCAAAAATTAAAAATCTGCCAATCAGCGGCGTTGCCAATACGCTTTACGACGAAGTAATCGCCGGTTCGGTCGGCAGTTGTCCGGGACTTTCGCCCGCTGTTTTGAAAAGCCTGCTGGCGCAGGAATCGAATTTTCGTCCGACGGTGATTAACAGTTACGGTTACGCGGGAATCGCTCAGTTCGGCAGAACCGCCGCGCGTGAAGTCGGTTTAAATGTCGGAGTTGCGGGCAGTTCGTCTGACGAGAGATTGAATCCTAACAAAGCGATTCCGGCGGCGGCGCGTTTATTAAATCTTAAAGCAAAACGGCTCGGCGAAATCGCTTTTTCCAGATACGGGCAGCCGAACGGAACGGATTTCTGGAAATTCGTTCTAGCCGCGTATAATGGTGGCGAAGGAACCGTCGCATTGGCAATGGGCAACGCGCACCGCGTCGGCGTAGCAAAGGCGCGAGCACAGGGTTTGGTCGGCGCAGATGTCGTGCGCTATGCGAGAAACTACGCCGGAAACTGGGAAAATTTAAAGATCGGCGGAACTGCTTCGCCGCTCGGACAAGCCGCCGCCAGATATTTCCCGACCATCGCCGCGCAGAAATATCAGGAAATCGGCAATTACCCGACTCAAATCGTCGGTCGCGTGAAGGTTTGAGTTAACAGAAAATTAAGAAAAGCGTGAGCAATCATTTTTGACTGCTCACGCTTTTGGTTTGCAGAAGACCGCACTAAGCCAAAAGTGCTAAACGTATCAAGGAAAGCACACTTACATTTGTGCCGAATTTCTGCAAAAAAAACGACTACGGCTCAAGCTAACCGCAGTCGTTATCCTATCAGAGGGATAGTTTCAATAAGATATTTTGGATTAAGGGGCAAAACAAAACCCCTAATTTTCATTTTGCCTTTAATTCAAAATATCTTAAGCCTTTAAGATATTTTTATGCTTTCAGGTTGCTGACGATAGACATCATCGCGTCGTGGCGCGATTTCGTCATATTTGAACGCGTCGCCTGTTCTTCGTTCTGCTGCTGCTGCATAAACTGGAGAGTCCGATTGTAACGCGCCATTGATTCCTGATATTGCAGCATCGCACGGTCATAAGCGCGTGTTGATTCTGGACTGGCGTTTGCGCCCGGATCGGACGGCATTGACGGAATTGATGGTAATGAAACTTGTGCCATATTTCTATTTCTCCTTGTATATGAAATTTTTTACAGCTTAATTCGAATTGAATTTTTCGCTCTTGTGTAGATTATCGGTGAAGCGTAAAAAAAGTTTCCTGATTTGTAAATTTTTTGTGAAAAATTTTTCAGCGACGTTTTTCTAATTTTAAGCGCGGTAAATCGTGGCTTTGTTTTCAGTTTCAAAAGTGTTGTCGTTTAAGAAATCTTCCGTATAACTTGCGCCGTTCGATTCGCCGGTCGAAGTAATTTCAGTTTCCTGCGCTTTTGGAGCGTTATGAGAGTTGGAAACAAGAATTGTCGTCAGAGATTTCAGATTGATGCCGCGATTTCGCAGAATTCCGGCTAATTCTTCCGCGTGACCTTCGATTTGCGAGCGTACTATTTTCGTTCGCGGCGAGAAATTCGATTTGCGTCTGCGATGCTTCGATTGTGATTTTTACCTGCAAACCTTCCAAAATCGAACGCTTCAATTCAAGGTGAATTTCGCGCCTGCCGCTTAAATCTTTCTGCGCTCGGATGGCGGAAATCATCCGTTCCAGATCGGCGATGTGGAGAATCGAACGCGCCGCGAAGTTTTCGCTCAGGTGAATGGCTTGATTAAATTCGTTGTTGAAACCGCCGCTGCCGCCGAAATTTCCGCCCGTTTGCTGATTATGTTTTTCAACGCGGTCGCTATTTGCCAGATTATCGGCGGAATCTTTTTGCCGGTCGGCGCGTTTTTTGTCCTTCTTGTCGTCGTCGCGCCTTTGCTGGCTCGCATCTTCTTCGGTGCGTTTCGGTTTATGCGGATTTTCCGCCGACTTCAAAATTCCGGCGAATTTCAATTCATCTTTGACCGTTGATGCGGTTTGCTTGGATTTCGCCGCCGCCCGCGCGTCGTTTTCGATATTCTGCCGCCGTTCCTGCGCCGCGCGGCTTTCTCGATTGGTTTTCCGGTCGTCGGAATTTTCATTCGAATAACTTTGCGTAACTTTCATAAAACACCTCTGTATAAAAAATTACTGATCAACCGCAAATTCGAAACAATAAAATTAAAGCGGCATATTTCCCGACTTGATACTGATTTCCGTCGCTTTCTGAAAATATTTCGTCGCCTTCTTTTTCTCGCCCTGCGCGGCTAAAGCGTCGCCCATTCCTTTATACGCGAGCGCGAATTTCTCGTTTTGCTCGATGGCTTGCTTAAACGCTTTCTCGGCGGCTTCGGCTTGCCCGTTTGCCAGATAAGTTCGTCCCAAACTGTATTGCGGCAAGGACGATTGCGGCAGAATTTGCAGAACCGATTTGAAATGAATCGTTGCCATCGCGTAATTTCCCTGATTATAGGCGAGCTGACCCTGCGCGATCAGTGATTGCGCCTTAGCGACCGTGTTGTTCGGATTCGTTTCCAGAGTTTTCGTCGTTTGCGCCAAAACACTTTTCCAATCACGGTCGGTTACGCCCGCAGATTGTTGGAAACTCATAAAACGATTGAGAATTTGGTCAGGCGTTTCCGAGGTTATTTGATTATCGTCAATCTTTTTGACCGAATTGCCTTTGCCGGTATTTTTTTTCCTGCTGTTCTGTTTCGACTGAACGGCTTTTTTGGTCGTTGTTTTCGATGACGTTTTAACGCCCGGTTTCGGTTTCGGTTTTGAAACGGCTGCTTTCGGAGCGGTTGATTTCGGCTTCAAATCGTCGTTCACGCTCTGCGCGTAAGCGGCTGAACCGACGCTTAAAGCGAGCGATAATGCCACTACTGCCGATGTTTTTAATTTGCGTTCAAAACTCGTCGTCAAATTATTTTCGGATCTTTTCATAATGCTGTTTTGATAAACTCCCTTTTATAAAATTCAGCTATTTGCGAACTATAACATAGCGGAAACCGATGACTTCTTTAGCTTTGTCTTCGGGTCTCGCGGCGCGTGATTTGACTGTCAGATATTCGCGCTTTTCGGTCGCCGAGCCGCCTTTGATAACTCTCTGTTTGGCGTTTTCAAACAAAATCGGTTTGCCGAATTCATCTGCGAAAACATCGCTTGTCCATTCCCAGACGTTGCCGACCATATCATATGCGCCGAGCGGCGAACGTCCTTTCGGGAAACTTTTTACCGGGCGAATTTTGCCTTTCGTTTCCGCGCTTTCCGCCGCTTCATTCGTCCATTCTTTGCCCCACGGATATTTGTAATCGGTTTTGCCGTGCGCTGCCATTTCCCATTCGGCTTCGCTCGGCAGACGAACCGTCGCGCCGAGTTTTTTAGAAAGCCATTGGCAGTAATCGTTTGCGTCCGCCCAAGTTACGCCGACGACCGGTTCGTCAGCCGTGCCGACGGGAAATTTATTTTCCTTCCAGTTGTTTGGCGCGGCGTGTTTCGTATCTTCGACAAACTCGGCGTATTGACCGTTTGTAACTTCGGTCGCAGCGATGGCGTACGGTTCGACCGCGACACGACGCAAAGGCAGTTTATTTTCTTCGCCGCCGAGCGTTATCTCACCGCCGTCAACTGAAATTTCGCCCGCCGGAGCTTTTTTGATTTCGGTCGGCGCGACTGGCGCGGCGCCATTGGCATTAACGATGCTGCCTGCCGCATTTGAATTGTCAATCGTTGTATTCTGACCGGTGGTTTGGACGGCAGCCGAATCTTTTTCCGGCGAAAGACGATGTTTGGTACCGAACAGATACCAGCTTCCAAAACCTAAAAGCGCAGCGGCGGCGAAACAGATGATTCCGGCAACAGTGAACGGCACGAGCCGCGAAACGGTTTGATTATTATCGGTTGTGTTCAATGAGTTTGCCAGAAATAAACGCTCCCTTAAATTTTTTGAAAAGCAAAATTTTCGTTTTGACGAATAAACGCGGCGAAAAGTTCGCAAAATTTAACCTGATTCGAGAATTCCGCGCTTTGCCAGAGCCGTCTGCAAATGTTTGATGGCGCGGGCGTGCAGGCGCGAAACCCAAGATTTTGTCACGCCCATTTGTTTTGCCAAATCGGTCATCGAAACGTGTTTATAATAAATTTTTTGCAGCATTTCACTTTCTTCCGGCTCTATTTCTTCCAGAACTTCACGAATCAAATCGAGAATTTCCTGCCGTTCGTAATCAGCCGATTTGAACGCCGATTCATCTTCGACTTCTTTCGCGCCTTCGGCATCGAGCGACAGAAAATATATCGGAATCAAGTTGTCAATTATTTTTTCGATTGATTTTACTTCGTCGTCAACCGTCGGCGCGCCCGTTTCTGATGAAGTATCGTCAACTTCAGTTGTCAGCATTTCGTTGGCGTGCGCGGCAAAACGAAACGTGCGCGAACGCGAAATCGCGCCCATTTCGCGTAAACCGTCGTAAATCGCGCCCTTCACACGGTAAAAGGCGAAGGTCGAAAAAGTGTTGCCGCGCGATGCGTCAAACCGCTCGCTCGCTTCGACAAGTCCGAGCTGACCGTAAGCGATTAAATCTTCCAAATCGGTCGGAAACGGCAAACTGTTGGAAACTTTTTTCGCGAGATGCAAAACGAGCGGTTTGTGTTTCTCGATCAGCCAGTCGCGCTCCGCCTTTTTCTTTTCATCCAGCCAATTTTTTGTCATTGCGAAAATCTCGGTAAAATTTTTACAGCTTTTCTTTAGGGTTCATTTTAGTATAATTTTATACATTGATAAAGTTTTTGTTCGTTCGTGGAAATTAATGACCGATTTGCGAAACCACATTTGGCGGCGCGTTCGCCTAACTGTTTTTCTCGTTTTGTCCGCGTTTCTGATTGCGGCTTGCGGCAGTAAACCAATCGCTTTTACCGACAATGAATCCGAGGCAAATCGGATGTTTGACGTGCTTTATTCGAGCGGTCTGCACGTTGAAAAAACTCCGCGCACCGGCGAAAAACCGGGTTGGGAAATCGTCATTGACGAAGGCTGGTTCGGCGGCGGCGAAGCGGCGGTCGCCACGCAGGTTTTAAATGATTACGGTCTGCCGCGCCGGAAAGAAACGCTGCCGGAAACAAACAGCCCTTACGGAATGACTTCCGAAGAAGAAGTTAAAAAACGCCAGAATCGTGAAAAGGAAATTCAAATCGCTAATCATTTATATTCGCTGCCCGGCGTGATTACCGCGAGCGTGATTATCGCGCTGCCGCAGAACGACTTTTTGAGTACGCAAAAAATCGCGCCGTCGGCTTCGATCTTGATCGTGCAGAAAGAACCGCAGCCGAAATTTACGCACGCCGACGTGCAAAATCTCGTTTCGAGCGCGGTGCCGGAATTAAAGCCGGAAAACATCACGGTTTCGATTTCCGAACAGGCTTTGCGCGAAATTCCGCTCGCGCAGCTCGCCGCGCAGCGGCGGAGCAACACGATTTTCGCGCTCGGAATTAGTTTGATCGTTCTGCTCGTCGCCGCGCTCGCCGCCGTCTGGTTCACGATCAAACGCCGCCGCAGATTAGCCGAAGCGAATTCGCGCGAATTGGCTGACGATACTGAATTTAACGAACTCGAAACGACGAATCAATCCGCATTAAAAGCAGTAAATGACGATGTTTTGTAATCCGAGGGAAAATTGATAAACGTCTTGAAAAGATAAATTGTGATGAAAAATCATTTTCCCGAACGTCTGGAAATTTTTCTGGCTCTCGCGCTCAAACAAACGGCAAAGCCTAATTTGTCAGCGGCGAACGCAGATTTTATGCTGCCGTCTGATTTAGAATCTGAAACGGTTGATGAAAACGTCATTGAGAAATTTCCCGCGCTTTTCGATTATTTAAACGAGCGTGAAGCGGAAAAACTTCAACGTGTTTGGGCTGAATACGAGCAAAAATCCGAAGCGGCAAAAGCTGATTGGCGCAGTCAAATCATCGAAAAAATCGGAACCGACGAATCTTTGATTGACGAGCGCGTTCATCATTCGCACATCAACGAAATTCTGCAAAGGGAAATTCCCGCCGTGCAGAAAATCATTGCGGCGAATTTGCCGAACAGTTACCGAAAATCAACCGACACTTTCACCGGCAGAAAAAAGAAAGCGGGCGATACGGCGGAATTGAAATTAATTTTGAACGCGGAAAACCCGGCGACGGCGAAATCTAAATTGTCTTTGGAAAAAACGATTCGCCGCGCCTTTGCCGAACAATTCGTCGCGCTTCGTGATTTGAAAAAGCTGACGGCATTTGACCGTTTGAGCGGCACGCAGTCTGGCGCGATTGATTCGTTTGACTGGAATTCGGGAAGTGGCGATGGCGTGCGTTCGCATCGAAGCAGTCGAATCGGTCGCGGCGTTTCTGCGGATTTTTTCGGCGGAAGACGCGCAGGCAATCGCCGCGCAGCTAAACAGTTTGGCGGAAACATCGGAAACGCGTCTGGCTTTTGCCGAAAATCTCGTGCAGGCGACCCTCGAAATTGAATCACAGCCGTCGGCGATGCTCGATTTGCTCGGCATTCACTTGACCGGCGTTTCGCTGTGCGGCGAACCCGATCAACGCGTGCGGTTTACGATTCAGAAACTGCCGCTCGAAATCGCGCCGAAACTGCCGGAAATTATCGGCGAACAGTGCGGCGAAACGCCCTCTGATTTACAGCGAAAAATCAGCGGGGAAATCGAACGGCTTGCCGAAACGCTTGTTTCGCACGGGAAACGGTAAAATTCTGCCGCCGAATTATAAAAAAATATGAACGAAAACTTTCTGCCTTCTCAAAAGCCCGAACCAAAAAATAATCAAACGTGCGGATCAAACGGTTGATTCGATATTTTTCGGCAGAATTCTAAAAAATCAAGTTCTAAACGCCGAAGAACAAGCCAGAAATATTTTGCTCGAAGCAAACCAGAAAGCGATTGAATTGATTGAAAATGCCGAAATCGAAGCTGCCGAGATTCGCTCGCAATGCTTACGAAAGCGGGCGCGAAGAATCCGTGCAGGAATTGCTCGAAGACGTTTTGGCGGCGAAAGAGCAGCGCGCTGAGGCTTTGTATGCGGTCGAGCAGGACGTTTTGAAGTTGGCGGTCAAAGTCGCCGAAAAAATCATCGGGCGCGAAGTTCAGCAGGACGAAAACGTTCGCGCCGACATTGTTTTGACCGCTTTGCGCCAAGCCAGACAGCAGGAAATGCTGACCGTGCGCGTCAACGCCAACGATTTGCCGCTCGTCGAAAAAATGCGCGAACGAATTGACGCTTTCGGTCGGGCGCGTTATCTGGATTTCGTCGCCGACCAAGCCGTCGGCGAAGGCGGCTGTTTGATTGAAAGCGCGTCGGGAACGATTGATGCGCGGTTGGAGACACAACTTCGCGTTCTGGAAAACGCGCTGCTCGCGCAGATTTCGAACGAACCTGAAAAAGATTAAAAGTTAAAATCAACAACCAAGCGAAATTCTAAATTTTGCATTCTAAATTCAAAAATTTCACCGGAAACAACTGTTTGATTTTTTCGGTGAAAATTAAAAATGCAGGATTAAAGATTTAGAATTTCGCTTGGTTATTTTCCAGGATCAATCGCTTTGTAAGAAACTGTTCAAATCATTCGCCGATAACTTTTTCAAGTTACTAAAAAACAAACTTTACTTGAAAAATGCAGGAGGCAAATAAAGTGTTACCAGATTTAATCGGCAGTCAGAGACGCATTCCCGAACCTAAAAAAATCATCGAACCGGTGAAAATTACCACGCCGCCACGTAAACAAACCGGCGAACAATATTTTCAGCCAGACGTTTAATTCTTCGACGCAGAATCTCGCATCGAACGTGCTTCGTTTAAGGCTCAATAACCAAGTTACCGCGCAAAATCTCGTGCCGACGAAAGCACCGACTACCGAACCGATTAATCAGGACAAAATTGATTTTCTGCTGGATAATCTGAGCGATGCCGGACATCTTGCAATCGCGTTTCGTCGCCGGAATTCAATCAGGATTTACAAGCCGAATTCAGCCGGAACGAATTAAATTAATCGGCGAAATTGTGCGCGGCGAAGATGCCGCGCGATTGCTGCTCGATTACTCGCTTCAAACGAACACCAGCGGTTATCGAAATTCGACTTACGACAGCCAGCAAGTCGTTGCCGAAACCGTCGGCGAAGCGTATCGCGCCGGTGAAATTTCCGACGCGGATTTGAATAATCTGCTTGAAACAATCGGCGAAGAACGCGCCGGAGAATTGATTTTGACGCTCAATTCCGATCCGGCAAATGCTGAAAGAGGCGGCGTCGTTGAAAGTCTCGGCAAACAGGCTGATGCGCTCGGTTACGAACAAGCGGCGGCGTTGGCGTTTACGTCTTCGGAAAATTTAATCAGGACGAATTTGCCCGATTCGGCGAGCCGTGACGCGGCGGCGGCACAGGTCAAAGATTTTATAGAAAATCATCCGGCGCGTGATAATCCTGAAATCGGAACGTCTCTCGGCGGCGGCAATTACCGCGCGGAATTTACGCTCGCCGTCGCTAACGCGGCGCGTCTGACGACTTACGGCAGCGGTTATTCGAGAACGGAATTTGAAGATTTATTGTCGGATTTAGGTCCGTCAATGGCAAACGAAATTATCGCGCGTGCGGCGGCAGTGGCGGGCGACGACTACGCGAATTGCGCTCTGGAATTGCTCGGCACAGCTTCAAAGAACATCGCGGCGAACGCGGACGATGACGATAAAGCCGATTGGGAAACGAATCAATATGCGGCGTTTACGCAGTCGCCGACTTTGATCAGCCGCAATTTGACCGGCGAAAGCGAAAGAATGAAAGCGTTTGATGTTTTGAGCGGCGAGTTGAAAGATCAGCGCGATAACGTCAAACTCGCGCTCAAATACAATTTTTCGTTGCTCGGTCAGCCAATCGCAGCGGAAGGTTTGACGAATCTGCTGGAGACGAACGGCACGGAAATTCTCGACGCGAAACTCGGAACAAGCGGCACGAATTATTCGGGACAAGCGGATTTGGTCGAATTCCTCGAAAACATTTTGTATTCGCCGATTACCGATTCGGCAGTTTCCGACCGCATCAAAAATCTGGTCAGCAATTACATTGACACGACGTTTGCCAATGCCCGCAGCGGCGACGTGCGCGGCGGCGAACGCATCGGCGCGTTGATGGGCTTGCACGACGTTGCTTTCCAACGCGCTTTTGAAGCGGCTTCCACGCCCGAAGAAAAATCGAAAATGGAAGAAATTCAAAATGCGGTTGTCAAAACCGTTTTGAGCAAAGCCGCCGGCGCACTGCTCGCGCCGACCGGACCAATCGGCTCGCAAGTCGGCGATTTCGTAATGGGACAAGTTCTCGACGAACTTTTCAAAGATCGCTCACTGACACCGGCGCAACTCGGCGCGGAATTTATGAATCTGCTCGAAGAACGCGGCATTGATATTAATGATGCGTCGAGCTACCGCGACAATTTGGTCGAAGTTACCAAGGTAATTCGTGAAGGCTTACAGGCGCGGCTTGATTCGGGCGATCTGACGCAAAAACAAACTGACGACGTTCAAAACACGATGAACACTTTGACGACCATCGAATCGAACTTCCGCGACCGCAGTTTGGAAACGCAGAACGAATACGACAATCCGAACGGCAATCTCAGAAAGGAATTGGAAGATTAGTTGAAAACTAAGAATTGAGAAATGAGTAGTGAGAACTAAAATTTTTAGTTCTCACTACTCATTTTTTGTTTATAAACTTGCAGCAAAGTGCGGGCGCGTTTGACGGTTAAAGCGGTTTCGTCGTTGATGTCCGTTTGATTATTCGGTCGGCGCGAGGCGATTTGCAGAGCTTTTTCCAAATCTTTTCTCGCTTCGCCGACGTTTCCACCGAGCAGAAAAGCTTCGCCGCGATTGACGAGCGAGATCACGTCGGTTTCTTCGATTTTCAAAGCCGCGTTCAAACATTCAATCGCTTTCTCGACGTTTTTCAAACGCAGATGCAGTGCGCCGAGCGCGGCTTGGAAATAAGCGGTCGCGGGCGCGATGGCGAGCAAGCCTTCAAACATCACGACGGCTTCGTTATAACGTCCCTGCTGCGCGAGCGAATAGGCGATTTCGGAAATAATTCTGATTTCGTCCTTGTTCCATTCCGCTGCTGCGCCCAGAGAAATATGCCCGTCGAGCCATTCCTGCGTCAAATCTTTTTGTTCAATCGGCATCGTCATAAAAGATTTTACTCGTTTCTGCTTCGTTCGTGAAGAATCGCGCCGATTTCGTCGTTCGATTTCTGTTCTTTGCGCGTCGCTTCGACTTTCTTTTCGCGCTGCCAATTTTCTTTGTGCTTTTCGATAACCTGCATTTCTTTAGTCGCTTCTTTCACGGCGAGCAGAGCCGTTTCGACTTCTGCTTCGGCGCGTTCAACGATTGATTTCTGCTGTTCGACTGCTGCGAGCAGTTCAATTTCCTGTTCGCGTAAGTCAATCAAATATTGGCGATGATAAAGAATTTCGCTGTTTTTCACCGCGCCGCGCATTTTTTTCGCCATCGCCGTATGCGCTTGCCGCTGAGTTTGCCGGCAATTCTTGACTGCTTGATTTCGCGCCGCCAACTCGGTTTCAGCCGCCGCTAATTTCAGACGACATTCACCCAAACTCTGAATGGCTTGTTCACGTGTTCGCGTCCGAACTTCAAGCAGTCTCTGTAAATTATATTTTTCCAGTTTCGGCATCGCTTCAAAATCAATTTCCGACCGCCATCAGCCGCAGAGCGTATTCAAACGCCCGGTAACTTTCGCCGAAAAAATATTCCATACGCATCGCCAGCATCGGCAAAATGATCAGAATCACGATCACGCCGACGAGCATTTTCACGGGCATACTCAAAAAGAAAACATTAACCTGCGGCGCGACACGATTGATAATTCCAAAGAATAAATCGGTCAAAAGCAGAGCGATCAGCGCGGGCGCGGCGAGCTGTAAACCGATTGATAAAACGCTCGCCGTCATAATTACGATCAATTCGAGCGCGGGCGACCAACCGGCGGAGATTTTCGGGAAACTGAGCGCGGGAATAAATTCGTAACTGCGAAGCAGCGCACCGATAAACATTCGATGTGCGCCGATGACGATAAAGATCACAATCGCCAGTTGCAGTTTGAATTGTCCGAGTTCGGAAACCTGCGATTGCAGTTGCGGCGCGTAAAGTTCGCCCATCGTCGAGCCGCGCTGAAAATCAACGATTCTGCCCGCGACCTGCACGGCTTCAAAAATCAAGGAGGCGATAAATCCGAGCGTGTATCCGATTAAAACTTCTTTGGCGAGCAAACCGATAAAACCGATTGGACCGAAACCCAAGGCTTGATTTGCGGGAACAGTTGCTTCGAGCGACGGGTAGAGAATCACGACCATCGCCATCGCGGTCGCCACTTTGACTCGCGCCGGAACCGCGCCGCCGCCGAAAAACGGCACAATCGAGAAAAACGAAACCAGCCGCGCGAAACTCAGCCCGACCAGAACGAGAAACGTCTGCGGGCTTTGCGAAATTTCAAAAATCCGCAAAACCGTTTCGAGTAAAGCTAAAAATTCCTGCATTAAATTTTGTTTGCGGAAAGAGAATTTTAATTGCGCTGGCTGACTTCGAGCATTAAATCGAAAACACGCTGGCTGAAAGTCGTCAATTGACTCAGCATAAACGGTGCGCTGATTAAAATCGTCAAAATCGTGGCGATAATCTTCGGCACAAACGTCAAAGTTTGTTCCTGAATTTGCGTCAACGCCTGAAAAAAACTAATCAACAGCCCAACGATCAAACTCACCAAAAGCGGCAAAAGCGAAAGCCAGATGACGAGCCATAAAGCCTCGCGCGCGATTTCAACATAAACATTCATCTTTTCGGCGCACCTCTTTTTCGATTAAATTGATAATAAAAATTTTGCCCGACTTTGCGGGAAACGGCAAGCGTTAAATTGATTGGAAGAAATCGGGAGCGTTAAGCGTAGCCGAGTTGAAGATTTAAATTTTCGCCGCGCGAATCGTCAATTTTCGTTTCGAGCAGGTAATTTCCCGCGTCCGATTTGTTGGAACTGAGCCAGCGCAAACCTTGATCCGCTTCAATACCGACGACTACGCCGGAAACGAAACCGAGAACGCCGCTGACCGCGCCGTGTGCGCTCGGAACAATGCTGCCGATTGCCGCGCTCATCATTGTGCCGGTCGCGCTCGCCGCGAAAATTCCTTCGGCAGAATCGTAAAAACTGCTGCTCGAACTGGAGTCGCCGATTTGAACATTTTCCAATTGCGGAAAATCTTCGGCGGTCTTTGCCGCGCCGTTGATCAACGCGCCGCCGACTGCCGCGTTCGTTTCGCGCTGCAATGCGGAATTGGTTTGAGCCGTGTCGGAATTTTGCTGATGAGCGATTCGCGCCGCCGAAGTTTCGTTCAAAATTAAATTGCCGTTATTTATTTTCGGCAGCAAAATTACTCGGCTTCACGCGCGACAAATTCGCTTTTCGCCTGCGCCTCGTTCTGATTATTAGGAATAATTTTGGCGGGTAAAGTTTTAGCGACAAAAGTATTTTCTTCGGCAATTTCAGTCGGCGCGATTTCAGCGGAATTTAAATTTGCGGGCGTTTTTTCGCCTTGATTTTCATTATTTGCCAAAGTTTGCGGCGCGTTTTTATCGAGCAGTTCGCGGACATTCTTGCAGGTCGAAATTTTCGCTCAATTGGAAACGCGCCAGAAAAGCCGTCTGCTCGTCGCGCGGCAGAGTTTGGGCAAATTCCTGCGCGGATAATCCGGCGTTTTTCATCTGCGCGACTTGTTCGTCGAAACGCGAATTCGTTTGCGCTTGCAGGTTGATTTTTAACTTCGACTTCCTTTTTTTGCGGTTCGACAGTCCGGCGAATTTCGCTCCGCATCGTTTCCGGCTGGCGGCGCATCTGCTCAAATTTTTCGCGGTCTTTCGTCGGCTCAAACAAATTTTCACGCGCTGTTTCGATTAATTTTTCGGGTTCAAGATCGTGTGTCGTTTCGATTAAATTCGGCTGAAAGTTGAGGCTTTCATCGCTGTTCGTGAAATAACGGATTGTTGCTGTATAAAGATCGTTTATTTGCTGTCGGCGGTTGTCGGCTTGCTGATTTTGCCAATCGAGATTAAAGAAAATCGCGCCGTTTTCATTGCCGATTAGCGGTCGGCAAAATTTCCGGCAGAGGATTGTTCGCTCGTGCCGTCGGTTCACCATCGTGCAGTGTCTGCGGTGTCTTGAACGGTTAATTTAATTTCGATTTGACTCATTAATTTCGACGCGCGATTCCTTGCATAAATTATCGGCGATAAGGCGAAAATGTTTCCTCTGAGAAAATTCTAAATTGAATTAGCGATTGATTGAAAAACTTTCCAGAATTTTTCTGAAACGCGGTAGATTTTGATGGAAATTGGCCGACGGTTGCGGTGCAGGTGATGACGCAGATTTCGTCGTGAAGCAGAACGAAAACTTGCAGTTGGCGCAGGGAAAGATTGTTTGCGGACAAATCCTGAATGCTTTCGATTGCCAATCTGCCGCTCAAAGTCGTGGTTTTTTGTTCGACGATTTTCAGACTTGCGATTTCGCGCCGCGCAACGTCGAATTGGCGATTGGCATAATCTTCGACGGTTAATTTTTCGTCAATCGTTTCTCTGGTAATCACGACGTTCGGCGCAAATTCGCTTGGTTGATTCGGCGCGACAAACGTGATAATCGAACGATCCTGCCAGTCGTTCGGCGTTTCAATCGTGAAATTGTTTGCCTGGTAACGCATCGGTTTAACCGTTCAATTCGGCGGACGTGGCGGCGAGATAATTGTCGAAATTGTCCGCATCGAATTGATTGTTCAAAGGTCGCATCGTGATTCTGCCGACCGGCTGAATGTTCAGTTCCGAAGCCAGTTCCTGATACGACAAAACGGTCAATTCGGGAAATTCGAGTTCGACCATTTTGCGGACGAAACGCCGCACTTCCGCGTCGGTGATAATAATCGGTTTCTGCGCGGTCGGCGGCAGCGGTTCGAGTTCGCGGCGAATCGCTTCAAGAATATCGTGCGCGATATTCGGGTCGAGCGACAGATAAGTTCCGGTCGAAGTGCGCCGAATCGCGCCGCGAATCACGTCTTCGATTTCCGGGTCGAGCAGATGCACGTATAACGATTCGCGCACGCCCGCGTAACGGAACGAAATATAACGGCGCATCGAACTGCGGACGTATTCCGTAAGTTGTGTCGCGTCTTTTTCGACTCTGCCCCATTCGCTCAAGGCTTCGAGAATTGATTTGATGTCGCGGATGGAAATTCCTTCCTGCACAAGTCTTTGCAAAACGTCGTTGATTTGCGCGATGCTGACGATTTTCGTCGTTTCTTCGACCAGTTTCGGCATTCCGCGTGCGGCGAAATCAAGGTAAGCCTGCGTTTCCTGTATTCCGACGAATTCGTGCGCGTAGCGTTTCATCACGCGCGAAAGATGCAAGGTTATAACTTCCGACGGCTCCCAAACTTTCAATCCGGCGAGTTCGGCTAAAATCCTCTGTTCGGCGGGAATCCAACAGCCCGGACGCAAATCTGCCGGATTGCGTACATCTTCGCCTTCAATGCCGAAAACGTGGATATTTTCCGCCGAATCGTTGACGTAAACCGAATTTCGGCGAATCGAACCGTAAACAATCGGCACTTCTTTGACGGCGATAAAATACTGCGTTTCTTCGAGCGGGGCTTCGCCGCTGACGTGAACGTAAGGCAGCATCACGCCGAGATCGTAATAAATCGCCGAGCGCAATTGCGGCAGTTCGGCGCGAAATTTTGTTCCTTCGCGCGTGTTTTTATCAATTAAATTTGTAATGCCCGAACTGACGACGACCGCTAAAGGAACAGCGAAAGTCGGTTCCAAGTCGTCCTGTCCGACTGCCATTCCCGCTTTCATCGCGCGTTCGGCTTCGCAGTTCGGCTTCAAGTTTTTGTTTGCGGTAAACCAGAAACGCCGCGCCGCCGAGAACGCCGCTGATGATAAGCGGCGAAACAATCGGCATTCCCGGCAAAACTGCCAGCACGAACAGCAATCCCGAAGCGATCATCAACGGTTTCGGATTGCCGAGCAATTGATTGGCGATGTCCGCGCCGACATTGGTCGGTTCTTCGGAACTCGCCACGCGCGTCACGACGATTCCCGCCGAAAACGTAATTAAAACCGAAGAAATCAGCGCGGCTAAACCGTCGCCGACCGTCAGAATCGTGTATTTATGCGCCGCCGCCGCCGGAGCCAAACCGAGCGAAAAAACGCCGGTCGCCAAACCCGCAATGATATTTATCAAAGCAATCACAATCGTCGCAATCGAATCGCCTTTGATAAATTTCATCGCGCCGTCCATCGCGCCGTAAAGCTGTGATTCGCGCTGCAATTCCGAGCGCAGTTTTCTGGCTTGATCCTGCGAAGTCAGACCCGAACGCATATCGGCATCAATGGACATTTGTTTTCCCGGCAAGAGCATCGAGCGTAAATCTGGCGGCGACTTCGGCGACGCGTTCCGCGCCTTTGGCGACGACGATAAACTGGACGACGAGAATCATCAAAAACATCACCGCGCCGACGATCAAACTGTCGCTCGCCGTCGTTTTCCCCAACGCTTCGATAACTTCGCCCGCGTCGCCTTTTATCAAAATACTGCGCGAAACCGAGACGCTCAGGCACAGACGAAAAAGCGTCGTGACGAGCAGAATCGTCGGGTAAGCCGTTAGTTGCAAAGGACTTGAAATGTAGAGCGAAGTTCCGAGAATAACGAACGCGATGGCAAGATTGAGAATGATTAAAATTGAAATGAGCGCGGTCGGAATCGAGATGAAAAACGTGCCGATGGCGAACATTACGCCGATTGGAAACAGCAAATCAGAATGCTTGGCGATCACTTTTAGGAAGTTTCCGCTCGTGACATCTTGATAAATTTTACTGAAAGAGAATGTGGAATTTGCCATAAATCAGATTTTCCGCTTCGTCTTTTTTACTCGATTTAAACCGTAAACTCTAACAATAAAAATATCAAAACCGCTGCGATCAAAGTTCCGATTGCCATGGTCACGATCTTCGAAAAAACTGAAATATCCGAAGAAATCGCGCTCGAAGATCGGAACAATCGGCTCGGCATTCAAACTGGTTTCCGCAGTGTGAATCGCCGCGAAATTTCCCGTGCCGCCCGGATTTCTGTATGGATTTTCGCTTCTCGAGCGCGTCTCCAAAATGGATTCGAGCGCGACGAGCGAACTCGGTTCGTGCAGTTCGAGCGACGCGCTTTTTCGATTGTTTTTTCGCGTGTTATTAAAAGTTAAATAATCGCCGTTTCGCAGCCGAGCGGTCGTTTTAACCGCTTCGTCGTTGACGAAAACCGCGCCGCCGCGCTGCGACTCGACGACGATTCCGCTCCAGTCTTTTCGCACAATCGCATACAGCGCGGCGATTTTCTCGGCGGCGCAAGTTATTTGTCCGCTTTGGTTTAAGCCAACCGGCATTTCGGCTTGCTCAATCGGAACGCGCGTTTCTTCGCCTGCCGCGCCGTTTTCGACGATAAAATAAAAACTGTCTTCTTCCGTTCGTAAGGCGTTCAAAACATCGGCGAAATTTCTGGTCGGTTTTTTCGGCGGCAGTTCGGGTAATTCAGAATTACCGTTTTGATTCTTCACTTCGGAACCGATATTTTCATTTTTACTTTCAATATTTGGCGCGGAATTTTCGGGCAAAACATTAACTGGATTTGCCGCGTTTTCAAACGCCGCGCGGCTTGAAAAATTGCCGTTGACACCTTCGCCCGCAATAATAGAAATTACATAATTTCCGATGCGAATTTCGTCGCCTGACGCAAGCGGTTCCATCGCTTCGCGGCGCAGCCTTCGATTGTTGACGCTCGTTCCTTCGCCGCTGTTGATGAGCATTAACTGTTCGCCTTCCTGAACGACGACGGCTTGTTCGGGCGCGGCTCCGCGCAGAACAATCGTGCTGTCGGCATCGCTTCCGATAGTGAATAAACCGCCGTCAAAGACGTATTCGGCGATTGAACCTGATAATTCGGTTGCATCGGGAGAAAGTTGTTTCAGAACGAATTTAATTAACATACCCGAGCTTAAAATTTGCGCTCATAACTGCCGGAAATTTTCTTTAAGTTCACACAAATTTTAATCTTATTGACAGTTTTTTATACGAGTAATAATATCACGATTAACAAATCTAAAGGAAAAATATCAAAAGTCGGAGAAACCGTCGTCTGTGAAACAATCTACATCGAACAATCTTCAGGAACCAAACGCGGAAGACGCGGAAATCGTTAAATCTCTCTTAAATTATCCGGCACTCGAAAAAGTTTTCAGCGGCTCTGATTCGGCAAATTTATCAGCGATGCGGCAGAAAATGCAGTTGACGATTGACGATTTGGAACGCGTCATTCGGCGCGGCAGCAAAGAAGACGCGGAAAAAGCCGCCGCGACGGTCAAAGCCTTTCAAACCGTTTTGAGTTTTTTAAACGAACTGGAAAATCTACGGCAATCGAAATCTAAATAAACAGCTTTATTTTTTATAGAAGTATCGAGAAATCGGGAAACTTTTCTTTGCAGTCGCCGATAACGAAAGTATAAAAAGGCAAATTATCTTTTGAATTGCCGAAATTTTACGAATAGTTTTTGGAGGAAAAGAAAATGGGAGACCCGATTATTAACTCAACGCCGGCGCAAGTGCCGATGACGGACACGAGCGTTTTACAGGCACCGGTTCAGAAAAAATCAAGCGGATTCGGACGCATTATGGGCGGAATCTTGGGCGGCGCGGTGAACTTGGTCGCGCCCGGTCTCGGCAGCGTTCTCGGCGGCGTAATGGGCGGCGGAAGCGGCGCGAGCGCGGCAGATATGCAGGCGATGATGAACAATCAGATGCAGCAGTCAATGCAGTTGCTTTCGGTGCAGAATCGCGTGCAGTCGCAGAGTCAGGAATTTACGACGTTTTCTAATTTGCTGAAATCAAAACACGACAGCGAAATGTCCGCCGTTTCAAACTTTAAATCGTAAACGGCGCGTCGGGCGGCACAAAATTTCAGTATCGTTTTTTCCTGCGAAGTCTCGGCGTTTGTCGGGGCTTTGTGCTAAATACCGGCTTATCATCAGCGAGGCGAAATGAGATTTAGTGAAATTAAAACAGGCGACGAAGAATTGCGCGTGATGCTTGAATCAAGTCTCGTTCTGCGCGAAGCCGGACGGCTTGAAGAAGCGGAAACAATTGCGCGCGGCGTGCGCGAATTAGTTCCGAAATCCGATGTTCCGCTCGTGGTTTTAAGCTCGCTCGCCATTCGGCGCGGAGATTTTGAAGAAGCTTTGCAGCTGTGCGAAGAGGCGTTGGCGAAAGAACCGTCGAGCGTGTTCGCCCGCGTTCATCACGCTGAAGTTCTGCTTTATCAGGGAAAACGCGAAGAAGCGGAAACGGAACTGCGCGAAATTATCGAAACCGCGCCCGATTCGCCGCACTGCTACACGGCGCAAGCCTTGCTTGATGCGGCACAAATGTTGGAAAATAAGTAGAAAGCAAAATAATTTAATAAGTTGAGTGCGGGAAAATGAAAATCAATAAATCGAAATCACCGTTTGTCAGCGGAGCCGACGCGCCCGACGAAAAAGATATTGCCAAAGCGTTAAAAGGCGGAAAATTCTCCGACACGCTTGCCGCGCTCGCTTCAAACGAAGCGGCGCAGAGCGGCGCAATGAATGCGACACGCGCGAAGTTCTGGCGAAAATCGCCTTGCAGTCGGATTTAACGAACGACAGCGAATTGTCCGAAGCGTTAAAGCAATCCGCCGAAGTGCTTGTGAAATCGCGTCTGAGCGACAAATTCAAACAGTCCGAACAGTCGGAAAAAATTATCAAAGATTTGAGCAATTTCGTGTCCGACGATCCTTTGCTGAAAAATATGCTGCACTCTGTTTTGAAAAAACTGCGCGACGGAAGTTTCTAAAATTCTATCAATTAAAAGGACGCGGCGATGAGCGGAGAAAAAACCGAAAAACCGACTGAGAAGCGTTTGCGCGACGCTCGCAAAAAAGGGCAGGTTGCCCGCAGTCAGGATTTAACTTCGGCTTTAATGCTCATTACCGCTGTTTGTATTTTATGGCTCGGCGGAACTTTAACGGGCGCGGTTCTGCTCAGAATGATGCGCAACGGTATCGAATCCGCCGGTTCGTTTCGCGGTGAATTGACGAAAAATCGCGCACTTGAATTCCTTTATCAAGGCGCGTGGGATATGTTCACCGCGCTCGCGCCGTGGTTTATTTTTATGTTCATCGGCGCGATTTTGTTTAATTACATTCAGGTCGGTTCGCTGTTCGCCGTCGAAGGTTTAAAGCCCGACATCAACAAAATGAATCCGGCGGAAGGCTTCCGCGAAAAATTTCTCAAGCCGAAACAATACGTCGAACTCGGCAAAACTCTGCTCAAATCAATCATAACTTTTTCGGTCGTCTCGGCGGTTTTGTATTCGGAGCTGCCGAATCTTTCGCTTCTGCTCAGTCAATCCGCCGGAAACGTCGTCGCTTATACGTTTACGCTGATTCTGCGAATCGGTTTCTACGTCGGAATGATGTTTCTCGCGCTCGCGGTCGGCGATTATTTCCTGCAACGCTTTATGTTTTTGAATCAGATGAAAATGTCGAAACAGGAAGTGAAACAGGAATACAAAGAATCCGAAGGCGACCCTTTGATTAAATGGATGCGGAAAAATATTTACCGCGAGATTTTGGAGCAGAGTTCGATTGCCGCCGTTCAGCAGGCAGATGTCGTCGTCGTTAACCCGACGCACGTTGCCGTCGCTTTGAAATACGACCGCGCAGCAATGGGTGCGCCGACGATTGTGGCGAAAGGCGCGGAACTGATTGCTAAACAAATCAGGGAAATTGCGAAGAAAAATAACGTTCCGATGATGCGCGATGTTCCGCTGGCGCGTGCGCTTTACGAATTCGATTTGGATGAGGAAATTCCCGAAGAACTTTACGAAACCGTCGCCGAAGTTCTGCGCTGGGCTTATACTTTGAACGAGGAAAACAAGAATAGTTAAAGATGGCTGAAATCAATAAGGTCGGCAATCAGCCGATTCCGAAAGGCGAACAGCAAATTGCCAAACCGAATGACGCGGCGCAGAAACTTCCGGCGCAAATGCTGCCCGACGCGGGCGAACAGCAAACGACGGCGCGCGGCAACGCCGGTCAGCCAATCGGACTTCAGCCGAAAGTCGCTGTCACGCAAAATACTTTGATGCCCGAAGCCGTCACCGGACGCGATGCGACGCAATTGCTCGCCGCCGAAAAACTGCGCTCGAACGGCGGCACGTCGGCAACCGACAAACTGCTCGGACTCAATCAACAGCCTTCGATTCTCGGCGGTCTGCTCGCGCCACCGGGTAATCTCGAAGCTCTGCGGCATTTAACGCCCGCGATGCGCCGCAATATTCTGCGCTCTTTGCTCGCCAAACAAAAGAATCAGATGCGCCGACTCGTCGCTGTCGCGCGTGACGAAGAACAACATCAACAGCAGGAAGAACAACAGCACGAACGCGAAGAATCCGAACAGACGGAAAATAATTTGCCAATCCAGCCGAACGACGCGAACGCTCTCCATTTTCACAACCGGCACGCTTATCAAGACCTCGCTGCGACGACGAAAATGCTCGATTTGCTCGATGAATTACTAAATATGCAGGATTACACGTTGAGCCAGATGGGAACTTTCGCGCAGGGTTAGGAACGCCGTCATCTTGACGGCAAACGTTTGTTCACCAAATGTTTCGCCTTTTCTGCGCCCAATGCCGTCAAGGTGACGGCGTTCGGATTTACCAGATTTTTCTGAGTTGACTGACCGCTTTGGCGGCGGGCGTGTTTTCTTTGACGTTTTGTTTTAAGAAATTATTGACCGCATCGAGCTTGGTTATCGCGTAATCCGTGCGCGGGTCGCTGCCTTTTTTATACGCGCCGATTAAAATCAAATCCTTGTTCGATTCGTAAACGGCTAGAACTTCGCGGAGTTTTCTGGCGGCTTCGACGTGTTGGTCGCTGGCGACCGTGGACATCACACGCGAAACCGATTCGCCGACATCAATCGCCGGGTAATGTCCGGCTGACGCAAGATTGCGCGAAAGCACGATATGACCGTCGAGAATCGAGCGCGTTTCGTCGGCAATCGGCTCGGTCATATCGTCGCCTTCGACCAAAACCGTGTAGAACGCCGTAATCGAACCTTTGTCGGAATTGCCCGTGCGTTCAAGCAGTCTGGGCAATTCGGAAAACACCGACGGCGGAAATCCGGCGCGTGCCGGCGGTTCACCTCTGGCTAATCCGACTTCGCGCAACGCTCTGGCAAATCTGGTGACGGAATCCATCATCAACAAAACCTTTTTGCCCTGATCGCGGAAATATTCGGCGATTGCCGTGGCGACATACGCGGCTTTTTGACGAACGAGCGACGGTTCGTTTGAGGTGGCGACGATGACGACCGAACGCTTCAAACCTTCTTCGCCGAGATCGTTTTCGAGAAAATCACGCACTTCGCGCCCACGCTCGCCGACTAATGCGATGACGTTAATTTCCGCTTCGGTATTTCTGGCGAGCATTCCCAAAAGCGTTGATTTGCCGACACCTGCCGCCGCGAAAATGCCGACGCGCTGACCTGTTCCGACCGTCAAAATACCGTCGAGCGCACGAATTCCGGTCGCAAAAGGTTTCGTCACGCGCGTTCGTTTCATCGGGTCGGGCGGCGTTTGCATTACGTTATATTCGGCTAAGTTTTCAATCGCGCCGAGACTGTCAATCGGTTCGCCCAAACCATTTAAGACGCGACCGAGCAGCGCGTCGCCGACTTTCACGCGCAAAGATTTTCCGGTCGAAACGACTTCCGCGCCCATCGCCACATCCGAAATCTCGCCGAGCGGCATCAAAATAACTTCACTGCCGCGAAAGCCGACGACTTCCGCCCGCAGAGCCTTCTGCTGGTGCGGCGAACGAATAAGGCAAATCTCGCCGACACGCGCACCCGGAACTCCGGCGCGAATCAAAAGCCCGACGAGTTCCGTCACGCGCCCGCGCACTTCGACCGGCGAAATCCAATCAACCGCTTCGATATATTTTTGTAATTGCAGAGTCATCGAATTGATTATAACCGCCGCCGCGAACAATTTCACAGGAAACTTTTGCGGAAATGAAACGATAACTATAGTTAAGAAAACTTCGACACGGAAAAGTATAAGGAGACAAAAGCGATGGGATTCGGAATTGACTTAAACCCGATTGACGCGGGCATCAAGGTATTTAACGCGGCGGATGATTTGAAAGACAAAGTTGTCGAAACGACCGTCAGCACGACTTCAAACATTATCAACAGCGACGCATCTCAATTTGCTTTCACGGCGTTCACTCTGCAAGGACAAATAACGCGCATCGGTCTGGAAAAAGGTTTCGACATCATCGGCGACGGTCTCGACATCGCCGGAAATATCTTCGAGGCGGGCAAAGATAAAATTGAAAGCGGCATTGATAACATCAGTCATCCCGGCGATTCAAATCCGCCAGCCGCGCAAGGCTTGACGTTCGCCGAATCGAAAAGCGCGTCGGAACTCGCCTATAAAAAACACGATTTGAAAGCGGGCGACGTTTACAAATTTCCCGACGGCAAAGAATGGCGCGTTGCCGAAGTCAGCACCAATTCAAGCACCGGTTTTCGTGCCGTCGTGCTTCAGCCGGTTGATCAAAACGACAATCGTACTATCGTCGCTTTTTCCGGTTCGGATGAATTGGTTGATTGGGGCAACAACCTCGGACAAGGCGCGGGTTTGCCGACTCCGCAATACGACGAAGCCGTCGCTTTTGCCAGCAAATGGAAGGCGAAAGAAGGCGACAACGTGATTTTGACCGGACATTCAGTTTGGGCGGCGGTTTGGCTTCTTATGCTTCGATAAAAACCGATTTGCACGCGACAGCGATAAATTCCGCGCCGCTCGCGCTCGATCATCTCGGTTTAAATCCGTTCGACGCGCTTCGCATCACGCAATATTACGTTCCGGGCGAGGCTTTGAGCGTCGTTAATAAACTCAATCCGCTCGACATTCGTCCGGGTTTCGGCATCGAGGTACAGGGCAAAGATTCGATTCTCGACCCGCGCTCAATCGGCAGTAATCATTCGCTCGGCAACGTCGCGCCGGATATTTCCAAGCCGACGTATGTGCGGCACGACAATTAAACGAAAAGCGGCTCGGTGAAATGTTGAGAGGTGTTTTCGCGCAAAGGCTCGACGGGGAATTAATTACCGTCGAGCCTTTTTTATTTTATTTCACGTTATTGCAGCCTTTCGTCGCAAAATCGCTTTTGAAAACCGAGAAATTTCGCTAACATAATTTCTAAAATCGGAAATCTCCCAATACAATGAAAAAACGACTTGCTTTAATTATAGTCTCCATCTTTGCCGTCTCTTTGTTTGTTTCGTTTCGCATCGTGCAAAGCCAAAAAATCGAAATAACCGCCAAACCGACGCAAATTTTTTCAGAATTAAAAGCGCAGAAGTTCAAAGCATCGGCTTTCGGAATTTCGCCAAAAGTCAGTGATCTCGCGCCCGCCGCGCCCGACAGAGGTCAAAGCGGCAAACGAACCGCCGACCAGCAAGCCCGCGCCGTTCCGAATAACAAGCAATTCCGTAAAACGCTTCCGAACGCTGTTCACGATGCGGATCGAAACGTTCAGGAATTTTCTCCGACGGCAACAATGCCTTTGCCGTCGCTCGCGTTTGACGGCGTTTCGAGCGAAGATAATGCCGCCGCTTACGGTTTTCGCGTCGTGCCGCCCGATCCGAACGGCGATGTCGGATTAAATCATTACGTCCAAACGGTTAATATTCTAACGCGCGTTTTCGACAAAAACGGCACGCCGCTCACGCCGCCGTTTAAGTTGAGCGATATTTTTTCCGTTCTCGGCACGTCGTGTTCGACGCGCAACGACGGCGACCCGATTGCGCTCTACGACGCGCTTGCCGACCGCTGGATTTTAAGCCAGTTCTGCAATAATTTTCCGCCGTTTCGCCAGCTCATCGCCGTTTCGCGCACCGCCGATCCGACCGGCGATTATTTCGTTTATGAATTTGTAATGCCGAACGTGAAATTTAACGACTATCCGAAACTCGGCGTTTGGTCGGACGGCTATTATATGTCAACCGACGAATTTTTAGGCAGCGATTACGCGGGCAGCGGCGTGTTCGCGTTTGACAGAAACAAGATGCTCGCCGGAGATTCGAGCGCGAGTTTCGTTTATTTCGATCTGGCTTCGCCGGCGAGCATCAGAATCGGCGGGCTTTTGCCATCTGATTTGGACGGCTTGAACGCGCCGCCGATTGGCGCACCGAATACTTTTATCAGTTATACGGCGACCGAGTACGGCGATGCGGCGGACGCTCTGCGATTGTTCGACTTTCACGCCGACTTTGCAAATCCGGGCAACTCGACTTTCGTTGAACGGGGTGAAAGTCCGATTGCGGTCGCGCCGTTCGATCCGACAAGTCCCGAAGGACGCACCGACATCGCGCAACCGCCGCCGGGCGAACCGCTCGACGCGCAATCCGACCGCTTGATGTATCGCGCGGCTTACCGCAATCTCGGCTCGCAGCAACGCTCGTCGTCAATCAAACCGTCCGCGTTACGCCCGTCAACGAAACTTATCGCGCGGGCATTCGCCTTCACGAATTACGGCGGACGAACGGCGCGTTCAGCATTCACGAACAATCTACTTTCGGTTCAGCCAACACCAGCCGCTGGATGGGCAGCGCGGCGCAGGATTATCAGGGAAATCTGGCGTTCGGCTACAGCGTTTCAAGTGAAAGAAAAAATCCTTCGATTTTTTATTCGGGCAAATTGACGAGCGACCTCGTTTTTCGCGGTGAGCAGAGTTTAGCCAGCGGAACCGGCGTGCAGGCAGCGTTCGGTTCGCGTTGGGGCGATTACAGTTCGATTTCCGTTGACCCGACTGACGACTGTACTTTCTGGATAACGAACGAATATTATACCGCCGAAAGCGCGAAGGAAAACCCGTTCGGCTGGCTGACGCGCATCGGAAGATTTAAGTTTGACGAATGCTCATCCGCGCCGCGTTCGGTAATCGCCGGCAGAGTTTTCAACGCTGCGAATCCGACGCAGCCGCTCGCGGGCGCGACAGTCACGGCGAACGCGGTTTACACGAGAGCGGCGGGCGCGACTGGAATTTTCAATATGACGGTCGTTCCAAACACCTACGTTTTGACCGCGACGGCAAGAGGTTTTCGCTCGCAGAGCGTGAATGTAACAGTAACAAACGGGCAAACTCTGATACACGATTTCGCGCTTGAACCGATTGCCGTTTTTGAATATCCGACGATAAACATTACGGCGGAAAGCTGCGCGGTCAATAACTCGATTGATCCGTCAGAGACAGTGACGCTCAATGTCGTTTTAGCAAACACGGGCGCGGCGATTGCGAATAATTTGACAGTCACTTTGCTTCCGGTCGGCGGCGTTATTAATCCGAGTGCGGCGCAAAATTACGGCGCGATTTCCAACAATGGCGGTTTTGCCGCGCGTTCCTTTACTTTCACCGCTTCGCCCGATTTGCGATGCGGCGAGCCGATTAATTTGACGTTTCAATTACAGGACGGAGCGGAAAATCTCGGAACGGTTACGCAGAAGTCAGCCGACCGGCAGACAGCGCATCGCTTTGAACGAAACATTCGGCACGACGGGCGAACCGAATCTGCCGCCGGACTGGACGACTTCGGCGAGCGGCGCACAGGACGTTTGGAAAACTTCGATGACTCAGCATCAAACGCCGCCGCTCGCCGCATATTCGGCTGCCGCTTCGCAGGTCGGCGTGAATGAAATGATTTCGCCGCCGTTTCGCGTCAATTCAGGGACGGCGGAATTAACTTTTCGCAACCGATACGATTTGGAAACGACGTTTTTGAGAAACAAACTTTACGACGGCTCGGTCTTGGAAATAAAAATCAGCGACGGATTTTTTCAGGACATCGTGCAGGCGGGCGGCATATTTACGAGCGGCGGTTACGATGGCGTGATTGACAGTTGTTGTCAGAATCCGCTCGCCGGAAGGCTCGGCTGGTCTGGAAAAGCGGTCCGAATCAAACGCCGCAATTTATCATGTCAACCGTTAAACTTCCGGGTCGCGCGGCAGGAAAAAATGTTCGACTTCGCTGGCGCGTCGGCACCGACAACGGAACTTCGCGTGAAGGTCAGTATATTGACGACGTTAAAGTTTCCGACGGTTTCGAGTGTGCGTGTCAGCGTTCGCCGAACCAGTCGTGCACCATTCGATTTTGACGGTGACGGCAAAACCGATTTTTCGGTTTTTCGTCCGAGCGATAATCAAAACGCGCCTGATTTTTACGTTCAAAACAGTTCAAATAATGCAGTCTCACGGTGCGGCTTGGGGAAGCGTCGGCGATTTGGCGGTCAACGCCGATTACGACGGCGACGGGCGAACCGATTACGCCGTATTTCGCCCTTCGACCGGAACGTGGTTCGTTCTGCGAAGCTCGAACAATTCGATTTTTCCCGTTGAATTTCGGTGCAGCGAACGGATAAACTTGTGCCTGCCGATTATGACGGCGACGGCAAAGCCGACATCGCTGTTTTCCTCGCGGCGGCGTTATGGTATATTTCGCAAAGTTCCGACGGTCAGCCGCGTTCGATTCAATTCGGCGCGGCGGGCGGATTTGCCGGTTCCGGCTGATTTCGACAGCGACGGCAAAGCGGATTTGGCAGTTTTCAGACCGTCAAACGGAACTTGGTATGTCCAGCAATCGCAAAACGGATTCGTCGCCGCGCAGTTCGGGCAAAACGGCGACAAGCCGGTTGTCGGAGATTATCGACAGTGACGGCAAAGCGGATTTCGCCGTTTTTCGCCCGTCAAACGGAGCTTGGTATTTGCAGAAAACCGCTGAAGGATTTGCCGCCGTTCAGTTCGGCGCGGGCGACGACAAACTTTTACAGGCGGACTTTGACGGTGACGGCAAACGCGACATCGCAATTTATCGTCCAAACGCGGGCGTTTGGTATTATATAAAAAGTTCGGACGGCACAGTCGGAAGTGCGCGTTTCGGCGCGGGCGGCGATATACCGCTGCCGACAATTTACGTTCCTTAGAAAAGGTTTGTAAAAAAAATAAATTAGCGACAAACACCGAATAATACGAAAAAAGAAAGTGACTTCAGCATTGCTTCGGGTCGCGCTCGTGTTTAAGTTTTAGCTGCAAATATTTCATACGTTCGCGCCTGAAGTTTTAATCAATGGGAAATTGTGGTAAAAATTATGTAACCGACAATTTCCCCTTCCTGTAATTGTTTAAATTTAATAAGGATTTTTATTAAATGAAAAAGAAATATTTTGTTTTAGTGTGTTTTTGTGCGCTTGCGTTTTGGTTCGGACTGAATTTTCAGACTTCAGCGCAAAGCGAAGTTACTCAATCAGCGGAAACGACATTGAGTTTCGCCGAGCATTGTGGTCAGTCAATTTCAAACTGCCGGAAATTCGTCAAACGCCGCGCTCGATGAATTTATCGAATTGCATAACATCAGTCAGGCGAGCGTTGATTTGAACGGCTTACGCGTTGTTTATCGGTCAGCTGCCGGAGTCAACGATGTGGCGATGGTCGAATGGACGACCAGCACAATGGTTCCGGCGGGCGGGTATTATTTGATTGCGACCAGCGCGTATGATGGCACGGTTCCGGCAAATATTACTTATAACAACACTTCGACTGTTTCGATGTCGGCAACGGGCGGCGGCATCGCTGTTCGCAACGGTGCTCTGAACAGCGGAATAATCTTCGATTCGGTCGGTTACGGTTCGGCGACGAATATTTTCGTCGAAGGCACAGCGACGACCGCACCGGCAGCTAATTCCAGTCAAACACGCGCTAACAACGGCTGTCAGGACACGGATGTTAACGCGAACGATTTTTCTAATCTCAATCCGTCCGCGCCGCGCAATGCTTCAAGTACGCCGGCTCCGTGCGGCGGCGCCGGAACGACTTTACTGGTCGGCGGCGGCGCAAATCCGAGTACGGTTGCTCCCGGCGCAACGACGCTTTTAACCGTTTCGGTTTTTCCCGCGACGGCTCCGCCCAGCACGGGCATTGCCGTTAGCGGAAATTTAACCAACATCGGCGGCGCGGCAAATCAGCAGTTTTTCGATGACGGAACGAACGGCGACGTAACGGCGGGCGACAATACTTTTTCATATTCGGCGACGATTCCGACCGGCGCGAGCGGCGGAACTTTCAGCGTTCTCGCCACTGCGACCGACGAACAGACGCGTTCGGCGAGCGTAACGATTACTTTAACGATTAATGCACCGATTGCCGGCGAAGATCACATGTTGCTTGGCAATCCGAGCAATGCAACCACTGATCCGGCTAACGAAAATAATTATTTGATGAACAAGCCGCAGTATTCAATTTCTTATAATCGCAGCCGCGCGACGACGAATTGGAGTTCGTGGCGGTTAGATTCGACTGGATCGGAGGCACGCCGCGTCAGGATGATTTTCGTCCCGATTCGTCTTTGCCCGCCGGTTGGTATCAGGTATTGGACACTGATTATTCGGGCTCGGGTTATGATCGCGGACATATGACGCCTTCGGGCGACCGAACGCGCTCGGTTGCCGACAACTCGGCGACGTTTTTGATGACCAATATGGTGCCGCAGCTTGCCGCCAATAATCAGGGCGCGTGGGAAGATTTTGAAAGCTACCTGCGAACTTTGGCGCAAGCCGGACAGGAAATTTATATCGTTTCAGGTGTTTACGGCAATATTGGAACGATTGCTCAGGGAAGAGTTGTCATTCCCCAATATACGTGGAAAGTTGCGCTCGTTTTGCCGAACGGCACGAACGATTTGCGTAGAATTGATAAAGGAACGCGCACTATCGGCATTATCGTGCCGAATTTTCCGCCGCTTAACATCAATGCTTTATGGCGGCAATATCGCGTTTCGGTCAACGAAGTGGAAAATTTGACGGGCTTTAATTTTTTCAACAACGTACCGAAAATGACGCAGGAAATTATTGAGCGCAGAAAGGACAGATTATAAAGACGCGCCACGAATAAAACTTTAGCCGCAAAAAAGGCGCAGAAATCACAAAATACATTTTGCGTCTTTTGCGCCTTTTTTGCGGCTAAAATAATTTGAACAGAAATAATCCATAAAGTATGAAAAAGATTTTTTCCATTTTGTTTTTGAGCGTTCTGGTTTTTGTCGCCGACGCTTCAGCACAGAAAGATCGTGCAATCGGCGAAGTGCAGGGCGAGAAAAATTCTTCGCCTTTTGTCGGTGAATCGGTGCGTTTGACCGGAATCGTCACGGCACGTCTGAAAGGCGGATTTTTCCTGCAATCGCCCGACGATAAAACGGATGGCAATCCGAACACGTCGGAAGGAATTTACGTTTATACGAAAACCGAGCCGACGGGCGACGCGGCAATCGGAAATTTGATTTCCGTGACCGGCACGGTGATGGAATTTACGCCGAAACAGGAGCCGTTGAGCCTGCCGATTACTGAACTTTCGATGTATAAAGATAAGGATATTATCAAGGTTATCTCGAAAGCCAATGCACTGCCGAAGCCGATTATGCTGACTGCCGCCGAGACGAGCAAAAGCGTGATTGACGCGCTCGAAAAATACGAAGGAATGCGGGTTTCTGTTGCCGAGATGACGGTCGTCGCGCCGACCAACGGCAGAGGCGACGAGAAAACCGGCGCGAGCGAATCGGACGGTACGTTTTACGGCGTAGTGAAAGGCGTTCCGCGCCCGTTCCGCGAAGTCGGACTCGATATTTACGACTACGTTTTGATGCCCGCGAAGGAAAAAGAACAAGTTAAAAAGGACGCGCCGAAAGTCAGCGTGTTCGACCATAATCCCGAACGTCTGCGCGTCGAAAGTCTGACGCAATTAGGCTCGCAGGCGATCAACGTCACGAGCTTTGCAGAGATCAAAAATCTCACCGGCGTTCTGCATTACGCTTATCGCGCCTATGCGATTTTGACCGATGCCGATAATAAACCGACCGTTTCCAATCTCGTCAAAGCCCAACCGCTTCAAGCGACGAACGAAAAGCAATTTTCGGTTGCTGCGATGAATGTCGAAAGATTTTTCGACGATCAGGACGACCCGGACATCAAAGAACCGCTGATTACGAGCGAAGGTTTTGAAAAGCGTTTGAAAAAAGTCTCGCTTGCCGTTCGCTCATATTTGCAAACGCCGGACATTATCGGCGTGGTCGAAATGGAAAGCCTCCCGGTGTTGAAAAAACTCGCCGAACGAATTAACAAAGACGCGGAAACGAGCGGAAAACCGAATCCAAAATACGAAGCCTATCTGGTCGAAGGGAACGATATCGGCGGCATTGATTCAGGCTTTCTGGTCAAATCCGCGCGCGTCGAAGTTTTGGAAACAAGACAGTTCGGCAAAGACGAAAAATTTGAAAATCCCGTCTCGAAAAAAGAAGTCTCGCTCAACGACCGCCCGCCGTTTATGCTTCGCGCCGCTGTCAAAGACGAGAAAACCGGCAAGTCGGTCGAACTAACCATTATCGTCAATCACTTAAAATCTTTGCGCGGTTACAACGACGACAAAGACGCGCCGTTCGTGCGGATGAAAAAACGTCTGCAAGCTGAATTTCTCGCTAAATTCCTTGCCGAACGCTTAAAAGCTAATTCGAACGAACGCATTGCGCTGGTCGGTGATTTCAATGCGTTTCAGTTTAACGACGGAATTATGGATGTTGTCGGCACAATTAAAGGAACGCCTTCACCCGCCGGAACGGTTTTCAACGCGTCGGAAGATTTGGTTAATCCCGATTTGACGAATCTCGTTGATTTGATCAAAACCGAGCAAAGATATTCATACAGCTTCGACGGCAACGCGCAGATTCTCGACCATTTTCTCGTCACCGACGCGCTGAAAAAACATCTCGCCGGTTTTGGCTACGCTCGCGTCAATGCGGATTTCCCCGAAATTTACCGCAACGACGACACGCGCGTCGAACGCTATTCCGACCACGACGCGGCAATTGCGTATTTTACTTTTGAAGAAAGGAAATAAGAGTATGAGAACTATTACGATTGTTCCTGAAGAGAAAAATTATCGTGCGGTTGCCGGAGAAAAACAATCGCTTGGACGGACAGTAGGCGCGGCTTTAGACGCGCTGACCGCTCAATTAGACGAGGAAGAAATCGGCACACTTCTGGTTATTCAAAGTCAGCGAGCAGACAAGTTTTTCAATACCGCGCAGAAAAATCGTCTTTCGGAATTGATGGAAAAACGAAACGCCGAAACTCTGACGAATGAAGAAAAAATCGAACTTGAAAATCTTGTGGAGACTGAACTGAACGGCGCGCGGCTGAGAGCTGAAGAATTGCTTGGCGGGTTAAAGCCTTGAACCCGAATTATCCGAAAGTGGCGAGCCGCGCCCGACATATCTGCGAATATTGTCACGCGCCGGAGGTTGTATTCAACTTTCCTTTTGAAGTAGAACACATCATTCCGCTTTCACGAAAAGGCAGCAATGATCTTGAAAATCTTGCCTTATCGTGTCGTTCCTGCAACCTTTATAAATCAAATTCGATTGCCGGTTTTGATGAATTTACTCGGCAGGAAGTTGAATTTTACAATCCGCGAAAGGATATTTGGACTCAGCATTTTTCGATTGACGAAACTACCGGCGAAGTGAAATCATTGAGCGAAATTGGACGGATTACTGTTTCGAGTTTGCGAATAAACAGTCTGGCGCAGATTGCCGCCAGAATTCAATGGCTAAAACTTGAACTGTTTTAATTCTTTTCCGACTGCCAGATTCGATACGCTTCCGAACGTGACAAGCCGAATTCTTTCGCCGCTTTTTTTAACGCGATTTTCCTGTCAACGCCTTCTTTTTCCAATTCGGCAACCAGTTCGGGCAGAGATTTTTTGTTGGCGATTGGCGATTTGTGGCTTGCGATTTCTTCGCGGTCAATCACTAAAACAATCTCGCCTTTTACGTCAATCGAAGAAAATTTCTCGGCGAGTTCGGATAAGTTTCCAAGAATTGTTTCCTCGTGCAGTTTGGTAATCTCGCGCACGATTGCAGCGTTTCGGTTGCCCAAAACTTCCAGACAATCAACCAGACTTTTCGCCAGACGATGCGGCGTTTCGTAAAAAAGAATTGTTGCCGGAATATTTGCGACTTCCGCCAGACGCTTGCGCCGTTCGTTTTTTTTAGATGGCAGAAAACCGCCGAAAAATATCGAATCGGTCGGCAAACCGGAAACGATCAGCGCGTTGACGAACGCGACCGCGCCGGGAATTGCAACAACTGTCGCGCCGATTTCGTGAGCCTTTTGAACGATTTTTAATGCCGGATCACAAATCGCGGGCGTTCCCGCGTCCGACACGACGGCGATTGATTTTCCCTGTTTCAAAAGTTCGGAAAATTCTTCGCTTCTGGCGTTTTCGTTGTGTTCGTGATAGCTGACGAGACGTTTTTTGATGCCGAAATGATTGAGCAGTTTTCCCGTGTGGCGCGTGTCTTCGCAGGCAATTAGGTCAACCGATTCCAAAGTTTCCAACGCGCGTTTGGAGATGTCGGCGAGGTTTCCGATAGGCGTGGCGACGAGATAAATGATTCCGGGCATTTTAAAATTAAAAAGGCAGCGCGATTTTAGCACGCTGCCCCAGTTGTTATAAACCAACGGTGATTTTAGCTTCCGGCAACTCGGTTATGCTGACCGTCCGCATCGCCGGGTTGAACCGCCGACATTTCAGTCTGTTTGTTTTTCATCGGACACGAACCGCCGCAGCAATTCGCGCAGCAATCGCCGCCTTTTTCGCCGCTCGCCTTCATCGGGCAAGAATCGCCTTTACAGCAGCAATCGGCTTTGTCACAGCACGAATCGCTCGATTTATTTTCAGCCGTCGTCTGCGCCGATTTGTTTTTCAACGGGCAATCATCTTTTTTCGCGCAGCACGAAGTTGCCGTAGTTTTGCCAGAATCGGTTGTTTTGTTAAATGCGTAAACCGCAACACCGAGTCCTAAAACGAACACGGCAGTCAATAATATCAGAAATTTACTTTTCATTTTGTTGTTTCCTCGTAATTTATAAATAAGCCATAGCCAGGTCAATCAACAATTGATTGACGTTTCTTTCAAAGGCATATTATTAAATTCTAAGAACGCAGTTTCGCAAATGCGTGCCGCCGCGGTTGAGAGCGATTGATTGATAATTTTTCGGAGTTTTGAGGATTTTCTCGACCACGAAAAAATTCGGCGCGGCGATTTTGATCGTCTCTGCCATCGCCGCCGACTCAGGCGATTTCTCGATCTTTCTGATTTTGTCGAAAATCTTCGCCGGAAAAGCACAGCAGTCAAAAGTAACAGACTGTTTCTCGAAGGAAAATTCCGCATCAATCTCAGCGGTTTTCGCGCAGTGTCCTTTTTTAGCCAGCGGACAACTCTCGATTTCCGCTGCCATGGTCGGCATATTATTACAGCAAAACAAAACGACGATGCCGCTCAGCCAAACGACTAGCGCGGCGGAGAAAATTCGTTTTGATTGCTGTCGCAGCTTCATTATTATTAGGATAAGCGAAAAGTAGTGTGCGTGTCCAGCGTTTTCCAGCGTCAAACTAACTTTGCGGCGTAAGTGGAAAACTGAATGTCGTCGGTCACAATCGAATAATCTTCGGTTACCGCCTGAGCAAATCAGCAGTCGGTTAAACGGGTCTTTGTACTGACCAAACATCCGCTTTTTTTTCGGCGGCGTTCCTTTTCGCGCAGAAATTTGCCGAAGTCATTAACTTCGGCAAATAATTCATCAGACAAATCACCGAGCATTTCAGCGATATTTTCTATTAGAGGCTATCTCAAAAATCAAAAGCGCGTACGGAGTTTCAGCTTTATCCGGCTTATATCCAGGCAGATGCCAGCTAAAGTTGGAATTCCAAACTCCGAAAACTATTTTTGAGATAGCTTGTAGTGCAAGATTCATTGCATACCTCAAAAAGATTTACTAACGAAATTCAAACATTAAACCGAAAATCCACGACATCGCCGTCCTGCATAATATATTCTTTGCCTTCGAGCCTGGCTAAACCTTTTTCGCTTGCCGCCTTGCGCGAACCGCATTTTACAAGGTCGTCGTAAGAAATGATTTCGGCGCGAATAAAGCCGCGTTCGATGTCCGAGTGAATGACGCTTGCCGCCGCCGGTGCTTTCGTTCCAATCGGAATTGTCCACGCGCGTACTTCTTTTTCGCCGGCGGTCAGATACGACATCAAGCCGAGCATTTTGTAAGCCGATTTGATGAGTTTATCAACGCCGCTTGACGTGACGCCTAAATCCGCTAAAAATTCTTTGCGTTCGTCTTCTTCGAGCGCGACGAGTTCGGCTTCGAGTTTGGCGCAGATAACGACGACTTCGGCATTTTCCAGCGCGGCGTGTTCTTTGACAGTTTGAACGTGCGGATTTTCGTCAGGCGCGAGCAGCGTTTCTTCGTCAACATTCGCCGCGTAAATCGTCGGTTTGGCGGTTAAAAGAAAAAACCCTTTCAAAATTAATGCTTCTTCTTTCGACAATTCAACGGCACGCGCCGGACGACCTTCTTCCAAAACGGGCAGAATTTTATCGAGAACTTCGAGTTCGGCTTTGGCGGTTTTATCGCCCGATTTCGCGCCGCGCTGCGCTTTGTCGCGCCGCTTTTCGACCGACGCCAAATCAGCCAGAGCCAGTTCGAGCTGAATCGTTTCGATGTCGCGTATTGGGTTAACCGAACCTTCGACGTGAATGATATTATCGTCTTCAAAACACCTGACAACCTGAATCACCGCGTCGGTTTCGCGGATATTTGCCAGAAACTGATTGCCCAAACCTTCGCCTTTCGACGCGCCGCGCACAAGTCCGGCAATGTCCACGAATTCGACCGTTGCGGGAACGACGCGCTGTGCTTTGTTCATTTTTTCCAAAACGGGCAAACGCTCGTCCGGCACGGCGACGACACCGACGTTCGGCTCGATGGTGGCAAACGGGTAATTTGCCGCCAGCGCGGATTCCTGCGCGGTCAGCGCGTTAAAAAGAGTGGATTTCCCGACATTCGGCAATCCGACGATTCCTGCTTGTAACATATATTAAAAATTCAAGTTTAATTTTAATTCAAAATCAAAACGGATATTGTAACCTTGAAATTGGATTTTGAGAAATTGAACGAGTCGGCGATAACTCGGCAAGCTGCCGGATTTTAATTATTCAAAGCGCCAAAGCATAGAAAATTTCTATGAAACTTTGGCCTTAATTTTAATAATCTTAAAAATCTACTGCGGCAGATAAGCATTCGGAATCGGTTTGTCGGTTGCAGCACCAAATCCGATGCCGGTAAATCCGTTCTGGCTTCGCAGCAAATACCAAGCGCCGTTTGACGGGCGAAAAACTGAAACATCGGCTTTATTGTCGCCGTCGTAATCGCCGGTGACGGGCAAATCGCCGTTCGTGCCGAACTGAAGCGGCGGAAAATCCGCTGGTCGTTTGCATGCAAATACCAAATGCCGCTGCGGAAAACAGCTAAATCCGTTTTGCCGTCGCCGTCAAAATCGCCTTGTGCCGGAATGTCGGTCGAATGCACCGAACGCCGCACCGGAAACCATTCCGTCAGAACAGCGCAAAACATACCAACTGCCGCTCGAAGGTCGAAATACGGCGATGTCCGATTTGCCGTCGCCGTCATAATCGGCTATGGACCGGTTTATCTCCGTTTGCGCCGAATTGGACGAAATTAAAAGTTCCGAGACTGTCGCTGTTGGCGATGTACCAAATGCCGTTTGACGGGCGAAAAACTGCGACGTCGGTTTTGCCGTCGCCGTTATAATCTGCCGGAACGGGAATGTCGCCGCTTGCGCCGAATTGACGCGCCGTTAAAACTCCGGCTTTGGTCAGCAAATACCAAACGCCTTCTGACGGGCGGAAAATTGCCGTGTCGGTTTTGCCGTCGCCGTCGTAATCGCCGGGCGCGAGAATGTCCGTCGCCGCGCCGAACGCGAGACGCGCTGAAAACCGAATTTGAACTGTTCAGAACATACCAAATGCCCGTGTCGGGACGAAAAACCGAAACGTCAGTTTTGCCGTCGCCGTCAAAATCCGCCGTTTTATTTTTGGCGATTGCCGCGCCTGCGACCGGCGCGTCGGAAATATTATTGTCAATATTAAACGTCACGCCGCCCCACGTTTCGTTGCGCGGACCTAACCATTGATGAATGCGCTGATGATTTGTCCAGTAAGTATCGGGCAGCGGCGCAACGCCCCAGACGCTCATCACATTATTCCAACGCGCCAGCCAAACCGCGTCCATCCGGCTCGCTTCGGGAATATTTATCCAATCGCCCTGCGCGTTAAACGGCGAACCGTAAACGCCGGAAATGTAGCCTTGTTCGTGCAGACGTTCAGTCCAGCCTTTCAAAAACGCTTTGACCGGAGTCGAACACGCGCCGGTGCCGCTCAAATCGTCGTAGCGTTCCATATCGTAATAAAGAACTGTGCCTTGCGTCAGTCCGAGATTCGTCGCGTCCGTGATCGCAATATCAGCTTCGCCGCGTCCCTGCTGTTTCGGCAATCGCCGGATCGGAGCTGTGTTTGGCGGAATTCGTGCTGACCGAACACGGAGCCTGATAACCGACAATCGTCGGAATCAATCCCCAACCCATCGCCGAAACCTGATTAACCCAAGCCGCCGTCAATTGCGCCTGCGTGCAGCCGCGATTTCTGCCCGAAATATAAATGTTTGAATCGTAAAACGGCGAATTGTTCCACCACGTTTGCATTTGCGCGACGGGCGCGGCGGTGCATTTGTCGAATCCGCGATTCAGACTGATGCGCGTCGAACCGTTCGGCGGCGTGGGCAAAAACTGAATTCTGCGCTTCGAGTTTGGCATTTTCTTTTTCGATTCGGCGAGATTTTTGATTTGCGGCGGCGTGATTTCTATTGTCGAGTTATCGCAAAACTCTTACGTATTTTATTTTCTTGAATGCAGCCGATTTTAGCGCCTTCGCAACTTCCTGTCGGCTTTTAAAATCCAAAAGTTTTCCGAATGTGATGAACTATTTGCAATTCTTTCTTCGTTTGATAAGTTCAGAAAAGAAGCAATTTTTTCCAATTCTAATTCGCGCATTCCCGCGTGATATTTGGGAAGCATTGACTTGAACTGGATTTAAAATTCCAATTTGCCCTCCGTCAGAAGTTTTATAAATTGCCGACCGATCAAAATTTGAACTTGATGATAAGCGAAGTTTTAATTGTCCGTTTTGCTCGTCAAAATAATGAGCGAAGCATTTTCAAAATCTGCTTCCTGCAAATCTTCGCGTCGTAAATTTATCGGCGTTTTCGTCCAGAAATTTCCGCCGTCGTTCGGTCCTGACAATTTCAAGACGGGCGTTTTCAGTATCAGCTAAAATCGCCAAACCGATATTTTCACTCAAAAAATAAACCGTGCTGATTGTTTCCGAATAATTTTGCGGCAAAACGATTTCGCGCCACGTCGCGCCGTCGTTATCGGTTCTGAAAAGCGTGTCGCGGGTAAAAGCGATGCCCGATTGTTCGCCGAAAACTTGAATATTTTTGATTTGCGAACTCGGCGCGCAATTTCGGGATTTTGTTTGGCAGATAAATTTGAAATCCACGAACGGCATCGCCAGCCGTCGGAAGATTAAACGTTAGATTTTCCTGTGCCTTTATTGGGGCAAAAAAGAGAATCAGGAAAACGACTGATGATAAAACGAGCGTAAATTTTCGCATTTTGAACCTCATGGAATTTTATGATTTCAGATTTCAGAAAAACTAATGGTTTATCAGGGAAAGTATAACTTATTCGAATAGCTTTTTCCAGAAGTTTAATCGCGAGCGGAAAAAGCCTCGTAAAATTTTGCCCTGAAAGAAAATTAAGGTAATTTATATCTGGCAAATCACGCGCCGGAAGAATCGATAAAATTTATGCTTGTGTCTTTTGTTATGATTTTTCTGCTCGACCGTCGGCGGTTTGAGTCTGACGTATCTTTTCGCCGAAGACGAGCCGCTGTTATGGCGTTTGGGCGCGGGAAACGTCATCGGTTCGGCGGTTTTCAGTCTGGTTTGTTTTCTGCTCGCGTGTTTTTTCGGGTTTTCAACAGTCACCGTTTCGCTCTCGTTTTTAATCGCGCTCGCGCCGCTGGCAGTGTTCTCTGAAAAAAATTATCGCGCGAATTTCGCCGCGATTGGCAGCGGGCGAAAGGCAAATTGGAAGGCGCGACGTTTAAAAAACTTTTGCGTTTTGGTTATTACGCGTTCTTTTTCGTTTTATTCTGCCTGTTTTTTGAACGCGCGATTTTCGAAAGCGCGAGCGGAATTTTTACGGGCGCGTCGCAGAATTACGGCGATTTGCCGTTTCACTTGGGCGCGATTTTTTCGTTTACCGAAGGCAAAATTTTCCGCCTGAAAATCCTTCTTACGCTTTCGCCAAATTTTCATATCCGTTTATGGCGGATTTAATTACGGCGGCGTTTATGAAATTCGGCGCCGCCGTGCGCGACGCGATGCTCGTTCAAAACGTGCTGACAGCGTTTTCTTTGCTCGTCGTTCTGGAACGATTTGTTCTTAAATTAACCGGCAATAAATTAGCGGGAAAAATCGCGCCGGTGTTTATTATTTTTCAGCGGCGGATTGGGCTTTCTGTGGTTTTTCAAAGATTACTGGCAGGGCGCACAAGGTTTCTTTGATTTCCTCTATAATCTGCCGCGCGATTACACGATCAGCGAAAAGTTTCGCTGGGGAAATTCGCTCGTCGTGCTGTTTATCACGCAGCGAAGTTTGTTGCTCGGAATGCCTTTGACGATTATCGTTTTGCAGAAATTGTGGGAGATTTTTTATGATGCGGAGACGTGGAGACACGGAGACACGGAGAAAAATAAGCGAGTTGAGCCTAAGTTCACCATGTCGCTGCGTCAACGTCTCACCGCGTTGCTTTTAGTCGGTTTGCTCGCCGGAACTTTGCCTTTGATTCACGTTCACAGTTTAGTTGTTTTGTTCATCGTCAGCGCGTTTTTGTTTTTCTTTAAGCTGGAAAAATGGCGCGAGTGGATTGCGTTCGGTATTGGCGCGGCGATTATCGCCATTCCCGAACTCATCTGGGCGATGACGAACAGCGCGACGCGTCTGACGGAATTCGTCGGCTGGCATTTCGGCTGGCACAAAGGAGACCAGAATTTTTTCTGGTTCTGGCTGAAAAACGCGGGGGCTTTTATTCCGCTGCTGTTAATCGGCGTTGTTCTCGTTTATAAATTGAAGGAGCGCGGCGATAAAGAATCGATAAAAGATAAAAAACAATTCGGGATAACGATGAGCGAAGAACGGAAAATGAATTTGCTTTTGTTTTCACTGCCGTTCTTTTTATGCTTTTTCGTCTCGAATACGGTCAAACTCGCACCGTGGGAATGGGACAATATCAAGGTTTTGATTTACTGGTTCGTCGGAACGTTGCCGATTGTCGCGTTTTTGCTGGCGTGGCTGTGGAACCGGCAGATGATTTATAAAATTGTCGCCGCCGGTCTTTTGTTCATCTTAACGGCTTCGGGCGCGTTGGACGTTTGGCGCACCGTTTCGAAGGCGGTCGAATATAAAGTTTTCGGCAAAGATGCGGTGGCGATTGCCGAACAAATCAAACAAAAAACTGCGCCGAACGCTTTGTTTTTCAATGCGCCGACGTTTAATTCGGCAATCGTTTTGTCGGGCAGACGTTCTTTGATGCGCTACACCGGACATCTTGCGTCTTACGGAATTGATTATCGGCGAGCGCGAAAATGAAGTGAAAAGAATTTACGCGGGCGATGCGACTGCCGAAATGTTTTTGAACAAATACAACATCGAATACGTTTTGATCAGTCCTGAAGAAAAATCGAATTTGCCCGCCGTCAACGAAGACTTTTTTCCGACGATTTCCCGTCGTCGCTGAAGCGGGAGAATATCGCGTTTATCAAGTGAAAAAATGAAAAATAGCAAAAAAAGCGGAGAGTTGGAAATTCAATCTGCCGGAGAATCTTTCGATTTCCCGTGGCTGATCGGCTGTGTCGTCGTCACTCTCGTCGCGGTTTTCTGGCGGTTCTGGCAGTTGGAATTAAAACCTCTTCACCACGACGAAGGCGTGAACGGATTTTTTCTGATTACGTTTTTCCGCGACAGCGTTTATAAATACGATCCGGCAAATTATCACGGTCCTGATTTGTATTATTTCGCGCTCGCGTTCGCGAAAATGTTCGGATTGAACACGTCTGAGCATACGCTGCGAGCGTCGCGATTTTCGGCGTGTTGACGGTCGTTCTGGCGTTTTTTTTGAAAAGTTATATCGGCAAAATCGGCAGTCTCGCCGCCGCTTTGTTCATCGCGCTCTCGCCGGGAATGGTTTACATTTCGCGCTATTTTATTCACGAGATTTTATTCGTTTTTTTCAGTTTCGGCATCGTGATCGGCGTTTTGTATTTTATCGAAAAGCGCAAAGCGGGCGCGGTGGCGATTGCGACGATGACGTTTGCTTTTGCTCGTCTGTTTTCTGCCGACTGCGCTCAATCTGGCAACGATTGTCGGGAAAGATAACGCGACGATTGGTTTGGCTGGTGCGGCTCGCTTTGTTCGCCGTCGAAGCGGTTTTGGTTTTTTTGATAATGCGGATGTTGCTCGCTTGGAACGACGGCAGACCGATTTATTTGCTGCTCGCTTCGGCTTCCGCCGTTTTGCTTTTCGCGACCAAAGAAACGGCATTTATCACCATCGGCACGCTGCTGATCGCGTGCGTCTGCGTCTGGCTGTGGCGCAAAATTTACGGCGCGATTATCGGCGAACCGCAGGCAAACGAACTGGAACCGGTTGAATTAACGTGGGCGACTTTTCGCGAATCGTTTCGGCGATTCGAGCGACGTACTTTTAATCTGCGTCGCGTGTTTCTGCGTGTTCGTCTACGTCGGCATATTGTTTTTCTCGTCGTTTTTTACTTATCCCGAAGGCGTTAAAAAAGCGTTCGAGGCTTACGCGATCTGGACGAAAACCGGCAGCAAAGACCACACGCAGAACGGCACGTTCGCCTATTTCAAATGGCTCGGCAAGATCGAATCGCCAATTTTGATTTTGTCCGCACTCGGCACGTTGATCGCGTTTCTCAAAGCCCGACATCGGTTCGCAATGTTCGCCGGTTTTTGGGCGTTCGGACTTTTTGCCGCTTACACGATAATTCCATATAAAACGCCGTGGCTCGCCGTCAGTTTTATTTTGCCGATGTGCATCGTCGCCGGTTACGGAATCAACGAACTGGTCGGCGCACGCGAAATTGCGTTCAAAATTTTCGGCTGGGTGCTTGCCGCCGTCGCCTGCGCGATTCTCGGTTATCAAACTTACGATTTGAATTTTCAGCGATATGACGATGATTCGATGCCGTATGTTTACGCGCACACGAAGCGCGGTTTTCTCGATTTGATTAGGGAAATCGAACATTACGCCGAGAAAAGCGGCAAAGGCAAAGAGGCTTCGATTGAAATCGTTTCGCCCGATTACTGGTCAATGCCATGGTATATGCGCGATTATCCGAAGGCGATTTTTCACGGCAAATTTGCTGACGCGAACACTTCGGAAATGATCGTCGCTTCCGACGCGCAGAAAGATGAACTCGTCGAACGCTACGCCGCGCATTATAAATACGCCGGAACTTATCCGCTGCGTCCGGGCGTGGATTTATATCTGCTCGTGCGCCGCGATTTGGCTGATGCGGACGCGCAGGAAATTTACAAAATTACCGATGCCGCGCCGGTTACTGAATCAGCCGCTCCGGTGAAGGATATTCAGGTGTCGGGCGGTGATTCAAAGCCGCCTGCAAACCGCTGAAACGCGCCTTTGAATCGCTCAGTCCGCGCGTCGGTTCAGCTTTGTAAACGCTCAATTCTGACGACATAACGGCGATGAAGAAAAAATTTCCTGCTATTTTCAAGTTGCTTTTTCGATTTTCTCCTTCAGCGCGCTAAGTCGTTTTTGTGCTTCCGCCGCTTCCGCCAATTTCGGATAATTTTTGATAAGTTCGCGCCAGTGTGCGCCGTCGTAATGAAGAAGTTTGGTGTTTGAATTAAAAACAAAGCCGAAACCAAGCCGCCGGTAACGGTCGAGCGAAACGTAACTCAGATAAAAACTGTGCAGCGGTGCGCCCGAAGCCGCCATTTCGCGGCGGTCGAGTTGGCGCGTGGCGGCGGCGGAAATTTTCGCCGCCGTTTCTTCCATCAAATCGCCCAACAGTAAAAGAATCGCCGGACGCAGCGGCGATTCTTTGAAAGTTTCAAGAAAAATCGCGGCGCGTTCGATTTGTTCAAAGCCGCCGGAACCTTGCACGAGCTTCGCCAGCCGCGCGTCATCATCGCGCCGGAAATTGCCGACAACCGCTTCCGCCTGTATCCAGCCGTAATTCGGCGCGGCATTGATGCGGTAAAACGTCGCGCCGTCGGCTTCGCGCGAGCCGGAAATCGTTACCGTTCTGCCGCGCCGCATCCGCTGTACGGTTTTGGCGTAAAAACCCGGTTCGACGCGCAAAACCGCTAATCTTTCGTCAACGACCGTCGCCGTGTTAGACGTTTTCGCGGCGACCGGAGTTTTAGGTTTCGGCGAAACGCGGCGACGATTCTGCGCCTGTAAATTGAAGTTTGAAACAAGCAAAATGACTGGAAAAAGCAAAAGAAATTTGCATCTCATATTAATCCTCCTTTGGGATTCAGAATCGGTTTAAGGTTACGGCGGCTTAAAAAGAATTGAGCAGGTTCAAATTCACAGTTTCGCCGGATAAATTTGTTCCGTCCGGCTGCGCGATGAAAATCACAGGCGGCAATTGTCGGAACTTGACGCGACTGTAAAAAAAACTTCAGCCGCATTCGGTAAAATTTTTTAACTAGAAGCTGTTTGAAAATTCGAAAAAGTCGCTGAAAGCGATTGATATTATAGCCTGGCGAGAATCGCCGGGTTAATTGCAGATGGTTCATTCGCTCACTGAAAATGAGTAACAATCCACGCATTTTGTTCGACACTTTCAGCGTCGGAAGATTGAACCGTTAAAGCCCTGGCGATACTCGACAGGCTATAATGTTCGTCATCTTCGATGATAAAAACCCAACATTTTCGAGTTTTCAAACAGCTTCTTAGAAATTGATGCCATTCAACATAGCGCACAACGGTGATAAAAGCAAGAAATATTTTCGTGCTTAAAAATTAGGCAGTTTGTGATATTTTATTAAATGAAATGCTGAAAAACTTAATTCTGACGACAATTTGTTTAGCGGCGGCGGCGACAGTAAACGCGCAGGCGAAACCGGCGGACGCGCCTGTGAAAGAGACTGCGCCGAAAGCTGTCAAAAAAGTCAACACGCGTCCGGTGGTTCTACCGGCAAAAGCCGCGCCGTTTGAAAAAGCGACGGTCGAACAGATGGCGGCGCAGTGCGTTAAGTTTGAAACCGAAGCGGGCGCGATCGAATTTGAGATGTATCCCGAAAGCGCGCCCGAATCGGTACGCGGATTTCTGAATATGGCGGCGAGCGGCGCGTTAGATACGACGACTTTCAGCCGCGTCGTTCCCGGATTTGTCATACAGGGCGGCGATCTTTTCACGCGCGAGAAAATGACTGCCGAATTCGACAAACGCGCCCGCCAGCTTTTGCCGGACGAGCCGAGTCAAATCAAACACGAGCGCGGCATTCTCTCGATGGCGCGGTCGAGCGAGCCGAACAGCGCGTCAACGCATTTCTTCGTTTTACTCGGCGAAGCCCGCACGCTCGACGGCAGTTTCGCCGCATTCGGGCGTGTGATAAAAGGAATGGAAACGGTCGAATCAATCAACAAAATGCCGGTTACGGATGAGAAACCGAACAAACCTGTTCGCATCACACGCGCCACAGTCATACCGTGTGTCGCCGCGCCGAAACCGTAAAACAATTGATGCAGAACACGCAAAAAAACTTAAGCAGTAATTCTAAATACTGCATTCTAAATTTACACCGGAAAATCAGACAACTTTTTCCAAATGAAAATTAAAAACGCAGAATCCAAAGTGTAAAATTATCGCTTAATTTTTGCGATTATAAAATTATTTCATTCGCGCCAGATTAATGCGGCTCTGCACGCCCGCGTGGTGAAAGTGGCAGATAGCGATGGCGAGCGCGTCGGCGGCATCGTGCGGCTGCGGGACGGTTTTCATTCTCAGTAAAAGCCTGACCATTTCCTGTACCTGATGTTTTTCGGCGTTGCCGTAACCGACGACCGTTTGTTTAATCAAGCGCGGGCTGAACTCGGAGATTTCCATCTTTGACTTTTCGCCGATCAAAAGTACCACGCCGCGCACTTGTCCGAGCTTGAGCGCGACCTTGACGTTATTGGCGTAGAACGCTTCTTCAACCGATAGAACATCGGGCTGATGTTGGGCGATGACCGCTTCGATACCGTCGCTGATTTTCAAAAGCCGCTTGGAAAACGCATCTTTCGGGCTGGATTTAACTGTGCCGAAATCAACCAGATTATATTTTAGCCCGCTGCCTTCGACCACGCCCCAACCGAGCGTTTCACTGCCCGGGTCAATTCCTAAAACTCGCATTGGTTAAATAGTAGATTTCCGGAAAGGCGAAAGCAAATTGCGGTCGGCAGGAAAAATTAACTGCTTTTTGCCAACTGCCGACCGCCTGCCGCATAGCGCGGAAAGCGCGTTTGTCGTAAAATGAAAAGCCGATGAACGATGCAATTCCAAAAGCCTCCGTCCGCGCTCTTCTTGCCGGAATCATAGATTACGCGGGACTTTTTCCGCCGTCGCTGGTAGCAATGCCGCAAGCGGTCGCCAATTATGCGCAGTATAAAAACAGCCTGTATAAATGGATGCTCGGTCGTTTTGTCGTGCCGGTCGCGCGGCTCGACGAATTTATGACGAGCGGACGCGAGCATTTTAGAGCCGGCGAAGAAGCGTGGCGTTTGAGCGTTTTGGCGAGCGACGATATTTACGAAACCGTGCGGCGAGTGACGGAATTTAACGACATACACGCGGCGAATGCGGTTTGCGATGCGCTCGAAATCAAAGCGGCGACGAGCTTTGAGATCAATGAAATCTGCGAAGCCCTGCCCGCGAAACTGGCAACGTATTTTGAAATTCCGCTCAACGAAAACTTAGCCGATTTAATTTCGACGTTGGCGATTTGCGGACAGCGTGCCAAAATTCGTATGGGCGGCGTGACCGAAGACGCGTTTCCGCCGGTCGAGCGCATCACCCGATTTATGCGCGTTTGTCTGGCGGCGAACGTGCCGTTCAAAGCGACCGCCGGACTACATCACGCGCTGCGCTGTTATAAACCTTTGACGTATGAGCCGAACGCGCCCGAAGCGATGATGAACGGCTTTCTGAATGTTTTTCTCGCCGCCGCGTTTCTGCGTCAGGGCAGCCAGCCGCGTTTAATTTACGATTTGCTCAAAGACCGCCGCGCCGACGATTTTCACTTTGACGACAGCGGCGTTCTCTGGCGGCAGGAACATTTTATCAACAGCCTGCAAATCGAAAACTTACGCATTCGCGGCGCGATTTCGTTCGGTTCGTGTTCGTTCGTCGAGCCAATCGAAGATTTGCAGGAAATAGGTTTGCTGTAAATCGAAAACTGCAAAAATCAATCTGCGTGCCGATAAGAGCCGACATTTAACGAATTTCAAGAACATTTATGACTTACGAAATCAACGAAACACACGACCCGAACTTAAAAAGCTGGATCGAATCAGCCAACGCGCCCGACACGGATTTTCCGATTCAAAATTTGCCTTTTTGTATAGCAGAAATACCAGACCGAAGCACAAGCACTTGGACGAGGATTGGAGACTATTTATTGAACTTAGATGGTTGTGAAAGGGCAGGATTATTAAAGCACCCAAGAAAAAATTGGTATTTTTCTTCAACTTCTGAAACTCACGATAAGATATTTCAATTATTTGAGCCTTATCCGTTTTCCATCAACGAAGTAATGAAGTTTGATGAAAATGTAAGAAAGTATATTCGTCGTCGTTTGGTTGAAATTTTGCGAGATGATGCAGATGAAGAAACTCGCCGACTTGTTGAAAGTTTTCTAGTTCCAGTATCCGAAGCAGAAATATTAACGCCCGCTCAAATCGGCGATTACACCGATTTTTACTGCTCGATATTTCACGCTACGAATGTCGGCGCGATGTTTCGTCCCGATAATCCGCTGTTGCCGAATTACAAATATATTCCCATCGGCTATCACGGACGCGCTTCGTCAATCGTCGTTTCGGGAACCGATGTCAAACGCCCGAAAGGTCAAACCAGACCGGATGCCGAACAGCCGCCGTCATATATTCCGTGCAAAAATCTCGACTACGAAATGGAAGTCGGTTTTTTCGTCGGCAAATCGAACGAAATGGGCGAAACGATTCCGATTGACAACGCCGAAGAACATATTTTCGGTTTATGTTTAGTCAACGATTGGTCGGCGCGAGATATGCAGGCGTGGGAATATCAGCCGCTCGGACCTTTTCTCGCCAAAAGTTTTGCGACCACCGTTTCGCCGTTCGTCGTGACGATGGAAGCCCTCGCGCCGTTCCGCGTTCCCGCATTTGAGCGCGACGCGGACGATCCGCAGCCGCTCGATTATTTGAACGGCGAAGCAAATAAAAAATCCGGCGGTTTCGACATTAAGCTCGAAGTTTACATTCAAACCCCGAAAATGCGCGACGAAAACACCGCGCCGCATCTTTTGTCGCGCTCGAATATGAAAGATTTATACTGGACAATCGGGCAAATGCTGACGCACCACGCCTCGAACGGCTGCAACTTGCAAACCGGCGATTTGATGGCGACGGGAACAGTTTCGGGGCAAGGAAAAGACGAACGCGGCTGTCTATTCGAATTAACGTGGCGCGGCAAAGAACCAATCGAACTGCCGAACGGCGAACAACGCCGATTCTTCGAAGACGGCGACGAAATTATTATGAAAGGATTTTGCGAACGCGAAGGTTTCCGCAGAATCGGCTTCGGCGAGTGTCGCGGACGAATTTTACCGGCAGATTAAGAATTTTGCCCGCGAATAAACGCGAAAAGGCACGAAATAAGAAAAGAATAAAAACATTATTTAGCCACAGATGAACACAGATGGACACAGATTTTTAAGCGGTAAAACAGATGAAATATTTTTGAGTTTCATCAGTCTGTATCCGTGTTTATCTGTGTTCATCTGTGGCTAAAATTTCTTCTTTTTTTCGTGTTTGTTCGTGGCTAATTTTTTTATATGAACAAATACGCCAAACAAGATCGCGGCAACTTATCGGAATACGAAGAATATTTCGCCGGAATGGACGCTTCGATGCAGCAGAAGATCGCTTTGACGACGGCGCATTTCCCGTCGCACGGCAAAATCGCCGATATGGGCAGCGGTTCGGGCAGCGGAACTTTCGATTTAGCCAGACTTTATCACGATTTAGAACTCGTCGGCGTTGACATCAATCCGGTGACGGTCGAATATTCCCAAAAACATTACACCGCCGAAAATCTGTCTTTTGCGGTCGGCGATATTGCTGAAAATGTTTTCCCTGCCAATTCGCTCGACGGAATTTTGGATTCGTCGGTTCTGCATCACGTCACGAGTTTTAACGAATACGACATCACGCAAATCGTCAAAACTTTAGCGAATCAGGTCGCGCAACTTAAAACAAGGCGGCGTGTTAATCATCCGCGATTTCGTCGTGCCGGACGAAGCCGAAAAGCAGATTTATTTAGATTTGCCGATGGACGACGGCGCAGATTCGGGCGCGATTAATGAACTTTCAACCGCCGCGCTGTTTGAAGTTTTCGCGCGACGATTTTCGGTGCAGTTTGAATATGGATTCGCCGGTTTCGTATAAAAAACTTTCTTCGCCGAAACCGAATTTCGCGCGTTTTGAAATAACTTTGCGCTACGCCGCCGAATTCGTTTTGCGAAAAAATTACTTGCGATCACTGGTCACCCGAATTGATTGAAGAATACACCTATTTTTCGCAAAAAGACTTTGAAAACGAGTTTCGCACCAACGATTTGCGAATCGTCGTTTCGATGCCGCTCTGGAATCCCTGGATTGTCGAAAATCGTTTCGTCGGGAAGTTTCATTTGTCGGATTTGCATGGAAAATCTCTGACGTTTCCGCCGACGAATTATTTAATCGTCGGCGAAAAAGTTGCGGCGGGCGAAGGCGTACAGTTGTCCGAACAAAAAACGACGACAAATCTAAATTTCAGCGAAAAAACTTTCCTCAATCTCAAAGCCTATCGCCACAAAGAAACGAATCAAATTTACGAATTGGCGGAACGCCCGAATCAAACGATTGATTTATTGCCGTGGTTTGAAACCGAAAACGGACAGATTTTCGTTCTCGCCAAAAAAGATTTTCCGCGCCCGATTGTCAACGCGCAAACAAATGAAAAAAATCTGAATCGCGCGAATTATTCGGGTTATTTGACCGAACCGATTTCTGCAATTATTCACCGCAGAGACGCGGAGACGCAGAGAGAATTGGAACAAGATAAACAGGATTCGCCGGATCAAGCCTTTGAAGAAAATTCAGCGTCTCCGCGTCTCTGCGGTGAAATTTTATCGGAACGCGCCAATATAGCCGAAGATGAAATTTTAGAAGTCAGCGAACCGAATTTTTATTTCACTTCCGCCGGCGGAATTGATGAACGCGTCGAATCGTTTCTGGTGAAAATCGCGCCGTTCGATAAAGAACCGCAAACAATTGAAAATTACACGAAATTCAAAAGCGCGGGTTACGTGCGCGAACTCGACGCGCTGCAAATACTTCGCGCATCGCACGTCGGCGGAATGTTTGACGCGCGGCTGGAAATTAATGTTTACCGGCTTTTGCGAAAATTAAATCGTTCGGCAAGCGCGTGGATCGGCGCGGCGATTGCGCCGACGATGCAAAAATTTTCGGGCGCAGTCGAAACAAATTTTGAAATTGAAAAGCGCGAAGCGTTTGAAGAAATCGAATTCATCGAAAACAATTTTCTCAAACTCGAAAAAAGCGAATTCATCGAAACAGATTCGGGAAACGTCGAAATCTCACGCGCCGAATTTGAATATATTGTGCCGAAAAATCTGAGCAAAAATACCGTTGCGGCGATTCCGTTCGTTCAAACCGAAACGAAAATTCTCGTCGGCATCGAAGCGCGTGATTTGCCCGCGCCGCAGAGATTTTCGGGCAGTTCGCAAATTCAATGCGTTCCCGCGTGGCGTTTGCCTTTTTCGGTCGAACATAAATTTGATTTGGAAAATTTCTCGCGCGAGAAATTTTCCAGCGATTTTAATGTGAAATTCAGGAAATATTGGGAACTCGGCGGCAGTTATTTTACGAGCGCGGGAATTACGCCCGAAATAGTTTATCCGGCGGCGGTCGAGTTGAGCGCGGAAACAACGGGAGCGACAGATTTGAAATTTTATGAATTAAACAATCTGCTCGAAAACTGCGACGAAATTCAGGACGCGCATTTGTTGATTTTGCTCAACCGTCTTGCGCACGCTTTGAGTTTTTCGGCGAAATAAATTAAAACTCGACTCTATTGGCGCCGATTCGGAAATTCAAACGCGTTTTGTGTTGCCGCCGCGAAATTTTGCTAAACTGAAATTATAATGAGTGATTTTATTCTCGATAAGTTTCACGAAGAATGCGGCGTTTTCGGTATTTACGGACACCGCGAAGCCTCGACTTTGACGCAGTTGGGGCTTTTCGCGCTTCAGCATCGCGGGCAGGAAGCCTGCGGAATCGTGTCGAGCGACGGCGAAGATTTGCACCAATTTCGTTCGATGGGCTTGGTCGCCGACGTTTTGGGTGAAGACGTTTTGAAATCTTTAACGGGCAAAAGCGCGATTGGACACACGCGTTACTCGACCGCCGGACGCAACACGATCAAGGAAGTTCAGCCTTTTTCCGTAACTTGCCAACACGGGCAAATCGCCGTTTGCCACAACGGAAATCTGCCGTATGCGAAACAAAAACGCGCCGAACTCGAAAAACAGGGCGCGATTTTTTCTTCGACTTCCGACACGGAAACGATTCTGCATTCGGTTGCCCGCACCGAGGCGGGAAACGCCATCGAAGCCATCGAGAAAGTTTTGCGCGAAACCGAAGGCGCGTTTTCGCTTCTGTTTTTAACGCCGACGAGCTTGATCGCCGTGCGCGACCCGCGCGGTTTTCGACCTTTAAGTCTCGGCAGGTTAAACGGAACGTGGTGCGTCGCGTCGGAAACGTGCGCGTTTGATTTGATTGATGCCGAATATGTCCGCGAAATCAAAGCGGGCGAAATGGTCGTGATTGACGAACACGGCGTTCATTCATCGTTCCCGTTTGAAGAAAAGCCGAAATCGGTCTGCGCGTTCGAACACGTTTATTTTTCGCGTCCCGATTCGCTGATTTTCGGGCGTTCGGTCAATCAATCCAGGCATAATATGGGCAAACGGCTCGCCGTCGAACATCCGATTGACAATGCGGACGAAAATTCGCTGGTCGTTCCCGTTCCCGATTCTGGTGTCGCGGCGGCAATCGGTTACGCTCGCCAATCGGGAATAAATTTCCGTCAGGCGATTATCCGCAATCATTATATCGGCAGAACTTTTATCGAGCCTTCGCAGTCAATCCGTTCGTTCGGCGTACGCCTGAAATTAAATCCGATACGCGATTTAATCAACGGTCGGCGCGTGATTTTGGTTGACGATTCGATTGTGCGCGGCACAACCTCGAAAAAAATCGTGCAGATGGTTCGTGAAGCGGGCGCAAAAGAAGTGCATATGCGGATTTCGTGTCCGCCGACCGTTTCGCCGTGTTATTACGGCGTTGACACGCCGCGCAAAGCCGAACTGATCGCCGCGCAGATGTCGGTTGAAGAAGTTCGCCGCTACATCGAAGCCGATTCGCTCGGTTATCTTTCGCTCGAAGGAATGCTCGAAGCCATCGGGCTTGAAGAAAACACGGCGTGCGTCGCCTGCTGGAACGGCAAATATCCGACGGCGGTTGCTAACGCTTCGCCGACAATTGATAATAGTTAGAAAGTTAAGAATAAAGAATAGCAGGTAAAAATTAAATGACTCTATTCTCGACTAATTTATTGGAGGTTATTATGAAAAAGATTTTATCGCTCGCGGCTGTTCTGGCGACTGCGCTGTTCATTTCTACGGCGTGTCAGACGGCTTCGACGACTTCAGTTGATAATACAAAGGCGAACAACGCCAATATTTCCGCGCCGCCTGCCGCAAGTCAGACGCATACGGACGACGCGCCGCGCATCGTTTTGGCAGACGCGAAAAAAGATTTCGACGCGGGCAATGCGATTTTCGTTGATACGCGTCCGGCAAGCGCGTATGAAACGGAACACATCAAAGGCTCGATCAACGTCACGACCAACGACCTTAACGCGAAAATCAAAGAGCTTCAAACCGATAAAAAGATTATCGCTTATTGCTCCTGACCGTCGGAACATACGAGTGCCAGTTTGGTTACTCAATTAAAAACGAAGGGAATTAACAATGCATTTGCGATGGTCGGCGGAACTAACGCCTGGAAAACCGCCGGTTATCCGATGGAACAAGGCAAGCCGCCCGCAAAATAAATTAAACAAAAAAGAAGCGATTGATTATAAAAATCAATCGCTTCTTTTTTAACCGGCGATTAACGCATCGCAGATACGCGTCGCCGCCTGTCCGTCCCAGAGCGGCGGAATTTTTCTCTCTTGCGCCTCATAAGCATTATCCAAAATCGCAAACGCCGCCTGTTTGATTTTCTGCGGATTGGTACCGACCAGAATATTCGAGCCGTGCGAAATCGTGATCGGACGTTCGGTGTTTTCGCGCAGTGTCAGACAGGGAATCGAAAGCGCGGTGGTTTCTTCCTGCAAGCCGCCGGAATCGGTCAAAACAAGTTTCGCGCCCGAATAAAGCCGCATAAAATCGAGATAGCCGAGCGGTTCAATTAAGCGGATGCGGGAATTGGCAATCTTTTCGGCGAATCCGAAGCGTTCGATGTTCGCCTTAGTGCGCGGATGAACGGGAAATATTATCGGAATTCGCCCGGAAATCGAATTAAGCGCGTCGAGCAAGCCGCCGAAAATCGTTTCGTCGTCAACATTCGACGGGCGATGCAGAGTTAAAACCGCGTAATCTTTTCCGGTCAAATCCAAATCTTCCCGAACCGTCGAATCATCGGCGAGCTTCAAACTGTAAAGAAGCGAATCAATCATCACGTTGCCGACGAATTTGATTTTCTCGGCGGCAACGCCCTCATTTTTCAAATTTTCGTCTGCGTCCTCGCTCGTCGTTAGCAGCAAATCGGAAATCGCGTCGGTTAAAATGCGGTTAATTTCTTCGGGCATCGTGCGGTCACGGGAACGAAGTCCGGCTTCGACGTGCGCGATTTTTACGCCGAGTTTTGAGCAAACCAGAGCGCAGGCGATGGTCGAATTAACGTCGCCGACGACCAAAACCCAATCGGGCTTTTCCTGCCAAAACTATCGGCTCAAACGCCGTCATAATCCGCGCCGTCTGAACCGCGTGCGACGCGGAACCGACTTCGAGATGAAAATTCGGCTTCGACATTCCCAAATCCTTAAAAAACGAATCGGACATCGCCGCGTCATAATGCTGTCCGGTATGCACGATCAGCGGCTCGAAATCCGCCTCGCGCCGCCGCATTTCACGATGAATCGGCGCGATTTTCATAAAATTCGGACGCGCTCCGACGATATTTAAGACTTTCAGCATTGGTTTATCAGGAAATTAAAAACAACATCAATCTAAAAACGCCCACGACCGACTTTCTTCCACCCACGACTCGACTTTCTTTCGCCCACGACCGACTTTCTTTCGCCCACGACCGTTCTTCTCGCGCACATAACCGATCTTCTTGCGCTCTCGCTCGAATTTCTTCCACGCACAGGCGATATTCTTTAACATTCGCCAGCCTATCTTGCGCCCACAAGCGTCTGCCAAACGCGCACGAGCGACCGAAAGATGCTTTCGACCGCCCGCCAAACGCTTCCCGGCAATTGCCGACCGCTTTGTTTAGAGCCGCACTATCTTCGCCTTGCTCGCCTCGCGCATATCTTCTTTCAGCGCGTTGCGCGTGTCAACGATGACTTTGGAAAGCTCGCAGACGCGCCCGTAATCAACGTCCGAATGTTCGGTGCAAATGACGGCGCAATCGGCTGACGCGAGTAAATCGTCGGTCAACTCCTGATTATAAAGCGGTTCGCCGTCGCCGATGGTGTAAGCGTGGTCGAACGTCACTTCCGGCACGAATCCGTCGTGATAGACGACTTCCGCGCCCTGCGCACGCAGCAAATCAATCACCGACAGCGCCGGCGATTCGCGCATATCGTCAATGTCTTTTTTATAAGCCACGCCCAAAATCAAAACTTTCGAGCCGTTAACCGCTTTTTGATTGCCGTTCAAAGCATCGCGGACGAGTTCGACGACATACTTCGGCATTCCCGAATTTATCTGCTCGGCTAAGGTGATAAATTGCGAATCGAAACCGTGCTGACGCGCCTTCCACGACAAATAATGCGGGTCGAGCGGAATGCAATGCCCGCCGATTCCCGGTCCCGGATAAAACGGCATAAAGCCGAACGGCTTGGTCGCGGCGGCGCGGACAACTTCCCAGGTGTCTATGCCGAGCGCGTTGCAGACTTTCGCCATCTCGTTCGCCATTCCGATATTGATCGCGCGAAAAGTGTTTTCCCACAATTTGCAGGCTTCGGCGACTCTCGCGCTGGAAACGGCGTGGACTTTATCGCAGATTTGCGCGTAAAGTTCGGCGGCGACTTCGGTCGAATCCTTGCCGACTCCGCCGACCACTTTCGTAATATTGTGCGTCTGAAACTGCGGATTGCCCGGGTCAACGCGTTCCGGCGAAAAGGCGAGCAGAAAATCTTCGTCCAATTTCAAACCGGCTTCTTCAATCATCGGCTGAAGAATCTCGTCGGTCGTTCCCGGATAAGTCGTTGATTCCAAAATCACCAGCTGCCCGCGTCTGGCGTAGCGTTTGATTTCCTCGCCCGCCGCCAAAATGAACGACATATCAGGGTCTTTCGTCTTCCGCAGCGGCGTTGGAACGCAGATGATAATTACGTCGCATTTGTTCAAATCGGAAAAATCCGTCGTCGCCTTAAACTTTCCGTCGTCGAGCGATTTATGCACGTTTTCCGAAGGAACGTCAACGATATGCGAATTTCCTTTATTTAATTCGGCAACCTTTTTTTCATCAACCTCGAAACCGATGGTCGGAAATTCTTTCAAAGCGAACTCGACGATCAGCGGCAAGCCGACATAACCCAAACCGATCACGCCGATACAGGCGCGTTTTTTCTGCAATCAGATTTTTTATTTCTTCTTTAATCATTAATATTTTTATAAATTTTTGTAATGTGATTTCTCAACGTAAGGCGTAAGGTCTAAGATTAGGCGAACCTTTTGCGAAAAGTCAAGAAAGTGCCGCTTTAGTTGATTTTTATGTTACAATACTTAACAGTTTAACCGCTGAAATTTCTTGACGGACTGCTTAAACTAAAATTCACAATCCCCTAAAATTTCCAGCCTAACCTAAATCGTATGAGTCCAGAAGTCTATTCAACTAATCCGGTCGTCAAAGCCATCATTGCGGGAACCGCGCCGCGTCCGGCGCAGCTTGCCGCCGCGCGCGGAGTTTTGCCTTTGCCGCAAAACGATTTGTTGGAAATTCTGGTCGCGCTTGCGGCAAGTTCTGATGCGGAATTGGCAGAAAATGCTAGAAAAACACTTATCGCGCAAAATTCAAACGAACTTGAATACGCCGTTAAATCTGCCGATATCGCGCCGCCGATTCTGGTTTATTTCGTGGCTCAGGACAATCAGCCGAAATCAGTTCACGAGGCAATTTTAACCAATCCGAAAACTCCGCACGCCTCGATTGCCGGTTTTGCCCGCCGCACCACAAACGGCGAATTGCTTGAACTTCTCGCGCTGAATCAGCAGCTTTTGATTGCCGCGCCGCAGATTATTGACGCGATTATCGCCAATCCGTATCGCACGGCGGAAGCCGAACGACGCGCGGCGGAAACAAAACGCGAATTTTTTCAGAAAGAACGCGGCGCGCAGCAAATCGCCAACGAATTGCGGGCGCAGGGCAAAGAAGCGGCGGCGGAATTTATCGAAACGGCGGAGTTCGCTGAAAATTTACAGGAAAATGCTTCAAAATCTACTCTGAGTTTTGAAGATGCGATTTTGCTCGCCCAGCACATCGAAGTCCCCGATTCGGAAATTGATGACAGTTGGCTCAGTTTCGATTATATTGAGGATTTTTACGAAGAAACTGAAGAACAGCGCGAATTAATCATCAGTAAAATCGTCGGCGAGCTGAGCGCGGAAGATGAAATTTCCGGCGACCGCGTTTCGATGATTAACCGCATCTTGCGGATGGGAATGAAAGACCGCGTGAAACTGGCGGCAAAAGGCGACCGTGAAGCCCGCAATATTCTCGTCCGCGATCCGAACCGCATTGTCGCGCAAGCCGTTGTGCAGAACGCCCGTATTACCGAACAGGAAGTCGAAAAAATCGCCTCAATGCGTTCGGTTCCCGAAGATGTTCTGCGGCAAATCGCCATCAACCGAAATTGGGCGCGAAATTATCAGATTATGCATAAACTCGCGCAAAATCCGCGCACGCCGATTTCCAACGTCATGACGATTTTAACGCGTCTTCAGCTTCGTGATTTGCAGGCGATGATGAAAAATCGAAATATTTCCGACGCGGTGCGAAAACAAGCCTTGCGATTGGTTACGGCGCGACAGGGAAGAAAATAATTCAGTTGCAAACCGACGCGAAAATATTACAAAAATTCCATAATTCGTCCGTGTTTGATAAACGAACCAGCCATATCGGTCAGCGTGTGACTTGCCGCGCCGAGCCACAGACCGATAAAGACTGCCGGAAAAGCGTATTCGCCTAAATCGGCGCGAACAAATTCACCGATTGATGACCAGGCTTTTGTAAACTCAACCAAATTCGGCAAATCGCCGCCCGCATACCATGCCAGCGCGAAAACCGGCAGAAACGAAAGCAGCGTCAGCACGCCCATAAAATAAATAATTCGCAAAAAAGTTCCGAAAACAAGTCCGTGCGACCAGCGCGAGCGATGCGCGAAAAACGCCTGATACGGATACCACAGATAGCAAAAAACGCCCCAGCGCGTGTATTGCTTGGAATGCGTGTCGAGGTCGGGACCAAACATCAAACCGCCGAACGTGAAAGCGATGGTGACGATGACCGAAAGCGGCAGATTTTCCGTCGCTTTCCACGCCGCCGCAAATGTCGGCGCGACGAAAAGAAACGTTACTGCATCGTGTGTTTTTCCTGAAGGCATTAGTTTGAACTTGGATTTGAGAATCGGGCGGGAATTTTACCGTCAATTTATTCTAACGAAATTTCCGCCGAATTCAAACAAATTTTTTGCAAAACGCTTTCGGCGCGGCTTGGATTTGGCAATTTGCCACGCGAAAGTGCGATAAACAGGCGAGTTTGTTAAAATTTAAGTTTGGCATTTCGATTGCGAAAAGGATTATCGTACCTGTCAAAATATTTTCGATGAACAGCTTTGGAACAAAATTAAAAACGACGCTTCAGATGATAAAGTTCGAGCATACTTTGTTCGCGCTGCCGTTCGCTTTTCTGGGCGCGATTCTGGCGGCGGACGGTTTGCCGAATTGGTGGCAGATTTTATGGATTACCGTCGCAATGTTCGGCGCACGTTCAGCGGCGATGACGTTTAACCGCATTATTGACAGAAAGTTCGATGCGGAAAATCCGCGCACGGCAAATCGTGAACTGCCAAGCGGAAAATTGTCGGTAAATTTCGCGTGGGCGTTTTTTATCGTCGCGGTTTTGTTGTTTGAATTCGCCGCTTTCTCGCTGAATTGGCTGACATTTGAACTTTCCCCAATCGCGCTTTTGAGCGTTCTCGGTTATTCATACGCGAAAAGATTTACGAGCTTCGCGCATTTGATTTTAGGCTGGAGTTTGGCGATTTCGCCGACTGCCGCGTGGATTGCCGTGCGCGGCACGCTCGATTCGGAAGTGCCGATTTTGCTGTCTTTGCTCGTGATGATGTGGACAGCCGGTTTTGACGTGATATATGCGTGTCAGGATTACGAATTCGACAAAAAAGCCGGACTGCGTTCGATTCCGGCGCGTTACGGCATCAAAAATTCGCTGTGGATTGCCCGACTTTTTCACGCGCAGGCGTTTATCGTTTTGCTTCTTTTATATTTCGTTACCGATTTAGGCTGGCTCGCCTTGCTCGGCGTTTTCGCCGTCGGTGCGTTGATGATTTACCAGCACACGCTCGTTAAACCGAACGATTTATCACGAATGAACGCCGCGTTTTTTACGACGAATGCATTTGTCAGCATTATATTATTTGCGACATTCGGCGGCGCGGTTTTTATGGCAAAATTATGATTAAACTTCCAACTATTCAAGGCATTATCAAGCGTAGAATTCTGGTAAATTATCGCGCTGAATCCGAAGCAGTTCAAAAAATCCTGCCGAAAGGTTTTCGTCCGAAACTACACAAAGAAAAAGCAATTGCGGGAATTTGTCTGATTCGACTTGAACATGTTCGACCGCATTTTACGCCCGAGTTTATCGGATTATCAAGCGAAAATGCCGCGCACCGCATCGCCGTTTTGTGGGAAGACGAAAACGGCGAAACGTGCGAAGGCGTTTATATTCCGCGCCGCGATACAGATTCAATGCTCAGTCATCTCGCGGGCGGCACGATTTTTCCGGGCGAACATCATAAAGCAAATTTTGAAATCGCCGAAAGCGAAAACAAAATTAATTTTGCGATGAAATCCGCCGACGGAAATGTTTACGTCAAATTAAACGGCGAATTAAGCGAAGACTTCCCCGAAAATTCTATATTTTCTTCGCTCGCCGAAGCATCAAAGTTTTTTGAAAAAGGTTCGCGCGGCTATTCGGTGACAAATAGCGGAAATCATTTGGACGGAATTGATTTGGAGATTAAAAACTGGAAAGCCGAATCGCTCGCCATAAATTTCGTCGAATCGAGTTTTTACGACGATACGAGCGTTTTTCCCAAAGGCACAATCGAATTCGATCACGCACTTTTAATGCAAAACATCGCACACGAATGGCATAGTGCGGCGAGTTTTGAGTTGAAAGTTTAAGGCAAAAGCGGTTTTTCTTGGTAAAATGTTTTAGAGAGGTTAGATTTATGAATCGAGCAAAAATTTTCATCGCGTTTACTTTTCTTCTGGCTTTTGCCGTTTGCGTTTCGGCGCAAGAGCAAACACCGAAGATTGTTTGGAAAAATCTGCAAGAGAAATACGATTATTTTTATGATGTAAAGCCGATAATCATAAATGAGAGCAGTCAACCAATTTACTTCGATTGCACCTTAGCTGATTTTGAAAAGAATAAAATGTCGAGCTACGTTGAGCAATCTGATAATACAAAACTTTTGTATTTTGACGACGAAAGAAATAGATGGGATTGGAACGTGATGATTTGCGGCACAGTCAGCAAAGAAGAACGTGATGAGCTAAGGAAAAAATATAAAGAGATTGAAAAAATTCAGAAAGAAGGAAAGTATATTCCGACAGGTTGTAAGATTAATCCGAATGAAGAATTTGCACTCAATTTTAACGATACTCAATGGTCAAAATTAATCAATGGCGACGGAATCGGACCAACTTATAAATTCGGGAAGTTTAAATTTGAAATTAATTATTGGTGGTATAACTCTCGAAAAGACAGTGGAAGTAAAACTTCCGAATCGCCGGAATTTTGGATTATGCCAAAACAGGAAGCGAAATAAATTTATGCAATTTTCATTTGATACAAACTTAAACAAAATCGCCGCAAAGGTTGAAGCTAATGAGCGTTTGACCTTTGATGAAGGCGTTGAATTATATAACACCGACGATTTGAATGCGCTTGGGAAACTGGCGGATTCGGTGCGGCGGCGGAAGCACGGGCGGACGACTTATTACAACGTCAACCGGCATTTTAATCACACGAATATCTGCGTCGCGGACTGCAAGTTTTGCGGGTTTTATCGGCGTGCGCGGCAGGAAGATGCTTATACGCATTCGATTGACGAAGGCATCGAGATTGCGCGAAATGCCGTTAATGAAGGCGCGACGGAACTGCATATTGTCGGCGGTTTGAACTCGAAATTGCCGTTTGAGTATTACACCGATTTGTTTTCGTCGCTGAAGCGCGAATTTCCGCGTTTGCATTTGAAGGCGTTGACGATGGTTGAACTCGATTTCTTTGCGCGTTTTTACAAAATGTCGGACGAAGAAGTGATCGAAAAATTGAAAGCGGCGGGAATGGATTCGTGTCCGGGCGGCGGCGCGGAGATTTTTGCCGAACCGACTCGTTCGCGGATTTGCGATCATAAATGCGACGGGAATCGTTGGCTGGAATTGTCGGGAAAAGTCCATAAAGCGGGCTTGAAAACGAATGCGACGATGCTTTACGGGCATATCGAATCAATCGAAGACCGCGTTGACCATTTTGTAAAATTGCGCGAGCAGCAGGACAAAACCGGCGGTTTTCAATGTTTTATTCCGCTCGCGTTTTATCCGCCGGGAACCGCGCTTTCAGTCTCTGCCGGGACCGGACGCGATTGATAATTTGAAGACGATTGCCGTGTCGCGTCTGATGATTGACAACTTCGACCACATCAAAGCGTATTGGGTGATGCTCGGCAAACAGACGGCGCAAACCGCGCTCCATTTCGGCGCAAACGACCTCGACGGCACAATCACCGACGGCGGCGAATTGACGCACAGTTACGCCGACGAAGGCGAAGTCAAAATGTCAAAAGCGGAAATCATCACGATGATCGAAAACGCCGGATTTGAAGCGGTTGAGCGCGATACGGTTTATAATCGAGTGGAAAAAGTCGCGGCTTGATATTGAAATTCGAGTTTATTTACAAAATTAATGTCTATGAAACATTATCAAACCGAATATCAAAGTAAAGTTTTTAGAATTGAAGAAGATCTTCCAGAAGTCGGAGCATATCTTTTCGTTTATGAAAACAGCAAAGATATTTATGATTATTTACAAGATTCGATTAAGGATTGCATGGAATTTGCAGAAGAAGAGTTTGGCGTTCCGATTGATTCATGGAACGAAATAGTAAGTAAATGAGTGCAATTTCAAAAATAAAATTGATGAAATAGTCGAAACAAAGCGTTGGATTGGAGAAAGAAAATGAGCGCGATTCCGAAGACAAAATTAACGCCCGAAGAATTTTAAAGGAGAAATGATATGCAGGCAGTTTCAGAAAAAAGTTACAGCAAAATGTTTATTCCGAATAATTCCGGTACGCTGCGTTTCAAGTTCGAGGAGAATAATAAACCGTTTAAATTTACCGATGATGAATTTTGGGATTTCTGCCGTCAAAACGACGAGATGCGAATCGAGATGACCAAGGAAGGAGACGTGATAATTATGCCGCCGACAGGATGGGATACAGGTGAGAGAAATTCGGAAATCAATCTTCAATTGAGACTTTGGGCGAAACAAGACAAGCGCGGAAAAGTCGGCGAATCTTCAACCGGCTTTAAACTGCCGAACGGCGCGACGGTTTCGCCGGATGCTTCGTGGGTTTTGAAAGAAAGACTCGAAAAATTTACCGCCAAACAGCGCGAGAAATTTTTGCCGATGTGTCCGGATTTTGTTTTAGAATTGCGTTCCGCTTCCGACAGTCTAAAAATAACGCAAAATAAAATGACGGAATACATCGAAAACGGCGCACGGCTCGGCTGGCTGATTGATCCGAAGAATAAAAAAGTTCATATTTATCGCGCAAACGGCGAGATTGAAATTTTAGAGAATCCGAAAACTGCTTCGGGCGAAGATGTTTTACAAAAATTTGAATTAGACTTAACGGAAATTTGGTGAAAAATTATGAGCGCGATTCCGAAAACTAAATTAACGCCCGAAGAATATCTTGAGTTCGAGCGAAAATCTCAAGAAAAACACGAATATTTTAACGGTGAAATCTTTGCGATGTCCGGCGCGAAACGAAATCATAATAAAGTTTCAACGAACTTGAGCGGATTAGTTTGGCAGCATCTAAAAGGCAAAAACTGTGAAAGTTATTCAAATGACATGCGCGTTTTTGTTCCGAAAACGGGACTTTATACTTATCCCGATGTCGTTGTGGCGTGCGGCGAACCGCAATTTAAAGATAATGTTTTCGATACTTTGCTCAATCCGATTCTCTTAATCGAAGTGCTTTCTGATTCGACCGAAGGTTATGATCGCGGCAAAAAGTTTCAGCATTATCGAAGCATCGAAAGTTTGCAGGAATATATTTTAGTTTCGCAATCGGAAGCGCGAGTCGAAAAATATGTGAAAACGGGCGACGGATTTTGGCTTTTGTCGGAAGCCGTCGGAGTTGATTCGGAAATTGAGTTTTCCTCAATCGAATGTAGAATCGCGCTTGCGGAAATTTATAACAAAATAAATTTTCAAGATGAACAATAACGCCCGCCAAAATTTGATCCGCATTCTGCAAAACGCGCACGCGGGCGAACTCGCGGCGGCGTTTGCTTATCGCGGGCATTGGAAATCTTTGCGAAAAACGGCGGCGGAGCGCGAAGGAATTAAGAAAATCGAAGCGCGAAGAATGGGAACATCGTGAAAATGTGGCGCGTTGGCTGGAAAAATTAGATGCGAAACCGCGTCCGATGCGTGAGAAAAGTCTTTTGGACAATCGGCAAAACAATCGGCGCGGCGTGTTTTGTTTCGGGCTGGTTTTTTCCGATGTATTTTGCGGGCAGATTGGAGAGCGGAAACGTGCAGGAATATGTTGACGCGGCGGAATTCGCCAAAGAATTGGAAATGCCCGAATGCTTCGACGAAATGATGGAAATGTCGCGCGTCGAAGGCGAACACGAAGAATTTTTTCGCGCCGTCGTCGCCAAACATCGTCTGCTTGCCGATTACGAAACGGTTTTTTCGCTGGAGTTAGGGAACGCCGTCATCTTGACGGCAGATATTGCGTGAGCAATGTAACAGCGTTGATAAAATTTCAGATTGAATTTAATCCTACTTCGTTCGAACGCTCGCGCGTTCATTGCCGTCAAGGGTGACGGCGTTCCATTCGATGCCAAAAAAACGAGCAATCTTCAAAACAAATCCGAACTTCTCGCCGTGCGTTCGTTGATCGGCGCGATTGGCGCGCTGCCGCTGGAAACTTCGATGCAGGTTTGGGAAATCGGTCGGCAGATTTTTCGGCTCGCGGTTTCCAAAACTGCAAAAAACGCCACGCCGCAATCTGGAAATCGCTCTGCCGAATTGAGCGAAGACGGAAAAATCGCGCATCATTCGCGGCACTTTTGAAAGTTTGGGCAGACATCTCGGGTTTGTCTCGCATTTCAAACAATTCAAACACGAAGACATTCATCAATTTAATCGAAGTCGTCGGCAAAGAGGAAAATTTCGATCGCGGCATACGCTAAAGGCAAAGGCATTTTGTTTTTTACAGGACATTTCGGCAGTTGGGAAGTGTTCAATCTGCTGCCGCCGGCGTTCGGTTATCGGGATGAATATTGCTCGTGCGGCGTATTGATAATCCGACTGGTGGAAGATTTTGTGGATAATTTGCGGACACGTTTCGGTGCGGTGACTCTGGATAAAACAAAATCAGCGCGAAAGATGTTTCGCGTGTTGGAAAACGGCGAGACTGCTCGGAATTTTGGCTGATTTGAACGTGCAGGAAAAAGAAGGAATGTTCGTTGATTTTTTCGGCGTTCCGGCTTCGACGACGACGAGCATCGCCAAATTAGCTTTGAAAACCAACGCCGCCGTCATGCCCGCGTTCGCCGTCTGGGAAGAAGCGAAAAGCAAATACGTCGTTCATCTCGAACCGCCAATCGAATATTGAAAAAACCGGCGAATGCGGACGACAGACATCAAAAAAATCTACGCAAAAAATTACGAATGTTGTCGAAAAATACGTCAGGAAATATCCCGAACAATGGCTGTGGATTCACAAACGCTGGAACACGCGCCCGAAAGGTGAAAAACCTCTTTATTATTGATTTTTACCTTCACGCTTGAACCAATCGGTAAATTTTTTGATTCCTTCCTCGATTTTCGTGTGCGGATTGTAATTGAGTAATTTTCGTGCTTTTGAAATGTCGGCGAAGGTTTGCGCAACATCGCCGGGCTGCATTTCGCTTGGCGGTCAATAATGGCTTTTTTGCCGAGATTTTTTTCGAGCAATTCGATCAAACGCCTGTAATTCAACCGTGTCCGATTCGCCGAGATTGAAAATTTCGTACATCGATCGTATCATAATCAATCGCTGCGCGAACGCCTTGAATAATATCGTCAACAAATGTGTAATCGCGGCGTGTCGTGCCGTCGCCGAATACCTGAATCGGTTTTTCGTCTGAAATAAGCTGCGAAAATTTGCGAATCGCCAAATCGGGACGCTGGCGTGCGCCGTAAACAGTGAAAAATCTCAGACAAACGGTGCGGATGTCGTAAAGATGCGAGTAAGTATGACACAAAAGTTCGCCCGCCGCTTTGGTTGCCGCATACGGCGAAATCGGGTGGACAATTTTATCGTCTTCGGAAAACGGAACTTTTTCGTTGTTGCCGTAAACCGACGAAGAAGAACCGAAAACGAATTGTTTGACGCTGAAATCTTTCGCTAAATCGAGCAGATTCAAAGTGCCGTTGATATTCGTTTCGGCGTAAAGTTTCGGCTGAGTTAATGAAGGACGAACGCCTGCGCGTGCCGCGAGATGAACGATTACATCGAAATCGTTTTCCGCGAAAATCTTTTGCAAAGCCTCCGCGTCGAAGATGTTCGCTTCGTATAATTTAAATTTTCGTTCGTTAGAATGCGCGGCGACGTTCGCGCGTTTGAGCGCAGGATTATAAAAATCGTTGAAATCATCAACGACCGCGACGCGCCACGTGTTTTCAGCTTAAAAGCCGCTCGACCAGATGCGAACCGATAAAGCCCGCGCCGCCGGTAATTAAAATATTTTTTTGATTGTTCACAGATGATTGAAAAAGATAATCGGGAAATCCGACTATAAACAAATTATCACGCCGAAAAAGCGTTTGGCAAAATTCAATTTGACTTGATTGGAAAGCCGTCTGACAAAACTCGAAACAATTCTACATTCTGCCTTCTGCTCACTGAAAATTATGTTTAATTCAAAAATCGCTGGCGCGAGTGAAAGCGGTGAACGAGTTCTTCGAGAAAGCCTTCGTATGTAAAATCCTGCAAATCGTATTCGGGTTTGATTTTATACATCAACGGCAGAGCGATGCGCCACGCCATCCAAATTCGTTGACGTTCGGTCAAATCCCAGCGGCGGCGCAGAAAAGTTTCGGCGACTTCGATTTCCGGTTCGGTGATTAAATTAACGTCGGCTTGAAAGTTCGTCGGTTTTTGGACGCGCCGGAAAGCCGCGTCCGCAATCGGGTTCGAGAAAGTTTCGGCAAACGTCGGTGCTTCGTCGCTGCGTTCGCGAATGACGACCGTTCCCGCAAACATATCGCCGATGCGCTGGTCTCGTTTGCTCAAAAAAATCGTAATCAACCCGATTGAATAAACCGGCAGAACGAAACCCGGAACGGCATCAAAAATCCGCAGCAGATTTCTGGCGAGTGCTTCCCACAAAGTTATCGGGCGACCGTCTTCACGAATCACGCGCAGTTTCAAAAGTTTTTTTCCCGGCGTTTGCCCGTTCCAGATCCATTCAAAAAACACGAAATATCCGGCGAAAATCAGAAACAAAACGATAATCATCAAAGCCATCGTCCATTTCGGCATTTCCTGCAGAACCTGCGAACTCTCGGCGGTCGTCAAATCGCCGAAACCCGAAAGGCTCAATAAAGCATACGCGACGATGAAAATCGTGAAATACTGAATGAAATGATCAATGGCGACGGCGAGAAAACGATTGCCGATGGACGCGAGCGCAAACGCCAGCGGCACGCGTTCGGGCGTTTCGATGATTAAGGTTTCTTCAGTTTCAATAAAGGGTTGGGACATTTAATTTCCCTTGACGCGCAGGAATTTTCGCTTACCGACTTGCAGCAGAATTTCATCTTTCAATTGGATTTCAGCCGCGACGTTAGAAGCTTTTTCGCCGCCGATTTTCACGCCGCCTTGTTCGATCAAACGTCTGGCTTCGCCTTTCGATGCGGCGAGATTTGTTTGAACGAGCAACTCGGCGAGTTTGTAATTGCTGGCGACAACCTGCATTTCTTCGATTTCGTCGGGAATTTCCTTTTTAACGAAACGCGCGACGAAATCCGCTTCGGCTTTTTGCGCGTCTTCGTTCGAATGAAAATCTGTGATAATCAGTTTTGCCAAACTAACTTTCAAATTGCGCGGATTTTCTTCCGAAGATTTCATTTGTTCGATTTCCGTCGGCGCAAGTCGGTTAAAAGCTCATAATATTTCCACATCAAATCGTCGGAAACGCTCATTATTTTACCGAACATTTCATTTGCGGGTTCGTCAATGCCGATGTAATTATTCAAAGATTTCGACATTTTATTTACGCCGTCCAAACCTTCGAGCAGCGGCGTGGTTAAAATCACTTGCGGTTCCTGTTCGTATTCACGCTGCAAGTTTCTGCCCATCAAAAGATTGAATTTCTGGTCGGTTCCGCCGAGTTCGATGTCGGCGTTCGAGCGCGACCGAATCGTAACCCTGCACGAGCGGATAAAGAAGTTCGTGCAGCGCAATCGGCTTTTCTTCGTTCAATCGTTTCGTAAAATCGTCGCGTTCGAGAATTTGCTTGACGGTTGTATGCGAAGCGAGTTTGATAAATTCAGCCGCGCCTTGGCGTTCAAACCATTCGGAATTAAAGCGAATCTCGGTTTTTTCCGGGTCGAGCAGTTTGAAAATCTGCTGTTTGTAAGTTTCGGCGTTCGATAAAATTTCTTCGCGTGAAAGCGGCGGGCGCGTAACGTTTTTGCCCGACGGATCGCCGATCATTCCGGTAAAATCGCCGATCAGAAAAATCGCCGTATGTCCGAGTTCCTGAAACGCTTTTAATTTGCGGATAACAACCGTGTGTCCGAGATGAATGTCGGGCGCGGTCGGGTCTGCGCCGAGTTTGACGCGCAAAGGCTTGCCGGTTTTCGCGCTGCGTTCGAGTTTTTTTCGCAAGTCGTCTTCACGGATCAAATCAACCGCGCCTTTTTTCAAAAATGCAATTTGTTCGTCAATCGTCATAGCTTAGGATTGTAGAGAAAAACCGCGAAATTTTCTATGAGGCGCGGAAATTAGTTCGCGTTAAACCTTGTCCTAAAAAGTTTGGCAATTACGACGAAAATTTATTACAATGCCGACGTTCACCAAAACACTAAAAAATTCTTAAGGAGTAAATTTATGAAGGCTAATCGTACAAGCGTTTCCGACGCGCGTCGGATGATTTTTATAATTGGTTTAGTGACAGCCGTCATCGCCGGTTTTTTCACGCTGCCGAAACAAGCCGCGATGCAGTCGGACGCGCCGCCAATTTTCGGTTCGACCGCGCAGCCGGACACGCTTGGTAAATTAGCGTTTCAGCGGTTGAATTTTTTCACATCCGGTTCGGCGAGTGTTTCGCTGCTCGCCGTCAATCCTGACGGGTCGGGCTTGACGACGCTCGCTGCCGCCGGTTCGCCGCCGCTGTTCTGCGGCGAACCGGCGTTCTCGTCTGACGGCGCAAAAATCGCATACGTTCAGGATTCGGATATTTACGTGATGAATGCTGACGGCAGCAATAAAATCAACATCACCAACAATGGTTTTGGAATAATCGAGAGAAATCCTTCGTGGTCGGCGACGAATAAAATCGCCTACGAGCGTGACAGCCAAATCTGGACGATGAATCCTGACGGCTCGAATCAAACTCAATTCTCGGCAATTACCCAATCGTTGCCCGCCGCGCCCGCATGGTCGCCGGACGGCACGAAATTAGCGTTTACAAGCGGCGGCGAGATTTGGGCGATTAACGCCGACGGGACGAATGAGCGGCGCGTGACGAATAATTCAACGACCGACGCTGATCCGGCGTGGTCGCCCGACGGCGCGAAAATCATTTTCGGCAAGGGCGCGAACGGCATTGCTGTTATTAATCTCGATGGCACGAACGAGATGAATCTGACGACCGGTGCGAATGACGGAAAACCGAGTTGGTCGAACGACGGAACGAAAATCGCGTTTGTCCGCCGCGACGGGGCGAACGGCGGAATTTTTACGATGGATTCGAACGGCGCGAATCAAACCAGAATCGTCGCCGATCAGTTATCGCAGCCCGGCAGAAACGAAAACGATAATCCGGCGTGGCAGCCGGTTCCCGTCGTTCCAAACACATTTACAATCAGCGGGCGCATCACGCGCGACGGCGTCGGGCTAAATAACGTCACGGTTAATTTGACCGGCTCGACGACGGCGACCGTGACGACCAATGCGCTCGGATTATACCAGTTCGGTAATTTATCCGGCGGCGGCAATTACACGCTTACGCCGTCGCTCGTTGGATACGCTTTTACACCGCCGAGCCAGACTTTTACTAATTTAAATTCCACTCAAACCGCCAATTTTACGGCGACCGGCGGCAGCGGTTTTTGTCAGGGAGGGTTTTGCTATTCAAACGGTAAAATCGCTTATTATTTTAACTTTGGAGCCGCAAATTTCAGAGTTGCCACGATTAATCCCGATGGAACGGGACAATCCATTATATCGCAGGGTGGAGCAAACGAATCTGAACCGTCTTATTCACCGGACGGCTCGAAGATTGTTTTTTATAGAGGCAATCCGACAGGACTTCATCGGATGAACGCGGACGGAAGCGGCGTTATTCAACTGACTACGGGATTCGATAGCTATCCGTCGTATTCATCGGACGGAGAAAGTATCGTTTTCGTCAGAAATCAAAGAATTTTTAAAATGAACGCTGACGGTTCTAATCAGACGCAGTTGACCACACAAGCCGGCGATAATCATCCGGCTTTTTCGCCGAACGGAGCTAAAATCGCGTTTACCAGAGCAAACACGATTTACACAATGAACGCGGACGGCACGAATCAAACTCCATTAATAAATACATTCTCGAATATGCCGTCTTATTCGCCGGACGGAAGAAACATCGTCTATATCGGCGGGAGCGGCATTTTCGTGATGAATGCAGACGGGACAAATCAAGTTTTAATCAAATTGGCGAGCATCTCTTCGAGCAGACCTTCATATTCACCGGATGGAACGAAAATTCTTTATGCGAATCTTGATTCCTCCAGTACCTTACCCAGAATCTATACGATGAATACCGACGGTTCAGGGTCAGTTTCTTTAGGCTTCGGCTACACGGCGGACTGGCAGCCGATACGCCAACTGCGCCGCACCGAGTTTGATTTTGACGGCGACTTAAAAGCGGATGTTTCCGTCTTTCGCCCGTCAAATGGTGTGTGGTATCGCCTGAACAGCCAGAACAATTCATTCTCTGCCGTGCAGTTCGGTCAAGCGGGCGACCGGCTCGCGCCTGCCGATTACGACGGTGACGGCAAAACCGACATCGCCGTTTTCCGCGAAGGCGCGTTCGGGTATTTTTATATTTTGAATTCTTCCAACAACACTTTTCGTTTCGAGCAGTTCGGAACAACGGGCGACGCGCCGCTTCCCGGCGATTGGGACGGCGACGGACGAGCCGATTTAGCCGTTTATCGCGGCGGCAATACCATCGGTTCGCAGAGTAACTTTTATTATCGCCCGTCGTCGGATTCAAATGTTGATTACCGCACAATCGTTAACGGCACGGGCGGCAGACCGCTGGTCGGCGATTTCGACGGCGACGGTCGGATTGACCCGGCGTTGTTTTTACCGTCAGGCGTGTGGAGCATTTTGAGAAGTTCCGACAATCAATTTACACAGACAACTTTCGGTGTGCAATCGGACATTCCCGTCGCGGCGGATTTCGACGGCGACGGCAAAGCGAACATCGCCGTTTTTCGTCCATCAAACGGAACGTGGTACACGTCGCAAAATCCGGCGACCAATTACGGCGCGATTTTGTTCGGGCAAGCGGGCGACGTTGCCGGTTCCGGCAGATTACGACGGCGACGGCAAAGCTGATGTGGCGGTTTTCCGACCGTCGAACGGCGCGTGGTATTTGCAGAGAAGTTCGCAAGGCTTTACGGGCGTAGCATTCGGCGCGGCTGACGATAAGCCGATTCCGAATGCGTTCGTGCCATAAAAGTCGGGTTTTTACTTTTATGCCCCCGTTTCAAAAATCGCCAATTTATTTTCAAGAGAAAATAAATTAGCGGTTTTTGTTAAACTTGTGGTTTCAGAATCAAAATTTCAAAATCAAACTTTTATGGAGAGACAATTTATCGAACACAAATTTATCTTTTGTCGGCTGCGGCGTAATGGCTGAATCAATGATTGCCGGACTGCTGCGAAAAAATCTGGTCGCGCCCGAACAAATCGCGGCGAGTCATCCGCGCCAAAATCGCCGCGATGAACTAAATGCGAAATATAAAATTCGCGTTTTTGAATCGAACGCCGAAGCCGTCGAAACGGTTCAGGGAAACGGAAAATTCCATCGTCGCTCTGTGCGTCAAGCCGCAGCGGTTGGGCGGCGTTTTGAGCGAATTAAAAGAAAAGTTGCATCGAATCAAATCGTTTTATCAATCGTCGCGGGCGCGAAAATCGAAACGATCTCGGCGAAGCATTAGGCAATCAAAAAATCGTTCGCGCGATGCCGAATACGCCTTCGCAAATCGGCGCGGGAATTACGGCTTGGACTTGCACCGAAAGCGTTTCAGACGCGGAACGCGCGCAAATCAAAGCGCTGTTGACCGCGCTCGGCAAAGAGCTTCACGTCGAAACGGAAAATATGATTGATATGGCGACTTCGCTTTCGGCGACCGGACCGACATATGTTTTTATGGTGATGGAAGCCTTGACCGACGCGGGCGTTCACTTGGGATTTTCGCGCGAAATGTCGAAAGAATTGGTGCAGGAAACGATGCTCGGTTCGGTGAAATTTGCGATGGAATCACACAAACATCCGGCGGAACTTAGAAATATGGTCACATCGCCCGGCGGAACTTCGGCGGACGCGATTTATCAGATGGAAAAAGGCGGCTTGCGCACGGTTTTGTCGAAAGCCGTTTATTCGGCTTATCAAAAAGCCGTCGCGCTCGGACAAGAAAAAGTAAAAATTTACAATTTTCGATACATTATATAAGCGTTCGTCAAGCCGTTTTCGCTCGTGATCGAACGCATCAGGAATTTCGCCGACGATTTCAAAGCCGAGCTGATGCCATAATTTGACGGCTTTTTCATTTGTTTTGACGACGAAATTAAACTGCATCGCTTTGATAGCCGAGCTGTTTCGCTTCCTCAGAGTCGAAAATTCGCCATTCGTTCTGCCGACGCCTTTTCCCGATACTTCGCGGCGCGACCATATAACTGCCGTTGGCGATGTGCGAACCTAAATCCGGCTGATTCGGTTTTGATGATAAAATGTGCCGACAATTTTATCATCGGCAATCGCGACGAAAGTTTTTTTATCCGCGCTGCACCAATAGTCAAGCATCTTTTCGTCGCGAAGAATCGGGCGAAAAAACGTAAGTATCGCCTGATTCAATAACGATCTTGATAATTTGCCAAATCTGCTCCGCGATCGGTTTCGATTGCTTTTCTAATTTCGAGCATTTTCCTTGTTTCTCTCCAAAGTAAATTTCCAAATCATTCTTTTTTGCTGTTCGTCGTAAATGTATTTGCCTTCGTAACTTCCCAAAATCCGAGTGAATTCCCAACGTCCGACGGCGAGTTTATTAAACAGCGGAACTGCGTGTTTCGATTCGATTGCCGTCAAACATCGCGCGGTTGAACGAATCGAGTTTCTGATCGCCGCGCCTGACCTGCGCCGGTGTAGAAAATCGTGTTTTTAGTTTCGCCGTGAACGTCCGGATAACACGGATTGATTTTGCCGAAATCGGTCAGCAGGGAAATCAAACATCCGTTTCGTTGGTAGATTCCGTGCCTGATTCGATGAATTTCGCTGACTTCATTCCACGAAAAAACGTCACCTGTTTGTGCCGCTTTTAAAAACATTGGTTCTGATAAACAATCTTTAATTTTTTCGCTTGACACTTGTAAATTCACTGGCTAAACTTACAATACTTTTCTTAACCCCTAAATAAGAATTTTACCAGTTAATTTCGTTTTTCAGTAAACCAGATGTAAATCTAAAACTCGGGATTTTTAGTCAGCGGATTTGTAATTCTTAATACATACGGCTTGATTCTTTTATCGGCAAATTCTAAATCTAAATTTCCGAGGAGACATCTGAAAGTGAAAAAATTTCTAAGTATTTTCTTAACTCTGCTCGTCGCATTCGTCGTTTTTGCGTTTCTGACCAAAAGCGCGGAAGCCGACCGAACCGTTTTCGGCACGAAATCTTTACAGGACACCGAGCGTGTCAAACAAATCAGTCTTAACTCTATTAAGAGATAATCTCGCCGGTCGTACAATTAACACGGGCGATTTGAATGCTCAATCGGTCGAATTTGACGATTTGAATATGGCGCACACGAAAGTTCGTCAAACCGTCGCGGGCGTTCCGGTCTGGGAAGGCGAAGCGATTGTGCATATTCAGGGCGACGGCACGCTGCGTTCGATTACCAACGAATTAAAAGACAATATTATCGTCAATCCGCAGCCGGGCATTGACGCGGAAGAAGCGATAAAAATCGCCCGCAATATGTATGACGGCTCGCTTGGATTGACTGCCGAACCCGCTGCCGATATGTGGATTTTCCGCAGCGATGACCGCGACCATCTCGTCTATCGCGTTCGCATTGACGATTCGGACAATTTGAAAAATCCTTCGATGCCGGTGATTTTCGTTGACGCGCACACGGGCGAAAACGTTTTTGAGTACGACAATCTGCAAACCGGAACCGGCTCGTCGCTCTACAGCGGAACAGTTTCGATTAACACCAGTTCGGTCGGTTCGACGTTCTATATGGAAGATCTAACCCGCAGACAGGGAACTTTCAATATGAACAACACGGGCAACACTTCGACCGGAACCGGCGGAACGCAGTCGCGCTACACCGATACGGACGACAACTGGAACGCGACCAACCAACGCGCCGGCGTTGACGCGCATTACGGCGCGGCGAAAACTTTCGATTATTATCAGGCGGTTCACGGGCGCAACGGCATTGACGGCAATTACGGTCCGGGAACGACTGCCGCCGCCGCAAACAGCGGAATCAGCCTGCTCGCCTCACGCGTGCATTTCGGCAGCGGCTACAATAACGCTTTCTGGAACGGCAGTCAATATGACTTACGGCGACGGCGACGGGACGCAATTCACGCCACTGACGACGATTGACATCTGCGGTCACGAAATGACGCACGGCGTAACCGAACGCACGGCCAATCTGACGTATGCCAAAGAATCAGGCGCGTTGAACGAATCAATGTCCGACGTAATGGGTTCGATGGTCGAGCTTTACGCCGACGGCGGAACGGTGACGGGCAACACCTGGAAAATCGGTGAAGACGCATACACGCCGGGAACTTCGGGTGACGCGCTGCGCCGGATGGACAATCCGAACGCGGTCGGCGACCCTGACCATTACAGCCTTCGGCTTTATCCGGGAACCTGTACGCCTTCGAATGCGAACGACCAGTGCGGCGTTCACACCAATTCGAGCATCACCAATCACACGTTTTATTTAATCGCGGCGGGCGGCACGAATCGCGTGAGCGGCATTGTCGGTTACCGGAATCGGCACGACCAACGCGGCGAAAATTTGGTATCGCGCTTTGACCGTTTATATGACTTCGGGAACAACTTTGCTGGCTGCGAGAACGGCGACGATCAATTCGGCAACTGATTTATTCGGCGCGGGCAGTGCGCAGGTATACTTCCGTGACCAACGGCTGGTGCGCCGTCGGTGTTGGCGCGTGCGCGACGACTCCGACTCCGACTCCCACCGCTACGCCGACAGTTACTCCGACTCCGACTCCGGGCGGCGGCGGTGAACTGCTCGTCAACGGCGGATTTGAAAGCAGCGCGTCACCTTGGGTTGGTTCGGGAACCGGATATTTCTATACGGCAAACGGCAATTATCCGCACGGCGGAACGGGTTATATCTATTTTGGCGTGAACAACAGCGTTTCGGGACAATCCTATCAAACGGTTTCGATTCCGACGACGGCGACCGGAACTTTGAGTTTCTGGCTTAATGTTACGTCGAGCGAAACGGGAACTACGGCATATGATAATTTATACGTCGAAGTTCGCAACACGAGCGGCACTCTGCTTTCGACGCTGGCGACCTACAGCAACGCCAACAAAACGACTGCCGGAGTTTATTCGCAAAAATCGTTTAATCTGGCGGCTTATAAAGGTCAAACCGTCAGGATTCAGTTCCGTTCGACGACCGACAGTTCGGTCACAACGACGTTCCGCGTGGACGATGCTTCGCTGAAATAAACTGACGCTTTAACTTAAACTTTGAAGGGCGGGATTTATTCTCGCCCTTTTTTTGCGGGTTCATCTTTAAGTTTATCCAAAATCACAATATTGACAGATTTCACGCTGTAGAATCGTTTCGACGATTCTGAAAATCGCCAAAACTTCCTGATGCTCTGCCAAAAATATCTTTTCAATTAAAAAAGGCTTCTCCGTAATGGAAAAGCCTTTTGAGAAGTTTTTGTCCCAAATCCAGATTAAGGAATATAGTAAGATGCGGCTGGAACGTCGCCGTCTGCGCCGAATGCGGCGGCGGCAAATCCATTGTCCGTGCTGTTTAGGCGATACCATGTCCCGCTTGACGGTCGGAAAACGCAGATGTCGGTTTTTCCGTCGCCGTCATAATCGGCAGGTGCGGGAACATCGGACGAAAGCCCGAATGCCGTTGCCGTAAACGAACTATTAGAACTGCGAATCGCGTACCAACCGCCGTCTGACGGTCGGTAAACAGCAAGATCGGCTTTCCCGTCACCGTCGAAATCCACTGCCAGCGGCTTATCGCCCATCTGTCCGAACGACGCGCCGTTAAATGCGCCGTTACCGCTGTTCAAACGATACCACGCGCCGTTCGACGGTCGGAAAATATTCAAATCCGCTTTGCCGTCGCCGTCGAAATCCGCCGCAACCGGAACGTCGCCGTTCGCGCCGAAAGCCGTTGCCGTATAAGCATTGTTCGCGCTCGATAAACGATGCCAAACGCCGTCCGACGGTCGGAAAATCGCTATGTCGGCTTTGCCGTCACCGTCAAAATCGGCGGGTGCGGGAATGTCGCTTGCCGAGCCGAAATTCACGCCGTCGAATGTATTGGTCGAAGATTTTAAGCGAAACCAAGTTCCGCCGCGATAAACCGCCACATCGGTTTTACCGTCGCCGTCATAATCCGCCGGAATTATTTTATCCGTTGAAATACCGAACGAAATGCCGAGGAAACCGCTCGTTGATCGGTTCAAATACCACGCGCCGTTCGATGGGCGAAACACGCTCGCGTCAGATTTGCCGTCGCCGTCAAAGTCAAAAGGCGTTGTATTTACTGTGCGCGGACTCAGACAACCGCTGTTAACGGTCGTGAAATTTACAATTTCCGAGCGCGAAAACGGGCAAAAGCTTACCGGTGTCAGATTGCTGATCAGCGCGTTCATCACCGTGTTATTACAACTTTGCGCGACTTCGGCGTGATTTGCGCCGAGCGTGTGACCGATTTCGTGCGCCGTCAAAACGTACTTAATTGATTCGTAATCGAGCCGTCCGGTAAAGCCGTAGGACGAATTCGGACTGACGCAAATCGTGCCGAGATACGACAAACCGCGTCCGTTAAAATTCGCCCGTGACGTAAAAAGATGTGCTATATCGCGCGGCACTGAAGATTGCGGATAATTGGCGTTCCAGAACGTGCGGAACGAATTCAGAAACGTACTGCTGGTCGTACCGTCATACGGTTCGGCGGTCGTCCACGCGTGCTGGAAAACCACGTCGAACGTCAAGCCGAGTTCTGTTTCGTAGCTGCCTTCAATTAAATTCAAAATACCGAGAATCTCGTTATTCGCCTGCGCCGCGCCGCCGAGTTCGTTGACAAAAGCGTTGTCGGCATCGGTTGCTATTTCAATGACGTGCAGAACTGTCGTGCTTGGCTGGAATGTTTCAGCTGTGACCATTTCCTTGCCGCGCTCGATTTTATCTTCCAAAGCGCAAGAAAAACTCGCCGTTTCCAGCAAATCTGTTTCGCGGTAAACGATTAAATCTTCCGTCGTCGCAAAACGCGAATAATGACTCGCCGGTTCGATATAGAATCTTTCATTGCCGCTCAGAAAATAACCTTCAATTTTTTCCGCGTCAATTGTCAGGCGAACCTGCGAATTAGTCTCGCCCGCGATTGTTCCTTTAAAGGTCGTTACAAAATTTCTTTCTAGTGCGCGAACGCCGTCGGCGGACGTTTCTTCAGCGCGAAAATTTCGGGTTCGCAAATCGTGCGTGGTTAAATTTAACTCGAAAATTTTATCGGCGGTCGGAATAATTAAAGACCGCCGCGACTGAATTGTCTGCCGCGCCGCTTGCTTATCAAGCCGAATTAACTTGAATTTGCTGAAAGAATTGCTCAAATCAGTTTGCAGCTCGCCGTCTTGCCCGAAAGCCGTGACAGCGGAGAAAACAAAGATGAAAAGAAAAAGAGATACAATTTTGTTAGGACGAAAACTTATTGACATTAAAAACTCCGGTCGAAAAAATGATATGGTTGGATTTTGAGAAGAGCGATTTTAGGAAAAAATCACTCTATAGTATTTATATATTATCAACAATGTTTAACTTCCAAAATTTAAGGACAATTTTTTGATGTTTCGTTTGAAACACTCGCCGCAAATGCTTAAAAAGGTTATCGGTAAAATCTGGAAAAAGTTGCCGCCGTTTCTGCGTATCAGAGCTACTCGCGCGATGCAGACGAAGTTTACCGTATCGGTTGCGGCGATTATTATCAACGATGCGGGCGAGATACTGCTGCTCGATCACGTTCTGCGTCCGGCATCGAACTGGGGAATTCCCGGCGGCTTTCTCGGACACGGCGAACAGCCAATCGAAGCCGTCAAGCGCGAGCTTTTTGAAGAAACCGGAATCGAATTAACCGAAGTCGAACTGTTCAGCGTCCGAACTCTCAACCGGCACATCGAAATTTTATTTCGCGCTAAATCCGTCGGAACGGCTTCGGTCAAAAGTTTTGAGATAAACGCCGTCGGCTGGTTTCGAGCGGGCGAACTGCCGGAAAATATGAGCCGTGCGCAGCGCGTCGAGATTGAAAAATTATTGAAAGGTCGTTTGTGATTGAAATCCAAAACCGATAAAATACGACATACTAATTTTTTGACACACAGGAGAAAATAAATGGTAGATTTAGTTCCGTCAGCCGATTCGGTGATGCAGATGTTGGAAAAAACCGGCGCGTTCCGGCAAGGACATTTCGTTTATCCGAACGGCAAACACGCCTCGTGTTATTTTCAGATGCCGCTCGCGTTTCGCTTTTACGACAATTCAAGAGTTATGTCGGTCGGTTTGAGCCGTATGTTTCGAATGGAGAAATCAATTTCCAGCCGTCTGCCGAAAATTTCGATTATCAGTCCGAGTCCCGGCGGCATTCCGGTCGCGTTCGCCGTCCGCGAAGCGTTAGGCGCGGAGCAGATTTACTGGGCGGAAATCGAAGATGGCAAACGGCAATTTCGCCAGTATTTGAAGGAAGGCGACATTCATCCGTGCATTATCGTTGACGATTTGATTCGCACCGGCAAGGCGATTCAGGAAACCGCCGATCTGGTAACGGCGATGGGCGCGGAAGTCATCGGCTGCGGCGCAATCGTGCGTTTTGAAGATGCTCCGGCAGAAGTCAACGGCATTAAAATTCAATCGCTCGCGCAATTTGACTGCAATTTTTACGATACGGAAGAAGAGTGGAAATCGGCGGAAGGAACTGAAGCCGAGGCGGAAACTGTGCGCTTCTAAATTTTTGTTCTCCAAATGTCGTTGTTCATTTACTATTGATTTAATTTTTCTTTTCAATAACCGATGAAAGATGACATTTGGGAAATAAAAAATGATGCTCCGGTCGGGATGAAACTTTCAGTTATCATTCCGACTTTCAACGAAGAACTGACGATCAAAAAAACTCTCGACGCGCTGACGCGGCTCGTTAATGTTGACGAAATAATCGTCGTTGACGGCGGCAGTGCGGATCAAACCGTCGAAATCGTCGAAAATTATCCGATAAATAAACCGCTTCGAGTTAATAAAAATCGCCGAAGCCAATCGCGGCAGACAGCTTCACGAAGGAACGCTTCACGCCACAGGCGAAATTTTCTGGTTTCTCCACGCCGACACGCGCCCGATTCAGGGCTGCGCGAGACAAATCAAACAATATATGCGTTATGCGGAAATCGTCGGCGGAAATTTCCGCATCGTTTTTGACGGCGATTCGCGTTGGGCGAAATTTCTGACGTGGCTTTACCCGCAGCTTCGTTCAATCGGCTTGGTTTACGGCGATTCGGCGATGTTTGCGCGGCGTGAAACTTACGAAAAAATCAAAGGCTTTAAACCGCTGCCGCTTTTTGAAGACGTTGATTTATACAAACGCCTGCAAAAAAAAGGTCGCTTCGTTTACGTCAATCTGGCGATCACAACTTCTTCCCGCCGATTTCAAAACCGCTCGTTCGTCTGGACGTTTTTGCGCTGGTCAGTTTTTCAAGGACTTTACTGGATTGGCGTTCCGCCGCGACTTCTGGCAAAAGGCTACAAACAAATCAGAAATTAAGAAATGAAGAAAAGTTTTTTTGACCCGGAAATTCTTGATCCAAACATTTCAATTTTTTCGGCGTGTCCAACTTGTCAGAGATTAATTCTTATAAAACTCAAGGATAATAATTTATGCCTCGAAGGGAGAATATGTCCGCACTGCGGGATTGAAATATATGCAAATGAAATTATTGAAGGCGCGGTAAAGACTACTGTAACGACTCAAGCAGTTAGTTCCGCCAATAAGATTGCGTCTTTTGATATGGCAGTATGGGTTTTTCTCGCCGTTAGCCTGTTCGTTTTTCTGTTCAATCAGCGTTTTCTAACCGTTTTATTCGTTATTTTAACTCTGACAATTTGGACTATTCCGCTTGTCTTGTGTCTCAGTTGGTATTATAAACACGGCAGATGGATGATGAACAACGAGGAATATTTTTCAGCCAAAAATGAAGTAAAAAAATCAGGATTGCTTTGGCTGGCAATCCTGATTTTTAATTGTTTACTGATAATATTCAGAATATATCAACAATAATTTGAACAAATATTGTTGATATGTTTGAAAACTAACCCATAATTCCGCGAAAATTCTTCGCGCTTGTTTGATAGTTCGGGAAAATTTTGTCGAGATTTTTGCCGCCCAAGTGTTTGACGGCGACTTCGCCGAAAACGTCGCGGAAATCGGTGGTCACGGCTAAATCGCGTCCTTCGTAAAGATTGTCGTTCGACAAACCTTTCCAATCACCGTAAACTTTTCCGCCTTTGACCGAATTTCCGAGAACGAACATCGCGTTGGCGTGTCCGTGATCGGTTCCGCGCGTGCCGTTTTCTTTGGCGGTTCTGCCGAATTCCGACATCGTTAAAATCACCACATCGTCCATTCTGGTTCCCAGATCGGTGGCGAACGCGGCGATTGCCAAGCCGAAATTATTTAAAAGATTGGCGATTTGTCCGCGTCCGCCGCCTTCGTTGGCGTGCGTGTCCCAATTAAGACCGGGCGTATCGGTGAAAGCGACTTCGAGTCCGACATTGGCTTTGATAAGCTGCGCGATTTGCCGCAGGGAATTTCCGAACGGATTATTCGGGTAAGCCGCGCCGTTTTCCGGTTTATACTGCGACGGATTCGCCTGTTTCAAAAAGTTGACGGCTTCAAAAGTTTCCTTGCCCGTTTCGCCCAGTCCGCCGCCCGCGTTTTGCTGGTAAATTCCTTCAAATCCGCCCTGCACCGACTGCGTATAAATTCCGGCGTTGATGGCGAAATCGGAAAGATTCGACATCGCAATCGTCGGCGCACGACCGATCAAAGTTCTGGGGATTTGCCCGTTCATCGCCACGGCGCGAAACGGCGAATCTTTGGCGGTTTTCGTTTCCTGAAGAACGCGATTGAGCCAGCCGTCGCGCGTGGATTTCACACCGGGCGTTCCGGCTTCCATATAATCCTGCGCGTCGAAATGCGAACGCGTATTATCGGGCGAACCGACCGAATGAACGATGGCTAATTGTTTGCTCTGCCAGAATTTTTCGAGCGGTTTGAGTGACGGATGAAGACCGAAATAACCGTCGAGATTAACCGCGCCGTCATTTTGATTCGGCTTTTGAACGGCGATTGTCGGACGCAGATTATAATAATTCGCTGTCGCCATACGGCACGACCATATTCAAACCGTCAACCGCGCCGCGCTGGAAAATCGTGATTAAAATTTTCTTTTTGCCGTAACCGTTCGTGACGGTTTGCGCGTTGGCAAACTGATGTAAAAAATCCGGCGCGGCAGCCATTAAACCGAAACCGGCAAGCGCGATTCCGCTCGATTTCAAAAAATATCTTCTGTCCATAATCGTTCACCTCAAAACTGCTTTGTAAAATTATCAACCATTATTTTAGACGCTTCAAGCAAAAATTTAGTCTTGCTATTGCCGCTGAAATTCCGGCGTGCCGAAAATCAAGCCGACGACTTTGAAAACTTCCGGCGTTGCCGCTCGGCGGCAGCAGTCTGCCTTGTCGAGCCTGACGATTGCGACCGCCGCCTTGATTTGACATCATCGCCTGACTTTCCATCGCGTCATCGTCGCTCGCTTTGACATCGAGTTTCGGTTCAATCAGCGGTTGTTCAAGTTGTTTCAAAAGCGACGCTTTGGTCGCAGCGGAAATCTCGCCGTCGAGAACAACATTGACAGCGCGATCTAAAAGCTGCGTTTTATCGTTGCCGGCAAATGTTTTCAGATTCACTTTCGTTCCCGGAATGCGGTTTGACGCGAGCGCGACGGCAAAGTTTAATCGTTCGAGCAGTGCGCCGGTGTTGACCCAATCTTCCGCCGTGTCGGGATAGCCGGTCGGAGCTTGAAAGCCGTAAAGCGGTTCGCCCATTTTCTGGAGCATCGCCTGAATTTGCGTGCCGTTCGTGTCCGCGCCGACGGTGCGAATCGCGCTGACGACGACTTCAAAAGGCGTTTTGATTTTCGCGCGATAATTTTCCGGCGCGAAAAATTCTTTGTCGGTAAACAGCGCGCGCAAAGTCGTTTTGATGTCGCCTTTGGAATCGTGAAACGCTTTCGCCACATTATTGACTAACGCTTCGCTCGGATTATCGGAAACGAATTTGACGGCTAATTTGCGGGCGATAAATTTCGCGGTCGAAGGATGATTAACTAGAATATCCAAAACTTTTTCGCCGTCTTTGATTCCGCCTTCGTTGATTTTTTGTCCGAGAATCGTTTTTTCGCCTTTATCGTGCATTCGTTCGCTAAAGAAAAATGTTCCCGATTCGGCATTTTCCGGCAAACCCAAAAGTCGCGCCTGACGTGCGTAACGCTTGTCTTCCGTGTCGTTTGCCAGATTGCGCAAAAGCGCGGCGATAACCGCGCGCGATCAATAATCGTCCAGCCGGTAAAAGCGCGGGCGACTTCCTGAATATCTTTCTGCGTGTAACCGCCTTCGACGCCGAGAGTGTGCAGTTCCATAATTTCGCGGGCGTAATTTTCGTTAATGCCGCGCTGCATTCGCTGCTGCTGCTGCTGTGCCGGACGCTGCTTGATTTTGCTTGATTCGCGCGTCGAGTTCCGCGTCGCTCAAATCCGTATTGTTTTTTTAACTGCTCGCGCCGTTTGCGGATTCATCTGCCCGTTTTGATTCATCTTGATTGGCGCGGCGATTTTGATTCGCGGCGGGCGTCGTTCGTCTGCGCGTTCGGGCGAAACCGATTGAAAGTTGTCGAGATAAAAAAGCATCGCCGGGCGATTTCGCCGTCGCGATCAGCAAATCTTTAAAGTTGCCGAGCGCGTTCGGGCGAATCACGTCGCGGTCGTATTCGGGCAAAAACCAGCGCGTCGCGGCTTTGTTGGCGAAAACGTTAAAGTGATTCGTCCAGAAATCAACCATCACTTCCTGTAACTGTTTCTCTGAATAAGTCGCCCGTAAAATACGCGAAGCATTGAATTGCTGAGTGATTTGCTGCGGTCTGCCGAGATTATATTCTTTGTAAAGCGCGACGATTTCCTGCTGATATTTCTGCCGTTCGGCTTCGGACAATTCATTCGTTTTCTTCTCCGACATCTCGCCGTTCATCGCTTCGGTTTTCGCTTGCTGATTTTGATTGTTCTGGCGAATGCCCTGCAAATCGCGTCGGTTCAAACCGTTTTTTTGCGCGACCGCCATCAAAACCGCCGCCTGATTCGGGTATTTCGTGAAAAGTTCCTGATTCGATAAATTCAAAACATCGAGATTTTTTACCTTCGCGTCGGCAATCGGGTCGGAAATCGAAGACGGATTTAACTGCTGTTCGATGTATTTATTGATGCCGATTGCTTTTACTTTCTCAACATCGCCTTCGCGTGCGCCGAAACCGAGACGATTAAGGACGTGCAGGATTTTCTGGTCTTCGGTCAAAGGTTTCAACTTTGTGTTTGCCATCGTTTGCGCGTTCGCGCCCGTTGAAAAAAGCGGGCTGAACATTGCCGCGAGCATCAGAACAGCGGCGGCTTTTTGAATTAAGGAAAAGTTCTTTTTCATTTCTATACCTCGAAAATTTTGTATCTGCTTCGGACTTTGCCAAAGGTTTATCTGTAAACTTAGACGCGGACAATTCGTAAAAAGCCGAAAAAATTTGATTGAAAGATTACCGAATGCTCACATAATTGTAACCGGTAATCTTTAATGCCGACGTTTTTGGCGGTCTCTGCGATTCAATTATTTTTTCGATGGCAGGCGTGGTTTTCAAACAAAGGCGCATTAGCGCATTTGCGGCAAAAGACAACTAACAACCGGCAAAGCGGCATCAAAAACTTCGTAAATTGCCCGAAAATAAGTTAAACTAACAGCAATTTTTCCGTGTAGAAAAGGAATCAATCAAAATGAAATTATCAAAAGTTCTGTTTTCCGTTTCGTTCGCAATGCTTTTCGCGTCTTCGATTTTCGCGCAGGAAAGTTTTACCGATGCCAACGTTGATTACTCATTCGATTTGCCCGAAGCCAAGTGGAAGCAAACCGCGAAACCTTCGACGACCAGCCCGAATGTCGAATACGTTTACGGCGACCGTTCGGACGGTTATCTCGAAGTTCGCCGTCTCGCACTTAAAGCGGGCGACGCGCTGGCGGATTTAATGTCGAGCGAAGAGCAGCGTCTGCAATTTCTGCCCGGTTTCGTCGCCGGTAAAGAAGAAGAATTTAAAGGCGCGTTAAATGGCAAGATTTTTAATTACGAATTTATCCGTTCGGGCAAAAACATGAGCGGCAGGTTTTATTTTCTCAAAGCCGACGAAAACTCCGTTTATGTCCTGCGGTTCACCGGACTGCGCGATAAACTGCGCTCGGTACGCAATCAAACCGATTCGATTGCCAGAACCTTTAGTCTGAAAAAAGCTAAATAATTTTTACTTTATCAAGTACTTTGCGCCGGACGGCAGAATGTAACCTTTTGTGTTTTCATCTGCCACAAGGGAAATTTCATCTAAAAACCGCGCCTTTTGCAAACGCATCGGGCGCGTTTCCGTTTCTGCCAGGGAAGTTATGATGTTCACGTTGAATCGTTCGGCGCGGCGCAGCATATTCCACGCGGTTTGCCCGTTGACCTGATAGCTTTCGCACAATCTTTCGGCTAATTCGTTTGAATTTTTCGCGCTGAACCAGTCGAGGAAATCCTTTCTGCCCAAACCGTCGGCGCATTCGGCGAGTAAAACGATTGTGCCGCCGTCGGTGCAGGCGCGAGCGGCGGTTTCCAAGGCTTTATGCGCCTGAATCATATTAATGTCGTGTGGAAATCCGCCCGCGCTGACAATGACCAAATCTCTTTTTTCCTGAATTTCAATCGTGTGATTCGCCGCGTAAAACTCGCACGCCGCCCGATGCGATGTCTGCCAATCGCCGCAGAACAAATCAACGGCTTCGCCCGCCTCGTTGACAATTGTGTTGACGGCAAAATGCGGCGGAAACTTTTTAACAACCTCGACGAACGCTTCGTGAACGGCATTTCCGTCTGTAATTCCCAAATCAACATTTGCGCGGCGCGATTTCGATTCGCAGTCGAAAGCCAGTTTGTGCGTCGCGGCAATCGTGCGCGTCGAAGCCAAGCCCGGACAAATCAACTTGCGCCCGCCGGTGAAGCCCGCGAAGTAATGAAACTGGATGCCGCCGACAATTATCACGCGGTCGCTTTCGGTCAAAGCGCGATTTAGTTCAATCGGAATGCCGCCGCTCGTTTCGCCAACTCGAACGATCTGCGCCAGATCGCGCGGATTATGGTCGAGCGTTTTCACACGCTGGGCGATAAACGGCGTTAAAATAGTTGATTTTTCCGCTTCGGTAACAGGACGATGAATGCCCGTCGCAAAAATTATCCGAATATCAAACGGCATCGTACCGTTAGCGATTAAACGCCTGACAATCAAATTAACAATTTGCCCGCTCGCCGTCTGGCGCGTCGCGTCCGGCACGACGATTAAAACGGTTTCGCCCGCTTCGACGATTTCCTCAAGCGGCTTTGAATCAATCGGAGTATCGAGCTTCGCCCCGATTTCGCACGTCCGTCAGCGCAACCTTCGACGCGTCACTTCCCAAAACTTCAAAGAGATTCGCCGCATAATCAAAAGAAAGTGTGGAATTACCGTATTTTAGGTTAATATTCGGCATAAAATAATATTTCACTCAAGATAAAACGTGTAAATTTGGGATTTACGGGTGCCCTCGAAGGCTCTTCGGGCGACGTCGAAGGCTCTTCGGGCGACGTCGAAGGCTCTTCGGGTGACGTCGAAGGCTCTTCGGGCGATGTCGAAGGCTCTTCGGGTGCCCTCGAAGGCTCTTCGGGCGATGTCGAAGAGCCTTCGACATCGCCCGTAAATCCCAAATTCGGACATTTATCATCAATTCGCCGTCAGAAAATCACTCGATAGACAGCGATAAACTATTATCTGTTCAAACGATTAAATAGTGAACAGCCGTCAGCGAATAGTTTTTCAGGTTTTGTTGATTGATTGGAATATCGAATTTTATTTACGGCGAATTTTACATTCTACGTTCTGCGTTCTACATTTTTTAACGAAAAATAAATTTAGAATTTAGCATATAAAATGCCGGATTTCGGACTGTTTTCGATAAAATTTTAGGCTTTTGCTTCCGAATCAAAACAGTTTGCGCCGGAAAAACACGAATGGCTGTCAATTTGTCCGTGTTCGACAGTTTCCATCTGAATCGTTAAATGGTCAATACCGAATTCGTCGTGCAGTTTCGCGCGGATATTCTGCAAAAGCGTTTTCTGCACGATTTTTTCATCGTGAACGACGTGAACGCTTAACGCTTCCATTCCCGATGTTATCGTCCAAACGTGCAAATCGTGAACGTCGCGCACGTCGGTCGTTTGCCTGATCGCTTCTTCGACCGCCGTGAGATTGATATGCGCGGGCGTGCCTTCCAAAAGGACGTTGACCGATTCTTTGATTAAATTCCACGAGCCGTAAATGATGATTAAAGAAATTAAAAAACTGCACGCCGCATCAGCCCACAGCCAGCCTAAAGTTAAAATCAAAACGCCCGCCGCAATCGCCGCGACCGAACCGAGCGCGTCGCCGATAACGTGCAGCCACGCGCCGCGCACGTTCAGATTGTGCTGGTGTCCGCCGTGAAGCAGCCACGCGCAGACGATATTGATGGCAAGTCCGCCAACCGCGACCAAGGTCAATTCAAAGCCTTTGACGGCAGGCGGCGCATTCCAACGCTCGACGGCTTCATACATTATCCAGAGCGAAATCAAAACCAGAGCGATGCCGTTGACAAACGCGGCGAGAATTTCCAGACGATAATAGCCGAAGGTTTTTTTCGAGGTTGCCGGACGCGCCGCAAACCAAATTGCCGCCAATGTTAAGGACAACGCCGCCACGTCCGTCAACATATGTCCCGCGTCGGCAATCAAAGCGAGCGAGTTTGAGAACCAGCCGCCGAACGCTTCCGCCAGCATATAAACGAACGTCAGCAGTAACGCGAGCTTTAAGCGTTTGGAATTGCCCGCGCTGTGTTCCGCGTGTGAATGTGTATGATTTGCGCCGATATATTTGGTTAGTGAAAAGTTAGGAAAGAAAAATCAATCATATTTCTTAATCTTACGCGTAATTTTTCGCTGTTCGCTTTTTATTTCTTACTGATCAACGATCATTTTCATTCTGTATTTTATTGTTTCACGGCTCGCCCTGAATTTAGATTCAACGCGTAACGATTGCGATTGCCGCGTTCGTCACTGATTTCGACAGTAGCAACCGGATTAGCCGAGGAAACCTGCAATTTAAAGGAACCGTCAGCTGACGCGAAAATCTCGCGTCCGGCGATTCTGACCGTCGCGCCCGACTGTGTTTTACCGCTGACCAAATATATGCCGCCGCCGATTTGCTCGACCTGCCAGTTCGCTGCCGTCAAAGTTTCGGATGCCGGTGCTTTAACGATAGCAAATTTCCAGGGTTCGCCCCAATCACTCGTTTGCCCCGACGCGGCGGACGCGCGAAGCCGCCAGTAATAAATTCCCGGCGCGAGGTTTGCCAGCGTAAAAATCTGATTGGTCAGCGCGTCGCGTTCGATAATTATACCATCGGCGACAAAGAACGGTGATTTGGCGACCTGCAAATGATATGCAACGGCGGTATTCGACACGGATTTCTGCCAGCGAAACGAAACATCGCTGACTGCCGTCACCTGTTCGGAATTCAGCGGCGCGACCGGAATCGGCGCGGCGAGAAGTTTCTCTTTCGGCGTGATTTTTCCGTTGCTGACCGTCGCAAATTCGTTTTCGCCGACGATGGTTTTCTCGCCGCCGACGTTCGTTTCAACGCCGCCGCGACTGATTCGGATTTCGCCGCCGCCTTTTTGCTCGTTAATATTAAAACTCGCGTCGGTTTGCGGAAACAAACGGTTTTCAGATTCGAGAACTTCGACGACGTTTTTCGTCGCTTCGGTCTGATCCTGCGTCCTGACGTTGATTTGTCCGTCATCCAAAGTGACGCGGACATTGGTTCCGCCGAAAATTGATGAACTGTCGCGGATAACAATCGTGCTGTTCGGTCGAATCGAAAGCGTCGAGCCGTCAATCATCTGCACCTGAGCGCGTCCGTCAGCCTGCGTCTGAATCGTGTCGCCCGCCGAAACATAAGTTAATTTAGTGATAAGAATCGTTTCGCGGGTTGCGGCGCGAACGATTCGTACGTCGCCTTCAAACGAGATGATTTTCGCGGAATCTTTCGGCGCGACGGTCGTTTCGGGCTTGCCGATAAAAAAATCGTTTCGCCAGAGCCACCAGCCGCCGCCGATCAGCAACGCTGAAAACAGAATTATCGCCGCACCGCCGAAAACGGTGCTTCGTTTGATTTGCCACCAATCAACGTAAATTCCGCGATACTTCTTTTCCATTCAAAACTGCCGTTCGATGCCGTTTACTTCGCTGTTCAGCCTCGAACTTTTATTCGATTTCCGCCGCGTCCGAAGGTTTCGGCGGAAATCTCAAAGACAAAATTATCGAAAGCAAAATCGCCCCGACGACGATGCCGAGCGAAATATTAATCACCATCTGCTCGTAATCGTGATGCAGATACTTTTGCAAAAACACCGTCAAACCCGAACCGCTGCCATCGCCCGACGCAAGCAAAATTCCTTCCGCAATCAGCGGCAGAAGCATCTTTACGCCGATAAAGCTCAGCACGAAAGCCAAGCCGTATTTGAGAAAATGAAACTTTTCCGCCATCTCGACCAGCAGAAAGAAAAACGTACGCAATCCGAGAATAGCAAAAATGTTCGATGTATAGACAATAAACTTATCGGTCGTGATGCCGAAAATCGCCGGAATCGAATCAACTGCGAAAACAAGGTCGGCGACGTTGATAACAATTAAAACCAGCAGCAGAAGCGTTCCGGTGCGTTTGCCGTCAACATTTACGAAAAACTTTTCGCCTTCGTAGCGTTTCGTAATCCGCACGAAACGCGTCGTAAAACGCACAATCGCGCTTTCTTCAGGGTTAAATTCCTCATCTTCCGAGAACATTTTAATTCCCGTATAAACGAGAAACGCGCCGAAGAAATAAAGTATCCAGCTAAACTTTTCGACCAGTTCCGCGCCCGCGAAAATCATCACCATTCGCAGCACGAGTGCCATAAAAATTCCCCAGAAAAGGGCGCGATGCTGATACTTTTTCGGAACTTTAAAAAAATTGAAGATGAGCAGAAAGACAAACAGATTATCAATCGAAAGCGAAAGCTCGATCAGATAACCGGTGAAAAACTCTTTCGCCTTAAACGCGCCGAACTGCCAGAAAATAAATATGTTAAAGGCGAGCGCGAGCGAAACCCAAACCGCGCTCCACATCAAAGTTTCACGGCGCGAAGGCGCGTGAGCCTTCCGATTAGCGAATCCCAAATCAACGGCGAGAGCAGTCAAAACAACGGCAAAGAAAAAAATCCAAACCCAGAACGGATATTCCATACTTGATTAAAATACAAGTTTTAAATGCGAAAAGCCAAAGAGCGAAATTTTTGGCACACTTTGTTATCTTTAGCAGAAACAAAAACAGCGCGTTAAATCTTGCCGAAACAAAAAAGCGGAAGCCGAAACTTCCACCTTATTTTATCTACAATTTTCCAAAATATTTAGGGAATAAAATTGTAAACGAGGATACCGGTCACTGAAACCGGATTGCCTTCGAGTCTGGTCGCCGTAAACGTCGCTTTTCGTGCGGCTTCTTCCGCCGCTTGCCTGAGCAACGGATGACCTGAAACGGCACTCGCCGAAATAACATTTCCTTGCTCGTCAATTGTTACCTGAACATTTACTGCGCCGGTTGCCCTGACTGCTCTAGCTGCCGCCGGATATTCGGGTATTGGTAGAAGTAAAGCCTTTCCGTTCAAAACGCCGCCGGAAATTTTTCTCGATGTTCCGCCGGTTGCGCTGATATTGGCGTCACTACTGTTTGTTGTGACGACTTCCGCCGCCGGAACGGGAGTTTTTCTCGTAAAAAACATTTCCGAGTTGGTCGCGCCGCGCGGCGTTTCCATATAACGCGTCACCTTTAGAGTTTTGCCCGCGTCGAGAACTTCCCAAATCTCATTGGTTTTCATCGTTACGCCGCCCATTTGTCCGGTGAAAACGCGGCTCGAATTAAGATTTAACTTGCCGTCCGAAGTCATCGTCGCTTTGCGCGTTTCCTTGCCGCTCATCGCTCCGCCGCTGATGTCAGTTTCGATGTCTTTACCTTCGAGATTATAAACAGCGGATTGTTTGCCGCCGCGTCCGCCGCCGCCGCCCATTCCGCCGCGCGTTTCGCCCGCCGCGCGTTTGGCATCAGTTTCGACGCTTAACTCTTTGTCGGTCTGCGAAACTTTGAGCGACATTGATTCGAGCGGCATCGCCAGTTTCGATTTGCTCACGTCCAACTCCCAATCGCCGGAAAAGTTAGTTTTCGTCTGCGCGGAAATCGCCGCCGTCAAAATAAGTGAAATGATCGTTGATAAAATGATTTTTCTTTTCATAACAAATTTCTCCCTTGCCCTAACATTATAAAATCGGGCGGATCAAACGCGAAGTTTCATCTGCCCGCGCTAAAATTTCTAAGTTGCCGCCGGAACTTCCGCCGTTTCTTCGCGGTCGTGCAGTTTACTGTGTTTATAGCTGTAAAGAAAATAAACGATTAAACCGATAAGCAGCCAGATGCCGAAGCGGAACCAATTTGTCCATCCAAGTTCGGTCATCAGGTATGTGCAGAACATAATGCCCAAAACCGGAATCAGCGAAAGACGCTTGACGAAACACAACGCCGCCATAATTAAGGAAAAAATCATAAACGTGAAATACGGAATTTTGTGTAAAAACGTATTAAGCACGGTGTCGTTTTTGGCTGGCTTAAAATCTGTAAAGAAATTTTTAATGACCGCGTCGTCGATAAAATAAATTACCGCTGCCATCAAAATCACGAACAAAATCGGTACGATCCACTGCGAATTGATATACGGTACATAGCGTTTTTGTCCGGCGAATTCTTTATCTTTCACCAAAACTCCGGCGCAGACAATCGTGAACGCGAACAGCGTTCCGATAACCGATAAATCCGTCACTTCCGACAGATTCATAAACAACGCCGGAATCGCCACCATAAAGCCCGTCAAAATCGTCGAAAACCAGGGCGTGCGGAATTTCGGATGAATTGATGAAAAGATTTTCGGCAGCAGCCCGTCGCGGCTCATCGCCATCCAAAGGCGCGGCTGTCCGAGTTGGAAAACGAGCAAAACCGTCGCAATCGCAATCACCGCGCTGACCGCGATAATTCCCGAAACCCACGGCAGATTCGCGCCTTCGGGTCCGAATACAAACGCGAGCGGGTCGCCGACCGCCAGTTTCGTGTAATTGACCATTCCGGTTAAAACGAGCGCGAGAACGACATATAAAACCGTGCAGATAATCAGCGAATAAATCATTCCGCGCGGCAGAGTTTTATACGGGTCTTTGCATTCTTCGGCGGTCGTCGAAAGCGCGTCGAAACCGATATAAGCGAAGAAAACCGCCGCCACGCCCGACATCACGCCGCCGAAACCGTTCGGCAGAAACGGCAGCCAGTTGTCGGTTTTGACATAAAACGCTCCCAAAATAATCACCAATAAAATCACCGCTAATTTCAAACCGACCATAATGTTTGAAGCGGTTTTCGATTCGCGGATGCCGATATAAACCAGACAGGTAATCAGAAAAACGATGCCGAGCGCGGGCAAATCCGCGATCAGCGGAATGCCGCCGATGTGCGGCGCGGTCGTCCAAGCCGTGTAGGCTTCGACGATGCTCGGCGAAAGTTTGTCGGAAATAACGTCGTCAATTGGTCGCTCGTCATATCGACCGAGCGCGTCGAGAGTTTGCCCTTTCGCCAAAACGCCCTGCATCAATTCGCCGTTTTCCGTAAAACCGCGCGACGCGCTCAGGTAATCCATCGAAAAATAAGCCGGAACATTGATGCCGTTCGACTTTAAAAGGCGGGTAAAATAATCGCTCCACGAAATAGCGACGGCGATATTGCCGATGGCGTATTCGACCAGCAAATCCCAGCCGATAATCCACGCGATCAATTCGCCGAAACTCGCGTAAGCATAAGTATAAGCCGAACCCGCAATCGGAATTTTCGAGGCGAATTCAGCATAGCAAAGCGCGGCGAAACCGCAGGCGATTGAGGCGAAAATAAACAGCAGAACCACGCCCGGACCGCCTTTGTTCGACGCTTCGCCGACGAGCGCGAAAATTCCCGCGCCGACGATTGCCGCGATGCCGAGCATCGTTAAATCAAATGTGCCGAGCGAACGGCGCAAAGTCGCGTTGTCGCCCGGAACTGTTTCCGCGTCGGAAAATCCGGCGGCGGCATCGGCTTGAATTTGGGCGATGGATTTTTTGCGAAATAATGATTTCATATTTTTAAATGGCAGTGAGTAAAGCATCAAAGAACAGAAAACGAAATAACGAGTCGGCTGAATTTCGCTTTACTCTTTACTTTCCACATTTTGTTCTCCAATCTTTACTTAAATTAATTACTTGTTTGCGAATTTTGAACGAAAAATAAAAAAGATGCAATGGAAAATTCGGCGAAATTAGTCATTTTTAATAATTAAAGCGCTGAGAAACTAGAATTTATTTGCAAGTTTTGTTCAAATTCTGTACCAGCTTTATATTCGAACCAATGAAAAATCGCCCGATTCACGAAAATCTTAGATACTTCGTTTGTTAATTTGTCGGCCTTAGTGCGTTATTTGCGCCGCCGACAGTTTGCCGGAAACATCCGCGTCGAATTAAGCGGTTACGAAGCCGACATTCATTTGACGGCGAAAAACGAAATTAAGAGTCCGCGAACACGACCGCATTGCCGGACGCATTTCCGAAGGCGAGGAAGCTTTGCAGCGTCTGCTGATTCGCGCCCGCGAACCCGGCGGAATTATCAACGTTTACCAAAGTGTCGAAGAAGAAACTGCGCCGCCGATTGAAAAAACTGCGCCAATCGTCGAGAAAATCGCGCCGCCGCAAAAAGTTGAGCCAATTGTCGAAGAAAAACCGGTTAGCGTCAAAACAGAGCAAAAAGCCGAACAGGCAATTATTAACATCGCTGCGAAAATGCCTGCAACTAACGGCAATCATAAAAACGGTAAAACTGAATCGGCGGCTGTTTTAAGCAATTTGCCGCAGATAAAAGCGACCGCACCGGAATTTCCGTTTGAACTGAGCAATAATTTTGAAAGCAAAGCCAAACAATCGCACCTCGCGCCGGAGGATTGGCAGATGCTTCTGAATTTAACCGCCGAACTGCTGAACGCGATTGATAAAAGTCTCGCCGAAGCGAATCTGGAATTTACTCTGGCATTTGAAAAAGCGCGGGCGGAAATCTCCGGCGATTACCCGTTTTTGAATCCGTCCGCCGGAATTTTCGATTACCGGTTCGGCAAAATAACGGTGCGCGAACAAATCAACGCGAAACTTTTCGTCGCCAGCATCAACGAAGCTCTGCGGCGAATTTTGGAAAAACTCGGACGTAACCCGAAATTTGCCAACGTTTACCTGATAACGACGCACAAGATTCTCGCGCTCATCGAAAAGCGCAAACCGCTCTACGATAAATTTGCCGTCACGCCGCAGCTTGCCCGAATAATCGGAATTTAAATATTTTATTTTGAATCCGAACTCGGCTTTCTACCGAATATAAAATTTGTAAGGTCGAATTATTTCGGTTTTATATGGAGCGACAATTCGTTTCGCCGCGTGCGGCAAGGCGAATCAAAACTCTAATTCATCTCCTTTTTGAACTGAAAATGCCGGACGTTTTTTAACCGAAACGTGCGGCATTTTTGGATTTGTCGTGTTATCAAACACGCCTTGTGATAAAATTCTCGTATTATGACCGGAAACGAAATCAGACGCGCATTTTTAGAATATTTTGAACGAAACGGACACAAAACTGTTCATTCAAGTCCCGTTTATCCGCCGAACGACCCGACAATTCTTTTCACGAACGCGGGAATGAACCAGTTCAAAGACGTTTTTCTCGGCAACGAAAAGCGCGATTATACACGCGCGACTTCAAGTCGCAGAAATGTATCCGCGCGGGCGGCAAACACAACGATTTGGATGAAGTCGGCAAAACCGCGAGACATCATACGTTTTTCGAAATGCTCGGAAATTTTTCGTTCGGCGATTATTTCAAAGACGACGCGATAAAATTCGCGTGGGATTTTTTGACCGGAAGCAAAACGGAAGGCAAACTCGGATTAAATCCGACAAATCTCTGGTTCACTTATTTTGAAGGCAACGAAGAAGTTTCCGCCGACGACCGAAGCGCGTGATTTGTGGATTGAAATGGGCGCGAAACCCGAACGAGTTTTGCCGTTCGGCGCAAAGGAAAATTTCTGGCAGATGGGCGACACCGGACCGTGCGGACCGTGTTCGGAAATCCATTATTATATGGGCGACGACGCGGAAAATCCCGAAAAAAATCGCCCCGAATTCGTCAACGCCGATGTCGGCGACGACACGATTGAAATCTGGAATCTCGTCTTTATGCAGTTTGACCGCGCAAAAGATGCGGACGGCAATTTCGTATTAACGCCGTTGCCCGCGCCGTCGGTTGACACGGGCGCGGGTTTGGAACGCATCGCCGCCGTGATGCAGGGCGTAAAATCGAATTACGACACGGATTTAATGTTACCGATTGTCGAATACACCGCCGATCTGCCGTTAAAAAATACGCTTACGATTCGCCCGAAGGATTTGCAATGCCGCGTGATCGCCGACCACGCCAGAACGACGGCGTTTTCGATTGCCGACGGAATTTTACCCGGCAACGAAGGACGCGCTTACGTTTTGCGAAAAATTATGCGCCGCGCGATTTATCACGGGCGCGAGCATCTTGATTTTCACGAAGCGTTTTTTTACAAAGTTTGTGATTTCGTCGTCGACAGATGAAAGACGCTTATCCCGAACTCGAAACGCAGCGCGAATTTATCGGCAAAATGGTGCGGCTTGAGGAAGAGAGATTTGGCGCGACGATGACTGTTGGTTTGAAGAAATTGAATGAAGTTTATTGATGAAACGTAACAAAAGAATAGGCTAATGTCCTAAATTCACTGAACTTGCCAAAATTATATGATACTTTTGGAACTCCAATTGATTTAATGTTTGTAGTATATCTAGAACAAAATGCGATTTCCCAAAGTTACGGAAGAGAATTGTAATTGAAAATAATTAGACGATGCAGAAAATTTTACGAAGTGGAACTAAAACAAACTTCAGCAAAATTCCGAAATCGGCAAAACAAAACAAAAAGAAAATCTCAAACCAATTTACGTTGCGATGGAAAGAACTTCGGTTCGTTCAAATTTTCACGGTTACGACCACACGGATATTGAAAACTCGAAAGTCGTCGCAATTGTAAAAGACGACCAACAAATTGATGAATTGAACGAAGGCGAAGAAGGTTTGATTGTTTTGAGCGAAACGCCTTTTTACGCCGAATCGGGCGGGCAGGTCGGCGATACGGGATTTTTAACGAATGAAAATTCGCGAGTCAAAGTGCAGGACACTTTCGCGCCGGTCAAGGATTTGATTTTGCATAAATCGAAAGTTGAAAAAGGTTCGGTCAAAGTCGGCGATACGAATTGACGGCGACGGTTGATGTCGAAAAACGCGATGCGACGCAGGCGCAATCATACGGCGACGCATCTCGTTCACGCGGCGTTGCGCGAAGTTTTGGGAACGCACGTCAAGCAAGCCGGTTCGGTCGTCGCGCCGAATTATTTGCGGTTCGATTTTACGCATTATCAACCGATTTCGCCTGACGAAATTCGGCAGATCGAAGATTTGGTCAATCATTATATTTTGCAGAATGAACCCGTGACGACGAACGTGATGGCGATTGAAGAAGCGATGGAAACGGGCGCGATGGCTTTGTTCGGCGAGAAATACGGCTCGGCAGTTCGCGTTTTGTCGGTCGGCGGCGGAACTTTCTCAAAAGAACTCTGCGGCGGAACGCACGTTCGCGCGACGGGCGACATCGGTTCGTTCAAAATTCTTTCCGACGAAGCGGTTGCGTCCGGCGTTCGGCGAATCCGCGCGATTACGGGATTTGACGCTTTCGAGCGTTTCCGCGAAGATGAACGATTAATCGCCGATTCGCTCAATGTTTTGAAAGCTCAGCGCGACAATTTGCCGAACGCCATCGAAAAATTGCAGGAAGAATTGAAACGAGCAAAACGCGAAAACGACGATTTGAAAATGAAAATCGCCACCGGCGCAATCGGCAGCGCAACATCAAACGGTGACGAAGCGAAAGATGTTAACGGCGTAAAAGTCATCGCCAAAACGGTCGAAGGTTTGGACAAAGGCGGAATGCGCCATTTGTCCGACACTTTGATGGCGAAAATAAAATCCGGCGTGGTGATTTTAGCCCGAACGGAAGAAGAAAAAGTCTCGTTTATCGTGCGCGTTTCCGACGATTTGACCGGCAAAGTAAAAGCGGGCGAAATCGTCAAACAAATCGCGCCAATCGTCGGCGGACGCGGCGGCGGCAAAGCTGATATGGCGGAAGGCGGCGGAACCGATGCTGGCAAGTTAAATGATGCTTTGGAAGCAAGTTATAAATCAGTCGAGCAGATGTTAAGTTGATTTAAAATGCGAAACGCAGGATCGAAAATAGATTTTTACCTTCGATCCTGCGCAAAACAATTGTCTAAGCAGAAGCTGACAGAGCTTTAGGATTTTCCGTCGAAACGTTTGAAGTATGAATTTCGAACATTTCTTCTGAATTGCTTGTCGTTTTATCAGGTGAAGTTATTAGTATGACCGAACCGACAATGACGGCTGCACCAATAAGCATTTGTATCGTGAAAGATTCACCTGCGATAAGCCAGCCCAAGAAAACCGCAATAACCGGATTGACGTAGGCGTAAGTGGCAACTATCGAAGGTTCGGCGTTTTTGAGCAGCCAGCTGTAAGCCGTAAACGCGATGATTGAGCCGAAAATGGTTAGATATGCGAGTCCGAGCCACGAATTTCGGGAAACGGCGGCGATGTTAAAATTCGTCCATTCGCCTGCGAAGGTTCCCACTACAAATAAAACCGAACCGCCCGCGAGCATCTGCATTCCCGAAGCTAAAATCGAAGATTTGGAAACGGGCGCACGCAAGCCGTAAAGCGAACCGGTCGCCCAGCAAATCGTTCCGATGATAATTAAAATCGTGCCGTAAAGCTGATTTGAATTGTCTGCTGAATCGCCGCCCTGCCCGCCGACCAATAAATAAACGCCGACGAATCCGATGAGCAGTCCGAGCGCGACCTTCCAATTCGGGCGTGCGCCTTTCAGCCACAGCCAGCTTAAAAGCACGATCCAGAACGGTTCGGTTGCTACGAGCAGCGCGGCGAGACTCGACGAAACGTAATGTTCCGCAAGCACGACCGCGCCGTTGCCGCCCAAAAGCAAAAGCGTCCCGACGATGAAACTCGTTTTCCACTGCGCCCAAGTTGGTTTTTCGTAATCTTTCGTAAACCGCGCCGCGACAAACAGAATCGCACCCGCAATTAAAAATCTCGAGCCAGCCATCAAAAATGTCGGCAAAGTTTCAATCGCGTATTTGATCGCCAGATATGTCGAACCCCAAAGAATATAAACCGCTGCGAACGCCGCAATGAATAAAATTACGTTGCGGTTTTTGCCGCCTTTTAATACCGAATTCTGCATTTCAAACCTCATTTTTGCCGCTTTTTTTCGTTTTCGCGGTCGCAATCTTTTCCGTTTTGTCGCTCTGTTCAATCGGCAGAGCAGTTGTTTCCTTGATCGTCTGCAACACGACCGTCGTGCGCGTCGCGATCACGTTCGGCACGTTCTTCAATTTTTCGCGCAGAATTCTGGATAAATCTTCCGCATTTTTGGCGCGAACTTTCAAAACATAATCGTCGTCGCCCGCGATGTCGTGAACTTCCAAAACTTCGGGAATTTCGGCTAAAACTCTGTCGGCTTCGTCGCTGCAATCTTTCGTGCGGACGAAAACAAACGCCGTGATGCCGAAACCGATCTGCGCCGCGTCGAGTTCCGCCGCGTAGCCGCGAATTATTTTGCGTTCTTCGAGTTTTTTAATTCTTTCCAGAACCGCCGAAGGCGCAAGCCCGATCTGTCGCGCGATCTCCGAATTGGCGATTCGCGCATCTTGCTGAATTATCTTTAGTATTTTGCCGTCAATTTCGTTAATCATTCGTTTTTAACTCCGATTGACAGAATAATATTCTGAAAAACGTTTGTCAAGTAAAATTTTATTCGTTTTTTTCGGGAAATTAGCGGTCAAGCATTATCGAAATAATGCTTGAATGGATTAAACTTTTATCTTAAGGAGCGGAAGTTTATGAGCGCGGTTCTTTCATTGTCGAAAACAGAAGACGAAATTATTTCATACAATCCGGCAACGGGCGCGGAATTCGGGCGTGTCAACTGCGCTTCCGCCGTCGAAGTCGGCGAAGCGGTCGAAAAATCACGCGCCGCTTTTGCAAAATGGCGCGAGACATCTTTTCGTGAACGGGCTGAATATATAATGCGGGCGCGAGAAGTGATTTTAAGCGAACTCGACGAAATCGCGCGGTTGATTTCCGACGAATCGGGCAAGCCGGTTGCCGAAGCTCTTTCGATGGAAATCGCGCCGGTTTTGGATTTAATGCAGTATTTCGCCAAAAATGCGGCGAAAATTCTCAAACCTGAAAAGGTCAATATCGGGCTTTACGCGACGCTCGGACGCACCTCGAAAATCATCTACAAACCGCTCGGCACCGTCGGAATCATTCCGGCGTGGAATTATCCGTTTTCAATTCCGCTCGGTGAGACGGTGATGGCTTTGATGGCTGGAAATGCGGTGATCGTCAAGCCCTCGGAACTAACTCCGTTTATCGGTCTGAAGATTGAGAAAATTTTCAAAAAAGCCGGTTTGCCGGAAGATTTAGTACAAGTTCTAACCGGCGACGGACGAACAGGCGCGGCTCTGGTTGATGCGGGAATCGAGAAAATAATGTTCACCGGCAGCGTGGCGACCGGAAAAAAAATCGCCGAAGCTGCTGCGAAACATTTAACTTCGGTCGTTTTGGAACTCGGCGGCAAAGATCCGATGATCGTTTTTGCCGACGCGAATCTCGAACTCGCGGCGCAGGGCGCGATTTGGGGCGCGTTTTGCAATTCGGGGCAGTCGTGTTCGTCGGTCGAAAGATTGTATGTCGAGGAATCGGTCGCGGAAGAATTTACACGGTTAATCGTCGAGAAAACACGGGCGTTAAGACAGGATTCGGGCGACAAGGAAACGACCGACGTTGCCGCGATGTCGAGCGAAAAACAAATTGCAGTCGTCGAAGCGCACGTTGAAAGTTTTGCACAGGAAGGCGCGAAGATTCTCACAGGTGGAAAACGCAACACGAATCTCAAAGGTGCGTTTTATGAGCCGACCGTAATTTCCGGCGCGACCAACGAAATGCGCGGAATGCGCGAGGAAACTTTCGGTCCGACTTTGCCGATTGCGACTTTCAAAACCGAAGAAGAAGCGATAAAGCTCGCCAACGATTCGGATTTCGGTTTGACGGCGAGCGTCTGGACACGAGATTTAACCAAAGGCAAGCGCGTGGCGGAAAAAATTCTCGCCGGAACCGTCTGCGTCAATGAAGTTTTATACACGCACGGTATCGGGCAAACTCCGTGGGGCGGTTTCAAACAAAGCGGTTACGGGCGAACGCACGGCAAAAACGGCTTGATGGAACTCGTCGCCACGCAGCACATTCATATTAACCGCGTTTTAATAACGCCGAACGCTTGGTGGCTGCCTTATTCGCCGCTCGCCGTCGAAACTTTTCGGGGTTTCGCCAAATATTTCGCCAGCGGTTCAATGCTTCAAACATTAAAGCTCGCGCCGAATTTATTAAAGCGAATCAAAGAGTTGCGCCGCAAATAAAGTATCTGTAATTGATTGTTGAAACTGATTATGTCTAATTTATTCTGGCTGATAGTTATCGTTATCGCGCTCACTGTCATCGGCAGTCTCGTTCTCGGATTGACGGCGAAACATTATTATTGGGGACCGAGAAAAACGCCGCCGCCGAAGAAAAATCAAACACCAAAAAGTTAAAATTGGCTTAAACAATCTGCTTTAGGGAAATACTAAATAAAACCAAAAATCAATCAGTCTTCGATTAACTTTTCGTGTTGATTCGTGATATTCCGTGGTTTATATTTTTCTTTTTCTATTCCCTAAAGCAGGTTAAATAAAATTTCAGCGCGAAATTTGATACGCGCCGGTGAGAAACGGATTTGTCGCGCGTTCATAACCGACGGTCGTGTTGTCGCCGTGACCCGAATAAACGATCATATCGTCACCGAGCGGCAAAATGCGGTCGTTTATCGAATTCAATAATTGTTCTGAATTGCCGCCCGGCAAATCCGTTCTGCCGATTGAGCTGAGAAACAGACAATCGCCGCCGAAAACCTTTCGCTCTGATTCTTCGGCAAATATAACGTGACCGGGCGTGTGTCCGGGACAATGCAGAACTTTAAAATTCAATTCACCGACCGCATAAATTTCTTCGTCGTTCCAAAAGCGCGTCAGGCGCGGCGGAATTTCATATTCCAGACCGAATGCCTTCAATTGATTTTTGGGAATGCCCATAAAAAGCGGCTGTTCAGGCAAATTGTAATACAAATCTTCATCGTCTTTGTGCAAAATGATTTCCACCTGTGGAAAAAGTTTGTATAAGTCGGAAACGCCGCCGATGTGGTCGAGGTGCGCGTGCGTTAAAGTTATCGCCTGTAATTCGAGGTTGTTCGCGTTGATAAATGCAAAAATTTCCGGCGAAGCATCGCCCGGATCAATACAGACGGCGCGGCGCGTTTTCTCGCAGGCTAAAACTCTGGTATTTTGCTGAAAAGGCGATGTGATGAAAGTTTCGATAATCATTCTTTAACCAATTTATCAAGATATGCGTTCGCGTCAAAATCGCTGACTTTTCTATTCTTCAAAATAAATAAAATCGCGTCACGGTAAGTCTCGGCGGTCGGCATTCCGTTAAAACACGGCGTTTCGATTTCCGAAAGGCTGAGGTAGCTGATTAAACAACTTAAAAGCATCCATAAAAGAATTACTTCACGCGTTCCAATCGGATTATGCCGGCATATCGTCGCGCGGTCTTCATAAAGTCCTTCACAGATTCGTGCAAATTCCTGTTCACTGATTCTAACCATCTAAATTATTTAACCATAAATGAGTTTTCGTTTCATTGTGAATTAAAATAGGACAAAAAAGTGTATTGAGCAATCGGGCAAGCGTATGTTAAAAAGACAGGAGTTTTATTTCGCCTTAAAATCATACGTTGCTTTTAGGCGTGTAAATTCCCAATTTAACTTGATTTTTAAGTTCAGAAAAATTGTGGCATAAGCATTGCAAATATAGCTAACGAATACAAGATACGGCGAGTATCTAACGCAGGCAAATTCGGATGGGCATCTGAAAGACGTATATTTCGGGGAGGACACCGAACAGGGGCAGGAAAAGGTGACTGATTAGGTTACGAAACAGGGTTGGAACTTTTGGAATTGGCAAGCGGGTAATTGATAATAAGGGTCGGTTTGTTCGGTAATTTTTTCGGCTGATAATTTGCAATCACAAGCCGACCTATATTTATCAAAATTTATATTCGGTTAATGCAAGTCAGGCAACGCTTAGGCGACAGTTGATAATCAAATAATTTGAACAAGCAGGGTTTTGAAAAACGAGGGTTTTAGTGCTTTCATAATTAAAGGGTAAACATTTATTTTCTTCTGATCTCATATCACATATTTCGCTTTAATTTTTGTTTTTCGAAAAAAAAAAGGAACTTCGTTAACGAAGTTCCTTTTTTTACTTTAAAGTTGTTTCAAACATTTGATAATGCGACATCTCCATTCCCAGTTTTTCATAAACTTTCTGCGCTTTAATATTTTCCTTTTCGACGTATAAACGAAAACCACAAACATTATCTTGCATCTGCGCTTCGCTAATGACAAATTCATAAAGGTTGCGATAAATGCCTTGTCCGCGAAACTTCGGCAGAATGTAAACGCTCTGAATCCACCAGAACCAACGGTTGCGCCAATCACTCCACTCAAAAGTTATCATCAAGCCGCCGACAATTCGTTCATCGCTTTCGGCAACAACGTAAAATCCTTTTTTTTCTTCATTAAAAACAGCTTTCACGCCGCTTTCCAAAATCAGCGAATCAAGCTGTTTGCCTTCTGTTTCGAGTGCCATCGCCTGATTAAATTCGACGAGCGATGCGGCATCTTCCAATCTTGCAATGCGAATATTCATAACTTTCCCTTGACGTTAGACGTTTGGATAACTAATCTGTAATGTTTTGTTCGTTCAATTGAACGAGTTTATATATTTATGAAACTTCGCATACTTTATCACGGAAACTGCTTCGACGGCGTTTCTTCCGCCGCCGTTTTTTCAAAATTTTATCTGGCGAAAATTAATCCGAACGCGGAAATATTTTATACGCCGACAATGCATAAAGCGGGAAATGCGTTTGACCGCGAGCAGTTTGACGGCGATGAAAACGCGATTGTTGATTTCAAGTTTTGTCCCGACGAACGCCTCGACTGGTGGTTTGACCATCATCAATCGGCGTTTCTTTCGCCCGACGACGAAAAACATTTTCGCGCCGATACTTCCGGCAAAAAGTTTCTCGACACGACGAGCAAATCGTGTGCCGAATTCATCGCCCGAATTGCTGAAGAAAAATTCGATTTTGAAGATGAAAGTTTAGCGGAATTGATTCACTGGGCGCATATCATTGACGGTGCGCTCTACGAATCGCCCGCGCAGTGCGTCGAACTTCGTTCGTCCGCGCTTAAATTGATGCAGATTATCGAAGGCGAAAAAGACACGGCGTTTGTCGAGAAAATTATTCGCAGTTTGATGGAAAAAAGTCTGGATGAAATTTTGGAAAGCTCGGAAATTCAGGCGAAACTTGATCCGATTTTGGAAAATCACTGGAAAACAGTCGAAATTATCAAAGAAAAATCAAAATATTCGCGCGGAGTTGTCAGTTTTGATTTGACCGGAACGAACATTGACGGCTACAACAAATTTATTCCGTATTATTTTCATCCCGAAACGACCTACACGGTTTCGCTTTCGCAAAGTTCGTTTAGAACAAAAATTTCGGTTGGGTCAAATCCATGGTCGCCGCGTCCGCGCGTTCATAATATCGCGGAAATTTGCGAACGTTACGGCGGCGGCGGTCACGCGGTCGTCGGCGCGGTTTCTCTTAAACCCGATGAACTGGAAAAGGGCGAAAAAATTATGCGCGAAATTATCGAAATCCTTCAGTTTGCCGATTAAATTTTCGCAGCAATTCTACTTTCTGCAATCTTTACCAGAAAAAATCGGTCCGACCTCTAACTACTATCGGTCTCCGTTGACAGCAACAAAGAAAATGCGTTATTTTGTCTGTATTTACATTTGTCTCGATAAACTTAAATAATTGAATTTTCTGAAGCTAAACAAGGGTTTTGTGTTTTACTCAAGTGCAGAATTTGCCGGAAGGAAATTCATGAGAATTTGAAGTCAAAATAAAAATCCAAATTGTCTGGCATTCGCGTCAGGCAATTTAACTTGACGCACAGATTAATAAATACACAAAACGCGTGTCATTTATTCGCATAGCCAGCAGATGGCTTTAACATACAAACCATTGAATACGCTGAAAAAGTCTGAAGAAAAGGCATTAGTCGCTAACCTTATTCAAGGTTAGCGAAAATCGCGTCGGTTCGGTTTAAGCGTATTGAAACACTTTCTCGGAGGGACACAAAATGAATTGGAAACTTAGAGTTTTGCTTGGCGTGTTGATAGTTTTAGCCGCCGTTGCGTGGATCAAAATGCCGTCGCAGGCGACCAGCGAAGATACTGCCGCGACCAAAGAATATAACGATGCAGCGGCGCGAACCGTTACCCGTGTAGGAGATTTTTCCGTCGTTACGCCGTCGGCATTTGGTGAAACCGGACCGATCTCGGAAATGGACGGCAGTGTTGCCGATGCGCATCTGCGCCGCGTTTTTCATATGACAGGCGGACAGATGCGCGAAGAAATTCTTGAGCGCGATGCGATCGCCAAAGGCATTTCGCCCGAAGATTATATTAAAGAAATTAACTCGCTCAACTTACGAGAATTAAAGAAAACAATTCCGGGCGCAGGCGCAGGCGAAAGTTTCAAAGATCCGCTGATGGACAAATCAGTTACGGTTAGCGATTCACCGATGGCGATGCCGACACCCAGCCTTACTTTCGACGGTAACGCGCAAACCGATAACACAGCGGCAGGCACACCGAACGTCGCACCGCCGGATACTATCGGCGATGTCGGACCGAATCATTATGTCCAATCAGTCAACCTCGTTTTCAGTATTTACAATAAAACGACCGGCGCGAGAATTGTCGGACCTTTAAGAAATTCGACTTTTTGGACCGGTTTACCGGCGGGAAGTCCGTGTCGCCGCGATGATGGCGACCCGACTGTCGCTTACGATCAATTAGCCGACCGCTGGGTTATCACGCAATTCGCTTTGCCGACTGGCTTTACGACTCCGACCTACCAGTGCGTCGCCGTCTCGCAAACGCCTGATCCGACCGGCGCGTATTACGCATTTCAGTTTCTTTATCCGAACAATGTAGTTAACGATTATCCGAAATTCGGCGTGTGGCGCGACGGGTATTATATGACCACCAACGAATTTACCAATGGCGGCGCGGCATTTGCCGGAGCCGGAATGCTCGCGTTCGACCGCGATAAAATGCTGCGCGGCGACGCGACTGCTTCGATGATTGTTCGGCGCGTGGCGACTTCGGGCGGCGTTCTGCCAACCGACATCGAAGGTTTCGGCGGACCGGCAACCGATCTCGATCATCTCTTTTTAGAGTTTCGTTTTGATGAAGCGGGCGCGGGTGAAATTGACGGACTGCGCTCATTCCGATTCAAACCCGATTTTGTAACGCCGGCAAATACAATTTTTGAAACATTGCCCGACGTTGCGCTGGCTCCGTTTGACGGACGCAATCCGCCGGGACGAGCGGACATTGAAGTTCTCGGCGGCACGCCACTGGAATCGCTCGGCGGTCGCCTGATGCACCGCGTATCATACAGAAATCTCGGCACGCAAGCCGCTCCGGTCAACGCCTACGTGGGCAGTTTTACGGTCAACGTCAGCGGCGTTAATCCGACGTCGGCGGGAACTTACGACGCGGCAATTCGTTGGTTTGAACTGCGCCGCACGGGAAATACGACTATTTCGGTCTTTGATCAGGGAACGCAGGTCGGCGCGGGCGCGACTGCCGGAACACGTCTGAATAACTGGATGGGAAGCATCGCGCTCGATAATCGCGGCGACATCGCTATCGGCTACAGTCAGGCGGGCGTGACGCAAAATGCAGATATTATGATCGCCGGACGCACGACCAACGTCGCCAACAGCGGCACATTAAATGAGGGCGAGGCTTTGTTCTTCGATGCTCTCGGCGCACAAAACGGCAACGTCAATCGCTGGGGCGATTACAGCGGTTTGAATCTTGATACTGAAGATGACTGCACGATGTGGTACACGCAGGAGTATCACGCGACGACGAGCGGTTTCGGCTGGTCAACGCGCATCGGTAAATTCAAGTTTCCGCAGTGTACCGCCGCGCCGAAGGCAACGATTTCCGGAACAATTACGGCTTGTGTCGGCGGTGCGCCGCTGTCAGGAGCGTTCATTGACTCGACGGGCGGCTTTGCCCGCGTCTCCGCTGCAAACGGCACGTATTCGATGACTGTTGCGCCGGGAACTTATACGGTAACGGCAAACAAATCCGGCGGTTTCAGTCAGGCTTCGCAGACCGTTACGGTGGTTAACGGACAGACGGCAACCGTTAATCTTTGTTTGAACGGCGTGGCAGTTTTGACATCTGACGGACCGACTATTACCGCTGAGTCGTGCGGAACGCCGAATAACGCGCCCGATCCGGGCGAAATCGTCACCGTAACCTTACCGCTGCAAAACACCGGCGGCGCATCAACGATGAATCTAACGGCGACGCTTCAAGCGACAGGCGGCGTGACCAATCCGAGTCCGGCGCAAAACTATGGCGTTTTAACTCCAGGCACGGCGGTTTCGAGAACATTCAGTTTTACAGTAAATCCGAACACCGTCTGCGGCGCGAACGTGACGCTGACATTCGTTGTTAGCGATGGTGCGACAACTTATCCAAATGTCGTCAAGGTGTTTTCGACCGGTGTCAGGGCAGCCGCGCTCAATGAAAACTTCGATGGCGTAACGGCTCCGGCTCTGCCTGCAAACTGGACAAACACACAGCTTTCCGGCACGAACAATTGGGTAACGACTACTGTTACACCGAGTTCGGCTCCGAACGCGGCGAATGCGGGCGATCCGGCGGCTGTCAGTCTCACGGCTTTAACCAGCCCGACGGTGGCAATTGCCGGAACTGACGCGCAGCTTTCGTTCAAAAATAAATACAACACCGAAAGCACGTTTGACGGAATGGTTTTGGAATTTTCGACCAACAATGGCACAACCTGGACGGATGTTGTCACGGGCGGCGGCACGTTTGTTTCAGGCGGTTATAACGCCACGCTCAGCACCGGCTTTGCCAATCCGCTTCCGGGCAGAATGGCTTGGTCGGGTAATTCAACCAATTATCTGGATACGGTAATCAATCTTCCGGCATCACTCAACGGACAATCAGTGATATTCCGATGGTTGATGGGTTCGGACAGTTCGGTCGGTGTTGCCGGCGGCGGCGCATGGGTTGACGACGTGCAGATTCTCGGCGCGAGAGTTTGTCAGTCGTGCAATCCGACAGCTTGTATGATTCAGAGACGCGGCGACTTCACGGGCGACGGCAAAACCGATTTTGCCGTGTTCCGTCCGTCAACGGGAACGTGGTTCGTCCAGCCGAACGGCGCAGGCGCGGCGACCGGCAGAAATTTCGGCGCGACGGGCGATAAACTTCAGCCCGTTGATTACGATGGCGACGGTAAAGCCGACATCGGTTTGTATCGCAGCGGCGTTTGGTATTGGGTCAGAAGTTCCGATAACGCGCTTCGCTCATATTCTTTCGGCGCGGCGACGGATATTCCGGTCGCGGCTGATTATACGGGCGACGGTAAAGCCGAACTTGCGGTTTATCGCCCTTCGACAGGCGATTGGTACATCTTCGATAAAGATAACGGCGTGACTACTTCAGTTCGCTGGGGCGGAGCCGCAACGGATGTTCCGGTTATCGGCGATTTCGACAATGACTGTAAAACTGACATTGCCGTTCGCCGCACGACTAACACTACCGGCGCCGGCGCGACCGAGTTCTTTATTTTGCAATCGGCTGGCGGCGCAGTTAATGTTCGCTGGGGAACCGATCAGATGCAGATGGCAATCGGCGATTACGACGGCAACGGCAGATCGGATATCGGCGTTGTCGAACTGCGCGGCGGTTTGCTTTACTGGTATGTCATCAGCACGACAAACAATGTTATTGTTAACGGCACGCAGTTCGGACAAACCGGCGACATCGTGACGACTGGCGATTACGACGGCGACGCGAAAGCTGATTTATCGGTGTTCCGTCCGTCAAACGGTGTGTTCTACTATCGCGCGGTCGCCAACGCGACACAGTTCGGTTATCAATTCGGTGCCAGCGGCGATTCGCCGGTCGTGCGCTCGAACCAGTATCCGCTGCCGTGAACCTGCTTTAACTGTTCGCCCGAAATTTATGTAACAATCAATTTCGGCATTTAATCGAAAGGTCGAATGTGAAATTTCACATTCGACCTTTTTATATTTTCGCGTTTTTGTAGTGTAAAATAAATTCGTCAGCCGATAATATAATTTATGTCTCTATCATTCCGAAATGGTTGTTCGATCAGCCGAACGCACCTAATCTACGCTTTTGTCCTTTGTTTAATATTTATATTTGCTATGAAAACACCCGCGCAAAGCGAATCCGCGAACGTGCCGAAAGACTGGCAAACTTACAGCGAACAAACAGATTACAAAAAAACGCCGCGCTATGCGGAAACGATTCAATACGCGCAAAAATTGGATAAAGCGTCCGATTTAATTGCCTATCAATCGTTCGGCACGAGCGGCGAAGGCAGAGATTTGCCGCTTCTAATCGCATCGAATGATAAAACTTTCACCGTCGAAGCCGCTCGTAAAAAAGGCAAAGCGATAATTTTAATTCAGGCGTGCATTCACGCAGGCGAATCGGATGGCAAAGACGCCGGTTTAGCTTTGTTGCGCGACATTGCAATTACGAAAACGCGCGCTGATTTATTAAAAGATGTCGTAATTCTTTTCGTGCCGATTTACAACGTGGACGGACACGAAAATTTCAACGCCTACAACCGCATCAATCAAAATGGACCGGACGAAATGGGTTTTCGCGCAACGACCGCCGGATTAAACCTCAACCGCGATTATATGAAAGCCGACGCGCCCGAAACTCGCGCTTGGCTAAAGCTCTGGAATTTATGGAAACCCGATTTTTTTATAGATTGCCACGTTACCGACGGCGCGAATTTTCAATATAACGTCACCTATGAATTCGCGCATTTTCAGGAATCTTCCGCATTTATAACTAACTGGATGAACGAGCATTTCGATAAAAACATCGTTCCGAAAGTCGAGTCGGAAGGCAATCTTTTAACGCATTACGTCGAGTTCGCCGGACGCGAAGTAACCGGCGGCGTTGCCACATTTATCGCTACACCGCGCTTTGCGACCGGCTACACGCCGCTCAGAAATCGCGCCGGTTTGCTCATCGAAACGCATTCATTAAAACCGTACAAATCACGCGTTCGCGGCACTTACGACATTTTGCGCTACACGATTGAGGAAATTAATCAAAACAAAGCGAGCCTTTTTGAAGCGAATCGTAAAGCTGATGAGGAAACCGTCAAGCGCGGCAAAACCTACGACGCGAGCCAACAGTTTCCGCTTCGCATCGAAGTCACTGACAAATCCGAACCGCTCGCTTTCAAAGGCATCGAATACAAACTCGAGGACAGCGATATTTCAGGAACAAAACGCATCGTTTACGGCACAAAACCGCTCAATATCACGATTCCGAAATTCGACGAAGGGAAAGTCACGCAAAGCGTCGCGCCGCCGCTTTATTACATCGTGCCGCGGCAGTGGAAAGACGCAATTGCCGTTCTGGAAGCGCACGGCATACAGTTTCAAAGACTGACAAAACCGCAGAAAATCGAAGTCGAAAGCTACAAATTCAGCGAAGTAAAATTTGCGCCCGCGTCGTTTGAAAATCGCGTCACGGTCAGTTTCAAAGCAAATCCGATTATGGAATCGCGCGAATTTCCTGCCGGTTCACTCGTTATCCCGACCGCGCAGGAACGCGCCAATGTCGCCATTCATCTGCTCGAACCGATGTCGCCCGATTCGTTCGTTTACTGGGGATTTTTCAATGCGATTTTCGAGCAGAAAGAATACGGCGAAGGCTACGTTCTGGAGAAATTAGCGCGTGAAATGTTCGCCAAAGACGCAAATCTTGAAACACGAATTTGAAGAGAAACTGAAAGACGAGACGTTTCGCGAAAAATCCACGTGCGCGGCTGACTTTCTTTTACGAACGCTCGCCTTATTTTCTGAATCAGCGCATCAATTTTTATCCGGTCGGGCGAATTACGACGAAATTGGACGCGAAAGATTTGAAATAACGCTCGACATCGGCATATCCATTCGCCGCTGAAAGTTTTTCGCGGTCACGTATGGAAATTGCGCGGACGCATTTGGAAACACTACGGTCTAGTTTGGAAATCGTGCGGTCGCGTTTGGAAGTTCTGCGGGTGCATTTGGAAACCGTGCGGTCTGCTTTGGAAACGTCGCGGTCGCATTTGGGAATGGTGCGGTCGTGTTTGGAAACCGCGCGGTTGCCTTTGAGAATGGCGCGGTTGGCAAAGTAAACGCTGACGGCGCGAAAGTGAGCGGCAGCGGTCACAATTTCAGAAAATCATCGCTGATCGTGCCGTCAGGTTTGAATTTATAGACAAGAACGCCCGGAACTTTGAGCGGCATATTTATCAAAGTCGGCGCAAATTTCGCTTTTCGCGCGGAGATTTCGCAGGCGGCGCGAAGCAAAGAGTGTCCGGTTAAAGCCTTCGCTTCGACGACCGCGCCCGTTTCGTCAACTACAATTTGCACCACAACCGTTTGGTCATTTTTTGACTGCAAATATCTTCGCCGAATTGATTTTTTTACTATCGGTTTCGGAATGCTCAAAACTTTATTGTTCAGAATATTCACGCCGACGCATTTCGGCTGACCGAATTCGTAAACAATTTTGCCTTTTATATAGTAATCCTTACTATCAACGTTATCCGGCAGAAATTTTGATTTCATCACGGCTTCTTCGGAAGATTTCCATAATAACTCGTTGCCGGACACGGCTTTGGCGGAAATGATCTCGCCCGTCGCGGCGTAAATCAACACTTCAATTTCGATTTTTCCGCCAACGCAAGCCTTTCGCATTTCTTCCGAAAATTCGGGTTTTTCCAACTTCGTCGGTTTTCCGTTCAAAATTCCGCCGGACACAATTGCTAAAAGCCTCGTCGGATTGTTGTTCTTAACTACTTTTCCCGTGAAATCTTCGACTTTGTAAATTAAAATTCCTGTTCCGTAAATCAGTCGGAAATTCGGTCAAAATCAGGTTCGAATTTAGTTTGCCTCGCCGCGTTTTCCGCAGGCATTCTCAAAAGTGGATGTCCTGAAACGGCTGAAGCGGAAACGACTTCGCCTTTTTGCAAATCAATTTTTACTTGCACATTTACGTTTCCCGCTACTCGAGATTGCACATATGGATATTCCGGCAACTGTAAAATTTTCGCTTTATCATTCAAAACTCCGAGCGAAATTGTTTTAATATTTTCTGTTTGTCTTAGTTTATGGCGCATCTTAGTTAAATCTATCGAAACAATTATGCCTCTAACTTCGACGGCTTTCCCGGAAGTGAAAAGGCTTAAATTTGGCTTGCAAAGCCGCTTTGATTGATGCCGGATGCAATAACGGATGACCGGAAACAGCTCTGGCGGATTCAATAACGTTGCCTTTTTCGTCAATCATAATTTCAACATTTACCGTTCCGGAACGCATTGATTGCTAACGCCGATTTCGGATATTCGGGTTTCGGCAAATAAAATAGCTTCCTGATTACAAACACCGCAACTAATAATTAGCGAGTCGTTTTTTTGCAGAGTTTTTTCGATTTTTTTGAGCAAAGACATTTGGAGGTCGAAGCAAAAAAACTAAGGCGATTATAATAAGATATAATTTTCACTATTTCAATTAGACACCAAATGCTGATTTGTTCCCGATTTCTTCAATTAAATGTTAAACTTTTTTCATTCTTTCGATAAATGACTTCCGCCGAAAAATATCAAAATACGATTGACGAAGCGATTGCGCGTTTGATTTCGCGCGCCGACGAATTCGCGCGGATTGACGGCGGCGGATTTGCGGGCGCGCATTAATTTGGCGTTTGAAAAATATCTTTTTAAAGCGGACGAAAATGCTACGGGCGCGGACGTGAAAAATTTTGTTGACGAAATTCGCGCCGACGATTTGTGTTTGATAATCGCCTGCGAAAACGGTGATGAAGCGGCTTGGGCGGATTTGGTGAAGAATTTTGATGCGAACGGTGAAATCGGCGGCGCAGGAAATACGCGAAAAACGCCGAAGACGCGGAAGATTTGGCGGGTTCGATTTGGGCGGAACTTTACGGTTTGAAAAAGGACGCGGACGGGAAGTTAAAGACGAAACTTTCGTATTATTCGGGGCGCGGAAGTCTGGGCGGCTGGCTTCGCGCGGTGACGAATCAACTGGCGGTTGACCAATTTCGCAAGGAATCGAAGTTCGTGCAAATCGAAGAAGCGCGCGAATTTGAAAATCTGGCGCAGGAATCTTCGGAAAATTCCGAGAACGCGAAAGTTGTTCACGGCAGCGATAACCCGGAAGAAAATTTCAGCCGGAAGCAGACGCAAAAAGACGTTTCCGACGCGCTGAAATCGGCGATTAGCGAACTCGAAGCGGAAGATAAATTAATCTTGAAACTTTATTATTTCGACGATTTGAAGTTAAAGGACATCGGCGCAACTTTGGGTTTTCACGAAGCGACGGCGAGCCGCAAATTGGTGCGCATTCAGACGGAAATCCGCAAATCGGTGGAAAAAATTCTGCAAAAGACAACACGGCTGGCGGCAAGAAGAAGTCAAACGCCATCTGGCGGACGCGGCATCTAAACTCGGAATGAATTTCGAGAAACTGCTGGCGGTTTTGCTCGTTTGCGCGCGTCGTGCAAGATATTTTCGAATCGGGCGTTCTCTAAACGGTGAAGGATTTAGCCACAGAGAAGACAGAGGTAAAAGAGAAAAATTAAAATGGGCTGGAGATAATTTACAGATAAAATTTTTAACTTGTTTTATGCGAACAGTTAGCCACAAAAAAACTTAAAGATATTTGCGGCAAAGATAAAATGGATTTTGAATTCGACAAGGAAATAGACGTTCTTTTGCGGCAGACGGCGCGAAGCGGCGATGGTTGTATCAAACGCCGCCGAAGCGCATCTCGACGCGGACGAAATCGCCGCGTTTGTCGAAAACGCTCTGCCGGAAAAAACCAGACAGAATTATATGCGGCATCTGGCGGACTGCGATAGATGCCGCAAGTCTTTGTCGAATACGATTGCGCTCAATGCCGAATTTGAACCGGAAACGATTTATACCGAAGAAAAAACACTCGTTGCGCTGCCGATTCCGTGGTATCGCAAACTTTTTATATTTCCGAATCTGGCTTACACGCTCGGCGCGTTAGTGTTGATTTTTTCGGGAATCGCTGCTTTATACGGTTTTGCAAAGCGTGAAAAATCCTTCGAGTTCGGAAGTTTCGCAAATCTCCGATAAACAGCCGAACGGCAAAGGAATGAGTTCCGACGGCGCGGAAACGCTGAATGAAACTTATTCGTCAAACAGCCAGATGGCGGCAAATACAGCGGCTTCAAATTCGATGTCTTCCAATACGTCGGTGTCGAACGCGGCTTCGATGAATTCGGCTTCAAACAGCGCGGCGAATTTTTCACCGATGTCTGCCGCGCCTTCGATGTTGGCGAATTCAAACGCGGCGATTTTGAGCGATAAAGCGGAGAAAGATTCAAAAACTACCAACAAGCCTGCTTCACCGGCGAAAGAGCCAATTGATTTAGTCGCTGAAAAGGAAAATTCTCCGGTCGCCGGAGCCGCGCCGCCGCCTGCGCCGATGGCTACACCGGAAGACAATAATTTTGTATTGGACGGCGAATTAGCAAAACAGCAGAATCAGGCGCAGCAAAATACGATTACCCAAAATCAATCGGCGGATATTATTACGCCGGATTCGCGCAACGTCAAGCGCGTGCCGATGCCGTCGTCGCGTGCTGAAACCAAAAAAAGAAGTGCCGAAAATTCAAGAGACGACGCGGACGACAAATTAAAATCGGCGGCGACAACGACGGCGACAACAAGCGTCGGCGGCAAAACTTTCCGCCGCGCCGACAATGTTTGGTATGACACGGCGTATCGCGGACAGGCGACGAAAAACGTCACGCGCGGCACGAACGAATATAAAAAACTCGACGCAGGCTTGCGCGGCATCGCGGAAAACTTGGGCGGCACGGTCGTCATTGTTTGGAAGCAAAAGGCTTATCGCATCCAATAAATCCAACTCCCGCAAATTATTCGGAAAGAGTTGTGCCCACGAAACACACAAAATTTACGAAAATAGAAAAGGCTTTCAAAATTTTTCCGCTTTTTCGTTATAGGCGTGTGTTTCGTGGGCAAAGTTCCGAGATCTCAAACAGTTTAGAAACTTTTTACAATTCAGAGGCATCACACGAAACGACGTTAAAATAATATCGTTTCGTGTTTTTTGTGGATAATAAACGTATGAAAATTTTAGTTTTACTCGTGTGTCTGGTGTGTTTTTTCGCGGCAATCTCCAACGCTCAGGCTGTCTGGCAGACAAATCTCGACGGGAAATTGCAGTTTTATCAAACGACCGATTTCGGCGTGATGCTCGCGGGAACGGAAAATTCGCTGTATGCGGTTGACGGGCAGACGGGCGAAACTCTGTGGCGCAAACGGACGAAAGGTTTGAACGAAACTTCGATTACGCCGGTTCCTTCGACCGATTTGATTTTAATTTCGTCGGACGAAGGCGAAAAATCGCGCGTCGAAGCGGTTGATTTGTTGTCGGGCGCGACGCTCTGGCGTTCGGATAAAGTCAAAGGCGACGTTTTGCAGTTGGCGGTCGCGCCCGAACAGGATTTGCTCGCGGTCGTGCTGGTCAAAAAGGCAAAAGGCAAAGTCGGTGACGAATTTAAACGCACACCGATTGTTCACGTTTTTCAATTGTCGAGCGGCGACGAGCTTTGGAAGAAAGAATTAGATTCGGACGTGCAGATGATGCCTTCGCGGTTCGATTCGGAATCGGAAGTCGCTTACACGCTCGACAATTATCGTGCGCCTTTGATTCTCGACAGCAGACTTTATTTGTTTTACGAAGGCGCGACTTCGTTTGACGCAAAAACCGGAAAGGAAGTTGAGCGCGAGAAATTCGGCATCAACGAAGGCGGTTTGGCTCTGACCGAAGCCGATCCGATTTTCGACGAAAAATTTCTCTATACATCGGGACGCGGCAAAGTTCGCGCTGTCAATCGGCAGTCGGGCAAGATCGAATGGGAAGCGAAAGATTTGGGCGTTACGCCGGAAATGGCAGTCATCGGAAACATATTATATGTCAGAACCGGCGGGCAGTTCACGCGTATCAAGGACGGCGAAACAGAAGAAAAAGGCGCGTTCGGCGTGTCGGCGATTGATACGAAAAACGGCAAAACTCTCTGGCGTTACAAGGGCGCGGATAAAGGTTTGACGAATTTTGTCTTCGCCGACGCGAACACCATTTTGATTGCCGACAAAGATGATTTGATCAAAATTAATGCGCGAAGCGGAAAGCGAATTGATAAATTTGAACACGATGTTGAACGAGCGCAATTTGTTTTAATCAACGAACGCGGCGACGCGGTTATCGGCGGGCGCGACGAAATCGCGGCATTTGATATAAACGGAGGAAGATCGCGCGTCGGTCAGAATGCCGACGGGTCGAGCTTTTCGCGTTTTTCAAACGCGTGGCAGGCGAGCCGCCTGCGTTCCGACGACCGCGATTCGGCTGAAATTTGGCGCGTCAAGCATAAAGCACCGTCGCGCGGCGTGTTTCGCGTCGTCGCGGGAATCGCTCTGCGGGCGACCGCGCTTTATTTTCGTTACGGCGGTTTGGCGACTTCGGCTTTGAATCTCGTGCGCGGCGGATTGGTGGCGCGGTCGGTTTTGAGTTTGCGCTGGTCGGGTTTGAAAGCGCGTTTCGGCTCGCTTGATTTGACAACGCTGGCAAGTAATTCGGCGAAAAACTACGTGACGAACCGCATCAGCGTTTTCGGAATTGCCGCCCGAACGCCGAATTTGCTGAATCGCGTCAATGGTCTGCAAATCATCCAGCCGTCGAATATTCGCGGCAGCATCGCGGGAAACATCGCCAATCGCGTCGCGCCGACACGTTCCGATGTGCAGGAATCTTTGCTCGACAGCATTGATCCGGTGCGGCAGGTCGAAAAGCTCTCGGATTATTTTCTGCGCCGCAAACGTCTCGCCGATCTTCGCGGCAATTATATGTATTTCTACACCGATCTGCCGAAACCGTTCGACCGCAAAGGCTTAATCGGCGTCAACGTCCACACGGGCAAAGACGCGCGTTTCGTGCTGATTTCTGAACCCGACGCGAGATTTACGACCGACGAAGCCGTTGGCTTGCTGTATTCGGCAGACGGCAATAAATTGCAGGCGTTCGATGTTTTGGACAAATAAATTTTCCGGCAAAAACTCGTCCGTAAAATTTATTAAAATCCGCGTGGATTTGTGTTAATCTGGTAATTCAAATTTTCTTTTCCAACTCAATTTTATGAAGTCAAAAATGTTCTTTGCTTTGTTTTCGTGCCTTATTCTTTTTACGATCAATTGTTTCGCGCAAAAGGCAAAGGAAAAACCGAATGCCGACATTCAGAAAATGCTGAAGGAAGTTTCGGCGAAAAATATCGAAACGACGATTCGCAAGTTGGTTTCGTTCGGGACGCGCAACACTTTGTCGGAACAGGATAATCCGGCGCGCGGAATCGGCGCGGCGCGTGATTATCTGTTTGCGGAATTTCAGAAGATTTCAAATGATTGCGGCAACTGTCTGACCGTCGAAAAGCAGACTTTTTTGCAGCAACCGACGGCGAATAAAAGAGTTTTGGAGCCGACGAATTTGACGAACGTCATGGCGACTTTGAAGGGAACGACCGACCCGACGCGCGTTTACGTTGTTTCGGGGCATTACGATTCGATGTGTACGAAACCGGACGACGCGAAATGCGACGCGCCCGGCGCGAACGACGACGCTTCGGGAACTGCCGCCGTCGTTGAAATGGCGCGGGTGATGTCGAAAAGAAAATTTGATGCGACCATCGTTTTTATGACTGTTCCGGGTGAAGAACAGGGACTTTTGGGTGCGACTTATTTCGCCGAACAAGCCAAATTGAACAAAATGGACATCGCGGCGATGTTCACGAACGACATTATAGGCGGCGTGAAGAGTTATAAAAACGCGGCTGACCGCCAAACCGTGCGCGTGTTTGCCGAAGGCGTGCCGTCGAATGAAACAGATGCGGAAGGCAACACGAGACGCAGCGTCGGCGGCGAAAACGATTCGGCTTCGCGCCAGCTTGGAAGATTTATCAAGGAAGTCGCCGACGTTTATTCGCCGAAATTTCTGGTTAATTTAATTTATCGGCGCGACCGATATTTGCGCGGCGGCGATCACATTCCGTTTCTCGAACGCGGCTTTTCGGCGGTGCGTTTCACCGAACCGCACGAAGATTACACGCACCAGCATCAAAATATTCGCACTGAAAATAATATTTTTTACGGTGACACGATTGAGTTTGTAGATTTTGATTACGTGGCGAACGTCACGCGCGTCAACGCCGCTTCGCTCGCCGCGCTCGCGCTTGCGCCCGCCGCTCCGAAAAACGCCGCCATTTTAACCAGGCGTTTGACCAACGACACAGATTTGCAGTGGGAAGCGAACACCGAAGCGGATTTGGCGGGCTACGAAGTCGTCTGGCGCGACACGACCGCGCCGTTCTGGACGAATTCGATTTTCGTCGGAAATGTGACGATTTACACGGCGAAGGAAATGTCGAAAGATAATTATTTCTTCGGCGTACGCGCCGTTGACAAAGCGGGAAATCGCAGTCCGGTCAGCTATCCGAAACCTTTAAGATAATTTCTGGCGGTGAACTAAAATTAAGGCGGAAGAAAAGTCATCCACCGATGAACACCGATAAAATCTGATTTAAAACCTCTGTGTTTATCGGTGGACAAAACAAAAACATTACTTTCGGTTCACTACCAAATTTCCTTTAATTTGTTACACTGCCGCCGCACGATGAACCTGCGCCCGCTGTACATCCGAAACAATGATTTGCCGTGACGATTTGCCGCGTTTTTAATTTTTCCAAATCGAAATCGAAAATCGTCTGCGGTAAATTGTCTGAAATATTGAGTTCGAGCATCTGATTAAAATCGCAGTCGTATAAATTCCCAAGCCAATCAACGCTGATTAAATTTCGGCACATCAAACCCGCAATCGTCTGCCGGGTTAAACGCGCTCGTGAGTTTACGCATATATTTTTCTTCATTTCCCGAACGCCGCAGCCAATCGAGATAACGCGCAATCGGCATATTCGTAATGGTAAAAAGATTGTTGAAATTGATGTCGTAGCGAGTTTTCATTTCGCGTTTGAAGTCCGCTTCGATGGCAGATTGTTCGGGCGGCAGAAACGCGCCGACCGGATTACAAACTAAATTCAAAATCAAGTTTTCATCCGTTCCGTAACCAACCGCGTTTAGTCTTCTCAAGCCTTCAATTGATTTATCGAAAACGCCTGTGCCGCGCTGCGCGTCGGTTTGCGTCGCCAGAAAATAAGGCAAACTGCACACGACTTCGCACTCGTTTGCGGCGAAAAATTCGGGCAAATCAGTTTGATGCGCTTCAAACATTATCGTCAGATTATGCCGCACGATAATTTTCGCGCCGGTTTTTCGGGCTTCGGTGACAAAGTATCGAAAATCGGGAATCATCTCCGGCGCGCCGCCCGTGATGTCGAGCGTCGAAATTTTGAAATCGCGCAAAACTCCCAAACACGCGTCAACAACTTCGCGCCGCATAATTTCCGTCCGCTTTGGGCTTGCGTCAACATGACAATGCTTGCACGCCTGATTGCAGAGTTTGCCGACGTTGACCTGCAAAGTGTCAATAGTCGCCGAATACAAACCCGCGCTGCCGAGTTTTTCTTCAAAAGCAATCGGCGAATTGGGCAAAGCCGCTTTGCCGTTTCGCGTAATTTGAACCTGAGCCGTCATTGCCATAATGTTTTTGCCCGCGAAACACACGACGAATACGAAGTAAAAAACAAAGAAATAATTTTTCGTTACTTTCGTGTGTTTCGCGGGCAAATGTTTTTACATCGAAACTTTGTCGTGCGCGTTGTGCGATTGGATGCCGTGAATCAAACTTGCGCCGCCGCGAATCGCTGAGGCGAGATGCATCGCTTCGGTCATCTGTTCCATATTCGAGCCGTTTTCTAAACTCGAATTGGTAAACGCCTCGATGCAGTACGGACACTGAACCGTGACGGCGACCGCTAAACCGATCAGAGCTTTTTCGCGTTTCGACAACGCGCCTTCTTCCTGACATGCTTGATACCACGCGAGAAATTTCTCGAACAATTCAGGTTTGTGTTTAGCGATTTCACCAAATCTGCCCAAATCTTCTTCTTTGTAATAGCTCATAAATTTTTAACAGCAGTCTGAATTCGGGTCGCCGCACATCGCGCCGGTTAAATCGGTCAAATTATATTCTAAACCTTTTGTTTCGCGCGGATTGCGTTTTGCGGTTCGGCGACAATCGAATTCTTTCGCCGCTTCTAAATTTATATTTTCAATCGGCTCGACCAAAATCATTTGCGAGGCGTAAGGCTCTTTGGAATAAATCTGAAAAGTCTTATCGCACACTGCCATTCGCTGACCGCGTTCGAGCGCGTGTCCGTCGTCATCGATAACTTTTTTCCACGGACCTTTGTATATTACGGCTTGATTGCGCTCGAAACACGTGCCTTGTTTGCCCTTGTAAGCGAGAACAGTTACCGAACGAAATTCAATTCCTTCAACGACGCGCCACGGTTTTTCGTCGCGCTTGACGATTTCGATGCCGTAAAATCCGGCGCGTTCAAATGCTTCGACAAATGCGTCTTCACGAAACGCGCCCGAAATACAGCCCGACCAAAGTTCCGCGATCGTTTTGCAGATGCGCGGGAACTTCTTCGTCGGAAACGATGTCGGAAATCGCCACGCGTCCGCCGCGTTTTAAGACGCGAAACATCTCGGCGAACATTTGTTCTTTCAGTTCCGGTTTGACGAGATTCAACACGCAGTTTGATAAAATCACGTCAATCGAATCGTCGGCAATTAAAGGTTTTTCGGCTTTCGATTTCGTCACAAATGATTCGTAAGCGACAAAATCGTCGGCGGTTTTGATCGGATTTTCTTTCAAATATTCGTCAACTAAATTCAAATCGAGTTTCAAATCCTGAATCTTGCCGTAGCGAAATTCCGTGTTCGCGCAACCAATTTTCGTCGCCATTTCAGCCCGATATTTATTAGCGAGCGCGAGCATTTCCGTGTTCGTATCAACTCCGATGACTTTGCCGTTTTCACCGACGATTTGCGCCGCGATATAACAAATCTTGCCGCCGCCCGAACCCAAATCGAGAACCGTTTCGCCCGTTTTCACAAACGCTGACGGATCGCCGCAGCCGTAATCGCGCTCGATGATTTCGTCGGGCAAAATCTTCAAATACTGCGGATCGTATTCAACCGGACAGCATAACGCCGCTTCTTTTTCCTGCGAAGCCGCGCCGTATCTTTCCCTGACCACATTTTCAACGTCTAATTCAAATGCCATACTAATTTATAATTTCTACTGAGAAATATTTCTAAAATGAATCGTGCGATTATTATTATGACAAAAGTTCCGGCGGCGGGAAACGTGAAAACGCGTCTTCAACCGATTCTCTCCGCCGCACAATGCGCCGAACTCGCCGAATGTTTTTTGCGCGATACGGTTGCGAAGGCGCATTCGACAAAAATCCCTGTCATAATCGCTTTTTCGCCAATCGAAGCGCGGCAGAGTTTGATTGAAATTCTGCCGGACGAAAAATTTTACGTCGAACAAACGGGCGAAAATCTCGGCGAAAAAATGTTCAACGCTTTTCAATTCGCCTTTTTAAACAATTTAGATTCGGTCGTGATGATCGGAACCGACAGCCCGACTTATCCGGCGGAATTTATCTCGCGGGCGTTTGAATATCTGGCAAAAAACGATGCGGTTTTAGGGAAAACGGCGGACGGCGGATTTTATTTGATCGGTTTGCGCGTGTTGAAAAAAGAAATTTTTGAAGCGGTCGAATGGAGTTCGCCGCAGACTTTTGAACAAACGGCGCGGAATATTAAAAAATTAGATCTAAAATTCGCGCTCGCGCCCGATTGGTTCGATGTTGACACAGCAAACGATTTGGAAAGGTTGAAAATTGATGTGTCGGAAAATCCGAATCTCGCGCCGCGCACTTTTGCATTTTTGAGAACAATTTGAAAAACAAATTTATACTTTTGCCGTTATTTTCGCGCGGCGATTTCTTGATAAACTTTCTCTATTTCCACAATCATTTTTGCCGCATCGAAGCTTTCCAACGCTTTCGCCTGCACTTTTTTGCCGAAATCTTCACGCATTTTTTCATCCACCAGAAAATCGCCGACAGCTTCGGCTAAACCAACCGGTTCTTTAATCGGGACGAATTTTGCCATCGTTTCATCGAGAATTTCCCGTGCGCCTTTGGTTTCAGAGGTGACAATCGCGCAGCCGGAAGCCATCGCTTCCAGAATCGCCAGACGAAAATTTTCCGTATGCGAAGCCGACACGAAAACGTCGGTCGCCGCGAGCAGAGGCGCGGAATCTTCAGTCCAATCGAGCCATAAAAAACGGTCTTCGAGCCGAAAAATCTTCACTAATCGTTTTAATTCGCGCCGAAAATCCTTACGGGCGGAATTATCTTTTCCGACCACGACGAAATGCGCCTCGGGAAATTTTTGCGCGATGATGTTTGCCGCCAGAACGAAATCGCGCTGACCTTTCAGAAGTTTCAGTTCGCCGACAATACTGATTAAAAACGCGTCAAACGAGATATTATGCTCAAAACGAAATGTCTGCCGGAGCTTTTCGCGGCTCGCGCCGGCGCGAGTTTCGACATCAATGCCATTAGCAATCAAAGCGATTTTCTGCGGCGGGAAAATTTTCCGCAGATTAGTTTCGACGTGATTCGAGACAGCAATTGATTTGGAAATATTGGTCAGCGCGAGCTTATGAAAAGGCTTCATCGGTGAAACGATGTGATGCGTCAAAACAAACTGCGCGTTTTTGACAATACGGCACGCGAGACTCGCCGGAATGTAATCGCGCGGCGCGTGCGCGTGAACGATTTCGATATTATTTGCACGGACAAATTCAGCGATCTTCGTCGCGCTCAAAACGCCAAACGAATTTCTCAAAGAAACGTGCAGAATATTCGTCGTCGGCAAAAAATCGAGTTTGTTTTGCCAGTCATTCGAAGGTCGAAGCGCGACAAAAACGTCGTGACCGCGCGTCGTTAGCCCGCGACACAAATCAACGAAATATTGCTCGCCGCCGCCGAAAGTCCTCATCGAACTGATATGTAAAATTCGCACAATCAAATGTTAGATGAAATATGCCGAAATCGTAAATCAAGAACAAAAAAAAGGCGCGTCTTCCGAAGAAGACGCGCCGCAGAGGTTTTTCCCGTTTGAGGAAAAACTAAAATTGGAACCGCGCACCGAGCTGCATCTGGAAAACCTGGCTTCCCGGATTTGTAGCTAAGTTAATATTGCCGGCATTTGAACCGCTTTGTTCACGAATCTGCAAAAAGTTCACATTTGTCGAGCCGTTAACGCCACACAACTGAGAGCCTACCGAACAGTACTGTCCGAGCGTGCCGGATGTTGAGTTAGTGCCGGGAAATGCAAACACAATATTTGGTCTGTTGAGTACGTTGAAAAACTCGGCTGACAATGTTAACCGTCTTTTTTCGTCGAAATTAAATCCTTTTTGGACTCGTAAATCAACATCGTAAAGGCTCTTGTTACGGAAAAGATTACGTCTGAATTCCAATCCGTAAGTTCCTAAAGGTCGGTCGTTAAATACGCTGTCACCATTCAAATCTGCACCTGCATACGCGTTGATAGGCGTTCCCGAACGAAGACGAATCGCACTTGATACTTCAAAACCGAGCGGTAAGAAGAAGACCGGATTAGCAACAAACTGATGTTTGCGGTCAAGTCTGGAAACACCATATTCACCACTTAAATCGTATGGATTAGCATAAGCTACGCCGCCTGAATCGCGTTCGTTATCGTCATCCGATTCATTTTTCGACCGCGTATAGTAGGCGTTCAGTTGTCCCCATTTGCGGACTAACCGCATACGAACCGTAAGTGCCTGATATAACGATTTAGCCGTTGACTCACGAACCTGAACGGGACCGAGCGCAAGCCTGTTCGCTGCATTCGGATTCAATGCCGGATCGTTTGTTGGACGCAGACGAGTTGTGACCGAACCGGTCGGGAAGCTGATTGCCGTTCCCGTCGGACTAACAAAACCGCTTGGTGTGCTGAGTGCAATGTAGGTCCGCCCGGATAATAGAATTTGGTCAATAATGCCGGTTGAAACCATTGTCTGATATCGAGCCGGTGTGTTGTTCGCCTGTAAAAACGCCCGATACTGTTCTCCGGTCAGCGGAGACGGCACGTTCAAATCACGATTGCGCTGCAGACGGTCGGTTTTAACCCGTGAAAAATCAACGCCAACAATGAAACCCTTCGACACTTGACGTTCGATTCCAAAACCAAACTGGTATGAACGCGGATTCTTGAAATCTTCGGCGTGTCCGGTTACCGTCGCGCCGACAAAAGGATTCGATGATAATCCGAGACCGCTGGCAATCGTCGCAATCTGAGTCGGGGTAACATTGGGAAGACTGCTCAGAGAGGAACTGTTTAAGTTAATTCCGGCAATAGCAAACTGACGATAAACCGTGTTTGGCGTACAAGCGGCTATCTGAGCAGCAGTTCCCGTCAGATTACAGCCTGTAATAGCTAAATAAGGTGCGCCAGCCGATGTTCCGAGAAAAGTATTGAAAGCAGTTTGACTGAAACCGGTAAACGGCAAAGTAGTGCTGACGTTTCCGGGAGTTGAACGATAGTTGTTAATCGTATCAGCGAAAATTAATCCCGGTGTGCGGGCATAATAAATACCCGAAAACCCGCGAATAACGGTCTTGCCATCTCCTGCCGGATCATACGCAAAGCCGAGTCGCGGACCGAATTGGAAGCCGCTGTCCGGGACTTGCGTCGGATCAAAGGCTTTGCCGCGAATCGGAAAAATCGTATTTTGAACGACATTGATAATGTTTGAATTGTCTGCCTGAGGGCTAGGATTATACTGCTGTTCGACGCGAAGACCGTAATTTAATGAAAATTTTGGAGTTATGCGCCACGAATCCTGAGCGAAAAATGCAAGTTCCTGAACGGTAAATTCCGTCTGCAAGTTGCCGATCTGACGAGCATATCTTGCGTTTGTATCATCAAATCGTCCTAAAAATGCTGTGTCACGAATATTTGATAAGTTTCTCAGAATAGTTGTGGTTCCGCCGGTTGAAAGCGAGTAAGCTCCAAACTGATTAAACCCAAACTGCTGATTGGCAAAGATACGACTGTATTCACCGCCGAATTTGAATATATGGTTGCCGTAAACATAATTTAGAGAATCCGCTATTTGAAAACGCGTGTCGAATTGGGTGGTCGGCAAAAAGTTGCGCGAACCGTATTGAGTAAAGTTAGCACCTAAAAACACATTCGGTGCAAGTGCATTCGCTTCGCGCGGACGTTCCTCACGCGCATACTGCACGCGCAGTTCATTGACTGTTGATGTGCCGAGATTGGTAATAAGCTGTCCGACACCGATATAGTTACGATTTCTTTCAATTCCGTTAGCCGAAAGTGCGCTGTTAGTTGTTGGGTCAAGAACAGTTTCACCGGTTGCTGCGGCATTAAGCGCGTCATTTCGGGCGTAATTGAATCGAACGTTCGCTCGATTATTGCTGTTAATATTCCAGTCAATTCGTCCTAACAAAGCGTACGCGTCATTAGTCTGTTCATACGGTGTTTCAAGCGTACGAAGAAAAGTAAATGCTTCAAATCCGCGGTCGGTTGCCGGAAGAGGAAAGCCGCTTCCAACTAAACTTCCGATCAAAACCTGGCGCGGAGCGCGGAAGCGTTGTTGTTCGTAAGACGCAAAATAGAAAAGTTTATCTTTAACAATCGGTCCGCCGACTGAGCCGCCGAACTGATGTTGAGTCGGAGCCAACGTCGCGTCAACGCCAAGTGCGCTTAAACGCTGAGTTTGCAAGGCTTGAGTATATTCATTGCCGCGCGAAAGCTGTTCGGGACGATACAAATAAAAGAGCGAGCCTTTCACAGCGTTTGTTCCTGTTTTGGTAACGGCATTAATAATACCGCCGGTCGAACGCCCGAACTCTGCCGAATAGCCGGAAGCCACGACCTGAAATTCCTTAATTGCTTCTTGCGGAATAACAAAAGCCTGATTAGAACGTTCGCCGCCTCGGATACCGCCGAAGAATGGTTGGTTAAAGTCCACGCCGTCAACATTGACGTTGCCGTTGATTCCGCGCTGACCGGAAAGGGAAATTTGACCACGTGATCCTTCAACCTGCGCGGAAGGAGTCAGCGTAACAAAATCTTGAAACCGGCGACCGTTGATAGGCAAATTACTAATCGCCGTTTCATCAATAACGGCGTCAGGATTGCTTGAAGTGGTTTGAATACCTTCTGCCGTTACTTCGACGGTTGCTGAAACATCACCTGCGCCAAGCGTAAAATTTGCATCCGTCGTGCGTCCGACCTGAACTTCGACATTGATTTTTTGTTCTGCGAAACTGCCGCTTGTTACAGAAACCGAATAATTTCCCGGCAGAAGCAGAGAGAAATTATAAATTCCATCTCCGCTGGCGGTTGTCGTATTCGCTGAACCCGTATTGATATTGACGAGTTTGACGGATGCATTAGGAACAACCGCGCCAGTCGAATCAACGACCGTACCGGTTATTGATCCGGTTCCGGCTTGGGCAAATGCTTGTCCAACATTCAAAAGCAGACAGAAAACCGCTAATGTTAAAAGTTTTATTGAAATTCTATTAGTCATTAATTATTTTAACCTCTTCTATTTATAAGTTTACGAAACCAAAGATTACTTTATTTAAGATACAGGCTCGTTATTTTGAATTTTGAATTTTTATTTCACTTTTTGGATTTTAATCGGTAAAAATCTAATATGCCGATTCTGCGTTCAATCTCCAAAACCTAAGCTAAAATTGATTAAGTGTTTCATTCTCACACTTTTAATTGTTCACAGTTAAAATTTGCGAAACGATTTATTTTTACCTTTTTGAAAATATTAATTCTTACGTTCTTCAGACAAGCAACTTGAGTTCCTAATTTTTCAGATATTAGTTTGTTAACCTGAAGGCAAAATTATGCGATGCTCAGGTTAAATTGGTGTTAAAGATTTATTCAGCTGAATTCAAGCTATCAACAAAATCTGCGATTATTACGGCACTTCGACAAATATTTAAAGCAATCCGATTGCTGATCGCCCGAATATTGTATGAAAAGTCAGTAGACGAGGATTTGCGAATCTGAGGAGATCATTGTCGCCGTTGAAACTTTTTTCGATTCCCGGCGTTAAAAACTTCATCGAAAAGTTCGACGGTCGTTGAAATTTTCAGGAAAACCGAATGACGAAACAAAAGTGCCTAAAAGCCTTTGAACGGTTTGTACGTTTTGACGCGTTATAATCGCCGGATTGTTTTCTTTTAGATAATCTTTTATTTACTTTCAAGTTACTAATAATCGGGCGAAAAGAGGTAATTTCACTTGAGCGGTTTGAGCGATTTTTTGAAACTTGACTTTTTAATAATAATAGTTTAGATTAGTCGCGCAATTGAAAACGTCGTTGACTTTTGGATATTGCAATTATTATCAAACGAATAAGGGGGTTTATTAATATGTCGCGTTTAGCGTACACATCAGTTGAAAACAAGACACCTTCGCACCACCGGATTATGGCAAATTTGACGGTGCAGGCGAGTTGGGTTGACGCAGAAAGCGGAAATACGATTTCCATCAATGGCTTTACCGAAAATCTCGGCGAAGCTACTGCTCTGGTGAATCTGGAAGTTTTGCCGCCGGTCGGCAGCGAAGTTAAGCTGAGGGTTTTCGATGATGAAAAAATCATTGTCGAAGTTCCGACGCAGGTCATTCGGGTCGAGCGCGATCCAAGCAAACCGCTTGCCGCGCTTTCGGTTCTGGATAATCTGAAAAAATGGAAGCAAAATGCTTTATCTGCCGCGCAAGCGTGGGTGACGAGAAATTGGCAACTGAACTACGAGGAAGAATGGGTTAATTAATTTTTGACGCATTTATATTTATAACCTAAGCGGAGAAATTTTTTACGAAAAAGTTCTCCGCTTTTGCTTTATCAGAGAAGAACTTTCGTAAAAAGCAAACGCCCTCAATATTCCGCGCATCTTTGTAGAGTAATGAAAAAGATTTTATCCGTCGTTTTAATTTTATTTTCCGCAACCTGTATTTTCGCGCAGATAACTGCGCCGAAGCCTTTAACACAAGCTGAATATGTCAAAATGCTTTATAGCCTGGAAAAAAATCCCGGAACGAAAGACGAAGTTGTCGAAGCGATTCGACGGCGCGGAATTGCATTTGAATTAACCGACGGTTTGCGCAGTCTGACCGTTTCCAAAAGCCGCAACGATGCTGATTTGCGCCGTACGCTCGAAGAAGCCGCCAGACGAAAAGCGAATCCTGAAAAAGCTAAATTGCCTTCGGAAAAAGAAGGCACGGAAATTTTAGCCAAAGCGCGTGAAGCAACTTTGGCGGCGGTTAACGAAATGCCGGATTTCGTCGTCAAACAGCAAATCGCGCGTTCAGCCGCTTACGCCGGAACAAATAATTTTCGTAATTTAGATCGGCTTGTCGTCGCCGTCAGTTATCGCGCGGAAGGACGTGAAGAATATCGAATTTTGTCGCGCAACGGAATTTTGGAAACGAATCCGCAGCAGAAACAGAGCTACGAAGATGTCGGCGGCACGAGTTCGACCGGCGAATTCGTCACGGTTCTGGCGAAAATTTTAAACCCGACAGCGACACTGAATTTCAGCTTGTTGATTCGGACATGATTAGAACTCGCCGCGCTCTGGTTTTTGAATATTCGATTGTCCGCGATAAAGCCAAACAGGTTATCGTCGCGGCGGGCGCGTTTGACGATACGGCGATTACGGGAATGAAAGGCAGAATCTGGATTGACCGCGAGAACTTCCGAGTTCTGCGCGTCGAAAGCGCGGCGACTGAAATTCCCGACGGTTTTCGAGTTCGCGCGGCTAACCGGACGATTGATTATGATTGGGTAACGATTGCTGACGAAAAATATCTTCTGCCGTCGCTGTCGGATGTGCGCCTGACATCGAAAGAAGACAAGCAGTTATACGAAACGCGCAACGTGATTCGGTTTAAGGATTATCAGAAATACGGTTCGGAAGTTCAGATTTTGGATGAAGAAGAAGTGCCGGAAGAAAAGCCGAAGCCGTAAAATCGGAAGATGATTGACGGCTGATTAGATTAGAGGAAACTGCAAAATAAGACGGTCACGTTCGGATTTAAATCCGAACATGACCGTCTTATTTGAAAATTGCTTTAGTGTTTGATTTTATACAGCGAAATAGGCAATGAGCGCGGGAACGATTAGCCACAGAAGACCTTTAATAAAGAAAAACAGAAAACCAGCCACGCCGAAGCGTTTTATCCATTTGGCAAAGCCTTTTGGTTCGGTTGAATGTTCTCTTTCCTGCATCTCAATATAAAAAATAACTCGTTTGCTTGAACATTTCAAATTGTCGGATTATAAGTTTAATCACGTATGAAAAAACTTTCCTTGACAATTTTATCGGCAATTGTTTGGATAACTTTAGCGTTTACGGCAAATTTCGCCCAGAACGCGCCGCCGAGAGAAGCAAATAAACGCGAGGCTGATTTGGTCGAATTAATCACACTTGATAACACTATAAAACTCGATATTCGCTATGCCCGAACGGATAATTTCGTCGGCAAAGTCGTCTATTCCGAAGCCCGCGCGTTTATGCAAAGACCCGCCGCCGAAGCACTTCTGCGCGTTCACCGCAAACTTAAAAAGCAAAATCTCGGTTTGGTGATTTTCGACGGCTATCGTCCTTGGTCGGTGACAAAACTTTTCTGGGAAGTTACGCCCGAAGACAAGCGAAAATTCGTCGCCAATCCTGAAAAAGGCTCGCGCCACAATCGCGGCTGCGCGGTTGATTTGAGTATTTTCGATTTGAAAACCGGCAAACTCATAGAAATGCCGACCGAGTTTGACGATTTTACCGACAAAGCCAGTCCCAAATACAGCGGCGCGACTAAAACGCAAACAAAAAATCGTGATTTACTGCGCAAGATGATGGAAGCCGAAGGTTTCACCGTCAATGATAACGAATGGTGGCATTTCGATTATAAAGACTGGGAAAAATATGCGATTTACGACATCGCTTTTTCGGAAGTTAAAGAAGAAAATTAGAAGCTGTCTCAAAAATAATTTTTCTTCTTAGCGTGCTTTGCGCCTTTGCGGGAAACAGACAGGATTTCCCGCAAAGGCGCAAAGCACGCTAAGGGAAAATCAAGTGTAAATTCAACAATGCCTATTTTTGAGATGGCTTCTAATATTCATCAAAATATGAAAATTCAGCCAGCAAATTCGCTTAACGGCACAATCAAACTTCCCGGCGACAAATCAATTTCACACCGCGCCGCCATTTTCGCGGCTTTGGCGACGGGCGAAACGCGCATCGAAAATTTTGCGACGAGCGCGGACTGCGCTTCAACCGTTGAATGTCTGCGGAATCTCGGCGTGGAAATTAAAAAGGAAAATTCGACTTTACGCGTTGAAGGTGTCGGCAAAAACGGATTTACAAAACCGACGAAAGAACTCGACTGCGGCAACAGCGGCACGACGATGCGGCTTTTAGCCGGAGTGTTGGCGGGACAAAATTTCGATTCGGTTTTGATCGGCGACGTGAGTTTGTCAAAGCGTCCGATGCGCCGCGTTATCGAACCTTTGACGCAGATGGGCGCGAAAATCGAATCGGAAAATTTCTGCGCGCCTTTAATAATTCACGGCGCAAATCCGCTGACGGCGATTTCATACAAACTTCCAGTAGCCAGTGCGCAAGTCAAATCTTGTGTGCTGTTAGCGGGCTTGAACGCCGACGGCAATACGACGGTCGTTAATCCCGCGTCCGAAATGGAATTGCCGACTTCGAGGAATCATACAGAATTAATGCTCGGCTTTTTGGGCGCGGAAATTGAAGAAATTTTCGCGCAGACGGCGAGCGGATTTGTGCAGGAAATTTCGGTTGAAGGGCATTCGCGGCTCGTCGCCAAAGATTTGAACGTGCCGTCGGACGTTTCATCGGCAGCGTTTTTTGTCGTCGCGGCGAGTTGTTTGGAAGATTCGGACGTTCTGTTGGAAAACGTCGGCTTGAATCCGACCAGAACGGCGATTTTGGAAGTTTTGAAATCGTTTGGCGCAGACATCGAAATTAAAAATTCAAAAAACGTGAACGGCGAAATCGTCGGCGATATTCAAGTTCGCGGGCATAAAAAATTGACTTCAAACAATGAAACAAATTTAGTTGCGGGCGATGTGATAGCGAATTTGATTGACGAAATTCCGATTCTTGCCGTGTTCGGAACGCAGATCGAAACGGGTTTGGAGATTCGCGGCGCGGCGGAACTGCGCGTGAAAGAATCGGACAGAATAAAATCAGTCGTCGAAAATCTGCGGCGAATGGGCGCGACGGTCGAAGAATTTCCCGACGGACTCAGAGTTGAAAAATCCGATTTGAAAGGTGCGGCGGTTGATTCGTTCGGCGATCACCGGATTGCGATGGCGTTTGCGATTGCGGGTTTGTTTGCGACGGGCGAAACGGAAATCGTCGGCGCAGACGCGGCGGGCGTTTCGTTTCCCGAATTTTTCGAGACGCTCGCCGGATTAAGGACAGAAGCCCGCGCGTGAGCAAGGGCGGAACATTAAGATTGGCGTGTTCCGCCCTTGCTCACGCGCGGGCTTCTGACAGTTCCCATCTTGTAAATCTTTGCTTTCCTGTTAGAATTTCCCTCTGAGTTTTGTGTGAAATAATCTGATGGACAATCAACAGCGAATAGTTTTGACGGGTTTTATGGGCGTTGGCAAATCAACGGTCGCCCGTTTTCTATCTTCGCTGCTGCAATGCGAAAAAATTGACCTCGACGTTTACACTGAACAGCGCGAAAAACGGAGCATTGCCGAAATTTTCAACGAATTGGGCGAAGCCCGTTACCGGCAGATCGAGACGGAAAATCTGCGGCGCGTGTTGGCGGCGGACGAAACGCATATTATCGCGCTCGGCGGCGGCGCGTGGACGATTGAGGAAAATCGGCGTTTGATAAAGGAAAAAAAATTCACGACCGTGTGGCTCGAATCTACGTTTGAGCATTGCTGGCGCAACATCAAAGCCTCGAAACGCGACCGTCCATTGGCGAAAAGCCGACAGCAAACCGAGCAACTTTTTGAGGAAAGACAACGGTTATATTGTCTCGCCGACTGGCATTTTATTATCCGACCGGATTTCACATCATTTGAGATTGCAAAAAAAATCGCCGAAGAGGTTTTTTCGATGCAATTTGACTGACATTATTTACAAAATAGCGTAGAGTAAATCCTACAAACGAGAGAGAAAAAGCCGTAGAAGTCTTTCAGGGATTTTTGCGGTTTAGGTTTGTGAAAGTATTAAATATTTTGAGGAAAAGATTTTTCAGGAGAAAACAGATGAAAATTAAATTTTTAGCAGTTCTCGGCTTGGCGGCAGTCGCCGGATTTGCCGGTTGTAAAGGCGCAGCTAATACAAATACGACCAACACCAACGCGGTGGTAATCGCTTCGGCAACGCCGATTGCGAAAACAAGTGAAGCCCCGGTTTCTACCGACCCGAATATGAAGTCGAAAGTTGAAGCCGCGCTCAAAGCGAAAGGTTTCAACGATGTTACGGTTGATATGACGACAACACCGGCGACGCTTGGCGGAACGGTTGCCAAAGGCAAAATGACCGAAGCAACGATGACAGCGCAGGAAGCAGCGGGCAAACCGTTCACCAATAAGATAACCGAGAAATAATTCAGGAGGAAAACTTAAATGTCATTACAGGAAAAATATCAATCATTAATTGATTTGGCGAACCAATCGAATATTTCTAATTTGAACGTCAGCGAAGGCGAAGGCTTTGTGAAAATCGAAGGTTCTGCACCGAGCGCGGAAGTCAAACAGCAATTGTGGGACAAATACAACGAAATTGACCCTGATTATCGTTCGGGCGATATGGTGCTGAACATCAGCGCACCGGAAGCGGCTGAAAACACCTACACGGTGCAGTCAGGCGATTCTTTGAGCAAAATCGGCTCGAAATACGGCATCAGCTACCAGAAAATTTTCGAAGCAAACCGCGACAAACTCGACGACCCGGACAAAATCTTTCCCGGTCAGGAACTGGTTATTCCTTCGGAATAATAACGATATAAGCATAAAAACAAAAAAAGGCGCGGGTGAGAAAAACAAATTTCTCACCCGCGCCTTTTTGAATAATCAGGTAAAATCGGTGCGTCATTCAGCCAATCGCCCACAAGAAAAAAGATTGAAAGTTAAAGACGCACTTTGTTAAAATAGTTGTGGCTCTAATTTCTCAAATCAACAAATCACCGAAAATTATGTCAAAAAAAATATTTACGGTTGCTTTTTTGTTCGTATCGCTAATCGTCTTTCGTGCCGAAGCATCGGCTGCGCCCGCGCAAAATGAAAAATTGGTAACAACTTCCTTGCGGCTGATTCATTCGGCGCAGGTGACGTATGCCGCAACCGCCGGAAACGGCGATTACGCGCCGCTGTTTTCATCTCTCCGAGAAGCGGGTTTGATAGATGAAGCGTTGGCGACGGCGTATAAATACGGCTATTCTTACCAGATGTTTGCCGTGCCGCACGGTGGAAATATGCCCGCTACTTTCTACGTTGTCGCGCGTCCGATTAGCTATCGAAAATCAGGCGTAAAGTCTTTTTATATTGACCAGACAGGCGTTCTGCGCGGCGGAGATAAGCAAGGCGCAGCGGCAACTGCGACGGATTTCATTATTGATACGGACTGTGTGCCGTATGAAGAATGCGCGATTTCCAGTTTGCGAGATTTATACGGCGCGGAAATTACTTATGCCGCAACCGTCGGCAACGGCAATTACGCGAGTTTCCAACAACTTTATGACGCGAATTTGATCAGTCGAGTTTTGTGGATTGGCACACGCGGCGGATATACCTTTCAATATTCAACAATCGCCGCCGTTCCCGGCACTTCACCAGCTTTCTTTAGCTTAAAAGCAACGCCCGTTCGCTACGACTCAGGCAGTCGGCGTTCATTCTATATTGATCTCACCGGCGTTCTGCGCGGCGCGGACAAAAACGGCGCACCCGCAACCTCGAACGACCCGCCAATTCAATAGGGCTTCGTAAGGGATGAGGGTAGAGGGATGAGGGATGATTAAGAGAAGAAGAATAATCTTCCTGTCTTAACTTCATCCCTCATCCCTCATCCCTCATCCCTTATCTAAGGGTTGATTAGCACGTAAAGTCTGTCCGCCCAATCGGATTTGCTGCCGCGCAGAATTTCGTATTGAATGTTGGCGGAATCTACGTCGCCCGCTTTGAGATAGGCTTTGCCGAGGTTGTATCGGGCGCGTTCAAAGTCGGGATTATAACTGACGGCGTTGTTAAAGGCTTCGACGCTTTCCGTCGTTTTGCCGAGTTCAAAATAACTTTCGCCGAGATAATTGTAGGTTTTCGCGTCGGATTTGTAGGTTTTTAACTGCTCGAAGGCTTCGATTGCCAATTGATAGCGTTTCTGTTTGAAATACGCCGCGCCGAGTTGTTCCAGCGCGTTCGCGTGATCCGGTCGAATGGCGACGGCGCGTTTGTAGGCGAGAATTTCCTCGTCGTTGCGGTTTAGTTTATTTAAGAGACAAACCGAGCGCGTATTGCGAATCGGCGTTGTCCGCGTCGAGTTTCGTCGCTTGCCGATACGCGTCCGCTGCGTCTTTATATTGCCCGAGCGCGTAACTCGACGCGCCGATATTAACAAAAGTTTCCGCCCATTCGGGTCGCAGTTTCGCTGCCTGTCTCGACGCTCTGAGCGCGTCGGCATGACGACCGAGCATTCCGTAACAAAATCCCGCTTGATACCAACTTTCCGCGTAATTCGGATCAATCTCCGCCGCCTTTTCAAAATAAACCGCCGCCCGCGCATATTCGTCACGCGATAGAATCCCGAGTCCCTGCGAATACAAAGCCTGCGCCGCCGCGCGTTTATTCTTCTGCGATTCGGCGTTGAGCGAGGCGAATGTTTGCAGCGTGCCGATTTTTAACTGCGTAATTCTGGAAGCCGGAACTGCGAAATTCAAACTCTGACCTTCCGCCGCCTGCAAAGTCGCCACGCCGATCACCTGTCCGCGCATATTCACGACCGGCGAGCCCGACGAACCGGGCGAAATCGGCGCGGTAATCTGAATAATTTTCCCGTAACCCGGAATTTCCCTGACCGCCGAAACGATGCCGTTCGACACCGAGCCTTCCAAACCGAATGGATTGCCGACGACCACGATTGATTCGCCTTCCTGCGGCGCAGACTGCACCAGCGGCAAAGGCACGGCGGATGCTGGCGGCACGTCAACCTGAATTAACGCCAAATCGCCTTCGCCGTCAATGGACAAAACGCCTTTCGCCGAAAACTTTTTGCCGTCCATCAAATGAACTTCGACGCGGCTCGCTTTTTCGATGACGTGCCGGTTGGTGATTATCTTGTCCGCCGCGATGAAAAATCCGCTGCCGCGCGAAATGCTCGCGCCCTTCGCATCGAAAGTCTCAATCGCCACCGCCGAAGGTTTGATCCGCCGCACGAGTTCCGGCAGAAAATCCTGCGCGGAAATTGTCGGCGCGGTCGCGGCAAAAGCGATTAGCAGAAAGGCGAAAATTTTAAGTACGGCAAATTTCATTTTCTATCAAAAATTATAGAGGTTTTCCCAACAAATCAGAAGCCCGCGCGTGAGCAAGGGCGGAACACGCTAAATTGAATGTTCCGCCCTTGCTCACGCGCGGGCTTCTGATTTTAGAAAATATCGGCGCAAAACATAGAAATATACAAGCAAGTTAAACGCGACAAGCAAAAATCCGAGCGCGACGCGCATCAGCGGCGAAAGCGGCGTGTATAAAACGGCGGTTACGAAATAATCTATAAATCCTGTTTCGTAACCCGCTTCGCCGCCCGAAATTCTCAGCCAATTTTCCAAAGTCGTTAGCGGACACGCCAGCCAGAAAAATTCGATGACGATTCCCCAAAACACCGCCGGAAGATGCAGAAAGGCAATCCAACCGCGCCGCAGAACGAGCAATCCGCCGAACACCGTGAAAATGACAAAGCAGAAATGCGCGACCAGCACGATTTCCGCCAAAATGCGATACGTCATTGCTTCAATTTAATCAAACACGCGCCTGTTCGGATAAAGTTGAAATTTCCATTAATCTTTGCGTGAAAACCACGACTTCCGCAAAACTTCGGGCGTAGAGGTCGGCGGGAAAACGTCGGCGAATGCATTCGTCGGCAAACATTTTGCCGCCTAGAATAACTGGAATGCTGAATTTTTCGGTCTGCTCGGTGACAATTTTGTAATCGCGGATGAGCCGCTCGATATCGCCCATTAGTGTTGCCGAGATACAGATCAAATCAGGCGCGTTCCGCGCAATTTCTTCAGTCAAACCATAAAGCGGCGTATTTGCGCCGAAATTTAAAACCTCACAGCCTGTGCTCTCGAAAATCGTCTGTGCCAGAAGCGTTGGTAATTCGTGAAAATCGCCTTCGATAGCGCAGCACATCACGAGTTTTCCGTTCGTTGGCGGAACGGGCAGCACGTTTCGCAATTTGAAAATGGCGTTTGCCGCGACGCGCGTGGCGATATGTTCCTGCGTAATACTCAATTCGCCGTTATACCAAAGTTCGCCGACGCGCCGCATTGCCGGACAAAATAAATCGTCAAAGATTTCCGCCGGTCGTTTGCCTTGCAGATGCGCTTTTATTAAGTGATTCGCCGACTCTTCCTCGCAGCCCGCGACGAGCGATTGAAAAAGCGAGGCATCTGATTCGCAGGTGTTGATGCGGCGCGTTGCTGCTCTCATCACCGATTCGTCGCCGTTGGAAAATTTCAGTCCGAGTTTCTGTTCGCACTGAAAACGCGCTATTTCTTCTGCCCGAAATCGTCGGTGTCCGCCGTTCGTCCGTTCCGAACGCAGCAAGCCGTTTGCTTCCCAACGCTTAATGGTGGCATCGCTGACGCGGCAAAGTCGCGCCACTTCTCTGGTGGTAAAACATTTTAATTCCATTGCAGATTCAGGGTTGAGGCTGTTAAAAAGATTCTACCAGAATTATTATTCTATTTGCAGAATTTCAGTTAAAATCAAAATTACGGAGACGAAACGAATATGAAAATTGCTATTGGCGCAGACCACGCAGGTTACGAAGATAAGGAAAAAATTAAACGCCAGCTTGACGAACTCGGCGTTGAATACGAAGATGTCGGGACAAATTCAAGCGAATCGGTTGATTACCCGATTTACGCGCAGAAAGTTGCTGAAAAGGTGGCGAGCGGAGAGGTCGAGAAGGGAATTTTGGTTTGCGGTTCGGGTAACGGAATGCAAATCGCGGCGAATAAAGTTCGCGGAGTTCGAGCCGCGCTTGCCTGGAACGAGGAAACTGCCAGACTCGCCCGACAGCACAACGACGCGAATGTTTTAAGCGTTCCGGCGCGGATGATTCCGCTCGAAGAAGCCGAGAAAGTCGTCAAATCGTTTCTCGAAGCCGATTTTGAAGGCGGTCGCCACGCTCGCCGCGTTGACGAAATCAGCGAGATGGAAGGGAAACAAGCTGAAAGGAAAATGTAGAAATAAAGAAGCCGACTTAATTTTATCAAGTCGGCTTCTTTATTTGTTTTTAACATTTCAATTAATAAAGAACGCGTGTTGGAAGCGCGTTGCCGAAACCGCCGAGTGCTGTGCGTCCGGCTCCGGTGGCAAGTTCGAGAATCGTCTGCGTGACGCTTTTCTTCGCTTTATCAACTTCGACAATATCGTAAGGTTCGAGCATCACATCTTTCTGCGTACCTTTTTTAATTTGATCGTAATTGACGGCGATAATTTCGCGTTCCTTTGAATTGGCTTTCAGGCGATATATTTTAATATCTTTGGTTTTCGCCTCGCGCCGCACGCCGTTGACTTTGGCGATGGCTTCGGTCAAAGATGTGCCGCCTTCTTTTAAGAAAATTCCCTGCGGCGCGACGACTTCGCCCGTGATGTAAACCGGCGAGGCTTTCTGCACGACGATAACATCGCCCGGGTAAATTATCGGGTTGGCTTCCTCTCTGCCCTGCCGCAAACTGCTCAGACTATACATCCGCGAAGGCACATCCAGACCGTTATTCGAGTCGGCTGTCCAATCGGCATCTGTGTTAGTTTCGGAACACAGCGGCGGTGTCGTGCGAAAAATCTGCACCATTCCGCCCGCTTCTTCGGTCACGCCGCCGGCAAAGGAAATCAGTTCGAGCAGTCGGGCTTCGCGGCGCAGATCAACCTGCTGCTGATTTTTGACTTCGCCGGAAATCGTTGCGGGCGGACGGCTTTTGCGCTGCGTGACGCGAACGCTGATTTGCGGCGTTTTCAAATATTTCGACAAAAGTTTCGTGACATCATCGCGCAATTCTTTTTCCGTACGGCATCGTGCTTGAATTTGCTGATCGAAAAACGGCACCTGGAATCTGCCGTCTTCGTCAATCGTGGCGATAAAATCGAACTGCGGTTCGCCCAAAACTTTTCCGGTAATTTCATCGCCGGGACCGACCAGATAACCCGTTTCGGGCGCGGGCGTGACGGAAACTGTCTGTGAGAAGGCGGTTTGCAGTAAACCGAGCGTCAAGACGCAAACCAACCAAATTTTGATATTCATAAAACCTCTTAACTTGTATAATTTCTTATTCTGGAAGAATAACTTACTTCCGCCTTTGATTCAACCTTTTGTTTAATCGGTTGCTTGCGATAAATTCTACGGGCAATCTGTTACGCGGTCAGGATTTTGCTTCGATTCATTCTTGACTCTTTCGGCGTTGCAAAGTAATTTCAATGTTAAAGCCGTTGCAGCTTATTCTTCCGATTTCTAATGATAAATACACCACAGAAAGACCGAATGGCGGAGCATTTCTGGTTTCTTCGTCGCCCGTTCCAGCTTGCGGCTGACATCTTTGTGTTGGGCGGCGCATTTTTTCTGGCATATCTGCTGCGTTTCGATTTTCAAATCAACGAATATTATTTCGACAATGCGCTTAATCAATTGCCGTTCGTCGTCTTCGTTCAATTTGCTTCATTATTTCTCGTCGGCGCGTATTCGATTATCTGGCGATATGTCAGCATTGACGATATTAAGGCGTTTCTAAAGGCGGCACTGGCATCCGGCGTAATTTTACTGCTCATCAGACTTTTGGTTTCGAGCGATCAGTTTTCGCGCTGGCAGGTTCCGATTTCAATTATTTTAATGGATACCGGCTTGGCTTTCGCCGGCTTGCTGACTTTGCGCATTCTGCGTCGTTTCATTTATGAAGTCGGCGAAAAGCGGACGTTTCAAATGAGCAAACGTCGCCATAAGCCGAAAGCCACTTTGTTTGTCGGTGCGGGCAGAGTCGGCGCGCTGGCAGTCAGAGACGTGGTTGGACGCGCTGATGCGGAACTCGACGTAAAAGGTTTCGTTGACGACGACCGCCGCAAAAAAGGCGGCAGCGTCAGCGGCATAAAAGTTTTAGGGACGACCGACGATTTAGCCAGATTAGTGGACGAACTGATTATCGAACAAGTCGTTATCGCTATTGATCAGGCGCAGGGCAAAGACATACGGCGCGTCATTGATATCTGCCGCGAAATTCCCGTCAGAACGCAAATTGTACCGAGTCTGCACGAGATTATTCACGGGCGCGTACAAATCAGCCGCATCCGCGACGTGCAGATCGAAGATTTACTCGGACGCGAAGCTGTCGAACTCGACGACGAAAATCTACACGAATTCTTAACCGGCAAAGTTGTAATGGTGACCGGCGCGGGCGGCTCAATCGGCTCGGAACTCGTCCGCCAAATCACGGAATTTAACCCGAAACTGCTGTTGCTCGTCGAAAGAAACGAATTCGTTTTATTTCAAATCGAGCGCGAATTGACGAAAAATTTCCTGCACACGAAATTCGTTCCATTGATTGCCGATATTGGCGACGAACCCAGAATGCGCGAGATTTTCGCCGAATATCAACCGACGGTCGTTTTCCACGCCGCCGCGCACAAACACGTTCCGCTGATGGAAACCAACCCGACCGAAGCGATAAAAAATAACATTCTGGCGACCAAATGCGTCGGCGAACTGGCGGGAAAATTCGGCGTGACCGATTTCGTTTTGATTTCGACCGATAAAGCCGTTAATCCGACATCAATAATGGGCGCGTCAAAGCGCATCGCGGAAATCGTTCTGCAAAACTTAAACAACGTTTACGAAACGAGTTATGTCGCCGTGCGCTTCGGCAACGTGCTTGGTTCAGCCGGTTCGGTCGTTCCGATTTTCCGCGAACAAATTTTAAAAGGCGAAGCAATAACTATTACTGACAAGGAAATGACGCGCTATTTTATGACGATTCCCGAAGCCTCGCAGCTTGTTTTGCAGGCGGGCGCACTCGGCAAAGGCGGCGAAATTTTTATTCTCGATATGGGCAAACCGGTGAAAATTCTCGACCTTGCCGAAGATATGATTCGCCTGTCGGGACTTCAGCCTTACGAAGATATTGAGATCGTTTTTACCGGAATGCGTAAGGGCGAAAAATTGTTTGAAGAATTGGAAATTACCGGCGAAAATCTCTTGAAAACAACGCATCCGAAAATTTTTATTGGCAAAATCGCCGCATATTCCGGTGACGAAGTAGCCAACATTGTCAGTAATTTTCGGCAGGCGGTTGAGGAAAACAATCGGGCAAAAATACGCCGTTTGTTCAATCATTTCCTGCCTGAAGCGACCATTACCGAAGACGAGAAAACTTCACCCGCCGCCGCATCATCATCTGAAAACATCATCAACCCGCAATCGTCGCCGCTCAAAACCTAGACGGGAAATAATTCTGAGGTAAAATAAACCACACTTTGGATTTACAAAATACGATAATATTTAAGTCGGATTAAAGTAATTTTATGGCAATTTTAGTTACCGGAGGCGCAGGTTATATCGGCAGCGTCGCGGTCGAAGATTTACGCGCAAAAGGCGAATCGCCCGTTGTTCTGGACAATTTAGTTTACGGTCATCGTGCGGCGAATGACGCATCGGTACCGTTTTACGAAGGCGACATCGGCGATGAATCGCTGATCGAAAAAATTCTCGGCGAACACGAAATCGAAGCGTGTATGCATTTTTCGGCGTTCGCGTATGTCGGCGAATCGGTCGAAAAACCGAACATTTACTACGAAAATAATTTCGCACAGACGTTGAAACTGCTCGACGTTTTGATCAAAAACAACGTCAAACGATTTATTTTTTCCTCGACCTGCGCCACTTACGGCGAACCGCAATACGTGCCGATTGACGAAATACACCCGCAAAGTCCGGCAAATCCTTACGGTTGGTCAAAGTTTATGGTCGAACGCGCACTGGCGGATTACGATACGGCTTTCGATCTGAAATTCGTCGCGCTTCGATATTTCAACGCCTGCGGCGCGTCCGGCGCGTGCGGCGAAGATCACGATCCCGAAACGCATCTGATTCCGCTGATTTTGTTTGCCGCGCAGGGAAAACGGGATTCGATTGCGATTTTCGGCGACGATTATCCAACGCCCGACGGTACGGCGATTCGTGATTACATCCACATTTCCGATTTGAGCCAGGCGCATCTCCTTGCGTTACAGTATTTACGAAACAAAGGCGCGTCGGAATTTATCAATCTCGGAAACGGCAGCGGTTATTCGGTCAAAGAAGTTATCGACGCGGCGCGGAAAATTACCGGCAAGAATATCGAAGCGAAAATCGCCGCGCGGCGCGCCGGCGATCCGTCGCGCCTGGTTGCCGACGCGAAAAAAGCGCGGGAAGTTTTAGGCTGGAAACCGCAGTTTCCCGAAATCGAACGAATTATTGAATCGGCTTGGGCATGGCATTCGGCATATCCGAACGGTTACGAAAAATAAATTTTTGACGAAAATTATGAAAAGAAATTTATGAGTGACATCATCAGATTCGGAGTCAGCATTGATCAGGATTTACTGGAAAATTACGACCGATTGATTGCCGAGCGCGGTTACGCGACGCGATCCGAAGCGTTACGCGATTTGATTCGTGACGCGCTGATTCAACAGAAGGTCGAGTTGGAATCCGAAACCGAAGCTCTCGGAAGTTTGACGCTTGTTTATAATCATCACGCGAGCAATCTGCTCGAACAAATGACGGAAATTCAGCACAATTTTCACGCGCTTATTTTATCCGTGATGCATCTTCACGTCAGCCACAACGATTGTATGGAATTGATTGCCTTGCGTGGAGTCGTCTCGGAAATCGTCGCGCTTGCCAATGAACTTTTGAGTTTGAAAGGAATCAAAAACGGCAAATTATTTTTGACTTTGCCCTCATCGTTTATCACCGATAAAAAATAAATTGAATCCGCTTTTTCAGAAGCGTCGAATAAACTTATTAACGCTTGGTGTTACCAATCTAATGTTCGTGTTACCTTGGTTAAAGTCTTTTGACAGGCGTGTATAAATTTATGAGAAACATCTTTTCGCTTAGATATTTTGCTTTGACGGTTTTAATCTTGGCGTTCGGCATTTTCTTCAACGACAACGCTTTTGCTCAAAACACGCGGACATTTGCCGGCACGGTGGTTACGCAGCAATTTGAACTTATTCCGAATGTTGACATCGAAATCGAAACTTCAGACGGAAAAGTAACGGCGAAAACGGATGCGGAAGGGGCGTTTTTCGTGCAGGTTCCGAACGAATCTTTATCAGTCAAATTTTTCGGCAATAATATCGAACAGGTAACGCGCATTTTTGCCGTTACCGACACGCTGATTCGCCTGCAAATCAAGGCAAATTTCGTCGTGCGCCCGATCAACGAAAATGTCACGATTGAGGCGAACACGCTGACGCCGGAAGTCGAACAGCGCAACGAATCAATCTACAAAAACACGCTTTTCGGGCGCGACGATCAATTAATTCAAACATTAAACGCCGGAATTAACGTCGGACAACACGAGGGCGGCGGCAAATCTCTGGAAATTCGCCGTTTCGGATTCAATCTCGATCACGGCGGCGTGAACGGCGGTTTGAAGATTCTGGTTGACGACGTGCAGCAAAATCAAGCGACGCAGGGACACGGGCAAGGTTATTTGGGCGCGTTAAAATCTTTATCGCCCGAATTAGTTGAAAGCGTTTCGATTATCAACGGTCCCTTTTCGGCGGCTTACGGTGATTTTTCGGGTTTGGGCGTGGTTCAAATCAGACAGCGCGAAAGTCTGCCGCAACTTTTTACGGCGCGAGTGCAATACGGTTCGTTCAATTCGGCGCGCGGTTTTTTCGCTTACAGTCCGAAAATCAAAAACGTCGAAGCGTTTTTATCTTACGAGCCAGGCTATCTCGACGGACCATTTATCAACAAAGGTCGTTACCGCCGCGATAATTTTTCGGGAAACATAACTTGGAAACGCAGTGAAACCGAAGCGATTGGATTTCAAATTCAACGCCGGACGCAACGATTTTTATTCCTCGGGACAGATTCCGCTCGATTTGGTAAACGCCGGACAACTCGACCGATTTGGATTCATTGACCCGGAAAACGGCGGCAAGGTTCAGCTCGGCACAATTTCGACTTATTACCGCAAGGAATTTGCCTCGGGCGCGACGTTCAAAGCCGACGCTTTTATCGGGCGTTCGCTGTTCGATCTGTTTTCAAATTTCACATTTGCTTTGCTCGATCCGACTTACGGCGACGAGATTCAGCAGCACGATTCGCGCTTGCAGGAAGGCGCGAACGTGCAGTTTTTGAAACCTTATAAACTTTTCGGCAAGCAGTCTTTAGTGACGGTCGGCGGCAACGTGCATTTTAATCAAATCAACGTCGGTCTTTATCCGTCGGTCGGTCGCGAAATCCGAATCGTAAATCTCTGCCGGGAAATATTGATAACCCTGACGTGCTTTATACGTCGGCGCAGGCAAACATCAGCAATTACGCGGGTTATGTGCAAAATGGAATTGATTTTTACAACGGACATCTGCACGTCGAAGCCGGTTTGCGCTGGGATTATTTCGGTTTTGACGTTGACGGATTCGAGCAAAGCGACCAATTGATAATCTTAAAAGGCAAAGAAGGCGCGGCGCGTTTTCAGCCGAAACTGTCGGCGGTTTTGTCGCCGTTTGAAACTTTCCCGATTTCATTTTACGGCAATTACGGACGCGGTGTTTCTTCCCAAGATGCGCGCGGCGTAGTCAGAAATCCCGACGCGCCGAAAGTTTCGACGACTGATTTTTATCAGGCGGGAACTTCATATAACGGGCGGCGCGTATCGCTCGTCGGCACGTTCTTTTTTATAGACCGTTCGAACGAACAGGTTTACATTCCCGACGACGGCTCAATCGAATTCGCCGGACGCTCGCGCTCCTACGGTTTTGAGCTTCGCAATTCCATTCGCATCACAAAAAAATTGAGTTTCAACGGGGGATTGACGCAGGTTTTGGAATCGTTTTATCCCGGCGAATTTTCGTCTGATCAAATTTCGCCGCGCCGTATACAAGTTGACAGCGCACCGCACATCGTCGCCAACGGTAGCTTCGTTTTATCGGAACTAAGAGGTTTTAACTCGTCTTTAAGCTGGCGGCACATTTCAAATTACCGCTTGGACGGCGAAGACGAGCGCAATTCGCGCCGCCGGTCACGATGTTGTTGATTTCTCAGTCGCCAAACGACTTCGCAAAGGGGTTGATCTTAATTTCTCGATTGATAACCTGCTCGACAAACGCTACTTCGAGACGCAAAATTATTTTGAATCGCGCACTTGCTCGACGTGCGACGTTATTGAGAGAATTCACGCTACGCCCGGTTATTCGAGAGGCTTTAACGTTGGATTGACTTTCCGTTTAGGCGCGAAAGAATAAAATTTAACCGCAGATTGAACGCAGATTAGCGCAGAATCCGTGTCAATCTGCGTTCATTTGTGGTTAAATTTCTTTATGACACCAGCCAAACTAATCAAAAACAGAATATCGAAAAAAGCCGCGAGTTTTACCGAATCGGTGATTCGTGAGATGACGCGTGAGGCGATGAAATACGGCGCGGTTAATCTCGGACAAGGGTTTCCCGATTTTGCCGCGCCGGAAGATATTAAGCAGCGAGCGATGCAGGCGATTAGCGATGATTTCAATCAATATGCGATAACGTGGGGCGTGAAATCTTTTCGTGATGCGATTGCCGAAAAGACGAAGCGGTTTTTGGGTTTGGAAGTTGATCCCGAAACGGAAATCACGGTCACTTGCGGTTCGACCGAAGGGATGATTGCGGGAATGATGGCGACGGTTGACGCGGGCGAAGAAGTCGTCGTGTTCGAGCCGTTTTATGAGAACTACGCGCCGGACGCGATTTTGTCGGACGCGAAACCCGTTCATGTGCCGCTTTATCAAACGGCGGACGGCTGGCATTTTGAAAAAGACGAATTGCGTGCCGCTTTTAACGAGCGCACGAAAGCGATTATCATCTGCAATCCGAATAATCCGACAGGCAAGGTTTTCACGCTCGAAGAACTCGAATTTATCGCGGAATTATGCAAAGAATTTGACGCGATTTGTTTTACTGACGAGATTTACGAGCATATTATTTATCGCGGAACGCGCGACGCGGGACAAATGACGGCAAATAGTATGAGACACATTTCGATGGCGCAGATTGAGGGAATGCGTGAGCGCACCGTCGTCGTTAATTCGCTGTCGAAAACTTATTCGGTGACGGGTTGGCGCGTCGGTTATGTGATTGCGCCGCCCGATATTACATCGGCGATTCGCAAAGTTCACGATTTTCTAACCGTCGGCGCGGCAAATCCTTTGCAGCACGCGGGCGCATATGCGCTCGGTCTGCCGAAAAGTTACTACAACGAATTGCAGAAGGAATATCAGCGAAAGCGCGATTTTATCGTGCCGATTCTGCAAAAAGTCGGTTTGAAATGCGCGATGCCGCAGGGCGCGTATTATGTGATGACCGACATTTCCGATTTCGGATTTGCGAACGATGTCGAATTTACCAAGCACTTAATCCGCGAAATCGGCGTGGCAGTCGTGCCGGGTTCATCGTTTTATCACGACAAATCGCTCGGTTCACAAAAAGTCCGATTTTGTTTTTGCAAAAAAAACGAAACGCTCGAAGCGGCGGCAGAAAGACTGCAAAAACTGCTGCAATAATTAAAACATCCAGAAACCCGCGCGCAATTACAAATTCCGACCGCGAAATAATATAAAGCGTCGGCAAACGTTGATTCGCGCAGTTCAAACAGAAAAAGCCCGCCGTTTATTTAAAAACGACAGGCTTTTAGCTTATTTGACAAACACGCTTACTTCTTCATATTCGCGTTTGTATTTGTTTTCGTGTTGCTGCCAACCATTTGATTGGTCATTGAATTACCGGCATCAACTTTTAATTCGTTTTTCACGCTTTTCACGCCGTCGATGCCTTTAGCAACGGTTTCCGCCTGCGTTTTTTGCGCGGCGGTTTTGACCGAACCTTTCAGCGTCACAACGTCATTAGCAACGTCAACGTTAATGGTTGAATCGCTCAAGTCATTAGCAGTCGCCAACGCGCCTTTGGTTTTGAACCAAATCCAGCTGTCGTTTGCGCCTTGTCCGATGGTGCTTGCGCCTTTACTCGCTTCATATTTCGCGCGGTCTTTGTCATAGTCCGCACGCGATACGTTCGAGTTTACGACCGTGTTGGTCATGCCTGTGTTTGCCGCCATATTCGAATTGCTGTTAACAACTATCGCGACGTTTGAATTCGCGTTCATCGCCTTGTTGACGCTGACGTTTGTGTTGGCTGCCGATTCGCAACCGATTAAAGCCATTGCTGAAACGGCTGTAAAACCTAAAACTGTTAGTCTTCTCATAAAAATACCTCTGTTTCTTAAAAATCAAAATTGAAAGTTATTGCTTTCAAACTAATCCTATTATATTTGCTGTATTATTTGCAAAAGTAGATGCGGTTAAAACACAGATTTAACGATGATATTTGATAAAAAATCGTCAGTTTTTTGCTGACTTTTTCCGCCGATGCAACTTTTTTAACCGTTGCTGCAACCTATTTCTAAAATAGCCCGTAACAACGGGGGAAAAGTTTTACACCAACTACAATTCGGGAGGCTTTATGTTGCGTAAATTATTGATTTTTAGTGCTTTTTCTGTTGTCAGCGTCGTTGCCGTCAACGCGCAGAACACGCCGACCGAGCCGACGAACAGAACCGAAAAACGCGTTCAAAGCGGCGTTTTAATCGCGCCTTTCGAGCGAAGTTATCTCGGCATTCAAACGCAGGAAGTTACAAAAGAAAATTTTTCTAAATTCGGGCTCGCATCAGTGCGCGGTGTCGGTGTTGAAAAGGTCGCCGCCGATTCGCCAGCCGCAATTGCCGGTTTGCAGACAAACGATGTCATCGTCCGTTTTAATGGCGAAGAAGTCGAAAGCGTGATGAAATTAACGCGCTTAATTGCCGAAGTCGCGCCCGATCACACTGCGAAATTGACAATTCTGCGCGGCGGCGGCGAACTTGAGATTGATGTGACGCTCGGCAAACGCGAATTTACGCCGTTTCAAGGCGGCTTCGGCTTGGAAAATCTTGCGCTGCCAAATATTCAAACTCTGCCCGGAACTCCGCTGCCGCAAATGCGCCGTCTGCCGCCGCGCGGAGGCGATAATAACGGGAAAGTTTTCATCCTTCGCGGCGATGCGAGCCGTCAAATCGGTATCGGCGTTGCGCCTTTGACCAAACAGCTCGGCGGTTATTTCGGCATCGCGGACGGCAAAGGTCTGTTGATTGAAAGCGTCCGTGATGATTCGCCGGCGTTCAAATCCGGACTGAAAGCCGGCGATGTTATCATCGAAGTTAACGGCAAAGCAATCGGCGGACAGAGGGATTTGATTCGTGCGATTAACGACAAAAAGGAAGGCGACGTTTCTTTGACGATTATCCGCGACCGCAACCGACAAACGCTGCGCGTAACGCCGGAAATTTCCAAAGACGGCGCGGCGAATTTCGAGGGATTTGATAATTTGTTTGAAGCGACTCCGCAATTCTAAACACCCGAATCACAAACCGCGCATTCTATAAAACGATAAATCTGAAGAAAAATAAAGCCGCAAATTAATCTGCGGCTTTATTTTTTTAATTGAGTTTTCTGGAACTTTCCTTTGCCAAATCGTTCGCTTTTTTGCTGATGTCTTTAGCTTCTTCCACTAATTTCAAAGACTTTTCTTCCTTTTCCTTAAATGCGGCTTTGGCTTTTTCGATGTCCGCCGGATTATTCGTGCCGAAACTGTCGCGCAGAAGTCGCGCGGCTTGCCGACGATTTTCAAACGCTTCCAACTGTTTGCGCAGGCTTTCTTCTTTTAAGCTCAAATAATCCTTAAAATCCGGGCTGATGTTCATTTGTTCCGCCTGACTGATTTTCTCGACCGCTTTATTTCCCAGATCCATTCCATCATTGATGACATACACGAGGTCATCAGTAATTTTCTTTACTTTTTCAATATTCTGGTCGCTCATTGCTGATTTTAATTCATCGAGATGATCTTCATTTTTCTTATACAAAACTTTGATTTTGTTGAGGTCTTCGTTGGCAGAACCGACAAGTTCGGCGGCGGCAGTCGTATCGTCAGAAAAATACGATGTTTCAAAACCTTCCGAAGAATCGGTTTTTTTGCAGGCGGAAAACAAACACAGACAAATTAAAAAAACCGGTAAAAATTTAACATTGCCTTTCTTCATAAAGCCATTCTAACTAATGAGCCGAAAATTTTCATTGTTTTTCCGCTTCCAGATGAAACCGTCAAGCACATAATGCGTCAATTGCGGCACGGCGAGCAGCGGCACGAGATACATTTTCCAATCGTCCAAATCCCAACTCGCGCCGAACAAATATTCGTGTTCGTGCCACACGCCGCGATTCCAGACGAGTTCTTCGATATACGCCAAAGCCCACAAAGTCGCTAAGAAAACGAACCAGTTTGACGATAATTTCTGATAAAAACCGCTCGCCGTTTCGCGTCTCGATTTCGCATAAAAATAAATCAGAGCGAAATACGGAACACCGTGAATAATCACGTTCGTCACCGTAAAAGCGTAATCAGAATTGAGCGCGACGATGCCGACATACCAGCAACCGGCGGTCGTCAAAACGATTATATCTTTACCGATGTTTAGAAATCCTTTAGTAAAATAAAGAAAAACAGATTTACCGAAATAAGCGGCTAATGCCAGAACGTAAATTGGAAAAAGAATCTGCTCGACAATCGCAGGCAGATTAAAAAAATCGTTTTCGACAAACCAGTTAAAATTGCGCGGCAAACTCGTCATCCAAAACGCGAGCGGATAAACGGTTGCGAGATAAATCGCCGCCGCGTCAATCCACCACGTCACACGCGATTTTTCCCGCAGTTTCGCGCGGTAAAGATTGACCCAGCCGTATTGCTGACGCACGAAATGAAATACTGCGAGCATCGCCAAAGCCTTCCAGAAAACCAACTCGCCTTCCGAATAAAGCGCGACACCGACCGCGTAACCGAAAAACGGCACGAGCGTATAAAGCCAGATTCGCCGTCTAAACTCTTCCGCATCGAAATAAACCCGAAAAGAAGTTGACCAAACGTGCGCGACATCAATAAAAAGAACCGCCGAAATCCAAGTCCAATCCGGCGATTCGTCATTCAAAATCCCAAGCCGCCAGCCAACCGCCAAAAGCACGAGCGAAATAACCGCGCTGCCGAGAAAAACCGACAAATCAACGGGCGCGGAAAAAAGCCATTTGCTGTTAGCTTTTTCTTTCGCAATTTCAAATGTTGATTGATTTACGGCTTGCATCTTTAATCAAATGCTTCTGCTCTCAAACGTTTCCACTCTCGCATAAAAAGTTCAAAACCGTTTTTATCTTCTTCATCGTCAACAATTTTTGGCGGTGAACTTTCGTAAAAATTTATTATCTCGTCTGAAAAATTACAAACTGCATTTCGCCATTCATCAAAATCCGTCTCAATTATTTCACCATCTCCAAATTGATGAATCAATAAATGTCGTTCGTGAGTAATTGTCCAGTTTATGCCGTTCGCACAGCCAAAAATCAATAATTCATTGCTCTCATCACCGACAGCATACATATTAAATCCGCAACACGGAATTATTTGAGGTTCAATAGTTCCGTCGTGGTTTTCCTTCAAAGATTTCAACAAATAGTAAGCTGATGCGCTGACTGTCCATTCTCCGGCATTTTCATCACAAACAATTTTATCGTCTATTTTCAGGTACATCGAACCGTGAGCGCACAAGTCTCTTTCTGACTCGGTATCTTTTAACCAATGAAGATTTAATGCTTTCAATTCAATCATAATTATTTCGCTAAAATCTCTTTTGCCACACGAACGCCGTGAAAAAATGCTTCTTCAAAAAGCGCGATGCCGCTTAAATCGGAATGCGCGAAATGGATGTTGCGGAACGGTTTCTGCGCTTGTTCGCGTGCGCCCGTCCAGAGAAAATTCGGGCGCGGCGAAATCATCGCGTGTCCCCAGCGCATTATGTCAATTCGCGTCGTTAGTTGACGAATATCTTTGTGTGCGCGGCTCAAATCCGTTATAACGACATCGGCTAAATCCTTCCATTCGTAATTGAAAAGTTTTGCCCGCGCATTTTCTTCGTGGCACATCGGATAATAATAAGTCAGAACGGTCGCGCCGTAATCCATGCCTTTCTGATGCGTCGCGTTGACGTAACCAAGCGACGGGCTGTCGTATAAAACATTGTCCCAGGCGAGCGGAAAATCCTTTGTAAACTGGTTTTTCGGTCGGTCTTTCAAAAATAAATTCGCCACGAACCACGCATTATGTTCAAATTCCCGAACGTAAACGGGCGGCGTTTGTTTGAAATCTCGAATCAGATAATTCGCCGTAAAAATCGGCGCGGCGAAAACTGCTTTCTCGCAGTGAAAACCTTTTAACTCGTTCGTTTCGGTGTTTAAACAAACGACATCAACGCCTTTTTCATTCGGAATAATTTCGAGCGCGATTGTTTTCAGCCGTATTTTATCTCGCGTTTTTTCGTGCAGAAAATTGACGAAACGACCATTGCCTTCGGGAAAAGTGATGAACGGCTGCGATTCTTCGCCCGCTTTGCGAACGCGCGAGCAGAAATAAAAAAGTCCCGCCCACGCTGAAGTTTGGTCGAGTTTCAAACCGTAATCGTCGCGCGTCGCGTAATCGCAATACCAAAATAATCTTTCGGACGTAAAACCTTTGTTTCTCAGCCATTCGCCGAACGAAATTTTGTCCAGCGCGATCACTTCCGCGTCAGTCGAGCAGCCGGCAACCGGCACGACAAACGCGCGTCTGCCGTCAGAGTCGCGCCAGTTGACCCAAAAATCAATCTGCTTTTGAAAGTCCGCGATTTGCCGTCGGTCTTCGTCGCTTGCGCCGACCGACAAATACAAACCTTCATACCAGCGACCTTTGTAGAAAACTCTTTCTTCGGGTTCGCGGCACAAAAACTGTTCTTTGATTAAAATTTCGCCGCGCTCGTTTGCGCCGTCCGTCAAATTCATTTCATCGAGCAAATTGATTAATTCCGTGTTTTCCTGAAATGGAACGGGCAAATAATGTGCGCCCCACGGATAATTGACCAAATCGGAAGTTCCGCTCCGCGCCGTTCCGCCGATGGCGTTTTCGAGTTCGAGCAGAACGAAATCGTTGAAATTTGCTTTTGTGAGTTTATATGCCGTCGTCAAACCCGCCGCGCCGCCGCCAACAATGGCGACTTTCACCGTTTCCCAATTATTCGCGGGAACTTCCGGCGTTCGATTTTCGCGTAAAATATGTCCGATGTTGACGTTTGCACCGACGATTTCGCCCGCCGGAAATGCTTCTGCCGAGTTTGAACGACACGCCGCGAGCGCGAACGGCAAACCCAAAAATGCTGATAAAACCTCGCGGCGCGTGAATTTCATTTTGATTTTTTGAAGAACTGTTTACTCAAATCTGCGCCATTCGGTTTCGTAATATCTGACCAGAGCCTGATTATCCAAACGATTTATTTCGATTTCTCCCGACGGCAGCGAAGTATCAGCCGAAAACTCAAACATCGAAGCGAGCGTTTTATCGTTTAAGAATTTCAGATTCAAATTTTCGGGAATCTGCTGCGGCGCGTCGAACGGCGCGAGCTTCGCCAGAGCATAACCCCAAATGCCGAAACTCGGAACGGTCGTTTGATAAGGTTTGACGACGAAACCGGCAGCTTCGACGGTTTTGATGATGCACCAGAAGGATTTTCTCGCAATCAAAGGCGATGTCGTTTGAATGACGACCGAAGCGTCGGGTTTTAATTTCGATTTTAAAAGATTGTAAAACCGCGTCGTGTAAAGTTTTCCCAAAGCGAAATTGTTCGGGTCGGGGAAATCTACGACGGCGACATCGAAAGGTTCAATGTTGTTATTGTCGAGCCAAACGTAAGCGTCGGCGTTGGTAACGTGAACTCGTCGGTCGTCAAACGAATGCTGGTTGAGTTCGCCTAAAGCCGGAACGTGTTTTGAAACGCCCGTCATTTCGGGGTCGAGGTCAACGAGTTGGATGAATTCGACTGACGGATATTTTAAAATCTCGCGCAAAGCCAGACCGTCGCCGCCGCCTAAAACTAAAACTCTTTTCGGATTTGCGCCCGCCGCAATCATCGCCGGATGAACTAATGCTTCGTGATAACGATATTCGTCAAACGAATTAAATTGCAGATTGCCGTTCAGAAAAAGCGCGTAGCCGGTTTTGCCTTTCGTGACAATGATGCGCTGATACGACGAGCTTTTCGCGTAAATTATGTTGTCGGTGAAAAGATTGTCTTCGGCTAAAGAAGTCAGCGTGTCGGCTTTAATAAATGCGATGACGAGCAGGAAAATAATCACGAAACCTTTGATTCGCAAGAGGTTCTGGTCGCGTTTAGACATTAGACTGTTGAGCAGCCACGTTCCCCAAATTCCGACTCCGGCGTTCAAGATTCCGAAAACCAATGACGTGCGCGTTAAACCCAATTTCGGCACGAGAAAAAGCGGAAACAAAAGCGAAGCGACGAGTGCGCCGATGTAATCGAGCGCGAGAACGCGGGCGACGAGCTGTTTGAAATCGAGTTCGTCCTTCAAAATCCGCATCAAAAGCGGAATTTCCAGACCGACCAGAACGCCGATGCCGAAAACCGTCGCGTAAAGAATGATGTTGAAATAAGAAACATTGGCGAAACTGAAAAACAGCAGCGGCGCGGAAAATCCGCCGAGAACGGCGACGGCGAGTTCGACTTCGACGAAATGTTTGGCGAGATTTTTATCGAGAAAACCCGAAAGCCATGAGCCAACACCCATCGCCGACAGATAAATTCCGATAATCAGCGAAAACTGCGTAATCGAATCGCCGAGAACATACGAAGCCAAAGTTCCGGCAAGCAGTTCGTAAATCAAACCGCAGGTGGCGATGATGATGACGTTGAGAAATAAAAGCGGTACGCGACGATTCATTTGTTTTGAAAGTTTCCAAAGAAACCGGCTTATTAAAAAACTTATAATAGCAATAGCGATAAAGACAAAATGCTGAGAGTTTTTAGGTCTTTCAGGATCAATCAAAGCCTAAATTCAAAAAGTATCGCTAATAAGCCGATTAATAAAATCAAAACGGCAAAAACAGATGACGAAGTTTTTCATATTAAAGAATAAACGATGGAGAAAGCAGTATAAAGTTGAAAGGAATATCCACTTGATAAATTGCGCCGGTATTTTTCAAATCGCGGCGGCGACGATAATCGCAATGCCCGCAATCAGCGAGGCGATCAAAATGCCGAGCGCGGGATTTTGTTTTTCTTCGATTTCAAGACGCAGCGAAAACGGCAAAATCAAATGCAGAACGAAATATGCGATGCCGAAAATCACCAGACCGATGACGGCGAAAAATAATATCGAGACAAGCGCGTCACCCAGTTGGTCGAATTTGACGACGAGCGCAAAGGCGTTAAAAATATTTAGAAAATTAAACATTATTTGCCTCCTGAAAAACCGCCGCTCGACGGGTAACTTCTCGAACTGCTGCTGCCTCCTGATCTGCTGCCCGAAGAAGGATTACTGCCGCTCGGATATTTGGTCGGCGGAACATAAACGTATTTTCCGCGTTCCATTCGCATCGGACCGAAATCGCGCGGTTGCGGCGTGCCGCTCGAACGCAGGCTAAGAAGATTCGCCGCCAGATAAATTGCAATCAACGTCCCGCCAAAACCGTAATAAATTTTACTCAGCATAAAAATTCTCCGCGTTTATTTTCCCGCAATTATATCGGAAAGCAGTTCGCCGGACGGCTTTTGAAGATCGGTGTTACTCCAACGGCGCGTCTCGAAATTAAATTTGTAAATTATCAGAATAAGCGACACGCCGGCGAGCATAAATATCAGCAGAATAGTGACGGGAATTCCGCTGCTGTTATACTGATAAACGTCAATTTCGAGGTTCAGTGGCTTGTCCCATTCCTTCCAATTGCCTTCTACCCGAAGCTGATAATCGCCGTCCGCGGCGACATCGAGCGAACGATAATTGCTCGTCCAATCGGGATAACCGTAATCGCCGGTTTTAATTTGCGCCGGATTATTTTGATTCGCCGCTTGGTTTGCCGGAACCAATGTGGCGGAAAAATCCGACCAGGTTTCGTAATTCAAAGCGGTTTTAAGCGTTACCGAACCTGATTTGCCTTTTGCCAGATAAAACGGCGCAGAATAAAAAACGGTTTTCGCGTCGGCGGCGGTTTGCGGCGACAAGGTAAATTTTTGATTCGTGCCGGTCGCGCGTCTGTCCGACATCTTGTTCAATACGCTCGAAGAAATCGTCGTGACCAAAACGAAAGCGGCTAAAACAATTAAGCTCGCGCGAATCAGCCGGTTTTGTTTGAACGGCTGATTCGGCGCAACGCTGAATGAAGCGGGCAAATCCGGCTGATTGAAAGCGTTTCGAATCGTGTCGCGTTCGACGTAGGTGCCGAGCGACCAGTTTAATTCCTTGTCCGTGGATTCCATCGAAAGCATAAACGGCGGCGCGATATAGTCACTCGACTTGACCGTTTCGCCCTGTTCGACGCGCCAGTAAAATTCGCCCTGCACGTATTCAACCGTGGCGGGCGCGGTTTGAAAAAGATGAAAATTTTTATTCTTTAACGCCGTTGCGTCTTTGCCCACCGGATTCGTTCGGGTAATCACGTCGCCGGCAATCGGACCGGAAAAATCGTTGGTCGCAACCGTCACCGATTCAACATAATTCCAGTGATGTTCAGCCTCGACCAGCCAGCGAAAACCGATCATCGGGTTATAAAGCAGATATTCGCGCCAGAAATATTTCGTGCCGCTGTAAGTGACGCTTCTGACCATCGCGCCGATGATTTGCTGTTCCGCGCCGTCGTCGAAATCTGCAAATTTCCCCTTTGCACCGATTGGCAATTCAAATGAAAAAGTCGCTTTTTCACCAAGCGATTTGAGAAATTTTAAGTTGCCGTTATTAACGTCGAGCAGCGAATTGCAGAACGGGCAGGTAACGCGCTCGGTTTTGTCGGGCGCGACGAGTTCGAGCGAACCGCCGCAGTTCGGACAGCCCATTTTGCCGACCGCGACCGACGCGGCGGCGCGGACGTTCGGTTTCGCGTCGCCCAAGCCGATTTCCTTTAAAGTTACCTGCCGCCCGACAAACACGCGCGGCGGATTCTGGCTGTAATCAATCGTGCCGAACGCGTTGTTTTTTCCGGTCAAATCGGCAAAGTTTTTCGGTTCGTCGGGCGTTAATTTGAACGGAATTTCGCCTTCGGCAGTGGCATATTTCGCCGTGCCTTTTTCTGTCACCATCAAGGGCGTGTCGTTCGAAATTTGCGTTATTGTTTGATTTAATTGAAGAGAAACGAAAGACGGAAGCTGCGCTTCGGACGGCAAAGGTTTGTAAAAAGTCAGATAAAATCTGCCCTGCGCTTCGGCGAGCCAGCCGACCCAGCCGTTCGAGAAAACGGCATACCATTCGTCCCAAACGCCGCCGAGTTCGTGCTTTAACTGGGCGCGACCCGTGAGTTCGAATTTGTTCCCGTTAAATTCGCCGCGCAAACCGATTTTTAACGGCGATTGCGAATCAACAATTTCGGCGATTTTACCCAAATCGCTCAGACCGCGATCCGTTCGCGCGATTGCCGAACGGCAAAATGGGCAAATTAGAACAATCGTCGAGCCTTTTTGAAACTCAATCGGCGCGGCGCACGATGGACAGGCTGCCTTTAAAACACTCACGCGTTCTCCTCGAATCCAGCGATAGACCGGCAAAAACGTCTGCCGACGAATCGCTTCGACTTAAAATAAAACTGCGAAAATTACCAAATCGTCCGGCGTAAAATTGCTGACGACGATTAACCTTGAATCGCGGCGGCAATAATAATCGCAATGCCAATCATAATCGAGCCGATGACGATTCCGAGCGCGGTGTTCTGGTCTTCTTCGATTTCTTTTTTGAGCGGATACATTTTGCTCAAAATGCCGTAGGCGACAGCGAAAAAGACGATGCCGATGAAAACGAAAATCAACGTCGTGACCAGAACTTCGGCGAGCGCGTCGAATTTGACGACGAACGCCAGCGCGTTAAAATTTAAAAGTGTTGCTAACATTATTTTCCTCCTCGAAAACCAGTGTAAATGAACGGAATTCCAAGCCGCGAACGACTGCCCGAATTGGCGAATTCCCAACCGAACCACGACGACGCGGCGTAAATTAAAATGACTCCAATCCCGAAAATCAGAAAAAGCGTTCTAAACATATTTTTTTTATCGATGAATTGAAACTGCCTTATTCATCGCTGCCGCTCGAACCGCCGAACATACTGTCTTTCCAGCGTTTCGTTTCAAACGACCATTTGCGAAATAAACCGAGAACCGGCAAAATCGCCAGCGCGAAAAACGCTAAACAGAAATTCGTGCCGCGATTGATATTTTGCTCGACTTTGACCGAAACGGGCATCGGCTGTTGAAAATTCTGCCACGTTCCTTCGACGCGCAAAGTGTATTTTCCGGCGGGCAAAGACGAAAGCGTCGCGTCCTGCGTTTGCGAACCTTCCGTCCACGCGCCATCGCCGTCCGAACCTGAATAATACTCAATCGGAATAGTCACCGATTCGACTTCGTTATTCTGATCGTTGATTAAATCAACAGCCAATTCGACAAAAGAATTGCTGACCGGCGCGTTCGCCGTGATTCGCACGTTGCGATTTCCTTTTAAGTCGAACGGCTGGGAAAAAATTGTCTGTGCGGTCGTCGCGCTCGCCGTCGGCGGCAAAACGATTTGCTGACTCAAAGGCGTTGAACTGAAACCGCCCAAAGGAATCATCAAAATCGCTATGATGAGCAAAATACCGAGCATTGCCAAACCCGATCTGATATAAAATCCGCCGGTAAACGGCTGATTCGGCGCAACCGACCAGGGCTTCGGCAAATCGGAAATATTAAACGCTTTTTCGACTTCCGCGTTTGTCAAATAAGTTCCGAGCGACCAATTGACTTCCGTATTCGTCACTTCCTGCGAAAGCATCAGCGGCGGCGCGACAAAATCAAGCGCGCGAACCGTTTCGCCCTGCTCAACACGCCAGTAAAATTCGCCTTGCACGTATTCGACACGCGCCGATGCGTCCTGAAAAATCTTAAATTTCGTGTTGTTGTATTTTGCCGTATTCAAGATAACTTCGATTTCCGCCGGATTGACCGGTTCGACGAAATTCCAGTGATTGTCCGAATGAACGAGCCAGCGAAAACCGACGCTCGGATTATACAGCAGATATTCGTGCCAGTAATATTTAACGCCGTCAAAGGTCACGCTGCGGACGACCGCGCCGATGATTTTGAATTTTACATCGCCCGCAAAAATTCCTTCCGCGCCGATTTTCAGAACAAACGGGTTTTCGACTTTGGCGAGCGATTTGAAGAATTTTAGATTGCCCTGATTAACGTCGAGCAGCGAATTGCAGGACGGACAGGTGACGCGTTCGGTTTTGTCGGGCGTATTTAATTCCAATGGTCCGCCGCAATTCGGACAGCCCATCGCGCCGACCGCGACTTTTTTGGGTTCTCTTTTGGCAGATTTTGCGTCTGCAAGTCCGATTTCGGCGAGCGAAACTTCCTGACCGACGAAAATCCAGGGCGGATTCATCGAATAATCAATCGTGCCGAAAGATTTATCTTTGCCTGATAAATCGGCGTAATCGCCGCGCTCATTCGGCGTTAATTTATACGGAATTTCGCCGTCGGCGGCAACGCTCGTCGCCGTGCCTTTTTCCGTCACCATCAAAGGCGTTTTGTTCGGAATTTGCGGCACGCTTTGCCCGATTTGAAGTTCGTTAAATGACGGAACTTGCGTTCCATTCGGAAGCGGCTGATAGAAAGTCAAATAAAATTTGCCCTGCGCTTCGGCGAGCCAGCCGACCCAGCCGTTGGAAAACGTGGCATACCATTCGTCCCAAAATCCGCCGAGTTCGTGGCGATTTTGGGCGCGTCCGGTCAATTGAAATTTATGTTCTTTGAAAGTTCCGCTTAAACCGATTTTCAGCGGCGATTCAGATTCAGCGATTTCGGCGACTTTACCCAAATCTTCCAAGCCGCGATCTGTACGTGATACTGCCGAGCGGCAGAAAGGGCAGACGAGAACGATAGTCGAACCGGCTTTAAATTCAATCGGCGCGGCGCACGACGGGCAATTTGCCTGTAAAACGCTCATCGTTCACCTCCGGCAGTTTGGGGTTTTGGATTGCCGCGTTCGATTTTTTGGATATTTATAGATTCCGCGCCGAGCATCTCTTTTAGGTTTTCTTCCCAATTCCACGTCGGACGCGTTCGGCAGCAGTAAAGATTGAAAGTTGCGGTTCGGTGTTCCGGATAAGTGTGGCAGGCGAGATGCGATTCGGTCAGCATTAACAATCCGGTCACGCCGCCTTCGCCTTCAAATTTGTGCCATTGACCGTCGCCGAGAGTTTTTAAATTCAAGTCGGCAATGATGCGCGCGAAAATTTCGCGCAGTTTTTCGACATCGCGCAGAGCGTTTTCATTGGCATCTAAGGCTTCGATAAGCCATTCGGTTCCGACAATCATCTGTATTTAGTGCTTACGTTTTCATTACGCAAAAGTTTTATCCGAATTTTCGGTGAACTTGCGCCTTTTGCCCTGCGTTATACTGTCTGAATGCGAAGTATGTCGAAAAAAACTATAACTAAATTTTTTCCGTTTGTCATTTTCTCAATCGTCATCAGCGGTCTTTTTTCGGGCTGTCATTCGTCTGCGTCAACTTACAATGCGAACCGCGCTAAAACAGACGCTTCGACGGCTTACGAAAAACCGGAAGTCGTCGGCACGATTAAGAGCGACGAGATAACGGAAAGCAGCGGCATCGTCGCTTCAAAATGTCAGCCGAACGTTTTTTGGACGCACAACGATTCGGGCGACGGCGCGTACGTTTTCGCCGTTAATTCCAAAGGTGAAAATCTCGGCGTGTGGTCGGTGAAGAATGCGAAAAATCGTGATTGGGAAGATTTAGCGACGATGAAAAACCAGAACGGCGAATGCGTTTTGTATCTCGGCGACATCGGCGACAACGAGCGCAAACACAGTGAAATCACGGTTTATCGAGTCAAAGAACCCACCGTTTCCGCCGCAGATAAAACTTCAACCAGAAAAAATCCTTTGACCACTGAATCATCGGACGCGATTAAGATGCAGTATCCCGAATCGCGATTTGATGCCGAAACTTTGCTTGTTCACCCGCAAAACGGCGATATTTATATCATTACGAAACGTCTGCGTGATAAAGCGACCGTTTATAAACTCGCCGCCAATTACAGCCTCGGAAAAATCAATACACTTGAAAAAATCACCGATTTCACGGTGCCTTCCGTTCCTTACGGATTCTTAACCGGCGGCGATATTTCGAGCGACGGCAAGCGCGTGATTATCGCCGATTATCTGGCGGCTTACGAAATAATTTTGCCCGACACGGCGAAGAATTTTGATGAAATCTGGCGCGAAAAACCTCTGATTGTTGACCTCGGCGAAAGGGAACAGGGCGAAGCGATTTGTTATGCGGCGGATGACAAATCCATTTACGCCACGAGCGAAAACGCGAGTTCGCCGATTATCGAAGTCAAGCGGAAATAAATCGTTAATTGAATTGATTTATTTTGTTGGATAAACAAAATTCGCTGATTCATCAATTCGGAACTTCATAAAAAATGTTTATAATCAGTTTTGTAATTACTTTTACGGAGAATTTATTTTTATGAAAACCGAAACTTTAGAATTTAATACAGTTAAAGGCAACACGACCGCCTATGTCGCCGCGCCTGACGATGCAAACGGCGATACGAAAGCCGTCATTTTGGTTCAGGAATATTGGGGTTTGAACGATAATATTAAGGACATTGCCAATCGTTACGCCGATGCCGGATTCGTTTGTGTTGCGCCTGATTTATATTGCGGAACGCTGGCGACGGATTCACAGGAAGCAGCGAAATTGATGCAAAATCTCAGCACCGAAGAGGGTTTGGACATCATTAATAAAGCAATGATTGAAGCGCGGGACAAATACGAACTCAAGAGTTTCGGCATCACGGGATTTTGTATGGGCGGAACTTACGCGCTCGAAGCCGCCTGTAAACTCGAAGGAATAAACGCTGCCGCGCCTTTTTACGGCGATGTTCCCGACGAATTTATTTTGAAAGGTTTAAAGTGTCCCGTGCTTTTTATTTCGGGAACGAAAGATAAATGGATTAATCCCGAAAAAGTCGCCGAACTCGAACGCATTGCGAAAGCTAACACGTTGCCAATCGAATCGGTCAAATACGAAGCCGACCACGCGTTTTTTAACAACACCCGACCGGAAGTTTACGACGAAGCGGCGGCAAAAGATGCGTGGACAAAAGTCATTGCGTTTTTTAACGAAAACCTGTAATTTGTTGATTCACGCTTTATTTATCAGCAAATGATTGATAGAATTCAATTCGCAGGCAAATCCGTGAAAGCCCTTTATGTTGATTTGCCTGCGAAAATTTTGATCAAAAGATTAACCTGAGTTAATTTTTTTTGTGGTAAAATTTAACCATCGTTCATTTTTTTGAGCGAAACGATGAAAAATTAAAGTTTATGACGCTCGATATGCTGAAAACCGGACACAAGGCGACGGTTGTAAATCTCAATAATCAATCAACCGAACGGCGGCGTTTGTTTGATTTGGGAATTTTGCCGGGAACGCCGATTGAAAATGTAATGCCGAGTCCGCTCGGCGATCCGGTCGCGTATCGCGTGCGTAATTCGCTGGTCGCTCTGCGCCGCGAACAAGCAAAGTTAATCGAAATCGAGGAACAATAGTAAAGATGGCAACACAGGCGGGAACAATCAAACAATGCGGCGGCTGCGCTTCGGACTGTCACACGGCGCAATTGACGAAATTAGGTGTAAAGTTAGGCGATTGGGATTTCGCCGTCGCTTTGGCGGGAAATCCGAACACCGGCAAAAGCACGCTTTTCAATGCTTTGACCGGTTTGCGCCAGCACGTCGGAAATTGGGCGGGCAAAACCGTTTCGCGGGCGGAAGGCGCGTTTAATTACGAAGACAAAAAATTCAAACTGGTAGATTTGCCGGGAACTTATTCGCTGCTTTCGACGAGCGTTGACGAAGAAATCGCCCGCGATTTTATATTGTTCGGCAAGCCCGATGTCACCGTCGTCGTCGCCGACGCAACGCGCCTCGAACGCAGTCTGCATCTTGTTTTACAGATTCTGGAGATCACTAATCGCGTCGTCGTCGCGCTGAATTTAATGGACGAAGCCGAGCGCGATGAGATAAAAATTGATGTGCGCGAATTGACACGCGAACTCGGTGTTCCGGTCGTGCCGATGTCCGCCCGACGCGGAACGGGCGTTTCCGAATTGCTGACCGCAATCGGCAAAGTCGCCGCCAATCAGTTTCCGCACAAAACCAGGCAGATTCATTACGCCGACGAAAAACTCGAATCGGCAATCGAAACTCTAACCGGTCAGCTGCGCGACACTTTTGAAGATTTGCCGAACGCGCGTTGGGTGGCTCTGCGGCTTCTCGAAGGCGATGAGAGCGTTATCAACGCCGTGCGAACGAAAACGCTTGGAACTTTAAAGTCGGAAAATTCTTTTTCAAAATTCGCGCTTTCGGAGGCGAGATGAAGGTTGAAAATATCATCGAACAAGCCGCCGTTTTGCGCGAAGCAATCGGCGAGGATTTGCACGACCGTCTGACCGCCGCGATTTATCAGGACGCCGGAACTATCGCCGATCGCGCCGTTGCGCGTCAAGGCGAATCGGCAAGTCAGAGTTTCGACCAGAAGCTCGACCGCATTTTAACCAGCCGCATCTGGGGTTTTCCTTTGATGCTGCTGCTTTTGACAGTTGTTTTGTGGCTGACGATTGCGGGCGCGAACGTGCCGTCGGCGATGCTCGCCGATTTTCTGCAAGGCACGATGTATAATCTGCTGCACAGCGCGGCGAATTCTTTAAATTTTCCGTGGTGGCTGTCGGGCTTTTTGATTGACGGCGTTTATCTGGCGACGGCTTGGGTCGTCAGCGTGATGCTGCCGCCGATGGCGATTTTCTTTCCGCTCTTTACTTTGCTGGAAGATTTGGGTTATCTGCCGCGCGTCGCGTTTAATCTCGATAGGCTTTTCAAGAAAGCCGGAGCGCACGGCAAACAATCTTTGACGATGATGATGGGTTACGGCTGCAACGCCGCCGGAGTCGTTTCGACGAGAATTATTGACAGCCCGCGCGAGCGTTTGATTGCCATTGTCACGAACAATTTTTCGATTTGCAACGGGCGATTTCCGACGATGATTTTGATCGGCACGATCTTTATCGGCGCGACGGCTTCGCCCGCTTTAGCGAGTTTTATCGCGGCGACGAGCGTCGCCGCCGTCGCTGTTCTCGGTGTCATTTTTACGCTGCTGGTTTCCGCTTTTCTGTCGAAAACGTGGCTCAAAGGCGAAGCGTCAAGCTTTAGTCTGGAACTTCCGCCGTATCGTCCGCCGCAAATTTGGCAGACGCTTTATCGTTCGATTATCGAGCGTACTTTAATTGTTTTGAAACGCGCCGTTTGGATGGCGGCTCCGGCGGGCGCAGTTATTTGGCTAATCAGTAATATTTTCATCGGCGGCGAATCACTCGCGGCACACATGATAAATTTTTTAAATCCGTTCGGCTCGTTTATCGGCTTAAATGGCGTGATTTTAGTCGCTTATATCGTGGCGATTCCGGCAAATGAAATCGTCGTGCCAACGATTTTGATGCTGACCTTAAACGCGGCGAAATCCGGTTTGGCACAAAACGGCGTGATGCTCGAACTCGACGATTTGCAGGTGCGGGAAGTTTTAACCGGTGTTGGCGGCTGGACGCTTTTGACCGGCATTAACTTAATGCTGTTCAGTCTTTTGCACAATCCGTGCAGTACGACGATTTGGACGATTTGGATGGAAACGAAAAGTTTCAAATGGACGACCATTGCCACTATTTTGCCGATTGTTTTAGGCGTTGTCGTTTGTTTTCTGACGGCGAGTGTGGCGCATTTATTTAATTGGGTTTAACTTAAAAATGACTGAAGCAAAGAAAAAATTAACCGTTTCCAAAGAAGATTATTTGAAGGCGATTTGGAGCTTGTCCGAACGCGACGCGGAACGAATCGAAGCCGGAACGAATGATTTAGCGGAAAGATTGCAGGTTTCGCCGCCTGCCGTTTCCAAAATGCTCAAACAAATGGAACGCCAATCGCTCGTCGCGCACGTTCCGTATTACGGCGTTCGCCTGACCGAAAAAGGACGCGAAGCCGCGCTCAAAGTCGTGCGCCGCCATCGCCTTTTGGAAATGTTTCTCGCCAAAGTTTTAAAATACGACGACGATTCGGTTCACGACGAAGCCGAACGATTGGAACATCATATTTCCGATGAATTTGAATACCGCATTGACGAGCTTCTCGGATTTCCCGAAAGCTGTCCGCACGGCAGTTATATTCCGCGTCGGGCTTAAACCATGAGATTTATAAGATAAAAGAGCGCGAAACTATTAATAGTTTCGCGCTCTTTTATTTTTATTAATATTTTCCTAACCTTTTCTGAGTTCGGTCAAAACTTGTTTCGCCACGGCTTTGAGCGTGTCGAACACGCCGACGCCTTGCGAAGCGGTCGCTTCAAAAACCGGCTCGTTTTTTCGTAATAATTCGGCGGCGAGTTCGTCGGTCGGGACGACGTTAGGCAAATCGCGTTTGTTTAATTGCAGAACATAAGGAATATCCATCAAATTATAACCCTGCGTTTGCAGATTTTCTTCAAGATTATAAAGTGATTCAAGATTCGCGTCCATTCTTTCTTCCTGCGAATCAGCCACGAAAACCACGCCGTCAACGCCTTTCAAAATCAATTTGCGCGACGCGTCATAATAAACCTGACCGGGAACGGTATAAAGATGAAAACGCGTTTTAAAGCCGCGCACCGTGCCGAGTTCGAGCGGCATAAAATCGAAAAACAGAGTACGGTCGGTTTCCGTCGCCAACGAAATTAATTTGCCTTTAGATTGCGGCGCGGTCGAATCGTAGATGTGCTGAAGGTTAGTGGTTTTCCCACACAAACCTGGTCCGTAATAAACGATCTTGCAATTTATTTCGCGGGAAGCGTAGTTAATAAAAGTCATATTTTTACTTTCGGTTTTAGGGTTTAGATCCTGGGTCTTGGATTTTTCCAGTTTAAGTCGAGTGATAAAACTGTAGACCAAAGACCGTATTCTTGAAATCAGCTAAACAGGCTGTCAATGTCGTCGTCAGTAATTTCAGAGAAAAAGGAATTTTCGCTCTGTCTCTGCGTTTCTGAATCCTGGACGATTTCGTTGAGCAGCGCGGCAACTTCGAAACTGGCTTTTTTGGTTCGTAGTTTTACCAAACTCAAAGTCGAACGCTCATCGAAAACGACAACCAGCAAACTTCTGCCGATAACGCTGATAAAAATGCTTTCGCGTTCGCCTTCGTGGACGACCGCCGGAAAAACATTTTCGCCGATCAGCTTTGCCATGCTTGTTGTCGCTGCTACGTTTCCTGCCGCCAAAGACGAAAAGGAAGTTGTATCTAATCCGACAATATCGCCGTGGAAAGCAAGCGGATGACCATCACGGTCAACCAGCAATACGACGCGCGCAGCACATTCAACGCAAGTTCGCGCCAAAACTGATTTTAACTTTAGGAACTGATGCTCGTGTATAACAATGGGCGTTTCTGCCATTTTGGTTTTTCTCTCTCGGTTATTTTGATTAATTGAGGCTAGAAGTTTTGTAAGTTTTTCAAATATTATATTGTAAAAACTTTTTTGCGGTGTGGCTTGCCGGGTTTGAAGCGACGAGGCACATTTTTAAACTAACATATCAGATGCGTCCGCTTCAAGTGTTTTTTACGATTATTTTCACTAAACATTGTTTTATCTTCTCGTCACGTCTTTTTTATACATTCCATTACAAACGATTATTGCTAGATTAAAAGGAAAAGTGATAAACTTCTGACCGTGCAAATGCGCTTGATAAATAATAAATTTTCACCGAAATCCTAAAACAAAATAAACGCATTTTATGAGTCTGTAAACAAAAACGCGTACCGGTTTTTAACAACTTCCCGCACAAAGAATAAATGAAAAATCACTTATTTTCAAAAAGCTCGTTCGGTCTGAATTTTGTTGCTATCGGCGGCGGCAACGGGCTTTCAACTCTGCTTTCGGGGTTAAAAAGATTTGTCGCGGCGGGTGAAAACGAACCGGTCTGGCTGGAAAATTTGTCGGCAATCGTCGCAGTTTCCGACGATGGTGGAAGTTCCGGCAGATTAAGAGATGAATTACAAATGCTGCCGCCGGGCGATATTCGCAACTGTATGGTCGCGCTTTCCGAAGACTCGCATCTGCTTTCAAAGCTTTTTCAGCACCGTTTTCGCGGCGGCGGCGATTTGGGCGGACATAGTTTCGGCAATATTTTTCTCGCCGCGATGTCGGAAATTACAGGTGATTTCGCCGAAGCCGTGCGGCTTTCGTCGGAAATTCTAGCGAGCAAAGGGCATATTTATCCGGCGACGATTGCCGATGTTCGGCTGACGGCGGAACTCAACGACGGTTCGATTGTGCGCGGCGAAACGAATATCGGAAAAGTCGGAAATTTGATAAAACGCCTGCGGCTTGAGCCGGAAAATTGCCCGCCGATGCCGGAAACTTTAGCGGCGATTGCCGATGCCGATGTTATAAGCGTCGGTCCCGGCTCGCTTTTTACAAGTCTTCTGCCGCCGATTTTGGTTGACGGCATGGCGGAAGCGATTGCCGCCGCGTCTGCCGTAAAAATTTTTATCTGCAATTTGATGACTCAACCGGGCGAAACTGACGGTTTTTCAGCGCGGCGGCACCTCGAAATTGTCCGCGAATACGCGCCTGAAATTGATTTCGATTTCGTTTTGGTCAACAATCACCCGATCAGCAAAGAGCAAATGCGGCGTTATGCAGGCGAAGGCGCAATGCAAATCGGGCTTGCGGATTCGATTTCGCCGGAAACGGTTGAAGGAGCGGAAATCATTTATGGTAATCTATTGGACGGCGACGGAAAGGTGCGTCATCATCCTGAAAAACTGGCGCAGGTAGTGCTTTTATGTGCGGCTCAGTCACACGCGGAAAATTTGATTTAGCTACAGGTAACATAGATGGATAAAACTTATAAGATTCGAATGAATTCTATATTGATTTCCTGATTTTCTCAGGCGCTTCTCTGTGTTGTCTGTGGCAAGAAATTCTTATGGATAATTTTTCCAATGAACAAAAAAATCTCGACGTTTTAATTTTAGCGGCGGGTTTGGGAACTCGAATGCGGTCGAATTTGGCAAAGGTTCTGCATAAACTCGACGGTCGTCCGTTAATTAATCACGTTTGTTTGACGGCGACGGCACTCGCGCCGCGCAAAATCCACGTCGTCATCGGGCATCAGGGCGAAGATGTGCAACGCGCGGTTTTGGAAGAATTAGACGAAAGACACGCCGCGTTCGTCTGGCAAAAAGAGCAGCTCGGAACCGGACACGCCGTTAATTCGGCGCGTGAATTTTTAGGCGATGAAGATTCAACGCTCTTGATTTTATCGGGCGACGTGCCGATGATTCGCGCCGAAACGCTCGCCGCGCTCGTCCAACAGCATCATCATCATCGCGGCAAAGGCGCGGCTTGTACGATTTTGACCGTTAAACTCGATGATCCGAGCGGTTACGGGCGCGTTGTGCGCGACGACGCGGGATTTTTCAGTCGCATTGTCGAACAGAAAGACGCGACCGACGACGAACGGAAAATCAACGAAATTAATTCGGGAATTTATTGTTTCAATACGCAGAAGCTTTTCGCCGCGCTGACCAGCGTTCAAAATAACAACGTGCAGGGCGAGTATTATTTGACCGATGTTCCGGCACTTTTGCGCGAAGCGGGCGAAGACATTTCGCTTTACCAGCACACGGACGCGCGGGAAGTTTCCGGCATCAATAACCGCGCCGAACTCGCTGATTTGGAACGCATTTACTGTCGCCGCACGATTTCAAAAATGATGCTCGATTACGGCGTGACGTTTATTGACCCGAAAAATTCTTACGTCAGCGGACAGGCGAGCATCGGGCGCGACACGATAATTTATCCGAATGTTTCGATTGAAGGCGCGTCAGTTGTCGGCGACGGCTGCACGATTCGTTCAGGAACGCGCATTACGAATTCGCGCATCGGGCGCGGCGTGGAGATTTTGGATAATTGCGTCATTACCGATTCGGAAATCGCCGACCGCTGCACCGTCGGACCGATGGCTCATTTGCGCGGCAAAGCGAAAATGGAAGAATCGGCAAAAGTCGGCAACTTCGTCGAACTCAAAAAAACGATTCTCGGCAGAAACTCGAAAGCCAGTCATTTAACATATCTCGGCGACGCGACCATCGGCGAAAAAACCAATATCGGCGCAGGGACAATTACCTGCAATTACGACGGCACAAACAAACACGCGACGATTATCGAAGACAACGTAAAAATCGGATCAAGCACGATGCTCATCGCGCCCGTTCGCGTCGGCAGTGGTGCAGTCACCGGCGCAGGTTCAGTTGTAACCAAAGACGTTCCGCCTGATACTCTCGTCGCGGGCGTTCCTGCAAAGATTAGAAAAAACTTAAAGGAAGAAACGGAAACAAAATCAATCGAAGCCTAAAGAAACGAAGGGAAAAATCTTTTACTTCACCATTGATCCAGCAAAAAAATATGTGTGGAATTGTCGGATATGTTGGAAATAAACAAGTTGTGCCGTTGATTATTGACGGCTTGAGAAAATTGGAATATCGCGGATATGATTCGGCGGGAATTGCCGTTGTTGATGATAACAAGCATCTGGAAATGCGCCGTGCGAGCGGCAAACTTCGCAATCTCGAAGAATGCATTCGGCTGAGTCCGCTCGACGGAAATTACGGCATCGGGCATACGCGATGGGCGACGCACGGGCGACCGACCGAAGAAAACGCGCATCCGCATCGTGACCAATCCGGGAAAGTCGTCGTCGTGCATAACGGGATTATCGAAAATTACCTGCAATTAAAAGAACGTCTGATGGCGGAAGGCAGCGAATTTCATACGGAAACCGACACGGAAGTCGTCGCGCATTTGATTGGTTTTTACAAGGAAAGCGAAAATATTTCGCTCGAATTAGCAGTGCGAAAAGCTGTTAAAGAATTGCGCGGAATTTTCGCGTTGTCAATTATTTCCTCAGACGAACCCGACACGATTATTGCCGTTCGCGAAGGTGCGCCGGTCGTGATCGGTTTGGGCGACGGCGAATTTTTCGTCGCCTCGGACATTCCTCCGATTCTTCAGCATACACGCGACGTTTTTTATCTCGGCGAAAGGGAAATCGCCGTGCTGACGAAAGATTCGGTTCGCGTGACGGATTTTGACGGCAACGTCGTCGAACCGAAGCAGCAAAGAATTACGTGGGACGCGATTGCGGCGGAAAAAGGCGGCTTTAAACATTTTCTGCTCAAAGAAATCTACGAACAGCCGAGAGCCGTGCGCGACAGCATTATGGGACGAGTTTCACTCGACACGGGCAAAATTTATCTCGATTTGCCGAACATCGGCGAAGATGAATTCAGCCAGATTACTTCGATAAAAATCGCCGCTTGCGGAACCAGTTGGCACGCCGCGCTCGCGGGCAAATATATGCTCGAAGAACTCGCGCGAATTCCGGTCGAAGTTGATTACGCGTCGGAATTTCGTTACCGAAATCCGGTTCTTGACGAAAATACTTTGATGATCGTCATCTCGCAATCGGGCGAAACCGCCGACACGATTGCCGCGATGCGCGAAGCGAGAAATGCGGGCTGCAAAGTTCTCGCCGTCTGCAACGTCTTGGGTTCGATGATTCAGCGCGAAGCCGACGGCACGATTTTGACGCACGCCGGACCGGAAATTTCGGTCGCTTCGACGAAAGCCTTTACGACGCAGATGATCGCGCTGTATCTTTTTTCGATTTATCTCGGCACTTTGCGTGGCAGAATCAATGAAGAACAGGCGAAATACCACGCGCAGCAGTTGACCGATTTGCCCGGCAAAATCGAGCATATTTTGAATGATGCCGACACTATCGAAGAATTATCGCGTGAGTTTTTCCGCGTTCAGGATTTTCTTTATTTAGGGCGCGGCATCAATTTTCCCGTTGCTCTCGAAGGCGCGTTGAAGCTCAAGGAAATTTCCTATATTCACGCCGAAGGTTATCCGGCAGGCGAGATGAAACACGGACCGAACGCGCTGATTGACGAGAAATTGCCGGTCGTTATCGTCAACACCAAAGAAGAAGGAAACGCGGCAAGCGAATTGCGCTACGAGAAAACGCACTCGAATATCGTCGAAGTAAAGGCGCGTGACGGAATTATTTTGTCAATTTTAACCGAAGGCGACACGATGAGTTCAAAAGTTTCCAATCACGTCATCGAAATTCCCGAGACTTCGGACTTGCTCGCGCCGATTCTCTCAATCGTGCCGCTGCAATTGCTGGCGTATTACATCGCTGTCCGGCGCGGCTGCGACGTTGACCAACCGCGAAATCTGGCGAAATCGGTAACGGTCGAATAATTATTTGATTATTAAAGCGAGGTTTTCAAGCGTTCTCGATTAAATTCGACAATTCCGAACGGCTCGGCAGTGCCGTTCGTGCGCCGAGTTCACGGCATTTAAGTGCGGCGACGGCGTTTGCCGATTGTGCTGACGCCTCAACCGTTTCACCTGTCAATAAACCGTAAAGCAAACCGACGCGAAATGCATCGCCCGCGCCGGTCGTGTCTTTACAGCCGTTTGGAACTTGAAAACTGCCGGTTTCAATGAATTGGTCTTCGCACAATAGCAGTGAACCCGCTTCGCCTAAAGTCATGCCGACGATTTGACAGCCGAACCGCGATTTCATTTCGCGCAAAGATTGTTTCCGGTCTTTGATGCCCACGAGTTTTTCAGGAAATTCAGCCGACGAAATTAAAATATCAACCTGCGGCAAAAGCTCGTTTACGCCGTCGAAAATGTTGTCAATATCCATCGAAACAACTGTTCCGGTCGCTTTCGCGCGACGCGCCATCAGCAAACAAGCCCGCGCGTCGTGCGGCGTAAAATGCAGAACTTTGCCTAAAGTCGCTGCGTCAACCGGCGCATCAATTTCGTTATAGGCGAGCAGTTTATCACGATGCCAGATAACGGTTCGTTCGCCGCTTCGTTTATCAATCACGATAAACGCGATTTGCGTTCGCGCGCCGGAAATTTGCTCGGCGAACGAGACATCAACCGCTTCATCGCGCAACGTGCGCAAGCCGAAATCACCTTCCGCATCAGTCCCGAAACGCCCGATATAACAGGTTTTCAAATCCAAACGCCGCAGTCCGACCATCGTTGTCGCCGCTTCGCCGCCGGCGGCTTGAATATAATCGCAAAGTTCGATTTTTGAGTTAAATTCGGGGTATTTCGGCACTTCGATCAAAAAATCAACCGCGTTGGTGCCGAAACCGACGGCATCAAATTTCTTGTTTTCAGCTAAATTAAAAGGAAATCGCATAATCGAAAATCAATCATCGCAAGGATTTAGCTCCGAATCAAACGCTGATTTTTAATCGTCCAAAGAAATTGAAAAACACTCTTGCCAAACGGTTCCAAAAAAAGTTAGATTGACAATTATATAGAAAATTTCACTCTGATATTTTAGTGAAAAAACGCGATTAAATTAATAATTTTTTGGAGAAAAAAGAAAAATGCCAACCACAGCTTGTCCCGAATGCAGCGAAGATGTTTATGTTGATGCCGACTCCGAACAGGGCGATGTCGTTTCCTGTGACGAATGCGGAACCGATTTGGAAATTGTCGGACTCGATCCGATAGAACTGGATATTCACGAAGAAGACGGCGATGACTTTAAAGACGAAACCGATGAATTCGAATATTAGAAAGCAGCAGTTTGGGAGCCGGCGGAAAAATGATTGTTAGTAAAAATAATCCGTTTCTGCCTATTGCCGGGCTTCATAGCCGCTGCGATTTTGTTTGATTTGAAAGCCCTGTGACGTTTCGACGCGAACCTGACGAAATTTACTTTTCCTGTCTTCCGATTTCGGATAAAAAGCCAGCGCGTAAGATGATGTGATTTCTTCTGCCAGCGATTTGAAAAGCGGCTCGAAATTTTTCTGCGTTGCGTAAAAAGCACGTCCGCCGGTTTTGTCTATTAAACCGCTCGCCTCAAGCGGCGTGAGAAGCGGTTTATTGTCGCGCTGAAGCCGCGAAAACGACGGCAGAAGCACCGTGTAAACGGTTGTTTCGGCAAGATTAGCGCGTTCAATAACGGTTTTCGGCGAAACCGTATCGCCGACCGGAAAACCGTCGGTAATTAAAATTACGGCGCGTTTCGGGATTCTATCTTTTACGGCGACGGGCGATTTTTTCTTCAAAAGCCTGATTGCATCGTCAACCGCGTCGTAAGCGTGCGTCGAAAGTCCGTCCTGATCGCGCAGCAGTTTTTCAAAGCCTTTCTCTAATTTTTCAGGGCGATTAGTAAAAGACTGCAAGGTTTTAACTTCCATTCCAAAAGTCATCACGGCGAAATATGAGTCGTAATCGGCAAGTTTCCGGACGAAAACACGAAGCGCGTCACGCAGTCGCGTCAGTTCTTCGCGCGTCATACTGCCCGAAACGTCAAGCGCGAAAACTATCGAAAGCGGACGACCATCGTTTCTACTAATCGGCTCAAAAAAATCAATCGGGCGTTCCACGTCATCTTCAAATATCTTAAAATCTTTCGCTTCAAGTCCGCGCACCGGTTTGCCGTCTTTGTCGGTCACAGTAACTTCAAACGGAATCAATTCGGTTTCGACGCGTATTACGCTGTTCGAATTTTCCTGCTCATGCTCCTGCGCAAATGCCGAAATTGTCAGGCACGATAATAAAAGAAAAACTAACGGCAGACCGATGCCGACTCGCCTGAAACCATTCCAACAACTCCTTTCAACTGCGTTTGTTTGACGTTTCATAGCTTTTAATTTTTTTATTGCTTTGTTGCTTGATTATGGTTTAAACTTGATAACAGGTGTTTGTCTGTAGCTTACAAATAAACGCTCACAAAATCAACACTTTTCAAGAATCTTTCAAACGCTTTACCTGTTGCCTCAAAAATTCAACTGCTTTCCGTATATCAATCAATTTGACCGATCTGAATCAACTTGACCGTTCACTTTAACCGATATATGACAGCGCGACCGAAGTTTAAAATTTTCATTCAATAATTACCTAATGTATTTAGTTTATTAGGTTTTGGCACAAAAATTGAATTAGTTTGCAGTTAATTGTCGGCGATTCTAAGCCGGACGCTAATTCACACGCATTGATTTAACAGTTTTTTAACAAAAAAATGATTGAATATCAATGTTTTGAAGCTTTGGAGATATAAAATTGGAAAAATTCAGCCCCTCAAATTATAACTTGCAGACCAAAACCTACTGGTGGCTGATGCTGTTTTCGAGTATCGCGGTTTGCGGCGCAGCGATTTACGGAGCGTTCACTTTTTCCGTGCTGCATTTTATCGCGCTGTTCGTCGCGGTTTTTATTTCCGCGCTCGTCAACCAGCATCAGTTTACAATTCCGCAATCAAGGATAACGCTGACTGCTAAAGAGTTAACTGTTTTCTGGGCGACGATTTGGCTCGGCGTTCCGGGCGGAGTTTTGCTTGCCGCCGCTGTTTCCGCCGCGCAGTATAAAATCGCGCCGAAGGATAAAAGATTATGGCTTGTCGGCGGATTTATAAATGTTCTCGCTACGTTCGCGGCAGGCAAAATATTTTATTTCATTTTGAAAACTTCCGCCGGTTTCAATGAAATTGCGCTTGGCGAACATCCGCTCAACTTCGGGTGGCTGATTTTGGCGGCAGTTTTACTGATGATGACGCATTATGCGTTTTCGGAATTAATGCTCTCGCTTTTTCACAAACTCGAAAGCGATCATTCGATTTCCGAATCATTGCGGGACACTTTTATTCCGTCGGTCGGCAAATATTCAATCGGCTTTTTCGCCGCTTTCATTCTACATTTCGCGTTTCTCGAATTCGGCTTGTATTTCGTTTTTGCGCTTTTGCCCGCGGCGGTTTTCAGCCATCTTGCCTACCGCATTCATCTCGCCCGTTTCGCTCAGAAAACCAAGGAAATTACCGAAGCCAGCCGCATTCATCTGGCGACGGTCGAGGCTCTGGCAACGGCGATTGATGCGCGCGATCAGGTTGGCATCGGTCACATTCGCCGCACGCAGATTTACGCTGTCGGCATCGGCGAATTATTGTGTTTGTCCGCCGGCGAACTTGAAGCGTTAAATACGGGTGCGCTGCTGCATGACATCGGCAAACTCGCCGTTCCCGATCATATTTTAAATAAACCCGGACGACTTACGCCTGCCGAAACGGAGAAAACGAAAGTCCACGTTTCGGTTGGCGCGTCAATTCTGGAAAACGTTAATTTTCCGTATCCGGTTGTTCCGACCGTTAAACATCATCACGAAATGTGGGACGGCAGCGGTTATCCAGAAAATTTGAAGGGTGAAAATATTCCGCTGACGGCGCGAATTTTATCGGTTGCCGACGCTTACGATACTTTGCGCGGAGCCAGACCGTTTCGTCCGATGATTTCGCGCGACGACGCCCGACGATTTCTTTCAGCCGCCTCCGGCACACAGTTCGACCCGAAAATCGTTGATATATTTTTGCGAAATCTCAGCAAGTTCGAAGCGGAAGTCGTCGCGCAAGGCTTTTCGTATGATTTTGACAAACAAGACGCTAACAATGCTCACAACAGCATCACCGGCGACGATGACGGCGAAAAAAGCTATGTTTCGCAAATCAAACGCGCCAACCGCGAAGTTCACACGCTTTATGAATTGGCGAGAGTTTTCAGCTCGTCTCTGCATTTACAGGAAACGCTTGCGCTATTTGTCAAAAAGATCGGCGAACTCGTACCGTTCGACACCTGTATCGTTTATTTGATGGAAGATACGGAAGACTCGGTTAAAGCGGCTTATGTCGAAGGTGAAAATAAAAACGCGCTTAAAAACAAGCAGGTTAAACCCGGCGAAGGCGCGACCGGTTATGCTTTGAAAAAACGCAAGTCTGTAAATAACATCGAAGCTGGTTTGGATTTCAGCGGCGGCAATCTGAATCTGAGTCAATTTTATACGGCAGTGGCTTCGCTGCCTTTGATTGCCGATGAAAAATTAATCGGCGTGGTTTCGCTTTACTCGTGTGATTTGAAATGTTACGAGGACGAACATATGCGCCTGCTCGAAACGGTTTCGCGCATCGCATCCGACGCGCTGATGATGTCTTTACAGCACGCCGAATCAGAATCACGCGCGTTGACCGACCCGATGACCAACCTGCCGAACGCCCGCAGTTTGCAGCTTCAATTTGAAAAAGAAGCTTCCCGCGCCGCGCGAAACGGCACATCATTTCAACTGATGATGCTTGATCTCGACGGCTTCAAATTGGTCAACGATACTTTCGGACACAAAGTCGGTGACAAATTGTTAAAGGGATTAGCGGATGTAATGACCGCACAGCTTCGGGAATACGATTTTCTGGCGCGTTACGCAGGCGATGAATTTGTCGCGCTCGTGCCGGAAACCGATGTCGAAACGATTAAGGAATTGAGCTTACGCATCGAAAAAGCGGTTTACGAATTCATTCTGCCGGTTGAGGACGACAAATCCGCCCGCGTCGGCATCAGCATTGGCGCGGCTTCCTATCCTGAATATGGCGAAACGCTTGATCAGGTTTTGATTGCGGCTGACAAAGCGATGTATTCGGTCAAAGCGACACGCAAAACCAGAGACATTACGCGCGTTCTGCCGCCGCTCAGCGATATTATTCCGACCGAAGTCTTCTCGTGTGAGGAGTATCAAACGGAAAACTTCATCGTCGAACTCGACGAAAGCCACATCGTTTCGTCGGCAATCAACTAAAAGACAAACATCTGAATTACGAAAGACGCGAAGGGAAATTAATTTCCCTTCGCGTCTTTCGCGTGCATTCCCGTAGATATTCTTTTTGCGATTGTTGTTTATGAGTTATCAAAAGCCGCGTTTTGTTTTATGATTAAGGAAATTCAATCTCCAAATGCATCAAAATGAAAAAGCAGTTGTTCGTATTATTATTGGCTTCGATTCTTTTGATCAACAACGCCGTCAAAGCGCAGGACGCAAACGACGATGACACGCCGATTAAAGTTGACACGCTGTTGCTGACGATGCCGCTGACGGTCAGCGATAGCAAAGGGCGCAACATCGCCGGTTTAAAAAGGAAAATTTTTCGATTGCGGAAAACGGCATTGACCAGAAAATTGAATATTTTTTCAACGAAGAAGCACCGATGAACGTCGCTATCGTAATTGATACGAGTGCCAGTACGAAAGACGCGCTCGATAAAATCCAGAAAGCCGCCCGCGATTTCATCAGAATTCTGCGTCCCGAAGACAAAAGCATCATCGTTACCTTCGACAACCGCACGGAATTTTTAACCGTTCTGACCGCCGATAAAAAACGACTCACTACAGCTATCGAAAACACACGTGTCGCGGGCGAAACCGGCTCGGATATGAACGAAGCGGTTTTGAGCGTCATCAAAAATCATTTCGATTCGTTTACGGGCAGAAAAGCCGTCATTTGCTTAACCGACGGAATGGTCGTCAAACGCGCCGTCACATCACAGCAGGTAATTGACGCGCTCCAAAAATCCGACACGCTTTTTTATCCGATAATCTTTCGCACGAAGTTTCTGACCGAAGCCAAAGCGCGCGCGGCGCGAACCGGCGGGAAGCCGATGTCAATCGAGATTCTCGAAATCATCGCTTCCGAATCAAGCGGCAGGTTTTATGAAAAAGATGCCGCCAATCTCAAAGAAGCCTTTCAAAGCATCGCCGAGGAACTGAAAAACCAATATCTTCTCGGTTTCTACCCGCAGGACACCGAACGCGGCAAGGCGACAGGCAGTATCCGAATCGAAGTTGACCGGAAAGATGTGCGTGTAAAAACGAGAAAGCGTTGGAATAATTAGAAAATAGCGGGCAATAATTTGACGTGATTTGTAAAGGACAATGCCGGATTAATATCGTTTTCGACGGTTGTTGGTACGATTATTGGTGCCGCTGTTGCTGGACGTCGGATTTTTTCTTCTGCCGGCGTAGGCGGTTTGCGTTTTTCTGTTTTGATTTTCGCTCGTTTTCCGTTCGGTTTCGCCTTGTCGGATAATGTCGCGCACGGCTTCCCAGAAATCCGCCCGCGAAAGTTTGGAAGACGGGTCTTCCGATTGATAAAATTCCTGCGCCGTCTGGTCAGATGCGCCGTGGCGTTCGATCACTTCAATCCACAAATCAGATTTGATGGCGAGCGGTTTCACGACAGCGAGTCGCTGAACGGTAATGCCTTTCGGACGCGCCTGATTTTTTTCGGTGGTCAAAAACTCCCAAAACTCTTTCTTTTTACTTTCTTCTATCATCTTAAATATTCCGGTCAAATTTCTACTGTTCAAGGTGGAGCAAACGCCCTCCGATACGCAAAGTATTCGTTGATGTAATTTATCGCAAAAGCGTTTTAAGCCTGCAAAATCAACTATTGGCGAATTGGTATAAATGGTAATACCGGCAAAGGAAGGGGAAATCAACCGTTGATTTTCTTCATTTATGCCGCTCTGTTAAGAGTGTCCAATGTTGGGTTATTTAATGCTGACAATTAATTCTACACTTATTTGGCGAACGTCAAAACTCAAATGTTATAAGAGCGAATTTATGAATCGTCGGTTGGGAAAAACATTTTAGTCGGCGATTTTCGGATTTAAATTTGCATTTACAACAAAATCGAATTAAATTTGCAAGCGAGTTTCAAACTCAGACTAAAAAGTGAGAGGAATAAAAATATGTTGAAGAAAATCGGATTGAAAATTTCAATTCTGGCGATGATTTTGACGGTGGCGGTTTCAGATTTGTCGGCACAAACCAGAATCAGTTTTAGACGCGGAAGCAGTTCGGCGACGGTTTCGGGAACTTTAGCGGCAGGCGCGACGAAAGGTTACGTTTTGCGAGCGAGTCAGGGACAGGTTTTGAACGGAACGCTTAGCTCGACGAACGGCAAAGCGGATTTCACACAGGGAAATCTGCACGATACGCAATATTCGCAGACGGTCGAAGAGAACGGCGACGTGTATGTCAGCATTGATAACCACGGCAGCCGCGCGACGAAATTCACGCTGACGGTTTCGATTCAGTAAACACGAATCAAAGAAAATTAATAGGCTGAAGAGGATGAAGAGGATAAGAAAATTAATTTAAATTTTTCTTGTCTTTCATCTCCTTCATTCTTGCTGATCTTCTGTCCTATATTTCCAAACGCAATCCGTCACGCGCTTCGATTACTTTGCCGAACGGCGAAAACGCGCTCACTTCCTTTTGAAAATCAACCGCGTCCCATTCGGGATAAAGATGCGTTAAGACGGTGCGTTTCGGCGCGGCGTAGCGGACGAGATGCATCGCTTCGGCGAGTTCGAGATGCGTTTCGACTGGTTTATTTTTAACGAAAGAACATTCCAGAACAAACAAATCGGCGTTTCGCGCCAGCGTTCCGAGCGTTTTCGTAAAACCCGTGTCAGCCGTATAAACAACGTTTTGCCGTTTTTGATCTCGCAGATGAATCGCTAAACTTTCCGGCGTGTGCGGCGTGTCGGCGGCGACGGCTTCGAGTCCGGCGAAAATCTCAAATTTTTCGAGCGGTTCGACTTCGATAATTTCAACGGGAAACGACTGTTTTAATAATTTATAATCGTTCGCGTCGCATCGAACGCTGCAATCAATTCGTGTAAACCTTTCGCGCCGAAAATCTTCAGCGGCTTAATTCTGCGATTGCGTTTCGGGCGCGTATTTCGTGCCGAACAGAAACGCCGGAATGCCGCCGACGTGGTCGAGATGAAAATGCGAAATCCAAATCGCGTCGAGATTCGCCCAATCGAGATTTTCCTGCGCCATTCGGTGAACTGCCGAAGCCGAACAATCGAGAAGCAGCGAGCCTGTTTCGGTTTCCAGCCAAAATCCCGAAGAGCTTCTCTGCGGATGCGGAACGGACGTTCCCGAACCTAAAACGATAAATTTCATATCTAAATCTTAGCCACGAATTACACGAATTGCACGAATTAAATTATGTTTTTATTCGTGCAATTCGTGTAATTCGTGGCTGATTTCTTTTTGTGGTAAATTTTTTATATGAATGAAATTGATATTTTAGCAATCTTCGCGCACCCGGACGATGTGGAATTAACGGTCGGCGGAACGCTTTTGAAAATGAAATCGCTCGGTTACAAAACCGGCGCGCTCGATGTCACGAAAGGCGAAATGGGAACACGCGGAACGGTCGAAGGTCGCGCCGCCGAAGCCGATGAAGCGGCGAAAATCTTAAAGCTCGACGTGCGCGAAAATCTCGAACTGCCCGACGGACACGTTTGGCTGACCGAAGAAACGCGCACGAAACTGGTCAGAGTTTTGCGCCGTTTGAAGCCGAAAATTTTGCTCACGCACCAGATTGACGATCCGCATCCCGACCATAATCACATCACGCAGTTGGTTCGAGAAGCGGCGCGGCTATGTTCGATGCAGAAATACGACGCGGATTTCGGGCAAAAACGCACGAACGCGCCGATTGTCGCGCACAATATTTTTTCGCAGCGCATTACGCCGTCGTTTATCGTGGATATTTCGGATTTCATCGCCGAAAAAACCGAAGCGATTCGCGCTCACGCTTCGCAGTTTTATGATCCGAATTCAAAGGAATTAGAAACGCGGCTGACGGGCAAAGGCTTTATTGACGAACTCGAAAACCGTTCCCGATATTTCGGTAGTTTAATCGGAGTCGCGGCAGGCGAACCGTTTTTCGTGCGCGAGGCTTTAAACGTCGAAGACCCGATTGAACTTTTGACGCGCCCGATGAATTTGTATTCTTAACTCACCTTATCGTTAGATTGATTTTGCGGCTGTGCCTTTCCGCTTCAATTTCAAGAAATTTGAGGCTGTGCCTCGAATTTCGACGGCAAAAAGTGAGGCATAGCCTCAAGTATTAAGGAGCGATTGACAGAAAGGCACAGCCTTTCCGCACATCAGCGGGCATAGCCCGAAAAAATCAAAATTGAAGGAAAGACTTTTTGCGATCATTTATTATCCTGAATTGACGTTAAATAGGATTTTCACGGCTCTGACGGAAAATTCACAGCTCTGACAGCTTTTTCACAACTCTGACGACTTTTTCACGGCTCTGACAGCTTTGTTACGCGCCTGATAGTTTTTGTACGGCACGGTGTGCGTCTGTTGGCGCGAACGTCCGTTTTTACTTTTTCTCGTAAATTATCTGCCCGTTAAAAATCGTATAAATTGGTTCGGTTTTTAGAATCTCAATCGGCGCAATCGTCGTTAAATCTTTTGAATGCACGACCAAATCGGCGAGCATTCCGACTTTTATCTCGCCTTTTTCTTTCTCGGCAAACTCCGCGTAAGCCGATTCGTAAGTGTGACAGCGCAGCGCGTCCTGAATCGAAAGGCGTTCCTGCGGCTGCCAACCGCCGGCGGGCATTCCTTCCGCATCCTGCCGCGTCACCGCGTCGTAAATCGTCGCGTAAGGATTAATCGCTTCGACGGGGAAATCCGTGCCGAACGGAATGTGGACGTTGTAAGATTTCATCAAATGCCACGCATACGCGCCCAAAACGCGATATTCGCCGAGCCGCGAATCAGCCCAACGCTTATCCGAAACCGCGTGCGTCGGCTGCATCGAAGCGATGATGCCCAATTCTTCAAAGCGTTTGAAATCAGCCGGATTAACGACCTGCGCGTGTTCGATGCGATGGCGCGGTTCAGGAATAATATCAACAAAATCAAGTATGGTTTTTGTTTTATCAGAGGCTTCCTTTGCGGCTTTTGCTTGTTCTTCCTGCGTCACAGTTCTGATTTTATTTTGATTTTTTTTAGCTTCGGTAAAGCCATCCAAAGCCATCCGATTCGCTTTATCGCCAATCGCGTGAAGCGCAATTTGAAATCCAGCCGCGTCGCGTTCGACGATCATTCTGGTCAATTCTTCCGGCGGATGGCGCATAATGCCGACGTTTTTGTCGTCGTCGGTGAACGGCGCGAGCATCGAAGCGGTTTTTGAACCGAGCGTGCCGTCAACGTAACCTTTCAGCGCGGTTAATTTCAAACGATTCGGATCATTTTTGAACGACGCAAATTCTTCGCGCTGACGTTTTAATTCGACAATCGAATCTTCAAAATCCTGCCATTCGGCGACGCGGACGGTTAATTTATCCTGCGTTAAGAATGCGCGGTAAAGTTTCGTCGTTTCGTAACCCGAATTATCCTGAACGCTTGTGATGCCATATTCACGCGCCATTTTCAGCGCGAGTTCCATTCCTTTAACGCGCTGTTCCTGCGTCGGCTGCGGAATCAAATTACTGATTAAATCCTGCGCCGTTTCCTTAAAAATTCCCGTCGCTTCGCCCATCGCATCGCGCTCGATTTCGCCGCCTTCGGGATTTTTCGTCAGTTTATCAATCTTCGCCAACTTCAAAGCCGCCGAATTCGCCCAGCCGACGTGACCGTCAACGCGCACCAGAAACGTCGGATTATTCGGCGCAATCGCATCCAAATCCTGACGAGTCGGAAATTTGTTTCCCCAAAGCGTATGATCCCAACCGCGCCCGATAATCCATTCGCCCGTTTTAGTTTCCTTCGCCTTCACCGCGACGCGCGATTTCGCTTCGTCAACCGTTTTTGAATCAAGCAAATTCACCGTCAAAAGCGACAACGCGCCGCGAAAGAAATGAACGTGCGCGTCGTTAAATCCGGGTGTCACGAGCTTGCCCTTCAAATCAATCTCTTTAACGGCTTGATATTTACCTCGCAATTCGGCGGACGTTCCGACCGCGACAATTTTTTCGCCGTCAACCGCGACGGCTTCGGCAATGGTAAATTTTTCGTCAGCCGTAAAAACTTTGCCATTGTATAACAGCAAACTGATTTTCTGTTTCGTTTGCGCCAGAACGACGTGCGGCAAAAGGACGGATAAAAGAAGCGCGAGTTTTAGTAGATTTTTTAACATTTGAAATTTTCTATTTAATTTTTCCTTCGGGAACAACAAAACTGTCGCGGATAAACGCCTGACGTTTCGCGCCGTTCGTGCCGTCGGCAACTTGGACGGTTAATTTTCTCGGCAAACCAGCGTGTTTTTGGTTGGTTGAAGTATAACCGATAACGTATTGCGAATTGAGTTCGGTGAGAATTGATTTTAATGATTGAACGAGAGCGGTTTCAAACTCTTTGTCTTTTCCCTCTGCAATATACGCCGCACCGCCGGTTTTCAAGGCTAAAAATTTAATAAAATTTTCAGATGTCGTTTTAGAGTTTTTTTTCTGTGTTGTTTGATTTCTTTCGTTGGATAAATCTCCGGTCAAGCCGATGACGAAAATCTGCACGTCAATTGTTTTCAGCAAATCAAACAAATCTTTTTGCTTATAATAACTGTCGCGGTCTTCGCCGTCGGTGATTAAAATTATTGCGTTTCGCTCAGACTTACCGGCTCTTTCCCCCTGAAATTTATTGGCGGCAAGATAAACTGCGTCAATCACCGCCGATTTTCCCGCTTCAATAAACAAATCTTCCAGAGCGGAATTCAGGTCTTTTTTGTGCGTTGTCCAATCCTGTAGAATCTCTACGTTGTCGCTGTTAACAAACCGCACGACAAAAGCCTCGTCCTGTGGTCGGATATTGTTGATAAAGGTTGTTCCAGCCGTTATGACTCTGCTTAATTGAGATTTCATTGAACCCGTATTGTCCATTACCATCCCAACATTTAAAACATTAGCTTTTTTCTCGAAACGAGTGATTTTTTGCTCTGCGCCGTCTTCGTAAATTTTTATATCTTCTAATTTGATGTCGGCAAATGTGTTGTCCGGCTCTAAAACCATCAGATTGGCTTTGATTTCGACTGACTGCGAAATGGACTCTTTATCGTTAGATTTGTCTTTTTTCGAGTTTTCCTGCGAATAGGCGAAACTAACTGCAAAAAGACAGAGCAGTAAAGATGCAAAAATGATTTGTAAGATTTTCATTTGAAAAATACCTCTGAAATTTTTGATTGATTATAAACTTTTTCCAGAGCAACATAGCTAACTACCGACTCTTTGCCGTCCAGAATCATTTGGATTTCACCGCGTAACCCGTTAAAATTTTCCGTGCAAATCTATTTCGCCGTCAACAAATCAATGAAAAAAATTCTATTCGTCTGTTTCGCCGTTCTCGTCTGTTTCGCCGTTCAATCTTTCGCCCAAATTTCGACGAGCGTTTTGGTCACAATCGTCAAAGCCGAAGACGAACGCCGCTACGATAAAACTTTAGAAGATTTACTGAAAAACGCCGACGCGAAAATCCGCACCCGCGCCGCGCTCGCCGCCGGACGCATCGGTGACGAACAAGCAATTTTGCCGCTCGTCAATGTTTTGGAAACCGATTCGTCAACGGAAGTTCGCACGATGGCAGAAAGCGCGCTCGGCGAAATCGAATCGTTAAAAGCAGCGGACGCGATTATCAAAAATCTGGCAGATACGAAAACAAATGATGGGAAACTCGCGCCCGCAGCGTGGAAGCGGCGGGAAAAATCGCGGCGGCGAACGCCAAAGACGAAAAATCGAAACAATTGGGCGCGGCAATTTTAGCGACGCTTAATTTTGAAAATGAAAAGCGTTCCAAACCTTATGAATCTGTAATCGAATTCGCGCTGACGGCAGTTCTGCGCGCTCGCCCCGTTGATGCTGAAACAACGCTCGTTAAATTTATTGACGCTTACACGCCGCAAATCCGCGCCAACGCGCTCAACGCGCTCGCCCGACTTCGCGCCAAAAACGCCGGTGAACAATCGCACAAACTTTTACAAACGGACGCAGACGCGATTGTCCGCGCCAACGCCGCCAGAGTTTTGGGCGCGGCGGAAGACAAAGACGCATTCGATTTGCTGTTAAAAGCCGCGACGACCGATGCCGATTCGCGCGTTCGCGTCTCGGCGATTCGCGCCGTCGGAAGTCTGAAAGATTCACGCGCTGCCGATAAATTAATCGATCGCGGCGTTGTTTTGCTGAAAGATTACGCGACGGCGAAAACGACTTATGTTTATCCGAATCAGAAGAGCGAACTGCTCGAAATTGCCGTCACTTTGGGCAGAATTTTGCCGAATTCCAATCACGAAATCGCTGTTAGTGTTTTACAGGCTTTCCGTGATATGAATAAAATTCCGTCGCCAGAAATCGAAATCGCGTATGCCAAAATTGCGCCCGCCGCGTATCTGAAAAATTATCGAGGGAAAAATCAAACCGCGTCGTGGCAAACCGTCAGCGCAATCGCGCAGGGCTTGGGCGAATTCGCCAATTGTCGACGGAAATCTAAAAACGCAGGGACGCAGCGAGTTGATAAGTTATTTCTCGGAGTTTTTGGAAACGACCAAACCGGAAACAAGCGGCGGAAATGAACAAAGCCGCGCCCGATTTACTGAGGGCGATTGCCGCATTCAAAACCGATACGCTGCCCGATTTACTCCGCGAATTTATCGCCACGAAAGACGCGACAATTCGCGCGACCGCCGCCGAATTACTCGCCGAATTGCCGCCGAATGATGAGAACTTTAAAGCACTCGAAACGGCTTTCACCAACGCGATGCTGACCGACAAGCAGACGAACGACGCGCAGTTGGCAATATTGGACGCGCTCTACAAACTCGATGCCAAACGCGCCGAAAAATCTCTGTTGATCGCGCTCGTCGCGCCTGATTATTTAATTCGTCAAAAGGCAATGCAGTTAATTAAAAACGCGGATGCGGCAAATGTTTCGCCCGCGCTGAAAACGGCTTTGGAAAAATCCGACAAAACCGTCGAGCCGCTTTTCGCCGCTTATAAAACCAAACTCGGACAGATTTTCTACACCAACGCCGATTATACACGCGCCGTTTCGCGTAAAAATGCGAAA
>CAVXFU010000004.1:0-770285 GCA_963761145.1 Pyrinomonadaceae bacterium
TTCCTGCGGGTGACGCTGCCGTCCATCGCGCCCGCCGTGCTGGCGGGAGCGCTGCTGAGCTTCACGCTCTCGCTCGACGAGTTCGTGATCGCCTTCTTCACCAACGGGCCGACCAGCCCGACCCTGCCCATCGAGATCTACTCCGGGTCCGCTTCGGGGTCACCCCTGAGATCAACGCCCTGGCCACCCTGCTGCTGCTCGTCAGCATCGTCGCGGTGGTGGCCGCCGCGCGGCCTTCCGGCTACGGAGGAAGCTGATGACTGATCCCTGCTCGAGGTCCGCGGCCTGGACGCCCACTACGGCGACGGTCGCACGCGCTGGCGACGTCGTCCTCGACGTCGGCGACAACGAGTTCTTCGCGCTGCTCGGGCCGTCGGGGTGCGGCAAGACGACGCTGCTGCGGTCGGTGGCCGGCTTCGAGCGCCCGACCCCGGGCGCGGTCCGGCTCGCCGGCGAGGACCTGCTGGCGTGCCGGCCCACCACCGGCCGGTGAACATGATGTTCCAGTCCTACGCGCTGTTCCCGCACATGAGCGTGGAGCGCAACGTCGGCTACGGCCCGGCGCGCGGCGGCGTGCCCAAGCAGGAGGTCGCGCCGCGCGTCGCCGAGGTGGTCGAGACCGTGGGGCTCCGGGCTCGGAGCGCCGGCGTCCGAGCCAGCTGTCCGGCGGCCAGCGCCAGCGGGTCGCGCTGGCCCGGGCCATCGTCAACCGCCCGCGGCTGCTGCTGCTCGACGAGCCGCTCTCGGCGCTCGACCGCAACGTCCGCGGGCAGATGCAGCTGGAGCTCAAGCGGCTCCAGCACGAGGTCGGGATCCCTTCATCGTGGTCACCCACGACCAGGAGGAGGCGCTGTCGATGGCCGACCGGGTCGCGGTGATGGACGACGGGCGGGTGCAGCAGGTCGCCCGCCCGCGGACCTCTACCGCCAGCCGGCCAACCGGTTCGTCGCGGAGTTCATCGGCCGCAGCAACGTCTTCGAGGGAGAGACGCGTCCCGGGGGCTCGACGTCGCGGGCGCGGGGACCCTCCCGGGCCACGGGCAGGGCGGCTACCTGGTGGTGCGTCCGGAGGACGTCACGGTGGTCCCCCGCGGGGCCGGCTCACGTGGCGTGGTCACCGGCCGGGTGCTCGAGACCCAGTACAGCGGCGGGAGCACGATGGTCGCCATCACCCCCGATCGGCGTCTCCACCGTGTCCGGGCAGCCCCTGATCGTCACGCAGCCGGGCTTCTCCACCTTCAGCGCGGTGACGAGGTGGACCTCGGCTGGCGGGCGGAGTCCGCCAGGATCGTCCCGTGAGCTCTCGGCTCTCGACCCGCTGGCCGACGCCCGACCGGGCTCCTACTGGCACGACCTGCACGCCCTGGCGCCGGTGACCTCCGCTCCCGCGGAAGCCCGCGACGGCAGACCTCGTGGTCGTGGGAGCCGGCTTCACCGGCCTCTGGACGGCGTCAGCGCCAAGCTGCGCGCCCCGGACCGCGACGTCGTCGTGCTCGACGCCGAGCACGTCGGGTTCGGGGCGACCGGTCGCAACGGCGGGTTCATCTCCGACTCGGTCACGCACGGGCTCGCCCACGGGTTGGCCCGGTGGCCGGACCAGATCGCGGCCCTGCTCGAGGTGGGGCGCGACAACCTCGCCGGGCTGGTCACCGACCTGCAGTCGGCCGGGATCTCGCCCGACCTCTCGCTCGTCGGCAAGACGATCGTGGCCACCACGCCTCACCAGGCTGCGTCCCTGCCGCTCTGGCCGAGCTGCTCGGCCGCCACGGCGAGGACGCCGAGCTGCTCGACGCGTCGGGCGTGCGCGCCGACGTCGACTCCCCGACGTACCTCGGCGGCATCCGGGTGCGCACCGGCGGGGGAGTGATGGACCCCGTCGCCCTCGCCGTGGGCCTGCGGGACTGGGCCCTGCGGCTGGGGGTGCGCGTCCACGAGCAGACGCCGGTCGTCCGCCTCGACGGCGCCGTCGTGGTGACCCCGCAGGCGCAGGTACGGGCGCGTCAGGTCGTGGTGGCCACCAACGCGTTCCGCAACCCGGTGCGCCGGTTGCGCAAGTACGTCGTGCCGGTCTACGACCACGTCCTGGTCACCGAGCCGCTGTCGGCCGAGCAGTGGGGATCGCTGGGCTGGCCGGACCGGCAGGGAGTGACCGACGCGGGGAACCAGTTCCACTACTACCGGCCGCTCGCGGACGGGCGGATCCTGTGGGGTGGCTACGACGCGATCTACTACTACGGCTCCCGGACCGACGTCACGCTGGAGCAGCGCGACGCCTCGCACCGGCTGCTCGCCGACCACTTCCGCCAGACCTTCCCTCAGCTGGACGGGCTGCGGTTCACCCACCGCTGGGCCGGACTCATCGACACCTCCAGCCGGTTCACGCCGTACGTCGGCGTCGACCGCTCGGGCACGGTCGCCCATGCCCTCGGCTTCACCGGCCTCGGCGTCGCCTACAGCCGGCTCGCCGCGACGGCGATGCTCGACGCGCTGGACGGGCACCCGGTGCCCGCGTTCATGAGCGACCGGCCGGTCCCTTCCCGCCCGAGCCGGTGCGCTACCTGGGCGTGCAGACCACACGGGCCGCCCTCGCGCGCGAGGACCGCACCGGTCGGCGCGGGACCTGGTTGCGGGCCCTGGACCGGCTCGGCGTCGGCTTCAACTCCTGAAAGGAACCAACGATGTTCGGCAACTTCATCGACGGCACCGCCGAGACGGGCACCGGCGAGCCGGTCGACCTGGTCGACCCCTCGACGGGGGAAGCGTTCGAGACCCTGGTCCAGTCATCGCTCGATGACGTCGACCGCGCCGTCGCCGCGGCGGCAGCGGCGTACCCGGACTGGTCCGCGCGCACCCCCGGCGACCGGGCGACGATCCTGGCCAAGGTGGCCGACGCCCTCGCCGAGGCCAGCGACCTGGTCGACCTCGAGGTGCGCGAGACCGGCAAGCCCCGCACGGTCTTCGCCGACGGCGAGCTGCCCTTCGGTCTCGACAACCTGCGCTTCTTCGCCGGCGCGGCGCGGTCCCTGGAGGGCACCGGGGCCGGGCAGCTGACCTCCGGCTACACCTCCTTGATGGTCCGGCGGCCGCTGGGCGTCGTCGCCGGCATCGCGCCGTGGAACTTCCCCTTCATCATGGCCATCTGGAAGCTCGGACCTGCGCTCGCCGCGGGCAACACGATGGTCCTGAAGCCGGCCCCCGGCACCCCTCCTCGACCCTGCTGCTCGCGGAGGTCGCGCGCCAGGCCGGCCTGCCCGCCGGCGTGCTCAACGTCGTGACCGGCGGCAACGAGATCGGCGCCGCGCTCGTCGCCCACCCGGACGTCGCGATGGTCTCGATCACCGGGTCCTCGCGAGCCGGCCGCGAGGTGATGGCCGCCGCCGCGCCCACCACCAAGCGGCTGCACCTCGAGCTCGGCGGCAAGGCCCCGGCGGTCGTCTTCGCCGACGCCGACCTGCCCGCCACCGTCCGCGGCCTGGCCATGGGGGCGACGTACAACTCCGGCCAGGACTGCACGGCGTGCACGCGCATCTACGTCGAGCGGCCGGCGTACGACGACGTGGTGACCCAGCTCGGCGCCCAGCTGGCCGCCATCACGGTCGGGGCGCCGTACGACGAGGGGACCGACATCGGCCCGCTGGTCAGTGCGGCCCATCGCGAGCGCGTCCACGGCTTCGTGACGCGCGCGCGGGACGCCGGCGCGACCGTCGTCACCGGCGGCACGGTTCCCGACGGGCCGGGCTCCTACTACCCGCCGACGCTGGTGACCGACGCCGCCCAGGACTCCGAGATCGTGCAGGAGGAGGTGTTCGGCCCGGTCGTCGTGGTGCTGCCCTTCGACGGGGAGGACGAGGGGGTCGCGCTCGCCAACGACAGTGCGTACGGGCTCGCGTCCTCGGTGTGGACCCGGGACGTGCAGCGCGCCCTGCGGGTCTCGCAGCGGATCGACGCCGGCGTGACGTGGGTCAACGACCACCTGCCGATCGCGTCGGAGGCACCGCACGGTGGCGTCAAGGCCAGCGGCTTCGGCAAGGACATGAGCCAGGAGGCGCTCGCCGAGTACACGGTGAGCCACCACGTGATGCTGCGCCACGAGGCACCTCCCGAGCACGACTCCTTCCGGCCGGCCTGAGCCCATCGGGCTCAGGGGCGGAAGGTCGCGGACACGGCCTGCCAGACGACCTCGCCGCGCTCGTGGCCGCCCAGCTGCCGGGTCACGTACGCCGCCCCGTCGCGGGCGGCCGGCTCGGTCCAGGCCGAGCAGCCGCCGGCGCCACCCATCCCGATCTCGACCCGACCGTCCTCGTCGGCGACCTGGAAGCCCAGCGTCCAGGTGACGTGCGGTCGAGGACCAGGTCGTGCCCGGTGGCGGCCGGCTCGGTGTAGGCCCCCACAGCTCGTGACCCAGCCGCCCGGCGACGTACCCGTCGGGGCGGCGGACGTCGTCGTAGAAGGTGGCGAGCGCCAGCGCGCTGGCGTGCAGGGCGACGGCGGGGAACGGCGTGCGTCGGAAGCGGTCGCTGTTCAGCGTGTCCGGGTCGAGCAGGCCGGTCGGACGGCCCAGCGCCGGTCGCCCAGAGCGGGTCGGAGAGGTAGCCGGCCGCCCACGCGCCGGTCGGCTCGACGAGGGTCGCCACGCGTCCGAGGTCGTGCGGCTCGACGCGCAGGTGCAGGTCCCAGCCCGCCTGGCGGGCCAGGTCCGCGAAGCGCTCGTCGAGGGCAGTGCCCGAGGCGCGACGCACCACCTCGTCGAGCAGGTGGCCGTAGGTCAGCGCGTGCTCGGCGACGCCGGCTCCGGGCGATGGACGGGGGTGGCCGCCGCGAGCAGGCCGACCAGGGTCTCGCGGTCGTCGAAGGCCACGTCCACCGCGGCCTCCGGGAAGCCGGCAGGCCGGCCTGGTGCGCGAGGAGGTGCCGGACCGTCGTGTCCTGCTTGCCGTGGCCGCCGTACGCCGGCCACACCGAGGCGACGGTCGTGTCCAGCCCGAACGCCCCCTGGGCGACGACGTCGAGGCAGGCCAGCGCGGCGAACGGCTTGGCCACCGAGAAGCTCATGACCAGGGTGTCCGACGTCCACGGGACGGAGCCGTCGCGGGTGCCGCCGGCGTCGTCGACCTCGACGACCCCGTCACGGACGACCGCCACTGCGGCCCCGGACTCCTGGCCGGACGCGACGAGCCGGTCGAGAACTTGTGCGGGGCTGGTGGTCACGATCCAGGAGAGTACGAGCGGTGTTCGCCCTGGACGAACACGCCGTCGGCCGGAACACGCCGCCGGGTCGAGAGTTGAGTCGACATCACTCAGGTTTCGAAAGCGAGAACACCGTGTCCCACCAGAGTCTTCCCGTCCTGTTCGTCTCCGACGTCGTCGTGCTGCCGGGCATGGTGGTGTCGATCGAGCTCGACGAGTCCTCCCAGGCCGCCATCGACGCGGCCCGCGCCAGCAGCGACGGCCGGCTGCTCGTCGCCCCGCGGCTGGAGGACCGCTACGCGTCGTACGGCGTGATCGCGTCCGTCGAGCAGGTCGGCCGCTTCAGCGGCGGCAGCCCCGCGGCGGTGCTGAAGGCCGAGCGCCGCGGCCGGATCGGCAGCGGCGTGTCCGGGCCCGGCGCGGCCCTGTGGGTCGAGGTCGAGCCGGTCGACGACCCCGTCACCGACCGCGCCCGGGAGCTCGCCGAGGAGTACAAGCGGCTGGTCGTCGCCGTGCTCCAGCGGCGCGAGGCCTGGCAGGTCATCGACACGGTCCACCAGATGACCGACCCGAGCGCGATCGCCGACGCCGCCGGCTACGCGCCGTACCTCTCGATGGACCGCAAGCGGGAGCTGCTGGAGACCCCGGACGTCGAGTCGCGGCTCGAGGCCCTGATCGGCTGGACGCGCGAGCACCTCGCCGAGGTCGAGCTCACCGACAAGATCGGCGAGGACGTCCGCGAGGGCATGGAGAAGAGCCAGCGCGAGTTCCTGCTGCGCCAGCAGCTCGCCGCCATCCGCAAGGAGCTCGGCGAGGGCGAGCCCGAGGGGGCCGACGACTACCGCGCCCGGGTCGAGGCCGCCGACGTGCCCGACGCCGTGCGCGAGGCGTTGCTGCGCGAGGTCGACAAGCTGGAGCGCTCCAGCGACCAGAGCCCGGAGACCGCGTGGATCCGGACCTGGCTCGACACCGTGCTCGAGCTGCCCTGGAGCGTCACGACCGAGGACTCCACCGACGTGGTCGCGGCGCGCGCCGTGCTCGACGCCGATCACCACGGCCTCGACGAGGTCAAGGAGCGGATCGTCGAGTACCTCGCCGTCCGGAGCCGTCGCGCCGAGCGCGGGCTGCAGGTCGTCGGCGGCCGCGGCTCCGGCGCGGTGATCCTGCTCGCGGGTCCGCCCGGAGTCGGCAAGACCTCGCTGGGTGAGTCGGTCGCGCGCGCGCTCGGCCGGAAGTTCGTCCGCGTCGCCCTGGGCGGCGTCCGCGACGAGGCCGAGATCCGCGGACACCGCCGGACGTACGTCGGCGCGCTCCCGGGCCGGATCGTGCGGGCGATCAAGGAGGCCGGTTCGATGAACCCGGTCGTCCTGCTCGACGAGGTCGACAAGGTCGGCGCCGACTACCGCGGCGACCCGGCCGCGGCCCTGCTCGAGGTGCTCGACCCGGCGCAGAACCACACGTTCCGCGACCACTACCTCGAGCTCGACCTGGACCTGTCCGACGTGCTGTTCATCGCCACCGCCAACGTGGTCGAGCAGATCCCGTCGGCGCTGCTGGACCGGATGGAGCTGGTCACCCTCGACGGCTACACCGAGGACGACAAGGTCGCCATCGCCCGCGACTTCCTGCTGCCCCGGCAGCTCGAGCGGGCGTCGGACGTGGCTCGACACGGTGCTGGAGCTGCCGTGGAGCGTGACCACCGAGGACTCCACCGACGTGGTGGCGGCTCGCGCCGTGCTCGACGCGGACCACCACGGCCTCGATGAGGTCAAGGAGCGGATCGTGGAGTACCTCGCCGTCCGCACCCGCCGCGCCGAGCGCGGCCTGCAGGTCGTCGGCGGTCGTGGTTCGGGTGCGGTCATCGTGCTCGCCGGCCCGCCCGGAGTCGGCAAGACGTCGCTGGGTGAGTCGGTGGCCCGCGCCCTCGGACGGAAGTTCGTGCGCGTCGCGCTGGGAGGCGTGCGAGACGAGGCGGAGATCCGCGGACACCGCCGGACGTACGTCGGCGCGCTGCCCGGCCGCATCGTGCGGGCGGTCAAGGAGGCCGGCTCGATGAACCCGGTCGTCCTGCTCGACGAGGTGGACAAGCTCGGGGCCGACTACCGGGGCGACCCGGCGGCGGCGCTGCTCGAGGTCCTCGACCCGGCGCAGAACCACACCTTCCGTGACCACTACCTCGAGCTGGACCTGGACCTGTCCGACGTGCTCTTCATCGCCACCGCCAACGTGATCGAGCAGATCCCGTCGGCGCTGCTGGACCGGATGGAGCTGGTGACCCTCGACGGGTACACCGAGGACGACAAGGTCGCCATCGCGCGCGACTTCCTGCTGCCGCGGCAGCTCGAGCGCGCCGCGCTGACCGCCGACGAGGTGACGATCTCCGACGCGGCGCTGCGCGAGATCGCGGCCAACTACACCCGCGAGGCCGGCGTGCGACAGATGGAGCGCTTCCTGGCGAAGGCGCTGCGCAAGGCGGCCACCCGCCTGGCGACCGGATCGGAGCGGGTCGACATCGACCTGGCCGACCTGAAGGACCTCGTCGGGCGGCCGCGGTTCACCCCGGAGGCGCACGAGCGCACCTCGGTGCCCGGGGTCGCGACCGGGCTCGCCGTGACCGGGCTCGGCGGTGACGTGCTCTTCATCGAGGCGTCCGCGCACGAGGGCACGGCCGGACTCACCCTGACCGGCCAGCTCGGCGACGTGATGAAGGAGTCCGCGCAGATCGCGCTCACCTTCGTCCGCAGCCACGCGGCCGAGCTCGGGGTCGACCCGGCGTTCTTCGACCAGGCGATCCACGTGCACGTACCTGCGGGGGCGACGCCCAAGGACGGGCCGTCGGCGGGCATCACGATGGTGACCGCGCTGGCCTCGCTCGCCACCGGCCGCCCGGTGCGCTCGGAGGTGGGCATGACCGGCGAGGTCACCCTCAACGGCCGGGTGCTGCCGATCGGCGGGCTCAAGCAGAAGCTGCTCGCCGCCCAGCGCAACGGGCTGACCGAGGTGTTCGTTCCGCTCCGCAACGAGCCGGACCTGGACGACGTACCGGCCGAGGTCCTCGAGGCGCTGACCGTGCACGTGGTCGGCGACGTCCTGGACGTGGTCCGGGGTGCGCTGGCCGCGGACACCGCGGCGACGGTCGCAGCCTGACAGGTGCCGGCCGGCAAGGGGGTTGTGGGGGGAGTCAGCCGCGATCGTTGATCGTGGCGGTCGCTGAGCGTTGCGTGGCAGCCGGGGCGCCGGCGTACTCCGCGAGAGGGCTCGGCGGCGTGTGCCAGTCGATCAGCCGTTGGAGCAGCGTCTCGACCTCTTCGGTGTCCTGCGTGGGTGACATGGGCATGGGTGACATGGGCATGGGTGGCCCCTCCTCGAGATAACGGTGCTGGGTCGGCGCTGCCCCAACGGTAGGCCAGCTCGACGGAAAGCGTGGGCAACTCTTGTGACTCGCGTGTTGCCGACTAGACCCGTGACGTTGGCAAATACGTCTCCTCCAGCCCGCTGAGATGGACACTTGTTACTCATGCGTAGGCGTTTTGTTGTCACACTCGAGTCAAAGCCAACCGGTTGACCTAGGTCCCTTCATAGCGAGGCTCGGCCTGCCAGAGCCTCGGCGCCCCGCCCGCCGAAGACGGCCGGGCGGCGCTGGGGTCTCCTCGCGGCTCAGTGCTGGAGGGTGTTCTCGACCCAGTCCCGTAGGTGCCGCCAACGGGACGGCTGCACCGCGACCGTGTTCGGTCAGCGCGTACTCCACGCGCGGTGGGACCTCCGCGAACACGGTGCGCGTGATGAGATCGTGCTCCTCGAGCCGTTTGAGCGTGCGGGAGGACCTTCGGGCTGACGCCTTCCAGGGTCCGCTTCAGTTCGCCGAAGCGAACCGGGCCGTCTTCGAGCGCCCCGATCGCCAGAGCGGACCACTTGTTCGCGAGCAGGTCGAGGAGTCCCGGCACGGGCACATGGCCGCGTACACATCGTTCCGGTCGCAGTCGTAGGACAGCCGGTGCGGTCACCCGCAATGGTACCGATGGGAACCAGGTGCCCTTGACGGACACCAGGGGGCGCGGCCACGCTAGTCGGGTGACCACTCAAACCAGCAAACGCAATCCCAGCCGATCTCTCATGCGGGCAGTCGTGTTCGAGCGCAGCCTCGACTCGGTGATCCCGCGGCCCGCATCGACATCGAGTCCCTCGCCCCTCCGCCATGGGGCACGACATCCTCGTAGAGTCCGCGCAGTATCGGTCAACCCGGTCGACCACAAGATCCGGCGGGGCGGAGACCCCGAGAAGGCGCGCGTCCTCGGATTTGACGCGGCCGGCGCGTCGTCGAGGTCGGTGAACAGGTGACATTGTTCGCCCGGGCGACGAGGTCTGGTACGCCGGCGACATCAGCCGTCCCGGGACCAACTCGGCGAACTGCACCTGGTCGACGAGCGCATCGTGAGCCGCAAGCCCACCACGCTCACCTTCGGCGAGGCCGCCGCCCTGCCCCTGACGGCCATCACCGCGTGGGAGGAGGGACTGTTCGAAGCAATACATTTTGCATCTACTGGTTGGTTGGTCTTTGCTAGTTGCATCTTCGAGCGTTGCAAAAAGTCGCTCTAAACTCGGTAATTCTCTGACCGTTCGCGGTAATTCGATTCTCCCTAAAACTCTTTTGTAGCCGAAATATTCAAGGATATCTTCCGTCGAGGCACGCATCCGAAAATAATCGTGAAAAGTATAGTCTTTTTCAGGTTCTATAATCGGTTTTTTCATACATTACTTCAAAATCTCTTCAACCGCCGAATAAGGATTCGTTTTCTTTTCCGCGATTTCCTGCGCTAATTTTTCCAATTTTTCGCCCGTTCCGTCGCGACTCAGAACGTCAGTGAAAAGTTTTTCCTGTAATAATTCCAGCAGCCGCCATTTGGCAATCGCTTTGCGGCGAACTAAATTTTCGCTCGTTTTTTGAAAATCGTTGTAGCTTTCGATGGCTTTTGATAAATCTTCGATGCCTTTATTTTCCGTCGCCACGGTTTTAACAATCGGTGAATTCCAGAAATCGGGGCGATGCGCCAGACTTAATAATGCTTCGAGTTCTTTTTCGGTTCGCAAAACTCCTTCGCGGTCGGCTTTGTTGATAACGAAAACGTCGCCGATTTCCATAATTCCGGCTTTGATCGCCTGAATATCGTCGCCCATTCCGGGAACGAGAACGACGACGGAAACGTCAGCCGCTTTGACGATTTCCACTTCGTCCTGCCCGACACCGACGGTTTCGACGATGATTTTATCAAAACCCGCCGCGTCCAGAATCGCCACCGCATCAACAGTTGCGCGGGAAAGTCCGCCGAGGTTGCCGCGCGTCGCCATCGAGCGGATAAAGACGTTTTTATCGAGTCCGAGCGTCTGCATACGAATTCTATCGCCCAAAATCGCGCCGCCGGAAAACGGGCTTGACGGGTCAACGCAGACGATGCCGATTTTATCGCCGCGTTCTTTATAAGACATCGCCAATTTATCAACGAGCGAAGATTTTCCTGCGCCGGGTGAGCCGGTAATGCCGATGATGAGCGCGTTGCCGGTGCGCGGAAAAACCTCCTTCATCAGTTCCGCCGCGCCGCTTGCGCCGCTTTCGACTTTGGTAATCGCCCGCGCGACGGCTCGCGGTTCGCCGCTAAAGAGTCTTTCAGTCAAACTTTGTTCGGGTGACATAAGCTAATGATTTTCTCACCTTTCGAGGCTTTTGCCAAAGCAGAAAGCGGATTAGAGAGATTTCCATACATCTTCAGATGTTTTCTTTTCATACAGCGACGCCAAACTATTGGACGGTAAATTTAATCCGAAGAAATTAAATAATGTCCGCACGTCCGTATTTATTGGCGGAAACCTGTTTCATATAAATTTTTTTGAATCTATTGTTACATTTGGCATAAACATTGCACTTATGATTTTCAACGAGCCTGGCTCTCGAAAATTATCGAAGGAGTAATTTGTAATGAACAAAATTATCAATTTTCACAACCGTAAATGCTTTCTGGTTCTTGTTATCTGCTTAATATCTTCTTCGAGCGTATTTGCTCTCAACGAAAAAAATCAACAAGTCGTCACCCAAAATCTGTCGAGAAAACTGCAAAGCGATCTCGGCAACAAAAATGTCAGGGTCAAGCTGAACAACATTGCGGAACGCAGAATTTCCCGAAGCGAAGTCAGCTTGACCGGCAGAGCGGTTTGCGTTTTGACCGAAGAAAACCAGCAATTGCCGATACAATTTGAAGCTAAGGTTAATCCGGTAAATCAAAATGTTTTGGAAATTAAATACGATTTTGTCGAGGTTGTTGCTTCTGCTTCCGATATTGCGCCTTCAGCGAACGAAGAAGTTTTAATGAAAGAACTGATGGGCAAAATTCGTCAGGATTTTAATACGGAAAATATCGTAATTGCGATTGATAATGTTGAAGCGATTGGAAGAATCGGTAATGGAAATAAATTTCTCGGTGTCGGCGAAGTCAGAATCGGCGATATGGTTTGGAGTAAAATCAAGTTTGATGTAGTGCTTGACGCGCAGACGCAGAAAGCGGAAAAAATAATATATAAAGTTGAAAAATAAATTCAATCAATAATCTCCAAATAAATAGAGACGAGCTTTTTTTACAGGCTCGTCTCTATTTATTTGGAGATTATTGAATTTGTATAAGTATTATTGCGGAACGATTGCCGCCGGAACGGGCAAGTCGCCGTTCACGCCCCAGAGCTGGGCGCGGAATGAATTACTGCCGCTTTGCAAAATATACCAATTTCCTTCGGACGGACGAAAAACCGCGTAATCGGCTTTACGGTCGCCGTCGTAATCGCCCGGCGCAGGCAAATCAGTAGAGTTTCCAAACAATGTCGCGCTAAAACTGCCGTCGCTGCTTCGCAAGTAATACCAGGTGCCGTTTGAAGGACGGAACACGGCAACGTCCGTTTTACCGTCGCCATCATAATCGGCGAAAACCGGTTTGTCGTTTGAATCGCCGAAAGTTACTCCGGTAAAGCCGAGCGAACTTCTCAATAAATACCAGATTCCGCCGCGATAAACAGCGATGTCGGTTTTTCCGTCGCCGTCGTAGTCGGCAGCCACGGGTTTGTCGGCTGCTGCGCCGAATGAGACTCCTGTAAAACCATCTCGGCTGCGCTGAATATACCACGCGCCGTTTGATGGTCGGAATACGGCAACATCGGCTTTGCCGTCGCCGTCATAATCGGCCGGCTGCGGTTTGTCGCCCGCTTGTCCGAATTGGACGGCGGTAAATCCGTTTGTGCTTTGCAGCAAATACCACGCACCTCGAGGACGGAACACGGCGACGTCCGTTTTGCCGTCGCCGTCGAAGTCGGCGGGCGTGATCAATCGGTCGCTGAAACCGAAATCGACACCGGTCGCGCTCGGGGTTGGAACTATTTGAAATATACCAGCCGCCGTTTGACGGACGAAAGACTGAAACGTCGGTTTTGCCGTCGCCGTCAAAATCGGCGTGAGATTTGCTCGACGAACGTCGCGCGTTACCGAAAACCGTAAAGCGAAAAGCCTGCGAAACGGAAAATCCATTTGCCGCGCCGCGTCCGGCACATACCAGCGACCGTAAAAAGTTTGACCGTTCAACGCCGGATTATTCGGAATCGGCAAACTGACAGAACCTAACCGCTCGCTTCCCGTTCCGGAAAGATTCGACGGTGACACGGGCAAAAGAACCGCTGGCGGAATCGTCGAACCGACTCCCGGATCCGTTGAATCAATGACTAAAATCGCCTGCGCATCGCCTAAAGCAGTCGAAACGGCGACGGTAAAACTCGGATTACCGACAAGCGGCGGTTCGATCGCCGTCACTTTCGGGACAATGCCGCCGGAACCGGCGCGACCCGTTCCGGTAATTACGGGAACGCGGTTCGATTCGGTGTAAAGATGCGGACGATCAAACGGCGGCAGTTCGTTTGCGACGCGCAGATCGGTCATCGGACGTTTCATAAATGCGACCAAATCGGCTTTTTGTGCGCTCGTTAAACCGAGCGGGTGAATCAAGCCGTGGTCAACGTTAGGCGCATCAAAATCACCGCCGCGATTATAGAATTCGACGACTTCTTCCAAAGTTCCGAATTTGCCGTTGTGCATATACGGCGCACGCAGTTCGACGTTTCTGAGTCCGGGCGTTTTGAAGCGGGCGTTGTCGTCCGCTAGATTGGTCACAACGGCGCGTCCTAAATCTTCATTAACGGGACGAACGCCGATATTATGAAAACTCTGGTCGGAAAGAAATTCTCCGCCGTGACAGGCGTTGCACTGCGCTGCCAGATAAACTTCGCGCCCGCGATCTTCCTGCGCGGTCAGCGGTTCGATTTCCGAAGCCCATTTATCCAGCGGCGTTTGGTCAGTAAATAAAGTTCGTTCGTGCGTGGCAATCGCCATTGCAATTTTGGCGGGCGTAACTTCGGGCGAGCCGAACGCTTCTTCAAAAAGCTGCGGGTAAGTTCGCCCGTTAATCCACGTTGTGAGCGATGCCGGAACGTTCGTTGCCAAAACCAGCGGTCTTGCCGTTTGAATCTGCGCGGCGACCTGCGTCCAGTTTCGATTGCCGTGACCCATTTCGCCCGAATTCACCGGCGGACCTAAAATTTGGCTTTCGAGAGATGCCTGACCCGCGAAAACGACGGCGTTGGTAATCGGATCACGAAACTCGGTCGAAGCGCGACCGTCCCAGAATAAACCGCTGAAAGCGTAACCGGCATTCAGATACGACGGTGCTTTTCGGTTTGTAACCTGATCGTTAAACCCGAAATTGGCGGAGAGCGAATAGGTGCCGTCCAGATTGTTCTGCGGAACGCCGCGCGAACCGAGTACATCGTCGAACGTATCGAATTGATTATCAAAGCCCGGATTTATTGAAAGATTATTAGCGACGGCAGTGCGCGGATCGGAACCGCCCGCGCTTGAACGATGACAGGTTCCGCACGAAACGGTCAGCGTCGAAGACATTTGTTCGTCCCAGAACAAAGCCTTTCCCAAAGCGGCTTTCGTCGCCGTCACCGGATTTCCGGCGGGCGCGAACGGCGGATTAAGCGGCAGAAAAAATCCGCTTTGCGGAACTGTTCCGTTTGCCCGTAAGCCCTGATCCGACTGGCTGAAATCGCTCATCGTCGAGCCGTTTTCCGCCCGCACGAAGTAGAAATATGTTTGATTTGCTGTCGCCGTCGTGTCGAAAAAGTAATTTGCGGCGGTCGTGCCGACACCGATTGCCGAAGCCTGATTGTTCGTCGTGGCGCGGAAAATTCGATAAATTGTTGCGCCGCGCACCGTTGACCACAGCACGCCGACTTTATCGGCGTAATTTCCATCCGAAGCTGTCACGCCCGTCGGTGCATACAGGGAACTTCCGTCGCTCTGACTCTCGACCGTCGGCGTAAACCACCGATTTCCATAGAACACAGCGGCGAACAAAATGAAAAACAAAACGACAAACTGCTTAAAACGCGGCATTTACTTCTTTGCTCCTTATATCGTAACCCGAACTTTTTCCGCACTTTCAGAAAAGCCGGAACTGCGAGCATATAATTAAACTAATTTTGATTGTTTAGTGAAAGAAAATTTAATATAGCATCTGATGCGTAGATTAGGCAAAATAGGTGGAAATAATCTCAATAGAAGCGGCGCAAAATCCAATCAAAATATCGCTGACCATAAAGCTGGAATCTGCGTTATGGTCAGCGATATTTTGATTGGATTTACCGGTTGACGATTATCTACTCGTAAGCCTTCGGGTCTTCGCCGTATTCGTTTGCGCCGTTGGTTCCTTCCTGAATCGCAAAAACGAGCAGGACGATTCCGCCGATGCACGGAACAAAAGCGATCAACAGCCACCAGCCGCTGCGGTCGGTGTCGTGAAGCCTCCGAACTCCGACGGCGATGCTCGGAATCAGGATCGCCAGACTGTAAATCGTGCTGAGTAGATTATTGCCCTTGTCATCGGCGATGCCGATGCCGAAAGCGATGCCCGTCAGAACGACGGAAATCAATACATTGATAAGCACGAACATCCAATATTCCTTGCGCCGCGCTCGTCCGCTGAAAACCGCATACTTCTTTAATACTTCCAGATACCAGTTCATATTCACTCTCCTTATTGTTTTATTTGTTTAGATTTGCGACCTTAAACTACCGTCACCCGAAGAAATCAAAAAAAGCGGACAGCGAAAATTTTACATTTCCGTTACCCGCTTAATAATTATCGTTGTTTTGCTAACCCGTTATTTACATTTTGAATAACCGCAGTCGCGGCAGAAGTCACAGCCTGACGCGTGTTCGAGCTGTCCTTTGCATTCGGGACATTCGCCGATCAAAGACGACATCTGCGGTTTCGCGGCAGCGGTCGCTGTCGGCGAAACTTCCGCCGTCGCCATTTTGCTGATTTGACGTTCCGACGCGGGCATATTTTTCAATCTGCGGTCAATCAGCAAAAGACATTCGGCAATCGCCTGTTCGGGCGATGTCAAAAGGCGTTCGTTGAACCAGACGGCGTGCGTTCCCGTGACTTTGTTCAAACTGCGGGCGACTTCTTTCGCGTCAAATCCGCCGCGCAGCATTTTTGAAGCGAGCAAGCCGACACCTTCGGAAATCGTCCCGGTCGCAAAAACTTCGAGGACTTTTTCGCCGTCGTGATTGACTGTCACATACAGATTGCGCCCGTCAAACGGAATGCGCCACGTCGAACCCTGCAATTCACGCGGGCGATTGATTTTCTCCGCCTTTCTCTGTCTCTCTGATTTAGTTTCGGTAATAGTTTCGAGCGTGTTCCATTTCGCTGCATTCCTCAACGACGATTTGCTCGATTGTTTCAGCTTCCGCCGGTTTCTCGGTCGTTTTCATCGAAGTCAAAACCTGTCCGTCGCGCGAGCCGTCGCGGTAGTATGAAACGCATTTGCAGCCCAAATCACGCGCCATTCGATAAAGCTCGTCAACGACTTCGACCGTATCGTCGTTCGCGCCGTTGCAAGTTTTCGACACCGAATTATCAACATTGCGCTGTGCCGCCGCCAACACCTGAACGTGCTGTTTGGAAGTGATATTGAGCGCGGAAATAAAATATTCGGGCAATTCGCTTTCGTGGTCAACAACGTGCTGCGCCGCCTTTTTGATTGATTCTTCGTCGGTTTGGTCAACCTCAATACCCAACGCTTCCGCCGCCAAAGTGTGGACGTATGTGCGCGTTCCAATCGTGTCCTGACGAACGTAAGCCCACGAGAAATTCGGTTCACAGCCGCTCGACGTTTCCGCAACCAAGGAAATCGTTCCGGTCGGCGCAATCGTCGTTGTTTCATAGTTGCGCGGCGTTAACGGCGTGTCGCGCGAAATTCCGATTTCGTCGTAGATGAATTTGGCGTACGCTTCGCGGTTCGCCTCAAATTCGGGAAACGCGCCCTTTTCCGCGCCGATTTTGAGCGACGCTTTCCACGATTCTTTCCGTACGTAACCCATCACTTTGTCCATTAATTCGATTGATTCGGGCGAGCCGTAAGTGATTTTCAGTTTCAGACACAAATCCGCGAAACCCATAATTCCCAAACCGACCGGACGCGTTCTTTTAACGACATCATCAATCGAATCGAGCGGAAAATCGCCCGCGTCAATCACGTTGTCCAAAAACTGCGTGCTTAGCTGCGTGACCCGCGCCAGACGTTCCCACTCCACCGATTCGTCCGCATTCGTGCCGTCGCCGACTTGTTTGTAGAACTTCGATAAATCAATCGAGCCGAGGTTGCACGAATTGGAAAAGTGCAAAAACTGTTCGCCGCACGGATTGCTGGCGAAAATCGGTCCCATCGAAGCCATCATATGATTATGACGATTGACCTGATCAATAAACGCGATGCCCGGTTCGGCGTATTTGTGCGCCGACGCGATGATTCGATTCCAGATGTCCGGCGCGTAAATCATTCCGGCAGACGGCGGATTTTCAATCGTGCAGTCGGACAAATCGGCGTTTTCAAAAGCGAGCTTGTCGGCAAACGTCACCGTTTCGCCGGTCGGACGGCGATAAACGACGTAATCCGTTCCGCTCACGACATCGAAAACCTTCTGTGTCCACGTTTCGCCGTCAAATTCGGTCTGAAACCATTCTTTATTATCAACCGCCTCCAGAAATGCGTCGGTGACGTTGACCGAGATATTAAAATTCGTCAGCGAATGCTGATCGTTTTTCGCGTGGATAAAGCGCAAAATGTCTGGATGCGAAACGCGCATCATGCCCATATTTGCGCCGCGCCGCACGCCGCCCTGTTTGACGACTTCGGTCATCGTGTTGACGATGTTCATAAACGAAACCGGACCTGAAGCGACGCCGCGCGTCGAATTGACCATCGCGCCCATCGGACGGATAAATTCGTAGGTCATTCCCGTGCCGCCGCCGGTTTGGTGAATAATCGCCGCCGCCTGCGCGTGTTCCATAATGCCGTCAATCGAATCGGGAACTTTCAGTACGAAGCACGCGGCAAGCTGTCCTTTCGGCTTGCCCGCGTTGACGAGGCACGGCGTGTTCGGCACGAATTCGCGGTTAAGCATAATTTCGATCATCGAATTATAGAAATAATCGCGCATTACCGGATCGTTTTCGGCGCGGGAAACGTGACCGACGACGCGGCGGGCGATGTCCGTCCAGCTTTCGAGCGGTTCGCCGTTCGTATCTTTCAGCGAATAGCGTTTGCTGACGACTTTTTGACCGTTCAAGCCAATCGGTTTGATTTCGCGTTTCATAGCAGTTCCGCTTCCATTATTATTTCCGTTCGATTTTCCGTTTTTGGCGACGACACCCGACATCACAGGCTCAAAGACTGTACTCATTATTGATTGCTCCTTTCCTCGTCTTTTAGAGACGGCAACAGTATATTTAGATTTTTTGACCGCCGTTCGCACTACGCAAAAAGCGGATTTTGAAGTTTGATTTTTATAGATTTTGGCTTGAGTAGATTTGTATCGGATTTTCCTCAAGTGAAGAGAAATATAACCCGAACAAATCCGCTTGTCAATAACAAAATGCACAATATCTTGTGGCTGTCATAAAATTTTAACCAAAATATCGTGTAAGTTAAAGTAATTCCTTAACTTCTGCGTTTGAAAATATTTTTCGCACCGGTCGATTAATTTTCCGCCATCCGTCGCATTGACTTTCGCATCAAAACATCTCGAAAATAATCTTTATGGACAAACTTATACATGGAACCGCCGCCGACGGAACAGTGCGCGTGATGGCGGCAATTACGACCGATTTAACCGCTGAAGCCGTTCGCCGACATCAAACTTCGCCGACCGTTTCCGCCGCGCTCGGTCGCGTTTTAACCGGAACTCTGCTGCTCGCCTCGAGTCTTAAAGAATTCGACCGTTTGACGGTGAAAATCGAAGGCAACGGCGCGGTGCAGGGAATTACCGCCGAAGCGAACGCCGACGGAGTTGTGCGCGGTTATGTTAAAAATCCGCATGGTTGATTTGCCGCCGAATCGGAACGGCAAATTCGATGTCGCGGGCATCGTCGGTGAGGGAATGTTTTATGTGATCCGCGAATCGGGCTACGATATGGGACTTTACCGCGAGCCGTATGTCGGCAGCGTGCCAATCGTTTCGGGCGAGATTGCCGAAGATTTCGCTTATTATCTGGCGAAAAGTCCGAACAGATTCCGTCCGCCGTTCTGCTCGGCGTTCTGCTGCAAAAAGACCAGCCGTTCGTGAAAGCGGCGGGCGGCGTGATTCTTCAGATGATGCCGGGCGCGAACGAACACATTATCACGATGATCGAAGACACGATCAAACACGCGCCGCACATCACGAGCGTCATCAACGAAGGCGCGACCGCCGAAGATTTGGTGAAACTCGCGCTCGGCATTATTGATTATGAAATTCTCGAAGAAAGAGACGTGAAATTCGACTGCAACTGCTCGTTCGACCGCGCCGTTTCGTTAATCAGTTCGCTCGGACACCAGGAAGTTGCCGCGATGCTCGCCGAAGACAAAGGCGCGACGATGACGTGCGGTTTCTGCAACGAAATCTACACGCTCGACGAAGCGGATTTGCAAAAGATGCTCGAAGCAGCGTGACAAAGTAACAGGATGAAAATACAAAGAGAAGCGGCGACACAGAGAAAATTCTCTGTGTCGCCGCTTCTGCTTTTCTGTATTCTAGGTGGTCGGCGTGGTTGAACGCCTGGGAGAGCGTTCGACGTGGCTGGCGGTCAGCCATTCGGCAAGTTTCTGCGCGTCGCCCGCGAAGATATTGCGGGCGATGACATCAATTTTACGCCGCAAATCTAAAATTCCTTTCAAAACCTCGTCCAGACGGGCGTTCGCGCCGACTTTGGTCGTTCCGGCACTGCCCTGCTGACGGTTTGCCAGTTCGAGCGCGGCGGTGTCGGCGGTCAATTCTGCGAACGTGCCTGCCTTTAAGCCGTAGCTTTTAAAGCTCGCTTCAATCGGCGTGCCTTTTTCAATAAAAGCGTGCGCGACTTCGAGGGTTTTCTGATAATTCAGATTATGCGGCGGCATATCGAATTCGTTAATGAAATCCGGCTCTTCTTCGTCCTTTAACTTCGCGGTGCGGGCAATCTCGCGCAGATTGGCGATGACCGAGCGTTTCAAAACGCCTTTATGTTCGGTATTGCTTTCTTTCGCGCTGCCCGAAGATCGGCGCAGACTGCCGAATTCGTTTGCCTCGGCAACCAACGCCTTCAAATCAACAAAATACCCGGCTGCTTTCGTGTCCTTAAACGCCGCCGTGTTCGCGTCGCCGAAACTGTCCATCGTAATTCCCCCGTTGAAAATCGCATTTTCGGTGTAACCCATTGTTTTATCTCCTTTTATTTAATTTGTCAGAATAATTAATTGAACGAATAAAAAACAAATCGCCGTCGAATCAATCGCGCCCGTCGCACAATCTCCGCGCCCGTCGCACAGCATTGCAGACACTTCGCATGGCGTTCGCGCCACTCGCATAGCGTTCGCGCCCGTCGCACGGTCTTCGCGCCACTCGCATAGCGTTCGCGCCCGTCGCACGGTCTTCGCGCCGCTCGCATAGCGTTCGCGCCCGTCGCACGAGACTGCGGACACCGCGCACGGTTCTCAAGACACGCGCACAGCGTTCAAGACGTTCGCATAGCAATAAAGACACCGCGCAAAGATTGAGATGACATATATCAAGAGATGAATAACCTAATCCAACATAAAAGTCGCTGTTTTGCCCTTACGTCCATTGATTTGTTCGCTTGTCCGTTATTGTCACCACGCTTTGTTAAAATAGCGTCAAGATGCCCGAAGCCAGGTCCGCTGCCAAATCTTCAATTTCTGAATGATGGTCGCGCAACATGTTTTCGATGTCTGCCGTTGAGCAGTTGCCACGCCGAAGCCACACCACTTTTGGCGGAAAACCGCGCAACACGCTTAAGTCGGCAAAATCAGCGTCTTTCGTCACGACAACGAAACCATTGTCTTTAGCGTGTTTCCAAACCGATGTATCATCCGCTGTGCCAAGTCCGAGCAAATCAAGATGGTCGGAGTTTGGATATAGGTCTATTAAGCGTTTGACGAGTTTCGGCGACAAGTTTTGGTCAAAGAGCAACTTGACGCTCACGCCTGCACCACCAACAAGTTTTTCTCACGGTCAGCGGCAAACGCCAAACAAGCCATAATGTCGTCGTGCGTCAAATACGGAAAATCGTCAAGAATTTCCTGTGTTGTCATTCCTGAAGCCAAGTATTCAAGCACGTCATAAACGGTCATTCTCATTCCGCGAATACAAGGCTTGCCGCCGCGTTTTCCGGGTTCGATAGTAATAATGTCGTGATAATTCATAAACCGATGATAAATCTTTGCTCGTTGGCAAGCAAGCTATTCGCTGAATTAGAGAAGCAAGCGAACGCTTGAGATGACGTGGGCAAAAACGGCTCACACGAAACTTTGATTTCCAGCGAACGATTATGAGAAAGTCGCTGTTTTTGCCTCACGTCCATTGAGTTGTTCGGCTTTCCGTTATTAGAAAAACGTCGTTCTCTAACCATTTTTCAACTTTCTTAAATACTTTTAACTTTTCAATGTCTTTTTCAGCTTCGGATAAAAGTTGCGTTCGTCCGCACTTTGAAACTTCATATTTTCCGTTTTCTATCGTCGCGTAAATCAAATAACTTTCACCCACTTTGAAGTTGTAAGCGCAACTGTCAATAAAACCTTTGCGGTCTTCGCTTTTGCTCAGGTCAAGATAGTTGATTGAAGTAAAAAGAATTTCAGTTTGCTCTTTGCCTTTCCAGATTTCTTTAACTTCAAACTTCAAATGTTTGCCGGTGCGTTCGATGACTTTGCCGGAGAAAACCAGAGAAGATTCACGAAAGGTTTGCGCGACAACTCGGCTAAACTTTTCGGGCGTATTTGTTTCCTCTGGGTCTTTGCGACACCAACAAGCATTTGCTTCGATTGGCGCAACGAAAAGCAATGTCAGAAAAATTAAAATTGTCGAAAAAATATACTTCATAATTTCAAACCTGTGAGTTCAAGCGCAGAAGCCGAACGGCTGAGATGACGTGGGGCGAAACCGCCGCCAAGCCCGCTAAAGTTTAACCAGACAACGCTGATAACAAAGTCGCTGTTTCGCCCTCACGTCCATTGATTTGTTGGGCGTGTCGTTATTTATCAAGATTGAAATTGTAATAAATAACCGTGTTTGTTTTCAAACGCCTTTTAATACAATCAACCACCGGCTTGAAGCGCGTGTGACACGCCGCTCGCAACGCCGCCGCGTGAAGCAGCGGATGTCCTTCGATAACTTTCGCCCAAATAACTTTTCCGTCTTCGTCTATCACAACGTCAACTGAAACCAAACCCGCCGCCTGAACTGCTCGCGCTGCTGGCGGATAAACAAGTTCGGGTTTGAATGTTGTGTATAAAGTCATCGGCTCGCAATCGGAAATTAAATAGCCTTCGGATGTTTTGGCTGGCGTTCGGTTCACGTCTGGTCTGGGAGAATTGGACGAAGCAATGCAGTCGTCGCACTCTGCGTCAGAAACAGATTTGTCGGAAGTCGAAATTTTCTGCGGTTGTTTTGCGGCAACAGACTTTTTGGATTTTCGTTGTTTGGTTTGTGCGTAAGAAACAACAAAACAACTTGCGCCAAGAGAAAGCGCAAGAACAATAAAACCAAAATTTTTAAGAATCTGTTTCACAAAACACCAGTTCGATTTTACCAAGAAACGCCCAACGATTGAGATGACGTGGGGCGAAACCGATACACGCAACGTAAAGTAAAACAAAGCAACGCGATAAGAAAGTCGCTGTTTCGCCCTCACGTCCATTGATTTGTTCGCTGTGTCATTGTTACAAATCACGATTTTTGTTTAGCCATTCTCGATTGTTCCAACTAACTGGACACGCTCCAACAGATTTGAACTGTATTTGCGGGTCGTCTGATTGTAGCAAAGTTAAAAGTCTGCGCCCAAATAAAAGATAAGTCCGCGAGTTGATTGCGAGAATGTCTAAAACGTGCCACGCAACTTCGGTCATTTTTACCGCGAAAGCATCGTATCGATGAAAAACTCAAAACACGCCCGCTTTCTTTTGGAACTTCAATATCACGCAAGCTAATCGTTTAAGGCGGCCATAAAGCTTACGCCCGAACATAATCTGTGAAAACGCGAGCGTTACGGCAAGATCCGCCGAATACATATCTTCGTCGTTCTGCCAAGCGGCTACAAGTTAAAATTATCAATCCGGTAGGTGCGTCGTAATGCCGCCCAATATTTTAGTAAGAAGTTCGAGAGGTAATACAATTGACTGAGTCCATTATCGCAATAAGCTAATTGAAGCTGTTGCAACAATCATCAACTTCATCACTGAAATCAATTCATAACATTAAGCGCTGTCGTTAAATAACCAAGAAACAGCGCAACTTTGTATTCACCCGAATTATAAATCTCTTATGCTGAATTTTTATAACCTGTTTGAGTTGGGAAAGTCAATCTAAAACTTGATTTTACAAAGGGTTCGATTGACGTTGCCGGCTGTGTTTTCAATTCCGTATAAAAAATTACCGCGAATTTTGGAATAGGATTAATTTTTCAGCTTGTGATAGTTGCCGTGCCAGTAGAGAAGCGGTTCGCCGTCGCGGATGGTGGCGCGTTCGATTTGTCCGATGTAGATGGTGTGGTCGCCGGTGTCGTGGCGGTTGACGAGACGACATTCGAGATTGGCGAGCGCGTCGGCGAGAACGGGCAAGTCGTTGATGCCGACGGTATGTTCGACTTCATCGAATTTGTGCGGCAGATACGAAGCAAATTGGTCGGAGAGATGTTGCTGGTCTTCGCGCAGGATGTTGACGACGAACGAGTCGGATTCTTCGAGCGCGTGATGGCTGCCCGTGTTTTTATCAATGCAGATAAGCATGAGCGGCGGTTCGAGCGACACGGAACAAAACGCGCTGACCGTGATGCCGTGCAGATGCCCGCTCGCATCTTTTGAGGTGATAACCGTCACGCCGCTGGCAAAGCGTCCGAGCGCGTGGCGAAATTCGTCTCTGTTAATCATTTCTAAACTTTCGCGTAAGTTAAGCCGGTTTGATTTTGATATTTGCCGCCGCGATCCGAATAGGAAACGGCGCATTGCTTCGTCGGATTCAAAAAACAAAATCTGCCCGATGCCTTCGTTGACGTAAACTCTGAGCGGCAAGTTTGCCAGATTCGCAATTTCGACGACCAATCTGCCTTCCCAACCGGCTTCGAGCGGCGTGGCGTTGACGAGCAAACCGGCGCGCGCATAAGTTGATTTTCCGATCGCCAAACCGGTCACGTTGCGCGGCATTTTGAACGTTTCGACCGTCACGCCCAAACCGTAATGATGCGGCGGCAGCAGATAATATTTCGCGCCGTCTTCGGCCGTTCGCAGCATCGGCTCGATCAAAGACGCGCTTTCGTCAAAGTGTTTCGGGTCAATCTCCATCGCGTGAACCGATGAAAAAATGCGAAAGCCGTCGTCCGCCAGACGCATATCGTAACCGTAGCTCGACGCGCCCGCGCTGATGATGCGGCTGCCGTTTTGTTCGCGCACGAGTTCGGGCAAAAAAGGCGCAATCATCTGGTGTTCGTTTGCCATTCGCCGCAGCCATAAATCCGATTTGATAGTCATAAATAAACTTTAAAAATAAAAATGGAAAGCGATAAGAAAATTTAACTTAATCGCTTTCCAAATTCAAAATTCGAAAATGTTCGCGCCGCTTATTTTGCCGTTTCCAGCAGTTTCAAAGTTCCGTCGCCGACCGTAAAAGTCATCGGTGCGCCGCCGTTTCCGGCTTTGGCGGCGATTGATTTTTCGGTAAATTTCGTGCGGTCGCGCGGTTTTAGATTGGTCAGCGCGTTTTCGAGTTTGCCGTTCGCGCAAAACTGTCGGCGTTCAGATTGGCGTTCAGATTGAGCGGCAGTTGGACGTTCAGCGTGCCGCTTGCCAATTGCACATCAACGCTGCGCCCGCGCCAGCTGCGGTTTGGAACGACGACCGTGACATCGCCTTTGCCGATAGTGGCGACGACTGTTCCGCCGATCAAATTCAGTTTGGCGTTCGATTCGAGATAGTTTATCTTCATCGAGCCTTCGACGTTCGATAAATTCCAGATCGCCTGTTCCGCCGTCAATTTCCACGTCGGAATAGACGGGAACTTTGATCACGTAATCAATTTTGAAAGGCAGACCGAGCAGGTTTTTCGGAAATTTTTTCGCCACGCGCTTCATATAATCTTTGTCGTGCGTGCCGACGCTCGTAATGCGTAAGTGTCCGAAATCTTCGTCAATGGCGAAACCGTTGACTTTGGCGAGTTCGGCTAAATCCGCTTCGTTTTCCGCCTGCATCTCGACTTCCGCCGAGATTTCGACTTCGTTTTTATTCCAGCCTTCGACCTTTATCGAGCCTTGCGGCGCACCGATAATCGAAACCGTGCCGCCGACACCGAATTCGACCGTCTCGGTTTTGTAATTTGTGCGTTTGATCAACGTTTTCGTTTGCGCGAAACACGGCGCGAGAAAAAGGAAAATCGAAACCGCCGATAGACACAAATTGGACGCAGATTTTTTTCATAATAATTTTTTATGATTGCTTTATGAATTAGAACAAATTCAGGAGAGACAAATTGATTATACCAAAATCCGCGTTCGTTGGTGGATTAAATTATCTTAGCTCGGATAAACGAAATGCTGCCGCGTTGGTTGGTGACTGAAATAGTCGCGCTGCCGTCGCCTGATTGACCGACGACGCGCCGCCCGTCGCTGACGAATTTCATTCTGGAGTTGCCGAAATCGCCAAGCGAAATGTTGCGTGTCGAAGGCGCGGTGGCGACTAATTTGAAACGAAGAATTAAACGGAATACGCAGATTGATGTTGCCGCGCGTCGAGGTGAAACGATAATTTCCTTCCGCCTGCACCGTGCCGTCGAAGAAAATATCGCCGATGACGTTTTCCGCCGCGACAGCGGTCGAAGCGATGTTGGTTAAAGTAATGTCGCCTTCGCTGGAAATATGAGCGCGAACCAAGCTGCCGCGCACGTTGCTGACGTTCAGATTGCCCATCATAGTTTCGATGTCAACCGAAGCGTCGTATGGAACTTTGATTAAAAAATTGACGTTGCCGACTTCTTTTTTGCCTTGATTGTCTTTGACGAGATTGATGATAAATCGTGCCGCTCAAACTCTGCGGCACAATCTTCGCCGCCGGTGCTTCGAGATAAGCCGAAATATTGATTTCGTCGCGTTCCCAACCTTCGACCATAACCGTGCCGGTGCGATTCGTCAATTGCAGACGGACGTTTTTACTTGCCGGATAAACTTTGGAAAACTTTTTCTGCGCGCACACGTCCGTTGCCGCCATTGACGCAAAGAAAAAAACTACGCTTAAAAGGAGAATCGTAGTTTTTCGGAAACGGGTAAATTTTGTTAAATCCCAAATCATTTCTAAAACCTGAACATTTATAATTCTGAGAATTCGCGCAGCAAATCCATTTTTTCATTCAACGCCGAATCGAGCATTTCACTCGACAGATCGTCCTGCGGATTTTCTTGTAAGATGCTGTCGTATTCAAATACGACTTGATTTATTTCATTTAAATTGCGGTCGAACGCGTCGCGCAGGTAATTGTCCCAGTTGGCGCGTTTCGCCTGCACCCGTTTATTCCAGTATTCAATGGCCTCCTGCTGTTCGCGGAGACGATTTTCTCTGGTTTGTTCGGGCGTTTCGACCAACCCGATTTTGCCGAGAGCGCGGTCGAAAATACTCGGTGCGGCGTTCGCCGTCGGGCTGCCGACTGAATAATTTTTGATCCCGACAACGGTTAGCAATGAACTGACGAGCGCGATTCCCAAAATTGAGGCGAAAACCTGTGCGAAGGAAAATTGCCAGCTGCTGCGCGGCTTTTCCGGTTCAATCGTTTTCGGATTTTCCGGTGCGATTTCGGTTTCAATAATATTATTAATTCGGCACCAGAGAGCTTTTGAGTTCGGAGGCAGAGAATAATCAGCTTCGTCAAGTTCGCAAAAGTCGAGAATCATCGCAAAATCTTCGCAAACTTTAGCGCATTCCGCACATTCGGCGAGATGCATTCGGACGTTCGACGCGACTTCCATTTCGAGTTCGTTATCCAAATACAGACTGATTGATTCTTGACAATTGTTCGCAATTCATTGTTTCAGAGTTGATAAGTAAAAACAGAATTGTTTTTATAGTTCGTCGCCTAAGTTGTTGACTTCAATTTCTATAGATTGCCGCCGGTAATTTTAAGTTGCCTTGCAAAATTTACAAATTCTTTACACTTCTTTTCGCTTAATTAATAATCCGCGCAGTTTGAGACGCGCTTTGTGAAGTTGAGATTTTGAAGTGCCGACCGAGATGCCGAGAATTTTTGCTACTTCTTCGTGTTCGTAGCCTTCGACATCATGCAAAACGAACGCGCTTTTATAACCGGGCGGCAATTGCTCAATCGCGCGTTTTAAGGCGATACGGTCAATCACGGGCATTTTCGATTGATTTTCCGTTCCCGGAACAATCTGTTCGGGAATTTCGCCGTCTTCGCTCGTTTTTTCGTTTTTCACGCTGCGCCGCCGAAAGTGCATCAAAACCTGATTAACAGTCATCCGGTGAAGCCACGTTGAAAAAGCCGATTCGCCGCGAAAACTGCCGACTTTGCGGAAAAGTTGAATAAAAACTTCCTGCGTCAAATCTTCCGATTCGGTCTGGCTGCTCGTCATTCGCAAACAAAGCGAATAAGTTCGGCGGTGATAACGCTCATAGAGAAGTTCAAATGCCGCAAGATTTCCCGACGCTGCCAGCTTTGCCAGTTCAACATCGGGCGCATCGGGCGCAAAAGTTTCCGTCATTGTTTGCCGGAAGAGAAAGTGTGACAGGAAGGCTGGCGCCGTTTCCTCTGCTTGAAAAACGCCTTCGCGCTCGATCGCAATCGAGGTTCCGTCCATAGTTACTCCTAATAAATTGCTTTCGGAATTTAATAAATCGTTGGTGTTTATGATGTTCCACCTCCAAAAATGGGTTGCTTTCAGGGCAAAGTTATTTTATGACAAGAAGCGAAAAAGGTAAATACTAAATTAGGAAAGATTAAAAGCAAAAATGTAAACACTCAGGTTCAGACAACGGGAAATTGCTGTTGAGATTTATGGAATTTGCCGAAATGCTGATAATTTTTCTGTTTTTCTCCCTTTCGCTTTCTCACTTGTCGAAAAATCTGTTATAAATTCAGACACTCGATTTTTCTGATAATTTTTTGTGTGAGATGAAAAAATATGCTTTTCCTCGTTCAATCCGCCGCCGTTTACGGCATTGACGCGCTCATTGTGGACATCGAAGTAAATCTTCAGCCGGCGAAAGGCGAAGCCGATGCGACACCGACCGTTTTAATCGTCGGTTTGCCCGACACGGCGATCCGCGAATCGCGTGAACGCATTCGCGCCGCGATTACCAACAGCTCGTTCTTTTTCCCGTTTCACAAAACGACGATTAATCTTGCGCCCGCCGATGTTCGCAAGGAAGGCGCGAGTTTTGATTTGCCGATTGCGCTCGGAATTTTAGGCGCGAACGGCGATTTGGGAAACGGCGAATCGCTGGAAAATACTTTGAGCATCGGCGAATTATCGCTCGACGGCAGAGTTCGTCCCGTACGCGGCGCACTCTCGATTGCTTTGCGAGCCAGAGAAAACGGCATCAAAAATTTAATCCTGCCCGAAGAAAACGCGACCGAAGCCGCCGTTGTCTCCGGCGTGGATGTTTTTCCCGTCAAAGATTTGCGCGAAGCCGCTGAACTTTGCCGCGATTTGCAAAACGGGCAAACGACGCGCGTTTCGCCTTTGAAATTAGACCTTGCCGCCGTCAACATCACAGAAAATAAATACCGTGTAGATTTCGCTGAAGTTCGCGGACAGTATAATACGAAACGCGCTTTAGAAATCGCCAGCGCGGGCGGACATAATATTCTGCTGATCGGTCCGCCGGGTTCGGGCAAAACGATGCTTGCCAAGCGTGTGCCGACGATTTTGCCGCCGCTTGAATTCGAAGAATCTCTGGAAATTACGAAGATTCATTCGGTTGCCGGTTTGACGGGAAAAACGGGATTAATTACCGAAAGACCGTTCAAAAATCCGCACCACACAGTTTCGCAAGCCGGTTTAATCGGCGGCGGTTCGATTCCGAAACCGGGCGAGGTTTCATTGGCGCATCTCGGCGTTTTATTTCTTGACGAGTTGCCGGAATTTGATAGAAATGTTCTCGAAGTTCTGCGGCAGCCGATGGAAGATAAACAGGTGACGATTTCCCGCGCGGCGACTTCCTTAACTTTTCCGGCGCATTTCACTTTAGTTGCTTCAATGAATCCGTGTCCGTGCGGATATTTCGGTTCACAGCGCGAATGCCAGTGTTCGCCGATGCAGATTCAGCGTTACGTCGGCAGAATTTCCGGTCCACTTTTAGACAGAATTGATATTCATATAGACGTTCCCGCCGTTAATTTTAAAGAATTGCGCGGCAAAGGCGTGCCAATCGGCGAGAGTTCGGAAACGATTCGCGCCCGCGTGATAAAAGCCAGAGAAATTCAGCTGAAAAGGTTTGAAGGCGACGGAATTTTCTCCAATTCGGCGATGTCGCCGACGCAGATTCGCCAATTCTGCGCACTCGACGCGGACAGCGAAAATCTGCTCGAACGCGCGATGCTCAAACAAGGTCTTTCCGCCCGCGCTCACGACCGAATTTTGAAGGTTTCGCGGACGATTGCCGATTTGGAAGCGAGTGAAAATATTCTGGCAACTCACATCAGCGAAGCCATCGGTTATCGTTCGCTCGACCGCAGTTACTGGGCGTAAATTCCTGCCAAAAATCCGCTGCGTTTTCGCATCTAAAGACATCGGCGCGGCGAAAATGTTAAGATACGAAGTTCGTTTTTAGAGGTTGTTAAAGAAAATAATCAAACAATGGTTGCTGAAAATTTAATCGGATTTGAAAATCTGCCGCAGACGATTCCGCATTTTTGTCTCGAAGCGTTTCGCCGTCACCAAAAAACTGACGCGCTCAGTTATAAAGTCAAAGATGTTTGGGAAAATCTGTCGGGCGAAACCGTCATCGAAAAAATCAAATTCATCGCGCTCGGACTCGCTGATTTGGGCGTGAAAGCGGGCGACCGCATCGCCATTATTTCCGAAAATCGTCCCGAATGGTCTTTAACTGATTTAGCGATTTTGTCTCTGCGAGCCGTCAATGTGCCGATTTATACGACGCAAGCCGTTGAACAAATCCGTTATATTCTCGAAGATTCGGGCGCGAAAATGCTTTTCGTATCGGGCAAAAAGATTTTCCGTCACGCCGAAAACGCCATTCAAAGTGTTGAAAGATTAGAGAAATTGATCTTTTTTGATTCGGATGCTTTGCCCGAAATGGACAATCGCGCGATGACTTATGATGCGCTTGAAACGCGCGGCAGAGAACTCGAAAAAATTGATTCGCAGATTTTCGAGAATAATTTGGCACAAATTAAAACCGACGATTTGGCGACGATTATTTACACTTCGGGAACAACCGGCGAACCGAAGGGCGCGATGCTGACGCACGAAAATTTTACGCACACAATTACGGCAGTCTCGAAAGGATTGCCGATCAAAACCACTGACCGCTCGTTAGCCGTTTTGCCTTTGTCGCACATCTTCGAGCGGACGGTTTTTTACGTTTTATGCGCGAACGGTGTGGCGATTCATTTCTGCGCGTCGTTCGACCAGCTCGCCCAGTTTCTCGCCGAAGTTAAACCGACGATAATGACTGCCGTGCCGCGTCTTTTCGAGCAGGTTTATCACAAAATCGTTAAGAAAGGAAAATCGGCGGGCGGCTGGAAAACTTCGCTCTTCGATTGGGCTTTGAAAGTCGGACAGGATTATTGGGAAGCGAAAGACAAACACGAAATCGTTTCGCCGACTCTCGCTCTGAAACACGCGATGGCGAGCCGTCTGGTTTTCTCCAAATGGCGCGAAGGCGTTGGCGGAAGTTTGCGGTTTTTCGTCTCCGGCGGCGCACCGCTTTCGCGCAAATTATCTTACGCATTCTGGGCGGCGGGAATTCCGATTTTGCAAGGTTACGGAATGACCGAAGCGTGCGTAACGTGTGTGAATCGCCCGGACGACAACAAAGTCGGCTCAATCGGAACGCCGCTTGAAGGCATCGAAATGAAAATCGCCGAATCGGACGGCGAAATTCTCATTCGCGGCGCAAACGTGATGCGCGGCTATCTTAATAATCCTGACGAAACCGCGAAAGTCATAGATGACGAAGGTTTTTATCACACGGGCGACATCGGTTATACGGACGAAGACGGACATTTTTTCATCACCGACCGCAAAAAAGATTTGTTCAAATTATCAAACGGCAAATATGTTGCTCCGCAACAGGTCGAAGCTCTTCTAAAACAATCGCCGCTCGTCGCGCAAGCCGTTGCCGTCGGATCGGGACGCAAACAAGTCGGCGCGTTGATCGTGCCGGATTGGGAAACTTTGAAGCAGACTTTAAAGGAAGAAGGAATTGACGCGAACGGTTCGCGCGAAGAACTCTGTGAAAATCCGCACGTCGTCAAACGCGTTCAGCGCGATGCCGGAGAATTTACCAGGGAAATGAACGATTACGAACGCGTTAAAAGAATTTATTTGCTGCCGCGCGAATTTTCGATTGATAAAGGCGAAATGACTCCGACGCTGAAAATAAAACGCGGCGTAATTGACGAGAAATACGAAGAAGCCATTGACGAAATTTGCGGCAGTTAAATAAATAAGTTAGAAAAACAGAAAAGGTAAAAATCCGGTTTGACGATAGGCAAGCCGGATTTTTACCTTTTCTGTTTGTTACTTGCACGCTAAATCTTTACGCCTTCGTTTTCGCAAAGCAATTTATTAAGCGTGAAAAAATCCTTGTGTTTATTGCCGAGCAATGCTTCGGCAAGTTCAAAAAGCGGAATCGGAATTTCGACGCGGGCGACCGCTTCTTCCGATTGCGGATAGTGCGCGTAGAATTCGACTTCGGCGGCGCAAAACTCACACGCGGCAATATGCGTTTCGATTTTCTCGCGCTCTTTTACCGAAACTGCGCCGCGTTCAAACGACAGCAGTTGCTGCGATGAAGGACAATTAGTGCTTTTACAAAAGGTTATCATTTTTAACGAAAACATATTAAAGAATTTGACCAAAACATTCCGCATCCTCGCGTCAAAAAATTCAGAGCAGAAATATGACTGTTACAACTGAAAATAAATCCGTAATGCACGCCTGGTTCCAAAAGTTAAGAAATTAAAATTTAAATAATTTAATCCGCTAAGGTGCATTTATAAATTATTTGTTGGTTAACTATTGTAAAGGCTGGATTTATGTATCTTGTTAAACAAAGTAAAAAGTTACAAAAAATTGTTGCCCTAATGACAAATAATTGTTACCATTTAACTTGTTGTCGGACGCGGCGAACAATCCGACCGGTTAACCTGCCAAATTAACTGCTGTAGCTCGGAGTTAATTTACAAAAATACTTTTTCTAACAACTCTCGATGCGAAATTGCGCCGGAAGTGGAATAAAAATCTCAATCGGGAAGAGATTTTCACTATTCGATCAGCGGGAGCAGGCAAAACTTTCAAAAAAGTCAAAATCACCGAAATTCACAATTCAAACAAAGGTAAAATATGAGTGCAATTAAAGAGCAGGAACGTCTGCCCAAACCAATCCAAACCCGACAAATAAAAGTCGGAAAATGGAACGAAAGCCTCAAGAAATCTGATGTCAATCAGATTTGGGTGGAACTTCACCGGATAGTTTCGACACATCCTTTAGTCAGGGCTTCCAAACGCGCGGGCTTTCTCGTCGAAGAAGGCAAACATAACGCTTACACGGATTTAACGCAGGAACTTTTCGTCGCCCTGCTCGGAAAAGAGCGTTTCGCGCATTATCTCGATACGCAAATGACCGACGCGGAAATCGAAGCGGAAATCAGCCAGATCGAACTCACGAATATGCTGACCGCCGAGCTTCGCAAACGTTACCCGGAATCTTATCGGCTTGCCCGAAGAGTTTCGACTTTGATTCAAAGCGGCAAAACTTTCAAGCGGTTTGACAACATTAATAATCCGGACGTTCATCGCCGACTCGCCGATAGACTTTACGGTTTAGCGGAATGGAAAAACGAAAAATCCAGACGCAACGTGCAGGAAATGGAAGAACGCGTGAAAACCGTTTCGTTTCAGAGCCGCGATACGCGAATGGTCGGCTGCACGGGCGACGCGCAAATCGTTATCAGCAACGTCGAGCTTGAAAAATTAATCGTTCGCGTCTTTAAGGCGATTGATTCACCGGTTGACGTTCGTTCGCTTCGTTCGTTCGTTATGTCGCGCCTGCCGATAATGGATATTTATCTGGTTCCGGTCGGCGCAGCGAATCACGACGGCGAAGAAGACAAGATGGAATTCGACTTTGCCGACACGCGCGAAAATCCTGAAGAAAATGTTCTGCGGCGCGAAGCGGAAATCACGGCTTCCGAATTTGTCAATAATTTTCTGAATAATTTAAACAAATCGGTGCGCGGCAAGGCAAAACAATATAACCGGATGATCAGCGTGCTGTGGTACTGTTATTTGATTTCCGACAGCGGAACGCAGTTAGAAGTGGCAGAAATGCTCGGCGTTTCGGATTCGCTCGTTTCAGATTACCGAAAACGCATCGAATCAAATTTGCAGCAGCTTTCCTTTAACGGTGTCAACGAAGCCAGACATTTTGAAAAAGCCTTACGCAGCACGGTGCGCCAAATTATCACTGTCGAAAAAGAAGAAGAAATTTCCGTCTGAAACTTTTATAAAAAAAACTACTGGTTACCGCTCATAGATTTCAAATTTCCATCGAAATATTTTGTGATAAACTATTTTTCTTTTAAGCCTATCGAATTTAATTTTTGTGAAAAGCTGCTGTAAGTTATGAAAAATAGCGAATCTCTTCACAGAATGTACGCGTTCCTGAAGAACAAAATCGTTCCGCAATTACTTTATTCACAATCAATTTACGAAGAAGTTCTTGATTCCGGTATCGTAGCGCAGGGCAACTGGCTTGATGTCGGCTGCGGACATCATTTGCTTCCGCCGTGGCGTTTTGAACAGGAGAAAAAATTATTCGGAACGGCTAAGACCGTCGTCGGGATAGATTTCGATTTTCCTTCGCTGCTCAAACATAAAACCATTTCGCGTAAAGTTCAGGGCGTTGCCGATCAACTGCCTTTCAAGGACGATTTTTTTGACGCGGCGACGGCGAATATGGTCGTCGAGCATCTGGACAATCCGCGTATTCAATTTGCGGAAATCAACCGCGTTTTAAAGCCGGGCGGACGGTTTATTTTTCACACGCCGAACGAAACCGGCTATTTCGCCGTGATGCGGAAACTCGTTCCGAAAACGCTGGTTAAGAAACTCGCCAGAATGCTCGACGGCAGAGAATCGGACGATGTTTTTGAAATTCACTATAAAGCCAACCGCGAGGAAAAAATCGAAGCACTTGCGCAGGAAACTAATTTTGAAATCGAACGAATAAGATTTGTCAGCTCCGACGCGGTTTTCGCCATGGTTCCGCCGCTTGCCGCGCTGGAACTTTTGTGGATTAAATTGTTGATGCGTCGTTCGTTCCGCCGTTACAGAACGAATATAATTGTCATTTTGAAGAAGAAAGCCGATGAAAAATAAAAACGGCGGAAAAAAATGCCTTTCGGAAAATCGAAAAATTATGAATACGATTCGCTAACGCCTGCAAAGAAAAAAGGCGCGGCGCGAGCCGATTATTCAACCGTTTCGCCGCATACAATTACGCCTTCCGACACGCCGGAGAATGTCGAACCGTTTTTACCGAAAGCCTCCGAAATCGTCGAGCCGGAAAAAATCGAAGCCGATTTACCGGTTGCCGCGTCTGAAATTGCAGGCGAAAATAATGAAGATTCCGTTGCATCGCACCATAAATTAGAAAAACAAAAAAAGCGAAAACTTAAAACCGAAAAACTGTTGACCGCCGATAACTGGATGGCGCGAAACGGACACGGTTTGACGTTTGTCGGCATTTTTCTTTTCACGTTTTTCGTGTTTTTTCGACCTTATGAACTGATTCCGGGCTTGGGATTTTTAACGAGCGGCGCGTTGATTCTCGCTCTGGCGACAATTGCCGTTTATATTCCGGCACAATTGGCGACCGAAGGGAATTTGACTATTTTCAGCACCGAGGTCAAATGTATTTTGGTTATAACTGCGCTCGCGCTCGTGACGATGCCGATTGCCAGAGATCCGGCTGAAGCTTGGGCGACGTTTAACGATACTTTTATCAAAGCCGTCCTGATTTTCATCGTGATGGTAAACGTCATCCGCACGCGCCAACGACTGATTTCATTGATTTGGCTGTCATTTTTGATAACTATTTATATGAGTTTTTCGGCGGTAAATCTTTATCTCGCCGGAGAATTTCACACCGAAGGTTATCGTGTTTCGATTGAATTAAAAGGTCTGTTCAATAATCCGAACGATTTAGCTTTGCATTTGGTAACGATGATGCCGATTATCGTCGCGTTCGGATTGGCGACAAAAAACAAACTTCTGCGCGGGATTTATTTTGCCTGCGCGTTGTTGTTTCTCGCCGCTCTTCTGGTTACTTTTTCGCGCGGCGGCTTTCTTGGTTTGATTGCTTCTTCGGCAGTATTTATGTGGAAGCTCGGACGCGATGAGCGGGCGAAATACACGTTTATTTCTGCTGTCGTCGGCGGTTTGTTTATTGCGCTCGCGCCGGGAAATTACGGTTTGCGGCTGTTATCCATTTTTCTTCCCGGACTTGATCCGGTCGGTTCGGCAGATGCACGGCGCGAAGGTTTGATAACATCAATCATCGTGACGATTCGCAATCCGTGGGGAATCGGCATTGGTAATTCGCCGAGTTTCGGCTATCGCAATTTGCAAACGCACAATGCCTACACGCAGGTCTCATCGGAACTTGGACTTTTGGCACTGGTGGCTTACGTGATTTTTATCGTCAGCCCGCTGCGAAAACTCGGCGCGATTGAACAGACGCTTTACGCGTCAAAACAAAGAAACTGGTTCTATTTTGTTTCAATCGGTTTGCAAGCCTCGCTCATCGGTTATATGGTTTCGAGTTTTTTCGGTTCGGTGGCGTATAACTGGTATATTTACTATCTAATCGCCTACGCGGTTGCCTTCAGAAGAATTTTTCAAACTGAAAATAAGACAAATGATAAAATAGACTCAGGCGTTGACGGAGAAGAAATTCCTGAACCGCAGACGGCTTAAAAGATGATTGATTTGACGGCGCAAATATTTTTTTGGACAAGCGTTGCCGCGCTGCTTTACGTTTATGTCGGCTACCCTTTGCTGGTTTATCTGGTCAGCATCGTTCGCCCGTGTCCGGTTAAAAAATCCTTTGTCGAACCGACCGTGACGGTTTTGATTACCGCTTATAACGAAGAGCGCGACATTCGCGCCAAACTCGAAAATACTTTGCGAATCGAATATCCGAAAGAGAAACTGGAAATTCTCGTCGCGTCCGATTGCTCAAACGATCAAACCGACGAAATCGTCAAAGAATTTGCCGGTCAAGGCGTGAAACTTTACCGGCAAACGGCGCGTCTCGGCAAAACGATGGCGCAGAATGCGGCGGTTGAATTAGCGGCGGGCGAGATAATCCTTTTTTCCGACGCGACGACCGATTACGCGCCCGACGTTTTGAAACAAATGCTGCCGAATTTCGCCGATGAAACCGTCGGCTGTGTCGCGGGCAGATTGATTTACGTTGACGATTCGCGCTCCGGCGTTGGCAAAGGCGCGAAAAGTTATTGGAGCTACGAAACTTTCATCAAGCGAAGCGAAAGCCGCGCTTGTTCGCTGATCGGCGCGTCGGGCTGTTTATACGCGGTCAGAAAATCCGCGTATCGTCCGATGTATGCCGAAGCGTGTTCGGATTTTTTGATCTGCACGAAAGTTTACGAACAGAATTTGCGCTCGGTTTATGAGCCGAATGCCGTCTGTATTGAAGAAACTAATCGGCAGATTGATAAGGAATGGCGAATGCGCGTCCGCGTGATTTCGCAGACTTTCACCGATTTGTGGCGCAATCGTGCGATGCTCAATCCGTTTCGCAGCGGTTTTTTTGCTGTCGAGTTAATTTCGCATAAATTTCTGCGCTACGCCGTGCCGGTTTTTTTGATTTTGATATTGATTTCATCCTTCATTTTGTCGTTTTTATCATATTTTTATGCATTCGCTTTTGCCGCCCAAATCGTTTTTTACGCGGCAGCAATCTCCGGTTTAATTTTAGAACGCGGCGGCAAACGCATCGGCGCATTCGCTATTCCGCTGTATTTCTTTTTGGCAAACGCGGCTTCGCTCGGCGGTTTTTACAAATTTCTGCGCGGCGAACGCTACGCCAGTTGGGAACCGATGCGCGAATTAAAACCGGCGGAAAATCTTATCGGAAAAACGGGAAACTTCAGTAATGAATCTTAAATCGGTTACCGAACGCAAAAATTTAATTTACGATGTCGGGATGCATCAGGGACAGGACACCGATTTTTACCTGAAAAAAGGTTTTGAGGTTGTCGCCTTTGAAGCTAATACGGCGAACGTCGCCTTTTGCAAACAAAGATTTGCGGCGGCGATTCAAGAAAAACGCCTGACGATTGTCGAAGGTGCGATTGTCGAAAACGCTGCGCCGGATGAAAAGGTGCGATTTTATCTCAATAAAAATCATTCATTTTGGGGAAGCACCGCCGACGATTGGGCGTATCGTAACGAAGTAATGGGAACGACGAACGAGATAATTGAGGTTGGTGCGGTTAATTTCGGACAGGCGGTTGATAAATACGGAATGCCGTTTTATCTGAAAGCGGATATTGTCGGTTCGGAAACGATTTGCCTGCGGGCATTGCTCGATTTTGAAAAAAAGCCCGAATACATTTCCATACGCTCGGAAAAAGTCATATTCGAGCGGCTGAACGAAGAATTTCGATTGTTTGAACTGCTCGGTTACGACCGTTTTAAAGCCATTCAGCAGGATGTTTCAAATCTGCAAACGACTTTCGCCGCGCCGAACGGCGAGCAAATCGAACACATTTTTGAAGAAGGCGGTTCGGGTTTTTTCGCCGAAGAAACTGCCGGACAATGGAAAAGCAAAGAAGAAGTTTTAAAGGAATATCGCCGCATTTTCACGCTTTACTGGCTGTTCGGAGATTATTCGTATTTGATTCAAACCGAAAAAGGGAAAAACTTTATTACCCAATTAGAACGAGTTGTCAAACGTCCTTTGCCCGGTTGGTATGACACGCACGCTAAACATTCTGCCGTAAAATAAATCGCTCGATGAACAAAATTGCCGCTAAAATTGGAGAACGAGTTTCCGCCGCGCCGCGCGTCAGCGTGATAATGCCGATTTACAACGTCGCGTCTTATATCGCCGAAACCCTTGATTCGGTTCTCGCGCAAACTTATAAAAATTACGAGATAATCGTTGTCAACGATGGTTCGACAGATACGCCTGAATTAGAATCCGCGCTCGCGCCGTATCTCGATTTTATCGTTTACGCCGAACAGGAAAACGCGGGCTGCGCGGCGGCGCGGAACACGGCAATCAAATTGGCACGCGGTGAACTGCTCGCATTTCTCGATGGCGACGACATTTGGTTTCCGGCGTTTTTAGAATCGCAGACTGAATTTCTCGACAAAAACGACCTCGAAATGGTTTACTGTGACGCGCTGCTGTTCGGCGATCCTTTTTTCGAGAATCGAACTTTTTCGCAGGACGCGCCTTCAAACGGCGCGGTCACGCCCGTCAGTTTGATTACGACCGAGTGCAACATAATCAATTCGGGTGCGGTTATCAGGAAGTATCTGATTGATAAATTCGGCGCGTATGATTCGGCTGTCAAACGGGCGCAGGATTTCGATTTGTGGTTTCGATTGGCGAAAAATGGCGTGCGAATCGGATTTCAGCCGGAAGTTTTATTAAAATACCGCGTTCGACCGGACAATCTTTCGGGCGGCAATGTTGACCGCGCCGAGCGCAACATTTCGATATTGAATATCATCGGCAAAAAGTATGAATTGACCGAAACGGAACGTGAAGCGTGGGAGAAACAGATAGCTTTGTGTGAAGCCGAACTCGAACTCGAGAAGGGAAAATTATGTATGGTAAAAGGTGAATATGCCGAGGCTCAAGCGCATATTACCGAAGCCAATAAGTTTTATCGCAAACTCAAACTGTCGCTGATAAATTGGCTTTTGCGCCTTTCGCCGCGCATTGCCGTGCGGTTATTCAAAGCTGTTCGCCCATCGGAATTTTTATTTATCTCGCCCGAAAATCGTTAAGAATGGCAGAACCGTCAAACAAAATTCCATCATTAAAAACTCAGAGCGCGTGGCTTTTATTCGCCAAAATCGTCGGCTTCGCGTTTAGTTTCCTGCTGCCTCTGCTGATAGTTCGTTTTCTCAGCCAGGAACAAGTCGGCGTTTACCGGCAGGTTTTTCTCGTTGTCGTCAACGCCAATGTTATTCTGTCGCTCGGTTTCGGAATGAGCGCGTATTATTTTCTCGCCCGCGAAACTACGCGCCGCGCTTCGGTGATACTGCACACGCTGATTTTCAATTTTATCGTCGGCGGCATCGCCTGTCTCACACTTTATCTTTACCCGCAGTTAATCGGCAATATTTTTCAAAGTCAGGAAATAACTGAACTCGCGCCATTGATCGGCATTGTCATCTGGCTCTGGATTTTTTCGTCGTTCATCGAAACGGTTGCCGTCGCCAACCGCGAACCGCGCGCCGCGACCGCGTTCATCATTCTCGCGCAATGACGAAAACCGTTTTGATGATTTCAGCGGTAATATATTTTCACGACCGTCGAATCATTTATTTACGCGGCGATAATTCAGGCGGCGATTCAAACGGTTGTGATGCTCGTCTATCTGAATTCGCGTTTTCCGCGTTTTTGGACGGCACTCGATTTATCATTTTTCCGCGAACAGCTTTTTTACGCGCTGCCGTTCGGCTTGGGAAGTTTGCTTTGGACTTTGCAAACCGATATTCACAATTATTTTGTCGGCTATCGTTTTTCGCCTTCAGAATTTGCGGTTTACGCTTACGGCTGTTTTGAACTGCCGCTGATTGCGATGATCGCCGAATCGGTGACATCGGTTTTAATTCCGCGAATGAGCGAGCTTCAGGCGAAGAACGACACGCCGGAAATTGTTAGATTATCAGCCAGAATTATGCAGAAACTGGCGTTTTTCTATTTCCCGATTTACGTTTTTCTGATAATCACCGCGCAGACATTTATCACGACTTTGTTCACGCATAATTATCTGGCGAGCGTTCCGGTTTTCTTAATAAATATTTCGATTTTGCCGTTTTACATTTTAGTCACTGACCCGATTGTTCGCGCCTATAAGGAACTTGGCAGGTTCGTTTTAACGGTGCGCGTTTTCATCATCATCGCGCTCGTCGCCGCGCTTTATTTCGGCATCCAAAATTTCGATCTGCGCGGAATGATTGCGATTGTCGTCATTGTTTCTTTGTTCGACAGGCTAATTTCGACCGCCGCCGTTTTGAGAAAATTAAACGTCGGACTCAAAGAAATATATTTGCTCAAAGATGTCGGCAAAACCGCCGCCGCCGCCATTTCAGCAGGATTTTTTACGCTGATTTTCTACCGGGAACTCGGCGAATGGATTTTTAATCAAGGTGAAACTTTAACGCGAACGGTCTTCGCCGCGCCGAAGGAAAGCATCGTTGATTTCATCGCCGGCGGTTTGGTTTTAGGGGGTTGCGCCATAGTTTTTGCGCCGATTTATCTGTTCGCCGCTAATTTTTTCGGCATCATCGAAGACGAAGAAAAAGACAAAGTGCGGTCAATTTGGAAAAGGATTTTTAGAAAACACGACGCGGAAACTGAAAACAGCGAGCGGCGAATAGTCACCAATCGCCAGTCTGCAAACGAAAATTAAAAAATGTGCGGAATAGCCGGATTTATTGAACGAGAAAAAGATGCGCCGATTGTTGAGCGTGAAATTACGCTTGATAAAATGTGCAGAATTATCACGCATCGCGGACCCGACGAACAGGGAATGATGGTCGCCGGACGCGCCGCGCTCGGAATGCGGCGGCTTTCGATTATTGACTTAAAAGGCGGACAGCAGCCGATTTCCACTGAAGACGGAAATTTAATTATCGTTTTTAACGGCGAAATTTATAATTATCGGGAGTTAAAAGCGGAACTCGAACGCTTCGGACACCGCTTTAAAACCAACTCCGACACGGAAACGATTCTTTACGCGTATAAACAATTCGGCGCGGCGTGTCTCGAAAAACTGCGCGGAATGTACGCTTTTGCGATTTGGAATAAACAGGAAGAAAGTTTGTTCATCGCCCGCGACCGTGTTGGGAAAAAACCGCTTTTTTATACGCTGACCGAACGCGGAAATCTCGTTTTCGGTTCGGAATTAAAAGTACTTCTCGCGCACGGCGAGATGAAAAAAGAAATTGATTTTGCCGCGCTCGACGCTTATCTGACGTTCGGTTACGTGCCGGAAGAATTCTGCATTTTCAAACGCGTCAACAAACTCGCGCCCGGACATTATTTGATTTTCAAAGACGGAAAAGTCGAAACGAAAGAATATTGGGATTTCAAGTATGAAAAGCCATCCGAGTTAAAAAGCGAAACTGAATACGTCGAACGCCTGCGCGAATTAATTACCGATGCCGTTAAAGTTCGCCTGATTTCCGAAGTTCCTTTGGGCGCGTTTTTGTCGGGCGGCGTTGATTCTTCGGCGATTGTCGGCACGATGGCGCGGCTTTCCGACAAGCCGGTGAAGACTTTTTCCATCGGTTTTAACGAAGATTCGTTCAACGAATTAAAATTTGCCCGACTTGCCGCCGAACATTTTAAAACCGAGCATCACGAATTCGTTGTCACGCCGGATTTGATGGAAACGATTGACGAACTCGTCTGGCATTTCGACGAACCGTTTGCCGATCCTTCGTCTTTGCCGACGTTTATGGTTTCCAAAATGGCGCGTGAATATGTTACGGTCGCGCTTTCGGGCGACGGCGGCGACGAACTTTTCGCCGGTTACACGCGTTATGTGACCGACAAAAAGAAAAGCGGTTTGGGAAAATTGCCGCGCTCTGTGCGGGAAAATTTTCTAAAACCTTTAAGCGAGCGTCTGCCGCACGGCGCGAAAGGGAAAAATTATCTGTATAATTCGTCGCTCAACCAGATTGACCGCTATATTGACAGCATTTCGCATTTCAATTCGATGCACCGAAAATCGCTGTATTCAAACGAATTTTTCAACAATTTGAACGGCGATTTCGGCAAAAGCGGAAATGTTTTCCGGCAAATCGCCGGCACAGTTTCGACCGGAAACCCAACCGACAATCTGCTGTATCTCGATAGCAAAACTTATCTCGTCGGCGACATTTTAACGAAGGTTGACCGGATGAGTATGGCAGCTTCCTTGGAAGCGCGAGTGCCGCTTCTCGACCACAAATTGATTGAATTCGTCACGAATATTCCGACCGAATTGAAATTAAAAGGTTTGGAAACGAAATATATTTTCAGAAAAGCGGTGCGCGGTCTCGTTCCCGACGCGATTCTCGACCGACCGAAACAAGGATTCGGCGTGCCGATCAACGAATGGATAAATTCGCAGTTGAAAAACCGAATCCGCGAAACTTTGCTTGAAAAGCGGGCTTTGGAACGCGGTTATTTTGACGTAAAATATATCGAAACACTGTTTGAAGAACACGAAAAAAATCGGCGCGATCATTCGTTACGCGCTCTGGATTTTGTTTATGCTCGAACTTTGGCATCGAAGATATTTGGACTAACGGTTCGATTCAGATTTTTGTTAAAACAGATGGCGACACTCGACAGTTATCAGGAATACGCGCAGCAGTCAATCGAAAATTTCGCCCGTCGGGAAGCGACGGACAAATATCTTTTGCTCAACGCCGTCAAAGATTTGTCCGTTAAAATGGTTTTAGATGTCGGTTGCGGCGCGGGTCAGGAATTGATTCCGTTCATTGAAAAAACCGGCGCGTTCTGTATCGGAATTGACGCGGCGGCAGAATTGGGGAAAGTAACAAAAAACTTTTTCGGCACGTTCGGATTTGAAAATCGCGCCGCTTTTACGCGTTGTTACGGCGAAAATTTGCCGTTTGCCGATGCGGGTTTTGATGTCGTTTTGTGCCGCGTCGCGCTGCCGTATATGAACAATCGCCAGACGATTGCCGAAGTCGCTAGAATTTTGCGACCGGGCGGGATTTTCCTTTTGAAAACACACGCGCCCGCATTTTATTTCGGAATGATTCGCCAGCGTTGGGCGAGTTTCAGCGTCAAGCAAATCGCTTATCCGCTAATTTGTTTGACGAGCGGCGCGTGGCATTCGCTGACCGGACGACAATTACAGAAAGGCTTTTGGGCGGGCAAAGAAGTTTATCAAACCGAAAGATTCTTGAAAAGCGAATGCGCGGCAAACGATTTGCAGATCGTCGGGCATCTTTCTGATACGAACGTTGAAACGCCGTCTTTTGTGATTATGAAAAATCGAACGGCTGAATTATGAACACGAATTTACTGACAAAGTTTAAAAATAATCTGCCGTGGCTCGTTCGTTACCCGTTCGTCCGCGCCAGTTCATTTTTACAGAAAAGTTCCAACCAGCCGAAACACGTTATTTTTACAATTGCCGATCATTTCGAGCCGAGTTGGAGCCTGAACGGTTTACTCGATTTGGATTCACAGCGGCGCAGGCTTGACGAATATCACCGATTAGCCAGAAAAACCGGCGAAGCGGTGACAGATGCTGACGGCACGAAATTTCGCCACACGAATTTTTTTCCCGCCGAACAATACGATTATCGGCTTTTGGAAACGCTTGCCGCGATGCAGGCGGAAGGTTTGGGCGAAGTTGAGATTCATCTGCATCACGGCATTGAAAAACCCGACACAGCGGAAAATCTGCGGAAAAGTTTGGTCGAATTTCGAGACGTTTTAGCCGACGAACATAAATGTCTGTCGCGTTTTGAAAATTCGGAAATGCCGATGTACGCCTTCGTTCACGGCAATCTCGCGCTGGCAAATTCGGCGGGCGGAAAGTTTTGCGGCGTAGATAACGAGATGCAAATTTTACAGGAAACCGGCTGTTATGCGGATTTTACTTTGCCTTCCGCACCCGACGAAACACAGGTTCCGATGCTGAATTCAATCTACGAATGCGGCTTGCCGCTGACGGAAAAAATCCCGCATCGAAAAGGAACGCGGGTCAAAACTTTTGGAAATCAACCGCAATTACCACTGATATTTACCGGACCGCTGGTTTTTAACTGGACGCGGCGAATTAAAGGAATTCCGGTTCCGAGACTGGACGACGGCGCGTTGGTTGATAATCAATTAACGGATTTGGCAAGATTTAATCGCTGGCTTTCGGCAAATGTCACAGTTGAAAATCGTCCCGAATGGATTTTTATTAAATTGTATTGTCACGGATTTTTCGATTACGATCAATCGGCTTGCATCGGCGAAAAGGCGGAGAGATTTTTCGGCGAAGTAATTGAAAACGGCGAACGAACAAGCGATTATAAAGTTCATTTCGCTTCGGCGCGTGAAGCGTTTAATATGGTTTCGGCGGCGATTGACGGCAAAGAAGGAACGCCGAACGATTACAGAAATTACCGCTTGCGGACGGTTATGAGCGAAACACAAGCGAAGACAAAAACGCAAAATAAAGAATTGGTATGTTAATAGATACGGCAACGATGGCAAATCCGCTCGAAAAGTTTAGAAAGATAAAAGGACGCAGTTTTAAGGAGATTCGCACGCGCGGTGAACAGGCGATTAACGCCCGCGCCGAGCAGATCGGCTTCAGCGGAAAGTTGCCGACCGACGCGGAGTTTTTCGAGCTGATTGACAGCGAAGCATTCGGCACAAGCGAGATTACGTCAGCTGATTTATTAGAAAAATTTTACGAAGATGCGCAGTTTAACTTTTTTCCGGCGTTCCGGCAGAAAGCGGAAATCATTGAAATTTATCAAAATCAATTCGGCGAGAGCGCGAAAACTTTCGTTGAAAAAGCCGACAAAATCCTTGACGGCAAGTTTGATTTGCTCGGCTGCGAAAACTTGGATTTCGGAGCAAATCCGAGTTGGCATTATGAACCGATTGCCGGAAAACGCCTTCCGCTGAAACACTGGAAACAGTTTGATGAGTTGGCGACGGCGGAAACCGGCGACAAGAAAATCGTTTGGGAACTGAACCGTCATCAACATTTTTTCACGCTCGGCGCGGCTTATTGGGTGACTGATGATGAGCGTTACACGAAGTGTTTTGTCGCGCATCTCGAAGATTGGATGCGGGAAAATCCGCCGGGAATGGGCATTAATTGGGCGAGCAGTCTGGAAGTTGCGTTTCGCGCCGTTTCGTGGATTTGGGCGTTTCACTTTTTCAAAGATTCAAAGCATTTCACGCCGGAACTTTTTCAGAAATCTTTAAAGTTTATTTACAAACACGCGAGACATTTAACGAAATATCTCTCGACTTATTACAGCCCGAACACGCATCTGACGGGCGAAGCACTCGGACTTTATTACATCGGAACGCAATTTCAATTTTTCAAACAGGCGAAAGTCTGGCGCGAAACCGGCGAAAAAATCCTTTTTGAAGAGCTGAACCGGCAAATTCACGCTGACGGCGTTTATTTTGAGCAGTCAACCTGGTATCAGCGTTACACGGCGGATTTCTACACGCATTTTCTGATTCTGAAAACTTTGAGCGGCGAGGAAACCGACAAGGATTTGCAGACGAAACTCGGCGCGAAATTGCAGTCAATGGCAGATTTTCTGATGTATGCGACGCGTCCCGACGGCACAACGCCGATTATCGGCGATGACGACGGCGGAAGATGTTTGCCGCATAGCGGAAGCGGACGCTGTGACGATTTTCGCCACGTACTTTCGACGAACGCCATTTTGTTTGAGCGCGGCGATTACAAACTGGTCGCCGGAGAATTTGCCGAGGAAACGCTCTGGCTTTTGGGCGACGCGGGCGCACAGAGTTTCGATTTTTTGCGGGCGCGTAAACCGACGGAAGCTTCCGCCGCGTTTGAAGCGGGCGGTTATTTTATAATGCGCGACGGTTGGACGGAAACGGATAATTTTCTGCTCGTTGACTGCGGCGAAATCGGCGCACTGAGCGGCGGACACGGACACAGCGACGCGCTTTCGATCAATGTCGCCGTCGGCGGCGTGACGACTCTGGTTGATTCGGGAACTTACACCTATCACGAATCCGAAGCGTTGCGCGACCAATTTCGTTCGACCGAAGCGCACAATACTTTGACGATTGACGATAAATCGCAGTCGGAGACGAACGGAAAGTTCAGTTGGAAAACAAAGGCGAACGCCCGTCTGAAACAATGGATTTCCGAACCGCGTTTTGATTTTTTTGAAGGTTCGCACGACGGTTACGAGCGTTTGAATGCGGCGCACACACGCAGTATTTTGTTTTTGAAAAACGATTACTGGATTATGCGCGATTTCGTCAAAGCGTCGGGCAAACACGATTACAAATTAAATTTCCACTTTGACAGCCAAACGAATCCGCAAATCGAAACGAGCGAAAACGCGTTTAATTCTGTAAACGAATCGGCAGCGGAAATCGGCTCGCAGATTTTTACTTTCGGCGACAACGGCGATTGGCGGCATTTGCAAAGTTCGATTTCAAATTGTTACGGCAAACGAACGGACGCGCCGCTTTTGCAGTTCGCGTCGGCGGGAATCGGAGCACAGGAATTTTTCACCTTTATTTTGCCGACGGAAACGGGCGCAGACGCGCCGCAGGTAATTGAAACCGACGTTGCCGGCGGTCGTGCTTTTGTCATCAATTTTCGCGGTTATCAGGATTTACTGGTCTTTGCCGACGGCGAACAAGTTATTCGTACGGAAATTTTCAATACGAATTTCCGCTTTTTGTGGGCGCGAATCAGCGAAGGCGAATCTATGCCCGAAGAGTTCGTGATGGTCGGCGGGACGAACTTTTCGCTCGGCGGCAGAGACGTTATCAATCATCCGCACGAATTAAATTGGGCGACAGCCAGACGTTTCGGCAATAAATTAAACATCAATACGTCAGAAGGCGTGTTCAGCGTTTCGCTTCCGCAGAAAAATTCGACGACTTATATTTTGAAAAATCACAGTTGATTGAAAAAGTGTTTTGATTCGATGCGCATTTTGCGGGCATAAGTTTTGCTCTTCAAAGAAGTTAAATCTTAGCAAAGGAGAATTATAATTTATGCAGGACATTCAAAACATACCGAACCCGGATGTTGATTCGCCGGACGCGGGCGACGATTTTAACAACCATCCGCGTAACGAGGACGTTGAGCGACCCGAAGAAGACATTCCCGCGCCGCCCGACCAGCAGAGCAACATTCCAATTGAGGAACCGCCTAGCGAACAGGATAAACCGCCGATTGGGGACGATCAAACCGAGCCGAAACGAATTGTTTAGAGGAAACTTACAGCCGTAAATAAGGCGCAAAAGGAATCCTGCATTCTAAATTCTGCATTTTTAATTTACGCCGGAAATTCAGAGAAGTTGTCTCCGGTGTAATTCTGCGTTCTAACTGCTGAATTTCTTTTTCTGCCCCTTTTTATGGCTGTGAGTTTCTGCGTTTTAACTTTCCGGCGGCGATTGTGATAAAAATTGATGTATGAAAATTCTCGATGTCGGCTGCGGCGTGAACAAATTTCCGGGCGCAATTGGCTTGGACAATAATCCGCGAACCGGCGCGGACGTGATTCACGATTTGGGCGTTGTTCCGTATCCGTTTGCCGATGATGAATTCGATTTCGTCGTTTCCAACCACGTCGTCGAACATATTCCCGATGTGATGGCTTTTGTCACCGAACTTTACCGCATCACGAAAAACGGCGGGCGCATCAAATTGCTCGCGCCGCATTACACCAATCCCGATTGGGCGAACGACCCGACACACCGCAATCATTTAAATTCCTATTCATTCAATACGTTTATCGCCGACCGTCAGATTTTCGATTTTTATACGCAGGTTCGATTGAAACCCGTTCGCACCTACGTTTCGCTGGCGAATTTATGGCGGGCGATAGGTTTGGAATTCATCGTCAATCTCGACACGAAATCCACGAAGTTTCGTTTCACGCGCAAATTTTGGGAGCAATATTTAAGCTACATTTTTCGCGGGAAAGAATTGCAATTTGAATTTGAAGTGATAAAGGAAAACAATTTAGCCACCGAGAACACAGAGTAAAACAAGCGAAAGATTTACTGATTTTTAGAATCTCTAAAATCTCTGTGTTCTCGGCGGCTAAATATTCTTAGACGACTTTTTCCTTCCATTTGCCGCGTTTGAAAAGCAGCGCGGAGACGATTGCCAGCAGCGAAAAGGCGACGGTTATCGCCCAGAAAACACCGTTCGGTCCGAGGTCGAAATGATACGCGAGCAGATAGGCGAGCGGAATTTCAAACAGCCAGAAAATAAACAGATTCAGATACGTCGGTGTCCAGGTGTCGCCCGCGCCGTTAAATGACGACTCAAGGACCATTCCGAACGCGTAGAAAATGAACCCGTAAGCGACAATATGCAGAGCGTTGGTGCCGTAAGCGAGAACTTCGGCTTCGTCGGTAAAAAATCCGACGATGCGGTTTGATAAGAATAAAAATATCAAACTGACCGCGCCGAGAACTGCCGCGTTGATAAACGCCGCTTTCCAGACACTTTTTTCAGCGCGATCAGGTTTTCCCGCGCCCAGGTTTTGCCCGACGAGCGTTGCCGCCGCGTTGCTCAAACCGATTGCCGGAAGCAGCGCGAACATAATCACGCGCAAGCCGATGACGTAACCGGCAATCGCCTCGCTGCCGAATCCGGCGACGACGCGCACGAGCGCGCTCCAACTCGCCGTCGCAATCGTAAACTGCAAAACGGCGGGCGCGGCGACTTTCAACAGTCCCAACATAATTTCCGAATTGAATTTCCAGTGTTCCCCGTGAATCGTAATGCGCCCGCCCGCTCGAAACAGCCAGAACGCCGCGAACAAAACGCCCGCGCCGCGCCCGATGGTCGTGCCGATTGCCGCGCCGGTGACGCCGAGTTTCGGAAAAATCCATGCATCAATTAATGCCTGCGGCGCGTGAATGCCGAGAAAGGCGAAAATGTCCGAACCTAAAATAAAGCACGGCGCGAGAATGACATTTAACAAATTTGCCAGAAAAAGCACGCGCATCGCAATCGCCGCGTCGCCCGCGCCGCGAAAAATCGCGTTCAGCAGAAACAGGAACACGATGACGAAATTTCCGCCGAGCATAATGCGCGTAAACGTCGTGCCTTGCTCGATAACCTGCGGTTCCGCGCCGAGTAATCTAAGAAACGTCGGGGCGAAAATGATTCCGACAGCACTCATTATGACGGAAACAATTACGCCGAGATAGATCGCGTGCGCCGCCGATTTCGCCGCGCCTTCCGTATCCTTCTCGCCGGTTCGACGTGCAACGGTCGCGGTCGCGCCGATGCTCAGTCCGATGGCGACAGCGTAAATAATCGCCAGCATTGATTCGGTCAAACCGACAATCGCCACTGAATCCGCACCCAAATGCCCGACAAAATAAATGTCCACGAGCGCGAAAATGCTTTCCATAAACATTTCCAAAATCATCGGAACCGCGAGCAGAAAAATCGCCAGACCGATTGAGCCGGTTGTGAAATCGCGGTTCGAACCGGCGACGGCTTCGCGCAGAATTGACCAAAAAGAGTTGTCAAACGCCTTTTCGGGCGTAGTTTCAATAGGATTAGACATACAAAAAATTATAGATTGGCTGATGAAAAAGCGGATTCGCCCGAAGCGTCGAGTGTTGATGCGCGATTGAGCGAACGTAGAAAAGAAACGAAGATTTAGCGGACAATGATTTTCATAATGAGGAAAAGTTTAGCACAGGAAATTTTAAGTTGGCGAATCGCGGACGTTAACTTTCGCAAATTCAAAAAGCGGCGCGTGAGCGAGGGGATAATATTCAATTTTGTGTATCACGCCCTCGCTCACGCGCTGCTTTTTTGAATTTTTATTGAACTTTACTGCGTTCGGCAAGTGTAATCGCTTGATACATCCGAAATCATTGCCTTTTAATCGGCAAACGATTTAATATTAGGTATCGAAAATTTTTATGAGCGACCACACCTATAATTATGATGAGCAGCAGCCGTTTGCGGCAGCTGAATTTGCCGAAAATCCTGAGCCGCGCTGTCCGTGCGTTTTGCTGCTCGACACTTCGGGTTCGATGCAGGGCGATTCGATAAACGAATTGAATCGCGGTTTGCAGGCGTTTCGGGAAGAATTGTTCAGTGATTCTTTGAGTATGAAGCGCGTCGAAATTGCGATTGTCACGTTTGGTCCGGTCAGCGTGATGCAGGATTTTACGACCGTTGATAATTTGCGTTCCGTGCGGCTCGAAGCGGCGGGCGATACGCCGCTCGGTGCGGCAGTCGGGCGCGGGTTAACCTTGCTCAAAGAGCGTAAGGAAATTTTGCGGACAAACGGCATTAAACTTTTTCGCCCGTGGATTTTCCTTCTGACCGACGGCGCTCCGACCGATAACTGGCAGCATCTGCCGCCGATTATTCGCGCCGGTGAAGAAAATAAATCGTTTTCGTTTTTCGCGCTCGGTGTTAAAGGCGCGGATTTTACGGTTTTGAAACAGCTTGTCGTGCGCGAACCGATGCGGCTCGAAGGCGTGCGGTTTAAGGAATTTTTCCTGTGGCTGTCGGCATCTTTGAAAAACGTTTCAAGGTCGAATCCGGGCGATAAAGTCGAGATTCCAGACTACAAACCTTACGGATGGGCGGACGTTTAATGAGTTTCGGAAAATGGCGTTACGCGCACAGCTCGGTCATCGGTTTGGCGCACCTCAATCAAAATACGGAATGTCAGGACAGGCTTGTTTGCCGCGCTTTTGAGACTGAGGCAGACGGCGAAGTTTTAATCGCGGCGGTCGCTGACGGCGCGGGCAGCACGACTCACGGGCAAACGGGAGCGGAAATCGCCTGCGAATTCTTTGTCACTCAAATCACCGAATTTTTGCAGTCGGGAAACGCCTCGGTAAAGTCTTTGAACGAAGATTTCGGTCGCCGCTGGATCGGATTTTTCCAAAACCGAATCGCCGAACTCGCCCGCGAAGAAAAAAGTGAAATGCGCGAATACGCTTCGACGTTCGTCGGCGTGATCGTCGGCAAAACAGGCGCGGCATTTTACCAGGTCGGCGACGGCGGCGCGGTTTTTTCGCCGGACGGAGAACCTTCGAGCTATAAATTCGCCATCGAACCGACCGAAACCGAATACGTCAATCAAACCGAATTTTTAACCGATGACGCGGCGGCGAACATTTTGCGTTTTCGCTTTGTCGAGGAAGCAATTGAAGATATAATTTTATTTTCCGACGGAATTTTTGCCGTCGCTGTGGATTATAAAAACAACCAGCCGCACGAACCGTTTTTGATGCCGATGATTGCGCCGCTCAGAAACGGCGCAAACGCCGCCGATTTGAACGGCAAACTCGAAAAATTTCTCGCGTCTCCGAAATTGAATGAAAAAACCGACGACGATAAAACGATAATTTTAGCGTCGCGGACAAAATTGGGAGCGCAGACTTCCGGTTTGCCATAAATGTCAGGAACATTTTTAGATAGCTTTAGGGAGTTTTTGCAGATTGGAAGTTTGCGCTCCGACTAAAAATTATGCCCACGTATTACGACAGTCAAAATAACGCTCACGCGCTTGCCGAACGCATCGGCAGCGGCGGCGAAGGCACGGTTTATTTTTCCGCCGAAGACTTGAACGTCGTCGCCAAGATTTATCACGAGCCGATTACCGAAGAAAAAGCCGAAAAGCTGCGCTGGATGGCGGCGAACAAAAACGAACGATTGCTGAGAATTGCGGCGTGGGTCGTTGACGTTTTGAAAGACGCGCCCGACGGGAAAGTCGTTGGTTTCCTGATGCCGAGCGTCAAAGCCAAGGAAATTCATGAGCTTTATTCTTTGAAAAGCCGCCGCGTTTATTTTCCCGAAGCGACGTGGCATTTTCTCGTACACACGGCGGTCAACGTCGCCCGCGCGTTTTACAATCTGCACCGCGACGAACACGTTATGGGCGATGTCAATCACGGAAACTGCGTCGTTTTGGCGGACGGCACGGTGAAATTGATTGACTGCGACAGTTACAGCGTTAAAACCGACAAACTGCGCTACCACTGCGAAGTCGGCGTGGGAACGCATCTCGCGCCGGAATTGCAGGGCGCGAATTTGAGCGAGGTCGAACGCGAAACGAAACACGATAATTTCGGTCTCGCGGTGATAATTTTCCAACTGCTTTTCTTGGGCAGACACCCGTTCGCGGGCAATTATCTCGGCGGCGAAGATAAATCCATCGAAGACTGCATCCGCGAACTCAGATTCGCTTACGGCGACGGCGCGGAACACCGAAGCGTCAAACAGCCGCCCGGAACTTTGCCTTTGAACGCCGTCAGTCCGCGCGTCGCTTTAATGTTTGAACGGGCGTTTTTGACCGAAGATAGACCCGAACCGCGCGAATGGATTGAGGCTCTCGAAGATTTATCGAACAATCTCGAACAATGCGTCGCGCATCCCGGACATTTGTATTTCAACGGCTTGGCGGCGTGTCCGTTCTGCGACATCGAAAGTCAAACCGGCTTGATGCTGTTTCCGTTCGTTACGACGGGCGTTCATCCGGGCGGCGAAAAGCCGTTTAATGTCTTTACGGTCGAAAATCTGATCGCCAATCTCGGCATCTCGCAAAATCTGCCCGCAAAACCGCCGCCGCCCGCCGCTTTGCCGCCGCCGACCGGTGAAGTCGTCGAAGCCCGAAAACAAAATCGGAAGTATTTATACATTAGTTTAACGGCGCAGTTTTTCGGGTTGATTTTTCTGATGGCGGTTATCGGCATCGGCATCGCCACGTTTTTCGGCATCTGCTCGCTGATTTTCTGGCTGTTTTTTACCAATAACTCGATTAAATATCTGCGTGAAGATATTGAAGAAACTCTCTCTGAGGCGCGGCAAAAATGGACGGCGTTTGAAACCGAATGGACGCGCAACGCTTTGCCGGTCAGTCTGGACGGCAATGTAACGACCGTCAGGCAGAAGGTCGCCGATTTTCAGAAGTTTCAGCAAAGCAACATTCGGGAAGCGAAGATTTTGCAGGACGAAATCACCAAACGCGAGCTTTTCCAGCATCTGCGTGCAAATTCAGTGGCGAATGCGGAAATAGAAGGTCTCGGAAAACAGGAAAAGCAATGGCTGATCGGCAAAGATATTAATACGGCGGCGGAAATTACCGAAAGCCGAATTCGCGGATTTAACGATTTCAAAGGTGAAATAATTCCGAAGCTGCTCGAATGGCGCGAAGCAATCGAAAGGGAATTCGCCCACGCGCCGCGCCCGAACAATTATAAAGAAGAACAGGAAAATTTCATTAAGACCACCGCGCGGGAACGTCGCCGTCTCGAAAGGGAAATCGAACATTCGCTGACGATTCTGCGTTCGGGTGCGGTTAATCTGCGCCGCCGTCAGCAGCAGCTTTCGCAGCAGGCGACGGAACTCGCCAAACGGCTGGCGCAGGCAAACAGCAATGCGGTGCACCTCGGCACCAATGCTCCGGCAGTAATCGGTCTGGTTTTAATCACGTTCGTTACGCCGTATATCGGATTTATCGTCAAACAGGTGAAACAGCCGCGTGGTAACACGTCGCTAAAATCTACATATCCGCCGCCGCCGGTTAATAATAAATATCCGAAAACCAAACCGGAAGTTCCCGACGAAGATATCACCGATGCGGAAATCGCCCTATTATCAGGCGATAAGCGGCGCATCTACGCGGATAATTTGTATTCGCTGGTTACGGAAAATGTTTATACAAACTCGCCGGATTATAAAGCTGCCGAGAAACAAATGCGTCTGGCGGTTCGCTTAAATGATGAGGAGCCGAATTTACTTAATGAACTCGGGCACGTTTTGTATGAACAGGGAAAGTATAACGAGTCGCTCAAATACTTGAATCAGTCACTCAAACTCAATCAGAAAAACAACACCACGAAAATTTATATCGGCATCAATTATATAAGGCAAAACCGGCTGAATGAAGCGCGCAACATATTACTCGAAGTGACGAAGGAAAACCCCGATTCGTTTATCGGTCAGTTCAATCTCGGTTTCGCCTATATGAAACTGAAAAATTACGAATCGGCGCGAATCGCTCTGGAAAAAGCGGTATCAATCGGCAAGGACGATATAGATACGCATTACCAACTCGGAATTTGTTACGACAAATTGGGAAAAACAGACAAAGCCGAAGCCGAATATGAAAAGCTGCTTGACCTCGATGGAGACAAAGCCGATAAATTGTTGGAAGAAACAAAAATCACGCCGCGCGAGGAAATTATCCAAGGCATTGACGAGGCATCGCCGTCGCCGCCGGATCGGTATTTATTTTCACATTGAGCAAATTCTACTTTTACGTTTTTTGCGCGTCAATCAGCCGTTCCACTTCGCCGAGCGGAATGTCTTTGACGGTCTGCAAAATCTTCTGGACGCTTACCGTTCTTTTCAAATCATTCAGCGAATGCGTCGCGGGCAGCGGATTTGCGTCGTCCTGCCATTCAAAAAGATCGTTCGGCGTGCAGTTCAAAAGACGGCAAAGCAGTTGGATATGATCCAGTTTTATACGGAAGTGTCCTGTTTGAGCAGATTGTTCGTCGTCTGCCGGTTGATTCCGTTACTGACCATAAAAAACGCCGGATTATCAATTCCGCGCAAAGCAAAAACTCTTTGTAGTTTTAGATATAACATTTCTTTACCTCAGAATTATTGTAAATTATGCCGCATGCCTCGTATTCTCAGCAATTATCCGTCTGCGCAAAGCATCTATCATTCGATACAGAGTATCTATTCGTGCATTTACGTTATTTAGACGATGCCGCATTGAGCCAATCGCGCGTTTGGAAATAATTCCGTTTGAGTTCGGCGTTTTCGCCGTCGAGCGCGTAAAATTCCTGAAACGACGCGAGCGCATTTTGCAGATATTCCATACCTTCCTTATCTTTGCCCGTCAAAATCAGAGCGTTGCCGATGTTGGCATTTGCCTGTGCCAGATCGGTCTTCGATTCGCTGTTTTCCGTGTCGTTTGCCAGCACGTAACTGCTCAATTCGGCGGCGCGGCGAAAATTTTCGAGCGCGGCACCGTATTGTTTCTGCCTGATTAAAAATTTTCCGTACAAAAATGTGCGTCGCAGCTGAATTGCGATGATAACCGAAATCCTTCGGACTGCTTTCGAGCAAATCTTCGATAATCGTCAACGCTTTTCGGAAGTGTTCGGCAGCCGCTTTGACATCACCGTTTTTATCCAAAGCCTCTGCCAGACGGCGATTGACGACGCACAAATAATAAGTCACGGCGGTATCGTTCGGCGTTTTGGTATGCGCCGTTTCGTATTCGGCGAGAATTTGACTGAGCGTGATAATTGCGGATGGCGCATCGCCCGCCAGCATCTGCTCGGTTCCTTTGCGGATTCGCGCCACGTCATATAAGGTTTTTAATGCGGGTTCGTCGGCTTTCAAACGGCGAATTCGTTCGATTATCGTCAATTCTTTTTCGGTCAGCTGCGAAGCCGCCGCGACATTGCCCTTTAGAATATTCAGCGTAATTATCGCTTCGTAAGCGTCCGCCAGATTAACCAGTCGCGGCTCGTTTTCGGGTTCCGATGCCGAGATTTGTTCGAGCGCGGCGACGGCGCGTTCGGTCAATTCAACTGCGCCCGCGATTGAACCGCGCACTTTCGTAATGTCGCCGAGCGAGATTTCAGCCAGTGCTGTTTGCTCCTGATAATGAATGTTTTTCTGGTCGGCGGCAAGCAGATTTTGATAAATGGCGATGCTTTTTTTCAGCGTCAAATCCTTTTCCGCGAGCGGCATATCGGGCAGCTGCGCCGAGTTAAAATACGCCTGCGCGAGTTCATCCTGAAGCGCGGGATTGTCGGCGGATTCGGCGGCGAGCGCGTCGAGTTGTTCGACGGCGTGGCGCATCAACATCTGACGCGCGGGCAAACTGCCGGGCAGATTTTCAATCGCGCCGTGAATTTCCGTTCGTGAACGAATCGGACATTTTTCGCAGATTTTCGAGCCGCCGTTCGGCAATTTCGCGCTCGCGTTCGGCTTTCCGCGCACTGCCAGACAGTCGCCGCCGCGCCGACCAAAAGCGTCAGCACGAACAGCACGAAAACGGCGGCGGCAACCCGATTGCGCTTGAAAAATTTCGCGGCGCGATAGGAAAACGTATCTTTTCGCGCCGTAATCGGCAAACCGGCGAGATACCGCCGCACGTCTTCGGAAAATTTTTCGACCGAACTATAGCGTCTGCGCTGCATCTTCGCGCAAGACTCATCGCCAAAATATTCCGCAAGTCAGCTGTTCAATTTCTGGCTGCGTGTTCGCGGTTTGACCTTCGACGGTCGAAAACTTCAAATCTTTGGCATTTTCGCCGAGCAGAAGTTCCGCCAGAATTTTCCCGAGACTGTAAACATCGCTCGTCGTGTCAACTGTTTCGCCGCGCATCTGTTCGGGCGAAGCGTAAGCCGGCGTGATAACGCGCTGGTTCGTCTGCGTTTCCGCATCGGTCGAGTCGAGCAGTTTGGCGATGCCGAAATCAAGCAGTTTCGGCGTGCCGTCTGGCGTGACGAGAATGTTCGACGGCTTCAAATCACGATGCACGATGAGCTTTTGATGCGCGAAAATCACCGCCTCGCAAACTTTGCGGAAAAAGTTCGAGCGTTTCGCTTTTCCGAAAGATTGTTCGTCCGGCAGAATTCGTCAATCGGCACGCCTTCGACATATTCCATAACGAAAAACGGCAAATCGTCAGCGGTTGTGCCGCCGTCGGTCAAACGCGCGATAAACGGATGATTGAGCGCGGCGAGAATTTCGCGTTCGCGCCGGAAACGTTCGAGAATCGCGTCGGAATCCATTCCGCGCTTGATTAATTTGAGCGCGACCTGCTGATTGAAACTCCGCCGCGCGTCGCCATGAAAACCACGCCCATTCCGCCGCGCCCGATTTCGCGCTCGATGCGGTAATTGCCAATCGTCTGTCCGAGAAATTTATCGTTTAAGTTGAGCGAATTTTGAACCGAAGCGGCGGCGGAAACGTCGTTGAGAAATTCTCCGGCTTCGGCGCGCGCGGCGAGCAGTGATTTAACTTCGTCGATCAAACGTGCGTCCGCGCCGTTCGCGCTGAAAAAATCACCGCGTTTCTCCGGTTCGAGTTCGACGGCGGCGGCAAAGAGATTTTTAATCGTTTCGTAATCGTCAGCGTGATTCGGCGCGAGCATAATACTGGTACTTCACTTTTTTAATTCGCGGTAGAGCCAGACGCGAGCCATTTCCCAATCGCGTTTAACGGTCGCGGGCGAGATGTTCAAAACTTCTGGCGATTTCCTCAATCGTCAAGCCGCCGAAAAATTTCAATTCAACAATTTCGGCTTGCCTTTTATCGAGCGCGGCAAAGCGTTCGAGTGCTTCGTGCAGGGCGAGGACTTCGACGTTCTGCGTCTTAAAAAACTTATCGCGTCGTCGAGCGCGACAATTGTCTGCCTGCCGCCGCGTTTGTTCGCGATTGCGGGCGACAGCGTGATTGACCAGAATCTGCCGCATCGAACGCGCCGCGATGCCGAAAAAATGCGCGCGGCTCTGCCACGAAATTCCGTTTTCTTCGCCGACGAGCCGCAAATAGGCTTCGTGAACGAGCGCGGTCGGCTGCAAAGTGTGGTCAGTGCGAAACTCGCTGTTGAACAAGGCGGACGCGAGCGAATGAAGCTCGTCATAAACAAACGGCAGAAGTTTTTCGAGTGCCTGCTTCGTCGCCCTGTTGTAAGAGTTGTGTGATTTCGCCCGCTTTTATCATTCGAGTTGTGAGAAACAAATTTATTTTACCGTTATCCGCAAATTTTGTCGAAAAAAAATGAGCCTTTTTTCCCAAAGATATTGCATGACTATATGAAGCGCGGAAATTTTTTGCGCTGTCAAAATACGCTCGACGAATTTCCGACAGGGCGCGGCTCTGCGATATTTCACGATCGTTCATCACAATTTAAGGAGAAATTTAATTTTATGTCCGCTTCCACAAATGCACTCTGCACGTTTCTGACGGCTCTGCGACGCGCTAGTTTATTTTCGATCGCAATTTTCGCGCTCTTTATTTATTTGACACCAATCGCGCGGGCGCAGTCGGCACTCGACGGCTTTGCTCCAGGCTTAACGCCTGGCAAACTCGTTAACACCGTCGCCATTCAGCCGGACGGCAAAATCATCATCGGCGGCTTTTTTGATACGGTCATCGAGCAGAACACCGGAACGTCAACGCCGCACAATAACATCGCCCGCTTTAACCCGGACGGCACGCTCGACCCGAATTTTGATCTGAGCGCGGACGCGACTGTCGAAAAAATCGTCGTGCAGCCGGACGGCAAGGTTTTAGTCGGCGGCAGTTTCACGACAATCGGCGGAGTGCCATGCAGTCGCCTCGCCCGTCTGAACGCGGACGGCACGATTGATGGGACGTTCACCAATCCGGGCTTGAGCAGCGTGGTTTATGCAATCGCGGTTCAAACGGACGGCAGTATCGTCGCGGGCGGACTTTCACCAATTCCAACGGCACGCCGCGCAACCGCATCGCCCGCTTCGACGCTACCGGCGCGCTCGACGCGACTTTCAACCCGAACGTGAGCGGCGGCGGTAACTCAGTCCGCGCCATCGCCGTGCAGCCGAACGGCAAACTTATCATCGGCGGCTCGTTCACGACGCTCACGCCGAACGGCACGCCCGTTACGCGCAATAATATCGCCCGTCTGAATGCGGACGGCACGCCCGATTCGTTCGACCCGAATACCAGCGGTGGTCCGGCGGCACTGTCTTTGCAATCGCCCTGCAGATGGACGGGCAAGATTCTCATCGGCGGCGCTTTCGATTCGCTCGCGCCGAACAGCGGCGCGACTGTTGGGACGAGCCAAATCGTCCGCCTGAACACGGACGGCACGCTCGATACGACTTTCAGCGCGCCCTCGACCGTCACTGTCCGCGCAATCGTCATTCAGCCGGACGGCAAGATTTTATTCGCCGCCAATTACTCTCCGCCGTCTGAATACGAACGGCACGGTTGATTTCACTGTGACCGGAAACAGTAGCCTTGCAATCGCGGTGCAGCCAGACGGCAAAATCGTCATGGGCGGCAGCTTCACTTTACTCACTCCGTCGTCCAGCGGCGCGGCGGTGTCGCGCAGCAGAATCGCCCGCCTCGAACGCGACGGCAAGGTTGAACAAACGCTCAATCTCTCGGTAGTCGGCGGAAATATTCTCGCTTTAGCCGTGCAGCCGGATGGGAAGATTATCATCGGCGGCAGTTTCACAAGCATTCTCGGCACGGCGCGCAATAACATCGCGCGTCTGAACACCGACGGCACGCTCGACGGCGCGTTCGATCCGAACGCGGATTTCGGCGTGAACGCCGTTGCCGTGCTGCCGAACGGGAAAATTTTAGTCGGCGGAAATTTCAGCTCAATCGGCGGACAGCCGCGCGCCGCAATCGCCAGACTCGACCAGAGCGGCGCGGTTGATTCGTTCGATCCCGGCGCTGACAACAACGTCTTCGCGTTCGCGCTGCAACCGGACGGCAAATTTATCGCGGCGGGCAGCTTTCAGAACATCGGCGGGCAGCCGCGCGGTCGCCTCGCGCGCTTTAACACGGACGACACGCTCGACGCGAACTTCTCTCCGAACGCGAACGACATCGTGCGGTCAGTCGTCGTGCAGTCGGACGGCAAAATTTTAGTCGGCGGCAGATTTACCACTGTCGGCGGACAAACGCGCAACCGTATCGCCAGACTCGACTGCGAACGGCGCGCCCGATTCGTTTGACCCGAACGCGAACGGCGAAGTTTTTGCAATCGCCGCGCAATCGAACGGCAAAATTCTGGCGGGCGGCACGTTCACAAGCGTCGCGCACGAAAACGGCGGCACGACGGTCGCCCGCAGCCGCATCGCGCGCTTTAACCAGGACGGCACGCTCGACGCGGCTTTCGACCCGAACGCCGAGCTTCACCGTCCGCACAATCGCCGTCCAATCGGACGGCAAAGTTCTGGCGGGCGGCAATTTTGCGACAATCGGCGGACAAGCCCGCAGCTATTTCGCGCGGCTCGACGGTGCGACCGGCACAGCCGATTTGTTCGCTCCGATGCCGGACGATCAGGTTAATTCAATCGCCGTTCAGTCGGACGGCAAGGTTCTGGCGGGCGGCTTTTTTACTAACATCGGCGGACAGCCGCGCAACCTGTTTGCCCGTCTCTCGAACGACACCGCCGCGCTTTCTGCTTTGACTGTTACCAAAACCACGGTTACGCTGACCAGAGACGGCTCTGCGCCGCAGTTTTCGCGCGTCGTCTTTGAACAATCAACCGATAACGGCGCGACTTACACGCCGCTCGGCACGGCGACGAACAGCCGTCCCGTCGCGCGAAAAGATGCGGGCAAATTCGCTTTTGCGCCCGACGCGCCGCTCGCCTCCGGCTACACTCTGAGCGGACTGAATCTGTCGAACGGTCAAAACATCTTGATTCGCGCGCGCGGTTTTTACAACGCGGGTTATCAGAACGGTTCGCAAACGACCGAAGACAAAGTGCAACTCGCGTATTTTCCGTTCGCGCCAACTGCCGCAACAGTTTCCGTTTCAGGACGCGCAATGACGGCAAGCGGTCGCGGCATTCGCAATGTCGCTATACATTTGACCGACGCGAGCGGAAACGTCAGGACGGCGATAACCACCTCGTTTGGCTACTACCGCTTTGAAGAGGTGGCGGCGGGCGAAACTTATATCATCACCGCGAGCGGCAGACGCTATACATTCGTTCAGCAGTCGCGCGTGCTGAACATCAACGAAGACACCGACGCGGTTAATTTCGTCGGCGATTCATCTTTAGGCAGTCTGAGCGGTTTCGGACGTTGATAACTGCAGCTTTGCCGAAATCTAAAAAAGCGGGAATTACTCGATATGTAATTTCCGCTTTTCTATTTCAAACATCCCAATTCTGAGAACTCAACTAAAATTATCAAATTCTCCGACAAAGTTTTTGAGCCTATTCGCAGCGAAACATTGCAAGTGATAGTAAGAGACATTTTGTATTTGAAAATTTATAAGCGAATAAGGCTCAATTAAAGGAGATAAAACAACTGATGAAATCCACAAAATTAACGATTCAAGATATAGGAAATGTGAATAATTTAAGACGAACATCGGCGGCGTTCGCCCTATCAATGCTGTCCGGCGCGCTGTGCTTGGCGATGCTGCTATTCGGCGGCATGCAAACGAACGCGCAGACGGCGGGAACGCTCGACACGACTTTCGGCACGGGCGGCAAAGTCGTTTTGCCCATTAATGCCAATAATAACAGTGAAGAAATCACAGATTTAGCGTTGCAGCCGGACGGGAAAATCATCGCCGGCGGTTACGTTAACGGCAATACAGCGACTCCGCCGACTTCACAGGATTTCGGCGTAAAACGCTTTAACCCGAATGGCACTTTGGACGCGAGTTTCGGCAACGCCGGAAGTGTTTCGTTAGATTTCGACCTTGGAAGCTTAGATAACATTACGGCGATTGCTTTACAGCCGGACGGGAAAATTCTCGCCGCCGGTTTCACCTACAGAAACGACGTAACATCTTTTGCCATTGCCCGATTCAATGCCGACGGCGCACTCGACACGACTTTCGGCACGAACGGAAAACTCAAAATCAGTGTCGGCAATGGTTTTGATCTCAACGCAATTTTTAACAGTTCAATAAGTTTGGCGTTGCAGCCGAACGGGAAATTCGTGGTGGCGGGAGCGAATACTTCAACAAGTATTCCATACAAGGATTTATTAGTTCTCCGGTTTAATGCCGACGGCACGACGGACACGAGTTTTGGTAACGGCGGCGGGGTTTCTACTCGCGTCTTTCCAACCCAGAGTAATTCCTTTGCTTATATGAAACGCATCGCGCTGCAACCCGATGGGAAAATTGTTCTTGTCGGCAAGGCTGAATATAATCCCGGCGGCGAGAATCATTTCGGAGGACTCTTTGTGCGTTATAACGCTGATGGTTCGCTCGACAACAGTTTTGGCATTAACGGCATACTGTTTTATGACTCTCGCGTTTCCAGACAATTAGATTATGTGACTGATGTCCGCATTGAACCGGACGGCAAAATTATCGCGGCGGGCGGTGGTTATATCCTCGGCGGAAGATCCATTTTATTGCGGTTAAATGCCAACAGCACGTTTGACATGAGCTTCGGCACGAACGGTTTTGTTACGACATCGCAATTTTTGGCGACAACGGCACTTGTCCGGCGACAGGCAGACGGCAAATACGTTCTCGGAAGCAGCGACGGCAACAATAATGTAAATTTTACGGCGGCGCGATATAACAATAACGGCTCTGTGGACACGAGCTTTGGTCCAAACGGTGAGGGCTTTATCTCGACTGATTTCTTCGGCGGTGAGGATGCGGTTTATGCAATGCTTCTGCAACCGGACGGCAAAATCGTTCTCGCCGGTTCGGCGTTTTTTCAAGGAGGAATACATTTTGCGCTTGCCCGTTACAATGGCGGCAGCGTCGTCACACGCCGACCGCAGTTTGATTTTGACGGCGACGGGAAAGCGGATGTTTCCGTCTTTCGCCCCGCAAGCGGCGCGTGGTATCTGCAGCAGTCGCAAAACGGTTTTACCGGAATTTCATTCGGGCAGAACGGCGATAAAATCGTTCCCGCTGATTACGACGGCGACGGCAAAACCGATGTCGCTGTATTTAGAAACGGCACTTGGTATCTGCAACGCAGTCAACTTGGTTTCACGGGCGTAGGTTTCGGCGCGGCGGACGATATTCCCGTTCCTGCCGATTACGACGGCGACGGGAAAGCCGATGTCGCTGTGTTCCGACCTTCAACGGGCGCGTGGTATTTGCTGCAAAGCACACTCGGTTTTGTCGGCACGACTTTCGGGCAATTGGGCGACAAACCGGTCGCGGCGGATTACGACGGCGACGGGAAAGCCGACATCGCGGTTAATCGCAGCGGCACCTGGTATATCCAGCGTTCACAACTCGGATTTACGGGCGTTGCATTCGGCGATGCGAACGATAGACCTGTTCCAGCCGACTATGATGGCGACGGCAAAGCCGATGTCGCTGTGTTTCGTCCATCAAACGGAAGCTTGGTATTTGCAGCAGTCAACCGCTGGATTCACCGGCATCACGTTCGGCGCGGGAACGGACACGCCGACACCGGCGGATTATGACGGCGATGGTAAAACCGATGTCGCCGTGTTCAGAAACGGCACCTGGTATCTGAATCGCACGACGGCAGGCTTCACCGGCGTTGCTTTCGGAGCGAGCGATGATAAACCGACACCGGCGGCATTTGTCAGGTAATCGAAACAATTAAGCAGTCGCTCAAAGTATATTGAGCGACTGCTTATCTTTTAACCGCTCTATCCAAAAAAAAGAAAGATATTATGAATCACAAAAAATCACCAACTTTTCGGCGCATTACATCGAGCTCAAAATCTATTACAAACGTAGTTGCCCATCCGATTTTTTCGGCGTGGCTGTTATGTTCCGCCGCGCTTTTATTCGGCGGCGTTCTGCAAACGAAAGCGCAGCCGGCGGGCAGTCTCGACACGACTTTCGGCACGGGCGGGAAAGTTAGCACACTTACCAAAACCGGCGAAATTAATGATCTGGCATTGCAGCCGGACGGGAAAATCATCGCGGGCGGATATGTCTATAACACCGGGACAGGCAATGATTTCGTTGTCGCTCGTTACAACTCGAACGGAACGGTGGACGCGAGTTTCGGCAACGCCGGAATTGTTGCATTAAATTTTGATGCCGTGGCGAGTGAAGATCGCGTTACTGCTGTTACAGTGCAGCCGGACGGGAAAATTGTCGCTGTCGGTTACACTTATGGATTCGGTTCTAATTATACCGGAGTATCTTTTGCCATTGTCCGCTTCAATTCCGACGGTTCGCTCGACACGACTTTCGGCACGAACGGCAAAATCAAAGCGAATTTCGGCAGCGGATACAATATTGATGTAGGTTCCAGTCCGCCGAGTTTAGTATTGCAGCCGGACGGAAAATTTGTCGTGGCGAGCGCAAGACAGGTAACAGCTTCTAACTATATAGAAGTGACTGTCAGCCGATACAACGCTAATGGAACGGGAGACGCGAGTTTCGGCAACGGCGGCACGGCTGCGACCCGTTTATTTCCAAGTCAGGTCGGTGTCGCTGCTCACTCGCACCGCATCGCGTTACAATCCGACGGCAAAATCGTCCTCGGCGGAGATTTTCGATACGATCAGGCAAGCGGCGGAAGTCACTCCGGCGGCATTTTCGCGCGTTACAATACCGATGGCTCGCTCGACAACAGTTTCGCCGATGGCGGACTGCTGATTTATGAATCTGCGATTACAAGAAAGCTGGATTATATTTATGATGTCCAAATTGACCCTGACGGCAAAATTATCGCCGCGGGAACGGGTTATAACGGCGGGTCAAATTCGATTCTTGTTCGTTTGAACGCCAACGGCACGTTTGACAATAGTTTCGGCGCAAACGGACTTGCCGCGACGATTCATTTTCCGGCAACGCCGCCGAGAATCAGGCGACAGGCTGACGGTAAATACATCATCGGGCAAAGCAACGAAGATAACAATGTAGATTTTTTAGCGGCGCGATATAACAACGACGGAACCAGGGACACGAGCTTCGGTCCGAACGGTCAGGGCTTTATCACGACCGGTTTTAATGCCGGACAGGATGCGGCTTATGCAATGCTTTTACAGCCGGACGGCAAAATCGTTCTCGCCGGTTCAGCCTTCGCCGCCGGCAGTGAGGGCAATTACAATTATTTTGCGCTTGCCCGTTATAACGTGGGCAGCGTCGTCGTCCGTCGCCCGCAGTTCGATTTCGACGGTGATGGGAAAGCCGATTTGGGTGTCTTTCGCCCGTCAAACGGCGGCTGGTATCTTTATAATCTGGCGAATAATATGAACCAGAGTTATGCCTTCGGGCAAGCGGGCGATGTTATTACACCGGCGGATTACGACGGCGACGGGAGAACCGATGTCGCCGTGTTCCGTAATGGTACGTGGTATCTTAATCGTTCTTCTGCGGGATTCACCGGCGTTGGATTCGGCGCGGCAAGCGACATTCCCGCGCCCGCCGATTTTGACGGCGACGGCAAAGCCGAACTCTGCATTTTCCGTCCGTCAAACGGCGGCTGGTATACGTATAACCTGGCGACGAATCAAACAAGCGGCGTTGCGTTCGGACAAGCGGGCGACCGACCCGTCGCGGCTGATTACGATGGCGACGGCAAAGCCGATTTTGCAGTGTATCGTGCCGGTGTGTGGTATCTGCTGCGCTCACAGTTAGGATTTACCAGCGTGACGTTCGGCGACGGCAACGACAAGGCGGTTCCGGCAGATTATGACGGTGACGGCAAAGCCGATGTCGCCGTATTTCGTCCGTCAAATGGCACATGGTATTTGCAGCGTAGTCAACTCGGATTTACCGGTGTATCGTTCGGGCAATCGGGCGACCAACCGGCACCGGCGGACTACGACGGCGACGGCAAGGCTGATACGGCTGTTTTTCGCGCGGGTAATTGGTATCTGAACCGCTCGACCGCCGGATTTACGGGAGTTGCATTCGGCGCGGCAACCGATCTGCCCACTCCGAACGCGTTTGTTCGATAGACGATTGCAGAAAGATAAAAAGCCCGTCGTGAAATTAAAATCGGCGGGCTTTTTGCGTGAAAATATTCAAATGCCCTTTATAAAAAATCAAATGCGCCGGAAAATTAGGTTATTTGCCTGCTGACGACTTATAATTTTTTATCGGGCGTAAACCCGAAATTAAACGAACAAGGGAAGAAAATTAATGAACAGGAGAAAATTTATCGGCACGACCGCCGCCGGTGCGGGCGCGTTAATCGCGTCTCGCGGCGTATTCGGCGCGATAGACGAGAAAGTGGAAAATACTATGACTTTTGACACGCCGCCGACCACTTTGGAAGGCGAGATGATTTATCGAACGCTCGGTTCGACGGGCGAAAAAGTTTCGGCAATCGGGATGGGCGGCTTTCATCTGAGCAAACCGCAAACCGACGAGGAGGCGGTCAAACTCGTTCGCGCGGCGATTGATCGCGGGCTGACGTTTATGGATAACTGCTGGGATTACGCCAACGGCGTGAGCGAGATTCGCGCGGGTAAAGCGTTGAAAGACGGCTATCGCAACAAGGTTTTCCAGATGTCGAAAATTGACGGGCGCGACAAAAAGACGGCGGCGAAACAGATTGACGAATCGTTATTGAGACTGCAAACCGATCATATAGATTTGATGCAGTTTCACGAAATAATCCGCTTTGAAGACCCCGATAGAATTTTCGCCGAAGGCAGCGCGTTTGAAGCAATGATGGAAGCGAAAAAAGCGGGCAAGATTCGCTACATCGGTTTTACGGGACATAAAAATCCGGCGATTCATCTGCAAATGCTCGAAGTCGCGGCGGCGCATAATTTCAAATTCGACACGGTTCAGATGCCTTTAAACGTGATGGACGCGCATTTTCGTTCGTTTGAAAAACAAATTCTGCCAAAGCTCGTCGCCGAAAAAATCGGCGTTCTCGGAATGAAATCAATGGGCGGACCGTTTATTCTCGACAGTAAAACCGCCACGCCCGTCGAATGCCTGAATTATGCTCTGAGTCTGCCGACATCGGTCGTCATTACGGGCATTGATAAACCCGAAATTCTCGAACAGGCGTTCACCGTCGCCAAGAATTTCAAGCCGATGACGCAGGCGGCAATGTCCGCTTTGCTGAATAAAACCAAGGCAGCCGCGATGACCGGAAAGTTCGAGAAATTCAAAACCGAATCGCGCTTTGACGGCACGGCGAACAATCCCGAATGGCTCGGCGAAAAACCGAAAGAAGTGTAGAGATTATAAATGAGAAAGCCGAAAAATATAGCTTCGGCTTTCTCAACAATCAAAAATTCAAAACAAGTTCGTCGTCTTTGACAGTCACTGAAACGCTGCCGCCGTCGGCGAGTTTGCCGAACAAAATCTCGTGCGCGAGCGGCTGTTTGATCTTGTCGTGAATCAGACGCGCCATCGGACGCGCACCGTATTTACCGTCGAACCCGTTTTTCGCCATCCATTCTTTCGCCGGTTGGTCGAGTTTGATTAACACGCGCTTTTCGGCTAACTGCCCGTTTAATTCCTTGATAAATTTGTCAACGATTGACGTGATGTTCGCCAAATCGAGAGCTTTGAAACGGAACCCAAGCGTCGAGACGATTGCGGAATTCAGGCGTGAATGTGCGCTCGATTGCGCCTTTCGCCTGTCCTTTCGTTTCGCTTTGATTGCGAAAACCGACACCGCCGCTCGATAATTCTCGTGCGCCCGCGTTGGTCGTCATAATCAAAATCACGTTGCGGAAATCGGCTTTTTTGCCGTTGTTATCGGTCAAAGTCGCCGAATCCATTACCTGCAAAAGAAGGTTGAAAAGATTCGGATGTGCTTTTTCGATTTCGTCGAGAACGAGAACGGCGTGCGGCGTGCGCATAATCGCTTCGGTTAAAAGTCCGCCCTGATCGTAACCGACATATCCGGGCGGCGCACCGATCAGGCGCGAAACCGTGTGCGGCTCGGCATATTCGCTCATATCGTAGCGCATAAATTCGATGCCGAGTTGTTCCGCCAACTGTTTCGAGAGTTCGGTTTTGCCAACGCCGGTCGGACCTGAAAACAGAAAAGAACCGACCGGTTTCGATTCTTGTCCGAGACCGGCGCGTGAAATTTGAATCGCGTCAACGACTTTATCAACCGCGTCGTCCTGACCAAAAATCACGCCTTTTAAGTCTTCGCGCAGAGTTTTAAGCTGTTCCTTTTCATCGGCGACGACCGTCTTCGGCGGAATTTTCGCCATTCGCGCAATCGCATTTTCAACCATCTGCACCGAAATCTGTTTCGGGCGTTTGTCTTCGGGCAGAAGTTTCGTCGCCGCGCCGACTTCATCAATCACGTCAATCGCCTTGTCGGGCAAATGCCGGTCGTTGATATATTTTCCGGCGAGTTCGGCGGCGACCTTCAAAGATTCATCCGAATATTTTACGCCGTGATGCGATTCGTAAAATTTCTTCAAGCCTTTCAAAATCTCGTAAGTTTCATCAATCGTCGGTTCGCCGATTTCGATTTTTTGAAAGCGACGCGCCAGTGCGCGGTCGCGCTCGAACGCCGATTTATATTCGGCGTAAGTCGTCGAACCGATACAGCGCAACGTTCCGTCGGCAAGCGCGGGTTTTAAGATATTGCTCGCGTCCATCGAACCGCCCGAAACCGCGCCCGCGCCGACAATCGTGTGAATCTCGTCAATAAAAAGAATCGCGTTCGGCTCTTTTTTCAAATCGGTAATGATCGCCTTGAAACGCTGCTCAAAGTCGCCTCGATAACGCGTTCCCGCCAAGACCGCGCCCATATCGAGCGCGAAAATCTTCGCGTCCTTCAAAACTTCCGGCACGTCGCCTTCGCTTATTTTCAACGCTAAACCTTCGGCGAGCGCGGTTTTGCCAACGCCCGGTTCGCCGACGTAAAGCGGATTATTTTTCTTACGCCGACACAAAACCTGAACGGTGCGTTCGATTTCTTCGCTTCTGCCGATAATCGGATCAATGCCGCCTTCTTTGGCTTTGGCGACGAGTTCGACCGTAAACGATTCGAGCGGCTTTTTCTTTTTGCCGCCGGCGGCGCGTTCTTCGGCAAATTCCTCGCCTTCAAAACCGTCGCCCGCGCCTTCAAAATTAATCGAATTATCAATCTTGGAAATTCCGTGCGCGATATAGTTCAGCATATCGAGCCTCGTCACGCCCTGCTGTTTCAACAGGTAAACGGCGTAACTCTGCTCGGCTTGATACAGCGCGGCTAAGATATTTCCGCCGTCAACCGCCTTTTGCCCGCTGCCTTCCGCCTGCAAAATCGCGTATTGAATCGTGTTTTGAAACGTCGCCGTCAACTCCGGCATCATCTGAATTCCGTCGGGTGTTTTCTCTAACGTATTGCGAAAATATTCTTCGAGCGACTGGCTGATTTCATCCAGATTCGCACCGCAGTTGCGTAGAATATCCTGCGCCGCTCCATCTTCTAAAAGCGCGAACAGCAGATGTTCCAACGTCACATATTCGTGTTTATATTTCACGGCTTCATCAACCGCAAAGCTTAATGTTTCTTCTAATTCTCTGGTTAACATATTTTGAAAAAGGGTTTGATGATTATCAAATGACTTTCGTTTTAATTATTCTTCCTCGACCGTGCAAAGCAGCGGATATTCCTGCGCGCGGGCGAGATTCATCGCTTTTTCGGCTTTCATATTGGCGACTTCAAACGAATAAGTGCCGGCGATGCCGATGCCTTCGTGATGGACTTTAAACATAATCGCAAACGCTTCAGCGTTTGAACGTAGAAAAACTTGATTCAGGATAAAGACGACGAATTCCATCGTTGTAAAGTCGTCGTTGTGCAGAATGCATTTATACATCGGCGGTTTTTCGAGTCTGGTTTCGCTCTCGGTCAGAACCTGGCTGTCGTCTTCAAATTCGGGAAAATCAGACATATATTATTTGCGCTTTTTCAATTTGCGATTGGCGTTTGAAAAACAATTACTTGTAACAAATCGTAACCGGCAAATTAAAAATCTAAAATGATTTCACCTCAAAATATGCTTTGATTGCATTGTATTTTCCGGCGTTGTTGAGAATGTCGAATGCTTCGGCGAAATTCTCCAAGCCGACGACTTTGTGGGTCATCATCTTGCCGAGCCATCCCGCATACATCGCTTCGCACAATGCCAAATCTTTCACGCCCATCTCGAAATGTTCGCGGTTGGCGTTGACCGTTCCGACCATCGCGCGATTGCCTAAAACAAACATTTGATTGATTTTGTCGGACGGAACAGCATCGGTTTTGCGGTCGCCGCCGGTGACGCTCGCTAAAATCAAAATGCCATTTTCATTTAATGACTGCATCGCGTCAAAGACGATTGGCGAAAATCCGGTGCATTCAAAAATTAAATCGTATTCGCCGTATTTCTCGGTTGAATCGGCAATTGAAATATCAACGGTCGAATCGTAAGTTGCGCCGATCTCTTCCAGAAGTTCGGCGTTAAGATAGCCGTCCCGCGCGTTGCGTCCGAAGCCGTGAACTTCGCAGCCGCGCATCCGCAAAGCCATCGCCGTCAAAAGCCCGACGTTTCCCGTTCCGAGAACAGCGGCTGTTTTCGGCTGCCAGATGTCGAGCCGTTTTTGGATGTCTTCGGCTTGCTTCAATCCTTTTTCGATAATCGAAAGCGGTTCGAGTAGGACGGCGATTTCGGCAATCGCGGGCGGAATCTTAATTAAAAAGTCCGCGCTTTCGGCGTAAAATTCCGCCATATAACCGTGCAGCCGCGAGATTCCGCGTTCCCAATATTCCGCGTCGGTCGTAAAATCCTGCTGACCAATCGTGTCGTAGATGCTGTGTCCGAACGGTCTTCGGACGGTCGCCACGACGAAATCTCCGGCTTTTAATTCCTTGACGTTTTCGCCCGTTTCGACGACGCGCCCGAAATTTTCGTGTCCGAGAATCAAAAAATCAAAACCGGCGGGCGCAACGCCGTATTCGCCGTTGTTTATTTCTCTGTCTGTGCCGCACGCGCCGACGCGCAAAACTTCGACTAAAACGCCGCGTCCGTCTTTAATATCAGCGGTTTTCGGCGTGTCCGTTTCTATCAAATGAACAGAATTAATCTGTTTCGGAATAACTGCGATTGCCTTCATAATTTATTTTTTATTCGCCCGTAAAAAATTGCAAAATCCTCGTTTTGTTGCCACACTTAAATCATACTTTTTATTGCCGAATTACAAAAACGTGTCGGCAATTTTTCATAGATGTGAAAACGTGAAAAGTTAACGAACGCAAAGTCAAGGGAGAAAATATGGGAATGAAAAAAGATACAAATAACAATCAAACTGACGCAAAAATTGAACAGCTGTCGCAATACACCACCGACGGCACTGACCAGCCGTTAACAACCAATCAGGGCGTTAAAATTAACGACAATCAGAATTCTTTGAAAGCGGGCGAACGAGGTCCGACGCTGCTTGAAGACTTTATAATGCGCGAGAAAATCACGCATTTCGACCACGAGCGGATTCCCGAACGTATCGTTCACGCGCGCGGCGTGGCGGCACACGGTTATTTTGAAGTAACCGATTCGCTGAAGGAATTTACGAAAGCGAAATTTCTTACCGAAGTTGGCAAGAAAACGCCGGTTTTCACGCGCTTTTCGACGGTCGCTGGTTCACGCGGTTCGACCGATCTGGCGCGTGACGTGCGCGGTTTTGCCGTCAAATTTTACACTGATGAAGGCGTTTACGATCTCGTCGGCAATAATATTCCGGTCTTCTTTATTCAGGACGCAATTAAGTTTCCCGACCTGATTCATTCGGTCAAGCCCGAACCGAACAACGAAATACCGCAGGCGGCTTCGGCGCACGATACGTTTTGGGATTTTATCAGCCTGATGCCCGAATCAATGCACATGATTATGTGGGTGATGTCGGACAGAGCAATTCCGCGCTCGCTTCGGATGATGGAAGGTTTCGGCGTTCATACATTTCGTTTGATCAATGACGAAGGCAAAGCGACATTTGTAAAATTTCACTGGAAGCCGCGTCTCGGCGTGCATTCGGTCGCATGGAACGAAGCGCAGAAAATTTCCGGTTTCGACGCAGATTTTCACCGCCGCGATCTTTTCGAAGCGATTGAAAAAGGCAATTTTGTCGAGTGGGATTTGGGCGTGCAATTGATTCCCGAAGAAGACGAACATAAATTCGATTTTGATCTTTTGGACGCGACAAAACTCGTTCCTGAAGAACTCGTTCCCGTAAAAATCGTCGGCAAAATGGTTTTGAACCGCAACACCGATAATTATTTCGCGGAAACCGAACAAGTCGCATTTTTGCCGACAAATATCGTTCCGGGCATTGATTTTTCCAACGATCCGCTGCTGCAGGGTCGTCTGCATTCGTATCTCGACACGCAGATTTCGCGGCTCGGCGGACCGAATTTTCACGAAATTCCGATCAATCGTTCGGTCGCGCCGGTTCATAATAATCAGCGCGATTCGCAGTTTCGCCAGACGATCAATAAAGGTCGCGTCGCGTATGAACCGAACACGCTCGGTGATGGATTTCCGGCGCAGTCAAAGGTTAAAGACGGCGGATTCGCATCGTATCAGGAAAAAATTGACGGTCATAAAATTCGCACGAGGAGCGACAGCTTTCGTGACCATTTCACGCAAGCCGCCCTGTTTTTCAATAGTCAATCCGACTATGAACAAACACACATTATCAACGCGCTAAGTTTTGAACTCGGCAAAGTCGAAGTCAATGCGATTCGTGAAAGAATCGTTTACATTTTGAATCAAATTAACGAAAAACTGGCAAATGGCGTGGCGAATAATCTCGGTATCGAGATTCCGAAAACGCTCGATAAACCGATGAATATGGGTTATCCGGCGGATGCGAATCCTGACGATTACCAGCCGATTCCGAAAAAGGATACGGAAATTAAAAACTCCGCCGCGCTTTCAATGGCAAACACGGTTAAAGACACGATCAAAACACGCCAAATCGCGTTTCTCGTTGCCGACGGTTTTGACGAAGGCGATGTCAAAACAATGAAAAACGCTCTCGAAAAACAAGGCGCGACCGCGAAAATTATCGGGATGAAATCGAAATCGGTGAAAGACGCGGACGGCAATGAAATGAAAGTTGACCACGCGCTGCGGACGGTCGCTTCGGTTTTATTCGACGCGGTGTACATTCCGGGCGGCGAAAAAAGTATGAATACTTTGAGTGAAAATGCTGATGCGATTGAATTCGTCAACGAAGCGTTTCGCCACTGCAAAGCGATTGCCGCCACCGGCGAGGGCGTTAATTTTGTCAGAAACGAAACCTATATCAAACATACGGAAAGCGATAAAGCCGTGATTTTGAGTGAAGATTCGGACAAAGACACAACACAGAAATTCATTGACGCGATTGCGCAGCATCGCAATTGGGAAAGAGAAACAGCCAGAAAAGTTCCGGCTTAATATACACACTCATAAATAAAAAAGAGGAGATTTCCAACCGGAAATCTCCTCTTTTTTATTTTGTTAAAGATGTTAGTTATTCGACAAATTCAATGTCAACCTGATGCGGAATAATTCCTTTTTCGTAGCCTTCTTTGAGCAGAAGTTTCACGCCTTCTTTGCCGCGCGTACCGTAATCTAAGGTTAAATCGTTAACCCACATGGCGACAAACCTGTCGGCTAATTCGGGCGGCATATCGCGGGCAAACTGCATCGCGTAGGCGAGCGCGTCTTCACGATTATCCATCGAATATTTGATGCTTTTTCGCAGACAGTCCGAAACTTTGCGCATCAGTTCTTCGCCCAAATCGCGCCGGATGACGTTGCCGCCCATCGGCAGCGGCAAACCGGTTTTCTCGAACCACCATTCGCCCAAATCGAGGACTTTTTTCAAGCCCATATTTTTATAAAAAAGCTGACCTTCGTGAATAAGAAGTCCCGCGTCGGCTTTGCCTTTCTGCACATAATCAATGATTTCGTCGAACGGCACGACGACGTATTCAAAATCCTGATTGTAAATGCGCAGAGCCAGAAACGCGCTCGTCAATTCGCCGGGAATGGCGATTTTCAAATTTGGAATGTCTTCGATTTTGTAATTTTCTTTTGAAACGAGAATCGGTCCGTATTTGTCGCCGATGCTCGCGCCGTGCGGCAGCAGCGCGTATTTGTCGAAAATATAGGCGTAAGCGTGAAAGCTGATCGCCGTTACGTCGAACACGCCGTTTTTCGCGTCTTCGTTCAGCGATTGAATGTCCTTTAATGTATGTTCAAACTTCAATCCGCCGGTTTCCAGCTTGTTTGTTGCCAAGCCGTAAAACATAAACGCGTCGTCCGAATCAGGCGAGTGCGCGACGGTTATTAATTTTTTTTCCGGTTTTGCGTCCATAAAATAGGGGTCAATTAAATTTGTCCGTAATATATTTTGGTATCGTATAGAAAATCAATTCTATCGTCTTTTTGATAGTTAGTAAAAAGCCGTTTTAATTCTTCGATCATCGGCTCGTAAAGCGAATTTTCGCGGGTCGGCGTGTAAGACGACGAAAGAAGTCGTCCTTTCAAACTTTCGTAATCGAAAACCTGCGCGTTTTGAAAAGTTTTTTGTGCGAAATCAGCCTGAAAAAATTCGCTGATAATTTCTTTTGAAACATTGTCGTGCCGCACTTCCGTGTAATCGGTAGCGTATTTGTGCAGAAAATTTTCATATTCGCGCAAGAATTCAGTCGCATCAAGTTTACGTTCGTTCCAAATCAACGCGACGTATCCGTTTTTCTTCGAAATTCGTTCGAATTCTTTGCGCGTTGTGTCGGGTTCGAACCAGTGAAACGCCTGCGCCGCAACGATAAAATCAACAGAAGCCGTTTCTAAAGTCGTATTTTCCGAAGTTCCATTGATAATTGAAAACTGCGGAAAACCTTTCAATAATTCCTGCGCTGCTTCGCGCATCGCTTCGTTAGGTTCAACGCCGAAAACCGGATTGCCGTTTTCGAGAAACATCTTCGCCGAAAGTCCCGTTCCCGCGCCGATGTCGGCGACGATTGAACTTTCGCGGAGATGCATTTCATTTTTGAATAGCCGTAAAACTTCTGGCGGATAACCGGGACGGTATTTAGCGTAATTTTCGACGCGATTAGAAAATCTTTCAACTGTGTTTGCCATAAACTTTCAGTCTCCGGCGATAAAAGCCGTCATTTTCCATTTGCCTCCGATTTTTTCAAAACCGGCGCGGAAATCAATCGGACTGCGAACGAAAGACGCGCTGACAAAACCCTTTTTGTTGCCGAGCGTTTCAATTTTCAGCCATTCGTATTCGTTCTTGCTTTTGGGTTTTTTAACGGAATTTTCAAAATCAACTTTGACGATATTATAAGACAATTGTGCGACAACTTTCGATTTCGCGTCACCCAGTTCGCGCAAATTGACGTTGCTGCCGAAAATCGCGCTGTAGGTAAAAGAATCCACATCGTCGGGAAACGAATTGAAAATGTAAGGCGCGAAAAAAGACTTGACATTTCCTTCGCTGGAAAATTTTCCGCCGTTCGTAATAACCAAAAGAAATTCGTTCCAAAACAAACTGTCGGCACGTTCGATTTTCCAATTTTTCTTAAAGTTCGCAATGCCGTCGTCGCCGCCGAAACTGTTTTTAATGTTCGGGTCAACGATGCTCAAAACGAATTTTACATCGCGCTTTTTCGTCGCTTCAACGAGTTTTGTACGAAAGGCGAAAAATGACGCGTCCTTTTTCGCTTCGTCAACCGGTTTCACATAGCGTTCCTGCGCCGATAAACTCAAAAATCCGAAAACGACAACAAATAAAAAAGTAAAAATTTTCATTTTAATCTCCCTGAACTTCTTCACCCGTCCACTGTGTTTTTTTGGAATGCGGAATATCAAATTGATCTAAAATCCTGAAACATAAATGAGTTACAAATCGTCAATCGTCTGCGGCTTATGATAAAAACTCGGACTCGCCGCCAGAATCGTCGCGCCCGCGCGGGCGACGCGCAGCATATTTTCGAGATGAATCTGATTAAAAGGCGTTTCGCGCGGAACTAAAATCAATTTCCGATTTTCCTTCAAACAAACATCCGCCGCCCGATGAATCAAATTTGTTCCCGCGCCCGACGCAATCGCGCCCAAAGTTCCCATCGAACACGGCACGACGATCATTCCCGCTTGTTTGTTTGAGCCGCTCGAAGGCTTCGCCGCCAGATTATCGAGCCGCCAATAGCGAATCAATCTGGAATTTTCATCCAAACCGAGCCATTCGTTAATTTTTTTCTGCGTCGGGTCTTTCAGATTTACGCCGAGTTCGACTTGTGCGACAGTCGGCACAACGCCCGACATAATCAAATTTATCGTCTCGACTGCGCCGCTTTTTGCCAAGAGCTGCAAAGTTCTTTGCGCGTAAATTGTTCCCGACGCGCCTGTTACGGCAACTGTTAATTCCATACGACTTTAAATTTTAGCACTTTTACCAATTAAATTGCAGTGCGAATCAAAATCGTTCAGATAAATGCGCGGCTTGCGTTAGATTGAACGATTTCTGAACAGCCGGATCTTTGTAAATTTACGCTTCACCCTTGATTTTCAGGCGTTTGAGAAATTTGGCTTGAGGCATAAGAATTGCAAAAGCGGAACTTGACTGAGGTCTCCAAAGATAAAATGAGCGAACCGAAAATACTAAAAAATGCGTTTTTTCTTAATCTGCTGAGTCACGAATGCGTGACCTGGACTTTGATTAAAATCAGCGCGGCTTATAAATATGTCGGTTTGCTGGTTTAGAAAGTGTTCAGTGATTATTTCTCCGAAAAACGGCGTTTATTGTGAACGCCGTTTTTTGTTTGTTGTCGAAATCCTTTCAGGCAATTAAAATCAATCCTATGAAAGAAAGCGATATTGAAAATATTTTAGCTGCATATAATGAAGGTCAGATTTCAAAAAGCCAAGCCTCTCAACAGATAAAAAACTTATCTTTTGAAGACATCGGCTATGCGCGAGTTGACCACGCCCGCGCCGAGCGGCAAGGCTTTCCCGAAGTGATTTTCGGGCAGGGAAAAACAAAAGAGCAAATCGTCGGGATTTTTGAACGGCTCGCCGCCAAATCGCAAAACGTTTTGGTTACACGAACAACGGCGGAAGTTTTTGGTGAAATTCGCAACATTTACACCGAAGCCGAATGGCACGAGTCGGCGAATTTGATTCGTCTTTGGCGTGATAAAGACGAATTAGGCACAGGTGAAATCGCCGTCGTGACTGCCGGAACGAGTGATATTCCGGTCGCCGAGGAAGCCGCGCTGGTCGCTGAAACGATGGGCAATTCGGTGAAAAGAATCTGGGACGCGGGCGTGGCGGGAATTCACCGGATTTTATCGGAAAGGGAAATGCTGCAAGCAGCGCGCGTCGTCATCGTCGTCGCCGGAATGGAAGGCGCGCTGCCGTCGGTCGTCGGCGGTCTGGTTAAAGTTCCCGTGATTGCCGTTCCGACTTCCATCGGTTACGGAGCAAGTTTCGGCGGAATTGCCGCGCTACTCGGAATGCTCAATTCGTGTGCGTCAAATGTCACGGTCGTCAACATTGACAACGGTTTCGGCGCGGGCTTTGTGGCGAGTTTGATAAATCGGCGGAAGAACGGAAAGAAATTAATGGATGAAGTTTAAACAACTTACCGACAGTTCGCCACGGAGTAAAGTTTTGTTGTCTACTGAGGAAATTTTCTGCTATGTTTGCGTTCAGCAATAATTTAAAGCAATTTCTCGTTTAGAGGTTTTATGCGAATAATTACGAATATTCTGTTGTTTATTTGTCTTGCCATCAATATTTCGGCGCAAACACGTCAGCAGGCAATCGCGGAATTTGAACAATTAAAAGGACGCGGTAAAAGTCTGGACGAGGCAATTTTACGAGTTGATAAAAAAGATTTTGAAGACGCAGCGGGCGCGGACGCTTTTAGAATTTTGCCGCGTGAAAAATACGATGTCGGTTTGCTAGCCAACCGGGGCGGCGGCGCATATTATTCTTTCTCAAATAAATCAAACAACTACGACATACCGCAAATCGAGTTATATAGAGATAATTTATCAGTCGGATTTGCCGGCGCGGACTACGGTTTTCTCGCCGATTTAGGGGGAGTTCCGCTTTCTGAAATTGGCAAAGAATCAAAAGGTGTAGTTTTTTTGCTCGCTCATCAACCGCCGAATCAACTGGCAAAAGCGAGAATTGAACAGGAAAAAGGACGCGGATTTGAAAACGAAGGCGTAATTTATAAAAGCCGTCTGCCCGCCGTCGCCGGACACAGCTACGTTTTGCGAGCCGTTAGTTTCAATAGGGCTGATGTAATAGTCGCCTTCAAGATTCATCGAAAAGATGACGACGGAAGTTTGATTATTTTTTGGAAACTTTAGGAGAATTTTGATAAGCCGCAACTTACCACAGATAATCCGGCATTTTCAACGAATAACGCCGAAACTGTTTCAGCAGAGGTTTCAGAAAGTTTTGCCGCCAGAATAGAACAGGCATTGCAGAAGAAAGGATTTAGAAACGTAAAAGTGGACGTTTCGACGGTTCCGATGACATTGCGCGGCACTGTTCCAAAAGGCAAATTAGCTGATGTCATTCAATTGAGTCAAGAAACTAACGGCGGCAAACCTGTTAGAAACGAACTCACCGAAAAGTAATTACGAAGCCTGTTTGAGAAATCAAGCAGGCTTTTTTCTTTCCGCTGATAATTTGCTACATTTTGCTTAATGGGATTAGAAACAGATTTTATTGTTATCGGCAGCGGAGTCGCCGGACTGCGCGCTTCGATTGAGTTGGCGAAATCGGGCGCTCGAGTCACGGTTTTGACGAAAGACAAGGCGAGCGAATCGAACACCGAATACGCGCAGGGCGGTGTCGCGGTTGTTTTATCGGACGACGACAATGCCGAACTGCACGAAGAAGATACTTTGATTGCGGGCGCGGGTTTGTGCGATGTCGAGGCGGTCGAAACGCTCGTCGAGGGCGGCACGAAATATATCAAACAACTGATCGAATGGGGAATCGAATTTGATAAAGAAGGGGGAAAACTTTCTTTCACGCAGGAAGCGGCTCATTCGCGGCGGAGGATTCTACACGCGCACGGCGATTCGACGGGCAAGGAAATTGTCCGCGCTTTGATTGCCCGCGCCGGACAGGAAAAGAAAATCCTTTTGATGCCGTTTGCCAATACGGAAAGTTTGATTGTGCGCGACGAGAGATGCGTCGGCGTGCGATTTCTTGATCCGATTTTGCGTGCGCCGCGTGAGATTTATGCGAAAGCCGTGATTCTTTGCACGGGCGGCGCGGGACAATTATATCTGCACACGACGAATCCGAGCGTGGCGACGGGCGACGGAATGGCGATGGCTTATTTTGCGGGCGCGGAAATGGCTGATATGGAATTCGTCCAGTTTCATCCGACCGCTTTGAGTGTCGAAAACGCACCCAGATTTTTATTGTCCGAAGCGATGCGCGGCGAGGGCGGAATTTTGCGAAATAAATTGGGCGAAAGATTTATGGGGAATTATGATGAACGCCTCGAACTTGCGCCGCGCGACATCGTTTCGCGTTCGATTGTCGCCGAAATGCGAAAAACCGGAACGCGGGAAGTTTACCTCGATATGACCGCGCTCGACGAAGATTTTTTGAAGCAGAGATTTCCGAAAATCTACCAAACGTGCAAGTTCTACGATTTGAATATTGCCAAAGATTTATTGCCAGTTTCTCCGGCATCGCATTATTGTATGGGCGGCGTGCGCACCGATTTGCACGGGCGCACGACGGTTAGAGGGCTTTACGCGGCGGGCGAAGTTTCCTGCACCGGCGTTCACGGCGCAAATCGTTTAGCGTCAAATTCGCTGCTCGAAGGCTTGGTTTTCGGCGCACGCGCGGGCGAAGCGATGGTTAAAGATAATTACGAATTGCAAATTACGAGTTACGAATCGAAATCTGAAGCTCAGAGATCAAATATCAAAGACTCGACTTCCGGCATTGCGACCGCCGTCAAAAAGCGCGTGAAGCGCGTGATGTGGGAGCGCGTCGGAATTTTGCGCGACGCGGAATCTTTGAAAAGAGCCTTACGCGAATTTGAGCAAATCGAAAAATCGAATCTCGGCACATCTTCGCGCAATTTCGTGACGCTGGCAAAATTGGTGGCGACGGCGGCTTTGTGGCGCGAAGAATCGCGCGGCGGGCATTTTCGTACCGATTTTCCCGAACACGACGACGCGAATTTCGATAAACATTCGATTCAAACACTAAATGCGGAAGTTTCGGCGAGCGAGAAAATCAATTTTTGACAGCAGGAAGAAATTAAAAGGGATAAAAAGAAATGATTCAAAGTCACCTTTATCCTCTTTATCCCCGTTAATTTCACAAAAATCTTATTTTCTTAAACGTGCCTCGATATTATTTTCTTTCAGGGAATTTCCCGTTGCTCGCTGTAAATCGGAAATAGCTTTATTGAGTTCGGTTTGAGCGCGGAGTTCGTTGCTGCGCGCGGTCGTCAAAGCCGTCTGGCGTTCTAAAACGCGGTAAACGTCCGATTGTCCAGCGTCGAGTTTTCTTTGTTCCGAAGCGTATTGTCTCTCGCTGTTATTGCGTGAAATTGCCGCCGAACGCAGTTTGGCTTCCGCCGTTCGGACGGTTTGCAGAGCGTTTCGCACATCAACCTGAATGTTCTGCTCGACCTGTTCGCGCTGTGTTTGCAGGCGTTCGCCTTCGACCAGCGAACGTCCGAGCTGGGCTTTTGCCGTTCGCGTGGAAAACGGCAGATTTATCTGCACGCCGACGCGATAAGTCGGATAGCGATTGGCGAAAATGTCGGTAATCGAACTGAAAACGCCGCCCGTTAAATTGCTCGAAACGCCCTGCGTCGGCGCGATTGGAACGATTAAATCAGTATTGTTCGTTCTCCGCGCCAATTCGTTGAAATTTTGCTGCACGGCGGTATTCGAACCGAACGGATTGATAATGTTGTTTGCGGTTCCCGCCAAACCTGCCAGATTATAAGTCGCCACCAAATCAATTTGCGGCTTGGTTTGTTCGCGGAAAAATCTCTGATCGATTTTATTGATGTCGCTTTGCGTTTCGTTGATTTCAAGTTCCGGACGATTCATCAAAGCCGCGCTCAACGCTTCGGGCAGAGTCGTGTTCGGCGCGGTTAAATCAACCGGATCGGTCGGCACTACCGACGAACTCCAGAGAATATCGTTTTTATTTTCGACAATCAGATTTTTCAAAGTATTTTCGGCGCGATTTACGTCGTCGAGAGCCGAATAAACGTTTTGCTCGAAATTCGCCACCTGCGTTTCCGACGCGATAATATCGGCGGGCGCGAGCTGTCCTTCATCAACCAGACGGCGGTTGTGGTCGAGTTGATCTTTCGCGTCTCTCACGCTGTCGCGCTGAACCTGCAAGTTTCGCAAAGCGTAAGCCAAATCCCAGTAAGCGCGTTGGACATTGGCGATAATTTCAATCGAACGCTGGCGAAACTGCGTGTCGGTTAAACTCAGATTGCGCTTGGCGATTTCGATTTGCCGCCGGTTCTGGTCAAATTTTCGCCCGCGAAAAAGCGGCTGCGTGTATTGAAACGTCAGATTCGACGTAAATTGCGGATTGATCGAATTGAAGAGATTCGTGCTGCCAAGCCGTGAATTGTTAAATTCGACGCGATAGTTTCCGCCGAAACGTCGCTCTGTGCCTTCGATTCTTGCCGTCGTCGCAAAATTCGTCTGCGTTAATTTGCCGTCGGCGCCGCCGGTGAAAAAACTCGCTGAAGGCGTGGTCGAATGTTCGTAAAAATTCTGGATAAACGAACGCGGCTGATAAACGCCGCCCGCGACCGTTAAATCGAATTCGGAAATTCTCACGTTTTCGCGCGTTACTTCGATGTCCTTGTTGTTTTCCAAAGCCAGCGTAATCGCTTCGCGCAGAGTCAGCGTTTTTTGATTCATCATATCAACGCCGACGCGTCCTAAGTCGGGCAAAGTCGTATCGTTCGACTGATAATTCGGCGCGATGCTCGGAACGCCGGTGAGATTTTCCGGCTGAACATTTTGCTTGTCATCAACCGGCGGCAAAACTGTTTCGGGCGCTGAATTAACTTCGACCGCTGGAGTCGGCGTTGTCGTCGGTGTCGGCGACGGAATCGCGTCCTGCGCCGAAGTCGTACCGATTCCGAAAATTAAAATTGCAAAAACTAAATATAACTGCTTACTCATAAAAATTATGAAACGCCGAATCTTTGTCGGCACACGCCGCCGCAGCGACGAAATATTTGAACGCTTTGAACGTTTCATCGCCAAAATCAGTGTTTGTTGATAATCGAACTCGTCGCCGTCGTGAATTTGCGTTTCAAACCGCCAAAAGTTCTCGACGAAAAATTGCTGACGCGGCTAAAAAGCCGCCACTGCGTCGCGTCGTCAAACAGCGAATAAAAAACGGGAACGGCGAGCAAAGTCAAAAGCAAACACAGTGATTGTCCGCCGACGACCAGCACGCCGATTGAACGGTTCGTTCCCGCGCCCGCGCCGGTCGAGACGACGAGCGGAATCATTCCGGCGACGAGCGCAATCGTGGTCATCAAAATCGGACGCAGACGGTCGCGGTTCGCCTGAATAATGGCGTCGTAGCGGCTCATTCCGCGCTCGCGCAAAGTATTCGTGTGGTCAATCTGCAAAATCGCGTTCTTTTTCACCACGCCGAACAGCAGCAATAATCCTAAACCCGAAAAGATATTCACGGTTTGTCCGGTCAAAAGTAAACTTAAAATCCCGAACGGAATCGAAAGCGGCAGCGTCAGCAGAATGGTAATCGGGTGAATGAACGATTCGAACTGCGCCGCCAGCACGATATACATAAAAATGAACGACAGCGCAATCGCCAGCATAAAATAAAAGAGCGATTTGCCGAGTTCCTTTGACTGTCCGACATAGCCGGACGAATAACCGGCGGGCAAATTCAAATCTTTAACGTAAGTGTCGAGCGCGGCAGTAATGCTCGTCGCCGAACCGCCGGGTTTGGTATTTGCCAGCAGCGTCACCTGTCGCTGACGATTCAGACGGTCAACCGAGCTCGGTCCGGTTCCTTCTTTGACTTTGATCAGGCGGTCGAGCGTGACAAAACCGATTCCGGGTTTGCTCGACGGAACGATTAAGCGTTTTAAGCCTTCGACATCGGTGCGGAAATTGTTTATCGCGCGAACGCGAACTTCGTATTGATCGGTTCCTTCGTTGAAGTTCGTCGCTTCGACTCCGGCGACGAGCGTGTTCAAAGCCTGCGAAACGTCGCCGATGCGAACGCCCAAATCAGCCGCCGTATCGCGGTCAACGACCAGTTGAACTTCGGGTTTACCGCTGATTAAAGTCGAGTCAACGTCAACCGCGTCGGGAATCGTCTTCATTTTTTCCAGAAGTTTGGCGGAAGCGTCTTCGAGAACTTTTAAATCCGGTCCCGAAATCAAAAACTGCACGTTGGCATTGCGAAAACCGCCGCCTGAAAATGCCTGCACGGGCTGAACGCCGGTTCTCAGTTCAGGCGGATAATTTTTCAAAAGCTCACGCGCCGAAACCATCAACTCTTCCTGCGATTTCGTGCGGTCGCCGATTTCGGAAAGTTTGACGAAAATCGTTCCGTTGTTGACAATTCCTTGCTGTCCGCCGCCGATGGTCGTTAAAGTGTCGGTCACGCCTTCGATTTTGCGAAGGTCGGTGGCGATTCTTTCAAATAATTGCGAAGTTGCCGACAGCGAAAAACCTTCCGGCGCGCGAACCGAAATCTCAAACTGCGATTGATCGTCAACCGGCAGAAAGTTTTTGCCGACGAACATAAACAGCGGCGCGATGCTGATAAAAACCAAAACGCAAAGCAAAACAATCAGCCAGCGATGCGCCATCGAAAATTTCAAAAGCCAAGTGTACGTGCCGTCAATATACCTGTAAAAACGTCCGCTTTTCGCGCCGTGAACTTGGGTTTTCGGCGGACTGTCCTCGATCATTCCGTCGCCGTGAATTTCGAGCGGCTGTTTTTCGCCATCAAAGTTAAACTCGGAATCCGGCTTTTCTTCCTCCTTTTTGGGCGGTTTGATGAGCCGCGCCGCGAGCATCGGCGTTAAAGTGAACGAAACGATCAGCGAAATAAAAATAGCGAACGAAGCCGTCAGACCGAACGACGACATAAAACGCCCGACGATGCCCTGCATAAATCCGATGGGAACGAAAACCGCCATCAGCGAAAGCGTCGTCGCCAAAACCGCCAAACCGATTTCCCTCGTGCCTTCAATCGCCGCCTGATACGGGTGCATTCCTTTTTCTTCGACGAAGCGATAGATGTTTTCGAGAACCACAATCGCGTCGTCAATCACGATGCCGACCATCAAAGTCAGCGAAAGCATCGTGATGGAATTGAGCGTATAACCCATCGCATACATCAGCGCGAAAGTCGAAATAATCGAAGTCGGAATAGCGAGCGCGGCGATGATTGTCGAGCGAAAACTCCACAAAAACAGAAACACGACGACCGCCGCCAAAAAGCCGCCGACAATCAAATGTTCTTCAATCGCGTGCAGGGAATTTTCGATAAAAATCGAGTTATCGCCGATAACCTGCATTCGATAATCCTTCGGCAAAGTCGGTTCAATTTCCTTTAATCTGGCTTTTAATTCCTGTGCGACGGCGACCGTGTTTTGTCCCGATTGTTTGGAAACAACCAACGTCACGGCGGGCTGACCGTTGTGTCTGGCTTCGGTGCGCAGTTCTTCGGCGCCGTCTTCGACATAGCCGATGTCTTTGACTTTGACCTGATAATGTGCCGCGCGTGGCGACGACGACGTTGGCAAATTCTTCGGGTTTTTGAATTTTTCCAAGCGTTCGGACGCTCGATTCGGTCGCGCCCTGATCTAATCTGCCGCTCGGAAATTCGATATTTTGAATTCGCAAAGCGGTCGGAAACTTCCGCCGGCGTGATGCTGTATGAGCGCATTTTATCCGGGTCAACCCAGACGTTGATTTGCCGTTCGCGCCCGCCGATAATCGTCACCTGACCGACACCGTTGATTGATTCGATGCGTTCTTTGATTTTGTTTTTCGCAAATTCCGTTACGTCGCGCAGGGAAGTCGGCGCGGAAACGACGATTCGCAAAACCGGCGCGGCATCCGTATCGAGTTTCTGAACGGTCGGCTGCTCGGCGGTTTCCGGCAAATTCGGAATCACGGTCTGCACGCGATTTTCGACTTCCTGCGCCGCAACGTTAACGTCTTTTTCCAGCACGAATTGCACGAAAATCTGCGCCGCGCCTTCGACCGAAGTCGAGCGCAGTTCGTCAATTCCGCTGATCGTATTGACCGCTTCCTCAATTTTTTCCGTTACTTCCGTTTCAATTTCCTGCGGCGACGCGCCCGGATTAATGACCGTAATCGTAATCGTCGGAAAATCAATTTTTGGAAAAAGATCAACGCCCAGAGAGAAAAACGAAAACGCGCCGACCGTCACGAGCGATAAAATCAACATCGTCGCAAACACCGGACGCTTAACACAAACTTCTGCTAACCACTGCATAAAATCTTTGATTTTGAGTCTGATTCAGACTCGATTTCAAAATCTACTGCCTAACTGAAACTCCGTCGTAAAGTTGACCGATATTGCTGACGGCAACTGATTCATTTTCCTGAACGCCCTGCTGAATTTCGATTAAATTATTTTCCAACACGCCGGTTTTAACGATTCGTTCTTCGGCGCGTCCGTCTTTGACAATGAAAACTTTGTTCGTTTCGCCGTCAACTTTGACTGCCGTCGCCGGAATCATCACCGCCGGTTTTGGGGTTGCCTGCGCGATTCGACCGTCGCAAATTGTCCGGGTTTTAACAGTCCTTCAGGTATTTTCCACTTCCGCTTCAACCGTTAAAGTTCGCGAAGTCGCATTTAAATTCGGCGCGATGCGAATGACCGTGCCGCTGAAATTTCTATCGGGAAATGCGCTCGTTTGCAGGGAAATTCCCTGTCCGTTTTTGACCTGCCCGATTTCCTGTTCGGGAACGTCAATTCGCAGACGCAAAACTGACGTGCGAACAATCGTCGCCACTTTTTGATTTGTCGCCGCGAATTCGCCGACATCGGCGTTGCGTTCGGAAATAAAACCGCTGATCGGCGCGTAAATCGTCGCATCGCCAATCGCTTTCTGCGCCGTCGCGGTTTGTGACTGAGCGGCATCTTTCGCCGCCTGTGACGAGTGAACCGCCGCTTTTGCCGTATTGACCTGTGATTCAGCAGTTTTAATCGCCGCAAATCTTTGATTCGCGGTGTTGATCGCCGTTTGATACTGCGCTCTGGCTTGATCGCGCTGCGCTTTGCGCTGATCGAAAATCGAGCGTGAAACATCGCCCGATTCGAGCAGTCGTTCGTTGCGAATGTATTCTCTTTCAGCTAATTCAAGCGCGGCTTTCGCCGTCCGAACTTCCGCAACTTGATTAACGTCGAAGGTTTCGCCGTCCGGCAAACCTAATTGCGCCCGAACTTGCTGAACATTCGTTTCCGCCTGTTGAACATTCGATTGCGCTTGAATGACATTCGCCTCAGCCTGCAATACCGAGCGCGTTCGCCTGTTCAAGCCGAATCTGCGCGTCACGCGCGTCGGTTTGAACTAAAACATCGCCTTTATTGACGTAGCTTCCGATGTCGAAATTGACCGCCGTAATTTTTCCGCCGACCGTCGGCGCAACGTCAGTTGAAGCGTCGCTCGCTAAAGTTCCGGTCGCTTCAAAATACGTCGGCAGATTTTTGACAATCGCCGGTGTCGTCGTCGTCTCGACAATCGTCGGCGCGGCATTGGCGTTGTTCGCATTATTCGCGTTCGCCGTTTTCGAGCCGCCGCAGGACGCGCCGAATAAAACGCAGACGCTTAGTAAACTGCTGAAAAATATTGATTTATAAATTGCTTGCTGTGTCATTTATCTTATAAATAAAAACTTGAAAATTATTTCGTCGTCACGCCTTGCAATAAAATTTCGGCGAAATTTCTGGCGGCTTCTTCATTGGAGATTTTAAGAATTTTCTGATCTCTGTCCCACAAAATGTTGTAGAGCGAATGATGAACGAACATTCCCATAAACGAACGCACGACGATGCGCGGGTCTATTTCCCGAAACGCGCCTTCCGCTTGTCTTTCGCTGATATAATCGCCTAAAAATTTGTAAATATCGGTGATAAAGCTTTCGAAAAACATTCTGGCTAAGTCGTGTTCTTCGAGCGCGGAATGAAGCATCAGGCGCAAAAATCCGCAATCTTCCGCGTGATGATTGAGCGCGTTGAAAGCCATTGTATAAAATACTCCGAAATCATCACTCGCTTTGATTTTTTCGCCGATTTCTTCAAACGGATCTTGAAACGCGCCGCTGCACGCTTTGTGATCGAGAATGGCGGAATAAAGTTCTTCTTTATTAGCAAAATGGCGAAAGACCATCGCCTCGGATACGCCTGATGCATTAGCAATTTCTTTGGTTGTCGTGCCGCTGAAACCGCGCTGCGAAAAAAGCTCAATTGCAACGCGCAGGATTTGCTTGCGCCGCTCTTCGCCCGACATTCGGCTGCTGATAGGCTCACTTGTTTCCGATTCTTTAATCAATAAAATACTCCGCTTAAATAAGTAAGTGCTTACTTACTTTCTCAAATAGCAAATGACTTGTCAAGAGCTATGTGAAACTTTTAACAAGAACTTTACGCGGAAAAAAATTTTCGTATCAACTTTTCGACGGACAAGGGCATCAAACCCGAAACCGCAAAGCTGAAAAATGAAGTGCGGTCAGACTAAATTTAAAAGGAGATTTGAAAAAATGGCGGAAACAGTTATCGATCAGGAACAGAGTTTAATTAAGCCGGAAACATTTAACGGCGAGGACACAACGACCAATGATTACATCAACGAATTCAAAGGTCAGGCACAGGAATACGGGCGGAAATTTCAGGACGCAGCGTTGAAAGCGAAAGATTACGCCGGCGAAACTTTTACGGCGGCGAGCGAAAAGTTTAAAGAATTACAGGGCAAAGACCCGAAGGAATTGGTCGAAAACGCAAAAGAATTCGCGCGTCAAAAACCCGGGCAGGCGTTGTTGATTTCAGCGGCGGCAGGTTTGGTAATCGGATTATTGCTGAAAGGTCGGCGATAAAAATTTATCTAAAAAAAAAGGCGGCTCGAAATTTCGAGCCGCCTTTTTTTTGTGAATTTACATTTGCGCGTGAATCAATCGGCGAACCTGATCGCCGAAAACACGTCAATTTTTTGCGGTTCGATCACAGCCATTACTTCGCCCTGACCGAAGGTCGAGTGAAGCATCGCCTGCCCTTTGCGGTATTTGCGCGTTCGGTCATATGGGCTTCCGCTTTTGGTTGTCACCCGACCGACGTTTTAACGCCGCTCTTAAAAGTGCTGACCATTTCGCAAACATCGCACATTGACTTGGTTATTTGTCCGAGCTTGGTAACGGTCAATACTGTATGTTTAGTATCAACATCACACGCTGAACATAAATTTTCGATTTTTTCTTCAATTGTATATTTCTTCTTTTCCATAAAACTTCACTCCTTATTTAACTAAATTATCTTGAGCGTCTTGCTCGCTTCCAAAAGTGCGAAACGGTTTTTTCGGTTTCTCGAAAGTCGTTACCGCGCCGCCGAAATCAGGTAACACAACGCGCTCGATGGTTTGTCCGGTCAGACGTTCAATCAATTTGATATTTAATTCTTCGCCCGGTGCGACCAATGTGATGGCGCGACCAATCTGTCCGGCTCTGCCCGTGCGCCCGATGCGATGCACATAATCTTCCGCCGCTTCCGGCACGTCGTAATTGATAACGTGCGAAACCGAATCAATATCAATGCCGCGCGCGGCGACATCAGTCGCAACGAGAACGCGCGTTTGTCCATTTTTGAAGCCGCGCAAAGCCGCTTCGCGCTGTGACTGCGAACGGTCGCCGTGAATTCGATTCGCTTTGTGCGAACGCGCTTCGAGAATATGCGAAAGCCTGTCTGCTCCGCGTTTCGTGCGGGTAAAGACCAACACCCGCTCAAATTGTTCGCGTTCCAATAAGTCCAGCAGCAAAACCGTTTTCGACTGCGCTGCGACCGGATAAGCCGTTTGATGAATTGTGACGGCGGTTTGTCCGCCGCGACTGACTTCGATGTATTGCGGAACGCCGTTCATCATTCCTTTAGCAATTCTGCCCACTTCGGCGGTTATCGTTGCCGAAAAGAAAAGCGTCTGTCGTTTCTTCGGAATCGCTTCGAGAATGCGCCGTATTGCGGGCAGAAAACCCATATCGAGCATTCGGTCGGCTTCATCAAGAACGAGCGTTTGCAGCGTCGAAAAGTTAATGGCGCCCTGTTTCATAAAGTCGAGAAGTCGTCCGGGCGTAGCGACGATAATATTCGCGCCGCGCAATCCTTCAGTTTGACTTTTATAACCCGCTCCGCCGATCAGAGCGACACAGCGCAGTTTTTTCGGGGCGAATTCGCGGCACGCCGCTTCGATTTGCGTTGCCAGTTCGCGCGTCGGCGCAAGCACTAAAACACCAACGCCTTTTGATTTATTTTCCGTTAGATGTTGAATCAGCGGCAATAAAAAAGCCGCCGTTTTGCCCGTGCCGGTTTCGGCGCAGGCGATAATGTCCGCGCCCTCGATAATGGCGGGAATCGCTTCGATCTGAATCGGTGTCGGTTCCGTAAAACCGAGCGACTCGCATTTTTCTGCCAATGCAGACTGCAAGCCTAATTGTTTAAAATTCATTAAATCCTTGTAATTTTGCTCGACCTTTTCAAAGGGAGCGAAAAATCTTTTTATAACCTAAAGTCGCTAGCTGCAACTGCTGGTGAGTGAAACCAAGAGATTGGATATTTATTCGTTAGGATCGTTTAAGATTGAAAATATGTATCTTAATAATCCTAATCAATCTTAACGAACAAGCGTTGTGTGTGCTGTTTGTTACTACTAGCAGATTTGGGTTATCAAGGAAATGGTTTATGTATGAAAAAGCGGCTTCGACAGCTAACAATTTAACTTGCCGAAGCCGCTTGATTTATAAAACTAAGCGTAAATTACCAACGTGAACCGCCGCCGCCGCCGCCGCGATTTCCGCCGCCGCCGCCGCCGTAGCCGCCACGTCCGCCGCCGCCGCCGCCGCGATTTCCGCCGCCGCCGCCGCCGCTGCGTTCTTCACGCGGACGAGCTTCGTTGACTGTCAAACTGCGACCGTCAATTTCCTTGCCGTTTAACTGCTCGATAGCGGTTTGTGCTTCTTCTTTGCTCGACATTTCGATAAAACCGAAGCCGCGTGAGCGACCCGTGTCGCGGTCTTCGACGATGTTCACCGTTTCGACCGTTCCGGCTTGACCGAAAAGTTCTTGTAAATCTTCGTTAGAAGTGTTGAATGATAAATTACCAACGTAAAGTTTTGTAGACATTTAAAAAAATCCTCTCTCCCTTTTCAGGAGCGTCAAAAGAAGTTGCTGGACGAAAGTATGCTTCGGCAAAAACGGTTGCTGGCGGAAGGCTTGCTGTCAAATGGCTTCTGTTACTATAAACAACCCTAATCTCGATTTACCCAAAACACTACCGTTGATCAAAGAGAGAAGGAATTAACTTTTATATAATAACTTATTTGTAAGAATTAAGCAATGCGACTGAGATCTACAGAAAAAAGCCGCCGCAAAATTTAATTTTCACCCTTTGTTTGCAAAATATTTTTAGTATTCTGCGCTTTCCGTTTTGCAGAGCCGTGAACAAAGGCTAAAATTGTTGCGGTATAATTTACACTTACTTTTTAACCTATTTTACTGCGGAGAACTAATGAAATTTTATAATAATGTTTTAAATCTTATCGGCAACACGCCTCTTGTGAAGATTAATAATCTTGCGGAGAAAAACGGCATCAAGGCGCAGATGTTCGCCAAAATGGAAAATCTCAATCCGGGGTTTTCAGTCAAAGACCGCATCGGGATTTCGATGATCGAAGCGGCGGAAAAAGAGGGAATTCTAAAAAAAGGCGGCACGATTATCGAAGCGACATCGGGCAACACAGGCATCGGCTTGGCACTTGTCGCGGCGGTCAGAGGCTACAAATGCGTATTTGTCTTGACGGAAAAAGCATCGGTTGAAAAATCACGCTATTTAAAATCACTTGGCGCGGATGTAGTGATTTGTCCGGCGGCGGCAAAGCCCGGAACGCCCGATCATTACGTCGAAACTGCCAGGCGCATCGCGTCGGAAATGCCGAATTCTTTTTATCCGGATCAATATAATCATCCGGCAAATCCTTTAGCGCATTACCGCACGACCGGACCGGAAATTTGGAACGACACAGACGGCAAAATCACGCATTTCGTTTCAAGCATCGGAACCGGCGGCACGATTTCCGGCACGGGCAGATATCTAAAGGAGAAAAATCCCGCAATTCAAATCATTGGCGCAGACCCTTACGGTTCAATTTTTAAAAGTTACAAGGAAACGGGACGCGTTCCCGAAGCCACGCCGTATTTGGTTGAAGGCATCGGGCAAAATCTGCCGGTCGGCAACGCCAACATGAAAATGATTGACGAAATTATCAATATCACTGACCGGGAATCGTTTGAAATGGCGCGTCAATTATCCAGACAGGAAGGAATTTTCTGCGGCGGTTCGACCGGAACGATTTTCGCCGCTGCTTTGAAAGTGGCAAAAAATCTCGACGAAAACGGTTTGGTCGTTTTTATCGTCTGTGACACGGGCGAACATTACTTGACGAAGTTTCATTCGGACGAATGGATGAAGGAAAAACTGTTGCTCGAACCGCAGAGAATTACGGCGGGTTTGATTAACGAAACGAAAAATTCAGGTGCGCCGCGCGCTTTAGTGTTTGCCACTCCTGATGAAAGCGTCGGAGAGGCGCTTCATAAAATGAATGAAATCGGTGTCACGCAGATGCCGGTTTTGGAAAATAATCAATCGGTCGGCTCACTGCGCGAAAGCCGCGTTTTGACCAGACTTCTGGAAAACCGTGATTTACTCGAAGCAAAAGTCGGCGAGGTGATGGATGAAAGTTTCCCGATTGTTGAAGTTGACGCGACTTTTAACGAAATAAAAGCCGAGTTGCAGAAATCACCGGCTGTTTTGATTGAGGATTTCAAGCGCATTACAGGTATAATTACCCGAATGGATATGTTGGATTTACAAAAATAAACGGCAAATTAAGTTTGATTTGGAAAACAAAACTGAACTGAAATTGAGGTCTGAAATTAATCTGAGGAAAAGCGATGAGTGATAAGCCAAAAGACGACGATTGGGGAATGACAATGCCGCATATGCGCGTTGAAAAAGACAAAAACGCCGATGACTTTTCCGACGAATTCGCACCTAATCCATATTCGTCGGGAAGTCAGCCGACTAATGACGAATGGGGAATGACACAGCAGAATATCAATGTGCCGAACAATAAGGCGGCATCTGATTACGACCGGACAACACCGAACATCAACATTCCGAAAGATGTCTGGCAGGAAGAAACGCCTTCGTCGTCAAATCAATCGTCAGCCGACGGATGGGGAATGACTGCGCCGAATATTAATATTCCGCCGGAAAATAAAGCGGACGATTGGGGAATGGATACGCCGAAATTCAATCAGCCGAAAAAGGAAAAGCAGGATGATTGGTCAATGCCCGCGCCGGTTTTTCGAATTTCCGAAGGCGAAAAGGTTGATAATCTGCCGAAACATTCGCCGAATTTCAATCGTGAAGAAATTGACAGCTTCGATAAAACCACGCCGAATTTTAATTTGTCGGAAATTTCGCCGCCGCCGCCGTATGGCAATGCACTGCCGACACCTGGTTTACCGTCGCCGCCGAATGTTTCCGAGTCTATTCCTGCCGCACAAGTCGCCGCCGACGAAATACCGAAAGCAAAAAGTCCCGGCGGCAGTTCCAAAATGATTTACGTTCTCGGCGGGCTGATTGTAATGCTTTTTCTCGGAATCGTCGCTTTATGCGGTGTGTATTTCCTATTTCTCAACAAACCGGTGCAGACGGCGCAAATTGTAGAAACGCCGAAAGACGAACCGAAAGAAGTAATAAACACATCTTCAAATACATCGTCCGCGCCGATAGTTTCGACAGCGGCGAAAATTGATCTGCCAAAGGCAATCGAATATAAAGGCGCGATGGTTTTGGTTTCGGCAGGTGAATTTACGATGGGCAGCGACACCGACGCTGACGAATCGAAACCGGCGCATAAAGTTACTTTGCCCGCATTTTATATTGATAAAACTGAAGTAACCAACGCCGAATATAAAAAATTCTGCGACGCGACCGGAAAAACACCGCCGCCGAATCCGCATCTCGAAACCGGTTACTTTACAAAACGCCCGAATGCGCCGGTCGTTGGCGTGTCTTTTGCGGATGCAAAGGCTTACGCGGAATGGGCTGGAAAGCGTCTGCCAACCGAAGAAGAATGGGAAAAAGCTGCTTCGTGGGACGAATCGGCGCAAGCAAAACGCGCGTTTCCATGGGGCAATGATTTTCAAAAAAACAACGCCGCTTTCGGGATTACGAAAATTTCCGATGTCGGCAAATTTGCGGGCGGCGCGAGTCCTTCGGGTGCGCTCGATATGTCGGGAAATGTTCTCGAATGGGTTGATGCTTTTTTTCAGCCGTATCCGAACAGCACAGCGGCAAATGCCGAATTCGGTGAGAAAAACCGCATCGTGCGCGGCGGACATTTCGGTTCAAAATCGAACGACAGCTTAAAAACTACCAAAAGAATTTATATTCCGCCTGATGTCGCGTCGGGCGAAGACGATGAAAAACTCGTTTCGGCGATTATCGGTTTTCGGTGCGCGGTTTCGGCAGATGACAGCAAACTCGCCGATGTTTTAAACGCGCAAAGCAAATAATTCATTCGTATAGCGTCAAAAAAACTGGATTGAATAGGGAACTTTGGGATTTATGTATCAAAAAGCGATTTTCGGAAAAATATCTCTGACCGTATTAAGTGCGCTTTTACTCTTAATTTGCAGTGCGGAAAATGTCTTTGCGCAATTGGATGAAGTCGTTATCATTAAGCAAAAAGCGAAAACGACGATTCGACCGAAGGCTAAACCCGCGCCGAAAAATATTGATGTCGTCAAACGAGTTTCGATTGTGCGCGTTGATAAAAAAAGCCGCAAAAATTACAGAAAACCGGTAATCGCGTCGAAAACCTCGAAGGCGATGCCGAAACCGCCGGTCAGACGGCTTGAAGTTCCATTGCTCGCGCTTCAACTGCGATTGATGATGGTGAATCGTGACGGCAGCGAATCGGAAGTCAATCCGTTGGCGACGTTTACACCGAACGACCGTCTGCGCCTTTCAATCAAAACAAATCAGCGCGGCTATTTGTATATTATCAGGCAGAAATCGCCTGAAGAAGAAGGCGAAATTATATTCCCCACAACGCTCGTCAACGGCGGGAAAAACTTGATTTCAGCTAATTATGAATATGTAATTCCGAATAATTGCCCGAAAGATATTGTTCCGAATCCGCGCGATTGCGCGCTTGTACTTTTCCCGTATAACGAAGCACCGCAGGAATATTTTACGTTGATTTTTACGCGTGACCAATTGGTTGATTTGCCGGACGATGTGAAAAATCAGCGCGTCAGTCTGGCGAATTTGATGACGGCGGGAAAATTACAGCCGAAAACATTGATTGATCTTATTGAAGATTCGGGTCAGGATTTGGTTTCACAGACAGGCGACACCTCGTTTGCCATTCGAATCGTAAATCAAAATCCGAACGACAATGAAGAAATTATCGAGACTTTCGTGCTCAACAAACTAAAAAAATAATTTTTCAAAATGGCAGATGCGAAACTAAAATTTAATGACGGTGAAATCGTTCTGGCGCACGGCGTAACGACGCTCGGACGCACGACGGAAAATTCGGTCGCGTTCCCGTCTGACTCAAATGTTTCGCGTTATCACGCCGAAATCGAATGGCGCGACGGCGATTTTTGGCTCATTGATTTAGGCAGCAGCAACGGCACGAGTTTGAATGGCGAAGCAGTCAAATCTGATAAAAAATTAAACGACGGCGACGAAATTTTATTAGGCGGAACAAGCAAGGCGCAAATTTCTTTCGGCGATAAAAAATCGGAAGCCTCTTCATCAGCGGCGACGCGCGAAAATTCAACCGTGTCCGAAAGTGAAAATTTAGAGAAAAAAGAAGAAGCCGAAATTATTCAGGATGAACAGGCGACATCAAAAGCCGGAATGCCCAGATTGTTGGGAATCGCAGGCGCAACTGTCGGTTTGGCAGTTGTTTGCGCGGTCGGCGCGGTTGTTTATACTTATTCGGGAACAACCAAATGTGAGGCTAAAGCCGTAATTATTAAGCCTGACAACGGCGAAACGATTACCGAACAAACGGAGATCGAGGTTGAAGCGGAAAACGCCGAATGTGTATCACGCGCGATTTTCCTTATTAACGGCGAAGAATTCGCCAGCGCGGACGATCAGCCTTTTACTGCAAAAATTGACCCGAAAGAATTTCCCGATTTAGCGAACGGCAATCTGCAATCTTTGAAAATCGTTTTGGAAGACGCGGAAGGCAATAAAATCGCCCAACCGGGTGACGTTCAGGTAGAATTTGTAACCAGAGAAATTGCGCCGCCGCCGCCGGAAATCGTCGTTACTGTCACGCCGACACCGGCGAAAGCCGGAACCAAAGTTTCCGCCGGCGACACTCAGGAAATGGCGAAAAAGCTGACAAACGAATTTTCAGGAAAGTTTGCTTATAAATTTGACCCGCAATTTATTCAGGAAGTCCTGAAGAAAACCACCGAATATCAATCCGAAGGTTATTTTTCGAGAGCTGCCGCTTATAAAGACGTAATCAGCGTTTCGTTCGTTCAGGAAAGAAACCTTGATGCGCCGCTCGGATTTATCCTGGCAATGAGCCGCAGTCAATTCAAGCCTCAAAAAACGGGTGCAGACGAAGGTTTATGGCAAATGAACGCCGATTTCGTCGCCTCGCAAGGTTATAATGGTTTGTGCGGAACGGAAACTTTGTCTGATGTTTCGCAGAATTGCGCGTCGAAAGCTGTCTCGCTTTATTTGAAGTCACTCGTGTTGGAAGTTTTTGAAGGCGACATCATTTACAGCGTCGCGGCGTTCGGCAAATCAGCGCAGGAAGCGAACATCTGGAAGGCGACTTTGCCTGCTGACCGCGCAGATTTCTGGAAAGTTATCAAGGACGCGAAACAGCGCGAATTAATCGTCAGATTTTTCGCGGCGGGAATTGTCGCAGAAAACCCGCAAAAATTCGGACTTAAAAAAGATCGTCCGATTTCGGAATTGTATAAAACTTTAGTAGGCAATTAAACCAGAAAACTTCAGTGGATAACAGAATAAATAGGGATTAATCAAATTCCTGTTTATCCTGTTATTCCCGTAGATTCCTTATTGTTACAAGAAATGGCTGAAATTTTTCTGACATACTCGACGGCGGAAGGTTCGCGTGAAGCGGTAATTGAACGTGAGCGGACGACTTTCGGGCGCGGCGATGCCGATTATCGGCTGGATGACGAAGGACTTTCCCGCATTCACGCGACCGTTTACCGCGACGGCGATAACGTTTGGGTTGTTGACGAAAATTCGACGAACGGAAGTTTTGTCAACGGTCAAAAAGTATCGGGAAGCGGAACTGTTTTGAAAAATGGCGACCGGATAAAAATTGGTAATCAGACAAATATGGTCGTCAAAATTTCCGATGGGAAAACTGCCGACCAGCCGTCAGCCGTCAGCAGTAATCAAAAGGCTCAGGCAAGCGCGGTTTCGGTTGCATCTGCCCAACCGAGTTCTTCGATGGTTATTCCGATTCTTTTAACGATGGTTGCTCTTTTCGTTATCGGAGTTTCGGCTCTTTTTGTCGGTGTGAAAGTCTTGAGTGACGATAAACAAGTTGTTTATAAATCGGATAATGAAGGCAGTTACGGAATAACCGAAGATACGCCGGAAGAGAACGATAATAAAGCCCAAAAAACTCCGAAACCGGAAAAAACGACGGTAAGCAATTCCAGTCCAAGCAATACGAGTTTGACCAATACGCCCGAAACCCAAAACGGCGACACGACGGTTGTCTTACCGACCGGAAAGAAATATCAGGCGATGTCTGAAGAGGAGAAAAATCGCTATATCGCCGTCAAATCGGAAAAAATCGCGCGTATTATCGGCAATCAAAAGAGTGAACCGATTCCGCCGGAAGCCGTTGCCGAGATTAAAAAGTTTTTGAACGGTTACGTCAGCCGTTTGGGAAAGGCACGAAACGACAATTGTACGAAGGGCGGTTGGGTGAAAAGTGATTTTCTGACGGTTCTAGAACGCGCGACCAAAAATTCGCCGTTTATCAATCGCGCTTTTAATACGGCTGGCGTTGAACCGCAAATCGGAATTTACATTGCGATGATCGAATCCGAGCATTGTCCGTGTCTCGAAAGTCCGACGCACGCCAAGGGAATGTTTCAATTTCTCGCTTCATCCGCGCCCGATTACGGTTTGCCCGCCGACCAGAGATGCGAAGCCGAACCGTCGGCGCGAGCGGCGGCGCAATACATAAAATCTTTGATGGGCAGATTTGGAACTGCGCCGGACAGCGTTCCGCTTTCCATCGCCAGTTACAACAGCGGACAGGGAAATCTGAGCAAAAATCTGGACAAAGTTTTTGCGGCGGTTTCCAGTCAAAACCGCAATTTCTGGACGCTTGTAGCAAACCAAAACAAGATGGAAGGCGGCGCGGCGAAACAGTTCAGCGGTGAAAATGTGAAATATGTGCCGAAGTTTTTCGCCACCGCCATTATCGGCGAAAATCCGGCTGACTTCGGCGTGAATCTGCAACCGCTTTCGACATATACGAAATGAGTGGAGAGTTAAGAGTTAAGCTAAAATTTTTAATTTTCATTCTTTGTTCTCTACTTTCTATTCGATGAAAGAACTTTGGCTTAAATACACGGATGATTACGGCGAATCGCAGCGCGTTTCGGCGGCGCGGGAAATTTTTACCGTTGGCAGACACTCGGAAAATGATTTGTGCATTCCCGACAATCGGCTTTCGCGCGAACACATTCGAATCGAATATTACAATGATTCTTATTACGTTTCGGACTCAGATTCGAGCAACGGTACGACGTATAACGGAGCGCGATTAAGCGGAGCGGTTGTTTTGCACGGCGGCGACCGGTTGAATCTTGGCGGCGCGGTTGAAATTCAAATAGAAACAGAATCTACGGCGAAAAACATCATTCAATCAGCAGCATCTGATTATGGATATGCGGCACAATCCAATAGCGAATTTTCGCCGAATATCGAACCTTCAAATCCGGCAGCGGCAAATCAACAAAGCGTTTCATCGTCAGCGAGTTCGATTCCGACGGCATTTTTCTGGCTCGCGCCCATTTTCGGTTTGGTGATTTTAATTTTCGTCGGCGGTTTGTTTTATGTTTTCAGCAGTAAAAAAGAAATCGCGCAGAATAATGACATTGAAATATCTACGCCGCGAACCAGAACGCCGCGAGCCGAAGATTCGCCGGATGAAAAACCGACTCCGCGAAAAAGCGATTCGCCCGCAAGTTCAAATAACTCAACTGCGCCGAACAGCGAACCGGTGAATTCTGCACCGACACCGAAAACTTCCGCCGACTCTGAAAAAATTGAACAGAACGCGGGAACTTTTCTGCGGCGAATCGCGCAAAGCGATCCGAATGCTTTTTTGACCGGCAAACAGGTAGAAATACTTAATTCAAAGATTAATTCACTTAAAGGTTCGAGCGCGATTGCCGAAAATTTGAAAGCCGTAAAGAAAAACGCGGCGCAGTTTGAAACGATGGCGAGTTCCAAAAATTTGAAAGCGCAGTTTTTGGCGACTGCCGCGCTCGCTAAAATCGGCAACAATCGCGGCGATCCGCTTGCCGTCGCGCAGACGATGCTGCCGATTTTGAATGAGCTTAAAATCACGCTCGACAATAAACTGGCAGACGATAATCTGCTGATAATTGCGGCGTATGAACGCGGCGCGGCGGGCAAACCGCGTTCGCTGCAAAGCACGCTCGAAGCTTTGTCGAAAACCACGCAAAATATCAGTCCGCGCCAGATTCGCACCATCTGGTTTCTGCGCGAAAAAGACAAAATAACCGACGCGGAATTTAATTTTGCCCTGCAATTTCTCGCCATCGGCGCGATTTCGCAGAACCCGAAGGATTTTAACGTCAATGCGGAAGCGGTAACTTTCAACTAATATGCCAAACGAAGAATGGATTACGGGAAATGTTAGATTAAATGTCGGCGGCGAACCGCTCGATTTACAGATGACCGTTCCGGCACAACCGGTCAAACCGCAGAAAATGCTGCCGATTTTTCAGCAAATGACCAATTCATTTGTCGGAATGGGCGAGCAGGCGGTCGTGCAGGCGGGCGGCAGAATCTCCTGCAAAAAGGGCTGCGGCGCGTGCTGTCGGCAGGCGATTCCGATGGCGGAAATCGAGGCGTATCATATCGCGGAATTGGTCGAAGCGATGCCCGAACCGCGCCGCTCTGAAGTCAAAAATCGGTTTGATGCGGCGTGGCATCATTTTACCGAGATCGGCTGGTTTCAGCGTTTGGACGACTGCGGAAATTTGCCGCACGAAGAACGTGAAAAAATAGTTTTGGAGTATTTTCACGAAGGCATTCCTTGTCCGTTTCTGGAAGACGAAAGCTGTTCGATACATCAGGCGCGACCGCTTGCCTGCCGCGAATATCTCGTAACTTCACCGGCTGAAAACTGCGCGAAACTGACAGCCGAAGGAATCCGAATGGTTGATCTGCCGATAAAGCCTTCGGAAACGGTTCGCAAAATCACAAATAGTCAAAATCTCAATCAATCTGTCAATTTCGTGCCGCTCGTTCTCGCGCTCGAATGGGCGAAAGGAAACGCGGACGAATTTCCCGAAAAAACCGGCGAACACTGGATGGCTGATTTTTTCACAACACTGACGAAAAGCAAAATTCCTACATAAATCTGAAATATGCGCCGATTTTACGCTCCGGTTGAACGCTTCGATAAAGAAAAAATTTCGCTCGGAATTGAAGAATCAAAGCATTTGCGCGATGTTCTGCGTTTGAGCGAAGGCGCGAATGTTCGGGTTTTCGACGGCACGGGCAGGGAATTTCTGTGCGAAATTGAACGAATCGAAAAGAAGGAAAGCCTCTTAAACATCATTGAAGAAACCGCACCGACCGCGCCGGAATCAAATTTGGATTTAACTTTGGCAGTCGCGCTTCTTAAGGGTGAAAAGTTTGATTTAGTCGTCCAAAAAGCCGTCGAATTAGGCGTGACGAGACTCGTTCCGCTGAATACGAAACGCGCTGATGTGAAGTTGAAAGAAACGGAAAAACGTTTGATACGCTGGCGGAAAATCGCGCTCGAAGCCTGTAAACAATCGGGTCGCGCGAAATTGATGGAAATTACCGAACCTTCCGATTACGAAAAATTTACCAAATCGGCAATTGGGACGCGCGTATTGTTTGCCGAGCGCGGCGGAGAAACATTTTCGACAATTGAAAAGACTGAAAAAATCACGGCAATTGTCGGCGCGGAAGGCGGTTGGGAAGAATCGGAAATTGAATCGGCGCGTGAAAAAGGATTTCAAATCGTGACGCTGAAAGGCAGAATTCTGCGGGCGGAAACGGCGGCGATCAGCGTCGCCGCGATTCTGCAAAATCAGTTCGGCGATTTAATTTAAAGAATTAAGAGTTCTTTTGCAGCTTCATAATGTCAGCGACTGACGACAAAATCCTTTCCTTGAAACTTTTTGGCTGTGCCGCGTCTGCTGCGTGTATGCCGAGCAGAACGTGTATGACTTTGACCGGCGATAGAATCGTTTGGTCAACGTCTTTGGTCGAAAACCATGGACTGAGAGCAATGTGAACACGCCCGTTTTCGTCCAGCCACGCTTCGATATTTTCCAGGTCAATTGCCCGCGCGATTTTTTCCGTGTCAGTGTTTTCGGGCAGATTCAAAATTGCCGAACAACATTCTTTGACCGATAATTCACAATCCACGCCGACGGTTTCGAGCAAACCTTCGCGTACCTCGGCGAAAACCGCGTCGAGCGTCGCCAGAGTCGCTTTCATCAGATGTTTTTGGTTGACTAAAACCTTAGAGTTATCCGGCGCGGCGGCTTTCCCTGATTGTAAAGATTTCCAAACAGACGGCACGCGCCACGCTTCGAGTTTCGTCCCGCGAACAGGCGGACCGCCTGTTAATGCGAGTTCTCAATAGTTTTCCCAACGTCCGACCCAACGACTCATTTTCTCGATTCTCCCATTTCTTAGAATAACATCCGGCGCGTGACATTGAATCTTTGCGGCAGAACTATTTAAATACAGATTTCGATAGGCGGCGAATTCGGATTCAATTTCGATTAGATTTATTTAATGTTGTGCGAATGTTCAACGGTTTCCCGCGCCGGCAGAGTGACGAAAATTCGCCGTGTTTCACGCCTTTCAAACTCAAAATCGTATCGGCAGGCGAGCGAGTTTGCTTGATCTCGCCGCGCAGAACGATGACTTTCAAACAATCTTCGTGCCTGATGTAAAGGTGCAGAGCTTCGGAACAATTGGCATAACTCTGCGCCGCAATAAGGCAGTCGAAATTTTGTACAAGCTCTTCTTCGGCACGCACACCGAACCTTGAAAGTTCTATCATTTTTTCGAAATACGAAGGCAAATTTGTCCGCAATTATAGCATTTGCTTTAATTTTGCGAAGCAGATTTTATTCAAAAATTCTGAACAGCAACGGGCGGCTCGGCGACGCGTCGGCTAAAAATGCGGCGATTTGCAGATTTAAGAGATACGCGCCGTCTTCAATTTCGTTCGCGACGTAAATCATTTCGGTGATCGTATTATAACTCAAACTCGTTTCATTCAATTGCCTGTTTCCGGGCTCGACGTTCCAGAAAATCCGGTGATTGGACAGTTTTCCTTCGTCAAACGCGCGGTCAATCGAGGGCATATCAACGAGCAGATGTTTCACGCCTCGCGCCGCAATATATTTCATCGCTTCGGTCGAAAGGAACGGCGGCGGATTAACCGTATACGCCCGCGTTTTCTTGCTCGCGTCGTTTGGCAGCGTTCGGATAATTAAGCCCTCAAAACTTGAATTCTCAAAGTTTTGCAGAGCTTTTTCGATTGATTTTCTCGTAATGAATGCGTCGGTTTCATCCAGATCAACTGCGTAAGTCTCATCGGATGCGGCGGCGTTTATGGATTCGGCGGAGATTAAAACGGCAGGAATAAAAGCGTCTTTCAAACATTCGTGAACCGAAATTCGTCCGTCGGTAATGTGTCCGATTGATTCAGTATGCGTGCCGTTGCAGTGCGGAATAAATTTTATCTGCTCAAAATTACAACTTCCGCCGCGTCTGGTATCACCGATAAAATCGCCCGTTTCGCAAGCCGTCGCTGTCGCCCGTTCGACACCGAAAGCATTTGGCTGTGCGCCGCTGAAGTTTAAAGGAATAGAAATATCGAGCGGATTTTCCGCATCAAATTTATAAACGCGATTGTTGATTTCATAAGATAGAATCATGATTCGATTTTATCATTTCGCAAAGCGTCGAACGACAAGCGCAACGGGCAAGCCGACGCAGAATACGCGAATTAAATTATTTGTGACGATTGTTTATGAAGTTATAAAGACGTTGTTCTGCCGCCGTCAACCGGCAGATTGATGCCGTTGATATACGCCGCTGCCGGACTTGCGAGAAATGCGATGGCGTTTGCTACTTCTGATGCTTCGGCAAAACGTCTGGCAGGAATTTCGGCTTCCATCATTTTCTGAACAGTTGCCGCCGACGCGCCCGACGCCCTCGATTTGTTTTCGATGATTGATGTAATGCGTCCCGTCCACGTCGAACCGGGCAGAACATTATTGACGGTAATTCCGAATTCGCCGAGTTCGCCCGCCAGCGTTTTAGCCCAGCCTGCGACCGCGCCGCGAATCGTGTTTGACACGCCGAGATTCGGAATCGGCTGTTTCACGGAAGTCGAAATAACGTTGATAATTCGCCCGTAGCGTTCAGCTTTCATTCGTTCGACGAGCGATTGAACGAGAATTTGATTGCAAATCAGATGCGCCTGAAACGCCGCTGAAAATTCTTCCGGTTTCGCGTCAATCGCTTTGCCGGCGGGCGGTCCGCCGGTATTGTTGACTAAAATATGCATCGGCTCAGTATTTCTTTCGAGATATTCGGCGACTTTAATTTTCAATTCGTCGGGCTTGGAAAAATCGGCGACGATAAAATCGTGCTGTTGATTTTGCGTTGCATCGAGTTCGCTTTTGACTTGTTTTAATGATTCCTCATTTCGCGCCAGCAAAACGATTGACGCGCCCAAATGTGCCAGCTCAATCGCCGCCGCTTTGCCGATGCCCTGCGTGCTGCCGCAGACAAAAGCGCGTTTCCCGTTCAGATTTATGTCCATAAATTTATTGTCTAATCGCCCGATTTCAAATGTTTTTCACGAAAGATTTTTACCGTCCACGAAAAACCATTTGCCTAATTCTTTGATGAAATTCGATAATTCGTGATGAATTTGCGGCTCACGATTCGCGTCGAGAAAATAGGCTTTAAATTCCACCGTTCCGCGTATATCTTTCGCTCTGCCCGCTAAGGTTGAAATGATTTCGAGCTTTTGCCAGACGCTCGATTTTCCCCAATCTTCAATATACCGCGCGTCGTGAAATTTGCGCGTCGAAGGATGCGTGGTTTTAATCAGATATTCCGCCTCGACGCTCGCATAAGCCGAAAAACGCGAGCGCATCAGAGCTTCCGCCGTCAGAGGTTTGGCGATTCCGGAGATAAAAGGCTGGCAGCAATTTTCAAATTTATTAACCGAACCGCAGTAACAATTCATCTGATTTATTATCAATAAGTTCTTCGATTACTTCAAACGAAAAGTCGTTTCGCGTTTTTGAAAAAACTTCTCACCAGCTCGTCACAAACCGAAAACCCCAATCGTCTTGATTATCAAGAGCTGAAATAAAGCGGCTCGAAATTACCCGGAAGGAGGATTAATTTATCTTTCCTCAATTCAGCAATCAGTGAATCTAAAGAGCTTTAACCCTTTCCATAACAGCATTTAAGTCGAGTTGGCTAATATCATCAATCTCCGCAGAGATCTTCATTAGTAATTTGTCCTGCGCGTTTCCTTTTTCTCTGGCGATTTTATACGGCAAATCTTCGCGGAAAGTGACCATTGAATATTTGGAAAAATAATCGGGAAATGTTTGTTCGAGTTTTGTTTCGAGTTCGCGTTTGCGCTGGAAAATCGGGATCGGCGACGGCATCGCGCATTTCGTAGAAATTTTCTTCCGCCATCTCCGCAATCGCGTCGGTGTTCGGTTTTCTGTCGGCAGAAAATTCATTGAAAACAAGTTCCCAATCTGTTCCGTGCTGTTCGATTAGCTGATTCAAAATGCGGCAGTCTTCAAACGAAGCGTTCATTCCCTGACCGTAAAACGGCACGACGGCGTGCGCCGAATCGCCAAGCAGCAGAGATTTTCCGCCGATATTCCACGGAAAACATTTGATCGTGCCTAAATTTCCCGTTGGATTGGCGAAGAAATCTTCGATCAAAGTCGGCATCAGCGGAATCGCGTCGGCGAAGTTTGTCTGGAAAAATTGGAGCAAAGATTTTTCGTTGTCCAACTGCGCGAAACTATTCTCGCCCGTGTGCGAGAGAAAAAGCGTGCAGGTAAAGCTCGCATCGAAATTCGGCAGCGCGATCATCATAAACGAACCTCGCGCCCAAATATGCAGAGCGTTTTTCTCCATCTGAAACGTGCCGTCCGCATCAGGCGGAATATGCAGCTCTTTGTAACCGTGTTCGAGCCATTTCTGAGAAAAATCAAAACGCTGAACGCTGCCGTCCAGCATTTCGTCACGAATCACCGAACCCGCGCCATCGGTCGCAATCACGGTTTCGCTTTTAACCGCTTCGCCGTTTTCAAATAAAATTTCGCTTGAATTCGCATCAAAATCAATGCACTTCTGATTGAAAAAGAATTTTACGCCGTTGTGTTTTTCGGCTTCATTGATCAGCGCGATATTTAATCCGCCGCGTGAAACCGAGTTGATATATTCACCTTCGCGTCCTGAATACGGCAACAGTTTCGTCTGTCCGTCAACCGCGTGAATCATTCGTCCGCGCATCGGAACGGCTTCAGCGAGCATATATTCGTCCAGACCGATTTCCTTAAGCGCGGCAATTCCGCGATTCGAAAGCGCGAGATTAATCGAGCGTCCGGCAGCCGTTTCCGCCTTTCGCATATCGCCGCGAGCCTCGTAAACGTTCGCTTCGATGCCGCGTTTCGCCAGATAAATTGCCAACATCGAACCCGATAAACCTGCGCCGATGATAATTACTTTTCGTTCAGTCATAATTTTGCCGCCGTTAATTAATTAAACTAAACATTCTTTAATTCCGCAAAACTCTAAATATTTGCGGAAACGAAACAATCGGATTAAATTAAAACGTATGAAAATATTATCAGTTTGTGTCGGACTTCCGCGGTTGGTCGAATATCGCGGCGAGCCTGTTGCAACGGCGATTTACAAAAAAACGGTGGCGGGAAAAGTGCGCGTCGGCGAGGAAAATCTGGAAGGCGACCGGCAGGCTGATTTGACGGTTCACGGCGGCTACGCGAAAGCCGTCTATGTTTATCCGTCGGAACATTACGAATTTTGGCGCACGGAATTGCCGGAAATGGATTTGCCGTTCGGAATGTTCGGCGAAAATCTGACGAGCGAAGGTTTGACGGAAGCACAGGTTTTTATCGGCGACAAACTAAAAATCGGCACGGCGGAATTCATCGTCACGCAGCCGCGTCAGCCGTGTTTCAAACTCGGAATTAAATTCGGTCGCGGCGATATTATCAAGCGATTTGCCCAAAGCGGGCGCAGCGGTTTCTATCTCGCTATCGAAAAAACCGGCGAAATCGAAGCAGGTGACGAAATCATACTTATCGAACGGGAACAAAACGAAACTTCCATCGCCGATGTCGTACGAAAAGTGTTTCATCTGCATTAAACTTTTCATTTATTACAAAAACGCCAGTAGATTTCTTTTTCATATCTGTCCAATCCGACTTGGAACGGTGTTTGCAGTATACGATTTAGAACTTGCAGAAGTGAATTAAAAGATTACAGGAGAGAAAAAAATTATGAGTTTATTAAAAGGCGGATTGGCGGCGGCAGGCGCGTGGAAACTGGGCGGCGGTTTGATTAGCACAATTTTGATTTTTCTGCTGCTTTACTGGCTGCTCGGATTTTTGATGAGATAGGTTTTGGCTTTTTAGATTCTGGAAAAATAAAACGGCGCGGTTGTGTTTACAACCGCGCCGTTTTATTTTTCGGCAAGACAACTTTGTAAAATTTCGGCAAATTTCCAAACGTCCGTAAACGAATTATAAAGCGGAACGGGCGCGACACGAATCACGTCCGGTTCGCGCCAATCGGCAGTTACGCCGCGTTCAGTGATTGCTTTGAAAAGATTTTTGTCCGAATTTACGACCCGAATTGAAAGCTGACAGCCGCGCTCGTTTTTGGCGGACGGCGTGATGACGGAAATCCGTTCGTCGTGGATTTCGTTAAGTAAAAAATCCAAATAATCAGTGAGTTTGACTGATTTTTCGATTAAATTATCCATTCCTGCTTCGTCAAAAATATCGAGCGAAGCACGCAGCGCGGCGAGCTGAAAAATCGGCGGATTCGACAACTGCCAGCCTTCCGCGCCTTTAATCGGCACAAATTCGTCGCCCATCAAAAAGCGCGTTTGTTTATCGTGTCCCCACCAACCGGCAAAACGCGGTAAATCGAGATTTTCAGAAAGGCGTTCGTGAACGAAAACTCCGGCGATTCCGCCCGGACCCGAATTCAAATATTTATACGAACACCACGCGGCAAAATCGGCGTTCCAATCGTGCAGCTTTAATTGAACATTTCCCGCCGCGTGCGCCAAATCGAAACCGACAATTGCGCCGACTTTATGTCCGATTTCAACTATTTTTTGAAAATCGAATTTCTGTCCGGTGTAATAATTCACGCCGCCGAGCAAAATTAAAGCAATCGAACCGGCGTTTTCCGCAATCGTTTTTTCGATGTCTTCGGTGCGCAGGCAAGTTTCGTTTGCTCGCGGCTTGAGTTCAATCAGCGATTCTTTGACATTAAAACCGTGAAACTCTATCTGTGATTGCACGGCATATTGGTCGGACGGAAATGCGTTTTTTTCAATCACGATTTTGTTGCGTATCGCGGTCGGGCGATAAAACGATACCATCAAAAGATGCAGATTAACCGTCAAGGAATTCATCGCCACGACTTCCGCCGACTTCGCGCCGACGATTTTCGCTAAAGATTCGCTGACAATTTCGTGATACGGCATCCAGGGATTTTTCGCGTGAAAGTGTCCTTCAACGCCCCAGTTTTCCCAGTCTTTTAATTCCTGTTCGATGTAATTTCCGGTAGTTTTCGGCTGAAGTCCGAGCGAATTTCCGGTGAAATATAAAATATCTTCGCCCGATTTTTGTTTCGGAATATAAAACTTTTCGCGGAAATGTTTCAGAGAATCCTGTTCGTCCATTTTTCGGGCGAAAGATTCGGTTGATTCAAAATTATTTTGCGCCATATTGAGAGTTTATTTTACGTTATTTTTCAAGGCACGAAAAATTGAATTCGAGTTCTTTTGCAGATTAAATAATTCTCGCAACTTGGCTTTCTTTCTCACACGACATATTATTTCAACACTTTCCCAAAATAAAATGATGTTCAAAAAACTTGTTTCGAAATATTTATTATTAACCATAATCGCGTGCGCGTTCGTTCCAAACGTTTACGCGCAGGCTGCCTGGATGACCGACAACGCCGCTGTGTTAGGCGCAAAACAACTCAATGAAATCGCTCTGCCCGGTGCGCACGACGCCGGCACTTTTGCTATTGCCGCATCGAAAAGCACGGGCATCACGCTCGGTGCAAGCGATGGTTTTTCTTCGCCCGACAACAAAAAAATGAAACGCTTTTTGTCGCTCGGTTCGATATTTTCTGATTGGGCGAAAACGCAGGAACGCACGACCGCAGAAATGCTCAATGACGGCATTCGCTATTTCGACATTCGCGTATGTGTTGATGATAAAAGAGTTTTGATGACCTGTCACGGACTTTACGGAGCTTCGATTGTTTCGATTCTCGACGATGTAAAAACTTTCACGGACAAAAATCCGCGCGAAATTGTTTTGCTCGGATTCAATCATTTTTGGGATCGGCAGTATCAAATCGAAAAAGGCAAAAAGCAGGGCGAAATCGAAGGCTTGACGCAAGAAAATTGGACGGAATTGACTAATCTCATTAAAACAAAACTCGGCAGCAAATTAGTGAACGGCAAAAAATTCAGCCCGAAAAGCAAATTGAGCGACTTGTGGCAATTGAAAAACAATAATCAAATAATTGCGCTTTTTGATACTGATGATGCGCCCGACGATGATTTCCTCTGGAAGCGAATGGAAGAAAATACGTGGGTTGAAGGCTGGGATATTGACGATTTCAAAAGCGGCACGCTGAAAATTCTGCAAAACGCTCAAAACAAAAAATACGTCGATAAATTTTATGCGATACGCTCGTCCGTCACGCCCGACGAAAACGGAAAATTAATCGGTATAGGAATTTTCTCCGACGTTCACCCGAAATCAGTCAGCGAACTCGCGGATATGACAAATCCGGTCGCGCTCGGTTGGATTAAAAACGAATGGGCAGGAAAATATCCGATAAATCTAATCTGGGCAGACTTTTACAACCGCGCCGATGTCGTCAAGCTCGCCAAATCTCTCAACGGAATAAAAGTTAATTTTAAAAACACAAAAATCGGTACGGCAACAAACTGGACGCGCTGGCGAGATTCTAAAGACGCAATAAAATAGCTGCAAAATATACTTGCCCGCAAAACACACGTAATGCGCGAAAATAAAACAATGAAATATTCTGATTTCTTTATTTTATTTTTCGTATTTTTCGTGTGTTTAGCGGGCAAACATCATATTCCGACTTCCGCCTTTGCTTCGGCAAATTTCTCAACCGCAAACTGCAAATCATCCCGCGAATGTGCCGCTGAAACTTGTGTTCTGATTCGCGCCTTTCCTTTCGGGACGACGGGGAATGAAAACGGAATGACATAAATTCCTTTTTTCAACAGCGATTCCGCCATTTTTGAAGCGATTGTCGCGTCGCCGAACATTACGGGAACAATCGGATGTTCGCCGGGTAAAACTTCGAGTCCGGTTTTAGCGATTTCCGCGCGGAAAAATTTCGTGTTTTCGGCTAATTTATCGCGCAGTTCGGTTGATTCGGTCAGCATTTCCAACGCTTTGAGCGACGCGCCGACGATTGACGGCGCGAGCGAATTTGAAAAAAGATACGGACGCGAACGCTGGCGCAGCAGTTCGATAATTTCTTTTTTGCCCGAAGTATAACCGCCCATCGCGCCTCCCAAAGCCTTGCCGAGCGTTCCGGTCAAAATATCAATTCTGCCCATCACGTTACAGTGTTCGTGCGTTCCGCGTCCGGTTGCGCCCATAAATCCGGTCGAATGACAATCGTCCATCATCACGAGCGCATCATATTTTTCCGCCAAATCACAAATCTCGCCGAGTTTCGCAATATAACCGTCCATCGAAAAAACGCCGTCCGTCGCAATGATTTTTCGTCTCGCGCCCGACGCAGATTTTAACTGCGTTTCGAGATCGTCCATATCGCTGTTTTTGTAGCGAAACCGCGCCGCCTTCGACAGTCGAATGCCGTCAATAATGCTCGCGTGATTCAATTCGTCGGAAATAATCGCGTCTTCCGCTTCAAACAAAGGCTCGAAAAGTCCGCCGTTCGCATCAAAACAAGCCGCATAAAGAATCGTGTCTTCCGTTCCCAAAAACTCGCTGATCTTCCGCTCCAATTCTTTGTGAATCGCCTGCGTCCCGCAAATAAACCGCACACTCGACAACCCGTAACCCCAATCATCAAGAGCTTTATGCGCCGCCGCGACAATCGCCGGATGATCCGACAAACCGAGATAATTATTGGCGCACATATTCAAAACTTCCTCTTTCGAAACTTTAATATGCGCTTCCTGCGGGCTTTCAATGACGCGCTCGTTTTTATAAAGCCCCGCTTCTCTGATTTCGTTTAATTGATTTTCTAATTGATTTTGAATTTTGCCGTACATAATATTTTATTTATTTCAAAGTTTTTATTGTTGTTCAATTTATTCACAGAACTCAAGTAGCCATTTAGCGTGATCTTTATGTTCAAAAGTTGGTGAATCAATCAACTCTATCAACTTTTTCTTACATAATTCAGGTTTTGAATCTGCCAGTTCTGTAAGAAAGAAACAAAAACCGTCATTGTCATGTCCGTCATCAAAATTTTTTTGCAAAGCCTCAAATAGCTCCGGCAAATAATCAGAACCACCAAGTTCGGAAATTGGCTCTGACAAAAGTTCTCTAATCCAAAAATCGGTTTTCTCGGATTTCAAGGCTGAAATTAATTGAGGTAAATCATCCTTCGTCGCTGACTTTTTTAGTCTGTCAAATGATTCTAATTTCTCTTCAACACCATAATCGTTAAAATCTGACCACAAGATTTCGAGTTCTTTTTCAATAATTGGATTCATATTTTTTTGTCTAAATCTCGCTCCAATCCAAAATCACTTTGCCCGAATTTTCTGCACACATTACTTTAAAATCTTTTCAATAGATTAAGCCTTCGATTTTTGCATATTCTTTGGCAAACCGACTTTCCTTAATGTTTCGTTAGCTTTTTCGACTTTTTCTTTAAACAAAACTTTGTCTTTATATTCGCCGAGCGATTTGTCAATTTTTACTATCGGCAATTTTGATTTGTTTAATTCATCAATCTTTTTCATCACTTTTTACTCCTTCGTGTTGCTAAAAATGCTTCGTATTCAACGCCTTTGGCAAATTCCTGCCATTCATTTTTGGTTAGTCCGTATAAATCGAAATCATTCAAAATTTCGTCCAGATTATTCGTCAAACCGATCCGACAACCGTTGCTAAGACCTTTTGACTGTCGCCGTTATCCGAGATGATTTTGTCGTCAACTTCGCCCGTCAGCAAATCTTTATCGCCGAATCCGAGATTGTAAAAATCCTTCAAATTGGTTTCCGAATACTGAACTATCTTCGGGATTTCACCTTTTTTACCGACGCTCGTGAACTCAAAAACAGTCAAACTCGCATCGGATTTAAGTTCGTAACGCGGTAACAGCATTAATCAATTATACGCCAAAATACTTTCAATTAAGACGCAAAAATTCCTTTTACCGCAGAAAGTTTTTGTGCTTTGCGCCACGAAGACAGCCCGCCGCAATGATGTCCTTCGTGGAAGACCAACAATTGCAGGTGATGCCCGATTGTCGGCTGCGTTCTGACAAGCGTTTCGTCCGGTGTCGGCTGGTCGAGATTTTTCATTTGACGAATCGCGCCTGTTCTAAGAAAACCTGTCTCGGTTAATCTTTCGACGAGAAAACATTTCGAGTCATAATGTTCGCGCATCGAAATCGGTTTTGAATCGGGTCCGTATTTACTCAACAAATCCGAAAAATCCGCTGAAAGTTTCCGAACTTTCAGCATTGATAAAAGATAAACGTCGCCCAACAACAAATGTCCGAGAATCCAAGCCGGATGATTTTCGTTTGCCGACGTTTGCAGACACATCTGTTCGTCGCGCAAATCTTCGACCAGGCTTAATGTCTGTTGTCTGGCTTTTTTAAGTGACCAGATTAATAAATCGCTCATTTTTTAGGAAATAATTTTTCAAATTCAAGGTCGGTTTGCCGGCATTTTCTTTTCACACTATTTGATAATCATTTGAATTATTCTGATGCGCGCTTAATTGATTTGTGTTTTTCCGCACATAATTTTTTTATAAAAATATGACTTAAGATAGAGAAATGGACAGAGGTGAAATTTTTCCCGTTTCTCTATTTCACCATTTTAATATGACCAAATAATCGCATAAGTTCTCAGGCATTACATTTTCAAATGCAATAAAAACAATGATAATCGCCGCCGCCGAATTCTGCAAAATCCAGCACTTCGCTGAAATCGAACATATTTATCCAAATTAGTTAAATTCGTTTTTCACACTGCTCATCAGGTTTTTCCCTAGTTGTTAATTACCACATAAAAAATCAAAGAATTTACAGTCAAATGAACAGTATAAATATGTCAGCGCATCAATCAAATTGACCGACCGATAAATCAAATTGACGGATACCAGGCACTTTGTCAAAACAACCAAAATACATTTTTGTTTAGTATTTACGGGCTGTTCAGAGGTTAAACAAGTTTGGCACCAAAGATGCTAATTACGTTGCAGAGAGAATACCAATATTCGCACATTGGTAAAACTAGGAGAAAAAATTGAACAGCAAAAAAAGCATTCATCAGATTATATTCAGTGCCTTAACTTTGGGCGCAATGGTTACTCAGATGTTGCCGATCTCTGTGATAGCGCAGAAATCGCCGAACAAAGTGAATACAATTGTCACTGAAAAGAATGAAGAAACCGGCACGATTGAATATCGGGAGACGAAAGTCGCGCCCGATCTGGAAAAAAAGACAAATGATTTGTATTTCGGGTTTCAAAATGACGAAACCGTAAAAGTCATTATTCAATTAAAATCTGAAACTCCGCTGAATGAAATGTTCGGCAACGATTTGAACGATACTGAAAAGACCGCAGTTGTTTGACCGGGAAGTTCGCGGCAATAAATTAAAGGCGGGTAAATTGAAAACCGATCTGACTGCGGTGGGCGGCAGATTTAATAAATCTTTTGCCAATCTCGGTTTGGTAACGGCGGAACTTCCGCTTTCAAAGGTTCGAGAGTTAATTCAAAGTGATGAAGTCGCATATGTTTCCCCCGACCGCGAAACAGAGGCGGCGGGACATCTGGTTAGTACAACCGGCTACTGGAACACCGGCATTCACGATAACGGCGACACGAATTCGACGACGTGGCTTGACGGCGGAAACCAGGCTGTTGCAGTCATTGACAGCGGTGTTGATTCGACACATACCTGATGCAGTGGGAAGGCGCCGGCAGCAAAGTTTGGAAATACGATTTTACCGGTCAAAACATTAAAGATGATCTTTACGGTCACGGCACGCACGTCGCTTCAATGATCGGAGCGCAGTTCGGACTCGGCAGCGGCACCTACGAAGGTATGGCATCAGGCGCACAGATACTCAGTCTTCGGGCTTTAAAATCCGATGGCAACAGGACAGATCAGCAGCGCCATTGCCGCGCTTGACTGGGCAGTGCAGCAGAAAGTCAACAATTGGTGGAATATCCGCGTCATCAATATGAGTTTCGGAACCGGCGCGAAAGACAGTTACATTAACGATCCGCTGTGTCAGGCGGCGCGTCGGGCGGTTAACGCCGGCATCGTTGTCGTCGCTTCGGCTGGCAACAACGGAAAAGACGCTTACGGGCAGAAAATTTTACGGCGGTATCAGCTCACCGGGCATCGAGCCTTCGGTCATCACGGTCGGTGCCGCAAATACTTTCGGAACTGATTACCGCTCAGACGACGGCGTGGCGACTTACAGTTCACGCGGTCCGACGCGCGGTTATAAAACTTTATCGAACGGCGCGCGCAAATACGATAATTTGATGAAACCCGATCTGATCGCACCGGGCAATAAAATAATCGGCGCACGCAGCACGACGACTAACACTTTGATTCAGCAATATCCGTCGCTGGCGACCGGCAATGCGACAAATGCGGCTGACAAAGTGATGTATATGAGCGGCACTTCGATGGCGGCTCCGGTCGTGGCGGGCGCGGCGGCTCTGCTTCTGCAGACGCATCCGAATCTGACGCCGAATCTCGTCAAAGCGATTTTGATGTATTCAGCTCAGCCTTTGAAGAATTTCAACACGCTCGAACAAGGCGCCGGCGAACTGAATGTTGACGGCGCGGTCAGACTTGCCAGATTGGTTAAACCGACCTTGCCGACAACCAACGGAACGGCGATGCTGACAGGCGCGCTGCCCGCATCGCAAACCAGCGTCATCAGCGGTCAAACTGTTTATTGGAGCAAAGGCATCGTCACCAATTTCGGTTTTCTTTACGGCAACGATTTGATGAACAAGTTTCAAAAGATATACGGCAATGGTGTTTTGATCTCCGACTCAACGCCGTTTTCGGGCAGCACGATTTCGCGTTCTACGACCTATGACCAGCGGAACATTGAGCTTGTATCAGGGCGCAATCAAAAACAACGGCGTGCTGATTTCAGACGGAACAAACTTTATGACGGCAAACGCTATGGGCGGAGCTCCGTCGCCAACAATCAATTCGCAAGGCGTTTTGATCAGCGACGGCGTTCTAATCAGCGACGGCGTTTTAATCAGCGACGGCGTTTTAATCAGCGATACTACAGTGGCTGATGCTGTAGTTCTGGGTGATAATACGGCTTGTATGCTTCCTGCGCCGTAAAAATTTCACTAATTGCAGAAAGTCATTTTTAATTAACCTTTAAAGCTGAAAAACTTCGGTCAGTATAATTAATACTGACCGAAGTTTTTCAGCTTTAATATATGGATTAGATTTTTTTTGATAAGCGAGCGGCTAAATTATATATTTCAATTCATCAGATCATTTAGCAATAATTGATATTTATCTTTAACCTCAAATCTCGCTCCAATCCAAAATAACTTTTCCGCTGTTTCCTTCGCGCATTACTTCAAAGCCTTTTTCAAAATCTTTGTATGAATAACGGTGCGTAATGACGGGCGAAATATCCAAGCCGCCTTCGACGAGGACGTTCATTTGATACCACGTTTCATACATTTTGCGCCCGTAGATTCCGGTAACTGTCAGCATATTGAAGATGACAGTCTTCCAGTTGATCGAAAATTCATCCGAGGGAATGCCGAGAAACGCGATGTTTCCGCCGTGCGTCATATTGGTGAGCATATCGCGGAATGCCGACGCGTTGCCGGACATTTCAAAGCCGACATCGAAACCTTCGGTCATTCCGAGTTCCTTTTGCACGTCAGCGATCTTTGTTTCTTTTGTATTGACGGCGCGAGTTACCGCGCCCATTTTTTCGGCGAGTTCGAGGCGTTTCGGGTTGATGTCGGTGATGACGATGTGCCGCGCTCCGGCGTGTTTGGCGACCGCCGAAGCCATAATGCCGATTGGTCCCGCGCCCGTAATCAGCACGTCTTCGCCGAAAACTTCAAATGCGAGCGCGGTATGAACCGCATTGCCAAACGGATCGAAAATCGCTGCGACTTCCAAATTCACATTCGGTTCGTGCTTCCAGATATTCGTCATCGGAACGCTCATATATTCGGCAAAACCGCCGTCCGTATTGACGCCGACACCGAGCGTGTTCGCGCATTTATAACGCCGTCCCGCGAGACAATTGCGGCAGCGACCGCAAACCAGATGACCTTCGACCGAAACAATATCACCGACGAAAAAATCGCTGACGTTCGAGCCGACTTCGACGATTTCGCCGACAATTTCGTGTCCCAAAATCGTCGGGATTTTTATTGTGCTTTGCGCCCAAGCGTCCCAATTCCAAATGTGAACGTCGGTTCCGCAGATTCCGGTTTTTAGGGTTTTGATTAAAACGTCGTTAATTCCAATGGTTGGTTCGGGAACGTCTTCGAGCCACAACCCGATTTCGGCTTTGCTTTTTACGATAGCTTTCATATCAACAATCTTACTGAAATCACGGTTTCTAAAACAAATGACAGAAGCCTGAATTTTTAAGTTTAACCTCGGTTCGGGATAAGAGAGTGATAAAACTTTAAACTACGAAAACACATGAAGCAGTACGAAACAAAACCAAAAAACCGGCAGATTTTGATTTATTTTTCGTGCTGCTTCGTGTTGCTTCGTGGTTAATTTTATTGATTTCAGCTTATCCCGAACCGAGGTTGAAGTAAAAAATTAAACGTTAAATAAATTCATACAAAGGAAAACAGAGCAAATGGCGGAAGCGCAGGGCAAGCCTGAATCGGCGGCGGTTATGCCGGGCAAATAAATGCCGGGTTTAGAAAATGCGCCTTAATTCAAAAAAGCGCAAGGTTAACTGAGTTTCAATTAAACTTACGAGTTTTCGTCAGCTAATCAGGCAGAATTTATTCAAACATTCGCGCTTCCAGATTTAGCCATTTTAACGCCGCGCCGTACAGCAATTTAGCTCTCGTCATTTTATCAAACGCGGAATTTTCGATCATTTTTCCGGGTTCAAGTTCGCCAAGCGGAAACGGATAATCGGTTCCCAAAGCGATTTTGTCCGCGCCGAATAACCTGACTAAAATTCTGAGCATCAGCTCGTCGTGAACAAGGGAATCGAGCCAGAATTTGCCTAAATATTCGCGCGGATTTATATCGTTATCGGAAAATAAATCGGGACGAACCTCGAAACCGTGTTCGATTCTGCCGAGCGTGTAAGGAAACGAACCGCCGCCGTGCGCAAAGCAGATGCGCAGGTTTTTTAATTTCTCCAACACGCCCGAAAATATCAGCGAACAAATCGCCCGCGAAGTTTCCGCCGGCATTCCGACGAGCCACGGCAGCCAATATTTCGCCATCTCTTTTTCGCCCATCATTTCCCACGGATGAACGAAAACTGCCATTGAAAGTTCTTCGCAAGCTTTAAAAAACTCGAAAAATTGCGCTTCGCCGAGGTTTAATTGATTGACGTTCGAGCCGATTTGCACGCCGACTAAACCGATGCTTTTGCATCTTTCGAGTTCCGCAATTGCAAGTTTCGTGTCCTGCATCGGCACCGTTCCCAGTCCGACGAAGCGTTTCGGATATTTTTCGACGATTTCTGCGATTCCATCATTCAAGAACTGCGAAACGTCCGCGCCATCAGCCGCTTTCGCCCAATACGAAAACATCACGGGAACGGTCGAAAGCACCTGCACATTCACGCCAAAACCGTCGCATTCTTCAACGCGTTTTTCCGCCGACCAGCAATTTGACTCAATTTCACGGAAAAAATGTCCGTCGTCTTTCAGCATTCTGGCGCAGCAAGGTTTGTGATGGTCGAGCGTGATAAATCCGCCGTAGCCGAATTTCTCTTTCCAGCGCGGAATTTCCTTCGGCAAAATATGCGTGTGAACGTCAATTTTCAGCATTAACTTGTTTTCTCAGGTTCGTTTCTTCTTTCGTCCGATTCTTTTTTCGCTTTCATCAGCGACAGACAAAGCTCGCGTAGTTGATCAACCGTTTTCAAACGCCTCACCATCGCCTGCTTCGACATATCAATTTTCTTCATTTTCCAACCTCTCAATGTCAGCTAAATCCTGCGGTCTGCCCGCCAGATTTTTCATTTTTATCAAACCTTCACGCGAAACGACCGACAAGTTTTTCTGCCGAGAAAATCAATCGTCTCGCGCGTTTCCCAAACATCTTCGACCTGCGGCGTAACCAACAAAAAATCGAGCGATAAGACTTCGCCGTCATCGTCAATTTTTGAAACGCGCCGGATTTCGACGGCTCTTTCCTTAAACGAAATATCAAGTCCGCGAATATCGAAACCATTTTCCGCACCAATTTCATAAGCCTTTTCCAGAGATTCGGGACGAATCAAAACATCAATATCAAGCGTCGCCCGCGCAAACCCGTGAATCGCCAACGCCAAACCGCCGCACACCGCATATTCGATTCCGCCGTCTTCCAAAGCGGAAATTATTTGTGATAATTCATCTAAAAGCGTCGCCATTTTGCTAATTAAACCGTTTCTAATTCGCTTTCAAACGCTCAAAGCGTTTTTGTCTGCAAAAGTTTTTCGATCATTCATCGGCTTTTTCGGCATTTTGCGAACCGTTAATTTTTTCCCGCAAAGTTTGCAGTTGCATTAGAGTTTGATAACCAAATTGTATTTTCCGCATACTTTCAAAATGTTCGACAATATCCGCATCGAGATAAATCGTGATGCGGTTTCAATTAGATTCTTCTTAATTTCGATAGGTTTCAGGCAGGAAACAGATGATTCTTTTTTGCTTCACTTCCTTTTTCTACGTATATCCTTGATCATATTCATAATTTTCTCTTTAAAGTACTTGTTCATAATCTCAAATTTAAGAATTTCCTGAGAAATTTGTTTTGAGTCATTTGCTCTAAATGTTTAATTGTTGAAGGAATTAGGAAACTAAATCCCATTACGGGAAGAATCAATTTCATTTGATCCAAAAAATATTCCATATCCGATATATCAGCTTCGTGCAATGTTGGCAATGCCGGAGAATTAGCGTTTTCAATCTCAGCGGTTTTAGCGTCTATTGCCAACTGAACCAGTCTTGATTCGAGATATTTTATTTGCGTTTTTGTTAAAAGTTCGTCTTTGCTGATGAAAAATATAATTTCTTTAAAATCTTTAGAAGGATCGCTCAAATGTTGCTTCAATCTCGCTCTGATATTTTCAGCTTCTCCGATGTAAATTTTCTCATCAAAAGCCTCATCAGTCGGATCGCCTTTTAAGCAGTATATTCCGGGATTATTAAACTCTAATCTTCCAATAATATTATTGACAGACGATCTTGGACTATAAATAGCTTTGCCAACCCAATTGCCAATTTCACTAAGTCTTGGTCCATACTCAGTTCCATCAATCATATATACCGTGAGTTTTTTGCCCATGTCTTTATTCATCCCAAATGCTTTTTAAATTTTTTCTCGAATCAATCAACTTACAACCGGCGGCGGTTGCATTACGGTTCCGCAATTGTCGCAGGTTCGCAAATTTTCGTTTTCGTAAAAGCGTTTGAAAACGCCTTGAAACTGCGTCGTGATGTCTTCGAGGTCGAAATATTCTTCGTAGAGTTTTGAATTACAGTTTTCGCAAAACCACATCAGCCCGTCTTTTTCGCCGCTTCGACGTTTGCGTTCGATGACGAGTCCGACCGTGTTTGCGCCGCGCACGGGATTGTGCGGAACTCGCGGCGGGAGCAGGAAAATTTCGCCTTCGCGGACGGGAACGTCAACGGATTTGCCGTCTTCCTGAAATTTGACGAGAATATCGCCTTCGAGTTGGTAGAAAAATTCCTCGCCTTCGTCGAAGTGGTAATCCTTGCGCGAATTCGGTCCGCCGACGACCATGCACGATAAATTCCGCGTCTTCGTAAACCATTGATTGCCGACCGGCGGTTTGAGCAGATGACGATGCTCGTCAATCCATTTTTTGAAATTAAAAGGTCTTTGTATCGGCATAAACTCTCCAATCTAATTTTGTAATACTTTATATCTTAGTTCTTTAATCGCATATTCTCGAATTTTCTTTTCGTCGTTTACCGCTAAAATCTTTAATTTTTCAATGGCTTCATGATTATCAATTTTTGAAAGAGCCTTGATACATTTTCTGGAAAACTGATAAGTATCGTCATAATTCAAATATTTAAAATTTAGTTTAGTAGCTCTGAACAAACGTGCTTATCCATTCTTTGAAGTTTAAAGGTCTCTGTATTGGCATAATTATAATTCTAAAACTTTATTAACCGTTCGCCAGTTTCGCGCCGTTGCGGAAATTTTGAGCTTTTTGGTGATGTAATCTTTGCCCATCAAACTGTCCAGAACGCTGACGCGCAGATGGCAGAAAACTTCGCGGTCGCGGACGAAATACGTTTCGTTTTCGCTGTTATTTGATATCAGGAGTTCGGACTTTTCGGCGGGCATCGGCTCGTCCAAAAAGAAAACGTGAACGTCTTTGTCGTTTTCAAATTGTCCGGCGAAAGGGTTGTTTTGGACGATGTTTTTGATTTCGTCAATCGTTCGCACGAGGGTTTTGATTTTCAAATTGAATTCTTTTTCAATCGCCGCTTCAATTTTTACGGCGAGTTTTGCATTGTTCGTTTTTGCCGTTTCAAAAATCACGTTGCCGCTGTTGATGTAAGTTTTGACGTTTTGAAATCCGAGCGCGGCGCAGACTTCGCGCAAGGTTTCCATCTTGATTTTATTTTTTCCGCCGACGTTGATGCCGCGTAGAAAAGCGACGTATTTCATTTTGTTTGATTGATAATAATTAATTTGCCCGCGAAAAACACGAAACGGTCGAAAATTAGAAATAAATTCTTTTTCGTTAATTTCGTATTTTTCGCGGGCAATATTTTAAACAGCATCGAGCGATTTCAGATCAATCACGAACCGATAGCGCACATCGCCTTTGATCGTGCGCTCGTAAGCCTTTTCGATGTCGGCGATGTCAATGATTTCGATGTCGGACGTAATGCCTTTTTCCGCGCAGTAATCAAGCATTTCCTGTGTTTCCTTAATGCCGCCAATGCCCGAACCGGCGAACGTCCGGTTATTCGAAATCAGCGCGAAAGCACTGACGGGCAACGGTTTTTCCGGTGCGCCGACCAAGACCAGCGCGCCTTCAAATTTGAGCAATCCGAGATACATATTCAAATCGTGTTCAGCGGAAACGCAGTCGAGAATAAAGTCGAATTTGCCCGCCAGCGGTTTCATATTTGCCGCGTCTTTGGTGACGACAAAATGATGCGCGCCGAGTTTTTTCGCGTCTTCTTCCTTCGACGGCGAAGTCGAAAAAACGGTCACTTCCGCGCCCATCGCCACGGCGAATTTGACGCCCATGTGTCCGAGTCCGCCCAAACCGACAATGCCGACCTTTTGCCCCGCGCCGACGTTAAATCGTTTGAGCGGCGAATATGTCGTAATCCCGGCGCACAGCAGCGGCGCGACTCCGGCGAGATTTTTCGTTTCGGAAATCTTCAGCGCGTAAGCTTCATCCACAACGATCTGTGATGAATATCCGCCGAAAGTCGGCGTTTTTTCGTCCATTTCCGTCGAGTTGTAAGTTTGAGCGCAATGCACCATGCAAAACTGCTCGACATTCTGCTTGCAGTTTTCGCACGTCCCGCACGAATCAACGAAACAGCCGACACCGGCGTAATCGCCTGTCCTTGAATTTTGAAACTTCCGCGCCGGTTTTCGCCACGCGTCCGACAATTTCGTGTCCCGGAACCATCGGATAAATCGAATTTCCCCATTCGTTCCGTGCCTGGTGAATGTCCGAATGACACACGCCGCAAAACTCGATCTCGATTAAAACATCTTTCGCGCCCAGCTCGCGCCGCTCGAAATCAAATTTTTCAAAATCCGAATCCGCCGTCTGAACCGCATAACCCTTTGTCTGTAACATATAATTTTCCCTTTATTAAACCAAAAATATTTTCGCAGCCCGTTTCAAGATAAATCGTATTTCTCAACCGCCGAAAACCAAATCGAACGGTCGAGAAACGAATTTTGATAAAAGCTCTTGTTTATTATTATACGAAAATTTTCGACTGAACTCGAAAATTGTTTTGAAATTTGGAAGGAAAATCAATCAATAGTTGCAATTACTTTCAGTTCAATCGCAATCGGCGTCGGCAGTTTGTTGATTTCAACCGTCGTGCGGCACGGAAGATTGTCGGCGAAATATTCGGCGTAAATTCGATTATAAGTTTGAAAATCCGCTTTCATATTAGTTAGAAAAACCGTCACGTCAACGATTTTGTCCCAACTCGAACCGGAATCTTCCAGAATGTAGCGCACGTTTTGAAACACCGAGCGGCACTGCGTTTCGATGTCGTAGGAAACGATTTCACCGTTGTCGCCGAGTTCAACGCCGGGAATTTTCTTCGTGCCTCGCTCACGCGGTCCAACGCCCGACAAAAACAACAGATTTCCGACGCGCCGCGCGTGCGGGTAAAGTCCGACCGGCTCAGGAGCTTTGGTCGAGTTGATAATGTCTTCGCTCATTGTGAAATTATTCCTCCGGCGTTCGCTCGCCGTCGTAAACCGCCGTCGCGCATTCGACGAACAAATCCAGATAATAATCACGGATTTCTTCGGGCGCGAGCTGTTTGTTTTCTTTTTCGGCGATGAATTTCATTAATTCCAACGCCACTTCTTCGCCGGTTTCTATTCTGATCGGTTGTGTTTCGCTGCTCATAAATTTAATTATACTCTAACTTTATTCTTGGCTTAAACAGACTATTTGCCGCTGATAAATTCGAAGTGAATCCGCCGCGCGTCGGCAATGTTCAGCGAACGAATGCCGCGCACTTTGGCGAGCAGCGAAGTGGTTTTATCCGGCGACTTTATCAAAAAATATTCCAGATTTTCCGTCGCTGCTTTCGTCACGATTGCCATGCCGCTTTCGCTGACATTCTGCGTCAAGGCGATTGCGGATTCGGTAATTTGCTCATTCTTGCTGACGATTTCGAGAAAAACTGTAACAAGGATAATGTTTAATTTGAGTTAAGCCCAATAGTAGAAATTAAACCGCTTTTGTCAGATTACATACTGACTTTTACAACTGATAATTTATTTTGATACAAACATTTTTCTCTTCGGTAAAGAATTTCAAAGCCTCGAAACCGCCTTCGCGTCCGACACCTGATTGTTTCATTCCGCCGAACGGCGTTCGCAGGTCGCGCAGCAGCCAGCAGTTTATCCAGATGATTCCGCTTTCGATTTGTTCCGCCATACGATGCGCGCGCGAAAGATTTTCCGTCCAGACGGTTGCCGACAAGCCGTATTCGACCGAGTTCGCATAACTTAAAACTTCCGCTTCGGTGTCGAACGACTGAATTGAGACGACCGCGCCGAAGATTTCTTCCTGATTTGTGCGGCAGTCGAACGCGAGATTTTCGATAATCGTCGGCTCGATAAACCAGCCGTTTGCGCATCTGCCTTCGAGCTTTGCTTGATTACCGCCGAGCAAAATCGCGCCGCCTTCTTTTTTGGCGAGTGCGACGTAGGAAAGGACTTTTTCGAGATGCTGTTTCGAGACGACCGCGCCGATGTTGGTTGCTTCGTCCAACGGATCGCCGATTTTCAGGCGCGAAACTTTTTCGACGAAATCAGCTTTAAACTTTTCGTAAATCGGACGTTCGACGAAAATTCTGGAGCCGCATAAGCAAATCTGACCTTGATTCGAGAACGACGAACGAACTGTCGTTTCGAGCATTTCTTCGTAATTGCAGTCGGCAAAAATGATGTTCGGGTTTTTGCCGCCGAGTTCCAAAGAAAGTTTTTTGAATTTCGGCGCGGCTTCGCGGGCAATCCATTCGCCGGTTTTCGTGCCGCCGGTAAACGAAATCGCCTTCGTATATTTGCTTTGAATTATCGCCGCGCCCGCTTTTGTTCCCAAACCGTGAACGATATTTAAAACTCCGGCAGGCAAATTAGCTTCGATGCAGAGTTTTGATAACAGATAAGCCGTCATCGGCGTAATTTCCGACGGTTTGGCGACGACCGTACATCCGGCGGCGAGCGCAGGCGCGATTTTCCAGGTGAACAAATACAAAGGCAAATTCCAGGGCGAAATGCAGCCGACAACGCCGAGCGGCTGGCGCAAAGTGTAATTTATCGCCTGTCCGACCGTTTCGTGCGCTTCCGAAGCAGTATGCATCGCGGCGGTCGCGTAGAATTTGAAATTGGAAACGGCACGCGGAATATCTACGGTTTTCGCCAGAGTTTTCGGCTTGCCGTTGTCAACGCTTTCGGCAGTCGCAAGCGCATCTGAATCGCGTTCGATAAGCGCGACGATGCGCATTAAATAATCGTGACGTTGTTCAGCCGATATTTTCGACCACGCGGGAAAAGCCTTTCGCGCGGCTTTGACGGCGCGTTCAACGTCGCGCTCGTCCGAATCGGGAATTAAGCTGTAAACTTCGCCCGTCGCCGGATTGAAATTGTCGAGATATTCGTTTGAAACGGGCGCGATTAATTCGCCGCCGATATAGTTTTCGATTTTCAGCATCATTTTACGGCTATCTTACACGCTTTTTTATGCGTTGAAAAACCGCAAACGGCGGCGCGCGGATTCTCAAACGCTGACTTTGTAGCTTATAATCAAAAGAGTTATACGGATAGCAATAAAATAATGAAAAAAATACTAATTTTAGCTTTGGCGGCGTTGACTGCAATCGGCTGTAACAGTGCGGCGCAAACGACAGTGAACGCTAATCTGCCGATTCAGAAACCGAATACTAATCAGCAAATTCACATGCCGAACGATTTACCGGTTGTTTCCAGTCACTCAAATTCGCAGTCTGTCAGTTTGCCAAATCAGCCGGGTCAGCCGGGTCAGCCAGCTCAAGGCTCTCCGATGTCCAAGCCGGTAGATGTTACGGAAATGACCGCCGACATCGAAAAGGCGGCAAACGAGTTTAAGAAAAATCCGAAAGATGAAAAAGCGAAAGGCGAATTGGCAAAAGCGTATTTCGTACGCGCCACGGCTTTGACCGGCGCGGCGCAGTATCGCGCGGCACTCGGCGATTACCGCAAAGGTTTGAAGCTCAACCCGAACGACGAAGAAGCCAAAGCGATGCACGACCAGATTATCAGCATTTTCCAGTCAATCGGACGCGAACCGCCGAAGGATGGCGAAGAACCGCCGCCGATGCCGATTAAGTAGAAATTAAATGAAAAACCGCTTGCAAATTCTTATCGTTTTAACGATGGCGTTGAGCGCGTCGGCGACCGTTTTCGCCCAACAAGCGACGCGCGTTAATTTCTACAAGAACTCGACTTCAGCGGTTACTTTAAGCAATTTGCGCGGTTTTAATGATAAAAAAGTTTACGTGATTCGCGTGCGGAAAGGGCAGACTGCTCAACACTGGGCAAGTCAAGGCGAATAATTCGGCGCATTACATTTCAGTTTCGATAAAAAATCCGGCGGGCGAAGATGTTACCGACTCGGATGCGTCATGCACCAATCGCAAAGAAATTCAGCCGACAGCGGCGGGCGATTACACGATTACGGTTTACGAATGTCAAAAAGCCGACGCGCGGCACGGCAGATTTCGTCTGAAAGTCAGAGTGAAATAAACCACGCACCTAGACATTTTATTGCCGGACGCAATAAACTAGACGTTTTGCAAACCTGACGGAAAAGCCGATTTTTCCGTCCTTATCATTTTTAATATACGGAGATAATAAAATTTTTATGGCACTTTCAGCCAACGACATCAGAAAGGGAATGGTTATTTTATTCGAAGGAACGCCCGTTCGCGTGATGGAATTTCGCCATCACACGCCGGGAAATCTTCGCGCGATGGTGCAGACGCGCCTGAGAAATCTTTTGACGGGAAATTCCTTCGAGCATCGTTTTCGCTCGAACGACACGCTCGACCGCATCGTACTCGAACAGCACGATATGGAATATCTTTATTCGGACGGTTCGCATCATCATTTTATGAACACGGAAAATTACGAGCAGGTGTCGCTGACCGAAGACGAACTCGGCGACGCGGCACAGTGGCTGATGCCGAATCTGAAAATTCAAGTCGAATTTTATGACGCAACGCCAATTGGAATTCAGCTTCCGGCTTCGATGGAATTGCTTGTTCAGGACACCGAACCCGTTATGAAAGGCGCGACCGCATCGAATTCCAATAAACCGGCAACGCTCGAAAATGGTGTAACGCTCTATGTGCCGCCGTTTATTCTGCCCGGCGAAAAAATTCGCGTTAATCCGGCGGAATCAAAATATATGGAACGAGTGAAATAGTCTGCGAAGTCCGGGAAGTTTAGGAAGAATTTATTTTCCGGCTTCCCGGACTTCGCGGATTTTGTGAATCTCAGATGTTTTTCCTTTACAGTTTTCTCCTAACCGTTGGTTTTATCCTGCTTCTGCCGCGTTTTCTTTTTCAGAAAAAATATGCGACCGGATTGCGGCAGCGATTTGGAAAACTGCCTGAATTCATTCAAAACGACCAGCCTGTAATGTGGCTGCACTGCGTCTCGGTCGGCGAAACAAACGCCGCCAGACCGCTCGTTAAAGAACTCAAACAAAACTTTCCCGAACATCGCCTCGTCGTTTCGACAACCACCCGAACCGGACAAAAATTAGCCAAAGAAGTTTTCGAAAAAGATGCGGAACTCGTTTTTTACTTTCCGTTCGACTGGAAATTTACCGTTCATCGCGTTTTGAAAAAAATCAATCCGAGCGTCGTTTTAATAATGGAAACGGAAATTTGGTTCAATTTCGTCCGCGAAGCGCACAAAAGCGGCGTTAAAGTTTTCATCGTCAACGGGCGGCTGTCGGAAAAATCCGTGAATCGTTACGGCTGGATTCCGAATACGATGCGCCGCGTTCTGCATCACATTGATCTGGCATTGATGCAGACAAGTCTCGATGCGAAACGTTTGCTCGGTTTGGGTTCGCGCAACACGAAAGTCAAAGTCACGGGAAATATCAAATTTGATCAGCCGTTTGAAGAATTTGAAAGCGATTTAACACGCGAATTTCGGACGCGTTTTGCGATTTCAAAAGACGCACCTTTAATAATTGCCGCCAGCACGCACGCGCCCGAAGAACGCTTGATTTTGCAGGCGTTTAAGGAAACCTGGAAAAATTCGAGCGTTAACCTGCCGCGTCTTATGCTTGCCCCGCGCCATCCCGAACGCTTTGCCGAAGTCGAAGAATTAATTAAATCGAGCGGCTTTGAATGGACGAAACGTTCCGACGAAGCATCGAGCCGCGACCATATCGCCGAGGTGCTTTTGCTTGATTCAATCGGCGAACTGCGCGATGTTTATCCGCTCGCCGAAATCGTTTTCGTCGGCGGCAGTCTGATTCCGCACGGCGGACAAAGCATTCTCGAACCGGCAATCGCCGAATGTGCTGTTGTGACGGGATTTTATACGATGAACTTCGCCGAAATCGTCAAAGAATTTCTTGCGCAGGACGCTTTGATTCAACTGCCGAAGCTCTCTGAAAAGGAAATTCCCGACGCGCTCGCGCGTGCTTTCTCGCAGTTGTTAAAAGACAACGAACGCCGCACAAAACTGGCGAAAAACGCTTTCGACGTGATGAAAAAAAATCGCGGCGCGACGGCAAAAACAATCGAACATATTAAGGCTTTCCTACACACCAACGGCAAAATATGATTTTCGCCTTCTATTTTTTTGCCGCTGTTCTAACCTTTCTCGCCTACAAATCGCTGCGCGGCGGAATCAATTATCTCAGTTTTTTTGAAAAAGAAGTCGCCAAACAGACTTCGGATTTCACGCCGTTTTGTTCGATTATCGCGCCGTGTCGCGGGCTTGACGACGATTTGAAATTCAATCTCGCCGCGCTTTTCGAGCAGGATTTTCCCGCTTATGAAATTATTTTCGCGGTTGATGATGAACATGACGAATCTGTTGCTGTAATCGAAGAATTAATTGCGGCGGAACATTATCGAAATTCCGTTTTGGCACGATTCATCGTCGCCGGAAAAGCCGAACACGAAAGTCAAAAAGTCCATAATTTGCGGCAGGCGGTTTTGGAAGTCTCCGGGGAAAGCAAAGCCTTTGTTTTTGTAGATTCCGACGCGCGACCGAATCGAAACTGGCTGCGCCATTTAATCGCGCCTTTGCAGGATGAAACTGTCGGCTGCACGACCGGTTATCGCTGGTTCATGCAAAAAAACGGCGGATTTTCTTCGCATTTGCGCGTCGTGTGGAACGCTTCGGTCGCATCGGCTTTGGGCGCGAATTTGAAAAGTAATTTCTGTTGGGGCGGCTCGATGGCGATGCGGCGCGAGACTTTTGAAAAATTAAATATGCGCGAAAAATGGCGCGGAACTTTGTCGGACGATTTTGCCGTGACGCGTGCAATGAAGGAAGCAAAGCTGCCGATTCGTTTTGTTCCGCAATGCTTAACGGCGACGGTCGAAGACTGCACGTTCAGAGAATTACTCGAATTTTCCACCAGACAGATGAAAATCACGCGCACTTACGCGCCGAATCTCTGGAAAGCGTCTTTGATCGGTTCGCTGCTTTTCACCGCGACCTTTTGGACGGGCTTCGCGCTTTTATTTTTTCTTTCCGGCATACATTTTTGGCTGACGCTTTTGTTTGTATTTGTGAATTTCGCGCTCGGCTGCGGCAAATCCTTTCTGCGTTTGAAGGCGGTAAAAATGATTTTGACCGATTACAAAAGAGAATTGAACCGCCAGTTTACGCCGCAGCTTTTATTTTGGATATTTACGCCGCCGGTTTATTTTTACAATTCGGTTTGCGCTTTGTTTTCGAGAAAAATTCGCTGGCGCGGCATCGAATACGAATTGAAATCGGCAACCGAAACCGAAATTTTATCAACTAACAAATCGTAAAATTGAACGAGAAAGAACAAAAAGTTATAAATGTTTTAGTAGTAATCTCTAATTTAAAATTTTCGGGGTCGCATCAATAAAAATGAATATTGAAATTTCTGTGCCGCCAAGTCATAGCGGTTTTCGCTCGCTGATTTTCGCTTCGGTATTTTTGCTTCTGATTTTTTGCCAGATTAATTTTGGACAAACGCCCACGCCGAGTCCTTTAACATCGTCAAATCCAAAACCCGCGCAGAAAGGCAAAATGCCGGTTATCGTTATTCCGGGTTTGCTCGGTTCGGAACTTGTTAACAAAGACACGGATGAAACGGTTTGGTTCGATTTAGGACGGTCGAAAGACGATGATTTGCGTCTGCCAATTTCTCCGAACATCGCCGCCAACCGCGACAAACTTGTCCCGCGCGATATTCTGCGAAATATCAAATATCTGAAGTTTCTGCCGGAAACGGAAATTTACCAGAAAGCCGCCGCATCGCTCGAAATTCCGGGCGATTACACGGAAGGCAAATGGGACGCGCCCGGAGAGAACGGTTACGAAGATACATATTACGTTTTTCCATACGATTGGCGGCGCGATAACGTCGAAAACGCGCGTCTTCTGATTCAGCGGATAGATGCCTTGAAACGCAAATTCAATCGTCCCAACTTAAAATTCAACATCATCGCGCATTCGATGGGCGGTTTGATCGCGCGTTACGCGGCGATGTACGGCGACGCGGACTTGCCTTCGGGAACGCGCCGCATCGTGCCGACTTGGGCGGGCGCGTCGCGGATTAACAAAATCTTTCTGGTCGGAACGCCGAACGAAGGCTCGATTACGTCGCTTGATGCGCTTATTAACGGTTACGCCATCGGTCCGCGCGGAATAAATATTCCGTTTGTTCAAGATTTGACCAGATTCGATATGTTTACGATTCCCGCGCTTTTCGAGCTTTTGCCGCACGGCGGAACCGTTCGCGCCTTTGACGAAAATTTAAAACCGCTTAAAATCGACATTTACAATCCGGCGACATGGGAAAAATACGGTTGGACGGCTTACACCGACCCGAAATTTTCCAAGGAATTCTCCGCTGAAGAGCAAAAGCAGGCACGCGCCTATTTTCGCGCTGTTCTTAACCGAACCCGGCGTTTTCACCAAGCCTTAGATTCGAATGCCAATGCGAGAAACGCAGTGGCGATTTATCTTCTCGGCTCAAACTGCAAACCAACGTTCGATGCGATGGTGATTTACCGCAATGAGAAAAAAGACAGTTGGCGAACTCTGTTTCGCGCCAACGGATTTAAGCGCAACGACGGCACGAAAGTTACGGACAAGGAACTGGAAGATTTACTCTACACCAACGGCGACGGCGTGGTGACGCAGCGTTCATTTTTAACTTCGTCGCTGCTCGGCGCGAAGCTTCAAGCCAATGGTTTCAAAACCGCTTTGACCGTCCGCGATGTTTCTTTTGTCTGCGATATACACAACCGACTTTTGAGCAACGAGGAAGTTCAGTATAAATTGTTTGTTGATTTAGTCAGTAAATAAATTTGAAATTCACAATCGAAATGCCAACTTGAATTTAACTGGCGGTTGGTGACGATTTGATTTATTGATAATACTTTGCGACATTGACGTAAATTAGTTTTTGAAATAACGCAGGAAAATAATTCGATTCAGGAGAATTGGCGATGATTAAGAGTCTGCTCGAACCCGACGAAAAACAACCCGGAGAAATCAAAAATGAGCGAGAAGAAAAAACTTCGGACAATCCGGCAATCGATGAAAATTTCGAATCGCACTTCGCCGGAATCGAATCGCCGCCAAATTCTGACGAACCGGAAAATCTGCCGGAAATTTCCGAACCGGCGGACGACAAATTGATTTTCGCGGAAACGCCCGAAGCGTTTGGCGAAAAACCGCGCGCGACAGTTTATACTTCCGATCCGAATTTTGATCTGCCTGAAAATTTGTTTGACGAAGCCGCCGACGAGAAAAAGGAAGATGAGTTATTTGCCGATTTCACAGATGATGAAATAAATTTTGATTTGCTGAACGCTGAATCTGCCGCCGAAACTTTGGACGAGCCGTCAAACTTTGAATCGCCCGCTGAAACAATCAACGAAACGACAAATGCCGAATCGCCCGTTGAAGCGAAAACTGAAAAGGCGTCCTTTGAAAATTCCGGCACGCTTTTTCAAATGCCCGCCGAACCCGAATCGTTCGCCGAAACCGCCCGCAAAAGCGGCTTGGCTTACGCGGCGGCGATCACGCTTTTCGGTTCGGTCGTGTTTATGTTGATTATCGGCTGGTTTGCCGATTTGCTTTTCGGCAGTTCGCCGTGGGGAATTGTCGGCGGAATCATATTGGGCGCGGCAATCGGATTTTTCCAGTTTTTCAGAATGACCTCACAAATCTTTAAAAACAGAGATTTGTAAAAAAAGAAATCAACAAAGGCGAAGTGAAAACCGACCGATCGGCTCACTTTGCTTTTTCCGGCTTTTTACTTGTAACCTTTTGCCTTTTGCCTTTTTCGCCGTTACTTTGTAAAATTTATGTTTCGCAATGAGCGACGATTCCGATAGTGTCATAACCGAACAGTCCGCGCCGCCTCCGATTTCGCACCGGCGAATTTTATCGGTGATGAGTTTGGTCGCCGTTATAGCGAGTTTAGCGGGTTCTGTTTATATTTCCCCGCAGTTCGGAATCGGGGTGATTTTAGGCGGAATTTTATCTTTCATCAATTATTACTGGATGAAAGTTTCGCTCAAGCGACTTTTTGATAATGCCGTCGCGCACGGCGAAAAACCGAGATTTCTGGCGGTTCGGTATTTCGCCCGTTACGTAACTCTGGGCGCGATTCTGACAATTGTTTTTTTAACGCACACGATTCCGGTCGTTGCCGTGATTTTGGGTTTATCGAGTTTCGCTTTGGCGATTGTTATTGAAGGTTTTATAAGTTTATTTTCGACTTTTTTTAAGAGCAGGGAATTATAAAAAATGTTTTTATTTGCAGAAGGCGGTCATCACGAAGAATCGCCGCTCATCGTTCAGTTTATCAATCATTATTTAGGCGAGCCGGTTCTTCATTTTGAAAAAGCTTATACCGTTCCGGCTTGGAACTGGCTTTTCAATAAATTGGGCGTAGCTACAACGGCGGAAAAAGTGTTCGGTCCTTATACGGCGGAAACTGCGATTCCGTGGTACACGGTAATGTTCGTTATTGCCTGTATTTTAACGGTCGTTGTTGTTTGGATTTTGAAAGGTAAACTTTCCGCAGACGATCCGAAACCCGGACAATTAACGCTTGAAGCCGGAGTTTTGGCGATTAGAGATATGGTCGTCAGCGTCATCGGCGAACACGGATTTAAATATTTTCCGGTCGTCGGAACATTTGCCGTTTTGGTTTTGATTTCCAACCTGATGGGATTATTTCCGCTGTTTATGTCGCCGACGGCGCACGTTTCCGTGACGTTCGCGCTCGGCATCGCGTCGTTTATTTATTACAACTACGTCGGCATCAGTGAAAACGGAATTGTCGCGCATTTGGGACATTTAACCGGACCGAAACTGCCGCTGCTGTTGATGCTGATTATCACGCCTCTGATTTTCCTGATCGAACTGTTCAGTAATTTGATTCGCCCGATGACGCTCGGCATACGTTTGTTTGCGAATATGTTCGCCGACGAACAAATCGCGGCAATTATTTCGGGACTGTTTCCGCCGTACACGCAGATTCTCGTTGCCGGTCGTGCTTTTGCCGCTCGCGCTGTTTGTCGCGCTCGTGCAGACGCTCGTGTTTACTTTGCTTTCGATGATTTACATCAGCGAAGTTTCGCACGTGCCGCACGATCACGCGCACGAACACGAAATTGAAATGAAGGAAAACGGCGAAACGGCGCAGGTCGAATACGCCTGAAGTTAAAGTGAAAACTGAAAGCTGAAAAGTGAAAAATATATCAGCTTTCAATGAAATAAAAAGTTTTTTGAAAATTTTACGCTGAAGTTTACAATTGAAAATATGCATTTTATATCGGAGATGCCAGCACGCAGGAGCCTCGACTCCAATGAGAGTAGAAATCGAGCGCATACCGGAAGCGCGGCGAAATTATAAACAACCCGCAGATTTTACGAAAGATAAAGTTCAGCCGAAAAATTTTCGCCAATTAAATAAAAAGTAAATTTAGGAGACACATAAAATGAATAAATTAAAATATCTTTTCTTTTCGGTGCTGGCACTCGCTGTAATGGCAATTCCGGCAATGGCGCAGGCAGGCGCGGGCGCGGGCGCAGCTGACAATCAATTTACCGTTGACGGTTACAAGGCGATTGCCGCGGGTATCGGTTTCGGCATTGCCGCCGGTTTAGGCGGACTCGGACAAGGTAAAATCGGCGCGGCGGCAGTCGAAGGCGCTGCTCGTAACCCGGGCGCGGCGGGAACCGTCCAAACGATGATGATTATCGGTTTGGCACTTATCGAATCACTCGTGCTGCTCGCACTGGTTATCGTTTTCGCCAAATTATAATTTTCGAATATTTCAAGATTTGCGGGCAAAGTTTCGGCTTTGCCCGCATTTTTATTTAGAAGCCATCTCAAAAATAGGCATTGTTGAATTTACACTTGATTTTCCCTTAGCGTGCATTGCGCCTTTGCGGGAAACAGACAGGGTTTCCCGCAAAGGCGCAATGCACGCTAAGAAGAAAAATTATTTTTGAGACAGCTTCCAGTTTTGAAATCGGCTTTAGCGACAACTAAGCGCAAGATTTTTGAATCGAATCGTTTTTAGGGCGTATAATGATTAACGCGAGTTAAAGGCGAAAATCAAACTTAGTTTCAAATTTCCCGGAAATTATTTAGTAAAATGTTAGACCAATTTATCGGACAAACTTTGGCGGAAAAGTACCGGATTGATTCCGTAATGCGTGAAAGCGGCGGCGGTTTGGGCAAATTTTATCGCGCCACGCATCTTTTGATGGACAAACCCGTAACCGTCAAAATACTCACGCCCGCGCTCGCTGTTGATGAAAATATCGTTAAACGGTTTTCAGTCGAAGCTCGCACCGTTTCGCGCGTCGCGCATCCGAATATATTGAATGTGACCGATTTCGGTTCGGATAAAAACGTGGCGACGTATATCGTTTTTGAGGGCATTGACGGTTCGAGTTTGCGCGATACGATTATCCGCGAAGGCAAATTGTCGTTTGAACGCGCGGCAAGTATTGCCCGCCAAATCGCCGCCGCGCTGAATGCGGCGCACACCAACGGCACGATTCATCGCGGCTTGACGAGCGAAAATATTTTGCTGACACATTCGGCTGACGGCGCGGAACTCGTCAAAGTCCTTGATTTCGGCGCGATTGCCAAAGACGAAAATGATTCGGCTTTTGATGACAATTCGGCGAATCGTTTGGCGTATCTGTCGCCCGAACAAAATTCATCGGTTGCCGAAGCCGACGAGCGTTCGGACATTTATTCGCTCGGCGTAATTTTTTATGAAATGCTGGCGGGCGAAGTTCCGTTCACGGCAGATAATGCGACGGATTTACTGCTTAAACAGGCGAACAATCCGCCGCTGCCGCTGTCGGCTTTTCGCGCGGATTTGCCCGCCGAAATTGAACCGGTAATCTTACGCGCATTGGCGAAAAATCCCGATATGCGCTATCAAACCGCCGCCGAATTTACCGTTGATTTGAACCGCATTTCGGACGTTTCAGGCGAAAATGAAACGGTGATTATTCCATCTCAAGCGTTGAAAACCGACGCAAATGTCCGAAACAATATGTGGAAAACGGCGTTCGTCGTTTTGGCGGGAATTTCGCTTCTGGCAATCAGTTTGATTTACGCGACGCAAAGCAAGCAGACCAATCCGGCAACCGTTCTGCAAACCGATGCGAACGGACAGCCGGTTCAGCCGCTAAATCCGGCGACCGGAATGAACGAAACGGGCGCGGCGACTGCTGACACCAAGCTTCGCCGCAAATGATGCTGATGAATTCAAATATGCCGATGACGATGCCGCAAGCCGTTCCGAACAGCGATGGTTACGGCGACGGCTACAATCCATGGGCGCGAGGCGTTCCGCCGCCGGGCGCACCGCCGATGTATCAGCAAATTCCGCCGGGCGGACAGATGATTGATCCGAATAATCCGAACAGTATTTTTATGCAGGATGGAACAGTTCTCATTCCCGTGCCGACCAATACGAATACCGGCGCGAACGTGAAACCGGCGGCAAATACGAGACCGACTAACACTAATATTTCTACACCCGCAAATACCGGCACACAGCCAACGCCCGCGCCCGCAAATACGAATCCGCAGCCGACACCGGCAAAAACGCCGGTTCCGGTGGTGCCGAAACCAGCTGTGCCGAAACCGACAACACCTGCGCCCGCGAAAACTCCGCCCGCCGCGACCGAGCGCAGCGCACAAAGCGGCAAAGAACAAAACTCTTAACCGAAATTGAAAATCAGCCGCGCAGAAATACGAAAATAATTTGATTTACAAATCCTCGTATTTCTGCGCGGCTGATTTTTTTCCGATTCGTTTTTAGTCGAATTTTATACTTTCCAAAACTCCACGCGCCGCTTCGATTATATTTTCAACTTTGGTTGGAATTTTCAAAACGCCGCTCGGCGAGAACGATGATTCGGGATTTTCCGATAGAAATTTCATCAGTTTTTCCGGCGCGACTTTGGCATTTTCGCCTAATTTGACGGCGATGCCTTCGCGCGTTTTATCAACCGACACGACGCGCATTTGTTCGGCGGATTTTCTGAGACGCGCATATTCAAATAAATTATTAACGGAGGCGGGAATTTTGCCGTAGCGGTCGCCGATTTCCGCGTAAATTTGCAGCAACGCGGATTCCGAATCGGCGGACGAAATGCGTTTGTAAGTTCTGAGACGCTGCGCCGTTTCCTGAATATAATCGTTCGGAATCGCCACATTCGCGCCGAGATTGATCGAAACGCTCGATTCTTCTTCGATTTCCTCGCCTTTTAATTCCTGAATCGTGCGCTCTAGCATCTTCGTGTAAAGGTCGAAACCGAGCGCGTCCAATTGTCCCGATTGCTGTCCGCCGAGAATATTGCCCGCGCCGCGCAATTCTAAATCAAGCGCGGCGATTCTAAATCCCGCGCCCAAATCGGAAAATTCTCGAATCGCCGACAAGCGGCGTTTGGCAATCGGCGTTAATTCGATTTCGCCGGGAATCAAAAGATAAGCATAAGCGCGACGATTGGAACGTCCGACGCGCCCGCGCAGTTGATAAAGCTGCGACAAGCCGTAATTGTCGGCGCGATTAATGATAATCGTATTCGCTCTGGGAATATCAATGCCGTTTTCGATAATCGTCGTGGCAACGAGAACGTCGAATTTGTAGCCGACGAAATCGAGAACGGCGGTTTCCATTTCCTTTTCGTTCATCTGCCCGTGCGCGACGACGATGCGGGCGTTCGGGACGATTTTTTTGATATGCGCGGCGATTGATTCGATTGATTCGACGCGATTGTGAATAAAGAAAACCTGTCCGTTTCTGGCTAATTCGAGTTCAATCGCCGATTTAATCACCACTTCGGAAAACTGCACGACCTGCGTGTTAATCGCCAGACGGTCGCGCGGCGGCGTTTCGATCACCGACATATCGCGCATTCCCAATAGCGACATATTCAAAGTTCTGCGGAATCGGTGTCGCGCTCAAAGTCAGCACGTCAACCTTCTTTTTCAACTGTTTCAAACGCTCTTTGTGCGCCACGCCGAAACGCTGTTCTTCGTCAACGACGACCAAACCGAGCTTCGGCAATTTCACGTCCGCCGATAAAATGCGGTGCGTGCCGATTAAAATATCAACTTTGCCTTCGTCCGCCGCTTTGACGACTTCTTTTTGCTCTTTCGCCGAACGAAATCTCGATAACAATTCGATTTTCACGGGAAACGCGGCGAATCTTTGTTTGAAACTTTCAAAATGCTGATACGCCAAAACGGTCGTCGGCGTTAAAACGGCGACTTGTTTGTTGTCCATCACGGCTTTGAACGCGCCGCGCATCGCCACTTCGGTTTTGCCGTAACCGACATCGCCGACGATCAATCTGTCCATCGGCACGGGCGTTTGCATATCAGATTTTAAATCTTCAATCGCCGTCGCCTGATCAACCGTTAATTGATACGGAAACGCGTCTTCAAATTCTTCCTGCCACGGCGTGTCGCCGGAAAAAGCAAAACCCTGCACCAAGTTTTCTTTCGGCGTAAAGTTTCAAAAGCTCGTCCGCCATATCGCGCATCGCGCGTTTGGCTTTTGCCTTGGTTTTCTGCCAGCCGATGCCGCCGAGCCGTTCCAAAGTCGGCTGCGCCGCTTCGCCCGACGAAAAGCGCGAAACCAAATCTAGTCTTTCAACGGGAACGAATAAGTTTCGCGTTGTCGGCGTAAATCAGCAGCATAAATTCACGCTCCGCGCCCTGCGCCGAAATCGTCTGCAACGCTTCAAAACGCCCGATGCCGTGGTCAACGTGAACGACGATAATCGCCCGCTTTCAAATCGCGGAAATCGGAAATAAACGCGCCGAGATTCGATTTTTTCGTCTTTTGTGTTTTCGTCGGCTGAAATTCCGCCTGCGTCGTTTCGCCGAAAATATCGGTTTCCGTGTAAATCATCAAATCAAATGCGGGAATTTCAAAACCGCCCGACAAATCGCCGACGACGAGCGAATTCGCTCGGAATCGAAACGTCGTATTCGCGCAAAATCTCGCCCAGACGTTCGGCAAATCCGTGCGACTGCAAAACGAAAAGCGAACTCTGATTTGTGGCTTTCCTTGGCGAACTTTGCGCTTTTGCGGGAAAGTCTTTTTGTTTTATTTCATCGGCAAAGTCTTTGACATTGCCGTGATATTTGCGCGTCGAGCGCGATTGGATTTCAATTTCCGTTGATTTTTCGGCGGTCGTGAAAAGAAAAAGCGGCTTGTTGTCAGAACCGTTTGCGTTAGCGAACGGTTTTTTGTTGCGTTAAGTCGGCGAGCTTCCGCGTCGCGGCGGTTCTGACAGCGTAAATTGTTCGTCGGTTGCCGCCGCTGTTCTGCCGAGTGCGCGAAGTTCGACGCGTTGTTTCGCATCCAATTTTCCGCGCAATTGTTCCGCGTCTAAAAACAATTCCGCCGGTTCCAAACCGATTTCGCCCGACTCGGAAGTTTCGGCGAAACGCTTTTCGAGATTTTCGTAAAAAATCGAAAGCGTTTGTTCGACGAGCGCGGGTTCGTCAACGATCAAAACGTAATTATCGAGAAAATCGAATACCGCTGCATTTCTCTCATTGACGAGCGGAAACAGAAATTCCCAACCGGCGAAATCTTCGCCTTCGTCGGCAAACTGCGTGCGATCTTGAACTGCGCGGGCAAATTTTTCGTCCGCGAATTTCTCACGCGCGAAAAACGACCAGTCTCGAAAATCCTTTGTCGTTGCGGAAAATTCGCGCATCGGCGCAATCGAAGTTTCTTTTAATTGCTCGGTCGAAAGCTGTGTTTCCGCGTCGAATTCCCGAATCGAATCAACCGTGTCGCCGAAAAATTCGATTCGCACAGGCATCGCCGCATCGGGCGACCAGACATCTAAAATTCCGCCGCGCACGCGAAAATTCGCCGACGTTTTTCAAAGGTTCTTCGCGGACATAACCCGCCGCGATTAATTTTTCGATTAATAAGTTCCGGCGCGAAATCTGCATCGCGTTTCAAATGTCGCGCCGAGATTTTTTATCTCTTTCGGCGCGAGCGTTTTCGTGATTAAAGATTTCGCCGACGCGATTAGAAAATCCGGTTTCGTCTGTGCCAGATTCCACAAAGCGAGCGCGCGTTTTTCCAGCGTTTCGGCGTGCGGCGAGACGTTGGCGTAAACGTCGGATTCAAACGACGGCAAAGTTTCGATTTTTGATTTCTGATTGCCGATTTGCGTCTGAAAAAAATCCAAATCGCATTCCCACGCGTCCGAATCTTTATTTGAATCGGTGACGATAACGAAGGTTTTATTTGTTTGGCGTTTCAGTTCGGATAAAACAAAGGCTTTGGCGGCGATTGAGGTTAAGCCGCTCAAAGAAACGATGCGCGTTCCGCGTTTTATTTCGTCGCGCAGACGCGCAATTTCCGTAGTGGTTTCGGTGGCGAAGTTCATAAAAGATTTAAGAATAAATTAGCATATTTCGGAGCGTGTCGTGAAAAGACATAGAATCTTTGAAAATGCTATCGTCATTGACTATCATTTCATTTGATGAATCGAAAACATCAGAAAACTTTGCGAACGATTTTCAGCGTTCCGACGGCGGCTTCAATTAAATTCGCCGATATTGAAAAATTAATGGTCGCGCTCGGCGCGGAAATAAACGAGGGCAACGGTTCAAGGATGTCTTTTGAATTGAACGAGCAAAAACTGTTCGTGCATCGTCCGCATCCGGCGAAAGAAGCGAAGAAATATCAGGTCGAACTTTTTCGAGAATTTTTACAGGCAGCAGGTGTGACAGATGAATAATAAATTAACGTATAAAGGATTTACGGCGAAAATCGAGTTTTCCGCTGACGATAACGTTTTCGTCGGGCGGCTTTTGGGAACAAAGGACATTGTGGCTTTTCACGCCGAAACAGTTGAAGAATTAAAAGATTCGATGCGCCAATCGGTGGATTTCTACATCGAAACCTGCGAAAAAGAAGGCAAGAAAACGAAAAAAAGCTATTCGGGCAAAGTGCTTTTTCGTCTGCCCGATAAACTTCACGCCGAGATTGCCGAAGCCGCCACGCGCAAAGGCAAGAGCCTCAACGAATGGGGCAAGGAAGCGTTTGAAGCCATTTTGAAAAACGAAATGGCGGTGAAAAAATAAATAAAGAACAAAATATTATGAGCATTCCCGAATTTAACGAAATCGTCGAACCGAACGACCAGACCGAAGCGCGCCGCGAGCATCTCGACAAACTGCGCGAATTAATCGGCAATACATATCCGAATAAATACGAGCGTTCAAACGTGACGGGCAAGGAAGACACGATTTCCAATATTTTAGCGTTTGACCCAATTGTATCGCTGGCGAAAGAACTGAAAGACAACACGCCCGAAGGTGAAAAACCGAATCAGGAACTGAAAGCCGCATTGAACGAAAAACTCAAAGCGTTCGGCAACGTCAGAATTTCGGGCAGATTAGCCGTGCCGCCGCGTGTGATGGGGAAAGCGGCGTTTGTTCACTTGAGCGACGGCGTGAGTCGGTTGCAGATTTACGTTCGCAAACAGGACGCGAAAGCGATCAGTAACGACACGCTACAAACGATTGATGAAGAAGGCAAGGCGTGGGAAGTTTTCGGCTTGCTCGATCACGGTGATTTCGTCGGTGTCGAAGGTTATTTGTTTCTGACGAACACGGGCGAATTGAGCGTTCACGTCGAAACGATTCAGTTTTTGGCGAAGTCTCTGATGCCGATGCCGGATAAAATGCACGACATCGCCGACGCGGAAATTAGCCGCCGTTATCGTTACGTTGATTTGATTGCTTCGAGTTTGCGGAATAAAACCGACGACGAGATTGACGAAGAAAGGCGCACCGGCGTTAGCAAATTAACGACCCGCGAAGTTTTTGAACGCCGCGCCAAACTCATCAGCGGAATGCGCCGCTTTCTCGACGATCACGATTACATCGAAGTCGAAACGCCGATGCTCACGCCGAAGGCGACGGGCGCGGCGGCGACTCCGTTTGAAACGCATCACAACGCGCTCGACATTCCGCTTTATGCCCGCATCGCGCCCGAACTTTATCTGAAACGCCTGACCGTCGGCGGTTTTGAAAAGGTTTACGAACTCAACCGCAATTTCCGCAACGAAGGTTTGTCGCACAAACACAATCCCGAATTCACGATGCTCGAATTTTACTGCGCCTATATGGACGTGAACGGAATGATGGATTTCGCCGAAGCGATGATTAAAGAATCGGTGCAGAAAGCGACGGGCGGAAGTTTGGTACTGTGAAATATGGCGAGAAGCGAGATTGATTTTTCAAAGTTTGAAAGATTTTCGATGAAAGATGCAATCGCTGAATATTGATTGAAGATTTAATTCAAAACTTGATTGGTGATGAATTTGAATGTGGCTTAGATGATAAATTACAAAGGTTAATGGTTTAACAACTATTCTGATGTTAGAACAATTCAAAGAACTGCGTTGATCGAATTAGTCAGACAGATAAAGGTGTTAGTGAGAAGCAATTAAATTATTCGAAAGAATATTGGAAGCAAGTACATTTCGAAAGATGATGAAATTCATACGCAAAGAATAAGTTGCAAAGATATTGGAATCAAAGTTTGAGTGAAACTGTCAGAAAATGTAACGAAATAATCGACTTCAAATGAGCAATCAGAAATGATAAATTGAATCTTTCTTGTTTGAAAATTTAGTTGAAGAACTTAATCCAACCGACCTTCATCATAGATTACCCGAAATCAATTTCGCCTTTGTCGAAAGCGTCGCCGGAGAATCCGCAGATTGCCGAGCGGTTTGAATTGTTTATCAACGGGATGGAATGCGCCAACGGTTTTTCGGAACTCAACGACCCGCAGGAACAATACGAGCGGTTCGTTGACCAGATGAAAGAACGCGAATCGGGCGATGCGGAAGCGATGGTTTTGGACGAAGATTACATCCGCGCGCTCGCTTACGGAATGCCGCCCGCCGCCGGAATCGGCATCGGAATTGACCGGCTCGTGATGCTTTTGACGAACAAACATTCGATCCGCGACGTGATTCTGTTTCCGCATATGCGACCTGAAAGAAAGCAGGAAGATGCGGAAAACGAATCGTAATCGTCAAATCGGCGTAAAAGATGAGTATTCGACAGAAAAGATGAGTATTCGACGTAAAAGATGAGTATTCGACAGAAAAATCGGTCATTCGGATACACGAGCGACATATTCCGAAGAAAAATCGGTCATTCCGACACACAAATCTCGTATTCCGTGCGAAAGATGCATATTCCGAAGAAAATTTGGTCATTCCGAATATGAAAATCGGTAGGCGGCAAAAAAGGACATCGTGCGAACGAAAAATCGTTTGTTCGGAACTTTTGCCGACCGCCAAGGAAAAAATAAGAAGATTTCAATCGGAAACGACGGGTTTGCCGCGCAGTTTGTAATTTTTCGGAAACATCGCTCGATTAAATTACAAAATAGGTTCGATTGATGAGAGAATAATTTGAAAGGCTTTAGAAAAACACGAATTTAGCAAGAGGAGAAAAAAGAAATGGCACAACAAGATGCAGACGACGTTTACAACGATGACCCGAAAAACACGACCGAAACCGGCAGCAACGAAGCGCACGGCGACGGCACGGTTTCCGACGAAGATGTGAACGCGATTGACCCGAATCACGACGACGGCAAACCAATCGGGCAGGATCATTCGCTCGAAAATTACGAAGACAGCGAGCCGCGCGACGGCGTTGGCGCAATACAAAGCGGTACGCTGATCAAGGAAAACGTCGCGCACATCAAGGACGACGAATAATAGGAACGCCGTCGCCCTCGACGGCAAAAACTTGAAACGTCGTCGCATTCGACGGCAAAAACTGAAATGCCGTCGAGGGCGACGGCGTTCCCGAACAAAATTATGGAATTCAGAGATACCGAATCACAATTAGAAGGCATCAGGGAAATTTTCAACGCGGCGAAAACCGAAGACAAATGGAATCTGGACGAGGAAATGCTTTACAGCTACTATTTCGTGGACACGGACGTTGATAAACTCGAAAAACTCGGCTTGAAATTAGAAGCCGACGGCTACGATTTCGTTGACGTTTTTGAACTCGGCGACGAGGCGACCGACAAATCAACCGGCGAATATCTGCTGCACATTGATAAGATCGAAACGCACACGCCCGAAAGTTTGGCAGAGCGCAATGTCGAATTTCAAAAACTCGCCGACGAATACGAACTCTCGACCTATGACGGCTGGGAATTCGGCGAAATCGGCGAAGAAGGCGAATTTGACGAAGATGAGGATGACGACGAAGTGGAAGATGTGAAAGTCGAATCGCCGTCGTAGTTCAATCAATGAAACGGATTTTCTACACGGCTTTCGCGTTGATCGGCTTTGCCTTTAACTCGATACTGTGTCGGCTCGCGCTCCAGTCAGATGAAATTGACTGGCTGGCGTTCACGCTCGTGCGGCTCGCGTCCGGCGCCTTGACGCTAATCGTCATTTATTCGATTTTCGGCAAAAAAGATTCAGCAGCGAAACGCGGAAACTGGCTTTCCGCGTTTTTTCTTTTTGCCTACGCCGTCTGTTTCTCCTTCGCCTACGTCAGTCTGACGACCGCGACCGGAGCGTTAATTTTGTTCGGTTCGGTGCAGACGACAATGATTTCCCACGCGCTTTATAACGGCGAGCGACCGGCAAATTTAGAATGGCTCGGCTTGATTTTCGCGCTCGGCGGTTTAGTTTATTTAGTCTTTCCCGGTCTGACCGCGCCGCCTTTAATCAGTTCGGCGTTGATGGCGACTGCCGGAATCTGTTGGGGTTTTTACACTCTGCGCGGGCGCGTCAGTCGAAATCCGTTAGCCGATACGATGGGCAATTTCGTCCGCGCCGTGCCGCTGATATGTTTAACCGCGCTGCCGTTTCCGGCGCAAATTCACGCCTCCTCGAAGGGAATTTTATTCGCCGTTTTGTCGGGCGCGATGGCGTCGGGCATCGGCTATTCGATCTGGTATGCCGCGCTCGCTTTTCACACGGCGACCCGCGCGGCGATTTTACAGCTTTCCGTTCCCGTTCTGGCAGGCATCGGCGGCGTGATTCTGCTGGCGGAAACAGTTTCGTTGCGGTTAACAACGGCAACCTTTTTAATCATCGGCGGCATCGCGCTGGCAATTTTCGCTCGCGGATATGGTAAAAATAAATTGTGAACGAAAACACGCGCCAATCAATCGAATTCGTTGAACCAATCGAAACACTAAGCCTGTGGCGAATGATTTATCTCGGCAAGGGCGCGTCTTTGGTCAGAAAAATCATTCACGCGATTATCAGCATCGCGCTCCGACTCTTTTTTCGCCGCATCGAAGCCGTCAACGTCGAAACGGTTCCAAAAGAAGGCGCGATTATTTTCGTTCTCAATCATCCGAACGGCTTGGTTGATCCGGCTCTCGTTTTCGTCTCGCTGCAAAGGCGCGTTTCATTCTTAGCCAAATCAACGCTTTTCGATAATCCAATCGGCGCATTTCTACTTAACACATTTGAAATTCTGCCCGTTTATCGCCGCATTGACGCGGACGCGAAAACCCGGAGCAACCATTCGACGTTTGAAAATTGCTTTGAACTTTTGCGGCGCAATCGCTGCATCGCTATTTTCCCCGAAGGCATTTCGCACGACCAGACGAAACTCCAGCCGATAAAAACCGGCGCGGCGCGAATCGCGTTGGGCGCAAGGGAAGGGATGAGGGATGAGGGCAAAGGGATGAACAAAGCCGATTTAAATTCATCCATCATCCATCATCCATCATCCCTGAAAATCATGGCGGTCGGGCTTTATTACACTTCAAAAACGGCTTTTCGCAGTGAGGCTTTGATTCGATATGGCGAGTTGATTGATGTCGAACCGATTGAGTTAGACGCAAACGGCGAACCGCCGCGCGATGCAGTTTTAGATTTAACTGCCAAAATCGAAGATGCTCTGCGAAACGTCACGCTGAATCTCGAAACCGAAATTGAACTCGACGCGGTTCTTAAAGCCGAAGCGTTATTTTCTTCGGTTTACGAAAACTTAATTTTCAAAAGCACGCTCGAAAAAACTTTTCAACGACTGCAAAATCTGGCGGCGCGTTACAAACTGCTGGAAAAAAACGATCCGCAGCAGATGATTGAACTCAACGAGCGCGTTTCCGCCTACGAAAACGCTTTACGGAAGAGCGGCGTGACGACGGAAAGTTTGTCGGTTTTACAGCATCCGACGTGGTATGTTTTTCGCTATTTGATTGCGCGCGTCGCGCTTTTAGTTTTGCTTGCGCCGCTCGCCGTTGTCGGGGCGATTCTGCATTCGCCCGCGTATTTTTTCTCGAATCTCGTCGGGCAAATGGTAAAAACACACGATCAGGACGCTGCCGGTTCAAGCTCGAAAATCATCGCCGCTATCGGGCTGATGCCTTTGACGTGGCTGATTACGGCGGGAGCGATTTTGTATTTTTTCAACTGGCAAATCGCGCTCGCTTCAATTCCAATCGTGATTTTATGCGGCTATATCGCGCTGCGTTCGTCAGAAACGCTGGTTGATTTGCGCGTCTGGCTGAAATCAGCGTGGCTTTTATTCAGACAACGCGCTTTGTTTTTGCGCCTTCTCGTTCAGCGCGAAAAATTGCAAAAGGAAATCGGCGAGATAGCTAAAGAAGATTAAGAGTTTTTGAAGCCGGGAAAGATTATTCATTCAGCATCACTTCAACCGGATCAATGTCGGACGCACGCCACGCCGGATAAAGCGCACCGACGAGACTTCCGGCAATGGCAATTAAGGCAGCGGTCAAAGCCCACGACGCGCTGAATTCAAATTGAATGTCAAAGCTCGATTGAATAATCGAAGACGCGAGAAATGCAGTAATAAAACCGAGCGCGATTCCTAAAATTCCGATAAAAAACGCTTCGCCTTCAATCGTGGTGATGATAAAAGATTTCGACGCGCCCAGAGATTTCAAAATGCCGATTTCCTTGCGCCGTTCGGTGATCGTCGTGTACATCGAAAGCAGTACGAAAATCGTCGAAACGAACGCGCCCAATCCGACCAGCACGCGCAAAAAAGTTTTCAGTGCGGGAATCCTATCCTGCGCGTCAATAATTAAATCCTGCGTCAGATTGATTTTATTGCCGGGCAAAACTTCGTTAATGCGGGCGGCGACTTCCGATACGTTCGCGCCGTCTTTGGTTTTGACGAGAATATACGTGCATTTATTCGGCGATTCGAGCGCGTCCTGCATTGCGGCGAGCGACATCTTGATTCTCGCGCCCGACGGCGGCGCAAACACGCCGACAATCTTGTACTTTTTGTCGCCGAAAAGCTCCATCTGATCGCCAACGTTTAATTTGTCGTCCGCCATCTGCCGCTCGTCTAAAACGATTTCGTCGTTGGCGTTCGCAGCGCGACCTTTAACAATTTTTATATCGTTCATCGCCCCGAAAGAATTCCATTCCACGCCGTCAATCTGGCGCAAACCCCAACGTCCGGTCGTGTCGGGCGTGATATAACGAATCATCGGAACGGTTGACTGCACGCCTTCGATTTCAAGTAATCTGTCGGCGTAAGTCGTGCTGACCGAAGCATTTGAACTCGTCAATTCCATTGCGCCCGGACGCGTAAAGATGATTTCCGCCTTCAGATTGAAAGCGCGATTCGCCATATTTTCCGACATTCCGCGCGCTAATCCGGTAAAAAGCAAAATTAAAATGACACCTAACGCCACGCCGACAATGCTGATCAACGTGCGAAACGGACGCGTTTTTAAGTTGGCTAAAACAAGTTCTAACATTTATTCGGAGAGTGCGATTTCATCTAAAATTTCGCTGGCGTTGGAAATTCGCTTTGAAATCTTTTCGCGTGTTATGTCATCCAGTTCGGCAAGTCTTGATTTAAGATTTTTGATTCGAGCGAGATTCGACTCTAAAACAGCCAGTTCTTCTTCAAAAACTTCGTCCAAAATTTCATCGTTAATTTCGACAATCGGATTTTGCGTATCAACTTTGCCGTAAAATTTTCCGCGCGTTCCGTTGCTTAAATCATATTCTTTACGCATTAAATTCTCCTTCTTCATAAGTTTTTCGCTCGCTCCGAGTCGGCTTTCGAGCCGTAATAAGCCTGATTTTATCATCAACGAAAGTGTGAGTCATAATCAGCAACCTGTTTTGTGCGGAAATGCCGATTGTAATATATCGTCGTTCATCGAAAGAATGGTCTGGATCAGTTGTCGAAATTTGCAGCGGGTCGTCAAAAATCGTTTTGGCTTCGTTGAAATCAACTTGGTGTTTTCTGATATTCTGTCGGTTCTTTTTCTCAGACCAAAGAACTTTAATCATCTTTCTAATTCTTCCTTTGCAAATAATTCTCCGGCGAAATCATACTTTCCCGCTTTTTCTTTGTCGGTGAATAATTCTTTTCGCCGCTCAAAATCTTTATATAAACGGTCGTAGGTGGCGAGCAGAAAATCGGTCGATTTTTCGCGCGTGTTTTCATTGACGGCTTCAAATGCGGTCTCAATTTTTTTATTTCTTGATGCTTCGTCGCCAACAATTTCGCGGACGGCAACGGCAAACGCTTTGCCGTTTGGTTCCACCAGCCAGGCGTTTTCGTTGGTTGCGTAGGCGAGAAGTCCGCCCGCGTTCGGCGCGAGCGTCGGCGTGCCGGAAGCCATCGCTTCGAGCGGCGCGATGCCGAACGGTTCGCGCGGATTCGGATGCACGAAAACGTCGGCGTTGGCGTAATAATTCGACAAAGTTTCCTTGTCGAGATGTCCGAGTTGAATGATTTTATTTGGAATGCGTTTGGCGGTTTCCTCTTTCAGCCATTCGGCTTGCGGTCCTGCGCCGGCGACCAAAAGACGAAAATCTCGATTTGAATCTTTCGCCAGAATTTCCATAATTTCCGGCAAAAGTTCGATGTTTTTTTCCGGCGAAATGCGTCCGGCGTAAAGCAAAACAACTGAGTTTTCAGGGATTTCTGCCCGCTTGCGCATTTCGCGTTTTGTCTGCGTCCGATTTTCTGTCGGGCGAAAATTGCGCGACGTTTACGCCGCGCGGACAAACGGGGATGCGTTCTTCAAACGGCACGCGCGGAGCTTTGAAAACGCGCCAGCACCAATTAAAAAACCAATCGGAACGCGTCGGATTTTTCGATTTTTCGACCGCTTCGTAAAATTCCTGCGCCGTGTATGGCGAATTGGCGATGTGAAAATCGAAGGTCGGAAAATTGTAATTTCCCATCACGCGCCGCGCGAACCATTTGGCGAATTTGCCTGTCGAAAGAAAAGAGCCGATATTGTCGTCCATTCGCTCGCACGAAAAATGCACGAGCATCGGGCGACCGATTTCTTTGAATTTGCCGACGCGAATCATCGCGCCGAGCATTGAAAGCGTATATTTATCGGTAACTTCAATAATATCCGGCATCTCCGCCAGCAAAATTCTACGGATAATCGAATTGCCGGGCATATAATCCCAGGGCATCATCACGCGGTAACGCTTATCGAAAATCGGCGACTGTTTGGCGGGAACATAATAAATTTTAGCGAATTCGTTGACATCTTCGATTGATTCAGTTTCGCCCGGCACAATCAACCGCACAAAACGCTTGTGACGTTCGGCGGCAGCCATTAAATTATTAAAAGACGTACTGATTCCGCCGGAATTTTTGTGGTAGTAATTGGTGATGTGAACTGATTTAATTGACACTTATTTTACTCTACGCGCGGATATTTTTTCGAAAGCCTGCGCCCATTTTATAATATTCAAACATCTTTTCAAAAATACGTTCCCACGAATGCTCTTCGGCGGCGCGTCGGGCGGCTTGTTTGAGGTCGGAGATTTGATGCGGATTTTTGAGCAGCCGACGACGGTTTCGATAAAATCTGTTTCGTCTTCGGCGACAAAACCGTTTTCGCCGTGTTTGATCAAAAATTTCGGTCCGCCTTCGCGCATTACGACTGCCGGAACGCCCGACGACATCGCTTCGAGAACGACATTGCCGAAAGCGTCGGTTTGCGAAGGGAAAACGAACAAATCCATATTTGCATAAGTTTCGGCTAATTCTTCGCCGAAAATCTCGCCGGTTAATTCGACATTTTCGCAGATTATTTTCCAGCCAAACGCGCTCGCCGCCTTCGCCGACGATTATGAATTTATAATTTTCAATGTTTGCTTCGCGCAGTGCAGTTTCGATTTGCGCGAGAAATCGCACGTTTTTTTCCGGTCGCAGTCTGCCGACAAAACCGATTTGAATTTCGTCAGCGTTTTCGCGTCGGCGTTTAGCAGGCGAAAGAAACTCGGTGTCAACGCCGCGACCGAGCAGAAACGACGGGCGTTTGGTCAGACATTTGATGTCGGCGACTAATTCTTCGTTCGGCGCGAGCTGCATCTGCGCGAGAAAATAAAGTTTCATCAAACCTTTGAAGGTAAATTTTTCGATTGATTTGCCGATTTTCTCTTTCGCGTTTTGAGAAACGAACGGAATCAAAGTTCAGAAATCTCTGCGCGGCGTATTCGTGCGCGTTCGTGTGCCACGTGGCGACGGCGGGAATTTTCCAGAAATGCGCGAAGTAATAACCGAATTGGCTGATGTCGTTTAGTCCGGTAACGTGAATGATCTTCGGCGCGAATTTCTTCAGAATCTCGCCGACCAGTTTTTTGTTTTTCCACAAAAACGGATCGAATTTTAACGCGCCGTCAAGCGGAATCGAACCGAATCCGCGCTTTAAATCCAAAAATGAAATGCTGCCGTCTTGATAAAATCTGGTTTCGTCGCCCGAACGGACACACAGAAGTTCGTAGTTTTTTTCTTTAGCGAAATTAACTAATCGGCGCAGGAAATTGGCAGCTCCGTTGGTTTCGTGAAAGGTGTCGGCGAATAAAGCCACGCGCGGCATCGTGTCCATAGAACTTATACGTTCGTTGCCGGTTTTTCGGTTTTGTAAACGTAAATTACCGCCATAATGATGCCGATTGAAAGCAGAATTAACCCGTCAACGCCCCAGAATGAAGCGAAACTCGTTTTGCCTTTGCTGTAAGTCCAGTAAGGCTTGTTAGTTAAAGCCCAACCGAGCAGTTCGGAAAACATTGCGAAAGCGACGAGGCTCATCGAAACTTTTACATAATCGCCGCGCCGAAACATTCTAACGATTTCGAGCGGCACGAAGCCCATAAACTCGAAAATTAATCGGGGAAACATTGCCAAATCGCTCCAGATTGATTTGCTTTCCGCTTCGCCGACGATCAAAACGTCGCGCCGCATAATAAATAAACTAAACAAAGCTGACAAAATCGAGATGCAGACTGAGCGCAGAATGGCGACATCGGTGTGGTCGCCGGTTCCGGTGAAATACGCAAAACCGGTTTGCACCAGATATTCAAAGATGTGACTGATGACCGGCACGATCAACAAAATCGCCAAAAGAGCTTTCCAAGCCGGCTCAACACGGCGAAAAGCCTGAATCAATGCGCCGCCGACACCGGCGAAAATAAAGCGAAAAATGAATTGTGCAGTTGCCGCGCCGATGGCGAGTTTGATGCTTTCACGTCCGACCAGATAAGTAATCAGAAAAATCGGCGCACGCAAAAAACCGCTCATCAACGCGCCTTTATAATTCCACTGCCGGACGAGCTGCGCCGGATTTTGCCAAACGCCGCTCAAGGCTTCACTGATTGTTTTAGTCGAAGCAATCGGCATTGTTTCAAGTATCATTTCGCTCATTTTTTAGATTTTTACTGCTCGAATTCTTTTCCGTTTCCTGAATTCGATAAGATTCGTCGTAGGCTTGATAAACCGTCTCGAAAACCGCGTCCCACGAACGCGAAAGGGCAAATTCACGCGCCGCCGATTTCATTTCCGCTAACTTTTGCGCGTCGTTTATCAGCAAAATCGAGTATTTTACAAAATCGTCCGTAGCTTTCCGTGATAAATCCGGTTTCGTCGTGGCGCACGATGAATTTCGGTCCGCCCTGACTCGTGACGATCGCCGGAACGCCCGAAGCGTTGGCTTCCTGAATGACATTGCCGAACGTGTCGCTTTCCGAAGGAAACACGAAAACGTCCATATTAGCATACGCTTCGGCTAAACGCTTGCCGTCGAGAAAGCCGGTGAATTCCGCCGTACTGCAAATTTTTTTCCAGCCATTCGCGTTCGTTGCCTTCGCCGACGATCAAAAACTTGAAATTCGTCGCTCCGGCAGCCAGCAGTTTTTTTTCTAAATCAGCCAGCATTCGCACGTTTTTCTCGGCGCGCAGTCTGCCGACGAAACCGATGCGAAAAATATTGTCGCTGACAATTCGATGCGCCGGAGAAAATTCCGTCGTATCAACGCCGCGACTCATCAAAAAAACTTTCCGGTCGTTTCTTTTCGCCAGAATGTCAATCAATTCCTGATTCGGCGCAAGAACGACTTTCGGCATTCTGTAATAAAGAATTGCGCCGTCGAAAATTCTCCGTTCGGCGAAATTGCTGATGGCGGAAGCGGTTGAAACAGGCAGAAAACTGAACATCCGTTTTAAGCGATGCGCGGCGAATTCGTGCAAATTTGTATGCCACGAGCCGACCGACGCGAATTTGCAGTTTCCAAGCCAGATACGCGCCGATGATGCTGACATCGTTCAAACCGGTAATATGAATAACGTCCGGGCTGAAATTTTACAAGCTCGCGCAAAACTCGATTGGCGTGACGCTGAAAAAGCGGATCGTAAGCCAAATCTTCGTCCATCTTGATCGCGGCGGCGGAACGTTTTAGTGAAAGATATGTGACGCTTCCGTCTTCGGTCGTTTCAGTCTTTTTTCCGGCGTGAACGCACAAAAAAGGATAGCCGTTTTGCTTGGCATATCCGACTAATCTTTGGCTGGTCATCGCTACGCCGTTAACTTCCAGAAACGAATCGGGGAAAAACGCGACGCGCTGAATTTTATTCACAAAAAAATGTAAAGCTCAAAATATAAAGTTCAAAGTTCAGAGTTTTCAAATCAGCTCCGACCTTTGAACTTTATATTTTGAACCGTTTGTTTAAGTTGCCTCAGCTTTTTCCGCTGACAGGCTGTTGACGATTTCCTGTAAATCGGGAATTTCAAAATTGGTTTGCGACGCGTCTTTCGGCACGCGGTCTTCCGATTTCATCACTAAACGGAAAAACGGGCGCAGGCGCGGATTGCCCGAAACGCCGAGCGTCCACGTCGCCCATTGCAGCCATTTCGGTCCGCCGAATTCCCAATGCACCGAAAGTTTGCGAAGTCCGAGTCCGTCATAATCGTAATAAACGCGGTCAAACCAGCGGCGGCGATCTTCGGGAAATTCAGGATAATGTCTCAAAATTTCGCTGAACGACTGTAGTTGACGCGAATGCAGCGGCTCTTTGTATTCGGGCATCAGAACGACTTCACTGTGTTTATCAACACGAATTTCTTCGACAAATTCAGCGAAGGTTTTCGCATTTGTCAGATTGATAACCGTGTTCGGTTTGCAGCCGTGACGGTCGCCGCCGGTGACAATCGGCAAACCCAAGAGCTTCCGCCATTTCGATAACGGCTTTGTTTTCCGACCATTTACGAAAACCGTTGATTTCGAACGCGTGAATCCAGCGTCCGTGTTCCTTCAAAAAGTTTTTTAATAGAAGTTCGTGTTTTTCTTTGCCGACGATTTCGATGTCCCAGAGCGGATGATTGAGAACGACCAAAACTTCGGGCAGGGCGTGAAGCATCGAAAACACTTCGTTGAGTTTCGCGGCATTGTGATTTTCTTTGTTAAAAGTGAAATCGAGCAGCGTTTTCGTCAATTCGACGGCGCTGATCTTTGGGCAGATTATGAACGCCGACGTGGAAAAATCCGAATTCGAACGGAACGGTCCATTCCATCGAAATCGGTGCGTGTTCGTTTGCCGTGTGTTCGTTGATTTGCAGATTCGCGTCAATGCAGTCGTGGTCGGTAATCGAAGTAATCGCTTCGAGTCCGGCTTCGTTAATCTGTTGTTTTTCGAGTTTGTAAACTTCGTCGGCGGTCAGCGGCGGCGACCAATACGAGCCGTCAAATTCAATGTCTTTGCCGCGTCGTTCGATATGTTTTCGGCGTTCGCGGTTCCAGAAATAAGAAATTATCGGAAGTTTGTCGGCGTAATGCGGAATAAAATCCAGCATTTCTTTGGAATTTTCGGTATGGCAATGGAGAGAAACACCGGTCTTCGCTTCTTTGCTCAAGTCTTTCGGCTCGTGCAAAATATGCAATCGCGTTTGTTTTAAATTCATTTCATTCTCCGTAATAAAACCTCGATCAAATATACAAAATTAACAAATCGAATGTTCAAAGTAAATTCGTCAGATGTTCAATACGACTGAGTTGTTGTATTTGTTCTTGCTGAAGTTCAAGTGTGCGGAAAAATCGTCTGATCTGTTAATAGCCTAACATATCAGGCAAAAAGGCGAGTAATAAATTTCTATAAATTTCTGTCATAAATGTTTCGGAGCGGTGTTCTACTGTTAGAAAAAGGATAAATTCCGCAAAAGGAGAATTTCATAAATGTCTTGGTTATACACAATAGTTTTCGCCGGATTGATGCTTTCATCCAACAATAGCCAGTCTGTTTTTACAGCCGACAATAATCATACGAAGTCCATAGTTTCGACCGCTGCTTTAGCCGACGAAACCGAAAGATTCGAGCAAACTTATCCGCTCAATGCTAACGGCAGAGTCAGCGTTTCAAACGTCAACGGTTCGATAATCGTCGAAACCTGGGACAGAAACGAAGTCAAATTCGAATACGTCAAAACCGCCGATTCAAAGGAAACTCTGGCGGCTGTCACGGTCAGAATTGACGCGCGGCAAGACTTCGTTTACCGTCGAAACCGATTATGACAATTGGAATCGGCGAGGTTCGGGCGGCACGCGAAATTACGGCAAGTTGCAGGTTGAATATCATTTGACCGTTCCGCGCAACGCCGTCTTAAATGAAATCGCCGCCGTTAACGGTTCGATCAGCGTTACCGGCGCGACTAATGTGACGAAAGCCTCAGCAGTTAACGGCGAAGTTCGCGCGACGAATCTGCGCGGCACGGCGAATCTTTCGACCGTCAACGGCAAAGTCGTCGCCGATTTTGACCAGCTTCAGGCAGGCGGAAAAATTTCACTCGAAACCGTGAACGGCACCGTTGATTTGATGATTCCGTCGGACGCGAACGCGACGATTAAAGCCGATACGGTGAACGGAAAAATCTCCAACGATTTCGGTTTGCCAATTCGCAAAGGCGAATACGTCGGCAGCAATTTATACGGCAAACTCGGCAGCGGCGACGCGCGAATTCATCTGAACAGCGTCAACGGCGCGTTGTCGGTCAGACGCAAAAATGACGGCAAAAATCTTGTTCCGGCGGTCAATCTTCTGAACATAAAAACTGAAGAAGATTGGGACATTGAAGACGGAGAAGATAATTCAAACATCAGATCGCCAAAACCGCCAAAAGCCCCAAAATCTCCGAATGCTCCAAACGCTCCAAATGCTCCAAATATTCCGTTACCACCCGCTTTCAGCGGAAATTATAATGAAGCGATTCGAAAAACAGTTGAAGACGCAATGGAAAAAGCGGAAAGGGAAATGGAGCAAATGGGACCTGAATTTGAAGAAAGCTATAAAGAAGCGTTGCGGCAGGCAAGAAAGTATAATTCGGCGGAAATGCAGGCGCGTTTGAAGGAACTCGAATTCAGATATAAAGACGCGCTGGCGCAATCGGCAGCAAACGAATTATTTTACGGTCGGCTCGCCCGCCATCGAAAAAAAAAGCGGTTCGTTTGCCGTTAAAGGAACGCCGAAAGTTACGGTCGAAGCCAAAGACTGCGAAGTTACGGTGCGCGGCTGGGACAAACCGGAAGTTAGTTATTCGGTAGTCAGAATTACGCGTTCAAACGGAAAATCCGTTAGTTCGCAGTGGACGACCAATGCCGTCAAAAATTCCGATTCGTCCGTCAGCCTTAAAGTTTCGGAAGACTCTGCGCCGCGTAGCGAATGGATGGATGAAAATTCGACCAGAACGCGTGTCGAGATATTTGTGCCAAAAAAATCTGATTTGAAAATCATCTCCGACGGCGAAATCAGGCTCGAGGGCGTGTCGGGCGAAATAGATTTGCAGGGCGCGGACAGCGCAATCAACGTGCGCGACGCAGACGGAAAGTTGAGCGTTAAAACCGCCGACGGCAGAATTCGCGTTATCGGGTTTCGCGGCGTGTTCGACGGCACAACCGCTGACGGAGCGATGAATCTCGAAGGCGATTTTCAAAAATTCTCGGCGCAGACCCTTGACGGCAGGATTGTCTTGACGCTGCCGGAAAACGCGAATGCCAATATCGAATCGAACCGTAAAAACGTCACGGGCGAAGGCATTGCGCTTGAACTTCAGGGCGACGGACAAAATTCTTCCAAATGGAAAGTCGGCAGCGGCGGCAGCAATTATTTGTTTAATACGACCGCCGACGGAGAAGTAATCATTCGTACGACAAACGCTTTGAAATCGAACTGAAGATTAAACGTGCGAAAGTTTGCTGAGACATTTGCACATTTTTTGAAACATTCCCGGTATATTAGCGTTCTACTCAGCGTTAAATTCCTATCTTTTTTTGCGGCTGTTTATCCGTTCAAAATGTCGCTGAACCGACACTTTGTATTAGTTCAGATTAGATTTCAACCCGCATTAGGATTCAACTATCAATTAGTTACGACAGGTGAAGTAATGAAAAAACTGTGCGTCTTTTTATTCGTTTTAATTTTTACAGTTTCCTTTCGAGCGCAGGAATCGGCTGCCGTGAAAAACGGCGGCGCGAACAATTCCGTAGCGACCGGCAGCGGCGGAAAATTTAATCTGCCGCCGGAGAAAATGCGCCCCGTCGATGTCGTAAAATTTTCTGCCGCGCCGATTATTGACGGCAGACTCGACGATGAGGTTTGGAAATCGGCGCAAGTATTGAAGGATTTTTATCAAACCAATCCGGGAAATAATATCGCCGCGTCAAAGCCGACCGAAGTGATGGTCGGTTACGACGAAAAAAATCTGTATATCGCGTTTCGCTGTTTCGACGAAAAAGACAAAATTCGCGCGACCGTTGCCAAACGCGACGAGGTTTTTAACGAAGACAACGTGCGCATCTGGCTCGACACCTACAACGACCAGCGACGCGCATATGTTCTCGGCTTTAATCCTTACGGAATTCAGCAGGACGGGATTTTCACCGAAGGTCAGGGCGCAGATTACTCGGTGGACATCGTGATGGAATCCAAAGGCGTCATCGAAGATTGGGGCTGGTCGGTCGAAGTTCAGATTCCATTCAAATCTCTGCGCTACACCGCCGGAAAAGGCAAACTCTGGGGATTCAACGCCGCCCGAAACATTGACCGTCTTAATGATGAATTCGACCAATGGCTGCCCGATGACCGCGACATTAACGGGTTTTTAGTCAAACACGGCAAGCTCGCCGGTCTAAACGAAATAAAATACGAGCGAACTCTGGAAATTGTGCCGAGCATCACTTTGGCGGAAACCGGTTCGCGCAAACGGACGATTCCGATTTCGACGGTGAATAACAACGGTTTCGACCCGATATTTAATCCGGCAGGACTGCGCGATGTAGGCAGGTTTGTTAACGACGGAATCAAACCGGAATTCGGCGTGAATTTGAAATACACTTTGTCGCCGAACGTAACTCTCGACGCGGCGATCAATCCTGATTTTGCGGAAATCGAAGCGGACGCGGCAGTAGTGACGGCAAATCAAAGGTTTCCGATATTCTTTGAAGAAAAGCGTCCGTTCTTTCTCGAAGGCAAAGAAATTTTTGATTCGCCTCTTCAACCGTTTTACTCCAGAAAGATCGTTGACCCTGATTTGGCAGCGAAACTGACGGGAAAAATCGGCGCGAATTCGTTCGGATTACTGTTCGCTTCGGACAACGCGCCGGGAAATTATTCGATTGACGAGCGCAATGATCCTTTTATCGCGCCGCGCATCGGTGAGTTCGTAGATAAAAACGCCTTTTTCGCCGTCGCTCGCCTCAAACACGACATCGGCGGACAGAACAACATCGGATTTTTCGCCACGGCGCGGATTTTTCCGAAGAATCGCAACTTCGTCAGCGGCTTTGACGGCAGATTCAAGCTGAATCCGAAAACTTCAATGAGGTTTCAGATTCTCGGCACGCACTCACGCAAAAATTTCTACAATGCGGACAAAGATCGCGGCGAATATCGGACGGGCAACGGCATCGGTTACTACTGGAATTTGGATTATACGACTGACACGCGCGGCTGGTTTGTCGAAGCCGAAGGGCGTTCGAGCGATTACCGCGCCGATGCCGGTTTTACGCCGCGCACGAACACCAATTCATTTTTCTTTTTCAATCGTTTCAGCTCGACTTCCAAACCGAAAGAATTTCTTATTCGCTGGAATTGGCGACAATTCGCGCGGTATCAAGTTGATTGGCGCGGCAGAACGCAAGGCGTTTCAATCGGAACGGGTTTTAATTTGAATTTGCAGGGAAGTTTATACGTCGGCGGAGAAGCGGGCATCGGACAGGAAAAGATTTACGAAGACGAATTCGGCGCCCGGCGCAATGTTAATCAATCGGGCGCGTTTTTCGGCGCGGCAAATCGTTCGGCAAACCAGCCTTATCTCAGCTTGAATTTTAATAAAACCTTTAATAAACAGCTTTCCGCGTATGGTTTTGTCGGTTCGATTTTCAACGCCTTCGACTTTGATTTCGGTGCGGGAAGCCGTTATCCGCGAGCGAGTCCGGCGTTTCAGACGTATTTGAACAGCCCCGAATATCGAGAATATATCCGGCTTTTGCTGATTAATCCGAACGACCCGAACATTATCTTTCCAAATCCGCCCGCGCTCGATCCCGGCAAAGGCTGGCAGTTTGATTTGCAGGTCGGCGGCGATTACAAACCGATCAATCCGCTGCGCATCGCGCTCGAATATACGAAAAGCCGGTTAAAACGCAGTGATAACGACCGTTTAGCATTCGATACGAACATCGTCACTCTGCGCTCGACTTATCAATTTTCGCGTTTCACATTTCTGCGAACGCGCGTTGATTACGATTCGCTTTCGTCGAACGTCAGCGGGCAGATTCTCGCCGGTTACAACCCGAATCCGGGAACCGCACTTTACGTCGGCTACAACGACAACTTCAATTACAACGGTTTTTCGCCGTTCACCGGACAACTCGAACCCAGATTCGAGCGCAACAGCCGCACATTCTTTATCCGCGCGACGTATTTATTCAGAAAGAGTTTTTAGAGAAATTTTCGCTTAATCGTATAGAGTCTGTTTAAATTTCTGAAAAAGTCGCTGAAAGCGACATATTTAATAGCGTCGGGTGAAACCCAACGTCACAGATTTTCAAGTTTTGCGTCCCTGAAAGTGTCGAACATTGCGGTTTTTATTCGACACTTTCAGCGTCGGAACGGTTTTCCGGCGAGTCGTCGGGTTTCACCCGACGCTATTAAATTGGTCGCTTTCAGCGACAAAACAGCCGAATGTTCAAAATTTAAACAGACTCTAAGTTTCATAGCTGTTTAACTCGCGCTCAATCCGATTTATAAATCTCTTCAAAATAATAACGGAACAAAATAATTTTAAAGAGTTTGGCTCTCCGCTTTTAAGCGGCTTTTTCGCCGCGCTTCGTCGGCGGTTGCCGCGTAAACGCGGAACTCCAAACGAAGCTGAACATTTTTAATTTAATCTTGTATTTGAATCGAAATTTCTTATAACCCTCATCATTTGCAAGGGAATTTATCGTCGCAAATTAGCTTCGGCTGTGAGCCAAAAACTGTTTCTTATCCGCTAATAAGTTATTTCCTAAAAAATTATTATAGGTTTTACCGTTTTTTGGTGCGTTAAGAGTTGAAGAGAAAATTTCAATCTTCGCCCTGCGACAAAAAACATAATTCGTTTGACGTTTGGATTTCCGAAATCATAGAAATCAGACAGGCTGCGGGTTTAACAAAAAATAAAAAAGGAGAAAAGAAAAAGATGTTATCAACCAACAAATCGTGTTTCCGCCAAGATTGTGCCGAACGGTTTCTGCCGCGCTTCGCTGCCGCGCTTTTGTTTTACTTGGAGTTTTCGTTGCTGCCAATCAGAACGCCGTTTAAGCTCAGGGTCCAAACGACGGCAGTTTCATCGGAACGGTTGCCGACAGCGTGACCGGACAATGGATTTCCGGCGCACGGGTGGAATTTATCAACCAGACGAATAATGTAATAAATCCTACCAAATCCGACGCAAACGGGAGATTTCAGAAAAACGCCTTGTCGCCCGCCGTTTATCTAATCCGTGTTACTCATCCCGATTATCAAACACGCGAATTAATCCAAACGATTGTCGCCACGCGCTCGAATGATATTAAGGAAGTTCCGGTGAAATTAGTAAAAAATCCGATTGCCGTCGTTGATAATACAAATCCGTCGCCCAACCCAAATCCGTCGCCCGCGCCGGTTACGCCGACCAATGCTGCCGATACGCAGCAGGATAATAACGCCGCCTCAGATACGACCGAAGTCCTGGTTTTGAATCCGCGCCGTGACGAGGCGTTTAATGCTTTTCGCGTCCGCACGCTGCCGCTCGGCGGCACGACTTTGACGCGCACGTTCGATGAATTAGGATTGCTTGTGCCGGGCGTTGCACCGCCGCCGCAGGCAATCGGCAACTCGGTCGGACCCGGCATCGGCGGCGGTGTCGGCACGTCCGGTCAATTTTCCGTCAACGGCTTGCGTTCACGCGCTAACAATTTTACGGTTGACGGCTCGGACAATAATGACGAAGACATCGGCGTTCGGCGACAAGGGATTTTCACGCTCGTCCCGCAGCCAATCGAATCAATCCAGGAATTTCAAATCATCACGCTGCTCGCACCCGCCGAATTCGGACGCAATCTCGGAGCGCAGGTCAACGCCATTTCCAAATCCGGCGGCAACCGTTTCAGCGGCACGCTGTTCGGTCTTTTCAACTCCGACCAATTTAACTCGCGCAACTTTTTCGACAACGCGGGCGGCAATACATCTTCTCTGTTAACGGGCAGACAACTGCCGGAAATTTCCACGCCAACCGGCAAATTAGTTCCGGTGCTGATTGACGGCGTGCAGAAGCGAGTTTTCAACAATGCCGGCGATGAAGATTCGTTTACTCTTTTGCAAGGCGGTTTTGCCGTCGGCGGTCGGATAAAGCGCGACAAAATGTTTTTCTTCGCGTCAGGCGAAGGTCAACTGCTTAACGCCTCGCAGGAAAGACATTTCGCCGTGCCAACCGTCGAACAGCGCGGAAATTCCAATACGGGCGCACAAGGCACACAAGGATGTTTGGGTAGAATTTTACCGGCGACTGGTCTATGCGACCAGCCGCTTAGTCGAGGATTCCCTACGACAGCAGGCGGAGACGCTATTTTCAGTTTGTTCCCATTTGCTAATGATCCGACCGGCATTTATGGACGCAACACCTACACGCAGGCACTTTCGGCGGATGCCCGCGGAGCTATTTTCTCAGGCAAATACGATTACAATTTTCCGCTTTTTAAGCAGCAGCAAACATTTACGGCGCGTTACAATTTCACAAAAGACCGGCGCGACTTGACCGATGTCGGCGGCGCACTTTTTTCTAGTATTCGTCCAAAAGTTCGCACCGATAACCTTTCGACTTTCCTGAGCGGCGGCTTAACCGATACTATCTCAAATGAACTGCGTTTTTCATTCGGACGCACTCGCCTGGAATTTGAGGAATTGCGCGATACGACGGGTTTCTTGCTTCCGGCAAGCAGTTCTCAAATTACTAATCCCGAAGACCGGCGGTTTCTTTTAAACGCCCCGTTATTGCAAAATCTTACCAATCCAGATAATGTCTCGCCGGGATGCAACGGCAGATTTGCCTTATGTGCGCCGTCTCAGGTCGTTTACCGCACTAGTCCCGGCGGAACTACCGGAAATTCTTCGTTAGGACTAATTGGACAATTAAGCATCGCCGGTTTTAGTTCTGTCGGGGTTGATGTTTTCAATTTTCCTCAGCAGCGGGCAAATAGAACTTTCCAAATTGCCGATACAGTCCGCTGGCAATTAGGCAACCACGCTTTGGCTTTAGGGACGGACATTCGCCGCTCAATTTTAGAAAGCGACCTGCCTCGTAATTCACGTCCGCTGGTTTCTTTTAATGGCGGTATAGGTATAGCACGTATAGGAGCAACCAATACTTTTAATTTACTTGGAACATTTTCATCTCCGCTAAGTTTAGCAGCCTCAGGCGCGACAACCGGATTTTTCCAAAGTTTGATAGCACCCGGCAAAGATGCCAGTATCGAATTAGGTTATCATCAACTTAATTTTTTCGGTCAAGACGAGTGGCGCGTTTTTCGGAATTTTAGCATCAATTACGGCTTGCGCTACGAATATAATACTACTCCGAAAGAAGCTGACAGAAAAATCGAAAATACCTTTCAGCAAACATTTCCGTCTTTTTTAAGCGGACTCAATCGCTATGTTGATGGAAGAAGCAAAATTTATGAAAGCGACGCGAATAATTTTGCGGCGCGTCTCGGATTCGCTTACGAGCCAGCTTCTTCAACTGTTATTCGAGGCGGTTTTGGTATGTATTATGACCAGATTATCGGGTCAGTCGTCAGTCAATCGCGCAATGTCTTTCCGACCTTCGCTACGGCAAATTTTGCCGGCGGCGTGTTAGCTGCCAACGACACTCTGTTCACTCTGTTCAACCCGCAAAATGCGGTATTCGATTCGGTTTCTGGTACTGTCTGTAATCCGAGAGATATAACTCCGGCGTGTGTGCCTTCCCAAAGTATTCCGCTTATCCAACCCGGAACATTGAATACAATAAATCCGGCGTTAACTTCACAGCAATTAGAGGCGGCATTAAGAAATGTTTTTTCCCTTTTCCCTTCAATAAGTAGTAGTGGAGGTTCGTTTGGCGCGACCTTGCCTACTAAAAATTTGGACACTCCGTTATCGTATCAATACTCAATCGGAGTCGAACGAAAACTTTTTGGAGATATGTTCGTTTCAGTTGCTTATGTCGGAACAACAGGACACAATTTACTTCGTTTTACCACACCCAATTTTGGCAGTAATTATATTAGCGGTGTTTTAGGTTTTACGCTTGCTCCGCCTTTTGGGGGAAATTGTTCTAATCTTTCAAATCCTTGTATTCCGATAGCTAATGGAGCTACATTTGATCCCGGTTCAACCTTTAGGAGACCGGTCGCCAATGTCGGAGCAATAAATCAATTTGAAACCACCGGACGCTCGCGGTATGATTCGCTGCAAATCGGGTGGCGCGGGCGTTTGCTGACCGATAAACTTCAGTATCAGGTCAATTACGTATATGGCAGCGTGAAAGACGACGTTTCGGATGTATTCGACTTGGCGGGCGCATCGGCTTTACCGCAGAACAGCATCAACTTGACGGGCGAGTATGCAGCGGCAAACTTTGATGTGCGGCATCGGTTCACTTATAATTTCGTTTATGATTTGCCCAACTTAAAAAATCAAAACAGTTACGTCAAAGGCTTATTGGGCGGCTGGCAAGTTTCCGGGACGGGCAAGTATAATACCGGACAGCCATATACCGTCAATACGATTTTCGACGTAAATCTGGACGGCAACTTGACCGACCGTTTGAACAACACGCAGTTTATTACGGAAACGGGCAATCGGCGGCAACCGTTAGCTTTGACTAATAGGGACCGAAGCGCAGTTGCGGACGATGTTAGCTGCCATCGGTCAGGACGGCGCAGTCGGGCGCAACAGCTTCCGTGCCGGAAGCGTGCTGGAAATGGATTTGTCGTTTATCAAGCGTTTCAGATTTACGGAAAACCGGAATTTGCAATTCCGCGTGGATATTTTTAACTTTATCAATCGCGCCAATTTCGGAATTCCGGTGCGCTTTCTCGAATCGCCGGGCTTCGGACAGGCAGCCGATACCATTACGCCGGGTAGACGTTTTCAACTCGCGCTGAAATATAGTTTCTAATATTGACGGATTGCATCGGAAAACGACGGGGAAAAATCGTCAACTTGAAGAATGAACAAATCTGCGGCGATTTGTTCATTCTTCATTACTTTTTGCTGCATTTGCTTTTTAAGATGATGCTAAACGTGTATATTTATCAAATGCAAAAACGTGTTGTGCGACTGGTTATTTTTATCGCAGCAATCGGCGGGTTGTTGGGTTTTTCCGAAAAAGCGGTCAAAGCGCAGGAGGACATCGGGCGCGTTCCGGTGCGCGATGTAAATAAAAGAAAATCGAAACCGCCCGCCGTTTCAGTGCCGAGGAACAAACCGAAGCCGAAAGCGGTCAAAGTTATCGCGGAAAGAAATTTTACGCAGAAAAAAAGGTCAAATCCGCCGCCATCAAAACCGGCGATCTGGTAATTTCGGCTCTACTTTCAGCCGAAATTACGCTCCAGTCAAGCATCAAAGACGCAACGCCGCGCACAAAAACGGTCGCAAAGGAAGGCAGTGTCCAGTGGGAAAATCTGACTCCAGGCATTTACACGGTAACGGCAGTAATAGACGGCTATGTGCCGCAGGAAACGGAAGTTGAACTCAAACCGGAAGAAATCACCAGCATTAATTTGGATTTGAAACCGGTTACTTACCAGTTGACTATTTTAACCAACGTCAGCGACGGAGAAGTACGGTATGCTCCGCTGACTTCCGCCGGAACGAATACTGACGGCACTCCTAAAAAGCTGGAAGCAGCGGGTTACTGCATCGTTCCGATCAATAACGGAAAAGCGCAGATTAAAGAATTAAAAAAAGGCGATTATAACCTCGATATTCGAGCGAAAGCACTCGAATATGGAGTGATTAGAACCGACATTAGCCTGCCGAGCGATGATCTGGATGACGACGGTTCTCCCGAAAAGAAAATCCTTTCCGTCGAGTTGGAAAGACAGCAAAGCACGACGACTTTCAGCACCGCCTGGTCGGGCAGTGATTGGATTGCGCCGGCAACGTGGAAACTCGACGGCAATAACGGTATGAAAGTTTCGGGAGCGTTTGGCTTGGCACTGCCGCGCAATGAATCCTACCGGCACTACATAGATTTTGAAGTAATCAGCAACATTCGACTACTCAACGCCGGAACTGCCGGTTTCGTCGTGCGGACGTTGGATAATCAAAACTATTACTTAATCCAAATCTCCGGCGAAAAAGCCGATGAACCTTATTTAATGAAGGGTTTCGTCGTCAAAAGCGGCAAAGCCGAACTGCTCAATTCAAGCTCGATTCAGACGTTTGCTTCGAGTCTGAACTCGAACTTTCCCGTTATTATTAAAAGCGAAAAAAATGTTTTCACCGTTTACATCGAAAATCAGGATGGCGAAAAAGTTCCGTTGGGCAAAATTACCGATCCGGCGAGCAATTTCAAAATCGGCGCAGTCGGCATTGCCGGACAGCCGAACTCAAATTTTCAAGTTTCTTTTTTCAAGATTTGTACGCCGTCGTGTCAATGATAAATGTCCGAAGCGATGGAGTTTTAGGCGAAACCGGCATCGCCGTAGTTGCGACAAAAATTAAAACGGGCGGTAGTGAATAAAAACATTGCTTTATTTGAACTTAATTTTACTGTGCGTTAAAATTGCGGTTCAAATTTTACATTTATAAATTATCTAATTTCTAAAGGATAATGTCTTGGTTTTAACGCCGCGCCCATCATAAAAATGATGATTCGGAGACGTTTTTTCGTCGAACGATTACCGCGACCGACGAATTTCAGAAAGCTATGAAAGAATGCCCGAAATGCCGCACCTGCTACGACGACACGCACCTCAAGTGTCCGCTCGACGAAAGATTTTTGACGAGTTCCATCGCGGGAAGCGGCACGATCAGTGGACGCTACATTCTTGAAAAGAGATTGGGCAGAGGCGGGATGGGCATCGTTTTCAAAGCTCATCACCGATTTCTAAAATCCGCGCACGCTATCAAGGTTATTCTGCCGGATTTGGTCGAAGAAAATGAAAGTCTTTTGACGCGCTTTCGTCAGGAAGCCATTTTAGCCGCTTCGATTCAGCACCCGAACGTGGTTGGCGTAACCGATTTCGGGGTCGAAGATGAAGTAATGCCGTATCTCGTAATGGAATATGTGGACGGCGTTTCGCTTTCTTCTTTTATCGGACAGGGAACGAAACTTACACCCGAAAAAGCCTACGAGATTTTTCTGCCGATTGTTTTAGGGGTCGGCGAAGCACACCGCAAAGGCATCGTTCACCGCGACCTCAAACCGCAGAACATAATGGTGCAAAAAGACTTGCCGCTGCGCCGCGCCATTAAAGTTCTCGATTTCGGGCTGGCGAAAATCAAATCCACCGAATCGCTCGGCTCGTTCGTGCAATCGAAAAACGTCAGCGTTCTCGGTTCGCCGCCGTATATGTCGCCCGAACAATGGTCAAACGGCGACGTTGACCACCGCGCCGATATTTACGGCTTGGGCGTGATGCTGTATGAAATGCTGACGGGAAATTTGCCGTTTGACGGTGACACGATTCCGGCTATCGTCTATCAACATCTATCGGTTGATCCGCCCAGATTTGCGGCGCACGGCGTTGAACTTCCCGAAAATATCGAAACCGTCGTTCGCGGGGCTTTGGAAAAAGAGCGCGAAGCGCGTCCCGATTCGGTTGAACAAATGCTCGCCAAATTAGAACAGGCAATTGGCAACACGACCGAATCGGTAACCGTCAGCCTCCACGATTCTTTTCTCCCGTATCGCCCGCCCGAAAACGAAGCGAAAACCGTCGCCGTCAAACGCGACAGCGGACTGACGATTACGCAAAGAGAAAAACTGCATTCGTATTTCGACATTCCGAGTAATGAAAAACTGCTTGCCGATAAAACGCTCGCCGAAGACTTTCTTAAAGCACAGAATCGCGCCGAAGAAGCCAAAGAACAAGTCAGCGAAGCCGATAAATTGGTTCAAGAATTTGCCGAAGCGCAAAAATTTGCCGAAGAAGCGCAGCGGCGGGCGGCGCAGGCGCAGCAGAAAATCGAAGCCGATGTACGGCGGCGCGTCGAGGCTGAAATGGAAAGCAAGTTTTTTGCCGAACAGCAAGCCAGACAAAAAGCCGAAGCCGAAGCACGTCTGCTGACCGAAGAAGCCGAAGCTCGTCTGAAAGCCGAAGAACGCGCTAATCAACTTGCCGAAGCCGCTTTGCAGGCACAGCAGCTAGCAGAAGAAGAACGGAAAAAAGCAGAGAAAGAAACGCAGCGGCGCGAACTTGAAGAAGGCGTTCGCCGTCAGGCGCAGATTGATGCCGCCAAATTAACCGAACAGGTCGCCGAAGCCAAAAAGAAGTTTGAAGAAGCCAAACAGCAAGCCGAATACGAAGCCGGACTGCGGCATGAGGCAGAAGCCAAACGTCAAAAAATAGAAGACCGTATCATCGTCATCGCCGAAAGTGAAGCCGAACGCCGCCGCGTCGCCGAAGCCGAAGCTCTCAAACAAGTGCGCGAACAAGCCGACCGTTATGAAAGCGAAGCGCAAGCCGCTCGTCAGCGCGTCGAAGAAGCAAGGCGAATGGCAGAATTTGAAGCCGTCAAGCGTGAAGAAGCCGAACAAGCCCAACTTCGCGCCGAACAGGAAGCGCAACGGTTAGCGCAGGAAATTATCGAAGTCCAAAAGCGTATCGAAGAAATCAAGCATCAGTCGAATCCGCGCACCGGCGATATGCAAACGCTGAATTTGCTTAACCCGACGACTGACGAAAGAATTTCCGCCACAATTGCCAATGATTATATTACCGATACTTCGCCGGAATTATTAACTGACAAATCTTTTGAACCATCTGCGGATTCATCGCAAACAAAAAATTTGATTCACTTCGGTGGGCAGACCGTCGCTTATCCGAATCAAGCAGCTATAGCGGGGCAAAACATCGAACCGCATTCTTCCGTCGCGCCGAATTTTTTAACTTCGTCTGCGCCCGCCAATCGTCAATTGCCCGCGTTAAAAATTGCTGCCGCCGTTATAGCGTTGCGTGTTTATAGTTTCGGTGGCGTGGTTTATTTTCTTGCAGTTAATTCTACTTCAAAAAGCGAATCCGGCATTGTTCAAAGCCAAGAAAACACAATTCCTTCCGTCAGGCAAGTCGAAAAAATTTCGGAAAGCGGAAGTCGAATCAGCACTAAAATGAGTTTAGTGGCAGGCGGCAGTTTTCAGATGGGCAGAAGCGACGTGCCGGTGAATGATGATCGCTGGCAAAGACAGTTTCCGGCTCACCAAGTTAGCGTGGGTAATTTTTATTTGGACAAAACCGAAGTAACCAACGAAGATTACGCCAAATTTACATCGGCGGAGAACTACGCTGCTCCCGAAAATTGGAAAAACGGCAAACCGCCAATCGGCGAAGAAAAATTTCCGGTTACCTTTGTTTCTTTATCCGATGCTAAAGACTACGCTGTTTGGGTTACTAAACAGGAAAAGAGACCTTGCTCTTTACCGACTGACGAGCAATGGGAATTCGCCGCCCGCAATGGTGATCAACAAACATTATTTCCGTGGGGAAAAGATTGGAATCCCGATTTAGCTAATGTCGGCACTAACAAAATATCAAAGGTAGGAATTTACAATGATGAAATCTTAACGGGCAATATTAAAGATATGTTGGGCAATGTGCTTGAATGGACATCTACAAAATTCTCATTTTATCCCGATTTTCCAAAAGATAAAAATCCTACTTTCGACCCAAAAAAAAATGAGACAGAGCAAAGAACGGTCGTTCGCGGCAGTTCTTATGCCGAACCTGAAAAGTCGCCTCAGAAATTTCAGTGGTTAATAACTGATCGTAAAGCAACTGCTGCTTCAACAAAAAAGGAGTATTTAGGTTTTCGACTCGCTTGTGATGAAAAATGAACTGGCTTCGAATCTACTTTTGAAAATAAATTACGAAAAGATGGCAGCCGAAGAATAAATCCTTCGGCTGCCATCTTTTCGTAAGAAGAATTTCGTTTTCTTCTCTCAATCTTAATCGTAAACTATTCAAACACTTTGCCAACCGGCGTGATTGTGACATCTGCCGCTTTGACCGGAATCGGGTATGTGAAAATTATCTTGTCTTCATCGGTGATCGTTTTATCCTTTGGCGAAGCGTAGGAAATCGTCGCGGGCGTGTTATTGACGATTTGGTTTTTCAAGCCTTCCGCGTCTTTCGTAATCATCACGACGCGCATTTTGTTCGACGCAAGATAAGTTTTAATCGCTTTATTTACGTCTTCCAAAGTCAGTTTCGCCAAATCAGCCTTCATCGTTTCGTTATAGCCGCCAGTTCCATAAAATTTCGAGTCGAGCGCGTAACCGAGTTCCGCGTCTTTGGTCTGCGTCAAAATGTTCACGTATTTCGACAAAAAGTTGCGCGTGTTTTCAAACGTCTGCTGGTCGAGTCCGTTTTTCACGAGTTTGTCGTATTCGTAGATGGCGGCACGAAGCGCGAAATTCGCGTTTTTCGGCTCAACGGGGCGAATCCACATCTGGAAAATCTGCATCCGTCGGGCGATGTTCGGGTCTGGCTCGAACTGAAACATTCCGCGCGGGAAATACTCGATATAAGCGTAATCGCCGTAATTAAGCCCTCGCAGTTCGCGCAGACGCTCGTAAAGATAGCTGTTCGACGAGCGATGCTGTCCGAAATAGGCGGCGACGAGCGCAAGCGCAGCGTAATCTTTGCCCGACGAGCGATTGACGTCAATCGGAAAACCCATCGAAATTGCCGTCGCCAAAGTTTCGCGCTGCACGATGTCAATCTTCATTCCGTTCGCCAGATTCGGCGCGGCGAGCTTACGCATTTTCTTATCGCCTTTCGGCAGTTTCGCAAAATCCGCTTTCAGTTGATCGGCAAATTTCTGGTCGAATCCGCCTGACAAACCGATGACAAGTGCGCCCTGCGTGTAGTTTTTCGCGTAGAAATCTTTCACGTCCTGCAAAGTCAGTTTTTCGAGCGACGAAACTTTGCCGACCGAATGATTTTCGTAAGCCGTGCCTTTGTAAATGATGTTATACAGCCGTTCTTTGCCGAGTTCTTCGTCGTTGCCTTCGCGCAGATTCGTTTTCAGAAAATTCAGCGCGTCGTCTTTCAAACGATTAAAATCGTCTTCCCGAAAGCCTGGATCAAGCATCATCTGTTTGATGATTCCGTAATATTTCGGCAGATTGTCAACATGCGTCTGACCGATAAAGGTCGTCATTTCCTTATCCGTCTGCGAACCGAAACTCGCCGCAATCGGATAAAATTCCTTAACGATCTGCTCGTAAGTCTGAGTTTTACTGCCGCCGTCGGCAAGCATCGCGGCGGTCAAATTCGCCACGCCTTCTTTGCCCGCCGGATCGTCAACTGCGCCGGTCAAAAACTGTATGCGAAACGAAACAATCGGCGATTTGCTCATCTGCAAAACCGTGTTTGAATTGTTGGAAGTCATATTTTTCTGCGCGAAAGCCGACAGCGCGAAAGCGAAAATCATCAGAACAGCCAAAGTCTTTTTCATTATAAATTTTCCTGTTGTCATTATTTCCCCACTCCTTGTTTGGTTGCCAGCGTGATAATCGTCTGATTTTTTTCGGTGAAATACTTCGCCGCCATCTGTTTGATGTCTTCGGGCGTAATCGAATCGTAAAGCGCGAAAATCTTATCAATCGTGTCGGGCGAACGGCGCAGCGAGACGTATTGCGCCAAAACTCCGGCAATCGCGTCGTTGCTGTTCATTCCGAGCGAAAATCCATAGCGTAGGCGCGAGCGCGTTTCATCCAACTGTTTTTGCGAAATCATTTCGGTTGTGTAACGCTGATAAGTTTTCAAAATCTCGCCTTTCACATAATCCGTATCTTTCACATCTTTGATTTGCGCGTAAACCGAAAAAAGTTCCGGGTCAATATGATCTTCGGCTTCGGCGGCGACAAAAACGGCTTTTTGTTCGTTCAAAACTAATTTTTGCGAAATCTCGGAATTACTTCCGAACGCGATAATGCTCAATAAATCGAGCGCGGCTTTGTCTTTTGCGGTTTCGGAAAATGCCGGAGCGCGATAGGCGACCTGCACAATCGGCAAAGTCTGCGAAGTCCATTCGATATGTTTTGTGCGTGCTTCGGTCTGCGCCGGTTCCGTCGGAATCGTCTGTTTATAATCGCCGCGCTTCCAATCGCCGTAATATTTTTTCACCATCGCCAGAATTTCCGCCGGTTTAACATCGCCGACGACGATTATCGTCGTGTTTTCAGGGCGATAAAAACGATTGAAAAATTGAAAAGCGTATTCGTATTGGTTCGGATAATCTCTGATGTCGGCGATGTAACCCATCGTCGTGTGACTGTAAGTATGCGTGCGGAAAGCCGTTTCACGCGCGACTTCGTTCATCTTGAAAAACGGCGACGCGCTGTTTTTGTTGTATTCGCCTAAAACCGCGCCCGCTTCGGTTTTGAATTTATCTTCGGGAAATTTCAAACGCTGGAAACGGTCGGCTTCGAGCTGCAGAATCTCGTCCAAATCTTCTTTGGCGAAAGTTTCGTGATAAACCGTGCGGTCGTCCGACGTGTAAGCGTTGCTTGATGCGCCCGCTTTTTGCATAATTTCGTCGAAACGTCCGGCAGGATAATTTTCACTGCCGCGAAACATCAAATGTTCAAAAAAATGCGCGTAACCGCTTTTCTTGGCTTCGACTTCGTTGCGCGAACCTGCGCCGACAACCGTATAAAGCGCGACCAGATTCGGATAATCGGTCGGAACCGTCACGACGCGCAGACCGTTCGGCAAATCATCAACTTTATATTGATACGGAAAAACCTTTCTGCGTCTGCGCGTTCGTTGTTAAAACGGTAGCTCGCCAGAAAAAAGGTCAAAAAAACAGAAAAAATTTCATTGTTTGCTCCTAAAGAAATGATATAACGTAATCCTGTATTTTGGATGAAATTCGGGATAAATTGTTGCTTTCAGAATAGCAAAAATCCTTTTGCTTTCAAAAAGATGCGGACTTAATTAAATTTTTTGAAAAATTCTTGTTGTAATTCTTTAAGTAATGATGTATAACTCTTAGCGGACAAACCATTTTTTGTTTTTTGATAAGGAGATATTAATGAGATTTAGCAAGAGTTTTCTGATTTTCGCCCTGAGTTTCTCCCTCGTTTCCGTTTCTTTCCTTAGTTTTACAAGCCAGACAGTTTTCGCCCAGCAAGATTCACGCATCGCTTTACAGCGCGGCTATCGTACCGGTTATTCGGACGGTTATATGTCCGGTTATCGTGATGCGATTGAAAATGCGGCGAAAAACTACGGGCGGCACGGCGAATATGCCAAAGCCGACCGCGCTTTTTCGAAAGATTACGGTTCGGTAGAAGATTACCGCGACGGTTATCAGCAGGGTTTTGAAGGCGGCTACGATTCGGGATTTGAAAAACGCTCGTTCGACGCGATGATTCCGGCGAATTTAAGCAAGCGCGGCGTTATCGCGGTGAAAACCACCGTTGAAGAAAAACCGGCTGTCGCTGCTGAAACCGTCGTTGCCGACAAAACCGAAACGCCTGTCGTCAATAATCAGGTCGAAGAAAAAGTTTCCGAAGTGGCAACGACAACCGTTCCGACTGAAACAATCGCTGAAAAGCCGATTCAAACAACGACGACCACGAATGTTTCCGACTCGACCGATAGAGTTCCGGTAATTACGGCTCGAACGGAAAATGTCAATTCGTATAATAGCGGCGAAACGATAATTTCGATTCCGACCGATACCGAATTGATTATCGAATTGCTCGAAGACATCAACACCGACCGCAACCGCGAAGGCGACCGTTTTCAAGCCCGAATCATCTCGCCGAACGAACTGAACGGCGCGATTATCGAAGGCAGAGTTTCAAAAATTCAAAAGCCGGGCAGAATCAAACGACGCGCCGAAATGCTTCTGTCGTTCGACCGCGTGGTTTTATCGCAAAATCGCTGGAGCAATTTCAGCGCGATTGTCACCGAAGTTTTGCCGCGCAAAGGCGATAACGTCAAACGCGTGGATACGGAAGGCACGGTTGAAGGAAATCGCACGTTCAAAGAAGATTCGATTAAAATCGGTGCGACGACCGGCACAGGCTTGGTAATCGGCGCGGTTGCCGGCGGTCCGGTCGGCGCAGCAGTCGGCGCGGGAGTCGGCGCGGCATTCGGAGTCGGCGCGGTTGTCGTCGAACGCGGCAAACACATCCATCTCGATAAAGCCCAACAGTTACGCATTAAATCGTCTTACGAAACGCAGATTAGGTAATCAATGACGAATTGTTCTTTCACTCGTAATTCGTCATTTGAAATTCGTCATTCGCTTTCGGCGCGATGACCACCGAGCAGATTCGCGCCGTTTATATCCACGAAATCCCGCAGAGATTTTTTCTCCTTTTTTGACTCTGCGGTAGATTTCGTGGAATTTTTTGTTTATGCACATTGCACTTTTAACTGATTTCGGAACAAAAGATTATTTTGTCGGCGCGATGCGCGGCGCGGTTCTTTCGATAAATTCGCAGGTGACGATTACGAATATTACGCACGAAATTGAGCCGCAAAATATTCGCTCGGCGAGTTTTACGCTTCGTGCCTGTTACCGTGATTTTCCCGCGAAAACGATTTTCGTCGCCGTCGTTGATCCGGGCGTTGGCTCGGCGCGACGCGCGATTTTAGTCGAAACCGGCGAATATTTCTTCGTCGCGCCCGACAACGGTTTGCTGAGTTTTGTGTTCGACGAAGCCGAATCGGTCAGCGTTTTTGAACTCACGAACGAGAAGTTTTTCGCTTCGAGCGTCAGCCGTACATTTCACGGGCGCGACATCTTCGCGCCCGTCGCCGCGCATTTATCGAAAGGCATTGAGCCGTACGAGTTCGGCGCGGAAATTAAAGATTATATTTACAGCGAAACGGCGAAACCCGAACGAATCTCTGAAAGGGAAGTCGAAGCGGCGATTATTCATACAGATCGTTTCGGAAATCTGATAACGAATTTAACCAAAAAAGATTTGCCTGAAAGTTTTGCTTTAACCGTCGGCGCGGCAACTGTTAAAGTACTGCGTGAATTCTTCGCCGAAGCCGAAGCAGGCGAATTGTTTTTAATAGAAGGCAGCGCGGGATTTCTGGAAATCGTCGCGTTTCAGGCTTCGGCAAGCAAATTATTAAGCGTGGAGACGGGCGCAAAACTGATTCTGTCGGCAATTTGATGAGAACAGGTGATTCGTTCCTGCGTCCGAATCGCTCGTTTCAAGATTAAAAAGGTTAAACTTGTAACTTAGAAATCGTTTTGCTAAATTTAAAGCATCGGAAAATCTAATAAACATAAGGATATTACACAATGAGTACAGCAACAGAATCAACCGCCGCGACTGCCGGACTGCGCGGAGTCGTCGCCGCCCAAAGCGCGATTGGCGACGTTAACGGCGAAAAGGGAATTTTAATTTATCAGGGTTACGACATTCACGATTTGGCGGAAAATTCGACGTTTGAAGAAGTTATCTTTTTGCTTTGGAACGGGCGTTTGCCGAAAACGGATGAATTGACAGATTTGAAGGCGCAGTTTCAGGCAAACAGCGACATTCCGGCGGAAATCGTCGAAATGATGCGAACTTTTCCGAAAGACGCGAACCCGATGGACGTTCTTCGCACGACCGTTTCCGCGCTCGGCTTTTACGACAAAGAAGGGCACGGAACCGAACGCGAGGCGGCAGTCAAAACCGCCGTCAAATTAACCGCGCAAATCGGAACTTTGGTCGCCGCGTGGGAACGCATTCGCACGGACAAAGATGTCATCGCGCCCGACGATTCGTTGAGCATCGCGGAAAACTTTTTGTATATGTTCACGGGCGAAAAACCCGAAGCCGACGAAGCGAAAATCTTTGACATTGCTTTAATTCTGCACGCCGACCACGAATTGAACGCTTCGACCTTTACGACGCGCGTCGTCGCCGGAACTTTGGAAGATATGTACGGCGCAGTGACGGCAGGCGTTGCTGCACTCGCCGGACCGCTTCACGGCGGCGCGAACACGAACGTGATGAAAATGTTGAAGGAAATCGGTTCGGAAGAAGCGATTGACGGCTGGCTCGACAAAGCTCTGGAGGAAAAGCGCAAAATTATGGGCATCGGTCACGCGGTTTACAAAACCGAAGACCCGCGCGCGACTTGGCTTCGCAAATTCTCGAAACAGCTCGGCGAGAAAAAAGGCGAGATGAAGTGGTACAATATGTCGCAGAAGATCGAAAAAGCGATGCTCGACAAAAAAGGAATGTATCCGAACGTCGATTTTTATTCCGCGTCAGCTTATTATCTGATGGATATTCCGCTCGACCAATACACACCGATTTTCGCCGTCTCGCGCATCAGTGGTTGGACGGGACACATTTTAGAGCAGTACGGCAACAATAAACTCATTCGCCCGCGTGCCGAATATATCGGCAAACGCGACCAGAAATATACACCGATTGACGAGCGTTAATTGGTAAATTGAAAACAAAAAATGCGAGGCGAAAATTAATTTCGCCTCGCATTTTTTGTTTGGTTAAATTTCTATTCGCCCAAATATGCTTCCTTAACTCTTGGGTCGGCGGCGAGTTGTTTGGAGTCGCCTTCCATTACGATTCTGCCGGTTTCGAGAACGTAGGCGCGGTCTGAATGGTGAAGCGCGGCATTGGCATTTTGTTCGACTAATAAAATCGTCGTGCCTTCGGAGCGAATGTTGTCAATCGCTTCAAAAATCGTGTGAACGAGCAGCGGCGCGAGTCCGAGCGAAGGTTCGTCCAATAACAAAAGTCGCGGGCGCGACATCATTGCGCGAGCCATCGCCACCATTTGCTGTTCGCCGCCGGATAATGTTCCGGCTTTTTGTTTTTCGCGTTCTTTAAGACGCGGAAACAAAGTAAAACCGCGTTCCATATCGTCGGCGATACCTTTTTTATCTTTGCGGATATACGCGCCCATTTCCAGATTTTCGCGCACCGTCAAATTGGCGAAAACGCCGCGACCTTCGGGCGACATCGCAATTCCCATCGGCAGAAGTTTGTGCGTCGCCATTCCGCTGATTTCTTTGCCTTCATACATCACGCGCCCGTTTTTCGGTTCTAGCAAGCCGGTAATCGTCCGCAACGTCGTCGTTTTTCCCGCGCCGTTCGCGCCGATCAAAGTCACGACTTCGCCCTGATTGATCGTCATCGAAATATCGGTCAAGGCTTCGATTGCGCCGTAATTTACTGATACGTTTTCTAAAGTTAGCATAAGCGAAAAAAAATTATTTCTATTCACCGCTAGAGACACGGAGACGCAGAGATTTTAATTTGTTCTTCTTCTTTCTCTGCGTCTCCGTGTCTCTAGCGGTAAAAAATTAATCACCCAAATAAGCCTCGATAACTTTCGGGTCATTTTTAATATCCTGCGGCAAGCCGAGCGCGATTGATTTGCCGTAATCAATAACCTGAAGACGGTCGCAAACGCCCATTACGACGCGCATATTGTGTTCGACGAGAACAATCGTCAAACCGAATTTATCGCGGATTTCTTTGATCAATCCGGTCAAATCTTCCTGTTCCGAAGGATTCATTCCCGCCGCCGGTTCATCAAGTAATAAAAGATTCGGGCGCGTGGCGAGTGCGCGGACGATTTCCAGACGGCGTTGATTTCCATAAGGCAAGCTCGTGCCGCCTTCGTCTTTGTATTTCGCCAGATCGAAAATTTCGAGCAGTTCCATTGCGTATTTACGATGCTCGGCTTCATCTTTAAAATAACGCGGCAGACGAAAAACTCCGTCGAGCAGAGATTGTTTCGCGTGGCGATGGCAAGCCGTGATGACGTTTTCGAGAACGGTCATCGAAGGAAAAAGCCGAATGTTTTGAAATGTTCTGGACACGCCGAGCCTGGAGATTTGATACGGTTTCAAGCCGTTGATGCGGTGCGAATTGATATTTATATCGCCCGAAGTCGGTTCGTAAACGCCGGTTAAAAGATTGAAAATAGTCGTCTTGCCCGCACCGTTCGGTCCGATAAGTCCGTAAATCTCGCCCTTTTGGACGTTCATCGTCAATTCGTTGACGGCAACCAAACCGCCGAAACGAATCGTCGCCTTATCGGTTTGTAAAATGCTTCTCTCGTTTGTCTGTGAGTTCATTAATCTTTGTCCTCCTCGCTTTGGAGACGTCTGGCTTCTTCCTGCTGCGCTTCGGGAACGCCCGCCTCCGCGCCGACGGTTTCATTTCCTTCGGAACTTTTGCGCGGACGTTTAAGCCAGTTTAAGCCGAACTCTCTCGTTCCAAGAATTCCCTGCGGTCGCAGAATCATCGTCAAAATTAAAATCAGAGCGAAAATCACGAGCCGCAAATCGGCGAATTGAAATGTGGTCGCGCCCACTTGAATGGCGGGAAGTTCGCGCAATAATTCAGGCAGCAGCGTGACGATAATCGCGCCTAGAATCGCGCCGGTCATCGAACCCATTCCGCCGATGACAATCATAATGATAATTTCAAACGAGCGGATAAATTGAAAATCGTTGGTGTGCAGAAATTTGTTGTAATGCGCGAAAAGAACGCCCGCGATGCCGGCGAAAGACGAGCCGATAACGAACGAAGTGACTTTGTAGCGCGTCGTGTTCACGCCCATCGCTTCTGCCGCGAGTTCGTCTTCGCGGATGGAAATCAGGGCGCGTCCGGTGTCGGATTTAATGATGTTGTGAATAACGACGATAGTAATAATCGTGAAAATTCCAATCCAGAGAAAATTCGCGTAACCCGGAACCGGATAACCCGTCGCGCCGCCAACTGTATCAATATTTAGAATGACGATGCGAATAATTTCGGCGAATCCCAAAGTAACGATTGCCAGATAATCGCCTTTCAGACGCAAACTTGGAATTCCGACAATCAAGCCCATTATTCCGGCGACGATTGCGCCGATGACGATTGCCATTAAAAGAATGACGCTCGACGCGCCGGTTTCGCCAAGAAATGCGAACGCGCCTTCCAGCGCTTTGCCGTGAGTGACGGTGAAATAAGCCGAAGCATACGCGCCGACCGCCATAAATCCGGCGTGTCCGATGGAGAATTGTCCGGTAAAGCCGTTGATAAGATTCAGCGATGTTGCCAGAATAATGTTGATGCAGATGAAAACGAGCAGTCGCGCTTGATAATCATCAATGCCCGTTCCGAAAAATCCGCCGCTGCTCATCATCGCGTTCAAAACGTAGAAAAGTGCGATAGCTACAACGCCGCCGATTAGTGTTTTAACCCAATTCATATTTACTAAACCTTTTCCTGGACGTTTGAGCCAAGCAGTCCAGCCGGACGAACTAATAGAACTAAAATTAAAATAGCGAACGCGACCGCATCGCGGTAAGTCGAAGGAATGCCGATGTAGCCGCCGTAACCGACGACCAGCGTTTCCGCCGCGCCGATGACCAAGCCGCCGAGAACTGCGCCAGGAATGTTGCCGATGCCGCCCAAAACAGCCGCGACGAACGCTTTTAAGCCATACATCACGCCCATCAACGGGTCAATTTTCGGATTATACTGCGCCGTCAAAACGCCGCCCGCCGCTGCCAGAGCCGAGCCGAGCGCGAAGGTGAAAGCAATCACGAAATCCGTGTTAATGCCCATCAACTTCGCCGAGTTCAGATTAAACGAAACCGCCCGCATCGCCTTGCCGATTTTCGTGTAGAAAATAATATATTGCAGGGCAATCATCAGGAAAATCGAAACGGCGAAAATTAAAATCTGCGAAGTGGAGATCGTCGCGTTGCCGAAAAGCGTGTGATTTTCATTTGAAATCAGCGGCGGAAACGAGCGCGGTTTCGGCTCAAAAAAGAATATGAAAAGATACTCGATTAAAAGCGACATTCCGATTGCCGTAATCAGCGTCGTCATTTTCGAGAATTTTCTGACGGGGCGATAAGCGAATCGCTCGATTGCCATTCCGAGCGCGGCGGCAATCGCCATCGCGCCGAACAATGTGACGGCAAAACCGAAAACCGATGGGTTGGCATCAAAGCCAAGAACTGCGGCAAGCATAAATCCGGCATACGCGCCAACCATATAAATATCGCCGTGCGCGAAATTAATCAGGCGCAAAATCCCGTAAACCATCGTGTAGCCAAGCGCGATGAGCGCGTAAATCGAGCCGATGGTCAAGCCATTGATAAGCTGTTGAGCAAAAGTATCCATAAGAATCGAGTTGTGAATTACAGATTTCAGATTCTAAGTACGGAAAACTTACGAACCTGAAATCTGTAATTCACTTAACTTATTTATTTGTGTTATTGAATTGGTCGTTCATTGAATTCGTTGCGTTTGAGTTTGAATTCAATTGCATTTGAGTTCATCGCATTCGACATCGTGTTAGTGTTCGAAGTCGAAGTGGTCGGCAGCAGTCATTCCTTCAGGATAAATTGTTTCTTTGAAATCAAACTTGCTCGCCGCCGGATTAAGTTCCAGAACAACTGCCGATTTAACGGCATTGCGATTAGCGTCAAGGCTGATAGTGCCGGTCACGCCCGCGAAATTTTTCGTCGCGTTGATCGCATCTTTCAATTTCACGCTGTCGGTTCCGCCCGCGCGTTTGATCGCGTCAGCCAGAACTTTCGCCGAATCATACGCCAGAGCCGCGAGCGAATCGGGCGCGACGTTGAATTTTGCCTGATAAGCCTTCACGAAATTTTGAATTTCGGGTGCCGGATTGTCCGCTGAATAATGATTGGAAATATATGCCGGTTTTAAAGACGCGCCGCCGAGTTTCCAAAGTTCCGGCGAATCCCAACCGTCGCCGCCGAGCAAAGGCTGATTCATTCCAAGTTCGCGGGCTTGCTTGGCGATAATCCCGACTTCGCCGTAATAACCGGGAACATAAATCACGTCCGGTTTCTGGTCGCGCATCTGCGTCAACTGAGCCTTGAAATCCTGATCTTTCTGCGCATAAGTTTGCTTGTTGATAATCGTTCCGCCGAGCTTGGTAAATTCCTGCTCGAAAAACTGCGTCAATCCTTTGCTGTAATCCGAACTGTTATCGCCCAATATAGCGGCGGTTTTCGCTTTCAAAGTGTTCGCCGCAAATTTCGCCATCACCGAACCTTGAAACGGGTCAATAAAGCAAACGCGGGAAATGTAATCGCCGACTTCCGTTACTTTCGGATTGGTCGAAGACGGCGAAATCATCGGAACTTTCGCTTCCTGTGCGACGGGCGCGGCGGCAAGCGAATTCGACGAAGCAACCTCGCCGAGAACGGCAACCACTTTATCCTGATTTACCAATTTGGAAATAACCGTTTTGGCTTTTTCCGGTGTTCCCTGATCGTCTTCAAAAATCATTTGAAGTTTGCGTCCGTTCACGCCGCCCGCCGCATTGATTTCATCAAAAGCGAGTTGAATGCCGTTTTTAGTTGAAACACCGAAGCTTGAAGTCGCGCCGGTCGTGTCGCCGTAAACGCCGACTTTGATGTCGCCCGTGCCGTTGCCTGTCGAACCGCTGGTGTCGCCGCCTTTATTGACGCACGCCGTTGACAGCAAAATAGAGAAAATCACGCTAAAAGCCAGAAAGAAATTTTTCATATCTACCTCACAGAAAAAAATACCGTTCTAAATTTAAAATTTTTATTGTCTCAATTCGTTCGACTTAATACGTCGCTTGATTTGAAAAGTTTGAAATTGAGACGATTGTATCTGATTTTAAAAATAATTGCACGAAACCGATTATACTTGTTTAGACAGTTAATTTAACAATCAGTTAAGACAAATTATTTTATGCCGACTGAAGAAAACAAAATTTTAGAGAACATCTACGCGCCGGAAACGGGCGATATGAGCGCGGCAGACTTTCGCCGCGCCGGACACCAAATCGTTGATTGGATCGCCGATTATTTTCAAAACGTCGAAAAATTTCCGGTGCTTTCCCAAAATCAGCCGAACTATTTGAAAAACTCGCTGCCGAAATCCGCACCCGAACGCGGCGAAGATTTCGCGGAAGTTTTAAAGGACATTGATAAATTGATTTTGCCCGCCGTGACGCACTGGAATCATCCGAATTTTCACGGGCTTTTTTCGACTTCGACCAGTTCAGTCGGCGTTTTCGGCGAGATGTTCGCCGCGGCGTTTGATATGAAATCGATGCTTTGGCGCACGTCGCCTGCTTCGACAGAACTCGAACCGGTCGTGCTTGACTGGCTGCGGCAGATGATGAATCTGCCCGAAGAATTTAAAGGTTTGATTTATGATACAGCTTCAATTTCGACGCTTCACGCGCTGGCGATGGCGCGGGAAAAATTGAATTTGGAAATCCGTGAACACGGAATGAGCGGCAGAACCGATTTGCCGCTTTTGCGAGTTTACTGCTCGGAACAAACGCACAGCTCGATTGATAAAGCCGTGATTCTGCTCGGACTCGGACAAAATTCGCTCGTCAAAATTTCGACGAACGCACGATTTGAAATGGACGCGGAGAAATTGCGCGAAGCGATCCGCGACGACATCAGCCAGGGACATCTGCCGATGTGCGTCGTGGCGACCGTCGGCACAACCTCGACGACGAGCGTTGACCCGATTGAACGCATCGCCGAAATTTGCCGCCGGAACAATATTTTTCTGCACGTTGACGCGGCTTACGCGGGCAGCGCGGCGATAATTCCCGAACTGCAAACGTATTTTAGGGGTTGGGAACTGGCTGATTCAATCGTCACAAATCCGCACAAATGGCTGTTCACGCCGTTCGATTTATCAATTTTATACGTCAAGGATTTGGATTTGCTCAAGCAAACATTTTCGCTTGTCGCCGAATATCTCAAAACCAACGAAACGGTGCAGAATCAGATGGATTACGGAATTCAGCTCGGACGGCGTTTTCGTTCGCTGAAACTCTGGTTCGTGATGCGTTTTTTCGGTCAGGAAGGTTTGATAAATCGTCTGCGCGAACATTGTCGTTTAGCCGGACTTTTTGCGAACTGGGTTGATGATTCGCCGGATTTTGAAACGCTCGCGCCAATTCCGTTCGCGCTTGTCTGCTTTCGCGCCGCGCCGAAAAATGTCGCAGATTTAGACTCACTGAACGAAAAGATCATGAACGACATTAATGCTTCGGGCGCGGCGTATTTATCGCACACGAAATTAAACGGAAAATTCACGCTTCGTTTGTCGGTTGGCAGCATCAGAGTAGAAGAAAGACATTTGCGAAAGATTTGGGATTTATTGAACGAAAATTTACAATCAAATTTATGAAAAAACTTATTTATCTTTTGACGCTCATCGGTTTCAGCGCAGTTGCGTCTTTCGCGCAAATTGTCGCGCCGACGAAACCTGCCGTTAAAACTGCCGAGGTGCAAATTATCGAACGCGAAAAGTTTGACCCGAAGCGCGTGGCAGCGGACGATTTGAAATCAGCGATTGTCAAAGCAACGGCTGAAAACAAACGAATCATTCTCGACATCGGCGGCGAATGGTGCGTCTGGTGTCGCTTGATGGACAATTATTTGATTAAAAACGTCGAACTCGGCAAACTGCGCGACGACAACTTCGTTTGGGTGAAAATTAACTTTAGCGAAGAAAACGAAAACAAGGATTTTCTCGCCGCATATCCTGAAGTAAAAGGTTACCCGCATCTTTTCGTTTTGGAAAAAGACGGCAAATTTTTGTATTCGCAGGATACTTCCGCGCTTGAAGAAGGCAAAGGTTACAATTTGCCGAGATTCACAGACTTTTTGACGAAATGGTCGCCCTCGAAATCGGCGGAGACAAAATAAATGCAATTCGTTAAAGAATCAATTATCAAAGCCGCGCCCGAACGGGTTTTCGCCTTTCACGCGCTTGATGACGCTTTCGAGCGATTAGTTCCGCCGTGGGAAAACGTAAAAATTATTCAAAAAGCCGACATTACGAAAATTGGCTCGCAAGCGATTCTCGAACAAAAGATTTTCGGCTTGATTCCGGCAAAATGGATTGCCGAACACACGAAATACGATCCGCCGCGAATGTTTGAAGACGTGCAGATTTCGGGACCTTTCAAAAGCTGGCGGCATCAACATATTATTTTGCCGCACGCCGACGGCGCGATTTTGCGCGACGAAATCGAGTTCGAGCCGCCGCTGTGGATTTTTGGGCAAATCGCCGCGCCGATTTTTATTTTGCCGAAAATCGAAAAAATGTTTGCTTATCGCCACGAAGTTACGCGAAAATGGTGCGAGGAAGGAGAATAATTTATGCAAGTCGAAACTGCTTACGCCGCGAATAATGTTTTTCCGATAGTGCTGAATTTGCAGGACATTCTCGACAAAAAAATGAGCGACGACGAATTTGAAAATTTCTGTCGTCATAATCCTGATTTGCAAATCGAACTTACCAAACAAGGAGAATTGGTTATTATGCCGCCGACCGGAGGAGAAACTGGAAACCGCAATTTTTCGTTGATTGGAAGATTTTTTAATTGGGTAGAAGAAGATGAAAGCGGCATCGGATTTGATTCGTCAACCGTTTTCAAACTGCCGAACGGCGCAAAACGTTCGCCGGACGTTTCGTGGATAAAAAATGAGCGTTGGGAAAGACTGACGAAAGAAGAAAAAATAAAATTCCCGCCGCTGTGTCCTGATTTTGTCGTCGAATTGCGCTCGCCTTCGGATTCGCTGAAAAATTTGCAGAATAAAATGGACGAATACGTCGAAAACGGCGCGTTGCTCGGCTGGCTGATTGATCCTTTGGAAAAGAAAGTTCACGTTTATCGTCCGAACACGGCGGCGGAAATTCTGGAAAATCCGGCGAAAGTAAGCGGCGAGCCGCTTTTGAACAAATTTGTTTTGAACCTCAAGAAAATCTGGTGAAAAATTATGTTAACGCATATCGTCTGTTGGAAATATAAACCCGAAACGACCGAAGTCGAGCGGGAAACGCATCGCGCGAAACTTAAGAATCTGGTGAATTTGATTCCCGATATTTTGACATTCAGCGTCGGCGCGGACGTTCTGCATTTGGAACGCTCGTTCGACACTGGTTTGGTGGCGACTTACGCGAATCGCGCCGCGCTCGATGCTTACGACGCACATCTTGAACACAAAGCTGTGCAGGCGATTGGCAGGCAAATCGCCGAAAAAGTTGTGTCGGTTGATTTTATGACCGAAGAATTATTGAGCGAATGAAACTCTGGAAAAAAATCTGTTTGATTTTGCTCACCGTCTTTTTGCTGGCGCAGATTCCTTTTATATATAATCGCTGGAAATTCGGTCAGCTTGACGACCGAATTAATCAACTGCAAACTCAGCGTATTGAAAATCCGAATCCGAATTTCGCAGATTACAAAGGAATCATTCACGTTCACACAGCAATCGGCGGACACAGCACCGGCAGCTTTGACGAACTGATTGACGGCGCGGCGAAGAATAATCTGAATTTCGTCGTGATGACCGAACATACGACCGATTTATACGACACTTCCGCGCTGACTTTGAAAGGGAAAATCGGCAACACTTTGTTCGTCGCCGGTCAGGAAGTCGAAACGGCGAGCGATAGATTTCTGCTTTTGGACGGCAGCGCGGACGCGGGCAAAATGAACCGGGTCGCGCCGGTTGATTTTCTCAAGCAAATTCACGCGCAGAATAAACTCGCGTTCATTACTTATCCCGAAAAGCACAAAGATTGGACGGAAAATTTCGACGGCGTGGAAGTTTTCTCTCTCCACACAAACGCGAAACGAATGCCCGTGTTTTTTGTTCTTTTCGACGCGCTCTGGTCTTATTATTCGTATCCCGAATTAGTTTTAGCCAAGTATTTTTATCGTCCGGACGAAAATTTGCGGAAGTTTGACGAAGTGACGCAAACCAGAAAATCAACGTTGATCGCCGGAACCGACGCGCATTCTAATATCGGTTTTCACTTGCTCGGCGACGATGCGGGCAACAAGATTATTAATCTGAAAATTGACCGCTACGAAACGATTTTCCGCGCGATGCGAAATCACGTTTTGATTGAAAAGGACAAACCTTTGACGCAGGAAACGCTCTTGCAGACGTTGAAAAACGGACATGCATTTGTCGGTCTCGACATTTTAAGCGATACGAGCGGCTTTTCATTCGCGGCGGAGAACGTCCGGGAAACGAAATGGATGGGCGACGAAATCGCTTTGGCGGAAAACACGAATCTGAAAATTAATGCGCCGCAAACCGCGCGTTTCCTTATATTTAAGAACGGCGAGAAAATTCACGAAGAAACGAACACGGCGCAAATCACGTTTCCCGTCAAAGAAAAGGGAACTTATCGCACGGAAGTTTATCTGGATTCGCTCGGCGCACCGTTCGATAAAATGCCCTGGATTATGTCGAATCCGATTTACGTAAAATGAACGGTGAGTTCAGCGAAAGGCGCGTTTTTTTCTCTGCTTTTGACTCGCTACTCTTGCGGCAAACGAAATGACTTTCTGCGACATCAAAAACAGCAAATCTATTAAATCGAGTTTTTCCGAAATAGTTAAAAGGTAATGAACAATTATAGAAAAAAGATTTCTCAAATCGTCGGACTGAGTTTGTCCGCAGTTTTGTTTTCGGTCGGCGCGTTCGCGCAGCAGATTCAGCGCACGCCGTTTGATGTCACCAATTATAAAATGGACGTGCAGCTTTCGCCGGACGAAAATAAATTGAACGCGACGGTTGACGTTAATTTTATTCCGGCAGAAGATACGCGAACAGTTTCGTTCGAGCTTAACGGCTCTTTGAAAATTGATACCATTACACGCGTCAACACGTTTTCAACCACGACAATTCCGCAGCCGAAAACGAAAAACTCACCGGCGATAACTGCTGCGTCGGATCAGGTAACGTTTGTGCAGGATCAAGTCGGCGTTTCGGATTTGGGTCCGAGCGTCAAAATTGATCTGGGCGATACTGTCGTCAAAGGAACGCCCGTCACTTTGCGTTTCAAATACAGCGGCGTGCTTGCAACGCCTTCGGGCGGACCGCTTTTGACGAAACGACTGGCTTATATCGGCGCAAAAGACGGTTATTTGATGTATGCGGCGCGTTGGTTTCCGTTTCACGATTACGCGGCTGATGCGGCGACTTCCGACATTTCGATTTCGCTTCCCGCAGGCTTCCAACTGGTCGGTTTCAGCGACACGCCCAATTCGACAACCGGCAATAAATATCATTTCGCGCAGACGAAACCCGCGCTGATCGGTAATTTTGCCTACGGAAAATATACGAACAAATCTTTGCGTTTCGGCGATTACGAATTGCAGTTTTATACGAAGCTCGGCAACGATCAACTCGTGGCGGCTTACGGCGAAATTTTGGGTCGCGCGCTCGAATATTACACCAAGCAATACGGCGAACCGCAGGGCGGCAAGCGTCTGATTGTCGCGCAGATTGACGATGAGAGTTTGGATTTTTATTCGACGCAGGGAATGATTTTTATGGCGAACCGGCTGTTTGAACAGTCGCGCGATATTACGCAGGAACGTCTTCAGCGCGAAGCGGCTTTGCAGTGGTGGGGTTTGACCGTTGGTTTGAAGACGTTTGACGACGCGTGGATTTCGCAGGGTTTGGCGGAATACAGCGCGTTTGCTTTGCGCGAAACGACGCTTTCGGGCGCACAGCTTGAAAATTTGCGGCGCGAATTGCTGGAAAAATCTTTGACGTTCGAGCAAACCGCATCTTTAACCAGAACGCCTGCCGTTCTCGATGACCAGTCAACGGCGTATCAATACATAATGTACGGCAAAGGCGCGTCGGTTTATCGCCTTTTGCGCGACACGCTCGGCGAACAGAAATTCAACCAGCTTTTGCGCCAGTTTTTAGCGCAGTATCGCGGCAAGAACGCTTCGATAGACGATTTTGAAAAACTGACGACGCAGATTGCGGGCGTTCCGATGCGCTACTTTTTCGCGCGTTGGGTCGAAGGCACCGGCGTTCCCGAATTCAACGCCGATTATCAGATTATCCGCACCCGCGCCGGAAAATTCGTCACGCGCGGCACGGTTTCGCAGAACTACGATAATTTGCGTTTGCCGGTCGAAGTTCAGCTTCGTGCCGAAGGCGAAGGCGAATCGAAAATTGTGATGATTCAGGTTGACGATGCGAGCGCGGATTTCAATATCGAATCGAACGGCAAACCGATTGAAATCATCATTGACCCGAATTATAAACTGCTCAGAATCTCGCCCGATTTGCGCGTTTCTTCGATTGCGCGGCGCGGCATCGAGCAGTTTAAGGAAGGCAATTACGTCGAAGCGCAGCAGCAGTTTGAACAGGCTCTGAAACTCGACCGCTCGAATTCCTGGATTTATTATCATCTCGGCTTGCTCTATCTCGAACAGCGCAATTACGATTTGGCGATTGATAATTTCAAGGCGACAATTGCCGGAAACGTCAATCCGAAATGGCTTTCCGTGTGGGCGAATATCAAAATGGGCAACGCCTACGACGCAAAAGGCGACCGCGCCCGCGCGACGGCAGCGTATAAACGCGCCGAAGGTTTAGGCGACGATTACGACAACGCCCAACAAGCGGTGAAAAAATATCTCGCCACGCCGTTCGACCCGCGCGATAAATCGAACACCACAGCGGTCAAGTGAGGGCAGAGGCATGAGAGATGAATGAAGAAAAGAGGTGAGTAAGTTTCAAACTTACTCACCTCTTTTCTTTAGATTACGCCAGTTCGGGTTAAGAACTTTTCCACCGCAGAGCCGCGGAGTTTATTTTCGAAACCTTAGAAATCCCCGCTTTTTTCACTCGATTTCTGCTTTCCCCTTTTAATTTCTCTCGGCGTCTCTGCGGCTCTGCGGTTCAATTTTTCTTATCCCGAACTCAGGTTTAATAAGGAACTACTGCGTCAATAGACAATTTCCTCACGGTCTTTGTTCATTTCAGAGGCTGATGAGACCTTGCAGCCGTCGAAAACAAAGTCGCTGTTTCGCCCTCGTGTCCACTGAATTGTTAGGCGTTGCTTTCCACTATTTGACTTAAACAATTATCTCTAAAGATTGATTGAGCCTGCAAAGAATTTACTGCTCAAGATTTTTGCCCGCAAATGAATGGTTGCAATTTTAATCTTCCGCCAGGTGTTTAAATCTTTCTTCGGATTCTGAAAATACATCGAAGAAAGACAATGAATACTCAGTCTCGCCTGTTTCCTCGAGAGTAACAGTACACCAACTCCTGCCTAATTCGAGGCTTTTAAGAGTATAAATCTCCCCGACGCGAAGTTCTCTTTCGGCATTGGCGACAATGTTTGTAAACCAATCTCGGGGATCGCCGCGATAGCGAAGCCTAGCTCCCGACTTAGGAAATTTTTCGAGTGCTTTTTTATGAGCTATGGCACGCAACTCATCACGATCTTCTATGTCTTCTTCCCTTTCATTCATATATTATTGGATTTCGTAGATCAACAAACGCCTGACGATTGAGATGACGTGGGGAAAAACCGCCGCCGCGCAGCTCCGAGTTCAAAAGAATTGTTGATAAGAAAGTCACTGTTTTTGCCTCGCGCCCATTAAATTGTTCGACGGTGCGTTATTTTGAGGTTGATACTTTATCCAATATCATTTCAAAAAACTTAAACCACGTTTTTCCGGCATCGCGCGACATTTCGCCGGTTTCAAACCATTGTCCCTTTTCGTTTAGTTTGATCGTAAAACGGATTTGTCCGGCGCGCGGATCTTGAAATCCCCAAACAATAGTTTTTCCTGTAATTTCCGGCTGCACGTCAAAAGATGTTCCGTCACCCTTAAAGGCTTGCCAGCGAAATGTTTTAGCGTCTCTATTATAGGAAATTACGGCAAAAGCGTTGTGAATAACAGATTCGACAGTGTCTCCGGTTTTTACGCCTTTGCCTAATCCGTCAATTACCAGAACTGTTCCGTCAACTTTGCTCTGCACGGTTTCGTTCTGTCGAAAAGTGCGGCGTTCGTTTTGTCCCATCAAAATCCAACCTTCACCGCGCCACTGTCCGACCAGAAAGTCAAGACTTTTCATCTCGCTGGAATTGATTGAACCGGTTTGCGCCGACACCGCTGTTAATGACGTAAAACACAGCAAAAGAAAAAAACAAATTTTATACATTTTCAAAATTTATCTCCTGAGAAATACTAAAAGTAATATAGCACTAAGTTTAAGTTAAAGAAGCCGTCGAACTTTGTATTTAACCGAATTAAATTCCGTGTGATTAACTATGGTGTTGTTCGGAGCGGTTTAAGGTAGAGACAACAATGAAACCGATTTGTCTCCGTAGAATAACTTGATAACTTCAAAATCTCGTCGCAGTAATTCTTCTACCTGTCTGGTTGAACAATTTTCAAGTCGTAACCAAATAACCTTTGGCGGATTACCGAACACCAGACTTAAATCGTGCATATCCGCGTCTTTGGAAACGATCATCAAATCATTATCTTTCGCATAATCCCAAACAACCGGATCATCGGTCGCTTTCATTCCGACATCCCGAACGTGAATCGAATCAGGGAAAACATCAACGAGACGGCGCGTGAGCGTGGGAGATAAATTTTCGTCGAATAATAATTTCATACTGCTGTCGGAGCCGTCATCAAACGCCGTTCGCGGTCAGCTGCGTAAGCCAAACAAGCCTTTAAGTCCTGCCGTGTCAGGTCAGGAAAATCTGCCAGAATCTCCGCTTCGGTCATTTCGGAGGCAAGATATTCAAGCACCTCGTAAACGGTAATTCGCAAGCCGCGCACACAGGGTTTGCCGCCGCGTTTGTTCGGTTCGATGGTAATAAAATCTCGATAATCCATAATGAAAATTATCCGCTACCGAAGAACCGAAAGCAAACAAAAAAAAATGCCGAAATCTGCACAAATAAAAAAAGGCGAGCCTTTTGCAAGGCTCGCCGCAAGTTCGGCAATGGTTAGAGAGAAATTAGAAACTAAAGCGGAAGGCGAATTGAATCTGCCGATTTGTGCCGAGTCCGACCGTGCGCCCGACGGTCGAGCGAAGCAAGCCGAAGGTCGTTCCCGCCGCGCCTTGAGTAAACGCCTGTCCGGGCTGGACGACATTTGACGTTCCGGCTGAGAATGTCTGCGTCGCTGCGGCATAGGTCAAATTCGGCAAAGCGTTGCTTAACGTCGTCGAAGGATTGGCAAAGTTCGGATTATTGAAAATGTTGAAAAATTCCGTGCGAAACTCGACGTTCATCGTTTCGTTAAAGCGGAATTTCTTCGACAAGGTTAAATCAACCTGTTTGAAGTTCGGACCCGAAAGCGCATTGCGCGGAAAATCGCCGTAAGTTCCCGGCGCAGGTGTCGCAAACGCCGCCGGATTGATCATATTCAAGTTGTTATTCAAAAACGGATTCGCGCCCTGAACGAGATTCGGTCGGCGAATGTTGCGCGACGCGCCGCCGCCCGGCGTGTTGATAACCGCCGCAAAACCGGTCGGCAGATTCGGGAAAGCGGCGTTAAAGGTCGGCAGATTGGCGACGAAACCGTTAGCGAAAAATCCGCCCGCGCCGTTCGGACAGCCTGCCGCTGAGTTGGCACTGCACGACGACATCAGGACGGACGACGAGAACTTCGAGCGGCACGCCGCTTCTGCGCATTGATGATGCCGCCGACTTGCCAGTTGCCGAGAATCGCGTTGCCAACGCCGCCCAAATCAAAGCGGCTGTTTTTGCCGATGGGCAGTTCATATAACGCGCTCAGGTTGAATGTGTGGCGCACGTCGAAGTTGTTGCGCCCACGGTCGGCTTCAAAGTTGTTGATTTGCGCCGCTGTTCTGGCTTCGTTCGATCCGGCGGTCGTGCCTTCGCTGTGCGCGTAGGTGTATTGCACGTTCATCGTCAAACCGCTGCTCAAACTTCGCGCCAGAGACAACTGCAAAGCGTTATATTTATCGTCGCCGCCGCTCGTTTTATAATCAATTTCCGCATACGGGCGATTCTGCGTCGTGCCGGAAATAATATCGAACTGACGCACTGTGTTCACCCCGATAACTTGTCCGGCGGCGTTAACGCGATTGATAATGCCCACGCCGGTCGGCAGATTCGAGCCGTTCAGAATCGTCGCGCCGCCCGATAAAATCTGGTTGGCGACGCTTCGCAAAAACAAATTGCGTCCCTGACTGCCGACATACGCGACGGTCGAAACGAGGCTGTAAGGCAATTGCTGCTGCCACGAAAAACTATATTGAAAAACCTTTTCGGGTATGCGGTAATTGCCATCGTAAGCACGCGGCTGATATTGACGAGTCAGCGGATTTGCCGCGAAATTTGCCGCGATTGCCGCCGTATTTGCCGGAAATGCCAAAAGCTGTGTTCCGTTAAAAAAGGTCGAAGATGAAATCGTCGAAGAAACGCGGTCGCTTTCAATCGGCTGAATTTGGTCTTCGGTTTGTCCCGGTCCGTAATAAATTCCGAAACCGCCGCGAAGAACCGATTTACCGCCGCTGAAAAATCCGCTGCCGCCGACGTTTGGCGAATAAGTCAGAGCGAGGCGGGGACCGAAATTCGTTTTCGAAGATTTGAAAGCCGCTTCATCCGAAGGGCGAATTTGTCCGGTGCGAATGTCAAATAAAACCTGACCGTTATTGCGCTCGCGCAGCGGCGCGTAATATTCGTAACGCAAACCGTAACTCAAAGTTAAACCCGGACGCACTTTCCATTCGTCCTGACCGTAACCGATGTAATATTCCTGTTTCGCTTCGCGTTCGCCGGTCAAGCCGTTATTAAACGGACTCGGCGCGGATACATCGCCGAGATACTGCACTGATGCGGGCGTGTTGCCGAGAAACGAGGCGAGATTGGAAAACGTGTAAGTCGTGCCGCCGAGACGGTCGGTGTAAAGTCGAATCAGGCGAACTTCGCCGCCGAATTTTATATTGTGATTGCCGCGCACGACGCTCAAACTGTCAACAAAGCTCAATGAATACGGCGTGTACGGCTGTCCGCGCCCGTTGGTCGCAGAATTGGCGCGAACCAAACCGCCCGGAATCGAGATGCCTGAAGATTGTCCCTGTCCGGCGATTCCCGTGTTCGCCACGCTGCCTGAAATATTCAGAATGATACTCGAAAAATCAACGCCGTTGACGGTTGGTGCGGAACCGTTAATGCGCGTGCGTGCGCCGTTATAGCCTAATTTAAATTCGTTGATCAGCGAGCCGCTTTTGTTCAAAACCGACTGCACGCCGAACACGCCGTTCTGCGGCACCGCTTCGATAGTTACGGAGCGACCCGAAACGCCTTCGGGCGCGACGTCCGTTCCCTGATCGCGGAAAAATCGGAAGTAAACTTTATTCAGTTCGTTGACTTGATAATCGAAACGCGCGGCAAACGCTTTTTCATCAGTTTTCTCGTTCGCCTGAAACTGAACGAGGTCGAAACCGGTCGTGCCCAACGCGCCTAAAACGGTTACGTTCGGCGAGCGAAACGCCGAAATATACGGCTGAATGAGCGGGTTAACCGCCGTCGTCGTTCCCGGAATTACTGCGCCCGGCGCGGCAAGACTCAAACTCGGCGCGGCTTCGACGAAATTTAACCCGAAGCGTCCGCGATACTGCTCGTAGGAAGCGAAAAAGAATAATTTGTTTTTGATAATCGGACCGCCGATTGAGCCGCCGAACTGGTCGAGCGACAATTGGCTTTTCGACGCACCATCGAAAAAGTTTCGGGCATCGAGCGCGTCGCGGCGCAAATATTCAAACACCGAACCGTGAAATTGGTTGCCGCCGGATTTTGTCACGACGTTGATTTGTCCGCCGGTTCCGGTTCCGTATTCGGCAGGGAAGTTGCTCGAATCAACGCGAAATTCCTGTATGTTTTCGAGTGATGATTGCAGACGAAACGGCGAAGGGATTTCACCGTTCAAGTTGCCCGGCGAAGCGTCAATAATCGCCGAACCTTCCACGCCGTCGTAGCGAATAATATTTTGCTGAACGGCGCGACCGGAAAATCGGATGTCGCTGAAAGTTCCCGAACCGCTGTTGACCGCGCCCGGAGCCTGCAAATAAAGCTGCGAAAGCTGACGACCGTTGATCGGCAAACCTTCGACTTCGCGCTGGTTGACGTTCGCGCTCAAACTCGCCGACGAAGTATTCAGCGAAACTTCTTCGCCGCTCATAATATCAACCTGCGCCGTTACGCCGGTCGGCTGCAAAGTCACGGTTAAATTCGTTTCCTGCCCGACTAATAAGTTAACGTTTTTCTGCGAAAAGTTCTCAAAATTGCCTGCCGTCGCCGAAATCGTATAAGTCGTCGGCTGAAGCGCGACGACTAAAAAAGTCCCGTCGTCTTTGGCGGTGACGGTTCGTTCTTCGCCCGTTTTATCATTTTTAACAATTATCGAAGCACCGGGAATGATCGCGCCCGTCGAATCAACGACTGTTCCGGCAACTCGCGCCTGATCTGACTGCGCGACGGAAATAATCGCCGTTATTGCTAAAAGAATAGCGCACGCTACAGCCGATAAAATTTTTTTAAGCCCAATATGTGTTGTTAGATTCATAAATATTCCTCTTCAAAGAGTTGATTTATTGCTTATCAAATAAAATTCAGATAAAAGCCGTAAACTGTCTGACTTGCGGCTTTCGCAAAAATTAAAATTGTTTTGGTTGATCTGCAAATTAGAATCGTAAAAGCATCGGGTTAAGAAGTTGTGAAGTTCGTATTAAATAAATGTTAAGAAATTTCGGCGGAAACGCTCTAATGTTAAATTTTGACGATTACTATTAACATTCGCCGAACAATCGGGTAGAATAAAACGTATCTGATTCGTGAGTTTTGACAAGGAGTTTTGAGATGAAAATGAAATACAAAATCGCCGAAGACGCGCGCCCGCAAATTATGCTTTTGCTGATTGCGACCGTTATTACCATCGCTCTGTGGTTTATTCCGTATGCCGATTATCTGGTTTATCCGATTCGGCTTTTTGTGACTTTCATCCACGAAGGCAGTCACGCGCTCGTCGCGCTTTTGACCGGCGCGTCGGTGCAGAGTTTGACCGTTTCGTCGGATGGCAGCGGCGTGGTCGAATCATTTACCGGCAGCTCGCTGTCGGTTCTGCTGACTTCGAGCGCGGGTTATCTCGGTACGACTCTGTTCGGCGTTTTACTGTTAGTTTTGATTCGCCGCGCTTATTCAGCCCGCATCGTTTTAGCCGCTTCCGCCGGATTCGTCGGATTAATGACGATTTTCTTCGGATTTCTCGCCCCGATTTTCAACATCTTTTCGGCTAACGTCAGCGTCGGCAGCGTCGCTTTTACGGTAATTTCCGGCTCACTTTTGACTGCCGGACTGCTGGCAATCGCCAAATATGCTCCGGCAAAATGGACGAATTTCGCCGTCGCGTTTCTCGCTGTTCAATGCGTACTTAACGCGCTTTCGGATTTGAAAACGGTTTTTCTAATCAACGCGCCGTTTAGCGGTTCGCACATTCATTCGGACGCGGCAAATATGGAAGCGGCAACCGGAATTCCCGGCATCGCCTGGGTTATGATTTGGATCGGCATTTCAATCGCAATGATTTCCATCGGTCTGCGCGTTTACGCCGTCAGCCAGAAAGGAAAACAATACGATTTGCCTTTTGAAGATTAACAAAAAATAGAGCGAGAGATATTGAGATAATGTGACGTTTAGAAAACTCGCTCGCATTGTCTCAATTTTTTTACAATGAAATTACATTTGAGTTTTTTATTTTTACTCTTTGCCTGCGCGAATCTTTTCGCTCAGGTAAAAACCGTTACGCCGCCGAAACCTGAAATTCCATATTCGGAATCTTTGCAAGCCGTTGTTGTCACGACTGAAAATTTTTCGGCGATAAAGGGAAAAGCGCAACTTTTTGAGCGCAAAGACACAAAATCAAAATGGAAAGCCGTCGGCAAATCTTTTCCAATCGTCGTCGGCAAAAACGGCTTGGCGTGGAGCGACGGTTTGAACGAATTGCCGTCTGACACCGGCGGCAGGCTTTTGATGAAAACCGAAGGCGACGGCAAATCGCCCGCCGGAATTTTCGCTCTTTCAACGGCGTTCGGCACAGGCGAAAAAAGCGACAAAATAAATTTGCCTTACACGAAACTCGAAGAATTTACCGAATGTGTTGACGACGCGAATTCAACGCATTACAACCGAATCGTTAACCGAATGCAGATCGGAAATTTTGACTGGAAATCGTCGGAAAAAATGCTCGAAATTCGCCCGCAATACGATTTGGGCGTGTTCGTCGAACATAATTACAGAAAAACAAAAAGGCGCGGGTTCGTGTATTTTTCTGCACATTTGGACAAACGGCGAAACCGGAACGGCAGGCTGCACGGCGATGGCGCGGGAAAATATGGAACGCGTTTTATACTGGCTCGACGCGTCGAAAAATCCGGTTTTAGTTCAACTGTCCGCTGACACTTACAAAAAATTTCAAAGCTCTTGGAAATTACCGAAACGAATATAACTCTGCGCGAATTGCCAATCGGCGCGCGACTTCTGATTCGTTCAAAAACGGATTGGCGCGCGGCGGTCGTGTCGCAATTGCACGAGGAAAAAGCGACGCTGATTGTGTGCTCGCCGGGCGGCGGCACTTATCGTCTGCGCCGTCTTTTGGAAATGGAAATCATTTTTGACGGGAAAATTCCGATTCTAAAATCGGATTCTGAAGACAGCTGGCGCGATAATTTCACGAAATACGATACGCGCTGGTAAATTTACAACAAACTTTTTCGGTTAACGCCCAAAACTTTCCGGCTCGCGTTTTCCTGCACGAAAACAACCAATTTCAGATTCTCCCGTTTCCAGTTCGGCTGAATCTGCAAACCCGCTTCGATGTCGAGCTTCAACTGTTCCGCCGAAATCATTCCAAGCGATTTCAGTTCGCGGACGACGGAAACGTGCGCCGGATTTCGGGTTGAATTGCCGCTGGTTTTGCTGTCGGAAACTAAATCATCTTCGGTAATCGCTAGAAAAATCGTCGCGGTTTGATGCGTCGGCGCGCTTAAAATTTTAATTTTAATTTTATCGGCAGTTGTCGGCGTGATTTCGATAATCGCCTTTGGAGTTTTTGCCGCGTCGAGAATCGCTTTCTGCGCTTTCGACAAACTGTTTCCGCTAAATTCGGTTTGCCCGTCAACAATCATTTGCGGCGTGTAATTTTGTCCGGTTTTCATCGCCTGCGAATAAAGCTGCTGCCGTCGGCTGAAAATCGGCGACGAATAGATGTCGCGCCATTTCGTCGAATTCCAGTAATCAACGTGCAGCGCGAGCGAGACGATTTCCGTGTCGGCAAACGGTTGTTCCTTTTCAAAAAAAGCCAGATTCGCGTCCGCCGGCGGACACGTCGGACAACCTTCCGACGTGAAAAGTTCAAGCAGTACGAACGACTTCTTTTTCACGTCGCCCGTTTGCTGGGCGTGTGCATTGAACGCACAAAAGCCGATTAAAATTGCCGCGATGCCGCTTAATAAAAATCGTTTCATAAAGATATTTAACAGTTTAATTATCCAACTTCTTCACGCCGAATATTTTCTTTGACTGTGTGCCCTGCACAAAGACGATAAATTTCAGATTGTTCTTTTTCCACGCCGAATTAATTGGCACAGCAAATTCGGTTTCAAAAGATTTGTCCGCCGCCGCGAGATTGCCGAGCGATTTTAATTCGCGGACGACCGAAACGTGATTCAAAACTTTACCGCCGTTTTCGCCGCTTTTGACGCTGGTTTTCAAATCGTCTTCGGCAATCGCCAGCCAAACGAATGAATCTTCGTGCGCCGGAACGTCGGAGATTTTTATTTTTAATTTGTCGTTCGCGTTTGTGATTTCAATCGCCGCTTTCGCACTTTTCGCCGCGTCGGTGACGGATTTCTGCGCGTTTTCAAAATTACTGCCGACGAATTCGGTTTGCCCGTCAACGATCATCTGCGGCGTATAAATTGAATCAAGTTTAAATTTTTCGGCGTAACCGCTTTGCCTTTGACTGAATGCGGCGGAAGAAAATTCGTCTTTCCAGCCGAGATAATTCCAGTAATCAACGTGCAGCGCGAGCGTAATAATTTCCGCCTCGTTGTTCGGTTGTTCTGTTTTCAAGACGCGCCAGAACGCGGTCGGCAGGCGGACAGCTCGAACAGCCTTCGGATGTGAACAATTCGACCAAAACCGGCGTTTTGTTTTTCGCCATCGGGTTCTCGTCGTGTTTGGTTCGTGTTGCGATTGGGCGATCGCCGTTTCGTTTTGCATCGTGCAGCCTGAAAAACTAAAAATTAAGAGCGCGTAGGCGAAAACCAGAATTCTTTTCATAAGGAAATTCCTCGTCAGATATATTTAATCAGTCACGCTTTTATTATGCAAAAAGTTTGATGCTTTATTCCCATTTTGCGTCGGGGTTTCGATTTGATAAAATTAAACTTTTCGTCAAAGGGCAGGAATTTCATCTATGCAAACAGCAGCGGTTAAGAGTCAGGAAGAAGTTATCGAAGTGCGCGGCGCGCGGACGCATAATCTCAAAAACATCTCGTTTTCATTGCCGATAAACAAATTAACGGTCATCACGGGCGTTTCCGGTTCGGGCAAGTCGTCGCTCGCTTTCGACACGATTTACGCCGAAGGTCAGCGGCGTTACGTCGAATCTTTGTCGGCTTATGCGCGGCAGTTTCTCGAACGAATGGACAAACCGGACGTTGACGAAATTCTCGGCATCGCGCCCGCAATTGCGATTCGCCAGAAGAATTCGACGCGCAATCCGCGTTCGACCGTCGCCACGCAGACGGAAATTTACGATTATCTGCGGCTTTTATTTGCGCGTGTCGGGCAAACTTTTTGCCACGTTTGCGGGCGCGAAGTCAAAAAAGATTCGCCCGAATCGGCAGCTGACGAAACATTAGCGAATCTAAAAGAAGGAACGCGATTTTACGTTTTGTTTCCTGCCGAAACCGAAGAATTTGTCCATAAAAAAGCCAAAGACCAGAAAGCGCAGGCGAAGATTCACGCGCAGGCGACGATTTTGAGTTTGATGCAGCGCGGTTTTACGCGGATTTTTCGGAATGGCGAATTGATCGAACTGCAAAAGCCGGAAGATTATACTTTCACCGATTTTGAAAATACGTTCGCGCTCGTGGACCGTTTGAAAGCCGATAAATAAATCAGACAAAGACTGGTTGATTCGCTCGAAATCGCGTTTCACGAAAATCATTCAGCAGTAATTTTGACGGCTGATGCTGAACCACAAAGATTGAATTTTTCCGAGCGATTCGTCTGCAAATACGACGGAACAGTTTACGAAGAACCCGAACCGCGCCTGTTCAGTTTCAACTCGCCGTTCGGCGCGTGTCCGACTTGTCAGGGCTTCGGAAATTCGATTGATATTGATTTCGATTTGATCGTGCCGAACCAAATATTGTCGCTAAAAGACGGCGCGATTGCTCCGTTCACGCGTCCGCAATACGAATGGGCGCAGAAAGAATTGCTGCGTTTTGCGAACAACGGCGAAATTCCGACGGACATTCCGTTCGCCGATTTAACCGATTTTCAAAAAGCGGCGATTTACGATGGCGCGAGCGGCTGGCGCGGCATACGCGGATTTTTCAAATGGCTCGAAACCAAAAAATATAAACTTCACGTCCGCGTTTTTATGGCGAAATATCGCGGCTACACGCTCTGTCCCGAGTGCAAAGGCGGCAGACTCAGGCAAGCGGCGCGAGATGTAAGAGTCGGCGGCAGTAATTTGCCCGAAATCGTCGCGCTTTCAATCACGAACGCCGCGAAATTTTTTGACGAGTTAAAATTATCCGAAGAACGCGAGCAAATTGCTGATAAATTATTATTGGAAATTCGCCGCCGAATCAAATTTTTATCCGATGTCGGGCTTGATTATTTGACTCTCGACCGTTTGGCTTCAACCTTGAGCGGCGGCGAAGCCCAGAGAATTCAACTCGCCACAAATCTCGGCTCACTGCTCGTCGGCGCGTTGTATGTTTTGGACGAACCTTCAATCGGTCTGCATCCGCGCGACAACACCAGACTCGTGAAAATTCTCGAAAATCTGCGCGACATCGGCAACACGGTTTTAGTTGTCGAACACGATGAGGAAATGATGCGGTCGGCTGACCACATTCTCGACATCGGTCTGCACGCGGGCGAACTTGGCGGCAATCTGATTTTCGAAGGCGATTTTAAGAAATTGCTGAAAGATAAAGAATCGCTGACGGCGAAATATCTGCGCGGCGAAGCGGAAATTAAAATTCCGTCGAAACGCCGCGATGTCAATAAAAAACGTCAACTAGAAATCGTCGGCGCACGCGAACATAATTTGAAAAACGTAGATGTCAAGATTCCGCTCGATATGCTCGTCTGCGTCACAGGCGTTTCCGGTTCGGGCAAATCAACGTTGATTCACGACATCGTTTACGCCGGAATCAAGAAAAAACGCGGCGAATGGAAAGATCAGGTCGGACTTTTCAAAGAAATCAACGGCGCGGATTTGATTGACGACGTAGTGATGGTTGACCAATCGCCCATCGGCAGAACGCCGCGGTCGAATCCGGTGACATATATCAAGGCTTACGACGCGATTCGAGAAGTTTTCGCCGGAACAAATGCTGCCAAAGCGAAAGGCTTTACGCCGTCGCATTTTTCCTTTAATGTTCCCGGCGGACGCTGCGAAACTTGTCAGGGCAGCGGCACAGTGACGGTCGAAATGCAGTTTCTCGCCGATGTCGAATTAACGTGCGAAGACTGTCGCGGCACAAGGTTTAAAGATGAAATTCTCGACGCGCGTTACAAAGGCAAAAACATCGCCGAAGTTTTGCAGTTGACCGTCCGCGAAGCCATTCATTTTTTCAAGGAAGCGAGCAAACTCGTCAATAAAATAAAAGTTCTCGAAGAAGTCGGCTTCGGATATTTGCGGCTCGGTCAATCGGCGACAACCTTGAGCGGCGGCGAAGCCCAGCGCGTCAAACTCGCCGCGCACCTAGCGACGAAAACCAAATCGAAAACACTCTTCATCTTCGACGAACCGACGACCGGCTTGCATTTCGACGACATCAACAAACTGCTCGCCGCCTTTCGCGCACTTATCGAAAACGGCGGAAGTTTATTGGTTATCGAACACAATCTCGACGTGATAAAAACGGCTGATTACGTCATTGATCTCGGACCCGACGGCGGCATCGGCGGCGGCGAAATCGTCGCGGTCGGAACGCCGGAAAAAATCGCGGCGCACGAAAAATCTTATACTGGGAAATATCTGATGGATTATTTGAAATAGTTTTTCTAGAAGCGGAAAAGCCGCATTCAAATTTGAATGCGGCTTTTCTGGTTTGAAGTGAAATTCGATATTATTCCTCATCGCGTCCATGCGCCTGTGCGGGCGGATGCGTGGCTTCGACGGCGGTGAATTTTTCGAGAATGTTGTAATGATGTTTCGCGCCCTTCGGCACGACCCACGAATCGCCTTTTTCCAGAATAATCGTCTGCCCTTCGAGATGCAGTTCGGCTTTGCCTTCGATAACGTAGCCGACCGTTTCATAATCGCGTTTGTGGTTTTTGTCCCCGTCGCCTTTTTCGACGTTTTCCCACATACGCATCGCCACGCTCACGCCCGACGCGAGATATTTTTGACCCATTTCGCCAATCGGCGAATTTTTCGACATTACTTTGACCACTGATGTATCACCCATTTTAATTACACGCTCCTTATAATTTTCTATTTTAACAGAGCAAGCAATGTGCCAGCATGGATTCGGGCGATAAGTGATTTTTTGCGATACGAATTCGGCGATTTATTTGGCGGAGGCGTTTGATAATCGTGCAGTCGAGCGAGGCAGGAATAAATCGGCAGTTATCGCAGGCTTGTAAAAATTATGATGCAATTGTTGAAGAGACACTTTCGCCTGCAAAATCGAGGCTTGCGCATGGGTGTAAAACTTTTTTCTGCCTGATTTTTCGCAGTGTTTAAGTAAAGGGTTTGTCCGCGACAAATTATCTGATAAATTACACCAATTATGAAAAATTTACTATTGCTCGTGTTGTGTCTGTTTCTGGGTTCGGTTAATATTGCCGCGCAAACGAAAAACGCGAAAGCTGCAGCGGCAGTTCGCGGTGTGATGGACGCGCAGGTCGCGGCGTGGAACACGGGTGATATTGACGGTTTTATGAAAGGTTATTGGAATTCGCCCGAACTCGTTTTCGTGTCCGGCGACACCGTGACTAAAGGCTGGCAGCCGACGATTGACCGCTATAAAAAACGCTACGATTCGCGGGCGAAAATGGGAACATTGACGTTTTCCGACTTGGAGATTGAGGTTTTATCGAAGGACACGGCGAAGGTTTTGGGCAGCTGGTCAGTGGCGCGTGAGGCGGACAATCCGAAAGGGAAATTCACGTTGATTTTCCGCAAATTCAAAGACGGCTGGCGGATTATTCACGACCACACGAGTTAAGATCGGAGATAAAAAATATATGACTTTAGACGACATCGCAGACAATCTGATCGGCGAATGGACGGGCGAAAACATTCTGCATCTAAGCTGGACAACACCGCCCGAATATCATTCAACTTCCACGCTTTCGGCGGCGAAAGCGGTCGGCGGCAAATTTCTGGCAATAAATTACACGTGGGAACACGAAAACGAGGCGCACGAAGGTTTGCTGCTCGCCGGTTTCGATAAAAAACTCGAAATTGCCAACGCTTCGTGGGTTGATTCGTGGCATTCGAGCGACCGCCCGATAACGCTGGCGGGAAGAATTAGCGATTCGGGTAAACTCGACCTGCTCGGCTCATACGAAGTTCCAAACAGCCCCAACTGGCTCTGGCGTATCGTCATTACGCCGAACAGCGACGCGCTGCAAATTCAGATGTACAATGGCTCACCCGAAGGCGCGGAAGATTTAGCCGTCCAATCAGACTATCGGCGCATATAAAAATAGCTGGAACACGGAGAAGGCACATTAAAACAATTCTTTCAGAAATGAACAAGCCCGTCGGCGATTATTCGGCGGCGGAAACTGTGATTACGCAGCCGTAAGACGGATTTTAACAATTAAAAGTCTGTGCCGTGTGCCGTCAATGCTCACACGGCGCGGACTTTTTCTGGTTATTAATGACGGAACATCATTTGCTTGGAAAAAAGCATACTGTTTGATTTTAGAACAACTCGAGTGCAAGGGAGATTTTTATGGAAGAGAAAAGAGAAGCATCTATTGAAAAGTTTAAGGGGTTAACCGAAGGTATTGATTTTTGTATGCTGACGACGATTAACGGCGGGCAGCTTCGCTCGCGTCCGATGTCCACGCAGGAAATGGACGAATCAGGTGATTTGTGGTTTTTTACCAGCGACGAAACGCACAAGGTTGACGAAATCGAGAAAGATAACCGCGTCAATGTCGCTTATGCAAAGCCTGATGACAACACCTACGTTTCGGTTTCGGGCAGCGGTTCGATCAGCAAAGACCGTCAGAAAATCGAAGAACTGTGGAGTCCGATTCTGAAGGCGTGGTTTCCCGAAGGTTTGGACGATCCGCATCTGTGTCTGCTGAAAGTTTCGGTCGAAGAAGCCGAATATTGGGATTCGCCGAACTCGAAAATCGTGCAAATTTACGGCTTTGTCAAAGCGATGGTCACAGGCGAAGCGGCAAAGGGCGGCGAACATGGAAAAGTGAGTTTATAAATCAGAAAATCAGGTGCGAGGGCAAAAGCCCGCAAATGAGCAAGGGCGGAACATTCATAATTTGCGTGTTCCGCCCTTGCTCATTTGCGGGTTTTTGACTTTTTGTAAACGATAACGGTTACGCGCTACACGCAATAGTTACAGCGTAGCGAAAAAACGTCCGAATGTCGGGATTTATCGCGTGGCATAATGCTTGCAACCTTTGTTTTCAAAAGCGGTTGGGTTAATAACCTTTAACCATAAAAAATGATTTGTTCTCTTTTTCGGCTTTAGCGAGTTGTAGAAAGAGTCGAAGCAGCAAAGGAGATTAAGAATGAAATTCAAAATGTTAAAACAAATGCTGGCAGTTTCGGCAATCGGTGTGACGACATTTTTAACGGCGACCGAAGCCGACGCACAGCGCAGACCGGATCGTCGTCCGCGACCGGGCGAAGTTCAGCAGATCGAGGAAAATCAACAGCAGCAACCGCAACCGGAACAGCAGCCGGAACAGAGACAGGAGCAGCGGCAGGAACGACGACGCGAACAACGACAGCCGCGCGAACAGCCGCCGCCGCGCAATGATCAGCAGATTCAGTCGCCGGGACGACGGCGCGACGATTCGCAGCGTCAGGAACAGGCGCGACAACAGCAACAACAGCAACAACAGCAAGCCGAATTACAGCGTCAGCAGCAGTATCGTCAGCAAAACGAACAGCGTCGGCAGCAACAAGAAGAACGAAACCGTCAGCAACAGCAAATTGAAAATCAGCGCGGTAATCAGCAGCGGCTCGAACAGCAGCGGCTCGAACAGCAGCGACAGGAACGTCTGCGTAATCAACCGCGCAATGAGCGGCAACAGCCGCGCAATCAAAATCAGCAGGATGAACGGTTAAATCGCCGCAACCAAAATCAAGGACGCGACAACGATTATGACCGCAACAGAAATAACGACCGCGACCGGCAATCGCGCCGACAGATATTCAATCGTCAGCAGCAGCAGGATTTACAGCGACAACGATACGATTATTATCAACGGCAGCGTCAGCAATACAGTCGGCTTGAGCAGCAGCGCAGAAGAATTTTGCAGCAACAGCGTCGCAATGCTCAACTGCGTTATCAGGAAAGGTATTTACAGCGTCTGCGTCAGGATCAACTGCGTCTCCAACAAGCGCGTTATTACGACAATTTAAGCTATAACTATCGTTATTACCGCGACAACCGTTATTACGAAACGAGTCAATACGGCGCGAATATGCTCCGGCAGGCAGTAAACAACGGTTACGAAGAAGGCTTTCGCGCCGGACAAGCCGACAGCGAAGACCGTTATAATGGCGGCTATGAAGATTCTTACGGTTATCAGGACGGAACTTACGGTTACGACGGCTATTACGTCGAACTGAGCGAGTATCAATATTATTTCCGTCAGGGTTTTGAGCGCGGTTACGATGACGGTTACAACGATCAATCCGAATACGGCAATTACTCGAACGGCAAATACAGTATTCTCGGCAACATTTTGCAGGCGATTCTCGGAATCGAATCCTTCTAAAACCCAAGAACAATTGAATAATTGTTGAGCCGCTTTTTACAAAAGGCGGCTCTTTTTGTTCGGAAGCCCGCGCGTGAGCAAGAGTGAAACATTCAAATATGCGTTTTCCGCCCTTGCTCACGCGCGGGCTTCCGCCGTCGCGCCTTTGTTGAAACATTGCTAACGGATAGTGGATAATATCTGAAATTCCGCTATCCATTTTATGGCGGTGAACTAAAAGTAAGGCTGAAGAAAAATTATCCACAGATGAACACAGATAAACACCGATAAAATCTGATCTAAAAAATCTGTGTTTATCTGTGTTCATCTGTGGATAAATTAAAAACATATCTTTCGGTTCACTACCCATTTTATTTCGAGGTTAAGTTTATGAAAAGATTTTTCTTTCCGGTTGTTCTGTTAATTGCGCTGGCAATTTCAGGGTTCGCGCAAGATAAAAAATATACGATTCAGCAATATCTGAATATAAAATCGGCTTCGTCGCCGCAGTTTACCGACAAAAGCGGGACGCGGCTTTTTTATTTGACAAACATTTCGGGAACTTCACAGATTTGGATGATTGATGCGAAAGGCGGCACGGCGAAACAAATTACGAATTACGACGACAACATTTCATTCATAAGTGTCGCGCCAGATTTGTCGGGCGCAGTTTTCGGGAAAGCCGTCGGCGGCAACGAGAATACGCAATTTTTCTGGATGAAAACCGACGGTTCGGGCATTAAACAGTTGACGAACAGCCCGAACGTCAGGCACAACTTCGGCGATTGGTCGGCAAACGGCAAGCGGATTTATTACGCCTCGAACCGGCGCGATAAAAACTTTTTCGATGTGTATGCGATGAATGTTACGGACGGCAAAGAGAAATTGATTTATCAATTCGACGGCAATAACGATTTCGCCGCCGTTTCGGAAAGCGGCAGGCAGATTATCATTTCGCGCGACGGCATCGAGAAAAGTTTGGACAACAATCTTTATTTGATTGACGCGGAAACCAAAAAAGAAACTTTACTCACGCCGCACTCGGACGCTTCGGAATTCGGCGACGTGGAATTTTTGCCCGACGGCGATTCGATTGTGCTGGCGACGAACAAAGACCGCGAGTTTGCGTCGCTGGCGCAGATGGATAATTTGCGAAGCGACGGCGGCAAAAACGAAATCGTCGTCGGCAGAGACGCGCCCGATTGGGATGTCGAAAACATCGAAGTTTCGCCGAAAGGAAATACGCTCGCCTACACAGTCAATCTGGATGGATTTTCGGAACTCAATCTGCGAAAAATCGAGGTTGACGGCAAGCCGCTTATTTCAAATCTCAACTTTAAAAGCGAGATGGTAAAACTTCCCGCGCAGGGAATTGTCGGCGGTTTGACGTTTTCCGCAGACGGCGACAAATTGGCTTTTTCATTTGCGAGCGCGAAATATAATTCGGACGTTTGGATTTACGATTTGGAGTCGAAAAAGTTGACGCAAATCACGAAAAGCGACCGCGCTCGAATATTCCGCAAGAATCATTTGTCGAGCCGCAGTTAATTAAATTCAAATCGTTTGACGGCAAGGAAATTCCGGCTTGGTATTATAAGCCAAACTTAGACGCAAGTGAGGCGCGGCGAATAAGATACTCACGCTTCGATAAGCCGCAACGTCAGTGGGATATAGAATTCATCTTCAAATAGTGACTTACCAAAAGAAGTTGTTTCTGATGGAATTGATACTTCTAAATCGCCCGTTATCGTCAGCGTTCACGGCGGACCGGAAGGGCAGGAACGTCCCGGATTTAATCCGCTTTATCAATATTATCTGTCGCGCGGCTACGCGGTTTTGGCGACGAATGTGCGCGGTTCGACCGGTTACGGGAAAACTTACACACACGCCGACGACGTGGAAAAGCGCGAAGATTCGGTGAAGGATTTGGCTTACGCGGTCGGAATGGCTGAAAACTTCGGGCGGCGCGGACGCGCAAACGAATCGCCGTGATGGGCGGCAGTTACGGCGGTTATATGACGCTCGCGGCGATTACGCTTTACCCGGATTTGTGGGCGGCGGCAATTGATACGGTCGGCATTGCGAATTGGGAAAGTTTTTTGAAAAACACTTCCGGTTATCGCCGCCGCCAACGCGAAGTCGAATATGGACGGCTCGACAAAGACATTGATTTTCTGCGCTCGATTTCGCCGCTCGCCAAAGTCGATCGAATCAAAGCTCCGCTGTTCGTTATTCAGGGCAAAAACGACCCGCGCGTGCCTTACACCGAAGCCGAACAAATCGTCAAAGCCGTCAAAGACAAAGGCGGCATCGTCCAATACAAACTCTACGACGACGAAGGACACGGCATCTCGAAATTAAAAAATCGGCTCGACTTATACCCGCGCGTCGCCGATTTTTTGGACAAGTATATGAAATAAGCGAAAACTGTAATAGCCGCAAAAAGGCACAGAAAACACAAAAAGATTTTTTAATTTATCATTTGTGAATTTTGTGCCTTTTTGCGGCTATAAATTCTTCGTCCGAATTACTGCGGGTTTTGCTGTGATGTTACCGGAATATCAGTGCCGAGTCCGAATGCCTGGACGTTCTGAACGCCGGTCGTGCTGGTTAAGATATACCATCTGCCTTCGCTCGGGCGGAAAACGGTGAAATCGGTTTTGCCGTCGCCGTCAAAATCGCCCTGCGCCGGTACATCGCCCGACGCGCCGTATTGAACGGTCTGCACGCCGCCGGAACTTTTTAACACATACCAATATCCGGTACTTGGACGATATACCGCCACATCCGAACGACTGTCGCCGTCGTAATCGCCAATTACGGGCGTATCGGTCGCCGCGCCGAATTGATAAGCTGCCATTCCCGCCTGACTTTGCAGAATATACCAGTTACCGCCGCGATAAACTGCGATGTCGGTTTTGTTGTCGCCGTCATAGTCGGCGGCAACCGGACGGTCGCCGTTCTGTCCGAATAAAGTTGCGGTCGTTTGACCGTTGGCTAAATTATACGAATACCAGATGCCGGTTGACGGTCGGAAAACCATCAGCTCGGCTTTGCCGTCGCCGTCAAAATCGCCCGGCTGCGGAATATCATCCGCCGCGCCGAACGCTACGCCCGTAAATCCGGCGGTATGAGCTTTGCAGATACCATGTTCCGCCGCGATACACCGCGACATCGGTTTTGCCGTCGCCGTCATAATCTGCCGGAACGATTTTATCGGTTGATGTGCCGAATGCGATGCCTGTGAAACCGGCGGTTGACTGTTGCAGATACCAGGTGCCGTTTGATGGTCGGAACACGGAAACGTCGGATTTGCCGTCGCCGTCAAAATCGGCAGCGACGCGGCGATTGGCGACTTGCAGGTTCTTTTCCCAGATGCCGCGTCCGTGCGTGGCGATTTTCAAAACGCGGTGAACCGGCTGTATTTCCATTCCGAAAACTGCAACGCGCGGCAAACCGTCGCTGAACGGTTCCCAACTCGTGCCGCCGTTCGTCGAACGGAAAACGCCGATGTCGGTTCCGACAAAAAGATTTTGCGTGTTTGCCGGATCAATGGCGAATGAGTTAACCGGCGTGTCTGGAATACCAATGCCCGCCGGAGCCCAGGTCGCGCCGGTCGTCAGATTCGTCGTTTTCCAGACGTGCTGACCGTTTGCCAAACCGTAACCGTTCAGTCCGGCGTAAGCGACATTTGAATTTGTCGGATCAATCGCTACGCGCCCGATATACCGCGCCGGAACTGCGCCCGTGATGTTGGTCATTGTCGTTGCGCCCGCCGTGAAAGAACCGTAAAGATTTCCGGTAGTTAATCCGACGACGCGAACATTATCATCCTGCGGCGAAATCGCAATTGCACTGACACGCGCCGGCAGAGTTCCGCTGACATCGGTCATCGTCGTTCCCATATTCGCCGAGCGATACAGGCGATTCGTCCCGAAATACAATGTGTTCGGCGTTCCCGGTCCGAGATTCATCGGCGCGTAAAATAAAACCGAATCGGTGCAGAGAATTCCGTTGTTTGACGTGCCGTTCGTACAGCCGATCAGCGAACCCCAATTCGGATCGCCGGTTGCATCCGTTGTCGTCGCGCGGCTGAATCCGATTTGCGTGTTCGTTTGGTTAAAATACGTGTGATAAGCCGTGACGTTATTAACCGTCGGCGAGTTTTTATCAATTAATGCGAAACCGCCGTCGCCGCCATCCGAACGAACCCAGGTTGTGCCGTTGGGCGCGAGAAATTCCGTGCCGTTGTCCTGCGTTCCGCCGAGCAGATAATGGCGGTCGAGCGGATGCAGCGCGAGACTCATAAACTGCGTCGCGCTGAATGTCGTGTTATTCAAACTCTGCCAAGCAATCGCGCCGGTTGTTGTGACATTATTCGTGCGCCAGATTCCGCCGTCGCTGCCGAAATACATAATGTTTGAATCCGAAGGCGCGAGCGCGAACGCCTGTGTGTCAACGTGCAAGCCCGATGAACTATTCGTAAAAGCCGTTCCGCCGGTGGTCGAACGCCCGAAAACGAGCGTCGGCGAACCGCCGAGATAAACTTTGTTCGCGTCGTTCGGGTCAACCGCAACGGCGATGTCGTAGAAACACTGCGTGCTGCAAAAACCGTTGGCGATGGCGGTCGTAAAAGTCGCACCGCCGTCAATGGATTTGAAAAGTGTGCCGTTCGCCGTTCCGGTCGCGGCGTAAACAGTCGTTACGCCGCCGACTTTATTGGCGGCAAGTTCGGCGCGTCCGAGACTCGAACCGTCGCCGGTTGCTAAACTGCGCGTAAAGGTCGGCGCGGCACTGAGCGCGTCGGTCGTTAGATAAATTCCGCCGTCGCCGCCGCTGCCGACCACCGAAACGATCAAACGATTCGGATTGTCCGGTTCGATAACCGCGTCAACCACTGAACGACTCGTGCCGAGCGTTCCCTGAACCGCCAGTTTTTGAAACGTCGGATTTGCCGACATCGCGTTCGTCGAGCGATAAACTCCGGCATCGGGCAAAATCAAGCCGGTCGTGATGCTGCCGATTCCGGCAACGCCGCTCGTCGAAACCGTAAATATAGTGTTTGAATCGGTCGGATGCACGATGATTTCGCCGATGGCGCGTCCGGTGAAAACATCGTTGCCGTTCTGGTCTTTGTTTAGTATCGGCGACAAAACCGGATTCGTGTCGGCGTTCGTGATTCGATACAGTCCGACACCGATAAAACAGCCGCTGCCGCACAAAGCGGCTTCGCCCGTTCCGACAAATATGGTCGTCGGGTCAGACGGCGAAATCGCCACTGCGCCGATTGCCAAAGTCAACGCGCCGTCCATTAAAGGTGTCCACGTCGCGCCGCCGTTCAATGTGCGATACAAACCGCCCTGCGCCGTGCCGACGTAAACGATATTCGGGTTCGTCGGGTGAACGGCGATTGACGAAACGCGTCCGCTGTTTGAAGCAGTTCCGACCGGAATCGGCGCAGGACCGAGCGGATTCCAGAGCGATACGAGCGGCAAGTCTTTTGCTTCACGTTTCTGCGCAAGGGCGCGTTCGCTCTGTTCCAGATTTCTGACGGCGCGTGTGCGCGACTGCTGCGTGGCAGTATCAAAACCGCGCACCATATCGAGATATTCGTTGCGCAGACGAAAATATTCCTGCTTGTCAACCTTTGCGCCCGGCGGCAAATCCGGTTCGTCTTCCTGTTCGGATTCGACGAAACCATTTTTGTCGGCAGTTTCTTCCTGCGCGCTGACCTGAAAATAAATTAAAGACGAAAAGCCGATTGCCAGAAAAAGCAGCGCGGCTAATTTTAGAACTCTCATATAATGGAAACTCCTTAATAGAATCATCAAAACGGGTATTTTGATTAAGCTTTGATAACGGGTAATTTGAAAAATTGTGCTGTTGTATGTTTTAACAGGAAATGCGCCTGAAATCCAGTAAGTTTAGGAAATTTCGTTCGCCGACCGATGTAAGCGCGGCAATTTTGAATCAGGAGAAAATAAATTTCCCGACAGAAGATTTAAGAATTATCGCGTGTAAATATTTGATCTTTTACAGTTTTAAGCGATTTGACGCGAAACTTCCCGCCGCGTTTGCAAAAAAAATCTGCCGTCGCTAAAAACATTATCTTTTTTCGATTCGCATTTTCATTCCGAATTTTGGGCGCAAAGTTATCATTGCCTGCACCGCGATTTTCTGTTCGGACATTAAACTTAACTTCCATTTGCGTCCGAGGTTCGCCAGCAGCAAAACGCCTTCCATCCAGGCGAACTGTTCGCCGACGCAGTTTCGCACGCCTTTGCTGAACGGGAAATAAACGAATTTATTTCCCGCTTCCTTGATCGAAAGCGTTTCCCAGCGTTCGGGAACGAATTGTTCGGCGTTTTCCCAGAATCTTTCGTCGCGGTGCATTACAAATTGGCTGGCTAAAACGAGCGATTTCGCCGGAACTTGGAAATTATTAAATTCGTGTGCTTCGGTCGCCAATCGCCCGACCGTCCACGCGGGCGGAAAAAGCCGCATTGATTCGGCGAGAATCGCTTCGGTGTATTTCAAACGCGGATAATCTTCCGGCGTAAGCGGTTTGTCGCCCAAAACTTCGTCGAGTTCGCGGTGAAATTTCGCTTCCGCGGCAGGATTTTGCGATAAAAGATAAAACGTCCAGGTGAGCGCGTTCGCCGTCGTTTCGTGTCCGGCGAGAAAAAGCGTCAAACATTCGTCGCGGATTTGCCGATTCGTCATCGCGCCGCCGGTTTCCTCGTCCTGCGCCATCAAAAGCATCGAAAGCAAATCGCCCGTGTCTTCGCCTGACGCACGGCGTTCGTCAATTATTTTATAAATCAATTCGTCGAGCGTTTTTCTGGCTGATTTTAATTTTTTGACCTGCGGCAGCGGAAGTTTTTCTAAAATTTCGGCAAACGGCAAAAGCATAAAATTAAACATTGAAACAATCGTCGTCATCGCCGCGCCGACCTGCGCCGCATCGGTTTCGACGTTCGCATTGAATAAAGTTTTGCCGACGATATTCAGCGTCAGGCGCATCATCTCGCGGTCAACGTCGCGCACTTCGCCGTCCTTCCATTCATTTGAAATTTTATCGGAAAATTCGATCATCGCCCTAGCGTATTCGGCGATTCGAGCGCGATGAAACGCCGGTTGAATCATTCGCCGCTGGCGCAGATGAAATTCTTTCTCGCTCGTCAGCAAGCCTTCGCCCAAAAGCGTTTTCGCCCGTTGCAGCGCGCGACCTTTGATAAATTTCGAATGATTCGTCACCAGCAAATCGCGTATCAAATCTGGATGATTAACCAAAAAAGCCTGCACGCCGCCGATCTTAAAAGTCGTCACGTCGCCGAGTTTGGAAAGATTTTGCAGAAATGCCGTCGGATTTTTGCGAAACGAACGAAAATGTCCGCCGAACAAGTCGGCTTTGACCGTCGGCGGCGAATTTTGCGATTGGGCTTTCATTAGAAAAGATTTTAACAGAAGAATTTTTTATCCACAGATGCACACGGATAAACACAGATTTAAGAAGGAATCTTTTGTGATACAAATCTTTTGAAAATCCGCTTTTATCCGTGTGCATCTGTGGATAAATTTCGCTTGGTCTTTTAGAGTTTTTCGCGCAAAACTGATACTTTATAAACATTATGACAGAAGCCAAACCGAAAAAAGTCAAACCCGATATTCGCGCGATTACGCGTCTCGTGCCGCCGAGCGGCAATCTTGTGCAGGGACAATCCGAACTTCCGATTGACCCGCAGTTAGCCAAAGAAGCGGCGGAAATCATCGCCGCGAGCCAGAATCATTACGGCGGTTCGGAAGGCGACGCAAATCTGCGCAAAGCCGTTGCGGAAAAGATCAAAAAATATAACGGCGTGGAAGTTGATGTTGACGCGCGACCGTTTGAATTGATGATTACAAACGGCGGCACGGGCGCACTCGTCGGCATCGCGCAGGCGTTTTTGCGGAACAAATCCGCGCTCGTTTTCGAGCCGTATTATCCGTATCACCGAAAGATTTTGGAAGAATTCGGAAGTAAAACGGAAGTTTTCAGTCTCAACGCGAATCTGAGTTTTGAAAAAGATGCGCTGTCGGAACATTGCAAAACGCTCAAAAACCGCCACGAATTTCCGCTGAAAGCGATTATCGTCTGCACGCCCGCGAATCCGTCGGGCAAAGTGATGACGCAGACCGAACTCGAAGCGATTGCGGAAGTCGCGCAGGAATTGGATTTGATGGTCGTGTCCGACGAAGTTTACGAGCATTACGTTTACGGCGAAAATCCGCACGTTCCGATTGCGACGCTGCCCGGAATGTGGGAACGCACCGTGACGGTCAATTCTTTCTCGAAATCGTGGAATATTTCCGGCTGGCGACTCGGTTACGCTTACGGTCCCGGAAATCTCGTTCAGCCGATCAACAACGTCGCCAATATCGTAAACGTCTGTCCGGCAACGCCGCTGCAAGCCGCGCTCGCCAAAGTTTTGATGGCAGATTCGAATTACTACACGAAACTGCGCGAAAAATTTGAAGGCAAACGTCGGTTCGTCGGCGACGCTCTGACCGATCTCGGTTTCGATATTTACAATTCCGGCTCGGCGTTTTATCTCTGGTCGCGGATTCCCGAAGAATTCGACGACGCGATAAAATTCAACGAAAAGCTGATGGAAAATGGAGTCGGCGCAACTCCGGGCGGCGCGTTCGCCGATTCGGACGATTGGGACGCGTATATGCGAATCTGCATCGCCCGCGAAGACTCGGTTCTCGAAGGCGCATTAGAGAAAATCAAAACGGCTTTGCGTTAAAGATTTCGCCCGCGAAATACATAAACTGCAACTCGCAAAAAATTAACCGAATCAAAAAGAGCGCAGATGAAATTTTTCAAAAAGACACTCAGATGGTTCGGTTATTTTGCGCTTACTGTGATTTTAATTCTCGCCGGATTTTATATTTATTTTGCTATGCAGACAGGCAGATCGGCTGAAGCGCGGGCGATTTTTCAAAATAATGAAAAGTCGCGACCGCTGGTTTTCGCGCATCGCGGCGGCGGCGGATTGTTTCCCGAAAATACCCTTGAGGCTTTCGAATATTCGGCGAAAATGGGCGCGGACGTTCTCGAACTCGACGTGCATTCAACCGCTGACGGAACGCTCGTCGTAATGCACGACGGCAGCGTTGACCGCACGACGAACGGGCGCGGGAAAGTTTCTGAAATGACGCTCGCGGAAGTCAAAAAACTCGACGCGGGTTATCTTTTCACAAGCGATAATAGCGCGACTTTTCCGTTTCGCGGCAAGGCAATCACGATTCCGACTTTGCAGGAAATTTTTGAAAAGTTTCCGCAGATGAGATTTAATGTCGAGCCGAAACAGGCAACGCCTTCGATTACGAAACCGCTGTGCGAGATGATTCGCCAACATAAAATGGGTGACAAAACGATTGTCGGCTCGTTCCGGCAAACGGCAGTTGACGAGTTTCGCGCATTTTGCCCGGAAGTTGCCACTTCAGCCACGCCGTCGGAGGTTTCGGAGTTTCTGGCGATGTATAAAACCGGCATCGCGTCTTCCTACGCGCCGCCGTTTCAGGCTTTGCAGGTTCCAGTTAACGCCGGATTTTTAAATATCGTCTCGAAAGATTTCGTTGAAGCCGCGCACCGCCAAAACTTGCAGGTTCACGTTTGGACGATCAACAATCCCGACGAAATGCAGCGGCTGATGGAAATGAGTGTGGACGGAATTATGACCGATTATCCCGACCGACTTTTGGAAATCGTCGGACGCTTGCCGAAAAACTGAAAATAATATGCCCGCGAAACACACGAAACCGGCGAAAATAATACAAAGATTTTTATTGTTTCGTGTGTTTCGTGTGTTTCGCGTGTTCTGTGGGCAAACTTCTAAAAAACTACACGACCATATTTTATTTGATGACTTCTTTGTAACGTTGATAATAATCGTCGGCGACATTGCCCGTCGCGCCGACTGCCGCCGTTTCGATGATTTTGACAAAATCACGCCGCGTAAGTTTCATTGATTTTCCACTCTTAACTTTTTGATTTAGAAATTTTTGCAGCGCGATTTTCGTCTATGCGGCGGAATTTGTAAAGATATATTTTGTGATAAAGTAATATGTTTGAACGGGAATATCTCACCGGCAAAATTTAATTAACAAACAAATTATGCACTATCATTTGATCGGAATATGCGGCACGGCGATGGCATCTTTAGCCGGAATGCTGCAGGCGCGCGGACATAAAGTTACGGGTTCAGACCAGAATGTTTATCCGCCGATGTCAACGCAGTTGGAAGAACTCGGCATTGAAATTATCAGCGGTTATAAGGCGGAAAACGTTGACATCGGCGCGGATTGCACGATTGTCGGGAATACGATTTCGCGCGGCAACGAGGAACTCGAAGAAGTTTTGAATCGCAAACTCGTTTATCGTTCGCAGGCGGAAATCGTTAAGGAAGAATTTATTCGCGGGCGCAGAAGCCTGGTGATTGCGGGAACGCACGGCAAAACGACGACGACGAGCATTGCGACGTGGATTGCGGAATTCGGCGGGTTGAATCCGAGTTTTTTAGTCGGCGGAATCGTGCAGAACTTCGGCGCGTCGTTTCGTGTCGCCGACAGCGATTATTTTATCGTCGAAGGCGATGAATACGACACGGCTTATTTCGATAAAAAGCCGAAGTTTATGCATTATCTGCCCGAAACGGCAATTGTCAACAACATCGAATTCGATCACGCCGATATTTATCATGATTTGCGCGAAATCAAATTTGCTTTCTCGCGCTTGATGAACTTAGTTCCGTCAAACGGGCGTTTGATCGTCGGAATTGATTCGCCGGTCGTGCGCGAAGTTCTGGAAGAAATGAAGGGGAAAATTTACACGAACATCGAAACTTTCGGCACGTCGGACGATGCGAAATGGCAGGCGCGTTATATTGATTTTTCCGGCGACGTAACGCGCTTTACGGTTTTCAAAGACGCGCATTCGTGGGGCGAATTTGAAACGAATTTGATCGGCGAATTTAATGTGCGAAATTGTTTAGCCGTGATTATCGCGGCGGACGCGTGGGGAATTTCCAAAGAACTGATGCAGGAAGCGTTTCGCACGTTCAAATCAGTCAAAAGACGCGTGGAAATTCGCGGCATCGAACGCGGCGTAACCGTGATTGACGATTTCGCGCATCATCCGACAGCGGTTGAAGAAACTTTAAAGGCACTAAAAACCAAATATAAAAATAATCGCCTGATCGCCGTATTTGAACCTCGAAGCTGGTCTTCACGGCTTGCCGTATTTCAGGAAAAATATCAAAAAGCCTTTGCTTACGCCGATTACGTGATTATCGCCGGAGTTTATAACACTTCAAAAGCGAGCGAACTCGGCAAAGTTCTCGACACCGAAGAACTCGTCAAAGACATCGAATTAACCGGAAAACCTTCATTCAGCTTTCCCGATGCCGATTCGATTGTCGAACATCTCGCGCCCGAATTAAAAGACGGCGATGTCGTGGCGATTATGTCGAACGGCGGCTTCGGCGGAATTCACGACAAAATTTTAGACGTTTTGAAGGGAAAATAAAAAAGCCGACGTTTATAGGTCGGCTTAACTTTAACTTTTAGCGGTTTTCCTTTTTTCCTTCTCTATTCTTTTTCTGTATTTAGCAGGGTTTTGCGGCTTCTCCGTCTTCCAAATTCCTATCTTAGCAGTTCGCGCTTCAGCCTGAATTCGAGTGTTTGCCTGATAGTATTTTTTTTCAAGAAAAAATTCATCTTCTTCATTGCGCCAGACTAAACCGCTTTTTAACAAATGCAGTCCGACATCGTTGCCATTAGTAAAAACTTTGGCTGGAAAATAACCTAATCTATCCCTGACGTTATGAAGCGAATATTTTAGAAGAACTCTCTTACCCGATACCAAATCACTCAGGCTCTTTTGGGCTTCTTCAAAAAGCGGCTGTCCGTTTTCAGGCGCGTCTATTCCGAGTATGCGAACGGCTACTTTATTCACGCCGTCGTCAACCATCATTATATCGCCGCTGCCGACTGATAAAATCTTAACTTCGGTTTCAGCCTGAGCCGCCAAAACATATTTTCTGGTTTCTTCGCCGGGAATTTTGCCGTTCGGATACAAACTGCCGTTGACGGAAGGTAAAACGATTCCGTTACCGTTTCTGCGGTCATAACTTTCGATAGCTTCATTTCGCTGTCTCGTCTCGGTTCTAATTTGGTTAAGATCGCGCGGCGGCATTTGGGCAACTGTCGAAAGCGTCACGACCGAAAATAAAAATGCAACATATAAAATGCGTTGGTTCATTTTTTAATCTCACAAAATTTTGGAAAACTGCCAAATTATAGCATAAATGCCATATCTGACAAACATTTTGTCTTGCCTAATTATTAAAAAATGGGCATACTTATAGGCGGTTTTGCTCTCAAAGTGTCTCTGGAAGATGCGTCCGTTCAATAAAGATCAGCGACAGCTTCGGTTCGGTTGGAGAGTTTGGTTAATGTCGGAAGCCGGTTCCCTTAAAGATAATCGCAAAAAGATGGGCGCGTCGCAGCTAGGTTACATAAACCCTTATTGATAAATTTTCGGTTTTTTGGAAAGTTTTCAGCCTGCCTTTGCTTCATTCAGTATTTAAAATTAGGAAAAATAAATGAGTACAAAACTATACGTTGGAAACTTGTCATTTGGAGTGACGAGCGATGATTTACACGAACATTTCGCACAGGCGGGAACGGTGGAATCGGCGAAAGTCGTGGAAGACCGCGAAACAGGTCGTTCACGCGGCTTCGGCTTTGTTGAAATGGCATCAGACGAAGAAGCCCAAGTAGCGATTGAGCAATTTAACGGTCAAGACCTCGACGGTCGCAATTTAGTCGTTAACGAAGCGCGTCCGCGTGAAGAAGGCGGCGGCGGACGCGGCGGCAGTGGCGGTGGCGGACGTGGTGGTTACGGCGGCGGCGGCGGCGGACGCGGCGGCAGCGGCGGCGGCGGCGGAAATCGCGGCGGCGGCGGCGGCGGTTATTCACGCTGGTAGGTTTCAAAGGCTAGTAAAAAGGGTAAAAGGCGAAAGTAGAGAAATAATTCCGAACTTTAGCCTTTTACCCTTTTTATTTTTGCCTTCTTCAGCGGCTTCCGTTAAAGCCTGCCAGCGCAACGACAATTTCGTCAATCGCGGCTTGACGCATACGGGAACTAATTACGCCGTTGACGAGAATCGAAAAAACCAGACGCTCGCCCGATGCGGTTGTAACATAACCGGAAAGCGTTGAAACCTGATCAATCGTGCCGGTTTTGCCGCGCACATTTCCGGCGGCGACGGTATTTTTGAACCGATTTTTCAAAGTTCCGTCAATCGCGCCGATAGTCAGCGCGTCGCGCCAAACATTGGCGTAACGGCTTTTCGACATAAACGTATAAAGCGCGACGGCGGAAGCGGGCGTGATTAAATTATGCCGCGAAAGTCCTGAACCGTCCCATTGAATCACGCTGTCGGCGGGAATGCCGATTTCGTTCAAAAAATTCTTTACGACGAACAAACCCTTCTCCGCGCTCGTAGATTTTGCCTCAAGCAACGGATTTGGTTCCGAAACGCCCGAAACTATATTCAATAGCGGGTTAATTTTTGATTGCTCGCCGAGCGTCCAGAGAATCGTTTCGGTGTAAGTATTCTGGCTTGGCTTCAGCGTTTTCGCGGCGACTAAGCCGAGTGCCGGCGATTCGAGTTTGGTAATTTCAAACCACGGCGTAGAAGATGCGACCGCCAAAATTGCTTTGTCTTTCGCGCCGACAACTTTGTTTTGTCCGGTAATCATGATGCCTTTTTTTATCAGCAAACCGCGCAACACCTCGACGAAAAGCTGTGCCGGACGCGACACGGTTACATAATTTTCAAAACCTTGTTTGTCGTCAACGGGCAGCGAACCGCTGATTTCCAGAGCATTCTGATCGAGTTTTTTGAAAATCTGCAAATCGCTTTTTGCGCCCGCCGCCGAAGTTACGCAGCGATTGACGATTTTCGTAATTGTGTTCGCCGGCAACGTCATCACGGCGCACGGCGCGTTCAGTGCGGTCGGCTTAACCGATAGCTCGATTAAATTATCGTTAATCGGCAAAGCCGAAATTTCCGCGCCCGATTTCCACTGCAAATCGTCCCATTCCCAGCCAGCTGGAACCGGATTGCCGGAAAAATAACTGTCGTCACCAACCAAATTTCCCTCGATTCGTTTCACGCCCGCCGCCGCGATTTTATCCGCCAGCGCGTTCAAATTAAACGAGGAATCATTTTCGTAAAAAGCGGGCGAAAACGAAACGTCGCCGCGTCCATAAACTGTTAGATCACCGCGAATCGTGCCGTTTGCATCAGGCATCGAAGCCGCGTAAACGCTCGTCACAAACTTGAAATCCGGCGAAAGTTTTTCGAGTGCCGCCGCCATCGTGAAACTTTTCATATTCGACGCGGGCATAAAATATTTTTCGGCGTTTTCCTCGAAAATCAATTTATTTGTATCTAAAGAATTGATTTTTATGCCGATATTGCCGCGCCGCAATTCGGGACGCGCCAGAACAGTCCGAATTTTCGACTGCAAATCGGCGACGGTTTGAACAAAAATCGGCGTGGCGGTCGGCGTTGGAATTGCTGTCGGCGAAGCAGTCGGTTTTGGCGTTGGAGTCGGCGTAGTGGTCGGTTTGACGACGACTCTTTCGCGCTTTGTTTCCTGCGCTGAAACGATGTCGAAATTGAGTCCGAAACATAAATTGGCGAAAACTAAAAAGGCGGCGATTTTTAAATGATTCTTTTTCATCGTCAATAATCTTACGGGAAATTCAGGAATTACGGAAAACGACAGGTAAAAAAATGGCTGCCGGAAATCGTTCCGACAGCCTAAGTTTTCGAGGAGAGAAATGAAAAAATTATTTAACGCCCGCGAGCAGAATGTTGATGTCGCTCTGCGGAACCTGCAAATCGAGATTGACTTCGGTTTGATTTCGGGTAAATTTCGCGCGGTCAATCATTCGCATATAAACTTGTTTTTCTTCGCTTTTGCCGCCGAGAAACGCTTTTCCGAGCATTTGTAAACCTTCTAAAGTTTCCTGAAGACTTTGCGCTTGTTCAACATTCAAAGTTTTCGCCGTGACCGAGACAGTTGTATTGTTTGAGGAAACTTCAAGCGAGCCGGACATTTGCCGGACCGAATCGAGCGTTTTTCCGAGTTCGTCGTTGTCCAAATTAAGAAAAGGCGATAATCCTTTCGACAGTTTCGCGCCGAAACTCATCACGGCATTCGGTTTTTTCGTTATCAAACTTAACACTTCATTACTTACACGCGGCTTGTCGTCAAAAGTTTCACGAACTCTCGCCAGCGAACCGAAAGCCAAAGTGTTGCCGTCATACGCCGTGACAGCAATTTCCTTGGTAAAACCGCTGATCATCCGTTCAAACACACCGTCAATCCACGAATTTTTCGTCTTAGGTTTGTTTTGCGCGACTATTTCCGCGCCGGTAAAAACGTAAACGGTGCGGCTGCCGATTTTTTCTTCGCGGTATTTTCCGTTTGAAGCAATTTTCGCAACGGCAATCAATGCATTGGCGTTAAACTTTCCGCGTGCCAGAAATAAAGGTTCTAAATCAACTTCTCTGGCAGAAACTTCCTTCATCGCCACACCGATTGCGATTTGTTCAAATTGCCGCGCGTCGAGTCCGGTTTTATCGCGGATTTCATCAATCTTCGCGTTGATATTGCCGAGCATTAGCGGTTTATTTGCCAAAACCTGCGGCGCGGCTTCATTTAAGATGCGCTGTACGTCCAAAGTCACTACGCCGTCGGAAGTCGGAAGCAACGCGGCAAGCTGATTTTTCGGTTTGGTTTGGGCGGAAATCGCGCTGCTATTGCTAAGTAAAAAAGCAAAAACGGCGGCGAACGCGAAAAATTTGTATTTCATTATCGGGAAACCTCTGTGTAATTTTAATTCGTTTGGTCTGCTGCTAAATTTAAAGATGATTTATAATCGGTAAACGGTTGGCTTTGATTATAAATTTAAAAATGCCGGAAGCTCAAATTAAAGCAATTTTGAGTGAGACGCTTTCGGAGAAAACGCGAAAATGAAGCTGATAAATTTTCCAAATCCGCGTCGTCACGAATTTACCGAATGGGTTTCGTTCGGCGAATATTATTACAACGCCCGCGACATTATCGGTTTCGGCGGCGAATTATCGCTGGGAAATTTGCGCAACGCTTATCGAAACGGCATTTTTCCGTGGGCGATTGAAAACCTGCCTCTTCCGTGGTTTTGCCCTGAAAATCGCGCTGTTTTGGAATTTTCCGAGCTTCACATCCCGAAATCGCTCAGGAAGGAATGGAAGAAAACAAATTTTACTTTGACGATTGATAAAGATTTTCGCGCCGTGATCGAAAACTGTTCAAAAATCGAACGCGCGCACGAAAAGGGAACCTGGATAACGAAAGATTTTATCGAAAGTTATTGCCGATTTCACGAAGCCGGTGACGCGCACAGCGTCGAAGTTTGGGACAGCGACGACTCGCTCGTCGGCGGACTTTACGGCGTTGACGCAGGCGGCGTTTTTTGCGGCGAAAGTATGTTTTTCAAAAAATCGAACGCATCGAAATTCGCGTTGCTTTTTCTAGTCGAACATTTGCAATCGCGCGGCGCAGCATGGCTCGACACGCAGGTTATGACTCCACATTTTGAAGTCCTGGGCGCGAAAGAGATTTCACGCGTCGAATTTCTCGATAAACTCGAAGCGACGCAAAAATTAAAGTTAAAGTTATTTTGAAATTATGAAAACCAATAAAGAATTGCGGACACATTTTCTCGAACTGCCTGAAGGCAAATCGGCACACATTGAACTGAAAAATATTCTGCGCAAAGTTCTTCCGGTCGCCGACCACAACGCTTATCATCTCGGACAAATCGCGTTTTTGATGCGAACTTTGGAGACGAAATAAAATGCCGAATCGTGAAAGAAAGAACATCCGCGCCGGATTAAAAGTCGCTGTCGTTTTAAAACAAGATCAAAGAACGGGCAAACAAACCGTCGGCATCGTCAAAGATTTGCTGACCAATTCAAACTTTCATCCGCACGGCATCAAAGTGCGTTTGGCAGACGGACAAGTCGGGCGCGTGCAGGAAATTCTGGCGGATGAAAAATAAGAAAAATTATCCACAGATGAACACCGATACACACCGATAAAATCAGATTGAAAGGATAAAAATTCGCTTTATAGTTTTTCTTACCCGTGTTTATCGGTGTTGATCTGCGGATAAAAAATATATGAAAAATTTCCTGATTTACGGCGCGAACGGTTACACGGGCGAACTTGTTGCGCGTGAAGCGGCGCGGCGCGGGTTGCAGCCGATTCTTTCGGGCAGAAGTCAGAACAAAATTGAGCCGCTGGCGAAGGAGTTGAATTTAACTTTTCGCACCTTTTCGCTCGAAGATAAAAAGTCGCTCGAATACACTATGAAGGAAGTTGATTTCGTTATTCACTGCGCCGGACCGTTTTCGCTGACATCGCAGAAAATGGTCGAAGCGTGTCTGCGTTTGGGCAAACATTATCTCGATATTACGGGCGAAATCGCGGTTTTTGAACAGATGGCAAATCTGGACGAAGCGGCAAAAGCGGCGAATGTAATGATTATGCCGGGCGTTGGTTTCGATGTCGTGCCGTCTGATTGTCTGGCGAAATTTTTGAAAGATAAACTGCCGTCAGCGACCGATTTGACGCTGGCGTTTTACGGTCCCGGCGGAATTTCGCACGGCACGCAGGCGACGATGTTGATGAACATCGGCAGCGGCGGCGCGATTCGTCGAAATGGTGAAATCGTTCCGGTTCCGGCGGCTTATAAAACACGCGAAATTGATTTCGGCGAATTTAAAAAAACGGGCGTGACGATTCCGTGGGGCGACGTGGCGACAGCGTTTTATTCGACTAACATTCCAAACATCGAAGTTTATACAATCGTTCCCGACGCGCAGATGAAATTATTGAAACTGAGCCGTTATCTCGGCTGGCTTTTGAAAACCAAATTAATTCAAACGTATCTACAAAAACAAATTCCCGAAGGCGGACCGGGCGAAACGGAACGCGCGAAAGGCAAAACTTATCTGTGGGGCGAAGCGTCGGACGAACAGGGAAATCGAGTCGAATCGCGCCTCGTTTGTCCCGAAGGTTACACGACGACCGTTTTAACCGCGCTCAAAATCGCCGAAAAAATCCTCGACGGATATTTCCAAACGGGTTTCCAAACGCCCGCGAAATGTTACGGCGCGGATTTGATTTTAGAAATAGAAGGCGCGCAGAGGCTTGAGAACTAAAAAATTAACGTGGATTTTGGCATCTTCGTAAATTCATTGGCATATTGATAAATTCACCGGCATCTTCGTAAATTCACTGGCATATTGATAAATTCACCGGCATCTTCGTAAATTCATTGGCATATTGATAAATTCACTGTCATCTTCGCAAATTCATTGCTATATTCACAAATTCACTGTTAGATTGATAAATTTTTCGGGAGTGAACTGTTAAATTAAATCCGCAAAATCGTCTTCCATTCGTTTGAAAACGAACAGGGAAATCAGCATTAAAACGAAAATCATCACGACTGAAACGGCGACGGCGAACCAGTCGAATTGTCCGCCGAACAGCGCGGCACGAAAGCCTTCGAGAATTCCGGTCAAAGGGTTAAAGGCGAAAACGACGCGCCATTTTTCCGACAAAACGCTCGCCGGATAAAATATCGGCGAGATGAACATCCAGATTTGCAGCGCGAACGGCAGCGCGAATTTGACATCGCGGAAACGCACGTTCAACGCCGCGAAAAGCGTTCCCAAACTGAGCGCGAGCGTGATTGTCAATAAGATAAAAATCGGTGCGAAAACGATCTGCCACGTCAGTCCGATGCCGTAATAAATCATAAAGACGGCGAGCAAAACCAAGCCCAAAACGAAATCAATCAAACCGGAAAACGTCGCGGCAAGCGGCACGATCAGGCGCGGAAAATAAATCTTCGTCACCAGATTTGAATTGCCGACCAAACTGTTGCTCGCAGTCGTGATTGAAGTATTCGTAAACAGCCATAAAAGCAAGCCGCTCAAAGCGAACAGCGGATAAGGAATTTGCAAAGAATCAAATCGGGCAAACTGCGTGAAAATCACCGTGAAAATCGCCGTCGTCAAAATTGGCTGAAGAATCGCCCACAACACGCCGATTGCCGTTTGTTTATAACGAACTTTGATGTCGCGCAAGGTGAGAAAATAAAGCAGTTCGCGGTAAATCCACAAATCCTTTAAGTCAAGATCGAGCCAACGGCTGCCCGGTTTTATTTTGACGAATGGCGAGTCCTGCATTATTTAGGCGAGAAATGATTCAAGAATTTTGATTTTCGTTTGTTTGAGAAATTTCTCTGACGATAATATCGCCGTTCGGCATTTCGTATACGATTTTGCCGTTGCGCGAATAGATTTGCGGCAAACCGAGACGATAATTTTCTTCCCGCGCCTGGTGGACGGCGCGGTTGCCGATGCGTTGATATTCCAATGCTTTTTCGTAAGTTTCAGGTTTTAATTTTGTCTTTGGCTTCATCTTAAATATTGTTAAATTTATCAAACAATTCTTCGTCAACAAAAATCAAATTTATTTTCTCACCGATTGCTACCAGCCGAAAATTATCTTCCATATTGTAATACAAATGCCATTTATCAACCGAATTCTTATAAACATTCCAAAAATTTTCTCGCCCGCGCACAAAGCGTCTTCTCACGTCTTCGTCTGGAACAAAATGTCCGCCTTTTTTCACTCGCTCGGCAATCCTTTCCATCAAAATTTCCGGCGATTCGGCGAAGAGAAAAATTATTGTGATTTGATACTTTCGCTTGTGCGCGTCTTCGATAATTTTTTGCAAGAATCGTCCCGAAAGTGTGCTTTCAATCAGCAGAGATTTATTTTGCGCGACGGCTTCGTTCAATTTTTGAAAAAACAATTTTCCCGCGCTGATTTTCTTCGCTCCCGGATTTTCAGTCGAAAGACTTTTGGCGATTTCGTCGGCATTCAAAAATTCATAATCGTATTCCTGCAAAAAAGCGCGGGCGAAAGTCGTTTTTCCAACGCCGTTCGCGCCCGCGATTATAATGATTTCCTTTTTCATTCAGTCTAGGTTTTCACAATCCAGCCGCCGCCGACAACTTCTTCGCCGTCGTAGAAAATCGTTGCCTGCCCGGGCGTGATTGCTGCTTGCGGTTCATCAAAAACAATGCGGGCGCGATTTTCGGGCAGCGCGTAAATCGTTGCGGGCGTTGGTTCGTGACGATAACGAACTTTGACCGAGCGCGAACGGGTTCGGTCGGCGCATCGAACGCGACCCAATTGACACCTTTGGCGATGAATTCCGTTGACAGCAGTTCTTCTTTTTCGCCCGCGATGATTTGATTTTTGGCGCGTTCGATTTGCAAAACATACAGCGGTTTTTCGTGCGCGATGCCCAAACCTCGCCGCTGTCCGATTGTATAGCGGTGAATTCCGGTGTGTTCGCCGATTTTTTCGCCGTTCGCGTTGACGATTTCGCCGCCTTTCGGCAGTTCTTCGGAACGATTTTCGTGCGTTAAATAACGGTCAATAAATTCCGAATATTTGCCGTCGGGAACGAAACATATTTCCTGCGATTCCTGCTTTTCGGCGACATACAAATTTGCTTCGCGGGCGATGTCGCGCACTTCGGATTTCAGCATTTCGCCGAGCGGAAAATAGGCGCGGGAAAGTTGATCCTGCGTTAATTCCCACAAAAAATAGCTTTGATCTTTCCAGTGATTTTTCCCGCGAAACAGGCGATAACGATTTGCCGCCGCGTCAAACTCGACACGCGCGAAATGTCCGGTCGCGACTTTATCGCAGCCCAGAGATTGCGCTAATTTATCGAGCGAAGCGAATTTTAAACGCGAATTACACGCGACGCACGGAATCGGCGTTTCGCCGTTCAGATAATCTTCAACGAACGGTTTGACGACCGATTCTTCAAATTCCTGTTCGAGATTGAGAACGTAAAATGGAATGCCGATTGATTCGGCAACGCGTCTGGCATCGTAAACGTCGTCGAGCGAACAGCAGCGCGACGGCAGCGGATCGCCGTTTTCGTCCACGGAAATGCCGCGCCGCTGATTCCACAACTGCATCGTAAATCCGACAAATTCGTGTCCCTGTTCTTTTAAAAGTGCCGCCGCGCTCGAAGAATCAACGCCGCCGCTCATTGCTACTGCGATTTTCATAACTAAAACATGTTATTTATACTATAAACAACAACTAACAGTATAACTTGTTAGAATCAGAAAAATGAAGCTAATGATTATCTTTGGGTTTGACGAAAAATCGAAAATTATTATTTCAACGAAATTACAAGGGCAGACTTAAAAGCCAAAATGGAAATCTCACCAACATAAACATTAAGAACTGGAAGCCTACTGAATTAGCTAAGCATCACCTTCAAAAGGCGGAGTGAGAATCGAAGTAATTACCAATACATGCAGCGCACAACCAATTGTCCAAAGCAAAATCGAAATAATAATTGATTTAACCCTCATTACTAAAGTATTTTATCTCGGAACTTCGACGGTTTTGAGAATGTCGGAAATTACCGCGTCGGTCGTCGCGCCGTCGAGTTCGGCTTCGGCGCGAAGCGCGAGACGATGACGCAGAACCGGCGCGGCGACATCGCGCACGTCGTCGGGCGTCGGGAAATCGCGCCCGCGAATGGCGGCGAGAGCTTTGGAACACAGCAAAAGAGCGACCGACGCGCGCGGGCTTGCGCCGTAGAGAATGTTCGGATGTGCGCGAGATTTTCTCACAATTTCGACGATATATTTTTGCACGCCGGTTTCCATTCGCATCTGTTTGACTTCGGCGCGGCAATTTTTGATTGACATTTCTTCGGTCAAAGGCGCGATTTCGATTTGTTCCAGATGGCGAGCGTTAAAGCCTGCGTCCCAGCGCGAAACGATTTCGAGTTCAGCCTCGCTGTTCGGATAATCAATCAGAATTTTGAGTAAAAATCTGTCTAACTGCGCTTCGGGCAGCGGGTAAGTTCCTTCGTATTCAATCGGGTTTTCCGTCGCTAAAACGGTGAACAAAGGCGAGAGCTTGTAGCGGTCGCCGTCAATCGTCGTCTGGCGTTCTTCCATTGCTTCGAGCAGCGCGGCTTGCGTTTTCGGCGGCGTGCGGTTGATTTCGTCGGCTAATAAAATGTCGGTAAAAATCGGACCTTGCCGCAGAGCGAACTGCGAAGTCTGCATATTGAAAACATTCGTTACCGGTAATGTCGGACGGCATCAAATCGGGCGTGAACTGAATACGCGAAAAGTTCGCGCCGATGATTCGCGCTAAGGTTTTGACCGTTAAAGTTTTCGCCGTTCCGGGAACGCCTTCGAGCAGCGCGTGTCCTTCGGCGAGAACGGCGACAAGAATCTGTTCGATAACCTGTTCCTGCCCGACGATGATTTTGCCGAGTTCGCTGGTAATATGCGTGACGGCGGCAGGCGTATAAACGAGCAATTGCGGCTTTTCAATCGCCAGTTCTAAATCGCCTTCAATCAAGTTTTCTTCGGAGTCCATCGTCATAAATTAAATAAAATCTAAAATCGTCTTGACGGCTAAAATTAAAACCGTCACTAAAAATATTCGTTTAAGCCACACGTCGTTTAATTTCGTCACTGTGTATGCGCCGATATATGCGCCGATGAACATTGTGACGGCTAAAATCGCGCCGAGTTTGTAGTCAACTAAACCTTGCCACATAAAAATCGCCGAAGCAATTAACGAGGAAAAGACGTTGACAAGTTTCGTCGAAGCGACCGATTCAGTAAATGTCATTCCGAAAAACGCGACGTAAACGGCGGTCAGCATCGTGACGTAACCGCCGCTGTAAAGTCCGCCGTAGATGCCGAGCGCGAAAGTCAAAATGTAAGTCAATGTGCGAGCGCGGTTGGAAATTTCGGCGACGGCGGCGATTCCCGCGTCGCGTTTGACGAGCGTGAAAATCGTCACGACGATCATCGCTATCGAGACGAGCAGCTTGATATTCTGCGGGGTGATGAAAATCACCAACACCGCACCGATTGCCGATGCGACGAGGGTGATAAAAACGAGCGGCGTAACTTTCTTTTTATTAATTAAGCCCTGCCGCAAAAACGGAATCGTCGCGCCGATGTTCATAAACGTCAGCCCGAACATATTCGTCGCCACCGCGATTTTCGGGTCAATGCCGAATTGAAACATCACCGGAACGGTAATTAAAGAGTTGCTTCCCGTCACCACGCCGACCGCGCTCGTGATAAAGAACAGCAAAATCAGCAAAATAAAATTGTTTAGAGGCATAAATTGCGAAAAAAAGTCAATCTATCTTCTTTTGCGCCGCTGTAAACCGAGTTTTTCTTCGATTTCGCGCAGGCGGCTCGTCAAATCTAAAGTTTCGCTTTTGTTGGTCGGCTCGCCGCGAATGATTTCTTCGCATTTGAACATTGTCGCTTCAGTTTCAGCGGCGTTTAATTTGGCACGTTCGGCAATCAGACGCGCTAATTCAGCGAGCGGAACGGTGAAATTGTCCGCGCCGACGAGCCGCGAAACGCGCCGCCGGAAATCGGTGTAAATATTTTCAATCGCCAAATCGTAAGCGCGGGTTCTTTGCTGTAATTCGGCTATCGCTGAAACGTATTCGAGCTTCGACAGGCGATTCGGCTCGCTTTCGGGCAAAGGTCGGGCGAAACGTCGGCTTTGCGAATACAAAATCACGGCGATGAGCGCGGCGAACTGCAATAAAATCGGCACGAGCGGCGTTCCCGCGAAATAATTCAACAGGCGATTTTCGCCCGCGCCGTAACCCTGATGATATTCGTCGAACGCAATCGAACCGTCACGCCCGGAAGAAACCAGATTTATCGCTAACTGCGCGTTGTCAACGAGATTGATGCCGCCGTTCGAGACAATATACGGAATCGGACAAAAATACGATTTGCCCCGCGCCGTAAGCGAAATCCACGAGCAGCGTTTTTCCTTCGGCGGAAAGATGCGCGACCGGCGCAGACGTTTCAATCGGCACAAACGCTTCATCGGTTTTTTCAGAATTTATCGTGTCGGTCGAATCCTGTTTTGCCGGCGGTGTGCTAACGCTGCCCGCATAGCCGTTTGGCGAAGCGGACATTTCGACGCGCTTCGTTTCGAGGGCTTCGCTCGTTTCCGAAAAACTCGTCGTAATCGTCGCTGCAAACCGCGACGGCTGAACGGATGTCACGTTGTATGTGTAAACTGTCGGCTGAACGGGTTTAGCGACGAGTGCTTTTTCCGTCATCTGTTTTACGTCCGACGGATCAATGCTGAAAAATCCCGGTTCAACGTCGTGAGACGCGTAAATGCTCCAATCCGCCGCCGGTTTAATTAATTCCTTCGGCGGTTCGCGGTCAATAACGACCAACTTTCCGCCTTCCGAAACCCATCGCAAAAGCCGTTCGATTTCCTTTTCCTCAAACTCGCGCCTGGTTGTGCCGACCACGACGAAAACTTTCGGCTGATCTTTTTTATCTTCGAGCAAAGCCGACGTGGGTTTTTGCCAGCGAACGGGTTTTCTGCCCGTTTCCGAAAGCAACTCGTAAAACGCTCTGGTTCCGGTCGCGCCCAAATTATACGTCGAACGATTCGGATTTGCTTCGCTGTCCGGTATCTTTTCCTTTTGCGTGTAAGACGCGGCGTTCAGCCCGATCAAAACGATAATCAGGAAGATAAAAGCGGCAAATATGAGAAATCTTTGTTTCAACTTTTTAAATTAATGATTGCTAAACGGAACGCAGTCGCCCTCGACTGCTATCGCCTCTGAACAGTGCCGTTGGTGTTTTAGGTTTCTGCCAACTCGACTGCCAAAGCGTTTGACAACGCTTTGGCAGTCGAGGGCGACTGCGTTCCATTCCTCAAATCAGGTTAAATTATTTGCTGCTGCCCACTGCGTTCCGGTAGCCGTTTCTAAATTCTTCCCAATCTGTTTCCTGCGCCGTTTCAAAGCCGTACCAGTGACGTTCGTAATTGTTCGTCAATCCGCTCATATCGGCGTATAAATCTTCACGCTGGCGAACGTCGCGCAGATAATCGCGGTTGGTTTTATGCTGCGAAAGCCCGATGATTTTCCTGTCGCTCAACTCGCACAAAAACGCGATGTAGCCTTTGCGAATCGCGCCGCGCAGATTTCCTTCGCGTGCCATTTGCTCGGCTTCGCTGAATAGATTCTGCGACGTGGCATCGGCTGATAATTTCTCGCCCAAAATAACCCGTTCTTTTTTATCGTGCTTTTCACGAAGGCGATATTTATTGACGAAAAACGGCGCGAAACGGTAAATCAGAAAACCGATTGCGCCCAGAATCAAAGCGTAGAGAATCATCTGGAGAACGAACGCTAACGAACTGAAACCGCTTAATTCCGGGGCGATTGGAGCGGTCGGTTTCGGCATCGAAGCAGCAAGCCACTCCATTATTTTGTCGTAGATTTTCTCGAACAGGCTTTTCGGTTTTTCTTCGGGCTTCTGAAATTCTTCGCGCCGCAAAATTTCCGCCAGACGGCGTTTGTCTTCGTCCTTTGTCTGTTCGGCAGCCGTCGCCGTTTCGAGTTCGTTGAGCTTGTTTTCGAGCGCGGAAAACCGCTCGCTGATTTCCGTTAAAATCGCCGCGCGTTTTCCCGCGCCGGATTTCTCGCTTTCAAGTCTGCCGAGCGCGTCGTAAATCCATCTGTTATCAACTTCGATAATCGTCCCGCGCCATTCGATTTTATCTCTGGCAGGCAAAAGTTTTGGAAACTCCTTTAAAACGTCGCGCTCAAAAGCCAGCTTTTCCGCAGCGGTCAAATCCTCTTCCGGGTAAATCATCTGAAATAAATCTTCATTTAAGTGAGTTATATTGTCGCCGTATTCGGTCAGAGTCGAGGCAGTTACGGACGTTGAGAAAGCGAGAAAAAGCCAGACGGAAACGGCGAATCGGCAGATGAAGTTTAACTTTTTTCGCATTACAAAATTTCCTAACTTAAGCCTAAAGGCGATGCGGCAGAAGATTTACGCTCCGGCAGACGCGGCGGAATTTGATTTGCCAGTGCCGGGTGAAGCGGATTAACAAATTCCTTCGGCACGTCGGGAATTTCGCCCAATATCTGCGCCGCCATCAATTCAATATCGTAGCCTTCGTGCCGCACGCGCTCGTCAACGTAAAGCAGGCACAAGCCGATCATCCACACCGGAATCAGCAAAATAAAACTCGCCTGCCAGAGAAATTGATTGGCGACTGCATACCACGCCGGAATTGCGTCGGGATCAAAGCTAAAAACCGGAATGCTCTGTAAATAAGCATACCAACCGAGCGGAATATACAAAAGCGAAAGTGCCGAATAGGTGGCGACGGTTGTGAAAACAAACAGCGCGGCAAGCCGTTTGACGTTACCGCTCGCTAAAGATACGCTTCTGCCGAACGCGGCGGCAAGGCTCTGACCTTCGACCAGCATCACCTGCGGAACGTATGCGAACCGCGACGCGACTAAGAAGAAAATCCAGGTGGTTAATAGGACAATCGCCGTCCCGAGCAAAACGGAAATGACGATGATTAAAAACGGTGAAAAGCTGAAAGCCAGCGCGGAAAGGGCAATGGCGAGAACGGCGATTCCCAGACCGAAATAAAAAACTATGAGACCGAAAACGCCGAGCAAAACAGTAATAACAGATGATGCGACAATTAGTGCGCCCAATCTTTCTTTGACGTTTTTATAAGTTTCACGGAACGTCAGAGGTTCGCCGAAAAGCAAATGGCGGACAAAATTGCGCGACGCTCCGCCCATCACTGTCAGCGTCACGACCGTTTCCGTCAGCCAGATAATGACGTTGCCGAACCACGCAAACGCATAGTAAATATAAACATCGCTGCGCTTGTTTGATAAACCGACGGAAAACGCCTCGCGCCCCAAAATAGTCCAGCCGATGGAAAACAGCGTCCCGATAATAACCGGCGGCGCGGCGATCCAGACGAACGTCCAAAAATTTTGCCGGTAAAACCGTACCGCGCGATCAATCAAATCGCCTGCGCCGAGCGGAGTTATCGAAAGCGTGTGTTTGGAGGCAATCGAATTTTTCATTGTTTCCACATCATTTTCCCAAAAAAAGCTGTAACTTCAAAACAGTTATACTCGGTTGTTACCATTTTCGCTTTGATCTATAAAATACCGCAAAATAAAAAAAGATGTCTCCATTTCTGAAGACATCTCAAAGTTTTTGTCAGAATTTCTAAAGTTGAGTTTAGAAATCGAAACGTGCGCCGAACTGAATAACTCGCGGTGCATAAACTGAATTAATAACTCCAAAACTGGTGCTGTTGATACTAAAATCTCCAACCGAGAAATTGGTGTGATTAAAAACGTTAAATGCTTCGGCGCGAAGTTGTAATCTCATAGATTCGCTGAATCGAATATTTTTACTCAATCCCAAATCTACGTTCATATACTTCGGACCATTGATAAAGTTTCTGGGCAGATTACCCGTCGAACCAGCCGGATTGAAGAAAAATACCTGTCCGGCAAACGGAGCCTGATCAATCGGATTTGCCCCGCGAATGCTGGTAATGGTTACACCTGCCGGAAGCGGTTGAGTCAAATCAATTCTTTGACCATTTGAGCCGAGTGCAAACAAGACGCTCGGATTAATGGCAAATACTCCGTTCGGAGTAACAAATACGCCGGTTAAATCTTTGATTTGATCGGTTGTCAAATTTGTCGTCGCCGACTGTCTGGCTGAACGACCAGCGCGGTTTAAAGTCCCACGCGGGTCAAGCACTCCCATTGGAACGCCTGAACTGATATTGATAATCGAAGTGAACTGGAAACCACCGAAAATCGTGTTTACGATACCGCCTTCATTCAGGAATCGTTTTCCTTTCCCGAAAGGCAGTTCATAAATGAAGTTGCCGTTAAAGGTGTGCGTGCGATCATAATCGGGGCGACCAAAATCCAAGCGCGGATTGCTGTTATCCAAAAATGGATTAACACGAGTTTGTCCGTCATCTACTACGTCAGCCAAAATTTTCTGGAACGTGTAGTTTGCCTGGAAAGAAAATCCGTTCGAGAAACGACGACGCACTTCAGTTTGCAGCGAGTTATAGCGATATTTACCGCCGTTCGTTAAAATATTAACGACACCCGAATTAGGATTGGCTCTGAAGCCGTTTCCCGCAGTCTGTAGATTGTTTGATGCTCCTGCCAGATTATTCTGAATGTAAGTCAGCGCTAAGTCAGCCGGAACTCCCTGCTGAATTAAGTTGACGATAGTGGCGTTATTTAGCAATCCGCCGCTGGTTAACTGGTTAAAGATCGCCAGCGGTTGACTTCCCACAATCGCCGGATTGTAAGAGGCATTGGTGCATCTGAACAAAGGATCACGCGTATCACCAGTCGGATTCGGCAAACTTGCACCTTGCAGACGGCAATTTTGTTGTGCGCGTTGGAAATCGGCTAAGAAACCGGTATCACGGATGTTGAGCTGATTAAGGTCAATCGAGCGTGTTACCTGATCACTTTTTCCGCCGACGTATCGAACTTCCAAAATAGTATCAAAACCAAGATCGCGCTGAATACCGAGATTGTATTCATACGATTTTTGAACCTGTAAGTTAGGATCAACTAACGAAACCGTCCCGAAGAAATTTTGTGCGGCTCCGCTGTTAGCCGAGTAAGCACGCGGGAAAGTTCCGACAGGCGGCGGAGTAAACGTGGTCGGAAGCGGATCAAATCCGGCAATCGGACTCAATGACGCACGCAGCGTTGTTAAACCGGCAGCATTTCTGGCATTAACCGTTTGCGAACCCAAACCGATGTTGTTTAAGTTGGCGTTATCTGCCGAACGGACATATTCGTCGTTGTTATAGTTAACGCGGAAACCGCCTCGAATAACCGTTCCGTTCGATAAAATATTTGAGAAAAGTCCTTTTTCAAAATTGGGCGTGTAAGCAAAGCTGAAGTTTGGACCGAAATTGTTTTTGTCCGATTTGAAGAAATCTCCGGCATTTCCGGCATTTCCGCCGACTAATTGGTAAACACCGTTCGGATTAAACAAATCCGCCGTCGGATTATCAAAATTCGTCACTCGCGGTTCCAGATATAAACCTAAAGAATCGTGGAGCGGCGTGTATAATTCGTAACGAATGCCGGCGTTGAGCGTCAGATTCGGACGGACGCGCCATTGGTCTGCGACGTATCCCGAATAGATTTTGAAATCCAACTTACGAACCGAAGTTTTACCAGGTTGGAATCCTTCGTTTATATTAGTTAAATTTGCCGTCACCGATCCGCTGCCGACGATGCCGGCTAACAAATAGCGCAGGTTATTAGCGCGCGCTAAGTCAGTTGTATAATCGGTCCCGGAAATAATGCGCTTACAAATCCCGGAGTTGCTGTATTAGCAGTGCTGCTGATAGTAAATGTCGGGGTTATACCGGCATCATTTAACGCTTCGATATTGTAGGTCTGAACTTGACCGCCAAAGCGTATCGAGTGATTGCCCATTGAAATAACCGCATTATCCTGAAGATTATAATAATCGGTGTTTCGTCCCTGTGAACGGAACGATGCTTCGGGCGAAGTAACGAGCGGAACTCCGATCAAATAATCGCTCGGAATTTGATTTCCGTTGAAAAACGGTTTGGAATACTGAAAGCCGCCGCGAATTTCGTTTGAGAAATTATTCGTCGGTGTCATTTGATACGATGCCGCGAGGAAAGTCGTCGGACCGCCCTGGTCAACAAAAGTTCCTGAAGAGAATCCGGCAGCAAGATCCGTTCGAGCATCAATAATATCATTGCGTCGAACCACTAAATTCAAAGTGTTTCGGTCATTGATGTCGTAATCGAATCGTCCCGTATAGGCATTGCGCTCTTCAGGATTAGAACGAAGAAAAGTTCCGGTCTGAAGAAAGTTTGTTCCCGTCGTCAGTCCGTTAGCCGAGTTCGGAAGCAAATCCAATACACGTCTTTGAATGATCGGGCTAACACCTAACACGCCGCCCGCATTTGCAAAAGTTGTTTGATTAGCTGCCGGAACAAGATTTAATCCGGCACCGGTCAAAACGTTGACGGTTCTTTGGACTCCGGCTGTGTCTGTATAGGTAAAAGTACCGTTGCGAGCTGACGGAAGCAGTGTCGTTCCCGACGCGACAACCTGATTAGCTAAACGGAAACCTTCATAGTTGAAAAAGAAAAATGCTTTGTTTTTATCGAATACCGGACCGCCTTCGCCAAAATGGAAGAAAGGGGTCGGACCGCTGATGCTTCCGCCGTATTGATTACGATTCAGAAACGCTTTGGCAAGGCGGTCTCTGTTGCCGATAAAAGAATTAGCCCCAAATTTGGAGTTGCGGTTAAAGGCAAATAACGCACCGTGAAATTCCGAACCGCCGCGCGGTGTAACCAGTTGAACCTGTGTTGAACCGGAACCGAGTTCCGCACCGGCATTCTGCGTAATTACTTTAAATTCGCTCGTATCATCCACTGTCGGCTGATCCGAAACGAACCCGTTACGAATAAAATTGTCCTGAACATTCAATCCGTCGCGCGTGTAGTTTACAGACGACGAACGCTGTCCGTTAATTGAATTGCTGGTAGGATTAACGCCTGCCTGAAGATTAAGAAGCGAAAGCGGGTTGCGTCCGTTTAACGGAAGTTCCCGAATTTGCTGCGGGCTGACTGTGGTGCTGAGTTCACCGGTTGTTGAATTCACCTGCTCGGCACCGGCAGTAACAGTGACTTCTTCAGTTGGTGAACCAACTTCCAACACGGTATTTAACGGATACTCGCGTCCGGCATCAATTTTTAATTCGGTTGCCGTAAAAGTTTTATATCCGGGAGCAGAGATTTTTACTGTGTAAAGACCGAATTCGAGTTGTGATACCTCAAAAGTTCCGTCATCACCGGTGGTAATAGTTCTTTCTCGTCCCTTTTGATTATCGGTCACAACGACAATCGCGCCTGGAATTGCACCGGCACCGCCGGGAGCCGAAACGCTGCCGATGATTTTTCCGGTTGTCTGCGCTGACGCAGATAATTGGATGATAAAAATCATTGCCAATAATACGGTCAACCTACTTAAAAGTAGTTTCATTTTTGTTTTCCTCCAAATAAAATAAGTAATTATAACCTGTATATATTTATAAATTAAGGCTTTTTCAAAAGCACAACAGTTAATTTGCAAGCCTCAGAAAATAAATTTGTCTCATAAGGGAAAGTTATTCCGAGGATTATTTAATTTCCGGCTGAAAGTTTGGCAAATGTAAGTCAGAAATTAAACAGCAAATTCCGTGCCTTGCTGCCATGAAGAATTAACTCTGCACAAGTTGTTGATTTTGAAAGAAAAAGAATGCGCCTCAGGTTTATCAGTCAGCATTAATTTAGCGTGTCAAATCCAAAAAAACTCAAATTTGTTCAAATAAATGGAATTAGACTCATTTGAAATTTACTAACGAAATTAGATTTAATTAATACCGAAAGAAGATAAAATCTTGGCTGGATTTTCGTGTTAAATTTACAAATTTAATTTTGGCGACTTTTCCAAGCACAAAAAAGAGAAGGCGTTTAAGCCTTCTCTGATAGTCTTAAATTCTGAAATTTCTTTAGAACAGGAATCGCAGACCGAACCGGACAGCACGCGCGTCGCCGCTGTTAAAGCCGGGGTTTTGGAAACTGCCGACAAAATTACCGAAAGAAGCATCTTCGGTGATCGCGTCAGGTACGCCAAAGTTTCTTCGGTTGAAGATATTTGTCGCTTCCGCTCTGAATTCAATCGACATTCTTTCATTAATGCGGGTTGATTTAATCACCGATAAATTGGCTCGGAATAAATTGTCACCCAATAATGAGTTACGACCCACATTGCCGAAGTAATTCTTGAAGTATCGAAATGCTTCCGCATCATCGTAACTGCCGAGAAATCCGATCGCAACCAATCCGGCATCATTATAAACCAACCGAGCCTGCTGTTGTGCTGCCTGTGCATTTGCCACTACTGTTCCGGCTGAACCCGGCTGCAGCGTATTATAAATAATGAAATTACCCGGTTGCGCGTTATCGCACGCCGGTCCGCCGAATAACGCTAAACAAGCTGCTCCGTAACCGAAAGCAATAGTTCCTTTAGGGGCGCTTTCATTGCCGTTAAACGGTCGTAGAACACCGTTGGTAAAAGATCCCTCAAACAACGGATCAACGTTAGCAAATGCTTGAATCGGAGTATAAGGACGACCCGAACCGGCGAAGATAATTCCGTTGAACTGGAATCCGCCTAAAACTTTTCCGACAAATCCCTTCTGGTCTTTGTAGAACGGCAGCTCATAAACGAAATTTGCCGTAAAGTTATGTTTCTGGTGGAAAGCTGAAAGTCCACGTTCGCCTGTAGTTGTATCGAACGGATTTTGCGCCGCCGCAATTCCCTGACCGCCGCCGAGAGTTCCGAAGATTTCCGAAGCGTTGTCAATGGTTTTGCTGAACGTGTAATTAGCATTGAATACAACATCGTTGATACGAGTATCAAAACGCATCTGCATTCCGTCATAGGTTGCGCGGGCGCCATTGTTGCGAAGACGAACGGCACCGAGCGTCGGATTCAAACGACCGTTACCGTTACCGATGCCGACCGGAGCGATAAATCCGTTTGAAAATGTTCCCGGAGCGAGACCAAGATAAGTCGCCGCATTGTTCAAAAATCGAACATCAGGATTGCCGTTTACCGTTTGGTATTGTCCAATAATTCTCGAACCGACATATCTGATTTCGAAAACCGTATCTTTAAACAATTCCTGTTGAATACCGGCGTTAAACTGTATTGTATAGGGATTGTAAAAATTCGGATCAACACGAGTCTGGTTAAACAGACGCGGGTCGCCGCCGTTCGTGTTCGGAGTAGCGTTAAGTTGTGCGGTCGTCGTCGGAACAGTTCCGAAAGGAACTGCGCCTGGTGATCCAGGAACCTGAAGAAACTGTCCTGCTGCCGCAAAAGGTGCCGCCGTAACGGTGTTTAAGACGATGTTAAAGAAACTCGGATCGTAAGCGATACCAAAACCGGCGCGAATAACCGTTCTGCCGTTGCTGAAGCGGTCGCCTAAAAAATCAATATTGGGCGAATAAGCAAACCCGACGCGCGGGGCAAAATTATTCTTGTCGGTTTTGAGTTTCTGCGCCGTGCGATATTCGAGCGGAAATCTGGTGTCAAAAATCGCCGTGCTTGCATCGGCTTCACGCGCGTTTATCTTTTCGATAATCGGATTAAACGGCGTTGATGAATATTCGTAGCGAAGACCGAGATTAAGAGTCAGGTTAGACCGCAGACGGTAATCGTCTTGAACGTAGTAAAAGAAATCGTTCTGATTGGTTTGAATTCGCGGATTACCGCGGGCAAACGTTACACGGTCAGGACGCGCCAGAAGAAGATTTTCAAAAGCGTTAACTGAACCGCGCGGGTTGCCGACAGCCGTATAAAATCTACAGGTCGGGCAAACCAAAGCATTTGCCGCATTTGTTCCGCCGGTTCTAAATCTAAAAACTCCGAGGAAATTCGGCAAAAAGAAGTTATTTACTTTTTGTTGCCGAAAATCAAAACCGACTTTGACGAAATGATTGCCGAGCGTTGATGAAAGAGTGTCCTGTTCCTGATAAACATCGACCTTTCTCGATTGCGGTAAGTTGTTTGCCGTTCCGAAACTCAGACCTAAATTGCCGAGAACGTCGGCTCCGCCGGATAAAGCAACTCCCGGTTGAGGAAGAGTACCATCAGGATCGCCGAATCTAACGTCGAGTCGCGAAAAGTTAAATCTCGCTTCGTTCGTGAATGTCGAGCTGATCAAACGAGTGTAAGTAACGCCGAGATTATTGTTTTTTGAAGGAACATCAAAAAACGCACCGGTTAAAAAACCGCCGGTTGCGGGCGTGTTGGGAAACCTTGTCTTGTCGTAAATGTACCGAATGCTAAGCGTATCCTTATTAGTGATATTGAAATCTTCTTTGGTGATAAATTGATAAGCACGCTGATTGTTCCCCGAAATACGAATAGATTCACCGGTTTGAAGCGGAATCAAATTAGCCGCCGGACATATTGCCGGTGCCGGATTGATATTACAAACATAGAGACTGTTCGTATATGCTCCGCCCGGATTGGCAAAAGCGTCAATTACGCCGTCGCCGTTAGTATCCTGCGTCGGCGGAACGACATAAAAGGTTCCGGGAACGTTGGCAAAAGCCGGTCCGCCGCCGACATTGGTGTTTCCGAGAATCGAAGTCGCTCCGGGAAATCCTAATGATTGGGCGACACGAACGCTCTGCGGCGTAAAGGTCAAACCGCCGCCGCCCAAGTTGCTCGTGTCAGATTCACCGTTCTGAATATCAGCTTGGAACGTAGCAAAGAAAAACGCCCGGTTCTGCTTAATCGGACCGCCAAGTGAACCGCCTAAACGATTCAGGCTAAAGATGTTTTGACCGTTACGATTTGCCAGACCTTTAAACTGCGGAAGTCCGTTGTTTGCCAAAAACCGATAGGCTGCACCGGCTTGTTTTTCGATATTGTTTCGAGAATTTAAAGTGTTATTAGCAAAATACTCAAACAGGGAACCGTGAAAATTATTTGTTCCCGGACAGGTAATCGCGTTAACCTGCGCTCCGGCGTTGCGTCCGAATTCCGCAGATGGATTGTTGGTCGTCACTTGATAATCACAGATCGCCTGTGTGTTGGTAATCGTCAGCGACGGACCGGCAACCGAGTTATCGTTGTTGTCCTGACCGTCGAGTTGGAAGTTATTTGAACGTCCGCGATTACCGTTCGACGAAATACCGACACCGTTGGTAAAATCCGCGTCGCCCGGTGTTAAAACGCCGGGTGTGAGCAGTGCCAGATTATCAATCGAGCCGCCATTGTATGGCAGTTGGGTAAGCTGTTTTTGCGAATACGAAGTTGATAATGAATTTTGTGTCGAATTGATCAGCGGAGCTTCGCCGGTCACGGTCACTTCGCCGCTCGCGCCCTGCACGCCTAACTCAATATCAACGCTGTTTTCAGTCGATAAACGGATCGCTACATTTTCAACGATGCGCGATTGAAAACCGGAGGCGTTAACTTCGACTTTATAAGCCGAACCGGGCAGCAAATTGACCGCGCGGTATAATCCGTCTCCGTTGGTCGTCGTTTCACGCACAATTCCGGTTTCGGTATTGGTTACTTTAACCATCGCTCCGGCGACCACCCCTCCGGTTTGATCTCTAACAACGCCCTGCAAATTGCCGGTCGTTTGTGCGAACACCGACGAAGCCGTTGCCAAGACGCAGAAAACGGCGAAAAAGTTAAAAAACGATTTGCCGATCCGTCTCATAAACGATTCATACATAAAATTTTCTCCTTTGGTTATTTATTGGAAGATTAGGGATAAATCCCATTCATTTTAACAACCGACGCAAAATTTGTTCCAACTCAATTCCACTATCTGAAACTGATAATAAATGCGAACCTGAAGTTGTAAAGCAAACATCCAGCATCCACATTTCTGGAAAAATATCCGATTTATTGAAAAAGCAGCTCTATTTTTTTATTCCCGCCGGAAAAGGACCTAAATCTTTGTCAAATCAACAACTAAAAGTGTAAAAAAGACTTGCAATGTTACACAATGTTTTGTATGGTTAAAAAACGAACTGTTTCAACACCGAACAGTCATCAAACAACATCCCTCTCCGGCGGTCGAATTTAGGCGACCTAATATAATTATAAATTTTAACTTGGTGATTCGTTTGAATTTAATCAACTCAAACGAATCAACTATTGCTTTGCAGAGAGAAATCTATGTTGAAAAATAAACAAAAACTAAAAAGAAAAAACATTTTGATCTTAACTTTTATACTAGGATTAATGTTGGTTTATTCGCCGCTGGCGTTTGTCTGGCAGACGCAAGCCGCCGGAACTATCGGAGGACGTGTTTTCCAGGATTTTAATGGAAATGGTAACTACGAGACGACATCAACCGTTACCAATGACGGCTTTGGAACAATCGGCGTAGCGATTGATCGCGGCGTTCAAAGCGTGCAGGTCAGAGCTTATAATGCTGCCGGAACGAATGTGACGACCGGCGGCGTTGTTTCGACCGACGCGAACGGAATTTACAGTATTACAACCAACGATGCCGGTTCGGGTCCGTATCGCATCGAATTTACAAATCTTCCGACGGGTTTTCAGCCTTCAGCCCGCAGCACCGATTCGATGGATGGCGGAACGGCGACGAACTCCGGTTCGACCGTGCAGTTTGCCTCGGCTGGGGCAATTAATGTCAATTTAGCGGTCAATTATCCGAGCGATTACACGCAGAATAACCCGGAAGTCGTCGCCTCGCTTTACAAAGCGGGCGATCAGGGTACAGGCGCGAGCAGCTTTCCGGTTTTAGTCAGTTTTCCATATTCGGCGGGCAGCACGGACACGGCGGGAAACGCGAGTCTGGCATTTTACGATGCTCCGACAATTAATCCTTTAAGCCTGTCGGCGATTGATATTGGCACGACTTACGGACTCGCGTATGCGAGAAACAGCGGTCTGATTTATGCCGGCGCATACTTTAAGCGGCACGCCGGATTTGGTCCCGGCGGACCGAACCGAATTTACGTTGTCAACCGCACGGGAAGCGGCAATGTTCAATCGGGCTTTACGGTTCCGGGAACGGCGACCAACCTTCACGACACCACGAATTATCCGCGCGATAACGGAAATACCGGTTGGAATGCGGTCGGAAAATCTTCATTGGGCGGAATCGCTCTTTCCGAAGATGAAACCGCGCTTTTTACGTATAATCTCGCCGACCGTTCGCTTTATAAATTAAATCCGAGCAACGGCGCACAAATCGCGTCACAGGCGACATTGCCGACTTTGCCCGTCGCTACTGGAAATTGCGCCGCGAACGACCGCCGACCGTTTGCTTTAACGGTTTATCGCAACGTGCTGTACGCCGGCTTTGTTTGCAGTGCGGAATCTTCAACGACAGTTGATACCTTTGTTGATGCCAATCTTAACGGACAATACGACGGCGGTGATTATTACATCGAAACCAACGGAACCGCCGGAAGACAAACTACCGAATCTTATCTGGACTTAAACGGCAACGGCAGTTACGATGCCGGCGAAGTATTTGTAGATAACGATGGCAACGGCGTTTATAACACCGGTGATACGCGCAGTCTGCGGGCGTATGTTTTTACGGTTGACCAAAACACTCTGGCTTACAGCGCGTCGCCCGTCTTTACGCTGCCGCTTAATTACCGGCGCGGCGTTGACCAGCGTTCATTGGGCGCGTTTGCCCAGTGGCAGCCGTGGTCGGCGACTTATCGCAGCATTAACAGCAACGCTCTTCGCCCGGTTTATGCGCAGCCGATGTTGACGGATATTGCGTTTGACAACGGCAATCTGGTGCTCGGACTGCGCGACCGGATCAGTGATCAAGTTGGTAACGGAACGCTCTCAAATCCGGCTGATACGGTCAACACCAATCTTTATCAACCGCGTCCGGGCGGCGATGTCGTTCGCGCTTGCGGCGCAATCGGAGCGTGGACGGCTGAATCAAACGGTCGCTGCGGCGGAACCGGAACGGCAACTCAAAATTCCGGTGAAGGCATTGGTAACAGCGAATTCTATTACGGCGATTCGTTTACTTTATCAACAGGCGTAGTTTCTCCGGCGGCAACCGTCAACGGAAAAGGCAGCAACCACGATGAAACAGCTTCGGGCGGTGTCGAGCAATTGCCGGGTGCGCCTGATGTAATGATCGTCAATTTCGACCCGATTGCGAGTGTCACGAGCGAAACGCACGACGGCGGTATTCGCTGGCTGAGCAATACGAACGGTTCGTTTACCAAAGGATTTCGGCTTTATGACGGCGTGAGCGGAACCGGCGATAACTTCGGAAAATCCGGCGGCACGGGCGGCAATTTAACTATTTTGGCTGATCCGGCACCGATTGAACTGGGCAATCGCGTCTGGCGCGACACGGACGGCGACGGCGTTCAGGACGCGGGGGAAAACGGCATTTCGAATGTTACCGTGCGGCTTTATAACGCGGCGAACATGTTGATTGCGACTGCTGTCACCGATGCCGGCGGCGAATATTATTTTACGAGCGGCACGGCGGTTGATCCAATTCTGGGCGACAATATCGGTATTGTCAACGGTCGAATTCTACCGAACACAAATTATCAAATACGTCTTGACGTGGCGGCGAATTACACCGGCGCGGGAACTTTAACCGGACTTTTAATGACGACCGGCAAACAAACGACGCAAGCCGGATTTGCTGACGGCAGTGATTCGGACGCGTTTTTGGTAACTAATCCGATTGGTTCGCCATCGGGGACTTTTCCGGTTATCAGCGTCACGACCGGCAATGTCGGCAGCAACAATCACAATCTCGATGCCGGTTTCACATCAAGCCCGACGTATTCAATCGGCAATCGCGTTTGGTTCGATACGAATAACAATGGTTTGATAGAAGCCGCCGAGCAAGGCGTGTCCGGCGTACAGGTGAAAATTTATAACGCGACGGATACAAATTTTGCAGCAGCTCTTGATACGAAAACGACTGACGCGAACGGTTATTATCGTTTTGACGGACGCGCTGCCGGAAATTACGTGGTGCGCGTCGAGCCGACGAGTTTTGCCAATGCCGGAGCTTTGAGCGGCGGCAAAAATACGACGGGCAGCAACGCCAACGATTTGGATTCGACCGTTATTGCCGGACAAAACGGCGAAGACGGCATCAATCCGACCGGCGCGGCAAATGCGGTTCAATCGAGCGGAATCGTTTCAAATATTTATACTTTGGGTGCCCCGGGCGAACCGATCAGCGAAGCCGACATTCAGGCAGCCGGTCAGGGTTCGATGGATATCGCAGCGAATATGACGGTTGACTACGGTTTTTATCGTCTGAATTTGAGCGGCACGCTTTGGCGCGACAGCGGCGCGGGCGCGAATACCAATAACGGAATTTTGGATGCCGGTGAAACCTTTATCTCCGGTTACAGAGTTCAGCTTTACGATTCGGCGAATCAGGAAATTCTCGTCGGCGCAGACGGCATTTTGGGAACTTCCGACGATGCGGCAGGCGGAATGCTGACCGATGCTTCGGGAAATTACAATTTTCAGGGATTGCTGCCGGGAACTCACCGCGTCGTCGTTACGCCGAACGGTTCGACTTCCAGCACGCCGACTTCGACGACACCTGACGACAACATTAATAATAACGACGACGGAACTCCGCAGACGAGCGGCGTTTTCAACGGCAAAGTCACTTCCGGTCTGGTGACATTAACGCCCGGAATGGTTGGCGCGTTAAATAACAACGCTGTAAATAACGCGAACGGTTCGACTTCGAATCCAACGGTTGATTTCGGATTTATTCTTGCGCCGACAGCAGTTCGACTCGAAAAATTCGACGTTTTCACCGATGGCGCGAGCGTTGAATTGAAATGGACGACCGGCGAAGAAGCGGGAAATCTCGGCTTTAACGTCTATCGTGAATTAAACGGCGAGCGGCTGTTGCTGAACGCTGCGCCGATTGCCGGAAATGCTTTGCGTTCGAGTGCGACGCTTTCCGCCAGCGGTGAAAATTACAGTTGGACGGATAAAACTTATTCGCCGAACGCGGTTTATTATCTCGAAGATTTGGATGTAAGCGGCGAAAAAACTCTGCACGGCGCGGAAGTTCCGCAGTTTACGACAACGCTGGAAAATCAGTTGGACGGAGTTCTGGTCTCTGATTTGGCGCGAACGGAAACGCCTTCGAGCGAGCGAGAATTTTTCAATAATCAATCAAACATTGAAAATAAAGACATAAAATCTGTGTCTCTGATGAACAATCAAAGACGAATTGCCGCGCTCGGCGGCGCGAAAATCGCCGTCAATCGAGACGGCTGGTATCGCATTTCAGTCGAGCAGTTGCAGGCAGGCGGTTTCGATACGAATTCAAACCGCGCTCTGTGGCAGTTATACGCGAACGGCGCGGAAGTTCCGTTTAAGTTTAACGCCGATGATTCGATTGAATTTTTCGGACGCGGACTCGACACCGCTTTGACCGACAAGCAAATGTATTATTTGATCAGCGGTCAAACGGCGGGCTTGCGAATCAGCGAAACTGAAGGCGGACAGGCGGGCGATTTGGCTGACGCGCAGAGCTTTAACGTCACGGTCGAGCGCAAAGATCGCTTTGTTTATTCTTCGACGATTTTGAACGGCGACGCGGACAACTGGTTCGGCGCGGTCGTTAATTCGGCAAATCAAACCGTTCAGGATTTGAACGTCAGAAATCTTGATGCAAACGCGGCGGCGCATCTGCAAGTCAAATTGCAGGGCGTGACGCTGAACGATCATTCGGTCAGCGTGCGCTTTAACGAAGTCGAACTCGGAACGATCAGTTACGGCAATTCTGAAAATCAAACTTTCGATTTCGATTTGCCCGCGTCGAGCGTTCGGGAAGGCGCAAATCAGATTCGTCTGCAAGCGGCTAATTCGGGCGATGTCAGCCTCGTTGACACGATTCGTCTGAGTTATTCGCGCAATTACACGGCGATTGACAATAAACTGCGTTTTAGCGTTCCGGCAAATCAGACGGTTCGCGTCGGCGGATTTTCGGAAAAATCAATCAGCGTTTACGAAATTCAAAACGGCGCTGCGCTGCGGCAGATTCGCGGCAACGAAGAGGAAACAGACGGCACGTTCGGCTTTAGTTTGAGCGCGTCGAACGCCGACCGCGAATTCGTCGCTGTTGCCGATTCAGCTTTTGAACAAGCGGCGAACGTCGAACGCAATTCGCCGTCGAATTGGAACGACAAATCAAACCGAGCAGATTTCATCATCATCACTTCGGGCGAATTACGCAGTTCCGCCGACGATCTGGCGGCGATGCGTGAAGCGCAGGGATTAAAAACGCGAGTCGTTTTGGTTGATGATTTGTACGACGAATTTTCGTTCGGCGAGCGCAATCCGCAGGCGGTTAAAGATTTCCTGCGGTTGGCAACGACGAATTGGGCGACGAAGCCGCGTTACGCGCTTCTGTTCGGCGACGCGAGTTACGATTCGCGCAACCGTCTGAATTTGAGCGTGACGCGCGACATCGTGCCGACCAAATCGGTTGACACCGAATTTATGGAAACGTCGAGCGACGCGTGGTTGGCTGATTTCAACGATGACTGCATCGAAGACCTTGCGCTCGGCAGATTGCCCGTCGGCAATCAAACGGAAGCGGCGGCGGCGTTGGCGAAACTTGCGCGTTACGATTATCAATCTCTGCGCTCGGACAAATCGGCAACCTTGATTTCCGACCGCGACTTTGACCGTTACAGCACGAATCTGCAATCGCTGCTGCCAAATTCGGTTCGATCTTTCCACATCAATCGCTCGATTTTGACCGACGCGGAAACGCATCAAAATATTATCGAACGCTTGAACGCGAATCCGTCAATGGTGACTTATACCGGACACGGTTCGTCAACGGTCTGGTCGAATTCGGGCATTTTCAAACCGGCAGACGCGCTGAATTTAACCAATGAGCGGTTGTCTGTTTATATGTTAATGACCTGTCTGAACGGTTACGCGTATCAGCCGAGCGGCGACAGTTTAGCGGAATCGCTGTTCAAATCGGCAAACGGCGCGATTGCCGTCTGGACATCTTCGGGCATTACGCATTCGGAAAAACAGTTTGAGATCAGTCAAACTTTCACCCGGCTCGCGTTTAATCAGGCAGGCAAATCATTGCGTGTCGGCGACGCGGTTAAATCTGCAAAAGCCGCAACCGCTGATCTTGATGTTCGCCGAACCTGGCTGCTTATCGGTGATCCGACGGTTTTTCTTAAATAACATTCGTTCACAATCGAATAAATTACGGCGGCGGAAATCTGATTCGGATTTCCGCCGTTTTTATTTTGCGCCTGCACTTTTAATTGTTAAAATTTGTCTATTATGGAAATTGAAAATGACATCCGCTTTTCGGGAACAGTTGATCACATCGCGGTCAAATGCGAAGATTTGGCGAAGGACGTAGCCGAATATAAACGACTCGGTTTCACGCTCGAAACGCTCTATGAAGATTGGGCGATGATGCGCGACGCGCGTGGTTTCGGCATCGCGCTGTTGCCGCCGAACTCGAAACATCCGACGCATCTCGGCTTAAAAGTCGAAACGCTCGCCGAACTCGAAGCCGCCGCCGCCAAAGAAAATCGCCCGATCAAACCGCACCGCGACGGAACTTCGTCGTTTTATACCAAAGGCATCAGCGGCAATACGGTTGAATTGATTTATTATCCGGAAAATTACGGAAAATATTTTTAGAATTTTTAATGAAAAAACTTCACGCGAATTTTACACGCGCGGCGATACTTTGCAAATCGCGCGTGAATTACTCGGCAAAACGCTGGTCGTGCCGGCTGAAACGGGCGAAAGAGTTTCGGGAATGATCGTCGAAACCGAAGCCTATCTGGGCATCGAAGACAAAGCCGCGCATTCGTATAACAATCGGCGCACGAAACGCACCGAAACAATGTTTGCCGTCGGCGGCACGGTTTATATCTTTTTCATTTACGGAATGTATTTTCAATTTAACGTCGTCGTCGGTGAAAATAGGCGTGCCGCACGCAATTTTAATTCGCGCCGTCGAACCCTCGAAAACATCGAAATTATGCGCGAGCGACGCGGGACAATGAAGGACACGAATTTAACTTCCGGTCCGGGAAAACTCTGCATTGCGCTCGGCATTGATCAAAATTTTAACTGCAAAGATTTGCTCGGAAATAAAGTCTGGATTGAAGACGCAAAAGAAGTTTCGGAGGCTAAAATCGTTGCCGGAAAGCGCGTCGGCATTGATTACGCCGAAGAATATGCTGAAAAACCGTGGCGATTCTGGCTGAAAGATAATCAATTTGTCAGCCGAAAATAATTTGTTCGCATGAATAAAATCGATAGCTTTGGCAGACATTGTCGATTTAAAATGCGTCTGATACTAATCGAAAGTTTACCGAGAGTTTTCTTGCAAAATTCTTAGTTTGCAAAATTCGCTGTAAAAGCGTAACTTTATAACTTATAAGTTGAATATCTCCTTTCAACCGAAACAAAGCAACGGGCTGTTGTTTATCAATCCGGCTTTTCAATTAAATCCAATCCTGAAAAATGAGTTTGATTGTTTAGAGTTCAAGCGTTTGAAGTCAGACTGGTTTCTCTTGAAGAGAATAAAGTTAAATTTGAAGTTCAAACGTATCCATTATTTGTTTAATTTTTACAAAATTTATTGAGATTATCCCAGAAAAAATATCAAATGAAAATTTTACTTTATAATCCCGACAACGGCGTAACGCGCAACTTTATGCCGCATTTGTGGATGTTTCTGCTTCAGGCTTTAACGCCGAAGGAACACGAAGTCATATTGATTGACGGCAACGCCAAAGCGATGTCCGAAGCTGAACTCGTCGCCTATTGTCAACAGGAAAACATCGGCTTGGTCGGCATCGGCGCGATGACCCGAATGGTCGCCCGCGCTTATCAATTCGCTGACGCTCTGCGCGATGCCGGAATCAAAGTCGTGATGGGCGGACCGCACGTTACCGAATGTCCCGACGAAGCCTTGGACGTGACGGCGGCAAACGTCACGCCGACGCGATTGCGCTCGGTGAAGCCGACGAAACGTGGGCGTTGATGGTCGAGGACGCGGCGAACGATTGTTTGAAAGACATCTATCAGCCGCAAGTTGACCCGAAAGGCAAAGACAAAAAACCGAATCTCCAGCCGTATCCGCATATTCCCTGGGAAACTCTCGATTTAGACCAATTCAGCTTGGTTCCTAAGTTTTTGCAGAAAACGATGTCGAAAATGGGCGCGGGTTGGGGCAAATTTTTCGTCGTGCCGATTGAAACCGGACGCGGCTGTCCGTATGGCTGCGAGTTCTGCACCGTGACCGGATTTTTCGGCGATTCGATTCGCTTTCGTTCAAACGAATCAGTTGTCGAAGAACTTTTCGATTAAAAGAACGCGCCAAAAAAGAACGCGGACAAATCGCCGTCTTTTTCATTGATGACAATCTCGCCATCAACGTCAAGCGCGTCAAATCCTTGTTAAAAGACATCATCGCCGCCAACGCGCAACTGCCTTGGGTCGCGCAAATCTCGGCGAATCTTTTGAAGGATGAAGAACTTGTTGACTTAATTCACGAATCGGGCGGCAAATGGATTTTCATCGGGATGGAATCAATTGATCCGGCGAATATGGCTGATGTCAATAAGAATTTCAGCAAACCGGCGGATTATCAAGCCGTTCTGGAAAGATTGGCGAAACGCAATATCTACGCGATTACTTCGTTTATCGTCGGAATGGACAACGATACGGTTGGCGTTGCCGACCGCACGCTCGCCGAAATTCACAAATGGCAGCCGGGTTTGCCCGTTTTCGGACAATTAACGCCGTTTCCGGCAACGCCGCTTTACACGCGGCTGGAAAAAGCCGGACGATTGACGCGCCCGAAACACTGGCTCGAATTCGCGCAGTTCGTGATGGCGCACAAACCGGCGAAAATGACCATCGAAGAAGCCCGCGCCGAAGTCATTCACGCCTGGTCGGAAAGCTACAGTCCGAAACGCAATGCCGAAGCCTTCGAAGCGATTAAAGACTCGCCGATTGAATATCGCATCGGTCATCTCGTCGCCCGCTTTTTCTTTCGCGGAATTTACTTTCCGCAGATGACCAAACGCGCCTGGATGAAACTGTTTGTTTGAAAATCGCAAACCGATTCTCGGTCTGGCGAAGGAAGGATTTTCCAAATATCGCGCGGCGAAAAAGCGTGATAAAACCGTTATTCGAGAAGTCAACACGGTCAACAGCGAAACCTAAATTTATTCACCGATTTTTAATAGTATTCTCAAAAGCGGCGTTTTCAACTCGAAAACGCCGCTTTTATTTCAAAAACGCTGTGATAAATACAAAATTTTTGCGGTAATGATGAAAACATTGTGATAATGACGAAAATGCTGGCATAATGACAAAAACATTGTGATAATGACGAAAATGTTGGCATAATGATAAAAACATTGCGATAATGACGAAAATATTATAATACTGATAAAAACATCATGAGAATGACGAAAATATTGTGATAATGATAAAAATACTGTCATTATCACAAAAAAGCATTTTTTATGACAAATTAATAGAATAAATGACTATCAATTTATTTTCCGGTAGTGAACTAAAAGTAATGCTTGGAAATTGATCGTTCCGGAGGGACAACTCGTTAATAGCCACGCGATTCATCGCGTGGAATGCCGGAAATTTGGTTAGAGTTTCATAGGGACGAAAGAACCTGCCTTCCCTATGGGACTCTAACCAAATTTGAATTTCTCCCCGCAATAAATTGCGAGGCTATTAACTCCTACGGAGCAAAAAATATTGAGCAGTATTTTTTGTTCTTTCTTTCAAATTATGACGCGGTAGTATCGAATATTATGTTAAAGCTAAATTTGGTCAGGGCATTGCAGCTGCGCGGCGTGAAAAGTCATGCGCGGTTTCTGCACGAATTGGGGTTTGCGGCTTCGTCGGTGAGAGGTCTTCTGAACGACACGTTCTGGCAAATCAAATACGAACATCTCGAAAAATTGTGCGTCGCGCTGAACTGCACGCCGAACGATTTGTTCGAATGGCAACCGGACGCGTCCCAACAAATCGCGCCGACGCATTCGCTGAACAAACTGAAAAAGAAAAATCTGGCGCAGATGCTCAATGATATTCCGCTCGAAAATTTGAGCGCGTCGCCGATTTGTCAGACGATGCGCCGAAATAAAAATGCGCCGCGCTTGTGCTAAAATCGCATAAATGGCTGACGAGAAACCGAAAAAATATAAACCGCGCGTTCCGCCGTGGATGCTCGGCGGTTTGGTTTTGGTTTTGTTCACCTTTCTGGTTCTTCTGCAATCGTCGAACTATTGGCAGATCTTGACGGTTAATTCGGCCAGCGACACGCTTCTGCTCTACGCGCTTTCGTCGCTGAACTTTTTCGCGTTCGTCATTTTCGGTTTTATTTTCGTTCGCAGTCTTTTAAAACTGCGCCGCGAACGCCGCGAACTCGCGCTCGGCTCGAAAATAAAATCGCGACTGTTGCAATATTTTTTCGCTATCAGCCTTCTGCCGATTATTGCGATGGCGGTTTTTTCCTATTTATTTATGAATCGCGCGCTTGATCGCTGGTTTACAGATATTCCCGAAAAGGTAATTCGCGAAGCCAAACAGGTTCAGAAACAATCAATCGACAGACCAGACGATCAAATTAAACGAAACCGCGCAGATGCTCGTGAAAAGTTCTGGAAACGTCCGAGAAATTAACGAGCAAAAACTGCAGATCAATTGTCGAAGCCGGAAATTTAACGCGTCTCGAAGTGCTTTCCAAAGACGGCAAAATTTATAGCCGAAAGCGAAAAGAATTTGTCCGCCGAACAGAAAATCGAGCTTGACAACGACTTTAAATTTGTCCGCGCAAAATAATTTGAACGAAAAGATTTTAGCCGACGGAAAAGATTTCGATGCGGCGATCGCGAAATTTCCTGACGGCAGAATGCTCGTCGTCGTGCCGGATTTGCGACCCGAAGGAAATGTCAGCCAGATCGTCGAAAATTCGCTGGTCGAGTTTGAAAAACTCAAACAAAAACAAGTCACGATTCGGCAAATCGGACTTTCAACTGCTCGGCGTGCTGACGTTTCTGCTGATTTTCGCGTCGAGCTGGACGGCATTTTACATCGCGCGCGGTTTGACCGTTCCGCTCAAGGCTTTGGCGGAAGGCGCGGACGAAATCGCGCGCGGCAATTTCGGCACATCGCGTTGAGTTTTCGCCGAAGACGAACTTGCGTTGCTGGTTTCGACGTTTAATCAAATGTCGGCGAAACTCGAAGAAAATTCGTTCGAACTTTCCGAACGCCGCCGTTATATCGAAACCGTTTTGCAGTCGCTTTCGACCGGCGTGATTTCGTTTGATGCGGAGAATCGCGTGACGACGATCAATCAAGCCGCAGTTGAGATTTTGAAACTCGAATCAGTCGATTTTACGAATTTTGAATTGAGAAAAATCGTCAGCGAAGAAAACCGCATCGTTCTGGAACGGCTTATTAAACCGCGCGAAACGTATCGGACAAGCGAGCGAGCAAACCGATTTGCAGCCCGAACACGCCGACGGCAGCGAGGAAACGATACGAAAATTTGCCGGTCGCTTTGACGGCGACGGCTTTGCCCGAAACTTCGGAAACGAAGCGAGCGGCGTGGTTTTGGTGATCGAAGATTTGTCCGAATTGATTGCCGCGCAGCGCGCTTCGGCGTGGCAGGAAGTTGCGCGCCGGATGGCGCACGAAATCAAAAATCCGCTGACGCCGATTCAGCTTTCCGCCGAACGAATCGCCAAACGATTTGCAAACATCAGAACGCAAAATCAAAAGTGCAGACGTTTTTTGAATGTTTTCAAACCGGAAACGCCGAAAATTCAAAGCGCAACCGACGAGCAAAACGCGAAAGTTATCAAAGACGGAACGGAAACGATTTTGCGCGAAGTTAATTCGTTAAAATCAATGGTTGACGAGTTTTCGCGTTATGCGCGGCTGCCGACTGCGCGGCTCGAAAGCGGGAATTTGAATGAAATTATCAGACAATCGGCGACGCTTTACGACGACCGTTTTTCCGACGTGAAATCGAATTGAATTTAGCCGAAACTTTGCCGAATGCGTTGATTGACGAAGAACAGTTAAAACGCGTGTTCGTCAATTTGATCGAAAACGCGGTGGAAGCCTTTGACGAAGCGCAGACGGATAAACGAATTTCGATCAAAACTTTCCACGACGCGGCGCGTGATTTAATTGTCGCGGAAATCTCCGACAACGGCAACGGCATTTCTCCCGCCGATTTCCAGAAACTTTTCCAACCGTATTTTTCCACCAAAGGACGCGGCACCGGTTTAGGTTTGGCAATCGTGCAAAGAATCGTTTCCGAACATCGCGGCAAAATTCGCGCCGTCAACAATTCTGCGAAAGGCGCGAAATTTATTGTAGAATTACCAATAGCCGGATAATTTTCCGATCATTAAAGGAGTTAAAAAATGAGTCAAACAATTTCCGCCGTTTATGAAAACGGCACACTAATTCTGGATGAACCGTTAGCCGTGTCCGAAGGCGTAAAGGTCGAGATTATTGTTTTACCGCCGAAGAACAGCAATTCTAAAAAATCACCAGCCGAACTTTTAGCGGAGATTGCCGCCTTGCCAACGGAAGGAAACGGAGAAAAATTCTCGAATCGTGACCACGACCGAATTTTATACGGGCAGGCGAATGAGAAATGATTTTTGTTGATTCGGGCGGTTGGTTTGCGAGCGTCGTAACGGACGACGACGATTATACAGCGGCAAAAATCTGGTTGCAGGAAAACAAAGAACCGTTGTTTACGACAAATTATATTGTAGATGAAACGCTCACCCTGCTTCGTGCCAGAGGCGAAAACCAGAAGGCTTTAGAAATTGGAAATCTGTTTTTTCGCGGATTATTGGCTGATGTTTATCATCTGTCGCCGGAAGATATTTTACAAAGTTGGAAAATATTCCAGAAATTTTCCGATAAAAATTGGAGTTTTACCGATTGCTCGTGCAAATTCATCTGTGAAAAATTCGGCATCAACAAAGCATTTTCTTTTGACAAACATTTCCGGCAATTCGGTTCAATCATTATTGTTCCTTAAAATATGACCAATTCAATTTTAATCGTTGACGACGAGCGCGGGATTCGTGAGACTTTGCGCGGCGTTTTGGAAGATGAAGGCTTTGACGTGGAAACGGTCGAGTCGGGGGAAGCGTGTCTGAAAATTGTTGAAACGAATAACTTTCATTGTCTTTTGCTCGACGTTTGGCTGCCGGAAATGGACGGACTTGAAACGTTGAAGCGTTTGCGCGAGCAGGGAAACGGTTCGGCAGTCGTGATGATTTCCGGTCACGGCAATATCGAAACGGCGGTTAATGCGACAAAACTCGGCGCGTTTGATTTTATCGAAAAGCCGCTTTCCATCGAGAAAACCGTGCTTACCGTTCGCAACGCGATACATACGCGCGAGCTTGAATTAGCTAACAAAACCTTAAATGAACAGTTAAACCGCGAATATGAAATGATCGGCGATTCGATTGCGATGCGTGCGCTTCGCAAACAAATCGCTATTGTTGCGCCGACCGACGGACGCGTTTTGATTTCAGGCGAATCGGGAACCGGGAAAGAATTAGTCGCCCGCGCGATTCACGCCAATTCAAAAAGGAAGAACGCGCCGTTCGTCGAGATAAATTCCGCCGCGATACCGGAAGATTTGGTCGAATCGGAATTATTCGGACACGCGAAAGGCGCATTTAGCGGCGCGATTTCAGCAAAGAAAGGGAAGTTCGAGATTGCCGACGGCGGCAGTTTGTTTCTCGACGAGATCGGCGATATGTCCGCCCGTGTGCAGGCGAAAATGTTGCGCGTCTTAGAGGAACAACGCTTTGAATCAATCGGCAGCAACACGCCCGTCAAGGTTGATGTTCGCGTTATTTCGGCAACCAACAAACCTCTCGCAGATTTGATCGAACTCGGAGATTTTCGCGCCGATTTGTTTTATCGTCTGAACGTCATTCCGTTTCAGATTCCGCCGCTGCGCGAACGTGTCGAAGACATTCCGATGCTGATTGAACATTTTAATAAGAAATTCTCTGCCGATTACGGGAAAAAGCCCAAAGAGTTCACGGCTGAAGCGATTTCGGCGTTGCAAAGTTACAATTGGTTCGGCAACGTGCGCGAATTGAAAAATACGATTGAGCGCGTCGTGATTATGGTCGGCAAACAGAAAATTTCAGTCACCGATTTGCCCGAACCCGATCACAAAAAAGAAACGCCAGCTGCATCTTTTCGCTTTCCGTCTTTCAAAGAAGCGAACGATGCCTACCAACGCGAATTTATCCTTCACAAACTCGCCGAATCCGACGGCAACGTCTCAAAAGCCGCCGACGCAATGGGCGTTGACCGCAGTCATCTCTACCGGCGAATGAAAAATTTAGGAATCAGCGTCGAGAAATGAAAAATAATCAATCGTAATATACAAAGAATAGAATTTCTTGCCTGAGCAATCATGTAACACGCAAATTGGACTGTGAATTAGCTTGATTGAACAGATTTTTTGTAAATAATTTACCTGTAATTGCTATGACGACCGAAGCAAGACAAAAGAATATCAACCGATTGAACTGACGACCACATAAATTAAGGGTAAAAAGACCTGTTCGGTAAGAAAGTTGCTGCGCGCGCCCTCACGTCCATTGAATAGGGAATCAATTCACTGCCTCTGGCAGTGGTTTTCTTTTACAAGGCAGTGAGGGCGCGCGCAGCGACCGACTAAAATATATCTCCCTAGAGATGCCAGCAACTAAGGAGATAAAATGAGCAAACGATTCAGAAAACAATCGCATACTATTTACGAGTGTAAATAGTATTTGGGCAGAGGATTACCCGGTAATGGCGCACCTTCTAGGGCGCAAAAATAAAGCCACCGCCTCTGGCGGTGGTACTTTTACTTGTTCGATGGCGCGTTTGTCTTCAACGACGTATTTCTCGATGCGCTTCGGCATAGATTTTTAGGGCTACGCTCATTAACGCTTTTGATTCTTCCCCCTGCGCTTGATACCAGTCAACTACATCTTTTTCCACGCTTACCGTAACGGCGACTTTGCCGCGCGGCATTCGCAAGCGGGCGTTTGCGAAAAACTTTTCGTCAAGCGGCGGAATGTCAGAAGTGTCAATTTCTTCGTCCGTCATCGTTTCAAGTTTCGCCCAATTCGTCTTCGATGTATTCTTCAAGTTGTTCTCGCTCATATTTTAATGCTCTGCGTAAAGAAATAATGCGAATAGTTTCTTCGTCAGGTTCGGTGAAAACGACAGCCACGACAAAGTTTTTCAGGAAACCGATACCAAAGTAGCGTGTTTCTCCGTAATCTTCTCGGTCGTTAATATCAACGAGCATCGGCGCGTCAAAAATTTGCCAAGCATCAACAAAATCAAGATCGTGCTTGCCGATATTTTCTGCCCGTTTATTTTCGTCCCACTCAAAACCCACACAACAAGTCTAACGACAAAGCAAATGAAGACGCAAGGTTAATTTCCAAAGAGGCCATCGAACGATTGAGATGACGTGGGGCGAAACCGCCGACACGCAAGCTGAAGTTTAACGGACAACGTATTTAAGAAAGTCGCTGTTTCGCCCTCACGTCCATTGATTTGTTCGGCATCACTTGACCAAATATGCGCTTAACTTTTCCAGCAAACGCTTGTGCCGTCCCGTTGAAATTGAACCAATTTTTCCAGCGACTTTACTTTGCGGCAAAACCGCCAAAAAGCCCAATCTGATAAGCGACTCTCGAACTAAACCGCTTGACGCGAAATCGGAATCGCTTGGAGAAATTAGCTCGTCAAAGCCTTTGACCTCTTGCCGCAACTGAGTGCTGATGCCGCAAACCAACAAATCTTTGAACGGTAGCATCTCGCGCAAGAAAATCGCCGGACGATTCTTGATTGTGCCGTCGGCTTGCGGCACGGGTGTTAGCACCACATCACCTTCGGTCATATTCGGGATTTGCCTCTTTCAAATCTGCTAACGAGTATTCAGGTTCATTGTCGCCGTAAGCCGATTCCAAACTTTGAGCGGAAAGTCGCAACCAATCGTCGCGTTCTATGTCGGCTTCCGTCGGCAGAATAGTAACTAACAATTTGACGTTTGGCTCAAGCGAAAAAGGTTCGTCGAGAACAACCTGCGTTCCGTTAAAATGTGCGCGTAATGTTACAGATGGCATAATTAAAACCTCTGTCGTTAATTTTACAAGAGTATTGCTTCAGTTCCAAATTTGTTAAGGAATAGGCGCAGATGCCGAACGATTGAGATAACCGAGCCGCCTTCGTGCGCTAACCTTGTGAAGCCGTGTCAGGCGGCTTCGGTTCATTGATTTGTTCGGCGTGTTTTGACCAACGAAAAACTAAAAATATGAAACGATTTGCTGTAAATGTTGACGACATAAACGAAGAACTTTTTAACGAAATGTTGACTGTCGCGGACGTAGGAAATAATCACCGCGCAGCGATGGAATTTGATAATCCGCAAGATGCGGCGGAAATGTTGTGCAAGCGATTAATTCCATTTTTTGAAGAACGAATGTATGAAGCCGACGAGAACGGTTATCCGCTTGAATGGTCGGAGTAACCACGAAACGCCGAACGCTGAGATGACGTGGGGCGAAACCAGCTACACGCGAGCCAAAAGTAAAAAGACAACGCGATAAGAAAGTTGCTGTTTCGCCCTCACGTCCAATAACTTGTTGGGTGCGGCGTGATTATCAGTGCGCTTTTCTGTTTCCATTAGCTTCGTCTGGAAATAAGTCTCCGTAACTTGGGTCTGCGTATTCCCACTGCAAATCTTTTCTTCCTGAAAGGTAATTTACCACAGAGTCAAAATCAACTGTCGAAGGAATGTTGATAGAAATAAGTTTCGAGTTAATGCCTTCAAAGCTACAACTCAACTTTTCAAGGTCTTTCAGAATTCGTTTGCCTTGCTCATCGTTGCCAGTGAAATTCTGAAAAATAATTCTTACGGTTCGATTGCCCGACTTTTCAGCGACACGCACAAACTCATAAAAGTCTTCAGCTTCTTCTGTGGCTTCAACAATGTCTTGCCACGAAATGCCGTAGGCGTAAAACGGGCTGTTGTCCAAACGAAAATGATTATTGCCGAGCGCAACCGCCCACAAAGTTTCTACATCGTCGCCGTCAACGAGTTTAACTTTTACAAAGTGTTCGGTTTGTTCCTTTGTTTCAGACATTCGTTTCGATTATCACAAGAAAGCACCCAACGATTGAGATGACGTGGGGCGAAACCGTGTTCGCGCAACTCCGAATTGAAAAGACAACGTGATAAGAAAGTCGCTGTTTCGCCCTCACGTCCATTGGTAGGATGAAAGACGGGCTTTGGCTCGTTTCATCCGACTCGCTCTTTGACAGATCAATTACATTGTTTGACCTTCTGAATAAATAAGGAGGTTTCTACAATGTCAGAATCAATTTACGTCGGCTTGGACTTGGGTTCAAGTTGCTGCCAGCAAACCGTTTTAGAGGCGGACGGCGCGTTCCGATTTTCGCGCGTTATCCCGACCGGCGAACAACATTTGCGAAACGCTTTCGCCAAACTCGGTGCGGATGTCCGCGTTCATCTGGAAGCGGGCGAACTTTCCGACTGGGCGCATTCGGTCATCAAGCCACTGGTCGCGTCTGTCACCGTTTCGCATCCGCGCGATCTGGCGTGGATTGCCAAAGATGCTAACAAAACCGATTCGATTGACGCGCGCAAACTCGCCGAGCTGTTGCGCCTGAATCGCGTTCATCCGGTCTACTGCCAGAGCGATCAGCGGCGACGCACTTTCAAACAACTGGTCGCTCATTACGAGCAGATGAGCCGCGACCAGGCACGACTGAAATCGAAGATCAAAGCGCGTTTGAGAACGCTCGGCATCATTCGCAAAGATGCCCGGCTGTTCACGCCCGAAGGACAGGCGGCATTGCTTGCCGAGTTTGCCGACCAGAGCGTCCGGCAAATGTTCGCCCAATCGTTCGCCGTCCTGAATCAGATGCTCGCGGCGCAAACTCAGGCGAAAGCGGCGATGACGGCAGCAGCCGAACAGTTCCCGGAAGTGGCGTTGCTGCAAACCGCGCCCGGTGTCGGTATCATCACCGCTTGCCGGTTCGTCGCCTATGTCCAAACTCCGCGTCGCTTCTCGAACAAGCGCAAACTGTGGCGATATGCCCGGCTCGGCATCACACGCCGCGAGTCGAACGGAAAGAGATTGGCGCATCCGCGCCTCGATTCCTCAGGCATCGGCTCGCTCAAAGACTGCTCGCGCAAAGTCTTTGAAGCCGCTCGAAGGACCAAATGCGACAACTTGTTCAAACGCAGTTTCGAGCAATCGCTGCTGAATACGAAGAATGCCGTCCACGCACGTCTTTCGACGCAGAGGAAAATCTTAGCCATCTTGAGAGCGATGTGGCTTAAGATGCAGCCGTTTCGAGATACCGCTTCCTAAGTACCGGAGGCGAGCAGTTTCATTAGCGCCGGTGCGCGTTTCGCTTTTTGACAAGAACCGCTTTGAGTTGACAGATAACGCCCGACAGGTGAATGCTAGGCACGGGTGGCGGTAAGTCTCGCAACCAAAATCATAAACCGTCTGCTCAGGCAGACGAGTTTCATCCATTGGTTAGGCTGCCGCCATTCACTTAAGCCATCAACCCGATCCGACCCTAGACCGCTTTTTTCAAAGAGCGAAGTCTCCAATAGCTGACTGGAACAGTAGAACTAGTGGGTCATTTGACAATTAGATAGCCATTTTATCCGTCTTGGTTCATAATCTTTGCCGGAGGTCTGATTATGAGTCGCCAACAGAAGGAACCGTTACGTGCATTCTCTGAGGAGGAACATCAATGGTTAAGACGAATCGCCGGTTCGACCAGTGAACCATCCGGGCACGTCGTTCGTGCTAAACAACTGCTTGCCGTCAGCACCGGAGCCAGTTATACCGAAGCGGCGCAAGTGACGGGGCGTAAGTCAAATGATGCCGTCGCGCAGCTTGTAGCCCGCTTTAACCGCGAAGGCTTAAAAGCCGTCGAGCCAAAAAAGGAAGCGGCGCGCCTCCTACTTACCGGGCAGCAGAACGCGAACGGATTCTGCGGGAAGCGCGCCGCGTGCCAAACCCGGCGACGGATGGAACGGCAAACTGGTCGCTGACAACCCTACGGCGTGCTTTGCGCCAGGCAGAGGACGGACTGCCGAAGATCAGCACGTATACGATTAGTGCTGTTCTCAAGGAAGCCGGTTTCGGTTGGCGGCAAACGCGCTCCTGGTGCGAGACCGGCATCTCGATCCGGCGGCGCAAAGACGGAGCGCGAGTCAAGGTGATTGATGTAGATGCTGAAGCAAAAAAAAGCTGATCGAGCGAGCTTATACCCGAGGCGCGCAAATGAATTTGGCGGTCTGGACACAAGACGAAGCCGGACCGTTTCAAACCATTCCTATGCCCGGGCAAAGCTGGCACGAGAGCGCTTCGGGGCAATGTCAGGAACACCAGTATGTGCGAAACGGAACGGCTAAACTGCTGACTCTGTTTTGCCCTTCGAGCGGCGAAGTCAGAGCCAAAGGCGTCACCAATTGTCCGAATACGGTGCTGCATCCGTGGCTGACATCAGAGTTGAGCGAAGTGCTGGCGGGGCTGCCGCCGCCGGCAGTAATGCTTGCGCCGGAAGTCAATCGTCAGCAGTGGGCGAGCTGGCAGGAGGGTTTGCAGGTGCGTATTACTTTACCGTCCGAGTTGCCGCCGCTCCGAATGCTGCTGGTGATGGATAATCTGACGGGACACAAAACACCGTCGTTTGTCTTATGGCTGTTTGCCAATGGAATAATGCCGCTGTATACGCCGCTTTCCGGTTCGTGGCTCAATATGTGTGAATCGGTGCAGCGGATTATTAAACGGCGGGCGCTCGAATGTCAGCATCCGCAAACTACTGAAGAAATAATCGGGTTATTAGAAGCAACGGTCACAGGCTGGAATCGGGACCCGACAGCGTTTGAGTGGGGCGGAAAAAGAGCAGCAAGACGTGAGCGAAGTCGGCAGCGGCGCCGCCATTTGTTAGGCGGTTCGGGAGCCGTTGCCAGACGAACGATGAGGAATCGACGAACATTAAGCGAACAATGGCTATCTAATTGTCAATTGACACACTAGTTTTCGTTGTCGTGATTCCCCGAAGGGAATGTGTCCGTTTTCAAACTTTGAAAGTTGTGAAATTTCCACATCTAAAGCCAATGCAACCTTTTTCTGCGATGCGGCTAAACTTACGCGCCATTGTTTGAAAAATTCGTGTGACCCAATAGCGAAGTTTCTGCCGTCGCCCTCGCATTTATCGCACGTTGTTTTGTTTTGCTCGATTGTGTGTTTATTCATAACTTTGTTAATCACGGCACGCCGAACCAATCAATGGACGTGAGGGCAAACCGCTATCTTCTTTTGGTTGTTCTTCGTTTTCCATAATGTTTCTCCCTGTGGGTTTGCCCCACGTCATCTCAACCGTTCGGCATCTTCTTTTTTCTGACAGTTTGAAATTTAAGACAAATTTCTGTATCTTCTTTGTTTAGACAAGGAGGTGTCTTATGAAAGTTCAAGTTCAAAAGTGGGGCAATAGTTTAGCCCTCAGAATTCCAAAATCTTTTGCCGTTGAATCGAAAATCGGTCAGGGTTCAACCGTCGAAGTTTCTCTCGAAAACGGTAGAATAATTGTTTTTCCCGTTGCCGAGCCGGAGTTTTCGCTTGACAAAATGTTGGCGCAAATTACCGCCGAAAACTTACACGGCGAAATTGATTCGGGCAATTCCGTTGGTCAGGAGGCTTGGTAATGGCTTACGTTCCCGAACGCGGAAACGCGGTTTGGATTAACTTTAATCCGCAAGCCGGACACGAACAATCCGGCAGACGACCCGCGATTGTATTGTCGCCGCAAAGCTACAACGGAAAAGTCGGTTTATGTCTGCTCTGTCCGATTACAAATCAAGTCAAAGGTTATCCATTTGAAGTTTTGATTCCGGCAGGTTTGGGCGTAACTGGTGTGGTTTTGTCAGACCAAGCGAAAAGTTTAGATTGGCGCGTAAGAAACGCAGAGTTTATCGGCGATTTACCCGAAGCCGTAATAATCGAAGTGCTTAAAAAATTAAAGTCATTGTTATAAATGCAATGCCGAACAAATCAATGGACGCGAGGCGGCAACAGCTGTTCTTGTTGCGAAGGTTTGTGTGCCGCCCGCGTCATCTCAGCCGTTCGGCGTTTCTCGTTGGTAAAGAAATCGTGCTTGGTGAACGACGATGATTGAGGAAAAATTTGACGAAGCTAAACAGGTCTTTCAAAACTTTCTTTCCACGCAAGGTTTATCTTCTGATTTGCTCTGGGTGTTCGGTGAAGACGTTATTGCTTTGGAGAAACGTTTTCTCATTAAAGTTCCGCTCCCCGCCGAAAACGAATGTCTGGCGAGAGTTTGTTATGACATCGGACGCAAACGAGATTTGGGTTTGTGCTTACACGCTTTTTGCTTGCTCGACGAACAACCTTGCTGTTACATTCAGTTGCCGGAAGACGATCTTGACGCGCATTATTCACTTATGGGAAATCACAGCGTAAAATACAATGTTCGCAGCAACCTAATCAATGCCGAACCGATTGAAAGTTTCTTGGTGTGGCAGAAACATCGCTTGAGTGAAAAGTTTTCAGAACTGCGTTTTTCGACGCTAGACAAGATGCCGTTTCGCAAAGCACAAAGACAAACGTTTTAGGTTGAAAATAAAGTTGCTTGTTGGCAAAGGCTGTCTGGTAAAAACCAAAACACGCCGAACAAATCAATGGACGTGAGGACAAACAGCGACTTTCGTTCGTGTCGGCGGCGTTTCGTGCGCTGTTTGTCCCACGTCATCTTAAGCGTTGGCTGCCTCGTGGTAAAAATTATGCGAATACGTTTTGCAACAGTTTTTTTATTATTTGCGTTCTCTTTTGTTGCTTTAGCGCAAACCGACAAGCCTTCTTTCGTTTCAGGTCGCATTACAACTTTGTGGAACGAACCGATTGAAAAAGCAAAATTGTCGTTCTACAAATTAGAAGGCTTTAGCGGCGCGGCGCCGACTGAAAAACTGACGCAAACCGTTCTCACTGACAAAGACGGAAATTACAAAGCTGCTCTTTCTCACGGAGAATATCGTGTCGAGATTGTCGCAAGTGGCTTTGGTCATACTGAAGTTTGGCGTTTTTACTTGGGCGACGGCGACGACCGCATTTTAGATTTCGGCGTTCCGTTAGGTAATTGGCACTTTGTTGCTTCAATGCGAGTTGAAGGAATCATAACCGATGAAGCTGGAAAGCCCGTTTCTGACGCGACCGTTACAATGATGGGCGTTCATACTCCGAATATTGCAGAAACTTGGGTTTCCACTCAAGTTCGCACAGACGCTAAAGGCAATTACTCAATCGGCACAATTAACGTTGGCGATTATGTTTTAATTGTGAGCAAACCAAATTATTTACCGACTGCGACGGCATTTAGACTGAATAACGGAGAGAAGAAGAAACAAAATCTTGAGTTAAAACTTGCCCCGAAGTTTGAGTTTTTGCCAAAGAAAAAATAGCGTGAAAATAACGGCGGCAGCCAACAATTCAATGGACGTGAGGACGAAACAGCGACTTTCTTACCGCGTTGTCCGTTAAACTTTAGCTTGCGTGTATTCGGTTTCGCCCCACGTCATCTCAGCCGTTATGCGCCTATCTCCTAAACCCAAACGGCGTGTATGAAAAATCATCGTATTTGGGTTTATCCATCACAAAAACGCAAGGCTTTCCATCTTTATCTTTTTGCGGCGCGTGTTCACTTAACCGATACTCAACGCCGGATTTCCGCATCTCAGTTTCGATGTGCCGAAACGACGGCAGCACATTCAGAAAACTTTCCGTTTTGGTCGTTGTGATTTCTTCGCCGTTTTCGTCTGTTTCTGTTGTTTCGACTTCTCGCGTTATCCGTTCGGCGGGAAGTAAAACAACTTTTCCGGCAAAGGGATTTTCGGGCAGAGACTTTATTGTTTTCATTAAATCGTTGTATATTTCACTCATATTTTCTCCTTATCACGACGGCGCATAACAAATCATCGGACCCGAGCGCGGTAACGTCATCCTTTATCAACTTGACGAGCCGCGCCGCGTCAATTCAAGCGTTCGGTTTTTCTCGGTTAGTGGCGACGGAAATTCGGAAACAGGAACATTTTCAGCTTTTCGCAATTTGTTGAAAATAAACCTGCGTGAAAACTAACGCGGAAAGAAGTTTCATTTCCGCGCAAGTTTCTCGACGCGAACAAAAGTTTCACGGTTTCAAAGTGGCGCGTGAAACTGAAAGAAGAGCGCGGTAAAATGAAAGTTGCGTGAAAGCGACGCGCTTTCCGGCGGACATTTGCGCTTTCGGCAATCGTTTTTGCAAGTGAAACAAAGTCTGCTGCAAGTGAAGTCGTGCGAAGACAAACGGCTTGCATTGGAGGTTTTCTTCTTGTTCTAAAACTTGAACGAAAAGAAACGGCGTGAAGAGAACGGAATTTGTTTTTCTTGGAAGTTGTGCGAAGATGAACGGCGCGTTAAAAACGAAAACAAACCGAACAAATCAATGGACGTGAGGGCGAAACAGCGACTTTGTTTTCACGTTATCTATTAAACTTTAGCTTGCGTGGTGGCGGTTTCGCCCCACGTCATCTCAGCCGTTGGGCTGATTCTCGTGATATTCTAGTAGAAATATGTCGAAACAAAATATGATTTATCTGATGAACCTATTCACTATCAAGGGAACGTGCCGCAAGTTGCGTTCCCGTAAAGAGGTGAATTGTGAAAAGGTATCATCAAGAATTGGAACGCACGAAACGTATTCATCGGCTTCATCTTCGTCGAGCGCACGACAAAGCCGCTTCTGTAAATTGCATTTGTGAATTTCAGGTCGGACGCTTTCGCAAGCGAAAGGCTTTTGGTTGCGGCATAGTTCGTTGTTTGCTCTGCCATTATGAAAAGATTTTCGGTATTGCATCCATAAAAGACAAAATTCGAGAGCAGTGCTTCTTCGACTCGCTAGATGATTATTTTGGCGATAGAAAAAACAGTTGTTCATATTAACGGACAGCCCAACAAATCAGCTATGAAAGAAGCAGTCAAGCACAAAGTCTGACCGTCCCGCCGCGGTTGCTTGCGGCGGCGGGCTGTTTTTGATATTCGCCGGATGGCGTTTCAATTTCTTGAGAAAGAACTTAGATTTGACCTTGATGCCGCCGATGATGCTTGTCTTGCAGTGACCTTGTTCAGATGTGAACTAGTGGGTCAATTGACAATTAGATAGCCATTGTTCGCTTAATGTTCGTCGATTCCTCATCGTTCGTCTGGCAACGGCTCCCGAACCGCCTAACAAATGGCGGCGCCGCTGCCGACTTCGCTCACGTCTTGCTGCTCTTTTTCCGCCCCACTCAAACGCTGTCGGGTCCCGATTCCAGCCTGTGACCGTTGCTTCTAATAACCCGATTATTTCTTCAGTAGTTTGCGGATGCTGACATTCGAGCGCCCGCCGTTTAATAATCCGCTGCACCGATTCACACATATTGAGCCACGAACCCGAAAGCGGCGTATACAGCGGCATTATTCCATTGGCAAACAGCCATAAGACAAACGACGGTGTTTTGTGTCCCGTCAGATTATCCATCACCAGCAGCATTCGGAGCGGCGGCAACTCGGACGGTAAAGTAATACGCACCTGCAAACCCTCCTGCCAGCTCGCCCACTGCTGACGATTGACTTCCGGCGCAAGCATTACTGCCGGCGGCGGCAGCCCCGCCAGCACTTCGCTCAACTCTGATGTCAGCCACGGATGCAGCACCGTATTCGGACAATTGGTGACGCCTTTGGCTCTGACTTCGCCGCTCGAAGGGCAAAACAGAGTCAGCAGTTTAGCCGTTCCGTTTCGCACATACTGGTGTTCCTGACATTGCCCCGAAGCGCTCTCGTGCCAGCTTTGCCCGGGCATAGGAATGGTTTGAAACGGTCCGGCTTCGTCTTGTGTCCAGACCGCCAAATTCATTTGCGCGCCTCGGGTATAAGCTCGCTCGATCAGCTTTTTTTTGCTTCAGCATCTACATCAATCACCTTGACTCGCGCTCCGTCTTTGCGCCGCCGGATCGAGATGCCGGTCTCGCACCAGGAGCGCGTTTGCCGCCAACCGAAACCGGCTTCCTTGAGAACAGCACTAATCGTATACGTGCTGATCTTCGGCAGTCCGTCCTCTGCCTGGCGCAAAGCACGCCGTAGGGTTGTCAGCGACCAGTTTGCCGTTCCATCCGTCGCCGGGTTTGGCACGCGGCGCGCTTCCCGCAGAATCCGTTCGCGTTCTGCTGCCCGGTAAGTAGGAGGCGCGCCGCTTCCTTTTTTTGGCTCGACGGCTTTTAAGCCTTCGCGGTTAAAGCGGGCTACAAGCTGCGCGACGGCATCATTTGACTTACGCCCCGTCACTTGCGCCGCTTCGGTATAACTGGCTCCGGTGCTGACGGCAAGCAGTTGTTTAGCACGAACGACGTGCCCGGATGGTTCACTGGTCGAACCGGCGATTCGTCTTAACCATTGATGTTCCTCCTCAGAGAATGCACGTAACGGTTCCTTCTGTTGGCGACTCATAATCAGACCTCCGGCAAAGATTATGAACCAAGACGGATAAAATGGCTATCTAATTGTCAAATGACCCACTAGCGCAAATTCTTTCAACTTGGAGCGACGTATGATTACACAATTCTTAAACGGTTCACAAAATCTTTCAAATTTAGATTTCCTGTTAATCACGATCGGACTTTTCATCTTCGGGCTTGCGCTCGGAATTGTTTTAGGCGAGGCTCGCGGTCGAGCAAACTAGAAACGCCGAACGGCTGAGATGACGTGGGGCGAAACCGCCACCACGCAACTTTGAGTTAAACGAGCGACGTTTTTAGCAAAGTCGCTGTTTCGCCCTCACGTCCATTAAATTGTTCGGCAGATGTGTAATTAGTGGCGACGTTTTAATCCACGTCAATCGTGTAACTAACAAGCCACAATTCAAGTTGTTCAAGTTTCTCTTTCCAACGCGCTTTGTAATCGCGCATCCATTCACGGTTTGCTTCTTCGTCCGCCGCGTCAATAACGATTTTCACTAAGTTATCCCGATACAAAATTCCTTGATGCCGCCAATGTCCTTCGACTTTCTGCGTTTCATAACTCGCCGCATCGAACTGTTCGACAATTTCCAAGACCGCTTCGGCTAACCAATCGGGCGGAACTTCACGCCCATCGTTAAATTGTAGCGGGAGCAGTATCTCGAAACGCCGCAATTTGTTGCTCATAAGTTGATTTGCCTTGAACGGTAAAAGGAATATTTTGGTCTGCAAGTGCTTCCAAAGCAGCTTCGGGAACGAGATGCTCACCAGATTTTAAGAACGCGCCCGGAAAAACGCCCAAGCAAAAAGCCAAGTGCGCGTTTTTCAGTTTCGCGGTCTGGAAAAGTAATCGTTATCATAAAATTATCTCCAAAGTGATTGTAACATTTGCTTTGCTGAATTATCGAACTGTCAAAGTGCAACGAGAATCTGCCGAACGGCTGAGATGACGTGGGGCAAACCCACAAGGAAATATGTTTATGGAAAACGAGAATGTTACCAAACAAAGCGGCGGGTTTGCCCTCACGTCCATTGATTTGTTATGTTGCCCGTTTTGCGGTGGAAACGATTTGTATTTTTAATGCGAATCAGGAGTAGAAAAGAAAATTAGCAAACTCACAAAAAAGTTGTAAAGTGCGGTTTATGGAACTGCAACTGATTGAACTTTATTTGTGGGTTTGCTCGGTCTATGATAAACATCCGATGTTGAAATATCAACGACTGAGCAACAATTGGCAGCCGGCGTTTACTGATCAGGAACTGCTGACGGTTTATTTATTTGGGCAACTGCAAGGTCATTTCCGGCAAAAGCGCATTCACGAGTATATCGTGCAGCACTTTGCGGATTGGTTTCCTGACTTGCCAACCTATCAGAGTTTCAATTATCGGCTCAACCAATTGGCGGAAACTTTGCCGGTTATCGTCTTTGAGTTGTTGGGCAAACTCGGTGAAGATTATCACGACTACTTTGAAGAGGATTGTGTGATTGATTCAATGCCGATTATGTTAGCCGTCAGAGGTCGCTCTGTTCAGGCAAAAGTGGCGGGTGAAATTGCCGCTCAAAGTTATTGCGCGAGCAAGGATATTTATTATCACGGAGTCAAAATGCACATCCTGGCAAGAAAACGCTATGGGCGTTTGCCGCAGCCGGAACTGCTGAAAATAACGGCAGCCACCGAACACGATTTGCGCGTCTTGCAGGAGTTTGAAGACCAGATTATCGGCAACGTGTTTGCCGATAAAGCCTACAAAGACGGACACACCGAGCGCAAGTTCAAAGAACAAGGAGTGATGCTCTGCACGCCGGATAAGAAAATAAAAAATCAGCCAGCCTATGAAGTTGGAGGCAGCGGCTTATGGTCACGCTTCGTTTCATCAATCAGGCAGCCGATAGAATCATTATTCAATTGGATCAATGAGAAAACAGACATCCAAAACGGGGCAAAAATCAGATCAGTCAACGGATTACTCGTTCATTGCTACGGCAAATTAGCGGTTTCTTTGTTTCTCATCTGTTTTAACTCCTGATTCGCATTATCAATCAACTGAGCGGAACAAATTGGTTAATTGCCAATCTGCTCTACGGTTCAGGGTTGCGGCTGATTGAAGCCTTGCGGCTGCGTGTTAAGGATTTGGATTTCGGGTTCCGGCAGGTTGTCGTGCGCGACGGCAAGGGGGCAAAAGACCGTTTCACGGTTTTGCCGACCAGCCTCGTTGAGCCGCTTCAGGAACAATTAAAAGCGGCGGAAAAATTACATGAACAGGATTTGCGGCACGGCTTGGGAAAAGTGAATATGCCTTTCGCGCTTTCGAGAAAATATCCGAACGCCGCAACCGAATGGGCTTGGCAATATGTTTTCCCGTCAAAGAGTTTGAGCGTAGATCCGCGTTCGGGCGCAAAAGGCAGACAACACGTTTCGCCGTCGAATCTGCAAAAAGTGTTCAGAGACGCTCTGCGGAAAAGCCGCATTCCAAAAAACGCCAGCCCGCACACGCTTCGCCATTCGTTTGCCACGCATCTGCTGCAGGACGGCTACGACATTCGCACCATTCAGGATTTATTGGGACACAAAGAATTGACGACGACGATGATTTACACGCACGTTCTGCAAAATAACCGGCTCGGCGTGCGAAGTCCGGCTGATTCGTAAATCATTCGGCTCCGGAGAAACTATTTCCCGTTGTGCAGTAAGGCTAATTTCAAAAAGTTCTCAAATAAAATGCGCCCGTCGCGCGATTCGTTCGGATGTTCCCAGCGTGTCGGGTTTTTCGACCAGTCTTCAAACGATTTTTCAAGGTGAAATTGGACGGCGTAAATTAATTGATCGTCGGAGCGTTTGACCATCATTTGATTTTTGCAAAGATACGATGTGCCGAGCATTTTAAAGCCTTCGGGAATGCCTTCGACCTGCAAACCGTGATTTTGCCAGACTCTGAGAATATCATCTTCGAGCGTGTAATCCTGCCAGATGCCGCTTTCGACATCTGAAATACCGACGAAAATCGGATCGGTGCGGTCGGTAATCTTGATAAAACGATATTGATATTCGACCACGCGATTGGTGCGCTTTTCCGATGGTTCGAGATGATCGAGCGTCGTCAGGCGATTGCCGAAAGATGTACCGACAAGCTGATGTGCGCCGCAAATCGCTAAAACGGGAAGTTTCGTCGTTTTGATAAACTGCGCAAATTTTTCGAGCATCGCCGGATTATAATAATCGAAATCCGACAAAGTTCCGCTCATCACAATCGCGTCGGGCTTAAACTGTTTCGCCGCTTCGCCGACTTCGGAAAGATGCACGGTCAATGTTTTCGGCTGTTTGACGAGCCGTATGATGTTCTTGGCGATATTGTCACACGCCATTCCCGAAATCTTGCGCTCGAAACGAAGTTTGCTTTCCTTTGTGCCGTTCCATTCCGCACGCGCCAAATCCGACAAATCATCGTCGTAGCGCAAAAGGTCGTTAACGATCAACACTTTCGCATAGTCAATACGCTTTTCAATCGGTTCGTAACGGCAAAAAGGACGATTATTAAAAGGAAACGGTAAGGTTTCCGACTCTAAAACAGCTGATGGTGTTGCGTCTAACATAACAATTTGATTATCTTAACACTTTTGAAAGTTGTAATGAAAATGGACAAGGGAAGTTTTGCAGGGATTTGGCAAGGCGGAAATTCGGCTAAATGATAGTTAATCTCATTAACTCTATTTCAAATGTTTCGCTGTTTGGTGCTTTGTTTGAATTCGGGCATCAATGAACCCGCGCCGATTTCGTCAATTTCCTGACGAATTTCCTTTATCAAATGCGCCCGCATTTTGCCTTTGACCGGCGCGGTTTTGTCTTTGGCGGATTCTTCGACGAGCAACAGAGATTTTTGCCAGCTCGATTCTAGTTTATCGGCAAGAGTTGAAATTTTCGTAATGTCATACGGCACGGCGACCGCCTGACAGCCGATGCGGGCGAAAACCTGTAAATATCTGGCGGTTGACAAATCGGGACAGGTAAAGCGTTTGTTGCCGACTTTTAATTCGACTCCGAGAAGCGTGTGCTGAATGATGGCGAGGTTTTCCGTTTTCGGAAGTTCGAGCTGATGCGCTCTTGTTCGCTGAACGCGAACTTCGTCGCGGTAAATGTCTGGAAGCCATTCCGCGCCCAACTTTTCTCGAATGTCACTTGTGTTGTCCATTTAGGGAAAATAGGACACTGATTTTTTATGATTTATTAAGATTGATTAGGATAACTTAAAGTTATCTGGTTAATCCTAATGATTTTAACAAATCAGGGTTCTTCTTATATTCAGCAGTTAAAACCCGCTTTTTATATTGCGGACTTTTACCGAAATTAAGCAATAATCCGACTTCAATTTTACCGGCGCGAAGGTAATTAACCAGTTGTGCTTCGTGCGCTTCACAAATATTCCCGGCAGCCTTAAGTTCAATTGCATAAGTTTATAGAAGTTTTTAGACACTGATTGATTATGATTGTTAGGATTTAAATCATATTTAATCTTATACAATCATAATCAATCAGTGTCCTATCTATTTATTTTTCAGCCTTAATCGCTATTGCTTTCGGCGATTGCGCGAATTTCTCGATTACGCTGTCGCTCAAAATACCGAAATAAAGCACGCCTAAAACGGTGATAATCAAAACCGCCGTTAACGCTGCCGGAATGCGCGGCGCAGTCCATTCGTCAACCCGTTCGCGGAAGAACATTACGACAATCAGTCGCAAATAATAAAAAGCCGAAATCGCCGAATTGACAACTGCGACGACGACTAAAAGAGTCAGCAAAGTATTTCCGGCTTCGAGTGCAGGACGAAAAACAAGAACTTTGCCCATAAAACCCGCCGTCAAAGGCAGACCGAACAGGGAAAGCATAAAGAGCGACAGTGAAAAAGCTAAAATTGGCGATTTGAAACCGATGCCGTTATAATCCTCAAATTCCGTACGGCGGTCGTTCTTCTGCGCGAGCAAATTAACAATCGCAAACGCGCCTAAATTCGTCATTGCGTAAGTCAACATATAAAACGCCACCGAAGCGATTGCCGCGTCGCGCTTTTCAACGGTCGTCGCCATTCCCGCGCCGATAAAACCGACGAGCGCGTAACCGGCGTGCGCGATTGACGAATAAGCGAGCATTCGCTTAACGTTATTCTGCACAATTGCCGCGATGTTGCCGACGGTCATCGTCAGCATTCCCATAATCGTCAGAGCCGTAATCCACGAATCGTGTAAATAAGTCGAAGCCGTCGCGCCAGCAATCAGCGGAAATCCGAGAACGAAAACTCTGACAAACGAAGCGAACGCCGCCGCTTTCGGTCCGGTCGCCATAAACGCCGTGATCGGTGTCGGTGCGCCTTCGTAAACGTCGGGTGTCCAGACGTGGAACGGAACGGTGGCGACCTTGAAACCGAAACCGACAATCAACATCGCGCCGCCGATCAGTAATAAAGCCGGGAAATTCGGGTCGGCGATTTTAGCGGCGATTTCCGTAATGTTCGTCGTGCCGGTCGCGCCGTAAATCAAAGCCATTCCGTAAAGCAAAAACGCCGACGCGAAAGAACCCAGAATGAAATATTTCATCGAAGATTCGTTCGAGCGCAAATCGGATTTTCGCAAGCCAGCCATCACGTAAGTGGCAATCGAAGAAGTTTCCAAACCGAGAAACAGCACGACCAAATCGTTGCCCGAAGCCATAAACATCATGCCGACGGTCGCAAATATCAGAAGACAATGATATTCGCCGATGGGAACGTCTTCGCGTTCCGTCCAAACGGTCGAAATCAAAATCGTCAGTCGCCGTGATAACCAGCAAAAAGACAAACGAAAAACTGAGCCGCAGATTATCGTTGGCGATCATTCCGTTCCAGGCATTTGTCGGGTTAGCCGCGTCGCTTCCCCACATCGAATATAAAACGATGCCCGACAAAGATGAGTCCGGCGATGGAAATAATGCCGGTGACGCTGCGCTGTCTCGGGAAAAAACGTGTCGTAAAGCATCACGATAATTCCGGCAGACGGCAACGATTATTTCCGGCAGAATTATCGAAATATTCGTGTTTGGATTGACTAATCCGCTTTGTAAAAACATATCTGAAACTATTTTGAGACTTTAAGAAAATCTCTTCGCTTCTTCCGACTAATGCGCCGCTTCCGATTTTATTTCGACTTTCTCAATCGTTCCGCCCGCCGGATGTTCTAAAACTCTTTCCTGAACGGCTGAAACGCTTTTCTGCGACGCGTCCAGAAACGGTCTGGGGTAAACGCCCATATAAACCATCAGGAACAGCAGCGGCGCGATTAAACCGATTTCTCGCCAGCTTAAATCTTTCAAACCGCGATTTTTCGGATTGGTGATTTTGCCGAAGAAACACGCGCTGAATCATCCACAGCAGATAAACCGCCGCGAAAATTACGCCGGTTCCGGCAAACATCGTCGCCACATAATTCCAATTGACCGAACTCGTGATGCTCAAAGCCGTCGAATTCCACATTCCGAGCATTATCAAAAATTCGCCGACGAAGCCGTTCAAAAAGGGAAGTCCGATTGAAGACATTGAAGTGAAAACGAAAAACGTCGCAAACAGCGGCATCACGCTCGCCACTCCGCCAAATTCGGTGATGGCGCGCGTATGTCGGCGTTCGTAGATAAATCCGACGAGCAAAAACAACGCGCCGGTCGAAATGCCGTGATTGAGCATTTGATAAAGTGCGCCCTGCATTCCCTGTTCGGTAAACGAAAACATTCCCAAAATGACGAAACCCATATGCGAAACCGACGAATAAGCAACCAGCCGTTTTATGTCCGGCTGAACCATTGCGACGAGTGCGCCGTAGATAATTCCGATTATTGCGAGCGTGATAAACAACCACGCGAATTCACGTGACGCTTCGGGGAAAAGCGTGAAATTAAAACGCATCAAACCGTAAGTTCCCATTTTCAGCATCACGGCGGCAAGCACGACCGAACCGGCGGTCGGTGCTTCGGTGTGCGCGTCGGGCAGCCACGTATGAAACGGGAAAAGCGGAACTTTGATGGCAAAAGCCAGCGCGAATGCAAAAAACAACAGCGTTCCGAGTATTGTGCCGGCAAAAACCAGTTTTCCGGCTTTCATCGAATTCAAAAGCGTGACGTAATCAAATGTTCCGACGCCGGTTGCCGTCGCGTGCAGATAATATAAACCGATAATCGCCGCGAGCATCAACAAGCGTGCCGAGAGCCGTGTAAATAAAAAACTTAACCGCTGCATAAATCCGATTTTCGCCGCCCCAAATGCCGATCAGGAAAAACATCGGAACGAGCGACGCTTCAAAGAACAAATAAAAAACCAGTAAATCAAGCGACACGAAAACGCCGAGCATCGCGCTTTCGAGCAGAAGCAGAAAAACATAAAAAGCGGTTGAGCGTTTTTCGACGGCGTGCCAGGTCGAGATCACCGCAATCGGCATTATGAACGTCGTTAAAACGAGTAGCCACAATGAAATACCGTCAACGCCGACGTGGTAATTCGTGTTGATCGCTTTGATCCACGGAATGTTTTTCTCGAAGAAAAATCCGCTCGCCGATGCCGCGCTTTTATCGAAAATCAAAACGAGCGACACCAAAAAATTCAAAACAGTAAAGCCGAGCGTAATCCATTTCAAACCGCTTTCCTGTTTCCAGAACATCGAATGTCCGAGCGTTGCCAACGCGCCGAAAACCGGCAGCAAAATTAAAATCGTTAAAAGATTTTCCGTGAAAAAATTCATTTCTTTTGAAAACAGTTCCGCTGATTCGACGGCGTTAATTGGTATATGCACATCAGCTTAAACCCGTAATAAATAAAATATCCGATGACAACCAGCGCACCGAACAAAATAAAGCCGCGTAACTGCGAACGAATCCGACTTGAACGCCGCGCGCCGCCGAACCGAGCGCGGTCACAAAATGCCCGATGCCGTTAACTATGCCGTCAATAAACCCGACATCAAAACCTTTCCACAAACCATTGCGCGAAAGTCTGGTTAGCGGATCAACGATGAAACCGTTATAAATTTCGTCAATGCGCCATTTATCTTCGAGAATTTGCGGCATTTTGCGAAGCGGCGTTTTGCCGAACATCGTGATTCCGATGCCGATTCCGCCCAACGCCAAAATAACCGAAAGACCCGCGAGCAATCGTTCTTCTTTAATTTCTTCAGGGTTGTGCGCTGACGTGTTCAGCGGTAGTTGAATGTTCAGCCGTTTCAGCCGGAGTAATTATTACTCTTGCTCGCTGCTGTTTCTGAATGACCGGCAACAGGCGAATGCGCTTTGTGTTCACCTTTTTTGTAAATTATCGGATCGAGAATATGTTCAAAAATATTGACATCGCCCGCGCCGACCAACGAACTCATCGCATACGGAATGCCGATCAAACCGCCAAGACGTTGAAAGAATCGCCAGAACAATCAGCGGAACAGTCATTGTCCACGGCGATTCGTGCGGTTTGAAAATCAGCCGTCAAATGCTCGTGATGTTCGTCATCATCGTCATCGTGATCGTCGTGCGCCGAATCGTGTTCTTCATCGTCGTGCGCGTGTCCGTGATGCGTTGTGAGCGTCTTGCCGCATCGCCGTGTGCAAAAGCATTTTCTTCGGCGTGAGCCGCATCGTGTGGATGGTCGCCATCGGGCAAAGCCAAATCAAAACGCGATTCGCCGAAAAACGTCATCCACATCATTCGCGTCATATAAACAGCGGTCAAAACTGCCGTTAATAAACCGACAACCCACAAAATTTGATTAACGTGAATTCCTAAAAGCGTCGCGTCTGCCGTCGCGTTTGTCGCCGCAAAAGTGCGATACAGAATTTCGTCTTTCGAGAAAAATCCAGCCCAAATCGGGATTCCGCAAATCGCCAGCCAGCCCATCGCCATCGTGATGAACGTGATCGGCATATACTTTTTCAAGTTGCCCATTCGCCGCATATCCTGTTCGTGATGCATTCCGTGAATCACCGAACCCGAACCGAGAAACAAAAGAGCTTTGAAAAATGCGTGTGTCATGACGTGGAAAATCGCCGCGATAAACGCGCCGACTCCGCAGGCGAGAAACATATAACCGAGCTGCGAAACGGTCGAATAAGCGAGAACTTTTTTAATATCGTTTTGTGCCAATCCAATCGTCGCCGCGAAAATCGCCGTCGCCGCGCCGATAATAGCCACGATAAACATTGCCGTCGGCGCATTTTGATAAATTCCGTTACAGCGCACGACTAAGATAAACTCCCGCAGTAACCATCGTCGCCGCGTGAATCAAAGCCGAAACCGGAGTCGGACCAGCCATCGCGTCCGGCAGCCAGACGAACAGCGGAATCTGCGCCGATTTTCCGGTCGCGCCGATGAATAATAAAATCGCAACCGACGTTATACCGCCCGCAATTAACGCGCCCCACGTAAACGGGTCAGCCGCCATCGCCGATAAGATATTTATCGAACTTTGGACTTGCACTCCATCAACCGTTTTGTCGAAAAACGAAAGCGAACCGGTCATTGTGAAAATCAAAAACACGCCCATCAAAACGCCCCAATCGCCGATGCGGTTGGCAACAAACGCTTTTTTCGCCGCGCGTCGCGCTTCGTCTCGTTTGATGTAATAGCCGATGAGCAGATAAGAACACAACCCGACGCCTTCCCAACCGACGAACATCAGCAGAAAATTATCCGCCAGAATGAGCGTCAGCATCGAGAACATAAACAGGTTCAAATACGTGAAAAAGCGATAAAAACTTTTATCGCCGTGCATATAACCCGTCGCAAAAATGTGAATCAGCAACCCGACAAACGTGATAAAGCAAGCGTAAATCCCGCTCAATCTGTCCATTCCCAAACCGAAATCGGCGCGGAAATTTCCAACCTGAATCCAAGTCCAAAGCTGGTCAAGAATCGGCTTGTCGGCGTGTAACGCACCTTCGTGTCCCGTGCCGATGCCGAAGGCGATCATAAACGCCACGACGCACGAAACGCCAACCATCGAGCAAGCCAGCGCGCCGCTGAATAATTCGCTTCTCAGTTTTCTGCCGACAATCCAATTGATAGCCGCACCGAGAAGAGGCGCGAAAATTATCAGACTTAAAAAATTGTTTTCAGTCATTATCTTGTTTTTCGGTCAAATCAAACATCATTTCGACCATTGTTTCTCTAAATCCGCCGCGCTCGAAAAATTCTTGAGCGTATTCATTTTTTGCTGCGACCGAAAGCATTAATTTATTCGCGCCTAGCTCTTTAGCGACTTCTTTTGACTTTTCAACCAAGAGTTTTCCCGCTGATAAACCGCGTGTTGCTTCGTCAACATATAAATCGTGCAACCATACGGCGTTTTCGAGCAGATTGGCATAATCCATCGCTTCAAACTGAAGATAAGCGAAACCGATTATTGTGTTTTCAAATTCGGCGACTAAAATTGCCGCGTCTTTCGGCTTCGGTCTGACTGCCGTAAAATCTTTCTGCTCCATCAATGGAAGCGATTTCGGCAAAACGGCGCGAATCATAGCCTCGATGCTGTGCGAAAAGTTTGATTGCGTATTCGGCAATCGTTCGCGCATCTTTTTTCGTCGCGCGTCGAATTTCGACAGCCATAAAATAACTAATTTTTCAAAATGCTCGCGTCGTCCGTGTCAATCGAAAGACGATTGCGGAAAAACGCGATGATGATTCCGAGTCCGACTGCCGCTTCCGCCGCCGCGACGCTCATTACCATAAAGACAAAAAGCTGTCCGGTGACATCAGCGTAATATCTTGAAAAAGCGACGAAAGTTAAGTTGACGGCGTTCAGCATCAGCTCGATGCACATAAACATTCCGAGCGCGTTACGCTTGAAAATCACGCCGACCGCGCCGATGGTAAAAAGTATTCCTGAAAGTGCTAAATAAGTTGCTAAACTCGGTTCCATAATTTCAATTTCTACATTCCCAAAGGTCTATTGTCTTCGCCTAGGCGTTTGTTTAATTCATTGTCAACGACTAATTCGAGTTTCGGCTGTTCAAGTCGTCTCGCCAAAATAACGCCGCCGACTACCGCCATCAATAAGCAAAATTCCGACGATTTCGACCGGCAGAAGATATTCGGTGTACATTCCCGTGCCGATGCTCAAAGTTTTGCCGACGGTTTCATCCATTTTAACCGTTTGTTTCGGCGCGCGCATTACGGCGTAGAAAACGAAAAACGTCTGGACAAGCAAAATTAAGCCCAATCCGCCGCCGACCGCGTATAAATAGCGCAGGCGATTCAGCGGTTTATCTTCGTCGAGATTCAAAAGCATAATGACGAACACGACCAGAACCATAATCGCGCCCGCGTAAATCAAAATTTGCACGGCGGCGATAAACGGCGCGGCGAGCGTGACGTAAATACACGACAGCGCAATAAAAACGCCGACCAACGAAATCGCGCTGTAAAGCGGATTTTTGTGATAAACCATCGAAATCGCGCTGGCGATAGCAAGTCCGGCGAAAAGAAAAAATAAAGCGGTTGTAACCATAAAATTTTGAACCGCAGAGACGCGGAGACGCAGAGTTTTCAAGATTTTGAAAAGAGCTAAAAATAAATCTAACTCGCCTCTGCGGTAAAATTTTTATCTATTCAAAAAATAAACAATAACAATCGTCAAAATCACATTGCCCAAAGCGACGGGCAGTAAAAATTTCCAGCCGAAATTCATCAATTGGTCGAAACGAAAACGCGGCAATGTCGCGCGAACCCAAATATAGAAAAACAGAAATAAACAGATTTTGATGATAAATCCGACGTGACTGACAAGTGCGTAGAGAACCGTTCCCGCGCCAAACCATTCTGAATTCCAAAGAATCTTGCAAGCCAATCTAATCCCGGAATATACCAACCGCCCAAAAATAAAACTGTACACATCACGGAAACGGTGAACATATTCACGTATTCCGCCATAAAAAAGAGCGCGAATTTCAGAGCTGAATATTCCGTATGAAATCCGGCGACGAGTTCGGTTTCGGCTTCGGGTAAATCGAACGGAACGCGATTAGTTTCGGCAAACGCGGCGATTAAAAAGACGATAAATCCGATAAACTGCGGAATGATAAACCAACGCGCATACCACGGCGAATTGATTTGCGCGTTAATAATACCGCCTAGATCGAGCGATTCCCGATAAGCATTACAACACCCATAACCGACGCGCCCATCGCTAATTCATAGGAAATCATCTGCGCCGATGAACGAAGTCCGCCCATCAAACTATATTTGTTATTCGACGACCAACCCGCGAGCGCAATACCATAAACGCCGACCGAAGTAATTCCTAAAACAAACAAAACACCGACATCAATACGCCCAATGGTCAGGGGCATATTTTGAGCTTGCGGAACTAACCAATTTGTCGCATCAATCAAAGACTGACCGACGTAAGGAATATATCCAAAAAGCCAATTCAACCACGTAGAAGCCCAACCTAGCGGATTTGCTAGTCTCGGACCGAACGGATAAACCACAATCGGCATCAAGGCGCAGACGAGCGCGACAATCGGCGCGAGATAATAAACGAATTTCGTTGATTTGTCGGGAACGATGTCTTCCTTGAAAATGAATTTGAAAAGATCGGCGAACGGCTGCAAAACGCCCCACGGTCCGACGCGGTTCGGTCCGATGCGTCCCTGCATCCAGCCCAAAACTTTGCGTTCCGCCAGAACCGTATAGGCGACAATCATCAAAACGCCCTGAAATGCCAGCAAAATACCGATGCTGATAACGGCGATGGGGAAAATTGTTTTTACGATAGCTTCCATTTTTCTGTTTTATCTTTTAAGCTGTTGCGACTTAACGATCTTGTCAGATTCTCTGTCCATAATGCTGACCGCTGCGGCATCAGCTTTGTCCGAAATGCGCGGCGTTCCGTCCAGATTAAACTGCACGAGCGGTGAAACCAGCAAATTTTCCGGTTTCGGATTGCCGTGCGCGAGCAAATGAAACTGCGCGGTTTTACTCGTCAACGTCGTTAAACGATGCAGTTTATGACCGACTTTCGGCGTTTCGATGATTTTTTCGTTTGTCGCCGGTAACGCCTCGATTCGCTGACGAATCGCTGACATTTCCTTCGACAAATCTCGTTTCGCGGCAATCGAATAATTCGCCCGCGCCGGTTTCGATTCGTCCTTTAAACTCGGATAACGCAAGCCGTTCATAAGCCGGAGTCGCGTCGGCTAACTGTTTGAAAACCGCCGAAGCTGAAAAATTGTAATTGAAATTAACGCCCATTTCTTTGGCGATCATCGAGGTTATCATCCAATCGGCTTTCGATTGGTAAACCGGTTCGATTGCCTGCCGAACGCGCTGCACAAATCCCGAATTGTTCGTGTAAGTTCCGTCAACTTCGGCGAATGAAGCGGCGGGCAAAACGACATCGGCAAAATCGGTCGTTTCGGTTTCAAATAATTCCTGCACGACGATAAAATCTTTGCGGCTCAAAAATCCATCGGTCAGCGATGACGGTTTCGACAAACTGCCGCCGATTAAGAGCGCACGCGAATTCATCAAGACATCGGACAAAGATTTTCTGCCCGCCGTCATATCGTTCGCGCCGACTGAATTGTTATAAAGCGGCAGCGGATGAAGTAGAACGCGGCGATTTTCAGAACTGAAATTGCCCGCCGCGCTCGCCAAAATCGCCTGCGCTTCCGCCGACAAATCTCTGCCGAACATTATGATAAAATCGCCTGAAGTTTCGCCGATGGTTTTCAAAACTTCGTCAATTTCGCTCTGCGCCGCACCGATTTTTTTCGTAATCGTGTCATCGGATTTGTCTGCCAATGCCAGAACAAAAGCGTCGAGCGAATTCGGTGCTACGTGAATAAATTGGCTCGCCTGATTAGCCAGTCGAATCGGCGTATCGTGAATGACAATAAATTTCGCGCCGCCGTTTCTGACCGCCTGACGAATTTGTTTCGCCGTAAAAGTCTGCTCTTCTTCAGGTTCGCCGCCGATCAGGAGAATCGTTTTCGCGTGCCGAATTTCCTTGTGCGTCGCCAGCGGAACGCTCAAATTATCAAACACCGGCGATAAATCGTAAGCGTCGGAAACGGCATAGTTTTCCGAGTCGCAAACTTCGGTCGCAAATCTTTTTAAAGTGAAAATCGCCTCATTCGTCAAACGCGCCGAAGCAATTACGCCGACATCTTTCCCGAATTCTTGGAATTTATGGGCGACGTGATGAATCGCTTCGTCCCACGTCGTCGGAATTAACTTGCCGCCTTTTTTATACCGAATCATCGGCGTTTTAATGCGGTCGGGATGATTGATAAATTCGTGTCCGAATCTGGCTTTTACGTCCAAAAACTCGCCGTTCAAGCCGTCAACATAACGGTCGCGGGCGACGATTCGATGAACGCGACCGCCGCGTGAACCGATGCTCAACTGCATTCCGTCCGACGAATATGTATCGGTCGAAATCGTTTGATCTAACTCCCACGGACGCGTTTCGTGACGATAAACGCCGTCTAATAAAGTTCCGGTCGGGCAGACTTCGATGCAGTTGCCGCACTGCGAACAATCGAGCCATCCGCCGTAAGTTCCGATGACCGTATTCACGCCGCGATTTCCGGCTTCAATGGCATCTTCGCCCATCCATTCGTCGCAAACTCTCGTGCAGCGTTTGCACAAAATGCATCGCTGCGGATCGTTGGCGACAATCGGCGAAAGGAATTTTTCCGGCGTGGCGTTTTTCGATTCGACAAAGCGTTCTTCGACATCGCCCCAATCGAAAATCATTTCCTGCAATTCGCACTCGCCGCCGCGGTCGCAAACCGGACAGTCGAGCGGATGATTGGCGAGCAAAAATTCCCCCATCGCCCTTTGCGCTTTTTCAATTTCCGGGCTTTGCGTCGTGACGTTCATTCCGTCCGTGCAGGTAATCGTGCAGGAAGTTTGCAGCTTCGGCATTTTTTCGATGCGAACCAGACACATCCGGCACGAAGCCTGTAAAGCGAGGTCTTGATAATAACAAAACGACGGAATGTTAAAGGCTTGCTCGCGGCAAACGTCAATCAGCCGTGCGCCTTTTTCAACTTCAAATTCCTGCCCGTTGATCGTAACTTTTATTAATTCTATTGACATTTTTTGATAAAATATCCGTTTCTAATTGCCTTCTATCCAAACTTCTTTAATCCATTCAGTGAGGCTGTTCCATTTGTCGTCGGTCGCGCCGTTGCGCGACCAGAAAACGACTTCGCCCTGTTCGTTCAGACAATAAAAATCGCCGTTGTCTTCACAAAACGGCAGCCAGTTTTTCGGAACGTCCAATTCGTTCCAACCCGAATTGGCAACTTCCACTAAATTCAAATAACCCGAATTCGGAACGACGACGGCAGGTTCCAATGCTCCATAAACCACATCGCTCGCTTCGAGTAAAAACCTTTTATAATCTTCGCAGAATTTTACGCCGAGCCGCGTTTCCGCTTCGGCGACTTCCGTTTTTCGCGGAAGCCGAAAATGCGTCGGCTCACTTTCGTTCAACTCCCGAAGTTCTTTTATTACATCCGAGATTTCCATATCTTCCCGAAACAGTTATTCGGCTTTCTCACCTTTCGGCTCGGTTTTCGTCGTCGTCGCTGCCGCATGTTTTTTTCTGCCTTGTGGACGAGTTTTGCCGAAACTTCCGGCGAAAATTTTACCTTTACGTGTTCTTTTGTCTCCTCTACCCATTTTTATTTCTCCTGTTTTATTAAAATAATGCGGCGTGTTTTTCAATAATGCAAACGCGCCGACTTGGTTAAAATTGTTTTTCAGCGCGGCGGATTGCCCTTATAAATTTTAATCGAGCGAACTCGATTGCGCCATTTGTTATTTCTATCGAAAACACCATCAGTGCTTAAATCGTAAGACTCGCCGCGAAAATTCTCTCTGCGGTAAATCACGACATACCAACCGCGCGGAACGCGAATCGAACCGATTGTGTTTGGCGAACCGTCCCAATCATCGCTCACATTCCAATCCGACTTGAGAACCTGCGCTGCGCCGCTAAAATCCATTCCCGAATAAATGGTTGGATAATTATCTTGTTCCGAATTGCTGTAGTCACAACTACTGCTGCCTGATGTCCAGATATATCCGGTCGTTGCTTCTAAGCGACCGTTGCTGTTGCGCAGAAAATCGGTTTTTTCCTGCTCGTCTGTCGTATAAAAATGCTTGGCATCGTTTGCCAGACGATAAAACGGCGCAGTATTACGTGCCTGATCGCTCGATAAATAACCGACAATGCCTTCCGCTATGTTGCTTCTGTTACTGTTCGTCAGATTATTCATTTCGGCTGCATCAGTCGTATAAAAATGCGTTCCGCCGGCAAGCTGCACACGATAAAGCGGAACTGTGCGCCGCGCCTGCCGTGCGCTGATATAACCGGCAATGCCTTCATAAGCGTAACCGTTTCTTGAAACGGTATCTTTTTCATCGCAGCTTGTCGTATAAAGATGGTCACTGTTTTGACTGTTATACAAACGGTAAAGCGCGATATAATCCTGCCTTTTATTAAACTGCGCCGAAGCGTTTGCAGACAGTAAAATCAATCCGAAAAAAGCGAACAAAACCAATTTTATATTTTTCATAGCGTCTCCATTGTTTGCGACGACTGCAAATCTTTATCGCTTTCTTTTCAGTTAAAATTAAAGTTAAAACAAACTCTACGATTTTCTAATTTTTAGACAGTTTTCGCTTTGGGTTCAATCGCAGAGGTTTTTTGTCCATTCAAATACGGCATAAAATCTTCGGGGAAGCGTTTGATCGCGCCCTGAATCGCCCACGCCGCCGCGTCGCCCAAAGCGCAGAACGATTTTCCTTCGATGTTGTCAACTAAATCTAAAATCAACTGCGCGTCTTCGGGTCGTCCGCCGCCTGCCGCAATGCGGTCGAAGATTTTTACGAGCCAATCGGTTCCTTCGCGGCACGGCGTACACCAGCCGCACGATTCGTGTTTGTAAAATTCAGTCAGATTTTTCGTCGAATCAACGATATCAACCGTTTCGTCAATTACGATAAATCCGCCCGAACCGACCAATGAACCGCCCGCGACTAATCCTTCGTAATCCATCAAAACTTTTTTCCCGATAATGTCATCGGCGCGCATAATATAAACGCTCGAACCGCCCGGAATACAGCCTTTTAATTGATGATCGTGACGAATTCCGCCGCAGTCTTCCATAATGAACTTTTCCATATCGGCATAGCCCATCGGAAGCTCATAAACGCCCGGTTTTTTAACGTGACCGGAAACCGACCAGAGTTTGTGCCGCCCGATTTTTCCGTTCCCAGATCGCGCCATTTAATGCCGCCCATTTCGATAATTTGCGGAACGGCGGTCAAAGTTTCGACGTTGTTGACGACCGTCGGGCTAGCATAAAGACCTTCAATTGCCGGAAACGGCGGCTTCATTCGCGGATGTCCGCGATAACCTTCTAAACTCGATAAAAGCGCGGTTTCTTCGCCGCAAATATACGCGCCCGCGCCGGTATGCGTGTAAACTTCGCACGAAAAATCCGAACCTAAAATGTTTTTGCCGACGAGATTCGCTGCTCTGCGCTTCCTCAATGGCAGCGTCCATTATGTCAATCAGATATTTATATTCGCCGCGCGTGTAAATGTAACAAGTCTTCGATTTAAGCGCGAACGCCGCGATCAACATTCCCTCGATCAGCGCGTGCGGGTCGCGTTCCATCAAATAGCGGTCTTTAAATGTTCCCGGTTCGCGATTCGTCGGCGTTGCAGACGATATATTTTTCCTTCGGCGAATCTTTCGGCACGAACGACCATTTCATTCCGGTCGGAAAACCCGCGCCGCCGCGTCCGCGCAAAACCGACGCTTTGACTTCGTTGATAATCTCGTCCGGCGACATATCCATCGCCTTTTTCAGCGATTTATAACCGCCGTTATCCTGATAAACCTTCAGCGTGTGCGAGTTTTCCAAATGCACTCGCTTGAGCTGTAACGGTTCACATCCGATTGCTTTGATTTCCATAATACTTTTGCGCTATTTCTTCAAATCGTACTGCATCCGCAAATAAAGCGTGAACTGCACCATCGGCTCAATTCCTATCTGATTGATTACCGAATCAAAATCGCTCGGGTCGAGCGGTTCGTAATAAAAAGTTTTCGTCTTGCGCTGCTGAATCACGCGATTGTTATAATCGCCGTAAGTGCTGCCCGCTTCAAAAGCCTGATAACTCGCGTACAATTCACCCGGATAAAAAGCATCGTATTTTTCGTTCGCCACGTTCGACGGCGAAAGTTTTATGCCGAACGAATTAGCGTAAGCCGCTTCTTTCTGTTTAATGATTCTTACCGCTTCGTCATAAAGTTTGGCGTGAACCGATTTTATATCGCTGACGACGTAATCAACTTTTATCAAATCAAATATCGAATTTTTCGTCGCGGCAGTTAAAATTTTATCTAAAAGCTCGCGGTCGCCGTAACGCACGGCGACGTTCTTTTTAGTTTCAAAACCGGAAAACTTTTCCGTCGTCACGTTGCCGCTCGTCGTATAATCGTAAACTTTATTCTGCGTAATGAAATCAACGAAAACATCAGCGCGTTTAACGCCCAAACTTTCCAAATCTTTATAAAAACCGGCGATTAGCAGATTAACTTTAGCGTTGCTTTCCGTCGCCGTCGCCGCTTCCTGCGATAAACCGAAAACCGCGACGTAAGCGTCGGCTTTCATATTCATCGCCACATTCGCTTCGACGTAATAGACATCTTTTCCGGTACTCGCGCCGACTAACGCGCCGGAATTTGTCAGCGGTTTACGCTGTTTTGAACCGTAATTGCGGTTCCCGCTTTCCTGCGCCTGAACGAAAAACGCGCCAAGCGCAAATAAAAAAATCAAGCTCGAAATTCTTTTCATTTATAATTTCGGCTGAACTCAAACTACTTCAGCGAATCTAATATCTTATCAACTTTCTCGGTCGTCAAATCTTCGTAATAATCAAATCCGATCTGCATCATCGGCGCAGTGCCGCAGCTTCCCAGGCACTCGACGCGCGTGACGGTAAATCTACCGTCGGCAGTTGTTTCGCCCGCGTGAATTCCTAATTTATCGCAAATATGTCCGGTAATTTCCGGTTCGCCCATCACGCGGCACGATAAGGTTTTGCAAACCTGAATGTGATGTTTGCCAATCTTGTGCAGATTGAACATCGAATAAAACGTCGCCGTCTCCCAAACGTCCGTGACTTCCAAATTAAGAAATTTCGCCAGAAAATTCACGCCCGCGTTATCCAGATAACCGCGCTCGCGCTGAACAACGAACAGCAGAGGAATCAAAGCCGAACGCTTGCGTTCCGGCGGATATTTCGTCAGATGCGAACTCATTTCTTCAAGAACCGTCTGTGGAAAACTCGCCACCTCGTCGGTTTTCTCAACCTGATTTGTATAATATGTCGGAGCTACTGATGCCATATTTTCTAAGATTTTTACGGAACAAAGTTGTATACAATTATTCCTGTGATTTGAACAGGCTGCCAATTCAGTAATGTCGGTGCAAATCTAGATTCCATTGCCGCTCTTTCTGCCGCGTAACGAAGCAAAGGGTGTCCGCTAATCGCCTCAGCCTTAACAATCTCGCCATCTTCGTCAATTGTAACCTGCACATTAACCGTTCCGGTTGCGCGTACCGCTAGTGCCGCTGCCGGATATTTTGGCTTTGCGAGATTTAAAGCATTATGGTTGATTGCTAAACCATCTGATTGAACTTTATATTCCTCGTTATTACCTTTTGCGACGTAGCCGGTCGAACCGAATTCGGTAACTTTCTTCACGTCTCCTTTTTGCAAATATAAAGATTTTGAAATCGTTAAAACCTCGTCAACCGTTCTGCACTTTAATTCAAATTCTTTGATACGACGCTCATAACCGTCTTTTATTATTTCAATTTTATATTTGCCCGAAGTTATATCGGAAAACAAAAGTAACTTAGGATCTGAAAATTCGATTGTTTTCTTAGTCAGCAAATCAGTTAAAACAGCTTTTATATCTTTTACAGACTCATTGCCGGAAAACTCAAAAACATCAAATCGTAAATTACAGACAGGAGTTTGAGCGTTGGACGAGTTGCCGAATAAACCGCCAAGCAACAAAATCAAAAGTCCGAATTTTGATATTTTATTTATCATCGTTCTTTAATGAATCCCGCCGCGCAAATTCGACACATCTTTCTCAACTTCCGTCAGACGCTTATCATTGATAATAACCATTTCAGCAACACTGTCGGTTTTCGCTTCCAAACGATTCAAAATTCGGGAATGTTCATTCAAAGTTTGAGAATGTTCATTCAAAGTTTGAGAATGCTCGTTCAGAATTCGAGAATGCTCGTTCAGAATTCGAGAATGCTCGTTTTGCGTTTCCTTAATTTGTTGAACATCCGATTTTAGAATTCGAACGTCGGACTTCAAACCTTGAACATCTGTCTGAATCGCGCGAACTCCGGTAACCAAAGTGGCAAGCGTATTAAAAAGTTCTTTTTCCTGATTCTCGGTCATAAAAATCTTTTCAAATTTAACGGTCAATTTCGCCCAAAACGATGTCGAGCGAACCGATAATCGCCACGACATCGGCGACCATTTCGCCTTCGCTCATTACAGGCAACGCTGACAGATTAACGAAACTCGGACCTCGAAAATGAACGCGGTCGGGTTTCGGTCCGCCGTTCGATTTCATATACACGCCGAGTTCGCCTTTCGACGCTTCAATCGCGTGATAAACTTCGCCTTCGGGTACATTGAAACCTTCGGCGACGATTAAGAAATGGTGAATCAGCGAATCCATATGTTTTCGCATATCGTCGCGGTCGGGCAGAACGATTTTCGGCGCGTCGGCTTTAATCGGTCCCGGTTTTAACCTTTGCATCGTCTGCACGACAATTTTATAACTTTCGTAAAGCTCGCGCATTCTGACGCGAAAACGCGCCCAAACATCGCCGTCCGGTTCGACCGGAACCTCAAAATCGTAAGTTTCATACCCCGAATACGGATTGTCGCGCCGCAGATCAACATTAACGCCGCTGCCGCGCAAACACGGTCCGGTCAAGCCCCAATCAATCGCTTCTTCCGCCGTGATAACGCCGATGCCTTTCGTTCTTGACTGCCAAATTGTGTTTCCCGTCAGCAGCGTTTCAAATTGCTCCATCGCCGCCGGAAAATCTTCCAGGAATTGTTTGCAGCGACGCTCGAAACCGGCAGGCAAATCCATCATCAAACCGCCGATGCGGAAATAACTCGGAGTCATTCGACCGCCCGAAGCGGCTTCGATTAAATTCAAAATCTTTTCGCGCTGACGAAAGCAATAGAAAAACGGACTCATTGCGCCAAGGTCGAGTGCGTGAGTTCCCAGCCAAACCATATGTGACGCGATGCGCTGTAATTCGCAGAACATCACGCGAATCACCTGCGCGCGTTCGGGAATTTCCAAATCGAGCAATTTTTCCGCCGCCATTACGTAAGCCAGATTGTTTCCAAGCGGATTTAAGTAATCCATCCGGTCGGTGATGACGATGCCTTGCTGATATTTTTTATACTCAAACAGCTTTTCCATTCCCGTGTGCAGATAGCCGATGTCGGGAACGGCTTTGATAACCATTTCGCCGTCGAGTTGGAGTTCGAGTCGCAAAACGCCATGCGTCGAAGGATGCTGCGGTCCCATCGAAAGCGTCATGTGTGAATCCAACGCCTTGTCTAAAACCTCAAATTTGTCGGTTAAATTTTCTACTGCAACGCTCATAAAATAGTAATCATAATCACACGCTTTATATTACTAGTCAAACTATACGGCTCATAGCCGCGTAACGGATAATCTTTTCTCAACGCGTGTCCGTCGAAATCCGACGGCAGAAAAATTCTGCGCAAATCGGGATGACCGTCGAAAATCACGCCGAATAAATCGAAAGTTTCGCGTTCGTGCCAATTGGCCGTTTTCCACACTCCGACGACGGTCGGAACATTCGGTTCATCATCGCTCAGTAAAACTTTCAAACGCAGACGGTTGAAATGTTTAGTCGAAAACAAATGATAATTGACTTCAAAACGCGGGTCTTCTTCCGGTCCGCGATCCGCGCCGCACAAATCGGCGAGCATATCAAAATCCGTGCGTCAATTTCAACGAACGGCAAACGTCAGCGATTGATTCGCGCGGAACAGTAACTGTCACTTCACCGCGCGCATCTTTAAAATCCGTTACCCAATCGGCGTTTTCCGCTTTCAACTTCTCGACGAATTCGAGTAAAACTTTTGTATCAGCCATATCAGCAAAAAAGCGGCGAATCTCAGCAAAAAGTTCGCCGCCGTAAATTTTCATCTTAAGAAGATTTTCTGCGCTCGTGCCGCGAAGCGACCGTGTAAGGACGATTCGTAACTTGCTTTGCCGCCGTTTCCGATTCGGTTCCCATCGTAACCGGCAAAGTTCCGGGAACGATTGACTCGCGCGATTCGGTTTCGTAGGTGTCGCGGCGGTCTCTGACCGATTCATTCATCACTTTTTCCTGCAACATCATAATCGCGTGAATCAGCATTTCCGGTCGCGGCGGACAGCCCGGAATATAAACATCAACCGGAACAATTTTATCAACGCCCTGAACAATCGCGTAATTGTCGAAAACGCCGCCCGAAGTGGCGCACGCGCCCATCGAAATTACCCATTTCGGTTCCGGCATCTGATCATAAATGCGCCGCAAAACCGGAGCCATTTTTCGCGACACGCGCCCCGAAACAATCATTACATCAGCCTGTCGCGGCTGATGCGCGAAATGTTTCCGCGCCAAAACGCGACAAATCGTTTCGCGCTGAAACGCTGTTCATCATTTCGATAGCGCAACAAGCCAAACCGAATGTAGCCGGCCACAATGATGATTTTCGCGCCCAATTGACAACTGCATCGAGTTTGACGGTAATCACGTCCGGCAGAGATTCAAATAGTGTATTTTCTAAACCCATAATTGTTTGTAAAATCTATACTTTTAGACTTAGATTTTGAAATTCAGTACGGCTGTTGCAAACTAAATTCTACTGTTAAGCGGCTTTTTTCAATATTTCGATGCGCTTCTGTTTCTTTATAACCAGTTCGTGCGCCTCGGCGCGGGCTTCGGTTCGCGCTTGAACTCCCCAATCGAATGTGCCTTTTCTCCAAACATAGATATATCCGACAACCAAGTGTGCGATAAAGACGAGAATTTCCAGAAACGCGATTGTGCCAAAAGCGATGCCGCTGATTTTTTCCTCAGCCAGCAAACTTTTGAAGGCGACGGCGAACGGAATCATAAACAAAACTTCGATATCGAACAATAGAAAGATCACCGCGACTGTATAAAATTTAATCGAAAAACGGTCGCGCGCCGAACCGACCGGATCTTTGCCGCATTCATACGGCATTAATTTTGTCGCCGTTCTTTTTCGCGGACCGATAAGCTGCGTAACGAGAAGCTGGCTGGCGGCAAAACCCATCGCTACCAGAAACATCATTCCAATCGGCGCGTAATCAAACAAATTAAATTCAGCTTCCATAAAAATGTTAAAAACCATTCCGATTTCGCCTCGAATACTTACAAAAACGAAAAATTTCTTCAATTAAAGATTGAGAATTATATCACAAATCAATCGTAAGTTAAGCCGGAAAGAGAGTCAAGGAACAACAAGTAGAGAGCGGCGAATGAGCGGTAAAGAGTAAAAAGGCAGTCGGATTTTCTCAATTTAGGTCTTCACTCTTTACTGTTCATTCCTCCAGGTGTTTTTTGTTGACCGTCTGCAAACGCCTGTGTTAATTTCATAAATGGAAGGCATTACAAAAATCTACCAATATTCTAGCTCGCCGATTTTTTTACAAATACTGTGATAACGGGATTCAATACAGACATTGATTACGAAGGCGTGACATATCACGTTCAGACGGAAGACAAAGGCTTGGCGACACCGCTGATTTTGTCTCTGGTCTATGATCGCGGCACGATTCTGGCGAGCAAGCGCTCTCCTTACGACGATTTACTGATTGACGACATTTGACGAGAAGATTTTAACTGAACGCCTGCAAAAACAACATCAGTTGATTTGCGCGGCGGTTCGCGCCGGCAGAATCGAAGATTTGAAGCGGATGACGATGAAGGAATCCGAATCGCGCCGGAAAGGACTTATTGCCCAGAAGGAAGTCAAATCCGTTGTCGAAAAGAGGGAAATTCCCGTGCCGCCGCCGCTGCCGGAAGTTAAAACGGACGATATTCCGCTGCCGTCAATTCTTCAGGAGCGAATCAACACGGCAGACCTCGCCGGTAAAATTAATGTCGCGCCAACGAGTTCGATCTGGGATATTCCTTTGCGAATCGTCGAAGATCCGGTGGTCGAAGTCGTGGAAGTGGTCGAGGAAGAAATGATTCTGCCTGCCGAAGCGGTCGAAATTATCGCCGATTTCGCGCATTCCGAACCGATTTTTGATGCTAGTCTGAAAATCGAACTGCTCACTGAAGTCGGATTCAAAGGCGGCGAGCGCGGACGATTACGATGATCGTGCGGCGCGGCAATACGAACAAAGGTTTGAGCGGAGCGCATATTTTGGTTAAAATCATCGGCTCGTCATTTCGCCCGCTGATTTTCCACGCGAAATCCGACAGTAACGGCGTGGCGACGGTTCATCTGCAACTGCCGCATTTCAGAGCCGGACGCGCCGCCATTCTTATCAAAGCGATGAGCGAAGGCGAGGAAAGCGAACTTCGCCGCGTGATTCAGCAGGGATAAGACAATAAATATCGGCAAATTATGAAAGTAATGGTAAACGGTGAAACGAAAGAGTTGGCGAAAGAAATAAATTTGAGTGAACTTCTTAATCATCTATCTATGCCGCAGGAACGCATCGCCGTCGAACTCAACAAATCGGTCGTGCGAAAAAAAGATTGGGCGACGATTCGGGTGAAAGATGCCGATAAAATCGAAATCGTCCATTTCGTCGGCGGCGGTTAGAACAATTACGAATTATAAATTACAAATTACGAACAGCGGATTAAAATTTTCTAATTTTAATCCGCATTTCTTTTGCCCGTATTTTTGTTAAGATTGTATTTATTCGTAATTTGAAATTCGCGTAATTGATTTTATGACTGATTTATTTAAACTCGCCGGAAAAACTTTTAATTCGCGGCTGATTATCGGCACCGGGAAATATCGTTCGTTTGACGAAATGCGGGCGGCGCATACGGCTTCGGGCGCGGAGATGGTGACGGTTGCCGTTAATCGCGTTCCTTTGGATAGGGCGACCGAATCTTTTTTGGATTATCTCAGTCCGCAGATGCAGATTTTGCCGAACACGGCGGGCTGTTACGACGCGGAACACGCGATTCGCACGGCGCGTCTGGCGCGTGAGGCTCTGGAAACCGACTGGATAAAACTCGAAGTCATTGGCGATAAAGTCACGCTTTTGCCCGACAACGAGCAGACGCTCGAAGCGGCGAAAACGCTCGTCAAGGAAGGTTTTATCGTGATGCCGTATTTCTCCGACGATTTGATTATGGCGAAAAAACTGTTGGATATCGGCTGTCCGTGCGTGATGCCGCTTGCCGCGCCGATTGGTTCGGGCTTGGCGTGCAGAATCCGGCAAATTTGAAGATTATGCGCGAACAATTGCCCGACGCGATCATCATCGTTGATGCCGGTGTCGGCGTGCCGTCCGATGCCGCGATTGCGATGGAACTCGGCGCGGACGCGATTTTGATGAATACGGCAATCGCCGAAGCGAAAAACTCCGAACAGATGGCGACCGCGATGAACTACGCCGTCAAAGCCGGACGCTTGGCATATCTATCGGGCAGAATGCCGAAAAGATTGTATGCGAGCGCATCAAGCCCGATTGAAGGCGCGATAAGATAGATATTTGAGAACAAACCGCTCGCCGTATTTCATCATTTATGATGAAATCGGCGAGCGTGGGAACGATGATCTCTTGCAAAATCAGCTTTATTAGATGCGGAAGTTAAAAGTTTTTATCATTTTGGCGGCGGTCGTTTTGACAATTGTCGCCTGTGAAAGCGCAAAACCAGACAAAATCCTTTGTCATCGCCGACAGCAAATCTTACGAAGCCTCGATGTTTCGTCAGAACTGCGCGATTTGTCACGGCAATGAAGCCAACGGCAAGGAAATGGACGGCAGATTGATTCCGTCTTTAAGATACGGCGACGCGGCGACCAAAACCGAACAGGAAATCTACACGCAAATCCACGACGGCAAACTGCCGATGCCCGCCTTCAAAAATCAATTGACCGAAGAAGAAATCCAAAAAATGGTAAAATTCGTCAGGCGCGATTTGCAGGGAAAATCGGACGCGGAAAAGTGATGATGGAAGACGACAAATATCCGTATCAAAAACAGTGGGAAAATTATCGCCGGCTGCTCAGAACTTCCTTGGCATTATTTCCGGTAATCATTCTGTTTTTCGTTCTTTTTGCTGTCAATAATTTACCAATCGTAAAAAATGTCATCATAACGGCAGGCGTTTTGCTTGCTATCTGCGTGATGATAGTTAATTACAATTTAATTTCTGGTTATGTCCTCGGTGTCGGCGGTTATACTTTCGCTGGTGGAATAATCAAAGTATTCTGTTCGCGAAAGAATGCAAAAATTGCGGGTTAAAGAAATACGATGGCTCAAGTCTCGAAGGACTTTTCTCCAAATAAAATATGAAAATTTTAATCTCCGGCGCGAGCGGTTTGGTCGGCACGCATTTGATTCCGACTTTGAAGGCGAAAGGTCACGAAATACACAAACTCGTGCGGCAAAAAGCCGACGAGCGCGGACGAAATTCGCTGGGATTCGGAAAAAGGTTTTTCTTACGGCGAACTGCCGAAACTCGAAAATTTCGACGCGGTGATTCATCTGGCGGGCGATAACGTCGCGTCGGAAAATTGGTCGGACGAGAAGAAACGCAAAATCAAGGACAGCCGCGAACTCGGCACGCGCGTTCTGGTTGACGCGCTGAAAAATTTGAAAAATCCGCCGAAACATTTTATCTCCGCGTCGGCAATCGGCTTTTACGGCAATCGCGGCGATGAATTGGTGAACGAAAAGAGCGCGGAAGGCGAACGGGTTTTCTCCCGGAAGTCTGCATCGCGTGGGAAGCGGAAATTAAAAAAGCCGAAGCATTTGCCCGCGTCGTCTTACTTGCGAATCGGCGTTGTGCTGGCAAAAGACGGCGGCGCGTTGGAAAAAATGCTCACGCCGTTCAAATTCGGTGTCGGCGGCGTAATCGGTTCGGGCAAACAATATATGTCGTGGATTGACATAGACGATTTGATCAGGATTTTTCATTTTGTTTTAGACGACGCAAATTTGAAAGGCGCGTTCAACGCCGTCGCGCCGAACGCCGTGACCAACCAGGAATTTACGAAAACCTTCGGCAAAGTCATTGGTCGCCCAACCGTTCTGCCGCTTCCCGCGTTTGCGATAAAAATGCTTTTCGGTGAAATGGGCGAAACCATTTTGCTCGAAGGCACACGCGTTTACCCGCAAAGACTGCTCGACGCGAAATTTAAATTCGATTACGAAACGCTCGAATCGGCGATGAAACACGTTTTGGAAAACTGAGATTAACCGAAGAGACGCGGAGACGCAAAGTTTTAAAGATCGGGGAAATTGGTTTCCGATTATTAGAAGCCATCTCAAAGATAGTTGTTCTTCTTGGCGTGCTTTGCGCCTTTGCGGGAAATCCCGTTTGTTTCCCGCAAAGGCGCAAAGCACGCTAAGGAAAATCAAGTGTAAAATTAACAATCCCATATTTTCCTTTGCGTCTCCGCATCTCTGTGGTGAAAATGCCTTCAATGAAAAAAAATGTGCTTCAAATCGTTGGCAGTTTTCATCAAGGCGGCTCGGAACGTCAAGCCGTGCAACTGACGCGCTTGCTTTACGAAGATAAAACGCACAATATTTTTCTCGCCGCGCTCAACAACGAAGGCGTTTTGCGCGAAGAAGTCGAACAACTCGGCTTTACCGACATTCCCGAATTCCGTTTGTCGAGCTTTTACGATTTAAATTTTCTCAAACAACTCAATCGCTGCCGAAAATATATCCGCGAAAACAACATCGAAATCGTTCACACGCACGATTTTTATTCAAACGTCTTCGGCATCGCGGCGGCGCGAATGGCTGGCGTGAAATTAAAAATCTCCTCAAAACGCGAAACCGGCGGAATGCGTTCGCCGCTGCAAAAACGAATTGAAAAACAAATCTTTAACATCGCCGACCAAATTGTCGTCAATGCCAAAGCGGTCGAAACGTATTTGATTAACGACGGCGTTTCGGCGGAAAAAATCAACGTCATTTACAACGGTTTGGATTTGGAAAGATTAAAGCCAAAGGAAACGAATCGAACGAAAATCTGCGAAACACTCGATTTGCCCACAGATGAAAATATCAAATTCATCACGCTCGTCGCCAATTTGCGCCACACGGTCAAAAATCAGCCGATGTTTCTCCGCGCAGCGCGAAAAGTTGCGGAAAATCGCGGCGAATCGCATTTTATATTAGCGGGCGAAGGCGAATTGAAAACTGATCTGGAAACGCTGGCGAAAGAATTAGGAATCGCCGACCGAACGCATTTTATCGGCAGATGTTCAAAAGTCCCCGAACTTCTTTCCATTTCGTTCGTCGGAGTGTTAACTTCCGTCGCGGAAGGTTTCTCTAACTCGATTCTCGAATATATGTGGGCAAAACTTCCGGTCGTCGCCACGAATGTCGGCGGTGCGAGCGAGGCGATTAGCGAAAACGAAACGGGTTTTTTAATCGAATCCGGTGATGACAAAGCACTGGCAAATCGTTTGATTGAACTCATCGAAAATCCCAATCGAGCGAAGAAAATGGGTGAAATCGGGAGAAAAACAGTTAAAGAAAAATTTTCGTGCGCCGCGCAGCTTCAACGGACGCTTGAGCTTTATGACAGGTAAATTTTGCTGAGAAATTATTGACAACAAATCCGCATCCGTGAAATCATAATAAATGCCGGCGCACATTCGCGCTCCTGCCTTCTTTTTATTCTATTCGCTTCATTATCAAAAAATTACATTAATTAAATTATGAAACAAGTTATTCGTCGTGGCTTAAAGGAAATTATCGTGGACGAAGTTGCCGACCCGAAACCTGCCGCGCATCACGTTCTGGTGCGCCCGTTTTATTCGCTAATCAGTTCGGGAACGGAAACCGCCGATATTCATACCGACAGCATGGTCAAAGAAGTCGCCGACAATCCTTCGCATCTCCAAAAGGTCTGGGGAATTATGCAGAAAACCGACCCGATTGCGACGATCAACGAAGTTCGCGCCAAATTTCAGGAATACGCCGTTCTCGGTTATTCGGGCGCGGGCGTAATCGTCGAAAAACATTCTACCGTGACGGATTTACAAGTTGGCCAGCGCGTCGCTTACGGCGGCGAAGGAACCGGACACGGCGAAACGATTAACGTCGGGCGCAATTTAATCGCGCGCGTTCCTGACAACGTGCCGTTTTCCGACGCGTGTTTTACAACGCTCGGCGCGATTGCGATGAACGCGGTGCGGCAGGCGGAAATTCAAATCGGCGAAACGGTCGTCGTGATGGGTTTGGGCTTGGTCGGACAATTGGTTTGCCAACTCGTGCGCTGTCAGGGCGGCGTGGTCATTGCCACTGATTTGATGAAAGAGCGAACTGCATTAGCAAAAAAACGGGCGCGGATTTCACCGTCGCGGCTGGCGAAACGAGCGTCGCGGAAATAAAATCATTAACCGACGGACGCGGCGCGGATTGCGTGATCGTCGCCGTCGCTTCCAAATCTTCCGCGCCGGTTAAACAAGCCGCCGATATGTGCCGCGAACGCGGTCGCATCGTCGTCGTCGGCGCGTGTCCGCTCGATTTAGTCGCGCGACGTGATGTATGTCAAGGATTTGAAACTGCTGATGGCGCGAGCTTACGGTCCGGGAAGTTACGATACCGAAATATGAAAAACAGGGCGTTGATTATCCGTTTCCGTATGTGCGCTGGACGGAAAATCGCAATATGGAAGAATTTTTGCGACTGATTTCGGTTGGCAGAATCAACGTTAAATCGCTCGTAACGCACGAATACGAATTCGACGACGCGCCAAAAGGTTACGAAACGATTATGAATCCCGAGACGAAAAGTCTGGCGGTTTTGCTTCGTTATCCCGTCGAACGATTCGGCGGATGTTCTGGCTGATTACAAACCCGTTCGCAAAATCGAAATTTCGAATCATAAATCCGCGCCGAAAGACGAATTAAAAATCGGTTTGATCGGCGCGGGAAATTTGGCGAAATGGGCGCATCTGCCCGCGCTCAAAAAAGTTTCGGGCGCGAATCTGCACGCCGTTTATTCGTCGAGCGGCGCACGCGGCAAATGCTTACGCGCAGCGTTTCGGCGCACAATACGCTTGTTCGGATTACGAAGAAATGCTGAACGATTCGGAGATTGACGTGATTTTAATCGCCTCGGCAAGTCATCATCACGCGAAAGAAACAGTCGCCGCTCTGAATGCCGGAAAGCACGTTTTCGTCGAAAAACCGATGGCGGTTTCGATTGAAGAATGCCGCGAAATTTATCAGGCGGCGAAAGAATCAGGCAAACAGGTTTGCGTCGGATTCAATCGCCGATTCGCGCCGTTTTACGTCGAGATGAAAAAACAACTTGCCGGCAGAACATCGCCGATGATTGTCACAACCCGTATGAATTCGCCCGGAATGCGCGGCGATTTCTGGGGCGGCGATCCGCAATACGGCGGCGCGACGGTCGGCGAAGGCTGTCATTTTGCCGATTTGATGTTTTGGCTGACCGAATCAGAACCAGTCAGCGTCGCCGCGCAGAGTTTGCCGATGAGCGAAAAAGAACCGCTCGGCATTAACAACATCGCCGCGAGCGTCAGATTTGCCGACGGATCAATCGGAAATTTCCTTTATACGACTGTCGGCAGCGATGCTTCGGCGGGCGAATTGGTCGAAGTTTTCGCGTCGGGCGTTGGAGTTTCGACCGAAAATTTCAAAAGCGTGACAGTCAAAAAGAAAACCGAAAAGACCGAAACGAAATGGTTTGCCGACAAAGGTTACGTCGAGCAGATGGAATCTTTTGTCAACAGTTTGCGAGCCGGAAAATCGGTCGAAATCACAGCGATTGACGGCGCACGCGCAACGATTATGTGTCTTCTGATGATCGAATCGGCAAAGCGCGGAACGCCGATTGATTTCGATTTGGCGGAAATTTTGGAATCAGGATTTTAGAAGTTGTTTGAAAACAGTTTTGCCCGCGAAACACACGAATTAAACGAAATATTAAGAACAGTCAAATTATTTTTCGTGAATTTCGTGTGTTTCGCGGGCAAATAATCGGTTTTTAAAACTTGTTCTTATCTAATATAAAGTTAAAACTTACAGACATTTAACTTTGAATTTTAACAAATGCGTGTTTTGCAGCTTGCGCCTTATCCGCCGCCCGAAGGCGGAATCAGCCGGAATGTTCTGGCGATTCGTGAAGATTTGCGTAAAAACGGACACGAATGTTCGATTATCGCGACGGCGAAAAGCTCGAAAATTACCGCTGAACCGGACGTTTATCATCCACGCTCGCCAATTGAACTCGTCAAACTTTTATCCAAACTCGATTTTGACATTCTCCACGTTCACGTCGGCGGCGACGTTCCGCCGCGCGTTCTGGCTTTTCTCGCCGTTTGCGCTCGATTCGGGCGCGGCAAAAGCGTTTTGACCTTTCATTCGGGCGGTTACGCCATCGAAAATGTCGAAACGGCAAAATCGTTTTCGCTTGCCGGTGCGACTTTTCGGCGATTTACGAAAATTATCGGCGTTAATTCGCTGATGCTTAAAATGTTTGAAAATTTCGGCGTGAAAAAAGAGCGTCTGAAAGTGATTCCGCCGTTCGTTCACCAAAGCCCCGATAAATCAATCGAAATTCCCGCTAATTTGAAAGAGTTTGCCGAGCGTCACGCACCTTTTCTGCTGACGGTTTGTCTTTTGGAAGACGCTTACGATTTGTTTATGCAGATTGACGCGATGGAAAAACTGCTCGAAAAAATGCCGGACGCGGGTTTGATGATCGTTGGTTCGGGTTCGCTCGAAGACAAATTAAAACAGTGGATTGCCGGAAAATCTTATGCGGAACGGATATTTTTAGCGGGCGATGTCGTGCATCCGGTAACGCTTCATTTGATAGATAAAGCCGACGTTCTGCTTCGGACGACGCTTTTCGACGGCGACGCGATTGCCGTCCGCGAGGCTTTATTTCTTGAAACTCCGGTCATCGCCACCGACAACAAAATGCGTCCTGACGGCGTTAATTTAATTCCGATGCACGATGCTGACGCGCTGATTAAACAGATTGAACGATTAGCGAAAAACGAAAAAAAAACAAAAATAGAAAAAGCCGACGACCGAAGCAATATCACGGAAGTCTTGAAAGTTTACGAAGAACTTTTGTCGGGGAAATAATTAATGAGCGGGGAAAAGTTAAAAGTAATTGTTTTAACGCACGGCGGCGCGAATCGTTTGCTGGAACTTTTATCCGCGCTCGAAACGGTGGAAATCGCCGGAGTTTTCATCGAAACCAATACCGAACCGCAGCGCAGTTTGAAAGAAAAATTGCGCCGTTCGATTCTCTACGACGGTTATTTGGCGACGCTCAAAAAGTTTTCCGCCAAAATTTTCGGCGGCGCGACCGACGGCGCGGAAGAAGCAAAAGCGATTCAGACGAGCCAGCAGGAATTGGAAAAATTAGCGAACGAATATCGAATTCCAATTTACAAAGTCGAAAATTATCACGCGGCGGAAACGATTGAGTTATTAAAAAAACAAAAAGCGGATTTGGGAATTTTGTACGGCACGAACATTATTAAAGAAACGGTTTTTTCCGTTCCGCGTCTCGGTTCGATTAACATTCATCAAGGTCTCGCGCCGATTTATCGCGGCGGTCCGCCGATTTTCTGGGAACTTTTCAATGGCGAAACGGAAGTCGGAATGACCGTTCATTTCGTCGCCGCAAAAGTTGATACGGGCGATATAATTTTGCAGAAAACCGTGCCGCTCGAATATAATTTCGCGCGTTACGCGTTTGATTACGAAACATTTCTGGAAGATTTTCGCGCCAATTTAAAGGAACCTTCAGCGCAGTTGATTGTCGACGCAGTTTCTTTGATTGCCGACGGAAACGAAACGCGAACGAAACAGGACACGACGCTCGGCAAGCGGTATCGGCTGCCGACGAAAACTGAAAAAGACCAAATTTTGCGAGTTTTAAAAAAGCGGTGAATGATTTCCTCTGCGAACTTTGCGCCTTTGCGGGAAAATTTTCCCGCAAAGGCGCAAAGTTCGCAGAGGAAATCGGAAGAAAAAGTGAAAAAGGCAATTCTCAAAACTGTTTACAATCTCGGCGCGTTCGCACCGTTTCACCGTTTGACGCGCGGGAAAATTTTGATTTTGATGTATCATCGCTTCAGCCGCGAGGCGAACAAATATAAAATTTCGAGCTGGGAATTTGCCGCGCATCTCGAATATCTTTCAAAACACAATCAGGTTTTATCGCTCGGCGAAACTATTAATCGTTTGAAAACGGGCGAAACTTTGCCGCCGAACGCGGCAGTTATTACGATTGACGACGGTTACGCGGACGCTTTTGAAATCGCGTTTCCGCTGTTGAAAAAGTTTGATTTTCCGGCGACCGTTTACGCTGTGACGGATTTTCTCGACGGAAAATGCTGGCTTTGGACGGATTTCACGCGCTGGATTTTGCAGAATACGAAAAGCGAAAATCTGCGAATCGAATTTGCCGACGGTGAAAAAATTGAGGCTGATTTGAAGATTGAAATTGACCGTTTGGAAATCGCCGCGCAAATCAATTCAAAACTTAAACGTCTGCCTGACGATGAAAAAGATTTGAAAATCAAAGAAATCGCAAAAGATTTGAATGTTAAAATTCCCGATTTGCCGATTGACGATTTCGCGCCGGTAACGTGGGAACAGGCGCGGGAAATGGACGCGAACAAAATGGCAATCGAATCGCATACCGTAACGCATCCGATTTTGACGAATATCAATCAGGAACGATTGGATTTCGAGCTGCAAACATCAAAGAAAAGACTGGAAAATAATCTGCAAAAGGAAATCAAACATTTTTGTTATCCGAACGGAACTTTGAACGCGGCGGTGCGAAAATCCGTCGAAAATGCCGGTTATGAATCAGCCGTAACGACCGCTTACGGTTTTAACGAGAAGCAAACGAATCAATTCGCGCTGAACCGGATTGACGCGGCGGCGGCGATTGAAAATTTTGCTCAAAGCGTCAGCGGATTTGAGGCTTTAAGACAAAAATAAAATGTGCGGAATAAACGGAATCGCTTTTTCAAGCAGTTCAAAAAGACAAATAAACAGCCAAATGCTCGCGGCTATGCGCGACGTAATTTCGCATCGCGGTCCTGATGATGAAGGCATTTTCATTGACAAAAACATCGGTTTGGGACATCGCCGACTTTCCATTGTTGATGTCGCGCACGGGCATCAGCCGATGGCGAACGCCGACGAATCGTACGTGATAATTTACAACGGCGAAGTTTATAATCACGCCGATTATCGAGTGGAACTCGAAGCGAAAGGTTACAAGTTTCAAACCAACTGCGACACCGAAACGATTCTGCATCTTTACGAAGAATACGGCGCGAAATGCGTCGAATTTTTGCGCGGAATGTTCGCGTTTGCCGTTTGGGATAAGCGAAAAAACGAATTGTTTATCGCCCGCGACCGTTTGGGCGTAAAGCCGCTTTATTACGTTCACGACGAGCAGGGAAATTTGTTTTTCGCGTCGGAAATCAAGAGTTTATTGAAAGCTGAAGCGGTCAAACCCGAATTAAATTTCAACGCTTTGCCCGACCAACTCGCCAATCACGGAACTTCTTTTGACGAAACTTTATTTAAAAACGTCAAGCGATTATTGCCCGGGCACACATTGTCGTGGAGCGACGGGAAAATAAAAATCGAAGAATTCTGGGACGTTTCGTTCGAGCCGAAACACGCGGAAAAAAGCGACAAAGATTTCGTCGAAGAATGGCGCGAGCTTTTTAGAAAATCCGTCGAACTGCGCTTGATGGCTGACGTTCCGCTCGGAATGTTTTTGTCGGGCGGCATTGATTCGAGCGCGATTTGCGCGATGATGGCGACGATGGTTTCCGAGCCGATCAAGACTTTTTCCGTCGGTTTTAAAGAGCGTGAAGCCAACGAATTTGAATACGCGCGAATAGTCGCTAAGGCTTTTAAAACCGAACATCACGAAATCACGATCACGCCTGACGAGTTTTTCGCCGAATTGCCGAATCTCGTTTATCACGAAGACGAACCGCTCGGTTTCGTCGCTTCCGTGCCGCTTTATTTCGTGTCGAAACTCGCGCAAACATCACGTTAAAGTCGTTCTCACGGGCGAAGGCTCGGACGAAATTCTCGGCGGTTACGGGCGTTATCAAAAGGCTCTGACGCTTTTGAATTACGGCGAAAAATACGAAACATTCGCGCCGAAATTTTTGCGCGAAGCGGTTAAATCGGGCGTGGCGACTTTGCCGAACGCGCTGAATAAAAAACTCGACCGCACATTTTTGACGCGCGAAAGCGACATCGAAAGTTTATATTTCGATAATTTTGCGATTTTCCCCAAACGAATGCAGGCGCAGATTTTTTCAACTGAAACAAAAGCGCAGATTGCAGATGCGAAATCCATATTCATTTCTGCAAAATTGGCTCGGCAAAACCGACGCGGAAAATATGCTCGACAAACTGCTTTACGCCGACACGAAAACTTATCTGCACGAACTTTTGATGAAACAGGATCAAATGTCAATGGCGGCTTCGATCGAATCGCGCGTGCCGTTTCTCGACCATAAACTCGTCGAATACACGGCGAAACTGCCCGAAAAATTTAAGATTCGCAAGGGCGAAACGAAATGGATTTTGCGCGAAGCGATGAAAGGAATTTTGCCCGACGAAATTTTGACGCGCTCGAAAATGGGTTTTCCGGTGCCAATCGGCAGTTGGCTGAGAAACGAATATAAACACATCGTTGACGAATACGTTTTGAGCGAACGCGCTTTGCGGCGCGGAATTTTCAACGCACGATTTTGTCCGCGAAATCGTTCGGAAAACACAACGCGGGCGAAAATCACGACGAGCGAATGTGGTTTCTCGTGAATTTTGAAATCTGGCAGCGGCGGTTTATTGATGGTGAAATTATGAAAAAATTAGTTCCCGCAAAGGCGCAAAGCTCGCAAAGAAAGAATTAAGAGAAAAACAGAAAAGATTTATTCAAAGCATTCAATAATCTTCGGTTTTTCTTTGCGGGCTTTGCGCCTTTGCGGGAAGTTAAAATCAAAAATATGACTGAAAACGAAACCTCAAAAATCATCGTTGATTCCGCCTTCAAAATTCACACAACGCTCGGTTCCGGATTGCTTGAATCGGTTTATGAAGCAGTTTTAGCCTACGAACTTGAAAAGCGCGGTTGTAAAATTATTCGTCAACAGGCAATTCCGGTAATTTACGAAACCGTGCGGCTCGAAGTCGGTTTTCGGGCTGATTTGATTGTCAATGACAAAGTTATTATCGAAATCAAATCCGTTGAGGCGATTTCGCCGGTTCATTTGAAGCAATTGCGAACTTATCTGATTTTGAGCGATAGAAAACTTGGGCTGCTGATAAACTTTAATGTTGAGTTGATTAAGGACGGGATTAGGAGAGTCGTTAATAACTTGTAGCAATATTTTCCGCATAGGCGCGAAAATCGCAAATGATTTTTATATTAATTGTTCAATTTTGCGGCTGAATTGAAATTATGCCAACAACAGCTAAAGAAAATTCGCAAATTCTACGCGGGCGCGACATCGTTTGTTTTTCGCACGATTGGACAGGCGATCCGTTGTCGAAAACGCATCTGATGCGCGTTTTATCGAAAGAAAATCGCATTTTGTGGATTAACGCGATCGCCAATCGAATGCCGACGACTTCGACAAAGGATTTGTCGAGAATTTACAAAAAGCTGAAAAGTTTTACCGAGCCGGTCAGAGAAGTCGAGCCGAATATTCACGTTTTGAATCCGTTGGCGATTCCGGCTTACGGCACGGAAGCGGTCAGGAAATTCAATGAAAAATTTCTCGTTTCGCAGGTGAAAAAAGCGATGCGGAAATTGAATTTTCAAATGCCGCTGAATATGGTTTTCAATCCGGCGGCGGGTTTGCTCGCGGGAAAAATCGGCGAAACCGAATTGATTTATTACTGCGTTGACGAATACACGGCGTTTACCGGCGCGTCGAAAGGTTTGAAGGAAATTGAAGAAAAGTTGTTCAGAAAAGCCGATTTGGTGATTGTTTCGGCGGAAAAACTGCTCGAAAATAAAAAGCAATATAACGCGAACACTTTTATCATCCGGCACGGCGTTGATTTTTCGCATTTCCGAAAAGCGTTGGGCGAAGAAACGAAAATTCCCGACGAAATTAGAGATTTGCCGAAGCCGATAATCGGTTTTCACGGGTTGCTCGCCGATTGGGTTGATTTTGAATTGATAAAAAAAACGGCGGAACATTTTCAAAAACGGTTCAGTCGTTTTAATCGGAAAAATCGCGGTTGATGCCGAACAGAAAATCAAAATTTTAGACGATGTGACAAATGTTCATTTTCTCGGCAGAAAACCTTACGCCGATTTGCCGACTTTTTGCAAAGCGTTTGATGTCGCGCTTAATCCGTTTGCAATCAGCGAGTTGACTCTGGCGGCAAATCCTTTAAAAGTGCGCGAATATCTCGCCGCCGGTTTGGAAGTCGTTTCGACCGACATTCCCGAAGTGCGGATTTTGGATTACTGCCGAATCGGTGAAACGCACGAAGAATTTATCAAGCGAAATCGAAGAGGCGTTGGCAAATCCGAAGCCGCGAACGGAAATCAGCGATTCGATAAAAGCGGAAAGCTGGGAAGCGAGAATTGACGAACTGCGCGAGATAATGATGCAAATAGATTCGGTGAAAAACGAAGCCGCGCATTTAAAGATTTTAATCGCGTTTCTTCATTCTGCTGGCGGCGTGGATTTTGATCGCGCCGCTTTTTGCTGAAAGATTAATGGTCGAAAAAAATTTGGAACGTGCCGACGCGATTGTCGTGCTTGCCGGTTCGAGCGTTTATCTGGAACGAACAAATAAAGCCGCCGAAAGTCTTCAAACAAGGCATTGCGCCGAAAATTATTTTGACTGATGACGGCGAAGAAACAGGCTGGTCGCGCATCGAAAAAAGAAACATTCCATACGTCGAAATGGCGCAAAGAAATCTCATCGCGCTCGGCGTTCCCGCCGAAAATATCGAAATTATCAAACCGATCGGTTCTGGAACGATTTACGAAGCGCAGAATTTTCAAGGAAAAATCACAAACAGGAAAACTGGAAAGATATTTTGCTCGTTACTTCCGCTTATCACACGCGCCGCACGCTTTGGACATTCGAGCGAGTTTTTGAAAACGAAAATATTGAATTTCGGAATCGTTTCGCCGCCGACCGGCGAGCAAATGCCGTCGCCTTTTTACTGGTGGCTCGTGCCGCACGGCTGGAATTTCGTCGCAGGCGAATATGTGAAAAGTTTTTATTATTGGGTGTATTATTAAAAAGCTTGGTAAATTCGCAAAATAGATAATTATGAAACTACATTTTTTAACAGCAAGTCTTCGAACTTTTCAGCGAGAGATTCATGGATATGAAGCAGCAAAAATTTGGTCGCAAAAACAAAAAAACGCGAAAAATCTTTACGTTCATTTGAAAAAGGGAACTTCGACAAATTTCTTGCAACACGTTGATAAGCGCGTTTACATTACTGTTTTAATTGTCGCAATGCTTTTGCCGCTCGTCGCTTTCGGTACATATTTTTATCAAAATTACGTTGTCGAAATCGCCTCTGGAAATGGCGGGAAACATTATTACCGTTAAAGCGGGCGGCAATTTCCAAGCCGCGCTTGATCGGGCTAAATCGGGCGACACGATTGTTTTGCAGGCGGGCGCGAAATTTATCGGCGAAATTTTAATCTACCAAACAAACCGGGAAGTGAATTTATCACTATTCAATCTTCGGAAATTGCCAAATTGCCATGCTGAAAATCAGCGCGTCAGCCCGAAAGATGCTGCATTGATGCCGAAAATTTTGAGTTCCGGTAAAGGCGAATCTGCTATTAAAACTGCTCTCGAACGCGCATCATTATCGTTTCGTCGGAATCGAAATTGCGCCTGCTAACAAAGACTATATTTATAATTTAATTTATCTCGGAACGGAAAATGAAAAAGCCGTCGGAATCCCGCATCATATCGAAATTGACCGCTGTTATATTCATTCAAATCAGGCAGGCATAACCAGACGCGGCATTGCTTTGAACAGTGCCGACACGATTATCAAAAACAGTTATTTGTCAGGCTTTGCCGGAAATCAGGAAGAAACACAGGGCATTGCCGGTTGGACAGGAACGAAAAATGTCAAAATTTTGAACAATTACATCGAAGCCGGCGCGGAAAATATCTTGTTCGGCGGCTCTGATCCGCTTTCGGCGGATTTAATTCCGGCAGACATCGAAATTCGCGGCAATCATTTGAACAAACCTGCCGAATGGAACGGAAAATTTACCGTGAAATGTCTTTTTGAATTAAAGAATGCTAAACGAGTGCAGTTTGTCGAGAATTATTTGGAAAATAACTGGGTTGGATCGGCGTTTAGAATCACCGTGCGAAACGAAAACGGAAAAGCGCAGTTCAGCACAATCGAAGACGCGGTAATCAAAGATAATATCGTTGAAGGCGCGGGCGACGGCATTAATATTTTGGGAACCGACGATATTCATCCGAGCCAAACTTTGAAAAATCTAACGATTTCAAATAATCTTTTTCTTAAATATTGACGATAAAAAATATTGCCGGTTCGGGATATTTTATACAGGTTTCGAGCGGCGAAAATATTTTGATTGCTAACAATACGGCGTTTAATACGGGAAGTCCGCTCGTTTTTTACGGCAGCGATGCCCGGAAATTTTTTGTTTCGCGATAATATCGTCGGACACGGCAGTTATGGCGTTCACGGATTTGAAAATATTAAATCTCCAGCCGGACGAAAACTTTTTCAGAACAACGTCATCGTCAATAATAAACGAATTAGATTTATATGATTCGTCGTTTCCCGAACGGTAATTTTTGGGTGCCGGATTATAACGCCGTCGGCTTCGTCAATGCCGTTCAAAAAGATTTCAAACTGATCTGAAAAAAGCAAATTCAAAGGTAAGGGAAAAGACAAAACAGATATTGGCAGTAATTTAACATTTAAGAAAAGTTGTAACTGTTGTTTGGCTGAAAACTAACTTCAACAAATTTAGAAATAATAATTCGACAAATTATGAATACAAAACGCGGAAAATATAGAGCTTCTGGGAAAGCATCGAGGTTAAACGAAGTGCGAGCGAGGCGAAGAAAAAGGAACAGGACGATTTGCGAATCGGCGAAGACATTATCGAGCGTTATAGAAATCCGCCTGCCGAAACCGTCTATCCGCTCGAATATGCATATTATTTGTTAGGCGACATCGAAGGCAAAACGATTGTGGATTACGGTTGCGGAATTCGGAGAAAACAGCGTTTTGCTAGCGGCTCGTGGCGCGAAAGTCAGTCGGTGTGGATATTTCACCGGAACAATCGCTGCTGGCGGAAAAAAGAACTCGAACAGCATAATTTGTCGCATACGGCGGAATTTCGCATCGGTTCGGCGCACGAACTGCCGTTTCAGCCGACGAAATCGGTTGACGTAGTTTTCGGAATGGCAATTCTAGCACCATCTCGATTTGGAGATATCTTCAAAAGAAGTTTTCAGAGTCATTGAAAAAAGGCGGACGGGCAATTTTTATGGAGCCGGTTAGAAATTCTCAAATATTATCAAAATTTTGTCAGAAATTTGATTCCTTATCAACAGCCTGACAGTTTCGCCGTATGAACGACCGTTGACCGACCATGAATTAAAAGAATATGCAAAAGATTTTCCGAATATCGCAGTCGGGCTTTTTCGTTGCCTTTCGTTAATTTATTGGAAATTTTGCGGATGCCGGAGAAATTTCAGCATTGCGGCAATAAAAATTGACGGATAAAATTTTGAGAAAAGGCAGATATTTTTAAATTATTATGCGCGAGCGTTCGAGTCAGTCTGAGATGACGAAATAACTTTAAGTTAAATCTAAAATTTCTATCTCTATTTTCTATTTTATTGATCAGTTCCTGAAAAGCGTTCATCAGAGCGAAGCGGTGCGAGCATTTTGTCGTGTTCAAACCAGGATTTATTTTCATTGCCGAGTTTAATGGCGCGTTCCATCCAGTAAAAAGCCTGATCAATTTCGCCGAGTTGCGCGTAAGCGGAAGTCATCCAGTAAGCCATATCGTGGTCGGCTTTTGCCAAACCGCGGGCTTCGTCGGTCAATTGCGCACGGGCTTCATCTTTTTTGCCTTGATGCGCCAGAAAAATTGCCAGAAGCGAACGAATGCCATCCATTTGCGGATTATTTTCCAGAACGATTCTTATAATCTCGATAGCTTCGTCTTCCTTGCCCGCATAAAATAAAACGATCGAGCGGAAAATTCTAATCATCGGATGATTCGGTTCGATGTTCGCGCTCCTTTGTCGAGTTCGGCAAACGCTTCTTCGTAGTAGTCTTGATACAGAAAAATGCGGGCGCGGTTGTAGCTCGAAACGACTCGCGCCGCCGGATCGAGTCTGGTTAATTTTTCAAAACTTTTCAGCGATTTTTCGTATTCGCCGTCGAGCCGGTGCATCGTTCCTTTGACGAAATAAAGCGGCGCGTCGTTTGGAAATTGTTCCTGCAATAATTTGATTTCCGCCCGCGCTTTTTTCTTTTCGCCGCGTGAAAGATAAATCATTACCATCAAAACACGCGCTTCTACCACATTCGGATCATACTTAAACGCCTTTGAAAAAGCGGCTTCAGCGTATGTATAATCTTCTGCGTCGCCCATTCCTTTGAAAATGCGATTGGCGTAACACGCGCCCAAACCACTGTAGGCGAGCGCGAAATCAGAATCGAGCTTGATGGCGCGTTTAAAATTGGCGATTGCCGCTTCGCAGTCTTCGGCGGCGACGGTGCGGAAAATAAAGCGTCCGAAATTATCGCGCCCGCGCAGATATTCTTCGTAGGCTTCGGCGATTTTCAGTAGTCAGGCGACCGCGTTTTTCCTGTTCGTTCGGCGAAAGTTCCAGCTTTAATCCGTTCCAGAATGCGTTCGGCGATCATATCCTGAAGCGCGAGAATATCGTTACCCACTGCATCAATCCGGTCGCTCCAGAGAATTTCGCCGGATAATACATCGAGAAGTTGCGCCGTGACGCGCATTTTTTCGCCGGAACGGATGAAACCGGCGGATAAAACCGCGTTGAACGCGCAATTCCTGTCCAGCTTGTCGCGGATCAATTTCCGCGCCCTGATATTTGGCGATGACCGACGACGGACGGACGATTAGCGAACGCAAACCGGCAAGTTCAGTAATTACCGCATCAGCGAGCGAAAATTCGTAAAAATTAGCGTTCGGGTCGCCGCTCAAATTTTTGAACGGCAGAATGGCGACGCTTTTCTTTTCCTGCCCGCTCGCTGTCAAAGTGGTATCGGGCGAAAACGTCGGCGAGATGGAAACCGAAGGAGTAGCCTGCATTGAAATGCCGCTGGAATCTGTACTGTTTGATTTTCCCGTCAGCCAGTTCCAAGCCCGTTTCATCGGATTTTCGTCCAAATGATGCGGCGTAAAAGTATCGCCCTGTAAAATCGGCATTCCTGAAATCTCCTGTAAAACTCCGCGCAGATCGTCGCGCATCAACGCGATTTTCTGATAACGATCTTTCGGGTCTTTCGCCAGTGCGCGGTCAAGAATCATGCTGAAGCTGCGGCGGCAGCGGTTCGGGACGCATCAGCGCGAGCGGCTTCGGCGTTCCGTATAAAACCTGGTGGCGCACGTCAATCACCGTTTTGCCCTGAAAAGCCCAGATTCCCGTGAGCATTTCATACAAGTAAAACGCCGGTCGAAAAAATGTCGGCGCGATGATCGGTTTTTTCGCCTCTCGCCTGTTCGGGCGCGGCATAAGTCGCCGTGCCGTATGGAATTCCGAGTTCGGTAATTTCCGTGCGGTCAACGCCTTTGATATGCGCGGCAGGTTCGTCTTCCATCAATTTCGCCAAACCGAAATCGAGAATTTTCGCCTGTCCGTTATCGGAAACCATTATGTTTCCGGCTTTAATGTCACGGTGAATAATATTTTTGGAATGCGCGTAGGCGAGCGCGTCGCAAACCTGCGCGGCGATCTGAAATCGCGCTTTTCAATTCGAGCGGGCGACCGGCGACGAGCTGCCGCACATTTTTGCCGCGCACATACTGCATCGCAATATAAAAAACGCCGTTCGCTTCGTGAAAGTCGTAAATCGTGCAGATATTCGGATGATCGAGCTGTGAACAAAGCTGGGCTTCGCGCTCAAAACGTTTGAAGTTCGCCGTTTTTTGCGTCAGTTCGGGCGGTAAGACTTTGATGACAACGGTGCGGTCGAGTTTCGTATCCTGCGCTTTATAGACCGTTCCTTGTCCGCCCGCGCCGATTTTTTCTAAAATTTTATATTGATTAATTTGCTCGCCAACCATCGAAAGATTTTAGATTAAAGTTTTCTGATTTCGGATTGCCGGAATTTCAATTTGTCATCATAGACCGAATAAACTGTAAGGTAAAGTCGTTATATGAAGGAAATTACAATTCCTTTATTTTTCTGCACCGGCAAACTGCCGGTTTAATCTGGAATAATCGTTCAGCCGCGCGGCGGATTTCCCCAACCCGAAGCGATATATTCGCCATTTTCGACGATACACGGCACAACCAAATCGCCGCCCGAAAAATCGAGCATTTCGCGCTGCCTTTGTTTATCGTTCTGCGCGTCGTATTCGATGAACGGAATATTGTTTTCGTTGTAATAATCACGCGCTTTCTGGCAATACGGACAGCCAGGCTTGATGTATATTTCCAAAGCCATAATTTTTTTGTAGAACTCCTGAGATGTTTGTTCGCTCAAATAAATTTTACCGCTTTGACAACTCATTAGGCAAAAGCTGTTGGTCAGAAGTTCAAACCGCCTCTCGAAAGATAAAAAAACGCAGCCGAATCGTGCGGCTGCGCTCGTTGAAATTTGTAACCCGGAATTTACAGGCTCGACAAAGTTTTGCTTTTTGAGATGAAATAACTGCGTGTTATTTGCGAAACCGGTTTGAAAAGACGATTGAAAAATCCGTTTCGCCGGTTGTTTTTATGGCGAAAAGTTGATGAATCGTAAAAATTTTCGACATAATCAACTGCCGCGACGCGCAAACCGACATCGCGCTTTAAGCGTTCGCCGACATACCATTTATGGTCAATGACGCGCTCCCAAACATATTTCGCTTCTTCTTTTGTGTAATCCGCGCTGACGTATTTTTTGAGCGTCTGCTGCTCGAAGCTCGGCTCGTTTTTCTTAATTTCCTCGACGACGTAATCTAACTGGTAAAAAATCATTTCTCAAACTCCTGCTGTAAAACTTTTTATAATTGCGAATAATAAATTAAACTGTTGACACTTTATTTGATGTCAGAGAAAGTATAAGACGAACGCGCGTCCGTGTTCCAACGCTTTTTTTTAATCCGTGTGATGAATGAAATTAATGTCTGAGCGAATAAAATGGAACTCTGGCAACTGAGAACTTTCCGCGCCGTCGCCGAAAATTTGAATTTTACAAAGGCTTCCGGACAGCTTTTTCTAACGCAGTCCGCCGTCAGCCATCAGATAAAAGCTCTTGAAGAAGAATTCGGCGTGCCGCTTTTTATTCGCGGCAAACGCGGCGTGAGTTTGACCGACGCGGGCAAAACCGCGCTCGTTTACGCCGTGAGAATTCTCGAAGCCGCCGAGGAAATGAGCGAATTCGTCACGGGGCGCGAAAAACGAATTGCCGGACGCGTGCGTGTCGCGGCGGCGACGCAGGCTCTGGTTTATCTGTTCGCGCCGCTGTTTGAAGATTTTATGGACGCGTTCGAGTCGGTCGAACTGGTTTTTCGCACGACCGTTTCGACCGAGCAAACTGTCCAGGACATTCTCAATGGCAAAGCCGATGTCGGTTTCGCCTCGCTCAATATTTATTCGCCGAATCTGGAAGTCGTCGAATTGTTTCAGGACGAACTCGTGTTAGTCGCTGGAATTAAACATAAATTGGCGCAGAATAAAGAGATTTCGATCAAACAACTTGGCAGCGAACGCTGGGTTTTGTTCGAGCGCGGTTCTTCGATTCGCCGCGCGACCGACGATTTTTTCAAGCGCGAACAAATCGAACCGGAAACCGCGCTCGAATCGAACGACACGTATTTTATAAAGATTATGATCGAACACGGCTTGGGCGTGGCACTGCTTCCGGCTTGGGCAGTAACGGAAGAAATCGAACGCGGCAAACTGGCATTTATAAAAGTTAAAAATTTAAATTTGAGACGCGCAGTGGCGATTGTCTCGTTAAAAGGACAGCAATCCGCGCCGATTCGGGCTTTTATCGAATACGTCACCGCTAGAAAAGACGATTTGCAGAAGCGTGCCGGAGTTTGATTGAGATGAATTTAGAAGATTATACAGATATTTTCGAGCCGTTTGAAAAGCTCGTCGAAATAGAAATTTTAGGCGAGATTCGTGAAGTTCCCGAAAATAACACGCTGTTGCGCTGTTTTCAATTTCTTTCGATAAACACGATTTCACACGGCGATTTCTGCTGGAACGGCGACTGCGCCAATTGTCAGGTTTGGCTCGAAGAAGACGGCAAAGAAAAAGCGGTTCTGGCTTGTCGAACTGAAGTGCGAGACAAAATGAAAATCAGGCGTTTGAGCGCACAGATAAATTTGAATGCAAACAAATAACGCGGAACGCCTGCGCCCTCGCAGGCAAACGACAATACCTATTTTGAGCCGTCCGACTATAATAACGCGCACGCGAGGGCGCGTGCGTTCCGATTACGACATTTTTTTTAAAAATTGTTATACGTTTTCTCAGTTAAAGACCAACCAAAAAATTAGAAAAACGACATACAAACCAGACATTACATATTGCAACCAAATTATTTGCGGCGATGTTAGTAATCTAAACTGCTGAAAGTTCAGAGATTCTTCTAATGTTTTTAAAACTTTCTGCAAATGCCGCAAACTAAGCTGGCAATAAATGTCAAAACTTAGAAATGCTAGAGTAAAAAAGATACCCAAAGTTCTAGACCATAAAACTCGCTTTGGTCCTAACCACCAGCCGACACTCAAAATTCCGGTAATAAAAAGAACTGTCCCGAAAAACGCGACAAAGTGAAAACCGAAGGCTGTGAGTCGCAAGTTTTCAAAATGACGGTAGTTCTGATTTACTTGCGAATACTCGCAACGCAGATTTTCTATGTTTTTCTCGCCCATCAAAATTTACTAAAATTTTCAACCAAGCGTTTTATAAATTCAGTTCGTCGGTTTCAACTCAGGCACATAACTTATGATTATGCCGAATGAATTCGTATAATACTCTTTTTCGAGTATTATACGAATTCATTTTAATATTTCGGAATTTTCGGGTCAACGTCGTTCGACCACGCGGTGATGCCGCCTTTGAGATTGACCATTTCGCCTTTGTAACCGGCTTGCGTTAAAAATTGGATGGCGTGTGCGCTGCGTCCGCCGGCTTTGCATTGTAAAATTAACTCTTTGGAATCGTCGAGTTCGTCCATTCTTTTGATGATTTCGCCGAGCGGAATCAGTTTCGCGCCTTCGATTCGGGCAAAGGCGAATTCGTCCGGCTGGCGCACGTCAATCAGTTGAACGTCGCCCGCGTCCATTTTTTCTTTCAGTTCGGTTGCGGTAATTTCCTGCATAATTTTTCTTCCTCTCTAAATTTATTTACTTCAATTTTATAACCGCATCGGAAATTTTCCGCAAATCGTTTTGATTGAATCGCCGAAAATCAACGGATTAGCCAGCCGGCGGTTTACAAAAATTTACAAAATGAAGTTTTTCGTTTCATCCGGGTAAGCTAATATAAACATCATACAGGGACTTTTATGCGGGTTTACAATTTATCAAGGCAGGTTTTGAAGACAGATTTGAAATTCTTATTCGGATTTTTATTTGTGGCTGTTTGTTTATCCTGCAATTCAAAAGATTCGGCTGGCAACCGGCAAAATGCCAACGCCAATACGAGTAATAACGAAGCTTCGGTGACGATTACGGTTGAAAAGGCAGTCGCGCGGGAAATTCCGGCGGTCGTGCAGGCGACAGGCAGTTTGATCGCCGACGAGACTTCCGACATCGCTTCAAAAGTGTCGGGCAGAGTGACGAATATTTACGCCAATGTCGGTCAATTCGTGAAGCAGGGCGATTTGATCGCCAAGCTCGACGAGAACCAGGCGCGTCTGCAAGTGGCGCAGGCGCAGGCGAATGTCGCGCAGGCGCAGGCAGGCGTGCGGCAAGCCGAAGCCAGACTCGGATTGTCGCCGAACGGAACTTTTACCGCGACGACGATTCCCGAAGTTCGCGCCTCGAACGCCAATTACGAACAGGCGGTCGCCGAACTCAGACAAGCCGAAGCGAACGAAAAGCGGTATCGTGATTTAGTCGAAACGGGCGATACGGCGATGATTACCTACGAAACTTTCCGCACGACGCGCGACACGGCGCGAGCCAGAGTCAACGCCGCGAAACAGGCGCTCGAAGCGGCGATCAATGCCGCGAAACAAAGTAACGAAGCGATAAAATCCGCCCAAGCCGCCGTCGAATCAGCCAGAACGCAGGTTAATCTGGCGCAGCAGGCGGTAACCGATACGACGATTCGCGCGCCGTTCGCCGGATTTATCAGCAATCGTTCGACGGCGGTCGGCGAATTTGTGACGACCGCGACACCGATTGCGACGCTTTTGCGCGTTAATCCGATAAAAATTCAAATTCAGGTCGCCGAAGCCAACGTGCCGTTCATCAATCTCGGTCGCGCCGTTTCGCTGTCGAGTTGATGCGTATAAAGACCGCAAATTCGGCGGCACGGTGACGGCGGTTAATCCGGCGATTGACCCGACTTCGCGCTCGGCAATCGTCGAAGCCGCGATTGAAAACAACAACAATGCTCTGCGTTCGGGAATGTTTGCGACCGCGCAAATCGTTAAAGAAGGCGGCAGCACCGGCGTTTTCGTGCCAAAATCAGCCGTTTATAACGATCAGGGAACGCAGTCTTATCGCGTTTTCGTGATTCAGGAAAACGTAGCGAAATTGCGCGTCGTTCAGCTCGGAACCGAAGAAAATGACTTCTTTCAGATTATCGCCGGTATAAATGGCGACGAAATGGTAGCGACGAGCAATCTCGACAAACTTTACGAGGGCGCGAAAGTGCAGTTTTAACAAGCCGATTTTGGATTGCCAATCTTTGTTGAAGCGTCAATCCAAGATCAAATTAGAGAAGTTATATGCAGTGGTTAGCTGAAATTTGTGTTCATCGTCCGGTTTTTGCGACCGTTATCGTTTTGTTTTTAACGGTCGTCGGCGGTTTTAGTTTTTTTACGCTCGGCGTTGACCGTTTTCCGAAAATTGATCTGCCGACCGTTTCCGTCCAGACCATCAATACCGGCGCGGCTCCGGCGGAAATCGAAACGGAAGTCACCGACATCATCGAAGGCGCGGTCAATACCGTTCCCGGCATTGACGAAATGCGTTCGACTTCTTCGCAAGGGCGTTCAAACGTCACTTTGACCTTTAATCTCGAAAAAGACCCGGATCAGGCGTATCAGGAAATTCAGCAAAAACTCAGCGGCGTCGTCAATCGTCTGCCGGAAACCGCCGATCCGCCGGTCGTTCGCAAATCCGACCCCGATTCGCAGCCGGTTTTGATTTATGCGATCAGCGCACCGCGCAACGTCGTCGAATTAACTGATTTGGTTCAAAACCAAATTCAGGAACGCATCGAAAATGCTGACGGCGTGGGCGAAGTGCAGATTTTCGGCGGACGCGCAACGCGAAATAAAAATCTACATCAATCCTGACCGTCTGCGCGCTTATAATCTTTCCGTGACGGAAGTTTCCAACGCGATCAGAGCGCAAAATCAGGAAGTTCCCGGCGGCTCGGTCAACGAAGGAACGCAGGTCGCTGAATCTGCGGACGATCAGCAAAATTACCGACGTTAATCAGTTTAACGAAATTGTCATCGCCACGCGCAACAATTTTCCGATAAAAATTAAAGATGTCGGGCGAGTCGTAGATGGCGGAGTCGAGACGCGACGACGGCCGCCTCGCTCGACGGCACACAGTCGGTTTTTCTCGCCATTCGCAAACAATCCGGCTCGAACACGATTGCGCTGATTCAGGGCGTGAAAGCAAAGAATGGCGGAAATTCTGCCGACTCTGCCGCCGGATCTGAAAGTCGCCGTCACGCGCGACCAATCGGAATTTATCGAAAATTCCCTGCACGCGATTGAAGAACATTTAATTATCGGCGGAATTTTAGCGTCGGTGATCGTCTTTTTATTTTTGTGGAATTTCCGCTCGACAATTATTTCCGCGCTCGCTATTCCCGTTTCGATTATCGCTTCGTTCGCCGTCATCGCCGCGCTCGGTTACTCGCTAAATCAGATGACGATGCTCGCCCTGACTTTGATGGTCGGCATCGTGATTGACGACGCGATTGTCGTGCTTGAAAATATTTATCGCTTTGTCGAAGAAAAGGGAATGCATCCGTTTCAGGCGGCGATTGAAGGCACGCAGCGAAATCGGTCTGGCAGTTTTGGCGACGACGCTTTCCTTGCTCGCCGTGTTTATTCCCGTCGGATTTATGACCGGCATCGTCGGGCGATTTATGTCGTCGTTCGGTTTGACATCGGCGGCGGCGATTGCCGTTTCCTTGATCGTTTCGTTCACTTTAACGCCGATGCTCGCGGCGCGTTGGATCAAACCGCGCGAGGAAAAGGCGGAGGAAGAAGATGAGACCGAGAAACAAAGCAACGGCGCGAATACGGAAATTCACGGCGACGGAATGTTGGCGGCAAACGAAGTATTAAGGACAAAAGACGAGAAACAAAAGACGAAGGACGATTCAGAAAAATTCGTGGTTTTACAGCAAGATTGACAGGTTTTATACGTGGCTTTTGAGACTTTCGATGCGTTTCCGCTGGGCGGTTGTGTTAATTTGCATAGCGGTTGTCGGTTCGATTTATCCGCTGTTCAATTATGTCGGAATGGCATTCTTGCCCGACGAAGACGAATCGGCTTTTTCGGTCAGTTTGCGCGGTCCGCAGGGAACAAGTCTCGCCGCGACGCAGAGCATTCTCGAACGCATCGCCCGTGACATCCGCGAACAGCTTCCGGGATTGCAAAATACATTAGTGCAGGTCGGCGGTTTCGGCGGCGGCGCGAACAATACGGGTTCGGTTAACGTCAGTCTCGTTCCGGTCGGCGAGTCGCAAAAATTCGCAAGCCGATTTGATTAATCAAACGCGCGAATATCGTCAAAAAATATCAACTCGAAAGATTATCGCGTCAATGTTTCCGGTTCGTCTTCAATCGGCAGCAGTCTCGGTTTGGGGCGCGGCGGTTCGGGCATCGGTTATTACATCGCCGGACCGGACATTCAGAAGCTCGATGAATATTCGAATCAACTGGTCGAAAAACTCCGCGCCGACAACACTTTCCGCGATGCCGACCGTTCGCTCGAACTCGGCAGCCCGGAAATTCGCGTCGAGATTGACCGCGCGAAAGCGGCTGATTTGGGCGTTCAGGCGGGCGATGTCGCGCAGGCTTTGAATGTTCTTTCCGCCGGACAGCGAGTTTCGACGTTCAGCGAAGGCACCGATCAATACGACGTTTTGGTTCAAGCCGACGAACCGTTTCGCCGCACGCGCGACAATTTGGAGTATTTCACGGTTGCTTCGTCAAAAGGCGGAACAATCGGTTTGGAAAAACTCGTCACTATTAAAGAAGGTCTGAGCTCCGGCTTCGATCAACCGTTTGAACCGGCAGCGGCAGGTCACGATTTCCGCGAGTTTGCCGCCGAACGCTTCCGAGTCCGACGCGCTCGCCGTGTTGCAGAAACACGCTGCTTCGCTCAATATGCCGCAGGAATATCGAACGGGCGTGACCGGGCAATCGCAGGAATTGCAGCGCGCTTATAAATCGTTTATGCTGGCGTTTTTGCTATCTTTCGTCTTTATGTATCTGATTCTGGCGGCGCAGTTTGAATCGTTCATTCACCCGATTACGATTCTTTTGACGTTGCCGCTTTCGATTCCGTTCGCGCTGCTTTCAACCTTGATTGCCGGACAAACTTTGAATATTTTTTCTGCGCTCGGAATTTTGCTTCTTTTCGGAATTGTTAAGAAAAACGCGATTTTGCAGATTGATCATACGAACCATTTGCGAGCGACGGGAATGGAGCGTTACGACGCGATTATTCAGGCGAACCGTGACCGTCTGCGTCCGATTTTGATGACGACGATTGCGCTCGTTGCCGGAATGATTCCGCTCGTCGTCGGCAGCGGCGCGGGCGCGGCGACCAATCGTTCAATCGGGATTCTCGTCGTCGGCGGTCAGTCAATGTGTCTGCTTTTAACTTTGCTGGCGGTTCCGGTTTTTTATTCTTTGTTTGACGACGCGGCGGAATCAACCGTCTGGCAGCGCAGCAGTGCAGCGGTTGAAAGATTCAAAGTTAATAATCTGCGTCCGGTTTATCAAAAAATCACCGGAACATTTAAATCTTCTAAAAAAGTGAAGCAGGTGAAAGACGAAGATTTGAGTCCGGCGAACGAAGGTTAGGCAGAATCGGTTTCGGGCGAATGAATTTAACCGAATCGGAAATTTAGTTTTATGTTTAAGTACGCAGTTTTATTTTTGACGATAATTTTCCTCACGGTTTTGACCGTCGCGGCGCAAACTACTCCGCCGACCACTCCGCCACAGACCACACAGCCGACTCAGCCAACCACGTCGCCGAATCAACCGACGCAGCAGCAATGCGCCGACGCAACAGCCGCAAACTCTGCCGACCAATCAACCGCAGAATCAGCCGAGTACGCCGAATCAGCCAAACACGCCCGGAGTTACGCCGAGCGGGACGATTACAAATCCGGGAAATGCGACACAGCAGTCGCCGACGCAGAATGTCGGCACATCGGGCGGCATCGCGCCTGCCGATTTGCCGACCGATCCGCCGCCGATTGCGCCGAATTTTGAAGCTCCGATTCGTCCTTTGCCGTCGGCGGAGCGCGTCGGCGTAGATATGATGAATCAGCTGCCGATGACGCTCGAAGAAGCCATTGAGATGGCTTTGCAGAACAGCAACGATATTGATGCGTCGCGCAACGGCGTGCGGATCGCCGAATTTAATCTGCGGGCGGCACGCGGCGTTTACGATCCGGCGATTGTTTCACAAAGTTATTTTGAAAGCGCGACCACGCCGACGGCTTCGACCATCGGCGGCGCGACGAACGGTTCGGTGACGCAGAAACGCTTTTTCGGTACGGGCGGCGTGAGCGGTTTTACTCCGTATTACGGCGGTTCGTATTCGGCGACGTTAGATTCGTCGCGTTTGACGACGAGCAACAGCAACGCGACGCTCAACCCGCAGTTTCCGACGGCTCTGACTTTAACTTATGTTCAGCCTTTGTTTCGCGGTCTGCGCTTTGATAATAATCGCCGCAGCATCGAAATCGCCAGAAAAAATTTGAGTTTGACCGACGCGCAATTCAGGCAGAAAGCCATCGAAACTATCGCGCAGGTCGAGCAGTCGTATTGGAATCTGGCTTACGCGCTGCGTAATTTGCAGGTGCAGATTGATGCGGTCAAACAGGCTCGCACACAACTTGAGAGCAATCAGCGGCAGGTCAACAAAGGCGTTCTCGCTCCCGTTGATATTATCGCTGCCAACACGCAGATTACGACGTTCGAGCAGAGCGTTTACACGGCGCAGGAAGATGTCACCCGCGCGGAAAATACTTTAAAAACCTTAATGCTGCCTGACCGGACGGCGATTGAGTGGACGCGCCCGATCACGCCGGTTTCCGAAATCAGTCTCGAAGCTCCGCGCGTCGGTTTGGAAGTCGCGGTCGCCGGTGCGCTTAATAATCGTCCCGAACTGACGCAGTTGCAGACGAACGCCGACATCAATAAAATTGACGAACGCTATTTCCGCGACCAGACGAAACCGGAAATCAATCTTGTCGGCTCGTATATTTCGCAGGGTTTGGCGGGAACGGCGACACCGCGCAGCACAAATACGACTTCAGCTTTGACCGACCGCGTAAATCAGCTTTCCGCGCTTAATAATCTGCCGCCGCTCGTCGTCACGACGACGACGACGACGGTTTCGCCGAATTTAATCGGCGGTTACGGCGCATCTTTCGGGAATTTATTGGCGCAGGATTATCCGACTTATCGCGTCGGCGTGCAGATCAATCTGCCGTTCGGCAATCGCGTGGCGAAAGCGAATCTCGGCAGAACGCTGGTCGAAGCCGACCGCATTAAAAATCAAAGGGCGCAGCAGGAACAGGTCATCGAAGCCGAAGTGCGAAATTCCTTACAGGCGATGCGTTCCGCCGAAGCGCGGGTCGCCTCGGCGATTTCTTCGCGCTCCTCAGCCGAACAGCTTTACGAAAGCGAACAGCGACAATTTCGCGCCGGAACGACAACTTTTTATCTGGTTTTGCAGCGTCAGACCGAACTGCTCGCGGCTCGCGGCAGAGAATTGCAGGCGCAGACCGATTTGAACAAATCAATCTCCGAATTTCAACGCGCGACCGGTTCGACGCTTTCGGTCAACAACGTCACCGTCAACGAAGGCGCGAATTTAATCAAAACCGGCGTTCGCCGCACAACGGCTTTTAATCGCGGATTTTTCAACAACACGGAAGGAAAATAATTTGCAGAAACGAAAGAAACCGACAAATATTTAATCATCGGTTTCTGCTTCATCGTGAATTTTCTCGGCGCATTTCGGGCAATAATCTTTGCGGAGAATACGCACGAGCAAACCTTTGGCTTTGGCGCGTTTTCTGGCTTGCCGCGCACTACGCGAATCACTGTCAATCATATCGCCGCACACGTCGCAGAAAATCGTGTATTCAATCATTTCAAATCTACTTTTTCGCTGATTTGTTTCGCTTTAATTCCTTTTCAGTTTCTAAAATCGTATGCGTCGTTTGAATCACCGTGTCCGGATTCAAGGAAATCGAATTGATGCCTTTTTCGACTAAAAACTTGGCGAATTCAGGATAGTCCGATGGAGCTTGCCCGCAGATGCCGATTTTTTTGCCGCAGCGTTGCGCGGCTTCGATTGCCATTGCGACCATTTTTTCGACCGCGCCGTTGCGTTCGTCGAACAGATGCGCGACCATTTCCGAATCGCGGTCTAATCCTAAAGCCAACTGCGTCAAATCGTTTGATCCGATGGAATAACCGTCGAAGATTTGCAAAAACTCGTCGGCAAACACGACGTTTGCCGGCAATTCACACATCGCGTAAATTTCCAAATCGTTTTCGCCCTGCGGCAAACCGAATTCCTTCATCAAGGCGATCACTTTCGCGCCTTCTTCGACCGTGCGGCAGAACGGAATCATCGCTTTGACGTTCGTCAAACCCATGTCTTCACGGACGCGCTGCATCGCCAGACATTCGAGACGGAAACCGGCTTTGTAGCGGTCGTCGTAATATCTGGACGCACCGCGAAAGCCGATCATCGGATTTTCTTCAATCGGTTCGTATTCCATGCCGCCGATTAGCCGCGCATATTCATTGGATTTAAAGTCGGACATTCGGACGATGACATCTTTCGGGTAAAATGCCGCCGCGATTTTGGCGATGCCTTCAGATAACGAACGGACGAAAAATTCCTTCGGATCTTCTTCGCCGATGCGCTTGGCAATTGTGTCAATATCTTCTCGTTTTTTAAGATTTGGATAATTCACCAACGCCATCGGGTGAATACCGATGTGATTGTTAATGATAAATTCGAGCCGCGCCAACCCAACGCCGTCGTTCGGATAAATTGAAGCGGCGAACGCTCTGTCCGGATCGCCGACGTTCATCATCACCTGCGTTTTCGGGCGTTCTTCATTAGTGATAAAACGCTTGTCAACGGTGAAATCTACTTTGCCGTAGTAAATTTTCCCGACTTCGCCCTCGGCGCACGAAACGGTCGCGTCCGTTCCAGACTTCAAAAGCTCCGTCGCGTTGCCCGTGCCGACGATACAGGGAAGTCCGAGTTCGCGCGAAATAATCGCGCTGTGACAGGTTCGTCCGCCTCTATCGGTGACAATCGCCGACGCGCGTTTCATAATCGGTTCCCACGCCGGATCGGTCATCGAAGTGACGAGAATATCGCCCGCCTGAAAGTCTTTTAGTTTGTCGGGATTCAGTAAAATATGGACTTTTCCGTGCGCGATGCGTTCGCCGACGGCAACGCCGGTCACGAGCGGCGCGCCGTGATTATCCGACAGTTTATAAGTTTCGACGAAGTTTTGTTCCTTTTGCGTATGAACGGTTTCGGGTCTGGCTTGCAAAATAAAAAGTTCGCCCGTAATGCCGTCTTTCGCCCATTCGATGTCCATCGGCTGATGTTTGCCGGCGCGTTTCGAATAATGGTCTTCGATCTTGCAAGCCCAATCTGCGAGCTGCAAAACTTCAAATCCGGCGAGACAAAATCTTTTTCTCTGCGATTCAACAACCTCTTTGACCTGCGTTCCGATTCCGTCGTCGGCGAAAACCATTTTCACTTCTTTGACACCCATTTTTCTGGTGACAATCGGGCGAAAGCCGAGCTTTAATGTCGGTTTGAAAATCACCCATTCGTCGGGCGTTGCCATTCCCTGCACGACCGCTTCGCCCAAGCCCCACGCGCCGTTGATGACGACCGCCTCACGAAAACCGCTTTCCGTATCGAGCGTAAACATTACGCCCGAACACGCGATGTCCGATCTGACCATCGGCTGAATTCCGATGGACAAAGCGACATCGAAATGGTCGAAACCTTTCGCCGTCCGATATGAAATCGCGCGGTCTGTCCAGAGCGACGCGTAACATTCGTGACATGCTTCGATCAATCTTTTGTCGCCCAACACATTTAAAATCGTATCCTGTTGTCCGGCAAATGAAGCGTCGGGCAAATCTTCCGCCGTTGCACTCGAACGCACCGCGACTTCGCAGGTTCTCTTGCCGACGCGCTCGCACAATCTCCGATAAGATTCGAGAATCGCGGTTTCGATTTCTTTCGGGAACGGCGTTTCGAGCATCAACCGACGCGCTTCCGCGCCGACTCTGGCTAATTCGTCCAAATCATCTACATCAAGGTTTTTCAAAAGTTTTTGCAGATTCTTTTTCAAGCCGCCGATGTCTAATAAAAGGTTGTAAGCGTCGCTGGTCGTCGAAAATCCGTCCACGGCTTTTACGCCCTGTGCGGTTAATTCACGAAAAAGTTCGCCCAAACTGGAACATTTGCCGCCCACAATCGCCACATCGTCCGCGCTGACTTCGCTTAAATCAAGCACCAAAGGTTTTTCATTTTTCATTTTTTTTGGAGACATTCTTTTGTATAAAATCCTATTTGAAAAAGAATTTACAAAGTTGTATGGACTTCACTTATAACTTGTCAAGCGGTATTTTGTCTAGTTTTTAATTGATTTTACAAAGATTGTCCGGTCGAAAGCCGGACTAATGTAGCAACCTGTCATCAACAAACCTTGGAGCGAAAACTAAAGAAAACAAAATACGGAAGTAGTTTGCGTCGAAGCGATTGGACGTTTGAAGGCAACGATTTAAGCGAAAAAATACTTGAGAGCCGGACAGATTGTCCGGTTCGGTCGGCATATTCGAATTAATGAGTGAAACGAAATGCTGCTGAAAGTTTCATCTCACGAGAAATTAGGCAGCGGCGGCAGGCGCGGCGACCGGCGGCGAAAATTCTTCGATTTCCTCGACGCTCATAATCGAAAAGTTTTTGATCTGCGGATCGCGTCCGAAGGCAAACGCCATTTCCATCAGATACGAAATGCTTTCTTCGGGATTTTTGCCGCCGAATTCCGCTTCTTTGATTTCCGTTTCGAGTTCAGCCGCATCTGACTTCTTCGTCAAATGAATGGTTGCCTTGTAGTTTTTCATAGGTCTCGCAGTTTATCACAAAAACGGATTTTATGCAGAAAAAGACTGCGAATCGGCAAAGGCGAAATGTTCAATTTGAACATTTCGCCTTTGCCGATTCGCAGTCTTTTTCTTTCTCTTGAATTAAATTTTGAAACCGTTTCTGGTCAAAAGAGCTTCAAAACCGTTTTTCTCAACCGCTTTGATATACGCGTCTTTCGGTTCGACGATGCCTTTTTGAACTAATTCCATCAAAGCGTCGTTGAGCATCACCATTCCGTGCTGTTTGCCGGTCTGCATCGCCGACGGAATCTGGAAAGTTTTGCCTTCGCGGATAAGATTGGAAATGGCGGGCGTGACGATTAAAACTTCGAGTGCGGCAACGCGTCCGCCGCCTTTTTTCGGCAGCAAAGTTTGTGCGATAACGCCTTTCAAAGATTCCGAAAGCATCACGCGGATCTGCTGCTGCCGGTCAGCGGGAAATTGATCAATGATGCGGTCAATGGTCGAAGCCGCCGTCGTCGTGTGCAGCGTTCCGAAAACGAGATGTCCGGTTTCCGCCGTTTCAATCGCAATCGAAATCGTCTCCAAATCGCGCATTTCGCCGACCAGAACAATGTCCGGGTCTTCACGAAGCGCGGCGCGCAAGAGCATCCTTAAAACTGTCGGTGTGGTTGTGAACTTCGCGCTGGTTGACGAGGCATTTCTGATTTTCGTGCGTGAATTCAATCGGGTCTTCGATGGTGATAATGTGGTCTTCACGCTGGTAATTGATGTGATTGACCATCGCGCAGAGCGTCGTAGATTTGCCCGAACCGGTCGGACCCGTGACGACAACCAAACCTTTCGACAAATTACACAAATCTAAAATCGCTTTCGACAAACCGAGTTGTTCGGCGGTCGTAATTTTCGCCGGAATGATGCGGAACACGCCGCCCATTCCTTTTCTGTCCATAAAAATATTCGCCCTGAAACGCGCTAAATCTTCAATTTCATACGCGAAATCGGTGTCGTGTCGCTCTTCAAATTCCGCCTTGTTACGCGCGGGCATAATCGAAGTCAGTAATTCTTTCATCACTTCGGGCGTGACAGCTTCGCCGGATTCTTCAAGCATTTTCATCCTGCCGTCCTTTCGCATCATTGGCGGCATACTGACGGATAAATGCAGATCCGATGCGCCGAGTTCAGACATCGCGCGAAACAATTTGTCCATTCGCGCTTTGCCGCGCAAATTAGAAGTCGAGACGACAACCACAGCTTCAGAATATTCGGGCGTTATCGTCGGAACAGAGACTGATTTCAGAGATTTGAGAAGGTCTTCGTTATCTAATTTCGGGGCAGTCGGAGTCAAATCCGTTTTCGTCGCCGGCGTTTCATTAACTTCATATTCAAATCTTTCAGGCGTCTCAGATTCGACGACCGCTGTGTCGACAGCTGTCAGGTTCGACTGATTTTGATAAGAATATTCGGGCGGCGTGGTGAGCGGCACGTAAGGTTTCGGCGCAGGCGCGTCGCTTATATACGGCGCATCGGCAACCGATTCGACCGCGCTCGAAGCGAGCGGTCGAATCGTCACGTTAAATCCGGCTGGCGATTTTCTAATGTGAAAATTAAAATTGCCGAGCTGATGATTGTGTACAAATTCGATTTCCGGTCGGTTTGGCAGCTCCTGCTTCGCCGTCGGCGGAATCAGCGGAAAAATCAGCATACTGATTTGAGTTCCGAGTATCGGCGAACTGGAAACGTCGGTCGGTCCGTTGGCGGAAACCAGATATGGCAATTTATTCGGTTCGAGGTGCAATTCTGAACTGCACGTCGAGATCAGAGCTTTTAGATATTCGTTAAGTTTTTCCATTTTAATTTAGATTTACCTTGGAATTTTCGAGATACTATTGCAGGTAGAGCTTTGAGTTTTGGGGAAACTCGAATTAAAGACTAACATATAAAAACATTGTTTGTCACTAAAAAAAGTTGATAATAGAGAAAAGAGAGAGTAGAGTAAAACCGATTGACTGCTCTTTAATCTCAACTCGCCACACTCGGCAAAAAAACTGTCAACTGTATTTTTACGGCGGAAAGTTTTACATTATTTATGCCGGTCTAATGATGAATTCACAATTAAACGCAAATTATTATAAAACTGAAACTACGCCTGAATTGTCGCTTTTCCTGCCCGTTCTGAACGAGGAAGACAATCTGCGCCCGATGCACGCCAAAATTTCTGCGGCGTTAAACGAATTGGGCAAAACGGCGGAAGTCATCTTCGTTGACGACGGTTCGACCGACAAATCGCTGGCTATCTTGAAGGAAATCGCCGCCGAAGATTCGCGCGTCCGCGTCGTTTCGCTGCGCCGCAATTACGGACAGACAGCCGCGATGAGCGCGGGAATTGATGCTGCGAAAGGCGATATTTTGATTCCGATGGACGCGGATTTGCAGAACGATCCGAAGGATATTTCGCGGCTGCTCGATAAGTTAAATGAAGGCTACGATGTTGTTTCCGGCTGGCGCAAAGACCGCAAAGACGCGCTCGTGCTGCGAAAAATTCCTTCGTGGATTGCCAACAGCGTCATTTCAAAAATCGGTGGCGTGCCGCTTCACGACTACGGTTGCAGTTTGAAAGCATATCGCCGCGACGTGATACAGGACGTGAAACTTTACGGCGAAATGCACCGCTTTATCCCGATTTACGCGAGCTGGGCGGGCGCACGCGTGACGGAAATTCCCGTTGACCATCACGCCCGAACGATGGGCAAATCAAAATACGGAATTTCGCGCACTATCAAAGTCGTGTTCGATCTGATGACGATAAAATTTATGGCTTCGTATCAAACGAAACCGATTTACGTCTTCGGCACATTCGGAATGATCGCGTTTTTCCTCTCGATTTTCGCCGGAATCTGGGCATTTTACCTGAAATTTATCAGCGGCATTTCATTCATCTTAACGCCTCTGCCCGTCATTGCGATTGTGCTTTTCGCCATCTCGATGCAGTTTTTTCTAATGGGCTTACTCGCCGAAATGCTCGTGCGAACCTATCACGAATCGCAGGACAAAGCGATTTACACGGTGCGCGAGAAAATTGGATTTGAAAATGATTGAGATTCTATACGATTTTCGAGAAACTTCGCACTTCACAAGGCGAGTTTCCGAACTGCTTACCGACGAAGAATATAGCAAATTGCAATGGCGTTTGATTGAATTTCCCGACGCGGGCGATGTTATCAAAGCGAGCGGCGGCATTCGCAAAATCAGATTTTCGGCAAAAGGTAAGGGAACTCGCGGCGGTGCGCGGGTGATATACTATTTCGCGGCGGCGAATCAGGAAATTTTGATGCTCGATATTTACGCCAAAAACGAACGTGAAGATTTGAGCATCGAACAATTACGCGAATTAAAATATTTGGTCGAGGATTGGACAAAACGATGAACAGCGAAAGATTTGAACAATTAAAAGCAAGCGTGATCGAAGCCGGTTTGATTTTGCAGGGCAAGCAAAAACCTTCGCGCAAATTTCAATTTAAACAGATTGAAAAGCCGAACAATTTAGAAGAAATCTGGGCGATTTGTCTCGAATCCGACGACGCGAATTTGCTGATTCCGCGCAAATTATATCTCGTCAAATTCGGCGAAAACGGCGTTTGGGTGCGTGACGAAGCCGGAGAAATGACCGTCTGCGACAAAGAAGATTTTCTGCCGCTCGCTTTCACGCCCGAAGTCGAAGAACTGCTGGCAATCGCGGCTTGATTTTACTTTTGCGAATTGTAGAATAAAGCGATTTACACGGTGCGCGAGAAGATTGGATTTGAAAATGTCTGAGCTTATTTGGAACGAATATGAAGTTATTGAATGTTTAGGCGTTTTGCCTGAAACAGAAGAATTTTTTACTTCTTATTATTTCAGACTTATTAAAAACGGATTGGTTTTGGAAATGACAATCTGGCAGTTTGAAAGTTGTATTGCAATTTCAATTTCCAAAGAAACCGGTGACAAGCCATTTGTAACAATATATATTTTGGTGCGCGATAAAATTTCTTTCGTAAGTGAAAAAAATTCCTCTTATTTGGTGTTTCGTGATTGTGTAGTAGTTTCGAGCAGATTTTGGATGCATCGAGATGAAGAATCCAAAGATTACTTCAATAAAAATATCTTTCCGAGCGAGTTAGATTTTGAACTTCACGTTTATCCAGAACTTGAACTTAAATTTGATTAATTTTATATGTGCGGAATAGCAGGTTGGGCAAATTTAGAAAGCAAATCCTCGCAAAATGGTGAAGTCGTTCTTCACGCGATGTGCGAGCGGATGAAGCATCGCGGACCGGATTCGGAAGGTTTGTGGCTGGAAAACGAAGTCGCGCTTGGGATGCGGCGGCTTTCGATTATTGATTTGCACACGGGCGAACAGCCGGTTTATTCGGAAGATAAATCAATCGTCGTCGTGATGAACGGCGAGCTTTATAATTTCCGCGAAGTCCGCAGCGATTTGGAAAAACGCGGGCATAAATTTGAAACAAACACCGACACCGAGATTTTGCCGCATCTTTACGAGGAATACGGCGACGCGATGCTCGAACATATTAACGGAATGTTCGCGTTTGCGTTGTGGGACAAACGCAAAAAGAAATTGCTTATCGCGCGGGATAAATTCGGCGAGAAACCGCTTTATTACGGCGTGTTTGATAACAAATTGATTTTCGCGTCCGAGCCGAAAGTTTTGCTGGCGAATCCGTCGGTCAAAGCTGAAATAAATTTGGATTCTTTGCGGTCTTATCTTTCGTTCGATTACGTTCCCGCGCCTAGTTCGATCTACAAAAACATCCATAAACTGCCCGCCGCGCATCTTTTGATTTTGGAAAACGGCGAAGTGCGAACGCGCCGGTATTGGAACGTCAGTTTTCACCGAAACGGTAACACGCCGACAATTGAAAAAGCGGCTGACGAATTGCGCGAACTGCTTGCCGATGCCGTCAGAATGCGGCTTGTTTCGGACGTTCCGCTCGGAATTCTTTTGTCGGGCGGCGTTGATTCTTCGACGGTCGCGGCTTTTGCGACGCAGTTTTCGACCGAAAAAGTTAAGACGTTTTCCATCGGTTTCGAGGAAGATTCTTTTGACGAATCGAAATACGCCAGACAAGTTGCCAGGCACTTAAATACCGAACATTACGAAGATAAATTAAGCGTCGAAAAAGCCGCCGATTTGATTTCGGAGATCGGAATGTGGCTCGACGAACCGCTTTCGGACGGGTCTTTGATTCCGACTTTGCTGTTGTCGCGCTTTGTTCGCAAACACGTGACGGTTGCGCTCGGCGGCGACGGCGGCGACGAGATTTTCGCAGGTTATCCGATGTATTACGCGCACAAAGTCGCGGATATTTACGGCAAAATTCCGCGTGTTTTGCGAAACGGATTGATCGAGCCGATTGTGAAAAATCTGCCGGTTTCCAACAAAAATCTGTCGTTCGATTATAAAGCGAAAAGATTTGTTCGCGCTTCAAACTTTGATTTGGTCACGCGTCATCATTCGTATTTCGGCTCGTTTTCGATTGACGAACAGCGTAATTTGCTGAGTAAAGATGTTCTGGCGCAGACTTCCGACGATATTTACAAAGATGCGAAAGAGCTTTTGAAAATCTGCGACGCGCCGACGGAGATTGAGCGAATGCAGTTTCTCGACATCAATTTTTATATGGCGGAAGATATTCTGACGAAAGTTGACCGCGCTTCGATGGCGGTTTCGCTCGAAGTTCGCGCGCCGTTTCTCGATCCGCGCGTCGCGCAGTTTGCCGCACAGCTGCCGCTGGAATACAAACTCAAAGGCAGCAAAGGCAAGTATATTCTCAAGAAGGCGATGGAAAATCTGCTTCCGAAAAATATTCTTCATCGCCCGAAAAAAGGTTTCGGAATCCCGATTGCCGAATGGCTGAAAGGTCGCTTAAATCCGCTGATGCACGATTTGCTTGGCGCGGACAGGCTGAGAAATCAAGGTTTGTTCGATGCGGATTACGTGCAGAAATTGATGAAGGAACACGAAACGAATTTCGCCTCGCACCACAAACAACTCTGGACGCTGCTCGTATTTCAGCTTTGGTTTGACAACTTTTTGAAGGAAAAATAACACAAAAACTCACCAACAAAAATTTTACATACTTTGTGTCATTTTCCATATAAAAAGCCGCCGTTCTTGTAAGAACAGCGGCTTTTTTCTGATTATTTTCGAGTTTATTACGGTTGAACGATGGTAAATTTCGCCGTCGGTTCAAGCGACTGGGTTTTGTTGTCGGCACCCGGAACGCGATCTTTGATTTTAATTTTCAATTCATAATTGCCGGTCGCCAAAGTTGTAGTCGGAATCATCCGCGCCAGCGTCAAACGCTGTCCCGAATCGCTCAAACCTTCCCAATTTTCCGCCTGACTCAAAATTTCCTTGCCGTCTTTCGTCAAAACGTAGGTCACATCAACCGCCGGTCGCAGCGTCGTTTGATCAATTCCGGTGTTGTAAACCTGCATATAAACGCCGACATCCTGACCTTTTTTATACACGCCGGAAAGATTCGGAATGACCTTTGCCGAACCGATGACGAAACTGCCGCCGATGTCACGCTCGGTTGTCGAACGCAGAGTCGAAGCCAGAATCAAAGTCGAGGTTGCCAATTTGCTTTCCTCGTATTTCGGAACGGTAAAACCGATGCTGCGAATTCCGCGATTACCTGTTCCGACATCGCGGACGACGACATCAACCTTATAAGTTCCGGGCGTTAAGGCAATCGCTTTCTGATAAATTGATTTTCTGTCTTTTGCCTCAACTAATTCCTGGGTTGTCGCGGTCGTCGTTACCGAATCTTCAAAAATACCCGAACGCTTGCCGGAGACCGCCATCACGCGCCCGAAGATATTCATTCGGGCTTGCTGCAAACCGCCCGCATCGTCAAATGAAAGCTCTTTGTTCTCGGCTTGAACGGTGAACGCGGTAATCACGCGGTCGTCTGATTGACGGAAGAAATCAACGCGCAGATCGAAATCGAGCGGGTTATTATCAATCACCGCCGAGTCGGTTATCGAACCTTGCAAATCACTGAATTTAACTTGCGGCGGACGCTGAAGATTGGAGATAATTTCCATCCGGCGAAACGGGCTGTCCTGCTCGCGTGTAAAGTTGTTGCCGCTGTTGGTGCCTGAAATGCGGTCGCCTTTGCTGGCAAGTCCGAGTGATTCGGCAGTTGTCAAACCTGCGCCGGGAACGTTCAGCAGCGCGTCTTTTTCGTTGGCGTTGCGGGCAATGCGATATTCGCCCGTTCCGGTCGGGTCAACGAATTCGATTTCGATGCCGTCGCCGACGTTATCGAGATGACGATAAAACCACACTTCAAACGGGTAAGTCGTTGTCGAACCGCCGCCTTCGTAACTCGGTCGGTCGTATGCGCCGCCGGTCGGGTGCGTTTCTATTTCATCGGGTTTTCCGAAAGTGATATAAATGCGCCCGCGATCAGTTTTATAACCGGGAATTCCCGAAGCGTAATGCTCGTTGGCATAAGCGATGCGCTCGTAGAACTGTTCACGATATTCGTTTTCTTCGGTATCCGGGTCGGGATCGCGTCTGCGCCAGAAATTTTCGATAAAGTTTTCGCGCTCTTCATCGGTTTTCAAAGCCTTGAAAGCCTTTTTTTCATCCGACGTGATGATATATTCAACGTCTTTGTTCACCCAATCCTGATAAACCCTTTTTACTTCGGTTTTAAAGTTTCGACTTTTTTCCGAAGGATCAACGGTCGGTTTCGGGTCTTGCGCGTGAATGATTGACGCGCCCGCCGCGAGAATCGAAACGGTCAAAGCCGCGTTACGAATCAAACTTTTCTTAGACATAACGATAAAACTCCTGATATTGACGACAATAAAACTTATGACTTTTTGATTTTAGCTGTTTAGATTTTAGACGGTAATTCTTAATAGTTCAAGATGCGCGAACCCGCCGCGCAGGTTGCCCGAAGCGGCAGTAAATTGCTTTTGAAAACGAGTAAATTATTGTTTTCGAGGCAACGAATACTTTATCTGTTGTTTACAGGCATTCGTTTATTTTATAAAGACCGCTCTGAAATTATCAATTAATCTGTCTTCGACTTCTGATAAATCAATTTCACGTCCTAAAAGCCGTTCCATCGAAGTCACCGGTTCGCCTTCGCACGCGATTATCCAATCGAAAAAACTCAAATCCGTATTGACGTTCAGCGCGAAACCGTGCGTCGTCACCCATCGTTTGATGTGTATTCCGATTGCCGCGACTTTTCCTTCGACGGTGTGAACGCCCGTCAAACCTGCGATGCGAAACGCTTCGATGCCGAAGTCGCGCATTGTCCGAATCAAAACTTCCTCAATATCGCGCACATATTTATGCACGTCTTCGCGGTCGGGCGACAAATTGATGATCGGATAACCGACGATTTGCCCGATGCCGTGATAAGTAACTTTGCCGCCGCGATTCGTCTCAAAAACCGAAACATCCAACCGTTCGAGCGTCTCCGTATTCGCCAGCACTCCGCTCTCCTTCGCGCGTCGTCCAATCGTAAATGTGTGCGGATGTTCGAGCAAAAGAAAATAATCAACTTCGCGCTGCTCGATCACCTGCTTTTCAAGCTCTTTTTGCAGATTCAAGCCCGCATCGTAGGCAAAACGTCCGAGACGGCGAACTTCTAAATGTCTTTCCGGCATCATTACTTAATGATAAAATTATTTGTGCGAATACACGAATCAGCAAAGACTATGAAAATAACTTTAATAAAACTCGGCGTGATTTTGATGTGCCTGTTCTGCTTAAACTTTTCGGCAAACGCCCAGAGACGCAAAACCGCAGCGAAGAAACCGAGAACTACTGCTGTCAAGCCGAATGCCGCCGCATCAACCTTGGAAATAAAAGTAGGCGCGGAAAAAGTTTCGACGCAGCTCAAAAACGTGACAAAGTTTATTTATAATCTGGGCGGAGTGGCGAGGGTCATCGAAGATTTGGACCAAGAAATCGCCGCGCGCAGGGCTTCTCGCAACGCGCCCCAGCTCAACGCGAAAATCAAGCAGGATGTTATCGCGTCAATTCGGAATCTTCGCGCCGGATTAGTCACGCTCGAAATTGAATTTCGCACGAAACTCGCGTTAAAAAATTACCTTTTTCAAATACAGGGAATTTCCGATATGGCGGGCAGAGCCGAAGATCAGGCATCTGACGGACAATTTACGGAATCCGGCAAAACGCTCTTGATAGTTGTCGAAAAACTGTCTGACACGCTCGCACTTATGCCGTAATGGGGGAATTTGCAAACAATTTCCGCACGTTTAAAAACGAAACGGCGTGACCGCCGGGATCACGCCGTAAAAATGTGAAATTTCAATTAAAGCCAACCGAAAATTAAGCGGCAGCCGAACGCGCCTGCAAAACCGGTTTAAAGGTCAAACCGAGCGGCGTAACAGAATTCTGCCGGATGACCAATTCAATCGCCCGCGCCGGAACTTTGTAATTTACAGCAAGCAAACTAATGTTTTCACCCGCAGCAAAACGCTGATTTATCGTGTCAAATAGCTTGTGCCGCAAATCGCGTCCGCACTTAAAGCAAGTACCCTGTAACGGAAAATAAGTATCAAGTTCGTAACTGCTCATAAAATCACCTCACGCCGGAAATATTGTTGAATCTATAATGTAGCACCTTCCATATTTAAAAAGCAATAACTTTTTTTTATACTCAATAACGCGAAATCTTATAGAATATGTCTAATGTGAAGGACAAAAAGTAATTGATATTTGAAAAATGTGAAGCATTGAGTTGAAATCTACTTGATTAAATCTAGCAAATTTGAGAAAGGAGAACTTCAACTCAATGGATATTTACTCGTTCGAGCAAATACTAGCTGACAATTTATCGTGGAATCGGGCGCGAATCAAGTTTCTGGCACGTTTTCTGGTGGCACTGTTTCAGGTGCAGACGGTCAATCTGACCAAAATCGCCTGTGTTTTTGCGGGACGTGCGAAGATTGCTTCCAACTACAAAAAACTCCAAAGATTTCTGCGTTTTTTTCGATTTCTCAGGTGGAAATGGCACGCTTGACGCTCAAACTGCTGAAACTTGCACCGCCCTTTACGATTGCCATTGATCGGACTGAATGGCAGTTGGGCAAAAGCTTCGGTCAACGTCTTGATGCTTTCGATCAATTACGGACAGGTTGCGATCCCGCTGTTTTGGACGGTAATTGTAGAAAAAGGCTGCTCTTATGATGCGGAAAAACAGGCGATCATCGCGCAGTTTGTGGAAGAATTCGGTGCCGCCAGCATTCGGTTCGTGAGTGCCGACCGCGAGTTTGCGAGCGTCAAATGGCGGCACTATTTAGTTACCGAAAAGATCGGTTTTCGATTGGGTATCAAGGCGAATGTGCGGATCACCGACAAAGGCGGGAAACTAATCAGGGCATTGAAGATGTGCCGGACATTGAAAACGAATCAGCGGATGGAGTTTCGCCGGAGTCGTCAATTATGGATCCAAAAGTCTTTGTCGCGGTCTGCCGGAAAGCCGATGGCGATAATGTGATCGTCATCTCATCGGAGCCGAGCGGACGAATCCTGCTTGAATATGGCGAGCGGTGGCGAATCGAGACGTTATTCGGCAACTTAAAAACGCGCGGATTCCGGCTCGAAGACACGCATTTGACGGACGGTGCAAGGGTCAGCCGATTATTATCATTACTGACGTTGGCAGGTTGTTGGGCATTGCTCGCAGGAGAATTGGAAAGCACTATTACGCCGATCAAGATCAAGAATCACGGGCGAGCGGAAAAGAGTGTTTTCCGCCTTGGTTTCGAGACTTTGCGAAACTATTTCTGCCGGATTCAAATGAACTCAGGACAAAAGCAGCGATTTCAACGACTTACGCTACTTTTGTCCTGTACGTTAGAGAAAGATTAAAAGGCGGCGTGAAATGTAAAAGTCTCCACTTTTTATCCAATGGATAAAAAGTGGAGACTTTTAGAAAGACAAGTTAACAAACCCAACAGATTCAATAACTTACTGAAAAGAATTGGCTCCGCAGGTAAGACTCGAACTTACAACCCTTCGGTTAACAGCCGAATGCTCTGCCATTGAGCTACTGCGGAATATCGTCCGAAGACGAATCTAAAGATTAAAAACTTCTTTTTCTCTTGTCAAGCCGACTTGCGCTTTTCGTGCTAAGATTTTAAATTTTATCCAATGCAATACGAACTTATTTTCAACCTCAACGTCAGAAAAAATTTAATCTTGTCAATAATTTTCGTCTTTGTACTTCTGAGTTTATCCTGCCAGAAGCAAACCGCAACATCATTTGAAATCGTTGAGGAAACTTCGCAAATTAGGGAAATTCCAAAAGATTGGCAGAAAATAGAAACTGATTACTTTTCGTTTTCAATTCCATTAGATATGAAGAATAAAAATGTTCGGGGAATTGATTCATTTGTCATGCAGTTTGAAGACAAGGACATCACTTTAGAAATTGAATACGGAGATTATTCGGCAGACTTAGATTTTATTAAGCAAAATTATCAAAGCCAAACTGAACAGACAGAGATTGACGGCGAAATCGTGGAGATCGTAAGTTGTGATTTGGATAGAAATAATCCTTCAAGCCGAATGATGACTAAAAATACTAAAACTGAAGCTATTAAAAAAACTGAAAAGAATAATTATTCCGGAGTTAGTTTTCCGGGCAGAATGAAAGATTTTAGTCAAACTGCAATTTCATTTGAAGTAAAATATAAAAATTTAGAAATGCAGGAAACTGCGAAAACAATTTTATATTCGGTTAAATTCAAACAAAAATAAATGCAACACGAACTTATTTTAATTTTAGATTTTGGTTCGCAATACACGCAGCTTATCGCCAGACGTGTGCGCGAGCAGGGCGTTTACTGCGAAATTGTGCCGTTTTTTTATCCGTTGGAGAAAATCGTCGAGCGCTATCCAAAGGGCGTGATTCTTTCGGGCGGACCTTCGAGCGTTTATGAAACAGACGCGCCGAAAGTTTCCGCAGATTTTTATGCTTCGATTAACGCGCCGATTTTCGGGATTTGTTACGGGATGAATTTGATCGCTACGGATTTCGGCGGCGCGGCGGAACCTTCCAATCAGCGCGAATACGGACACGCGCAGCTTAAAGTTTTGAGCGGCGAAACGCAGCTTTTTCAGGGTTTGCCGTTTGAATTGGACGTTTGGATGAGTCACGGCGACCACGTTACCGCGCTGCCCGAAGGTTTTCATCAAACGGCGACGACCGGCGAAATGATAACGGCGATTGAGAATAAGGAAAAGCGCGTTTACGCCGTGCAGTTTCACCCGGAAGTTTCGCACACGCCGCTCGGCAAAGAGATTCTGCGAAACTTTTTGTTCGAGATTTGCGGATGCAAAGGCGATTGGACATCGAAACAATTTATCGCCGAAGAAGTCGAGAAGATTCGGCGAATCGTCGGCGAGACGGATAACGTCGTTTGCGGGTTGAGCGGCGGCGTTGATTCGACGGTTGCGGCGGTTCTGGTGCAGGAAGCGATTGGGATGCGGCAAACTTGCATTTTTGTCAACAACGGTCTGCTTCGCGCCGACGAATTTGAAGAAACCTTAAAGCTCTACAAAGATAAACTTCACTTAAACGTCGTTGGCGTTGACGCTTCCGCCGAGTTTTACGCGGTTTTGGAAAATGTCGTTGATCCCGAGTTGAAAAGAAAAGCCATCGGCGCAAAATTTATAGACGTTTTCGATGCGGAAGCGAATAAAATCGGCGATGTAAAATGGCTGGTGCAGGGAACTCTTTATCCTGACGTGATCGAATCGGTCAGCTTGCGCGGCACGTCGGTCACAATCAAATCGCATCACAACGTCGGCGGTTTGCCGGAAAAGATGAATCTCAAGTTAATCGAACCTTTGCGCGAATTGTTCAAAGACGAAGTGCGTTTGATCGGCAAAGATTTGAATATTCCGGACGAGATTTTACAGCGTCATCCGTTTCCCGGTCCAGGCTTGGGCGTGCGAATTTTAGGCGACATCACGCCGGAAAAAGTCGCGTTGCTGCAACGCGCCGATAAGATTTTTATCGAAGAACTCCACAATTTCAATATTTATAAGGAAGTTTGGCAAGCGTTCGCCGTCCTTCTGCCGATTCAGTCGGTCGGCGTGATGGGCGATTTCCGCACGTATGAAAAAACCCTCGCGCTTCGTGCCGTAACTTCGACCGACGGAATGACGGCGGATTGGGCGCGTTTGCCGCACGAATTCCTGCAAGCCGTTTCATCCAGAATTACATCGGAAATTCGCGGCATCAACCGCGTCGTTTACGATATTTCATCAAAACCGCCAAGCACGATTGAATGGGAGTAAAAACTACCGAAAAATAATTAAATATTTCAAAAGCAACGTTTAATTTCAAAGTCCTTTGAATGAATTCGTGTATTTGTGCAAAAATATTATTTACCGCAGATGACAAAACGAATTATGCACAAAAACGAAATAATGGATCCTGACCGCGTTTCGATGGGAATCGAAGGTTTGGATTTTATTCTCAAGGGCGGTTTGCCGAGAAATCGCCTGTATCTTTTGCAGGGCAATCCGGGAACGGGAAAAACCACGATGGGTTTGCAGTTTCTGCTTGACGGCGAGGCGAAGGGCGAAACGAGTTTGTATATTACGTTGTCGGAAAGCCGCGACGAACTGGTTGCCGTCGGGAAATCGCATCATTGGGATTTGGAACAGTTGAATATTTATGATTTGACTGTCTCCGGCGACACTCTGCGCGACGATTCGCGCTACACGGTTTTTCATCCGTCGGAAGTTGAACTCGATGAAACAACAAAATTGATTTTGAACGAGGTCGAGCGCGTTAATCCGACGCGCATCGTGTTTGATTCGCTCTCCGAGATGCGGATGCTGGCGAGCGACGCGCTGCGGTTTCGGCGGCAGATACTCGCACTCAAACAATATTTCATCGGCAGACAATGCACCGTGATTCTGCTCGACGATTTAACTTCGCAGACTTCGCAGAGACAGCTCGAATCAATCGCTCACGGTGTCATCACGCTCGAATACGTGCCGACCGAATACGGCAAACAGCGGCACAATCTGCGCGTCGTCAAGATGCGCGGCGTAAATTTCCAATCCGGCTCGCACGATTTCAATATCGAAACCGGCGGAATCATCGTTTTCCCGCGTCTCGGCTCGACCGAATCCGACCGACCTTACGTGCAGGGAACAATTAGAACCGATTCGACCGACCTCGAAGAACTGCTCGGCGGATTAGATTACGGAACCAGCACGATTTTTACCGGTCCGGCGGGCATCGGGAAATCAACGATGGCTTTGATGTATGCCTGCACCGCCGCCGCCAACGGCGAGCGTTCGGCGATTTATTTGTTCGACGAAGGCATCGAAACTTTATACAAACGCACCGCCGCAATTGGTTTGGACGTGAAGAAATACGTCGAAGAAAATTTGATCGTGCTGCGCCAAATTAAGCTCGCCGAATTAACGCCCGGCGAACTGGCGTATATGGTCAGCGAGGAAGTCGAGAAAAACAACACGCGACTCGTCGTCATTGACAGCGTGAACGGCTACCTAATGTCCACGCCGCAGGAAAGATTTTTGATAATGCAGTTTCACGAACTTCTCGGCTACCTGAATCGGCGCGGCGTGGTCAGCATTCTCGTCGTCGGACAATACGGCTTGGTCGGCAATATGCAGGCTCCCATTGATATGAGTTATCTCGCCGATACGGTTATTCTGCTCAGATACTTTGAAGCCGAAGGCGCAGTGCGGCAGGCGATTTCCGTCTTAAAGAAACGAACCGGCAAACACGAACGCACCATCCGCGAATTTCGCATTGATCAGGGCGGCATTCGGCTCGGACAACCGCTGACCGAATTTCGCGGCGTGTTGACCGGCGTTCCGGTTTATCAAGGAAATAGCGACGGATTGATGAAAAAAAATGACGACAGCGACGGACAATAAATTTCTCGAAAACCGCGTTCTCGTTTTGATGCCGACCGGTCGTGACAGCACTCTGGTTTGCGCGACGCTCGGCAAAGTCGGCATTGTTGCCGAAACGTGCGCCAATACGGAAGATTTGACGGAAAAAATCAACTCGGGCGCGGGCGCGATTTTGCTGGCAGAAGAAGCGTTGGAGAAAAAAACGCTCGAACAGCTTTCCGATTCGTTCAACGAACAGCCGGTTTGGTCTGATTTACCAATTGTCCTTTTCGCCGGTAACGCGCAAAACGCCGAAATGCTCGCGGCAACCGTCGGCACGCGCTTTAACGCGACGATAGTCGAACGCCCGATTCGCATTCCGATGCTCATTAGTGCCGTGCGCGGGGCGTTGCGAGCCAGAGAAAGACAATATCAATCGAGAAATCTATTGCATCAACTCGAAGAATCCGACCGTCAGAAAGATTTGTTTTTAGCGACGCTTTCGCACGAACTTCGCACGCCGCTCAACTCGATTCTCGGCTGGATTCAACTTTTGCGCAGCGAACCTTCGGAACGAATCAACTTGAAACACGCGCTTTCGGTCATCGAACGCAATGCTAGAGCGCAGTCGGAAATGATTGCCGATATTTTGTTTGTTTCCCGCATCATCACCGGCAAACTCAAATTGAATCTCGAACAAATTGATTTAATTTCCGTCGTGCAGACAGCGATTGATATTATGCGTCCTTCGCTCGAAGCGCGGGAAATAGTTCTGAAAACCGCGTTTGAATCCGCCGTCAATCAAATTGCAGGCGACTCGGATCAGCTTCAGCAGGTTTTTGGTAACCTGTTGTCCAACGCCATAAAATTCACGCCGCCGAATGGACGCATCGAAGTTCGATTGTTTAACGAAAATTCAAACATCGCCGTCGAAATCAGCGATTCGGGACAGGGCATCAAACCGGAATTTCTGCCGTATGTTTTCGAGCGTTTCCGCCAGGAAGACAGTTCCTATACCAGACAGATCGGCGGACTCGGACTCGGTTTAGCCATCGTGCGCCATCTGGTCGAACTTCACGACGGCACGGTCAGCGTCAAAAGCGCGGGCGAAAATCAGGGCGCGGTGTTTACCGTCGAACTTCCGATTTCCGTTCGGGCAAAAACGATTGATGCAGACTCGGAAACGGTTAATCCGCCGCCGTCTGAAGCGACAAAATCGCCAAAAAACGTTCGTATATTGGTAATTGAAGATGACGAAGATTCGCGCGAGATGCTGAAAATAATGTTCGAGCAAAACGAAATGGAAGTTTTCTCGCTCGATTCGACCGCCAAAGCCATCGAATCAATCGAACGAATCAAACCCGACGTTTTAATCAGCGACATCGGTTTGCCGGGCGAAGACGGCTACGAATTAATACGCAAAGTCCGACTGCTCGCGCCGGAACAAGGCGGCTTAACGCCCGCCATCGCGTTGACCGGTTACGTCAGCCTGCAAGACCGCAGCCGTGCGCTCGATGTCGGCTATCAGGAACATCTTTCAAAACCGGTTGACATTGATAAACTGCTCGATTTGGTTAAAAAAATCGTCAGCCGCCGCGAGTTCGATGAAAAATAATTTAAGTTTGCCCGTCGCGTTTTAATTTCAATTGTCCGTTGAAGCTAATGAAAGTTCTTCGGTCGCCAATCGCATCTCGCCGAAAAGTTTCGCCAAGTCGTTTAACTGATAATGCGCGTTCAATCCGCTCGGATTCGGCAGCAGCCAGACGCTCGCGCCGCCGACTTTCTCGGCTTGCAAACCCAATTTCGCTTTCGGTTGATTGAACGCCATTCGATACGCGCCGATGCCGAGAACGGCGACGCATTGCGGTTTATATTTTTTAACTTTTCTCACCAACGCTTTTCCGCCTTCGACGAATTCTTCCGTCGTTAATTCATCGGCTCTGGCGGTCGTGCGTTTGCAGAAAGACGTGATGCCGTAGCCGTTTTCGAGCAGTTCGTGTTCTTCGGACGGATGCAAAACTCTGTCGGTAAATCCGCCGAAATGCAGAGCTTTCCAGAAACGATTGCCCGGTTTGGCAAAGTGCAAGCCGGTCGCGCCCGACCAGATTCCGGGATTGATGCCGCAGAATAAAACTTTCAAATTATAATCAATCAAATCTTCGGTCGTGCGGTTAATCGCGTCGCGCAAATCTTCTTTCGTGGGCTTGAAACTTTTCATTACTTTAAATCATACAAAATCGCGCGTGGAATGATAAAATCAACCGCAGCGATGAATGAAAATCAGCCGACCGATTGTCGAATTTTCCAAAGTTAATTACGAAATTAACGGCACGAAAATTCTTGCACGACATCAATTTGCAAATAAACAAAGGCGAAACGCTGATTTTGCTCGGCGAATCGGGCTGCGGCAAAACGACGACGCTCAAACTCATCAATCGTTTGATCGAACCGACTTCGGGCGAAATTTTGGTCGAAGGAAAAGCGACGACTGATTGGAATCCGATAAATCTGCGCCGCCGCATCGGATACGTTTTGCAGGAAGCCGGACTTTTTCCGCATTTCACGATTGCCGAAAACGTCGCGCTCGTGCCGAGTTTGGAAAATTGGGAAGACGTCAAAGAAGCAGACGCGAACGACGGAAATGCTCGAACTCGTCGGCTTAAATCCCGAAAAATTTGCGAGCCGCTTTCCGCACGAATTATCCGGCGGTCAGCGTCAAAGAGTCGGCGTGGCGCGCGCGTCTCGCGGCAAATCCCGATTTGCTTTTACTCGACGAACCGTTCGGCGCGCTCGACGCGATAACGCGCGTCAATCTCCAAAAAGAATTCGCCGCGCTCGTCAAAGAATTAGGCAAAACCGCCGTCTTCGTCACGCACGATCTGCACGAAGCCTTTGTTTTGGGAACACGCATTTGTTTGATGGACAAAGGCATAATCGTTCTTAACGAAACGCCGGAAAATTTCGCCAAATCCGATTTGCCACTTGTTAGAAATTATTTGGAAACGATTTCAACTTAAAAGTAATGATAAATTTTTTATTCAAAAAAAATTTGTGGACTTTGGATTTGATAATCTCAATAGGTTTTAGCTTATTTTCCGGTTATATATTGCTTAGGGATTCCTTAACCGGAGAACCAAACTGGGAAGCCATTTTATATGGAACGCTGGCTTACATTTTTACTTTTACTTTAGCTATATCTTTGCAAAGAAAAATTTCGTGGCTGCGAAGTTGGATTTGGTTAGGGATTATCGGGGCTTTGATTCGTATAATTTTCCTTCAACTAATTCACTTTCCTAAATTATTAGAGTATCACCAACGATATTCACCAAATATTTTAGGAGCAATAAAGAAAATTTCTTCGGATATTTTGATTGGAACAACGTTCAACTGGGCGTTTTGGGCAATATCTGGTTTGACTTTTATTTTTCGCAGCCAGATTTTTAAGTTATGTTTTTTTTACTGGTTTCAATTTGTTGAAATTGCAAATAGAGAGTAATCAAAGCAATAGTAAATGAATTTTTTTGAATTTCTCCAAAATAATTGGTCTGAACTGTTTGCTTTAACACGCGAACACCTGTTTCTCGTGTTCGTTTCGACCGCGTGTGCGGTTTTGATCGGCGTGCCGCTCGGAATTTACATCACGCGCCGCAAATCTCTGCAAAGTCCGATTTTGGGAATCGCCAATATTTTGCAAACCGTTCCGTCGCTCGCGTTGTTCGGTTTGCTGATTCCGATTGCGTATATCGGCGGAATCGGCGCGAAAACGGCGATTATCGCGTTGACGCTTTATTCGTTTTTGCCGATTATTCGCAATACGGTGACGGGAATTACGGGCGTTGACGCGAAAATAAAAGAAGCGGCGACGGCGATGGGAATGACCGACGGGCAGATTTTGCGACAGGTCGAACTGCCGCTCGCTTTGCCGGTGATTTTAACCGGAATTCGTGTCGCCGTCGTTATCGCGGTCGGCGTGGCAACGGTCGCGGCGGCAGTCGGCGCGGGCGGACTTGGAACTTATATCTTTCGCGGGTTGCGGCAGAATGATAACAATTTACTGCTCGCGGGCGCGATTTCTTCGGCTGTTCTCGCACTCGCCGCCGATTTCGCGCTCGGACAAATCGAGCGCATTTTCTCGCTCGAAATGATGCGAAACAAAACGTCGCGGCGAAACAGAAAATACGTTTTAATCGGCGCGGCGGGTTTGGTTTTATTAGCGTTGGCTTTGCCATTCGCGGCAAATTTCCAATCTAAAGCGTCAGCCGATCAATTAATTCGCGTCGGCTCGAAGGATTTTACCGAATCGATAATTCTGGCGGAAATCTTAGCGCAGAGTCTGGAAAAGCGTGGAATTGCGGTTGAGCGAAAGTTTGAACTCGGCGGAAATCTCGCGCACGACGCGCTTTTGTCAGATCAGATTGACGCGTATCCCGAATACACCGGAACGGCTTACACGGCGATTTTGAAGCACGCGCCGCTGACCGATACACAACGAGTTTACGACGAAACGAAGCGTGAATATGCGGAAAAATTCCAATTGAATTTAAGTCCGCCGCTCGGTTTCTCGAACGATTTTGCGATTCTCGTGCGCGGTGATGTCGCCCGAAAGAATAATCTGAAAACAATTTCCGAAGCCGTTTCGTTATCGAAAGACTGGCAAGCCGGATTCGGGCAGGATTTTATGTCACGCGCCGACGGTTACGCGGGATTTTCCAAAGCTTACAATTTTGATTTTGCCAAACAACCGCGCGAAATGGATTTGAGTTTGACGTATCGCGCTTTGCAGTCGGGGCAGCTCGATTTAATCGCCGGAAACTCGACCGACGGTTTGATTGCCGCGCTCGATTTGTTTCAATTAACCGACGACAAACGATATTTTCCGCCGTATCAAGCCGTATTTATTTCGCGAAATGACAAGACGGAAATTTTACGCGAAACTTTTGAACGAATTGAGACAATGCGATTTCGACCGAAGAAATGCGGAAACTTAATTACGCGGTTGACGGCGAAAAAATCGCGGCGAAAGCGGTCGCCGCCGATTGGCTGAGGCAGAAAGGATTTTAAGGAACGCCGGCAACCTGCCGGCAATGAGTATCGCTTCGATGCGAAAAGTTCAGTTGGGCAGTTAATATTCGCGCTGTTGCGCTCATTGCCGGCAAGGTGCCGGCGTTCCGTTTTGTCAAGTCTCATACAGCCGCTGTCGAACTTTGCCTCGTCGCCGCTTTGCGATAAATTATTTGTATGAGCAAAACAGAAAAAGAACTCGCGTTTTTGCGCGACCTTTACGTTGAAACGGATTGGACCGAGCGGTTTACAAATCTTTTTGACGATAACTTTAAATTTTCCGGCGAAGAAAAAATCCTTTATGTTAACGCGGGCGCGGGCAATCACGCGCTTGCTTTGCGCGAAAAGCTCGATGATGAAATCGAAATTCTCGGCATTTCGGAAGACCGCGAATTACTCAACATCGCCCGCGCCAAAGCCGATGCGATTAAGGCGAACGTAGATTTTTCGGTCGTTTATCCGAATGAAAAATACGACGCGGTTTTAGCCGACGCGACGTTTGTGCCACCGACTGAATTAAAAGATTTTTTGACGCAGATTGTTAATTTGTCGAAAAAGCAAGTGGCGTTTTTTCTGCCGACGGCGAGCAGTTTCGGCGAATTTTTCTCGCTTTTGTGGGAAACGTTTCTGCATTTGGATATGTTGGAAAAAGGCGCGGAAATCGAAAAATCAATATTGAATCTGCCGACGATTTTTAAGATCGAAGAAATGGCAAAGGAACTGGGCTTGTCGAGAATCCAGACCGAAACGAAAAGCGAATCGTTTGACTTTGACAACGGCAAAGCGTTTATCGAATCGCCGCTCGTCGAGAACTTTCTGCTTCCCGTGTGGCTTGATTTTCTTGATGAAACGGAAAAACAGCAGGTGACGGAAAAACTCGCGCAGACGATTGACGAAGATTGTCATGAAATGAGTTTCCGCTTTTCGGTCAAAGCGACATTGGTTGTCGGAGAGAAAAAATAACAATACGGAAAGGCGCGAAATCAGCGGCAATTCTTTGAAACAAGAATCGCCGCTGATTTCGCGCCTTTTTGATTAATTACCGAACTATATTTGTTTGAGTTCGGCGCGGCGACGCATTTCAGCCGCCAATTCGTCGTCGGTCATACTCGACATCGGCGTGCTGGAAATTTGCGGCGCGATTGGCGGCGTATTAAATCTGTTTCTGCTGTTGTTCGGCGCGTTCTTCTTCTTCGGCTTCCTTCATTCCTTCTTTGAAAGCCTTGCGCGTTTGTCCTAAAGATTTCGCCAGTTGCGGCAGACGGCTTGCACCGAAAAGCAGAAACAAAACCGCCACGATTAAAATAATTTCCGTTGTACCTAAACCCATCATAATATTAATTCCTGCACTTTTTGACGCTGGTAAATCCAAAAAAGTCTGCGCGTCAATTTGTTTATCATAACGCTAAATTTTGAATGTTTCCATTAAAGAAACGCCCGATAAATTTTTATTTTGCCGCTTTCTCTTTAAATTTATCCATCGCATCAATCAGAGCCGACGTGATTCCGGGTTCGCTGACCGAATGTCCGGCATCGGCGACGACGATGAATTCGGCTTCGGGAAACGCTTTGTGCAAATCCCACGCGCTCGTTATCGGGCAGACGACATCGTAACGACCCTGGACGATAACGGTCGGCAGATGGCGAATTTTTTCGATGTTTTCGATCAAATAATTTTCGGTCGGGAAAAACGAATTGTTCATAAAATAATGACATTCGATGCGGGCGAGTTGCAGAGCCTCGTTCGCGCCTTCCCAATGATCCATCAAATCTTCGCTCGGATAAAGTTTCGATGTCGAGCCTTCCCAGACGCTCCACGCGCGCGCCGCCGAAAGCCGGACAGCTTCGTCGTCGCCGATCAAGCGTTTGTGATACGCCGTCATAAAATCCCCGCGCTCGGCTTCGGGAATTTCGTCGCGGTAACGTTCCCAGAAATCGGGGAAAATTTCCGACGCGCCGTATTGATAGAACCATTGCAATTCTTTTTTGCGCGTTAAAAAGATGCCGCGCAGAATCAAGCCCAAACAACGGTCGGGATGCGTTTCAGCATAAGCCAAACTCAAAGTGCTGCCCCACGAACCGCCGAAAACATACCACTTATCAACGCCGAATTTTTCGCGCAATGCTTCAATATCGTTGATCAAATCCCACGTCGTATTTTCTCTTAATTCGGCGTGCGGCGTAGATTTCCCGGAACCGCGCTGGTCGAATAAAACGATGTGATACGCCTGCGGGTCAAAAAACTGGCGATACATCGGAATCAGCCCGCCGCCCGGACCGCCGTGCAGGAAAATGACGGGAATGCCTTCGGGATTTCCGCATCTTTCATAATAAATATCGTGAATATCGGAAACTTTCAGCATTCCCGAATCAAACGGCTCGATTTCTGGATAAAGTGTTTTCATAAATTGAATAATACAAGATTTGCGGCGAAATCTTCAATATCGGAACGCCGTTGGAACGCCGGCAACCTGCCGGCATTGAGCGCGACAGCGCGAACAATAACTGCCCAACCAGGATTTTCGCGCGCGAAGCGACACTCATTGCCGGCAAGGGTGTCGGCGTTCCGAAGCGACACTCATTGCCGAAAAGTGCTGCCCCATTCGTTAATTGGGGAGCCCCATTGACGAATGGAGAGCTCTCCCATTTGACGAATGGGGAGCCACATTCGACGAATGGGGGTTCACTCTTGTCAAAAGGGGAGCCGCATTTGGTCAAAGGGGAGCCGCTTTCGATAAAAGGGGAACCGCTTTCGACGAGAGCGGCTACGCTTTCAGCGAGAGTAACGATACTTCCGACAAATATAACCATACATTTTTCAAGTTTTGAGTTGATTTTCCGATTGACATCGCATCGAAACTCGCTTTCACTATTGATATGCAGGAAAATTCACCACTAAAAATAGTTTCGCTTCTGCCGTCGGCGACGGAAATCGTCTGTGCGCTCGGCTTGGAAGCAAATCTTGTCGGCATCACGCACGAATGCGACTTTCCCGAATCAATCGGCGACCGACCAACTTTGACGGCAAGCCGCATTTCGCACGAAACGATGTCGAGCGCGGGAAATTGACCACGCCGTGCGCTCGAATCTCGACGGACACGGTTCGATTTACGATTTGGACGAGCGGCAGCTTGAAGAACTCAAACCCGATTTGATAATCACGCAGGAACTTTGCGAAGTCTGCGCTGTTTCATACAAAACCGTTCAGAAAGCCGCGAAAATGTACGTCGCCGACGCGACCGTCGTATCTTTAGAGCCAAACACGATTGCCGATATTTTCGACAATATCCGAACTGTCGCGGAATTAGCCAAAGTCAAAGAAAAAGGCATCGAAGTCGTCGAAAATTTGCAGAATCGTCTTGATAAAATCACGGAAAAAACCGCTCATCTCGAAAATCTTCCGCGCGTTTTTATGCTCGAATGGCTTGAGCCGCCGTTCGCGCCCGGACATTGGGTTCCCGAACAAGTCGAAATCGCGGGCGGCGTTGCGCTGATGGGCGAAGCGGGGAAAAAATCTGTCACGATTGATTACGAACAAATTTTCGCCGAACAGCCGGAAATCATCGTTTTGATTCCGTGCGGCTATTACATTCACGATATTCAGAGGCAGCTTGAATTAACCGACTTTCCGGCAGACTGGCGCGAATTGCCCGCCGTGAAAAATAATAATGTTTGGGCGATGGACGCGAGCGCGTATTTTTCGCGTCCCGCGCCGCGCGTCGTTGACGGCACAGAGATTTTAGCGAAAATTTTTCATCCGAACATTTTCGGCGAACCAAACGAAAAAGAAGCCGTTCGAGTCGAACTCAATTTCGCCGAATCCGATCTAAAATTGCTATTCTGTAGCCGAATCTTTATGAAGTTATTTTCAATCATTCTTTTATTATTTTTGAGTTTCAACTGTTTCGCGCAAAAATCCGGCGAGATTTTGGCGACGGCGAACGGGCAGAATTATACAGCCGCCGATCTTACGCCCGAAGTCAGGCAGGATTTTGAAAATTTGCCGAAAACGATTGCCGAATGCGCGCCAGTCTTTACTCGAACAGCAGATCGACAATATTTTGTATGAACGCGAAGCGGCGGCGCGGAAATTGACCGTTGAAAAGCTAATCGAACAGGAAATCAAAGCGAAAGTTCCTGCGCCGACCGACGCGCAGGTCAAAGCCGTCTATGAAGCGAATCGCACCGCCGTCGGTAATCAAACGCTCGAAGAAGTGCGTCCGCAAATCGTTGCTTACCTGCGCCGCGAACCGGAACAAAAAGCGTTCGCCGTGTTTCTTTCAAACTTGAAAGTCAAATATAAAGCGACGCTCGGTGAAAGATGTCAACGCGCCGAATTTGTCGCGTTTGGAAATTTTGGCGACGGTCGGCGATAAACAAATCTCGGCGGAAAACTTTGAAACGCAGAATAAAATCGCGCTTGCCGAATCGAAGCCGACGTTTACGGGCAAACGCGACAATTGCTCGAACAAATCGTTTATTCCAATCTGCTCGTCGCCGAAGCCAAAGCGCAAAACCTCGAAACCAGTGATTTCATCGCCAGAGAAATTACCGATAAATTAAAAGACTTTACCGACCAACGAACGCGGAAAACTCGAAGATGCTCTGCGCGACAAACTTTTTGCCAAATACAACGCGAAAATTCTAATCAAGGAAATTCCGCCGATTGTGCAGAACATTTCGGTTGACGACGATCCGGCGCAGGGCAAAACGACCGCGCCGGTGACAATCGTGATGTTCACGGATTTTCAATGTTCGGCGTGTTCGGCGACGTATCCGGTTTTGAAACAAGCGATTGCCGAATACGCCGACAAAATCCGTTTCGTCGAGCGCGATTTTCCGCTGATTACGATTCACGAAAACGCTTTTCAGGCGGCACTCGCGGCAGGTGCGGCGAACGCGCAGGGCAAGTTTTTTGAATACACCGAAGTTTTGTATAAGAATCAGAACGCGCTCGATAAAGATTCGCTGAAAAAATACGCCGCCGATCTGGGTTTAAATGTGAAACAATTTGAATTAGACTTAGCAAGCCCGAAAATCGCCGACGAAGTACGCAAAGATATGGAAGACGGCAAAACCTACGGCATCAGCGGCACGCCGACGATTTACGTTAACGGCGTAAAAGTGCGCAACTTATCGGCTGAAGCCTTCCGAAGCGCGATTGAGCGGGCATTAAAGAAATGATTTTCAAATCAGTCAGCAGGGAAAATACAATGCGCTTTTTTTTATTAATTACATTCGCCGTTTTTGCCGTTTCGTGCAAAACCGAAACTCCGGTCAACACTACGAAAGTGAATATTAACTCGGTCAACGTCAATAAACCCGCCAACTCTGCAACTCCGATGGCGGACAAAGTTCCGGTTTACGGTTACGACATCGTGAAAACTTATCCGCACGATCCGAAGGCTTTTACGCAGGGATTGGTCGTTTACAATAACTTTTTTTACGAAGGAACGGGCGGTCGCCAATCGGACAATTTTCATTCGACGCTGAGAAAAGTGGAGATCGAAACAGGGAAAGTCTTGCAGAATATACCGATTGACGGCAAGTATTTCGGCGAAGGAATCACGATTTTCAACGATAAAATTTTCCAGATAACCTGGCAGGAACAAAAAGCGTTCGTTTACGACGTGAACGACTTCAAGGTTATGAAGGAATTCAGCTATTTCGGCGAAGGCTGGGGCATCACGCACGACGCGACGAATCTGATTATGAGCGACGGCACGCAGGTTCTGCGCTTTATCAACCCGGATAATTTTCAGGTCGTAAAAACGCTGGTCGTGACGGACGAGAAGAACAAACCGATTGAGGAAATCAACGAACTCGAATACGTCAAAGGCGAGATTTGGGCGAATATCTGGCAGGAAGGCTGGATCGCGCGGATTGATCCGGCGAGCGGAAAATTGATCGGGCGCATTGATTTGGAAGACCTCGCCAATCAGCAGATGGACGAAGACCGCAACGCCGATGTTCTCAACGGCATCGCTTACGACGAAGCCGCAGACCGTTTATTTATCACGGGGAAAAAATGGCGAAAGGTTTTCGAGATAAAAGTTAAGCCGAAACAATAAACTAAATGACAGAACAAGACGAAAAATTTATGCGCCGCGCGGTCGAGTTGGCGCAAAAGGGAATTGACGCGGGCGCGGGCGGACCGTTCGGCGCGGTCATTGTGAAAGACGGCGAAATCGTCGGCGAAGGTTTTAATCAGGTGACTTCGACGAACGATCCGACGGCGCACGCCGAAGTTGTCGCCATCAGAAAAGCCTGTCAAAAACTGAACAGTTTTCAACTCGACGGCTGCATTCTATATACTTCGTGCGAGCCGTGTCCGATGTGTCTCGGCGCGATTTATTGGGCGCGACCTGCTCACGTTTTCTATGCCGCGACGCGCGAAGATGCGGGGAAAATCGGATTTGACGATCAGTTTATTTACGAGGAAATCGAAAAGAATTTTGAGCATCGGCAAATGAAGCTCGTCAATCTGTTGCGCGACGAAGGATTAAAGGTTTTTGAAAACTGGACGAGCAAAACGGATAAAACAAAATACTAAATCAGGTTAATCGCAAACGATTGATTGCTAATCGGAAAACCGTTTTTCGATTAACCGTCGGCGATTTTCCATTACCGAAATGGCTTCATTTTTCAATAACTACTTTTTTATTTTCCTTGCAATTATGGCAGGAATGGCGATGCCGACGCAGGCGGTTGTCAACAGCAAACTGGCTGATTCGGTGAGCAGCCCGATTCTCGCCGCGTTTATTTCGTTTGCCGTCGGAACCGTTGCGCTGTTCGCATATATTTTGTTAACGGGCGTTCCTTTGAGCCAGTTGGCGCAGTCGGTCAACGCGCCGCTCATCGTGTGGATCGGCGGCTTTCTCGGCGCATTTTTCGTTTCCGTAATGGTGACCGTCGTGCCGCGCATCGGTGTCGCACTCGCGTTCAGTCTGGTAATCGGCGGGCAGATGTTAATCACCATTCTGATAGATCATTTCGGCTGGCTCGGCGTTCCCGAAAAACCGATTAATATATACCGCGTCGCGGGTGCGGCTTTGATTACGGTCGGCGTGATTTTGATTCGCAGATTTTAAGAGTTTTTGCCACAGATGCACACAGATAAAAAATGGTAGGAACAGATGAATTTTGATTTATCCGGTTTCTATCTGATTTCATCCGTGTGCATTTATGGTTAAATTGTATTTGAATGACTAAATTTATTCTGAACAATCAATCAATCGAAACTGATTTGCCGAAAGGCTCAACCGTTTTGGATTTCGTGCGTTATCACAAAAATCTCAAGGGAACGAAAATCGGCTGTCGGGAAGGCGACTGCGGCGCGTGTACTATTATCGTCGGCGAATTAGTTAACAATGCGCTGAAATACCGCTCGCAAACTTCGTGTCTGATGCCGCTGGCGAACGCGAGCGGCAAACATATTGTGACGATTGAAGGAATTAACCGCGACGACGGCGAATTAACCGAAGTTCAGCACGCGATGGTTGAAAATTCGGGAACGCAGTGCGGTTTCTGCACCGTCGGTTTCGTGATGTCCTTGACCAATTTCTGTCTCGAAGACGCATCGAAAACCGTCGAGTCGGCGATTTCCGCGATTGACGGAAATATCTGCCGCTGCACCGGCTACAAATCAATCGAACGCGCCTGTGAAATTATCGTCGGCGGACAGCAATCGGTGACCGGAAACAACAGCCGTCTAAAAATCGCCATCGAACGGGAAATCGTCCCGGAATATTTCGCCAACATCAAAGAAAATTTGCGAAATCTGCAAAAAATTAATCCGAAGTCTGAGAACGAAAAACCAACATTCATTGGAGGCGGAACGGATTTATACGTTCAGCGACCCGATGAAATGATTAGCACGGAAGCGGAAAATCTTTTCGATAATTCCGATTTAAGATTTATCAGCGAATCGGATGAATTCGTCGAAATCGGCGCGTCAACCGTCGTCACCGATTTGCTCGAATCAGGAATTTTCAACCGCCTTTTCCCGAAACTTTACCCGCATCTCAAACTCGTTTCCTCAACGCCGATCCGCAATATGGCGACGCTCGCCGGAAACTTCGTCAACGCTTCGCCAATCGGCGATATGACCGCGTGGTTTCTGGCTTTGGACGCGGAAATCGAACTGTCGGAACCGCCTGCGTCAGCGGGCGGGCAAAACGCCGCCACGCGAACAATCGCGCTCAAAGATTTTTATCTCGGCTACAAACAACTCGCCAAAAACGAAGACGAATTCATAACGAAAATCCGTTTCCAAACAGATTTCACGCATTTCAATTTTGAAAAAGTCTGCAAGCGCACATATTTAGACATCGCTTCGGTCAACACGGCGATTTCGCTGAAAGTTACCGACAATGTAATCGAACACGCGCACGTCTCAATCGGCGGAGTTTTCGCCACGCCTCTGTATCTGCGAAAGACTTCCGAATTTTTGCGCAGCAAACAAATAATCGAAACAACAATCAGCAAAGCAAGCGAAATTCTGCAAACTGAAATTTCTCCGATTTCCGACGTGCGCGGCTCGGAAACTTATAAAAGGTTGTTGGCGCGACAGCTTTTTACGGCGCATTTTGTTGAGTTGTTTGGCTTTCAAATTAAATGAAAAATGTAGATTCAAAATCGCACGTTCGCGGCGAGTCGGTTTATTTGGATGATGTTCCTTTGCTTCAGGGAACTCTTTTCGCCTGCGTTTATGATTCGCCGGTCGCGCACGGGAAATTGAAAAGCGTTGACATGGCGGAAGCCGAAAAGTGCGCGGGTGTTGTCAAAATTATCACGGCAAAAGATTTAATCGGCGAAAATCAGATTGGCGGCGTTATTCCCGACGAGCCTTTGTTTGCCGACGATGAAGTTCATTTTTGCGGGATGCCGATTGCGATGGTTTTGGCGGAGACGGAAGAACAGGCGCGGCACGCGGCGAAATTAATCAGGGTGGAAATCGAACCGCTCGCAATTGTTACCGACGCGCGGGTCGCGTTTGCGAATAATGATTTGATCGTGCCGCCGAAACATTTTAAGTTGGGCGACGCGGAAAAGGCTTTCAAAGATTGTGAATATGTTTTTGAAGGTCGCGCCGAATCGAACGGGCAGGAACATCTTTATATCGAAACGCAGGGCGCATATACGATTCCGACCGAGCAAAACGGAATGCGCGTTTATTCTTCGACGCAGGGACCGACGGCGGTGCAGAGAGCGGTTTCGCGCGTGACAGCGATTCCGATGCATCAGATTGAAGTTGACGTAACTAGGCTCGGCGGCGGTTTCGGCGGCAAGGAAGATCAGGCGAACGCGTGGGCGGCACTTTGCGCGGTCGGGACGCAGTTGACGAAACGCCCGGTGAAATACGCTTTGCACCGGATGGAAGATATGCGAATGACCGGCAAGCGGCATCCGTATTCGTCGGATTACAAAATCGGTTTGGATAAAGATTTGAAAATCGTCGCCTACGAAGCCTTCTTTTATCAAAACGCGGGCGCGTCCGCTGATTTGTCGCCGCCGGTTTTAGAGCGGACTTTGTTTCACTGCACGAACGCTTATTTCGTTCCGAACGTGACGGCGACCGCTTACTGCTGCCGCACGAATCTGCCGCCGAACACGGCGTTTCGCGGATTCGGCGGACCGCAGGGAATGTTCGTCATCGAATCGGCGATTCAACACGCGGCGGAAAAATTAAATGTTTCGGCAAGCGAAATTCAGCGGAAAAATTTAATCAGCGACGGCGACAAATTTCCTTACGGGCAAATCGCCGAATCGGAAGCGTTGACGAGTTGGGCGCAAGCCGATGAAAAGTTTGATTTTGCAAAATTGCGGAAGGAAGCTGACGAATTTAATGCAAACAATAAATTCATCAAAAAAGGTGTCGCGCTCCAGCCGATTTGTTTCGGCATTTCGTTTACCAAAACGCCGATGAATCAGGCGCGGTCTTTGGTTCACGTTTACACCGACGGTTCGGTCGCCGTTTCAACCGGCGCGGTCGAGATGGGACAGGGCGTGAACACGAAAATGGCGCAGGTCGCGGCGCAGGTTTTTTCGATGCCGATTGATCGCGTCAAAATTCACACGACGAACACGCTCAGAATCGCCAACACTTCGCCGACCGCCGCTTCTGCCGCCGCCGATTTGAACGGGCGAGCGACGCAAATCGCCTGCGAAACGATTTTGCAGCGTTTGAAAGAAGTCGCCGCGCCGCTTATTGAAGCTGAAAGTGCGGACGACGTTTCAATCGAAAACGGTTTCGTTTTTCGCAACGGCGAACCGACCGATTTGGATTGGCTGGTTCTTGTCAACGAAGCGCATTTCAATCGCGTCAGTTTGAGCGAACACGCGCATTATGCCACGCCCGGAATCAGTTTTGATTGGGGAACGGCAAGCGGTCATCCGTTCGCTTATCACGTTTACGGCACGGCTGTTCTCGGCGTGACGGTTGATTGCCGGCGCGGAATTTACACGATTGATTACGTCAAATGCTGTCACGATTTCGGCAATTCGATGAATGAATCGGTTGATTACGGGCAAATCGAAGGCGGAATTGTGCAGGGAATCGGCTGGATGACGATGGAAGAAATTTTCTATGATAAGCAAGGAAAATTGCGCTCAAGCGCGCTTTCGACTTACAAGATTCCCGATATTTATTCCGTGCCGAAAACGATTGAAATCTCGCCGCTCGCAACTACGCGCGAAAATCTCGCCGTCTTCAATTCAAAAGCCGTCGGCGAACCGCCTTTGATGTATGGACTCGGCGCGTATTTTGCGATTCGTGAAGCCGTCAAAGCGTTTAACGCTGAGAATCTGCCCGCGTTCGACGCGCCGTTTACGCCGGAAAAAGTTTTGATGAATTTGTATTCGGAAACGGTGAAAGCCATGAAAGCGTAAGACTTTTTGCCACAGATGCACACAGATTAAATCAGCTAGAGAAAGATAAAAACCAAAATGATTTTATCCGTTTTTATCTGCTTTCATTTGTGTGCATTCGTGGCAAAATTATCTTTATTAAATGAGCAAAGAACTCGAAATCTGGCAATTTGCCGCCGAACGATTAAAGCGAAACGAATCGGTGATGCTGCTCGTTGTCGCGGAAAGTTCGGGCAGTTCGCCGGGCAGACAAGGTTTTAAGATGATTGTCGCCCGCGATGAAATGGCTGGAAGCGTCGGCGGCGGCGTAATGGAAGTTAATTTGGTTGAACAGTCTGAAATTAAACTTCAAAATAAAAGATCAAAATTTGATTCGGAAATTGTCGAGCAAATTCATCGAAAAAATTCACCCGATTCGAGCGGAATGATTTGTTCCGGCAAACAGACGATTATATTTTTTCGGTTAGACTCGGCACATCTGGCGGCGATTCTCGAAATTATCAACGCTCTCGAAACTTATCAATCAAAAGTATTACGAATCTCAAATTCCGCGCTTGAAGTTTCGCCAAATGAATCAAACAAGTTTGATTTTCAATTTAGAAAACAAAGTCAAATTGATTTCTTTTACGCGGAAAAGCTCGGCTCCAAAAATAAACTTTTCATCATCGGCGGCGGACACTGCGCTTTGGCTTTGTCGGAATTGATGTCGAAAACGGATTTTTATATCACGCTTTTCGATGATCGCGAAGATTTAAATACGCTCGCCAAAAATGAATTCGTTCACGAGAAAACTATCATTGAGTCTTACGAAAATATCGGCGATTTCATCGAATCGGGCGCAAATCATTACGTCGTTGTGATGACGCTCGGTTATAAATTCGACGAGATTGTGATTAGAAAATTGATTGATAAAAACGTTCAAATATTTTGGCGTGCTCGGAAGCAGGGCGAAGATGCAAACGCTGCTCGTAAACCTCGAAAAGGAAGGATTTTCAAAAGAAAAACTCCAACGACTTCGCACGCCAATCGGGTTGCCGATTAACAGCCGAACGCCCATTGAAATCGCCGTCAGCATTGCGGCGGAAATTATCGCCGTGAAAAATAAAGCCGCTTAAATTCCCGCTATAAACTACAAACTATTTTTCTGCCCAAAAAATCATTGGAACAAATTGGAAACTTCGGTGTCTAAAAAACCGAAGCGGAAAATATTTGCCGTTTCAAATCGAGTAATGACCGTGAATTTGGCACCGGAAAATTACGGAGGAAAAAAGAAAATGTTAGATCAATTAGTCGAATCGAGAAGCCGTGAACAGGGAAATAAGACGCGCGGCGGTTATATGCTGACAACGACTGTGCTGGTCGTCGGATTGTTATTCAGCTCGTTAACGTGGAGTTTGTTTGCGAAAGATTTCAGAATGGGCGAAGGAACTTTGGATGTTTCGACGCTGGTTGCGCCGATTATTGAAAACGCGCCCGCGCCAATCGTAAAACAGCAGAAAGCCGAACCCTTAAATCAGGCGAAAAGCGCGGCGATTACGCGGCAAACGAATATGCAGCGGATTGACGAAAATCCGATTACGCCGAAGCAAGTTTCCGTTACGCCCAACACGCAGAAAGCGCGTCCGAACGGAAATTTTATCGTTGCCGATAATTTAACAGAATCGGATGGTTTTCAATCAAACGGCACGGGCAGAGAAAATTTTGACGGCAAAGACACAGGCGTTCAGATGAATCTGCCGCCAATCGAAAACGTCAAAAAAATCCCGCCGCCGCCGGAGTTTAAAAAACCGCCGGTTGCCGAAATTGCGCCCAAATCAAAACCGGCGATCCAATCGCTCGGCGTAGTTAACGGCAAAGCGAAATTTCTGCCGAAACCGGTTTATTCCGCCGCCGCCAAAGCCGTTAGAGCCGCCGGTGATGTGAATGTTCAGGTTTTGATTGACGAAGCGGGAAATGTCGTTTCGGCAAACGCCGTCAGCGGTCATCCGCTTCTGAAAGTTGAAGCTGAAAGAGCGGCGAGAAGTACCAAATTTGACCCGACTTATTTATCGAAACAACCGGTCAAAGTTTCCGGCGTGATTGTTTATAAATTTTTGATGCCGTGATTTTTGGTGAAAAAAGAGTTGGAAATTCGTTCAGCGGCAGCGAACTTCCAACTCTTTTTTTGATAAAAACTTGCTCTTAAAAATCGTCAGCCAGAATTTCAGCGACGAATTCCTGCGCGTCCAAATCGTAAATCGGCACATCAAACTGCGCTTTTAAATCCTCGTACTTCATTCCGTCAAGCAAAATCGGTTCGTCGGATTTGATGACGGCTTTCGGAATAACGGCGAAATCGCCTTTGATTTGATCTTTGACCGCGAGGAAGTCCTGTCCGGTTAAAAGTCCGGCAACGGCTACGTCGCCGCCGAAATATGTATTCGGAACGGCGAGAACGTGCAGATTTGAGCCAATCAGCGCGTTTAATTTTTCAATTTGTTCGCGCAAAATCGGCGCAAACATTTCGCCGGTTAGAAATGTTCCATTTAACGAATGAAGAATAGAAGTCGGAGAATTAGAAACGCGTGTTTTCGGTTTGATTGCTAATTGGTGCGTTCGGATGTTGGCGGGAAAAATGCCGATTGTTTCCGCTGTCGAAACAGTTTTGTTGTTTTCGCGCAAAGCAACTTTCTTCAGCAAATTTTCAAATGAATTGGTAAACGAACGAATCATTCCCACGCCGTCTTCGATTTGCGGATAATTGCCGTAATGTTTTCGGGAAGGAATCGGCAAATCGGCTTTAATATAAATTTCGTCGCCGAGAAATGCGAAAGTCACGCCCAGATTTTTGCGAAATTCTTTTTGCAGTTTTTCGACTTCTTTTACCGTTCGGCGGCAGAATTCGGGCGTGACGCGGGTTAAGCGTTCGTCGGTGTTATAGCGCGTTAAAGCCACCGGAACGACTGCTGTCGAGACGACTTTCGGATAATGCGCCGCCAAGTCGCGCAGAGTTTTTTCCAATTGTGCGCCGTCGTTTATTTCCGGGCAAAGAACGACTTGCGCGTGAATTTCGATGTTGTTATCGAGCAGCGTTTTTAATTTGCCGGAAATATCGGCGCGGCTTTCGTCAACGCCGAGCAGATAAGCGCGGGTTTTCAAATCGGTCGCGTGAACCGAAACGTATTGCGGCGATAATCTTTGCTCGACAATGCGTTTCATTTCGTCGGGCGTGATTGACGAAAGCGTCGTGTAATTGCCGTAAAGAAACGAAAATCTGATGTCTTCGTCGCGGACGAAAAGCGATGGTCGCGCCGTTTCAGGATTGCCTTTGCAGAAACAAAAAAGACATTCGTTGGCGCATTGGCGCGGCACGATTTGCTCGAACATCAAGCCGAAATCTTCGCTTTCTTCGCGTTCGATTTCTAACTGCCAGGTTTCGCCGTTCGGCTTTTTGACCTGTAATTCGATTTCGGTTTCGCCCGCCGTCTGAAAACGAAAATCCAAATAATCGCGCACGACGCGTCCGTTGACGCGCACAATTCTATCGTCGGGCGCGAGTTCCAATTCTTCCGCCAAACTTTCGGGCGCAACTTCCGTAATCAAAACGCCGGGTCGTCTTAACTGCGTAATCGCCGGTGTTACTGCAAATTCATACATCGTAAAACTCTGTGTTTTAAATTACTTAACTAAAAAATGCGTTGACAAAATCACGGCTTTATTTCATACTTTTGAATCCACTCACTTTGTCAATACGAAATAATTTTAACAGATAGAAACGAAAAATGTTAGATGAGCTAAATTCCTTATGAGTAACGAAGAATCTCGCAATATGAAAATTTTATTGGCGGATGACGACGCTTCGATGCGGCGTTTTTTGGAAATTACTTTGCAGCGTGCCGGTTTTGATGTCACATCGGCGGAAGACGGTTTGTCGGCGATGCGGGTCGCGCTGGCAGAACATTTTGATCTGGTTATTGCTGATGCCGTAATGCCGAATTTAACCGGACACGATTTGTGCCGTTTACTACGCGAAAATCCGAATTATAAGACGATACCGTTATTTATTCTGAGCGGACTCGAACAGGAAATTTCAGAAAAAACGGAAGAAAACTGCGCGGACATTTATCTGGTTAAAAGCGCGGATTTGAAAGAAGTTCTGTTGGAACAAATCAATAAGTTTACTGCTTAGAAAGAATATATTTTTTGACGATCAGGTGCGCGAATTCGCCGAAAATAACAATTCCTGCCGCATCAGCCAGCAAATCCATCAAGTCAAAAGTTCGCCCGCGCACGAACAACTGCGAAAATTCTTCGAGCGTGACGACAATTAAAACAATCAAACTGCCGAGCAGGTAATTTAATTTCCAAACGCGCAAACTTCGCGCGTTCAATGCCATATTGACGACAAACGAAAACGTACCCATTAGACAGAAATGCCCGATTTTGTCGCCGAAAGGTAGAAGTCTGAGAAACGAAAAATAACTCGTTCCGCGCGAATCAGCTAAAAAAATAATGCCCGCCAGAACAAATATGTAAATCACGGCGATTATTTTTATTCTTGCGGACACAGGTTTTTTGTAAATTGTAAAAAGGGAGCGTGAAATCATGATTTCACGCTCCTTTTTTTTGTTAGTTCGTCGCTTTTGCCGCGATGCCGTCAATCAGCGAATTGAGCGGCGTATATTCAAGATTTTGCGAAGTTGCCACAGCTTCGTAAGTCAGTTTTCCGGCATAAGTATTTACGCCTTCCGCTAAACCTTTATCGTCCTGAATCGCTTTTTCAAAACCTTTATTGGCGAGCGAGAGCGCATACGGCAGAGTCGCGTTCGTCAGCGCGAACGTCGAAGTTCTCGGAACTGCGCCCGGCATATTGGCGACGCAGTAATGCAAAACGCCTTCTTCGTAAAACGTCGGATTCGAGTGCGTCGTGGCGTGCGTCGTTTCAAAACAGCCGCCCTGATCAACCGCGACATCAACCAAAACCGCGCCGTTCGGAATGTCTTTGAGCATCGCCCGCGTCACGAAGCTTCGGAGCCGCCGCGCCGACGACTAAAACGCCGCCGATGACCAGATCAGCGTGCGAAATCGCTTCGTGAATCGCATACGGGCTTGAAGCAAGCGTCTGCACTTTCGATAAAAATATGTCGTCAAGCTGACGCAATCTATCCAGATTAATATCAATAATCGTAACTTTCGCCCCCAAACCGACCGCCATTTTCGCCGCTTCCGTGCCGACCACGCCGCCGCCGATGATGACGACGTTCGCCGCCGGAACGCCCGGAACGCCGCCTAAAAGAATGCCGCGTCCGCCGTTCATCTTCTCCAAAAACGTTGCGCCGACCTGCACCGCCATTCTGCCGGCGACTTCCGACATCGGAGTCAAAAGCGGCAGAGTGCCTTTTTTATCGGTGATCGTTTCATACGCCACGCCGGTTACTTTTCTTTCGAGAAGTTGTTTCGTTAATTCAAATTCCGGCGCGAGATGCAGATAGGTGAAAAGCAATTGATTTTCACGCATACGCGGATATTCGGGCGCGACCGGTTCTTTGACTTTAACGATCATATCGCCCGTCTGCCAGATTTCGTCCGCCGTGTCGAGCAGTTTGCCGCCCGCCTTAACATAATTTTCGTCAGAAAAGCCCGAACCTTCGCCCGCCGTTTTCTGCACGAAAACTTCGTGTCCCGCGCCCGTCAGCGCGTTCACGCCCGCCGGTGTTAAGCCCGACGCGATATTCGTTATCTTTAATTTCTTTCGGTAATCCGATTTTCATTTTTTGTAATTCTCCAGAGTTAATTTAATAAATATTTCCTATAACACGATTTTACGCCGTTTTCGCTGAATTCAAAAACGGCGCAAGTGAAATTTGAATTAAAACTAAATTTCAACTTCGTCAATCTGCGCCTTTTGCAGTTTGCCCGAATAATCAATGTAGAGCGATTTCCATTCGGTGAAAATGTCCAACACCTGCGTTCCGGCTTCGCGGTGTCCGTTGCCGGTGCCTTTTGTGCCGCCGAACGGCAAATGAACTTCCGCGCCGATGGTTGCCGAATTGACGTAGCAAATTCCGGTGTAAAGTTCCTGCATCGCGTAGAAAGATTGGTTGACATCCTGCGTATAAATCGCCGACGATAAGCCGTATTTGACATCGTTAACAATATCAATCGCTTCGTCCAAAGTTTCAAATTGGATGACGACGGTGACGGGTCCGAAGATTTCTTCCTGCGCGATTCGATGATTGCGTTTGACGTTGGTGAAAACGGTCGGTTCGATGAAATAACCGTTTTTGTATTCGCCCTTTGTCAAGGCATTTCCGCCGCAAGCCAAGGTTGCTTTATCTTCGGTTTTGCCGATTTCGATGTAGTTCAAAATCTTGTCCATCGCGGCTTGATTGATGACCGGACCGACTTCGGTTTTCGGGTTTAAGCCGTCGCCGACTTTTAACTTCTTTGTTTTCTCAACGAGTTTTTCGCAGAACTTTTTATAAACTTTTTTGTGAACGACCAGTCTTGATGAAGCCGTGCAGCGTTGTCCAGAAGTTCCGAACGCGCCCCACAGTGAACCTTCGACGGCGTTGTCAATGTCGGCATCGTCCATCACGATAATCGCATTTTTGCCGCCCATTTCGAGACTGACGATTTTATTGGTTCGCGCACATTGTTCAGCGATGATTCTGCCCGTATCGGTCGAACCCGTGAACGAAATCAAACGAACGTCTTCGTGGGCGACCAACGCTTCGCCCGGTTCGGAAAATCCGTTGACGACATTGATGACACCTTTCGGAATTCCGGCTTCTTCGCACGATTTGACGAGATTAATTGTCGAAAGCGGAACATCTTCGCCCGATTTGATAACGACCGTGTTGCCGCAAACCAGAGCCGGAATCAATTTCCACGAAGGAATCGCCATCGGAAAATTAAACGGCGTAATCAAGCCGCAAATGCCGACCGGCTGACGGACGCACATCGCAAATTTATTCGGCATTTCCGCCGGAGTCGTAAAGCCGTGCAAACGGCGACCTTCGCCCGCCGTGTAATAAGTGCAGTCAATCGCTTCCTGCACGTCGCCGCCGGCTTCCTTCAAAACCTTGCCCATTTCGCGCGTCATATCGCGGGTAAAAGTTTCCTTGTTCCGCTCCAAAATCTGCGCTAAACGAAATAAAATTTCGGCGCGTTTCGGCGCGGGCGTTCGCCGCCAGCGCGTCGCCGCTGATTTCGCCGCCGCAACCGCGTTTGCCACGTCTTCCGCGTTTGATTTCGGAAAACGCCCGATAATGTCGGTCGTGTCCGCCGGATTGACGTTCTCAAACCACTCGCCCGACGCTGATTTTATCCATTCGCCGTTGATGTAATTATGATAAGTTGCCGTTTTTGCCGATGCTTTTTTGTCTTTTTTCTTTGCTTCTGTTGCTTTTGCCATATTGCGTAAATAATAAATCGTAAATCCCGAATAGTAAAATTTCACCGTTCAGGATTTACGATTTTGATGTTCTAAATTAAGTTTACTGAACGGTAAACTGGATGATGCGCCGCTGCAAACTACGCGACCGCAAATCGTAACTCTGCACCTGCAAAACCACCGCGTCGCCTTTTTTCAATCGGCTAACGGTTTCGTTAAAAGTTTTCAAATCCGTAATCAGTATGCGGTTAATGCGCTGAATCAAATCGCCTTCGCTGAACGCTTCCGAACCGTTGGAGTTTTTCACGTCGGCGATAAAGCTCGCCTGATTGATGTTTTTGATGATTAAACCTTTTTCGCCTTCGACTTTATACACGACGGCAAGCTGCGGCGTGAGTTCAATTAACGTTAAACCAAACGGTTCAATCGGTTTTTTCGTGTCGCTGACGGGAAGTTTCTGCGAGTTGGTTTCCTCTTCGATTGTCGTATTAATTGACGGGCGTTCGGCGAGTTTGACAAGCGCGGATTTGCGTTCCAAATTACTGCCGACTTCGCGCAGATACGTCACGTTAACTTCTTTTTCCGGCGTTGCGGCGGCGATTTTCGCCACCAAATCCGGCGCGCTCAAAACCTGCGTTCCGCCGAATTCCAGAATAATGTCGCCTGCCTGAAGTCCGGCAAGCGCGGCGGCACTTTTTTTATCGCCGATATGCGTGATAATCGCGCCTTTTGCTTCGGGCAGATTATAAACTTTGGCAAATTCAGCTTTGACCGAATCGAGATTCACGCCGAAATAACCGCGCCGAACTTTGCCGTTTTCCCTGATTTGCCGGTAAACATTTGCCGCTTCGTTCGACGGCAGCGCGAAACCGATACCGTTGTAATCGCCGGTTGAAGTGGCAATTTGCGAATTAATTCCGATTACTTCGCCGTCCATATTAACAAGCGGTCCGCCGGAATTTCCGCGATTGATCGCCGCGTCGGTTTGAATGAATTTCTGAAACTGCGAAGCATACGGCGTTTCGCGTTTGGTTTGCGAAATAATTCCTGCTGTGACAGTTTGCGCCAAGCCGAACGGCGAACCGATTGCCAAAACCCAATCGCCGATTCGCGCCGCGTCCGAATCGCCGAGTTTGATAAACGCCAAATCTCGTCCGGCTTCGATTTTCAACACCGCCAAGTCCGTTTCTGTGTCCGTCCCGACGACTTTTGCCTGATATTCTTCGCCCGACTGCAAGGCTGACGGTAATTTTCGCCGCGTCGTCAATAACGTGCGCGTTCGTTAAAATATAGCCGGTTTTGTCTACGATAAAACCGCTGCCGACAGCTGACGACGGGCGACGCGGAAGCATTCGGCGGTACATTTCCAGCAAATCGTCGCTGCCGCTTCCGGCTGTGGGTTTTTCGCCTTTCAGCGTTACATCAGCGGGAACTTTGCCTTTCGTGTCAATATTTACCACCGCCGACTCGACGCGCTTGGAAACTTCGGCGAACGAAGCCGAAAGCATTTCCGGCGTGATGGCGGAAGGCTTTGGTTTTTCGACATCAGTTTGGGCGAAAGAATTATTCGCGCTGACGGCAAACACTAAACACGCCGAAAAAAATTCGCCCACAGCAATCGAAAGCCGCGCGGCGAATTTTTTCCACCTAAATTTCTGACATCGAACATAAAAATATTCTCCTAAAACTGAAACATCGGTAAATTATAGCAAAAGCAAATTGCGTCTGACGAATTAAAATTTCCCGGAAATTTGACGCGCGAATCGTTCTGACGCGCGAATCTTTTGTTTAGTTCGTCATCGAAAGCAAAACTTTCATCACACCTTTTTCCTCCGCTTTTGACATTGCTTTTACGCCTTCGCGCAAAGAAAGTTCTTCGCTGACGAGGCTTTCGACATCAACCGATTTGTTTTCAAGAAGTTCGAGCGCGGGCGCAAATCGTCCGCAGCGCGATCCGACGATTGTAATTTCATCAACCACAACGCGCCACATTTCGAGCGACGTTTTGCCGTGAAAAGTCGATTTTAAAACTAATTTGCCGCGCGGCTTCAGTAAATCCAGCGCCAAACCGAAACCTGATTCCGAACCGCTCGCCTCGACGACCACATCGAAATTTTTTTGCCGTTTCAAAGCGTTTTCGAGCAAAATTGTTTCGATATTACGCTTTTCGACCAAATTTAATTTTTCCTGATGTTTTCCGATTAAAATCACATTGTCGCTTTTCAGAGCGAGCGATTGAGCGCACAAATTTCCGAGCTTGCCGTCGCCGATAACGGCAATTTTCGTTTCGGGAAAAAATTCGATTTGTTCGGTAATTCCGAATGCCGCCGCGAGCGGTTCGATGAAAACCGCCTGTTCGTCTGAAACAGCGTCGGGAACTTCGAGAAGATTGCGCGTCGGTAAAATTAAAAAATCCGCGTGCGCGCCGTCGCGTCCGACAATTCCTAAAACCGTGCGGTTCGGGCAATGCCGCGAATCGCCGCGCAAACACAATTCGCATTTTCCGCAGCCCGCGTTGATTTCGCCGACTACGCGCTTGCCGATCAAATGCGGGCGCGTCTGGCGCTTCTTCGACCACGCCGACAAATTCGTGTCCGATAGTCCCTGAAAATCCGGCGTAACCTTTGACGATTTCCAAATCCGTATTGCAGATTCCAGATTTCAAAACGCGCACCAACGCTTCCGATTCAAAATTCGGTCGCGGAATTTCGTGGAGTTTTAACCGGTTTTCCGTAAATCGTAAAGCGCGCATTTTTTATTTATTGACGTAGTAAACCTTCAAATCTTTTTCGCCGGTAATCAGCCATCTGCCGTTTATTCGGCTGAAAGTTAATTGCTGCTGAACTTTGCCGGACGAAGATTTTTCATCGCCTTCAAAATTCCATTCCTTATCCAATAATCGCCGTTGCTTTTTCGCCTGACGGATCGGGCGTGACCTTCAAATTTTTATGTTAACGTTGATCGAATCGTAAATTGTCGAACGCACTTTGACGGTCGGCGCGAACTTTGGCGACGTTGACGCGACCGGCTTTGTAATAGTCAACCGTGTCGGCGTATTGGCTGATGTGCGTATCAATATCCGAATTTTCCGTCGAATCTTTCCATTCGTCCACGACATTTTTCACATCTTTGGTAATTTCTTTCGCCACTTCGGGCAAAAGCGTCGGCTGCGCGGTCGGCGACGGCGTTGGTGTCGGCGTGGCGACATTGGCGTTTTGATTTGCCGTATTCGCATTCGTCGGGCGATTTGTCGGCTGATTATTGACGTTCACGGCAATTTCGGTTTTTTTATTATTAAAATACAGCCATGCGCCCAAACCGCCCAAACCGATTAGCAAAATCGTTCCCAAAACCGACAGCGCGACAATCATCGCAGTATTCGATTTCTTAGTTTCGCGCTGTTCGATAATTACCGGCTGGCTCGGCTGTTCCCAATTCGCCTGATTGGTTTGATAAGAACTCGGCGTTTCAAAACGAATCGGCTCGACCTTTTTCGGAATGCACGAGCGTTTCCGATTCGGTTTCATAATTGCGCGGCGCATTCGCATCAGCAAAATTCAACAAGCGGCGTTCCGTCTTGCAGGCAAAACTGCAAATTATCGTCGGCGTAAGTTGTCTGGCAGTTCGGACATTGTTTCATAAATTTCTTTCAATAATTCACTTTGATGATAACGGGAAGTTTTCCGATAGTAAATATCCGCGCCATCGTAGAAACGAATTTAAAGTTCAGAGGCGGCAACCAAATCTCAAACTCGCCGCATCTTTTCTGTAAATCTTTCGACTTGAAATCACTTATGGCAATGAAATTTTTCCTTGACTCAATTCAATCGCCCGCGCCTTGTTCCAAAGAATGGAACGAAATGAGCGGCGGCGAACAAATTCGTTTCTGTCAAAATTGCGAGAAAAATGTTTACAATCTGTCGGCGATGTCGCGCGGCGAAGCCAGAAAACTCGTCGCCCGAAATGCCGGAAAAATTTGCGTTCGCTACGTTCGCCTGCCAAACGGCAAAGTCCAAACCGCCAATTCAAATTTGCACAAAATTACCGGACGCGCTTCGCGTCTGGCGGCAGGCGTTCTAGGCGCGTCGCTGACAATTTCGGCAATAGCGAACGCGCAGGAAACCAGCACGCCTCAGAAATCCGACAAACAATCAAACGACAAAAAGCAGACAAAAGATTATTCCAAGACAAGCCGAATTTCTTTTACTGTTTACGACCCGACAGATGAAACTATTCCGAACCAAACGGTTGAATTAATAAATAAGAAAACAAAAGAAGAATTTTCTATTTTAACGAATGAAAGCGGTATAGCTCGATTTAATTTAATTCCGCGCGGAACTTACGATTTGATCGTTAAGGGAAACGGATTCGCCGATTATCAGCAGGCGATAAAAATCGAAGAGCCGATTGAACCGAATGTCGAAATAACCGCACCGATAATGGGTTTTACAGGAGTTGTTGAAATTCGTTGGTCTGAAATTCCTTTGTTCGGAGCGATTGCTCAAGATGATAACGAAGCAGTCAAACAATTAATCAATTCCGGCTTCAAAGTTAATACCAAAAGCAGTAATGGACAAACCGCTTTGCACGTCGCCGTCGAATTCGGAAATCTTGAAATCATTCGTTTTTTACTCAAGAAAGGAGCAAATGTGAATGTCAAAGATAGTGAAAAACGCACACCGTTGGCGATGCGGATTGATGCTGACGAAGACGAAAAAGAAATCACAAAGGAAATTATTCGTTTGCTCGTTTCAAAAGGCGCGAATATAAACGTCCGCGACGAAGATTCTCAAACATTTTTAATGAAGGCTTGCTTTGATGACGATTTAGAACTTGTTAAGTTTTTGCTTGAATTGGGCGCAAATCCGAATTTGAAAGATGAAGACGGCGAAACGGCGATGCAGAAAACCGAGTCGGAAAAAATCAAACAAATTCTCAGACAATACGGCGCGAAAGAATGATTTTTACTTTTCTCTCTGAATCATTTCCGCCGCCATTTTCCCCGACAGTAAAACCAGCGGCATTCCGCCGCCCGGATGCGTCGCGCCGCCGACGAAATATAAGTTTTTTATTTGTCTCGATTGATTCGGAACGCGCAGAAAAGCCGAGAAAACGCCGTTTGACGAAACGCCGTAAATCGAACCGCGATTCGTGCGATATTTCGATTCAAAATCTTCGGGGGTGATGATTTGCTCAAACTCGATTGATGTGTCCAAATCTGTTAAACCGAATGACTTCAACTTTTTAACGATCAAATCTCGATAAGATTTCGCTTCTGTTTTCCAATCAGTTTTCTCGCTCGTGTAAGGCGCGTTGACGAGTATAAAAAGATTTTCGCAGTCGGGCGGCGACTGCGTTGCGTCGGTTCTCGAAGTCGCGCAGATATAAATCGTCGGATTTTTCGCGGGTCGCAAATCCCGAAAAAGCGCATCGAATTCGGCGCGGTAATCGTCGGAGAAAAATATGTTGTGATGCGCGAGTTGCGGAAATTTTTTCTTTACGCCGAGCAGCAAAACAAAACCGCTGCACGACGGTTCGCGTTTGTCTAATTTTTCGTTGAAAAACTTTTCGTCAAGCAAACTGCGGTAAGTTTCCACCGCGTCGGAGTTGGCGACGACATATTCGCTTCGCAAAATTTCGCCGCTTTCTAGCTGAACGCCGACAGCTTTTTTATTCTCGATAAGTATTTTTTCAACCGCGCAGTTAGTTTTGATTTCGACGTCTAATTCCCGCGCCAGACGTTCCAACGCTCGCGGGATTTCGTAAATTCCGCCGCGCGCATACCACGCGCCCAAACCGAATTCGACAAACGGCACAAGCGCGAAAGTCGCGGGCGTTTGATACGGCGACGAACCGTTGTAAGTGGCGAAACGGTTGAATAACTGCTGTAATTTTGCAGATTGAAAATAACTTTTATTATGCGCGGCGAGAGTTTTCAAGCTGGAAATCGCCAGTAAATCTTTTAGATATTTCGGACGCAGAAGTTTCGGCAGATCGTTCAACGAATTCGCGAGAAAAGTTTTTTCAGCGATTTCGTATTTCCGTTTCGCGTCGGCGAGATATTGGCGGAAATTTTCGACATCACGCGGTTCTAATTTTGAAATCTCGTCTTCTGTTTTCGGCAAATCGCTTGAAGCATCGAATCGAGTTTCGTCTGACCAGAAATAACGGCAAATCGGGTCGAGCGGAACGATTTCGAGATAATCTTCGATGCGCTTGCCGCACGCGTTGAATAAATCTTCAAAAACGTGCCGCATCGTCAGAAGCGACGCGCCCGTGTCGAATTTGTAACCGTTCGCTTCGACCGAATTAACTTTGCCGCCAACCGTTTCGTTTTTCTCTAAAATCGTCACGGCAAAACCTGAATTTGCCAGACGAATCGCGGCGGAAAGTCCGCCTAAACCCGCGCCGATGACGATGACTTTTTTCATCAATCAGATTTTACCGCAAATTGATTTCAGGAGTGCGACGCGAAATGGTTTTTTGTGTTTGGTGTCGCCGCCGTTCGCTTAACAAATCTTTCGATTCTTTCGACGGCGATTTCGATTTGTTCGAGTGATTTGCAATAGGCGAGGCGGACGTGATTTGAGCCGCCGATGCCGAAACTGCTGCCCGGAACGACGGCGATTTGTTCTTCCATCAAAAGTTTTTCGGCGAATTCGTCACCGCTCAAGCCGAATTTTTCGACCGACGGAAAAGCATAAAATGCGCCTTTCGGTTCAAAACATTGCAAACCGATTTCGTTCAGCGAAGAAACGAGAAATTTACGGCGGCGATTATATTCCGCCTGCATTTCCAACACAAACGGTTCGCCGATTTGCAGTGCGGCGAGCGCGGCGAATTGCGAAACGGTCGGCGCGCTCATCACGGCATATTGATGGATTTTTGAGAACGCGGCGAGCAATTCGGCGTTCGCGCAAATATAGCCGACGCGCCAGCCCGTCATCGCGTAATCTTTGGAAAAACCGCCAAGCAAAATCGTTCGGTCTTTCGCGCCTTGCAGAGCGGGGAAACAAACGTGTTCGACACCGTAAACAAGACGGTCGTAAATCTCGTCGCTGATAATCAAAAGATCGTATTCGGCGGCGATTTGCGCGATTTCAGCGGCGGTTTTCTTTGACAAGACTGCGCCGGTCGGATTGTTCGGAAAGCCGAGAAATATCGCTTTCGTTTTATCGGTAATCGCCGCACGAATATCTGCCGCAAGCGGCTCGAAATCATTTTCCGCCCGACACTCGACTGCGACCGGAACGCCGCCCGCAAAGATTATTTCCGGGTCGTAGGCAACGAAACACGGATTCGGCACGATGATTTCGTCGCCGTCGTTGCAGATTGCCGAAAAAACGCACTTTAACGCTTCGCTCACGCCGACGGTAATTAAAATTTCGTCTTTCGGATGGTAGGAAACCGCATAAAGCCTTTCGAGATGTGCGGCGACGGCTTCGCGCAATTCCATCAAACCGGAATTTGCCGTGTAGCCGATTGGTTTTTCGGAAATCGCACGAAAAGCGGCTTCGGTAATCGGTGCGGGCGTGGCAAAATCCGGTTCGCCGACTCCGAGTGAAATCACGTCGGGCATCGAAGCGGCGATGCCGAAAAATTTGTGCAAGCCGGAAACCGGAACGCGATTGATGCGACCGGCGATAAAGCGTTGATAATCAGTCATAAAAATTTCAGTTGAGTAAATGTTGTCCGCTATAAGATATTTTTGCGCTAAACAAATCGTGGTAGAATGCGTAATCAGAGATTGTTGCACATATTTAATTGAAATTAAAAGGCATTTATAAATAAATTTATGAAATTTTGCCCGATCTGCAAAACCAGCTACGACGAAGAAATTCTGCGCTTTTGCACCAAAGACGGCACGCCGCTGGTTGAGGAAGGACAACCGAATTTTACGGTTTTACCGAGCGAAAGTGATTTAGGCGAGGAAACCGTCATTCGTCGCAAATCGCCGCCGCCGATTCCTTCCACTGCACAGCCGGTTCCTGATTTTGACGAACCGGAACGCATCTCCGCGCCGCGCATCGTTATTCCGATGAACGGCGAAGAGATAGAAGAAATTGAAGAAGAATCGCCGCGCCGTGAAAGTGTACGGCGGCAAACCACGCCCTCAATTCGCCGACAACCGCCGCCGCAAAAATCGAACACCGCGCTGGTGGTTTTTCTGACGGTTCTCGGAACGGTCGTTATCTTAGCGGGCGGCGCGGGAATCTTTTGGTTTTTGAGCAATCAAAAAAACAACGCTAATCAAAACGTCAATTATAATGTCAATTTTAATTCGCAGGAGATTAATCTAAATAGTAACGTTAGCAACACACTCGCCAATTTTAATTATAACGTCTCAACAAATTCAAACTCGAACGCTAATGCCAACGCCAACGCCAATACGAACGTCAATGCCAATGTGAAAACGCCTTCGCCGACACCGACCAGAACGCCGACACCAACGCCCGACGCCAACGCCAACTTGAATGTCAATGGTTTGTCCGATACGAACACGATGACGATACCGAACGCGAACGTCAAACCGACTCCGTCGCGCCCGTCAGTCACTGAAACGCCGCGTCCGTCGCCGACACCGGCAGGCGGTCGTCCGGTCAACGCCGGAGTGTTAAACGGTCGCGCCGTCAATTTGCCGAAACCCGCCTATCCGCCGCTCGCTAAACAGATGCGGGCGGACGGGCAAGTAGCCGTGCAGGTTCTGATTGACGAAGCCGGCAACGTTACTTCAGCCAAAGCGACCAGCGGCAATCAGATGCTCCGCGCTTCCGCCGAAGCTGCCGCCCGACAATCGAAGTTTAATCCGGTGCTGGTCAACAATCAACCCGTTCCGGCTTCCGGCATCGTGCTTTATAATTTTATCAACTAGAAGTCATCTCAAAAATATCGAACGCCGTCTCAAAATTACCGTTCAACGTTTAAATTAAACATTCTTCACGCATAAATGCATCATTCTGAACATTCCAAAATATTCTGGAGATAGATTTCGGTATTTTATTTGATTGCCGCCGCATACTGCCGCCTTTTTTACTGAAGGTTCCCTTTGACCGTTTCGCTCAAAAATTTGCCGTCAACGGATTTGCCCGTGAGTTTTGCCTGTGCCGCTTTCATCACCGCGCCCATTTCCTTCATCGTTGACGCGCCGGTTTCGCTGATCGCTTCGCTGACGGCTTGCGCGATTTCCTCATTCGTTGCGGCTTGCGGCAGATATTCCTGCAAAATCGTCAGTTCGCTTTTTTCCTTTTCCGCAAGTTCCGTTCGCCCGCCTTTTTCGTATTGTTCAATCGAATCTTTCCGCTGATTGGCGAGAATTTGCAGAACCTTCGCGCTTTCTTCGTCGCTCAACTGATAATCCGCGCTTTTTTTGTTCGCTTCGTTCATCAAAGCCGCTTTCGCCATTCGCAGAACCGACAAGCGTTCCGCGTCCTTCGCCTTCATCGCAGCGGTTATATCGCCCGTAATTTTATCTTTCAAACTCATATCTTTTATAATTTATTCGTTATCCGTTATTATTTGCTTTCGTCTCAGTAATTAATGATAAATGGAAATCGGCAAAATGGTAAATGTGAAGTGGTTTTTCGGCATCGCGGCGGGAATTATCGTGGCGATTCTCGCCGTTTATCCGCAGTATAATCTACAAAAACTGCGCGGCGCGGACTTTCAAGGGGCATTCGCTTCGTGCGACCTCGACGAAATGGCTTACGCGTCGTATCTGCAGGCGTTGATTGACGGCAGATCGCGCAAAAACGATCCGTACACCGGACGCGACCAATCGGCGGAAACGCCGCAGCCCGAATCTTTGTTTTCCATTCAATTTTTCCCCGCTTATATCGTCGCCGTTCCCGCCAGAGTTTTAGGTTTGTCGGCTTCGCAGGCGATGCCGATTGTGTCAATCGTGTCGGCATTTCTGGCGACGCTCGCGCTGTTCTGGCTGATTGTTTCGATCACCGAAGATAATCTGCTGGCGTTTGTCGGCACGCTCGTCGTGATGTTCGGCAGCGCGCTCGTCGTCGGCATCGGCGCGATTAACGGCTTTTACGAAAACGGCGCGGCGTATCCGTTTTTTCCGTTTATGCGCCGTTATATTCCGAGTCTGGCGTTTCCGTTTATGTTCGCGTTCTTTGGCTGTTTGTGGAACGGTTTGAGGTCTGAGACGAAACGGAAACGCGCGATTTATTCGATTTTCGCCAGTTTGCTGTTCGCCGCGCTCGCTTTTTCATACTTCTATATCTGGACTTCGGCAGGCGCGATTTTATTTGGTGTGACAATTTTTTCGCTGATTTTTCGTACGAAGAACTGGCGCGAAGATTTTCTGTTTTTATTTATTACAGGCGCGTTCTGCCTGCTCGCGCTCGTGCCTTACGCGATACTTTTATCGAGCCGTAACGAAACGATGGATAAAGCGCAGCTCTTGGTTTTAACGCGCCAGCCGGATTTTCTGCGAACGGTTGAAATTATCGGCTACTTCGTGCTGATATTGACGGTACTCGCGCTCTGGCGCAGGTTTACAAATCTCGAAGACCGCAAAGCCTATTTGATCGCCGCGTTCGCCGCCGCGCCGTTTCTAGTATTTAATCAGCAGATTTTAACCGCGCATTCGCTTCAACCGTTCCATTACGAATTCTATGTCATCAATTACGTCGTTTTGCTGTCAGTTGTTTTAGTTATAACAATTATCTGGCAGAAATTTATCAGCCCGATCAAAATTGTTTCAATCGTTGCCCTTTCGATTCTCGGTCTAATTTCCATCGGCTGGGGTTACATCGAAGCGAAAGAAACGACTGTGTTTTGGGATTCGGTTAATATCCGCCGAGACGAAGCAATGCCGGTTAATTTACATCTGCGCGAATTGGCTGGCGGAAACATCGAGGCGGCGAAGCGACAGACAACACTCAACCTTGAAGCGATTCAGGCTGACGGTCAGCCGACGGTCGCGCCGCAGTCAATTTTGTGGGCGCGACATCAACACGTTTTTGCCGGATTGACTGATTGGGAAGAAAACAAGCGGCGATATTACCAGATGCTTTATTATTCGGACTTAAACGCTGACTGGCTGCGGAAATCTTTAACCGGCTGTCAGGACATCGAAGCGTGTATGGCACTTTTCGGCTGGGACAGATTCAATGCGCGGCTTTCGGCAAACGCGCGACCTTTGACCTTAGTCGAAATCGAAGCGGAAGTAAACAATTACGCACTTTTTTCGCGCAATTTTAATCGCGCTAACGCCTCAAATCCACAGATTTCGTATGTTATTGTTTACAACGATGCAAACAATCGAACGGCGAATCTTGAAAAATGGTATGAACTTGGGACGGCGCAACAATTTGGTAAATACGCGCTTTATGAAATTAAGTTGAAGTAATCAAATAAAAAAACCGCCTAAACATCGGCGGTTAAATAATATTGCAATAATAAAGTATAAAAACGAATTAGGCGGCGAGAAGATCGTTCGAAGTTTCTGCGAAAACTCTTCTGCCGTTCAGAGCATCGTCAATAATTTCACGCACGGCGGAAGCGTCCGGGTTAACGTCCATACGAGCGCACGCCCGAAGATGTCTGATAATTCCTTCCGCTGCAATTTCCATCGGTGCGCCGCTCAATTTGGCGAAACGTCTGGCTTGAATATGGTCAATTTGCAGGATTCGCTCCTGTAATGTAATTTGTTTTGCTGCTGCCACTTTGTTTTCTCCTTCCATAGATTGGAAATTAATTTTTAAATTCATATCGGCTCAATACTCCATTGACGAACTTTCTATAAAGTTAGAAAATTAACGATTTTCCATAACTTTTAGTTGAATCCAGCAACTGGAAAGTTGCTAAAAAAGATAATGCCGTCGGTCTTTTGCCTCAATGATTGTAGATATTAACAAAGAATTAATCGTTTGTCACCATTTTTTTTCGCGTTTGTGTGATTTTTTTCTCAAAGCGGCTGGCGGGCAAAGAAAAAGACCGGCAAATTTGAAAATTTGCCGGTCTGAATAATATAAAAAGCCTGAACTATTTTTCGCCGATAGAGTCTTTCATCGCTTTACCGAGACGGAATTTGACCGTTGTTTTAGCCGGGATATTAATCGTGTCGCCGGTCGCCGGATTACGACCTTCACGCGCTTTGCGCGTTGCCTTAACCAATTTTCCGAAACCGGGTAACGTAAATTCTCCGTTCTTTTTGACTTCGCTGGTAGCGAGAGTCGCTAAGGTATTAAAAAATTCTTTCGCATCAGCTTTTTTCATTCCCGACTTTTCAGCCAAATGATTGATAATGTCCGTCTGTGTCATGCGCTTTGTTGTAGCTGCCATATTATTGTTTTCCTCCGAAAATGATTTAAATGTTGTTAATTACTAATTTTATTGAATCTATCTGCTTGCTAAACCGCAAACGCTATAAATACAAAATCTCACCAATCGAAAAATAATTGGTCGGGGCGAGATGATTCGAACATCCGACCTCTCGATCCCAAATCGAGCGCTCTACCAGGCTGAGCCACGCCCCGAAACCTCTTTCGCGTTTCATACAAGAAACACTTTCAAATGCCGAATTCTACAGGCGAAAAAGTCAATAGTCAACTCAAACGGCGTAAAAGCGGCGTAAATACTGAATTATTTTAAATGTTGCCTGCGCCCGATGGCTTATTTGCTGCTTTATATCATCTTGCAGCACACCAAAAGTCTGTGCAAATCCGTCTGGAATAAAAATCGGATCATAACCGAAACCGCTGCCGCCGCTCGCTTCTGAAGCGATATTTCCACTACAGATGCCATCAGCCGTAAATTCAATCCTACCTGATTTATCGGCAATTGCCATTGCGCAGACGAATCGGGCGCGACGATTTATATTATTCGTTTCTTTTAATTCCTTCAAAAGTTTCTCGATCTTTTCCGCATCCGTGGCGTTTTTTCCGGCATATCTGGCTGAAAAAACGCCCGGCTTGCCATCTAACGCTTCAATTTCTAAACCGGAATCATCAGCTACTGCCCGAAATCCGGTTTGCGTGGCGTAATATTCGGCTTTTAAGCGGGCATTGTCCGCAAATGTCACCCCAGTTTCTTCCGGTTCAACGAGGTTCGGAAATTCATTTAAACTTTTTAACTGAACAGGCAAATCAGCGAGAAGTTTTTCGAGTTCTTTTACCTTGCCAAAATTTTTAGTGGCGATAAGAATTTCTGGGCGACTGTTTTTCATCGGTTCATTTTGTTTATAGAAAATAACTCTACGATTTGCAAATCAAGGGCGAATTATAAACAACTTTTTGGACAAAAATAAGCTGCAAAAACAAATTCCAAATTTTTGTTGCCAAACCAAGCCGTTTCAAGGTATAAATTATATAGCGGAAAAAAATTCTAACCGCGCCTGCACTGAACTGATTGACGAACTTTGGGAGTAAAATGCCTGCCTTGGACGCTGCCTTAATCGAAACTTCAACCTTTAATCCGGTAAATACGTCGGCGAAAACCGCCGTCGAGGACGAGCGTGTGCCGATTTTGCCTGCGCCTGATGCTGATGAATTGGCTTTTGAAATTGGCTTATGGCTGTCCGGTTTGGAAAGTTTTCTGAACGTTCGCAGCCATTCGCTTGCGGAAGAAAACCGCGCCAAAGCTGCTACCCGCGATTGGGCGAAAGAATTTCGACTGACGCACTCGACTCTGCTTTTATGTTCGCGGCTGACGTTTCAGCTTAGCAAAATCGTTAAGGACAGCGAAGATTCAATAGATGAAATTGATCTGGATTTTGAAGTCGAATCGTTCACTCAACAGAGCTTTGAAATCAGTCCGGATGAAGTTTACAAACTTTCGCAAACGTTGAAATCCTCGATTTTATTAAACGAAAGTTTGCTGCGCGCCGCGCCGCTCAAATTTGGCGAATGGACTGCCTGGAGCAGTTTTCTCTTCGAGAAATTAAAAACAAACAAAGCTTTCGACAAATTTGTTGAAACCGCCGAAAAACAGGGCGAAAAATATTTGCCGGAAATTCTCCTGAATCTTCTGGAAACCAAATCTCTTCCGCTCGCTTTGGAATCTGATTTGCGTCTGGTTCTGCCGCGTTTCGGGAAAATTTTGAAATGGTTGAGCATCGTTGATCGAATGCTCAAACAGGACGAACCGCTCAAACCGACACTACTGATTTTTTCGCGCATTTATGAGCAGATTCAGGAGTTGATGAGCTATATCAATAACCGCTTGCTGCGTCTGGCGGACGAAGAAAGCGATTTGTTCGGCTCACTCGACGGAGCCGCTTACACGGCTTCGATTGAGCTTCGCAAAGTTTATCAATACGAACTCGCCGGGTTGACTGAAATTCGGCAAATGCCGCTCGTTTACGCCAAAATCGAAACGGCTTATTCGCTTCTGAACGACAGTTTCCAGCAAACTCTGCTGACGTTCGCGCAATTAATCGAACCGGGAATCGAGCCGACAAAACTTTTCCCGAATTTCCAGAGCAAGCTCAGGCAATCGCTTGTTTTGCGAAATAATTTATGGCAGGCGTTTCAATTGGTTCAGCAAACCGAACAAAACCCCGATAAAAAGCAGCTTGAAAATCTGCGGCAGGAATTAACCGAATTTCTCGATACAACTTTGCATTTCCTGTTTTATAAAGACATGGAAACGGTCGAGCGTTTTATCGAAGAAGTTCTGGTAACGACCGATAAAAAAGACCTTGTGCCGATTCTGCACCGTTTCGGCGCGTATCTCGAAACACTTTTCGGTCAGGTGAATATGCGGGCAATTCTGGCGGCGCACCCGTTTGAAAGATAACCAGAGACGGAAAGACAAATAAAAAATAGATAGAAAATAAAGGCTGAATATAACCCTTCGAGTTATATTCAGCCTTTATTTTCTATCTATTTTTTGCAGTTAGGCAGTGATAATTACCGCTTTCGCGCCGGTCAATTCGGAAAAATCCTTTGTGTAAATCGTGTTTACGCGGCGCGTGCGGCTGACGGCTTCGACAATATCCTGCGTTGCGACGAAACCGTCCTCGACGTGCGCGATTGCCCAGACGGGAATATTTTTTGCTGTCGCCAAAGTTTCTTCGACCAGCCGCAAATACTGCGATTTGGTTTCGATTAAGGTTCCGAGTTTGCCTGACTGCGCTGTTTCCAGATTGTTCCAGAATTCCGCGCCGCCGCGCAGCCATTCTTCGCGCCAGGCTTCCGCGCCGAGTCTTTTGCGCTGCGTTTGATTATGCGCCGCCGGCAATCTTAAAAACATCAAATCAGTAAAATTTTCGCCGATAAATTCATACGCCGTTTTATTTTGGCAAGTGTTATTTTGCCCGTTATTAACCGGTTCGGGCGTAATGCTCCAGAGTCTCCGGTAAACAGTCGAGAGCGGCTGGCGCAGCTCTAAATTTTCATTTGTGAAAGACAGAGCGTAATCGCCGACGCTCATCCCGATATTCAGCGCGATTGCGCGGGCGGCGGGTGAAGCAAGACGCTCGATATTTTGCCGCACGTTATCAAACCACCACGCGTCAGTTTCGTTAAACCAACTGCGAAGCGCAGAATTTTGCAGGCGATAACCGGGAACGTATGCGTCTTCGAGAACGAGATTCGCTTCTTCGTCCGACAATTTTTCAGAATTATTTTGAATCGCGGCGACGGCTTTCGTCCAACCGGCGACCGTTACGTCATTCGCCAAAACGCGTGCGTTCCAGCGTTTCAAATAAACTCCGAGATACGGCTGATCGGTGAAGGGCAACATTGCCGATTCAAATTTCAAACGCCGCAGAACATTGAGTTCAAACGCAAGCCAGCTTTTCGGAGTAATGTTTGATTGAGCGTACATAAAAATTTAAGATTGAGCGAAAATTGACTGTGAATCAAACGACGAATTTTCCGCTTTTACCGCTTCAGCGTTTATTTCCGGCTGAACTTGCAGTTCTTCAATATCTTTCAAAGCCAGAAATTCCTTGACGATTTGCGGGTCGAATTCGATGCCCGCCCATTCTTTCAGATACTTTTTCGCTTCGATTTCAGATCGCGCGGCGCGGTGCGGTCGGTCGTCAGTCATTGCGCAAAAAGTATCGCAAACACGCAGAATTCTCGCGGCAAGCGGAATTTGAATATTTTCCAAAGCGTCCGGATAACCCGCGCCGCTCCACCATTCGTGATGCCAGCGCACGAGCAGCTGAACGGCGCGGTTCAAGCCGCGTTTTGCCGTCTCCTGCTCGCCGATAACCGTATGCCGCTGCATATCAACACGCTCGTCTTCGCGCAGCATTCGATTGATTTTAATATATTCGCGGTTCATTACGTCCGCGCCGATGTCGTGCAGTAAAGCAGCTTGATGGAGCGAATGCCGGTCGTGCGAAGCGAGATTAAATTGCCGTGCCAGCGCATCGGCTAAAGCGGCGATTCTAATCGCGTGCGCGTTTTTATAACCTTCAAACGCATCGGTCGCGCGGGCGAATTTAAGAATACGCTCGTCAAATTCCGCTTCTTTGGCAGAAAGATTACTCATCATAAATTATTTCGGACTCAAAACTATTCACCCAAACTGAAACCCCAATTTTTGATTCTTAATTTAACTATTTTTTCGGCAGGCTGTCGAGGAGCATCCGCGCCTCAGTATTGTTCGGTTGAAGTGTCAAAAGCCGTTTTAATTCACCTTCGGCACGTCTAAACAGCTTAAACTGAGCAAAAAATTCCGCCAGCATCATTCGGTAAATCGCATTCTCACTGTCGAGTTTGATGGCGGCTTGCAGTTCGCTTTCAGCTTTGTGACGCTGTTTCGGATTCGCGGTGAGAGCCTTGCCGTAATAAGCGTGGTAACGGGCATTAGTGCCGTCGAAATGAACGGCGCGCGCCAGAAAAGGTAGAGCAGCGGTTATATTTTCGTCCATCAGGAAACCGAATCCCAAATCAAAATGTTCTGCTGCCTGGTCAACTTCCTTTTGCGTCTTAATATCGTCGGTAGTTGTCTCTTTGGCTTGAACGGCTTTCATTTCAGCCAGTTCCTTGCGCATTCTGAAATCATAAACTTCGCGCGAGTTTTCGGTTTTCAACGTGTCGTAGGCTTGGGCAAGTCGTGTGAAAGATGACTGAATTTTTTGCAGCAGTTTTGTATCTTCCTCTTTGTGAAACAAATCCGGGTGAAAGCGTTTCGCCAGACCGAAATAAGTTTGCTTGATTTCAGTGATGACCGAATCCGGCGCGAGTCCGAAAAGTTCGTAAAAATTCGTCGCCTGTTCAACTCGGTCGAGATATTCTGCCAGGGAAATCTGCGGTTCGGCGGTTTTTTCTTTTTCGATTATTACTTCAGCGACAGTTTCAGGTTTTGTTTTCGATGGTGATTCGTCAATTTTACCGTTCGGTATCTGAACCGGCAGCGGCTCATTCTTTTTCAGATGAAGCCGCGCCGATAAAATCGCGGAAACTTTTCTTTCCGAGAAAGCCGCGTTCCAATTTTCTCGCGTCAGCCAGCCGCCGAGCCACAAAACGTATAAAATCCGGCGTGTTTCAGCTTCAGGCAAACCGCTTAAATTTTGAACTTCCTCTATTGTCATCGCCGCCGCTTCAAACCGCGAAAATACGAAAGATTCGTGCGGCGACAAGCTGATATCGGCGGGCAAATCAGCTTTAACCTTGAATGATTCGCGCGGGTCGGCGATTCGGCGAACGACTTCCTCGGGCGGCAGACTTCTGGCGTGTTCAATCAGCAGTTTCAGCAAATTAATGCCAAATCGAATGTCACTTTTAATTTTTACGAGCGGGCTGAACGTCCATTCGCCGACTTGCCAAACGAGTGCGTTTTCGATAATCGCGTAAATCTGACCGGAGAAAAAATCGTTAATTTCCGCTTTCTCGAACAGATTGTTTTTCAGCAGATTTTCTTTTAAGGCTAGATCGTTAGTGAATTCGGGTATCGCCGTGAGCTGGTCTTTCGTAATTCGTCCGGCTTGCAGAAGTATTTCAAATAAACGATGCTGCCGAGCGTTCGAGACGGCGAAAACCAGTTCGCCGTCGACAAAATACACGGCGATTTTCTGATCTGCGTTTGTCGTTCGCAGCGAACCGTCTAATTTATTCTGCGCGATTTCCGCGATTAACTCAGCCAGCGAGTTTATTCGCAAATCGCCGTTAGTGTCGAGACTGCTTTGAGATTCCATTGGGAAAGAGTTCGGGATTTGAAAAAAAATCGGGCAAACGAGTTGCTCATTGTCCGTAATAAATTGTATCAAATCAGCCGCGCAAAAGTTAAGTGAAAATTTTTGCGTCCGGCAATTAACAATCATTCATCGAACATTTACCATATAAAAGATGCTTCACGAATTTCAGCTTGCCGGACAAAAGGTGCGTTTATGGCAGCGAATCGGCGAAAGTTACGAACACGTTTTGATGAAGGCTCTCGGCTACGCGATGTTTGCCCGTGAATATCCGACAATCGAAATCGAAATAAAAATCGGACTTCGTTATAAACCTGATTTAATTGCCGTCGGCGCGAACGACAGTTTTGATTTCTGGGGCGAATGCGGGCAAAATTCGATTCGTAAAACTAATTGGATTTTGAAACATACCAGAACTTCGAAATTGGTTTTGTTTAAAATCGCCGTCAATTCCGACCAGTTAATCAAACAACTGCGAGCGGAAATTCCGGCGAAATACCGGTTGAACGGCAAACTTGTTTTAATAAATTTTGTCGGCGATATTAAGAATTTGACAGCTGACCGGCAAATTGAGAAAGTTCCAGAAGGTTGGTTTACGGAAACGCAAATTTGATGATAAAAGACGAAATCGAAATCCGCGAATGTTTGGCAATAGAAGAATTAGCGCAGTGCGTTGAACTTCAGCGCGAAGTTTTCGCTTTGCCCGAAATCGAAATTTCGCCGGTGCGACATTTAGTTGTGACAAAACACGCGGGCGGTTTTACGTTGGGAGCATTCGCAGCGGAAAAACTGGTTGGATTTGTTTTAAGCGTTCCGGCGTTTTTCGGCAACGAAAGATTTTTTTATTCGCATATGATGGCGGTCAAGGCAGATTTTCAAAGCTACGGCATCGGCGCGCGTTTGAAATGGGCGCAGCGCGAAACAGCTTTGATGAAAGACGTGAATTTCATTAAATGGACATTTCAGCCGGTGCAGGCGCGGAATGCTTATCTTAATCTCGAAAAACTCGGCGCGATTGTTCGCCATTACGAACCGAATTTTTACGGCACAGATTATTCGACTTTGCCCGACGGCGCGACCAAAATCGGTCTCGACAGCGACCGTCTTTTCGCCGAATGGCATCTGGAAAGCGAAAAGGTCAAACAATTGGCGAAAGGTGAAGATTTTGTCGAAACAATGGAATTCGCTGAAACAATCGAAATCCCGACGGATTGGAATTCGCTAATCAAATCAAATGTTAGAGAAGCTATCAACGAGCAGACGCGAATCAAAAAGGAATTTCAAGCGGCGTTTGACAAAAATCTGATTTGTCGAGGTTTCGAGCGCAGCGAAACGAAGCCGCGATATTTGCTTTCCCAGAATTAATTGAAACCGTAAAAGACACGAAGGACGCAAAGAAAAGAATAAATTTATCTGTGCTTGCTTTTCCATAAAATTCTTTGCGGTAAAAATTCCGATGAATATTTTCGACATCAATCCTGACATTCGACAGGCGCGAACGCTCGCGTCGGATTTCTACACGGATGAAAAGTATTTTAATGAATCGAAGGAAAAAATCTTTGCGCGAAGCTGGCAGTTTCTCGGCACGACGGACGAAATAAAAACACTCAAGCCGCAAATAATCTTGGAAGATTTTCTCGACGAGCCGATTTTATGGTCGCGCCGCGAAAACGAGCTTTATTGTCTGTCAAACGTCTGCACGCATCGCGGCAACATTTTAATCGAAAAAGAATGTGCTGCCGAAACGAAAATTCGCTGTCGTTATCACGGCAGACGATTTGATTTGAGCGGCAACTTTCTTTCGATGCCCGAATTTGAAGCGGTCGAAAATTTTCCGACCGAAGCCGACGATTTGCCGAAAATTCCGTTCGGCGTTTGGGAATATTTCCTTTTCGCTTCGATCAATCCGTTCGCGCCAATTGAAAATTTTATCGGGGAAATGCGCGAGAAATTAACTTGGCTCGATTTCGGTAAATTAAAATTTACGGCGGCAAAAGATTATTTCGTCAAAGCGCATTGGGCTTTATACTGCGAAAATTATCTCGAAGGTTTTCACGTTCCGTTCGTTCACCAATCGTTAAATCAGGCGATTGATTACGGTTCATACACGACCGAACTTTTTCCGTTTTCGAGCTTGCAGACGGCTTTGACAAAAACGAGCGAATCAACTGCGTCGCAATTTTCCGAAGAGAAAAATTCTTTCACCGAAAACATCGCGGCACTTTACTTTTTCATTTTCCCGAATTTGATGTTCAATTTTTATCCGTGGGGTTTGTCGGTCAATATCGTCAAACCGATTGAAAAAGAATTGACGAAAGTTTCTTATCTGACATTCGTTTCCGACGAATCGAAAATCGAAAAAAGTGCTGGCGCGGATTTGGAAACAATCGAATTTGAAGATCAGGCAATTGTCGAATCGGTGCAAAAGGGAATTCGTTCAAGATTTTATTCGCAGGGCAGATATTCGCCGACGAGAGAACAGGGAACGCATCATTTTCACGGTTTGATTGCAAAATTTATGAGTTGAGATTGTAAAATCTTTAAAAGATATGAATCTTTTTGAAAACGCCGAAAACGATTTGCAGATGGAAATCGAGACGCTTCGCGTTGAAATCAATCGGCACAACGAACTTTATTATCAAAACAACCAGCCGGAAATTGCGGACGCGGAATTTGACGCGCTTTTAGTTAAATTGAAAAAGCTCGAAGACGCGAATCCTGAATTGATTACGCCCGATTCGCCAACGCAGAGAGTTGGCGGACGTGCGGAAGGTTTCAAGCCGTTTGTGCATCGCGTGCCGCTGATGTCGCTCGATAATTCTTATGATTTGGACGATTTGCGGGCGTTTGACGAACGCTGTCAAAAATTGGCGGACGGGCGCGAATTCGATTATGTCGCGGAATTGAAAATTGACGGTTTGAGCGTGGCTCTGCATTACGAAAAGGGCGTTTTAATGGCGGGCGCGACGCGCGGCGACGGCGCGGTCGGCGACGATGTTTTCAGCAACGTCAAAATGATTCGCTCGATTCCTTTGAAGTTAAAAGGCGATTTTCCCGAAAAAGTTGAAGTGCGCGGCGAAGTTTTTCTGCCGCGTTCGCAGTTTCAGAAAATCAACGCCGAATTGGAGATGCTCGGCGAGAAAACTTTCGCCAACCCGCGCAACTGCGCTTCGGGAACTTTGCGCCAGCTTGATTCGACTATCGTTAAATCCAGAAATCTCGATATTTTTCCTTATGATTTGCTGAGCGGCGCGGCGAAAATGTTTCCGACGCATTGGGAGATTTTTGAATGGCTCGCGGCGAAAGGATTTCACACGAATCCGAATCGCGCTTTATGTGCGAATTTTGACGAACTCGCGGCGTTTATCGAAAAGATGCAAGGCGTTCGTGATTCGCTCGATTACGAAATTGACGGCGTGGTCGTCAAGGTCAATCAGACGCAGTTACAGCAGGAATTCGGCGCGACAACGAAGGCTCCGCGCTGGGCGATTGCTTATAAATATCCGGCGATGCAGGCGACGACGCAGCTCGAAGCGATTCATATTCAGGTCGGCAGAACCGGCGCGTTAACGCCGGTCGCATATCTAACGCCCGTCACGCTCGCCGGAACGGTCGTTGCCCGCGCTTCTCTGCACAACGAAGACGAAATCAAACGGCTGAATCTGAAAATCGGCGATTGGGTTTTGATCGAAAAATCCGGCGAGATTATTCCGCAGATTTTGCAGAATATCGAATCGAGACGCGACGGAACGGAAACCGAATACGAATTTCCGAAATTTTGTCCGGTCTGCCAATTTCCCGCCGTTCGTCCCGCCGGCGAAGCCGTGACGCGCTGTTCTAATGACGATTGTCCGGCGAAAATAAAGGCTCGGATTCTTTATTTCGCGGCGCGGAAAGCGATGGACATCGAAGGTTTGGGCGATGTTCTGGTTGAAATGCTGGTTGATTTGCAGATGGTCAGAAACGTCGCCGATTTATACGATTTGACGTTCGACCAAATCGCCGCGCTCGAACGTAAAGCGGAAAAATCGGCGACGAAATTAATCGAACAAATCGAATTATCAAAGACGCGCGGTTTGCAAAAACTGCTTTACGGCTTGGATATTCGGCACGTCGGCGAACGCTATGCGAAAATTCTGGCGCGGTCGTTTAGAACAATCGAAAGTCTCGCCAACGCGACAGTCGAAGAACTCGACGCGATTCACGAAATTGGTTTAGCGGTCGCCGTTTCGGTTCATAATTTCTTTCAAAATCCGAAAAATCAGGAAATTATCAGTCGTCTGCAAACAGCGGGCGTGAAAATGGAAGTCGGTGAATCGCAGGTGGCGACGAACGAGAATTTCAACGGCAAGATTTTCGTTTTAACCGGGAAACTCGAACAATTTACGCGCGACGAAGCGGCGAAAATCATCGAAGATCGCGGCGGGCGCGTTTCCTCTTCGGTCAGCAAAAAGACCGATTATGTTGTGGCGGGAAGCGATGCCGGTTCAAAACTTGAAAAGGCGAATTCATTTGGTGTAAAAGTGTTAACTGAAGAAGAATTTGCGGAATTGATAAGCTGAATTTTTTTCCCAAGAAATGCGAACACTAAATTACACATCAATAAATATAACGACATAAAATAGTCAGGCATTGGACTTTGCTTAGGAATTTGGTAGAATCTCGCTTTGTCCAAACAAACAAATTCAAATCTGTAAGAAGTAGGAAAATATAAGATGTTAAAGTTTTTCAGCCGCATGGAACGGACGCGTAACGCCGTTCTGCTTGTTTTTGCCATTTTAATGGTGCTTTCTCTGGTGCTGTTTTACGCGCCGACGCGCAGCACGGTGACGGAAAATCTCACGCGCAGTGATGAAACGGCGGCGAAGGTCGGCAGCGAGCGCGTGACGGTTGGCGAACTCGCTCTGCAAAAGGAAAATATGACGCAGATGGGGCGACCCGTTCCCGCGAAAACGCTGGTTGACCGACTTATCGGTGAACGGCTCGTGCGCGTCGAAGCGGCTCGACTCGGTTTGAAGACTACCGACGTGGAAGTGGCGACGTATATTCGCCAGCAGTTCAAATCAATGGACGGACAGCCGTTTGACCAAAAGCGTTACGAGCAGAACGTGACCGACCAGTTCGGCAGCGTTCGCGCTTATGAAGAAGCGGTGCGCGACCAGTTGAACGCCCAGAAGCTCGAAGCGTTTTTAACATCGGGCGTAACGGTTTCCGAGCAGGAAATTTTGAGCGATTACCAGCGCAAGAATACGAAATTCGATTTATCTTATGTCTCCGTGACGAGCGCGGATTTGGCGCAGTCAATTAAGCCGACCGACGATGAACTGAAAGCCTATTTTGAGCAGAACAAGAAAAATTATTTCATCAACGCGCCGCAGAAAAAGATTCGCTACGTTTTCGTCAACACGACGAAAATCGGCGAAAAACTTGCAATTTCCGACGAGGAACTGCGCGCCGAATATGAAAAAATTCCGGCGGACAAAAAACAGTCGGGCGTGCAGGGTCAGCAGATTATTCTAAGGATTCCGAAACCCGAACTCGAATCGCAGGTTCAGCAGAAAGCCAACGACATTGCGACGCAGGCGCGTAAAGACGGCGGCAAAGCTACCGAAGAGGCGTTTGCCGAACTCGTGCGCGGCTACTCGGAAGATCCGGTCAGTAAATCAAAAGGCGGCAGTCTCGCCGGTTTGGTCAAGGAAAATAAACAAAATCCGACTGACCCGTATCAGCGTCTCTTGACGATGCAGCCGGGCGATGTTACCGAACCGATTAAGTTTGAAAATCGTTATTTTATCCTCAGACGCGGTGAAGCGGTGCCGAAAACTTTCGATGACGCGAAAAAGGAAATCGAAATTTCCCTGCGTAACCGTAAAGGTTATTCCGCCGCCGCCGAGCTCGCGCAGAAAATCGCCGACGATTTGAAACAAACTAAAGACGCGCAGGCGACAGCGCAGAAATTTGCGGCGCAGACGAATATGACCGCCGCCGAAATGGTCAAGGAAACCGGCTTTGTCAAACCGGGCGATACGGTGGAAAACGTCGGCAATTCGCCGCAGTTTGAAGAAGGCATCAAACCGCTCGAAAACGTCGGCGATGTCGGTGAAAAAACGCCGGTTCAAAATGGATTTGCGATTCCGATGCTGGTTGAGAAACGTGATCCGCGCGATGCCGAGTTTGACGAAGTTAAAGCGCAGGTTGCCGAAACCGTTAAGGTCGAACAGGCACGCGCTAAAGTTGAGGACATCGCCAAGCAAATCGCGACGGGCGCGACCGGCGCGGGCAATCTTGCCGCCGCCGCGACCTCGAAGGGTTTGAAGGCGCAGGACGCGAAAACCTTTATTCTCGGTTCACCGCTCGGCACGGGTCCGAGCGCGGCGACTTCGGAAACACTCGAAAATGCGATTTTCGCATTGAAGGCGGGCGAAGTGACGAAAACCCCGATTAAAATCGGTGATAATTGGTATGTCGTTGGTGTCAACAGCCGCGAAGAAGCCAAGATGGAAGATTTCGCCAAAGAACGTGACCGTCTGATGGATCAGAAATTACAGGAAAAACGCGGACAGGTTTTCACTGATTATCTCGGTGCGGCGCGCCGCGAAATGGAAGCGAAGGGCGACATCAAAATCTATCAGGACGCAATAGCCAAACTCGATACGGGCGACGACGCGGGCGACAACGCGCCGAATCAACAGCAGTTACAGCAGCAGATGCTGCAACAGCAAATTCAACAGCAGATTCAACAGCAACAGACGCAGAAAGCACCGCCGCAAGCACCGGCACAAGCACCCGCCGCGCCTGCCAAGCAGCCTGCGCCGCCGGCAAAGAAATAGTCGGGCAAATGGTTGAATTAATCGTGCAAAAGGCGCGAAAGGAATTTTAAAATTCGCTTTCGCGCCTTTTGGTGTCCGTTCGCTTTCGGCGGATTTGAATTATTTTTCCTCGTCCGGTTCGGGAGTGTCTTTTGCCGCTTTCGATTGTTTGGCGCGCTGCGGGGCGCGGTCGAGATGCGAGGCAACCGTCCACGCGGCGAGTTTTGCCGAATTGTCGCGATATTTCAGACGAACTGCCGCGTCCAACCTTTTTGAAATCAGCATTCCGCGACCGGCGGCATTGTTCAACGCGCCGGTCGCGCCCGCGTGCAGTTCTTCGGCACTGTCGGCGGCAGCGGCGGTTTCTTCAAAATGCGGAATGGCGGCTTGCAGCTGAGCGAGAAAATCGTCGTCCAAACCTTCGGCGATAAATTCCGCTTCGTGCGGCGGCGCGTCTGCCAGAAACGACCGCGCTTTGGCGAGCTTTACCGCCTGCGTCAGTTTGCGCGGCAGGCGAAATTTTTCTTCAAATCCTTCTATCGTCTCTCCGATGGCGACGGCGGCGAGGCTCATCTGTTCGAGCAAATCGTCTATCACGTCGAGCGCGTTCGCCTTTGTTTCATACGCCTGCCGCTTGTCGTCAAAGCCGGATGTCTGCTGCGCGTCGAGCGTCTGCATTTCGGCGATAACGGCAGCGAGCGCGACGGCGGCGCGGTCGCCCGACGAATTTTTCGGAAAATCCGCCGCGCTGTCCTTCATATAAACATCCTGCCGTTGAAATTTATCGAATTTGCGTAAAATACTGTCGTTCATATCTTATTTTCTTCCTCTTTAGTTAAGAATCAGTATCGGTTAAGAATTTAGGTGGTGAACTTAAAGTAATGCTTTTTCAATTGCCACTAGCTTTAGCTAGTGGGTTAGATTGGCGGAAAATCGGCTTTAGCCAAACTTCTGATTGAAATATTTCCGAACCGCTTCAGCGCAATTAGGCTAAAGCCGTCAGGAAAGTCTAATTTTTTAATTCGGCTCAAGCCCGACGACAATTTACCTGAACCACTAGCTAAAGCTAGTGGCAATTGATAAGAAATCCGTCAGCCTTATTTTTAGTTCACCACCAGAATTTAATCGCGCTCGATAGGCGATTATCAATTGGAAATCGGGAATTTCAGATGGAAATTGAGAATTCCAGTTGGAAATTACGAATTTCAGATGGAAATCAGGATTTGCGCGGTGGAAATTGCGAATTTCAAATGGAAATCGGGAATTTCAAATGGAAATTGCGATTTTCACAGTGGAAATCGAGAATTTCACCCGGAAATCGTGATTTTCACGAAAAAGATACAACTGATGCAAACTTATTGCAAGCCGTCAAACAAATTTTCCGCCGCGCCGCGCCGATTTTTACCACACCCGAACACTTTCCGCCGAAATTCCTCAACCCACACCCGCGCCGTTTCAACTCTGCCGCTTGCCTGAAATTAAAATGAGACGGATAATTTGAAACGAAATGAACGGAAAACGTTGTTCGGGGTTTGGGTATCTTAATAAAAACACTTCTGCCAATTTTATTATGAAAATTATTTCAGCTATTACTGCCGTTATCTTGTTATGCGCCGTCGCCTTTGCTCAAACGGAAGATAAAGATTTGTCAAAAGCTAACGTGAACGCGATAGATAAAGACAAAAAAGAATCGGAGTATTCAGAATCCGCTGTTTACATACCGCGAAAATTGAATAAGGAAGCGAAATCTAAAAAGGATAAAAAGAAAAAAGATAAAACTTCGGAAGTTAAGCCGAATCCTGCCGCTACGCAAAACACTCCGGTCGAAATTCCCGCGCTGATTTTCGACGCAAAGGGGCAAATCGTCGAGAATCTGACAAAATCCGATTTCAAAGTTTTTCTGGACGATAAGGAGCAGGAAATATCCGACTGCGGCGTTTACGACCAGCCGCTCAACGTTATTTTATTTATGGATTTAAGCCCTTCGATGGCTTTTAATATTGAAGAACTGCAAGCCTACGCGACAGCCGTTGTTGAACAGCTTCAGCCGCAGGATAAAGTAATGATTATCGGGTTTGATGAGCGCGGAAAAGTTTTGGCTGATCTGACGACAGACCGCGAGGAAATTAAAAAAGCGATTAAGAAAACAAGTTTCGGCGACGGAACTTCGCTTTACGAAACAATCAAATATTCTCTGGTAAAGGAAATAAATCAGATTAACGGTCGAAAATTGGCAATCCTTTTCACCGACGGCGTAGATACGACTTCAAGACGCGCCAATTATGAAGATTCTCTGATGGAAGCGGAAAAATCGGCGATTCCTTTTTTCACCGCGTATCTCGATACTTTTCAAAAGATACCGGCAGCTAAGAATCTGAACAGAAATACAGACCTTCAGGATAATGTTGCTCTGCAAATTCTTACGCAATCAAAAATCCGTGCGCAGACACCGATTATGCAGCAGGGCAGCAGCAGCGAGGAATATGAGCGCGGAAAACAGTATCTGAACGATCTCGCGCTGCTTTCGGGCGGCAGTGCTTTTGAAATTCCGTATTTCTCCAAAACCGGGAAAACAGGATTTGAACCCGTCTTCGCGGCATATCGCAAACAGTTTTATCTAAACGTAAATCTTTCCGGCGAGGAAATTACCGGCAGCCGAAAAGCAATCAAAGTTCGCGTCAATCGCCCGAATTTAACCGTTCAGACACGCGGTACTTATATTGTCGGCGAACGGTAAAAAACAAAAATTATTACGGAAGAAAATATTGTATTAAGATATATTAAAATCGCTGAAGAGGTGAAAATTATGACGGTCGAAGAAGTTTTGATAGAAAAAATTAAGGTTTTACCGATGAATCGAAAGCAGGAAATGCTTGATTTCGCCGAATTTCTCGGACAAAAAGAAGTCGCGCCAATACCGCGCCGCAGTTTATACGGCATTCTCGCCGATGCGGAAGTGAACATCAGCGATGAAGATATTGCCGAAGCCAGACGGGAAATGTGGGAAAATTTCCCGCGCGAGCAATTTTTTGACGGGGAAGAAAAACCTTGAACTGCGTAGCCGATACTCATTCGCTGATCTGGTATTTATTCGCTCTGCCGCCGCTGTCGGCAGTTGCCAAAAATTATATGGACGCGGTTGCCGCTTCCGGCGGATATATTTTTATACCGTCAATCTCACTGGTTGAAATAACTTACCTCGAAGAAGAAGGACGGCTCGGAAAAAACGTCCTCCCGCGAATTACTGCGGCAATTCAACTGCCGAACAGTGTACTTAAAATATCGGAAATTTCTCTCCCGATAACCGTCGCCCTAGCGCAAATTTCCCGCACGATTGTTCCCGATATGCCCGACCGCATTATTTCTGCGACCGCTCTGCATCTAGGTCTGCCGCTCGTGACGAAAGACGGAAATATCCGACGATTACAAAATATTCAAACAATCTGGTAAAAACTTATGGAAGAAAATATTACGGTCGTGTTTCACGGATTTTTGAATTTGCCGAATCTGGAAAAGTTGAAAGTGGTCGAGATGATTAACGATTATTTCGATTCGATGGAGCGCGAGCCGATACGAAAGGCGAACGATGAGGCGTTTTCGCGGATTGATTTTGACGCGCCGGATATAAAGTGCAAATGCTGCGGTCGGTGATTTGTATCAGAAGCGCGGCGGGTTTTTTACAAGCATCTTAAAGCCGCCAGTCTGAAACAAACTGTTAAATCATCGCGTAGTAAACCGCGAGTTTATCCACGAAAAACCGAAAGAGGAATTTATAAAAATGAGAGAATTGTTTTACGCGCTCGGATTGTTTATCGTTATTGTTATCGGCAACTGCGTGATTGTTGCCCAGACTGATATGAAAGCTCCTGTTGCGAAAAAAGAACCGAAAACAACGAAAATTAACGGCTACGAACTGAAGGACGATTACGGCTGGCTGCGAAGCGCAAAAGACCCGAAAACGAAAAAGGTGCGCCCCGAAGTCGAAGAATATCTCGTCGCCGAAAACACATACACCGAAGCTTATATGAAACCGACCGAAGCGTTTCAGAAATCTTTCTACGACGAAATGCTCGGACGCATCAAGCAGACTGATTTGAGCGTGCCGTATAAAAACGGCGATTGGTGGTATTACACGAAAACCGTCGAAGGTCAGCAGTATCCGCAGTATTATCGCTCGCGCAAACAAAACGGCGACGATGAACAATTACTGCTTGACCAGAACGAACTGGCGAAGGGCTTGAAATTCTTCTCAATCGGTTCGTTTGACGTGTCCGACGACGGCAACCTGCTGGCGTATTCGACCGACACGACCGGTTATCGGCAATACACTTTGCAGGTCAAAGATTTGCGCACGGGAAAAATGCTGCCCGACAAAATCGAGCGCGTAACTTCTTCGGAATGGACGAATGACGGCAAATTTCTGTTCGTCGTGACCGAAGACGACGTGACGAAACGCTCGGATAAATTGTGGAAACACACCGTCGGCACAAACGACACGAAACTCGCTTTTGAAGAAAAGGACGAGCTTTACGACATCGGCATCGGACGTTCGCGCGATAAAAAAATGCTTTTCGTCACGTCGGTTGCCAAAACGATGCGCGAAGTACGCTATTTGCCCGCCGATCAGCCGAACGGCACATGGAAAATCGTTCTGCCGCGCGAAAACAATCACGAATACGACGTTGATTTCGACAACGGAATGTTCTATATCACGACGAACAAAAACGCCAAAAACTTTCGCGTCGTGACCGCGCCCGTTTCCGATCCGGGCGAAAAGAACTGGAAGGAATACATCGCGCACAACCCGAAAGTCAAAATCGAAAGCGTCAATTTTTTCAAAGACAACGCCGTCGTTTACGAGCGCGAAAACGGTTTGGAATATCTGCGCGTGATTGATAAGAAATCAAACAAATCAACGAGAATTCCGACGACGGAAGAAGCCTATTCGATGAATTTGGGAACGAATCCCGAATACGACGTAACGAAAATTCGCTACGGCTATAATTCGATGGTTACGCCGTCTTCGACTTACGAATACGATTTGAAAACCGGGAAAAGCGAACTTTTGAAACAGCAGGAAATTCCTTCGGGCTATGACAAAGCGCAGTATGAAACCAGGCGCGTTTGGGTTGCGGCGCGTGACGGCGTGAAAGTTCCCGTGACGATTGTGTATAAAAAAGGCATCAAGCTCGACGGTTCCGCGCCGATGCTGCTTTACGCTTACGGTTCTTACGGCGTTTCGATTGCGCCGACGTTTTCGACCGCGCGGACGAGTCTGCTTGATCGCGGAATGATTTACGCGTTAGCCAGCATTCGCGGCGGCGGCGAACTCGGCGAAGAATGGCGCGAAGCCGGCAGAATGAATCAGAAGATGAACACGTTCAATGATTTCATAGATGTCGCCGATTATTTCGTTAAAAACAAATATACTTCGTCGGATAAATTAGTTATTCAGGGCGGCAGTGCGGGCGGTTTATTAATGGGCGCGGTTGCCAATATGCGTCCCGATTTGTTCAAAGCCGTCATCGCGCAGGTTCCGTTCGTAGATATTATGAACACGATGCTCGACGCGAGTTTGCCGCTGACGACGAGCGAATATATCGAATGGGGAAACCCGAACGAAAAGGAAGCCTACGATTATATGGTCAAATATTCGCCGTATGACAATGTAAAAGCGCAGAGTTATCCGAATATGCTGATCGAAACTTCTTTGAACGATTCGCAGGTTCCGTATTGGGAAGGCGCAAAGCTCGCCGCGAAAATTCGGACGATGAATACGGGCAAAAATACGATTTTGCTGAAAACCAATATGGGCGCGGGACACGGCGGCGCGTCGGGCAGATATGACGCGCTGAAGGAAACAGCGTTTAATTACGCTTACGCTTTGAGTCAGGTCGGAATTACCAAATAACAAATCATTCGGTATCTATCAATAAACAAAAGGAACGTCGAAAATTCGGCGTTCCTTTTGTTTTTCCGCTGATTTCCATTCGGTCAAAATGAATAATTTTTATCATTTTGACCGAAATGCCTGACCGATGATTTTTCTATTTCAAATTTTTATTAATCAAATTGCCCGTGTTTATTGGCTCAAGTGAAAATTTATGCGGCGGCACAAACCTTGCAAAATAATCAGCGGGACATAGAACCTGCGCGACCATACTGACGCGATTAAATTACAAAAAGGTAGGGAGAGTATGAAAATAATTAAATCCACAGTTTCAACATTGCTTTTAAGTTCACTGCTGACAACGGGAATCGTCAGCGGACAGACTTTAAGCGTGTTGAAAAAGCCCATTAAATCACAACAACAAACAATAAAGCAGTCATCTTCAAAATATATTGTTAACCTTAACGAACTTTTCAGAGACGGACAATTCGTTCCGACCGAGGGTTTTGAAAGGGAAGTTGACATTCTGGAGAGAGCGCTCGCCAGCCGCGACCGGAAAGGAACGGTTCTGGTTGACCGGAGCGCGACGAAGCGGGTGCCGGTCGTTAACAATCTGGTGGCGCGTCTGGCTTCTGAAAACATTGCGCCGAGCCTTCGCGGAAAAAGCATCGTGAGGATTGATTTGCCCCAAATCTTCAGCGATTCAAAATCGGCGGCGGAAGTCTCGGCGCAGCTTGATTCGGCTTTGAAACAAATCGAAGCGACCGGCGGCAGAGCAATTCTGTTTATTGAAGATATTACTCCTTTCACCAGAGATAATCCGTCATACGGCGTGATTGTTTCCGAGCGGCTCCGGCAATCGTTGGTGAGCGGAAAAATTAATGTGATCAGCGCGTCAACCGACGAAGAATACAATCAGCTAATCGCCGCTGACGAACAACTCAACGCCCGTTTCAAGAAAGTTGATTTGGAAATCGCTTCTGAAACTGCCAATGACGGGTTTGTCGGCGATAAACTTTCACCGGATTTACGCGAAATCATCGCGGGCACCAATCCGAATCAAAAAGTAAAAGTAATTTTACAGTCGGACGATATTAAAAACACTGAACTTCGCACTTTGCTGACGAAAAACGGCGTAGTAATCGAAGCCGAAGCGGAAGGTTTGAATATGCTCGTTGTGGAAATGCCCGCACGAGTCGCCGAAGCCGTCGCTAATCTGCGCGGCGCGAAACATCTCTCGCTCGACCGCGAAGTCAAAACGCTCGGACATATCGCCGTCACCACCGGAATGCAGGCTATGCGAATGCAGCCGGGCAACAGCGGACTTGACGGCACAGGCGTTGGCATCGCCGTTATGGATTCGGGCGTTTTTGAAAGACACCAATCATTTTTGGACAGCAATAGTAGACGACCGCGTGGTTAAAAGCGTAGACTTTAGCGGCGAAAGCGGAACTAACGACGACCGTTACGGACACGGTTCGCACGTTGCCGGTTTGATGGCGGGAAGCGTCGGCAAAGATGGCGATTTGACCGATTACGTCGGTGTGGCGAATAATGCGAAAGTTGTTAACGTTCGCGTTCTCGGTTCGACCGGCACGGGAACTTCCGCCAAATTCTTGCAGGGTGTTGATTGGGTTCTGGCGAACCGCGCCGCTTATAACATTCGCGTCGTTAATATGAGCCTCGGAACTCCGGCTATCGAATCGTATCGCAACGACCCGTTGTGCCGCGCCGTTCGCCGTCTGGTTGATGCCGGCATCGTCGTCGTCGCCGCTGCCGGAAATAACGGCAAAGATGCCGCCGGACAGAAGTTATACGGCGCGATTCACTCGCCCGGCAATGAGCCTTCGGTTATCACGGTCGGCGCAACGAACACTTTCGGAACCGATGCGCGAAACGATGACGGCATTGCGACCTACAGTTCACGCGGTCCGACGCGCTCGTTCTACACGAATGCGAGCGGCGTTAAGGTTTATGACCATCTGATTAAGCCTGATTTGGTTGCCCCGGGCAATCGGCTCGTTTCAACAGCAGGTAAAGACAACTTTCTGATTGCCAGTAATCCGTCTTTGAAAGTAGTCATTGGCAGCGGTCGCGGTGAAACTGAACGAACCTTAATGTATCTTTCCGGCACTTCGATGGCAACACCGATTGTCGCCGGAACTGCCGCGCTGATGCTTCAGGCAAACCCGCAACTTACGCCGAATATGGTCAAGATGATTCTGCAATACACGGCGCAGCCGCTTGCCGGATTTAATCATCTCGAACAGGGCGCGGGCGAAGTCAACGTCGAAGGCGCGATTCGTCTTTCGAAACTGGTCAAACAAACTTTGACCAGCACTACGCCGCTCGGTTCGCCGATGCTTAACGGTCTGCTTCTGCCTGCTCATACTTCGATCATCGGCGGCACGACCTTTCAATGGTCGGGCGGAATCACTGCCGGTTACGGTTTATTGACCGGCACCGATCTGATTACCAAATATCAAAAAATCTATGGTCAGGGATTGATGATCAGCGACGGTTTAATGATCAGCGACGGTTTAATGATCAGCGACGGTTTAATGATCAGCGACGGATTAATGATCAGCGACGGATTGATGATCAGCGACGGATTGATGATCAGCGACGGATTGATGATCAGCGACGGATTGATGATCAGCGATTCGATTGCCAATCAAAACATCAGTTCAAGAGCTAAATTAAAATCCGGCAGCATATTCACCCAGTCACGTAATCTTTTTGACGGCAACTTCGCTCAATCGGACAGAACTGTCTGGGGCGACGGCTTGATGATCAGCGACGGTTTGATGATCAGCGACGGTTTAATGATCAGCGACAGTGTATTCGGCAGCTCATCGCCGATGATGCAGGGCGACCCAACGCCAAGTATGCATTAAATTTCGTCGGGCAACGACTTGAAAACGCAGAGGTTTCGTCCTCTGCGTTTTTTTTTAATATTAAAAAGATTTTCCTTGAAAGTTTAACCGAATTAAACATATAATAACAAAGGATGGCAAAAGCCTTTTCTCAACGCCGACCCGATTTGCCCTCGAAATCTTTCCGAACCCAAATTTTACCGACCATTTCCCTGGAACTTTTTTGTGGAAAATAAAGAAAGAAATATAAGTATCTTTTTGAAAGTATTGCTGCCGATTGGATCGTTGGCTTTTATTTCATCCGTTTATTTTTTTCCGGTTGAAAAGATAAGCCTGACTTTAATCATTTTGGCAGTGGTTACTATCTTTTTCAGTTCTTACCTGAAAATTCAGCTTCCGCGCACCAAAATTCACGTTACTCTTTCCGAAACGCTGACGTTTTTTTCTCTGATTTATTACGGCGGCGAAGTTGCGGTGTTGCTGGCGGCGTTCGAATCAATTTTTGCTTCGCTCAGTTTACGCCGCGAAGGTCTTAAAATCGGCAACCGAACCGTTCTGATTAATCTTTCCATCGCCGTCACTTCGACATACTTTTCAGCCTGGATGATCAGGAATATTTTCGTTTCGCCGGAAACGATGTTCAGTGAAGCGAGCAATGCCGCTTTTGTCGGAATGCTGGTGGTAATGGTGCTGGCGCAGTTCGCGGTTAATTCGGCTCTGGTGGCAACCGTTATTTCCATCAAAAGCGAAAAAACGATATGGCAGGTTTGGAACGAATACTGTCTGAACGCGCTCGTAATGTATATCGGCGGCGCGTTTATGGCGGGTTTGGCGGCGAAAGCCTTAAACCAGCTGGACGCATTTATGCTGCTTGTCGCCGTGTCAATAGCTGCCGTCGTTTATATGACTTACCGGCGATACGTTGACGACGTAAAGCAAACTGCCGCCAAAGCCGAAAACTCCGAGCGGGAACGAGCCGAGCAAGCCGAACGTCACATCGAAGAATTACAGCATCACATTGTCGAACAAGACCGCATCGGTCAGGCGTTGCGCGAAAGCAAGGAAAAATTTCGCCACGCCGCGTTCCACGACACGCTGACCGATTTGCCGAACCGCAACTTGTTTATGGAAACGCTCAAGTTCGCGCTCGAAAAAAGCAAACACAATCCCGCTTACAAATTCGCCGTCCTTTTTCTCGACATCAACCGCTTCAAAACCATCAACGACAGTCTCGGACATTCGATGGGCGACCGTCTGATTCTGCACGTCGCCAAACGTCTCGCCACGAGCGTCCGCGATAAAGATTTAGTCGCGCGGTTTAGCGGCGACGAATTTGCGTTCATACTTCATAATATTGACGACATCGAAGACGCGAAGCAGTTTGCCGAACGCATCAAAGAGAAAATTTCCGCGCCGTTTACATTAAGCGGCAGACAGGTTTTTACCAGTTTCAGCATCGGCATCGCTTTCGGCGGCGCGGATTACGAAATGGCTGAAGACATTCTGCGCGATGCTGACATTGCGATGTATCACGCTAAAGATGCGGAAAAAGATTACGTTATTTTCGACCAGAATATGCATACGCGAGCCGTTACACTGCTTCAGCTCGAAACGGATTTGCGTCTGGCTATCGAACGCGACGAACTGTGTATGTTCTATCAGCCGATAATTGATTTGGAAACGATGCGGCTTTTCGGTTTCGAGTCTCTTATTCGCTGGAATCATCCGACGCGCGGGCTTGTGCCGCCGAACGACTTTATTCCTTTGAGCGAAGATACGGGATTAATTGTTCCGATGACGCTCTGGATTCTGCGGACTTCGTGCGCCCAAATGGTCGAATGGCAGCGACAATCACCGGCGAACAAAAAATTGGTCGTCAGCGTCAATCTTTCGGGCAAACATTTCGCGCAGAAGGATATGGTCGAGCAGATAAAAACGATTTTAGTTGAAACGGAAATGGATCCGACTTGTCTGAAACTCGAATTGACCGAAAGCGCGGTGATGACTAACGCCGAAAGCGTGATCGAGATGATGCGGCAAATCCGCGATCTCGGCATCCAGCTTTCGATTGACGATTTCGGTACTGGCTATTCATCTTTGAGTTATCTGCATCGTTTCCCGATTAATACTTTGAAGGTTGATCGTTCGTTCGTTAATTCGATGGAAGACGGCTCGGAAAACGGCGAAATCGTGCGCACCGTGATCGCGCTGGCGAAAACTTTGCGCTTGAACGTCGTCGCCGAAGGCATCGAAACAATTCATCAACTTCATCAGCTTCGCATTCTCGGCTGCGAATACGGACAAGGTTATCTTTTCTCGCGTCCGGTTCCGGTTGACGAAGCCGAACGTCTGATCGCCGACTCGTCGCGCTTTGAAAAAATAGTTTCCTATCAATTTATTCCGCCGCCGATTCAAACTACGGAAGTTCAACATCTTCGCCTTGCCAAATAAAATAGCGTGCCAATAAAAAAGATGCGGCGTGTAATAGAAATTACACGCCGCATCTTTTTTATCGGCAACTGTTGGTTTGCCTGTCCGGTCAGTGGAATTATTTTTTTGCGAAAAATTTAGGTGTCGCGCCGAGCGGAAACTGTGTTTCGTAAGCGTTTGCAAGATTCAGCAGCACCGCTTCCGACCAATGCGTTCCGACAAGTTGAAGTCCAATCGGAAGATTTTCCGCCGATACGCCGCACGGAATCGAGATGCCCGGAATTCCCGCGAGATTTGCCGAAGCCGTATAAATATCGCTCAGATACATCGCCAGCGGATCGTCGGATTTTTCGCCGATTTTAAAAGCAGTTGTCGGCGCGGTCGGCGTGAGAATCGCATCACAGGTTTCAAAAGCATTCAAAAAATCCTGTTTCAAAAGCATTCGAACCTTTTGCGCTTTGGAATAATATGCGTCGTAATAACCCGACGACAACACATACGTGCCGAGCATTATGCGCCGTTTGACTTCCGCGCCAAAACCTTCTTCGCGCGTTTTCATATACATTTCGCGCAGTTCGTGCGCGTCCTCTGCGCGAAATCCGTAACGCACGCCGTCGAAACGGGCGAGATTTGAAGATGCTTCCGCCGTGGCGATAATATAATAAACCGCAATCGAATATTTCGAGTTCGGCAGTTCGACATCAACGATTTCCGCGCCGAGATTTGCGATAACCGTCAATCGCCTTTTCGACCGCGTTTCTGACTTCATCGTCCAGACCTTCGCCGAACAACGCGCGCGGAACACCGATGCGCTTGCCTGTAATATCTTTTGTAATTTCTTTTGCGTAATTTGGAACTTCGACATCAGCCGTCGTCGCGTCGTTCGTATCGCGTCCCGAAATTACGCCCAAAACGTCGGCGATGTCTTTTGATGTTTGCCCGAAAATCCCGATTTGGTCGAGCGACGAAGCGAACGCCACTAAACCGTAACGCGAAATTCTGCCGTAAGTCGGTTTCAAACCGGCGATGCCGCAAAACGATGCCGGCTGCCGAACCGAGCCGCCCGTTTCCGAACCGAGCGAGGCGCGAACCACGCCGGAAGCGACCGCAACCGCCGAACCGCCCGAACTTCCGCCCGGAACGCGTTCTAAGTCCCACGGATTTTTCACTGCGCCGAACGCCGAGTTTTCATTTGACGAACCCATCGCAAATTCGTCCATATTCGTCTTGCCGATGATAACCGCGCCTGCGTCGAGAAGTTTCTCAACCGCCGTCGCGTTATATTGCGGACGATAATTTCCGAGAATCCGAGAACCGCACGACGTTTGCGAAAAACTCGTGCAGATATTGTCTTTAACCGCGATGGCGAAACCTTTTAACGATTGTTCTTCGCTATTGTTTGCGACTTCTTCGGCACGATTCAGCGCGTATTCGCGCTCGATTTTCAGAAAAGAATTCAATTCGCCGTTCAGCTTCTCGGCGTTGTCAAGAGTTTTTTCGATTGCAGTTTTTATTTCGCTCATTATTAAAAAATTCGGTTCACCAGCCATTTGTCGTTCTGTTTGATCAACTCGGCTTTAACTTCGCTCTGCTGGCTTCGCGTGTCGCTTTTCCAGAACAGGACGATTTGAAAAACGGTTATATTTTCGTTCGTCACCGCGCATTCGCCAATCCGAAACGCTTTCGGATAATCGTCCGTCGCCGTGAAATAATCCGTCGTTGTTTCAGGCTGCGCGGCTAACGTCTGTTTCAAATCCGCGCTCAAAAACTTTTCGCGCTCCTTCAAATTTTCCTTCGACGGCTTCATATCGTTGCCGAAATGATACGAATAAAATTCCTTGACCGTCTGCCGCGCGTCAGTGCATTCGGGCTTTTCAAGGTTCGGAATGCTGCACGAAAGCAGGCAGAAAGCGGAAAGCGAAAGACACAAAATAACTTTCAGCCGATAGCGTTTCAATTTCATAAAACTTTCGGCACTTGAAAATGTCCGCTGACGGCTGACGGTGCTTGATCGAGAGCCTTTTTCTGTCCGAGCGATTCGTGCGGCACGTCATCGCGCGTCGTGTATGTGGCTTCGCCTTCCTTGGTCAAACCGCCGAGCATCGGCTCGATGTTTTCCGTGTCGAGTTCGTTTAACTGCTCGACATATCCGACAATGCTCGCCATTTGCGGCGTATAAAGCGCGACTTCTTCGTCGGTAATTTCGAGATGCGCGAGTTTGGCAATTTTTCTAACGTCCATTATGGTTTCAGTCCTTCAAAATAATCTTCAAATAAATCTTCAACGTCTCGCGCACCGTGAAAAACGCGATAGATTTCTACGCCGGTTTCGTTCGGAAAGTAGAAAATTGTGTAATTTTTGTAGGGAAAGCTCCGAAGGTTAAAAATCAGTTTGTCCTGCGAGCGTCCGAGTTTCGGATTCTCAGTCAGAAGTTTGAATTTCTGCATCAACGCTTTGATAAATTTTTTGGCGGAATCCGTATTCGATTCGGCAATGTAGCTGAAAATATTTTTGAGATCAGATTCGGCAAATGAAGAAAAGACTGCATTAGCCATTTATTTTCTCCCGTTTTTTTCTTCCAGCTTTTTCATTCCGCCTTTAATTATGTCTTCGGCAAATTCATCAAGATTATCGCTGTTATAAGTTTTAAATCTTCCTTCCCGGATTGCGTCAATGCCTTTCTGAATTTCGCGGCGCAGATTTTCGCGGCGTACTTCTCGCGGAATCCGGCTGGCTTTGAGCATCAACAAACTCTCGCGCAGAACTTCGTTTGGCGAATCGAAATCGCCCGATTCGATTTCTTCCTTCACTAAATTTTCGAGTTCGGGTGTTAATGTGATTTCCATATTTCAAACCTCATTATTGAATTCTAGCAGATTAGCCGCCGTTTTCTTAAGACTTCTTCCGCATCCGTTCCTTTCGCGCGAGACAGCTTCCGGCGGCGAGCAGAAATTGATAACGCAGATTATCGTCTTTGATTGCGTCCGCCGAATGTCTGAGTTTCGGCGTGACTTCATCGAGCGCGGTTTCTACTAATTCTTCGTCGGACATCTGCGTTTTCTGATGTTTGGCACGTTCGGCGGCGAGCATTTCTTCTTCGATGCGAAACTCGATAAACGTCACAATCGCCTGTCCGAGAATTGAATTTAATTTGAAAATCATCTGCCCGCTCAAAGTTTCGAGATGCCGTTTCCACATTTTATCGGCGACGGCGATGATCAGATGTTTGTTGAACAAACGAAACGGAACAGTGTGTTCGGACAAACTTTCGCCCGCGATTCTGCGCCACGCGGCAAACACGACCGCCTCGCGGACTTCTTCGGTGTCCTCGAATTCCTTTAAAAGTTTTGGCAGTGCGCGAAAAAGGTCTTGCATTGGTTCAGCGAACGAATTTCATTTATCATTCAACTGGTTATAAATGTTAAAGGTTAAAGGGAAAATGTTCAATGATTAAACTTCCGAAATTGATTTTAGCTTCATCAAGCCCGCGCCGCGCCGAAATTTTAACGGCGGTCGGCTGGGAATTTGAAAAAGAAGTCGCTGATATTGACGAAACTGAATTGCCTGACGAAAAGCCCGAAGATTACGTGCAGAGATTGGCTGCTGAAAAAGCGTCGGTGATTGCCGAACGCTATGAAAACGCTTCGGTTTTGGGCGCGGACACGACCGTTGTAATCGAAAATCAAATTATCGGCAAGCCTCTCGATTTAGCCGACGCGCGGAGAATGTTAAAAATGCTTTCGGGCAACTGGCACGAAGTTTTAACCGGCGTGGCGCTGGTCAAAGTTTCACAGGGAAATACCGAAACAAAAGTTGATTTCGAGCGCACACGCGTTAAATTTGCGGAAATGTCCGACGCGGAAATCGAATTTCTCGCCGCAAACGGTTCGCCGCTCGACAAAGCGGGCGCGTATGCCGTCCAAGCGCAAGCCGCTTTGTTTATCGAGCGCATTGAAGGCGATTACTGGAACGTCGTCGGCTTGCCGGTGAGGTTAATTTACAGATTACTGCAAAGTTTATAAACAAGAAGGCGAGCAAAATTTGCTCGCCTTCTTGGATTTCTCAATTGGTTTGAAATTACAAAATCTTATCAATCGCCTGTGAAATAGGCACGGAAACGTCGTTTTTCGGGTCGGTTCCGATGCCGCCGAAGGCTTCAGTCGCGGGTTTGCCGTTTTTGCCGAGAATAACGAACGAAGGCAATTGATCAATGCCGTATTTTTTCAAAGTCTGTGCGCCGTCCGAATCGCGCAAAACGGTGACGGTTAATTTGTTTTTCGTCACGAAATCGTTTAATTCCGCGTCGCTCGCGTAGTTTTTCGATTTCGCCGAAGTCGAATCGGTGGCGACGAAATAAATCACCACGTTGCGTCCGGCGTATTTTTTGGCGAGCTTGTTGGTAATTTGCGATTGCTGAGTCGAAAGCGGCAGCCAGCTTGCGCCGATTGCCAGCACGACGATTTTATCCGTCTGATTCTCGACATCGACCTTCGCGCCGTCAAGCGCGGTCAAAGTCTGCGCCGAAATCGCCAGCGAGATTGTAAATATAAAACTGAAAATCAAGAACAATGATTTAATGTTTTTCATAATGTTTTGAATCGCGTAAATTTTGCAATTCGTTAATTTAGATGCAAGTTTGCTGCCAGTGATTGCTTTTGGCGGGAATAATATTATCGGCGGTTGAGAACCGTATTATCAATTAAACGCGTTGTTCCGAAACGCGCGGCAACCGCAATCAACACGGCGTTTTCCGCTATTTTTTCAACCGGTTCGAGCGTGTCGGCATCAACGACGGCGACGTAATCAAGCTGCGCGAACGGTTCGGAATTGATTTTTTCGCGCACGATTTCGGCAATTCGCACCGCGTTCCGTTCGCCTTCTCGCACCGCTAATTTCGCTTTGCGTAAAGCCCGATAAAGTATCGAGGCGCGTTGTCTTTCTTCCACGCTTAAATGCTCGTTTCGGGAAGACATCGCCAAACCGGATTCTTCGCGGACGGTGCGCCCGACGACGATTTCCGTGTCGAAACCCAAATCGCGCGTCAAGCGTTTGATAACCGCCACTTGCTGCGCGTCTTTCTGCCCGAAAAACGCGTAATCCGGTCGCATCGTGTTAAAAAGAATCGTCACGACCGTTGCCACGCCGCGAAAATGTCCGGGACGCGACGCGCCTTCGAGCGTTTCGGTCAGATTCTCGACGTAAACGAAAGTCGAAAATCCTTCACCGTAAATTTCCTGCTCGTCGGGCGCGAAAATATAATCAACCTGATATTCGGCTAAACGCGCGGCATCGGCGGTCAAATCGCGCGGATATTTATTGAAATCGGTGTTTTCGTTAAACTGCGTCGGGTTGACGAAAATTGAAACGATGACGACATCGCACATCTGACGCGCTTCTTCGACTAAAGAAAGATGACCTTCGTGCAGCGCGCCCATCGTCGGCACAAAACCGATAGTTTTATTTTCACGCCGCAGTTTGCGCGTCAGTGAAGACATTCGAGCGCGGCGATTAATGATTTCCATAAACTAAGAATTTTTTGTCCCGATGCTGTCGGTGTCAACATCTTTCGGCATTCCGTAAGACTCTTTATCGTTCGGATAGTTACCGTTTTTTACGTCTGCCATCCAATTCTGCACGGCTTCGGTCATCACTTCGCGGATGTTGGCGTATTGGCGGACGAAGCGCGGCAGTCTGCCGAAGCTCAAACCGACCAAATCGTGAATCACCAGAACCTGTATGTCGCAGTTCGCGCCCGCGCCGATGCCGACCGTTGAAATCGTTAATTCTTTAGTGACAATTTCGGCGATTTCGCGCGGCACGAGTTCCAGGACAATCGCAAACGCGCCCGCCTCTTCGAGCATTTTCGCGTCTTCGAGTAATCTTTGCGCCGCGTCGTGCGTTTTGCCCTGAACGGCGTAACCGCCGAGTTTGTGAACCGATTGCGGCGTTAAACCGATGTGCGCCATCACGGGAATTTCCTCATCAACCAATCTTTTAACGAGCTCGACGCGATTGCGTCCGCCTTCCAGCTTGACGGCTTCCGCGCCGCCGTTTTTCATCAACTTTAACGCGTTGCGGACGGCTTTGTTATAACCCGTGTGATAGCTTCCGTAAGGCATATCGGCGACGAGCAGAGCGCGACTCGCGCCGCGTTTGACGGCTTTGACGGCGGACAATATCTCGTCCAAAGTTACGGGAATCGTGTTGCCGTAACCGTGAATCACATTTCCCATACTGTCGCCGACGAGAATAATTTCTACGCCCGCTTCGTCAACGATTCTGGCTGTCGGGTAATCGTAAGCCGTCAGGCAAACTAATTTTTCGCCCTTTTCCTTCGCCGCCCGCAGCGCGGGAACGTAAACTTTTTCCGGTTTATCGGGTTGTAGATATGCCATATTCGATTTGCGATTTATGATTTGTGATCGGCGAATGCGGATTCCAGCGTTTAACCATTGAATCGTCCGCGCACGATTGGAGAAGTTCCTGAACGGTTTTATGCAGAACCGGATGAACGACGTGCGGCGCGAGTTCAGCCAGCGGAATAAGAACGAATTTGCGCTCGTGCATTCGCGGGTGCGGAACGGTCAAAAATTCCGTTGCATTGTGCGACGCACCGTAAAGCAATAAATCCAGATCAACCGTGCGCGGCTTATGCATATTTTTGTCGCGCCGACCAAGAAGATATTCGATTCTGAGCATTCGCGCCAGCATCTGCGACGGCGAAATGCTTCTGACGTGAATTTCCGCCACCATATTCAGATAAGCCGGATGTTCGCCGCGGTTTACGAAACCGTGCGGTTCGGTTTCATAAACGGCGGAAAGTTTACAGACCGTAAAACTCGCTTCCATTAAACCGCGTACGGCGAGAAGCAGATTGCTCGCGCGGTCGCCCAAATTTGAGCCGAGTCCGACGTAAGTTGTAATGACTTCCGTTTCCACTTTTTGATTTTTCTGGCTTGATTCAACTAAAACGTGATTAGTTTGCGAAAAATTAACCGAAAGCGCAAACCGCGCCGCGCCGTTTTTCGGTTTCTTTTACTTTTCAACCCATAAATGATTCAATTAAAGATGTTGAAAGTACGAATTCCAGCAATGCGTTTTTATCAAAAAACGCATTCGGGCGGTTTTTTTATGAAGCGTGTGCCGTCTGTACAAAAATTGACACGCCCGACGCGCAATGCCACGCAAAAAATTTCGGTATAACCAGCGTTTTGAATCCTCAACCGAGCGTTCTTTTCAAGAATATATTCAAAATCAGCCCGCGCCGCAAACAACGCGCAATGAACTTCTTCGACTAATTCGCGGCGGCGAAGACACGTATCTCGAACTCAAAGTAAAACTTTCCAATTCGGAAAAAATCACGCAGGGAATTGTCGCGCTCGCCAACACGAGCGGCGGCACGATGGTTTTCGGCGTAACCGATAATCTGCATATCGAAGGCGTGCGAAATCCAGAAGAAGTGCAGACGGAACTCGTCAGAATCTGCCGCGAGGAAATTTATCCGCCGATTCTGCCGATGATTGACTGCATTTCCTACGACAACGGCAGGCAAATCGTCGTTATTGATGTCGAAGGCAAACGCCGCCCGTATCGCACGCGCGACGGCAGGTTTTATTTGCGCGTCGGCGCGGAAAAACGCGAAGTTTCACGCGCCGATCTGTCGGATTGGCTCAACGAAATTCGTCCGCTCGTCTACGAAAATATTCCGATTCAGGAAGCCGACGAGATGGATTTTGACGATGGGCTGTTGTGGACTTTCGCCAATCAGTTCGACGATGAAATGCTCGGCAAAAATCTGTATCAAACTGCCGGATTTCTGAAACGCGATCTGCTGCTCGCCATCGGCGGCGCCGACGAATTTATGCCGACCGTGGCGGGCGTTCTGCTGTTCGGAAAAAGCGAGCGCGTCGCCGAGTTGCTGCCGTATTTCAAAGTCACCGTCGCGCGTTACGCGGGCGAAAACGGCAACGCGCAGCTTGTCGAAAAAGCTGAACTGAACGGAAATCTGCTGCATCTTTACGAATCCGTTTTGCGATTCATCGAGCGTTACTGCGATTTATCAAAAGATAAACCGCGCAAGAAAAACATTATCAATGAAGGAAATGAAGTCGTTCAGGCGCGCGGCAATTATCATCTTTTTTCCGTCCGCGAAGCCGTCGCCAACGCCATTATTCATCGTGATCTGGCGATTCGAGATATTCCGACCAGAATTTTGATTTACGATAATGCGATTGAAATCGTCAATCCGCGCCGCACAAATGGTTTCGCTCCGCCCGCGTCGAGGGCGATTCGCTACGGCATCACGCAGAAACTCAACCCGCAAATCTCCGCGATTTTTTCCAAACGCGAATACGGCACGAACGTTCCGAAAGGCGGATTGCCGATGATTATTCGCTCGTCAAAATATTTTTCCGGCAGGCGCGTCGAAATTCAAACGGTGAATGATGAGTTCAAACTGAAGATTTACAGTTTATAAAAATCAAATCAATAGAAAAGGCGAACAATGCCGCCTTTTCTATTGATTTGATTTTTGTTTTGCTTATTTTCCCGTTTTCGGAGTTTCCGCCTTTGGTGTGATATAAAACGGGCGATGCTGAATGACATAGCCTTTTTCTTCATAAACACCGTCGCCGTTGATGTCAACCTTTACCTGAAGTTTATACTTTTTGCCCGGTTCGCGGTTTTCGGTCGCGTCGTAGGCGATGCTGTATTGACTTCGCATCAGACTGTTAATGGTCTGCATCGTTGACGGCAATTCGCCGGGAAAGGTGACGGGGAAAAACGCGCCGCCCGATTCGCTGGCGAAGGTTTTCAGAGTGTTATTAGCTTGCAGAAAAGTCATTCTGCCGGGCGAACCGTCAAGTCCGTCGGTGGTCGGCAATTGATTTTCGTAAAGTTTGAAAAACAAATTACCGGTGCCGACGATATAAATCGGAACGCCTGCTTCCTGTATGATTTTACGAACTTCGCCGTAGTTTATTCTGCTGAACGTATCAATGCCGGAAGCGACCAGAATAATCGCCCGCCGCGAGGCTTTGACATCAATCATTCCGCCGTACTGCGCGGTTCGTTCTTTAGAATTATCCAGAACAACCGCATCGCCTTTGCCGCCGATCAGTGCGAATTTCATCGCGTCGAACAAATTAGTTTCCCGAAACGCCGGATAATTCCGCAAAAGCAAATCAACCGTTTGACGCAGGCGATTCGGATCGTTTGTAAAATCGGTAATCGGTGTCGGTCGCATATCAAAGGCAATGACCGATGCATAATCGTCGGGCGGTTTAATGAATTTGGAGGTAAAATAAGCAATCGGACGAACTACTTCCAAAGTTCCTTGTTCCTGCCCGCGACTGCCGTACAAACCGAAAGTTTCAGACAATTTGCTGTATTCGATAACCATCGTCACCGTAATCGGTGCTTCGGGCGTGGCGAAACTGGAAATTTCCTGCTTGATGCCGTTTTCAAAAACGCCGAAATTTTCCTTTTTCAGTCCGGTGATAATTTGTCCGGTTTTTTTGTTGTAAACAACCGCGTCAACGTTGACGATATTGGTTCTGACGTTGACGATTTCTTCATCAACAATCGCATTCTTTTCTTCTTCTTCGATTTTGCGGCGTTCTTCTTCAGCTTTGAGTTCCGCTTCGGTTCTTGGCGTAGGACGCTGATTCTTTTTGCCGCCGGTTTTCGGCGGGTCGCCTTTCTGCGGGCGCGATTGAGCAAAATTGTTCACGCTAAAAATAAAAAACAGCGCGATGAACAAGACAAGCGATTTTGAAACGAAGCGCGACGAACCAATTTGCATATAGATTTTCCTTACTGAGATTTAGAACTTTGATACAAATTGTGGGCTTTTGGTTGGCATAAATCAAGATAAAAGTGAGAAATAAGAAAAGAGATGCGAGAGATAATTTTAAATCTCACATCTCTTTTCTATCTTTTCACTCGTAATGTTTAGCTTTCAGGACTGATTTCGATTTTCACGTCGAACACGCCGGAGTTATCATCGAGATTTCCTTCGTTGATGCCGAGAAATAACGCGCCGTCGCGGGTGGCAATAAATTCTTTCGAGCCGCCGATAAAAATAAAATCGTTGTTGTTGTCACCGATGACGGCAATCAATCCGCCGGTCGGCTGATTTTTCTGTAATTTGTCCGTGTCGGACAGCGATGCGATGCCGTCGGGCGTGGCGTAACGTCCGCTGCCGAGCGAGACGCGACCCGAACCGACGATGCGGATGCGCTGACCTTTTCGCACGACCCAGCCGGAATTCGTCCAGCCGTTCGCCGTGTTGTCGGCTAAAACCTTAACGTTGAGTTCAATCGGTTTCATCGGCGCAATAATCGGCTGATTAGTGCTGACTTTCGGCACAGTTAGCGGCGGATTGTTGGATTTGGTTTGTCCAACCGTGATAATGGTCGAATTGTCCGTTGTTTTAATCGGCGTATTAGACGAAGTTCTAACGGTCGCCGGCATCGAATCTCCGTCAAATTGAATTGATTCGACATCGCTTGCCGAATAAGTCATTTGCCTTTGACCAATCGCCACAACGAATTTACCGCCGCCGAAGCTGACGATTTTACCTTTAATAATACTTCCGTCTCTTAAGCGAATCGTATCGGCAAAAGCTGCGACCGTCAGCGTAAAAGTCAGGCACAAAACACACACTGCGCGAAAAAAGTTAGATTTAAACAACATATCTCCTCCAAAAGTCTTCTGAAATTTTAGAATTTTATTGACAAACAAAGCGCAAGTTCTCGAAAAAACAGTTTTAATTTATCGGAGAACTGCCGGGGCAAGGCATCTCAAATCAATTTGTAGATGCCGGATCGAATTCAAAGGATTGCAGAAATTTGCAAGCATCGGACACGAATCGAATTATACACAAGTTTTTTTCGGTTGGGAATAATTTTTTTCACTTTGTTCGGCGCGGCACCTGGAAAATTAATAAAATTGGCGAACCGAACTTATAAACTGCACGAAAATTGATATTTGAAAATGAATGATTGATAATTTTGCTCTGGCAGAGATTGAATCTGTATAAAATTATGAGTGAAATAAATGTAGAAATCCGGCGCGGAACACTTGATGACGCGGAAACGCTCGCGCCGCTGGCAATTAAAATTTTCAATGATGCGTTTGCCGATAATCCATTGAATAAGCCGGAGGATATGCGCACCTATATCGCCGAAGCTTTCAGTCTGGAACAAACAGGACGCGAATTAACTGATGATAATTTGATTTTTTTTATCGCGGAAATCGGCGGCGAGATGGTCGGCTATGCCAAACTCCAGGAAAATTCCTCAGAGGAAAGTGTTTCGGACGACAATCCAATCGAACTTGCCAGACTTTATGTCTTAAAAGATTATCACGGACGCAGAATTGCCGAAAAATTAATGAACGAATGTTTCAATTTGGCAAAGCGCAAAAATTACCAAACGATGTGGCTCGGCGTTTGGGAACACAATTTTCGCGCTCAGAAGTTTTACAAAAAAATCGGCTTTGAAAAAGTCGGCAGTCATATTTTCCAACTCGGCAGCGACCCGCAGACGGATTGGGTAATGGAGAAAAAGTTGTAATTAACTTTCGTGAAAAAAAACAGCTTTTCTCAGCACTAATTTTTGGGCTTAATAAACAAGAAAAAGGCTTCGTTTCAATGTGAAAACAGAGCCTTTTTCCCGTTTGAGCGAATGTAAAAAATCTATCGAGTGAAAGCGTTCGGAGTCGGTAAATCCGCTGCCGCGCCGAATGAAACGCCCGTAAATCCGGCAGTTGATTGTTGGATATACCAAACTCCCGCACGGAAAACCGCGACGTCCGCTTTGTTATCGCCGTCATAATCCGCCGCGACCGGAACATCGCCTGTTTGTCCGAACGTCACGCCGGTAAAGCCTAACTGTGAACGCAAAAGATACCAGGTGCCGTCGCGGAAAACTGCGACATCGGCTTTATTATCGCCGTCATAATCTGCCGGAACTGCTTTGTCGCCTGCCTGTCCGAATGTGATTCCGGTGAATCCCAGACTGCTGCGCTGAATATACCAGGTTCCCGCACGAAAAACCGCGACATCGGCTTTAGCATCGCCGTCGTAATCTGCGGCAACCGGTTTGTCGCCTGCCTGTCCGAATGTGATTCCTGTAAATCCGGCAGTTGATTGAAGAATATACCAAACGCCGGTTGACGGTCGGAAAACGGCGACATCAGCTTTATTATCGCCGTCGTAATCTGCCGGAACCGGAACATCGCCCGCCGCGCCGAATGAAACGCCGGTAAATCCGAGCTGAGTTCGCTGGATATACCAAACTCCGTCACGGAAAACAGCGACATCGGTTTTGCCGTCGCCGTCGTAATCTGCCGGAACGATTTTGTCAGTTGACGCGCCGAATGCTACGCCGGTAAATCCGTTCTGCGACTGCTGCAAATACCAGATGCCGCCCGTCGGACGGAAAACCGAAACATCTGCTTTGCCGTCGCCGTCATAATCGAATGCCTTGCGATTTACGGCAACCGAAGCGGTTATCGCAAAATTTCCGGTCGAGATATCGAAGAAGATATTTCCGATCGCCTCGACTTTGATTCGCGCCTGACTGGTGCTGATATTCGGAACAGTAATTGTTTCCGAGCCGTCATTAGGTGTTGAAGCGAGAATCGTTGTCGGGAAAGTTTGTCCGCCATCGGTCGAAAGCGAAATTTTTACATTCTGCGCGTTAACCGTTGCATTATTCGTGTTGGCGACATCCCAAGTCACGGTTTGCGTCGAATTGCCCGTCCACGATGCGCCTGTATTTGGCGCGGTGACAGCGAACGGACCGCTCGTGCCGTCAATATTGACGATTGACGGACGCGTTCGAATGCCGCCGCCGCCCGCTCGGTTATCACGCACAACTACCTGGAAAATCATAGTGCGCGTGATGCTCGGCAGAATTTCGCCGGTTAAACGCGAACCGGTCAAAGTCGGCGGAACATTGGCATTATTCAAAATATACTGAAGGCTCGGAAATGTTCGGTTTGGATTGGTGGATGGCAAATACGGGCGGAAAAGCGGGCGTTCCTGACCGTCGGTATCGGAATTACCAGCCGCGCTTAATGCCGGCGCGCCGATATCGTATTCTTCCCAATCGTAGGTCAGCGAATCGCCGTTGACGTCGCTTGCCGTTGCCGACAGCGTAAAAGGCGTTTGTTTCGGAATATTTAAGCCGGTTTGTTCAACGGTCACATCAGGTATCGTATTGCCGGTCGAAACAACCATCGAACAAGCATTGCCCGCGCCGGTACTGAACGAGACGATTTCCTCAATGCTTTTAACGTGGAACGTATCAATGCTGCTAGCCGCTAAATTTTGACCGGCGCAAATTCCGGCATAACCCATAATTGTTACGCCGCTTCCCGGTTCGTAGGAAGCACTTTCGGAGCGCTGCGGTCCGCAGCTTCCGTTGCCGACATTAAAAGTATGATTTCCGCCGAATTGATGTCCCATTTCGTGCGCGACGTAATCAATGGCGAACGCGTCGCCAATTGGTGTGGGAAGTCCGGTAACGCCCTGCGCCTTTCGCGCTGCCGTGCAAGGGCTGCGCAAACTGGCAATGCCGCCGCCGCCGGTCGAAAAAACGTGACCGATGTCGTAATTTGCCGTTCCAATCACCGAATCAAGATTCGCCTGATTTTCACCGAGCATTGTCTGTCCGTTTTCGTTGGTATATGGATCGGTTGCTATGTTGGTATAAATGATCGAATCTTCGTTGCTGACGAGTTTCGTCGTGATAGCGACTTCGCGTTCGTAAACGCCGTTGACGCGATTCATAATCAAAATCATCTGCTCCAAAGCGCGAATTCTGGCTTGCGCGTCAGTGTCGCCGGATTGTCGGAAAACATTGGTGTATTCAGCGGTTGCCGCGAGCGCGAGACGATATGTTCGGAGATTTGTGCCGGATGTAACAGCCGGAGCGTCCGGGAAAAAATCGTATAATTCGGTCAGTTTTTCGACATCGTTCTTCAAGTTGCAGGAAAATTCGCCTTTTCTGTCAATTTCGGTTTTTTGATACGAAATATAATTCGACGTGTCGCCGGCAGCATATGGATCAATCAAAACGGTTCCTTTGGCGGAAAGAATCTGCGCGTGAAAACCGCTGCTCAGAAAATCAAACTTCGCGGTCGCGGTCGGATCGTCAATGCCTTTCGCGCGATAAGTCCTTATGGAAGGATATTTTCCGACTGCCGACGCTTCGAAAATCGGAGATTCTTCGACAACGAAACGCGCATAACTTCCGTCAGGCATCGGCACTGTAATTGTTAAAGAATTACTGCGGGCGGCTTCGGTAAATTCCATCGGAGCCTGCCGAAGCGCGTTTTGCAATGCCGTTTTATCAAGATTAAAAGCGCGGTAAGCGTTCGGAATGATTACGCGCTGCGCCGGTCTTTGCTGCAAATTCGCGTCGTCAATTTCGCGCCACAATTTATCGGCTGATGTCGTTTTGGCTTGTCCGAAAACAAAAATCGCGCCGCAGGTCAAAATGAAAAGAAATAAAAACCCTGTTCGTTTCATACAAATCTCCTACAAATTTTTAACTGAAAATTTAGAATAAATCGGTTTGCGGTAATCACAACAAACCTGTAACAATGGCAACCTAAAAAAAAATGATTTTTAAAGTGATTTGGAAAATTCTTTAACAGATGAGATTCAAACAATTATTGGTTGCCTGCAAATTTCCGCTAAAAATGTTTTCTGAAATCTCGAACGCTTTTTGACAGGAAATATAATGCCGATTTTCGTCTGAATATGTCCCGGAATTGTTAGAGACAAGGTAAAAAATATCTTAACCAAAAACTCAGCCGAAAATCAATCGGCATTCTTCTGCGAGCGTGGAAATGCCCGTCAGCAACCACGCGCGACGAGCATTAAGAAACGGAAATTTTGATTTATATTGAATATCTTACGAAATTTATTCGAGTTCCGTAGTAATGGTTGTTTTGCGCGGACGGAAATAAGCATCGCCGCGTTGAGTAAGTTTGGCTTTTTTGCCGAGTGTGGCAACTACCGAATCGAGCAATTCCGTAGTGTCGAGCAGAAAATTCGCCGTTCCCTGAACTTCAACATCTTCGTCTCTGAATTGAACAACCAGATAATTTTTCTTCTTCTTCATCAAACCGCCGCCGAGACCGGTGCCGGGAAATGGAATTGCGCCGACTGCGCGACCTGTGCCTGACTGTACTTTCTTTTCATTCGGCGCGACGACGAGAATTGACGAATATGGAATCGAAAAATGTTCCTTGTTGGCGTTATCCAGAAAAACGAGTCTTTCGTTGTCATCGTCGAACTTCAAAATGCCTTTTTCTTTGTCGCTGTAACCGAACATTCCACCTTCATATTTTGCCTCGAAAGAAACGGGCGCGGACGTTTGAGGAGCAGTTTTAACTGTCGTTTTTTCAACCGGACGCAGCTGTGCCGAAACTATTGAAACCGCGCAAAATAAACTGAAGGCGAGTGAAAATATAATCTTTTTCATAATCTTAGATCGAAATTTGTAAATTGAAATTTGAAGTTCCTGCCTTATAGACGCATTCCGCCCAAAGTTCGTTGCCACGCCAGCGTTTGTTTTAAAACGCCGAGCCTTTGCTTATCCGAATCAGAACAGTCAAGCGATAATTCCTCGATAATCGCTTCGAGCAGCGGCGCGGCGAAAAGTCCGGCGTGCGCGACGATCTGCGAATAATAATGAATCTGCAAACAATCGTTCGCGTCAGCGTGAAATCGTTTCATTTCATTCGCTTCGATTTTATAAACTTCCTGTCCGGCGGGAACGGCGCGGCGCGGAACGCCGTGCATTATTTTCTGCGTTTTATCAATCGCGCCGAGCAGCAAAATTCCGATTAAAAATCCCTGTTCATTCAAATAATCCGGGCTGAACGAGCCGAGCTCCGGTTTCGGCGAAAGTCGCGGACCGAAATTTGAATATTCAGGATTAACGAGCATCGAGTTATAAATCACGCCGACGATTTCCATTTCATCTTCCATCGGCAATTTAACAAACTGCGCGAACCCGAAATCTTCCGCGTTCGGCGGCGCGGCGACATCGAGCGAGTCAATCACGCGGGCGGCGTAATCAATATGTGAGTTTGAGCAAACGATTCTGGCAATTTTCATAAGATATATTACCGTATAGTCGCGGAGACGCAGAGTTTTTGTGCCGAAATTTTTTGAGATTTACATTTTCCCTGGTAATCTTCCATCTCTTGCTTTTCTCTGTGTTCTCTGTGGCTAAATATTTCTCCCCAATTCGGGAATAATATAAAGCAGCCACCACAAAAGAATCTGGACAGCGAAGATTATCAAACTCAGCGCGACGCTGTAAGCGGAAGTTTTGCCGCCGCCGAGAAAAGGTTTGCGATGCGCGGCGACTGCGCCGATGCCGCCCATTATTAATGCGCCCGGACAAAACAAAATTCCAAGATAAGGCACGAGCGAATAGACGACGAAGGCAGAAGCCGTTTCCGAAGCCGAATTCTTATTTTCTCCAAATAAATTCTCGGTTTCCCGAATCGCCGTTTTTTCAAACTGAAAAGATTTTCCCTGCAAACGATAAGAAGCGCGGAGCGCGTCGAGCGGCTGATATTCTTCAAGCAGAAGTTTTCCGCAAACGCGGCAGAATTTAGAAAATTCGCGCTCGACTTTCGCGCTGCAAGCCGAACACGCTCGATTGGCGATTTGAAATTCGGGATTGCGGATTTGTGTTTCTGATTTCACTTTCGCCTTTTACCTTCTTCGACCTTTGCTCGCTGCCTTGCGCGAGACATTAAAATTCAGTTTTTCACGCTGCGCGAAGTCTTGTAAAGCGCGCAGAAAAATTTCGCGGTCGCGCATCGAAATCAGAGCTGTCTGGTCAGCCGTTTCGAGCGCGTATGGATAGCCGAAACCGATGACGCACTCGGCGCGGATCGTGTCCAAAACTTCATCGAGCAGATTTTCTTTGTAAACCCACGACGGAACATCAATCCGCGCCGGCGCCGAATCGCGCGTCGTTTGCAGATATGTAAACCCGACAAGCGATTCGCCCGACGTTTCGTCAATCAACACGCTCAAGCCTTTGCGTTTTGAAAAACAGAAACAGGTGCGGTCGCCCCACGATTCGAGAATTTTCGGCGAATCTGTGTTCGGCGAGCTGAGAATCAGCGAATCGTAAAGGCTTTTTTGCCCGGATTTGGGTTTTTCGTAAAGCGTGTTGAGCATATTTATCAAATCCTTTGAATAACTGCTGTCAACATAACCGATAACCGGAACTTTCGTTTCCCCGGAAAGTTTGACCATCTCGACAATCGCCTGCAAAAAACTTTTTTCGATAATGGTTGACGTCAGCGAAAGCGTGAAAAGCAGAGTGTTGTCGAAAAACGCGAGCGGCATTTTCTCTTTGTTCGCTTGCCAGTTTTCCTTTTTGCGGAGAAATTCGCAGATTTTATCTATTTCCGCGTGAAAGCGGATTTCTCCGACGCGCGTTTCGGGAACGGTCGGTTCTTCCTGCTTTTGCAGAAGCGTTTCGGGCGAGAGAATCTTGAAATACGCGTTTTTTTCGTAAGCCCGCGTCGCGTCGTGCGGATTTTCAAACCAACCGATTTGAATTGCGCCGACGGGCAGGGAAACATCTTTTTCGACGTAAAGCTGGCTGCCGTCGGCGGCAAACGTCGTGCGCTCACGCAGGATTTCGTTCGCCCAAATTCTGGCTTCTTCGTGGTTTGCCCATTGTTCCTTAAAATCTACGGCGAAGGTTTTGAACTTCGTGATTTCGTCCGAAGGGATTGCGCCGACATCGTTGCCCGCTAACTTGCGGCAAATTTCCTCGTAATCTGATTGATTCAAACGCCGGATGGCATTCAGATAATCCGCCAGATCGTCGGCTTGCGTTGCGGCGAAGCGGCGAAAATCGTCGCGCTGTTTGTCGAGTTCGTTGGTGAGCAGTTCGCGGTAAAGCATCTTTCAAATTATAAAATCAATTTCGCATAATAGAAACTCGCCGATTCACTCGACGGGAAAACGGGCGCGTGATGGTAAATTTCGTCAATTTTATACGGCACGGGATTTTTGAAAAGTTTGCCGTCGAAAGCGAACGTGTGAAACTCGCCGTTCTCGCCGCAGGCGTCAACTCCTTCGGGCAAATCCTTGATAAACTGCTCATCGAAAACGCGTCCGCAGAATTCTTTCGGCAGATATTTTTCATTAACGCAGATAACGACCGATTTGAAACCTTCCGTCAAAAATTCATTGACCAAATCCAAACGGTTTTCATTCCAAAGCGGCAAAACGGCTTCGATTTCTGCCGCCGCGCAAACCGTTTCTTCCCAATCGCGGTGCGCCTGCAAATCAATGTCGCCGAAAATCGCCGCGTCGAATTTTTGCGCTTTCAACCTTTTGAGTTCTTCGATAAAAACCGCCTGATAATCTTGCCACGACGCAGGCGGCGCGATTAATTCCAAACCTAAACTTTCCGCCTGCGCGCGCATCACTTCAAGCGAAACGGCGTGTGATCTTGACCGTTCGCCGGTTTCATCGAACATCGTCAACAGGTGCGAGACTTTATATTCATCTTTAACTGCCCGATTCAGCGCGAGACACGAATCTTTGCCGCCGCTCCACGAACAAAATGCTTTCCGATTCATCATTTTACTCGGCTCGTGCGGCGTTTCATAAAATCCATCAAAACGAACTGCGTCAAGTTGTTCGGATTGGCGAAGTAGGCTTTGCCTTTGGTCATTTCGGACATTTTTTTGACGAATTCGACGAGATACGGATCGTCGGCGAGCATAAAAGTGTTAATCATTATGTTGCCTTTACGACACGCCTGCACTTCCTTCATCGTTTCCGCCATCACGAACGGGTCGCCGCCCATCGAGTTTTTATAAAGGAGGCGTTTGTCCTTTTTCTGCGTTTCCGAATAACGCCGATGGCTGAAATAGGCGGCGTTGTTCGGGTCAATAAACGCGGCGGTCGGTTTGCCGTCCGTGACCATCACGATTTGCTTCATTTCTTTGCCCTGCGCGTTTAAAATTCGGCGGGCTAATTTTAAACCTTCCGCCGTGTTTGTGTGATACGGTCCGACCTGCGTCGTGGCGAGTTTGGCAATCGGCAATTCTTCCGCGCCGTCGTGAAATAAAACGATTTTCAAAGAATCGCCCGGATACTGCGTTCTGATTAAATGTGCCAAAGCTAAAGCGACTTTTTTGGCGGGCGTAAAGCGGTCTTCGCCGTAAAGAATCATCGAATGCGAGCAGTCGAGCATCACGACCGTCGCGCACGACGATTGATAATCCTGCTGATGAACATACAAATCTTTATATTCCAAATTCAGCGGCACGCCGAGACCTTCACGCCCGATTGCGCTTAATAAAGTTGCATTCACGTCGAGATTAATCGTGTCGCCGAATTCGTATTGCTTGGAACTCAAAGCCGCTTCGATTCCGGTATCTAACTGCGGCGTTTCGTGCCGACCGATGGACGATTTGCCCATCGAACCCAAAAGTTTTTGCAGAGTTTTATAACCGAGAAAGTCCAAACCCTTTTCCGTCACCTGAAACCGCACGTCGCGCGGCTGTGCCTGCCCGATTTCGCCCTGACCTTCGCCGTTCTGCTGCTGCCGGTTTTGCGGCTGTTCGACTTCCTTGAGATTCAAATAACCTTCTTCAACCAGTCTTTCTATCAAGTTATTCAAAAGTTCTTCGAGCAAGGAACCTTTAAATTTGCCTTCGTTGTCGTCGAGCATTTGCTGCGCGTCAGCTTGCGACAAAATTCCCTGTTCCATCAACGCCTGAAGCAGAGCCTCGCGCAAAGCGTCGAGCGAATCGTCCGTTTCGTTGCGCTGCCGCGTCCAGTAATAATCTTCGTTGTAACCCGAATCGAGCAGCGAATCGGAAAGCGACTGCATCAAATCGCCCAAATTCACGCCGCCGACATCGAAGCCCTTAAATTTTGAATACCGAATAAACTTCATCGTTTTAAAATTTTCCTTGTGATTAAATTTGCCCTTGCCAATTTACGTTTAAATTTTGTAAATTGAACTTATAAATTTAGCTCTCGCTTTTTTATGCTCTCCCAAAAACTTAACATATTTCTCTCTCCGTTTTGAAATTTAATTAACAAGGAAGGTAAACGAAAAATGAAAAAGTTTTTGACGGGATTTGTAATCCTATTTGTTTTAATGGTTTCCGTGCCGCTCGCGACGGACGCGCAGACGTGTCGCCGAAATTATTCGAGCCGCCGCTACAGTCGAAAAAATTATCGAAACGTCAGCCGTAACAATTATAGAAACTATAATCGTCGAAACAGCTATAATCGCAACGGTTTGTCGTCGCGCGAATACGTCAACGACGGTCCGAGTTTCTATCGCCGGCATCGCAACGCGCTTAATCTCGGCATCGGAACGGGCGGCGGCGCGTTAATTGGCGCGTTGGCAGGCGGCAGACGCGGCGCGTTAATTGGAACGGCAATCGGCGCAGGCAGTTCGGCACTTTACACATACGTTCTAAATCCGAAGAAACGCCGATATGTCCGACGATAAATGTATTAATTGAACGGAAAAAAAAGCCGGGCTGTTTGCAGACAGCCCGGCTTTTTTGCCGATAGTCTATGATTTTTGATTTCACACCAAATTGTTCAGTTATAACCGAAATAGTATTGGAAGCAGTAATCTAAAAATTGCTTGTTTAGCGTAAGTTGTTGAAATTCATAGCCGTTAAGTTTTTGGCACGCTCATTGCCATATAGAAAAGCAGAACGAAGGAAAGCCTTCAAATAATATTAGGAGAACAAAGCAATGAAAAAAATTATAGTAACTTTTATGATGATGGCAATGTTGGCGGTCGCGCTTCCTTTCACGGCGAATGCGCAAACGAGAGGCAAACGCTATACAAGACGCACGACCACGACGACCGTCTATAAAAGACCGAACTTTTATCGGCGTCACCGCAATTTGATAAATGTCGGAATCGGAACGGGCGCAGGCGCATTGCTCGGCGGAATTATCGGCGGCAAAAAAGGCGCGTTAATCGGAACGGCAATCGGCGCGGGCGGTTCAGCACTCTACACTTACAAAATTAATCCGAAAACCGGCAGACGTTATCGCGTATATCGCTAATATTTAGCCAAAAAAAAAAGGGAAAGCCGCGCTGAGTTTTTACAACTCGCGCGGCTTTCCCTTTTTCGTAATTATTTCAATTTCAACTGTTCATCGTAAATCATCTGATATACGCGATAACTCGCCATTACCTTGTAAACGTAATCTTTCGACTGCGAAAAAACTGATTTCGGGAACGTAGCGGTCGGGATTATCGGATTTTGAACGCGCCAGCCAGCGCATCATATTATCTTCGCCGCCGTTATAACTTGCCGCGACCGCCGCCGGTTGATTCGGGAACATTTTAAAGAGATTCGAGAAATATTGCGAGCCGAAAAGAATCGCCGTCGGCGGATTGTAAAGCTCGTCCTGAACGAAGTTTTCGCGGCTTAATTCAGCGCGATTTTATCCGAAGTCGTCGAGATAAACTGCATCAAACCGCGCGCTGCCGCATTCGATTTCACATCGGCGCGAAAACGCGATTCCTGCCGCATGATCGAGAGCATAAAACGCGGGTCAACCTGTTTCGGCAAAGCGTATTTCAAAAGCGAATCGCTGTACGGCGTCGGGATACAGCAATTCTAATTGTTCGCGCGGAATTAATTCGATTTCATAATCGGCGGGAACATTTTTCCAGAGCGGTTCGGCATAGGTGACTGCGCGATTCGCCATATCGCCGCGTTTGTAAAAGACGGCTAATGTGTAATTAAAATCGCCCGGCTGGTCTTTAGTCTTCGGTTTTTGATCTTCGATCTTCGTTTCCGAAACTGTTTTCTGACTGCTGGCTGCCGATTGCCGACCGACTTCCAGTTCGGGCGCGGCTTCACCGTAAAGTCCTAAAAACAATAATTCGTCGGCTATCACTTGATGATAATTCGTTGAAGTATTTCTGCGCTCGGTTAAAACTTCTCTGCGTCCGAGTTCCAGAAGTTTGCCGTTCGGGATTTTTTGATAATCGGGCAAAGTTGTATATGACTTTCGCAAAATATCCAGCATTCGGGCGCGAATTTCTGCATTATCAGTTATTCGCAAAACGGCTTGCGCGGCTTTTCTCTGAGCTTCGGCATTTCTGGTTTCGATATTTTTCACCAGTTCGCCCAATTTTTGCTACGGTGAAAAACTGCGCTTTTTCATCACGCGCCAAAGCCTTCAGTCGTTCGGTCGCACGCCAGCCGTAATATTCGTTTCTGCCGTCGGGAATCGAAAGATACACGTCAATCGCTTCAGCGTAACGATTTAAGTTTTCAAGCGCGAAGCCTTTTAGAAAAACGATTTCCGCTTTATTCGTGCCGCCCGGAACGCGCGTGCCGCCCAAATCCGCCAAATTTTGCAAATTATTCAAATCGTTCAGCGCATTTTGCCAATCGTTCTGCGCGATATACGAATCTTTGCCTGCGCGAACAGCGCGATCGCTTCGGGCAGTTTGCCGCGAAAAATTTCCTGTGTTTTTGCCGTCCATTTCAGCGCGTCGGTATTCGCGCCCGTGTCGCGCAAAACGTCAATCAAATTCAAATAAGCGCGGTCGAGATTTTCTGCGTCGGGATATTTGTCGATAAATTTGTGATAACGCGAAATTGCTTCCTTCGGTTTGTTGACGCGCGAATAAGCCGCCGCCGCCTGACTCAGAGCGTCTCTTGAAATCGGATGATCGGGAAATTCCGCCTGCACGCGCTCGAACCAGTTGATCGCTTCGTCAAAATTTCTTTCCTGCGCCAAACCGCGCCCGATTTGATAAAGCGCGTCGGGAACGTAATTGCTCGCCGGATAAGATTTGATGAGAGCCTGATAATGCAGACGCGCCAGACGCGAAATTGCGGTTGAATTGATAAATCGTCGCGCGGCGGAAATGTTCCGTATCGGCGAGCGGCGGCGCGATTTTGCCGAACTTATCTTTGCCGACGGCGATTTCGTCCAAGCGCTCGCGCGCCTGCCAGAGCGAAATCGTCAGGCTGTGCGGGATTCGGTAAGTTGTTGGTTAATTTGGTGAAAATTTCTCTGCGCTTCGTTCGTTCGTTTCCGCTTTGCAGATATGCCTGACCGAGCAAAATTAATCGTTCGCGGTCTTCGAGTTTGCGGATTTTGTGCCGTGTTTTGACTGGCGGACAAATTTCCATTAACCAGTAGATTTAACCGTCGTTTCGTAATCTTTGCTTTCAAAATAACTTTGCGTCAGACGCTTTTGTGCCGCGTTTTTAATGAGACTTTCGGGGAAAAAGCGTTAAGAGTTTTTGCAGATAAATTCTTTCCAGCAACAAATTTCCGCTCGAACGAAAAATCTGCGCCAGATGCCACATCGCATATTCGCTCAAAACGGAATTGCGTTCGGCAACCGCTTGATAATTCGCCGTGGCGGTCGCGAAATCGCCGAGTTTTTCCGCCATTCTTGCTAGCAGATAATCGTAATTGTTCAGCGCGAAAATCTTTTTATCCGCCTGTTCGAGCGTTTGCAAATTGCTCAATGCGACTTGATAATCTTTATTTTCAACGGCGGCGCGGATTTTTTGATGAGTTTCGGAAAGATTCTGCGCGGATACGACGAGCGAAAACAGAAGCGTCAGCAGAAAAATTTTGGGCAATTCGGCGTAGGACATAAAAATGTAATAAAATTAGCGTAAACCAAGCGAAAGCGCAATGAAATTATGATAGCAGAAACAACGAAGAACAGCGTGAGAATCTTAAGCGGCGCGGAATTCGCCGAAGCGATCAAAAGCGAAGTCGCCGCAGAAATCGAAACAACTTTCCTTTCGTCCAGGCTTGACGGTCGTGCGCGTCGGCGAAGACGCGGCATCGGCAGTTTACGTCGGCAACAAAGTCAAAACGAGCGCGGAACTCGGCATCAATTCCGAACAAATTCATCTTCCGGCAGACGTTTCGCAGGAAGAATTGCTGCAAGTCGTTGACGAATTAAACGAGCGCGACGATGTTGACGGAATTTTGGTTCAGCTTCCGTTGCCGAAACACATTGACGAAAGTGTGATTCTCGAACGCGATCAATCCCGAAAAAGACGTTGACGGTTTTCATCCGGTCAACGTCGGGCAAACTTTCGCAAGGCGATAAAACGCTCGCGCCCTGCACGCCTGCCGGAGTTATCGAAATCTTAAAGCGTTCAAATATTGAAATCGCCGGCAAACACGCGGTCATCGTCGGGCGCAGCAACATCGTCGGCAAACCGATGGCGATGCTTTTATTACAGGAAAACGCGACCGTCACGATTTGCCATTCGCGCACGAAAAATTTGGCGGAAATCACCAGTCAGGCGGATATTTTAGTCGCGGCAATCGGTCGCGCCGGATTTGTGCGCGGCGAACATATCAAAGACGGCGCGACCGTCGTTGATGTCGGCATCAATAATTTTTCGGACGCGGAATCAGCGAAAGAATTTATTCGATGAAACCGAACTCGAAAAGCGTCTGTCAACCATCGAAAAGCGCGGCTTTACTTTGGTCGGCGATGTTAATCCGAAGGAAGCGAAAGCGAAAGCCGCGAATTTTACGCCCGTTCCCGGCGGCGTCGGGCTTTTGACGGTTGCAATGCTGATGAAAAACACGGTTGACGCGGCAAAAATGCGAAGAAAAACAAATTAGCTACCGAGTTCACAGAGAAAAAGAGAGAAAAGCTATTTTATTGATAATTCTTTTCTCTCGGTATTTTCTGTGCATTCCGTGGCAAAAAAAACGTTATGAACTTTGAAGAATATCAAACCGAGGCGAAGCAGACGGCTTTGTATCCGAATCGTTTGAAGAATCTCGAATATCCGACGCTCGGATTGACGGGCGAAGCGGGCGAAGTCGCCAACATCGTCAAAAAAATTCAGCGCGATTTCGGCGGCGTGATTAACGATGAAATCCGCGCGAAATTAAAAGATGAACTCGGCGACGTGCTGTGGTATATTTCCGCCTGCGCCGACGAATTAGGCTTGACGCTCGCCGAAATCGCCGAATTTAACGTCGCAAAGTTAGCCGAAAGACATAATCGGCAGGCTTAATAATGAGTATGCTGAAAGTCGGTTTGACAGGTTCGATTGCCGTCGGGAAAACATTCGTCTGCGAAGTTTTCCGTGAACTCGGCGTGCTGGTTCTCGACGCTGATTAAACGGCGCGGGAAGTCGTTGCGCCGAAACGAAAGGCTGGCGATTGATTGTTGAGCAGTTCGGTAGTAACATTCTGCTTCCAAACAATGAATTAGACCGCGCGAAACTTGGCGCAATCGTGTTTGCCGATGAAGGAAAACGACAACTTCTGAATTCCATCGTGCATCCATTGGTTATCGAAACGCAAAACGATTGGCTTTTGGCGAGAGAAGCGGAAAATCCTGACGGCATCGCGATTATTGACGCGGCTTTGATGATCGAATCGGGCGGATATAGACGGTTCGATAAATTGATTGTCGTTTGGTGCGATTCTGCGATACAATTGGAAAGGTTGATGACGCGCAACAATTTAAGCGAAACGGAAGCGTTAAAACGGATTACCGCGCAAATGCCGCAGGCGGAAAAAAAGCGTTACGCCGATTATTTAATTGACACGACCGAAGGTTTTGAAGCGGCGCGGCGACAAACAATTGAAATTTTCGAGCAATTGAAAGTTTTCTAAAGAAATTATGTATCCACAGATGAACACAGATAAACACAGATGGAAAACCAGAAAAAATCATCTGTGTTTATCTGTGTTCATCTGTGGATAATTTTTGCAGCTTTGATTGTTTGAGTGCTTGCAGTCAACTCGAAAAACCGAAGACCGAACCGTTCTATGCTCAAACCGCGCCGCCGCAGAAAAAAGAATTTCGCTGGAGCAACGGCAAAATGCCGAAATCCTTCGATCCGGCAGACGCCGCCGCGCCGCCCGAAACCGATGTCGTCCGCGCCGTTTATGAAGGTTTGACCGACATCGAATCCGAAAACTCTGGCGGCAGTTCCGGCAATTGCACTGAATGGAAATCTTCGGAAAATTTCAAAACGTGGACGTTTAATCTGCGCAAAAACGCCCGCTGGTCAAACGGCGAGCACGTAACGGCGAATGATTTCGTCCGTTCGTGGAAACGTCTGGCGGAAATGGGCGAAAAGGTTTCGCATCGAGAATTACTGCAAAACATCGTCGGCATCAATTCAAGAAAAACGGCAGTTCCTGCGGCGAGCGAAACCGGAAACACCGACGTTTTTTCGAGACAATTGTTTAATCAAAATCCGTCGCCGCTGAACATTCAAACGAATTCAAATTCCGCGATTCCGATAACGCCGCCCGCGCCGACACAGCCGGCAAACGCTTCGACTGAGAAGAATCCAAAAATCGAAAAGCTCGCCGAACCGAAATTCGGTGTAGAAGCGACGGATAATTACACGCTCCAGGTTTCGCTCGTCAACGCCGACAAAGATTTTCCCGCGCTCGTGGCGTATCCGATCTTTCGACCGGTTTACGGTGACGGGAAAAATTTTGAAACGAATAAATTAAACGCCGATATTGTCACGAACGGCGCGTTTCGCATCACTTCAATCGGCGCAGACGGCATCACGCTCGACCGCGCGGAAAATTATTGGAACAGAGAATCGGTCGAACTCGAACGCGTCAGATTCGTGCCGACGGAAAACGCCGAAAAAGCATTAGCGGCTTATCGCGCAGGCGACATTGACGCGGTGACGAACGCCGATTTTGAACCGCTCGCATTAAAATTGCTCACGCCTTACGAAGATTTTCGGCGCACGACTTACAGCGCGATCAATTTTTACGAATTCAATCAGAATAAATCGCCGTTTGACGATCATCGTGTGCGCGAAGCTCTGGCGATTTCTATCGAGCGCGAACGAATTACCAATGATGAGATGGACGGCGCGAGTCTGCCTGCGCTGAATTTTCTGCCGATTGAAAAAGCGGGCGAAACGAAACTTGTCGAGGACGCGCAAAAGGCAAGAACGCTTTTGACGGAAAGCGGTTTCCCCGACGGCGAAAATTTCCCGAAGGTCAAGTTATTCGTTAATCGCAACAACGTGCAGCAGCGCATTGCCAAAAACGTGGCGCGAATGTGGAAGCGAAATCTGAATGTCGAAACGGAAATCGTTGTCAGAGAAGCCAGCGAACTGACGGCGGCGCGCGACACCGAAGATTACGATCTAATTCGTCGCGGCGTGGTTTTGCCGACCGGCGATGAAACGACAAATATGCTGGCAATTTTTGCTCGTCCGGCAAAACCGGCTCCTGAAACCGCCGCGCCGAATTCGCAAATAATTATTCCGACAAATCCAAACCTTAATGCCAATTCCGCCGTATTAACCTCCGAAAAGCCGAAAGCGGAATCTGAAATACCGACGATTTCTGATGAAGTTATTATTCCCGAACAGAGTGAAAATGAATTGATTTTGACCGGCGAACAGGCGATGAGCGAACTGCCCGCGATTCCGCTTTATTTCCCGACTTCATATTCACTGGTTAAGCCTTATGTGCAGGGTTTCGAGGTCAATATTTTGAATACGCCGTCGCTCAAAGACGTGCGGATTGATAATGACTGGCAGCCGAAAAAGACGAACGGCGAATCGTAAAAGAAATTTGCCTGCCGTCTTTGAAAAGTGTTAAGTTTATTCAGGTCAACGAGTTTACATTCGCCGCTCTCCCGCAATCGGCAACATCGGGTTTTTGCAGTTTAAAATTCAGGAGTTATAAAATTATGGCGCGAATCAGTTTAAACCAAACTTATTTAGGCACGGCGTTGCTCGTCGTGTCTTTATTTTTGTCCGGCTGTACGAGTTCGGCGACCAATCGTTACTGGGGCAAAACCGTCGTGCCGACCGACAATGTTCTGCGCTATATTTCCGGCAGCGAACCCGAATCGCTCGATCCGGCTTTTGGCACCGGACAACCCGAAGCGCGTATTTATATGGCTTTGTATGAAGGATTGGTCGAATATCATCCGAAAACGATGGAGCCGATTCCGGCAATCGCCGAGCGTTGGGAAATAAGAAGCGGCGGCACGGAATATGTCTTTTACCTCAGAAAAAACGCCAAATTTTCCAACGGCGATCCGATCACGGCGAAAGACTTCGTTTACACGATTCGCCGCGCTCTTTCGCCCGAACTCGCTTCGCGCAACGCCAATCTCGGCTACTACATAAAATATGCCGAAGCTTACAATTCCGGCGGAATGTTTGTTCGCGCCAAAGACGGAAGTTTTCTGCTCAAAAAAGATTTTGTCAAAGCGAGCGGAATCGCCGCCACCGAACCGCCGCCGGAAAACGAAACGGGAATGTCGGAATTTAAGCAGTTTATTGATTCGCCCGAACGTCTGGTCGTAAAAGCTGACGAAAAGGAACGCGCCGCGCAGCTCAATGCCGATCCGAAAATGAAAGCGGCGGTCGAGAGCGGCGAACTCGTTGCCGTCACAGCGGAAAATCTCGGCGTGGAAGCGGTTGACGATTATACTCTGCGTTTGAAACTCTATCAGCCCGCGCCATATTTTATTCAACTTTTGCCGCACCAGCTTTTCCGCGTCGTTCATCAGCCGACGATTGAAAAATTCGGTAAAAACTGGCAGCGTGACGAAAATATCGTGACGAGCGGCGCGTTTAAATTATCCGTTCATTACCCTTATGACAAACTCGTCGTTGTCCGCAGCCCGAATTACTGGGACGCGGCGAACGTCAAACTCAACGCGATAGAATTTTATCCGCTGGAAGAAGCGACAACGATGATGAATCTGTATAAAGGCGGCAGCGTGGACGCGATTTATAATCATACCGTTCCACCGGCTTGGCTCGACGAAATTCGCCAGTATAAAAGCGAGTATCAGGATTATCCCGAAGTGGCGAACGAATATTACAGTATAAGTGTCAAAAAGCCGCCGATGGACAATTTGAAAGTGCGGCAGGCATTGAGTTTAGCGGTTAACCGTTACGCGCTCGCGCAGTTTCGCCAAACTCCGAAACCTTTGTCGAATTTTACGCCCGACGGAATTTTCCCGAAATATGACGAAGCCCGCAAAAAGGTTTTCGGCGAAAAACTGAAAGCGGAAAATATTACGGTTGAAGAGTGGTCGAAGCAGCGAATGTTCGACGCGGAGAAAGCTCGCAAAACGATGACCGAAGCCGGTTATCCGGTTGTTAAAGACGGCAGCGGCTGGAGTTGCCCGTCGTTTCCGGTTGATAAAGTAACTTTGAATTACAACACCGCCGAATCGAACAAAGCCTTTGCCGAGTTTAATCAGGCGCAGTGGAAACAAAATCTCGGCATCACGATTCCGCTCAAAAATCAGGAATGGAAAACCTTTCTGCCCGAACGCGCCGGCGTGAAATATCAAGGTTTGGCACGCAACGCCTGGAGCGGCGATTATATGGATCCGTTCACGTTCTTAAATCTTTTTTATTCGCCTTCGAACGACGGCGCGACCGGCTGGTGGGAACCGGATTATGACGCGCTGCTCGACTCGGCAAACAGGGAACTTGACGAACAGAAACGTCTCGAAACGCTGGCAGCCGCTGAGTTTAGAGTTTTGCAGGAACAGCTCATTATTCCGTTCGTGACGCAGGCGACAAACTGGATTAAAAAACCGTATGTCAAAGGAATGTATCCGAATCCGGGAACGGTTTTCGCCTGGAAATTCGTTTATCTCGAACGGGATCCGAACAAATGGGACACGAATGCGGACAATATAATGAAGGAATCAGATCCGCTGGTTGATAACGAGATAGCTCGCGTGAAAGCAACGATGACAGTCAAGAAATAGAGTTGGGAAAAGTCAAATTGACAAACGATAACTGAAAAATATGCTGAGTTATATCATTCGCCGGTTGATAATAATTATCCCGATGGCACTGCTCGTCGTGACTGTGACGTGGGGTTTGATTCGTATGGCACCGGGCAGTTTTTATTCGGGAGAAAAGAAATTGCCGCCCGCTGTCGAAGCCAATATCAAGAAAAAATACGGACTTGATAAACCGATTCTTCAGCAATACGGGATAATGATGTGGAATATCATGCGCGGAGATTTCGGCGATTCGCTGAAATACGAAGGGCAATCGGTCAATGAAATAATCGCCCGTCATTTTCCGTATTCGGCAACTATCGGCATTCTGGCGTATATTCTGGCTTTGATAATCGGTCTGGCGGCGGGAATCGTCGCCGCGCTCAAGCAAAATTCGGCGTTCGATTACGGCTCGATGTCGCTGGCGATGCTCGGACTTTCGGTGCCGAACTTCGTTCTCGGTCCGATTCTCGTGTTGGTTTTTTCTCTGTGGCTGTTCTGGCTGCCGCCGGCGCGCTGGGGCGGTTTATCGCACATTATTTTACCGGTTATCTCTTTAGCCGCTGTTTATGCCGCTTATATCGCGCGTCTGACACGCGCCGGAATGCTTGAAGTCCTGCGTTCGGATTACATCAGAACAGCACGCGCCAAAGGTTTGAGCGAAATGACAGTTCTCTTAAAACACGCTGTGCGCGGCGGATTGATTCCGGTCGTTTCGTTCACCGGACCCGCGCTTGCCGCACTTTTAGCCGGAACGGTCGTCGTCGAAAAAGTTTTCGCCATTCCGGGTTTGGGAAACATTTTTATCCAATCGGTTTTCAACCGCGACGAACCTTTAACGCTCGGCATCGTCGCGTTTCTCTCGATTCTGATTATGGTTTTCAATCTGCTGGTTGATATTTCATACGCGTTTTTAGACCCGCGAATTCGCTACGAATAAAATTATGACGACTATTACCGAATTAGAAAAAACGGCGGCGATAGTTCCCAAAAGATTCCGCGTCGAAGATTTTCGCCGTATGACTGAAATCGGCATTTTGCCGGAAGAAAGCGGCTGGGAAATTATTGACGGATATTTAATTGACAAAATGAGCATCGGAAGCCGACACGCCGGAACGGTAATTAGGTTGAACCGAAAATTTTGAATAGATATGATCGGGGATAAAGCAATTGTTTCAACACAAAATCCGATTCACATTGACGATTATAACGAACCCGAACCCGATGTCGCGCTGCTTAAACCGCGTGAAGATTTTTATACGAAAAGCCTACCCGTTCCGAGTGATGTTTTATTACTCATCGAAGTTTCAGATTCGACCGTCGAATATGACCGCAATGTCAAGAAAATAATTTATGCCGAAGCGGGAGTTGCTGAATACTGGCTGATTAATCTAAAGGAAAATACAGTTGAGAGGTATTCATCGCCGAAAAACGGAAATTATCGGCTGGCGGAAATTTTAGAATCCGGCGAGACGATAAAAGCCGGAGCGATTGAAAGTTTAGAGTTGAAAATTGAAGAGATTTTAGGCTCGTAAAATTTATGGAACAACAAGAAGTCGTCAAAAGCGCGTCGCTTTGGAGAGATGCCTGGAAGCGTTTGCTGAAAAACAAGCTCGCGGTTTTCGGTCTGGTCATCGTCACGATTGTGGCGATTGCCGTCATCATCGGACCGGCGATAATCAAATGGACGACCGGTTTCACCTACGATTACATTCCGCCGGACGGCGATTTGATCAAATCGTTTCCGCCGACGCTTCAACATCCGATGGGAACCGACGATTCGGGGCGCGACATTCTCGCCCGCGTTTTACAGGGCGGCAGAATTTCGCTGATGGTCGGGATTATTTCGACGTTCGTTTCGTTGATTGTCGGAGTTTCATACGGCGCGACTGCCGGATATTTGGGCGGCAGAATTGATAACTTTATGATGCGCGTCGTGGATATAATCTACGCGATTCCGTATATCTTAATCGTCATTGTTTTATTATCGGTTTTCGGCGGACCGAACACGCCCGAATGGATTCAGTCAATTGCCGCTATTTTCGGCGGTTCAAATACGGCGGGTTTAAGTCAGATTATTTTGTTGTTTTTCGCGCTCGGACTTGTTTCGTGGCTGACGATGGCGCGTGTCGTGCGCGGACAGATTCTCAGCTTAAAAAATCAGGAATTTGTGATGGCAGCCAGAGCGACCGGCGTTTCGACACCGGCGATCATTTTTCGGCATCTTGTTCCGAACGCGCTCGGTCCGGTTATCGTGTATGCGACGCTGACGATTCCGTCCGTGATGCTTTCCGAAGCATTTCTCTCGTTTTTGGGAATCGGCGTGCAGGCACCGTTCGCTTCGTGGGGCAGTCTTTGCAACGACGGCATTAAAAATATTTCGGTTTTCCCGTGGCAGTTGATTTTTCCGGGCGTAACGATGGCTTTAACGCTGTTTTCATTAAACTTTTTGGGCGACGGGCTGCGTGACGCGCTCGATCCGCAGACGAGAAAATTTTAGGAGAAACTAATGAATCGAAAACATCTGTCATTCTTTTTGACGATGTTGATAAGCGGTTTTATTTCAACTTCGGTCAACGCACAGCAGAAAATAAATATTATCGAGGAAGGCATCGGCATCGGGAAATTAAAGGTCGGCGCGTCAACGAGAAAGGATGTCGAGAAAGAATTCGGCAAGGATTACAAATGGATTGCGAATAAAAAGTATTCGTATCAAATGACTTACGCGAACGGCGTTTCATTTTATATTTGTCAGGCTGATAAACGACAGGAAATTTTCGACATCGAAATTCGTGCGCCGTATCAAGGTAAAACGTCGCGCGGCATCACGCTGCGTCAAAGCACGCTCGACGATGTAAAAAAAAATTACGGTGCAGCGAAAAAAGGTCTGCGTTATCAGGGCATTGAGTTTTACTATCAAAAAATCGGCGGCAAAAACGTGGTAACGGTAATTGACGTAGTTGAGAAAGGCGGTATGAGACAATGCGCGGAAAATAAATGATTGAACAAAACGGCACAATTTTATCGGTCAAAGATTTGAAAACTTATTTTCAAACCGAAGACGGCGTGGTCAAAGCGGTTGACGGCATTACGTTTACACTTGCAAAAGGCGAAACTTTGGGCATTGTCGGCGAATCGGGCAGCGGAAAATCGGTGACGAATCTTTCGATTATGCGCCTGATTCCCGAACCGCCGGGAAAGATTGTCAACGGCGACGTTATTTTTGACGGCATTGACGTTCGTAAACTTTCGATTGACGAGGTGCGAAAGATTCGCGGCAAACGGATGGCGATGATTTTTCAAGACCCGATGACCTCGCTCAATCCGTTTTTGAAAATCTCGACGCAGTTGACCGAAGTCACGCGTCTGCATCTCGGACACACGAAACAACAGGCGCGGGAACACGCGATAAAAATGCTGGAAATGGTCGGCATTCCAGATGCGCCCAATCGAATTGATAGTTATCCGCACGAATTTTCCGGCGGAATGCGCCAGCGCGTGATGATTGCGATGGCGTTGTCGTGCGACCCGGAATTACTTATCGCCGACGAACCGACGACCGCGCTCGATGTCACGATTCAGGCGCAGATTCTCGAACTTATCAAAGATTTGAAGGCGAGAATGGGAACGAGCGTCATTTTAATCACACACGATCTCGGCGTGGTTGCGGGAATGACCGATAAAATTATCGTGATGTATGCCGGAAAAGTGTTTGAACAGGCTCCGACGCGCGCATTATTTGCGACACCGGCGAATCCATACACGAAAGGATTATTGAAGAGCGTCCCCGATCCGGCGCACGAAGACGGCACGGAGCTGTATCAAATTCCCGGTTTGCCGCCCGATGTCGCCAATTTGCCGCCCGGCTGTCCGTTCGCGCCGCGTTGTGAACGCGCCGAAGAAATTTGTCACCGGCAATATCCGCCGTTCGTGGAAATCAACGAAAACCACTGGTCGCTGTGTCATTTTGCAGAGGAAGTTTATGCTGAATCATCGGCTGAAAATGAAAAATTATGAGCGTTAATACTTCGACAATTTCAACTCTGAAAAATTATCCGCCGCCGGTTGCCGACGATAAAGAAATTTATTATTCGCCAACCGACCCGACTGCTATGCCCGAAACCGATATTCACTTTACACTGATCGCCAACTTGGTTTTGTTGTTAAGAAACTTTTTTATCAATCGCGCCGATGCCAATGTTTTCGGCGACATAATGTTTTATTACGAAAAGGGCTTTCCGCAGAAATTCGTTGCGCCGGACGTGATGGTTTGTTTCGGCACTAATAAAACGCCGCGCAAAACTTATCGCTTGTGGGACGAAAACGAAGTCGTTCCGGCGGTGGTTATCGAAGCGGCATCGCAGACGACGTGGCTGAAAGATGTCAGCACAAAACTCGCGCTCTATCAGAAACTCGGCGTGAAGGAATACTACATTTACGATGCCGAATATGCTAATTTGCCCGTGCCTCTAATGGCATATCGACTTGATGAATCCGGCGTTTTAACGGAAATTGAAATCGAAAACAAACGAGTTTTCAGTGAATCGCTCGGCTTGGAATTAGTTGATACAGGCGAAACGCTGCGGCTTTTTAATCCCGAAACAAATGAGTTCCTGATGACGATGGAAGAAATGGCGGCGGAATTAGCGCGTTTGAAAGCTGAAAAATAAAATGACGGAAAATAAAGGAAACAATTTAATTTCATTGCAAAATTTGCAAGTGCATTACAAAGTCGGCGGCGGATTGTTTAAGGAAACTAAGTACGTCAAAGCCGTTGACGGCGTTTCCTTGGATATTAAAAAAGGCGAAACGCTCGGTTTAGTCGGCGAATCGGGCTGCGGAAAATCAACGCTCGGTAAAGCGATTTTGCGTTTGACCAAACCGACGGGCGGACAGGTTTTGTATAACGGAAAAGATTTGGCGAGTATGCCGCAAAACCGAATGCGTGAGCAGCGAAAACATCTGCAAATGATTTTTCAAGACCCTTACGCGTCTCTGAATCCGCGAATGACCGTCGGGCAAATTATCAGCGAGCCAATTCAGACTTTTAACTTGTCGAACGGCGAAAACATTGAGGCAAAAGTTCAGAACCTGATGGAAACCGTCGGTTTGAATCGGCGTTTTACGAAACGCTACCCGCACGAATTTTCCGGCGGTCAGCGGCAAAGAATCGGAATCGCGCGGGCGTTGGCGGTTGATCCGGAATTTATCGTCGCTGATGAACCGATTTCTGCGCTCGACGTTTCGATTCAGGCGCAGATTATGAATCTGCTGGCGAAACTTCAGAGGGAAAAAAATCTGACGTACCTGTTTATTTCGCACGATTTGCGGGCGATTCGTCACGTCGCTGATCGAGTCGCGGTAATGTATTTGGGGAAAATCGTCGAACTCGGCGACGCAAAAACGGTTTACCGCGAGCCTTTGATGCCTTACACAAAAGCGTTAATCTCCGCTGTCCCGATTCCGGACCCGGAAATCGAAGCCAAACGGACGCGAATTATCTTAAAAGGCGACGTTCCTTCGCCCATTAATCCGCCGTCGGGTTGTCATTTTAATACGCGCTGCCCGTATGCCATCGGAGAATGTCGGCAGATTCGACCGGCTTTGGTTGAGATAAAGCCAAACCACTTCGCCGCCTGCATTCGCATTTCGCCCGAACATCCGAACATAGATGAAAACCGTGAGAATAATTTGGGCGTAGTCGGAAAATAAATTATCAAACAAAAAAAAGGAAGTTTTGAAACTTCCTTTTTTATTGAGACTTTTTGAATCAAAATACAAACTTTAGCTGGTTGCCGCATTTGCCGCGTCGCGCAAACTTCTGACTTTATCGTGTCCGGCTTTAACCTGGGTTGCCTGATCCTGGACAACTGTTTGAACATTTGCCGGAAGAACTTCTTCCAGAGCTTTTTTGTACGCGTTGACGGCTGAATCTTCGCCGCGTTCGGCTTCGTTTAAAATCGCCGCTTCGTCTTGTCCGGTTACTAAAGATTTGATATTAATCCAGCCGCGATGCAGTGCGCCTACTGTGCTGGAAGTTGTTTCCGGGTCGCCGCCGAGTTCTCTGACGAGCGTTTGAAGTTCGCCTGCGAATTTTGCGCGCTGCTGACCCAAATCGTAAAAAACCGTTTTAATATCACTGCGCGTTACGCCTTCTGCCGCCTGTTTGAATCCTTCCTGTCCGTCCTTACATGATTCGATTAAATTGTTCAATGTTGAAATTGTGTTATCGTTTGCCATAAAATGAAAATCCTCCCTGAAATTGTAAAATTCGCCTTTGGCTCTTCCGCTTTATGCCGCCGACTCGTTTGAACAGAATAGATACAAGCACTGTGCCAGATGGAATCAAGCAGGTAAACAAAGGTTTGTCGAGCAAACTGGAATTTTGGGTGAAGTATCTCAATACACTTCTGTATCGAATGCGTCCAAGCCGCTGATGTTGAAAAGGCTCGTGTCGAATCATCCGACGCGAGCCTTTAATTTTGATTTGAATTGCGCCGATTATTGATTGGCGGTCATCTGTTTACTGTGTTTGCCTTCGGCGATTTCTTCGATCATTTTCCTGTTAAAAGCTGGCAGATCATTAGGATTGCGGCTGGTGACAAGTCCGTTATCAACTACAACTTCCCGGTCAACCCATTTTGCTCCCGCGTTTTCCAAATCTTTTCTCAGCGTCGGATACGAAGTTAATTCTCTGCCTTTTACAACTTCCGCGTTGATTAACGTCCAGGACGCGTGGCAAATTGCCGCGACCGGTTTGCCCGCTTCAAAAAACGCTTTGACAAAGGCAATTGCTTTTTCGTCAACACGCAGTTTGTCCGGATTCATCACGCCGCCGGGAAGCTGAAGCGCGTCGAAATCTTCGGCGTTTGCTTCATCGAGCGTCATATCAACCTTTATCGTATCGCCCCAATCTTTTTCGTCCCAACCTTTTATTTCACCGCTCTTTAGCGAAACAACTGAAACAGTTGCGCCTGCTTCTTCCAGAGCCTTTTTCGGCTCGAAAAGTTCACTTTGTTCAAATCCGTCGGTTGCCAAAATCGCAACTTTTTTTCCTTCTAATTTATTACCCATATTTACTCCTTGTAATTTTTCGGCGATGAAATAATTTTGTGATTCGTATCAGTTTGTCCCTATCGCCGGTATGGTCTTGGAGACAATTTATATGCCATAATTGAGTATCTGAAAAATTTATAACCCTTTTATTGAAAACCGGCGGCGATTCGATATATTTAGCGGTATAAGCATCGAGCGGAAAAACTTTGGGAAACCTTTGTTATAAAAGGCGCGGATTTAAATACGCATCGCAAAATGAAAATAGGCGAACTGATAGAAACTCATCTGAAAATCGAAAAATTGAACGAATTAGCCGATAAATACGGACTGGCGATTGTTTTGGCGGACGAAAATTCGTCTGATCTGAGCGTGTCGAACAATAATTCGATGTGCGAAATTCTCTATAACTCCGACGAATTCGCGCCCGAATGCGCGAAATTTTGCGGCAAGGCTTTCGAATGGGCGACCGAAGCCGGAAAAACCGTCGGCTATAAATGTTATGCAGGTTTGAATTGTCTGGCAGTTCCTATGATAAAAGAAGAAAAACAAACGGTGGCGATTGTCGGCAGAGCGTTTACTAAAGCGGACGATTATCGTGCGGCGACAAAGCGCGCTATCGAAGGCGATTGGGCGCAATTTTCAGCCGACGACTTTTTTGAAAATGTTCTGCTCGCCAATTCAAACGAACCGCTGGAAAAAGCGGCGCGGAAAATTGAAAAACTGAGTGACGCGAAGAAAGTTCAATCCGTTAACCTCAAATCGCCGGAGCCGGAGAACATTAAAACCGCCGACCAACCGTCGGCGAGCGGCAACGGTCATCACGCGGCAAACGAATTTGCACACAAATCAAAAAATCAAAGTCCGAAATCGAGACACTGGCGTTCGCTGTTCGGTTCATTGCTTGAGTTGAGTTATCGTCAGGCGTGTTTTTTGACGCTGCAATTCGTTGCCGACCGTTATTCGCTGGAAAATATCGCGTGGCTCGAACGCAAGGACGAACATCTGGAAGCAATTTATGCCAGGGGAAATTTGAAGGAACGCGAAATTCAGATCGAGATGGCGGCGGACGACGAACGTCTGCTGAACGCGCTGAAAACGGAAACGTCGCTCGAATTGCGCGAGCGGCAAACTGATGAAACTGAACGAACGCCGCAGACGATCAGGCTTTTTCCGATTGCTATCGGCGATGAAGTGCGCAGCGCGCTCGTTATCGGCGACGATATCGGCGAACGCGAAAAATCCATCGCCGGATTTTGTCATCACATTGCTTCGGATTTGGAAATTTTGCGCCTGCGTGAACAATTGGCGCGGCGCGGGCTTCTGGAACAAGCCGTCGAAAAGTTCAATGAAAATTTGAAGCAGATTGATACGGAAGATTTCTGGTCGCACCTGACAAATACTTCCGCCGAACTTTTGAAAGCCGAGCGCAGTTCGCTGCTGGTTTTCGACGAAAAATCCGATACTTTTATCGCGAAAGCGGCGACCGGAATCAAATCGGACTTTATCAAGATGGAACGCGAACATCTGGGCGAAAGAGTTTCAAGAAGCGTTCTGAACGGCGGCGAAGCGGTGGTTGTCGGCGATGTCAACAAAATCGCTCTGGCATCTGCGCCCGAAGACTGGCTGTATAAATCCGATTCGTTTATCAGTTATCCGATTGCGATTGGCGAACGGAAAATCGGCGTTTTGAATTTGACCGACCGCGCCGACGGCGACGTTTACAGCGATTATGATTTGGAACTGCTCGACGCGATTGTGCCGCAGCTTGCCGTTTTGATTGACCGCGCCAGCTTAAAACTCAAAGCGGGCGAGTTTGAGCAGTTTCCGTCACCGATCCGCTGACCGGATTATTGAATCGGCGATATTTGGAAGAACGTCTGACGGAAGAAATTAAACGCTCGAACCGGCACGGTTTTCCGATGAGTTTTATGATGATTGACGTAGACAATTTCAAATCTTACAACGACAGTTTCGGACACGCCGAAGGCGACAAAGCTTTGCAGATTGTCGGCGTGTGTCTTAAGGAAACTCTGCGCGGCGCGGACGTCGCGGCGCGTTACGGCGGCGAAGAATTTTCGATTCTGCTGCCGCAGACAAACTCTGAAGAAGCCGAAACAATTGCCGAACGCGTTCGTGAGCGCGTGGAAAACGCCGGATTCCGAGCATCGCAAAGTGACGATCAGTATCGGAATTGCGAGTTGTTCGCTGAGTTTGAATTCCGCGCGCGATTTAATGTTAGCGGCGGACAAAGCGCTTTTTGAAGCGAAACGGCGCGGCAGAAACAACGTGCAGATTTATGAAAAACTGCGGTGAACAGACGAAACTAAAATCAAAATAATTATCGAAATTTCTGCCGAATAGTTGACGGATAAACAATGATTGCTCAGGGACGAAACGCGTCAAAATTATCAATCGGCATTTTTTTCGCCGATTCACGCGGAATTTGAAGTTGAAATAAATGAGCGATTCGCAGGCAAACAAAATTTTAGCAACGGTCAGCGCAGATGAATTTTATCGGCAGAGCGCAGGAATTAGACGCGCTCCGGCGACACGCGGGCGGCGAAACAAAGTCGGTCGGGCTGCTGCTTTTGAATGCGCCCGCCGTCGGCGCGTCGGAACTGCTCAGACAGCATTTCGATTGTGTTTTTCGTGAATGCGGCAGCGTGATTCCGATTTACTTTGCCGTTACGGAAGCGGATCAATCGGCGAAAGACTGCGCCGCGCGATTTTTGCAAACTTTCATCGCGCAAGTTATCGCTTTTCGCCGGCAGGAATCGAAGATTTTAGATTTTTCGCCTGACCTGAGCGAACTCGCCGAACTCGCCGCGCCGGAAGACGCGCTCTGGATTAAACCTCTCATTACGATTTGCCTCGACGGAAATCATCAGAATGACGACCGCGCGATTGTCCGAAACTGTTTGAACGCGCCGCTTCGGGCAGCGTTTCATGGCGTGAATGCGCTGGTAATGATTGACGATTTGCACGAAACGGAATTTTTCACGGAGACAATTGATTTCGTCGAAGAATTAAAGGAAATTTACAGCCGTTCGAGCGTTTCGTTCGTTCTGGCAGGCAGAAGGCGATTTTTATTGAGCGCGGTGCGGAATGGAACGGCGGCGTTGACGGGCGCGGAAATTTTGAAAGTCGAATCGCTGAATTTTACCGATGCCGGACTTTTGGCAGAACGACTAGCGAGCGAACACGCGCTCGAAATCAATGAACAAACGAGAGATTTGATCGCCAGACAATTTGACGGCAACGCGACGTTTATTAAATCTCTGTTTGAAGCGGCGAGCGAAAAGCGGGTTCATTTAAACAGTTTTCAGGCAGTCGAACAAATCTACACGGACGAGCTTTTCGGCGGCAGAATCGGGAAGTTTTACGATTCGGCGTTTCGGAAAATTGCGCCCGACGGCGGGACGCAAAAGAATATCGTCAAACTTTTGTTCGACGCGCGGCAGACTGAACCGGAGCATCCGCATTTTAAGCACGCGGAATTTCAATCGGCAGTCGGCATTGCGTCGAGCGCGGACGCGGAACGATTAGCGCGGCTTTTAAACTGGCACGAAATCGTCGGTTTTTCGGCGAACAGAATTGAAGCGTGGAGCGAAAACGAGACGTTGAACGATTATATTCAGGCGCGTTTCCGGCTGGAAAACACTGATGACGCGCGCGCGTCGCTGGTCGGCGAAATGTTCGCGGATTTTCTGAAACGTGCGCCGCAGTTGATGACGAAGTTTTACCGGCAGAACGCGGCAATCGGTCTGCGCGAGATTCTTTCGGCTTTTAACTGCCAGGAATTGCCCGCGAAAATGCTCGATTATTCAGTTTACAAAGAAGACCTTTTGGAAGTTGAAACGATTCGTCTGCCGCAGATTATTTACACGGCGCAGACGGCGGCGTTTTATCCGGCGTTCAAGCGATTGACGGAAAATTCACGTTCGGCGGTCGCGCTCGGTTTTGAGGAACGCGCCTACACCGACGCGGACGAAACGGTTTGGATCGCGGCGGAAATTGATTCAAAGCTCGAAGCGTCAAAGGAAACGACCGAATTTTGGTGCGACCGTTTGGAGATGGTCGCGCTGACCAAAAATTTTCCGAAATATAAATTGTGGCTCGTCGCGCCCGAAGGTTTCGCGCCCGAAGCGTTGGAAGTTTTGCGGCAGAGAAACGCGTTCGGTTCGAGCCGCCAACAAGCCGAACAGTTGAAAAAGTTTTTAACGTAACGGGCATTCAAACGAGGGAAGTTCTTCGGCAGAAGAATACGAAATCGTCGTGCCGATGGGCGAAGACACGGAATTGATCGCCGCCAATGCCATCGAAGAAATCGCCCGCCGGCAATCGTTCGACGCGAAATCAATCAATCAGATAAAAACCGCGCTAATCGAAGCCTGTATCAACGCAACCGAACACAGTTTGAGTCCCGACCGCAAAATTTATCAGAAATTCATAGTCGAAGCAAACAAAATAACGATTGTCGATTTCCAATCGCGGCATTCGTTTGACGGACAGAAAAGTCGAAGCGGCGCAGCCCGAAGAAGGACGACGCGGTTGGGGATTGAAGCTAATGAAAAGTTTGATGGACGAAGTAAAAGTCGAGCAGGTTGATGACGGCACGCGTCTTTCGCTGATCAAATATCTGAAAGAATAGCGGCGCATTTGAAAGATTTCAACCGCCTTTGTCGTTGAAACTCAGCCGCTGTATTTGGGCAGGCAAGGCGCAAAGCCGACGGCACGAGTCTTTTTGGGAATTCAGCATTAATGAGTTTTGAAGATTTAATTGACATCGGGCGCGAATTATAGTTTCATTGCAGATGAATTTAATCGCTCCCGAATCCGGCAAATCCGTAAACATAAAATTAATGCAAACTGACGAAAAAGAAGTTTCCGTGCAAACTGAAGGCGAGAAATCCGTGGTTTATGCTACTGATTATCTGAACAAATTAAGCGGCGAAAAGATCGAACGCGAATGCAAACGCCAGCTCGACGCGGGCTGTAAAACGCTCGTCGTCAACTTTTCCGAAACCGAAATCGTCAACAGCATCGGAATCTCGATTCTGCTCGGCGTAATTGACGCGGCTTCGGAAAAAGGCGCGGAAATCGTTTTTTCCGATGTCAACGACGACACGATACAACTTTTCCAGATGCTCGGATTGACCAATCACGTAACGGTGAACTGAAATTACATACCGCAGAGACGCCGAGACGCAGAGAGAAAAATTAAATTCTTTTTGTTATCGTTTCTTTAAAAACTCCGCGTCTCTGCGGTTAATTTTTATAAAATGGCTGAAAATCAACAAAAACTAATCCACACTTTCGGTGCGCTCGCCGAACTCGGCAACGAAGTTTCGCAGAAAAACAACTTCCAGGAAATGATTCGCACGTCGCTTCATCTTCTCTTGGGAAGTCTCGGAATTATGCGCGGCGGCGTGGCGCGTTACTCGCGTTTCGGACACGAGCTGAATATGCTCGCCGTGCGCGGTTTGGGCGACGATTTCCCGCTGAGTTTGACGCTTTGCTACGAAGACGAACGCCAGTTTTTGATCAACGGTCTCGTTCCGATTGAAGTGTCGCAGGCAAAGGTTCTGCCGTTTTTTCAGATCTACGACACCAGTTTCGAGAATAAAAAAATCGAACTGCTTGTGCCGCTCGTCATTCGTGACGAAATCGTCGGCGTAGTTTTACTGGGCGAAAAAGCCAACGGCGAATCGTATTCGGCTTACGACAAAGACATCATCTGCGCGATGACGCGCCACATCGGAGTCGGCATCACGCAGAGAAATCTGATGGCAGAGCTCGAACGCCGCGCCGAAGAAAATCGCCGTTTGTACGACGATTTGCGGATGACGTATAAAGATACCGTGAAAGCATTTGCGACGGCGATTGACTGCAAAGACAAATACACCGAAGGGCATTCGGTGCGCGTCGGGAAATATTCGGAAATCATCGCGCAGGAACTCGGCTGGGATGAAGATCAGGTCGAAGGCGCGGCGGTCGCCGGGTATCTGCACGATGTCGGCAAGCTAACCGTCGAACGCAACATTATCAATTCGCCCGTTCGCATCAATGCCAAAGAATCCGCCGAACTCAACAAACATCCGGCAATCGGCTACGAAATTCTTTTGCCGATTCATCATCCATACACCGACGTTCCGCTCGCCGCGAAATATCATCACGAAAGACTGGACGGGCGCGGCTACCCGGACGAACTTTACGACCGCGACATTCCGTATATCGCCAAACTCGTCTGTCTTGCCGATTCGTTCGACGCGATGACGACCGACCGACCATACAAACGCCGCCGACCGGCGCACGAAGTCATCGAAGATTTGCAGAGAAATTCGGGCAAACAATTTCAGCCCGAACTCGTCACGGCTTTTTGCCGCGCGATGCTCAAAGAAGTAACGCAGGAATCAAAACAGAAAAAATTTCGCCGGCTGCTTGGGAAAGATTATCTCGAAGCCGAAGGAATCGTCCCGATGCTGAAAAACGCGCTCAACAATATGAATGGCACTTCATCATTGACGCTGGTTAGCCTTGATTAACAAAAGTAAAATGTCTTTCTACACTTGACAAATTTTGTCAAGTGATATATTTTAGCCAAACGCTGTTCAGAGAAGTTTCCCTTAGAATCAGATTGAAGATTAAACCGTTGTGCGAATTTCACTGAGAATTTTCTGTTAAAGTGCTAAGAATTGTTGTAATGGTTGTCAATCTACTTTCTCTCAACAGTTGAAACCAATAAATTAAGGAGACAAACAATGAAAAAAGACCTAAGAAGATTTATTCTATCGGCAATCTTGTCTGTGTTAGTTGTAAGTGGTTTATTGCTGACCTCTAAGTCGTATGCAGATCAACCACTCAACTCTGCCAATGGACATGGAACAGTTTTTCGCACAGATGACAATGGAAACACTGTACGAAGACAATTTTCCTTTAGTGCCCAACGTCGTTCTGATGGCGTTGTTAAAGGTAACGCCGTTCTCCATAATCCGGCTTTCTCCGGTGCAAATGGAAACAACTATCAAGCCAAAATGGACATCAGCTGTATGAGAGTGGTCGGAAACATCGCTTATTTTGGCGGTACAATTAAAAGAACAAACGACCCGAATCTGGTTGATACTGCTTTTTTCTCTGTGCAGGACAACGGTGAACCTGGCGGAGGAGCAGACAAAATCAGCCCTTTAGTCTTTTTCGATGATGATCCTAATAATAATCCGGGAGACCCGCAACTCTGTCAAACAATAACACAGGCTGAAGTTCCCTTGGAAACTATAGAATCGGGAAATATTCAGGTTAGGTAAAAACAAATTTATCTGATAATTAGAGCCGGGTTTTAACTTAAACCCGGCTTTTTATTTTTTATGATTCAGTTTTTAGAAACGCCGCCGAATTTATGAAAGACTGATATTTGTTCTCTTGATTCAGTAACGCAATAAAGAATTTATTCGGCTATTTCGCGTTAGTGACGTTCCGGAAACATTAACACTGTCTTTTCCTCTCGAAATATCAACGCAGAAATACTCAGTCCAGCATTTAAATGCACTATTTATATGGCGATTCGGAAATATACGCAACTCATTCCCACAATTTATACAAATTTAAGTAATCTACGACTCAAGACGGAGAATTTAACTTCTGATTGGACACCACTGAAAACTTAAATCAATGTTGGCGAGATGTTAAATACTCGGCGATTTATTTTCGAGCAGCTGCACGAATTTTTTCGCCGCAATCGAGAGCGTTCTATCGGTGCGATAAACTACGCCGACCGGACGAATCCAGTCTTTTTCGGCGAGTTCGACGATAGCTAATTGATTGTTGCGTTCTTCGTCCATCACGCTCGGATGCGGCACGATTGCCAAGCCGAAGCCGACTTCGACCGAGCGTTTGATAGTTTCGATGTTGTCGAATTCGGCGACTTTGCGGATTTCCACGCCGTAGGATTTTAAGATTTTATCGGTCGCTTTGCGCGTCGGAATGTCGCGCTCGAAAAGCACGAACGGCTGTCCCTGCAATTCGGTAACTTTGATTTCCGTGCGTTCGGCAAATTCGTGGTCGGGCGGACAAATCAAAACAAGGCGGTCGCTCGCCATCGTCACAATCGTCAAACCGCGCTTCGGTTCGGGAAATGCGACTACGCCGAGTTCGACCGTGCCGTTGACGACATCGCGCACGACGCGCGTCGTTCTGGAATATTCCAGATCAATTTTCGCGGCGGGAAATTTCGACATAAATTCTCTGACCTTCGGCGGCAATTCGTGCAGCCCGACCGAATAAACCGTCGCAACTTTGACTGTGCCGCTGATTTTCCCGATCAACCCGTGCATGCTTTCGTTCAAAACGTCATAACTTGCCAAAACGTTTTTGCATTCACGGTAAAAAATTTCCCCGGCAGCCGTCAATTTAACTTCGCGCCGCCCGCGCACCCGTTCGAGCAGACGGCGTTTAAATTTCTCTTCGAGAGTCCGAATCTGCTGGCTGACTGCCGATTGAGTGATAAAGTTCCGCTCCGCTGCGAGCGAAAAACTCTGCATATCAACCAAATCTACAAACACTTTCAGGGTTTCGATGTGCATAATCAATTGTTTTCCTACACAATTCGTGCAATATAATTCATTTTATCTTATCAAAGAAAAGGCATAACATACTAAATGCAAAATATAAATTGCCGATTTGCGTATTTCGACTTAGAATTTCAAAATATAAATCGCACTTTGTAAATCTAAAATCGAAAATTCGTTATGGCTATTAAAATCAGCAGAACTTTTTTGATGCGGAAACTGCATCAATTAACGGGCATCGTGCCTTTGGGCACTTTCTTTTTCGTGCATATGTTCACGAACTCGAAGGCGATGAGCGGCGACAAGGTTTTCAACGACGCGGTTGCCGATATTCATCACATTCCGTATCTGCTGTTTATTGAAATTTTCGGCATTTTTCTGCCGCTGTTATTTCATTCGATTTACGGAATCTGGATTTCCGCCGAAGCGCGTCCGAACGCTTTGAATTACGGTTACGGACGTAACTGGTTTTACATTTTCCAGCGCGTTACGGGAATCTTTTTGTTTTTCTTTCTGCTCTTTCACATCTTGAATTTCCGCTTCGGCGTGATTCCGGGACTTAACACGACGGCGGTTGCCGGAAATTCCGATTTGGCTTTCGGAATCGTTTCAAACGAATTTCAAATCACCTGGGTTTTCGTGCTTTACGTTTTAGGCGTCACGGCGACGGCGTGGCATCTGGCTTACGGATTCTTTTTATTCGCGGTTGACTGGGGAATTTTAATCGGCGAACGGGCGCAGAAAATGGCTCTTTACGCCTGCGTCGGTCTGGCATTTTTCCTGTCGGCGGTCGGCATCAACGCGATGGTTTCATTTAATAAAAAATGCGGCTTGCTGCCGTCGGCGTTATGCGAAGAAGCGGAGAAAAAAGGTATGGTCGAGCCGAACGGTTCGCGCAGATTTTAGGGGTTTTTAGGTAATTAAAGATTATGGCAACAGGAATAAAAATAGCGATAGTTGGCGGCGGTTTGGCAGGTTTAGCGGCGGCGATGAAAATTGCCGAAGCCGGACACGATGTTGATTTATTGTCGGTCGTTCCGGTGAAACGCTCGCATTCGGTTTGCGCTCAGGGCGGAATTAACGGCGCGGTGAACACGAAGGGCGAAGGCGATTCGCCTTTGAAACATTTCGACGACACGGTTTACGGCGGCGATTTTTTGGCGAATCAAACGCCCGTCAAAGCGATGTGCGAAATGGCTCCGGCGATTATTTATCTTTTCGACAGAATGGGCGTTCCGTTTTCGCGCACGAACGAAGGTTTGCTCGATTTTCGTCGGTTCGGCGGAACTTTGCATCATCGAACCGCGTTTGCCGGCGCGTCAACCGGACAGCAGCTTTTATACGCGCTCGACGAACAGGTTCGTCGTTTTGAATCAGCCGGAAAAGTCAATAAATTTGAAGGCTGGGAAATGATGTCGCTCGTGTTGGACGACCATCAGGTTTGTCGCGGGCTGATTGCGATGAATCTGCAAACGCTCGAACTGCGCAGCATTTAACGCCGACGCGGTGATTATGGCGACCGGCGGACCGGGCTTGATTTTCGGAAAATCAACGAATTCGCAGGTTTGCACGGGCAGTGCGGTTTCGGCTTGTTATCAACAGGGCGCGAAATACGCGAACGGCGAATTTATACAGGTTCATCCGACTTCGATTCCGGGCGAGGACAAATTGCGTTTAATGAGCGAATCGGCTCGCGGCGAAGGCGGCAGAGTTTGGGTTCCGCGTCAGCCCGAAGACAAACGCGCTCCGAAAGATATTCCCGAAGGCGAGCGCAATTATTTTCTCGAAGAAAAATATCCGGCTTACGGTAATCTCGTGCCGCGCGATATTGCGACGCGCGAGATTTTCCAAATTTGTCTCGAAGGCAATGGCGTGAACGGCGAAAATCAGGTTTATCTCGATTTGACGCATATTCCGGCGAATGTTTTGACGGAAAAACTCGGCGCGATTCTGGAAATTTACGAAATGTTCGTCGGCGACGATCCGCGCTACGTGCCGATGCGAATTTTTCCCGGCGTTCATTATTCGATGGGCGGTTTGTGGGTTGATTTCGAGCAGAGAACAAATATTCCGGGACTTTTCGCGGCTGGTGAATGCGATTATTCGATTCACGGCGCAAATCGTCTCGGCGCAAATTCGCTTGTTTCGTGCGTTTACGGCGGATTCATCGCCGCGCCGTCGGCGATAGATTACGCGAAAAATGTCGAGCGCGGAAAATCCGAATCAAACGGTGTTCACGCGGCGGAATTGAAAAGACAGCAGGAAATAAATAATAATTTAATCAAGCAGACGGGAACGGAAAATCAATACAAAATCCACGAAGAAATGGGCAAATGGATGACCGATAACGTCACCGTCGTCCGTTACAACGACCGTTTGAAAGCGACCGACGACAAGCTGATCGAACTGCAAGACCGCTTCAAACATATTTCGATCAACGATTCAAATTTATGGGCGACGCAAGCCGTTCCGCACGCCAGACAATTGAAAAATATGCTCGAACTGGCTCGCGTGATTACGCTCGGCGCACTCAATCGGGACGAATCGCGCGGCGCGCATTACAAACCGGATTTCCCGGATCGCAATGACGAGCGTTTTATGAAAACGACGATTGCCGAATGGTCAGCCGAATCGCCGATTTTGAGTTACGAAGCGGTGGACATCGGTTTGATCGAACCGCGCAAACGCGATTATTCGAGCGGCAAAAGTAAAGCAAAAGCGGCGGGTGCCGAAGAAGCTAAAAATGCCGGTTTGCCGCTTAAAGAAGGCGGTGCGAAACAGTTTGTGCCGGAAGGATTTGAAAACAAACCGGAAGACACCGACCGGCAGGATATTGTCAACGAAGTAGACGCGCAAATTAAAGACGGTAAATCTTTTTTGGAGATTCACGAAGACGACGAATCGTAAAAACGAATGACGGCTTTACGAAAAAGAAAAACTTATACGCCGGAAGAATATCTGGCTTTAGAAGACACAGCCAAATGCAGAAGCGAATATGTTGACGGCTATATTTTCAAACTAGCCGGCGGCACGGAATCGGATATTCAAATATGCTATAACGCGACCAGACTTTTTTCGGATAAACTGCGCGGAAAATGTCGTGCATATCAGAGTGAAATGAAAGTTTGGGTCGAGCAAGCCGGAACATATTTTTATCCGGATGTAACTGTTGTCTGCGGCGAACGAAAGTTCCACAAAAACAATACGGGATATTGTTGAAAATCCGATCTTGCTGATAGAAGTTTTGTCGAGAAGCACCGAAGATTATGATAAGAATGACAAGTTTTTTACTTATCAGCATATTGAATTTTTTCAGGAATACGTTTTAATTTCGCAAAGCAAGCCGCTCGTTCAGCAATATGTCAGACAGAAAGACGGAAACTGGAAAATTAAAGCGACTATCGGATTGGAAAGTAAAGTTTATTTTGAATCGGTTGATACTGAAATCGCCTTAGCGGACATTTACGATTTAGTTGAATTTGAAGAAAAAAGTTTATGAGTGAAACAGTAAAACACGCAGAGAAAAAACGATTGGAAAATCCGCCGCAGACGGTTGATTTTAAGATTGCGCGACGCGAAAAACTGGATGCGGCGCAATATTCGGAAACTTTTACGGTTCCGTATCGGCGCAACTTGAACGTAATTTCCGCGCTGATGGAAATTCGCAAAAATCCGGTGACGAAAGACGGCAAGCAGACTACGCCGCCGGTTTGGGATATGAATTGTCTCGAACAGGTTTGCGGAATTTGCACGATGGTTATCAACGGGCGCGTTCGCCAATCGTGTTCCGCGCTGGTTGATGATTTGCTTTTGGCATCGGGCGGCAATACGGTGACGCTCGAACCGATGTCGAAGTTTCCGAACGTGCGCGATTTGACGGTTGACCGTACGCCGATGTTCAATCACCTGAAAAAAGTTCACGCGTGGGTTGAGCTTGACGGTTCGCACGATCTCGGTCCGGGACCCAGAATGTCGCAGGAAGACGTGCAGGAACGCTACGCTTATTCGCGCTGTATGACGTGCGGCTGTTGTCTCGAAGCGTGTCCGCAATATCACGACGACAACTATATCGGACCGCAGGCAATCGCGCAGGTTCGCTTATCAGAATATGCACCCGTCAGGAAAAATGACGCGCGACGAACGGCTCGAAGGTTTGATGGACGATGACGGCATTACCAATTGCGGCAACGCGCAAAACTGCGTGCAGGTTTGTCCGATGTCTATTCCGCTGACGCGGGCGATTTACGAAACCAATAGGGAAGTAACGATTTACGGATTGTTCGGCTGGCTGAGAAAATAAAAAGGGTGCAAAATCGAAAAGACAGACGCTGAATATTTGTCTTCAGCGTCTGTCTTTTCGTTATTTATAAATTTTATTGAATCGTCATCAAAACGGCAATGTCTTCAAATTTGTTTTCGGAAATGATTTGTTTAATGCCGGTTTTTTCGTGCAGAAATTCCTGCACGTCTTCAAAACTCATCGGCTGTGAAAAATAATAACCCTGCGCTTCTTCGCAGTTGAGTCGTTTGAGCTGTTCGACCTGCGCGGCGGTTTCAACTCCTTCGGCGATAACGCTCATCCGCATATTGCGTGCCAGCATCACGATAGTTTCGACAATTTCCGTGTTGCTGCCGTCTTCCTGAATCGGGCTGATAAACGAGCGGTCAATTTTCAAAGTCGAAATCGGCATCTGCATCAAATAACTGAAATTTGAATAGCCCGTGCCGAAATCATCAATGTTTATTTCGATGCCGTAGTTCGCGTAGTTCGATAAGCATTGCAACGGCTTTTTCGCTGGTGTTCAAAAAATACGGTTTCGGTTATTTCGAATTTCAGACGGCTCGGCGAAAAGTCGGTTTCGTCAAGAATTTGCATGATGTTCTGCACAAAATTTGGCTGAGCAAATTGTTTGACAGAAAGATTAACGCTTAACGTATAAGTCTGGTCGGCAAAAGACTCGTCTTTGAAAAAACGCATCTGTGAACAGGCTTTTCTTAGAATTTGTTCGCCGAGCGCGTCAATCAAACCGATTTCTTCGGCAAGCGGAATGAATTTATCGGGCGACAAATATCCGAGTTCGCGGTGTTTCCACCGCGCCAGAGCTTCAAAACCTTGGATTTCCTCTGTTTCAAGCGAATGAATCGGCTGGTAAAAAACGCTCAATTCGTCGCGCTCAATCGCCCGCCGCAAATCCGTTTCAAGCTGCAAGGTCGCTTTGGCGGCTTCGTGCATTTCTTCGTTGAAAACTTCGTGACAGGCTTTTCCGGCGCGTTTCGCCTGATACATTGCCGTGTCCGCGTCGCGCATCATATCTTCGGGCGTAAGATGTCTTTCCGAGGCGTGAAGAATGCCGATGCTCGCCGAACTGTAAATTTCGTGTCCGCTCAAATCGAACGATTTGGTAAATTTTTCCTGTAAGCGTTCGGCGATATGAACAACTTCGTTCGGGTCGTAGCGTCCTTCGACCAAAATCGTAAATTCGTCGCCGCCCAAACGCGCGACAATATCGTTCGGACGCAGACATTCGCGCAGACGTTCGGAAATTCCGATGAGCAGCTGGTCGCCGATCAAATGTCCGAGACTGTCGTTAACGACTTTGAAGCGGTCAAGATCAATAAACAAAACGCTGACTTTATAATTTGAAAGACTCTGGGCTTTATTCAGAGCCATTTCGAGCCGCGTCATAAAAAACGCGCGGTTGGGCAGTTTGGTCAACGCATCGTGCGTCGCTTCGTGTTTTAGTTTTTCTTCCGCCGATTTCTTGTCGGTGATGTCCTGAATTTGAAAGATGAGATTCGGTCGTTTGCGACTCGATTCGTTGGCGGTCGAAACGCTCCACGAAGCCCACACTGTTTCACCGTTTTTATGAATATACCGATGTTCAAGCTGGCACGTTTGAATTTTTCCGGAAAGAAGTTCGTGGAGTTTAATGAGCGTGTTTCCCAGATCGTCCTGAAAAAGCATTGATTGAAATTCCGAAGCGAGAAATTCGGCTTCGGTAAAGCCAAGAATTTCCGAAAGCGCGTGATTGACTTTCAGCCAGCTTCCGTCGGGCGAAACCAGCGCGATGCCGATTGGCGCGTAATCGAATGCGCTGCGAAATCGTTCTTCGGATTCACGAAGCGCAACGGATTGTTTTTCGAGCACCTGCGCGTGATTTTGGGCTATCTCGGCTTGCGCCGTCGCCATTTCGACGTTCTTCAGATACATCCGATAAGTGAGGTAAATAAAGAAAATAATCGGAAACGTCGCGATGACTACTCCGAAACCGACGTGTTCCGTCGCTTTGACCAACGCGCCCGCGCCGACCGCGCCGACAAAAAATGTGATAAAAATCCAGGCGTATTTAGTTTTCCAGGTTTCCCAAAGCGGCTTTTCGCTTTTGAGCGCGCCGTAAATCGCGGCAAAAGTAGTGCTGGCGATAAACTGCGTGACCGCCATTACCGAAAGCGTAATAAAAAAATTGTTAAAACTCGCGTTGGATTTATCATTTATTATTTCACCGTACAAGCCGAACGATTTTAACGCCAGAACGACGATGCTCGTCGAAAGAGCCATTGCCGCCGCGTTAAAAAAGACGGTGATTTTTTTATTGCAGAAACGCCACGACGAACAAAACGCTTCGATTGCCGCCAATACGATGGCGATTTTTCCGCCGTATAAAAGCAGCGCAAGAAAGATAAAAGTATCGGAAACGGCAATGTGCGATTTGAAGCGCGGAATCTCCAGCGTCATCCGCGAACCGAAACCGATGGTGAAGCAAAAAAGAATGAGAAAATAAATGTCGAGCTTTTCAAACGGCAGGTGAAAAATCGCCGTTCCCAAACACGCAAAACCTATGATGAGAATAATCACCATATAAATTTTAGTTTTGAGCTGGGTGTTCATAAAATGCGAGTGGTGAAAATCAGATGATTCCGGTGCGTGAAAGTTTATATTACGTGGCGAAAATCGAGCTCGGTTTTCGGAACTGAAAATCAAAAAAAAAGCTTCCGGTTCAGTCAGAATTATTTGACTTGCAAAAATACGGAAGGCTTTCGATAAGACAGCCTTCCGTATTATAGAATTCAAAACAATTTTTGTCTATGTTTTTTTTGATTAAACAAAAATTGTCTGGCAACAGTCGGTATTTTTGAAACCGGCTTTAACAAAGCTGCGATGCGCTCCTTTGAACTCAACGTTGCTTAAAAGACAAACATTATCAACTCGCCTCATCAACTGCTGGCTGAGATTTGAAAGACAGCTTGAACCGATGTCTTTTCCGCGATATTCCGGCGCGACATAAATGCCTTCCAGATACATCACTTCGCTGGTTTCGGCAACGATGTCGGCTTTGAAAACGAGCTTGCCGTCATCAAATACGACGAACGTTCGTTTCTGCTCGATTCGTTTCAGACAGCGTTTCAAAAATCCTTCGCGGTCTTTGAGCATCGGGCTGCTGCCGCTTTCGATAAAAGCAACTTCGTCGTGCGCGACGGCGATTTGCTCTAATTCATCGGCGTTAGCCAGACGAACGTTCCATTCGCAATTCTGAATCGGAAAGGGAAAGCTCAATTCAAAGAGCAGTTCCGTGCAGACCAGGCGCGGAGCGCGATTGTCTTCCCGATACAGATTCCAGAACGTTTCGATTGTTTTGCCGTCCGACATCATAATGTGAATCGGCGTTGCTGATTGGCGGGCGACGTGCGCGAATGCCATCAGTGATTTTTCCGAACGCGCTTCGATCAGCGTTGTGTGACCGATCAGGGCAACTCCTTCGAGCGTTCCTTCGGCGTTGCGGTATCCGTAGAATAAGCCGCGATTATCGGCGTTTTCCATTCCGTTGTCCTGAATAAAACTTGTCATCACAACCGTATGAACCGGACGAATTGTCAAAAACGCGAGAACTTCCCGTTCGTTTGCCGCGCTTAAACGCACTGTTGTATTCATCTTCGGTGCAACTCTGAGAAGTTCATTCCGGGACGCACTTGTATCGGCTGCTTTGACTTGAGCAGTTTGCATATTCATCAGTGTTTCTCCTTTTATATTCTTCTCAAGTTTCTATTGCATTCCCGGTGTGTCATCGCCCGAACCAATCGAATCACTGACCAAAACACCGTCACTGATTAAAACGCCGTCGGAAATCAAAACACCGTCACTGATTAAAACGCCGTCCGATATTAAAACTCCGTCACTGATTAAAACGCCGTCGGATATTAAAACGCCGAGCGGAACGTAAACCGAACCGCTTCCCAGAGTGCCGCCATTGCTGGTCATCACGTTCGGAGATAAGGTCAAGCCGGTCGAATAAGACGTTGTATTTAACGAAAAGATTCCGTTGGTATTGATGACACCGTTGTCGAACTGCTGCCCGGGCGTGTAAACCGATTGGTATTGGCTAATCAGATTTTGTCCGGTGATGTAACCGTAGTTGGTTGTAATCATCTGCGACCAGACAATGTTTCCGCCGCCAATCGTCGAACTCGCCGTCGGTGCGATCCAGCCCGCCGGAACAGTGCTGGTGCCTTTCGCCAGCGTGCTGAAGTTAACGCCTGTGTTCAGCGATTTAGCTAATCTCACCGCGCCTTCGATATTTAATTCACCCGCGCCTTGTTCGAACATATTCGAACCGGCTATCGGCTGTGCGGTGTATTGAAGAATCGCTTTCACCATATTCGGTGTCAGATTCGGATTCACTTGCAGCAGTAATGCCGCCGCACCCGATACGACCGGCGCGCTCATTGATGTGCCGCTCATATACATCATTCCGTCGGTCGTCGTGCCGAGCAGACTCAAAACCAGGTCAATCAAACTCGGGTTTTGCGTCGCCATAAAATTATTGATCGCGCGGCTGGAAACAACACGGTTGCCCGGTGCGACCAAATCCGGTTTAATCAGATTGTCGAAATGTTTGACGTTCTGCGCGTCAGTATAGAAACTGCGCGTCGGACCTCTCGAAGTAAAAGACGTCATTACGTCATCGCCGCGACCCGTGGTGCCGAGCGAATTTGATGCGCCGACCGTGATGGCATACGGACTGTTGCCGGGCGAATGAATGCGTCCGTAGGCTTTGCTGCCGTTGGTATTTTTACCTAAGTTTCCTGATGCCGCGATGACCACGATTCCGGCATCCGACAATTCTTTAACCTTGCGGCAAACCGGATCGTTCGTGTATGTGTCAATGGCAAAACCGCCGAGACTTAAGTTGACAACGCGAATGTTATACGTCGTGCGGTTAGCTAAAATCCAATTTAACCCGTTCAAAATCCACGAAGTCTGACCGATTCCCTGGTTGTTAAGAACTTTAACGCTGATAACATTAGCATTCGGCGCGATACCGCGATAAGCACCGCTGCTGACCGTCGAACTGCCGGCAGCCAAACCCGCCACGTGCGTTCCGTGTCCGTAAACATCTTCTGTGTCGGTCAGCGTCGCATTGGTGAAATTAACATTAGCGACGATGCGCGATGCGCCGCTGCTGGTTTTGAAATTTTTGTGCGCCGCGTAAATGCCCGAATCAACGATTGCTACGCCGATTCCGGTTCCGTCGAGCGTGTAAGCCGCGCGCGTGCCGTTTGCCGTCTGCGAACGAACTGTCGTCGCGCCGGTAGTATCTTCGACGTGACCGCTCATCGTCATTTCGCGGTCGGGCGACATATAATTTACTAACCCGCTTTGCGCCAACGCTTCCGCCGCTTTCAGCGGCATATTGACAACCAGCGTATTACTGCTCCCGATGCGATCTTGCAGACGAACATTGTGTTCTGCCATAAACGAGCGCAACGCAGCGTTGTCCGCATCTTTCGATTGCAGAATAACGTCTATGCGTTTGCTGCCCGACGGATCTTTTTCCAGCATCGCGCGAATGTCAGGCGAAACGATGTCGCCGCGAAACTCTTCATTTTCCGCGAGACTTTTTTGTGAATCGTTAACCGAACCAAAGTTCGCGCTGCCGACGGCAATCGTCTGAAACATCGCCGCGAATTCCGCCGCGTTTTCGATTCTTTCAGCGTAAGCGGCTTTTGAACTGCCGCCGATAATGCTGACTTTTCCCTGAAGCAGAGCTTCTGTCAGCGCATTATTGATTTGAGCTGAACCGACAAAATTCGTCAATTCATTTACGAACAAAATCGTGTCGTTTCTGGAAGCGGCGAGTTCAGCGGTCAAATCGGCGATCATTTGCGCCGCTTCCGCTTTACCTTTAACGTTCGAGAACATCGAATCGAGTTCGAGTTCCAGAACGTGTCTGCCTTTCAAATTCGCCGGGACATCGCCTTTAGCGATCCGCGAAGCGAGAAGTTCGACAATAAATTTTTGATTCTCGCCTTTATCATCAAGAATAACCGGCTGGCGCGAATCGCCGCTCGCCAACGCTTGAATAAGCTGATTGACTTCACGTTCGTAATTAGCGTTCGCCGAAAGCCGACCGGCGCGGGCAAGCGCGGTCAGATCGGTGGCATATTTGCCCAACGCTGACATTTTCACTGTATCGGTTTTCGTATTGCGGGCGAATGTTGGAATTAACGAAACATTCGAAAACATAACTGATCCGACTAAAGCGAAAGTGCAGACTCTGGTGGCAAATTTAGATTGTTTTTTGAAAAACATAATTTTAGTGACTCCATTTCTACAGGGTAAATTCAGCAGGCGACAGACAAATCGCCGCAGGAGCATTTGCAATGAATGTGCCGCTTGATTAAATGAAGTAACAAAAGGGTTTAGCTTCTATCGGGGAGTTTGGCGATGATGTTTTTTCTATCACTTTGATTGACAATATCGTTCAATTTGAACGAAAAAAAAGGAAAGTCCGAAAACTTTCCTTTTTGCAGCTGAAAATATTTAGAAAATTAGATGCCGAGAACGTCAATTAATTCCTGAACCGCGCCGGCTGATTTTTGCAGAGCCGCGCGTTCTTCGGTGGTCAGGGAAATTTCAATAATTTGCTCAACACCGTTTTTACCGAGTTTGACCGGCACGCCGACGAATAAATTGTTGACTCCGTATTCGCCTTCGAGATAAACGGCGCACGGCAGAATTTTCTTTTTGTCCTTCAAAATCGCTTCCGCCATTTCGACCGCGCCGAGCGACGGCGCGTAATACGCCGAGCCGGTTTTCAGCAAGCCGACGATTTCCGCGCCGCCGTTCGCCGTGCGTTTGAGAATCGCGTCGAGCTTGTCTTTTTCAATCAGTTCGGTAATCGGAATTCCGGCGACCGTCGAATAACGCGGCAGCGGAACCATCGTGTCGCCGTGTCCGCCGAGAACGAACGCCGTCACGTTTTCGACCGAAACATTCAATTCTTCGGCGATAAAACAGCGCATTCTCGCCGAATCCAAAACGCCAGCCATTCCGAGAACGCGGTTTTTCGGGAAACCCGAACGCTTGAAAGCGACCTGCGCCATCGCGTCCAACGGATTTGAAACGATGATGATAATCGAATTGGGCGAGTGTTTCGCCACTTCGTCCGTCACTTTGCCAACAATGTCGGCGTTCGTCTTTAACAGATCGTCGCGGCTCATTCCGGGTTTGCGCGGCAGACCGGCAGTGATAATTACAATGTCGGAATCCTTCGTTTCTTCATAAGAATTCGCGCCGACGAGTTTGACATCAAAACCGTCAATCGGCGCGGCTTGCGCTAAATCCAAAGACTTGCCCTGCGGCGTTCCTTCGACAATATCAACCAAAACGACATCGGCTAATTCTTTGCTTGCAATCCAATGCGCGGCAGTCGCGCCGACATTGCCCGCGCCGACGACCGTAATTTTATTTCTTCCAGCCATTATTTAAATTTCCTCTCTGTTTATAATTAAATTGTGTTAAATAAAAAGGATATTTTGTCATAGTTGACGGCAAACGGCAAAAGACGCAAACTTCTTTCGAGTGAAAATTTAGGACTGCACAGCCGAAACGAAAATACAGTTTGGACGAATATTTTGAAATCGAACGTGAATCGGAAGAAAAATTCGAGTATTGGGACGGACACGTTTGGTCAATGGCAGGCGCGAGTCCGGCACACGAACGAGTCGTTTCAAATGCGATTTTTCATTTGCAGACAATTCTCGGTCGAAAGTGTTCGGTTTTCGGCTCGAATTTAAAGGTAAAAGTGCCGGATTATTCGCCGTATCGCTAACCCTGATTTATCAATTTACGGCGGTCAGGGAATTTATGAAAAGCAGGGAAATATGGATGTTTTGACGAATCCGCAAATGCTCGTCGAAGTTCTGTCGCCCTCGACCGAAGCGTTTGATCGCGGCGAAAAATTTACGTATTACAAATCAATCGAAAGTTTCAATGAATATATTTTGATTGCCGTCAACCAACCGCACATTACGCAATTCGTCAAACAAAACGAGAACCAATGGCTTCAGCGCGCAGCCGTCGGCTTGGAAGGGAAATTATTCTCGCCGACTTTCAATGTCGAAATTTTATCGTCGGAAATATATCTCGATGTCGAATTTCCCGAACCGCCGATTAATTTGTTTTTGGCTGACCGCTAAAAAAGTGAAGTAACTACAGAACTATTAAGCGCGGAAAGTTTGGAATGATTCAGGTTCACCCGTTCGCTGAGATTTTGCCTTAACATCTTCTTTGTTCATTGATTCGGTAATTGCCTGAAAATACGTTGTTTGGCAAAATTAAAAAGCCCAACACGCTCTCCCCTTCGTGTTGGGCTTTTACTTGGTCGCCTAAGCTTTCGCCGATGACCAAATTCGTATAAATCTTTTTCAAAAATCCTGAACCGGCAAACTAACTTTTCTCGTCAATTTTATTTCAAATTCTACGTTCGCCTTGATGCTCATATCTTTGCCTTTTCTCAGGAAAGCAAAGCCTGTTCCCGCGCCCGCGCCGACTCCTGCGCCGATTAACGCGCCGTTTTCAGTTTTGGAAACCGCGCCGACGATTCCGCCGAGTGCCGTTCCGCCGAGAATTGTCAAAACATTTGCCGTTGAAGACGAATCGTTTTCCCGCTGGCGGATAAAAACGCCTTCGATTTCACGTTTCGCACCGTTTGCCAGTTTAAGCGTTTGAAACGAAATCTCCAGATTTCCGTTTTTTCCGCCGAACGAAGCGCGTTTTACTTTTGTCACGCGTCCTTCGATAACTGTTCCGATCGGCAGCAAAATCGTTTCCTGAATTACGACCGGCGCAGCGAGCGTCGTCGTAAAAGTATCATTGACGCTGGCGACTTTGGAATTGATTTCGTTATCCATCCGAACGCGCATCGTTGTTCCCGCCGGAAGCTCGTAAATGCTTTGAGCATTAATCGAAATAAAATTTACAAAGAGCAAAATGATAAACGCGAAGATTTCGGTTTTCATAAACCGTAAGTTCATATCTGACCTCCGTCTTCGCGGATTTTATCAAACTCGACATCCGCGAAGTATAAAAGCAATGGTTGTGCCATTACCGTAAATCGAATTCAAAACCCAATAAAACAGCGGTTTTGTAGAATTCTAAGCGGAAAGATCGTCAAATGTCTATTGCCGGAGATAAACAAAATCGTTGAGCCCCTACACGATATAGGTTAGGAAGTTACAGGAGAAAAAGAAAAGTCGGCTGAATTATTTCAAACCGACTTTTTCACTTTTTCAGATTAGTTACAATTTAATTTAATATCGGATGTCCGCCGCCCTGACTGTGGTCGGCAGTCTTGTTATAAAGTTTTCGGTCGTTATGATAAAGAACGATATGCTCGCCCTCATAACGCACGACGTTGGAAACGCGGTCAAAATCCTTAGTATGTTCGGCGAAAACAAAAGCGCACGGATTGTAGCTCAAAACCATTCCCGCCGCGTAAACAAATCCGCCCTGATCGTAAACGCTTCCCGCGTATTGCGCTGCGCCGACGGCTATATCGGGCGAATAATTTTTATCGCTGTTCGTTGTTCTATCAGCTTTGGCGATGAAAATTGTGTAATCGGAATAATTCAGACGCTTTTGATAACCATTTTTTTCCGCGATGTCGAAAAGCTCCGTCAATCCTTTATCAATCGCGTTCAGCATCTTAGAATTCGGCTGCCTGACGGCATAAATTCGCGCGCCTTTCGGAGTTTGAGCCGTAACCGAAAAACTGTCTTTCGTAATTCTTACAGCTTCATTCATCAAAGCGCGATCAGTTCGATTTTGCGCCGCCGCATTTTGATTTGACAAAAGCAGCGCAAAAACAAATATCGAAACGGTTGTTAATAATATTTTTAATTTTTTCATAATCACCTCACAAATAATCCAAAATATCATCCGCAAACATTATGCCAGCGGTTTTGATACAAAAATCACAGTTCGGATAAGGAAATTCGGTTTTCCCCGTTACTTCCGGCAAGTTTTAAACGCGGTTATAATATTTCGGAAACGATTTTGCAGGGAATTCTGAATATTCAGCAGTTCTGAAACATAACGATTCAGAAAAACAAAAATGGAAAAAGGTTATCTTTCGAGATACCTTTTTGCATTTATATTGCACGATGCGTCGAGCCGTCAACTGATTTTTGCTTTTGTGCCGTAAAATTTCTTGACTGCCGTTTTGTTTTACCTGCGAAACGCCCGTATCAAATTTTTTTGAAGTCCCGATAGATTCCGATAACGACACCGAAGATAACGAAATCGTCGCGGTTGGTGATGCGGCGCGGCGCGTATTTGCCGTTTGACGCGACCAGCGACAAACCGTTTCTGCCGCTTGAGAATATTTTGACGGTGAAGGAATCGCCGACGCAGGCGAGAATTTTGTCGCCGTTTTTAGCTTGCTGGGCGCGATTGACGATCAGCCAGTCGTTGTGTTTGATTTCGGTTTCCATCGAATCGCCGCTGGCGCGAATCATAAAAACGTCTTCGCTGCCTTTCATCACAAAGGTGTTTAAATCAACGCGCTCGAATAAAGATTCGGTTTCGGCAGGCTCGCCCGCCGCAATCAGTCCGATGGTCGCCATTAAAATGTGAGCTTCGCTCGTGCGTGAGAGTTTGTAGATTTCCATTTTTTCAGCTCGCTTTTTTCTTTGCGCCGATCTGCGCCGTGCCGGGCAAAACTTTAATTCCTCGATTCGAGCGCGGCATAATCTCGCCGAGCATTTCAATTCCGGCTTTGTTTAATTCAACGTCTTCCGTCTCGAAATAAGTTTTCAAAATCGCTTCCATCTGCTTGGTCGAGCTTCGCAGACACCGCTTCGCGTCCTCGTCTAATTTCTCCCACAAATCCCTTTCAAAATAAAATGTTCTGCCGATTGGTTTGCTCATTTTTCCTGCTTCCTTATTTACTAGCACTTTACCATCAAAATACTACCGAACTCAAATCTTTTGGAAAATATTTTCGCTTTGCTATTGACTTACTATTAAATTGATAGTAATTTCAAATTCTAATCTTATTTAAGAGGGAAGTTTTTTATGGAAACGCTGAAAACGGAAATCGTGCGGACGACGATTGATTTGCCCGCCGAATTGAACCGGAAGCTGCTGCGGAACTGCCGGACGACAAAACGCTCGCGCCACGCGGAAATGATTTATCTGCTTGAAAAATCTTTTGAAACCACCGGCGGAAACGTCGGGAAAGAGAAAACGAAATGAGTTTACTAAAACGACAACGCACAACTTTAATCGCGCCGTGCTGCGCCGGAAGTCTGCTTGATTTGGACAAATCAACTTTGCGTGAAAGGTTTTAAGGCGGAAACCGAATCTTTGACGCAGGTCAGGCGCGGCAACAGCAAACGGCAGCGCGTATCTTTCATTCTCGAAGAAGTTGTTCAGCTTGAAATCCAACGGAGCGAAGCGGCGCAGAAAACAAACGGGAAAGTTTTGAGATTAGCGGCGTGAATGGATTTCTAATTTAAGTTATGGCGAATAAAACTAAAAAATCCGAGATTGATGCGGCATCTGTGCAGCATCAATACGACACGGATGCGGCATCTGTGAAACAGATTCGTTACCTGTCGGCGCCGCTTTTGCAGAAATTTCGTGCAAATCTCAACAAAAACGTTGCAAATATGCCGCAAACCTGGCTTCCTATGGAAGTTTCTTTGCTGATTCGTTACGAATTCTGCACGCTCTCGACGCATACGCGCTACATATTTGTGGCGATTTTGCTTCACTGCGCGGCACGCGGAACCGACGAAATTCCCGTAGATACTGCGTTTCTCGCCAACGCGCTGGCAGTTGACCCCAGAACGATTCCGAAATCAATTTCAGAACTCGAAAATTCAAAACTTCTGCGAGAGAGAAAGACAGAAAGAGCAGAAGGACGAGACACAGACAGACAGACAGAAGGTGTGTCTGTGAATATTAAAAATCTTTCCGAAAACGAAGACGAAAGCGAAGAAGTTTTAAAAAGGAAGCGGCGGCTGTTCACGGTCATCGTTCGCAGTTCAGTTTGGACGAATGCCTTCGTTACGTCGAGAAGTGCAAACAGAACGGCGATGCAATTCAGAACGCCAGAGCATTGGCAACGAATCTTTATCGTTCGGGCGAATCGGACGCTTTCATAACGGCGATGCTTTATCCGGCGAAACAAGAGGCAATTGACCGCGAGCAATTCGGCGAATCAATCAAATTTCTCGATGAACCGTGCCGCGTCTGCTTCGGCGCGAAGATGGCGGACGCGGACGGCAAAGGCTTCCGTGCTTGCGTCCACTGCAAAAACGAGCGCGGCAAATCAACCGGCTTTGAACGAGAAGGAGAAAGCGAAAATGAAAACGAAGATTGAGCACATCACGCTCGAAGAAATGCGCGATGAATTGAAGCGCGAAATTAAAATGAGAGGCGTGGTTTATCCGCGCTGGATCGAAAGCGGAAAGATTGACCGCCGCATCGCCGCCGACCGAGTTTTGATTCTTAAAGCGTGTTTCGCATTCATCGAAGCCGAACTGAAAAAGAACCACGCGCAGGGAAACTTATTCGAATGAAAAATAAAAATCTTTCGGGCGGTTTGTTCGCCGCAAAAACAAATACGCTCACGATCAGAGAAACGCCGCTGTCGGCGCAAATTGCCGAATGGCTCGACGCGCGAAACATTTACAACGACCGTTTGAACTGCGGTCGAATCGAAACCAAGCGCGGTCATTGGATAACGCTTTGCAAAACCGGAACGCCCGACAGATTCGCCATCGTGCGCGGTCAAATCATTTTCGTTGAGGTGAAGAAGCGCGGCGAAAAGCCGCACCTCGAACAAATTTACCGGCACGAAAAATTGTTCGAGTCGGGCGCAATCGTTTTGGTTGCCGATTCATTCGATACATTCGAGGGAAAATTCAAGGCGATTCGCGCCGCCATAGAAGCCATGCGCGGAAAGGAGATGAAACTTTATGATTGAAAAAATCTCGCTCGCGCTACTCAACGAATCCGGCGAAGTCGTGCCGATTGACAAAGTAACCGACGCCCGGCTTGAAATAAAAATTGAGGTGGCGATTGCCGATTTGTTCTCGCAAATCTGCTTTCGCAACAATTCAATCGAAGACCCGGAAATAAAAAACGCAGAGAAGTTTTTCTTTGCGCTTAATCTGAAAAACTACTTAAAGGAGATGAAAGAAAATGCCCGCGACGAAACAGGAAATTGACGATTTAACAGGCGAGCTCGACGCGCTCGCGCAGACGATTCACGACGATTCGCTTTCACTGGCGGAGACAATCGCCGCGATAGACGAGTCCATCGAGGAAATCGAAACCAGACGCGCAGCGCATCTTTCCGCCGTTTTGAACGACAGATTTGAGCTAAACAATAAACTCAAACACACGAACGACGACCAGCGAAAAGTTGCGGTGCAGGAACTTTTAAACAGCGACGCGAATTATCACCGGATGAAATCGGCACAAACAAAACTCGTCGCAGCACAGGCGACAACCCGCGCCGCGATTGAAAAAAATCGCAATCTGCACAAAACGCGCATTTTGGTTTTGCAATACTACGCGAGTTTGCCGTAAGTCGCCAGGCATCAGCATCGCCTTCCCGAAGCCGCGCGTCGGTGCGGCGATGCGCCGCGCGAAGCGAAACTCCAGAGAAAAATCGTTCAAGACTAAAGAATTAACTTTGCTTTTTACCACTCGAACAATCCGACGGCAACATAAAACGAAAAAGCCTTGCTCGAACTAGGCGGGGCTTTTAGTAAATTTGCTGAATTTGAGGTTAACAATCTGAAGCAGAAAACTGACCTAGATAAGTTTCCAATCTTTCTAATAAAATTCCTTTAGCTTCTGCGTAGTTTCTCAAAAGGTCGTCTGACAATTTGCGATTGTGGGCGACGCAGTTGCGAAACTCTTCTACTTTGGGCGACACTTCGCGCAGGGCGGCGATTAGGTCCGAATCGTTTTCGTTGTGAATCGGATTATCGGTTAGTTTCACTTTTAATTCGCCGAAGTCCTTTGCTTCAAGTAACAGTTCGATTAAGTCTTTTTGAGTGGTCAAATCTTTTTTATTATTAAGTTTCGGATATTGTCCGAACGTCAGATGATAAAATTCGTTCTGGCCGATAGCACGCATTAAGTTTTCGTCTGACGGCAAACTTTTCTGCGGGGCGATTTTGTCGCGGCGAAGCAGTTTGTTAAAATTGTTGGTCGTTGTAAGCCGAAAGATAAATTAAAGAAGAAAGCGTTTGCCGTAAATCCATTTCGAGCGCGAAGACTTCTGGCGCATTTGGGCGAGGTTTTGTTCGAGCAAAACATCATCGTGAAATTTCACCAGATGTTTTATGTTTTCGCTGTCATTCGCCAAATCAATAAAACGTTTGATGATATTTTCGAGATAAGACAAGGTGTTATTTCGTTCGCGTTCGGTTAGATATTCCATCTCCGCGCCGAATTCAACGACAAAACCCCAAATAATTTTTTCTATAACCGTATCGTTAGGCTTTTCACACCAGCGCGAATGACTGAGATATATCATTTCCGAAGCGTCGCGCGTCGGTTGAATTCAACGAATCTTCGCCATAACTCTCGAAATGTCAGCGAGCGCGGCGAAAGATATCGGTAACTCTGATGAAATTCATCCGTGTCGGCGAGCGGACGACGGACAGCGAGAAATTTTACAATCATTTTCTAATCTCCGAGTAGTTGCGCTTCAAATTATTTTCGCCGCTTGCATAAACTTTCGGCTTCGGCGCGTAAGTGAAATGAATTTATTTTCTTGATAAACTTCGGAAACAATTTGTTCTTGTATCGGTAATTCGGGAACGGGAACAAGAATTTTGTTTAATTCATCTTCAGTTATTGCGGGATAGTTTCCGCCGCTGCTTCTTTGAAGCATTTGCTTCAAACTGAGTTGAGTGCGTAAGATTGCCCACAAATAATCTGACAAAATCAAATGTTCATTAAAGTATCGCAAAACCGAAAATCCGGTTGAAGCGACGCATTCATTTAGCGTTGAATCAATTTTTGCGATTGAACCGTGGTGAGGACGAGTTAGGCTAATGATGATGTCGCTTCGCGCACAAGTTTTCTTGCTCTGCTCGGTGCTTCGGCAACTAAAACGCTTTCCGCTTTGGCTTCGCCTGTATAGCGATTAACACCGCTGATTTCGATATAACGAAAAAAGTCGTTGGCATCAACCGCTTTTTTATCCCACATTTCATTAGAGTAAGTAACTAATGAGCCAAGCGAAAAATGTCGAACTTTGCCGATTGCATCTTGAATTTTTTGAAAAGTCGGAAAATAAAATTGAGTGTCAATTCTGCCGCTGATGTGATTTAATTTCACGCCAAAGATTTTGCGATTATCTTCGGGCGGCGGCTGAGATACCTAATTGCGCTAAAAGCCAATCGTCCAGACTCGACAGCAGCGTTTCGGCTTCGGCTAACTTGGCGCGACGATTTTGGCGCGCTTGTTCCATTTCGGCAACTAATTCTTTTTGCTTTTCGATTGGCGGCAATGGAAGCGGAAAGTTTGCGATGAATGAAGCAGGAACTCTTTTGTTAACTAGCCGAACCGCCAAACGCGCCTTGCGCAGCTTTTAAGAATGAATCGAAACGAAGCAATGTCCACAAAAATTCAATCGAAGCGTTTTCGTTTTTAGTTCTCAAAACGTGAAACTCAGTCGAACCGAATCCGACACCGGAATAAAGACCTTGCGCAACAGCCGACTTGCCGTTTTGCATACACGGCGTTATTTTCGCCCAAATCAAATCATTCTCCTTAAAAGTTGTATAGGCTTTACGAACTTTTTCAAAAGCGGCAGTTTGTAAATCTATACTTCCGTCGTATTCGCTGACGGCTTCCATTGGAATAAATGAAACTTCTTCCTCATCTTCAAATTTTGGAATAACGGTTTTAGGATTGATTTCATACCAATCGGAAACAGAACCTTTAAAGTTAGGGCTTCGTCTCCATTTTCGTTTCAAATCTTCCATAAATAACGTGAAAGGATTTGAAGTTAAAGGTTTGTTTTTAAGTTCGCCCCGACGAACAACAAAGATTTTAGCGTCTAAACTAACTTCGTCGGGGCTTAGACGAAAAAAGATTCTGGATTATCTTGAAATTTATGAAACTCGGTGACGATGCCCGTGTCGGGAATGACGTGGCGATGCTTTTCGCTCCACATCGGCGTTTTCGGATCAATCTCGCTCCGTTCATATTCGACTTCATAAGTGAAGAAATCACACGATTGCTCTTCGACTTTGAAACTTTCCGACAACTTCTCAATCTTTTTGCTTCAAAGTCTTTGCTGCCCTGCCGCGTCGTAACCATGTTGTCGGCTTGCGCCATAAATATCGCTTCGTTTTGTTCTGGCGTTTCGTTCTCGTGCTGTTTACGCAAAAACAAAATGCTGGCTTTCACGCCCGCGTCGTAATGTGCAAAGGCGAACTGCGGCAAGATAACAACTGCAAGAATCTGAAAGCGTTCCATAAGCCAATCTCTAACGCCCTGCAAGGTGGCGTTAGTTAAAATACCGTCAGGCAGAATAACCGCCGCTTTGCCGTTGGGCTTTGAGAAAGTCGAAAATGCGCTCGATAAACAGAATTTCCGTTTTAACGCTTGCCCGCGCTTTGACGGTTTTCGCTCCGCTTTTCGCGCTGCCTTCGCTGCCAACCGCAAAATCTACGTCCGTTGCAGTTGTTGATTTGTTCAGATACTTAACGCAAGTCGAATTGTTCAAGATAATCGTTACCCTTTTCGGCTTCTTTGACGACCGAACCGAACGGCGGATTGCTTAACACAACATCGAAGCTGTTTCTCGTTACGCGCTCTCTGCTTTCGCTTTATTTGCGAATTTTTCGATAAAGTCGAGTGCATCGTTACCGATGATGTTTGAATGTCCGTCATCGTGAACAATCATATTCATCTTGGCGACGCGGGCAAGTTCTTCGTTTATCTCGAAGCCGAAAAGATTATGCTCGGCGAAATCGTGCCAGTATTTATAATGTGCAATTGTTTTTGCATCATCGCCTTTACGATTCGGAAATTTACGGTTTGCCTGTTCGCGGATATAGTCGAGTGCGTAAAGTAAAAAGCCGCCCGAACCGCACGCCGGATCTAGAATGAAATCTTTATTGGTGATTTGCAGCATATTCACGCAGAAATTAATAATTTCTCGCGGCGTGAAGTATTGCCCGAAATCGCCTTTGAAGAATCCGCCCATAAATTCCTCGAACGCAACGCCTTTCGTGTCGAGGTCGGTTTTATTAAAGTTGATGCGTTCGATATGTTCGACGACTTGGGCGATAACATTTTCGTCAACATTAATCGGGTCTTTGAATACTTCCGGTTCGTAGCTTTACGTTCGGCTTCGTAAAGCGTTTGAATGCGCTTTGCCAAATCTGCGTTCGTTTCTTTCGTTTTGCGTTGAAAGGTGTAAGGCTGTTCGTCTTCGGTATTTTTTTCATCTCTAATCTTAATGAACATAATCTTAGAGAATTCACCGAAAGCCGTAATCGGCGAACGTTTGCCGCCTTCCCACAAAGTTTGATGACATTTGCGAATCGCCGAGCGCAAATCTTCACGCGGCGCGAGCCTTAAATCCTTGCTGTAAATTTCCTTGTAAAAACGCCATTGCGGCAATCTCGCCTTTGTATTCGGGTAAGTCCGAAATGATATTTCTTTCACGTTCGAGCGGCGGAAAATTGATAAATTCCAAAAATCTTCGCGTTCCGCCGGCAACTACGCCAGCGAACTTCGCGCCGACCGAAAGCCGGTAATTACACGCCTGCTTAACGGCTTGCTCAAATTCGTTTGCCGAAATGCCGTCTTTCTTGCATTCGATCGCAACGAGAGCCGTTTTCCAATTTTTCTGATTCGTGAATAACGATGTCGCAGTAGTAATTCGGAACTCTGTCCATTACATTATGCTCAATCTCGATATGCTTCGCGGGATATTTGTAGTTAGTAGATAAGCTCGCAGTAAAAAGCGGCGCGAACCTTTTCTTCCGGGTCATTCCATCTTTCCGAACGTTCTTTGCTGTGAACATAAACAATGCGTTGATTTTTGCCTTCGCCAGTAAATTGAATGTATCCGTCATCTTTGTAGCTTTTTGTAAAAGCTGTTCAGTAGTTAATTGTTCTGACATTAGTTTATCGTTTGATGAATTGGAAATTTTTTGTTTACGTTAAAAAGATAAAAGAAAATACTTAAAGGTGCAACTGCATAAATTCCGCTCTGTTAGTAAAGCAAAATTAGTCAAATTAGCTTACCAAATAAAAAAAGCCTCGCTCGTAAAAGCCGGGCTTTTCAATTTGAAGTCGAGAAACGCGCCGAAAAACCTAAACAACGTATTTGCCTTTCGCGTCGCCCAGGTTGCCGAAGTTTTCGCTCACATTGTTGACGCGATACGCTTCACGCGCCGCAATATATTCGGCATCCATTCGTGCTTCTTCAAGCGCGTCTTTCAACTGCTGATAAACCTCGTCGGATTCGAGCGCATCATTCAACTCGACACGAGCCGCGCTTGCCGCGTCAATCAAAACTTGATGCGTCGCCCGCTGCCCATTAAACGCTTCGGAAGCGGCGGAAACGGGCGCGAGCTCCATAATGTAGGTATCGGCGACCGGCTTCAAATTATCAATAAATTTTTGAAGCACGGAAAGCTGTCTGCCGTCAACCACGCCGCCCGCGTCGGACGTGAGCGGAAACTCCTGCACCTGATTATTGGTTCCGCGCAGCGAAGCGATCACCGTTTGACCTCTGCCGACCGTCTGCAAATCCGTGACGATTGCATTCAGCTTGTCTTGAAAATCCTGTCCTGTCATAAAAATAAATCTCCTTTTTTTTATTAGTTTTGCTGTTTTTAGCAGCAATCAGATTATAAATTATGTTAATATCATTTGCAAGGTAAGTTACTATCAATTATGGAGTAAATAACTAATTAAAACGAGGTAAAATTTTATGCCGACAAAAACCTGGAAAAGCATCAGCAAATTTCGTCTGTTCACAATAGTTTTTCTTTCGCTGTTAACTTCGCTGTCGCTTTCGATGACCGACGAATTATGGCGGGCGCGTGATCTGGTCGCCGCGCTTCTGCAAGCGGCAATCGCCGGATTCGCTTATCTGCAATGCCCGACGATAAAAGCGGAAGAAACCGAAAAAGGAGAAAATTAAAATGAAAGACTTTCGCGATCTTGCAGAATTCGCCTCGACGGAAGGCTTTACCGTCACCTCAACCACGGGCGGAAAACACAACGCCCACAGCAAACATTTTCGCGGGCTTGCCATTGATGTCAGAACCCGCGGCAAAACCGACGCGCAGATTTCCGCATTCATCACAAAAGCGAAAAATCAGGGCATAATCGTCCGCGATGAACGGCGCAAACCAGCCGGACAAAAAATCTGGTCGGGCGCACACCTGCATCTCGAAATCGCTTAAACTTCCGGTTAAATCAATTTTATAAAAACTTTTTTGTCGGGAACCCGCGGCGGCTTTGCTCGCCCAAGGCGTATTTGTTCACAATGGTCGGCGCGCCGCAGCAAAAACCGATCAAAACATTTATAACCTAAAACCATATAACCCGTTTTTTATTTTCGTAACAACCATATAAAATTGAAATCGTTATGCGCCTGACACAATTCAAGATCGAATCGCTCGAAATCAATGACTTGGTAGCAAAGTTCTAAAATCCTTAACAAATAGAGAAATATTGGCAAATAATTTCGATGCGGGGCTGCTAGTCGGAATCAATTGTCATCTTTATTTGAAAGGAGTTTTATGATTTTTGTATCAAGACCAATCAACGGAATTTCAATTAACGGCGACGAGATTTTACTCGATGATAACAACGAATTGTTACTTTTTGAAAATGATACAGCCGCTATAAATTGGCTACACGAACGCGGAGTTACCGATGAAGAAATTGAAGGCTTCAATTTCAACGACGAGAATGAGTTAGAAGACGATTAATAAATTCCCGTAAAAATTCATCTCGCCTTTATTGCCTGTCGGCACGAACGGTTTTTTTCGCTTTTCGATGCGGATAACGACCGCGGAACGAATCATTTTCTCGAAGAAATTTCCAACTTTGAAGCGGAAATTCTGCACGATTATTTTTTGCTCGATAAAGATGTCGAAAAAAGTTTCGGCGGCTGGACGGGCGAGTTAATAATCACGGGCGCAGATTCCGAAATCTTTTATCACGAAAGACCTGCGCCGCAGTTATAAATGAGTTATAAGAATTTATACAAAAGAGACTTTTTCGGCGGAAATGCCTGCTAATTCAAGATCGCTGACGGCATACACATCGGTCGGCGGAACTGCCCACTTTGAAAAGCGCAGATCGGAAACCAAAACACGGTCGCCGCGCATTTCCAAAACAACCATCAAAGCATCTCTTTCTTCCGCATCTGCCGGAACTTTGAATTTATTAATATCTTTGGCTTTCATACCTGTTATTTTAACAAAATTAACGCCGAAAGAAAACAAATATACTCTTAAATTATGGCTGACAATCTCACCGCCGAACAGCGCAAACGCAATATGACGGCGATCAAAAGCCGCCATACGAAACCGGAAATAATCGTTCGGTCAATCATTCATAGTCTCGGCTTCCGCTTTCGTCTCCACGAAAAAAAACTCGTCGGCAAACCCGACATAGTTCTGCCGCGCCACAGAAAAATTATTTTAGTTCACGGCTGTTTCTGGCATATGCACGACTGCAAACGCGGAAACGTAACGCCGAAAACTAATGTTGATTATTGGCAGAACAAAAGGCTTAGAAATGTCGCAAGGGATAAAACAAATCTTACTGCTTATTCAGAGGCTGGATATAAAACACTGACAATTTGGGAGTGTGAAGTTAAAAATAAAACTGCTCTGATAGACGAATTAACAAATTTTCTTTCTGATCAAAAGTAAAATTTCGTGTCCAAACCGAGTCCAAGTTTAACCATTCCTACAATTTCACCAATTCATCCATTAAATATAAATGCGGATTTACTGAACAATCAAAAAAGTTCAATAAATCCGCAATTATGGTTTGGTGCTTAGGGCGGGAATCGAACCCGCACGTCCACAAGGGACACAGGATTTTAAGTCCTGTGCGTCTACCTATTCCGCCACCCAAGCACGAGGAAAAGATTAGCACGACTGGAGCTGTCAATGTTCAAAGTTATGACTTACAAATAATTGAAGATAATTGTAAAAATGACAAATCGGCGAATAACTGTAATACTATTGGCGGAAAACTTAAGTTTTCGAAATTAACAAATGGAACAATTTGCGTGGATTTTGTGGATTGTTTTGGGCGTGGCTTTAATTATCGCGGAAATTTTTACATTCGGATTTGTATTATTTTGGTTTGGCATCGGCGCATTTGCGGCGGCGTTTGCTGGTTGGACTGGGGTTCGGATTCGACTCTGCAATTTTTGGTTTTTGCGGTTGTTTCAATTGTTTTGACGATTATGTCGCGCACAATTTTCTCCAAATACTTTTCGCAAAGCGATGAAAATACTTTAAAAATGGGAATGGACACTTTGCCCGGACAAATCGGAACGGTGACGATCGACCAGCAAAGGCGCGTTAAAGGAAGGCGCGGTGAAAGTTTACGGTTCAACGTGGACGGCTTTTCCGGTTGACAGTGAAACGATTTTGATTGAAGGTGAAAAAGTTGAAGTTGTGCGTATTCAAGGATCTTCAATTTATGTGCAGAAGGTTGGAGAATCGAAAAAACTTCCCGAATGGAGAGAGGAAAAGCAGTAGCTCGGAAATTTAAAATAAAAAAGCGCGGATGTTTCTGAAAACTTTCAAAACATCCGCGCTTTTTTTATACGTTCGATTTACAGAATTTCCGCCGTATCAGCCTGATCAGCCGTGTCGTGAATATTTCCCAAATTCAGTAATTCCAATTCGATTGCTTCGCCGTTCGGTTCGGGCAGATCGTCACCCGTTAATTTGACCAAGATTAGCGTAATGTTATCTTCGCCGCCGCGTTCGTTGGCTTCTTTGACGAGTTCCGCCGCCGCGATTTGTAATTGATTGAGGTTTTCGCAAATGATGCGCTGCATATCCGTGCCGCTGACTTTGTTCGATAATCCGTCGCTGCATAACAGCAGAACGTCGCCCTGTTCCGGAGCGAGCCGCGCCGCGACCGGATAAATTTCATTTTGTGCGCCGAGTGCCTGGAGAATGACGTTTTTGAGCGTGTGCGTTTCGGCTTCTTCCGGCTGAATTTGTCCGGCATCAATCAATTGCTGAACGAGCGATTGATCTTTGGTTACTTGATAAATCTTTTTTTGCGCACGAGATACGCGCGGCTGTCGCCAACCTGAATCAAATCAACGGCTTCGGGCGTAATGCCGACTCCGGTAAAAGTCGCGCCCATTCCCTGATACTGCGGATCGGTGCGTCCCTGATGGTGAATCAAATAGATTGGCGTAAACTGTTGCGTCGTAAAGTTTGGAGATTAAAGAATCGTTGAAATGTTCGGGCGCGATGGTTTTTTCGGTATCTTCTTCAAGAAATTTCTGGCTGACGGTTTCGACCGCCATTTTGCTGGCGACTTCACCGGCGAGTGCGCCGCCCATTCCGTCAGAGACAGCGAGAACGACACCGCTGCCGTCTATTTCAAATTTTTGCGATTCGACGACGAATTCGTCCGGTTCCTGAGAACTCATCCACGCTTTAACATCTGAAATATGCAGCAGTAGATAATTGTCTTCATTGCCTTTGCGAACGCGCCCGATGTGCGATGTCGCGTGTGTTTCAACAGTTAACATAATTTAAAGTCCGGGAAGTTTAGGGAAGTTCGGGAGGCGATCAATAAATTGATTCTCACCGACTTTCCAGACTAACCAAGTGCCTGATCCAAATCTTCTAAAATATCTTCTATATCCTCGATTCCGACCGAAACGCGAACCAAACCTTCGGTGATGCCCAATGAATCCCGCTTCTCAACCGGTACGGAAGCGTGCGTCATCGTCGCCGGATGCGAAATCAAACTTTCAACGCCGCCTAAACTTTCTGCCAGTGTGCAGACTTTGACGTTTTCTAAAACCTTTTTTGCCGAAGTCGAGCGAGCCGGTTTCAAAGGCAACCATTCCGCCGAAGCCTTTCTGCTGACGTTTCGCTAAATCGTGCTGCGGATGCGAAGACAAGCCGGGATAATAAACTTTCTGCACTTTCGGATGTTCGGCTAAAAATGCGGCGACGGCGCGACCGTTTTTATCGTGCGCTTCCATTCTGACGGCAAGCGTTTTCGTGCCGCGCAAAACTAAAAACGAATCGAACGGCGATAAAATCGCGCCGATGCCGTTTTGCACGAATTTTATCCATTCCGCATCTTCTTCGTCGTTCAAAGCGACAAATCCGCCGATGCTGTCCGAGTGTCCGTTCAGATATTTCGTCGTCGAATGAACGACAATATCAACACCGAATTCCATCGGTCGCTGTAAATACGGCGACATAAAAGTATTGTCACAGACAACCCGCACGCCGTTCTGCGTGCGCGACATCGGAAACCGCCTGCAAATCGGTGACGGTCATAATCGGATTGGTCGGCGTTTCGACGAAAACCATTTTCGTGTTCGGCTTGAACGCGCGTTCGACATTCGTCACGTCCGAAGTGTCAACGTAATCGAATTCGACTCCGTAATTCGAGATAATTTTGCTGAACAGGCGAAAAGTTCCGCCATAGGTATTATCGCCGACGATAACGTGATCGCCCGCTTTGACGAGTTTCAAAACCGCGTCGGTCGCCGACATTCCCGAAGCGAAGGCGAAGCCGTATTTCGCGCCTTCGAGCGCGGCGATGTTTGTTTCCAGCGCGGAACGCGTCGGATTCTGCGTTCTGGCGTATTCAAATCCTTTATGTTTGCCCAACCCATCCTGCGCGTAAGTCGAGGTTTGATAGATCGGAACGCTGACCGCGCCGGTCGCGCTGTCCGGTTCGTTTCCCGCGTGAATCGCCGTTGTTGAAAAGCCCATAAAAAAGAGTTGTCGAGTCAAAAAATAAATAAGCTCTTTTTGTGGAATTAACCAACAATAGCCTTATTTTATGAGAATTTATGGTAACTTGCCGAACGGAAATTTGCAACCATCAAGAGTTCGATTGCGAGCCGGAATCTGACAAAAAGTTCTCGCCGCGAAAGCGTTGCGGCGATTATCCTGAGATTTAATTTTTCCAATCGCCGTAAACCGCAAAGCCCGCCCAGTAAAAAGGATGGCGATTTTTTTCGGTCGCCAATTTTTTGAGTGCCGTGCGGCGCAACGCTTCGGCTTTCGATATTTGCGGCGTTTGATTGATTATCGAATAAAAATCAATCATCATCTCCGCCGTATTTTCCGAATCAACTTTCCAGCTGCTCGCTACAATCGTCGGCACTCCGGCGGCGGCAAAACTCCATGCGAGTCCGACCATTCCTTCGCCGTCAATCTCGCGTCCGCGAGCCGTTTCGCACGCCGAAAGCACGACCATTCCCGCCTTCAAATTCATTTCCGCAATTTCTCTGCCCTCGATCAAACCGTCGTCGTCGGCATCCGCCGACAATAAAACGTGCGAATACAAAGGTTTATCCACGTCGCTCAAACCATGCGTCGCCAGATGCAGAATGCGGTAATTTCCCGCTTCTTCGCGCCAAAAATCTTCGGTGGCATTTCGACCGATAACAATTTTGCTGTTCGGATAAAATTTGCCGATTGTCCGAACTTCCGTTTCGGCTTCGGGCAAATTGTCGAGTTTGCCGTCGCGGTATCGGACGCGAAGTTTTGCCACCATTTCACCCGACAATTTCGGATTGCCGAACGCGAGAAAATCTCCTTTGTAAGCTTGCGTCGCAAGTTTCTGCCGATTTTCCTGCATTTCCGCCAAGGCATTGAGCGAAGGCGCGTAGGAAATTGAAAAATCTTCGATCAAATAACGCCCGTCTTCGTTCATCAAAGCCTGAAACGGCACATCGCAAACCACACCGCCGGGAACGATGACGAGATGTTTTTTGTCTTTGATTAACAGCAGCGCGTCGCCAAGCAGCGCGTTGTAAAGATATTTGGCATTTTGTTTGAAAGCCGGAGAATTTCGCGCAATCTGTTCGCGGAATTCCGGCATTTTTTCTCTCAATTTAGTCACCCAACGATGATATTGTTCGTTATCCCACCATTCTTTGCTGTAAAAAATATTGACCGAACAAACCTGTCCGTCGGGAAGCGCGATTTTCTCTGTCAATAAATTTTTTATCCGCGTGGACGGCACAAAATCCGCATCGGTTTTCATCAAAATAAAAGTTGCGCCGACGTGATCTTTGTTCGCTTCATACTCGATAACCGCCGTGTTTTTATCGGGAATGAGAGCGCACATTTGGGAAATATTTAAGTTTTGAGCGCGAATCGGTTTTGCATTTTGCGGTTCATTTTCCGCCGCGACATTTGCCTGCCATTCTTCTTTGACGAGCCGTGCGTTTTGCAGTCGGCGATTGAGTTCGGCAAGTTTCGGGTTGGCTGTTTTGTCGGTTTGTTTGATCTGTAAAAGCTGCCGGTTTATCGAATTAAGTTCGTTGTCAAGACGTTGTTCTTCAATCATTTGGTCGGCGGTCAGAACGAATTTTTGTTCGTTTTGGCGGCGATTCAGCAAATCACGCAATGCCAGCGACTTCATCGCCTCGTTCGTTTCAAACATTTCCGCCGGACGATTTAATTTATATAAAGCGTCCATTTTTTGGCGGTAACAGCTAATCATACTCTCGAAATATCGGCTGCGGTCGAGCGCGTCGCCGATTGGCTGATAATATAATTCGTTGGCAATTCGGATGCTTTCTTCAATTACCGGCAGGGATTCGGCATAGCGTTCGAGATATTGCAAACAAAATGCTTTTCGGTCGAGCATCTCGCGCAGTTCCTGACGGTCGCCGATTTCACGAAAAATCCGCGCGGCTTCGTCCGCCGTTTCGATAGATTTTTCAATTTTCGTTAAATCGTCTTTGGTCGCCACACTGCCCGGAATTTTTTCAAACTCCCGACCGGCATAGTATTGATTAGTGGCAATATTGTTCAAAACCACCGCGTATAAACGCCGGTAACTGGAATTTTTCAGACGATCCCGAAGCGGCTCGAAATAACTCATCGCCTTTTCAAGACGCTGCGGCAATTGATCCTGATTTTGATAAACCAAACCAATTTCTTTGAGCGTCGTCAATTCGCCTTCTTCATCGCCGATTTTACGCGAGATTTCCAAACTTCGTTCGTAATAATCCAGAGCGGGTTTGAAGTTTGAATAAACGCCTGGCGAAATAGTTTTCGGAAAAACGAATTTGCCGCTTTCCAATCTGCCAAAAAAACGCAGAGTGAGCGCAATGTTGATTTCATCATTCGTCTTTTCAAACGCTTCAAGCGCGTCTTTGAGCAATCTTTCGCCGTCTTCTTTTTTCGTCACGCGCCAGTAAAGTTGACCGAGAAAAGCCCACGCTCTGGCTTCTTCGCGTTTATCTTTCGCCGCGACCGCCAATTTTTCCGCTTCCCGAAACGCACGAATTGCCGGATTGTATCGCGCCTCTGTATAAAAAACCTGCCCGATCAAATTACAAATTTGCGCCTGCCGCAATTTATCATCAGCCTTTATCGCCAAATCTTTCGCACTATTAAAATGCTCAATTGATTTAACAAATTCGCCGCGCTGCCGTGCCAATTCGCCCGATTGCATAAGAGCCGAAAAATCCTGCGCCTGCACGATTGAAAAGGTCGGCAAAAACAGGACAATGAAGAAAATAAATTGGCGAATTCTCATTTGTTTGATATGACTTTTGAAGTTTTCAAAGCTATTTAGCCACAGCTCGAAAATAAACGCAAAATTTTACGAAAATTATTTTTCGCTTATGGTAGAGTGCCGCGTTTTTTTCGCTCTTTAACTTTTAGAAGGACAAATAAATATCTTGTGTGTTTGAAGAAACAGCGGGGAAGGTTATCCGGCAAGTAACTTTCTTCGCTCTCATTCTCTAACCGCCAAGCCCGCCGATTTGCTCTTCCCGATCAAGTACAAAAAAAAGAGGAAAAACGATGAAACAGAGTATAAAAAAATATCACATCAACGGCTGGCGAAAAATCGCCGCGTGGAGTTTCGGCTTAATCTGGCTAGTCCTTCCGATTTGGCTGGCATCGGCTCAAAATGACACCGCGCAAAATTCAGATGCCGGTAAAATCGCTGTCTCAAATGACGGCGATGCTCCCGAATCTCTGGTAACGCTGCTGCCTTACGGCGCAGACGGATTTCGTTATCAAATCTTACCGCCCGCCGCACCGACTCCGCTCGGATTCGAGCTGCCGGCTTACAACGATTCGAGTTGGTCGCAGGGCGCGGCGGCTTTCGGTTCTCTGCCGCGCTGCACTGCGCCGACTACGCTTCGCACGGATTGGGCGGTCAACACGCGGCTTTTGACGCGCAAAAAAATTACCGTTCCGCCCGGCGCGGTTAATATTCGCGTAACTTATATCGTTGATAACGATATGGAAAAATTCTGGTTTAACGGAACTCTCGTTGACCAAGACCAACAGCATATTAATTGTCCCGAATTAGACTGGCGCACCGTGACGATTCCGAATAATTTGCTCGTTGCCGGTGAAAACACACTCGCCTTTCAAACGCTTGATCGCGGACAGCAAACATATTTCGATGTCAAAGTCGTCGCCACCGTGCCGGATGTCGAACCTGGACAATGCGCTATCATTTCCCCAACTCCCGTTGCGTGGTGGAGCGGTCAAAACAACGCCAACGATATTGTCAACGGACACAACGGCTACGCGCTGAACGGCGTGCAATACGGCGCGGGCAAAGTCGGACAAGCATTCAGTTTCGACGGCGTGAACGAAGTGATGATTCCGACCAACGCCAATCTCAACGCCAACGTCTTTTCGTTGTCGGTTTGGGTAAATCCGAGTCAGATTGATGCGGATTTTTCAAGAATAATTAGCAAATCAGGCAGTTATGCGATTGAACTGGTGGCGAACGGCAACTTATATTATTACATTACCGGCGTGAGCGGATTACCTGAGAATGCATTTGTGGTGGCAGGACTTACGGCGGCGCGACAATTCCGCTAAATCAATGGACGCACGTTGCACTAATTTATGATGGAAGCAGAGTTAAAACTTTTACCAATGGAGTTTTGAGGCGAACAATAACGGGCGTAAGCGGAAATGTTGCTAATTCTAACACAACATTTTCGATTGGTTCCGAGCAAGGTTTGATCGGAACAGCGAAATTTGACGGCAAGATTGATGAAGTTCAGTATTTTAATCGCGCTCTTTCTGATAGTGAAGTAAGTTCTATTTTCGTTGCTGATAATGCCGGAGTTTGTCCGCCGCCGCCAAGACCGACTCCGAGTTGCGTAACGGCACCGGCAAATCTTATTTCTTTGTGGAAAGGAGAAGGAAATGCCAAAGACGCGGCAGGTGGAAACTTGGGTTACGCTTTAGGCAATACAACTTATTCACAAGGAAAAGTTGGACAGTCTTTTGACTTTGACGGAACAAGCTGAGGTAGCGATTCCGAGTTACGGCATTTTGACGCAATCGGCATTCACAGTCGGAGCGTGGGTAAATCCGAGTCAGATTGATGCGAATTTTTCAAGAATAATTAGCAAATCAGGCAGTTATGCGATTGAACTGATGGCGGATGGCAGACTTAGTATTATTACATTACCGGCGTGAGCGGATTACCTGATGATTTTGCAGTGGCGGCAGAACTTACGGCGGCGCGACAATTCCGCTAAATCAATGGACGCATGTTGCCATAACATACGACGGCTCGAGAGCGAGAACTTACATCAACGGCAGACTCGCTCGAACAATAACGGGCGTAAGCGGAAATGTTACTAATTCTAACACAACATTTTCGATTGGTTCCGAGCAAGGCTTGACCGGAACACATAAATTTGACGGCAAGATTGATGAAGTTTTATTTGCCGGACGCGCATTGTCCGAATCGGAACTAACTGGAATTGTGGATGCCGATAATCAAGGAATCTGCGCTTTGCCGACTCCGCCGAATCCGTCTTGCTCAACTCCGCCGACAAATTTCGTTAGTTGGTGGCGCGGAGAAGGAAATGCTAATGACTCTCAAGGAAACAACAACGGGACGGCAGCCAACACCGTAACTTACCCTTCCGGCAAAGTTGGACAATCCTTCAATTTCGATGGAACAAATGAAGTTGTCGTTCCTTCAAATGCTAATTTAATTTCGCCAACTTTTACAGTCGGAGCGTGGGTAAATCCGAGTCAAATTGACGCGAATTTTTCAAGAATAATTAACAAATCAGGCAGTTATGCGATTGAACTGATGGCGGACGGCAGCTTAGTTTATTACATTCAGGCGTGAGCGGATTACCCGACGATTAGCAGTGGCGGCAGAACTTACGGCGGCGCGACAATTCCGCTAAATCAATGGACGCACGTTGCCATAACATACGACGGCTCGAGAGCGAGAACTTACATCAACGGCAGAATTTCCCGTGAGATTGTCGGTGTGAGTGGTAATGTCGATATCAATACAAGCACTTTTGTAATTGGTTCCGAGCAAGGTTTGACCGGAACACAAAAGTTTGACGGTAAGGTTGACGAAGTTCAGTATTTCAGCCGCGCTTTGACTCCGACCGAGATGCGGACGATTTACGATTCTGATAATCAGGGAATTTGCACCGGCGTGTGCGGCGAATCGCACGAAGTTTGATTTTGACGGCGACGGACGCGCTGATATTTCGGTGTTTCGACCGTCAAACGGCGCGTGGTATCTGCTGCAATCAACCGCCGGGAACAGCGGAGTTTCGTTCGGGCTTGCAACTGACAAACTCGTGCCGGGCGATTATGACGGCGACGGGAAAACCGATGTCGCAGTATTTCGTGACGGAGTTTGGTATTTGCTGAGAAGCACTGCGGGTTTTACGGGAATTTCTTTTGGTGCGGCGACTGATATTCCATATCCGGCTGACTACGATGGCGACGGGAAAACCGATGTCGCCGTGTTCCGTCCGAGCGAAGGCAACTGGTATATTCAGCGCAGCCGCGACGGTCTTCTGGGCGTTCAATTCGGGACTTCGGCAGATGTTCCGGTGGCGGCGGATTACGACGGCGACGGCAAGGCTGATTTGGCGGTGCGGCGCGAATCGGGCGCGAAGGACGGCGTGTGGTATATCTACCGCAGTTCGGACAGCATTGTGTTGAATGTGCCGTTCGGATTTATGACCGACAAAGCTGTTCCTGCCGATTACGACGGCGACGGCAAAATTGACATCGCCGTTTTCCGCAACGGCAACTGGTATATCGCTCAAAGCCGCGACGGATTCAAAACCATTCAATTTGGACTTTCAACCGATTTGCCGGTTGCCGCCGACTACGACGGCGACGGTAAAGCGGATGTTGCTGTTTTCCGTGACGGCAATTGGTATTTGAATCGCACAACTGCCGGATTTACGGGCGTGTCGTTTGGCGCGGCGACGGATAAACCGATTCCGAATGCTTTCGTGCCTTGAGATTTGTCTGCTGACCGAGTTTAATACTCACAAACGGTCGTCGGTCGGCGGATAGATAAATCGAAAGCGAATTGCGGATTTGGCAAAATCTTTACGGTTCGCTTTCGATTTTTTTTTGAAGAGATAATTTAACGCATCGGTAGAGAGAAAACGGCAGCGGGAAATCGTAGAATTTGGAATTTTTAATGTCGGAAGACTCAACATTATCGCCCGATGAATGGCTGCGGCTGTACCTGAACGCGCCGTCAGCGGCGGAGTCTGCGAAATTTCTCGATTTGCTGGTTGGAAACTGCGCGCTTCCGGCGATTGAAAAAATTCTGGCGGTGAAGTTCGGCAATCCGGAAACAAACGCGCGGTTTTCCCGGCAGGACTTTGAAGATTTGCGCGGCGAGTGTTGTTTGAAAATCATCGGCGCGTTGCGGGCGCGGAAGATCGCGGCGAACGCGCTGCCGCCGATTAATGATTTTTCGGCTTACTGCGCGACGATTATTTATAACGTCTGGAATGCTTTTATCCGCGAGCGTTCGCCGAACCGCGAGAGTTTGAAAAATAAAATCCGCTACGCGCTCGATAAAGATTGGCGGTTCGCTGCCGAAGATAAAGACGGCAATGATATTTTCTATCGTTTGAAAGAACAAAACGGCGAGCCGTCGGCGATGTCGGCGGAAAGTTTGACGGCGAGTGTCAGGGAAGAATACGAGTTTTTCGCGCAGGCGAATCTGCCGGATTTGCTCGCCGCCATTTTTGAAAAAGCGGACGGAGGTTTGAAAATCAACCGGCTCGTCAAAATCGTCGCCGAATTGTGGCTGGTGCGCGATTTGCCGCACGTTTCGCTGGATGATTTTCACGAACGCGCCGCCGCGCAAATCGTCCGGCACGAAGATTTGGAAATGCGTTGTAAACTCGAATACATCTGGCGGGAAATTCAGGCTCTGCCCTTTTTGCAGAGAGTCGCGCTGCTTTATAATCTGCGCGACGAGCGCGGCGGCGAAATGCTTTTCGCGTTTTTTAACACGCGCATTGCCGCGCTCGGCGAGCTTGCCGAAGCGATGAATCTGGACAAAACGCAATTTGCCGAATTGCTGCCGCAACTGCCGTTCGATGACCGCCGAATCGCCGCCGCGATGAATTTGACCGTCAAGCAAATCGGCAATCTGCGTAAAGTCGCGCGTGACAATCTGCGCCGCCGTCTGGACGGCAAGTCGAAACGGAATCGCGCGGCGAAAGCGGCGGAAATCTTTAATTTTACCGGCGAAGATGAAAACGGCGCGGCGTTGAGCGGAGAATTTTTGAATTAAAATAAATTTACATTGTGAAACATTTAAACGGCGAACAACTGAAAAAATACGGCGAAAGGCAATTAAATCCGGCTGAAATGTCGCGGGCGATTTTGCATCTCGACGAATGTGAAACGTGTTTCGATTCGTTCGGGCAGATGTTCCCGGATACTTTTGATGCCGCCCGCGACTTCTCGCTCGACGCTTTAACACCTGACGACGCGGAAACTTTTCATCTCGATTATGAATCGTATCTGCGCCCGTATATTGATTCGGAAGCCGACGAAGTAACACGCGAAATCGTCGAAAGTCATCTGCAGAATTGTTCGTTTTGCGCCCGCGCCGTCCGCGAATTACGGGAATTTAGCGACGGCTTGAAACTGCGCGAAATTGAAAATGATGTTGCGGGCAAACCGATCACCTTCGAATCAAAAAATATTCCGCCGCGCCGATTCTTAAACGGAAATTCACAGTATTTATTTTTATCCGCCGCTGCGATTTTAATTTTAGGAAGCGGCGTCTGGCTGAGTTTGGCAACAGCCTGAAAGTGCGAATCTGACGGCAAAAAGACAAACGCCCGAGGCTGCGCCGAAAGTTTCGGAAAACGCCGACGCGGTTAAAAAAATGCCTGAAAACACCGGCGCGAACAGGGAATTCGAAGAAATGGAATTGCCGTCTGCGCCGCGTGAACTTAATTCGGCGAACAAAAAAAACAGAACAATCGGCGATAAAAATTCCGGGTTGTCGCCAGCAGAAGGTGAATTTTCGCCTGCCGCGCTGCCGCCGGATTTTCGCGCCGAGTTTGAAAATGCTGTGCGAACGCAAAAGGTCAATCTGCCGACGTTCGTCGCGGAACTGCGTGAAAGCGGCAGTTTGCGCGGCGAATCGAGCGGGCAAAAAAGCGTTTCTCTCTCGCCGAACGCGCAGGCTGTGAAAAATACGCGCCCGACTTTTAGCTGGCAGAAATTTGCCGCCGCCGGAGCAAGTTATGTTGTCACGATTTATGACAAAGATTTCAATCAAATCGCCGTCAGCCCGAATTTGCAGACAACAAAATGGCAGTCTGACGCGAATTTGGAGCGCGGGAAAATTTATAAATGGCAGGTTAAAATTGATGCGTCAGCCGATTCTTACGCGGCACAGTTCAAGGTTTTGGATGGAAATGCCGTTGATCGTTTGAAATCAATTGAAAACGCCGCGCCGAATTTTCCGCTCGCGCTCGGTATCGCCTACGCGTCGGCGGGACTTTTGAACGAAGCCGAACGGGAATTTCAAAAAGCGTTTAAAAATGATCCGCGCGGCAGTTTGGCTCGGAAGCTGAAAGATTCGCTTTTCCAAAATCGGAAACGCCGGTAATAAAATTCGATGGTCTCAAATGTAAACGGCAGATTCACCTTATTTTAAGTCATTGAAACAGAACTTCAAGTTACATTTTCAATTGAAAATTCCGGCGATTTTGTCAAAGAAATCAAAGTAAATCATTTTATTTAAAAATAATTCTTTCATATTATTGAAAAATAGATAAAATGGTAGAGAAGTTTTTCCAAATAAAAAAAATCAGAGAGAAAAATAAATGCTATCGAAAGAACCTGATGATGCACTCGCGCCTTCGGAAAGGCGGCAGTCAGACCGTAAAAAATTAATTATCAATGTGAATTACGAAGGCGGTGACGTAACCGGAATCGCCAACACGCGTGACATCGGAATCGGCGGATTATATATGATTACGAACACCAAATTCGAAATCGGTACGCCGATTTTTTTGCGCGTCAGCGTCGGCGGCGAAGAACTCGGACTTGACGGCGTTGTGACCTACAGTGATCCGACGCATGGTGTCGGCGTTCGTTTTCAGGCTCTGTCGGAAAAAAACGAAGCAATACTAAAAAGGGAACTGAACCTGGAATAGTGGTAAGCGGTGAATGGTGAGTGGTTTATGAAAAACCAAAGTTCATCGCTTACTGCTTACTGCGCACACCACTAATAAATATGTTTGAACAATTTACGCTCGGAATCGAAGAGGAATTTCAGATTGTTGACCCGCGTTACGCGCGAATTGAAATCGCACGTTTCGGAGATTTTGGAAGAAGGCAAATTGATACTCGGCGAAAAGCTGAAACCGGAAATGATTCAGTCAATGATTGAAGTCGGCACGGGAATTTGCCATAACATTCAGGAAGCACGCGAAGATTTGACCCGTCTGCGCTGCATTATCTCGATGCTCGCCCGCAAAAAAGGGATGGAAATCGTCGCCGCTTCGACGCATCCGTTTTCGCACTGGGGCGATCAGAAGATTTTCGACGATGAACGCTATACGTTTCTCGTCGAGGAACTGCAGATGGTCGCCCGCAGTCTGCTGATTTTCGGTCTGCACGTTCACGTCGGCATCGCCGACAAAGACCGGCAGATTTATCTGATGAACGCGGCGCGATATTTTCTGCCGCACGTTCTGGCGTTGACAACATCCAGTCCGTTCTGGCTCGGACACAACACGGGTTTGAAATCGTATCGCTCGGAAGTGTTCAAGAAATTTCCGCGCACCGACATTCCAGACCATTTCGAGAATTATCAATCTTACGAACGCTACGTTGATACGCTCATCAAGATGAACTGTATTGATAACGCGAAAAAGATTTACTGGGACATTCGCCCGCATCCGTTCTTCCCGACGCTCGAATTCCGTATCTGCGACATTCCGACGCGCGTTGACGACACGATTGCGGTCGCCGCTTTATTCCAGGCGATTATTGCCAAGCTCAATCAGATGATGGATAAAAACTGGGGCTTCAATCAATATCATCGAAGGTATATTCAGGAAAATAAATGGCGCGCCGTGCGTTGGGGCTTAGACGGAAAACTGCTCGATTTGGGCAAGCAGAAGGAAGTTCCGACGAAAGATTTAATCCGCGAACTGCTTGATTTCGTTGACGACGTGCTCGATGATTTAGGCTCGCGCCACGAAGTCGAACATATTCACACGATTCTCGAACGCGGCACTTCCGCCGACGCGCAGTTGAAAACATATTTCGAAGCGGGCGAAAAATTCGAGCCGGTCGTGGATATGCTGATTAAAAACACGCTCGAAAATGTGCCGGAAGATTGTTTCTCTTAAAAAGCGCAGCACACAAAAAGCCCGCAACTTGGTCTGCGGGCTTTTCTTTTTGTCTCACATAAATATCATAAAATTCACTCAATGCTGTTAATTTCAAATTTTCAACTATTTATTTCAGCGTTTGACGTTTTCTTGTTATACTGAAAACCTATTTTGCAACTTTGGCGAATTTCATCTCGTAAAGTTTGTGCGAAAGATGGTTTAAGACCCAAATTAACAGGAGCGTAGGAAAAGAAAATGGGATTGTTGGCAAGAATTATGCGAATGTTTCGTGCCGGAACGGGCGCGGCGTTGGATAAAGTGGAAAACCCGGAAATGGTTCTCCAGCAAACCATCCGCGATATGCGCGACCGCGTGCCGGATTTGAATAACTCGGTGGCGCAGGTGATGGCGACCGAACGCCTTTTGGCGAAAAATAAAGAGCGTTTATCAGAGCAGGTCGTTGACCTCGATTCGAAAATCAAAGCGTCGGTCAAAATGGGACGCGACGACATTGCGACCGCCTATATCGGGCAGTTACAGCAGGCGCAGCTCGATCTGGAAAAAACTTCTGCGCAGCTTGAACACGCGACAATGGCTTCCAAGCAGGCTTTAAAGGCGCGTGACAATTACGTTCTGCAAATGCAGAAACGCACCGCCGAAGCGATGCAGCTGATCAGCGCGTCGAAACAGGCGAAATTGCAGGAACAGCTGGCGCAGACGATGGAGACTTTCAACATCGGCGACGACGCTTCGACCTTTAACGAAATGCGCGAGAAAATTGATCGCCGCGTTGCCGCCGCCGAAGCTAAACTGCAGCTCGGTTCGTCGATCGGTTGATTCACAAATGCAGGACATCGAACGCGAAGCGATGGATATGCAACTGCAGGACAAACTGCTCGAATACAAACAAAATATGGGCTTGCTCGGCAGCGGTTCGGCAAGCACGAGCGGCAAACAGATTTCGGCGAATTCGCAGGTTCCCGACGAAATCACGCTCGATCAGGTTTTGCTCGAAGAATCGAAAGAAAATTGATTTCGGAGAAAGAATCGGCAAAACCCAAACGCCCGAAATTGCATCTAGTAATAGTTATGGCAGACATTGCAAAGTATCAGCAGCAATTAACAAAATTTCAATACTTCATACGCCAAAGAAGCCGTTAAAGAGCCGGTTAATTTTTGGGGCTTGGCGGGTTTCGCGGTTGCGGCGGCTTATACGCAAAGCATTATTCCTTTGCTCATCGCGCTGATTTTTGAGATTGCATATCTATTAGTGCTTCCGAATTTACCCGTTTATCGTCAATTGGTTAATCGGCGCGAAAAAGAACGTCTGCTGCAATTAAACAAAGCGACGCGCGATAAATTGATCAAATCCTTTACGCCGCGCGAACGTGAAGCCGTCGAATATCTGCGCTGGCAGAAAGATAAAATTCAGGAAAATTATTTCAAATTTACCGGTTCGAGAGAACTGCCGACGAACTTAACTTCGCTCGAACAGCGTTGGGAAGATTTTGTTGACTTGCTCGACGTTTATCGCCGCCGCAAACAGCATCTGAAATCAATTAACCGGCAAGCCGTCCACAATCAACTGTCGCAAGCCTTCCGCGCCGCCGAAAGTTCGCCCGACGAAAAAACGCGCCGCGTTCAGCAAACGAACGTCGAGATTTTGAAACGCCGTCTGGCTTCGTTCGACGAACTGGAACGCAGCGTCAAATTGGTCGAAGGACAATTGCAGTCAATCGAAAATTTTTTCGGTTATCTGAACGACGAAATCGTTACGATGTCCACGCCGGAAAAATTCTCTTTGCTCGATTTTGAACAGCTTTCCGATTCGATTGCGATGACCAAACAAATGCTCGACCAAACTGCCGACGCGATGGGCGCACTCGATGCGCACAACCGCGCGATGGGAAATTACGAACTTCTTCCGGGATCCAATTCGTAAAAGAAAATGCAAAATATAGGATTGATTGAAAAGATTCAAAAACTTCCGCCGGAAAAGATTGTCGAGGTAGAGCGTTTTGTCGAATTTTTGACTGAAAAACAAAAATCTCGAAAAGAACGCGACCGACTTCTAGTTGAATACGTTGAAAGACACGCCGGAACGGACACTGACTTTGATGCCGAGTTAGAATCAGCCTCGGCGCGGTATCTTCTCGAAACTACTGATTATTAATGAAACGCGGAGATATCTATTGGGCAACCATTGAGCCGCGCTCAGGTTCCGAGCAAAAAGGTCGCCGTCCGGTTATCATCATTTCTCACGATATTTTTAATCAAAAGCGAAACTGGCGTTCGATAATCGTCGTTCCGATGTCCACTTCGGAAGCGCAGGCGAAGCGTGGATTGACCGGCGTTATAATTTCGCAGGGCATCGCTAATCTGTCGAAAGACGGCGTTGCGCTTTGCCATCAAGTGACGACGCTTGACCGATTTAAATTTGAAAATTATATCGGAACTTTACCCGCTAGTTTAATAAGCGAAATTGAACAAGGCTTAAAAGTGGCGATGAATTTACCATAAAACAGCCTAAACTTGCCTCTCTTTACCTAATCGTTTAAAATTTTCGTTTCAGCAAACGCTGAAATTACAAGCAATAATAAACTATCTAAATATCAAAAAGGATATTAATAAAATTTATGAAAAGAGTCGGTATTTTAACCGGTCGGGAAGTGACGTTTCCCGAATCAATTATCAGAAGCATCAACGAAAAAGGCAGCGGCGAAGTCGTCGCGGAAATGATTAAAATCGGCGGCATTCGTCTCGACGAACCGAAAAAATACGATGTCATCATTGACCGCATTTCGCACGAAGTTCCGTATTATCGCGCGACTTTGAAGCAGTTCGCGCTCGAAGGCACTTATATTATCAACAATCCGTTCTGGTGGTCGGCGGACGATAAGTTTTTCAATTTCTGTCTGGCGACCAAACTCGGCGTCGCGATTCCGAAAACCGTTTTACTGCCGCAGCAGGATTACATTTCCGACATCACGAGCGAATCTTTGAGAAATCTCGAATTTCCGCTAGATTGGGAAGGGATTGTCGAATACGTCGGATTTCCCGCGTTCTTGAAACCGTTTGACGGCGGCGGCTGGAAAAATGTCTCGAAAATCTGGTCGCTCGAAGAACTCTGGCGCGGATTACAATCAAACCGGCAAACTTTGTATGACGTTGCAGGAAGGCATCGAATTCGATCAATTCGTGCGCTGTTACTGCGTCGGGCAGGAAAAAGTTTTGATTATGCCGTATGATCCGTCGCAGCCGTATTTGTCGGGAATGCAGTATGTTAACGTGGAAGATTATCTTTCGCCGGAACTGCACGCGCGCGTCGAAAAAGACGTTATCACGATTTGCAAAGCGTTGGGTTACGATTTGAACACGGTCGAATTTGCGATTAAAGACGGCATTCCGTATGCGATTGATTTTATGAATCCCGCGCCTGATGCGGAACTCGCATCGGTCGGCGAAGCCAATCATAAATGGATTGTTGACGCGATGACCGAATTCATTTTCAAAAAACTCGAAGCCGGGTTTCGAAGCTCCCGAATATCGCTGGACTTCGATGCTCAATCCGAATGCGTCGAAAAGCGTCAGTCAAATCAGAAGATAAACCTGCCAAAAAAGCGTTGGAGAAAAAGCCCGCTGAAAAGAAGGCAGCCGAGAAAAAGCCAGCGGCTAAAAAGGCGAAGTAGCATTCGCAAGGCAACAGTAAAAAGGTCAAAGGCGAAAGTAGAGAAGATTTCTTACTTTCGCCTTTGACCTTTTGACTGTTGTTTTCAATCACTTCCAGCCGTGTTCGCCGATTAGCGGAACAAACGCGCAGTTGCCGAAATCTTCAGTTTGAAAATTGTTTGCCGTGCGCGTTACGCGAATCAATTTTTGCGTTTGCTGATTTTCGCCGACGGGAAGAACCAATTTGCCGCCGATTTTTAATTGTTGAAGCAAAGGTTCGGGAATTTTCGGACTGCCCGCCGCGACCAGAATCGCATCAAACGGCGCGTGCGTTCTGCCAGCCGAGCGTTCCGTCGGCGCAAACGAGCGTGACGTTTTGAACATTCAATTTTTGCAAGTTTTTCCTGCGCTTCTTTGACTAAAATCGGAACGCGTTCAATCGCGTAAATTTTGCCCGCCAATTTCGACAAAATCGCCGTTTGATAGCCTGAACCCGCGCCGATTTCCAAAACTTTCGACTGCGGATTCAATTCTAAAAGTTCGCGTCATTCGGGCGACAATAAACGGCTGCGAAATCGTTTGTTTTGAAGCAATCGGCAGCGCGTTGTCTTTGTATGCCTGTGATTTCAGCGCGTCGGGAACAAACAAATGGCGCGGCGTTTCGTCCATTGCCCGCAGAACCGTTTCGGCACGGATTTTATACTGTTCCCGAAGGAGTTTTAACATTCGGTCGCGCGGAAACTTATATTCGTCCATAGATCAGCTTTTTTCCCAGTTTTTCATTAATTCAATCGCCGCGTAGTTCGTCAAATCGCTGCGCATCGGCGTGACCGAAACATAGCCTTCTTCAATCGCTTCAAAATCCGAACCGCCTTCTTCGTCGGCGTGAAAGCCTTGCCGATCTTCGCCGATCCAGTAATAAAATTTCCCGCGCGGGTCGGTATGTTCGCTAATTAAAGGTTTGGCATTTTTCAAGCCCTGTTTCGTGACGCGAACGCCTTTCGGTGTGCCTTTCGGGACATTGACATTGAGCAGAGTTCCGGCGGGCAAACCCTCGGCAATGGCTTTTCGCATCAGATCGTGCGCGACTTTCGCGGCTTCGGTGAAATCGTGGTTGCGGTTGGCGACAAGACTGAAAGCGATTCCCGGAATGCCGAGAATTGTTGATTCCATCGCGCCCGCGACCGTTCCCGAATAGGTCGCGTCGTCGCCCAGGTTCGCGCCGTGATTAATTCCCGACGCGCAAATATGCGGCTGTTGTGCGGCGGTTAGAATACGATTGACGGCAAACGTCACGCAGTCGGTCGGCGTGCCGTCAACCGTCCAGTGGCGTTCGTCAATTTGCCGGATGCGCAAAGGGCGCGACAAAGTTAAACTGTGCGACGCGCCGGACATTTCCGATTCGGGCGCGACGACATATACATCGCCGATTTCTCTCAGCGCGGCTTCCAGAACTTTAATGCCTTCCGAATGGATGCCGTCGTCGTTGGTGATTAAAATGCGAACTCGTTCTGCTGGTGTCATTTTAAAAATTAAAATGCGTGAAAACGAAGGTTTATAAAAGACTTCGCGCTTCACGCATCGGTGTTTTGATTGGAAAAATCCAAGTTTATCTGTTTTGATTAAAACCTTGATTCGAGCCTTGATTTGAATTCATCGGACGCGGCGCGGCGGTGCGAAAACGCTTGCGATTACGCTTGCGGGCGTTGACCGATTTCAATTTCGCCTTTTGTCCGGGCGGCACGAAATGCGCGTGTTTCTTCAAATCCTTAATGATTTCTTCGGTAATCACTTTGCGCTTAAAACGGCGCAACGCGCTCTCGATTGATTCGTTATTATTTACTGATACAAAAGCCACTGTTCTTTATCACACTCCTCACTGCTTACAGATTGTTGTTCACTAAGCAAACTAAGATTAAACACTTTTTTTTGAATGATGGCAAGTTTCGGTGATCGTCGAAATGTCAGTGTTTCGTCGGTTATGCTAATCTAATCTTTCAAATTCACAGTGGAAATTAATCTTATGTCGAAAAAATACATTCCTTATGTCGCCGCTTTGTCGTATGTTTTCTGTCTCGCCATATCGGTTCAGGCACAGCAGCTGTTCATCGCCAGTCTTTCCGCCGCGCAGCAAGTTCCGGCGAACGGTTCGAACGCCGCAGCAACTTGCAGAATAAGACCCAACCAACTGCTGACACAATTTGAACTGAGCTGTAATTATTCAAATTTATCGAGCAGCGCGACGCAGGTTCGTATTCATGGCAACGCTACAGTCGGCGAAACGGCTCCGATTTTAGTAAGTTTTCCGGTTATTAACGGCAGTCAAAACGGCGGGTTTTCCGTGAACTTGAACTCAACTTCTTCGCAGCTGTCGGAAATTCGCGCCAATAAAAATTATGTTACTCTCGCCACGAACAATTTTCCGAACGGCGAGGTTCGCGGACAAATCCACGTTGCCAACGGAACTTACAATGATTTTGACGGCGACGGTCGCACGGATTTAACCGTTTATCGCAACACCGACCGCACTTTTTATGCTCAAAGCAGTGTAACCGGAAATTTGCTGTCCCGGACAATCGGGGAAGCCGGCGATTCGGTTTCGCTGACAGTTGATTTCGACGGCGACGGCAAATCGGATTTTTCGACGGCGCGTTATAATTCGCCGGTCGTCTGGCGAGTTTTTCAAAGCGCGACAAATGCTTTGCGTGAAACTGTTTTCGGCAGTTCCGCGTTGGGCGACTTTTTCGCGGCTGGAGATTATGACGGCGACGGCGCATCCGACATCGCGGTTTTTCGCGCCGGAACGTGGTATATCATCGAAAGCTCAACGGGAAATTTCCGCACCGAAAGTTTTGGTCAATCGGGCGACGTCCCCGCGCCGAACGATTACGACCGCGACGGCAAAGCCGATTTGACGGTTGCCCGAAGCGAAAACGGTGCGCGCGTTTGGTATATTCGGCGCAGTTCCGACAACCAATTTTACCGTGTTGAATGGGGCTTATCGAGCGACGCGTTTTTCACCGGACGCACGGATTTCGACGGCGACGGCGCGGCTGATTTACTGGTTATCCGCAGCGAAAGCGGGCAAAGAGTTTTCTACGTTCGCCGCAGTTCCGACAGCCAACTGCAAATTATTCGCTGGGGCGCAACGAGTGATTTGCCGAAACTCGGCGACTACGACGGCGACGGCAAAACCGATGCGGCAGTTACCAGAACCGTTGACGGGCTGAAAGTTTTCCTGATTCTGCAAAGCTCAAACGATCAGCCGCGTTATGAATATTTCGGCTTGCCGGGCGATTTTTAGTTTATGTATTCATCAATTCACTTTGACGCTAAACCACGCGCTACGACGAACGCTTCAAAACCGGAAGTTATCGAGAAATTACAGCAAATCGTCGGCGCGGCGAATGTTTTAATCGAGCCGGAAAAGGTCGAACCTTATGGCGCAGATGCCGTTAAGGAAAAGTTTCCGCCCGAAGCAGTCGTCTTTCCCGAAACTACGGCGCAGATGGCGGCGATTTTGCAGCTTGCGAACGAGTTTTTGTTTCCTGTCACCGCGCGAGGCGGCGGCGTCGGTTACACGGGCGGCGCCGTTCCGGTTGACGGCGGCATCGTCATCGGCACTGATCGGATGAATAAAATCATCGAAATCAGCGCGGACGATTTATACGTCGATTTGCCAGCCGGGACTGACGACTTACGCGCTTCAGCAGGCGGTTGAAAAACACGGTTTGCTGTTTCCGCCTGATCCGGCGAGCTATAAAGATTCGTTTATCGGCGGCAACATCGCCGAGAACGCGGGCGGAATGCGCACACCGAAATACGGCGTGACGAAACATTCGGTTCTTGGTTTGGAAGTCGTCACCGCGACCGGAGAAATTATCCGAACCGGCGGCAAAACCGTCAAAAACGTCGTCGGTTTCGATCTGACGGGATTGATGTGCGGTTGCGGAAGGACTTTTGGGCATTATCACCGAAGCGACTTTGAAACTTATTGCCGATGCCCGAAGCGACGGCGACCGTTCGTGCTTCGTTCAAATCAATGGAAGCCGCGTGTAAGGTGCTGACGAAATTCACGCCCGAAGGACTTTTGCCGATGGCGATGGAAGTTATTGACCGCAACTGCATCGGCGCGATTGAACAAAACTTCGCGTTCGGATTATCAAAGAGACGCGAACGCGATTTTGATCGTCGCGGTTGACGGTTCCAGAGAAGAAGTCGAACGAAACGCGGCAATGGTCGAACGCATTTTGAGCGAAAATGGCGGTTTCGACATTTTGCGTTCGCGCAACCAAAGAAGAAGAAGACAAACTCTGGGACGTGCGCCGCGCCATCTCGCCGAGCTTTGATGAAATACGGCACGCTCAAACTCAACGAAGATGTCGTCGTCCCGCGCTCGAGCGTTCCCGAACTGATCCGCCAAATCGAAGAAATCGGCGCCCGTCACGACACCTTCGTCGCCAACTTCGGACACGCCGGCGACGGCAACATCCACGTCAATTTTATGTGCGACCGCGACAACCCCGAATCGATCGCCCGCGCCCGCGAATGCGTCAAAGAAACCTTCCAATTATCAGTCGATCTCGGCGGCACGATCTCCGGCGAACACGGCATCGGCTACGTCAAAGCCCAATATCTCGACTTCGCGATTGACGCGCCGACGCTCGAAGTGATGAAAGCAATCAAAAAAGTTTCGACCCGAACGGCATTTTGAATCCGGGGAAGATGTTTGTCTGAATAATTTAGCGAGTTTGACGGCATTGTTTTAATGTCGTTTCGACATTTTTGCTGAATGATTCTCGGCTTTTTTCGATTGCGTTTTCTATTTTGCTCTGCGAGTGAATTATAGTCTGAAATTATAAAACTGAATCCATTCGTGTAAGCCCAAAATATTCCGACTAAATCTTTTGATAATTTCGTGTTTGAAAATGTCCAATGCCAATCTTTTTTTTCTTCTTCAAATTTACTCCAATGAAATTCTGGCAATTCGTTTCTATTGCCCTTTTCATCAACCAAGTAAAATTTTCTGTCAATTATGCCAAAAGTTTGTTTAGCATTGGTAATCAAAATGCCGTTGTCGGGAACATGATAAATCCTTCGTTCCATTTTCATAAATCAGAGATTGTCCGCAAGATTCGTTGAAAACTATTTCAAATTGTCCTCTGAAATTTTGTGAAATCAAAAGTGTTTCAGATTCGGCTTTCGGTGCGAGCAAATAAAATAAGAAAAATGAAAATACAATTATCGGCAGAGGCAAAAATGTTGAAGAATTTTCGTTTTTATTTTTCACCGGAAAACCAAACTAGAAATGATTCCCGCGAATAAACCTAAAATCGGAATTCCAAACCAATACAAAACGGCAATATTAAAAAATCCGATCACGGCAGAAAAAAAGATTACGAACTAAATTCCGGCTTTAAAAACTCCTGCTTCTTTTTTGAAAGACTTTTTCAGTCATAATAACTCAAAAATAAATACATTGCAAAAAACGAGCCAAATTTTTTGTGAAACATTCATTAGTAAAACGTGGTGAATTGACTTGTTTGTTTAGCAGAATGCAAAACAATTCGCGTTAATCTAAAATTCTAAATTGCGAAATCTGAAAAAGTTTTCGACCCAAACGGCATTTTGAATCCGGGGAAAATGTTTATTTAATTTGAAACAATTATGTTATCATTCGACTAATTTTTATGAGCCGCTTCAATGTAAATATTAATCCTAAAGTGCTTAAATGGGCGCGTGAAGAAGCAGGTTATGACCTGTCTGAAATTGCCGAGAAGAATGATATTTCCATTGACGAATATAAGATTTGGGAAGTTGAAGGGGAAAATATTCCTTTTAGTAAACTCAAAACCGTTGCCGAACAATATAAAAGACAATTAGCCGTTTTTTTCTTACCTGAAGTTCCTGAAAAAATATCCAAACCGATTGACTTTCGCAATCTTGCTCCCCCAACAAAAGAAACTAAGCAGAAACGTTTTGATGGTAATGCGTGACGTAACATATTTCCGTCAAACTGCTTTGGAATTGCAGGGAGAAAAATACTGGAAGAGTCATTACAGTTGGTTAAGCGAAATCGAAAGTTTTAAACAAGATAACGAGGCTTTGGCAAATTGGCTTCGTGAAAAATTGAACATTAGCATTGAAAACCAAATGTTATGGAAATATGACAGTCAAGCATATAAATCTTGGAGACAAGCCGTAGAAGAAAAATTAGGGATTTTGATTTTTCAATTCTCAATGCCTTTAGATGAAATCCAAGGTTTCTGTTATACGGATGAATTTCCTTACGCGATTGTTGTCAATTCGAAGCATTCATATACTAGCCGATTATTTACGATTTTTCACGAACTGGTTACATTGTCAGACACCACAGCGGAATGTGTTTGATAGATGATGTGAGCGAAAACCAACGCGAAGAATTTAGTTGTAATTCTTTCGCGGGAAACTTTTTGATACCTGAAAATTATCTGGTCGCAACTGAAAACTTATCGGAAATTCAAGCATATGCAACTCAATTCAGAGTTAGCCGAGAAGTTTATTTGAGGCAATTAAAGGAAAAGAACAAAATACATCCAACGAAGTTTTTCGTCTTGTTCGAATAAATCAAATCGTCCTATACACAAAAGGCTAAATCATCCGGCTTTGCCTTGCCCGAAGTTAAAAGTCGGGCGAGTTGAGGAGAAACATTTTTTAATTTAGTTTTAGACTCATTGAACCAAAATAGAATATCTTATACTCAAGCCTCCGGTTTACTTGATTTAAGAATTAACAAAGTCTTGAATGAAGCATAAAACAGATAACATTTACTGCGTTGATACAAGTGCGTTGATTACAATGCAGCGTTATTATCCTATTCGAATGCTTCCAGACCTTTGGAATCACCTAGAAGAATTGTTTGTTAATGGAAGAATCACTTCTCATGATTTTGTTTATGACGAAATCGTTCCAACAGATAAAAAAGCAACGAAAGATGATTTAGCAACGCTCGTTTCAAAATACAAAGATAATTTTAAATCAATTTCAAAAAGACAAGCACAAATAGTTCCGCAAATTATTTCTCTATTTCCACACTTAATAGACCCAAGAAGTAAAAAAGATCAAGCTGATCCTTGGATTGTTGCAATGGTTGTAGAAATGATGGAAGAAGCAAATTTATTTGAACAAGACTCCGATTTTGTAGTTGTCAGCACTGAAAGTGAGAAAAGTTCAAATAAAATTCCAGCCGTTTGCAAACACTATCGCGTAAGACACATGAATCTTTTTGAATTTTTTGAAGATAATGATTGGCAATTCACACTATCAAAAAAATAATTTGTCTAAAAATAAATGTTATTACTCCAAAGAATCCAAATCTAAATTTTTTGTTGAAAACATCGCAAAATGTTAAATTGAGATTGTTATTTTCGAGGTTAAAAAGTTATGGCGAATGATTTAACACAAATAGTTACGGAGAAAATGCACTCACGATAAGCATTTCGAGCCGGAAATTTTACTATTTTTTTAAGGCGCAGATTACAATGTTTCCCGAATAAATTTTGTTTCAATGAGTTTCGCTTTGTGCAATAATCGAAAAACTATGACGCAAAAATTATCGGAACGAATCACGATCAATCCGAAACAATGCGGCGGTCGTCCGTGTGTGCGCGGGATGCGGATTCGGGTAACGGATGTTTTGGATTTGTTCGCGGCAGGTTTGACGGCGGAACAGATTCTCGAAGAAATGCCTGATCTCGAAGCTGAAGATTTGCAGGCGTGTCTGCAATACGCATCGCGTAAATTGAATCACGCCGTCTTGATTGCCGCATGACGATCTGGGTTGACGCATAACTTTCTCCCGCGATTGCTGTTTGGATTGAAAGCAACTTCGATGTCAAAGCCTTCGCCCTGCGCGATTTGGGCTTGCGCGATGCGGAAGACGAAGAAATTTTCCGTGAAGCAAAAAGAGTAAATGTCGTAGTGATAACCAAAGACAGCGATTTCGTTTCGCTTCTCGACCGCTTCGGTTCACCGCCGAAAATCATCTGGCTGACTTGCGGCAATACCTCAAACGCTAATCTCAAAACCGTTTTGTCGAAAACTTTGCAGCAAGCCATTGACTTGCTCAACAGCGGCGAAGAAATTGTCGAAATCAGCTAAACCGATGTTCAAAATTAGAGAGAATCAAACGAGTTTTCGACCCGAACGGTATTTTGAATCCGGGGAAAATATTCGTCCATATTTAGCTGTTCAAAAATTTTGTGTAATTAATTTTTCCCGTCAGTGCGTTGGTTAGAAAGTTGCTGCCGGTACCGTTAATGATCCAGGTTTCGATGGTTTCTTTTTGGCAAATCATTGCGGCTTCGAGTTTTGAATTCATTCCGCCGGTTCCCAAACCCGAATCACGTTCTTCAACTAATTTTTTCGCTTCTTCGATGTTTTTAATTTCCGCGATCAGTTTCGCGTCAGGGTGAAGATACGGATTTTTGTCGAAAACGCCGTCAATGTCGCTGGCGAGAACTAATAAATCAGCTTTAATTAGCGCGGCGACGAGCGCGGAAAGTTTGTCGTTGTCGCCCAAGATAATTTCTTCGACGGCGGTCGTGTCGTTTTCGTTGATAATCGGGACGTAGTTATATTTGATGAGTTCGCTGATCGTGTTGAGCGTATTCGTGCGCGAAGTTTCGTTCTCGAAATCGCGGTAAGTCATCAGACACTGCGCCGTGCGAATGCCGAAATCGGCGAAAATTTCGTTGTAAATCCGCATCAAAAGCGGCTGACCGATTGCCGCCATCGCCTGTTTCGATTCGACGAGTTTTCCGGCGTCGTTGATGTTGATATATTGTTTCGCGGTCGCAATCGCGCCCGACGAAACCAGCACAATATCGTATTCGTCGCGTAGGCTGAGAATCTGCCGCCCGATGTCTTCGACCTTGCCGCGTGAAATCAATTTCGTGCCGTTGGTCAAAGTTGACGTGCCGATTTTTAAAACGAGTTTCTTTTTCATTATTTTGTTGCGAGTTTAAGAATTTGTAGCCACAGATGTTCACAGCTAACACGGATATTTCAAGATCAAAGCAAAAATGATTTTATCTATTCTTATCTGAGTTTATCTGTGAACATCTGTGGCTACAAATTCTTCGGATTTCTCGTATTATTTCCTGATTTGCCCGTCGCCGCGAACAAACCATTTGTTGGTCAGCAAATGTTCCGCGCCGAGCGGTCCGCGAAAGTGTAATTTCTGCGTTGAAATGGCGATTTCCGCGCCTAAACCGAATTCGCCGCCGTCGGTAAAGCGCGTCGAAGCGTTGTGATAAACCGCCGCGCAGTCAACTTCGTTTAGAAATCGCTCGGCTGTCTCAATGTTGTCGGTAATGATAACAGCCGAATGTCCGCCCGAATATTTGTTGATCGTTGCGATGACTTCTTCGACATTCAAAATCGTTCCGACGACGATTTTCGCCGCCAGAAATTCTTCAAACCAAATTGCTTCGCCCGCAATCGGCTGCACGTTTTGATCCGACAGATTAATTGTCGCCGCGTCGCCGATGACTTCGATGTTTTTATCAATTAAAGCAGCAATTAACTGATTGAGTTTTATTTCAAAATCGGGAATATTGGCGTTTATCAAGACTTTATCGAGCGCGTTGCAGACGCTCAGACGTTCTTTACCGTCCAAAACTATTTGAATCGCCATTTCAAAATCTGCCTCGCTGTCAATATACGCGAAATTGTTGCCGCGACCGCTGACGATGACGGGAACTTTCGAGTTTTTCAAAACGAAATCAATCAAAACTTCGCCGCCGCGCGGGATTACAAGGTCGAATTTTTCAGTTTCGCCGCGAATAAGCTGCTGTGTTTCTTCGCGCGAGAAGTCGAGATATTTAACGAAATCAACGTCGGCGGCGTTTTCTGCCAACGCCCGTTTCCAAAGATTCGCCAGACAAAGATTTGTCTGACGGGCTTCCTTGCCGCCTTTCAATAAAATTTTGTTTCCGGCTTTGAGCGCGATTATCGCGGCTTCGATTGAAACGTCGGGACGCGCTTCGTAAACGATTAGAATCGTGCCGAACGGAACGGCGCGATTTTCGATTCGCAAATTATCCGTGCGCGTGTGCGAGGAAACGATTTTCCCGACCTGATCATCGGCGGCGATCACGCTTCTGACCGACCGGATCATTTTATCAATTTTCGCCGCGTCAATTTTCAAACGGTCGAGAATCACCTCGTCCGTTTTCGGGCAATCGGCAACGTCGCGCCCGTTTGCGGCGATAATACTTTGTTTATTTTCGCCGAGCAGTTTAGCCAAAGATTCTAAAACGTCGTTTCTCGATTGCGCGTTCATCATACATTTGCAAATTTACTATACTAACAGACGACAAATTTGATTGCATCAAACAGAAACGCGCATTATTTAACGATTCATTCTCCGCATTATCGGCAGCGCGGACTTTGGAACAGGTATAGAATTTCAAATACAATTTGATATATTTATTCGTATGAAATTAATCTTTTCAATATTATTCGCGCTGTTGATATTCGTTTCGACGACCGATAATCTTTTCGCGCAGTATCGAAAGTTAACTGTAATTCTGATGCGCCACGCTGAAAAAGACATTTCGGAAGAAGCGGACACGGCGAACCCGGAACTTTCGGCGGCAGGGAAATCGCGGGCGGAAAAACTCGTCGCGCTTGCCGGAAAATATCAACCGGACGCGATTTATTCGACCGATTACATACGCACGCGCTCGACCGTCAGACCATTAGCACGCCGCCGCCGGATGATGACGCAGATTTACGATCCGCGAAATTTAAGTCAGATGCGCGACCTTATTTTGTCGGGAAAAGTAAAACGTCTGGTCGTGGTCGGACACAATAACACAACGCCCGCGCTCGTTAATATGCTGCTCGGCGAAGACAAATATAAAATGCTGCCCGAAAGCGAATACAGCAAAATTTGGGTTGTAAAGATTAAAAGAAATAAAAAGAAACCGAATCAAGTTAAAGAAACGCAGATGACATATTAAGAAATTTTCAAGTGCTTTACGGCTGATATTTAACTGCAAAGTCTGACGGACGATTCAGATTCGCAAAGTAAACGGCGACGCAGGCGGCGACGATCATTATAATTGCTGCTGTCCAGAAAGTGAGTTGAATCGAAGAATCGTCAATCTGGCTGGCTGCGTTGCTGAGTAAAACGCCGCCGAGTGCCGGTCCGATGGCTCTTGCCAGACTCGCGCCCGATTGCAGTACGCCGAGCGATGTGCCTTGCCCGCTTTCGTCGGAAACTTTCGACGCGAGACTCGTAATCGAAGGCGATGCCATCGAATTGCCGATGGTCAAAACTAAAACGCTGGCGAGCAAACCGATTAAACCGCCGAATGTGGGCGTGATAAACGGAATCGAAAACAAACTTAACGCCATCAAAAGACAGCCGACGATCATCAAAAGATTTTCGCCGAATCTTTTAACCAGCAAGTTAAAAAGTCCGCCCTGAAATATTACCGCCAAAACTCCGATGAAAAAGAATATGTAACCGTTTTGTTCCGCATTGTAGTCGAAGCGGAAAATCGTGTAGAGAACAAAAGCGTAAGTCATTATCGAAAATGACGTAACGAGAAAAAAGTACACGGCGTTGAGCGTTCCGAAACGCGCACTGCTCAGTGATTCGACGATTTGCGCGATGCGACCCTGGCGCATTTGCGGCGCGGTCTGATTGAATTTGACGGATTCGGGCAAAATAAAATAAACCAGAACGGCGTTGACGAGCGACAGCACGGCGGCGAATAAAAAGGGAACGTGAATTCCGTAACGGCTCAAAATTCCGCCGATTGCCGGACCGAAAACAAAGCCCAAACCGAACATCGCGCCAAAAAACCCCATACCTTTCGCGCGGTTTTCTTTGGTCGTTACATCGGCGATGTAGGCTTGCGCGGTCGAAATATTGCCGCCCGTGATTCCGGCGATGATTCTGCCGAGAAAAACCACCCAGAGCGCGAACGCGAAACCGATGAAAAGATAACCGACCGCCGAACCCAAAATAGAAAAAAACAAAATCGGGCGGCGACCGTATCTATCTGAAAGGCTTCCTAAGATCGGCGAAAAAACGAACTGCATCAAACTGTAGGAAGCGAATAGCAGACCGATTTCAAAGGGCGTAGCGCGAAAAGCATCGCTTTCAACGTAGAACGGAAGCGCGGGAATGACAATGCCAAAGCCGACCAGATCAATAAAAACCGTCAGGTAAATGATGAGCAGAGGCTTGGTAAAAAATTTTCCGTCGTCGGTGCCGACGATTTTTTCGGCGATAGGTTCCTGGTTCATTCGTCATCTAAATTCCGCGTCGTCAAATGACCGGAAATTTTTATTTATAGTAAAATAGCAAAGAATAAACGATAGCATTTTGACGAACATTGCCAAAATGATGAAAAAAATACTGAATTTACAACTTTTAATAATTACAATCGCTGCATTGATTTTTTCTATGTCACAGGAAACGTCTGCTCAAAAAACAAAAAAGAGCAGTAAAAAAACTGCGGTCGAGGTGAAAACCGTCGTCCCGACAATCAATTACACCGTTTCGATGTCGAAACCGGCGACGCATCTGCTGGAAGTCGAGATGCATTTAAATTGGGCGACAATGCCCGACCAACCCGAACTGAAAATGCCGGTTTGGACACCGGGTAGTTATCTGATTCGTGAATACGCCCGCCACGTCGAAAGTTTTACGGCGAAAGATGCGGGCGGCGCGGATTTGACGTGGCGGAAAACGAATAAGAATACGTGGCAGATTGACGCGAAAGGCACAAAGGAAATTGTCGTCCGCTACAATGTTTACGCTAACGAATTGACGGTTCGCACGAACGAACTGAACGACGAACACGCTTTTTTTAATAACGCCGCGCTTTTGATGTATCCGAAAGATAATTTGAATGTCGCGTCAACAGTTAAAGTCGTGCCGTTCGGAAACTGGAAAGTGGCGACCGGATTGCCGAAAGTCGAAGGCGAAGCGAACACTTTTCGCGCCGAAAATTTCGATATTCTTTACGATTCGCCGTTTGAAGTCAGCGATTATAAAGAAATTTCCTTTAACGTGCAGGGCAAACCGCATCGTTTCGTGATGTCGGGCGACGGCAATTACGATTTGCCGAAGCTTGCCGCCGACACGACGAAAATTATCGAACAGGCGTTTAAGATATTCGGCGAACTGCCGTATAACGATTACACTTTTATCGTTAACACGCGCGGCGGCGGCGGACTTGAACATTTGAACTCGACCGCTTTACAGTTTCCGCGTCTTAACTTTGCGTCGAAACATAATAATTTTTTAAGCCTCGTCGCGCACGAATATTTTCATCTCTGGAACGTCAAACGCATCAAGCCCGACGCGCTCGGTCCGTTCGATTATGAAAACGAAAATTATACGCGCCTGCTCTGGTTTGCCGAAGGCGGAACGGCTTATTACGAAAGTGTTTTAATGCGCCGCGCCGATTTAATTACGGCAGACGAATTTATTTCCGGCAGAGAAGAGCAGATTCTCTCTTTGCAAAATCGTCCCGGAAGATTTGAAACAAGCCTTGAAGACGCAAGTTTTAACGCGTGGATTAAATATTACCGACCGGACGAAAACGCCGTCAACAATCAGATTTCTTATTACGACAAAGGCGAACTGGTCAATTTTCTGCTCGATATCGAAATTCGCCAAGCCTCGAACGGCGCGAAAAGTCTGGATGATGTTCTGCGCTATCTTTACGCCGAATATTCACAAGAAAAATAAAAATTACACGCCCGAAGATTTGCAGAAAACAGCGGAAATGATGGCGGGAAAATCTTTGAATGAATTTTTTGAAAAATACGTGCGCGGCACGGCGGAGATTGATTATAACGCCGCCTTGAACGGCATCGGTTTGAAATTTTCCACGGGCGAAACGGAAAATAAAAAAGCGTATCTCGGCGCAACCTTGAAGCAGGATGCGGACAAACTTATCGTTGCGTCCGTGCCGAAAGACACGCCCGCCTATGAGCAGGGTTTGAACGCCAACGACCAAATCGTCGCCGTTGACGGCAACCGCGCCAGTCTGATTTTTCTGAACAGTTATCTGGGCGAAAGAAAGCCGAACGATAAAATTAAAATAACCGTTTTCCGCTATGACCAACTGCGCGAAATTGAAATCACTTTGGGCGGACGCGCCAAACAGGATTTCCAGATTACGGCAATTGAAAACGCCACCGATGACCAGAAACGCATCTATCGGGAATTCGTCGGCGCGGAGTTAAAATAGAGCGGAACTTTTCACAGATGAACATAGATAAAAACAGGTTTAAATGGGGTAATATTGCCGGAATTCTAGTCCTTTTCGGCATTTTGGTTTTTGGCGGCTGTCAGCAAAGTGGTTTGCAAGGCAATAAAAGCGGTGCGCCGACGGCGATGCGTGACGTTCCGGCTTTGCGTCTGAACTTTCGTTTTGAAACCGACGTTCCTGCGCCGACCGTTGCCGCGCCGGTGCAGACGGAAGAAAGAAACGTCGCCGTGAACGCGGATTTTGATAATAATCGCTCGCAGGAAGTACTCGATAAAACTCTTACTTCGCCCGATAAACAAAGAATTTTGGCGGTTTACCATTTGCCGACTGATTTGCCGTCGGAATTTCGGCTCGATATGTATTCGGCGGACGGCAAGATAATTCGCAAAATTACCTACGACGGAATGGCGGCGCATTTTATTGATACGATTGTCTGGTCGCCCGATTCAAAGGCGGTTGCTTTTGTGGCGATGGTTCGCGCCAATCAATCTGCCGCACCGCCGCCGAACGGCAACCAAGCTAACACGAATACTGAAACCCCGACAAACACGGCAAATGCCAACGCCGGAAATGTTGATGCGAACGCGAACGTCGCTTCAGAGACGAACATCAACGCCGCGCCTGCTACGCCGCCAACCGTCGAAGCGGCAAAACCGGTTTTGACGTTTCGCACCGAACAACTTTACCTTTGCGACCGCGAAGGCGCGGATTTGAAGCCGATTACGCAGAACGAAGGTTTGATTTATTTTTATTTCGTCTGGTCGCCTGACGGTTCGGCACTCGCGGCACTCGCGGCGACTTTTCAGGAATGGAATTATTTGCAGGCGCAGGCTAATTTGAAAGGCGAGCTTTTTAATCCGCAGGGCAGACCGAGACTCGTGGAAAAAACCGGGCGCGAGCGTCGTTTGGACGATAATTCAACCGTCGTGCGTCCGGTCTGGTCGCCCGATTCGGCAAAAGCAGCGGTCGCGTTTGATAAACAGGTGCGGATTTACGATGCAAAGGGCGACCAGCCGACGCAAGCGGCGATTCCGCTTATAAATCAGCTCAAGATTTCGTCCAAAGCGTTCGACGACAATTTAATCCGACAGGAACAAGGCGGCAACGCAAATCTGCCGCCTGCCAATGAGCAAACCGCGACTTTGCCCGAAGAAAGTTCGCTTGTTTCCTTTAATCCGATAGTGACGCTCGAATGGACGGCGGACGAAATACTTTATCTGCAAACCGGATATATCAAGCAGCTGCGAAACGAAGCCGACAGCGTGCGCAGTTACCTGCGCTGGCATCGCCTTGTTTTCAGCCCGCAGGCGACGAACACGGCGGGCAATTAGTAATTCTGGAATAAAAAAAGGAGAACAAAAATTTATGAGCAATCAAACAATTGGCGACATTTACGCCAATAACGATAAAATCCGCGAAAAAACCAAACATTTTACGGCATCTTTGACCGACGAGCAGATGAACGCTCTGCCCGATGGCGAGACGTGGACGATTGCTCAAATCATCGAGCATATCGCCATCGTGCAGGACGGAATGATGCGAATTTCGGCGAAACTTTTGACGCAGGCAAAAGCGGCGGGCGTTGCGGCGGACGGCGCGGCGCGGCTTTCGGATAATTTTAAGGTGAAAGCGGCGGAAGCGGCGACGTTGAAATTTGAAGCACCCGACCGCATTCATCCGACCGGCAATCAATCCGTCGAAGAATCTCTGCGTAAAATGGACGAAACGCGCGGCGAACTCGAAAAGTTGCGCCCTCTTTTCGAGTCGGTCGAATGTTCGGATTACAAATTTCCGCACCCGTTTATGGGCGATTTAACCGCACACGACTGGCTCACGCTTATCGGCGGACACGAAATGCGGCATCTCAAGCAAATCGAAAAACGACTGCCGCAAGTGGAAAATTAATTTTCCCACGAAAATGAAAAACTACGAATTAACGAGAACAGTCGCGGAGTAATTAATAATTGTTCGCACTATTCGCATTAATCTATTGTTTCCTTTCCGCTCAGCACCAACTTCGCACATCCTAGCGGCGCAGTTTAATCTTGTATCAGTGCAAATTTGCAAATATAATCTTACTCCTAATCATTTCATTTCAGCAGGAGAAGTATTCGATGAAACTCGTTCAAAAATTTTAGATAAGAAATCTGATTTCGATTTTCATGCATTGCAGTAATTTCTATTTTTTCGACAACGGTCATTTTCGCCCAATGCGAAGGGGTTTACTTTAAGCCGACCGGCAAAACGGTTACTGATCCGCGAGTTTTAATTATTCGCTTCAGGACGACATTGCCGCCGATTTAAACGGAGACGGAAAACTTGATTTGGTCGCGATGGAATATAGCGGACCGAATACCTACAATAGACTGTTCATTTATCCCGGCGACGGCGCGGGCGGTTTTGGGACGCGCACGGAAATCGTCTTGCCGCAATCGCTGTCCAGAGAATCTGGAAGTTACTATATCAAGGACTTCAACGGCGACAACAAACTGGATTTGATTGTCCTGATTTCCCTCAATACACTGGTATATTTGAACAACGGAACGGGCGCGTTCACGCCACTGCCGCTGAACACTTCGAGCGGCAGTTTGATAAATGTGGCGGATGTCAACAATGATTCGCGGAAGGATTTAATCGTCACGGTTTTCGGCAATGTTTACTATCAACTGGCAAATGCCGACGGCACCTTCGGCGCGCGCGTGCAGTTTCCCCAGATAAGTTACGTCGGCAGATTCGAGGGCGATTTTGACGGCGACGGCGATATGGATTTCGCCGCTGTAGATACCAGCACTTCGCCTCGTACCTTTAAGGTTGTTTACAATCAGGGCAACGGCACGTTCACCGTCGGCAGTCAGTCGGTTCCTCTCACCAACGACCTTACTCTTTTTGATGCCATTAAAGACCTGAACAACGACGGCAAACCGGACGCAATTGTTTCCAGTTACGGCACACATCCCAAAGTAACAATTTTACTTAATCAGGGAAACGGTAATTTTACCAAAACGGATTACGCTCCTGAGCTCAATCGCCGGTGATCAGCTTTACCGAGTTTGGCGATTTTAACGGCGACGGGTTCATTGATTTTCTCAATCGGGTGCATACGCAGGGCGGCACTTATTCGATCGGTTACATCGTCAGTCTCAATAACGGCGCGGGCGCGTTTACCCAACGCACTTATCCGATTGGCGGGTTGGATTCTTATAATGATCGCCCGCTCGGTGACTTTAACGGTGACGGAAAGACCGACTTTATCCGCATCAACAATGCCGTGCAATCCGGCAGAACACCTACCATTTTCAACGACACGCAATTCACGGTGAAAACAAACGTGTGCGGCAAGGTCGGTCAGACGAAAATCGTTGATTTCGACCGGATCAGCGAACGAATCAGGCAGTCTGGCGACCATCGGACGGACGCTGGCGTTTTCAATTCAACGGAACAACTGCCGCCGGCTCGTTTAATTGGGGCGCACCGAACGACAAATTGGTTCCCGGCGACTATGATGGTGACGGAACGACGGACGGAGCGGTTTTCCGCAATGGTGTTTGGTATATCCGCAATAGTGCTGATAATACGATGACCGCCGTGACCTTCGGCGCAGGCACGGACAAACCGATTCCTGCCGATTACAACGGCGACGGCAAAACCGACATCTCCGTTTATCGCCCGTCAAACGGCACCTGGTATTTTCAGATGAGCGGCACCAATCAGTTTTCCGCCGTGCAGTTCGGCACTGCCGAAGACGTGACGGTTCCCGAAGATTATGACGGCGACGGCAAAACGGATATCGCCGTGTTCCGCCCGTCACAAGGTTACTGGTATATTTTGCGTAGTTCCAACAACAGCGTTTACGGCGTTCAGTGGGGATTAGGAACCGACGACGTGCATCCGGCAGATTATGACGGCGACGGTAAAGCCGACTTCTGCGTTCGCCGCCGTTCAAACAACTATTGGTATATTCTGCGAAGTTCCAATAACCAATCGGGCGCAATCCCGTTCGGCATTTCGGAAGACATCGCTCAAATCGGCGATTTTGACGGCAACAGCGTGATGGACATCAGCATTTATCGTCCGAGTGTGCGCCAATGGTACACAACCGGTGCCGTGGATATATTGTTCTCCCCATTCGGCGACGCAAATGAAATTCCGGTAGCTACTATTCAGAGATAAAGCCGGGGCGAATAAATTTTTGGCACTTTTGAATTTTATTCAGGTGAAATTCTGCTTTGTGACTAAAGTCGGTTTCGTCTCGTCAGTTTTTACTGAAAAGCAATTAAGCTAAAAAGGAGTGCCGGTCGCTGACCGGCACTCCTTTTTATTGGAGAACCGTACTAATAATTTAAGATTGTTTGTACCCTCTGCAAAACTCATTACAGCTTTGTCAAAACGCTTCGCACAATATGAAAAAGGCGTTCCGCTTCAGGTAAATATCAGAACGAAACAATAAAAAAGCCCCGAACGCGGAGGGACTTGCGTTCGGGGTTAATATTCAAGCAATATTTCCGAAAATTACGATAAATGCGAATAAAAAAATAATTTCGGAAGCGTTGTTAGGATGAGTTAATTTCAAAGTCGCGTTGCTTGAAAATTTAATCGGCGAAAAGCGAAACTATTCGTACCGTTTTGATTAATCGGTGTTTAAATTGAATCAGGTTGATCGTCAGGAGAATCCAATTCCAAAAATCGCCCGTTTCAAACAGCCAGATTATCAACGAACAGTTTCGATTCGCGCCGCGCAATGCCGCAGGGACGGTGACACTGCAAAAGGAGCGAGAGATGAATGAGAAAAATATATTCATCTCTCGCATTTTATATTTCGTCCCTATTTGACCGGAACCGGAATGTCGCCGTTCTGACCGAATAAGCGATATTCGAACGAGTTGTCAACACTGCGCCAGATATACCAGATGCCGGTTGACGGACGGAAAACCGCAATGTCCGTTTTGCTGTCGCCGTCGTAATTTCCGGCAACCGGAATGTCGTCGCCCAAACCGAACTGGCGGAAATCGAATGTTCCGTCGGAACTGCGCTGAATATACCAGACACCGTTTGCCGGACGGAAAACCGAAATGTCAGCTTTGCCGTCGCCGTCAAAATCACCGGCGATTGGAACGTCGCCCGCTTGTCCAAAGTAAACCGCGCCGAATCCGCCGCCGTTGCTGCGAAGGTAATACCAAACACCCGTTGACGGACGGAAAACGGCGATGTCGGTTTTGCCGTCGCCGTCAAAGTCGGCGGCAACCGGTTTGTCTTCCGCCGCGCCGAACGCTACGCCGGAAATCGTGTTGCTCGCGCTGTTCTGAATAAACCACGTTCCGCTCGTCGCACGATAAACCGCTAAATCCTGTCTGCCGTCGCCGTCGAAGTCGCCGCGCACCGCTCTGTCAGTCGCATAACCGAATGCCTGTGTAGTAATGCCGCCGTCGGAACTGCGTTTGATTTCCCAAACGCCCGAACCGTTTTGATTGCGGAAAACAGCCGCGTCGGTTTTACCGTCGCCGTCGAAATCGCCGGAGACGAGTTGATCGTTCGCGCCGCCGACGACCTGCGCGTTAATGCCCTGGCTGTTTAGCGTGTACCATCTGCCTTCGGTCGGACGGAAAACTGCAATATCGTTGCTGCCGTCGCCGTCAAAGTCGTTGGAGTCAGAATGCGTCGTCAGCTGTCCGCGAATTTCGCCCGCCGGATTATTCGCCGAACCGATGACCGCGAACCACAAACCGGTGCGAAGCTGTGACACCTGAACCGGAACCACACTGATCGTGCGGCTGGCAAAATTGCCGTTCGTGCCGCCGACTACGCCGAGGTCAACGACCACGCTGGTGTCGCCGGTCACGAGAACAATACTCGCACTCGTCTGCGCGCTCGATAAATTGTGAAATTCACCTAAAATCGTTGCCTGATTTTCAGCTTGATTAAGGAAAACCTTGACTTCGCCGTTCGCTGCCGTCGTAACGGGCGGAACTATCTGACTGCCTGATAAATGCGCTTCAAAATATCTGCCCTGATTCGGCGACGGACTCGGACTCGGCGACGGACTTCCCGAAGGAGTCGGCGACGGACTCGGAGTCGCACTAAAGCCAAGGAATGTTCCCGAAAGAACTGTCGTGCCGCCGTTTTTAATTGTAATCGAATCGCCGCTGACTACCGTCGGAACAGTCTGACCGTTATCGGTGCGAAGCCGTAATCTGCCTTCGCCGCCGTTTTCTAAAATTAAATTTCCGACCGCTGTTGTGTTAACCGTTACGGCGAGAGAAGTTCCTGCCGGAAGATTGACCTGACGCACGCGGATTTCCAATTCACGTCGGTTGCTGTGCAGTTCGTATTGCGCGAAACCGTTCGGCAGCACGCCGTTCAAAGTCGCGCCCGTCAAACCCGCGAATAAATCACCGCCATTCGGTGACGGCGAAGGCGAACCGGTCGGACTCGGAGACGGCGAGGGCGAGCCGGTTGGCGAAACGCTCGGAGACGGTGAAGGCGAGCCGGTTGGCGAAACACTCGGAGAAACCGAAGGCGAAGGTGTCGGATCAATTCCGCCGCCGAATACGCCGTTCAAAATCACAGTCGCGCCGTTTCTGACCTGAACGGTCGCGCCGTTATTGACTGTCGGAACTGCTTGTCCGAGTTCGGTTTTAAGTCTCAGTCTGGCTTTTTGATTATCAATCGCCGCCTGCCCGATGTTATTGCCGTCAACAAAAAAAGTTAAAATCGTGCCGTTCGCCGCATTTACGTCTTCGGCTTCGATTTCGAGTTCGCGCTGTCCGCTGTCATAAACTGTATAAGCTGCTGCGCCGTGCGGATTGATGCTGCCGGTCGGCGAAACCAGATTTGCCGTTCTCGTTAGAATCACAATGCTGTCCAGTGAGTTTGAATTGGCATTGACCATCATTGAAATCGGTAAAATACATAATATTATCGCGGCAATTACCGTGACCGCGATATTCAAAACACGCCCATGTTTGAATTTGCTTTCATTTCGTTTCATATTTTTAACCTTCCTAATTTTTATTTCTTGTCTTTTGGATTTTTAAGGTTATTAACCTCAAAAAATGTTCTTTCAGTGATACAGTGCGAAGATTTTGGCAGAAAAGACAAAAGGGATAAATATTTGCGAAAGGAAAATTTGAATATCTGAATTCAGACATTTTTTGCCGGCTATTGTGAGACTTTTACGCCTGACTTTTCGGATTTTATTTTCAGAAACTGATTGATAGACGAAATTTTGCCCGACAAAAAAAGCCAATCTAACCAGATCGGCTTTCAAAAAGAGAAGTTGTTTTTCGGGCTTTTTAACCGGCTTTTTTAAAAACTCAGGTTGCGGGACAGCCTATTTCCGGCAGTGGTATAGTGCTGCTGACTGCCGAAAGCGCGTCGGCGCGGCTGGTTTTGATTCTCAAATGCCTCTGTTGCGAATCGTTCAAATCAATTCTGGTCGGATGAATGTAATCCCATTGCACGCCCGAACCTTTTATCTGATGAACTATCTGAGTCGGCGTGCATTCGATATGATTACCTTTTATCAAAGCTGCGATTCCCGAAACTATCGGCGCGGACATCGAAGTTCCGCTCCAAAGTCCGTAATGACCGCCGGGAAGTGCGCTCAGAATATTTTCACCCGGGGCGACAGATTCAACCCATCGGCGATCAAAACTGGAAAAATCAGCTAATTCTTCACTGCGCCCGTTCGTTCCGTAACGCGTGCTGGCACCGACGGCTAATAATCCGTCTAAAGTCTCCGCCGCCGGAAATATTTTCAGCGGATTGCGGTCAGCACCTTTTAAGTCTCCGCTGTTGCCTGCGCCCGCGACAGCCATCAAACGATGCGTGCCGATTTCGGGAAAATCTTTTCCGTCAAGCGTTACGCCGTCATCACAGTCGTCAATCAAATCTTTTAACACTGTAACGTTATCAGGATAACCGAAACTCAAATTTACAATCACCGCATTGTGCTGCGCCGCCCAAATGACCGCCGCTGTAATTCGCCAAAGCTCGCCTTCGCCGTTTTGATTCAAAATTCGAATCGGCATAATCTTCGCCTCAGGCGCGGTCAAAGCAATAATGCCCGCAACGTGCGTTCCGTGTCCGTATGCGCCCTGATGTGCGACACCGACTTCGGACGGATCGTTGTCGTTATCAACAAAATCGTAGCCCGGAACTAATCTGCCCGCAAAAGCCGGATGCGTGAGGTCAATTCCTGTATCCAGGACGGCAATGGTGACACCTGCGCCGCGCGAACTCGGCGGATAATTTAACGCTTCATATAATCGGATTTTATCGGTAAACCATTGTTTTCCGAAACCTTTTCCACTGCCGCCAATCGCCCACGAATGTCCGATTGCCCACGAATGTCCGATTGTCCACGGCAAATTTTCTCTCTCCGCCGCTGACAATTTTCGGTTGACTTCCGCTTTATTGATGCGCGTGTCGCCCTGCATTGCCGTAACAATTTGCGGCGGCGTTTGGTTTGTCAGCTGGGTGTTTATCTGCATACGGTAAGTCGGCGGCGTGCCGACTTGTCCGAGCGGAGTCGGAATTAATTTATACTGTGCGGCAACATCAGAAAGATTGGACGGAATGCCAAGTTCGAAAATAACTTCGTTCGGAACACACTCGCAGTTAGTAGTCTGAGCCGAAATCTGTTCTACAAAACTTCCTGCCAACATCAAGGTAAAAATTACTAATCCTGTAGTAAACCAAATATTTCTGATAAAACTATTCATTGTTCGTTCCCCCGATGCGGCTTTTGCATCTGCCGCTGTTTCTACAGTGCGGCTGACTCCCGGAAAAAGACAGCATTTTTAAGAATATGCGAAAAATAATACGCTGTCCGATTTCCGGCAAACTTTCTGACGCTGTTTAAGAAAATTAACTATATCTAAAAAAACATATTAATTTTAGAGATGCTTTTATTAATTCTTCAAAACTGCAAATTATAAGCCGAATTATCTTCCGATTAAAGCAAACGGCGACCAGAAATAAGGATGATATCCGCATTTAATAAAGTCGTTCTGGGCAATTTTTAACGCTTCGGCGGCGGTTTTGCCCGTTCGCAGTTCGGCGTAAAAAATTTTCATCAAATCGGTCGCGGCTCGATCATTGACAGTCCACAAACTCAAAATTAAAGAACTCGCGCCCGCCGCGAGAAAACCTCTGGCTAAACCCAAAATCTCGTCGCCCGCGAAAATTCTATTCAAACCGGTTTCGCACGCGCTTAACGTAACGATCTCCGCTTTCAAATTCTGTGCGCAAATATCTCTGACAGTAATCCAGCCGTCAGCCAGATGCAGACTGGAAAACAAAGGATTTTCCGGTCGAAAGTTACCGTGACAGGCGAAATGCAGAACATCGAAATTCGGTGCATTTTCGATAAATGTCGCAAAACTCGCCTGTTTTCCCGTAAAACTTTTCGTTTGAGGAAAAATGCCGCGCAAATTTTCAATTTCCTGATTAACGTAAGGAATTCGCTCATCGGCAAAGCCAAAAAGCAGTGCTGTTTTTAGTTTCTGAACCGGTTTCGACGCTAAAAAACGCCAGACGGTTGCACTCGGCGCGTAAACTGTTTCGCGCGTTTCAATCAAATATTTCGCGCCGTCGTAAAGTGCGTGAAACGGTATATAATAAAGCGCATTGACCGGAACGACGATCAAATTGCGTTTGCCGATGAATTTTTCCAGCGGTTCAATTAACCGTTCGTATAACTTATGTAAATAAAAATCGGCGCGTTTTTTCAGTTCGGCAAGATGCGCGTCCAAATTTTTCGCGCCGTAACGCAGAGCGTCAAACTGAAATCGCAGACTTTCCAGAAACGAAATGATTTCTGATTCTCGCGCCAAGTTTTTTACGAAAGAAATTTTTTTGTCGGTTACAACAAACGCGGCGATTTCACCGCCGAAATTAACGAATTCGATTAACGCCCGTTCGCCGCCGATTTCATTTTGCAAACTCGCAAATTTTGCCGCGCCGGTCGTTGATTTTTCGACGTTTGCCGCATTCGCTGCGTTGCCGTTCGTTCGCGTACTTTCGACTTGCCGCATTAAATCGGCAATTTGATTTTCACGGTTTTTCGCCTCCGCCTGTAGATTTTCAATTTCCGAGTCGTCGGCGCGATTGATGCGGCTGTAAAACCAGTTCAATTCCTCGCGCAAATCTTCAAGTTTTTTCGCCAGCTTTGGCGAAAAGTTGTTTTGTTCGTTATCAATTGCGCTGCCCAAACCTTCCGCCAAAACACGCGCCCGCGCCCGTTCAACCATCGCAAAGGCTTGTTTAAGTTTATCTTTCGCCAGATAAATTTTCGCTAGATTTTCATAAGGCGCGAGTTTGTTTGCCAGAAAAGCCATCCGAAATTCTTCTGCCGCGAGCGGTGCGCGAAGCCTTTCGATGAGCTTGACTGCCTGTTTGAAATGCTTTTCAGCTTGCGGAAAATCATTCGCTTCCAGCGCAATTTTGCCGAGCGAAATTTGCGCCAGACGCGCCGTTTCCGGTTGTTCCATTTTAGTCGAATCAGTGTAAATTCTTGCGAGCAATTCACCTGCTTTTACCGATTCGCCTAACTTTCGCCGCGCTTCGGCTTCGATCCAACGCGCCGTTAAACGATAGCGCGTATTTTCCGATTTTTCGAGAAAGCGTTCGGCTTCACGCGCCAACTTTAATGTCTTCCGGTAATTTCCCGAATTTAGTTCAAGCGTCGCCTCGCTCAGTTTAACTGCCGCCGCGCCGACCTTGTTATTTTCCAAAACATAAAGCCGCGCCGATTTTTTCAATTCTTCCCGCGCCAAATCATTCTCCGAACGCAAAACGGCGGCGCGTCCGAAATTCGCTCTCGCTCTCGCTTCTTCGCCCTGCATTTTCAGCGTTTGAAGCGAGGCGGCGACGCGTTCGTAAATGGCAAATGCTTCGTCGGTTAAATTTAATTCGAGATAAATATCGGCAATTTCGAGTTCGGCAATCGCCGTCTGATGCGGCATTTCGAGCGTTTCATAGCGGCGACGCGACAATTCCAAAAATCTCAAAGCGCGGTCGAGTTGTCCGCGAAACAGCGCGAGATTGCCGATGCTGGCTTCGATTTCCGCTTCCGTAACCGGCATTTTCGCCGTTTGAGCGCGCATTAAAGCCTGTTCGTAGAATCTTTCGGCGCGGCGAAAATCGTTGAGCGCGGCGTAGGTTATCGCCAAACCGTTTTCGCACATCGTCAGCCAGCCGGTTTCGCCAAGCGCGAGAAACCGCCGGTGTGCCGAAGCGTATGAATTTTTCGCCTGCCGGTGAAGTTCGTGGCGCGACAAAATATTTCCGAGATTCATCTCAACCTTACCAGCCGCGAGTTCGTCTCCGTATTTATCGAAGATTTTTAACGCTTGATTGCCCGTTTTCATCGCTTCCTGAAACCGTCCGAGAACGGCGAGCGGATAAAGTTTGGCAACCTGCGTTTGCGCCGATTCGTGTTCACGTTTCAGTTGGCGAAACAGCGCGGCGGATTGGTCGAGATTTTCTACGGCTGAATCGAGCCTGCCTTCGGTGATTCGCGCGATGCCGCAAATCCAGTGCGAAAAAGCTTTGATTTCTTTGAGCGGATTGATTTTTGCCAGTTCTTCGAGCGCGAGCGCGGCACTTTGCGCTTTGGTTGGTTCGTTCGTCCAAGCCGCATAGCAAATGTCTTTTAAGGCAGCGGCGAGCCTTTCGTCCGCAGAGTTTCGGTTTAGAGTGAGCAGGCGATTTATTGCCTTTCCATTTTGGGCGGAAACGAGTTTTTCAGCTAATAGGCGGCGTTTCATTGCAGATAAAACCAAAAATCGGCAAAAAGGCGAAAGGCTTTTCTGAAGAACCTTTCGCCCTTTTAAGTTTTACTTTAAACTCAGTCTATCTCAAGTCGAGATTTTCAAGGACAATTTCCTGTTCGCCGTTCTTTAGGCTCAGATTATAAATTCCTTCGGCAATTTCGGTAAACGCAAACTCGCTCAATTCATTTGCTTTAATTTCAAAGGAATTTTCAGTTGTAGAAAGCGTCACCGCGCAATTCGCAAAATTTGCGCCCAAAATTTGTCCCGACACGCTCAAACCGTTTTCGCCTTTTTTTATTCTCAAATCTACGCTCACTTCACCGGCTTGAAAAAGCATCTGCCGCGCTTGCGAAGCCGAAGCCGAACGCTCGCCGAAAGCCGCGCGATTCGGCGATAAATCCATCCGCAAAACTGCCAGAACACGACTGACCAGCGATTTTTGCGGTGCCGCAGCGCGGCTTAGAAAAATATTTTTCGACCAGCGAATCGCGTCCTGCGGCGCGTCGAAGGATTTGTCGGTCTGCATTAAGTGAATCATTTTATCTAAATTCGGTTCGTTGGTGTTGCTCATTGATAGCATTTTTTCCGCCTCTCAAATATACAGTGCGAGACGAATTGATAAAAAGACATTGGCGGTTAAATTTTTTTCCGCGCTTTTAAAAAAGTTATTTTTCCAAAATCTTCGCCAGTTTTTTCAGACAGCGCGAACGAAGCGGGCTGATGCTCGTTTCGCCGACACCGATTTCACGCGCGACCTCCGAATAGGTTGCCGCCGCGTCCTGCAAATAAATCATTGAAAGAATTTTTTGACAGCGTTCTTCGAGTTCTGCTAAAGCAGTCCGAATCAGATGCTGCTGTTCGAGTTCGATCAAACGCGCATCGGCAAGCGGCGCGTCGTCGGGCAGATTTGCCATTTCCGTCTCCATTTCTTCGTCGGATTCCGGCGCGTAAAAAATTTTCTCGCCGCGCACCGCGCCCCACGTTTTGAATTTCGCGGTCGTCACAATCCACGAACGGATTTTGTCGGGCTGTTCGATCTCGTCCAGTTTTTCAAACAGTGTCAAAAAAACTTCCTGCAAAATGTCCGCCGCTTGTTCTTCGGACAAACCGGCGCGGCGCGGAATCGTGATAATCAGACGCTGAAAACGATCAACCAATTCGTTCCAAGCCGATTCGTTGCCGCGCCGACACGCCGCGACGAGCTCCGCGTCGCTCTTTTCCAATTTGCGCGCCGGAAATTCAGCCGGAATTTTTTGTGCAGTTTCTGTCACCGTTGAAAAGAAAATTAACGCGAAAGTTTTTACTAAAGCCGCTGCGCGTTTGATTCCGGACCGAATTTACCCGCTGAATTCGGCAACTACCGGCGTATGATCGCTCGGACGTTCCGCGCCGCGCGGTTCTTTATCAATCCAGCAGCCGACGCACTTTTCCGCCAGACTTTTCGATGTCCAAACGTGGTCAATTCGCAAACCCTGATCTTTAAAAAACGCGCCTTCACGATAATTCCACCACGAAAATAATTTCGCGTCGCCGTTGTGCTGTCGGAATACGTCTTCAAAACCCCATTGTTTGACGTGGTAAATCGCGGCGCGTTCCGCCTTTGTGAAATGCAGCTTGCCTTCCCAAGCCGCGACGCTCCAAACGTCGCGCTCGTCGGGCGCGACGTTGAAATCGCCGCACAACAAAGCGTCGGAATCGATCGGACAGGTCGCGTCGAAAAATTTCCGAAGGCGTTGCAGCCAATCTAGTTTAAATGTAAATTTGTCCGTCCAAAGTTCCGTTCCGTTCGGAATGTATGTGTTGACGATGCGAATGCCGCCGACGGTCGCGGCGATTAGACGTTTCGGCGCGTCCGCGGCGTCGTCAGGGAAACCTTTCTGCACGTCGAGAATTTCGTGTTTGGAAATAATCGCCACGCCGTTGTAGGCTTTCTGTCCGAAAAATGCGACTTGAAAACCGGCATTTTCAATCGCTTCGAACGGAAATTTTTCGTCAACGCATTTTGTTTCCTGAAGGCATAAAACGTCCGTTCCGGTCGTTTCGAGCCAGTTCAAAACCTGTTCGAGCCGGATGGCGATTGAATTGACATTCCAAGTAGCGATTTTCATCGGTTTTTATTTTGACTGTTTCTCTCCCAAAAAATTCCGTCGGCGAAACCTTGAATCGTTTGGTCGGTTTCGGCTAAAACAAGTCGTTTCGCCGCTAAAAGACAATAATCTTCGTCGCGTTCGATGACGGTAAATGCGCGATTTAATTTTTTAGCGGCAATCGCGGTCGTGCCGCTTCCGGCAAACGGGTCGAGAATTAAATCTCGTTTCGCGCGTCGAAGCCAGAATTATTTTCGCCAGTAATTTTTCCGGTTTCTGCGTCGGATGCTTGGTGTTTTCGGGCATTGACCAAAACGGGACGGTCAAATCCGTCCACAAATTCGACGGCGCGGTCAAGCGAAATTTTCCTTCGCTCGAATTTTCCCAATCTTTCGGCGCACCGTTTTCCATATACGGCGCGATGACTTTACGCTTGATCTTTACCGCTTCCGCATCGAAAAAATAATCGTCTGAACGGGTGAAAAACCAAATATCTTCCGACGAGTTTTTCCAGTTTTTGTTCGCGCCGCGACCTTTTTCGCGTTCCCATGTGATGCGGTTTTGCAGTCGAAAATATTTCAAGCCGACGCGCTGAATCGCCGAAGCCGAACGCCAATCGCCGCAGATATAAACGGAAGCCGTCGGCTTCAAAAGCCTGACCGTTTCCGAAAGCCACGAATCGAGCCACAATTCGTATTCGTCGAGCGAAGTTTGCCGAAACGAGTTTTCGCCGAAATTCTTCGTCAAATTATACGGCGGATCGGCAAACAGTAAATCGAAATTATTTTCGGGAAGTTTTCCGAGAATTTCAAAAGCGTCGCCGCAAATTATTTTGTTTCGGCAATCTTCCAGATTTTCTTCTGCGCGAAACAAACGCTTGCGATACGCTTCGGATTCCTGCGCGTTAATTTCAATCGTGCGATTGCGCGGGGCGCGGATTTTTTCTTTTCGCTCATCCATAAAATCAATCGGCGAAAATTAGTGCGGCGAGCAGCGCGGCGCGGCGCGAAATATCGTTGACATAGATAAATTCTTCGAGCGTATGTGCGCCGCCGCCTGCCGCACCTAAACCATCAAGCACCGGAACGCCGAGCGCGTGGACGAAATTGCCGTCGGATGCGCCGCCGACCTGCGTTTCGCCCAATCTAAAGCCCAAATCTGCGGCGATTGCGCGAGCTTTTTCATAAAGATTAACGACGCTTTCCGTTCGTTCAAGCGGCGGGCGATTTAAGCCGCCCGAAACTTTTACCGAAACTTTCGGGTCGTAACTCGGCAAATTTCTAATCGCGTTTTCGATGATTTCCGCTTCCGCCATCGAGGTAAAGCGCACATCAATCGAACACGCGGCGTTTTCGGGAATAACATTTGTCGTCGTGCCGCCTTCGACGGTGCAGACATTGACGGTCGTGCCTTTTTCGAGATTGTTCAGCGAATGTATTTTTTCGATTTGGCGGGCGATTTCCAGAATCGCCGACGCGCCTTTTTCCGGTTCGAGTCCGGCGTGCGCGGGAATGCCGTGCGCTTTCAAGTGATAATTCGCCGTGCCTTTGCGTCCGGTTTTGACTCTGCCGTCCGCCGACGGTTCAAAGACCAGACAAAATTCGCATTCTGCCGCTTCGCGTTCGACCAGTGCGCGTCCGGTCGGAGAACCGATTTCTTCGTCGCACGAAAGCAGAATGGTAATCGGGCGTTTCGGTTTGATATTTGATTCGACAAAATAGCGCAGAATTTCCAGCATCAAAATGCAGTTCGCCTTCATATCGAACGCGCCCGCGCCGTAGAATTTTTCGTTTTCGATGCGCGTCGGATTTTGCAGTTTTGTGCCGATTGGATGAACCGTGTCGGTGTGTCCGAGCAGTAAAACGGGTTTTTCGTGCGACGGAAAAGCGCGAATGATTAAATGTTCGCCGTAGTTTTCGGCGTAAACGCGTTCGATTTGAAAATCGGCGGAAATGTTTTTGACAATTTGTGAAACGAATTCGACGACGGCGCAACTGCCTTCGACATTTAATGAAGGCGATTCGATTTCGACGATTTGGTGAATTAAATCAAGGATGCTCGCTTGTTTTGATTGAAAATAATCGAGCAGCGAATTCATATTGTTGAAAAAAAGAAAATGCGGACGAATGGAATCGAACCATCACGAGCTTGCGCCCACGGGCTTCTGAGACCCGCGCGTCTACCAGTTCCGCCACGTCCGCGCAAAAAAGGTAAAGCAAATGATACGAATTTAATCGGAGAAGTTCAAGAACGCGGCGGCAATTTGTTATATTTAAATTTATGCAAATAGATTTGCGCGAGAATCTGGCGGCGGTTAAAGACCGAATTGAAGCGGCGGCGCAAAAGGTCGGCAGAAACGCGAACGAAATAAAGCTTGTTGCGGTCAGCAAAACGCATCCGGCGGAAATGTTGAAGTCGGCGATTGACGCGGGCGCAGGCATTTTCGGCGAAAATAAAGTTCAGGAAGCCGAAGGAAAGATCGAGATTCTCGGGCGCGAACGAATCGAATGGCATCTTATCGGGCATCTTCAGGCAAACAAGGCGAGAAAGGCGGTGAAACTTTTCGACGTGATCCACACGCTCGATTCAATCGAACTTGCGACGCGCTTGGAGCGTATCTGCATTGAAGAAAATCGGGCGAGTTTAGACGTTTTGGCGCAAATTGATCTGGCAAAAGAAGCGACGAAAAACGGCGCGGACGAAGCGGATTTACCAAAATTGATTGAATATCTGAAATCGTGCGAGCGTCTGAAATTGACCGGTTTGATGTGTATTCCGCCGTATTTTGATGATGTCGAAAATGTGCGTCCGTATTTCAAAAATTTGCGCGAAATCCGCGACCGCGTTTTGCCGCACGGGGAACTTTCGATGGGAATGAGCCACGATTTTGAAATTGCGATTGAAGAAGGCGCGACGACTTGTGCGCGTCGGGACGGCGATTTTCGGCGCACGGGAAACTATCGCTCACAGTTGAACTTTGGAATTAAATTATATGCTTGCAACTTTTTACCAGACAATTCAAACAGTCGTGATTTACGCGATGCTGGCTTTCGTCGTCGCTTTGATCGTGCGTTTGATTTTCAATTATTCCGACCCGAATCCGTTCGGCAAAGTCGGCAGATTTTCCTACAATCTCAAAAAAGCGACCGACCGATTCGTTTATCCGGCGGCGAGGCTTTTGGCGCAATTTCGCATTGACACCCGTCTTGCGCCGCTCGTGACGATTTTCGTTGCCGTCGTGCTGGCTTATTTCACTTTGCAAATCATCGGCAACACGTTTTTCGTCATCGGCGGCATTTCAGAAAGTGTTAACAAAGGAAATGTGCCGGCAATCGTCGGTTACGTGCTTTACGCGCTGGTCAGCATTTATATTTTGTTTATTTTCATCCGCTTTCTCGCGTCGTGGTTTGTCTTTTCGCGCAAAACTTTTCTCGCCTTCGTGATGCGCGTGACGAATCCGATTTTGATTCCGGCGCAGAGAATTATCCCGACCGTCGGAATGTTCGATATTTCGGCGATGATCGTTTTGATTCTGCTCGGATTTTTGCAGACGATAATTCTGCGGGCGTTTGTTTATTAGTGATTCGATTCGTTGAAAAAGACGGCTGGTTGATTTTCTCCGTCAAAGTCGTGCCGCGAGCGTCGAAAAGCGAGATTGTCGGCGAACTCGGCGGCGCGTTGAAAGTCCGAATCGCTGCGCCGCCGGTTGACGGCGCGGCGAACGCGGAATTAATCAAAACTCTCGCTGAATTTTTCGACGTGCCGAAAAGCGCGGTTGAGATTCTCAAAGGCGAAACGTCAAAGACGAAACAAATTAAAATCAGCGGTTTAACGGCGGCAAATTTGCGCGGGCGAAAATTGGCGTGATATTCTTCATCTTTCAGTAAACCAACAAACAGGAACGAAAAATAAATGTCTGGACATTCCAAGTGGCACACAATTAAACATAAAAAAGGCGCGACGGATGCGAAGCGCGGGAAGATTTTCACCAAGCTGATCAAGGAAATCACGGTTGCCGCCAGAACCGGCGGCAGCGGCAATGTGGATGACAATGCGCGTCTGCGTAAAGCCGTGACCGACGCGAAAGGGCAGAATATGCCGAACGACACGATTGACCGCGCGATTAAACGCGGCACGGGCGAGCTGGAAGGCGTGAATTACGAGGAAATTACCTACGAAGGCTACGGCATCGGCGGCGTGGCGGTTTTGATCGAAACGATGACCGACAACCGCAATCGGACGGTCGCGGAGCTTCGTCATTTGTTCTCGAAAAACGGCGGCAACCTCGGCGAAGCCGGTTCGGTCGCGTGGATGTTCGATAAAAAAGGTTTGATAATCGTTGACAAGGAAGCGAAATCCGAAGATGAATTGTTTGAAATCGCCATCGAAGCGGGCGCGGACGACGTGAAAGACGAAGCGGATGTGTTCGAGATTTACACCACGCCGGAAAATTACGAAGCGGTCAGCGAAGCGATTAAAAAAGCGGGCATCGAGCCGCAGAACGCGGAAGTTTCGATGATTCCGCAGAACTATATCAAGCTCGAAGGCGACGACGCTAAAAAGATGCTCAAGCTCTACGAAGCGATTGACGACAACGAAGACGTGCAGAACATTTATGCTAATTTCGACATAGACGAATCGGAAATGGAATAACTTTCTCGACGAATTTTAGGACAAGGGGTTTAATAAAAATGAGTTTTTTCGACATGAAGAGAATTATCGTTCTCACAGTTTTCAGTTTATTTTTTATCTTTTCGCAAACAATTTCGGCGCAGAACGGCACACAAAAAGCCGGTTTGACGACCGATTTTCACCCGTCAATCGAGCGATTTACAGAGCCGGACGCGGATGTTTCCGAGGTTTTTCCCGCAATCGCCGACGCGAAAAGCGTTGATTTCGATTCGGCACACAAGCCCGAACCGCCGCCGATCGAACTGAAAAAGTTTTCGTTCGCGCCCGAATCCGCCGCTGACAAATTTTCCGCTGCTGTAAAAGACGAAGCGGACACCGAGCCGGGCAAAGGTTTTAATTACGGCGGCGCGATCAAACAATCGCTGTTGTTTCTCAGCGTACAGCACGGTTACGCGATTCTCGGACAGGCGAAAACGCGTCGGGCATTAAAACACGGACCGTTTTTCAAGGATTATGTGGATTCGGTCAAATCGCTGCACGGCTGGGACGACGGCGGCAGATTTTTCACCAACTACATCGCGCATCCGATGCAGGGCGCGCTGACCGGACATATCTACGTGCAGAACAGCCCGCAGGCTCTGCGCGAAAAGTTTTCGATGTCGCCGCAGTATTGGAAAACCAGAATGAAGGCTTTTCTCTGGACGGCGGCGTGGTCAACACAGTTCGAGATCGGACCGATCAGTCAGGCATCAATCGGCAACGTCGGTTTGAAGGGCAAGCAGACCTACGAAGACATCGTAGTGACACCGATAGCGGGAACAATAATGCTCGTCGCCGAAGACGCGATTGACCGCTACGTCATCGAGCGCATCGAGCGCGGCAACAACAATTTCTACGTCAAAGTCTTCGCCCGAATGATCTTCAACCCGACGCGCAACTTCTCGAATATGCTGAGGTTCAAAGAGCCGTGGCATCGTGATCGCTAAACATCCGATAAAAATTACGCATAGCGTTCCGCAGTTGGGCATTTGTTCTTGGTTCTCAGCGCGTTATTGCAAAAAAACTTCAAAAGCGGCTTCACAATCGGCAACTGTGAAGCCGCTTTTGATAAATGTGAATCCCCAATCGGGAAAAGCGCGGCAGATTTTATCAGATGTAAATCCCCAATCGGCAAATGTGAACCCCCAATCGGCAAATGTGAAGCCCCATTCAACAAATGTGAAGCCCCATCTGACGAATGGGGCGACCCTGTTACAAAGAAATATATTGACAAATATCGAAAACAAGCCCATAAATAAAGGGTTTTTCCTTCAAAGTTAAAACTAAATCTAAATTCACAGGAGAAAATAATGGGTAGAAATAAATTTCCGCGCACCAAACCTGAACAGGTCGCCCTCGCGCAGGCGATGATTAATGGATTTACGGTTGATACGGCAGATTTTCCTTCGCCGCCGATAAAAGCGAGCGAATTGCAGACAAAGCTCGACGCGGCAATTGCGGCGCGTAACGCACGGATTCTTGCCGATGCCGCCGCCAAGGAAGCTCTCGACGCGGAAGATGAGGCGTATGACGAGTTGACCGACGATATGAAAGAAGATTTGCAGTATGCCGAAATGGTCACGAAAGGCGACGACGGCAAAATGCAGAAAATCGGTTATTCGGGACGCTCGCCGGCGCGATTGCCGCAAATTCCGAACGTGCCGCGCTTTTTTGAAATCCTCGCGCAGGGCAAAGGCTGGGCGAAATTCGATTGGAAAATCCCGACCGGCGGCGGCAAAGTTTCGATGTATCGCGTGCTGGGACAGGAAGCAGGCGGCGATTGGAAAGAACTCGCCTCAGCCGTCAAACTCGAAGCCACCGTCGCCAATTTAACCACCGGCAAAGAATACAACTTCTGTGTCGTCGCCATCAACCAGACCGGCGAAAGCGGACAGTCAAACACCGAAACCGCATTTGTTTAGAGGGCAGAGGGCAGACGGCAGAGGGCTGAATTAAGAAAAAAGGTGAGTAAGTTTGAAACTTACTCACCTTTTTTCTTTGGCTTTTAAGACGATTGTGACGAAGATGGCGATTAATTCGTTTGTTTCGTCGCAAAACGGTTTTAGTTTGGATTCAGTAACAAAACCGCCTTCGATTAAAAGTTCCAGCCAATAACTGCTTTCGTCGAGTTCCTGCAAACAGCCTTCGGCTTTGCTGATAAAGTCGGCGTTCGATTTAGCGCGGCAGGCTTCGCGGTATTGTGCGCCGGGCGAAGTTCCCGAACGCAGAAGCTGGTGGGAAATGACGTGAACTGCGCCGAATTTCGGCAACGCTTCATAAAGACGAATCACGCGCAAAGCATATTCCTTCAAACGCTTCTGCAAAGCCCGAACCTTCTCATTTCTTAATTCATCCCTCATCTCTTAAATTCATCCCTCATCCCTCATCCCTCATCCCTCATCCCTTATTTCACGCTTTCGGATGTGAGCGGTCGTACACTTCGATCAGTTTTTCCATCGAAACGTGCGTGTAAATCTGCGTGGTCGAAAGTCTCGCGTGTCCGAGTAATTCCTGAATGTCGCGCAAGTCCGCGCCGCTGTCGAGCAGGTGTGTGGCGAACGAATGCCGGAGGCTGTGCGGCGAAATGTCCGTGTTGATTTCGGCGCAGATTTTGATATATTTATCCACCATTCGCCCGACGCTTCTGGTTGTAATGCGCGTTCCCTGATAATTCAAAAACACGGCTTGGTCGTCGCGCGTCGCGGGCGGGCAGTTGTTTAGAAAATCGGCGCGGGCTTCGTTCAAATAGAACATCAACGCCTGCAAAGACGGTTCGCCGAAGGGAAGTATCCGCTGTTTTTTCCGCTTGCCGGTGACGCGCACGAGCTTTTCGCGGAAGTCTATATCTTTTAAGTTTAAGTTAGTAAGTTCGCCGACGCGCATTCCGGTCGCGTATAAGAATTCCAGAATCGCGCGGTCGCGTTTGCCCAAATCCGTTTCCAAATCAGGCGTTTCGATAAACCTGACGGCATCTTCCATCGAAAGATGCGTCGGCAAACTGCGCTCGATGCGCGGCGTGGCGACGAGCTTTGCCGGATTGTTATCCTGCACGCCTTCGCGGACGAGAAACTGGAAAAACGTCCGCAGGGAAGCGAGTTTGCGGGCAATCGAAGTCTTCTTTTTATTCAACCCGTGCAGATTCGCCATCCATTCACGAATCGTCAGATGGTCAATGTCTTTGACCGCAATCTGCTCGCGCGTTCCGTCAGGCTTCGGCGGCGCGATATGTTCGTGAAACTGTTCGAGGTCGCTCGAATAATTCCGCAAAGTGTGCGTACTGACGTTGCGCTCGTAACGCAGATGTTGGAGAAATTGCTGTAGATATTCTTCGAGCATAAACAAAGATTTATGCGATACCGAAAGATTGCGTAAATTACGGGACGATATTTCGCGTTCGGGAACAGGTTTGCCTTCCGCTAGAGCCGTTATCGAGCCAAGCCGCTTTTCGCCAGTTTCGACTTCAAGTTTTAATGCTTCAAGCAGGCGTTTCGCCGAAACGCCGAGCAATAATTCCAAATCGGGAATGTTCGGCGATTATAACCTTCGTCGTCCGCGCTGTGGAAAATGTTGATATGATAATCGCGTTTCATTTTTCCTCAAACTCCAAATTATGTCTTTTCGACTAACTGCGAAAACTGCTTGATTTGATAAGATTTAGCTTGTCCGCCGACATTTTGCAAATTCGACGATTTCTTTGATCTCCGAATGCACGAAAATATCGATGGCTTCCGGCAATTCTCGAAAGCCGGAAGCCGAACGCTTCAACAATAATTCGCATCTCCGAAAAGCGAACATTGTTCGGATTATTCAGAATTTTTTGCAGAAGTTTTCGTTTTTTCATCTTATCGCTTGCCGTTGTTGACGAAATAACCTTTTCGAGTTCTGACAGTCAGATTGTCGCCGCGTTTTACCTTGAGCGTAATGTTGCGAAATTCGTTGGGTTTGCCGCTGTCTTCGGGATAATAATTCAAAACGTACTGCGCGGTGAGTTCGGCGGAAATACGATTGAACGCCTGGTCTAATTCTTTTTCGTCAATCGGCGAATAAACCGCGCCGCCGGTTTGGATCGCTAATTCCTGCATCCGGCGTTCGGCGGAAAGTTGGCGAATGTTGGCGTTGCCGCCGCGAATTCCGGTGCGCTTGAAGTTCTCGAAGTCGGTGGTTTTGACGACGTAAATTTGACAGTTGGCGGCTTGCACGATGCGAACGGTTTCTTCGAATGTCGCGTCGGAAATCGTATCGTCGCCGTCGGAAACTATCACGATGACGCGCCGACCTTCGACATCTTTCAGATAATTTGCCGCCTTGATAATGCCGTCGAGCAGAGCCGTCGCGCCCTGCGGTGTCGGGAAATTTTCAATCGCCCGCACGAGCTGATCGGAATTTTTCGTCAAAGGCTGTTCGAGGCGCGTGCCGGTCGAGACGGAAAACAACGCCGCCAAATCTTTTTCGGGACGAATAATGCGTTTGAAAAATCTGACGGCGGCTTTCTTTTCAAACTCGCGGGCTTCCATCACGCTCGAACTGTTATCGAACAGCATCGCCAGACGCACGGGCGTTTCCGAGCGGAAAAGCTCGCCGATTTCCGCCGCTTTGCCGTCAATTAAAAGCTCGAAATCTTCCAATTTCAAATTCGTCACCGCTCTGCCCGATGCGTCCGTCACCGAAACGGGAATCGGCACGAGCGCGGATTCGACGCTGATAACTTCGTCGTCATCCACAATAATTTTCGGTGCCGGAGTCGGCGCGACTTTCGGTTTCGGCAATTGAGAATTGGTCTGCGTCGGCAGAAAAACGACGCTCGGACGCGGCGCAACCGGTGTCGGTGTTTCGACCGGCTTAATGCGCCCCGACTGCGCGAAGGCAGTCGGGGCAAAAGTAAAAAATAAAATTGTGAGCAGGAATTTAGCGGACATTATTTCGATTTACGGCTTAACGAAAGTAGCGAGTTTCTTTTCCGCTTCGCAGGCTTCGATATTCCGGCTCGTCGTCTTATCCGTTTTGACCGTTTCAGCCGGTAAACCTAATTTTTCGCGGATGAATTTTTCGGCTTCGGCTTCGATCAGTTCGCCGCTGACGACAAAGGTTTTTTCCGTCAGAACGTCGCCTTTTTTGGACAATTTCGACGGTTCGAGAAAGATGTTCCACGGCGAACCCCAGCCGCGCGTGTCGCCGACCGATTTGCGATAATCGTAATGCGCGGTTTTCTGTTTCGCGTCTTTCGATTCTGATTCGTAAACGACGGGAAACGTAATTTTAAGCGCGTCGAGATTTGTTTTCATCGCGGCAACCGTGTCGTATTCGCCGACACCGACGACATCGAAACCGTTGGCTTTATATTTTTCGTAAAGCTTCTCGGCAAACGGTGCTTCGTGTCGCCAATTCGGACACCACGGCGCGAAATAAACGACCATCACGAGCTTTTTGTTTTTCGCAAAATCGCGCAGATTAATTTGTTTGTCTTCACGCGCCGATTTATACGTCCAATCTTTATATTTAACTTCCTTTTCCAAAACCGGAGCCTGTTCGTTCTGCGCCGCCGCGAAAATTGAACCGGTTAACACAATCGCCAAAACTAAAAGTAATTTCATATTTGTGATTCCTTGTATTTATGAAAGACTAACTTCTCAGATGCCGGAAAACAAGCAAAAGATTGTCCGCTCATCGAAAAATTGCCGGTCGAATTAACGTTTCGACGCGTGAAACTCCGAGTTCCACGCGTCAATTTACCGAATCCAATTGAATCGTATCGTGGTTGTCTGGGCGGCTGCGATTGCCGAACCAGTGAATAATATTCAGATAAATGCCCGTAATTGCCGAAAGACAGGCGAGAATCGAAAAGCCGATTAACAGCGTTGTCTGCCAACTGCCCGCGAAATAATAAAAATGCGCCTGCCGAAAAAAGCGCGTGACCGGCTTCGGTTCGGGCGTAATCAAAACCTCGCCCGTTTCCGCGTCAATCAAAATCGAATCCATTCCCATTCCGCCGACGGCTTGGTAAAACGGTTTTCCGTCACGCATCAAGAGCGTCAAAGCGGTCGTCGGCAAAGTTTTTCCTGCCAAAGTGTGCGCCTTCTGAATCGCTTCAATCGGCGTAATTTTAACTTTCGCACTGTCAATCACGTCAATCTTATTGCCTTCGACCGTGTTCGGCAAAGCATACAAAAATCCGCTCAACGCCCACGCCAGAACGGGAATCGAAACGAGCAGACCAAGCCACAAATGAAGTTGATAAATAAGTTTTCGCATAAAAGTAAACAAATAAATAATAAACGATAAACGCCTAATCGGGAAAAAGTTTTTCTGCCAGTCATTAATCGTTTACCGTAAACCGCCGGTTTTATGATAATCTGTGGATGATTTCTTTCATAATTTCAGGAGAATTAACAAAAAATAATGGCAGAGCCAACAACCGTATCAGACATTTTTCGCCGCGCTTTAGAAATGCGAAAGGCGAATCCGAACGCAGGATTATAAAAGCGTGAAGGCGCAAATCGTCAGCGAATTCGGCGGCAAACCGTTTCCGAAAACGGCTTATTTGACGATTCCCGAATACGACAACATCGCGCCCGAAGAAGATTGGACGGCAGGTTTGCCGATTGTTCTGCGCGGCATTCAAACCGAAGATTGGACGGAAATCGCGCACGGCATTTTGATTTCGCTCGAACAGGTGGAAAATTACCCGAAACAGTCCGGTCGGGAAGACGCGCCCGAAAAAGAATGGCGCAACCGTCACAAAGGCATCGCCGAAGCCGAAGCGAAAAATTTGGACAAATGGATGCCCGAAGATTTGATGAATCTGGCACAGCGAAGCAGCATCGGCAAGAAAAATAAAGTATGAATTCGGGCGCAATCGTGGTTTTAACGACTGTGGCAGATGCGGAAGCAGGCGAAACTTTAGCGAGAAAAATCGTCGAAGCGAAACTCGCCGCCTGTGTGCAGATTCTACCCGCGATGAAATCCGTTTATTTCTGGGAAAATAAAATCCAGACGGACGCGGAGAATCTGCTGCTAATCAAAACTCGGACGGAAAAATACGCCGAACTCGAAAAGTTTATTCAAACGAATCACAGTTACGACGTGCCGGAAATCATCGCGCTTTCGGCTGAAAGAGTTTCGGAAAATTATTTCGGCTGGCTGAAAAATTATTTGGATTAAAAATGAACCGCCGGGACGCGGAGACGCAGAGTTTTTTTGTCACAAGAAAAAGGCAAACTTGATGAAAAATTCAAGTTTGCCTTTTTTCTTTCTCTGCGTCTCCGCGTCCCGGCGGTGAAAATAAATCTAACTTTCCTCGCCGCTGCCGGTTTTGGTTTGCGACGATTGGAAGGTTTTGATGATGAAATCAACGGCTTCCTTCGGCGAATCGGTCAGGTGAATCAAGCCCAAATCTTCCGCATTGATATTTTTCTCGTTGAGCATCGTGGAAGTTATCCACGCCAAAAGCCCGCGCCAGTATTGCGAACCGAAAAGGACGACCGGAAAATTGCGGATTTTTCTCGTTTGAATCAAAGTCAATGCTTCAAAAAGTTCGTCCATCGTGCCGAATCCGCCGGGGAAAATCACGTAGGCGTTGCTGTATTTGATAAAAACCGTTTTGCGAACGAAGAAATATTTGAAGGTTAAGGATTTCGTCAGATACGGATTCGCCGATTGCTCGAACGGCAATTCGATGTTGCATCCGACCGAAACTTTTCCGGCTTCGTGCGCGCCGCGATTCGCCGCTTCCATAATTCCCGGTCCGCCGCCGGTGATAATTTCAAAACCCTGTTCGGCTAATAATTTCGCCGTTTCCCGCGCCGCGATGTAAAATTCGTTGTCTTCCGCCGTTCGCGCCGAGCCGAAAATCGAAACGCCGCGCGTGATCGTCGCCAGAGAATCGAAACCGTTGACGAATTCGCCCATTATGCGAAACACGCGCCACGAATCGGAGGTTTTATAATCGTCTTCGGGATTCGGCGAACGAAGCAGAACTTCGTCGTCGGTTAGCTGCCAGTAATCGCTTTTTTCTTCGAGTTGTTTAGCCTCGGCAACCGTTTTCGGTTCAATCGCGTCGGCTTTTATTTTGGTATTTTTTTTGGTAGTTTTTGGTTTCTTTTCTGCCATTGATAATTATTTGCGATTAGAAAATTTTTAATCGCAAATCGGAAATTGCAAATCGCAAATTCTTAAACTCCTATGATATTAAATCCGCAGTCAACGTAAATCGTCTCGCCGGTGATTGCCGACGATAAATCGCTGACTAAAAATAATGCTGTGTTGCCGACTTCGCGGGCTTCGACGTTGCGGCGAAGCGGTGCGCGTTCGGCGATATGTTTGAGCATCGCGCCCATATTTTTCACGCCGCGAGCCGATAAAGTGTTAATCGGTCCCGCGCTGATGGCGTTGACGCGAATGTTTTGTTTGCCCAAATCTTCGGCTAAATAGCGCACGCTTGATTCGAGCGCGGCTTTGGCAACGCCCATCACGTTATAATTCTGCACGACCTTTTCCGCGCCGTAATAGCTCATCGTGATAATACTTCCGCCGTCTTTCATCAGCGGAACGGCGGCAAGCGACAACTGCGTCAGCGAAAACGCGCTGATTTCGAGCGCGGTCGTAAACGCTTCGCGCGAAGTCATCATAAACTCGCCGTCAAGTGCTTCTTTCGGCGCAAACGCGATTGAGTGAATCAGAAAATCAAGCTTGCCGAATTCCTTGCCGACCGTCGCAAAAGCCTGGTCAACTTCCGTTTGATTCGTGACATCGCACGGAACGACGAGCGCGTCGTCCATATCGGCGGTCAATTTCTCGACGTTTTCCTTCAGGCGTTCGCCCTGATAGGTAAAAGCCAGTTTTGCGCCCTGCGCCGCGCACGCTTGAGCGCACGCCCAGGCGATTGAACGCTGGTTGGCGACTCCGAAAATCATTCCTGTTTTGTTTTCCAGCATAATTCTTAAAGGGAAGAAAGTTTAAAAGTAAAAAAGTGAAAAAGCAAGTTCGCCCAATCGACTTAAACAACAGGCAGAAACTTTTTCACCATTTCACTTTCGCACTTTTTCGTTGTTTAGTCCATCGCGTAAATTTTCTGCAAACTCTCAAAATCAAAAAGCCGAATATCAACATCAACGGTCGTCGGCGGAAATTTCTGCACCAGCGTCGAACGCAGTTTGGCTTCATCCGTTTTAGCGAGTTGTGTGATCAAAACCAGCAGCAGTCGGAATTTCGTGTCTTTTCCGGTTCGGTCAACGGTTTTTTTCGCCGAACTGATTTTCTTCAAAACCTCGTTTACTTTCGCCTGCGAAATATCAGCTGAAACCAGAAAAGCGATTTCCACGCAAACGATGATGTCCTGCTTAAATATCACCGCGTCGAAATCAATACTGCCGATACTTTGATTTCGCAGAATAATTTCTTTTGCTTCCGACTGAATCTGCCGTAAAGCCAAATCCTGCGCGACGATGAAAGCCGAAAAAACGCTGCTCAACTCGGAAACATTCAAGGATTCAGCGATTTCTCGGACATCGGTGTTTAATTTGCGCCGCTGATTTTCGGTCGCGCTCGCTTTCCAGTTGGATTCCCGATTGTCTTTTCTGACATAATTTTGTCTGGATTGGCGCAGGATCAGCCAGATTGAAAAGCTCATTCCGACAGTTGCGAAAAGAATGATAAAGACGATTAAAATCCAGCGTTGCAGCGTTTCAAGAGTTTGTCCAGTCGCAGTGATTCCGACGAAAAAACAGATAAAGGCAAACAAACTAACAATTAAAATTAAATAATTTCTTGATGAGTTTACGAAACTCAGCAGCGGCAATTTGCCTTGATTGGTCATTTTGTGTCGGGAAACAAGCAGGACATTAAACTAACAGTTCGGAGTTTCGCGCTTACGCGGCGAAAAGCCGGCTGAAAACCGGAACTCCGAACTGTTGCAGTTATTTTTGAAATGGCTGCTGAAGAAAAGGTAAAAAGCAAAAATAACCAAAATAAAAACATTTGGAAAACAAAATTTACTTTTCGCTTTCGCCTTATTCAAATTATTCGGCTGCCGAAGTCGCGCGTTCAAACGGAATTTCTTCAAAATGCGTTAGTTGTTTGAATTTACGAAAACGCTCGTTGATTTCTTCCTGCGTCAAACGGTCAACACGTTCCGTTCCGAATTCTTCAACGTTGAACGAAGCCATCACCGTTCCGTAAACCATCGCACGACGCAGAGTGTCTTCAGTAATTTCGACCTGCGAAGCGAGATAACCCATAAAACCGCCCGCGAAAGTGTCGCCCGCGCCGGTCGGATCGAAAACCGATTCGAGCGGAAACGCCGGAATCGCAAAATAATTGTCTTTCGTAAAAAGTGCCGCGCCATATTCGCCGCGCTTGATAACAATCGCCCGCAAATCGCCGATTTCCATAATCTTTTTCGCCGCTTTGTGAATGTTCGGTTCATCGGCGAGTTGACGCGCTTCGGCATCGTTGATGATGACGCAATCCACGACTTTGATCGTTTCAATAACCGCGTCCTTCATCGAATCAATCCAGAAATTCATCGTGTCCATCGCCACAAATTCCGCGTCCGCGCATTGCTCGCGCACTTCTTTTTGCAGCATCGGCAAAATGTTCGCCAGAAAAAGCAGCCGCGACGCTTTCGATTTTTCCGAAGGCTTCGGCTGAAAAGTCTCGAAAACATTCAACTGCGTTTCGAGCGTGTGCGCGACGTTCAAATCGTATTCATATTTGCCGCGCCAGAAAAAAGTTTTCCCGTCAGCGACGACTTCAACGTCATCCGTATTAATGTTATGACGCTTAAAAACCGCCCATTCTTCGTCGGTAAAATCGTTCCCGACGACACCGATGACACGAACGTCCGTGAAAAAACTCGACGACAGCGCAAAATGCGTTCCCGCGCCGCCCAACAATTTATCGCGCTTGCCAAAAGGCGTTTCCAATGCGTCAAACGCCACCGAACCTACAACTGTTAAAGACATTTTTTAAATATATTTCCTGTTAATTATTGTTTTGAAAGATATATTGCTCTTCCGTTATCAGCGTCTCACAAACCAAAAAACTATTTGAATTTCACCACTTCTTATTATTAATGATAAACCATGAGTTGTTCCTTACGTTAAGGAGCAAAGTATTGGAACTATGTTCCGTATTGATAACTGACCAAGTTCCTGCGTAATCGTAAGTGTGAGTGACACAACTTTTATGATCAAACGTCCAACAACTCGACATATTTTTCAGTTCAAACTTTTATATCATTGGCTAAAAGTATAAATTTATTTCTTCATTTGAACTAGCAAATATCGTGGTTTTGCAAAAACTCTGCGCTGTCTTTAGTTGCTGTCCACTTACCAACTAACTGCATCTTCCGACAGTTTTCTCCCAATATTATTGGAACAGGCAAAAATTTAGGCAAGATAAAACTATTGCGAAACACTAAATAAAAACAGTGATTTTTGAATATGCGTTTTGGGCATTCCCTAAATCGGAAGATTATCCTTTATTTTACACGCCACGGCGGATTTTGGCGATTTTCGCCCGCGTTGAAAAGACAGACGCGGTTGCCGTTCGGGTCTTTGAGATAACTTTCGCGCCACAGCCAAGTTTGGTCTGTCGGTTCAGATTCAAATTGCAAACCGAGATCTTTCAGCTCGGAAACTCGCGCGTCTAAATCTTCGCACTCGAAATATAAAACGATGTTTGAGGCGGAAAACTCTTCATCGCTCGTGTGAACGGAAAGGTCGCGTCGCCGTCGGGACATTGTAATCGGGCATAGCGCGGCAGGGAATCAACAATTAAATTCAAGCCGAGTTTTTGGAAAAACTCGACTGTTTCGATAGACTCGCTCGAGATAAATCGTTACTTGATTTAAATTCATTTTTTCGCTTCGAGCGTTTCAAAGTTTTTTCCGCGTCCGATTTAAATTGGCTTTGCGGATAATCTTTGACGAGCTGAGAAAGATACGCCGTCGCATCTTCACGCATTTTTTCGGGCGCGAATTTTTCTTTATCTGTTTCGGATTTTGCGTCAATTTTCTGCTTGCCTTTATTTTCCGACAGATAAAAACTGCTCATTCCTGCGAGATATAAAAACTCGTCCATTTTGGAAAATTCAGGATACGCGGCAAAGGTTTCTTCAAATCGCATCAGCACGGCTTTGTAGGCTTTTTCGTTTTGAAATACTGACTGCGCGACTTCGAGATTATGCGTCGCGTCGGCTTCAAGAATCGGGTCGCGCTGAATTTGCGGCTCGATTTGTTTTTGAGCGAAAGCCGACGATGCAAAGGTTAAAAATATAAAACTAAAAATTAAAAATATTTTTTTCATAAAAATCACAAAGCGTCAGAGCGTCTGTTTCGGTTCAGAAACCAACCGACAACCGCACCCCAGATGACGACGTTGAAAATAATTGGGAGCAGAATGCCCGGCAACGCAAAACCGTTGAATACCGGCTTTCCGGTCAGCGGCGCGATGACCAGCCAGAGAAAAAAGGTTGGCGCGAAACCAAAGAGCATTCCCTTAATAATCGTCGGATTTGGAACAACCGCCGCGAAAATCAAGCCCCAAATTCCGCCTGCCACGGCAAAACCGAACGCGCTTAAAAGATTGAGCAGAACGGGCGACATTCCATCGCCCAAAACCGCTTTGCCGATTCCGACAAAGCCGGGTTCGCTGCCGACCTGCGCGAGCTGCATCAAATACATCGTAACGATCAGAACAAACGCGCCGAGAAAACCGGCGACAAAACCTTTCTTCATAAAATCTCCACAATAAAAAGGCACGAGGAAAATCGCAATAGGTGAGATGTTTCCTGATGCCGGAAAGTTTGTTGCTATGCCTTCGCCGCATATTTGCCGATAATCGCGTCGAGTTTTTTCGCCGTTTCCGCGTTCCAATGTTCGGGCGCGGTGAAAATCGCGTTTTTCGTGGCTCCGGCGAATGGATTCGGCGTTTTCTTCGATCGAAACTCTTTTCACCGCTTCCTTCAAAACAAGCTGCGCGTTGCGGACGTTTTTGTGCAGATATTCGACGACCATCTCAATCGAAACCGCGTCGTGTTCTTCGTGCCAGCAATCGTAATCGGTAACTAAAGCCAGCGTCGCATAAGCGATTTCGGCTTCACGCGCCAATTTCGCTTCCTGCAAATTCGTCATTCCGATAATGTCCATTCCCCAGCTTCGGTAAACATTTGATTCGGCTTTCGTCGAAAACGCCGGACCTTCCATGCACAGGTAAGTTCCGCCGCGATGGATTTTTAAGCCTTCGACGGTTTTGCACGATTCTTCCAAAATATCGCCCAATTCGTCGCAAACCGGATGCGAAAACGTGATGTGTCCGACGATTCCTTTACCGAAAAATGTTGATTCTTCCGCACGCGCTCTTGTTCGGTCAAAAAATTGATCGGGAATACAAAAATCCGTCGGCGCGTATTCTTCCTGCAAACTGCCGACCGCCGAAACCGACAAAATATAATCCACGCCGAGCAGTTTCATCGCGTAGATGTTCGCCCGATACGGCAATTCCGTCGGCGTTAATTTATGCCCGCGCCCGTGACGCGGCAAAAACGCGACTTTCACGCCTTCCAATTCGCCGACAATAAACGCGTCCGAAGGTTTCCCGAACGGCGTATCAACTTCGATTTCCCTGACATTTTTCAATTCCGGCATTTGATATAAACCGCTGCCGCCGATAATTCCGATATTTACTTGTTCCATTTAATTTAAATTTGAAAATGAATGGAAAATTGTAGCAAAAACTTTTTGAATTCGCATTTTCGGGAATAATTCTTCGGCTCTGAAACTTTAGAAACTTGCGAAGCGTTCTCATTCTTTCTGCGGCGCAAGGCAAAATGGTTTTGGTTCGTCGTCAATGTGTGATTGTTAGCACAAACGCTTTGCAAATGGTATTATTTTCGTTTTGATATTATACGAGTTGTTTATAAAAGGTTTTTAGTGAAAGTATTTTCAATACAACAAGCGTTTCTCCCCGAACATCAGAAACAAATGTCCAGGCAAAAATTCTTTTGGCAGTTATCAATTACATTATCTTTGTTACTTGTTTTGTTTTCGAGCGGTTGTATTACCATCAAAACAAAAGACAGCCGTCCGACTTTGTTAAAAGTTGAAGACGCGACAACGGCGCAGATGCTTGAACAGGTTAATCGTTTCGCCAGAGTCAATTCGATGCGGGCGAAAATGGATTTGAAATTTGAAGATAATTCCTACGCCGAACTCGGCATCGCCGAAAAATATCGCACGGCGGACGGCGAAGTCGTCGTGCAGCGACCGGGCAAAATCAAATTAACAGTTCAGGTTCCGGTTCTTAAAAGCGATGTCGCGCAGATGACTTCGGACGGCGAAAAATTTCGCGTGGCGATTCTTCAGGACGGCGGCAGCGGAAAATATAAAAAATTCGTTTCGGGAACAAACAACGCCGATTATTCGAGTTTGCAGGCGGAAGTCAGCGAGATGGATTTTGACGGCAACGGCAACGGAAAGGACATCAAGCAAAACGTCAACGCTTTTGCCAATCTGCGCCCGCAGCATTTTACCGACGCGATGCTGATGCGCCCGATTGATGCGCAGAATTTTTTCTACTCGCAAAGCACGATTCTGCAGCAGGAAGAAAACATCGATTTGCCGAAAAAATCGCCGCTCAGAAATGTCTTTCGCGGTTATTATCTGCTCGACGAACTGCGCAAAAACGAAGACGGCATTTTGAACGTTTCGCGGCGTTTCTGGTTTGATCGAGTCGGCACGATTCGTCTGGCGCGGCAGCAGATTTTTGATGCGAAAGGCGAAATCGAATCGGATATTACTTACGGCAAAGCGGGAAATTTGAGCGAAGACCGGCGAATATAACAATCTGCCTCTGCGAATTGAAGTGACGCGTCCGAAGGAAAAATATAAAATGAGCCTGACATATCAATCGCCGGAAAGCGTTTCTATCGGCAAAAATTACGACGCGGAAGTTTTCGTTCTGGAAAACCGCTGGAATCTCGAAGAAGTTGATCTGGATAAAAAACTGCAAACCAACGGAAACGGCAAATCAAGAGCTGATGTAAAGACGACGGAAATTAAAAGTCAAAAGTAATTCAAACGTGAAAAGGCAAAGTTTTTGGTTTGCTTTTGCCGAATTTTGTTAATGAATACAATTCTACAAACCGAAAATTTATCGAAAACTTATAAGATCGGCAAAGTCGAAACACAGGCTTTGCGCGGCGTTTCAATGAGGGTCGAAGACGGGCGAATTCGTCGCGATAATGGGACAATCCGGCTGCGGAAAATCAACTTTGCTGCATCTTTTAGGCGGTTTGCTTTCGCCGACGAGCGGCAAAATTATCATTGACGGCGAAGATTTGTCGAAAGTGTCCGACGCGCAGCGAACCGATATTCGGCGGCGCAAAATCGGTTTTGTTTTTCAGCGTTTTAATCTTTTTCCGACTTTAACGGCGGACGGAAATTTGAAATTAGCCGAAAGAATTCATCCGGGAAACGGCAGCGGAAGTGCAGAACGGCGGCGCGAAGTTTTGCGGCTTTTGAAACTGGAAAACAAAATCAACAACAAACCGCTCGAACTTTCCGGCGGCGAACAGCAGCGCGTCGCGCTCGCCCGCGCGGTCATCAATAATCCGGCGATAATTTTAGCGGACGAACCGACGGGAAATCTCGATTCGGAAAATTCGAAAATCGTTCTGGATATGTTCAGCGAATTGAATAAGAAATTTAACCAGACGATTATAATGATTACGCATAACCCGGAAGCGGCGCAAAACTGCAATCGGATTATAAAAATGCGCGACGGCATGATTGTTGAAGATTAAAATTTCACCACCGATGGACATAAGCAAATACGGATTAAATTAAAAATCCGCGTGTTTTGTGTTAATCTGTGAATTCGATTTTTTGATGGCGAATCTGATGAGAAATTTTATTCTTTGGAATCACGAACGCGGAACCTGGCAATACGATGTTTTTTGCCTTTTAATCATCGCTTTTATCTTTCTCACGCCGAAAGCGTGGTTTGAAAAACGCGAAAGGCTGGCAACGCAAACGGCGCGTTCGTCGTCAAAGCTCAAGATAACTCGCCCGTTAAAATTGAAATGAACAGCGCACAAGAATCAGCGGATAATCGAAGCCGAAATTTCGAATTGCCGAAAAAAAGATGCGAGCGGCAAATTTTTACGAAATTGAATACGTAAACGTGAACGTGCGAAATTATTTACGAAATTTTCGATATTCGGTTTTTATAGGAATTAAATTTTATGAAATCATTTTTAAGATTAAGTTTGGCGGCGATTGCCGTGACATTGTTTTTCAACGCTTTTACCGTGACGGAAACCAAAGCGCAGGCAGTTTTACAGAACATCCTGACGCGTATGGACAACAATAATAAGTCTCTTCAGTCGCTTCGTTCAAACGTCACGATGGCGAAGTATAACAGCCAGCTTAAAGAGACCGATGTCACAGAAGGCTCAACGACGTATTTACCATCGAAAGGACGCGATGCATATGTTCGAATTGACTGGACAAAGCCGGCGGAAGAAATGCTTGTAGTTCGTAATGGAAAATACTTAATTTATCGAAAACGACTTAATCAGGTTATTACTGGTAAGGTAAAAGAAGCGCAAAGGCAGCGGCAAAGCCAACAACGCCCTGGCTTTTATGAATATGTCGAAAGCGGAACTTGAAAGCAAATTATACGATAAAATATATCGGTCAGGAAAACTGTCAGCAATGGTACTACGACGGTTCATCTGGAACTGACACCGAAAAACGGCAACGTTCATACAAAGTTGCGGAAATTTGGGTTGATGCTGACGGAATGCCGATTCAAGCAAAAATTGTTGAAAGCAATAACGATACAACCACAGTGTTGCTTTCCAAAATACAAAAAAATATTACTATCAACGCAAATGTGTTTGATCTCCAATTGCCGAAAAGGCGTAAAGAAAGTTTCAAAGTTAGATGTTTCGGTAAATACAAATTTGATAAAAGGCTCTGACCGAATAAAAGTCAGGGCTTTTTATTTAAGATTTGAAATCATTCAACTTAGAATTTATAATTTTATGTTTGACATTATTCAGGAGTAATTAGAGAAAATGCCAAAGGCAAGCAGTTTCAGCCGTTTTACGCGCGGAGTTAAACATACAGTCAAGGCGTTCGCTTCGACCAAGCATCCGGTTTTGGTGCATATCGTCCCGATGCGGCGGTGCAATCTCGCCTGCACTTATTGCAACGAATACGATAAAACGTCTGATCCGGTGGCGATTGACGTGATGCTTGGAGCGCATTGATAAACTCGCCGAATTCGGTTCGTCGGTCATCACGATTTCCGGCGGCGAACCGATGATGCACCCGCAGATTTTCGAAATTATCGCCCGCATTCGTCATCACGGAATGATCGCCGGTTTGATTTCCAACGGCTATTATTTTCAGCCGGAAAAGGTTAAAAAACTCAACGAAGCCGGCTTCGATTATCTGCAAATTTCGATTGATAACGTCACGCCCGACGACGTTTCCAAAAAGAGTTTGAAAGTTTTAGATTCAAAACTCGTTAAATCTGCGCGACCACGCGAAATTCAAAGTCAATATCAATTCGGTCGTCGGCGGCGGCGTGGCGAATCCCGATGAAGCATTGATTATCGCCAATCGCGCCATCGAACTCGGATTTTCCTCAACCGTCGGCGTAATTCACGACGGCGACGGTTTGAACAAAGGTTTGACCGACCACGAAAAGCGCATTTATAAAGAAATCAAAGCCAAAGGCACGAGCAGTTACGCGCGTTGGAATTGGTTTCAGGACAAAATCGTGGACGGCGGCGAATACGAATGGCGTTGTCGCGCCGGGGCGAGATATTTATATGTTGACGAAGGCGGCATCGTCAGTTGGTGTTCGCAGCAGCGCGGAACGCCGGGAATTCCTTTGCTCGAATACACGCACGAAGATATGCGGCGCGAATATATCACTGAAAAATGGTGTGCGCCGACCTGCACGATTCAGTGCGTCCATCAAGTCGGACATCTCGACGCGTGGCGCGATCCGCAGATTTCTCTCAGCGATTTCAATAAACGCGGCGGCGGCGGTAAAAATTTGAAAAAGGAAACCGTCGCGCAGATTTTGAGCGCAGAGTGATTTTGCAGGAATAAAATGCGCTGCAAATAACATACAAAAGGGAATGAGATGCGAGAATAGAAAAGTTTAAGCGAGGTAATTCCAATGCTGATCAAAATACATATTCACGGCGAGAAATATAATAAAGTTTTTTCTCGCCTTTTTTATTTGCGCCCAATTCATTTCCGCGCAAAACCCGACTCCGACACCCGACGAGACGATTCGCGTCAGCACCGATTTGATCCAGACAAGCGTCACGGTTGTTGATAAAAACAATCGTGACGTTGACAACCTGAAGCGCGAAGAGTTTGAACTGCGCGTTGATGGAAAGGCAGTTCCGATTGAATTTTTCGAGCAGAATATCTCGGCTCAACAAGCTGTAAATTCGAAAACTCCGGGAAACAGCCAAACGCTGTCTGCGCCGAACATAAATCCGACTTTACGTGAGCGAAAAATTATTTTTTTCGTGGATGACTTGCATCTTTCGCTCGACAGTCTGAACCGCACCAGACAGGCGATTACGCATTTTATTGACGACGAAATGCTGCCGCGCGACAATGTTTTAATCGTCGCCGCGAGCGGCAGAATCGGTTTTTTGCAGCAGTTTACTGACAACGAAGCCGTTCTACGAGCCGCGCTCGAACGACTTAAATACGCGCCGGTTGTGGTGCGCGATACCGAACAGCCACCAATGCCCGAATCAATTGCCCTGCGTATTGTCAACGGCGATGCGGAAGCCGCGCAGTATTACGTTGAGAAAATTTTTGAAGGATTTGCCGTTAAAAACGTCGCCAGTATGAATCAGCGCGGCGCGATGGAAATGGTTAGAAATCGCGCGAGTTTTATCGTAGGCGGAATGACTTCCGTTTCTGAAACATCTCTCGGCTCACTCGACAGTCTTTTGCAAACGACTAACCAAATTCCCGGACGCAAAATTATTTTCTTTGCCTCAGACGGTTTTTATCTCGGTGCGAAAAACACCGGAATCGTTGATAATACGCGGCTGCAAAACGTAGTCAATTCGGCGACACGTTCGGGCAGCGTAATTTACACGATTGACGCGCGCGGGCTTTTCTCTTTTTCGCCCGACGCAACCGGCGAGCGACCGGGCGACCAAAAAGGCAGACTCGAACGCGGGCGAATCGGCGAAGAACAGCTTAGTCAGGAAGGACTTTTCACGCTTGCCGAGCAAACCGGCGGCGAATTTTTGAAAAATCAAAACTATTTCGAGAAATGGATTGACCGCACGCTCGCCAAAAATTCAAATTACTATCTGCTTGGCTGGAGTCCTGAAACGGATTCGCCGGCTGATAAAAAATTCAAGCAAATCGAAGTCGGCATCGTCGGACGACCCGATTTAACCGTTCGGCTTCAGCGCGGTTATCTGGCAAACTCCAATTCTCGAAACACCGAAAATTCTCAGACGAAAATTACCGGCGACAAAAAAAAGGTTGAAACAAAAGTTAAGCCGAAAGATTCGACGGTCAAAAAAAATCTGTCCGTCACCTTGTCGTTAAATTATCTTGATTTTCCGAATCTCGGCGGCGTGCTGACGAATTCCGTACAGATTTCGACCGCCGGACTCGATTACAGCACGAATAAATCGGCGATGATTGATCTTGCCGGAGTTGTTTTTAACGATCAGGGCAAACAGGTGGCAGACTTTAAAACGGGTTTGAACGTCGCCTCGCAAAAATCGGGCGATGCCGAACAAAGCGTGATTTACAACCAGCGAACGCCGCTCGCGCCCGGCATCTATCAGGTCAGAGTCGGCGCACGCGAATCGAAAACCGGACAAACCGGAACGGCGACAAAGTGGATTGAAATTCCCGATTTAACCAAAAAGAAATTGACGCTCGGCAGTCTCCTGCTCGGCGTACAGTCTTTGAAAATATCCGACAAACCCGATGACACGCAGATTCAATTCAGCGTTGACCACAGCTTTGATCGCCCTTTAAAGCTCGATTTTATGTCATTTATTTATAATGCCGCGCGAGCCGGAAACGGGGAAATGAACTTGGCGACCAAGATTGAGATTTACGACGAACAGGGGCGCGCCATCGTTAATACGCCGATGCGCCCGCTGGCGACCAAAGGACTCGACGATTTTGCCCGAATTCCTTTGACCGGCGCGATCAAACAGCAGACGAGCGCGCCGGGAAATTATCTTTTGCGCGTCACGGTCAATGATTTGGTAGCGAATTCGACGGTCGTTCAGCAAACTACATTTATCATCGAATAATCGTATGAATTCAAGTACGCAGGCAAAAGTGGAAAGAAGCGATTCTGCCCGGTTTTTCGTTCATCTGGCGCGGGCTTTTGGCGGCGCGATTCTGTTTTCATTTCCGCTTTTGATGACGATGGAAATGTGGTTTCTGGGCTTTTACGTCAACGGATTCCGGCTCGTGCTCTTTACGCTTTTCACCGTTCCTTTGCTCATCGGGCTTTCGTATTACGACGGTTTTGAACCGACTTCAAGCTTGACGGATGATGTCGTTGATACGTTCGTCGCCTACGCGGTCGGTTTCGTTACTTCGACGGCGTTTTTATTTGTTTTCGGCATAATCAAATTCGAAATGTCAGCCGAGGAAATTATCGGCAAAATTTCCGTTCAGTCGGTGATTTGCAGTTTCGGAGCAATGTTCGCACAAAGTTTGCTGAACGGCGGCGCAGCGGACGAATCTGACGACAGAAAGCGCGAGGCAAGTTATTTCGGTGAGCTTTTCCTGATGACGGTCGGCGCACTTTTTCTTTCGATGAGCGTTGCGCCGACTGAAGAAGTAAACTTGATTTCCTATCAGATGAGCGGCTGGCATTCGTTCGCGCTTGCTGTCGGCACTTTGATTATGATGCACGCGTTCGTTTACGCTATTGAATTTCGCGGGCGCGAAAAAACGCTTGCACCCGACAAATCATTTTTGAATTTGTTTCTGCGTTTTACCGTCGTCGGCTACGCGATTGCGCTGCTGACGAGCTTTTACATTCTCTGGACTTTCGGCAGTCTCGACGGGTTGGGCGCAGCAGAACAAATCAAAGCAACCGTCGTGCTGGCATTTCCTGCCGCCGTCGGCGCGTCGGCTTCAAGGTTTATTTTATAGAAAAATGGCTAAAGAAAAATCTGAAGAAAAAACAGAAAATCAACATCCGTCAACCACGACCTTTTGGGAATGGATTGTCGCCGCTGTCGGGTTGTGTTTGATCGTCACGGCAATCGGGACGACACTATACAATGCGTGGACGGCGCACGACAAGCCGCCGCAGCTCGAAGTTTCGGTTGACTCGATTACACCGAATGGCAAAAATTATCTCGTTAAATTTCTGGTTAAAAACACGGGCGGACAAACCGCCGCCGCCGTCACAATCGAAGGTGAATTGAAAAACGGCGCGGAAACGGCGGAAACCGCCAGCGCGACTTTGACCTACGCGCCGTCGCATTCCGAACGCGGCGGCGGTCTTTATTTTACAAAAAATCCCGCGCAATTCGATTTGCAGATTCGCGTGACCGGTTATGAAGAGCCGTAAAAATTTATGAACAAAGAAAAAATGTTTATTCCGATTGTTTTGGGAACGAATCGAAAAGGGCGCGAAAGTGAAAAAGTCGCTTTCTGGCTTCTGGAAAAAATGTCGGAACGCGAAGACATCGAAACGAAACTTTTCGACGTACGCGATTTTGATTTGCCGCCGGACGATTACGGAACGACAATCGGCAAAAACTTTCCCGAATGGCGCGATGCGATTATCCGCGCCGACGGCTTGGTGATCGTCACGCCCGAATACAATCACGGTTATCCGGGAATTTTGAAAAGCGTTCTCGATTTGCTTTTGAAGGAATACATCCACAAAGCCGTCGGCTTGGTCGGCGTTTCCGCCGCGCCGTGGGGCGGAACGCGCGTCATCGAAGCCTGCGTTCCGATGGTTCGGGAACTCGGTTTGACCGTTACCTTCAGCGACTTAAATTTTCCGCAGGTGCAGGATAAATTCGACGAAAACGGCAAATTGCTCGACAAAGCCTTTAACAAACGCGCCAAAGATTTTCTCGACGAACTCGTCTGGATGTGCGCCGCGCTGCGTTGGGGACGCGAAAATCTGCCTTCCAAATATCATCAGTAAAATGCGGAAAGCGAGAACTTGACTGCGCGATTTATTTGTCCGATTCTAAATCTGTAAAATTTTTTCAAAACACGAAATAGGGAAGGTAAATCAAAATGGCAGAAAATTTAGCAAAGCAATTTATAGACGCGCTCCATCACCTCGAAGCGAAGCGCGATTTGGAAACAATCGTCAGTCTTTTCAGCGAAGACTGCGAAATCGGCAACGTCGTGACCGAAGACAAAAACATCGGAGTCGAAGAATTCTGGAAAAATTATCGGGATAGTTTCGACACTGTTAAATCAAATTTCCGCAACGAAATCGTATCGAACGACGTGACCGCCCTCGAATGGACGACAAGCGGGACAATCAGCGCGGGTCAGAAATTTGAATACGACGGCGTGAGTATTCTGGAAATCGAGGACGACAAAATCACGCGCTTTCACGCTTATTTCGATCCGAACAAGCTCGGCAAGCAAATGGAGGCGGCGAAGGGAAATGGCTGATAATCTCAAAACGGGCGATAAAGTCGAATGGGAAACGCCGCAAGGGAAAACTTCCGGCACAGTGAAAAAGAAGCTGACCAAACCGGTTGACATCAAAAATCATCACGTCGCCGCTTCCGCAGACAATCCTGAATATCTGGTCGAAAGCGAAAAAAGCGGCAGCGCGGCGGCACATAAACCGGAGACCTTAAAAAAGAAAAGCGAAAAATAAGTAAAATTATTAATCGCACAGACGAAGCGGCGGAAACTTTTGTTTCGCCGCTTTTTAGTTTAATAATTAGCGGCTCGCCATATCTTCGCCGACTGTCCAGACGACAATTGAGCTTGATAATCCTAAGCCGGAAAGCCGACCAGCCATCATCACTATTGTTTCGCCTTTATCAATCACCGCTGCGTCGAGCAGAGTTTTCTCGCCTTCCTTGAGCATTGCTTCGGTGGTTTCGGTGTCTTCGTGACAGAAGGGTTTTACGCCCCAAATTAAAGCTAATTGGTTGCGTACGTCATCGGAATTGGTTAAGGCGAAGGTTTGCAAGCCGGAACGGACGCTCGACAGGCGACGCGCCATTAAACCGGATTCGGTGAAGACAGCGACTTTTTCGGTTTTTATCTCGCGAGCGCAGATTGCCGCCGCTTTGCATAACGCCTGCGACGTTCTGCCAGTCGGCTTTTCAGCGAACTTGACGGGACGTTTGAGCTTGACGGTTTCGACGGTTTCGGCTGATTCGATGATGCGTTTCATCGTGGCGACCGATTCGACCGGATATTGTCCGGTCGCGGTTTCCGCCGAAAGCATCACCGCGTCGGTTCCGTCCCAGACGGCGTTTGCCACGTCCGAGGCTTCGGCGCGGGTCGGGCGCGGGCTGATGATCATAGATTGCAGCATCTGCGTCGCGGTGATGACGAATTTGTCGTTCATCACCGCTTTTTCGATAATTTGTTTCTGATATACCGGTACAAGTTCCGCGCTCGTTTCTACGCCCAAATCGCCGCGGGCGACCATCACGCCGTCGGTTTCCTGCAAAATCGCGTCGAGATTTTCAATCGCCTCGGCTTTTTCGATCTTGGCGACGAGCAGCGGTCTGCCAATTTTTCTGGTGTGCAGTTGTTTGATTAATTCTCTGGCTTCCTTGCAGTCTTCGGCGCGGCGAACGAACGACAGCGCGATATAATCGGCGTTCTGCGTCATCGCCCAATCCAAATCAACGCGGTCTTTATCGGTCAGCGATGGAATCGGCAAATTCGTATTCGGCAGATTAATTCCCTTGCGTTCGGAGAGCAGTCCGCCGCTGAGAACGCGCGTGACGACATCGGTCGCCGTGTCGGATTCGACAATCAGTTCAATCGCGCCGTCGTCGAGCAGCACTCGCGCACCGGTTTCGACCAGTTTCGGCAAATCCTTGTAATTTGTCGAAACTTCTTCCGCCGTACCTTCGACATCACGCGAAGTGATAACGAATTGTGAACCCGTTTCGAGAAATACCGCCGTTCCGCCTTTCAATTTTCCGGTGCGAATTTTCGGACCCGATAAATCAACCAGAATCGCCAGCGGCATATCGAGATTTTTCGCCGCCGCCCGCGCCAGCCTGATTGTTTCGGCGTGTTCGTCGTGCGTGCCGTGCGACATATTGATTCGCACGGCATTTAATCCGGCTTTTATTAATTGTTCGATTTTTTCCTGTGTGTTGGTCGCCGGTCCGAGCGTGGCTAAAATTTTTGCTTTTCTCATAAATTAACTGAAAATATTATAACTATTGCGAACTCTTCTCAAACTTAACATTTTAATTTCCGGCGGTGAAACAGCATTTTTCGCTGCTTAAAATAAATCGGCGAAAAATTTGTTAAATGCTTTCCTCTGTTTCTATCTTGACGACCACGCTGCCCGCGACAAAATCGTGCAGCGCGCGGCGTTTATCATTGGTGAAAAATACGACTATATCGGCAATTCCCCAGAGTAAAATTACCGTGTAATACGGATTTGACAATAAATTGGGCGAATCAGCGGCTTGTTCGTCCAATAAAAGCGGATTTGTAAAGATGAGTGAGCCGAAGATGAAAATTATTTGGGGCAAATCTCTAAGTAATGCCTGTCGGAACTTCAGAGCCGATTCGGAAACGTCTAAAACCTTGACCTTCATCAACATTTTTCCGACCGTTTGCCCGAACAACGTATGCATCACGATAAAATAAGTAACATTCGCTAAACCGAGCGCGATTATCAGCGCGAGTTTTAGCTGATCGGAAAAAACGCTGTTTTTCACCGAATCTTCGACGATTCCGAGCGGCAAAAGCAGAATAGTATCGAGAACTAAAGCCAGAAAGCGCGGTAGAAATGTTTGATATTTGTTCATTAAACTAATTTGGCGAGTTTATTCAGATAACTCATTACGGTCGCCACAAACGTCGAATGCGACCACGTAAGCGGCGCAACGGAAACGGGTTCGCCTGTTACGGGATGAACCTGCTCGGCTAAAACGCCCGACGGCAGAGCGCGTTTCGTCGTCCAGTCCAGAATTTCCAGAGCCTTCTGCAATTCGTCTTTCGTCGCGGCGCGGGCGATGTAGAAATCCGCCAGCCAGAGCGTGCAGATAAACCAAGCGTTGCCGGTGAAATCGTCGGAAACGCGCATATAACCGTCGTTTTCGAGCCGCGCGATGCCGCCGATGTCGCCTTTTACCCAGAGTTTTTCTTCGATTGCCCGCATCGAATTTTCAACCATTTCATCGTCGGGCGCGAACGCGCCGAAATAGAAAGCGGCGAAAATCGAAGCATCAACCGTCGCGTCCGCTTCGTAATGCGCGTCGCCGTGAAATTGCAGACCGCGCAAAAATCTGCCGAGTTCCGGACTGTATAAATGTTCGCGCATCGCCGCAACTATTTCCGCCGCCGCCGATTCGTATTGTTCGGCGCGTTCGGTTTCGCCGAAAAGCCGCGCGAAATTTGCCGCCGCCCGCAAACCGCCGACAACCGCGCCGCAGGTAAACGTATGAATGCCGCGCCGGTCTTCCCAGAGATTCCACGACGGCAGCGGCAGCCGCAAATTCCCATGGCGAAAATTCATCATAAAATCCGCCGCTTTAACAATCAGCGAGCGATAAAACTTTCTGGCAAATTCGATTTCGCGGAATTTATCGTAATGTTCCCACAACGCCCAAATAACCAGCGCGGTTTCATCTTCCTGAATCGGCACGAGCTTTTTTTGCTCCCAAACGTCCCACGCCGCGTGCCAGCCGGAAGCGACCGTTCCGTCGGAATTATATTTTTGCAGAAAGTAACCGTCTTCGTGGATAATTTGGGCGCACAGGTAGAAAAACTTTCTGGTCAGAAATGGATAACCGGCGAGGTCGAGCGCGTTGGCGACAAATGCGCCGTCGCGCGTCCACAAATAACTGTAATGATCGGTCGCCCGTTCGGTGACATCCGAATCGTTCGCGGCGAGAATTGCGCCGTCGTTGTCGGTCTGCGTGCGAATTACCAGCAGCGAACGCTTATATAAATTTATAATTTCCGGCGACAAATCGGCGAAATTCGTGCCGTTTTTATTAACCCAGACGCGCCAGTAATTTCCCGTGTAATTCAAATACTGCTGCGGCGTTTGCTCGTGAACGTGTTTGTTTAGATTGATAACTTCGTCGTGCGACATTCCGGCGCAAATCCAGTAAAAAAACTCTTTCGTTTCGCCCGCTTCCAAATCCAGATAAACCCCGATTGTTGAATCAACCGATCCTTCAGTCACCGCGCCGCCGCTCAAAATGCCGTCTTCCGCGTCGCGCCACGTTCCTTCCTGCGTCCCGAAAGCCTTTCTGCCGGTCGAGAAAACGTCAAAATGCGGCGCGGTATTGATTAAAAAATAACGATGCTTTTTATAATGCATGAGCGCGAGAGCTTTCCGGGTCGTAAAACGCCGTGTCGCCGACTTTGTTTTCGTAGATGCGAAAATCCTGATGCAGAAAAACACGAATTTTTCGCGAAGTATCGCGCAGATTTTTGACGCGCACACGCCGCAGAAAAATATTTTCGTGACTCGCTACCGTGTCGTTGCAGACGATTTCGATGCCGAGCGTTTCGTTAGTTAATCGAACGTCGGTGACAAGCGTTTCGGGCAGGTAAGCTAATTCTCGTTTCCAGTCATCGGAGAAAATCCAAGAAAACTCGCCGTCCGCCCAAACGCCGAAACGAAACGGAAAGCCTTCCGTATGATTTTCCTGCCCGACGTGCGGAAAATAAACGTCGCGGATTTGATATTTGTCGTCGAAAGTAACGAGCAAAGAGCCGTTTCCGACCGGAATGTCGCGCATAGATTAAAAAATCAATTTAAGAAAGCTGCAATTAGTGAGATACAATGATAATTCATTGTTTGAATCTAAATCAAAAACCGTAAATTGATATAATTAAAATATGGCAGATGAAGAAAAGAAAAAAAAGGTTCAGCTTATCGAGAGCGTGGTTTGAAGCGCGGGATTTAGTTTATGTACGTTACCGGCTGGCGCTCGGCGGCATTTTGATGCTGATTAGCCGCTTCGCCGGAACGGTTTTGCCCGCTTCGTCGAAATATCTGGTTGACGAAGTTTTCGGGCAGAAAAATTACGGTTTGCTGAAATGGATCGCGCTCGCGGTCGGGATTTCGACCGTCGTGCAGGCAGTTACTTCATTTACGCTTTCGCAGGTTTTAGGCGTGGCGGCGCAGCGGGCGATTACGGAAATGCGGAAAAGAGTTCAGGCGCAAATCGAGCGGCTGCCGACTTCGTATTTCGATTCGACGCAGACCGGACAGCTTATTTCGCGGATTATGAACGACGCGGAAGGCATCCGCAATCTCGTCGGAACCGGTGTCGGGCAAATCGCCAGCGGGCTTTTGGCGGCGATCGTTTCGCTCGTAGTTTTGTTTTATCTGAACTGGCAGATAACTTTGATTACGCTCGCCGTGCTAATCGTTTTCGGCGTGGTTTTAAGTTACGCTTTCGGCAAATTGCGTCCGCTGTTTCGTGAACGCGGCAAGATTCAGGCGGAAGTGACCGGACGCTTAAACGAAAGTCTGGGCGGCATTCGAATTGTCAAAGCCTACACCGCCGAAAAGCGCGAAGAGCTTTCCTTTGCGCGCGGCGCGCATAATCTTTTCCGCAATATCGCCAAATCTTTAACGGGCGTTTCGGCGACGGGCGCGTTTTCGTCGGTCATCATCGGCGCGGTGGCGATTGTGATGATTTATTTCGGCGGCAGTGCCGTCATCGCCAACGTCGCCAATCCGCAGGCGGGAATGACGGCGGGAGATTTTGCGATGTATATCGCTTTTACTTTGAATTTGGTTTTTCCGATAGTCGAACTCGCCAACATCGGCACGCAAATCACCGAAGCATTCGCCGGATTAGACAGAATTCGCGAAATTTTTCAAATCAAAACCGAAACCGCCGAAGACGAATCGCGCGGTGCGCTGCCCGATGTTCGCGGCACGATTGATTTCGAGGACGTTTATTTTGAATACGAAGAAAACGCGCCGGTTTTGAAAGGCGTTTCGTTTCATTCCGAAGCGGGAACAACGACCGCGCTGGTCGGATCAAGCGGTTCGGGAAAATCCACGATTCTGAATTTGGTTTTAAATTTTATCCAGCCGAACAAAGGCAGAATTACAATTGACGGGCGAGATTTGCAGGCGATCAAACTGCGCGATTACCGGCAGCATCTCGGCGTGGTTTTGCAGGATAATTTCCTGTTCGACGGCTCGATTTTAGACAACATTCGTTTCTCGAATCCGCAGGCGAGCTTTGAGGAAATAAAGGAAGTTTGCCGCATCGCGTATTGCGACGAATTCATCGAACGCTTTGAAAACAAATACGATACCATCGTCGGCGAGCGCGGCGTGAAACTTTCCGGCGGTCAGCGGCAAAGATTGGCAATCGCCAGAGCGTTGCTCGCCGATCCGAAAATTTTGATTCTGGACGAAGCGACTTCCTCGCTTGATTCGGAAAGCGAAGCGTTGATTCAGGAAGGCTTGAACAACCTGCGAAGAGGTCGCACGACTTTCGTCATCGCGCATCGGCTTTCGACCATCAGAAGCGCGAATAATATTCTCGTCGTCGAAGCCGGACAAATTGTCGAAAACGGAACGCACGAAGAACTGCTCGCGCTCGGCGGACGCTATCGCCAGCTTTACGACAAACAATATCAATTCGAGAAAAATCTGTTCATCAATCCGGGCGAAGATTTTATAAAAAACGAAAAAGAAAAACTAAGCGCGACGCGTTTGTAATTTCATAAGCAAGAGCCGCAAACATTGTGAACTGAAAATATTTTGAGCCTTGTTTATCGGCTGTCAGATTGTTTCGGAGCGGAAAATAATATCCGGCAAAAAAAGAGCGGACGATTAAATTAATCGTCCGCTCTTTTTTCAAAATCTGTTCAGCAAACGTTCATTCCGCCGGTGTCGTCGTCGCAGCCGTTTTCGGGAAAGGCAAACTGAGCAGATGACCTTGATAAACAAAATAAATCTTGCCCGCGTCAATCCACATCTGCATCGTGTCAAAGGAAATTTGCGGGATTTTCACGAGCGGTTTGAAGCTCAGCGTTTTTACGTTATACACGCCGACCTGTGTGTTGTCGGAAGTGTCGGGAATCGCCGCCCAAAATTCGTCGGGTTTTCCCGTCGGCTGAAGCGGGCGATAAGTTTGCTGGGCGAGCGGGCGAACTTCGCCTTTCGCTTTTTGAATCGCGCCGGTCTCGGGATCGAGAAAGTAAAATTCACCGTCACGGCTGGTATAATCTTCCGTTTCTTCGCCTTCATATTCGCTATAATTGCCGCCGAACAAAAGAACTTTATTGGTCGTCGGAATGAATGCGACGCTTTCGACAAGCGGATGTTCCTCGAAATTGATAACTGATTCCTTGTTTGTTTGCAGATTAATTTTAACCAGTTGTCTGCCGGCTTCCTCGTCGTAATGCGTCGCAATCAGCCAGCGACCGTTTGCCGTGACGAGCGGTTTGTCATAGTAACCTTCGCGGAGTTTAAGTGCGCGTCCGCCGCTGATTTTGTATAAACCCTGACTGTCGCTTCTGATTTCAAACGCCGCCGTTCGCGCTTTCCACTGCTGATTATTGGCGCGAACCGCCGCGCCGTCCGGTTTCGGCAAAAAATCAATGCCGTTCGGCTGCTGCGCAGTTCCGGCAAGCGCGTTTCCGGCGAATTTATTCCACGAATAATTTTCATATTCACGCTGTTCGCGCCGCTTTTGCCGTTCCGCTTCGAGTTTTTCGTATTTGCTGTAATCTTCTTCGTTTTCGACGGCGCCGAGACGTTCTTCGTCAGATTCTTCCTGCTGTTCGATTTCCTTATCAATTTCCTTTCGGCGAGCCTGATTATTGATCAGAACGCGAAAATCGTCGCCGATTTTCCAAACGGCTTCGGCTTGCATATTTTCGTTTTCAAAAAGAATCTCCAAGCCCGGAACGCCTGTTTCCAGCCAGTAATGCAGTTTCGCGGGCGGCTGGCGCATTTCTACAAAAATCTGTTCGAGACCGACGAAAAACTTCGGTTTCGAATCGCTCAGGTTAAAGACGCGCCGACCGCCTTGCCGACCGAGCATTAAAAGTTCCTTGCCTTCGCAATCATTTTCGCAATCGGATAAAAACGGCGGCAGTTCATTGACTCGTTCAGAACTCAGATAGCTTTTTAAATTGTCGAATTCCGCGCTTTCCAGTTCGCGCTCGCGGTAACGCGCTTTGTCTTCCTGCCAACTGAAAACGGCTTTATCTTTGTAAATCCGCACGAAATTATCCGCGTATGCGTAAACGCCCAGAAGTTCCCGATTTTCCCTGACTTCTTTTTGCAGATGCTTTTCAGTAGTTTCCAAATCGCTTGAGACACCGGCATAAATATAATAACTCGCGTTCGACAAAGTGTTATTTACGCTGGCGAAAAGCGCGGGCAGATACTGGCTGCCGTTATCTGTCGAAAGGCTCGTTCCGAAATAAGTTCGCGCACCGAGAACGAGTGCTTCGTTCGGGTGAAGCGAAAGCACAATTTGTCTGGCTTCGGGCGAATCTTCGGAAATCAGATAATTTTCCGCCGCCGCTGCCAGCATTTTATTCGGGCTTTTCAGATTTGCCGCGACTGTTCGTACAGGAAGATTGGCGCGAATCAAGCGCGCACAACTGAGCATCGCGGTTTTCGCCTCGACATTATCGCCCGCCAAAATCGCATCGTAATCGCTGTTGTCTTCAATCAGACACGCGCCGATGCCGAGCGCGATTGCACTTCCGCCGCGCACGTCATTTACGTCATTCCATTGTTTTTCGCGCAACTCTTTTCGCAAACTCAAAAGTTTAACGACCGAATCCGCGTCGGCTTTATTGGTTTTCAAATCCTGAAGCAGCAGACGATTGATCGCCGCGCCGTTCCAGTTCTGCATAATCTTTCGCAGACCGGCAGCGAGCGGCGGATCTTTTTTATCCAGAACGCTGATGCGGTCAATCAACGCCGTTACCAATTCTTCTTCGGCATCCTGCTGACTGATAAGCTGCATTCCGAGCAGCGGTTTGATGTCCGACGGATTGAACGGGCGATTAATGCTGTCGCCGTTGCTCATCATCATATTGCTGTTCATCGCCATTACCGTCGCGACGCGCGGCGGCGGTGACATCCCTACATTGAACGGATTTTCCGTGCTTGACACATTACTCATCATATTGCCGTTAGAATCCGACGGCTGACCGTAATTTCTCGCCACCGATTCGAGAGCCTCGATTTGTTCGCCGACTCCGAAACCGTGTGAAACGAGAATCGCCTGCACGACACTGCTGCGCATCCATTCTTCGACCTGCGGCAGAACCATCCGCAGAGCCGTCACCGCGCGAACGTCTTTTTGCTTCGCTAACGCCGCAATAGCTTCGTCCCGATACGGGTAATAATCAATCGTTGTTGTGGTACCTCGCACTATCGGTCGGTTCATACTCATCGAATTGGACATCGCCGACGTGTCAACTTCCTGCGTCTGCTTCTCGTTCAGCATCGCAATCAAACCCGGCACGCTTTCCGGTATTTCAAATTCTCGCAATGCACTGACCAATTGCCGTCGTTCACTGCTCGTCTCCTTCGCCCAGGTCGGATTATCGAGCCACGGCAGCAGAGCTTCGACGACTTCGCGGTGTTTGTCGTCGAGCAGAGTCGAAAGATTTTTTACTGCCGCACTGCGCACGACCGCGCTTGAACTTCTCGTTAACTCGATCATTTTCGCTATGTATTTGTCCGACGGCGAATGATTCAGAAGCGTCGTTAAACCCGTATAACTTGTGCCGTTGACGCGCAAATCGTGCAGAGTTTCATCCTCTAACAGCGTGTAATACCAATCGTCGCGCCCTTCAAAATCGCCGCTTTCGACCAGTGCGTCCATCGCCAGATCACGATTGCCGGGTTTGTTCGATTTGGTTTCGACCGTCTGCTGTAATTCTTTTCGGTATCTGTCAGCGTCAATCGAATCTTTTTGACGCATCGCGTGGTCGTAAAATGCCCAGCGCGCCAAAGTTTGCGAAACCGGCTGGGTCGCGTCGTTGAGCATTCTTTCCAAAATCGGACGCGCCCTGTCCCAATCAACCCGCGCCAGAGCCAGCACTTCTTCCTGATTGCTGACATATTCGTTGGTGTCGCCTGCTCGCTCGGCAACTTTGACGAGTTCGTCGCTGAAATACGGCGAATTATAGGTCAGCCAGCGTTTGACCGAATCACGCCATTCACGTTCGTATTTTTTGTCGGACATTTCGCGGTCGTAAAGCCGCTTGACCGTTTCTACGCCGCCCGGTTTTCCGGCAAAAGCGTTGAGCAGGCTCGGCAGTTTTTCAGGATTGTTTTCTACTTCGGCGGTCAGTCGTTCAAGCGTTCGGTCTGAAGGGTCAGGTGTGTATGAAAATTTCTGATTATAATTATTAATGTTCTGCCAGTAAGCGACCAAATCATCAATCGCCACATCGTCCGGCGGCGGCTTATCTTTACTAAATGCCGTGTTCGCGTTAATTCGCGGATTACTAACGACAAAAGGGTTCGGCGGCGGCGGCGCAGGCAAACTGAGCAGAGTTTCCAGAAGGCTTTTCTCGGCGCGTGTCGTCGGGAGAAAGACGAACAATCCGAACAACAACAGGAACGTACATAAAGCGACAGCAGATAAAAATCTTTTCATATTAAAACAAAACTCCTGATGCAGAGATTTGAACTTATTGGACGCAAAAAAGCAACAGTTTTTTCACTAGCACGAACTAAAATTTTCACAATAAACGAAAATTTGCGAAAACCTTGCAAATTATTTCGACAGTAGAGGTTTATTTCGCGTTAAAGTGTTATTTTATAGATTAAAACAAAGCCACTTGAGATGCCGACCGCAAAGATTTTACTTGCTACGCCGAACCGAACTGGTTTGTTGTTATTCTAATTTGCTTTTCCTCAAATGTTAGTTTATGACGCAGTTATAGAGCATGTTGACTTACAAAATGCTAGTTTTCAATGCTCACTTTGTTACAACTTACGACAACAAAATGATAATAATAGCAAATGGTCTGACGAGATTTTAAATATCGCGTAGCCGACGCGCAACTTTGTCAGCGGACGGACTATTTCAATCGCGGACGCGCAAATTCACGCGCGGCTGAACGACGTTGAAAAAGCCCTGCGAGATCTCGCAGGGCTTTTATTTAATTTTGATTGACGCTTATGCTTTAAGCCCCGAATCTTCTTTTTTGGTGCGTTTGATGCCGCCGATTTGGACGAGGCTTTCGCCTTTGATGCCGTTTTTCTCCATCAACATTTGGTTGTAGAGTTTTTTCATCATCTGCATTTCTTCAGCAGCGGTTTTCGGTCCTTCCATTTCCGGTTTGTTCGGACGCGCAAGGTCAACCGTATTCAGATTCAGGTTGTGTCCGGCTTCGTCTAAGCTGACTTCTTTACCGCGAGCGAAAACTTCGTGGCGACCCTGTTCTTTATACCACTGCGCGACCGTTGCATTCTGGTGCATATGTTCGATGATATTTCTCCAACCGATGCCCGTGTTGTAGGCGCAGAAGGAAATTTCGCCTTCCTGCGTGCCGTAGGGAATGATGCACATTTCGGTGCGTCGGAAATCATAATTGAACAAATCCTGAAACCACATTCCAGCGATGAAAAGGAAATTCCAGGGGTCTTTGCGGCGTTTCTCGATGTCTTCCGCCGTGCGCGTTCCGTCAACTTTACCGTAATCTTTGCCCGACAAACCGAACGATTTATCGAATTTCGCAAAGATACCGGCAAGCGTCAAACTTTTCGGCGCGCCATACGGATTGTAGTTTTTCAAAAGAGCCAAGCCCATCATCATATTGGAAAACCATTTGCCGCGAGCCGTGTCGGTGATATGCTGCATATCTTTGACCAAGCCCTGAATGTTCAAAAATTGCGGCACCGGAGCCATTTCTTTCGTTTCTTTGTTGACCATCACGGCAGTTCCGACTCCGCAGTTCGGATGACAGCCGCAGGAAACTTGTCCCCATTCGGAATCTTCACCGTGAACAACGTCCGCGAAATCCGCAAACGCGCCCATCAACGAAAGCGGGAACCAATCGCGCGTCGGTTCAGTAATGCCGACCTGCGATTGAACGTCCAAAGCCAGATGCGAAAGCGTATAACGTTGCTGTAAACGTCTCTGTTCGGTAATATGCTCATCGCGTCCGGTAAACGAAACGGGTTGAAATGACACAAATGAGATTTTCTTCGGATTTTCCAGAGCAAAACGAATAATAGTTCCTACCTGATCGTTGTTCACGCCGTTCACCAATGTTGTTACAAGAACAATATCAACGCCCGCTTCGTGCAGATTATTGATTGCTTTTAGTTTGACATCGAAAAGATTGCCGACTTGACGATGCGAGTTTGCATCGTTGCCGATGCCGTCAAATTGCAGATAAACGAAACGAAGTCCGGCTTCGGCGGCTTCGCGGCAGAATTCCTTCGATTTCGCAAACTCAATTCCGTTGGTCGCGGCTTGCACCGAGTTATAACCGACTTTACGCGCGTAACGAATTGATTCTAAAAAGTAAGGCGAAAGCGTCGGCTCACCACCTGAATACTGCACCGACATTTGACGACGCGGCTTAATCGAAATAGCGTTATCAAGAATTTCCGAAACATCTTCCATTGAAAGCTCGTGAACGAATCCGACCTGGTTCGCGTCCATAAAACACGGGTCGCACATCATATTGCAGCGGTTTGTCAAGTCAACCGTTAACACCGCGCCGCGTCCGTATTTAATCGTCGAAGAGCCGTGATTGTGCAGTTTTTCGTCGTTGTGCGCCTGAATGTCGCGTCCGGGAAACAAAGATTCGATGTGCTGCAAAAACTTCGAGTCAATCGCCATTAAATCTTCAAAATGCCCGTGCGTCGGACAATCCTTAATCATCCAGATTTCACCGTCGCGTTCAATAATCTGCGCTTTGATTTCGCCGACTTTCTCGTTAACCAGAAGCGAAACGTCCTGCTTGCCGCTTAAAATGTCTTCGCGTGCCTCAATGACACAGTTCGGGCAGAGTGAATCGGTCGTGCGCGGAAATCCAAGCGTCGGTTTCGTCTTCTGCCAAGATTTAAGTAATGGTTTATCCGACCATTTCGGAATAAAAGATGCGTTCGGTTTAAATTGATTGACAGATTTGACAGCTTTAAATGCGCCGCCGGCAATGTATGTTAAGCCTTTTTCAAGGTGTTTGATTGGTCTCATAAGAATTATTTCCTTCTCCAAAATTAAATTTTTATAAATTACGGAGTTTTTATTTTTTCAGTGAAAATCGTATAACTTTAAGATTTCGTAAATATAGAGTGAATAAAATTTGCAGTTTTAATCTGGCAAAACTCCGTCCGCTGTTATCTGATTAAATGAATAGCAAAAACGATGCCATCATAATGATATTTGTAATTTAGTCTCTATAAAGGCTTTAAATAGATAATTTATAAAAGTTTGAGGAAAGAAGTTTGTGGCAAGATGACTCACAAAGACAAAGAAAAAGTAATGAGGTTATTTTGACACACTTGTGAAAGTTTAATTGCAACCATATCGGTCAGAGTATTTATTGATCATATGCGATGTTAAGCAGTAGTTTAATATTAGATTCTGCCTGTGGAAATAATTCACTCAAGGAATGTCTTATTTTACAGGCACTTCAGCAAAATATAAATAAAATGCGGATTTCCGTTCACTAATTGTTCACTTTTAAGCACGATGCTTATTTTATACTTTAGCAATCGCTCTCAAACTATTGGGATAAAAGGTTTTAGAGTTTCAAGCTTTTTTCTTTACATAAAGAAAAACATTATGATAAATTCGATTTCACCTTAAGAGGAAATGAACATTGTTTCCTTTCTGTTTTCAAAGCACAAAGTTTTTACACAGTATAAATTGGATTTAAGAATTTAGAAAATATAGTTCTAAATAATTGTTTCTCGAAATATTTTTATGACTATTCGCTTCGGTACATCAGGTTGGAGAGCAATTATAGCCGATGACTTTACGTATCAAAATGTGCGGCTCGTGACTGAAGCGATTTGCAGTTATTTGAAAAAAGAATCCGGTCAAAACGATCAGACATTAATCGTCGGACATGATTCGCGATTTATGGGCGAAAGTTTTTCGCAGGTTGCGGCGGATATCGCGCAGCGAAAAGGTTTTCGAGTTTTACTTTGCAATCATCCGACACCGACACCGACGATTTCGCACGCAATTAGACACGAAAAAGCGGTTGGCGGAATAAATTTTACGGCATCGCACAATCCGCCCGAATATCAGGGAATCAAGTTTTCAACTGCCGATGGTGCGCCCGCGCTTGCCGGAAATTACGAAACAAATTGAAAGCGGCATTGAAAATTCTGAGCAAGCGGACAGATGCGAGCGGCGGAACGATTGAAGAATTTGATGCGCGTCCGAATTATTTGGACGATTTGAAAACTAAGATTCGATTCGATCAAATCGCTAAAGCTAATGGTAAATATGCTTACGACGCGCTTTGGGGAACAGGTCGCGGATATTTAGACGCGATTTTGCGTGAGTTCGGCTTGGAAGTTGAAACAATACACGATTGGCGCGACGTGACTTTCGGCGGCAAATCGCCCGAACCGAGCGAAAAACAGGTTGGCGAACTCAGAGAAACGGTCAAAGCGAAAAATCTAACACTTGGATTAGCGACCGACGGCGACGGCGACAGATTCGGAATTATTGACAGCACCGGCGCATTTATCCAGCCGAATGAGTTAGTCGCACTTCTGGCAGATTATTTAGCGGAAAGTCGCGGCTGGAAGGAAGGTTTGGCGAGAAGCGTGGCGACATCGCATTTGATTGATAGAGTTGCCGAAAGTCGCGGCTTAAAACTTTACGAAACGCCGGTCGGATTCAAATTTATCGGCGAATTGATAAATAAAAACGAAATTATTTTGGGCGGAGAAGAATCCGCAGGTCTTTCCATCAAAGGACATTATCCCGAAAAAGACGGCATCATCGCCTGTCTGCTGGCGGCGGAAGCGGTCGCGGTGCGCGGAACGAGTTTAACCGAGCAGTTAAACGAACTTTACAAACGCGTCGGGAAATTAGAATCGGGCAGAATCGGAGTTAAATTAACCGACGAAATTGCCAAAACATTGAAAGAGAAACTCGCACAGGAACCGTCGGAAATAGGCGGCAAGAAAGTCGAGAGTATTAATCGGTTAGACGGCGTGAAATTCATTTTCGCCGATAAAAGCTGGATGCTGATGCGTCCTTCAGGAACCGAACCGATGGTCAGAATTTACGCTGAAACTGAAAACAAGGATGATTTGGAGGTGCTGCTTGAACAAGGTCGCCATTACTTACTGGGATAATTCACACACGATTTCGATGCCCGCCGCTTCACGCCCGAACCGAGCTAAAGCGCAGTCGAAAACAACGCCGCAATGGTTAATTTTCACCGGAATTGCCGCGATAACTTTTATGCTTTGCATGGCTATCAATCTTCGCGCTTATGCGGAAATGAGTCAGGAATTCGAACAAAATGAGCGTTTGAGTTTAGCCTTCGAGCAACTGACAAATGAAAATCTCGGACTTCAAACAGAAGTTCACAGCTTAAAGAGCGACTCGCGCACGGTCGAGCTTGAAGCTCGAAAAATCGGAATGAGTCGTCCGAATGAAAAAGTTCTTGTGCCGGTAAATTAGTTTGCGGAGAACTACTTATTAGCACATTTTGCCTGCCCCGTTAACCTAATCCGCCTTTTGCCTATCCGCTCCGCGTTGCCTACAGGTTATCCTGCCGATAAATTTGCGGCTGACATTTTCCCGAGTGTCAGCCGCACCACCTTTTTAAATCAACGGATTACGAAATCTATAAGATAGACGGCTATTTGCACTGACAAGACGACTGTTTGGATTGACAGGACAGCTATTTGAACTCGAATGACGGGCATCTGAACTCAGATGACGGTTGTTTGCACTGACAAGACGGCTGTTTGCGTTCAACTGACGGCTATTTGAACTCCGCTGACGGCTGTTTGTACTTCGCTGACGGCTGTTTGAATTTCAATGACGGGCATTTGAACTTCAATGACGGCTGTTTGCACTCTAATGACACTATCCGAGGTTAAAATGACACTATCCCTATTTTTTGATAAAAGCCTGTTAGCAAGCTACTTAGCCTGGATTATCCGGCGATTCGGGCAAATTTATACTTCTCCTCATCAAAGCGGCGATTTACCGGGAATCGTTTATCCTTTACGATTTAATTGATGCTGAATTATAGAATCTTTTACTCGCCTTATTATTATGCCGACATCGGCGAAAATCACGTTTTTCCGATCAGGAAATTTGAATTGGTCAGAGATAAACTTCTGGCAGATGGAACACTGCAATTGTCAGAAATTTTCGAGCCGTCGCCGGCGAAAATCGAAGACGTTCAGCTGGTTCACACCGAAGATTACGTAACTCGTCTCAAAAATGGAACTTTGACGACAAAGGAAGTGCGGCGGCTCGGTCTGCCGTGGTCGCAGGCTCTCGTGCGGCGTTCATTTCTTGCCACGTCGGGAACGATTAAGGCGGCGAAACATGCGCTCGAAAATCAGGTTTCGTCAAATCTGGCAGGCGGAACGCATCACGCTTTTCCCGACAGAGGCGAAGGTTTCTGCGTTTTGAACGATGTTGCGGTGGCGATACGTGTTTTGCAAAAGGAAAATCTGGCGCAGAGATTTCTAATCGTAGATTGTGACGTTCATCAGGGCAACGGCACGGCTTTTATCTTTGAAAAAGATGCCGATGTGTTCACTTTTTCAATGCACGGCGCGAAAAATTATCCGCTTTTCAAGGAGAATTCGACCGTTGACATCGAACTTCCCGACCGCACGGGCGACGCGGAGTTTCTCGAAATACTAAGCGAAGCCTTACCGAGGATTTTCACGCACGAACCCGATTTGGTTTTTTATCTCGGCGGTGCAGACCCGTTTGAAAATGACAAACTCGGACGGCTCGGATTAACGATCGAAGGTTTGCGGCGACGCGATGAAATGGTTTTGAACTTTGCCAGAGAAAGGCAAATTCCGATTGTGACGACGATGAGCGGCGGTTACGCCAAAGACATAAACGATACGGTCGAAATTCACTGCAATACGATTCGTGCGGTAAAACAAGTATTTGCTGCAAATCAGATGCAATCTGCCAATTGATTTAAACTATTTTTCATTTATAACGCGTTCGATCTCTTCGTCTAAATCGGCTTTGATAAAGTTGTCGAAACCGACAATTTTTTTCGTCAATTTGCCGCTTCGATTGAAAACAAAGGTTTGCGGAATTGCGTCGTCACTGCCGAACAAAATCCTAATCAATTCGTCGTCGGGATAACCCAAAACGTAGTTGATTTTCAGACGCTCGACGAATGACGGAACTTTTACTTTATCTTCATCGCCGCCGACGTGCAGACCGATGATTTGCAGATTTTCGCCGTATTTGGTTTTGAGCTGGTTCAAATGCGGAATTTCTTCGAGACACGGCGGGCAATAAGTCGCCCAAAAATCAAGCACGATGACTTTGCCTCGATAATCGTTAATCGTTTCGCGGCGATTATCAAAAAGCGTCCAGCCTAAATTTTCGATGTTTTTTGTCGGCGGCAAAGGCACGTTGGTTTGCGGCACATTATTTATCGAAACCGGCTTGTTGGAAACCGAAACGGGCGCGGCGGCAGGACGACACGCTGCGCCAAAGCAAACGGCAACGGCAAAAAGGCAAAAGCGAAAAACTTTCATCGAGATAATGGTAAACGGTATTTGAAAATTGGTAAACAGGAAATTCTTAAATTTGCGGTAAATCCAAAACGTCTCGGCGCAAATTTCACAGAACAAATCATTTATTATTTTTCAAATACCGTTTACCATTTAACTCGTGAGTTTTTATCCCGCGAAAATCAGCGAACGATTTCACGCGCCGAAAAATGCCGGTCAAGCGGCGAACGCCAACGCGGTCGGGACGCACGCGACTTTTGTTTGCGGCGCGGTTCTGCGTTTCACGCTGCGAATTAACGCAGATTCAAAACGAATCGAAGAAGCGAAATTCAAATCGAGCGGCTGCGGATTTTTAATTGCGGCGGCTGAAACGCTGGCGAAATTGATTGTCGGCAAATACTCGACCGAACTTCACAGTCTCGACAAACAATTTTTTGAACGGGAAATCGAACAGGAAATCGGAGAGTTTCCCGAAAATCGAACGCATTGCCGCGAACTCGCGCTGAACGCTCTGCAAAACGCGTTTGCCGATTTCAGGCGTGTGCAAATCGAAGAATGGGTCGGCGAAAAAGCGTTGATCTGTACCTGTTTTAGTATTTCCGAAGAAACGATTGAGAATCTGGTGAAAAAGGATGCGCTCGAAACGGTCGAAGACGTAACCGATGCGTGTCGCGCGGGCGGCGGCTGCGGTTCGTGCCAGCCGCTTATTCAGGACATTATTGATACGATTTGGCGCGAAGAATTTTGAAAAAGTTTTTAAACGAGTAAAATATAGTGATATAATTCAAAAATTAGATTTCTAAAGAGTAAGATTTCTTAATATAAAAACAGTAAATAAATAATGGACGATTCCTTTAGTAATTTCTTATTTTTCTTCGCCGCTGACCCGACCGTCGCCGTCGAACCCGCAACCTGGGCTTCAATCGCACTTAAAGTTTTCGCAGTAATAGTACTCGTTTTCGTTAACGGATTTTTCGTCGCCGCGGAATTCGCGTTTGTCGGCGTGCGGCGTTCGCGCATCGAAACGCTCGCCGCCGAAGGCAACAAAAGCGCGGTGCGCCTTCTCAATCTGCTCGACAATCTCAACGCTTATTTATCGGCTTCGCAGCTTGGAATCACGCTGGCTTCGCTTGGATTGGGAGCGTTGGGCGAACCGGTCGTCGAAGCGATTCTCGGCGGCGCGTTGAACAATTTGCCCGAATCAGCCAGACACATCGTCTCTTACGGCATCGCATTTTTCATCGTGACCAGTCTGCATATCGTTCTCGGTGAACAGGCTCCGAAATTATTCGCGCTCGGCTTGGCGGAAAAAGTGGCGATGTTCACCGCTCTGCCGATGCAGATTTTTTACACTATTTTCAAGCCTTTTATTCACGCGCTCGATTGGGTCAGCGCGAAAACGGCGAATCTTTTCGGTCTGGAAGCGACCAGCGAACACGCTTCGATTTACACGGAAGATGAAATTCGCCAGTTAATAAAAGTGTCGGAAGCCAGCGGACACGTCAACAAAGAAGAGCGGCGTTTAATCAATCGTGTTTTTGAATTTTCGGAAACGACCGTTAAGGAAGCAATGATTCCGCGCACTGAAATTATCGGTGTTTCCGAAGATTGTACGCTCGAAGAAATCGCTGAAAATTTCAAACGTAACGGTTATTCGCGGATGCCCGTTTGGAGAGCTTCGCTCGACGACATCGCCGGATTTATTCACAGCAAAGATTTAATGACCTATCTGCTTGATCCGGAAAACTTCAAGTTGGAAAAAGTTCTGCAAAAACCGATGTATGTCGTGGACACAGCCAGGCTCGAAGACGTTTTGCGGCAGATGCAGCGAGCCAAAGCGCATTTCGGCTTCGTCGTTGATGAACACGGCGGCGTGGAAGGAATTATCACGCTCGAAGACCTTCTGGAAGAAATCGTCGGCGACATTTCCGACGAACACGATGAAGAAGTCAGCGAGCAATTTCGTAAAATTCAGGACGACGTTTTCATTCTCGACGGCAGTTTAGCGGTGCGCGATTTGAATCGCCGTTTGAATATGAATCTGCCGATTTCCGAAGGCTACACGACGATTGCCGGTTTTCTGATGAGCGAATCGGGACAAATTCTCAACGAAGGCGAAAGCGTCAAATACAACGGACACACCTTCAAAATCGAAAAAGTCCACAAACGCCGCATAATGCAGGTGCGAATGGAGAAAAGTTAGATATGAAATTTAAATATCTATTTTTTATTGCTACTTTTTGCTTGTTCTCAGGAATTTCTTTTGCACAGGAAAAGAAATTCAATTTCACGGAAAGAGAACATTTTACTATTGAGATTTCCTTGCCGGATAATTACTGGCAGACTCTTAAAAACAAATCATTAAAAGTGAAAGTAACAAACAAATTCGGGAAAGAAATAAACAAGAAAGTGTTTAGAATAATTTTTATTTTTCCAGTTTGTCCAAAGCAACAGCAACGGAGCGCGTTAGAAGCGGTGAAAAGTTTATAGCGTATAGCAAAGTTAAATGTAAAAATTTGAAGAAGGACGCAGCATTTGAATTTGAAGTAAATCTTGCCGATTTATATTGGAATGATATGATGGCGAGTAATTATAATTTATACAGTCCCGCGAATCTTGAAGAAGTCCCGCTTGATAATAATCATCTCTGGGCAGTCGTACACATTTTTGAAGGATATTCAGAGATAGATGGATTGCCTGAAAAAATTCCGATTCATAGAAATTATGAATCAAACGAAATTATTTTAGTCTCAAAAGCAAAGAAGACGAAATAATTTATTTTAGAAGTGACGAAAAAATAGCCGTAAAGTTCTCACGGCTATTTTTGTTTTTAATCTCGAATCAAGTTAAATTTAATCAGCAGTAAAATTATTTACGGAGTCTTTATAAAATGAGTTTAATCGAAACAGTTTGGGCGCGGGAAATTTTAGATTCGCGCGGAAATCCGACGGTCGAAGCGGAAGTTATTCTGGAAGACGGAACGCAGGGACGCGCCGCCGTTCCGTCGGGCGCGTCAACCGGCGAAAATGAAGCGGTCGAACTGCGCGACGGCGATGACGCGCGTTATTTGGGCAAAGGCGTTTCCAAAGCGGTCGAAAATGTTAACGAGAAAATCAGCTATGAACTCGAAGGTTTGGACGCGCTCGACCAGACTTTGATTGACAAAACTCTGCTCGATTTGGACGGCACGGAAAACAAATCGAACCTGGGCGCGAACGCGCTGTTAGCCGTTTCGATGGCGACGGCGCGGGCAGGCGCGGCATTTCAGGAAATGCCGCTTTATCGATACATCGGCGGCGTGAACGCGAAAACTTTGCCCGTTCCGATGATGAATATTGTCAACGGCGGCGCACACGCTGACAACAACGTGGACTTTCAGGAATTTATGGTAATGCCAGTCGGCGCGGAATCTTTTTCCGAAGCTCTGCGGGCGGGCGCGGAGATTTTTCACCACTTAAAAGCGGTTTTGAAAAAGCGCGGATTGGCGACGAGCGTCGGCGACGAAGGCGGTTTCGCGCCGAATTTGAAATCGAACGAAGAAGCGATTGAAACGATTCTCGAAGCGATTGAAAAAGCCGGTTACACGGCAGGCGAAGACATTATGCTCGCGCTCGATCCGGCGGCGAGCGAGTTTTTCGACGGCACGAATTACGTGTTCAAAAAGTCGGACAAACGCGTTTTGTCGAGCGAAGAGATGGTCGCGTATTGGATTGACTGGACGGAAAAATATCCGATTATCTCCATCGAAGACGGCTTGGCGGAAAACGATTGGGACGGTTGGAAAAATATCACCGCGCAAATCGGCAGCAAGGTTCAGCTCGTCGGCGACGATTTATTTGTTACGAACACGAAATTTCTGCAAAAGGGAATTGACACCGGCGCGGCGAATTCGATTTTAATCAAAGTCAATCAAATCGGCACGTTGACCGAAACGCTCGACGCGATTGAATTGGCGAAAACCAACAATATGACCGCCGTTATCTCGCATCGTTCGGGCGAAACCGAAGATTCGTTCATCGCCGATTTAGCCGTCGCCACCAACGCCGGACAAATCAAAACCGGCAGTTTGTCGCGCTCCGACCGGATTGCAAAATACAATCAGCTTTTCACGAATCGAAGAAGATTTGGGCGATCGGCGCGATATTTCCGGGACGCAAAGCGTTTTATCAAATCAAACAGGATAATCGTGATAAAATTTATTCGGGAGAAATTTTATGGGACAAGTAGTTATTGAAGTTCCACAGAACATCAACTTAAAATTCAGTGTTAAAAGCGAGGAAACCGCTAACGAGATTTTGCGTCTGGTAAGAAGTCCGAAAAAGAAACTGGAAACCATTCAATTGAATTACCCATTTGATATGGATGATGTGGACGCAAGCGAAGCAGTCGGAATTTGGGCTGACCGTAAAGAAACGGGGGAAGAAATCGCCCGCGCGATTCGAGATAAAAATAACGGTAAAATATGATTGTTTATTTACCTGATACAAATGTTCTCTCTAAAATCTTCAAAGGCGATATAAAGGTAACAAAACTTGTCGAAAATCTTGAATGTGCCATTGACGCGACCGTTTATATTGAATGTTTGCAAGGTTCAAAATCAAATCAGGAAAAGCGCGTCAATGAAAAATATCTGACGCGCTTTCCTTTGATTCCGATAATACCTGGAGAGTTGATTCGGGATTATTCCAACTCGCACGGTTTACTGCTTGCCGATGCCTTAATCGCTGCAACCGCGCTTGAAAACGATTTGACGATTATCACTTATAATGTGGATGATTTTAGGTTTATTAGTAATTTGAAATGGACAAAGCCGACAGTTTAGCCAGTAAGCAAAAGGAAACTAATTGAAGTTTGAAGTGAATCTTATAAGCAAGAATACTATGAAATTTTTTTACCTGATTCTATGGTTGACGTTTATAAGTCTGAACTTAACTTTTCAAAGCTATGCTCAAAGCGAGATTGCGGTAGATAATAACGGCTCGGCAATTTCTGAAGCGGAGCAGAAAGAACTGCTCGAAACAAGACTCGAAAGCAGTCCGATTCAGGGAAATTTCGGCTCGTTCGGCAGTTTGCTTTTTGCATTTTATGATTTGGCGATTCACACGGATCATAAAGAAATAGGTAGTGTAAAATTGGGTTCGCCGTTTTCTGACGGTTACAAACCGACTTGGAAAGAAGTCTTTGATGCGGTTGCTGTTCAAACTCAAACATTCTGGAGTTATGATGCCAAACGAAATTATTGGCTTTTTACTCCGACGCAAAATTCATCAACTTATAATATTAAAATTGCAGATGGCTGGACTTCCCGTAATGAGGGGATTTATGTTGGTTATAAACCGCCGACTTTTCCGGTCGGAATGGACATCTATCAATTAGGAAGTTATTCGGCGCAGGAGACGAAAAACGAAGTTAAATTATTCAACGACATCAGAGAAAATTTGGCATTGCGCTTTGCCAAAGGATTTAACCCGAATGTAAAAGCCAAAGATATGCAAATCGTTAAGGTTGACGAAGCCGACGCGCTCTATTTCGAAGCACCTGCGCCGAAACGCGAAGACGTAATGTGGCGGCAATGGGTTTTTGTAAAGAACGGAAAAGCCTTTGCTATTGTAAGTTCTTTGATGAAAAAAGATACTAGATTGGTTGAAGATGTTCAATCAATGGTCAAATCTTTTAGGGTTAAGTAAATGGACGAATGGCAACATCACGAATTTACCATCAGCACGAGGCGCGAGCGTTTGCAGATTGAGGTGATTCATAAATATCTATCGGAAGAATCTTACTGGGCAAAAGAACGCACGAAAGAACAAACCGAACGGGCGATAAAAAACTCCTTGCCTTTTGCAGTCTATAAAGGCGAAAATTTAATTGGATTTGCACGGGTTATCACGGATTGCGCGACGTTCGCTTATCTCGGCGACGTATTCATTTTGCCGGAATTTCAAGGCAAAGGTTTGAGCAAGTTTTTGATGAAAACGATTCTCGCGCACCCGGATTTGCAGAATTTTCGCCGCTGGATTTTGGCAACGAAAGATGCGCACGGGCTTTACGAACAATTCGGATTTTCCGCGCTGAAACATCCTGAAAGATGGATGGAAAAGCCCGCGCCGAACGCTTATTGAGATTATCGGAAGTTTAGAAATTCTGGAAATTTCGAAAAGTCAAAATTAATTTCTTTCCAAACTTCCGAGACTTCCGAGATTTTTTATGAACAGACCACTGGCACTTATTATTCTCGACGGTTGGGGTTATTCGCCGAAACGCGAAGGAAACGCTATCGCGCTGGCACACACACCGAATTACGATCAAATTTCCGCGAAATATCCGCAGACTTTGCTCGCCGCTTCCGGTTTGCGCGTCGGTTTAACTCCTGATACGGCTGGAAATTCGGAGGTCGGACACTTAAATATCGGCGCGGGAAGAATCGTGCAGACCGATGTGGCGCGAATCTCTTATGCTATCAGAACAGGCAAATTTTTTGAAAACAAAGTTTTAAAACAGGCATTTGCCACGGCGAAAGCGGAAAGGTCATCGGTTCATTTGATCGGTTTATTGAGCGACGGAGAGATACATTCATCGCTCGAAAATCTTTTCGCGCTGCTGCGACTGGCGAAATACGAGGAAATCAAAAACATTTTCATTCATCCGATTCTCGATGGACGCGATGTTCAGCAGCGCACGGCAGACATTTATGTCGAAGCGTTGGAAATCAAACTAGCCGACATCGGCATCGGGCAAATTGCGACGCTCTGCGGGCGTTATTACGCGATGGACAAAGACCAGAATTGGGAACGCACGGCGCGAGCTTATACGATGCTCGTTCACGCGGAAGGCGAACGCGCGAGCGACCCGATTACAGCTATTCGCAGTTCTTTTCTGCGCGGCATTTCCGACGAATTTATTCAGCCGATAATTTTGGAATCGATCGCCCGGCGCTCCAACCGCCACGATTAAAAATAACGATGTCGTGATTTTTTTCAATCATCATCCGGCGCAGATGCGCCAGCTCGTCAAATCACTCGCCGTTTCGGACACCGACGAATTTGCAGGAAAACCGAAAATTCACGCCGTTTGTTTGACCGAATATGACCGCACGTTTAATTTGCCCGTCGCATTTCAATCAGGAAAACGAAGAAAATGTTCTGGCGAAAGTTTTCGCCGAAAACGGAGTTTTGAATTGCCGCGTGGCGGAAACGGAAAAATACGCGCATCTCACTTATTTTTTCAACGGCGGCGTCGAACTCGAACATCCGTGCGAACAACGAATTTTAGTCGCTTCGCCGAAGACAAGCGGCTACGAAGCCCAGCCCGAATCAGCCTGTTTTAAAGTTACGGATAAATTTTTGCGCGGCTTCGAAGCCGGAGAAAATGAGGTTTTTATCGCCAATCTCGCCGCGCCGGATTTGGTCGCGCACACGGGAAATTTGGAAAAAACCATCGAAGCCGTGCAGTTTGTTGACACTTGTCTCGGCGGCATCGTCGAAAAAATCCGCGAGCTTGACGGCATGGCCATCATCACGTCCGACCACGGAAATTGCGAGGAAATGGCAGATTTGTTGACCGGCGAACCGAACAGCGCTCCGACCGACTAATCCGGTGCCGTTTCATCTGGTTGACGAACACGCAAACGGATCTGCAATCTGCGAGAAGACGGTGCGCTCGAAGATGTCGCACCGACGATTCTCGGCATTCTGGGACTCGAAAAACCCGACGAAATGACCGGCAGAGATTTACGCGAAGTCTAGCATCAATTCAAATTCTTGAACTTTAATCCGCAAAATATTTTGATTATCAATTTCGGGCAAATCGGCGATGTCGTTTTGAGTTTGCCCGCGCTGAAAGCCGTCCGCGAAAGTTTCCCGAAGCGAAAATAACGGCGATGATCGGAAAATCGGGCGCGGAAATCGTCGAGATTTCAAATTTCGCCGATGAAAAAATCGTCGTTGACCGCGTAAAACTGCGCGACGGAAACAAAATTGCTTCAATCAGCGAAATTTTGCGGATTGCAAAAGACGTGCGCCGCCGCAAATTCGATTTTGTGATTGATTTGCACAGTCTTTACGAAACGAATCTGCTCGGCTTTTTGTCGGGCGCGAAACATCGGCTTTACGCCAATCGTGAAAATCGCTCGCTCGATTTTCTGGCGAAATTCGAGCCGAAACCGCCGCGCGAAGATAAAAATTTGCATTTGACCGATCATTATTTGAATCTGCTGAAACCGCTCGAAATCGAAACCGCGCCGCGTTTTGTTAAAATTACTCCGCGTGAAACGGATTTGGAAAAAATCGAATTGCTTTTTCGGTCGAGCCAGTCGAAACGACTTGTCGGACTTTTTCCGGGCGCGGGAAATCCGAGTCGGCGTTGGGATTTGGGTAAATTCGCTGAAACCGCGCGAAATCTTTCTCAGGATAAAACTTTGCAGACAATCGTTTTCCTCGGTCCCGAAGAAGCCGATTTGCGCGGTGAAATCGAGGAGAAATTTCCCGCCGAAACTTTGATTATTGATAAACTTACACTGCTTGAATTCGTTGCCGCGCTGTCGAAATTGTCCGTTTTAATCAGCAATGACACGGGCGCGATTCATCTCGGCGCGATTGTCGGAACGCCGATTGTTTTGGTAATGGACAAAAACGCGCCAACCACTTATCTGCCGCTGACCAGGCAAATAAATACTGTCCGAAGTGCCGCGATTAAGGAAATCAGCGTCGCGGAAGTGTTGCGGGCAACGCGCGAAATGTTGGACAATAAATCAGCGTAAAAATAAACGCTCCCGAAATCAAGACTCGTAGTTTTACCGATGAATAAAGTTTTTTTCCTGCTCATTGCAATTGTCATTTTCTCCGCTCCGGCGTGTAATTTCGTTCAAAGTTCCGTGCCGGACGATAATTCTCAGCCGACGAACGAACAAACGTTTACGGTTCCCGATTCGGAAATTAATCTGTCAAAACCACTCGAAATTTCCAAAAATCCAAAAGACATCGCGCTGTGCGGGCGAATCAATGAAACCATCGAAGAGAGCGAATTTGCCAATGCGCGTTGGGGCGTGATTGCGATTAGTTTAAAAGACGGTCGCATCGTTTGCGGGCGCGACGAGCGGAAACTTTTTAATCCGGCTTCGATTGAAAAAACTTTGACGGCAATCGTCGCGCTCGACAAACTCGGCACGGATTATCGATGGAAAACTTCCGTTTACGCGGCGAAGGAAATTGATAACGGAACGATTGACGGCGATTTGACTATTTACGGTCGCGGCGCACCGGATTTTGATGCCGCAAACCTGGAAAATCTCGTTTCGCAATTGCAGGCGAAAGGTTTGAAACGTGTTAAAGGAAACATCATCGGCGATGACAGTTATTTCAAAGGCGACGGTTTCGGCGACGGCTGGACGTGGAACGATTTGCAGTGGTATTACGGCGCGGAAGCGAGTGCGCTGACGTTTCGTGAAAACGAAGCCGACGTTTATATGCAGGACGGCAAACCGACCGCTTCGAGCGACGTTTTGCAAATCGAAAACGATTTACAACCGAAACAGCCGGAAAAAGTCGAGTCTTATGGCATCAAACGCGGTTTAGCGGACAATCAAATTTATATTTGGGGCAGCGGTGAAAAAGCTTCAGGGCGAATGGCGGTTCACAATCCGGCGTTCTGGACGGCGAAAACTTTGAAGGAAGCGTTGGAGAAAAAAGGCATCGTCGTCGAAGGCACAATTAAATCGGCGGACTGGAAATCGAAAAATAAGCTGAACGTCGAAACGAGCGTCGAAATCGCTTCGATTGAAAGCAAAACGCTCGCGGAAATCATCAGACGAATGAATAAAAATTCGGTGAACATTTACGCCGAATTAATTTTACGAACGCTCGGCAGAAATTTCGGCGATTCGGCGATTGCGGAAACGAAACAATTACAGGAAGTGCGCGGCGACGATTCGGCGGGAACTTCGGTGATTAAAAAATTTCTGCGTGAAAATAAAGTGGCGACCGAAGAAATTCAGATTCACGACGGTTCGGGTTTGTCGCGTCTCGATTTCGTCACGCCCGAAGCGTTCGGACGCGCTTTGATTTACGCCGCGCAGTCGAAGTTTTCCGACGCCTTTGTCGCGTCCTTACCGATTGCCGCAACCGACGGAACTTTGGGCGGACGTTTGGGCAAGGCGAAAGGAAAAATTTTTGCGAAAACCGGCTCGATCAGTTTCGTCAACTCGCTCGCCGGGTACGCGCAGGCGGCGGACGGCGAAATTCTGACTTTTGCGATTATCGGCAACAACGTCACGCGCAAATCCGACAGCGCGAATTTGATTGACCAAATTGCTTTGCGCCTGACCGAAGATTCATCGAAAGACGAAGCCGAAAAAGAGAAACAGCCAAAAGAAAAGCATTAAACCGAGCGGCAAAACGACCATGGCGATTAGACATCCGACGTTCAACCACGATTCCTGATTCCAGGTGTAAGGCGCCGGACACTGCGGGCAAAATTCCTTGTGCGCCAGAAACGGACGCTTGCATCTTTCGCAAATCTTGAGCGACATAGGTTTAGAATAACAAAAAGCACGGAAATTTCTCACTGATTTTCCGCGCCGAATTCGGCTGCTGATTTGATTTAGACTTTGGGCTAAAGGTTGTGATAATCTTAGCAATTCAAATTTCAAACAGAGGGAAATTTAACATCAAAATGGTTGAAGAATTTGCGTTCGACAATACGGAAGAACGCCGCAAAAGCCGTCAGACAGACGGTGCAGGTTGGATTGAAGTCATCGTCGGTTCAATGTTTTCGGGGAAATCGGAAGAATTGATTCGTCGCCTCAGACGCGCTCAAATCGCCAGACAGAAAGTTCAGGTTTTCAAGCCGGTGATTGATAATCGCTATTCTATTGAACAAATCGCTTCGCATTCGGGAATGACGCACGTTTCCAAACCCGTGATGACCGCCGCCGAAATGTTAGCGCAGATGGAAGCCGACACGCAGGTCGTCGGCATTGATGAAGGGCAATTTTTCGATATGGCAATCGTCGAAGCCGTCAATGAACTGGCGAACAGCGGCAAACGCGTCATCATCGCCGGACTCGATCAGGATTATCTCGGCAGACCGTTCGAGCCGATGCCGCAGCTTTTATCCGTCGCCGAATTTATCACGAAAACGCACGCTATCTGCGTAAAATGCGGAAACACAGCGAATTATTCGCAGCGTACTTCCGATTCGACAAGCCGGGTCGAAGTCGGCGCAAGCGACAAATATGAAGCCCGCTGCCGCAAATGTTTCGTGCCGCACTCGGACACGCCGACGGTTCACGATTAAGTCGAAATTAACCGCGTTTTACTCGATTGAGCGTTTGCTTTTAGCAAGATTGTTTTGATTTGAGCGACAAAAGATGTTTTTTCGCCGAACCGCACGTTTTTTCCGCGAAACGCCCGTTTTTTGCCCCAATCTATTGTTTTTTGGATATTTCTATTGTTTTCTGGATATTTTCACCGTTTTCTCTGCCGATTCACCGTTTTCTTTGGAAATCCGCCGTTTTCCGCGCCGAATCACCGTTTTTCGGGGAAATTCGTTGTTTTCAACAAGCTGTTTGAAAATTCTGAGGAATTCGGTCAGCAAATCAACAATTTTGAATTCTGCATTCTAAATTCTAAATTTACACCGGATAAAAATTAAAATTGCCGAATTTAGAATGCAAAATTATCGCTTCGCTAACGAACATTCTGAATTTTCAAACAGATTCTAATATTCATCAAGGTCAGGACTCTTAAACCAAAAATCTCAATAAATTTTTTCCTTGTCTGCAAGATATTTTTCAAACGGGCGTTCAGCCTTTGAATTTACTTTCCCAAATCTAAGTTGAACAAAAGGAGAATATCTATATGAATTTACGAAAAATTTCCTGCGGATTCGTTTTCGCAATGCTTTTTATCTGCGGTTTTTCAGCGAATATCGCGTCGGCGCAAACGGACGGCTATAAGATTTCCGCGCCCGTGACTTATAAAAATCTTTCGGTTTTTTTGATTCACGGCAAAAATGAACTGGACAACGAAAACATTTTGACGCTTCAGGAAGCGATGGAGCAGAAAATTTTAATTGTTTATGAAACTTCGGACGTGAACGAACTTTTGGTGCAAAATAAATCGGCGAAATACGAAGTTTTTATACAGTCGGGCGACATCGTGAAAGGCGGCAAACAAGACCGCGTTTTGTCGGTTGATGTTATTATCCCGACGAAATCAGCGAAGATTTCGATTGAGGCATTCTGCGTCGAATCGGGACGCTGGCAAAAGCGCAAAAGCGAAAATGCAGGCGAATTTTCTTCGTCGAACGAGCGTCTCGTGACCAGAGATTTAAAGCTCGCGGCAAACAAAGCACGTTCGCAAAGCGATGTTTGGAAGGAAGTCGAACGAACGCAGGACAAATTGAGCAGCAATGTCGGAGGAACGGTTAATTCCGCTGATTCAAGCACGAGTCTGCAATTGAGTTTGGAAAATAAACAGGTAACGGAGAATACCGACGAATTCGTTAACAAATTCGCAGGCATTATCGTCGGAAAAACAAATGTTATCGGTTACGCCTTCGTCATCAACGGCAAAATCAACAGCGCGGACGTTTACGCTTCAAATTTTCTGTTCAAAAAACTCTGGCTGAAACTTTTAAAAGCGACGGCAGTCGAAGCCGTTTCGGAAATGAACGAAGCGCGAAATGCGCGAATGATTAAAATCAGCGACATCAAAGCATTTCTCGACGGCGCAGACCGCGCCCAATCCGAAGAACGCGTCGTGACCGACCGCGTAAAAGCCGTCACCAGAGAAGACGCGGAAAACGTCGTGTTTGAATCGCGCGACAGCAAATCAAAGGTGACGTTGCACAAAAGTTACGTGAAAAAACAATAAGCGAGCTAACCGCGAAAAGGCGCAAAATTCGCAAAAAATAATTCTAAATTCAGCATTTTACATTCTAAATTTTCACCGAAAAAAAATATCTAAAATTTCCCGGCGAAAATTAAAAATGCAGAATTTAGAATGTAAAATTATTTTTCTATTACTTTCTTTTTCGCGCCTTTTTGCGGCTATCAATTTTTTAACTGCCACTTCGTTCGTGTGTAAGCGATGCGAAATCCGTTTTTCTCGGCGTTGCGCTGTGATTGACTTCCGGGTGATGCGCCCATTATCGCCAGCATACAACCGTGTTCGGCGGCAAATTTCAGACGCGCTTCAAGCAAAGCCGCTTGTGCGCCTTGCCGCCGCTTTTCGGGAACGGTGCTGGCACCGGCGAGCAGAGCCACGCCGTCATAAACAAAAAGCATTCCCGTTGCCACCGGTTCATTTTCAATTTCGGCGAGAAACGGAAATCCGCCCGCGCAATTCGCGCTGATTTGACCGAACTCAAACATAAAATCGGCGAGTCCTTCCATTTCCGTCGCCCAGCCGTTCGCCGAAGTTCGCGCCCAGAGTTTTTCTTCGCCCGTTTCAATTATGCGGGTCGAAATGTCAGCACGCTTTTGCAATTCAAAAATCTGTTTCGCAGCAATCGGCTGAAACATCACGCTCGTCAACTCAATCGGCTGATAATTACGCGCGTTCAGCAAAGCTGTAATTGAAGCGTCCGCCATTGGCGAAATTTCGTGCAGAACGGGCGCGTCGCGCTGGCGGAAAAACGCTTCGATGGCGTCGAGAATTTCGTCGGTCGCATCTTCAAACATACCGAGTCCGAACGTCTGCGTGAGCGGCGATTCGATGCCGTCGAACATTGCGTACGCGCCGCCGATCTCCGTCCATTCCGCCAAACTTTCGGGAAACATTTTTGCCCGTGCTTCGACGAAATTCGCATTGCTGCTGGCTTCGGTTCGTTCTAATTTTTGCGATAACTTCCGGTCTGAAAAAATCATGAGCTTATTCCACCTTTTGTTAAATTCGCGCAGCGCGAATGATGTCGGCAAAAACTCCGGCGGCGGTGACCTCCGCGCCCGCGCCCGCGCCTTTCACTACTAAAGGCAAATCGGCGTAGCGATTCGTATAAAACAAAACGGCGTTATCTTTGCCGGACAGATTGGCGAAATTGTGCCCCGCGTCAATGCTTTGCAAACCAACCGACGCTTTTCCATCGTCGAAAGTCGCAATATATTTCAGCGTCAGATTTTGCGATTGTGCCGTTTCCAAAAGTTCCCGAAAATACGTTTCGTGCCGTTCCATTTCGGTATAAAAATCTTCGACCGTGCCGTTCACACACGATTCGGGAAGAAATCCCTGGTTTTCGATGTCGGGCATTTCCATCTGAAATCCGGCTTCACGCGCTAAAATCAAAATCTTTCTGGCGACATCCGTTCCGCTTAAATCAAGTCGCGGATCGGGTTCGGTGTAGCCTTCGGTTTGCGCCTGCCGCACGACCGAAGCGAAAGAACGCGAGCCGTCGTAATTGTTAAAAACAAAATTCAAAGTTCCCGACAGAACGGCTTCGATGCGCTTTATTTCATCGCCGCTGCGCGTCAAATCGTTGAGCGTGTTGATGATCGGCAAACCCGCGCCGACATTGGTTTCAAACAAAAACGCCGTCCCGAATTCGCGCGACAAATCTTTTAATTTTCGATAATTCGCGTAATCGCTCGACGCGGCGATTTTGTTGCAGGCGATAATTGCAACGGCTTTTTCGAGCAAATTCGGATAAGTTTCAACAACCGCCGCGTTTGCCGTTACGTCAACGAAAATCGAATTGCGCAGATTTTTTTCGACGATTAAATCGGCAATCGCGCGGCTCGACGATTCGGTTGCCGCGCTTTCCTTCGTCATTCGTAATTCGTAATTCGCCAAATCAATTCCTTCTTCATCGAACAAAACTTTCCGGCTGTTCGCCAAACCGACGACGCGCACGTTAAGCCGCAAATGTTCGCGCAGAAACTCGCTTTGCTGTTCAATCTGAGCGAGCAATTTTTTGCCGACCGTGCCGACTCCGACAATGAAAACATTGATTTGCTTATTGCCGTCCGAGAAAAATTCTTCGTGCAGCGAATTGACCGCTTTGCGAACGTCTCTCGAATGGATAATCGTCGAGATATTTCTTTCCGACGAACCTTGCGCGATGGCGTGAATGTTGATGCCCTGCGAACCGAGCGCGTGAAACATTTTGCCCGAAACGCCTGTGTGCGCCTTCATATTGTCGCCGACCAGCGCGAGAATCGAGAAATCCTTTTCAACGCGCAATGGTTCTATTTTCCCGACTTCGATTTCGTATGTGAATTCTTCGTCAACCGCGCTCTTTGCCGTGTCCGCGAATTTTTCTTCAATCGCCACGCAAATCGAATGTTCCGAAGAACTTTGCGTGATCAAAATGACGTTGATTTTCGCTTTGGAAAGCGCGTCGAAAAGCCGTTTGGAAAAACCCGGAATACCGACCATTCCCGAACCTTCCAGATTCAAAACTGAAATTCGATCAATGCTCGTAATACCGCGAATAATTTCCTGTTTGTCAATTGATTCGGTTTCAATTAAAGTTCCGAAATCGTCGGGCGCGAAAGTATTTTTGATTAAAATCGGAATGTTTTTCTGCAAAACCGGCTGAATCGTCGGCGGATAAATAACCTTTGCGCCGAAATGCGAAAGCTCCATCGCTTCTCGATACGAAATGCGCGGAATACGCCGGATATTTCGCACGATTCGCGGATCGGCGGTCATCATCCCGGAAACATCTGTCCAAATTTCAAGAACTTCCGCGTCCAACGCCGCCGCCAAAATCGCGCCCGTATAATCCGAACCGCCGCGCCCCAAAGTCGTTGTCGCGCCGCTCGCATCCGACGCGATAAAGCCTTGCAGAACGTGAATTTTTTTCGTCGTTTGACTGAAATATTTTTGGATTTGCCAATTGGTTTCCTTAAAATCAACCGCCGCGTTGGTGAAATTGGAATCGGTGCGAATCAACTGGCGCGAATCTTTCCAACTATTTTCGATGTTGAGCGAATTTAATTTGGCGGCGAACATTTTGGTCGAAAGAATTTCGCCGAAACTAACGATTCTATCAAGCGTTCTGGGCGAAAGTTCGCGCAGCAGATAAACGCCTTCGCAGATGCTTTTGAGTTCGTTGACACGGTTTTCGATAAAGTCGAAAACGCCGTCCGAAGCGTATTCCGCAACCAGCGCGCGCGCCGCCGCGAAATGTTTGTTTTCGATTTCCTTAATTTGCGCCCGAAAACCTTCGTCGCCTGTTTCCGCTGCTTTCCCGACAGCAATCAACGCGTCGGTCGTGCCTTGCATCGCCGACAAAACGACCGCGCAAATGTCCGATTCAGTCGCTTTTACAACAATCTCGACAACCTTTTCAATATTTTCCGCTGAACCGACGGACGAGCCGCCAAACTTTAGAACTTTCATTCGGGTGACTATATTTTCTCTAATAAAATTTGCCGCAACGCTTCGTAATTCGCTTCGATCTTGACGCTGTGTTTTTCTTTTTCAAACAATTTTTCAACCGATTCGGGCATTGCGCCGTAAGTGCCGATGATTTGTTCGACCGAATCGAATTTCACAGGATGTGCCGTTTCGAGAAAAAAACCTTTTTTCCCAGAGGTTTTCTCCAGATATTTACGAAGAGCGTAAAACCCGATCGCGCCGTGCGGGTCTAAAACGTATCCATATTTTTCGTAAACTTCGCACATTGTCGCAGCGGTCAATTCGTCCGAAACGCTCACGGCTTCTAAATTCTCTTTTAAGTTTAAATAATCATTATCGAAAATCTCTAAAATCCGCACGAAATTTGACGGATTCGCCACGTCCATCGCGTTGGAAAGCGTCGGAACGGACGATTGTTTTTTCATTTCGCCCGTTTGTAGAAACTGCGGAATTACGTCGTTGGCGTTCGTCGCGGCGATAAATTTATCGCACGGTAAACCGGAGATATTGGCTAAAATTCCGGCGCAGATGTTGCCGAAATTCCCGCTCGGAACGCAGACGACCGGCGCATCTTTATTAGACTTTTGCCATTGCTGAACGGCGTAAAAATAATAAAATTGCTGCGGCAGCCAACGCGCGACGTTTATCGAATTTGCCGACGTGAGAAAAACTTTTCGTTTTAAATCTTCGTCGGCGAGCGCGGTTTTCGCTAATGTCTGGCAATCGTCGAAAGTTCCGGCGACTTCGAGCGCGGAGATGTTTTTGCCGAGCGTTGTTAACTGCAATTCCTGCACTTTTGAAACTTTTCCCTGCGGGTAAAGTATCACGACTTCCACGCCGTCAACGTCGTAGAAACCGTCAGCGACCGCGCCGCCCGTATCGCCGGAAGTAGCGACGATGACGATGGTTTTTTCTGTCTTTCCAATGGAAAAATAACGCAGACAGCGGCTCATAAATCTCGCGCCGACATCTTTGAAAGCGAGCGTCGCGCCGTGAAAAAGTTCGAGCGTTGAAATGTTTTCCGTGATTTTGACAAGCGGAAAATCGAAATTGACAGTTTCATCGCAGATTTGAATTAGGGTCGCGGCGTCAATCGTGTCGCCGACGTAAGGTTTTATCACTTCAAACGCGATTCGCTCTTTTGATTTAGTCGGCAAATCTTTCCAGAAATCAGCTGAAATCGTCGGAATTTGTTCGGGAAAATACAAGCCGAGATCGTCGGGTTGTCCAATTAAAGTCGCTTGACGAAACGAGACGTGAGCGGATTTTCGGTTTGTGCTAAAGTATTGCATTTGCCACCTAAATTTAAGTTTTCAATGATAACGCGTTTTCGGTTTTTGCTGAAATCAAAGTTGAGTTTATTATGAAGGAAATTACCGTTTTCGCGCCGGCTACCGTTGCCAATATCGTCTGCGGATTCGATTGTCTCGGTTTCGCAATCAACGAACCGCGCGACGAAATGCGCGTGCGTTTGATTGATGAAAAATTAGTGAAAATTTCGCATCTCGATGATTTTAATCTTCCGACCGAAGCGACGGAAAACGTCGCCGGAGTCGCGCTTTTAGCAATGCTCGATGCGATTGAAGAGAACATCGGTTTTGAAGTGGAAATTACCAAAAACATCAAACCGGGAAGCGGAATCGGTTCAAGTTCGGCAAGCGCGGTCGGCGCGGTCGGCGCGGCAAATAACTTATTAAATGCGAGATTCTCCGCGCTTGAACTTGCTGAATTTGCACTCGCCGGAGAATTTGTCGCTTCCAAAGGTCGCCACGCCGATAATGTCGCGCCCGCGCTTTTCGGCGGTTTTACGCTCGTGCGTTCGGTTGATCCGCTCGACATCGTGCAGCTCAAATTTCCCAGATTGTTTGCGACTGTTATACATCCGCAAATCGAAATTAAAACCTCTGAAGCCAGAAAAATTCTGCCGACGAATATTCCACTGAGAACCGCAATTCAGCAATGGAGCAATGTCGGCGCATTGATCGCGGCACTTTCAAAAGCGGATTATGCGCTGATCGCGCGTTCGCTCGAAGATTTTATCGTCGAGCCGGTGCGAAAAAAACTGATTCCGCAATTCGACGCATTGAAAAGCGAAAGTTTGAAAGCGGGCGCGCTCGGCGGCGGCATTTCCGGTTCGGGTCCGAGCGTTTTTATGTTGAGCGAAACATTGGAAACAGCTAAGAAAATCGCTGACGCGATGCGCGAAGTTTATGAGCCGACGGCAATTGATTTTAAAGTTTATGTTTCGGAAATAAATTCGGAAGGCGTGAAGTTTGCTTGACAGACGACGATGGCAGGAGAATGAATTTTTGCCCGCGAAACACGCGAAAGAAACGAAAAATCCTAAAACAAAATCAAAGCGACGTTTTCTTTATTTTCGTATATTTCGCGTGTTTCGTGGGCTATAAACTATTATTTAGGATGCAGAAAAAACGCGCCGAGCGGTTATATTAAATTAACGATGAACGAAACAAAGGACAATCCGCGAGCCGAGATTGATAAAATTGATGAAGAGCTTTTACGGCTTTTAAATGAACGCGCGGCGATTGCGCTTCGCGTCGGCGCGGTCAAGCGGCAGAAAGATGTTTCGTTGTGCGACCCGCAGCGCGAGCGGGAAGTTTTGACGCGTTTGATCGAGCGCAACTCCGGTCCGCTTGACGAGCAGAATATTACAAATATTTTCGAGCGAATTATTGACGAATCTTTGCAGATTCAGCAGCGCGAGTTTCAGACGACGGAAAAGGCGGAGACAAATCCGGCGACGAATTTCGGTGCTGACGGGCGCGTGGCGTTTTTGGGCGAAGCGGGAACTTTCAGCGAGGAAGCGGTTATCCGGCTGCTCGGCGAATCGGCGAAAACGGCGGCGCGTCCGACATTTGAAAAATTGTTTGCGGCGATTGACGAAGGCGCGGCGGATTACATTCTCGCGCCGCTTGAGAATACTCTGGTCGGCGCGGTTCATCGTTCGCAGGATTTGCTGCTTAAAAGTTCGCTCGGCATTGTCGCAGAAATCGTTTTGCCGATTGCGCATTTTTTAATCGGTGTTAACGGCGCGACGGTCGAAACGGTCGAAACGGTCGAATCGCATCCGGTCGCGCTCGGACAATGCGAAAATTTCTTTGCTGCGAATCCGCGTATCAGACGCGTTTCAGCCAATGACACGGCGAGCAGTGTGCGCCGCGCGGTTGAAAGCGGCGATATGACGCGGGCAGCGATTGGCGGGCGACGCGCGGCGCGAATTTACGGCGGCGCAATTATTCAGGAACATCTCGAAGACCAGCGCGAGAATTACACGCGGTTTGTTTTGCTCGCGCCCGAAGCAAAACAGTCGAATACGGGCGTTAAAATTTCGCTGATTTTGAAATTGGCGCATCGTCCGGGCGCACTGCACGACGCGCTTCGACCGTTTGTGCGGCGCGGAATTGATTTGCTGAAAATCGAAAGTCGCCCGATCAAAGAACGTCCGTGGCAGTATAATTTCTACATTGATTTGCAGGCACCCGCGAGCGAAAGCGAATTGCGCGGCGCACTCGACGAGATAAAACGAGCAGGCGGAAGAATTTCGCTTTCTCGGTCGCTATTCAGTCACGCAGATTGCGAACGATGAATAATTCGAGAAACCGGATTTACGAAAGAAATGAAGCCACAGATTTACACGGATATACACGGATTGAAGCAAAAGGATAATCTTGATTTATCTTCATAAAAACATCTGCGTTAATCGGTGTAAATCTGTGGCATAAAATAAAGTTCTAAAAAAATGATTTTAATTCTTAAACCGAACATCACACCCGAAACGGCGGAATTCGCCAAACTCGAAAGCCATCTGGCGCGGCTTGAAAACATCGAGCGGCGCATACATCACGAGCAGGGCGCAGAACGCACTTTGACGGAAGTTTATTTGATCGGCAATACCGCCGCGCTTTCGATTGAAGAGATGAAAAGTCTGCCGGGCGTTGACCACGTCGTGCGCGTGTCGGAAGAATATCGCATTCTCGGTCGGCACAAAGAAGACAACCGCGACGCGTTTTTTGAATATCAGGGCGTGCGTTTCGGTCAGGATACTTTGAATGTTTTCGCCGGATTATGCGCCGTTGATTCGCCGGAAAGCGTCGAAGCGATGATGAAAGCGTTGCAGGAAAACGGGCAGGTTTGTACCAGAATGGGCGCGTATAAACCGCGCACGAGTCCGTATTCTTTCCAAGGTCACGGCAAAACCTGTCTGCCGTATGTGTTTGAACTCGCGGGAAAATACGGAATCAAGGTCATTGCGATGGAAATCACGCACGAATCGCACATTGACGAAATCAACGACGCGCTCGACGCGACGGGCAGACCGACCGGCGTGATGCTGCAAATCGGCACGCGCAACACGCAGAATTTTGAATTGTTAAAATCGGTCGGCAGGCAGCAGGAATTTCCCGTTCTCTTAAAGCGCGGCTTCGGCATCACGCTCGACGAATCGTTGAACGCGGCGGAATATCTCGCCAGCGAAGGCAATCGCAACGTCGTTTTCGGCTTGCGCGGAATGAAAACCAACATCGGCGACCCGCACCGCAACTTCGTTGATTTCGCCCACGTTCCGGTCGTTAAACGCTTGACCAGAATGCCCGTCTGCATTGACCCTTCGCACTCGGTCGGCGCGAGAAGCAGAGGTCCCGAAGGCATTTTGGATGTAATGCACGTCACCGCGCAGGGCGTTATCGCGGGCGCAAATATGATTCTCGTAGATTTCCACCCCGACCCGACCAAAGCCCTCGTTGACGGACCGCAGGCTCTGCGTCTCGAAGAACTGCCGCTCTTTTTAGAAGACGTGCAAATCGCCCGCGACGCTTATGAAAAAAGGCTTTTGCGATTTCGGGTTAATTCGAACAAGTAAACATTTCTCCCAGCTATTGTTTCGCCAATTTTTTTTGTTTCTCAAAATGCTCGAAAACTTCTTTTGCGGCTTTCGCTCCGAGAAATGGCGCGAGTTCTTCGACGGTGGCTTTGGCGATGCGTTCGATTGAGCCGAAGTTTCTGAGAAGTTTCATCTTGCGCTTTTCGCCGACTTTCGGGATTGCCGTTAGTTCGGATGTGAAATCGCGCATTTCGCGTCGTTTGCGGTGATATTGAATCGCCGTCTTGTGCGTTTCGTCACGGATTTGCTGGACGAGACGAAAAACGGTTTGACCGGCATCAAACGGCACGGGATTATCTTCGTAGCCGAAGCGAAGCAGATGCGAAATCTGATTGTGATGTTTCGGCGGTTTGACCAAGCCGACAATCGGAATCATTTCCAAATCCAAAGTTTGCATCGCCGCCGCCGCCGCCGAGATTTGTCCTTTGCCGCCGTCGATGAAAATCAAATTCGGCAGTGGTTTTTCTTCAGCGAGCAATCTTTTATAGCGTCGGAACACGGCTTCGTTCATCGAGGCGAAATCGTTCGCGCCTTCGACGGTTTTAATAATCAAACGGCGATATTCCGCCCGCGCCGGTTTGCCGTTTTCAAAGACGACAATGCCCGCGACGTTTTCCGCGCCCTGAATATTTGAAATATCAAAACTTTCGATGCGTTCGGGAAAATGCGGAAGTTCGAGGATTTCCTGTAAATCTTCGAGAACTTTCTGCGAGTCGGGCTGTAAGACGCGGAAACGCTGTTCAAAGGCGATCTTCGCGTTCGTTTCGACCAGATGAATCATATCGAGCTTCTGCCCGCGTTTCGGATCGAGGATTTTCACCTTGCGCCCGCGTCTTTCGGTTAAAACCTTTTCCAAAACTTCGCGGTCGGCGAAATCAGCCGGAACATGAATTTCGAGCGGCACGTAATCAGTCGAATAATATTGCGATAAAACTTCGCCGAGAAATTCCGAAACGTCGAACGTTTCCGCGTCTAAATCTTCCCAGAAAAACTCTCTGCGTCCGACGACTTTGCCTTCGCGCATTGTAAATAATTGCAGCGCGAGCAGATTTTTCTCGCGGTAAAAGCCGAGTATATCAACATCGCGGTCGGCGGTCGTCGCCATCTTCTGCTGTTCGGCGATAGCCAAAACCGTTTTGTGTAAATCACGGTATTTGGCGGCAAGCTCGTAGTTTTGCGTTTCGGCGAAATGCCACATTCTTTCCTGAAGATTGCTGGCAAGTTCCTTGTTTTTGCCTTCGAGCAGAAGTTTGACATCAGCGGTCGCCTGAACATATTCAGCAGGCTTGCAAAGTTCTTTGACGCATGGCGCGAGGCAGCGTTTCAGGTGATATTCCAAACACGGACGCGGCAGTTTGCCGTCAATTTCGATGTCGCAAGTGCGAAGCTGAAACGCGCGGTTGATTAAATCAAGCGTTCGACGCGCCAAACTCGCGGGCAGAAACGGTCCGTAATAGCTCGAACCGTCGCGGACGACTTTGCGTGTGATAACGACTTTCGGAAACGGTTCGTGCGTCATTTTTAAATGCGGATATTGCTTGTCGTCTTTGAGCAGAACATTAAAACGCGGTTTGTGTTTTTTGATGAGATTCGATTCTAAGACGAGAGCTTCGACTTCGTTATCAACGACGATAAATTCCAGATCGGCGATGCGTCTAACCAGTTCGCGCGTCTTCGCGTCGTGTCCGCGTCCCGATTGGAAATATGAGCGCACGCGATTTTTCAAGTTTTTCGCCTTGCCGACGTAGATGATTTTGCCGTCCGAGTTTTTGTGAATATAAACGCCGGGCGCGGTCGGCAGATTTTTGAGTTTTTCTTCCAAAGTCATTTGTTAAATTTTAACGCGAAGACGCAAAGACGCAAAGGTGCGAAGAGTTTTGACAAGCAAAATATGCCAGACTCAGTTGTCTGAATAATCTTTTTTACGTTGCGTTCTTTGCGTCTGTCTGGGAAACTTTTTCTTTGCCGATGAAAACAATTTTAACCATATCGCCCGTCGAAGCTGCCGAATTCATTCGGCGCGGAGGCACGGTCGCGTTTCCGACCGAGACTGTTTACGGCTTGGGCGCGAATGTTTTTGATGAACGGGCGATTGCCAAAATCTTCACCGCCAAACAGCGACCGAATGATAATCCGCTGATCGCGCACGTCGGAAATCTCGAACAAATAAATTCTTTAGTTGCGGAAATCAGCGAAACGGCGCAGCGATTTATCGAAGCGTTTTTTCCCGCGCCTTTAACTTTGGTGATGCCGAAATCGGCGAAAATTCCGCTCGTTGCGACGGCGAATCTCGAAACAATCGGCGTGCGAATGCCGCGAAATGATTTGGCGTTAGAGTTTTTGCAAATGTGCGAAACGCCGCTCGTCGCGCCGTCGGCAAATCTTTCCGGTCGCCCGAGTCCGACCACGTGGCAAGCCGTTGACGAAGATTTGAATGGCAGAATTGACTGCATTCTAAAGGGCAAAACGACGGAAATCGGTCTGGAATCAACAGTCGTTGACTGTATCTTCGGACGTGCCGCAGATTTTACGGTTCGGTGCAATTACGCTCGAAGATTTGCAGAAGATCGTTCCCGAAACGCAGATTTACCGGCGCAAATATGGTGAACCGGCAAAAAGTCCCGGCTTGAAACATCGCCATTATTCGCCGACGGCGCGAGTTATATTAATAGATGCAGCCTTGAAAATTGAAAATCCGCAATCCGGCGCGTTTATCGGGCTGGCAATGCCGAAAGAAAAATTCGAGCTGACCAAAATTTGCCAGTCAATCGAAGACTACGCGCACGAAGTTTTCGCCTTTTTTCGAGAGTGCGACCGCCGAAATATCAAGACGATTTATTGCCAAACCGTTTCGGAAAATGGAATCGGTCCGGCTTTGATGGACAGGTTAAAACGCGCGGCGGAAAGTTAGAATTAGTCGCCCGCAAACGCTGTTAAGCGAGAACGCGGAGCAGAATAACGACCCACAAAATCAGACCGCTGATGCTGACGCGATATGCCCAGTAAGCCGCTTTTTCATATTCAATCGGAACGAGATTTCTGCGCGAAATATTCATCGCCATTTTTGCCAGAACGAAAGCCGCGATGTCCAGAACAAACGGAACGAAAATACCCAGAACTGCGAGTATTACTGCGGCAATGCCGAGAGTTTGGACTTTCTGCGCCTGTTGCAATTGTTCTCCTTCTAAAGGTTTGGTGTCGGCTTGTGCAATGTATTCGTTAAGATTTAACGCTGATGACATAAAATTATCTCCTTTGTTGAAATTGATTTTTGGTAGAACTTTGTTCTACTTGCTCATGCGACAAAAAGAAGAAAAAAGGCTCAAAAAAAATTAATTTATTTTAATTTCACGGCAACCAACACCGTTTCGCCGCTTTCGCCCAAAACTTTCGCCTCAATCAAATCGCTTTCCTGCAATTGATAGAGGTATTCGGTCGGCACGAAAACCAAAGTTGCTTTGCCGTTCTGCCTTTTTATTTCATCCGAGATTTCCGTCACGCCGTAAAATATTTTCAACTTGCCGTCCGCGTTTCTAATTAATCTGCCCGCGCCGTAAAATTCCGCGTTGTGCGAAACCTGATGCATATTCAGAATTTTCGCATCCGAATAATTGTTCGCGTTCGCCGTTTCAATCAGATATTTCGTCGTGTCTTTCTGCGCGTAAGCCGGAACAAAGAATTGCAGCGCGGCGATGACGACGACAAATGTGACGAACGCAATCGTTTGAATCGCGTGTCGGCTGCGCCGCGATTTCGCCGTAAATCTGGAAACGTATTCAGCTGTTAAAATGAGCGCGGCAGGCAGCGCGGGCAAAATATAGCCGGGAAGTTTCGAGCCGGAAATTGTAAAGAAAACGAGCGGCACGAGCAGCCATGCCCACGCGAACAGCATAAGCGGAGATGCTGAGACGCGCGAACGCTGAGACGACTTTCGAGTCTTAAAATCGGAGATTAGGTTTTTGACGAAATCCCAAATCGCCAGGAGAAAAAACGGCAGCCACGGCAGAGTCATCAGCGGCAGAACGAGAAAAAAGAACGGGAGCGGTTGATGATGCTGATATTTGTCGGACGTGAAACGCTGAAAATGATGCTGGATAAAAAACTCGTCAATGAATTTCCAGCCGTTCGCCTGATACATCGGCACATACCAAACGGCGGCGACGATTAAACTTAAAACGGTTCCCCAAAGCAAACTGAGAATAAATGTTTTATTCGGCAGTTTTCTCGAAAGAAGAAAATAAAACGCGACGATTGCCGCCGGAAAGACGATGCCGATTAAACCTTTGGCGAGCAGCGAAACACCGACGAAAAAATAAAAGCCGAAAAGATATTTCAACGCTGAGGATGCAAAGGACGCAGAGATTTTTGAGTCGTAAATATAGAAACAGACAAGCGCGGCAGTTATCGGGAAAGTCAGAACAATATCGAAGCTCGCGCCGCGTGAAAAAGCGATTAGACCGATTGACGAAGCGGCAATGAGCGCCAACCAGTTAGCAAAATCTTTTTTAGCCACCGAGTTCACAGAGGAAGCAGAGAAATTTATATTATCCTTCGTATCGTGCGTTTCTCTGTGTTTCTCCGTGTTCTCGGTGGCTAAATTTCTTCCTAAAATCCACAGACTCGCAATCGTACCGAGTCCGAAAACGGCTGAACCGAAACGCGCAGCGAATTCCGAAACGCCGAAAAGTTTATAGGCGACGATTTGCAGCCAGTAAAGCAGCGCGGGTTTTTCAAACCAGTCGAAACCGCCGAGCGTCGGCGTGATCCAATCCGCGCGCTCGAACATTTCTCTGGCGACCTGCGCGTAACGCGGTTCGTCTGGTCCGAGCAGCGGAATCGTTAAGCCGAAAAAATAAACGAAGACGATAAGAAGCGCGAATAACAGCCAAATTATCTTTTCGCGCATCGGGCTTTGAACTTCGGGCTTTGTAATTTCAGTCGTCATCAATGAAAATAAAAAGTATCGCTGAAATAGTTTCGACAATCAATTATGGAAGAAATCGCCAATCGCCAATCGCCAATCGCTAACCTCCGAACCGCCGTCGTCGGCGTTGGTTCGCTCGGACAACATCACGCCCGCAACTATGCTGAATTAGCTAATGAAAACAGCACTGAATTCGTCGGCGTGTGCGATTCAAATGAAGAAAACGCCCGCGCTGCCGGCGAAAAAAATAATTGCCAATACTTCACCGATTGGCGCGATTTGCTTGATAAAGTGAATGCGGTTTCCATCGTCACGCCGACCGAAACGCATTGCGAAATCGCCTGCGCGTTTCTTGAACGAGGCGTAAATGTTTTGGTCGAAAAGCCATTTGCGAAAACTCTGGACGAAGCCGATTTGATGATCGAAGCCGCCGACAAATCAGGCGCGAAATTGATGGTCGGACATCTCGAAAGGTTTAATCCGGCGATGGTCGCGCTGCGCCCGCACGTCACGAAACCGCTTTATTTCGAGATTCATCGCGTTTCGCCGTTTCCGAATCGCAGTTTGGACGTTGATGTCGTGCTTGACGTGATGATTCACGACCTCGACGCGATTCAATGGCTCGTCGGCGAAGATACCAAAGTTTCGGAGATTCACGCCGTCGGCATTCCGGTTATCTCGAATAAAGTTGACGCGGCAAACGCACGGATCGAGTTTGAAAACGGCGCGGTCGCCAACATTACCGCGTCGAGAATCGGCACGGAAAAGATTCGCAAAACCCGTTTTTATCAAACGAATTCTTATGTTGTTTTAGATTACGCGACGAAATTCGCCTCGGTCACGTCGCTCAATCCCGAAGCCGCGCATCCGCTTCTCGGCATCTCGGTCAATCGTCTCGAAATCAACGACATAGAACCGCTACGCGCCGAAATCGAAGCGTTTTTAGATTGCGTAATCAACGATAAAACGCCGTCGATCACCGCCGCCGACGGTCGCCGCGCTTTAAGTTTAGCGTTAGGCGTTCTCGACAAAATCGAAACTCATCGCGGGCGTTTGAATGTGTGATTGAATGAATATATCTAACTCTTACAAATATCTATTTTACAGAATGTATTCTTGGAATCTCCGAACTTGGGGCGAAACAAATTCGCCGCAGGAAACCGCATATTTGAGCGTTGCATTTTTAGTAATTCTAAATATTCTTACTTTGTTTGTATTGATTGAGTTAATTAGCGGCTTTAGCTTGCTTAATTATATCGGAATTCCGTCAATAATTATTTGTTTTCTTGGAATCGGAGTTATCAACTATTACATTTTTATCGCTAGAGAAAATTATAAAAAGATAAATGTTGAATTCAGCAAAGAAAGCGTAACAGCAAGAAAAGAAAGGCTTATTTGGTGTTTTCTATATGTCATTTTCAGTTTTGCAAGTTTTTTTGTTTCAGTAGTTGTCCTTGCGCCCAAAAGATGAAAAACGAAGAAATCTCAAAATTCATTCATTCACGAATTGCGGTAGGAGATTTTCCGTCAGCGGTTTATCTCGTTGCGGAAAAGGGTGAAATTGTTTTCACCGACGCGCTCGGTTTCGCCGTCGTCGAGCCGGAACGAATTGCGGCAAATCTCGACACGATTTACGATTTGGCGAGTTTGACGAAAGTTTTGGTAACAGGTTTATTGTGCGCGAAATTGATTGAATCGGGCGAAATTGATTTAGAACGATTTATTGATTTTTATTTACCGGAATTTAAATCAACTCCTGACTTTAAAGACGATATTCTTATTAAAGAACTGCTTGTGCATAGAACTTATTTTGCGGCTTGGAAACCACTTTACTTATCGGTTCAAAGTCGTTCGGACGTTCTCACTGAGATTATCAAAATGCCATTTAATTGGGATCAACAGGTTATTACATATAGCGATCTGAACTTTATAACACTGACATTTTTGCTTGAAAAAGTTTGCGGCGGAAGACTTGATGAGATTGCAAAAAGGGAAATCTTCGAGCCGCTTAATCTGCATGACACTTTTTACAATCCTCCGAAAACTTTGCAAAAACGAGTTGCTGCCAGCGAAAAGGGAAACGAGTTTGAGAAGCAGATGTGTATTGAAAAGGGTTACGAAATTAGCAATCATCAATCGGCATTTCGCACTCAAGCGATTTGGGGCGAAGTTCACGACGGAAATTGTTATTTTATGAACGGCGTTTCCGGTCACGCCGGATTTGTTTTCAAATGTTTTCGAGACTTTCAATATCGCGCAGCAATTCCTGGCGAATCAAACGATTTTGTTACAGCCGGAAACGTGCAAATTATTTCGCACGAATTTTACCGAAGGATTAAATGAAGCGCGTTCGATTGGATTTCAGCTCGCCGCGACGGAGAATTCGACGGCGAGCAATGTTTTATCGAAAGACGCATTCGGGCATCTCGGTTTTACGGGAACTTCGGTTTGGATCGAACCGGAAACGGAACGAATCTTTATTTTATTAACCAATCGCACGCACGCCCGCGAACTGCCGTTTGCCAACATTAATGACGTGCGCCGCCGCTTTCACGAACTCGCCGCCGCTGAACTCAACGGGCGTTGATATATTCCGCAGGCATCTAAAATACTGAATCGTTAATCAAAAAAATATCTTCCCGAAACCAAGTAAAAACTCGTTCGGAGTAAAAAGATTATGAAAAGATTGACGTTCGTTTTGTGGTGTATAGTTTTGTCCAGCCTTTCCGTTTTGGCGCAATCCAGCAGAGCGACGCGTCCGCGAATCGTTTCCGCGCCGTCGCCTGCCGTCGTCACTCAAACTCCGACTCAGCCGAAGGAAAAACTTCCGCCGAGCTTGAAAGGCGATACGAAAAAGACGCAGGAAAACACTCCGGCGAATGAAGAAATAACGGTTGAAGACGACGAAATCATCCGCGTCGAAACGAATGTCGTTAATATTCCCGTCGCTGTTTTCGACCGCGACGGCAAATTTATCAGCGGCTTGCAGAAAGAAGATTTCCAGATTTTTGAGAACGGCGTTGAACAAAAGATTGAAGAATTTGCGACCGTTCAAAAACCGTTTACCGTAATTCTTTTGATTGATGTCAGCCCTTCGACCGCATTTCGCATTGACGAAATTCACGACGCGGCGATTTCTTTTATAGACCAACTGCGAAACGAAGACAAAGTAATGGTCGTCGCGTTTGACGAGCAGGTGCGCGTTTTAAGCCAGCCGACGAATAATCGCACGGTTTTGCGAAACGCCATCAGAAAAGCGCAGTTCGGCGACGGCACATCGCTTTTTGAAGCGGTTGATTACGTTATCAATCGAGAGCTTAAAAAAATCGAAGGTCGCAAAGCCGTCGTTTTATTCACCGACGGCGTTGATACAACTTCCAGACAGGCGAATTATCAAAATACTGTTCGCGCCGCCGAAGAAATTGACGCGCTTTTTTATCCGATTCGCTACGATACTTTCAGCGAAATGAACGGCGGAGGCGGCAATACGACGACATATCCGCGAAGACGACGCGGCGGCGGCGTTCTCGACGATATTCTCGGCGGAATTCTCGGTGGCGGAAACGTGCAGATTGGCGGTTCGTCTGGCGGCAGCCGTCAGGAATATGAAAAAGGCAAAAGGTATCTGGAAGAATTGGCGCGGAACAGCGGCGGCAGAATGTATGAAGCGAACCACGATTTAAACGCGGCTTTTAACGCCATCGCCGAAGAATTGCGCCGCCAATACGCCCTCGGTTACTATCCTGAAACGGTCGGGCAAAAAGGCGACCGCCGCACGATTCGTGTTCGCGTCAAACGCCCAAATTTAGTTGTCCGCGCCAAGAACAGTTATATCGTCGGCGAAATAGACAAGAAACTCGCGGGCAAATAATTCAGATTGCAAAATAAAGGATTTGGAATTTGAGATTCGCAGGTTAAACTTGTAAATCTCGAATTCCAAATCTTTTTATCTTTTAATCGAAGAGAGTGAAATGAAAAAAAACATCATCATTTTTTGTCTGCTGATTCTTCAAGTTTTTTCAGTCAACGCTCAATCTCGCCGTGTTCCGCCGACTTCGCCAAACGGAAAAGTCAATTCGCGCACGCCGCCGCCTGACGCGTCGCCGACGCCGTCCGTCAAGGAAGTTGAACCGACAACGGATAATCAAACGGTTATCAATGATACCGAAGTTTTTACTATTGATATTGAACTCGTTACCGTTCCCGTCAAAGTTTACGATAGAAGCAATCGTCTGGTGAACGGTTTGACGAAGGAAAACTTTCAGATTTTAGAAGATGACGTGCCGCAGGAAATCGCTTATTTTTCAAACGAGGCGCAGCCGTTTACTGTCGCTTTGGTGCTTGATATGAGTTATTCCGGCACCTATAAAATCGCTGAAATTCAAAACGCGGCGTTGGCTTTTATCGCCCAACTGCGCGAGAACGATAAGGTGATGGTCGTTTCTTTTGACGAACAGGTTCATCTGCTTTGTAATCCGACGACCGACCGAAAGATAATATATTCCGCGATCAAGAAAACGAGCGTTAATTCCGGCACGAGCGTTTACGACGCGCTTGATTTGGTGATGAACGAACGGTTCAAAAAAATATCGGGACGCAAGGCGATAGTGCTGTTTACCGACGGCGTTGACACAACGAGTCGCCGCGCTTCATCTTCAAACAATATCAGCGACGCGCTCGAACTTGACGCGCTGATCTATCCGATTCAATACGACACTTTCAACGATGTGCAGGCAATCAAGAACAAATCCGTAATCATACAACCGCCAACCGTCAACAATCCGTTTCCCGTGCCAACCATACCGAACGGAACGCCCGGAAGCGAAGGCACGACCGTTGAGGAATATAAAAAAGCTGATGAATATCTGATTGATTTAGCGAATCGCACCGGCGGAAGAATTTATAAAGCCGTTTCCACTTCAAATCTCCCGCTCGCGTTTTCGCGCATCGCCGCCGAACTGCGCGAATTTTACAGCCTCGGATATTATCCGAAAGCTGATTCGCAGACGGGAAAACGCCGCAAAATAAAAGTGCGCGTCAATCGGCAAAATCTCGTCGTTCGCTCGCGCACTGAATATGTCATTAAAAAGAAAGGCAGGAAATAACTTCAAATTACTTCCCGCTTTTCTTTTGTCAATTTTGATGCTGTATTATTTCGCCGTCATCCAATTTTCGCCCGAACCGATCTCGACCGTCAGCGGTACATCCAGTTCGACCGCCGATTCCATTTCGCGTTTGACAATTTCTTTAGCTCGCGTTACTTCCGCGTCGGGCGATTCGAGCAGAAGCTCGTCGTGAACCTGCATTACGATTCGCGTTTTTAAGTTTTCCCTACGCAAAGCGTCATCAACTTTGAGCATCGCCATTTTCACAATATCGCTGGCAGTTCCCTGAATTGGCATATTGATCGCCTCGCGTTCGGCGCGAAGACGCAAGTTGTAATTTCGGTCTTTGATTGACGGAACGTAGCGGCGGCGACCGTAAATCGAAGTTACGTAACCTTGTTCGCGGGCAATTTCCGGCGTATCTTCCATAAATTTTTTCACGCCTTTATACGTTTCGTAATAATCTTCAATGACTTTTTTCGCCTCGTTGCGCGATATGCCGACGCGCTGCGAAAGTCCGTATGCTTCAACAGCGTAAGCGATGGCAAAATTAGTGATTTTCGCGTTGCGGCGGGCGATTTTCAGTTCCGCCGGGGTTTTCGCGCCGAAAACCAATTCGGCGGTTTGCGCGTGTATGTCTTCGCCGTTTTGAAACGCGTCGAGCATTCGTTCATCGCGCGTAATGTGCGCTAAAAGTCTGAGTTCAAGCTGCGAATAATCGGCGGAAATTAATTGACAGCCTTCTTCAGGAATGAAAGCGCGGCGGATTTGCTGACCGAGTTCGGTGCGAATCGGGATATTTTGCAGATTCGGCTCGCTGGAAGAAAGTCTGCCGGTCGTCGTCACGGTTTGATTTAAATGCCCGTGAATTCTGCCGTCCGCGCCGAGCAATTTCGGAAGTGCGTCGGCATAAGTCGCGCGAAGTTTGTCGAGTTCGCGAAATTCCAAAACGAGGCGCGGCAATTCGTAAGTTTCGGCGAGTTCGGTCATCACGTCTTTGCTCGTGGACATTTGTCCGGTCGCGGTTTTTTTCGACGAGCCGATATTTAATTCCGCCAAAACTTCACCGACCTGTTTCGGCGAACCGATATTAAATTCGCGTCCGGCAAGTTCATAAATTCTGGTCGTCAGCGTGTCGGTTTCGGTCGAAATAAAATCCGACAAGCCTTTTAAAACGCCGGTGTCAACTTTCAGACCCGCCATTTCCATTTGATAAAGCAGCGGCACGAGCGGCAGTTCGATGTCGGTGTAAATTTCTTCCAAACCGTCTTCCTGCAATTTTTTACGAAGCATCGGCGCGAGCTGAAACGCGAAATCGGCGCGTTCGGCGGCACGATATTGAGATTCCGTCCAGCCTTCGGGAATTTCCGCTGCTGAGTCCTGTGCGAGATTTTGCATCGCGAGAAGCGAAACGGCGTAACTCGGACGACTCGAATCGAGCAGGTAAGCGGCGAGCAAAGTGTCGTCTTCGACCGCTTCGGGTTCGATGTCGAGCGTTTTCAAAATCGCCAGATTTCGCTTCCAATCGTGCGTCGCTTTCGCCAGAAAACCGTTTGACAAAATATCTTTGAGCGAAGCGATTGCCGATTCATGTCCGCCTTCAAAATTTTCCAAATCAACGTAATAGCTCGCGCCCGCGCCGGTTGCAATCGCCACGCCGCACGGCTTTACTTTCTGATACGACGCGGCGGTTTTCGGCGAATCTTCGTCGTCCGCATCAAAGCTCCAATGCTCGATTTCCCAGAGTTTGCGAATCAATTTATCCAAATCCGCGATTGTTTTGATAATTTGATAACGGCGTTCGACTTGCGTTGGAATTTGGTTTCCGTCATCGTCCAAATTGTCGAAAAGCGGCGCGGAATCGGCAAATTCGCGTGTCAAAGTTGCAAATTCGAGTTCACGGAAAAGCGCGTAAGCAAGTTGGCGATTCGGCTGTTCGTATCTGAACGAATCCAGATCGAGTTCGACCGGAACGCCGATGTGAATGGTGGCAAGTTCGACTGATTGACGAATAATATCCTGATTATTCTGCAAACTTTCGCGGTATGTTTTGTGCGTCACTTCGTCGGCGCGTTTCATCGCTTCTTCGCAGAACCGAATTGTTGGATGATTTTCATCGCGCCTTTTTCGCCGATTCCCGGCGCGCCCGGAATGCTGTCAATCGAATCGCCCATCAAACCGAGAAGATCAATAATCTGTGTCGGTGTCAACGCCGAATTTGTTTTTCACCCACGCTTCGTCGCACCATTCAATCGGCGGCACGGCAACTTTGCGTTTGACGTTCTGCGAATTCTGCCGCATACAAACAATCAAAGGGTCGCGCACCAGTTGGCACATATCCTTGTCGTTTGAAACAATCACCGCCTGCATATTTTTTGCTGCGATCTTATGCGCTAAAGTGCCGATAATATCGTCGGCTTCAAAACCGTCGGATTTCAGAATCGGAATATTAAACGCTTCGCAAACTCTTTTGATATAAGGCATTTGCGCTTTCAGATCGTCGGGCATATCGGCACGATTTGCTTTGTAACCGGCGAAATTGTCGTGGCGAAAGGTCGGCGTTGCCGAATCGAAAACGGCGACAATATAATCGGGATTTTCATCTTTCAGCAGTTTGCGAAGCATATTCGTAAAAACGAAAACTGCCTGCGTCACCTGACCTTTAGAATTTCGCAGCGGTTCCTGCCGCATTCCCATCGGCGCGAAAAAAGCGCGAAAAATGTGCGACATCGTATCAATCAAAAATACTCGTTTCGGTTTTTCTTGCGGCATAATTTTTTATGTGAAGAAAATTTTATCATAACTGCTCTAAAGAACGCAGAAACGGAATTCAAACTTGGATAAACCAAATCCAGAAATTTTATTCGATTTATTTTGATAATTAACCGTTAAAATTGATTAGCGAATTTGACAGCCAAAGATTTGATAAGATAATCTAACTAATCGTTTTTCAATTGAGAAACGTGATGTTTGTAAGTTGAAAGTTTTGTTTGGAATTCCGCTTTTCAGGTTTCTTAAATACAATCTGTTTTTTGTGGTCGGTTCGTCTAGTGGTCTAGGACACCGCCCTTTCACGGCGGCGACACGGGTTCAAATCCCGTACCGACTACCATCTTTTTTTTAATCATCGGCATCTTAATTTGTAAATGTTCGCTTCGGATAACCGGGCGAACATTTTTATTTGTAAGTGAACAGTTTGCAACCAAAGCGGATTTTTTAAATCTTTTCCGGTTTATTTGCGTTAACAAAATTATGCGAAAAACTTTTATTGCAATTCTTCTGCTGGCAGTCGCTTTCGTTTCAGCCAAGGCGCAGATTAACAATGACACGGTGATGATTCTGCCGTTTGAAAATACATCAGATAAGACAGAGTTTAATTGGGTCGGCGAAAGTTTTGCCGATTCGCTGGCGGAATTGTTGAAAGTGCCGACGCTCAATGTGGTTTCGAACGACGAACGGAAAATTATTCAACAGCGACTCCGCGTGCCGCTGACCGTTTTACCATCGTTGGCGACTTCTTTGAAATTAGCGCGTGAAGCTAAGGCGACGATTTTAATCGGCGGTAAATATAATATCATTCCGGCGCAGGGCGACACGGCGGCGACAGTTAACGTCACGGCGAAAATTATTCGCGTTAATGAAGGCAGATTTTTAAGCGAGGAATTTCCCGACGGCAGACGCATCACCCGCGACATTATTTTGAACGACGCACTGCAAAATTTGCAGACCGTGCAGGGACAAGTCGCTTATCAAATTCTGTATCAACGCGATAAAGCCTTGCCGTTTTCGCAAAATCAGTTTGTCGAATCAGCAAATAAAGTTCCGGCGCGCGCCTTTGAAGCGTATATCAAAGGCTTGCTTACGTCGGAAACTGACAGCCAGACGCGCGAGAATTATTTCAAAAATGCGCTGCGAATTTACGGCGAGGCAAAACCGAACGAGAGTTATTCGAATGCCGCGCTCGAACTCGGTCACGGTTATTTGAATCAGCGCAAATTTTCTGATGCGATAGATTATTTTTCGCGTATTCAGCCGTCGAGTCCGCAGTATGCCGAAGCCGCTTTTTACACCGGCTTAATTCAGTGGCAGCAGAAAAATTACGATCAGGCACTGGCGGTTCTGCGTCCGCTCGCCGAAGATTTGAAACTGACGAGCGTTTACAACACACTCGGCGCGATTGCGGTGCAGGCGGCTATTTCCGATAAAAAGAACAAAGGAAAGTCTGATGCGCTTTTAAAAGAAGGTTTGGAATTTTTGAAAAAAGCGTCGGAATCCGCGCCCGATGAATTTGTGTCGCGGTTCAATTATGCTTTCGCGTTGTTTTTAACCAACGATTATAAGGAATCCGCCGCGCAATTTCGTCCGGTGTTAGCCGCCAGCCCACGAGACGGCGAATCGTATTTCCTTCTCGCCAAGTCTCTGGAAAAAACGGGCGACGCAACCTCTGCTGATTTTGATAATCAAGCCAGACGTTTTCTGGTCGAAAACAATCGTTATGCGAAACTTGAAAGCGGTTGGAAAAACGGTCAGGTTGATGAAATAAGTCTGCGTGTCGTTCAGCCGCCGCGAAAAGATTTCGTCAGCGTCGTTTTGATCAAAAATCAGGCGACACCGATGACTGCGCCTTTGAGCGAAACCGAAAATTTGCTTGTCCAGGCGCGTTCGCTCTATAAAAACGGCAGCGATGACGAAGCAATGGCGATTCTGCGGCGAGTTCTGGCGAGTGAACCGATGAGCGCGGAAGCATATTTTATTCTCGGCAATATTCATTTGCGGCGCGGCGATTTGGAACAAGCCGTCAGCAGTTTGAAGACAGCTTTGTTTTGGGATAACAAATTGGTTATGGCGCACGTCGGGCTTGGCAAAATTTATTTACAGCGCGGCGATTGTTTGCAGGCGAAAAATTATACGAGTTCGGCTCTGGCGGTTGATGCGGAAAATCAGGACGCGCTCGGACTTCAGCGACAGATAGAGCGGTGCGGTAAATAAACCTTTTTTATAAGGAAAAGCGGGAAAAATCTCCCGCCAAATTTTGAAATGTCGCAAATAGTGTAACTTTCGGTTTAGAAAATTTATATAAAATCGTTAAATCAATAAGGTTTATACCGCAATCGTTAGCTTGAAATAATATTATTAACCTTATATCAATTGAGTTTCAGGCTTTCACCTACAGAATTTGAAAATTGAATCCTACCTTTGGCACGATACGTGCAAATAGAGAAAGCGGCTAGCTTGTTAAAAATAAAAACTTTGATAAGACCCCGCCGCCAACTCTTCTCCGAGCGCAGTTTGCTATTGTGCTTGACCACCTTCCGAGCGTTCCTTCAGTTGTCCTTCCGAATTATGAGTCTGATTAGAAATAATCAGACTCTCCTGCTTTTAAAGCCTTTATTTTGCGGCGCATATTAAAATCAACGGTTTCATTCAAATTGAAACGAATATTGAACGTTTATTTTATAATATTCTCCAATTTGACAGATACTGACCGTATTATTCCAAAGATTGACAAAAATCGTCATTTACAGAGTGACAAAATTTGCGTGTGTTTTAGATTGACCGTTCAGATTGATTGACACTCAATCAATCTGAACGGTCAATCTGACCTGACGTGGTTAGCCGGAAACATAATTGACGCTCGTATTCAAATTTCAACTGTTTATTTTGCGCTGAAAGCCGTCAAGTTTTTGACATTGGTCAAATTTTCGCCGCGCCGTTTTTTTTGTTAAACTGTCGGAATGAAGTTTTCCCTAGCCGGAGTTAAATTGCCGACATTGATGAACGCGTTTTTAGCGATATTTTCGGCGATTCTTTTAACTCTCGCTTTCCCGAATTTTGATTTATGGCTGCTGGCGTGGTTCGCGCTCGTGCCGCTTTTTTACGCGATTGAGCGCGAAAAAGAATCGGCGGTCAAAACGTTCTTTCTCGGCTGGATTTTCGGAACCGTATTTTTCGCCGCTTCGTGCTGGTGGCTGACGTTTTCGTTCACGCATTACGGCGGCATTCCGACGTGGCTGGCATATATTCTGCTTTTCATAATCACCGGAATCGTCGGAATATTTCCCGCCATGTTTCGCGTCGGCTTTTTCGGTAATTTTAAAACGTTTCGGAGCTTTCGGTATTTTGTCCGCGCCGATTTTATGGACGGCGCAGGAGTTTTTTCGCGCAACTTTGGCAGATACGAGTTGGAACGCGATTGGTTATTCGCAGGCTTTTACGAGTCATTTGATTCAGACGGCGCAATTCGGTGGTGTTTATCTGGTCGGTTTCTGGATTGTTCTTTTCAATTCGATTGTTGCGCTCAATTCTTTTAGTGTTTTCCAGCTTTTTACCGATAAAAGAATTTGTCTGATAATGCCAAAACAAATAAAAGTATCATCTATTTCTCTTTGCTTATTTCATTGGTTATAGTTCCTTTCGTAAGTTTTCCGAGTTTTAGTTTTACGGACGATTTCGGAGAAAAAAAAGAAACATAATGTCGTTGTAGTTCAGGCGAATGTTCCAATGAGCGGTTTGAACGAAGCGAAATGGCTGAAACTTCGCCAGCGTCACGTCGAACTCGCCGAAGATGCGATTCAGAAACTCGACACGCAACGAACTGACAAAAATCAGCCGATAACCGTCGTATTTCCCGAATCGCCGATGAATTTTTCTTATGGAGAAGACGCGGAACTTCGCACTTTTATCGGCGATTTCGCCCGCAAACATAACGCTTTCAGTTTTATTTAATTCTGCCGAGCCGAATCCGAACGGCGATAATTATTTTAATTCGGCGATAATGATCAATCCGCAGGGCGCGAAAATCGGGCAGTATGATAAAATTCATCTCGTTCCGTTCGGAGAATTCGCGCCGGTTCCGTCGCCGATAAAGCCTTTGATTCCGACTTTGGTCGGCAGTTTTCAATTGGGTGAAAATTACAATCTGTTTCCAATTGGCGACGCGCAGGCGGGAATTATGATTTGCTACGAATCGCATTTCCCGTCGCTTTCGCGTGAATTTGCGAAACGCGGCGCGGACGTTTTGATTGAAATGACGAACGATGGTTATCTCGGCAACACCGGAGTTTTGCGGCAACATTTAGCAGGCGCGATTTTCCGCGCCGTCGAAACGAATCGTCCGGTTTTGCGGGCGACAAACGTCGGCATCACGGCTTACATCAACGAACGCGGCGAAGTTTCGGACGCGGCGGAAGTTTACACGGAAGCGACGCGTATTTGGACGGTTGGAAAATCCGACGGCAAGCAAACTTTTTATGTGAGATACGGCGATTGGTTCGCATGCCTTTGTTCAATTGTTTCGATTGGATTATTGATTTTCAGTTTTTGGAAAAAAAAACTACAAGCGTAGGATTAAAGTAGATATGAAACGAAGGATTATAATTTCAACTACAATTTTCTTTTTTCTTTACATATCGAATTACATTTTTATTCGCCAATCGAATCAAACATATTCAGGTTGTGAGGATAGTCCAAGAAACGGTTGCAGTTATGTTTCTTTTCCCTTTGACGGTTTCAATAAACTTTATAGTCCGTTGATTTTAATTGACAAGGAACTGACGGGAGCAAATTTTTATATCATTGAAAAATAATGGAATTAACAGATTTACAAGCAAAATACGAAGAAATAAAAGTTAAAGTTATCCAACTTGGGAGGTTTCTTTGACAAAGATTCGAAGCAAAAGGAACTTGAAAATTTAGAAGCGAAGATTTCCGCGCCCGATTTCTGGAACGATTCGGAAGCGGCGCAGAAGATTGTTCAGCAAAGAAGCCGCTTGGGAAAGGCTTTGTCGCAGCAGGAGAATTTTGAAATTGCAGTTTCCGATGCGGAAGTGTTGATTGAATTTGCTCAATCGGACGAGAATTCCGCGAAAGAATTGAACGATTTGATCGTCAAGCTCGAAGCGGAAGTCGCCGAAGCTGAAACGCAGAGTTTGCTGTCGGGCGAAACCGACGCGAATAATGCGATCTGCTCGATTCAATCGGGCGCGGGCGGAACAGACGCGCAGGATTGGGCGCAGATGCTTCTCAGGATGTATCTGCGCTGGGCTGAACGGAAAGGCTTTAAGGTCGAAGTTTTCGACGAGCAATCGGGCAGCGAAGCGGGAATCAAATCGGCGACGTTTCGCGTCGAAGGCGATTACGCTTACGGGCTTTTGGCGAACGAAGCGGGCGTTCATCGGCTGGTCAGAATTTCGCCGTTTAATTCGGGCGGCAGCCGCGAAACGTCGTTCGCTTCGATGTTTGTTTCGCCGGAAATTGATGAAAACATTGAAGTTGACATTGAAGATAAAGATTTGCGAATTGACACATATCGTTCTTCGGGCGCGGGCGGTCAGCACGTTAATGTAACGGATTCGGCGGTTAGAATTACGCATTTGCCGACGAATACGGTTGTCACGTGTCAGAATCAGCGTTCGCAGCTTCAAAATCGAGCAGTGGCGATGCAGGTTCTGCGCTCGAAACTTTACGAACTCGAACTGGAAAAACGCCGCGCCGATTCCGCCGATTTGGAAGCGACCAAACAGGATATTTCGTTCGGTTCGCAGATTCGCAATTACGTTTTGCATCCGTATAGACTGGTAAAAGATACGCGCACGAAACTTGAAAAATCCGATGTCGAAGCGGTTCTCGACGGCGACATTGACGAATTTATCAAAGAATTTTTGTTGTTTAAGAAAGGTATGTAAATTCCAAGAGGAAGTTTGGAATTAATTGAAAATGGCGACTGAAGTAGATAAAAAACAATTAGCCTCAAAGACTTTTTCGAGAGGCAGCGATATTGCGTCCGTCGTCGTGCTGGCGTTTGCGGTCTTGATTTTTCTGTGTCTTGTAACCAGCAGTTGGGATGATTGGTCATGGAATTCGACGGGTCGGGCATTTGACGTAAAACATAATTGGATCGGACTTGTCGGTTCGATTGTGGCTGACGGATTATTTCAGACGTTCGGGTTTACGGCTTACTTTCTGCCGGCGTTGATGGCTTTAATGGCGTGGCGTTTTTATCGTTATCACGACGGCTACACTTCGTTCAGCCGCGTTCTCGGTTACTTTCTCTTCGTTTTCTCGACTGCCAGTCTTTTTGAGCTTTTAGGAATGCGCGGCGGCATCGTCGGCGCGTTATTTTATAATAATTTTGCGTGGCTTTTCAGCAACATCGGCGCGGGAATTTTGCTGCTCGCGCTTTTCGCAACTTCGGTTTTGATGATAACGAAATTATCATTCGGCTCGCTTTCCGAAAGATTTGAGATGCCGCTTGAAAATCTAAAAATTCGTTTTGGCGGACTTCTCGAACGTCACAGAATCGCTAAGGAAAACAGAAGACAGGAAAAAATACGGGCGGAGAAACTCGCGGAGAAAAAAGCAGCGAAATCGCCGACGATTTCGCAGGGAGACGCAGCTGCTAACTCGAAAGAAAAGCAAGAATTTGCGGCTGAAAAAACTCCTTCAATTCTCGAACGTCTGAAAAAACAATCGCAGGAGTTAAATAATTACGCCGACAAATCTTTAACTGTCGAAGAAATTTCAACGCCAACCGAGCCGCTGGAAAAAGCATTTCCAACAATTTCCGTTTCTGAAGAAACTGACAAACCAGTTGATTTAGTTTCCGAAACGAATCAAATTCCGATCACGCCGATACGGGAAACGGGCGAGTTGGACGCGGAAATGTTGGAAGAAACCGAAGAAATCGAAGAACTACCCGTGCAGCCGCAACAGCCGCAAAACTTTAACGATTACGTTTTGCCGACGACTGATTTTTTAACGCAGCAACCGCCGCGGATTGAGCAGAAAGACGAAGAACTGCTTGCCATCGCTCAGGAATTAACCGACAAAACTAAAGAGTTTAACGTCACCGGGCGCGTGATGCACATCTGCCAGGGTCCGGTTGTGACGACTTACGAATTCAAACCCGATCCGGGCGTGAAATATTCGCGCGTGACGGGATTATCTGACGATTTATGTCTCGCGCTCAAAGCCGAATCTATCCGCATTGACCGCATTCCGGGCAAAGCGTTTGTCGGTATTGAAGTTCCGAATCACCAACGCGAAACGATTTTTTTACGCGAAGTGATCGAGTCGAAAAAATTCCGCGATTCAAACTCAAAACTAACCATTGCACTCGGCAAAACGATTGACGGTTTGAATTACGTTGCCGATCTCGCTAAAATGCCGCATCTTTTGATTGCAGGTGCGACCGGCGCGGGAAAATCCGTCGGTGTCAATACGCTCGTCGTTTCCATTTTGTATAAGGCGAAACCCGACGAAGTAAAGTTTATAATGGTTGACCCGAAGCGGCTTGAACTCGGACTTTACGCCGATATTCCGCATCTTGCCACGCCGATTATTACCGATCCGAAACGCGCCGCCATTTCCTTAAAATGGGCTGTCTCGGAAATGGAAAAACGCTATAAAGATTTAGCCGGTTGGGGCGTTCGCAACATTGACGGTTTCAACGTCGAAGTCGAAAAACGAACTGCCAACGATCAGCTCGACGATATGGGCGAACCGTATAAAAAACTGCCTTATATCGTGATTATCATTGACGAACTCGCGGATTTGATGATGGTTTCGAGCAAGGAAGTCGAAGAATCAATCACACGCCTCGCGCAGATGGCTCGCGCGGTCGGCATTCATCTCGTTTTAGCCACACAGCGTCCGTCAGTTGATGTTATTACCGGTTTGATCAAAGCGAATTTTCCGTCGCGCATTTCGTTTCGCGTTTCGTCGAAAGTTGACTCCCGAACGATTCTTGATGCCAACGGTTCGGAACAGCTTTTAGGGCGCGGCGATATGCTTTTTCTGCCGCCCGGAACTTCGCAAATCGTCCGCGTACACGGCGCGTATGTTGACGAAAAGGAAATCGCCCGCATTGTCGCGCACGTCACGGCGCAGGGCAAACCCGAATACGATACGACGATTACAAAAACCGAAGAGGAAATGGATGATTCCGGTGATTTGCCGGGCAGACGCGATCCGCTTTTCGCTGACGCGCTTCGCACTGTCGTCAGCAATAAAAGCGCGTCAACATCGTTGCTTCAGCGTCATTTACGCATCGGCTACGGACGCGCCGCCGCGATACTCGACGCGATGGTGCGCGAAGGCTATATCGGCGAAATGGACGGCAGTAAACGCGCTCGCCCGATTCTGCAAAAAGCCTTCGACGATTTACAGGAAGCCGAAGAAGGCAGAGAATTGTAAAGACCAAAATGGTAAAGACTCAGCAATGAGTTTACCTGTCGCGCTCTAAAATATTTATGTCAAACGTCGCATTCAGCGTGAAATTATCTATAATTTTTACCCCGAAGTTTTCCACAGAAGTTGTGGAAAACTACTGTGGAAAAGTCGCTATCTGAACGTTCAAACGATTGATTTTCAAATGACTTTTAGCACTTTGCACATTCAAGTTGCATCGAAAAATGAAAACTTTTAAGTCACATTATTTCAGCATTTGCAAATCCTCTATTACACTTTTAGCGACACTGATTTTTTGTTTTTTTACAGCTTGCACCGAGCAAAATAATGCAAAACAAAATTTGCCGTCTGAAAACCCAATTCAAATCTCTGCAACAGCCGTAAATATCAACACCGCTTCCGCCGCTGAACTTGAAAAACTTCCGCACATCGGCAAACAGAAGGCGCGGGAAATTATCGAATACCGCGAAAATTTCGGACAATTTCGCAAGCCCGAACATTTAATGTTTGTGCGCGGAATCAGCGACGCGCGGTTTCGTGAAATCAGAACCTTGATCAAAGTGGAATGAATTTATGCCAAAAGCTGCGCCTGCAAATTTCACGCTTTATCCGCTTCTGCGGTTAGCGATTTTCTTCGCTGGCGGAATCGTTGCGGCAAATTTTTTGTCTCTCGACTGGAAGATATATTTCACCGTTTCTCTAATTTTCTCAATTTTCGCCTTCATATTTATCAAACACAGGTTCGCGCTCGTTTTTGTTTCCATAGCTTTTTTTGCCATTGGCGGACTTTTCCTGCAAATCGAAAAACAATTCGTTTCTGAATCTCGCATAAAAAGAATTTATGATGAAAACCGGATAAATTCCGGCGATCCGATCGAGATTGAAGGAGTTTTACAGTCAAAACCCGAACTCGCCGTCGGTGGATTTTTTCTGCTTTTGAAAACTGAGCGGGCGATTTATAAAAATTCTGAGATTAAAATGACGGGCAATGTCAGGCTTTTCGCCTCCGCGTCCGATGAAAAATTCAAAGACGAGTATGAACGAATAGCATTAGACTACGGCTCGCGGATTCGCGTCGCCTGCAATTTACGGCGTGAAGACAATTATCTAAACGCAGGCGTTATGTCGTCCAAAGAAATTCTTGATCAAAAGGGAATTGACGCGACCTCCATAATTAAAAGTCCGCTGCTTGTCGAGAAAATCGCCGAATCTGATAATTTCACGCCGCTGGCGTGGATTTACGAACGCCGGCAAAATTTGATAATTGATTTTAGGGACAATTTCAACGTCTCGACGGCAGGCGTTTTAATCGCATCTTTGCTCGGCAACGACAATTTCCTCGACCGGCAGACGGCGGAAAGTTTTCGCAGCGGCGGAACTTATCACGTTCTCGTCATTTCCGGTCTGCACATTACATTTATCGGTGGTTTAACGCTGCTTTTGATTCAATTTTTTACCAATCAAAGATTGTGGCAATTTCTGATTGCGACGGCGTTTTTGTGGGCTTATTCGCTGGCTGTCGGCGCAGATGTGCCGGTCGTGCGGGCGACGATAATGTTTACAATTCTGCTGTTTTCGCTGATAATTTATCGAAACGGAACATTACTTAATTCGCTCGGTTTCTGCGCACTGATTTTACTCGTCTGGCGACCGACCGACATTTTCACATCGTCGTTTCAACTGACTTTTGCCAGTGTTGGCGCAATCGTCGCGGTCGGATTTCCTTTGATCGAAAAACTGCGCCTGATCGGAAATTGGTCGCCGTCCGCCGAATATCCGTTTCCGCCAAATGTTTCAAAGTCGCTGAAGCAATTTTGCGAAACGCTTTACTGGCGGGAAGACATTTGGGAAAGAGACGTTTCGCGCCAGCTTTGGGTGGCGAATCTTTTCAAGTTTCCGCGTTTGAAATGGTTAAAAGCGAGAAGCTGGCAGACATTCGCCGCGTACGTTTTTGAAGCGGTTTTGATCTCGCTGATTTTTCAGATTTGCCTTCTGCCTTTGATGATCGTTTATTTTCATCGCTTTCCGGTCTTGAGCGTGTTTTTCAATCTCTGGGTCGGCATCGTCATTGCGCTCGAAAGTTTTGCGGCGATGTTTGCCGTTTTTCTCGCCAACATCAGCGGCACGCTCGCTTTGCCGATTATCAGATTGACGGAACTTTTGAATTGGATGCTCATTGCTGTTCCGAATGTTTTTACCGAAAACAGTTGGACAAATTTGCGTATTCCAATTTATTCAGGCGCGATGCGGGCAATTTATTGGTTGTATTTTGTGCCGGTGATTTTTCTGACAGTATTCTTGAACAAATGGAATCCGTTCAGTTTGATTTTAGATTCTAAATTACAAATTTATAAATTTAAGTTCCCGTCTTCGCCAATTTTCCGATTTGCCGCCGTACTTCTGTTTTTTCTGTTCACGCTCATTGTTTTTCACCCGTTCAGCGCGCCGCGAGCCGACGGAAGACTGCATATTGATTTTCTCGATGTCGGGCAAGGCGATTCAGCTTTAGTCACTTTTCCGAACGGCGAAACTTTGCTCGTTGACGGCGGCGGCAAGACGAGTTTTAATCGTTTGAATGTGGGAACGGAAGACGAACCGGAAATCTTTGAACCGGACACGCGAAACATCGGCGAAGCGGTCGTTTCGGAATTTCTTTGGTCAAAAGGCTACTCGCAGATTGATTACGTTTTGGCGACACACGCCGATGCCGATCATATTCAGGGCTTGTCGGACGTGACGAAAAACTTTTCGGTTCGCACGGCGATCTTCGGCAGAACGCCTTTGAAAAATGCCGAATTTGCCAATTTATATTTGATTCTGCAAACGCGCGGAATTCAATCAAAAATTGTTTCGCGCGGCGACGTTTTAACTTTCGACGATGTAAAAGTCGAAGTGCTTTATCCTGCAATTGACGCAAACGCAGAAGCTGTTTCGGACAATAATCATTCGCTGGTTTTGCATATAACCTACGGCGCGAGAAAAATTTTGTTGACGGGCGACATCGAACGGGAAACTGAAAGGGAATTAACAAACACGCCGGAATTTTTGCAGTCTGACGTGATAAAAGTCGCGCATCACGGAAGCCGAACTTCTTCCGTGCAGGAATTTATCAGCGCGGCAAAATCCGAAATCGCCATTGTTTCGGTCGGCAGCAAATCGCCGTTCGGACATCCGCACAAAGAAGTTATCGAGCGTTGGAAAAATTCAGGCGCGAATGTGTTGACGACGGGCGAGAACGGAACGATTTCAATTTCAACCGATGGGCGTGATTTGCAATTGGAAACTTTTAAGAATCAAATTATTTACCGCTGAAAAAACAAAACGAACGCGAATTCTTTCTGAAAAGAAAACCGTCCGAGCGTTCCAACACAAACTTGATGAATCTAGTTTTACCCGAATAAAAGCGTAAAGTCAAATGATTTTTCCCGGTGAAATTGATTAAATGCGTTGGATGCGAAATGTGCGATTGTCTTCTTCAACGCCGACGAGCTGAAAATATAATTCGTTTTCAAGTTGGTTGACGTATGGAAAATGAATTGTGCCGAACATAAAAAGCGACGGATGCCAGCGGTCTTTCTTGAACGAAATTAATTGGTGCAAAGTGTCTGTCTCGTCAACATGCCAGAGCGCGGCGACGTTTTCCATTTGGCTCGGAGCATTTTCGGCGGTCGTGGCAAAGAACAAATCTTTGCCGATTTGCTTTGAATAAAAAACCGTCCCGCTGACTTCGCCGAGCGATTTTCTTGCGAGGTTTTCGCGTGTGACTTTATAAATGTGATTTGTGCGATATTCTGCGTCCATTCCGTAGAAGAAAGATTTTTCGTCGAACAAAACGCTCACGGCACGCCACGTTTCGTCGCCTTCGCCGATAATACTGGTCGTTTTGAAGCCGTCGAACGACTGCCAGAAACAACATTCCCTGTCGTCGTCGCCGGTCAGACAGACGAGCGAATCGGTAAACGGATCGAAATAAATTCCGTGAATGTGGCGAATGGAATTGGCGGGAAACGTATGAGCGATTTCGAGTGCGTCCGCGCCGGGCGCGTATCTGAAAATCCGCATTTCGCCGCGTTCGGTGTTGGCAATGTATTCGCCGAAATAAATAACGCCGTTTTTATCAACTGCGCCGCCGAAACGAAGTACGCGAAACGGTCGGTCCATACCTTTTAACGGCAGATATTTTCCGCCGCGCACGATGCCGACCGATTTATCAAACGTGACGAACAAATCACCATTGTTGAGCGGCACGATGTTCGTGACCATAAACCGCAAAACTCGCTGCGGCAGACGAAATTTGCTCGCCCACGTTTTCCAGAAAGGCGCGTCAATCGTTGCAATTAATTTGAACGGCGGCTTTAAGTTTTCCGAATGAAACAATTCATTGCGGCGCGAAAGATAAAAATTATTCGGTCCTGCCCATTCGACCGCATAACCGCGCAATTCAGGAACATTTTCGACCGTCCATTTCATCAAAATTTCTCCAGTAGAAATCAATCGTCAGATGGTTTTTTACAAAAGAACGAGCCGATAGCCAGAACGTCCATTTTTGTTCGCAGGAAACACTCGATTGCCTGAAACGGTTCGCAGACGACCGGCTCGTTTTCGTTAAAGCTCGTGTTCAAAATCACCGGAATGCCGGTTTTTGACTCGAATTTTTCAATTAAATCGTAATACAGCGGATTTTCGTCGCGGGCGACGGTTTGCAGTCTGCCGGTGTCGTCAACGTGATTGACGGCGGAAAGTCGCTCGCGCCATTCAGGTTTGATTTTGTAAACGTGAAGCATAAACGGCGACGGATAATTTTGCTCGAAAATCTCTGATTGACGCTCGACTTTGACCGACGGCGCGAACGGGCGAAACGCTTCGCGGTGCTTGATGCGGGCGTTCAAAATGTCTTTCATATTCGGAAAGCCGGGATGCGCGAGAATCGAGCGATTGCCCAAAGCACGCGGTCCCCATTCCATTCGCCCTTGAAACCAACCGACGACGTTGCCGTTCTTAATTTCCTCCGAAGTCGTTTCGAGAAGCTGTGCGCGGTCGAGTTTTTGAAAGGGAACTTCATATTTTTCGAGTTCTTTTTCGATGAATTCGTCCGTATATTCGTCACCGAGATACGAATGTTTCATCACCCAGCGTTTGCCTTCCTTCAAAATCGAATTGCTGACGTAAAGTGCCGCGCCGAGCGCAAGCCCGTCGTCGCCCGCCGCCGGTTGAATGCAGTGTTCGGTGAAAGGCGTTTCGAGCAGAGCCTTGCCGTTCGCCACGCTGTTCAAAGCACAGCCGCCCGCCATCGCTAACCGGTTCGTCGAAACTTTTTCGCCCAAAATATTGAGCGTGTGCATATAATATTTTTCAAAAACGTGCTGTAAACCGAAGGAAATATCCGCGTCGCGCTGCGTAATTTCGCCGTGCCGGTCGCGCGGTTCACCTAATTCCTTAACAAACAAATCCGAGTAGAGACGATGAACGATCATTTCGCCCGCATCATTAATTTCCATTCCCTGATTCGCGCCGAACGGCAAAAAATATTCGGGATTAAGTTCGAAACCTTTGCTCGTCGCTTTTAACATTCGCTCGAAAAAATCGTGGTAAACGTCTTTCCCAAGCGGCGCGAGTCCCATCACTTTGCCTTCGTCGCCATATTTTCCGTAACCGATAAACTGGCAAACCGCCGTGTAAAGCGTTCCCAAAGAATGCGGCACAAAAACGCGGTGCAGCGGTTTTATTTCGTTGCCGACGCATTCGCTCAACATACACGACACGAAATCTCCCGAACCGTCAATGGTAATTCCCGCGCTCTGTTCCCATTCGGATGCGAAATACGCGCTCGCCGTGTGCGCCAAGTGATGCTCGACATTGTAGGTTTTAAATTTCAAATGGCTCGCGTCAACGCCGCATTCGTTAATAATGAGCGTTTTCAAATCATCAAAAGTTTTGCTTTTACTGCGTATCCGCGCCAGATTCAAAAGTTTTGCCGGATTGCGAATGGCAAACTCTAATTTTTTGTGCAGATTCGCCGACGAATCGCGCCCGATGGCAACCGCGTCAACATCGACAAACGTCAAACCCGCGATCTCCAGACAGCGCGAAACGGCGAGTTTTGGAAAACCCGCGAAATATTTGACGCGATTCAGTCTTTCCTCCGCTAATGCAGCGATGGGCTGACCATCTACTAAAAGTGCGGCGGACGCGCCCGCGTGAAATGTATTAATTCCTAAAATTACGCTCATTTATTATTTTGTGATGTGCCGGGAATTTAGGATTCGTGATTGCTCAATATCAATCGCCGACGATAAATCGCCGGTGAATCCCAATTTCTGCAAGTAGATAGAAAAAGTAAATCTACTATAAAAGCTGGCGGATTGACAACTACCGCTCAATGTTTGAAATGGCGGATGCCTGTAAAAACCATCACTAATCCGTGTTCGTTCGCCGCCTGAATGACTTCATCGTCTTTGACCGAACCGCCGGGCTGAATGATTGCCGCGATACCGAGTTTAGCCGCTTCGTCGACATTGTCGCGGAACGGAAAAAATGCATCAGAAGCGAGAACGGAATTTTTCAAATCGAGATTGAAACGCTCGGCTCGCATCGCCGCGATTCTGACCGAATCAACGCGGTTCATTTGTCCCGCGCCGACTCCGATGGTATTAGTTTCGTTGGCGAAAACAATCGCGTTCGATTTAACGTGTTTGCAAACTTTCCACGCGAAAAGCAAAGCGCGAATTTCCGTATCGGTCGGCTGTCTTTCGGAAACTGTTTTCAAATCTTTCGCCGTCACAATTAATTCGTCGCGGTCTTGGACGAGTATTCCGCCGGAAATTTGTTTATATTCCAAATTGCCGAAATTGACGGAGTTTTCCACCTTCAAAACTCGCAGATTTTTTTTCTGTTTGAAAACTTCCAACGCTTCATCGTCGAAATCCGGCGCAATTACGACTTCGGTGAAAATTTCGTTGACGGATCGAGCGACTTGCGCGTCAACCGTTTGATTAAACGCCACGATGCCGCCGAATGCTGAAACCGGATCGGTCGAAAGTGCGCGGCGATAGGCTTCTTCATTGTTCGCGCCTGTGCCAACGCCCGACGGATTTGTGTGTTTGATAATCACGCACGCCCGTTCTTCAAAATCGCAAACAAGATTCCAAGCCGCGTCCGCATCAACATAGTTATTGAACGACATTTCCTTGCCGTGCAGAAGCTCGGCGTTGGTGATGCCTTGCCCGTCGAACGCTTCGTACAGTGCAGCTTTCTGATGCGGATTTTCGCCGTAGCGCAGATCACGAATTTTACTAATTTCGAGCGCGTCGAATTCTTCAAAATGTGCCTGCGTCAATGCGCTTCCGTTTTGGCTGAAAGTTTCGTTATCGTCAATTTCGTCGTCAAACTCAACGTCCGCGTCGTCGCCCAAAAGCCTGACGGTTTCGTCAAGCATCGTAAGCAGCGGATCGTCGGCGAGCGGGTGAAAATCTTCGACAAAATCATACTCGTCGTCGGGAAGCTGTTCGATTAAATATTCGGAAATTATCAAATCGTAATCGGCAGTATGCGAAAAAGCGAGCGCGGCGAGTTTGCGGCGTGTCGAAAGCGAACTCGCGCCGCCGGTTTCGTTTAATTCTTCTAAAACAATTTCATACAGCCGCGCGTCAGTGACGACTAGTACGTCGCGCCAGTTTTTCGACGCGGAACGAATCATTGCCGGACCGCCGATGTCAATTTGCTCGACCGCTTCTTCAAGCGTCGTATTTTCATCTTCAATGGTTTCCTCGAACGGATAAAGATTGACGACGACCAAATCAATCGGTTCGATTTCGTGGGTTTCCATCGCCGCTATATGTTCTTCGTTGTCGCGCAGCGCGAGAAACGCGCCGTGAATTTTCGGGTGCAGAGTTTTCACACGCCCGTCCATCATTTCGGGAAATCCGGTGACATCGGAAACTTCTCGGACAGCAATATCATTTTCGCGCAGAATTCGCGCCGTGCCGCCGGTCGAGATGATTTCTACGCCAAAATTTTTCAAGGCTTCGGCAAATTCGACAATGCCCGCTTTGTCGGAAACGCTGATTAACGCGCGTTTGATTTTTCTTAATTCAGTCATAAAATATGTGTGTAAAATAAAATAGCGGTCAGATTTGACCGCTAACCTAATTGAAATTTTTTTGCACCCGAAAAGTGAAGAATCAATCTCTTCACCGGAACTAAATCCGGAAAACACTTGTTCCGCGCCATCAATCTAAAAAAAGAAACGTCCCAAAAACAGAAGGCTCAACAAAAATGCTAATGTGTAAATGACTATTTTGATTAGACTCATAAATTTTCCTTTTCCAATACGGAAGAGTCCTTAAATGTAAGAGATTATTTTAATTCCGCAATGGTTTCGATGTCAATTATAGAAAAAAGGTTTTCGGCGGCGGCGATTATTCTGGCGGAAATTTTGCTTTTCGCGCTTTTCGCATCGGCACAGGAAATTGAAGCGACAATTAGAATTCAAACGCCTGATTCGATAAGCGTTGAGGGGAAATTAATTGCGGAAACCTCATTTCAAACAAATCTCAACTGGTCATTTCTGAATTCAATCGCGGGCGCGGAAAATCTCGGTGCGCGAGTTTCGGATTTCAGGTTATTTGATGAACGACGCCGCGCCGTTTCGGTGAAAAAACTGGCTGACGGCGAATATTGGGCGTCAACAGCAACAACTTTCAGTTATCGTGTAAGCGCAAAACCGCTGTCGAAGGCTTCGTCAATGTCGCACGTTTCCTGGCTGGCGAACGAGCAGGGAATTTTAATGCTCGCTGATCTACTGCCGCAAAACATTGCGAACAAACAGATTATTGCGGCTCGTATAAAAATTGAATTGCCGCCAAATTGGAAAATAATGTCGGGCGAAAAGCACACGGGCGAAAATGAGTTTTTTGTTGGAAATATTGGGAAATCTGTTTTTCTCGTCGGGAAAAACTGGCGCGAACTTAAAACGGCGAATCTGAATCTGGCAATTTCAGGCGAACGGCAATTTTCCGATGCGGAAGCGTTAAGTTCGGCGAACGAAGTTTACGAAGAATACCGCAAACTTTTCGGAGAAATTCCGGCAGAGAAAGCGGAAATCTTTCTAATCAGTTTTCCGAAAGATGTAAAATTCGGACGCTGGACGGCGGAAACGCGCGGCGCGAACTTAACGATAATTTCCGCCGAAATGCCATTTAAGTCGCAAGCCGTTCAAAGACTTCACGAACAATTGCGGCACGAGCTTTTCCATCTATGGCTGCCGAATCGTCTGGCTTTATCGGGAAATTACGATTGGTTTTACGAAGGTTTCACCGTTTATCAAGCCTTAAAAATTGGCGTTGTGATGAACCGCATCAGATTTGAAGATTTTCTCGACACGCTCGCGCAGGCTTATAATTTCGACAGTTTCCAGAACAGGAAATTTTCACTCATCGAATCGTCAAAAAATCGCTGGAATGGCGCGGATAATCCGCTTTACGCACGCGGAATGCTGGCGGCATTTTTAATTGATGCCGCACTTTTGCGCGAAAGTCGCGGCAAACGCTCGATTGACGAAATATTTCGGGAAGTTTATCGTAAGCATCGTATTCCAAGCGCGCCGACGGACGGAAATCAGGCGGTTTTGAACATTCTGCAAAATTATTCCGAGATTAACCAAACAGTTGAAAATTACATCAACGGCGCGGAACCGATAAAATGGAAAACGGATTTAGAGACGTTTGGCATCGAAGCGATTGAAGAAAATTCGGCGGTTCGGCTGGCAGTCAAACAAAATTTGAGCGGTCGGCAGAAAGATTTATTAGACAAGTTGGGTTATAATAACTGGCGTAAAATTCGGAAAAACGAAAATGAAAGCAAGTAAATTATTTTTAGCATTTTTAGGTTTATTCGTCGGTCTAACGGCTGGCGGCTGCGGCGTGGTCAACAGCGCGGTGGAAAACGTGACGGGTTTGGTCGGTTTGGACGAAACCGGCACGGTTATCGCCAATCGTGCGCAAATTCGCAGTTCTTACGCAGTTGTGGCGGCAGACCTTCTGGAAGTCAAACGCGGCGAGCGGTTGGATGTTCTTGATGAAGTTGATTTTGAAAAAGTTCACTGGTATCGCGTTCGCGCCAACGACGATGATAAAACCGAGGGCTGGATTGAAGCGCAGAATCTGATTACCAGCCAACTGCTCGAAAAATCGAAGAAACTTTCCGATGAAGACAAGGATTTTCTCTCGCAGGCGCGCGGACAGCTTCGGGCGGCGACTAATCTGCGTTTAACGCCGGAACAGCGTGACGATAATATTCTTGTTAAACTCGATAATCTTTCCAATTTTGACATAATTTCCTGGCGTTACGTTCAGAAATCGCAGGACGCCCTCGACATTGACAACGCCCGCAAAGGCGAACAGAAAATGTCTAAACGCAAAACGAAAAATGCCGAAATCGAAGCGGCGAAAGAAGCCAGCGAACCGGAAAAAATCGACGAGAAGTATGATATTTGGTATAAAGTGCGGCTTGATCCTTCGGTTTCGCCCGCGCCCGCCGGTTGGGTTTTCGGCAGACAGGTCGAACTTCAAGTCCCGAACGATATAGTTTTCTACCAGCAAAACAACAAAAAATTCGTTACCTGGCAGCGTCTCGATCAAGCGGATGCCAACGATAAATCGGCAAAGGATAAAGACGGCAATAGAATTTCCAAGCCGGGAAGCTGGGTGATTTTGTCGCGCACCAATCATCGTCAAAGCGCAGGACGGCATTGAGCCGGATTTTGACGGGATTTTAGTGATGGCTTACGACAAATATAACGAGGAACATTATACGGCGTATCGAAGCGGCGATGTTTGGGGACAGATTCCGCTGAAAATCGAAGGTTCGGGCGATAATAAAACCTTTGTGCTTAGGTTCCGCAATACCGCCGGACAAGTTGAGGAAAAACGCTTTGTGACCTTCAAGGACGCGAAAGGACATTTAAAAGTCACTGTCCCGGACGGCATTGCGATTACAAAATAGTTGAAAGCAGAGAGTTGAAGAGACTAAATTTTCTCGCCCTGGATAATTAATTTATGGACGGAGATATTGACCTGAATAATCCTTTTCCCGAACCGTTCGAGCTTGAAATTACCGACACGCTCGATTTTCACGCCTTCGCGCCGCGCGACATTAAACTGGTAACAGAGACTTTTTTGGCGGAATCTTATCAAAAAGGTTTTCGAATTGTGCGGATAATTCACGGCAAGGGAATCGGCGTTCAGCGCGATACTGTAAGACGAGTTTTAGCGGAAACGGATTTTGTTAAATCGTATAAAAACGCGCCTGAATTCTCCGGCAATGCAGGCGCGACGATTGCTGAGTTCAAATAAGTTTACCGGTCTTCAATCAAGTCTGCCCAAACTTCTTCTTCCTCGTATTCTTCAAACATCGTTTCGAGTACTTCATTTTGGTCAGTGATTTGCTGTTCGGCATCGCTGAGCCGTTTAGCGAGTTGTTTCGAGTGGCGTTCGAGTTCGTAAATCCTTTTTTTTCGCTCGTGACTGATGCGCTCAAGATAAAGCAGATAAAAAAATTGCAAGCCCGTAACGCAGCAGAGCGACAGCGAGAGTCCGATTAAAACATACGTCATCATAAATCTTTAAGGCTGAATACTAAAACACTGGTAAAACAAAAAACAGTCGTTTATTTCTTTTTCAGCATTGAGCATTCATCATTCGGCATTCGTCCTTATTTCCGCGATTATACTCTTTACAAACCGCAAAGGAAAAGCCAATATTTTAATATCAACAGTTAATTTGAAAAAAAATATGAAAAAAGATTTTAGCGATTTATCCGCGCCGACTTCAAATTTAGACCGGCGCGAATTTCTAGTGACATCAATTCTGGCAGGCGGTTTATTCGCCTTAGCCGTTCAGCCGATTCAGGCACAGACGCGCATCGTGACGGACGCAAACGGTTTGACGGTCGGCGAAGTGAAAATTCCCGTTGCGGGCGGCGAAATTCCGGCGTATCGCGCGATGCCGGATAGGAAAAACAAAAAGTTTCCGGTCGTGCTGGTGATTCATGAAATTTTCGGCGTTCACGAATGGATGCAGGACGTTTGCCGCCGCTTTGCCAAACTCGGTTATATGGCAATCGCGCCGGCTCTGTATGCGCGCGAAGGCGAGGTTTCGACGATTGCCACTTCGGGCGAACTGAACCGCCAGATTTTCTCGAAAATTCCCGATACGCAGTCAATGTCCGATCTGGACGCGACCGTTGCGTGGGCGAAAAACAACAGCGGCAACCCGAAAAAACTTTCGATCACCGGATTCTGCTGGGGCGGACGCATCGTTTGGCTTTACGCGGCGCACAACAAAAACGTTGATGCGGGCGCGGCGTGGTACGGCAGAGTCGCGCCGACCGAGAATTCGCCGAAAAACGAAGCGCAGCCGACGACGCCGATTGATTACGCGAAGGATTTGAAAGTTCCGGTCATCGGATTTTACGGCGGTTTGGACAAAGGAATTCCGCTCGACAGCGTGCAACGAATGCAGGATGAACTGAAAAAAGGCAAATCGAAATCGGAAATCGTCGTTTATCCGAACGCCGAACACGGATTTTTCGCCGATTATCGTCCGAGCTATAACAAGGAATCAGGCGAAGACGCGTGGAAAAAATTGCAGGAATGGTTTAAGAAAAACGGCGCGATGTAACTTTGAAATCGAGCGGATTTGTGAAATTTGGCAGGCATTACTTCTATTTGATTGTCGTACCAAATAATTCGTGTCTTTTGGCATCTATAAATTTATGACAAACCAGAAATTTACAACTCGTTTACACCTTGCTGTGCGATGATGTGCGGTTGGAAATGGGCAACAAAATCTCGATGATGGGCGTTTTTCAAAACATAATGGTCGAAAAACTGCCGATTTCATTGATTAAATTCGCCGTCGTCAATCATTGGCGCGGCGACGGCGTTCATCAAACCGAAGTGCGAATCATCGCGCCCGACAAAGATAATATGGTCGTTTCCTCACAGCCGACCGCCATCGAACTCGCGCCCGGCGGCTTTACCGATAACGTCAGCTTTTTCGTCAACGTCGTGTTTCCGACAGCCGGAACTTATTGGGTGCAAACGTTGGCGAATACGGTTTTGTTAGAAGAATTTCCGCTGATCGTCACCGATGCCGGAACGGTCGCCGGAATGCAGACGGCGGAAGAAATTTCGGAAACGATAAATTAATTAAATTGCGTTTAAGATATGCGAATGAACTTAAAATAACGTCAGTATTGGGTAAAAAACTGAAAATGTAAAGAAAAGAGTATTTGCCCGCGAATAAACGCGAAAAGACGCGAAATCAAAGAGAAATGGTAAAAGAACGACCACAAATTTCTGCTCATTTTCGCGCTGTTTCGCGTTTATTCGCGGGCAATATTCCTATCCGACTACTGACGTTAAATCACTATTTTCGGCTGAAAAACGCGATTTCCAGATGAAATTCACGATTTCCATATAAAATTCGTGATTTCCACGTTGAGAATCGCAATTTCCAAATAAAATTCCCGATTTCCAAATGAAATTCCCGATTTCCGGGTAAAATTCCCGATTTCCACGTTGAGAATTGCAATTTCCAGATAAAATTCCCGATTTCCGGTTTTGAATAGTCGTAAAAATACGAAGAACACAAAGAAAATTTACAATCTTTGTGTTCTTCGTATTTTTACAGCGATTCGATGTCTAGTTTTCCTTTTTCAAATCTAACGTCAAAGCCAGACGATAAATCGCCGCGCTGTCAACTTCGATCTCTTTGTTCGCGGTTGTATCTTTCGCCGAAGCCGTCACGCGATATTTCGCCGCGCCTTCGGAAAAGCGAAAAGTGAATTCGCCGCTGTAACTTGACCGGCTTGAACCGACTTTTTTGACTGAACCATCGCTCGAAATGCGCTCGATTTTTATCTCCGCGCCGCCGATGCTTCTGCCGTCAGGAGCGAAAACGCTGCCTTTAATGATTACCTGCGTTCCCTGATCAACGGTTAAAACCAAACGGTCGCCCAAATCGCCGATTCTTTTTTTCTTGATTTCGACGTTATACAAAATTCCCGAACCGAATCCGCTTTTGCTGAAAACCAGATTATAATTTCCGGGTTTTAAGCCTTCGAGAACGAAATTTCCTTTCGCGTCAGTATTTGTTGATGTTACATCTTCACCGTTTTGTCGGGCAGTTACGTTTGCCGAAGCGATGCCGTCGCCTTTCGACGAGCGAACTTTGCCTTTCACGCCGCCGGTTTCCTGCGCGAAAACAAGAACGGTAGAAAAAGCGAATATCGAAACTAAGAAAACGAAATTATTGAAATACTTCATAAAACCTAAATGCCAAAAAAGCACAAAGAAAACTTCATTGTTAATATTTTCCCTGTGCTTTTTTGGTAAAAATCAAAATTTAAGCGTTCGCGGTTTCCGATTTCAGTTCTTCCCGAAATTGTTCCGCTACGTCATTGATGATTTCATCGAGCGTTCGGGTTGGCTGATAGCCGATCAAACGTTTGGCTTTTTCCAAGCTCGGCACGCGCCGCTGCATATCTTCAAAGCCTTCGCCGTAGGCTTCTTCGTATGGAATATATTTGATTTCGCTCCGGCTGCCGGTCATTTCGATGGCTTTTTCCGCTAATTGTTTGATCGTTACTTCTTCGGCAGTTCCGAGATTCATCACCTGACCGAAACATTCGGGCGTTTCAATGGCTTTGCGTCAATCCTTCGACGACATCGAGAACGTGACCGAAACAGCGCGATTGGCTGCCGTCGCCGTGAACGACGAGCGGTTCATTTCTCACCGCCGATTTGACAAAATTCGGCACGACCATTCCGTATTGTCCGGTCTGGCGCGGTCCGACGGTGTTAAATAAACGAACGACGACGACCGGCAGGCGCGTTTCTTTCCAATGCGCGAGCGCGAGAAATTCGTCGAGTTCTTTGGCGCAGGCATAAGCCCAGCGATGTTTGTCGGTCGAGCCTTTCAAAATATCGTTGTCTTCGGCAAACGGAACCTGCGTGCCTTTGCCGTAAACTTCCGAAGTCGAAGGAATCAAAACGCGTTTGCGATAACGCGAGCAGAATCCGAGAACAACGTCGGTTCCGCGAAAAATCGTTTCGATGGTTTTGACCGGATGTTCCATAATCAATTTCACGCCGACCGCGCTCGCCATATGGAAAACTCGGTCGGATTCGCGGATCAGTTCTTCCATCAGACGTTCGTTCAAAACCGTGTCAATAATCAGATGAAAGCGTTCTTTGCCTTCGAGATGCTCGACGTTTTGATAACGTCCCGTCGAAAGATCGTCAATGACCGTAATTTCGTGTCCTTCGTTATAAAGTTTGTCGGCGAGATGCTGCCGACAAAACCCGCGCCGCCTGTGATTAAAATTTTCATATAATTTATGTATTTCCTAAATGTTTTTAAAGATTTTAGCATTTTCCTATTTTCCGATTCTTTCCGCAAAATAAGCGACCGTTTTCTTCAAACCTTCGGCAAGCGGAATCGTCGGCGACCAGCCGAGAAGATTCTGCGCCCGTTCGATATTCGGCTGACGCTGTTTCGGATCGTCCTGCGGCAGCGGCAGATATTTGATTTTAATTTCCTTGCCGATCGCTTTCCCGACTTCGTGCGCCAGTTCATTCATCGTAAATTCGCCCGGATTGCCGATATTAACCGGCAAATGAATATCTTCGCCTTCGGTATTCATCAGCCGAATGAATCCTTCGACCAAATCATCAACATAACAGAACGAGCGCGTTTGCTCGCCCGTTCCGTAAATCGTCAAGTCTTCGCCGCGCAGTGCCTGAACGATAAAATTAGAAACGACGCGCCCGTCGTTTTCACGCATTCGCGGACCGTAAGTGTTGAAAATTCGCACGATTCGCGTGTCAACATCATTTTGCCGGTGATAATCCATAAACAAAGTTTCGGCAACGCGTTTGCCTTCATCGTAACAGCTACGCAGGCCGATCGGATTGACGTTGCCGCAATAATCTTCGGTTTGCGGATGAATCAGCGGATCGCCGTAAACTTCCGAAGTCGAAGCCTGAAAAATTCGCGCTTTGACGCGTTTTGCCATTCCGAGCATATTGATCGCGCCCATCACGCTGGTTTTGACGGTTTTGACCGGATTATATTGATAATGAATCGGCGAAGCCGGACACGCGAGATTATAAATCTGGTCAACTTCGAGCAGAATCGGTTCGGTCACGTCGTGGCGAATCAATTCAAAATGATGATTGTCGAGCAGATGAACGATATTTTCGCGTCTGCCGGTAAAAAAATTGTCGAGGCAGATGACTTCGTTGCCTTCGTTCAGAAGTCGTTCGCAAAGATGCGAGCCGATAAAACCCGCGCCGCCGGTTACAAGTATTCTCATAAATTTTTTGACCACAGAATGCACCAGAGTGAAAAGATGAATTCATAAAACTAAACTTCATTCTGAGAACTTCATGTTCTCTTAGCGGTTATCTAATTATTTTAAGTGTTTTTCGAAAAACGTCAAAATTCGCTCGTATTCGTCTGTCCAACTTGTCGGGCGCTAAAGCCGTGATTTTCCGACGGATAAAGCATCGCTTCAAAATACTGGGTTTTTTCGAGCCGGATTAGTTTTTCGATTAACTGCACCGAATCCTGCGCCGGAACATTGTCGTCAACCATTCCGTGCAGAATCAAAAGCGGTTTTTGCAGTTTGTCGGCGTAAGAAATCGGCGACGAGCGTTTGTACGCTTCAGGATTTTTGTCGGGAAAGCCGAGCCGTTCAGCCGTATAAACGGGCGATGAAGCGAAATAATTTTTCCAGTCGGCGACCGGACGCAGCGCCGCCGCCGCCGCGATTTTTTCCGGCGCACGCATCACGAGCATTTCCGCCATAAATCCGCCGTAACTGCCGCCGTAAACGCCGATTTTATTTGCGTCAACCGCGTAATTTTTCACCGCGTAATCAATCGCGTCCAAGATGATCTTCGTAATCCAGTCCGCCGAGAAAATCGTAAACATCCGTGCGAAAATCGCTGTCCGTAACCCGCCGAACCGCGATAATCAATGTCGAGAACAACGTAACCTTTCTGCGTCAGCATTTCGTTGAACATAAATTCGCGGTAATAATTGTTCCAGCCGTTGATGACGTTTTGCAGATAACCCGCGCCGTGAACGAAAATCACCATCGGATATTTTTTCGATTTATCAAATTCGTTCGGCAGATAGATTTTCGCGGGAATTGCTTTGCCGTCTTTCGCCTTGAATTGAAACGAATTGCGGTTCGCTCCATTTCATTTGTTTGAATGCATCGGGAATCGAAGCGGTTAATTTCTTCGGCATGTTTATCGCGCTGCATTCGGGGCAAATTTTCTGCGCGTAAAGTTCGGTCGGTGCATTCCAGCGCGAGAAATTATACAAAAGATATTCCGAGTCGCCGCTGTCGGACAATTGAGGGCTGTTTCGCATACCGATTTCGCTCGAAGGCATTTTATATTTGCTGCCGTTTTTTAAGTCAAACAAATAAAAATTGCGTGCCGCCGTATCGTTTTCGCTCGACGAATAAACGATTTGGTCTTTATCTTTGCGCCATTTCGCCCATTCGACTTCGTAATTTCCGCCCGTCAATTGTTTGATATTGACTACTGAAGAAAATCCCGCGTCCGACGGATTTTCCTGTCTGGTTTCGCCCGTCGCATTCGCATCGGCTTTGCGCCGTTCGAGCGTCGCTAAATATAAATGATTGTAGCCGTCTTTTTCCGACGCGAATAAAATCTGTGAATTATCTTTCGGGTTCGGTTCGACGAGGCGCGATAAACCGCCGATCCATTTCGCGTCGGTTTCGTCGGTCAGAGTGATGATTTGTTCGTCTTTGCCGCCGACGTGAAACACGTAAAAAAGTTGGCGGTGTTTCGTGTCTTTGTCCACGCGGTCAACGATTAAACTGCGGTTGTCAGCCGCCCAACGGACGTTTCTGCAGATAACTCGCGCCTTCAGCTTTTGGCAATTTGATTTCCATCGGACGTTCGGAACTGCCGTCGGTTTTCACGACTAAAACTTTTTGTTCGGTAAAACCGCGTCGAAAGGTTGGAGCCTGCACGAATTCGTCCAAAAAATTCGGCACAAACAAGGCGCGTTGGCGCGAACCGTCATTGACGACATAAGCGAAAAGCGTCGCGTCCTCGGTCGGTTGAGCGAACGAAATGGAAGTAAAGGTCGCAGGATTTGCTTCGCGGCTCAACTGCGCGAGAAACGTGCGTTCGATGTCGAGCGCGAAAAAGTTGCCGCCCGATTGATAAAGAATCGTCGAATCGTTCAGCCAACGCGCCGCAAACTCCGCACCGACTGTTCTGGTAATTCGTCGCGGCTGTGGATTGGAATTTTGTAATGAATAATTGTAATCAATTCTTGCGACGCTAATGCGATTTTCGGTGCCGGCTAATTCATCTAGTAAATTGTTGAAAGTGTCATTTGATCGAAGTTGCGGATAATTTTCCGGCAATTCTACAAGTCGCTTTAGCACGGAAGATAATCTGTCATTCGCTTCGATAACCGATTTTTGCTGTTCAGGCGTTTTGTTTTTGACGGCATTAACGACGTTCAGTAATGCGGCGCGTGCGTCGGCAATTTCACCGAATATTTGTTGTTCCTGAACTGCGCTCATTTGAGTGGCTTTGAACAGGTTTGGAATTAAATCAGCGCGACGAATAATATTATTTTCAAACGAAATCCATCTGCTATTACTGGCTTCATTAATCGCATCCAAATCCAAAACGTATATGTCGCCGTTCTGCGTAAACAAAAGCCGTTTTGAGTTTGGAGAAAATTCCGCGCCGCCGAGATTTTTTTCACGCGCCTTGATAAAATCGTCGCGCACGGTTAATCCGTAATTTAATTTGCTTTCGGGCGCGGTGGTTCGTATCTCGTAATTTTTTTCCGCGTCTACGATAATCTTCGCCGCGCCGCCGCTTGTCGGCGTTAAATAAAGATTGCGCGGCTCTTTGCCCTCGCTGTTCCACGAAAAAGCGACGAGTTTGCCGTCGGGCGAAAGTTTTTCCGAATCGGGACGCATTCCGGCAATCGAAGGCTCGCGCATAATGTCGCGCACTGTCAGAGTTTGCGCGAAAATCATCGCGGTTTGCAGTATAAATAGCGTAAATAGCAATAAAATAGGGCGTTTCAGCATAAATAATTGATTGAATTTGATAGTCCTTGATTGATTTTGTCCACAGACAAAACGAAAATGTCTGTTCAAAGAATCATTCAGTCTGTTCAAAGAATCGCTCAGTCTGTTCACAGAATCATTCAGTCTGCTCCCAAACTCGCTCAGTCTGTTCCCGGAATCATTCAGTCCGTTCCCAAACTCGTTCAGTCTGTTCAAAGAATCATTTTGGGAGCAGACTGAATGATTCTATATATGGACAAAATGAAAATGTCCGCGCACTTTTTAATAAGATTCGAGCGCGGCAGCGCGTTTTTGGGTTTTTTCGACTTCGCTCAAACCGCGTTTGTTGTCGTAAATCGCGCTTTCCCAATCGCCGTACATTACGTTCGGCAGAACGATAAAGCGTTTGCCCCACAAATCCTTTGCTTTATCCGTTTCCGTAAATCGGTCGGTGACAGTTTTATTCTCGAAAACATTGGAAAAATCGTTGAGATTATCGCCGAAAAACATCACGATGCGGAACTTTTTATCCTTGATCATCTGCCGGCGCGGTTCTTTGGTTGATTCGGTCGTTTTAACCATCACCGTTTCGTCGGAAACGTCGGGAAATCCGGCGGCTTTCAAATTCTCAATCGTGCCTTGTTTCTCGGCTTCGATGCGGTTCGTAACGTAAAACACGCGCACGCCTTTTGCGTTGGCGTATTTAAGAAATTCGACCGCGCCCGGAATCGCTTTCGCCTGTCGCCGATTAACCCACGCCGTCCAAATCGTGCCGGTAAAAGGCATCCGGTTTTTAATTAATTCAGCCTGGTGCGGCGAATTGTCCAGAACGGTTTCGTCAACGTCAACGACAATCGCGCGAGCCATTTTTCTTTCTGCCTTCGGCATTTTTTTCACGTTCTTTTTATCGAAATCCGCGTCCAACTGCCACCGTCCGAGATTAAAAGCCTGATAACAGAGCGCACGGTATTCCGCCGCTTTCTGCATAAAAAGCACCGCGCCGACCTGATATTCGTTGTCGGCGACAATCTGCTGAACCATCGCGCCCGGCTGTGCCGTCGTGGTAACGGTGATAAAATAAGTCGAAACAATCGAAGATGCGATTAGTCCGCAGGTTAAAAGATAATTTTTGATTTTCATACGTTTAGTTTGTAAAATTTTTTCAATTGATTATAAATGATTTATGCCCGAAAAGACGAAACAAAAAGAAGAATTGAAAAAACAGGCGGGCGAAGAAAAATCTGCTGACGAAAATTGCGAAACCGGCGAAAAAGGCAATTGGAGCGAAGACCAAAAGGAAAACAGTTATTATTATGATGATTCGCACGGCTATGAAATTTACAATCCGGACGAAGACGAGGACGAATAAAATTCGTTGACTAATTTTCAAAATGAAGGCAAGCTATTTCACATCTCCCTTTAACAAATAAAAAAACGTATGAATTTCAGTTTTCGTCATTCTACAACGAGTTTAGCGTATTTCGTTTTGCTTTCAGCCGCGGCGATTTTCGTTTCCGCCCAAACGCCGACGAGTCAAAATCTCGCCCTCAATCAATCAATCGAACGAGAAATACAGGGCGGCGAATCGCAATTCTACACAGTCAGCATCGGCGCGAATCAAACCGCTCACATTGAAATCGAACAAAAAGGCATTGACGTTTCACTCGCGGCTTTCAAACCGAACGGGGAAGTTTTTATTCAATCGGAAAGTCCGAGCGGCGTTTTGGGTAACGATTTGATATTGGTGACGGCGACGGAAGCGGGCGAATATAAAATCGCGGTCGAACCGGCTAATCCGAAATCGCTTTTGGGAAAATACGTTATTAAGCTTGCGGAAATTCGCCCGACTGTTGCGCAGGACAATGAGATAAATGCGGCGGCGATGAAAATTACCAAAGTCGGCGAAGAAACTTCCATGCTGCGTGCGAAAGGAACGCGCGAAGGTCGGCGGCAGGCGTTGGAAAAGTTTCAGGAAGTAATCGCCCTTTCAAAAATAAAACAAGACAAAGTTTGGGAAATCGTGGCGATTATTTCGAGCGGCTGGATTTACGACCAACTCGGCGAATATCAAAAATCTCTGGATTTTTACTTGCGGGGTTTACAGCTTTCGCGCGAAGTCGGCAATCGGGAATATGAAGGCACGGCGATAAATAATCTGGGCAACGGTTACAAAAATCTCGGCGATAACGAGCAGGCGGCTTTTTATTTTAATCAAGCATTGGCGATTGCCCGTGAAGTCGGCGACAAACAAGGTGTAGCTACTACTTTGAACAATCTCGGTTTAGTTTATAATGCCTACGGCGATTATCCGAAAGCCGAAGAATTGTTGCGTCAATCGCTCGCGCTCAGGCGCGAACTGAAAGAAACCAAAGGTGAAGGCAACACGCTTAGCAATCTCGGTTCGGTTTTCCTGCGAAGCGGAGACTCTGCTAAGTCAATTGATTTTTTTCAGCAGGCTTTGACGGTGCGGCGAACAATCGGCGACCAGGCTGGCGAAGCGATTACTCTGCGAAATCTGGGTAAAACCTTCTGGGACGCGGGCGACAAATCGAAAGCTTTCGAGCATTTTCAACAAGCTAACGCGCTGGCGCGGCAACTCGGTGATAGAACGGTCGAAGCCGACAGTTTCTACTGGCTCGCCCGCGTTGAACGCGAAAAAGGAAATTTGCCGAAAGCGATTGAAAATGTCGAAAACGGATTGCGGATTATCGAACAAATTCGCGGCGAACTCGTCAATCCCGAACTTCGCACCGCGTATTTTTCCACTGTTCAGCAATTCTACGAACTTTACACTGATTTGCTCGTCGCGCGTTACGAAAAATCAAAAGACGAATCAGATGTCGCGCTCGCTTTGCAGGCGAGCGAACGCGCCCGAACGCGAAGTTTAGTTGAGCTTTTGCAAGAAGCGAACATTAAAATTCGTCAGGGCGTTGATGTAAAATTACTTGAGCAGGCGCAGGATTTACAAACTTCTCTAAACCAGAAATACCGTCAGAAAACGCAAGCTTTAAGCCGCAAGGCAACTGAAGAACAAATCGCCAAAATCACGAATGAGATAAATTCTCTAACCGGCGATTTGGAAAATTTGCAGGTTAAAATCCGCCGCGAAAATCCGCGCTACGCCGATTTGACGCAGGGCGCGACGCTTTCCGCCAAAGAAATGCAGAGTTTGCTTAACGACGAAATTGTGCTGCTCGAATACAAACTCGGCGAAACACGCTCGTTTTTGTGGCTCGTCACTAAAAACTCGGTCGAGATTTACACGCTTCCGGCGCGAAAGCAAATCGAAACGACGGCGAAAGATTTTTATAATTCGATTATTTCGCGCGACAAAACGAAAAACGCGCAGACGGTGGAACTTTCAAATAAATTAAGTCAAATGCTGCTCGCACCAATTGCCGCGAAAATTCAAAACAAACGTCTGGCAATTGTCGCCGACGGCGTTTTGCAGTTGATTCCTTTTACGGCTTTACCGAAAATCGAGGCAAACGAAATCGTCAATTTGCCTTCGGCTGGCGTGCTGGCAGAAATTCGCCGGAACGCCGGCGACCGCAAGACGGCGACGAAAACCATTGCCATTTTCGCCGATCCGATTTTTGAAGCCAACGATTCAAGGCTTTCAAATTCAGACGGCAGAACGGAAAAATCAGCCGAGCTGACTAAAGTTTTGCGCGATTTTAACGTCGGCGAAACTTTGCCGCGCTTGCTTTCTTCGCGCGAGGAAGCCAGAAATATTTCGAGTCTCGTGCCGAAAACAGAATTTGAAATGAAGACGGATTTTGAAGCAAACCGCGAAAACGCTTCGAGCGAAATTCTTTCAAATTACCGGATTCTGCATTTTGCCACGCACGGACTGCTCGACACCGCGCATCCCGAATTTTCCGGTTTGGTTTTTTCGCTTTACGACAAAAACGGTAAGCCGCAGGAAGGTTTTTTGCGACTCGATCAAATCTACAACTTAAATCTCAACAGCGATTTAGTCGTGCTTTCGGCTTGCCAGACGGCTCTCGGAAAAGACGTGCGCGGCGAAGGTTTAATCGGTTTGACGCGCGGCTTTATGTATGCGGGCGCAAGACGCGTTGTGGCAAGTTTGTGGAAAGTTGATGACGCGGCAACCGCTGAATTTATGAAACGATTTTACCAAAATCTTTTACAGAAAAAACTTGCGCCCGCGTCTGCTCTGCGGCAGGCGCAATTGGAAATGAAGCGAATTCCGCGTTTCAAATCAGCGTATTTCTGGGCTGGATTTACTTTGCAGGGCGATTGGAAATAAAGTGAGAATTAAAAAATAAGAAATGAGAAGCGAAATTTTGCATTGTTCACCGCGCACTTTTATTTCGTTTGCTTTCGCTGATAAACCATTTGGAAAACGCTTTAACTCAAACAGCATTCGACAAACTTCTGGCGACGCTCGACGCTGACCGCGAATCGGCGGGCGCGAAATACGAAGCTCTGCGCGTGCGGCTGATCAAATTTTTTGAATGGAGAAATTGTGAGCGAGCGGAAGAATTAACCGACATCGTTTTCGACCGCGTTATCAAAAAAATCGCGGAAGGCGAGCAAATTCAAAATCCCGGCGCGTATTCGGCGACCGTCGCGCAATTCGTTTTCAAAGAAGACTGCCGACGGCGCGACCGGCGAACGCAGTCAATCGAAGACTCGAAAGAACTGGAAAATCTATCGCAGATAAATGAATCAGTTGAAGCGGAAACGGACGAATCGCGGATGCAATGTCTGGAAAAATGTCTGGCGGAATTTTCCGTCGATAATCGGCAATTGATAGTTGCGTATTACGATACGGAAGAGCGCGTGATGATCGAAACACGCAAACGGCTGGCTGATTCGATGAAAATTTCACTTAATGTTTTGCGGATTCGCGTCTGCCGCTTGAAGTCGAAACTGGAAGTTTGCACGAAAGATTGCTGTGAGAAATAAGTGAAAATAAGGAACGAAAACGCGCGTTTAATCTTTGAGAAAAGTAACTTGAAATGATTTTGTGATTTTTCGCACTAACATTTGGAAAAAGAAAAAGTGACTGAAGAAAACTTACATAACGAACGCGAATCGCGCCGATTCTTGCTCGGCAAAATGTCCGAAGCGGAAAGATTTGCGTTCGAGGAAAATTTCATTGCGGACGAAGATTCGTTCGAATTGACGCGAGTCGTCGAAGACGAATTGATCGAATCTTTTGTACGCGGAACGCTTTCCGCCGACGAGCGCGAAAAATTCGAGCGACATTTTCTGTCAACCGAAGCGCGTCGCCGCCGCGTCGCGTTTGCGCGAACAATGCTCGATAAATTAGTCGCAAACAAAGAAAAAATCACTGTCGCCAGTAAAATAGAAATAGCAGAAGCATCGTCTGTTTGGAATTCGATAAAAAACTTCTTCAAATTTCCGCAGATTGCTTTGGCAGTTTCTGCGCTTTTACTGATGATTTTCGGTGGTTTGATTTGGCTGATAAATCCGAATCAGCCGGAAATCGTTCGTAGCGTCACGCCGACTCCGACGATTGAAATATTTCAGCCGAATCAGAATTCAACGGCAAACCAAATTGTTCAGGTTGATTCGAACGCGAATATTGCTGAAACAAATTCGGTAAATAAAAATAATTTGCCGAACGCGAACAGGGAATTGACGAACAAAAATCAAAACTCCAATCTGCCGAAACAAAATCCGATAAATGTCACGCCGTTCATTGCGCTGTTTGCCGGAACTGTCCGTTCCGAAGGCAAAATGTCCGAATTAAATTTGCCGAAAAATGCCTCGGGCGCGAATTTGCAGTTAAACCTCGAAAGTCAGGATTACAAAATCTACCGCGTCGAAATCGTCGATCCCGACGGTAATTTAATTGTGCGAAATAATAATCTCAAAGTCAGAAACCTAAGAATTAACCTATTTGTTCCCGCCGCCAAACTTCCGAAAGGCGAATATATCATTAAACTTTCCGCGCTCAATCCAAACGAAGAAAACGAATCGGTCGCCGATTATTCGTTCCGCGTCAACCGCAAATAAAATCAAGAAATTAGCCGTGAATAAGCACGGAAAAACCGCGAAATAAATTTAAAAATCTTTCGTGGCTTTTCCGTTTTCGCTCGCGGCTAAAATTTTTTCTGAAATGCTTTCAAGCATTTTTTCACTATTGTTAAAGCCGGAAAATCTCAAGCCGAGATGATGAAATTTAAAGGTGAAAAACAACAATGAAAAAAACAATTTTGTCTCTGTGTCTGTCTCTTTTAGCAATCGCGTTTATTAACGCGACAATCAACGCGCAAATAAAAATCCCGAAAATTTTCAAACCGAAAGTAAATCAGCCGGTTCAAAATCCGCAGAATCCAACCATCGAAAATCCGAATCCGCAAAATCCGTCGCCGTCCAGTAACGGGCGGCAAAATACAGAGCAATCGGAAACGATTTCGCAGTCGGGCGGCAATAATATTGATGACGGATTTACCTGGTTTGAAGCCGTCAGTTTTCAAGAGCCGATTAACGGCGTAAGCACAACATTGGGCTGGGCTTTGAAATCTTCGCTTCGTCTGATGGGCGAATATCCGCGCCGCAGCGCGTTTAAAATCACTGTTTCCAAAGCCGGAAAACCACTTGCAACGACCAGATGCGAAGGCTTTCCCGAAGCAAGCCGACAAACAGGTATCAGTTTTTTATTGTCGTTCGAGTGCTTTAAGAAGGAAACGGCGATCAAAGAATTGGGTAAATTCGACGTGCAAATCGTTTTTGTCAACGGCGACACGGACGCGGAAACGCCTTTGAGAAATTACAAAATCGAAGTTCTCAAAGCCGACCGTGTAACCGGTCCGACGATGAAACCGATTGCAAGACGCGCCGCAGTATTACATTTCGCGCCACGCCGAAGCTCCGGTCAGCATTCTTTTCCAGCGTCCCGAAGGCAAATACAGCTACGTCGGCAACAGCGGCAACAGCAACGATAAGGGCGGCGGCGGAGTTGAAATTTATTTCAGCCTTTCGCCGAGCAAAGAAGGATCGGGAATTTATATGCGCGACAATTATCTGCGCTGCACGGTTGACGGCAAACCGCTCGAGATGCAGAACGACAAAATTGAATTCGACACCATCCGCCGCTACGCGCAGGTTCATTCCGACCGTCTCGCCGCGCAATACAAAACGAGCGGCAATCCGTATCAGGAGGAAATCGAATTTTTGTGGCTGCGCGCCGATTTGCCGTTCACGTTCGGCACGAATGCGCCCGATGCTTTCGAGACTAATTTCAACAATCATCCGGGCAAATGGGAATGCCATATGACGAACAACGGCGCGACTTTAAGAACCTGGCGCTGGACGGTCGGGCGCGACGGAATGGCGAGCAAACACCCGGAGCAAAACGGCAACATCAATCTTTTTTACAACTCATATCTCGCTTGATACGGAAATTCCGGCGGGCGGCACATTGATTGACAAACGGCTCGCGCCCGTTTCGCTTGCGGAAGGATTTTTCTACGGTCAGCCGTGGACAACTGCCGAAGGCAAAGCGATGGCGGCGAAAGTTCCGACTAAAGGAACGCCCGCGCCTGTTCCTTCAAACAAAATTAAATAAGGAGAAAAACACACAATGAAAAAATCAATTTTAACAATCGGCTTCGTATCTCTAATACTTTTGCTCAACAGCTTCGCGGCTTTCGGACAGTTCAAAATTCCGAAAATTATAAAACCGAAAATAAATCCGCCGGTCGAAACGCCGCAAACGCCGAATCCGCAAAACCCGAATCCGCAAAATCAATCCCCGACAAACAATCGGCGAGTCGGCGGCGAGCAAATTTGGACACCGTTCGGCGAATACGTTGACGACGGTTTTACCTGGTTTCATTCGCTTGAGACGAATGACTTGAACAATGGAATAGCCGTTTATACGGGCTGGACTTTGAAATCGTCCATCAGATTAATGGGCGTTTATCCGAAACGCAGCGCGTTTAAATTCGTCGTCTCCAAAGCCGGAAAAACAATCGGCACGACGCGCTGCGAAACGGGCAGCCACAACATTCCGCGAAACCCCGAATATCCGCAGGAAATCAGCTATATCTACGTTGACGGCTGCTTTCAGAAAGCCGAAATGACGACCAAAGAAACGGGCAAATTCGACGTTGAAGTTTTTCTGATTGACGGCGCGACGAACGCCGAAAAAAGCATTCGCAAATACAAAATAGATGTCGTCCAAATTGACCGCGTGAACGGCGCAATCGGCAAAGCCGCCAAGCCCGCCGAGCCGCATTACGTCGTTTTGCGCCACAGCGAGACTCCGGCGAGCATTCTTTACTTACGTCCCGGCGGAACAAACGATTTTTTCCGTATGAACAACGAAGGTTCGCAGAGCAACCGAGTGGAAGTTTATTTCAGTATGTCGCCGACCAAAAAAGGCTGGGGCGTTCCATACACCGCTCTGCGCTGTTCGGTGAACGGAACACGAATAAAACTGCACGAACTCGGCTCGCAAACCGACATCGTTTCGACCTCGACCCACCAAGGTCGCCAGTCGTATGAAATTTACAGCGACCGTCTCGCCGCGCCATACAGCGCGGGCGGTCCGGTCTACGAAGACGATTTCGGTTTCCGCATTTACCGCGCCACTTTGCCGCTGACTTACGGCTCGGGGCATGCCGATCCTAACCGCACGAATTTGAAAGAATATCCGGGAAACTGGGAATGCAATATCTCGGATAACGGCGACGTTCTGCGAACTTGGCGTTGGACTGTCGGCGCGGACGGAATGCCGGTCAAACACGCCGAACAAAACGGCAACGTCAATCTCAACTCGAACGCTTATTTGATTGAAACGGAAATTCCGGCGGGCGGCACGATTTACGACAAACGACTCGTGCCGATGCCGGAAGCGGGATTTTTCTACGGTCAAAAATGGACTTCCGCCGAAGGCAAAGCAGCGGCGGCAAAAGTTCCGACCAAAGGAAGTTTGCTGCCCGTTCCTTCAAACAAAATTAAATAGGGGCTAGTAATGATTGCCAAAGAATATATAAACGCCGCCGAATTACTTGAGCAGCCGAATCATGTGTTGTTTTACGAATCAACCGAGAACGACCCGGCTATTTATCGAAAAATTGAGACATTTCGAGGTGATGTCGTGGTACTTGGCTTTGACCGCGATTTTGAACAAAGCCGTTTAGGTCTGCCTGAAATGGATTTAATCATTCGTCAAAACAAGAGATACCACGTTTACACGAAAGAGGAGTTAAAAACAATGATTGATTTTTTTACCTTAGCTTATTTGCAAAGTAAAACTTCGGTATATAACACGAACATATTTGCAAGCTAATACCTTTATTTAGCAGAGGGCTTTTTATTAAATAAGTCGCCTGGCTCTCTGTCCGTTTCTTCAAACAAAGTTAAGTGAGGAAGAAAAACGATGAAAATTTAAAAAATGAAATTTATCGCCGCCGCTTTTATTATGTTGTTCGGATTGTTTGATGCCGACGCGCAGCAGTCGAAAAAGTTCGAGACGCGCTGCGGCTGGTTCGACAATCCGACAACCGCCACTTATTCGCTTTCCGACAAAGACCGCCAATGGACAATCGGCGTGCAAGGAGGTTATCAAGTCGAAAATTTCGGTATTCCTGCTTTCAAACGCGGGCAATAGGATCAATTTTTTCGAGGGCAGTTACGGTTTCGGTTGCGCTTGTTTTCAGATGAAGGTTGATTACGAAACGAGCTACGTTCTGGAAATCAGAAAATCAACGTCCCGACCGCTCTCGGCGTGCCGAAAAGATAAAGCGTTGAGAAAATGGAAAGATGAGTCCGAGTAAACTGATTTTGTTTCAGGAGAAAAAATATGTTTTCAAGAAAAATAATTTTGGTATTTGTTTTAATTTTTATCGCGGCATTTTCGGCTCAGGCGCAAAATCAAGGCGCGTATGATTCGGGCATCGCCGATTATTTTAACAATCTGCCGAAAAAATACATCACCGCGTCGGGCGATTTTATGCCGCCGTCGAATGAAACCGGCATTATCGCGGCGGCAAACGGTTACGCGGCTTATATGAGTGCGCCGTATGACACAAATCCTGATAATCAGCCGTTTCCAATCGTCGAGATGGCGATTTTCAAGAGTCAAAAGAAAACGCCGCTGCTGGTTGTCTCTAATTTGAAAAGCGATCCGGTCTGTTCGGAACACGAAACTTTTTTTCTGCGGCGCACGGCAGATAATTGGACAAATTGGGCGGAAGTTGAACGCGAAGTTTTGCCGGTAATTTCTCTAAAAATGTTCTGGGATAATCCGCAATCCGCTGCTCGGTTTAAGAAAATTGTCGAGCAGGACAATTCAACTACTTATCATTTCGAGCCGCCGCGAAACGGAACGCGGATGAAAGTTTCGCTGGAAATCTGCGATTACTTTTTGGAAGTTACGCCGATTGGGAAAGTTGACGAGTTGACTAAATTAATGGAAACCAAAAAGGCGCTTTACCTCGATTGGGACAAGCGAAACGGGAAATTTACTTTTGCCAAATAGGAGAGAAATCAAATGGAAAACAGGAAATCAATTTTTTGTATTTTATCGCTTGCCCTTTTATTCGTGTTGACAAGCGCAACGCAAACTTACGCGCAGCCTTCGGCGGCGCAGGTTAAAAAACAGTTGACGAACGCGAAAACCGTTTCGGTAACTTTGGGCAGCGTCAGCGGAATCCAGTGGAGCAAGACTTATAAAAAATACATTTGGTCGCAGAATTTTACTGTAAAACTGAAAACAGATACGCCGGGCGAAATTCTCGTCGTTACAGGCTACATCGCTTACGACGTGATCGGAAAGCGGTTTGTTTATTGGCGGACGTTCACTTCCGGCAACAGTTACGAAGGCAAGAAAAATGCGACCGTTGAGGAAATCAATCAGGCACTCGAAACGGCGCAACTCAGTGATTTTAATTACAACGGCGCGGTCATCGGCGAATACGAATCAATGAAAATCGCTGCTGAAACTGATTGGGAATGGCACACGACCGATTCGGTTTCGTTTAACGTCGTCGCCGTTTTTCGGATGGAAGCCAAAGGACGCTACGGCAGAGAAGCGTGGTATACGCCGCCGTCCGGTATGAAAGCGGTTGACCGCGTCGAAGCGGTTTTGCGAATTCGTTTGTATCGGGACGGAGCGAAACTTCCGTGGCGCGGCGTTTACGTTTCCGACCGCATACCGACTTCCGCCAGATCGAACACGATAGAAGAAAGAATCAAACTGCTCGAACGCAAAGAATACCCCGAAGCGGAATTCAACCGAATGGAGCGAATGTCGAAAGTGCCGCAGCTTTCGCAATAAAAAAGATTCGTTTCAAACGCTCGATAAGCGAAAAGCCGAAAGGCGAAATGTTTTTTCCCCTTTCGGCACTAATATCAAAAGCAGAAATTTGACGGAAGAAAATTTATGAAAACGGTAAGTTTAATAATCGGAATTTTGTTGATGGTTTTGTCGGGCATCGGATTCATTGTGTGCCTTTTGCTGCCCGCGATGACGAACAATCGCGCTAATTTTCAGGAGGCGATGCTCGGATTGATTCCGGCGGTAATGATTTTCATTCCGGCTCTGGTCAAACCGGCGGAAATTCTATGGATTTTGAATGAAGGAGAAAAGATATGTGGAAAAAAATATTTGTAATTTTAATTCTGGCAGTGTTGTTAAACGGATGTCGCTCGAGTAACCAGCGAGACGGCAAGATTTTCGGGGATTTTAAGGTGATCGAGCATGGCAAAGGCGGCAGTTCCGATATTACCCAAACCGAAGGTGAAGGAACGGTTCTGCTTGAAGGAACTGACGATCCGGTCTATCGCAAACCGATATTCTTAAAACTCGGAAAGGACACGCCGCTGCCGGATTGCGTTATCGAGTTGACACTCAAGCCGGTGGAATTCGATAAAACTTCGCAAAAATATTCGGACACGCTGGAATACCAAGCCAAAGAAAAAACCGAGCCGCACCTTGCCGACAAAAGCGGCAGCAAGTGTCGAGGATATTTCTCCAAAGACGAGCCTTCGGATGAAGTTTCTATTCCTCTCGTTTGGGTTAAGTCGGATACGGGCGTAGCACCGAATTACATCGTGGAAATAAATTATACCGCCGTCGGCAACGGACAAAAGGAACGATGGTTTAAATTGCTCGGTTCACGAAGCTGGTTTTAGCAGGCGAAAAAACATTTACATAAAAACTTATGCGTAAAGATTCTTTAAATTACAGACTTGTTTTCTTTTTTGCGCTCTCGGCTTTTTTGACAGGTTGCGTGAAGGCTCAAACAATTTCAAACAAAGCGGATTTATCGAGCGATGAAGCTATTATTGCCGCGCTGCAAAAAATATCTGATGCGAAAAACGCTCAATCTACCGGAGATGAAAAACTCGATGCCAAGCGAAAAGCCGCAAATAAACTCAAAAAAGAAGACGTTTGTATCGAGCGTGTTCAAGAATCGTCGAAAATTATCGTTATCGGCTTTTTCCGCTTTGATTACGGCTGTCATTTTGAAGGCGCGTTCATCAATTCAGTGTATTTTGAAGCGGAAAACAGCGAACTGCATAAAAACGCGCTTCATTCGCTCGGTTGGGAAAAAGCGAATCGGCAGGAGCGTGAAAGATTGGCGAAACTGTGGGTTGAAAAAGTTCTCTTCGCATTTTCCGCTAAACCCAATCAAACATTTCAGGCGATTTCGATTGGCGATGACGAAATAAAAGTAATCGTCTCTTTACAATTTCCGCCCGGAGTAACGAGTCGCAACGCGCCGAAAGTTTTCGTCTTCGATAAAGATGGTAAAATGTCGCCGCAGGACATTATTAAAAATTTTAAATAAAAAGTCCGCGTTCGGATATTCATTGAAGGTTCAAACGAAGTGATACGAGTTTCAATTTGAACGACTGAAAAATTAGGAGATAACGATGAAAATTTTACAAATCAACACCATATATTTTTTACTTTCGGCGATCTTCCTGACGTTCATTGCGGCAAATTCCGCATTCGCTCAGACTGAAAAGGAAATTGTAAAAATCCGCGCCGAAGTTGCGGCGATTGAAAAAGGCGCGGCGAAATTTACAAAGACGACGAAGGATGTGGAAGGTGTTTCCCTCGAAGGAACTGAAGCGACTTACTTTTATTCAAAAGGCGATTTAAGAAAAATCACGGCGAAAATGTATGGCGAAACTTACAACGCGACGGGCGAGTTTTATTACCGCGACGGAGAAATGATTTTCGCTTTTCTCAAGCATAATCAATACGACACGCAAATCGGACTGGACACGCCGCCGAAAGTCGCTTCGCACCGAGGAACAAAGATTTTATTTTGCGGGCGGCAATTTGATTCGGCTTGCTCGTCGGAAAAAAAGAATTAAAATCCGGCGATGAGAGATATTCCGAATTAAAAGATGAAATTCTCAGTGTTTCAAGAAAACTGAAAGATTCCTAAAATTTTACAAAATTAATTTAAATGCACGCGCCTGATTTTTTATAAAAACCGGGCGCGTTTTTGTTTGTCGAAAAATAATTATTAACAGCGGTGAAATGTTTTTCGCCTTTTCGGCACTATTCTCGAAAGGTGAAAAATTATGATGAAAATTTTACTGACGTTTTTAATTTTAACTTCGGCGAGTTTTACAGCTTTCGCGCAAAGCGAGTCGAAATGTTTTCAAAACGACGCGCTGCAAGGCAAGCAAGTTATCCGCTTCAAAACGAACGGAAACTCGGTCGCCGGAACTTTTGAATTTGAAAACGGCGAAAGCGAACTTGCCAAGCCTTACCGTTTCAGCGGAAAAATAGCGGGCAAATTGGTGCGCGTCAAATTCGAAAGTAACGAACTGCCTGACGTTTCGCCGTCAGAAATGAAAAGTTTGAATTGGGAATTGGCAGGCGAAAAAGGCGCGGAAATTTTGCGGATAAAGTATTACGGCAAAAATTACGAAACGAACAAATACGCGGATTATTTCGCCGATTTCAAGGCATGTGAGCCAAGCCACTCGACACTCAAGAAAATGGCAAAAATCGTCCAATTCGCCAAAGGAAAATCTTCCGCAATCGCACCGCTTTCTTTCAATAATACGACTGAGCGAAAAGTTTTTTCGATCAACGTCCGTCAAGGTCAGACGCTTTCGATTGACGCGGCAAGCTGCAAAATTTCGTTTTATCTGCCGAACGAAAAACTTTACCAATTTATCGAATGGGAAAGCGAAAACGGAGCGGAAAAGACGTTTACTAATTCGATGATTGACAACGCAACAATCAAACCGATTCCGCAAACCGGAAATTATCTGATTGTGCTGTCAAAAATGGCGGAAGAAGCGCAACCGGGTTCAGTTACTTTCAAAATTACAAACTAAAAAAACAACTAAAAAATACAGGAGAAAAGAAATGAAAAAGAAAATGAAAAAATTATTATTGCTCGTTTGCGTCAGTCTCTTTTTATCGGCTTGCGGCGCGATAACGGAAAAAACCAGCGGCGAATCGAAATCCGGCAATGATGCAAAAACCGGAAATACGAAAGCGCAAGTCGGCGATACGGTTCTTTTTAAAAACGGACCGATTAATTACACCGAAGGCAAAGTCGAAAAAATCGAAGGTGGAAAATTTGAAATTCGCTCGAAAGACAGCATCGCCAAACCAAACGCTAACGACGTTTACGCTCTGCCGAAAGAAGGCGCGACGACCGATGTTAAAGTCGGCGATTACATCGTTGCTTTCAACTACGAAATTTACTGGGAAGGCGGCGAAGTTAAAAACGTAACCGAAGACACGGTGGAAGTCGAAAAAGCGACGGGCGGAAAATTGAATGTTCCGCACGACAAAATCGTCAAAGTTTCGTCTGCGGGAATTGCCGACATCAAGCAAAACGTCGAGGTAAAGGCTTTTGAGGATTTAGGGAAAACGAAAAAACCGGTTTTGCCGCCGAACTGGAAACCGAAACCGGGCGAAATGGTCGCCGCGCAATGGTCGTTCGGCTCGTGGCATCCGGCTGCACTCAAGCATGTCAACGCCAACGACGTTGACATCGAATGGAAAAACGGCTGGAAAAACGGAAACATCGCCAAAGACAAAATCGCGCCGTATCCGACCGCCGCCAACCCGATGCCGAAAACAAACGATTACGTCATCGTCCGCCCGACAAGCGACACTGCCGAATGGAAATTCGCCGTCGTCACGTCGGTCAGCGGACTGGAAGCCGAAGTGAAATTTGCCGACGGCAAAACGCAGAAAGTCAAAAATACAGATTTTATCGTACTGTCGTAAAAATTCGAGGAGTAAAATTATGAAAAAGCTAATTAGCAAATTTGTTGTTGTCAGCATTGCTTTCGCCTTCGGCTTTATCGCCGTTCAAGCTCAAGATAAGGTCGCGGCTAATTCAGATGCCGCGCAAGGATTAGATTTATATGCGGTCGCCGAGCTTTTTAAGGATTCCGCCAGTATCGAAAAGTTTGAGCAGGCTTTGAATGACCCTGACAAAGGAATCAACAATCTCGATCTGAATAAAGACGGGCAGATCGATTTCATTAACGTCACTGAACAGATCAATGGCGACACGCGTTTTATCGTGCTGCAGTCGGCGGTCGGCGAGAATGATTGGCAGGATGTTGCGACCATCGCCGTTGAAAGCGACAGCGGGAAATATAATCTGCAGTTTCAGGGTAATGAAACGATTTACGGCGCGAATTATTACGTTGTTCCGGCAAGCAATAATTTCAGCGCGTGGAACGTCGTCCGCTGGCTCTTTAATCCTTCCTACCGCGTTTACGTTTCGCCTTATCGTTATAAAGTTTATCCGCGTTGGTGGACGACGCGCCGCCCGGTTGCCGCAGGTTTTTACCGCACGCGCGTCGGCACATTTGTCGGCAGAAAAAATTTCGTCGCCAGCCGAAATTACACCGTGAAAACCGTCAGCCGGATAAATTATCGTCCCCGAACATCCATGACAGTCACAAAAAAAGCGACCGTTATCCGCACCACAACCGTTACTCCCAATCAAAATATTAAAACCCGCAAGGTAGTCGTCCGCGGCAAGAAAAGAAACTAAAAATAAGAGATAAATGTTTTTAGAAGCTGTTTGAAAACTCAAAATACAGGATGATTTGACTATCAGTTGATCGGTTTGGGTAAAGTTAGTTGTGAACAAAATTTATCCTTCTGATCTAACTGGTAGTCAGTGGAATCATATCAAAGATTTGTTTCCTGCGCCTCAACGAACCGGCAGACCGCGCCGGGTTGAGTTTCGGCAAATCGTCAATGGCGTGTTGTATATTGTCTTTACCGGCTGTCAATGGCGGTTTCTGCCGACCGATTACGGAAAATGGCAAACCGTTTATTATTATTTCGCGCGGTCGTCTGAAACCTTTATGAGTTTTCAAACAGCTTCTTAGACTTCTTTCGCTTGAGGCTGTTTTTTCTGAGCCAGTTATGCAGATTAGCTTCGATTATGTGGTAATGCCCGGCGATGAAATTCTGCGTCGAACCGTTTTTGAGCAATGCTTCAATTTTAAACTCTGGAATTTGCACACATTTCAAATCAAATGGTTTCAAACCCGCTTTGCAATCAACGTCTCGAAACTTTTATTTTTTAGTCTGTCGAATGTTAACAAGACTCCACAGATTCGGTATCAAGCTTTCCAAAAAATAGCTGTTATGGTGCGGAAAAAGGACATCACTCGGGACGAAATAAGTAGGTTTGCTCTGGGCAGATGTAGTGTTATTGTGCGCCTAAAAATTACCGCCGATGTTGCCGAGAAAATTCGTTCGGCATCCGGTAAAGCCTTTGAGATTATCTACCTGTCAACCTTTTTATCGACGGCGGTCAGCCACTGGAAAAGTCCGGGACAAGAATTATTTGGAAAATATTTTTACATTTTGTAATCGGCGGCAGGACAAGTATTGTGAAAATTTTCGCTTATATTTGGCGCAAGTTTGAGAATCCATTGCCGTTCTTTTGCCCGTGCGCCCTGTCCCAACTCTTTACAAAACTTTACACGGCGGCGATTTTTTTCATTGACAATCATTTTTGTCGTGTGATATTTTTCGAATTATCAACTCAAGATAAATTTCATAAGCAGTACCATTATCGCCCGAGTTAGTTTTTTGCAGAAGAGTGAAAATCCGACCAAACAGGAATTTTCATTTTTCACTATCAGCGAAGCCGTCCCCCCCGTGAAGGTTTCAACCGGCGAGAGAAAATCACAGCCCCGAACTTTTTGACGGTCTCCTGTCTGCTAAAAAGTTTTTCATTTCTCACTTCGGAATCCCGTGGTTCAGCGAGCACAGGTTCAACGAGCGAATGTCAGTCGACTATTCCAATTACAGATTACCAGCGACAGCTTTTTCAAGCGGCGCATTTTTAGCAATCGGCATATCCGGCGTGAGGCGGCTTTTTAGCCTGTCACCGCAAAAACGGCGAACCGGCGAGAATTTATAAAGTCGGCGGCAGATCGTGACATCAAGCGCGGCTCGTCGAGAGTGGCGAAAATATAAAAGAAAAAGCCCGAAACAAGTAATTGGCGTTACCGGCTCGGGCGATTTGAATCGATTTTCGGAAGGCGAATAAAACATCCGCGCCGAAAGATGCGACCCTCGACAAGTCAGTATCTTACCGCGCATCGCTTCCAAAAATCAACCTTTAGATAAGTAAAATCATGTCGAAAAAATTATCAAAATTACAAAAATCCAAACTTAAAGCCATAAATCCTAAACAGAAATCTCAATCACAAGCGGAAGAAGGGAGAATTTCGCGCCGGAACTTAGTAGTTTTGGGGGCATTCGTACTGCTGACATTCTGTATCGGTGTAGCCGCCAACTGGCGTAACTTATCCCTTACAAACTCAACGAATCCGCGTTTAAATACATCGGGCGCAATTGTAACGACTACTCCGCCGGCGATGCCCGCTAACCAGCCAAGCAAAGAATTTATCTACGCCGGTAGCGCATTAATTGCTACATCCGAGTCATTTCGTCAGCCGCCGGACGATTTGGCAGTGTGGCGTCCGAACGATGGTACTTGGTACATCATGAATTCGCAGGGACAATGGGTTTCGTATCAGTTTGGAGCGGCTACTGACAATCCTTCACCGGGAGATTTCGACGGCGACGGAAAAACCGATTACTGCGTTTTTCGCCCTTCGACGGGAGAGTGGCACATCATTAGAAGTTCGGACAACTCTTATTATGCGAACATTTTCGGTCTTTCGACCGACATCCCGGCAATTGCCGATTATGACGGCGACGGACGTTCGGATATTGCTGTCTATCGCCCATCTAATTCTACATGGTATATCGTGCGAAGTTCGGACAGTTCTTACTATTTTCCGATTTTTGGGGTCACTGGCGACACTCCGGCTCAGGCGGATTACGACGGCGACGGTAGGGCGGATGTAGCAGTTTGGCGCGACAGCACGGCGACCTTTTCGGTGATGCGAACCTCTGACGGACAAACAGTTTCTTACACCATCGGACAATCCGGCGATAAACCGGTTATCGGCGACTATGACGGCGACGGCAAGGCTGATTACGCCGTGCGGCGGACAAGCGACAATTACTGGCGGATATATTTAAGCGGAAGCGGCACGCTTTACAGCGAGCAGTGGGGGCAAAACTCTGATATAGCCGTTCCGGGCGACTACGACCACGACGGCAAAACCGATATCGCCGTCTGGCGACCTTCAAATGGAGTCTGGTATATCCACAACAGCTCGAATGGAACGACCCGAACTACGCAGTGGGGAATGCAGGGCGACATTCCCATTCCCGCACCTTACCGCCGCTAACTAACAAAATAAAAATATAAATAAATAGTTGAAAAGCTCAGGAGAAAAAGCAAATGCGTTCAAATACCCGTAATAATCAATCAGTCAGCCGAATGATCAAATTAATGTCACAAGTTTTTAGTTTTTTGGTTTTTAACATTTTTCGTTTTTTACATTTGCCGAAGAATTATCTTTCCCTCGGAATGAGCGGCAGACAATGGCTGGCAAGCCTTCTGATTTGTATGCTTTTATCGTCAATCTTTTGTCTTCCGGTCAGGGCGGCGACGGTTATAAGCACGAACGGAAGCATCAGCGCAAACAACTTCGAGCCGGTCAATGATCCGCAATGGTTTTGGGAAACCGCATATTATAAGTTAAACGCAACAATCGAAGAATGGACAATCTCAAAGCGCAACGGTTTAGTTTCCGATAATAATGAAGAATGGGTGAAAAGCACTAGCCGTGAAAGTTCTTCAAACGACACGAGCGGAACGAAACCGGAAGACAGTAATAAAAAAAGTATTGCTGAAACAATCTCGGAAGAAAAATCCGCCGCTTCGACGAAAGGCGCGATAATAAATACGAAAACAGGCGAAAACAATACGGCGTTTGAAAAGGAAGCTGAAAACAAAACAGCGAATAAACAAGGCTTAATTGAAAATTCCAATACGAAAGCTCAAGCAAAAAACTCGACAGTTTCACCTGCTTTGGTCTTCAATCAATTGCCGGACGATGAGCGCGGGACAATTTATAATTATGAAAACAACCTCGGCGCGCCGGCTGGACAAACTGAAATGAGCGCACCGACCGAGGCGGCGGCACTCAGAATCCGGGAACGCGCCGGCATCGCCAATTTTAGTTTCGGATTTCCGCTGGCATCGCTTTCCGGCAGAGGCATTGACGCAGGGGCGGACGTTACCTACAACAGTCGCGCTTGGAACAAATCTCAAACTTACGATCCGAATACGCAGACGACTATTCCCCACTTTACATATGATGTCGAACAAAGCTGGATCGCGCCCGGTTTTACGACCGGCTTCGGTTATGTGGAAAGCGCCGTGCAACCGCTCTATTACAATGGCAGTATTTATGCATACAAAACCTATCCGACCGGTTTGATTGAAGCAGATGGCACGCGTCGCCAGCTTTATTGCAGTCAACCCTCCGGTTCTGCCTGTCTCGGTTATGAAACATCAGATGGTTCATTTATTCGGATTTCCGGTCAGGTTATTAACTCGAATCCCGCGAATGCGAACTTTAACGCCGTCTATCCGACCGGTTCAAAGATTTACTTTGCCGGAGCTTTCGGCACAGGTAATTACCGCAAACATTATCCGGTTATCTCGCAGGACAGAAACGGCAACCGTGTTCGTATTGCTTATACCAACGATAACTCGGGACGCATTGATAAAATCACCGATACGATAAATCGCGAGATCAAGTTCTATTATGGAACTGATGCGGCGGGCAACGCCGACAAACTTGTCGCCGTGACAATTCCGGGAATGAACACGGGCGATGCAATTCAAACTGTGCGTTTTTATTACGAAAATTTAACCGTTAACGCCCAAAGCGGATTTTCCGGTCAGGTGACTGCGCCAAACACGCCGATTCAGGTTCTGAGCTACATCTATTTTCCGGCAACCAAAACCGGCTTTAAGTATGATTACCATCCGAATTACGGGATGATCAAAAAAATCACCCGCTTTGTCGGAATGACTGTCAGCGACGTGACCTCACTGACGACGACCGGCACGGTAACGAACAGTGGGACTTGGGCGGCAACCACCGAATACGATTTTCCAGATGGATCAACGGCACTGACGGACGTGCCGAAATACACAAAACGCACCGACGATTGGCAGGGACGCACTTCAGCCACCCCTACCGAAACATTTTTTGATGTACCTGATCCGGCAGTAGGGGGCGATCGCATTTCCAGAAACAGCGTCAAAGACAAAGAATATGATCCGGCGACCGGAAACTCTACGGATTTTGAAATCGTTAATGAAACGCTTTCGTATTACACCGGTGATTGGATGAACGGTTTGATTAAGGAAAATTCGGTCAAGAAGAAGTTCGGACCGACCGGACAATATACGACTTTGATGTCGAAAACCACATATTTCTGGGAACAGGGTCAAACGGCTGGTGGCAACCGTCGCAATTCGATTCTGAGAAAAGTCGAAATTACCGACGATGCCGGGCAAACGAAAACAATTCGCTACGAATACGACCAGTATAATAATAAAACGGCAGTCGAAGAATACGATTTCGGCAAAAACGAAACGAATGCTGCACCGTTGCGCCGCACGGAAATGACATATGAAACCGGCTCCGGCTGGCTCGGTGCGAATTTGCTCGGACTGGTTAAATCCATGCAAACAAAAGTCGGTGGTGCAATAGTTTCAAAAACGCTTTACGAATATGATCATAACGGCAGCGATGCGAGCATTGTCAGGCGCGATGATATTGACATTGCGACGCACGATACATTTTACAATCCGGCGTACCCGGAGTGGACTGAAAGAATTTGTCCGAACGGCGAACTTAGCGACGCTTCGCAAAATAACCTCTCTGATCCGGGCGGTTGCGTCACAATTCATCATCCCGGTTACACTGCGGCGAGCGCGTATCGCGGCAACGTCACGAAGACCGGACAGATGCTCGATTTAGCCGCAGCGGCTATTAGTGATACAAATTCCGATAAAACCGATTATAACTATGACATCGCGGGAAATGTTGTGTCGGCGACTTTGAGCTGTTGCCAACTGAAAACTATTGAATACGGAGCGACATTTGCCGAAACCGGCTATGCTTATCCGGTCAAAGAAACAAAAGGTACTTCACCGCAACTCATCACTGAAAAGACCTACAACAAAAACATCGGATTGGTTACTCAAACAAAAAACGAAAATAATCAAACGACGATTTATGAATATGAACCCGATACTCTGCGGCAAAAGAAAATGACCTATCCGAACGGCGGGTATGTTTTGAACGAATACAGCGATAAGCTCATTCCGAGTCCGGTTAGTTATATGAGGACAACGACCTTGCTCGAAGCCGGAAAAACCGTCCAAAGCTACAGCTACTATGACGGGCGCGGATTAGGCATTAGAACCGCTGCGGAAACACCGGACGGCTGGAGGGTTTCGGCGGTCGAACTTAATGAGTTTGGCAACGTGAAAAAGACCTACAATCCATTTTACGCCGCCACCCCGAACGGCGGCGTACCGACAGGCACAAAATACACGGAAATTCTCAATACCGACGCTCTGGACAGAACGACACAGGTTCGTCTCCAAGATAATACTATTGTGCAGAATACATTCAGCGGTAGTATTGTTTCGACAACCGACCAAGCCGGAAAACAGCGACGGCAGATTGTCGATGCACTGGGTAGAATTGTCAGAGTTGACGAGCCGGATTTGAACGGAAATCTTGGATCAGTAAATGCCCCAACGCAACCGACCGTTTACGAATATGACGGAAATGATAATTTGAAGAAAATTATTCAATCTGAAGGAAGCGTAACACAAACCAGAGAGTTTAAATACGATCCGCTTTCCCGGAGGACGCACGAACGGCAAGTAGAAGCCACGCCGACCCTCGACGATGGCGGCGTAAAAGGAACGCCCGCGCCGACCAAATGGACAAGGGTGCTAAAGTATTCAACGCACGGACTTCTTGAAGAAGGAATTGACGCGCGGGGCGTGAAAATGACACTTTCATATGATGGATTGAATCGTATTCAATCCATCACGTATTCTGACAGCACTCCTGCGGTAACTTATACCTACGATCAAGCCAGAACCGGTTTTTTCAATAAAGGCGAACTAACCCGAATCGAAACAGCGGCTGGCGATCCGGTTCTGAGACCGGATACTCCGGCAACGGCGACTGAGTTTGATTACAGTAATATGAAGCAAGTTCGCCTGCAACGACAAATAATCGGAGATCAAACCTATAATCTTGAATACAATCATAACTTAGCGGGACAATTAATTTCCGAAAAATATCCGTCAGGTAAGACAATCAGTTTCGGCTATGATGCAGGCGGCAGATTATCAAATATTGCCGACGCGAACCGATCATATATCAGTAATCTTCAGTTTCAGGGTAATGGCAGTTCCTTAAGCTCAATGACGCTCGGCAACGGCACAACTCAAACTTTCGGCTTCAATGATCGATTACAAATGAATTTGCAGGAAATGAAACGCGGCACGGAAGTTCTGCAAAAATATACTTATAATTACGGTGAGCTGGATGCCGGTGCCACGCTTAAAAATAACGGAAAATTAGAGCAGGTCGAATCTTTCATCGGTAACAATAAACAGTGGACGCAGAAGTTTTCGTATGATTCAATAGGCAGGCTGGCGGAAGCAAAGGAATTTCGCGGCGATAAGGGCAATTTAACTTATAAGCAGAAATTTGATTATGACCGTTTCGGAAATCTCTACCGGAAAAACGCCTTAAATCCGACTGCCGGACAGGAAAATCCGTTGCCATTCGCACCGATTGAAGACGCGGACGTCAGCAAGCAAACGAATCGCTTTACGGCAAACACCCAATACGACGATGCCGGGAACGTCATTCAAGATACGAAATATAGAAATCAGAATTTTTGGTATGACGCTAACGGGCGGATGTATAAAACCGCAGGTACATTGAGCCAAAATCAATCGAACGCGGTTTACGACGCATTGGGAGGTCGTGTGGCAACTAAGGTTGACGGCGTGTGGACGTTCTTCGTTTACGACATCAACTGCAAATCCGTCGCTGAATACGGCGGGCTGCAATCAGCAGACGAAGGAGGCGTTAAATACTTGCTGCAAGATTTTCAAGGTTCGACAAGAGCGATTGTCAGTCAGGGCGGATTCGTGCAGTCGAGAATGGATTACACGGCTTTCGGCGAGGAAATCCTTGCCGGAACCGGACAAAGAACTGCACAGCAAGGGTTTAATTCAAACAACGATTTCAATCAAAAATACGCGCAAACGGAAAGAGACAAAGCTACAGGACTTGATCATACCTGGTTTAGGAAACTGGAGAATCAAGCCGGACGATGGACATCTCCTGATCCATATAACGGTTCGATGAATACCGGCAATCCGCAGAGCTTGAACCGCTATTCGTATGTCGAAAATCAGCCGACCAATTTTGTTGACCCGAGCGGGCTAAATTTAGTTGCATACTGTCAATGGTGGCATACTGTTTATGATGGAGGTCCAAATGATGGACAAGAGGTGCCTGGTTCAGCTCATTGGTTAGTGTGTTGGACGGTCGATGACGGGCGTGGCGGCGGCGGTCGAGTAGATGTGGACTTAGGAGGCGGAGGTGCCGGTAACGGCAACAATGATCCGGACAAGAGCAAGAGAGATAAGGTAGCTGAGTGTTTTGATAAAGCTAAAGATGCTCTCATTCAGCAATATGATATTGCTGTTAATACAATTAGAGAAAACGCAGACGTAGATAGGAACGCTGCATTAGCCGTTTTTGCCATTGCATTTTCAATAGCATTTGCAACCACTTATGTTACTCTCGGATTTGGAGGACTAATAGGAATGGGCGTTGCTTTTGCAGGGTACGTGATTGCTGATACTCGAATAAAGACTATTGAGCAAAATAACATTAAATCCCAGCGAGATTTACTCAATTCTAAACTAAAAATGGCTTTTGATAGCTGTAAGTCTCAAGCAGGGCTGTAGTAATAATTTGTAAAAGTATGACATTTATTTCATTGTCTTTGGCGGCGTTAATTATTTTCAGTTATGTGTTTGCCGTTTTAATTTATTTTGTTGATTCTAATGGCTCAAAAATCGGAATGTTGATTTCTTCGTTATGTTGTTTTTTTTACATTCTTATTTTGATTCACAATGATAAAGTTAACGCTCCATATTCAACACCGAATTTGACCGATAGCTCCAATGTTCTTGACAGTTTAATAAAGGCGATAGAAAATTTTTCGCTACGAAATGATTTAATCGCAGTATTCATAATAACTTATGTAATTGTTTTATGTTGTTCACTGTGGTTTGGATTATATGCGTCGCAAAACAATTAAAGAAAGCAGAAAAAAGCGGAGGAGATTCTAACCATAAGGCAGTTTTCAATAATTTCGCACAATGCCTAATCAGCGAAATTTTTGCGGGTTTTTGGTTTTTTTTCTCCTGAATCATAGTAAAAATGGCAGGGATTTCCGCGCTTCAAACTGTAAAGCGAAGTTTCCTTTTTTTTATATATAATTACAAAAATATTTGCATATTTTGAAGATTGCGTTAGACCCCATTTAACTTTAAGCGATAACTTTATTGGTTTATTTTCTATAGTTAATCGGGCATCTTATAGATTCTTGCCCAATGATCTTTAATACTATTGTTAATAGGCTGACTTTCAACCAGCGCGGCTTCGGATTCAGAATTTTCATTTTTATGACCTTTAAAATTGTCATTTACTTTATTGGTTTTACCGCCGTTTTCAGCGGTTGTTATTTCAGTATCAGAACTATCCCCCATAGCTTCGGGAACTTTTCTCCGAATCAGTTTGACTACTTTCCAAAATCCATTTGAAACCGATTCGATGGATTTCCGGAGGGGTTTAAAAGGCATTAAACGGGCTAGATTTTTTAATGATAATAGCCGTCCTAACCAGAAAGTTCCCCATTTGCGTAACAGCCAATTGGAATTTCTAAATCTCCCCAATCTTGATTTGTTATTAATGCGTCGTTCGATGACCATTGCTAAATCTGATTCAGGATCAAGTTTAATTGATTCTGAAAGAAGTTGCTTATGCGATTCTGTTTGTCTTTTTAAGTAGTATTCCCAAATGGCATGATAATCCTCCCAAATTTCATCAACGTGCATTAATCTCTCCAAACATCTAAATGAAAGATACCAAATAATCGAAACGCAGATATCTTCAATTATTAGGTGCCAGAAAACTTCATTGGAAGGATAGAGTCCAAGACTTTTTATTGAATACCAATCATATAAGACACCCAGCGTAATTACTATGACCGGAAGAAAGCAAACATATTTGGCACCTGCCGAAAGCGTTTGATTGACCGATTCACCCTCCATTCTGGGGATAACGAAAATTACCCGCATGGCAAGTCTGTGATAGAATTCAGCCAGTTTATCCTGATTAAAAGATTGCCTAAACGCAACATTCAAATTTTTAATCTCACGCGAAAGATTAAACCGCAGCAAAAGCAGAATAATAATTAAACTTATTCCCCCAAACGCTCCTAAGTCGTTGACTTCGATTGAAGTATCAAAAAATGGAATATTGACATAACGGACATTTTCATCAAACGCCAGGTGCGTAGCGAAATCTTTGGCGATACGAACTTCCTGCGGCGGAATAATGTCTGCACTTGGATTTATTTCATTTGGAAAAGCTGCTTCGAGTAAGAGCCTGTTAAATCGAACCAGATCGAAGTTTTTGATTTCTGAAGTTAAAATTACTTCATCCTCAAATGCCGCGGCAGATGATTCTTCTTTTTTGGTAGACAATTTATTTTGATTTGTTGCCCGATCAGACTTGTTACCTTTTATTACTAAAGCAGAAATCGGGAATTTTTCCGGTGGTTTGTTTGTTATTTTTTTCCATTCATTGAGTAAATGTCGCGTTTCTTTGTTTTTGAAAACTATAGATTCAAATCGCAGAACGTTGTACAAATATTTATCGGCAAGAATTTTGTTTAAATCAGTTGTCAGATAGTTAAAAGTTATCGGATTTTTCGGAAATTCCAAAGGCTGATCTTTTTCACATTCTTTAAGTAAATTTTTACTTTCGTCATTGAGATTGTCGTAAATATATTTTCCCAGTGAATTCATCGCATCATCGTCACGACGAGCAAAAACATCAACACAAACAAAACGTTTCAAACCTGCAAAATCCCCGGTGCGGTAAAATGGATTAATTCCCTTAATAAATGATGTATCTTTGAAATCTTTTTCTCCAAAATAAACATCAAGTAAAGGCAGCGGCATTTTTTCGCACTCATCTTCGGTTTTTCCTTCCTCCTGCTGACAATTTTTCACTGCCATATTGTTAATCGGTAGATTTTCAAATCTATTCAATGAAGCAATCCCTTCAGGGGCGAAAGAAAATGGAGTGGTATTATAAAAACCGATACATATCAGAACACTGGCAAGCACCAGTACGATCATTGTCCAACGTGTTCTGTTAGCGGCGTTTTCTGTCTGTTTGATTAGCTCTTCAAGTTCGATACCTAGTGGATAATGGATATATTCTGTTTGTTTAGACATAGGAAGTTTATATGTATGGAAGTTACTTTTAGAAAATCTCTGTCAATTGAGTAAATCCTTCTCGTTATAAGAACAGAATGTTCTTTTAAATCAGTTTGATTTATTCAGCACATTCTTGAAAACTAGATGCGCCTTACTTGCTCAACTACCTGATATGGTCAAGTTTAAATAGACAAAAAACTCTCCATCTGTCCTCCATTTTTAATTTTCAATTCCAACTCGAATTCCATCGGGCTTTTGTAACCTAACCCGGAATGTAATGTGACCCGATTGTAATACCCTTCGATATAACTGAAGATTTCCATTCGGGCTTGTTCGATGTCTTCAAATGCTCCGCCTTCGATCAATTCCGTTTTAAACCGCGAAAAGAAACTCTCCGCTTGAGCATTATCGTGACAATTTCCTTTGCCGCTCATACTTTGCCGAAAACAACTGATTCTCAATAATTCACGAAAACCGCCCGACGCATATTGACTTCCGCGATCTGAATGAATTATCGCTCCGGCTTTGACCAGTCCTTTACTAATCGCTTTTTTCAAAGCTGAAATGACTAATTCCGCCGTCATCTCAGCACTCAAACTCCAACCGATGATTCTTCTGGTAACCTTATCCTGCCAGATTGCCAGATAACACCATCTGCCATCTTGCAGCGGAATATATGTAATATCGCCAATTATCACTTTCGCCCAAGCACATTCTTCTAATTTAATGTCCTTCAACAAATTAGGCGAGGCAAGCGTCCCTTTGGAATCTGTTGTTTTGGAAACAAACTTCTTCGGTCCAATTGCCTTTAAGCCTTCTTATTTCATCAATTGGCGGACTTGAAACTTACCGATTTTGATCCCTTGTTTATTAAGTGCCGCTTTGATTCGGAGGACTCCGTAGCGTCGCCGATTCTCAAAACAACAATTCTTGACTAACTGCGCTAAATTCTTTTGTCTCGCTTTGGGCGCAATCGTCAGCCGTTTGCGCCACGCATAATATCCGCTCGTGGAAACTGTCATCACCCGGCATAAAATCTTAAACGGATAATTAATTCTTTTATCATCAATAAATTTACAGCGTTTTAACTTCCTCACCCGAAGATAAGCGTCGCCTTTTTTAAGATTTCGATCTCCATCTCAAGTTCCCGCACACGCTTCTTCGTGGCAAGATTCTCGTTTAACTCAGTCGAACTATTTATGCCGTTACCATTTTGCAAAATGGCTTTTTTCCACTTGTAAATCAGGTTGTCTCCAATCCTAACTTCCGAGCGACACTCGCTGCCGGCTGCCCGTCTAAAACTTTTTGCACCGCATTGCGCTTAAAATCAGCATCATATTTTCTTTTCATACTCTCATTTTATCAATAGAGAGTTTTTTCTACACTTTTATTAGACCATCTCAGATTATTCCTAACCATTTATTTCTGTATTTATTCAAATTCTCGGAAAAGTATCTTTGCGGATTTCGATGACGATCATAACCTTCTACTTTTCGGGTGTTTTCAGTATTCATCTGAAGATTCAATCTAATCGCGTGTCTTGTAACAAGATGAATTGTAGTGCCAAATCTTCGCCCGATTTCAGATGACGACAGTTTTAACTCCACCCAGTCTTCAGCCAGTTTTTTCTCCCATACCTTTCCATACTCTGCAACCGAATTATATTTGAATTCATCTTGCGGCGATTTGTCTGATCCTAATCTGCGGTAAATAAATCCGCAATCACAATTAAAAGTAGCTACCGGAAGACGCAGTTTTTTTTATCTTTAGTCAAAGCCAGTATTTAAAAAATCTAATAAAAGTAAATAGCGAATCGGATGGTTTAAAACATCTGCAAGGTTCTTTTTAACTATCCGTTCAAGCCAAGTTATTTTTTCGATTTCTAAATCGCAGCCAATCTTTTCAAATATTGATTGCGAAAAATTAGTCAATAAAATCTTTTACAAATTTTTGAGCGTGTAAGAATTTTCACCCGCCGTTTTCTTTATATTATTATATTCTTAGTTGAGCATTGTATATTATTGTTTTAATTATGTTTTTACAAAATAGCAATATTAATACGAACACGGCGACTCTTGCCGTCGAAAGTGCGAAAACAACTTACGAGGTCGCGGTTCTGTCAATCAATAATCTTTTAAATTCAATTGTGGACAGACTTCCGTATATCGCGGCAGGCTTGCTCGTGCTGGTAGTTTTCTGGATTTTAGCCGGAATTATCAGAAAGATTTTTTGGACGGCTTCGAGCCGGACGCATCTTGACAGCCGTCTGCGGATTTTGTTCAGCCGTCTGATCGGTGTGGTGATTTTTATACTCGGAATTTTCACGGCTTTGACGGTCATAATTCCGTCGTTCGGTTTCGGGGATTTGATTACGGGTTTGGGATTTACGTCGTTTGTGATCGGTTTTGCAACGAAAGATATTTTAAATAATCTGCTTTCGGGCGTGATGATTTTATGGCAGCAGCCGTTTCAGATCGGCGATTATATTTTCGTCAAATCAATCGAAGGAAAGGTCGAATATATCGGCGTGCGCGCCACACGTTTGAGAAAAGATGACGGCGAACTGATATTGATTCCAAACGGCGAAATGTATTCCAATGCGTTGACCATTCGCGGCGCAGGTTACGGACGACGGATGAAATTAAACATCAGCGTCGGTTACGATGCCGATGTCGAAGAAACAAAACAGGTAATTTATAATGTTCTGAAAAATCTGGAAAACGTCGAAAATGAACCGAAATCAAATGTCGTCGTTACCGATCTGACCTCGGACGGCGCAAGTCTTTCGATCTATTTCTGGGTTGATACGGAAAAAAACAGTCCTTTGCAGGTTTTCGATCAGGTTGCATCGGGAATCAAAAAGGCTCTGAGCAAAGCGAAAATCGAACTTTATCCGCCGACAACTGTGATTATGCAGAGTTCGAACGGACAGCAAACACAAGTCGAGGAAGAAGAAGAAACGTCTAAAAGTGATTTTTAATAATTTCAAGTTATAGCTTGCGATTTCGGGATAAAATTTGGTGCCAGCCGCAGCAGTGTTTTTTGTTCGAAAGCGTAAGCGAATTTAATCAACTGCGGTTCGGAAAAAGCGCGTCCAAAAAATCCGAAACCGACCGGCAGACGGTTTAAAAATCCGGCGGGAACGGTGATATACGGATAACCGGCGACCGCCGCGATTGACCACGTTGCGCCGCCCGCAGGCGCGACAATCGCATCAAGTTTGTCTTTGTTCATCACCGCGTCAATTCCGTCTTCGCGCACGGCGCGTTTTATTTTTTGCAATGCGTCCAGATACGCTTTGTCGGTCAGATTGCCTTTGGTTTGCGCTTGCTCGAAAAGTTCCTGCCCGAAAAGCGGCATTTCTTTATCTTTATTTTCCTCGTTGTATTTAATGAGATCGGCAAGCGTTTTGTATTTCGAAGCGCGTCCGGCGAGATATTTGTTGAGATCGGTTTTAAATTCGTAAAGCAGAACATTCAAACGGTCGTCGCCCATTTTGCTCAAAGATTCGGGAAAACTGACATCAATCAAAGTCGCGCCGCTCGATTTTAAAATTTCGAGATGCGCTTCGATAATTTTTTTGACTTCCTCATTATTGCCGAAAAATTGCCGCGCTACGCCGATTCTTGCACCGCGCAAACCATCTTTGTCCAAAAATTTTGTGTAATCTTTTTCGCCTTTTTTGCTGTCGCTCGTGATCGCGTCTTTTTTGTCGTTTCCGACCAATGCGCTTAAAAGAATCGCCGCATCTGCAACTGTTCGCGTCATCGGTCCGGCGGTGTCCTGCGTGTGCGCGATGGGAATAATTCCGCTTCTCGAAACGAGTCCGAGCGTCGGTTTGATGCCGACAATTCCGTTGCGCGTCGCCGGACAGATGATCGAGCCGTTTGTTTCCGTTCCGATTGCGACCGCCGCGAGATTTGCCGAAATCGCCGCGCCCGAACCTGCGCTCGAACCGCACGGATTTTCGGTCAGAATATACGGATTATTCGTCTGCAAGCCGCGTCCCGACCAGCCGCTGATTGATTTGGTCGAACGAAAATTTGCCCATTCGCTCAAGTTTGTTTTGCCCAAAATCACTGCGCCCGCGTTGCGTAGTTGTTTAACGATAAACGCATCGTCTTTCGGTGTCGGCGCGTCAACGAGCGCGAGACTTCCGGCGGTCGTTTTCATCTTGTCTTTTGTGTCAATATTGTCTTTGATCAAAACCGGAATGCCGTGCAGATTTGAACGAACTTTGCCGCGTTTACGCTCTTTGTCCATTTCGTCAGCGATTTTTAAAGCGTCGGGATTTATTTCGATCACCGAACGAATCTGCGGATCAATCGCTTTGATTCGTTCAAGATACATTTCGGCAATTTTCCGCGCTGAAAGTTCGCCGGATTTCATTTTTGCCTGTAAATCGAAAACGGTTGCTTCTCTAAGTTGAGCGTGAAGTTCTTCAAATCCATTTGTTTGCGCTTTCATATTTTTTGTTAGAGTCAGTGCGGCAAATCCGGCAGTTCCGGTTTTCAAAAAATCGCGGCGATTCGGTTTTTTATTTTTCATATTTTCGATTAAAAGTATTCAATGGGCTTTGAAATTATAAATCAAAACTCATAAATATTCATATTAGCGTCAAAATAGACACAGGCAGACGAATCGCATAAAATAGATTTCAATCCGAGATGCCAATTAACATTTTAAATGGATAAAAGATTTGATAGTTTCGTCGAAACCGTAATAACAGATGCCGGATGGTTTTGCGGACGGTCTGTAAATAATATAGTTTCCGATTGGAATCACAAACTGAAATCTATTAACAAAACAGAAATGTTTCCAGAAGCAGAAGTGATTCTGAATGAGTTCGGAGGAATAAAAGTAAAGGAAAAAAGAGATTTTTCCAAACAAACATTTGAGATTGATCCGACACTAGCACTTGGCGAAGATGACCGATTCATTGAATTTTCCAATAATATTGAAACTAACCTTTATCCTCTCGGAGAGGCAATAGGCGGATATTATTTTTTAGCTGTTGCAGAAACCGGTCAGATTTTTTGGCTCATGCAAGATATTTTTATTATAGGTAATACTTTCGATGAAGCCTTGTCGAGAATGATTTTGGGATGTCAACCTGAGCCAATACTTTTATGATTTGTTGAATATAAGTTCAAATTTAACGAGCTAACGAAAAAATCAGTTTTTTTATGTCTTACCAAGTAATCGCCCGTAAATGGCGACCGCAAACATTTGAAGAAGTCACCGGACAGGAAGCGATCACGCGCACTTTGCGTAATGCGGTTGAACACGACCGTCTGCATCACGCGTATATTTTTTCCGGCGCGCGCGGTGTCGGCAAAACGACAACGGCGCGGCTTCTCGCAAAATCTTTAAATTGTCATAAAACCGGCAAACCAAATCCGACACCGTGCAAACCGGCGGACGCGGACGCTTGCGCTTCGTGTAAGGAAATCGCCGAAGGTCGTTCGATTGACGTTCTGGAATTCGACGCGGCATCGCACACGGGCGTGGACGACATTCGCGAACTGATTATCGAAAGCATCAACATCAATCCGGCGCGTGACCGCTATAAAGTTTTCATCATTGACGAAGTTCATATGCTTTCGAATTCGTCATTCAATGCGCTTCTGAAAACTCTCGAAGAACCGCCGCCGAACGTCGAATTTATAATGGCGACGACCGAGCTGCACAAAGTTCCCGACACGATTTTGTCGCGCTGTCAGGAATTTCAGTTTCGGACGATTCCTCTGCAAAAAATTTACGACCGTCTGCATTTAATTTCTGAAACGGAAAAAATAAATATCGCTGACGGCGCACTCGAAGAAATAGCACGTTCGGGCGAAGGCTCGATGCGCGACGCGCAGAGCAATTTCGATCAGGTCATCAGCTTTTCCGGCGAAAGCATCGAAATCAATGATGTCATCAACGCGCTCGGCATCGCCAGCACGGAAATGCTGACTAATGTTACAAAAGCAATTGCCGAAAATATACCTTCGGTCGCGCTGAAAACGGTTGATGAACTCATTTCGCGCGGACAGGATTTGCGATCTTACTGCCGCGATCTTTTGAGTCTGTTCCGCGATCTGTTAATTGCGAAAATGGCTGGCGACGCGGAACAGCTTTTCGATTCGGCTCTGATGAGCATCGAAGAACTTCGCAAAATCGCCGAACCTTTTTCCGAATCCGATCTGATTCGTTTTTTTAATTCTTTAAGCGAAACCGAAAGCAAACTGCGCGACGCGACGCAGCCGCGCTACCTGCTCGAAATCGGTCTTGTCAAACTGATCGAAATGCGCCGCGTTGCGCCGCTTGAACAAATTCTCGAGCGGCTTGCAAAGTTAGAAAACGCGCTTTCAAACGGAAACATAAATATCGAGACTTCAAATCACGAACCGATAAAATCTATCGCCGCGCCAACCGTCGAAAAAAAAACTCTGAAGGTTGATTTCGCGCCCGACGAAGTTCCTTTTCCGGTTTCGGAAAAAGCGGTTCAAAGTTCAAAGTTTAATGTTTCAAGTTATAATGCCGCCGATTCAGCAAATACCTTAAAAAAAAATCACGCTGAGAAACCTGCTTCTGTCGAAACTGGATATAATTCTTTTCAGGATGAACCAATCGAATATGTCAGTGAACCCGATTTTTCAAATCCCAAAATCGAAATACAAGATACAAAATTTAAAGCCTTAAACACTGAACCTGAAACCTTAAATCTAAAACCCGAAACCAAACTCGCCGACATTATTGCCAATATGCCTTCGAGACTTCCGCCAATTTCTGCGGAAGAATTGGAACATATCGAGGACAATAAACTCGATGAGGCTTATGAGTTAAAACTTCAAAGACTCGGCGACAATCTTTATCCAATCAAAAATGCTTCAAAAATTATTGAAGTTCTGCTCGGATCGGATCAGGAAAACGGCGTTTCGGCGACGATTGAAAAAAATTCCAACGGTAATGGAACTGCCGCCGCGCCCGCAAGAAAACCGATTTTTGAAATTCCCGTTTTCGAAACCGAAGACGAAAACGCACCGAATTCCCGAATTGCCGGAAAATCCGACCGAAGAAGAACTCTGGCATTACGCTCAAAGTCATCCGCTGACCAAAAAAATTATCCGCATTTTTCGCGGAAAACTTATTGAAGTAAAAAAATTATAAAATTTCGGGAACAAACCTTTCTTTCGCTCGTAATTATATGCGGAGGTTATTTAAGAAAAAAATTATGCGTGAACCGATTATTGCAGGTGGTTTAAGTTTGTTACTTCCCGGTTTGGGACAGATTTACAATGGAAGAATTATTGTCGGTTTGTTGTGGCTGGTTCTGACAGGTTTTTCGTGGATCGGTTCAGCCGGAACACTCGGTTGGGTAGTTCATCTGATCGCGGCTTGGTGCGCTTACAGTTACGCCAAAGAATTTCCCGTCAGATAAGATTTTTCATAAATTTCCCTCTCGTCAATCCTCCTTTTGCCCGATGTCCTGAGCAGCATCGGGCTTTTTTGTTTTTCGGCGATTTAACGTAGAATGGAAATTCGGATGTTAGATGTCAGAGGTTTGATGTTAGTAAAACCACATCTTTCCAACATCTGACATCTTTTCTTATGGTTAAAGAAAGCATTCCGTTTATTACAATTCCGCTCGTCATTGCCGCGATTTTTGCGTTTGCCGCTACTTTTTTCGCGTTTTACCAATTATGGTTTGCCGTTGCAGTGTTTCTGTTTCTCGCCGGATTTATGGCGTATTTTTTTCGCGATCCGTTGCGAACAGTTCCAAATGAAAACGATATTATCGTTTCGGCGGCGGACGGAAAAGTCACTCGTGTCGAAGATCGTGAAAACGGAAAATTTGTCAGCGTTTTTCTTTCGCCGATGGACGTTCACATCAATCGTTCGCCGATTGCCGGAAAAGTTACGAAAGTAGAATTACTGCAAGGGCAAGAAAGCACCGGCGACTAGCAACGAAGCGAGTGAGAAAAATGAGCGCAATGCGATTACCATCGAAGGCGAAAAAATGACCGTCATCTGCACACAGATCGTCGGAATTCTCGCAAGGCGAATTGTCTGTTGGAGCAAAGTCGGCGATAATCTCGAAATCGGCGAAAAATACGGCTTGATAAAATTCGGTTCGAGAACCGATTTGCTGATGCCGCTAAACACCGAAATTCTCGTTAAAGTCGGCGACCGCGTCGTCGGCGGCGAAACAATCATCGGAAAATTGAAAAATTAAATGGCTGAAACCCAAAACGAAAAACCGCCTCACAGAGGCTTAAAAAAAGGACTTTACGTTATTCCGACCGCATTTACGGCGGCAAATATCGGGATGGGTTTTCTCGCCGTTCTTTCATGCGTTCACGGTTTTCAGCAGATTTCGATCAACGCCGACGAAGCCGCCAGATTTTTCAACTATGCGGCAATCGCCATCGGTCTGGCGATTTTATTCGACACGCTCGACGGCAGAGTTGCGCGGATGACGCGCACGGCAACCGAACTCGGCGTGCAGCTCGATTCGCTTGCAGACGTTTTGACGTTCGGCATCGCGCCCATCGTTCTGGCATACAGTTGGGCTATCGGTGCGACTTTTCCTGAAGGCAGCGGACTTCACCGGTTCGGTTTATTCGTGCTGTTTATGTATCTGATGTGCGGAGTCGTTTCGGCTGGCGCGATTTAATATTCAGGCGACGCGACCGCGCGTTTTGATCGAAGGCACGCCAAAAGTTGATAAGAAAAATTTCGTCGGTTTGCCGATTCCGCCGTCCGCCGGATTGATCGCGTCAATCGTTCATTTCGCGCCGTATCCGCTGATTTCCTACGGCGAAGCCGCGGGACATTTTTATGCGATTGCCGTAATGGTGTTGATGATCTGTCTCGGACTTTTGATGGTCAGCACGATTCGTTACACGAGTTTTAAAAACGCCGGAACGGGCAAAGGAAATCTCTATATCATTTTAGGAATCGCCGCCATCGGAATGCTCGTCTGGCTTTATTCGCAATATATGCTGCTGATTTTGTCCGGTATATATGTTGCGCACGGCATCATCTGGTATATTCTCGGACTTTTTCGCTCGTCAAAATCGGTCGAAGCTGAGATCGAATCTAATCAGCCGAATCCTTCCTGACCTTTTTCGGCGCAAATGAAGTTACGTTATTCGAACGCTTTTTCTTGTGCATAACCGGATTTTCATCATCATCCGCAAATTCTCTGCCACTGACGATGACCAATGAAACTAAAGTTAAAAACAGAACCGAAATAGCAGTCGTATGCAGAACGAAATCGAAAAAACTGTGAACCAGAACGGCAAAACAACCCGCCAAGGCACCGACGGCAACGCCGCGCCGATAATTATTTTTGGTATTGACATTTCGAAATCCCGTCTTAAAAAGCAGAAAAAGAAACGCCGCGCCGATTATTAAACCGACGATTCCGGCATCGGCTAAAACCTGCAAATAATCGTTGTGCGCCTGTTCGACGCGCATCAGACCGTTGAATGTATCATACGGCGTAAAGGCGACGCTGTATGCGCCAATGCCCGCGCCGAACGGCAGATTGTTTTTGATGATCTGCAAACTCACATTCCAGATTTCCGTTCGACCGGAAGTCACGTTGTCTGACGCGGCAGTTTCCGAAATTCGCGTCAGCGAAGATTCGCCGCCGACTAAAATCGCGCCAACAATAATAATTGCGACTAGCGCGACCGAAAGACCGATCTTTAAAACGAACTGATTGTAATTTTTTGTCTGCGTCGTCAGAATTACGAGAAAGACGATCTCCGCCAGAAGTGCCGCCAGACCGCCGCGCGAACCGCTCAGAATCAGTGCCACGCCCATCAGACCGATTGCTGTCACAAACAATAAACGGCGGTCTTTCTGAACCGCGCCGACAAACATCATTCCGAGCGGAATTGCGATTGTCATCTCGATATAAGCGGCGAAATTATGACGATTGACGAATGAACCGAACGACGCTTTGGTCGTTACATCGTATAGCCCGTAAATTTTGTCGGGGCTGAGAACGGCTTGCAAAATTGCGTAAAAAGAATAAACGAAACCGAAAATAGTTATCAGCCAGACGAGTTTTTTCAAACGTGCCGCCGAATCGGTAAATGTTGTCAGAGCCGCCAGAACAATGAATAACGCGAAAAAATGAAGAGCCGAAATCTCGCGTCCAGAAAGGATCGTGCGAGATCGTGCGCGGAATGCCCGAAACGCCGCCGATCTCCGCCAGACTTCCGAACGGTATGATCTGTATCAAAGCGTAGAGCGAAAACGCCAGAAGCGGAACTTGGATCAGACTTTTATTAAAACGCAGTGTGCGGCTCGAAAAAGCGTCAATCGCCCACAAAACTATTATTACCGCGATCACTAGATAAAATAGCGCGATCAGAGGCTGATGCACCGTGCCGTAGGCAAGTGCCGTCCACACAACGGTCAGACACAGCAGAAAAAAAATAGTTTTATTCGCCCAGGTTGTTTTGAGATTTTCAGTCATTGTTTCAATTCAAGTTTTTTGGTTTTTGGTCATTGATTTTTGGTCTTTTGAAGTGAAATTATTTTTGCTCAAATCATTCATTAGTTAAGAACAAAAAACACTTATTTCAAACAAGCCAAAACCAAAAACTAAAACCAAAAACCAATTTATCTTCTTGTCAATTTGAAATCATCATACCTGAACGAGCCGACAATCGGGCAGGAATCGCCGCAGTAAGAGCGTCCGGTGCGAATAAAAACCGCTTCCGCATTTTCCGGCGAGGTAAAATCAATCGAGATTTCCTGCCAGTCGTTCGTTCCCGTCGGGAAAGGTTTTGAAGCGACGATCAGGCGGCTGTCCTTTGAATCCAGAATTTCCAAAATCGGCAGACCGGCACTTTTTAAGTCTTCGGTTTTCAGCCAGAAACTCAGACGATAATTTGTCTTCGGCAAAACCGAAACGATCTGACGCGATATTGCCCAACTGCGGCGCGGAAAATCCGCTGAACGTGACTTTCAGACTGCGCCGTTCCGAATGTTTCTGAAATGCGTCGAGTTGGACGTTCAGTTTTTCGGCAGGCGATATTTTCCAGCCGAAATATGTGTCTTCGGGTTTGCCGATGCTTTCCTCAAATCCGCCGTTCTGGATAGTTTCGGCTTTTGCCTGCGGTTCGATTCCCGTTTCGCGCACGAACTCGACCGCCGTTCTGAATTTTTGTTTGTCCCATAAAATCTGCGCGACCAAACGGGCGACCGATTCGTTTTGCCGTTTTTCGTCGTCGGTCAGAGTATTCCAGACGCGCAGACTGTCTTCGGGCAGTTCCTTGCTCGCATAAAACTGCGCCAGACCGACTTTGGCATCGGAAAATTCTCCGGCAATCGCTTCGAGCCGTTCTTTGTCCTTATCGTAAAAATCCCACGCGATCGAATAAACCTGCTGGCGAAAACGCAGATTATTCTGCGCCGCTTTTTTGAGTTCCGAAAAAGCATCTTCGCTCCGGTTTTGGCGCAGATAAAAATTGCCCAACTGCCAGTGCGGATAAGTATAAGTCGGCGCGAGTTCGACGGCGCGTTTATAAGCCGATTCCGCCGATTCGGGTGTCGAAGACTGTTCGCGGGCGCGACCGAGTTCAACCCACCAGCGATAATCATTCGGCGAAAGTCTGACCGTTTCTTCAAATTGTTCAAGCGAATTTTCGATCTTTTCCGGCGTAAAAACATCCTTTTCCGTGCTTGCCACAAGCCACGTCGCCAGCGGATCGCCCGGCGCAAAAGATTTGGCGACCTGTCCGATGTCTTTTGCATTCGGATCGGCGGGCGTGGTCATTTCCGCCAGCATATTTCCGACCTGCCAGCGAATCGCAAACCAGCCGAAAGCGACCGCCGCGAGAAGCATTACAACCAAACCGATTCTGACAGGCATTCGGCGCGAATCGAGAAATTCTATCTGTGTTTGAGTATTTTCAGGCACAATCTAAAAACCTATAGGATTTATCAAAATGTCGCAAGTCCTAAACTTTCACAGCCGAAAAATTCGCCGATCTTTTGAACGACAAATTCCTGCTGTTCCGTCTTTAATTCCGGGAAAATCGGCAATGCGAGCGTTTCGAGCGAGGCTTTTTCCGATTCGGGAAAATCGCCTTCGTTATAGCCGAGATATTCGAAACATTCCTGCAAATGAAGCGAAACCGGATAATAAACGTCCGTGCCGATTTCGTTTTCCGTTAAAAATTGTTTCAGTTCGTCGCGTTTTTCCGGCACGCGGACGACGAATTGATTATAAATATGCCGCACGTTTTCGCGCTCAAACGGCAGAGTAATTTGTTCGGTCAATCCGGCATCGGTAAAAAGTTTGCGGTAATAATCGGCGTTCGCTTTGCGTTTGTCCGACCACGAATCGAGATGCGGCAGTTTAACGCGCAGAACCGCGCCCTGAAAACCGTCGAGCCGCGAATTAAGACCGACCCATTTGTGATAATAACGCTCGAACGAGCCGTGAACGCGCAACGCATTTAATTTATGCGCGAGCGCGTCGTCGTTCGTCGTCATAAAACCGCCGTCGCCCATTCCGCCCAAGATTTTTCGACGGGTAAAAACTGAAACAGCCGATGTCGCCGATGCTTCCGGCGCGTCTTCCGTTTTCTTCCGCGCCGATTGCCTGCGCCGCGTCTTCGACAATCGGAATATTATATTTCTCGCTGATTTCTAAAAGCGCGTCCATATCGGCGCATTGCCCGTAAAGATGAACCGGCTGAATCGCTTTCGTTTTTTCGGTGATTTTTTCTTCGATCTGGCTGACATCGAGATTGTAAGTTTTCGGATCAATATCAACAAAAACCGGCATTGCGCCGAGCCGCGTGATACAGCGAAACGGTCGCAAAAAAACTATACGGCGTGGTGATAACTTCATCGCCCGAACCGATGTCGTAAGCCATCAGCGCAAGCAACAGCGCGTCCGTTCCCGAAGCGCACGCAATCGCGTGTTTCGCGCCGCAGTATTCGGCTAATTCTTTTTCGAGCGCGGCAACTTCCGCACCGAGAATAAATCCGTTCGTGTCCAAAACTCTGCCGAGAGCCGCTTCGATTTCGGGACGCAAAAGTTGATTTTGTTCGGCTAAATCTAATAAAGGAACTTTCATTTTTAATTCGAGTGTCTTGAGTTGTTGAGTCTTCGGTATTTCGGAATTTTTAGTTTTTCTAAAAACTCGATGACCAAGTCACCGAAGTCCTACAATTTAAATTATGATTTTACCGAATCAAATCTTGAATTTGCATTTTCGACTGATTCTTTTTTAGCTTATGAACAATGATTTCCGACAAAAAGAAACGCACTTCCGAAATAATCAAACGGCTCAAAAAAGAATATCCCGACGCGCATTGCGCTCTCGATCACACAAACGCTTTTGAATTGCTGGTCGCGACGATTCTTTCCGCGCAATGCACCGACGTGCGCGTCAATATCGTCACGGCAAATCTTTTTCGCAAATACCGCACGCCGCAGGATTATTTAAATGTCGCGCAGGAAGAACTCGAAAAAGATATTCGCTCGACCGGATTTTTCCGCAACAAAGCGAAAAATATTCAAGGCGCGTGTCAGAAAATAATCGAAATTTACAACGGCGAGATTCCGCAGACGATGGACGAACTTTTAATTTTAAACGGTGTCGCGAGAAAAACTGCAAATGTCGTTTTGGGAAATGCTTTCGGCATCGCGTCGGGCGTGGTCGTTGACACGCACGTTTCGCGTCTGTCGCAGAGATTGGGTTTGACCGAAGAAACCACGCCCGAAAAAATCGAAAAAGATTTGAGCGAATTCGTTCCGAAAAAAGACTGGATAATGTTTCCGCACTGGCTCATCTGGCACGGCAGAAAAATCTGTCAGGCGCGAAAACCGAAATGCGCCGAATGCGTTCTGGAAAATATCTGCCCGAAAATTGATGTATAGGTCGTGCAACCTAAAACTCGATTCCCTGCTGAGCGAAAATTCCGGCGTGAAACGGATGTTTGATTTCCTTCATTTCGGTGACGAGATCGGCGGCTTCGATGAGTTTTTCGGGCGCGTTTCTGCCGGTGACGATGATGTGCAGATTGGGTTGTTTTTCGCGAACTTGTTTGATTTCTTCGAAGACTTTATCCAAATCCAGAAAGTTGTAATCGAGAACATAGACGAGTTCGTCAAAAACTAGCAGATCGTATTCTTCGCTGCGCATTTTTTCGACGCATAACGCCCACGTTTCTTCGCTCGTTTTGATGTCCTGCGCTTTGTCGTTCGTGTCCCAGGTAAAACCGTCGCCCATCGTGTGAATTTCAATGCCGAGTTCTTCCGAGCGATTCGTGTTCGCCGTAGCGGTCGGTTTTCGATTTCATAAATTGGATCAAACAGCAGTTCATTCCGCGTCCCGCCGCGCGAACCAGCACGCCGAGCGCGGCGGTCGTTTTGCCTTTGCCGTCGCCCGTGTTGACCATCAGCAAGCCTTTCGTGTTTTCCTTATAATCTTCGCGCCGCCATTTATAACGCTTTTCTTTTTTTTCTTCCGACATTATATATTAAAAATAATATGCAACAGCGAAAGTTGAACAGAATAATTTAAATATTTTAATCTAGCTTCAATACCTTTGGCTTTTGCTTATGTTCTAATTTTAAGCCAAACTCAATTCCGGCTTTTCTTCGATTCCGTTTTCTTCGTAATATTTTTCAACCGCTTCTTTTAATGCCGAAACAAGTTCTTTTTCGCATTCGTCCCAATCGCCTGTGACGCGGCAACCGGCGGCGTTTCATGTCCGCCGCCGCCGAATTTTTCGGCGATTTTGGCAACATTTAAATTATCTTTTGAACGCAAAGCTGACGCGATATGCTTCGGGCTGAACTTCGCGCATATAACAGACGGCGACGACATCTTTGGCGGCGAGCGGCATATTGACAAAACCGTTATTGTCGCCGTCAACCGCTCCGGCTTTTTCCGCCATTTCCATCGTTTGACGCATCCACGCGACGCGTCCCGTTTCGTCGCGTTTGACCGTATCCAGAACCTGCCGCATCAGTTCGATTCGGCTCCACGGATAGCTGTTATAGATGACTTCGGAAATTACCGACGGTTTTGCGCCGGCTTTGACGAGTTCGGAAGCGACTTTCAAAGTGCGGTCGGTCGTGTTTGAAAAATGAAATGAGCCCGTGTCGGTAACGAGCGCGAGATAGACGCATTCGGCGATTTCTTTGGAGATGCGTCCGCCGATCGCTTTGCAGAGATTGTAGATCATTTCGCCGACTGCCGAAGCGGTCGCGTCAATCCAATTGATCGTGCCGAAATGTTCGCTCGTCGCGTGATGGTCAATGTTGACCGTGAATTGATTTTCGAGATTGCCGATGCCGGGACGCGCCAGATCGGAACATTCGATAACAAAAACCGCATCGTATTTGCCGTTGACTTCGGAAACTTTTTTGACTTCTTCCGCGCCGGGCAATTGTTTGTAAGAAGGCGGAATGTCGTCGCTTAAAACGACTTCCGCCTCTTTTCCCAGAGAACGCAAAAGCCAGCACAAGACCGAGCGATGAACCGATTCCGTCGCCATCCGGTCGGACGTGCGTCGTGATGGCAAAACTGTGTTTATTTTCAATTAACTCTACTACTTGACTTAACATTTCAAAAGAGTTGTGAATGTCGAAAGTCGAGAGTCGTTATGTATTTTAACTCTCAACATTTCAACTCTTAACTCTCGACTTTCTTCGTCCTCTTTAATTTCTAATTCGCTTAAAATTTCTTCGACTCGTGACGGCATTTTCTTCGACCGTATCACGGACAAAATGCAGAAGCGGCGCGTGATCGAAGATTCAGATTAAGCGCGATTTGCTGGCGAACATAAGTCGCCGCGTGTTGCAGTGCGCTCATCGCATTTTTAATTTCTTTTTCACTGCCCGTCGACCGTGACAAAAACCTTCGCGTCGCGCATATTTTCCGAAACGGTCACATCCGTCACCGTAACGGCTTGCAAGCCGCGGGTCTTCCAATTCAAAACCGACGATTTCGATAATTTCTTCGCGTAAGGCTTCCGCAAATCTTTCCGGACGACGCATAAATTCAATAGAAAAGTAGGCAGCAGCAATAAGCGAAGATTTTTATCTGCTTATCACTTATCCGTTTACCATTTATCTAAAGTTCCGTGGCCGCAATTCTTTCGATGACAAACGCTTCGATCTCGTCGTCGACTTTAATGTCGTTGAAATTGACGAGACTGATACCGCATTCAAATCCCTGACGGACTTCGTTCGTATCTTCTTTGAAGCGTTTGAGCGAAGCGATGTCGCCTGTCCAGGCAACAACACCGTCGCGGATAAGACGCGCTCTCGCCTGTCGGCGAATAACGCCGTCGGTGACGCGGCAGCCGGCAATCGTTCCGATCTTCGAAACTTTGAAAGTTTCCTGAACGAGTGCTTTTCCGAGAATAATTTCTTTTTCAATCGCATCGAGCATTCCGATCATCGCCGCGCGAATTTCTTCTTCGACCTTGTAAATGATCGAGTGCAGACGAATATCAACTTCTTCCTGTTTGGCGACATCTTCGGCGCGCGCGACTCGGACGGACATTAAATCCGATGATGACAACCGCCGTCGAAGCATCGTCGGCTTGCGTTGCCGAAGCGAGCAGAACATCGGATTCGGTAATCGCGCCGACACCGGAGCGAATAACGCGCACTTTGACTTTTTCCGTCGAAAGTTTTTCGAGCGTCGCGCGCAGAACTTCGACCGAACCTTGCACGTCGGCTTTGAGAATAACGAGCAATTCTTTGATCTCGGCCTGACCGAGCGATTCGATACCGCGTTTCGTCGTTTTGAGCATCGCGGCTTGACGCGCCTGCATCTGCCGTTGATTGGCGATGGTCTGCGCTTTTTCAATATCGGAAACGGCTTGGAAAATATCACCGGCTTGCGGAACGCCTTGCAGACCGAGAACTTCGACCGGCGTTGCCGGCGGTGCTTCCTCGACGATCTCGCCTCTGTCCGAGAACATCGCGCGAACTTTTCCGTGATACTGTCCGACAATAAACGGATCGCCGACTCGCAAAGTTCCCTGCTGAACCAGAACCGTCGCCACCGCGCCGCGTCCTTTGTCGAGTTTCGCTTCGAGAACAACGCCGGAAGCGCGTCTGGTCGGACTCGCTTTCAAATCCATAATGTCGGCTTGAAGCAGAACGGTTTCGAGCAAAGTATCGAGATTTTCGCGTTTTTTCGCCGAAACGGGAACCATTTCCGTATCGCCGCCCCAATCAATCGGCTGAACGCCTAGTCCGGCAAGACCTTGTTTGACCTTATCGGGATTCGCGTCCGGTTTATCAATTTTGTTGATCGCCACGATCATCGGAACACCGGCGGCTTTCGAGTGTTCGACGGCTTCGATGGTTTGCGGCATCACGCCGTCATCAGCCGCAACGACCAAAATCACAACGTCGGTCGCTTTCGCGCCGCGCGCACGCATCATCGTAAACGCTTCGTGTCCGGGCGTATCGAGGAAAACGACGCGGCGTTTTTCATCCTTATTATCGGGATTTTGAACGAAAACCGAATACGCGCCGATGTGCTGCGTGATTCCGCCCGCTTCGCCTTCGGCGACATTGTCCGAGCGAATCGCGTCGAGCAGACAGGTTTTTCCGTGGTCAACGTGTCCCATCACCGTCACGACCGGCGGACGCGAAACTTCGGTATCATCGGAATCGGCCGCGATCAGTTCTTCAAATTCCTGCTCGATGACCATTTCTTCAAACGGCACGAGACTGACTTCATAACCGAACTGCGTTCCCAAATCCTTCGCCATTTGTTCGCTCATCGATTGATTGAGCGTGGCAAAAATTCCGCGTTTGACGAGCAGCTGCACGATGTCGCGCGGCGTAACGTTGATCGCTTCGGCAAATTCGCGGATGGTCGCGCCTTCGGTCAGACGGATCTGTTTCAGATTTTCCTTATCAACTCCGCCGACCTGATCGAGAATGCGTTCCTCAATTGATTTCGGACGTGCGATCTCAAATTCTCTTTCCTGAAATTTGTCTTTGTTTTCAAAAACTTTTCCGCCTTTCTTAGTCGCGTTGCGTCCGAATTTCTTGCGGTTGTCGTGCGTCGGCGTATAGACGGTTTGCGGTGTCGCGGTTTCGCCCGGAGTTCCGCGCAGATCGCGTCCGGTTCGTCCCGCACCTGCAGACGTTTCCGGTCTTTTAATCTATCGGTTGCTTTTTCTTTTTCGGGTTTCGCCGGAGCAACTATTTTTTCACCCGGTTTGAGACCTTTTTTGATCGCGTCGGATGTCAGAGTCAAAACTTTGACCTGCGTTCCGGTCGGACGGAAAACTTTTGTCGTCTGCAATTTCGGTTTCTCCGCTTCTTCTGCCTTCAACCTGCTTCTTCGACAACGGTTTCATCGGCAACGGCTTCGACTTTCCTGAGCGTTTCTTCCGCTTCCGGCTTCGATCGTTTCCGGCTCGATTATTTCCGGCTGTTCTTCCTCTTCGACGGCTTCTTCGATTTTCGGTCTGGCAACCATCTTTTTGATTCTGACACCGGGTTATCTGTCTTCAGTTTCTGTCTTCCGTCTACCGTCGGCTTGCCGGTTCAGAACTTTTCAGGCTTTTTACTTCGGCAGGAGCTTTCAACGACCGGCGGCGCGGTAGTAGTTTCTTCCGGCGTCGTTTCTTCTATATCGTCGGCTTCGTCCGTTCTGTGAGCTTTTTTAATAACCTTGATCGTTCGCTTCGGTGCGGCTTCAACCTTCGGAAAATATTTGTTGCGAACCTTTTCCGCCAACTCTTTCGTGACGGAGTTTGAAGGCACACTGACATCTGCGCCCTCGCGCCGCAAATCTTCGATCAGGCGTTTGGGTTCTTGTTTTAATTCTCTTGCTAAATCGTAAATCCGAACGTTTGCGGGCATATTTTATCTGTTTTCCGAAAATTTCGAGTAGCCGAAACTGTTTTCCGCTACTCGATCCAAAATCATTTTGGATTATCAAAATTAAAACCGTTACTGTATTTTTTTAACGATTATTCCATTTACTTTTCCTCGTCCGTCGAAGTTTCATTTTCTTCGTTTGAATCTTCGCCCGAAATCATCGAAGCGTTAAGTTCCGGCGAAGGCTCGGTTGCCAATTCGTTGGAAATTTCAGTAATTTCTTCCGTGTCTGAATCGGTCATCTCGGATGTTTCGCTCGGAACTTCGTCATAGATTTCCGAACTGTCTCTGTCATCAGTTTCAGAAGTTTCATCTTCGACCGTTTCATCTTCCGAAGTTTCGCCACCGGCGACGGCGGCATCATATCCGGCATCGGTACTGTCGCTTATATCGGACAACTTCGTTATCAGAATCGTTTCTTCAACTTCAGATGTTTCAACATCTGCTTCGGTTGACTCGTCAGCCGTTTCTTCGACCGCTTCATTTTCATCTATCGGTTTCACTTCTGTTTCTTCTTCATCGGCGTTTCGGCTTCAACGACCGATTTTGCCGTGGCGAGAATTTCTTCGGCTTCGTCCAAACTGATGTCGAGCATTTCGACCAAATCGTCAATCGAAAGCGCGGCTAATTTTTCGATGTCGTCAATGCCTTTTTCAGTCAAAGCATCGGCTTGCGTTTCCGAAACGATCTGCAAAGCCGCGAGCGGAACTGCTTCGCCCGAAGCCATCATATCGTTCATCTGTTTGGCGATTTCCGATTTCAAAACTTCTTCGCTGACAATATCAATATTCCAGCCGACGAGTTTTGTCGCCAGACGAACATTCTGACCGAATTTACCGATTGCCAGAGACAATTGATCTTCCGGCACAATGACTTCCATTTTGCGGCTGTCAATATCGGTGATGCGAACCTGCGAAACTTTCGCGGGCGAAAGTGCGTTTGCCGCAAAAATCGAAGGCTCATCCGACCATTCGATAATGTCAATTTTTTCGCCGCGCAGTTCTTTGATGATTGACTGCACGCGCGAACCTTTCATACCGACGCACGCGCCGACCGGATCAACGTCCTTTTCATTTGACGAAACCGCGATTTTCGCGCGGTCGCCCGGTTCGCGGACGGCGGATTTGATAACGACCGTTCCGTCGTAAATTTCGGGAACTTCCATTTCAAACAATCTTTTCAAAAGTTCAGCCGAAGCGCGCGAAGCGACAATCTGCTGACCGCGCAGTTCTTTGCTGACATCTTTGATGACGACGCGCACGCGGTCGTTGATCGTCCACGTTTCGTTTCTGACCTGTTCGCGTTTCGGCACAACGGCTTCGAGATTATTCGACAATTCGACGATCATATCGCCGCGCTCGAAACGTTTGATCTGACCGTTGAAAATTTCGCCGATGCGCTCGAAATACTCGTCATAAACTTTTGAACGAACGGCTTCGCGCACTTTTTGAACCAGAATTTGTTTCGCCGTCTGCGCCGCGATGCGTCCGAGTTCTTCGGTCGGCAGAGGAATTTCCAAAACGTCGCCGATTTCGACTTCATCTCCGGCAAGTTCCTGCGCTTCGGCAAGCGACATTTCGGTCGAAGGATTTTCGACTTCGACAACAACTTCTTTATGCGCCGAAATCTCGATCAGACCTTCTTCCATATTCCAGTCAACCTGTATGCTCTCGCCGGTTTTATCGTGAGTTTTAAATTGCTTACGCGCCGCCGCTTTGACGGCATCCTTCATTGCTTCGATCACCAAATCACGGTCAAGACCGTGTTCGCTGCACAAAATTTCAATGTTCTGTCCGATTGATGATGTCATACTTTTTCGAGTTTTAAGTTTCGAGTTTTAAGTTTCGAGTTTTTATTTTCTCGACTCTCAACTCTCTACTCACGACTAACTATTCCTTTTCAACTCTTCGTCTAAATCTATTTCCAGATTCGCTTTTGAAACCGCGTTATACGGAAACTGCACGATGCCGGTTGTTTTGTCTTCAAAAACGATCTCTTCGCCTTTTATTTCGATTATGCGCCCGCGAAAATTTTTCTGCCCGTTAATCGGATTAGCGTAGTTTTTACTTTCGCTAAATTTCCGGCAAATTTTTCAAAATCCTTCAAACTGTAAAGTTCGCGCTCGAGTCCGGGCGATGAAACTTCCAGATTATAAGCCGTCGGAATAAAATCTTCGGCATCTAAAACCGCTTCGACGCGGCGGCTCATATTCGAGCAATCATCGAGCGTTACGCCTTCGGGTTTGTCAATAAAAATCCTGACCGAAGGTTTGCGCTGCGTGCCGACCATTTCAACGTGAACAAGTTCCAAACTTTCATCGTTCGCCGCAGTTTTCGGCGATTTCTCGAATCTTTTCCGCTATCAATTCCTTGTTCATACGCAATTTAACCCAAAATAAAAAGTGGGCGCGAAACCCACAGTTTGCGTTCCCACGCCTAGCAGGAAACGAATATCATACATTATAGGCAAAGGGTATGGCAAGCAAGGTCTATAATTTCGACTTTAAATCACTAATCAATGCATTTATTCGGGAAATCTTTTTCTCGACATTCGAAAGATTTTCTTGCGTCATATCCACTGTCATTTTTTCAACTAAACCGACTTAATTCACGCGCTTCGGACAACAGATGGTTGGAATCTTTTTGTAATTTCTGTGAATCGCCACTGTTGCCGGAATTTGATTTTTTAGCTTCCTCGATTCCCCAATGCGACAATTTCACCCAATCCGGCTTGCTCGTTTCGATAATCCAGCCCTGAACACTTAACTCCTTAAAAATATTCGTATAATTGGCGTGAAACTTCATCCGTTTAACCAGATCCGCAAAATCAATCGCTTTCGAATCACTGCCGCCGGTTTCTTCAAACAGTTTTACTAAAACCCGATGATAAACGTCCATAATTTTTTAAAGTGCAAAGTTCATAGTGCAAAGTTGCAAAATTAATTTCCGAACTATGAACCTTGCACTATGAACTTTGCACTAATCAAAAGCCAATTTTGCCGCGCCTAAAATTCCGGCATCGTCGCCGAGTTGGGCGCGGACGAGTCTGGCGCGTTTTGCCGGTTCGTCAAAGGCGCGTTTGTTTATCTGATCCTGAACGTGACCGATAAACAAATCCCAACCGGCTGACGCGCCGCCGCCGATGACGATACTTTCGGGATTTAAAACATTGACCAGATCGGCGAGCGCGATACCCAAATAAAAACCCATTTTTCGAAAAACTTCAAGCGCGAGTTCATCGCCCGCTTTTCCGGCATCGAAAACGTCGAGCGAGGTCAGGCGCGATTTGTTAAGCAAAACGGATTTCGGATATTGATTTTCGAGTTCGCGCGTCAGACGCACGACCGCCGTTGCCGACGAATATTGTTCGACACAGCCGCGACTGCCGCAGCCGCACGGTTCGCCCAGAGGTTCGACGCAGATATGTCCGATTTCTCCGGCAGTGCCATCCACGCCGCGCAGGATTTTCCCGTTGATGATAATTCCGCCGCCGACACCTGTGCCGAGCGTGACGCAAATCGCATTTTGAGCGCATCGCGCCGCGCCGAGCCAATTTTCGCCGATTGCCGCCGCATTAGCGTCATTTTCCAGAACGACAGGCAGATTGAGTTCGTCGGAAACGGTCGCCGAAAAACGAAAACCGTCGAGCGACGGCAGATTCGGAGCTTTTAAAATAATTCCTTCGGGCGCGTTTAGAGTTGCCGGAACAGCCGCGCCGAACGCTTTGATCCAACCTTCTTTTTTGACTGCTTCGAGACATTCTCTCGAAGCTTCGGTGATCGCGGAAATAATTTCGTCGGCGCGTTCCGATTTTGGCGTGTTGTGTTTCGTGCGATGAAGAATTTTGCCTTCACGATCAACCGCCGCCATTCGCAAATTCGTTCCGCCGAGATCGGCAGCTAAAACTATTTCTTTCATTGATTTTCACCTGAGATTCCGGAATTAAAAATCAATCCGCTATTTGTAAAATTCGTTTAACTCTATTTCAGCGAATTGCCGCTTTTTCCAGATATAAGAAAAATGTCATTACAAAAAGATTTTCAAAACTTTATTTTTCGAAGTTTTATGTAAAATGCCTTGAAAGACGGCAAATATTTACCTTTCTAATAAAAAAGTAATTTAGGCATTGATTCCGAACAAATCAATCTGACATTTAGAACTTTGTTTTGTTTCTAAATTAAGTTCAATCTTATAACTATTTCGTTGTAATTCCAAAATTGAAGGCTCAATAACAATATAAAAAGGGAGAAAATAAAACACCAACCAAAACGATTTTAATAAAACTCATTTATCTGTGCTAATTGGATTTTCGACTGAAATTCTAATTTTGTTTCTGTCCGACCATATCAAGACCGACGGCTAACACGAGAATCGAACCTTTGGTCAATTCCTGCATAAAATCGCGGACATTAAGAAGCGACATTCCGTTATCAAGCGAAGCCATAATCAGTGCGCCGAGACACGCGCCGAAAACCGTTCCGCGTCCGCCCATCAAACTTGCGCCGCCGATCACGCACGCCGCAATCGCGTCGAGTTCTTTCAAAACTCCCGCGTCGGGCGCGGCGGAACCGACGCGCGCCGTAAAAATCAGAGCCGCGATTCCGGTTAATGCGCCTAAAAATGCGAAAACCTTGACGATGTTCGCTTTATTATTGATTCCCGAAAGCCGCGCCGCGTCCGCATTTCCGCCGATGGCGTAGAGATATCGTCCGAATGTCGTGTTATTGGTAATAAAAAATCCGACAAGCGCGACCGCAAGCAAAATCAAAACCGGAATCGGCACGCCCGCATAAGAATTCATCACGAAAATAAACAGGACGACCGCCTGCAATTGGCAAAAGCGATTTAAGCATTTCCTTGCCGATATTTCCTTCGCCGATGCCGTATTCTTTTTCGGCTTTGGCGCGTCCGAAGGCGAAATATAAAATCGCCAAAATCGCCACTGCCGCCAAAATCCAACCGACCATCGGCTCAATATAACCTTGTCCGATCTGTTTAAACGTCGCATCGGCAATCGGAATAGTTTCCGACTGCGAGATTCCTTTGATCGCGCCGCGCCACGCCAAGCAGTCCGCCCAGAGTCACGATAAACGCCGGAATATTTCAAATACGCCGTTAAAAATCCTTGGAAAACTCCGATTAAAACAGCGATCACAACTGCCGCCAGAATCGCTGCCGGAAGCGGACTAACCCCAATTCGTCAAAACAATCGCCGCGACTCCGCCCGCAAGTCCGAGAACCGAACCGACCGACAGATCAATATTTCCCGAAACGATGACCATCAGCATTCCGACGGCGATGATTCCGGTGACGGCGGTTTGCAGCATCAGATTGGACAGATTACGCGGCGTAAGAAATATTCCGTCAGTCTGCCAGTGAAAGAAAAGCCAAATGACGACTAACGCGCCGAACATCGTATAGGCGCGAAGTGCCGTCGTTTCAATTTTAAATCCGTTTTTTTCTGTTATTGTGTCGCTCATCTTTCTCCCTTTTTTTCTCTGTGGAAGTCTGTGAAAATCTCTTTTATCTTCAGTGTTTAAATTTTTCTTAAATACTCAAACCATAACCTTTGATTCGCCCGTTGCCGCAATCATTACTTTTTCCGGCGTCGCTTCTTCTTTTGAAAATTCGCCGGTTAATTTTCCTTCGTGCAAAACCAGAACTCTGTCCGACAAACCCAAAACTTCCGGCAATTCCGATGAAACCATCACGATTGCCAGACCTTCTGCGGCGAGTTTGTTGATTTCAGAATAGATTTCCTGTTTCGCGCCGACATCAATGCCGCGCGTCGGTTCGTCTAAAAATAAAACTTTCGGATTGGTCAAAAGCCATTTTCCAAGAACGACTTTTTGCTGATTTCCGCCCGACAAGCGTTCCGGCAACGGTGATCGGCGAATTGGCTTTGACGTGCAGCGAACTCATCACTTTTTTCGTCGCCACGGTTTCGCGTGAAAGATTCGTCAGGAAATTCCCTGAAATTTGTTTGAGTCCGGCGAGCGTCGAATTGTCCATAATCGTCTGATCTAAAATCAAACCGAAACGCTTGCGGTCTTCGGTCACAAAACCGATGCCGTTTTTGATCGCGTCACGCGGATTGCTGATCGAAACTTCTTTCCATCAACAAAAACTTCGCCCGAAGTTTTGCCGTTCCACGCGCCGAAAATAGACATCAAAAGTTCGCTTCGTCCCGCGCCCATCAATCCGGCAATGCCGAGAACTTCGCCTTTGCGGACGGAAAATGAAACGTCTTTGACGCGCTTTTTGTCCGGCACGTCCGTATCGAAAGCGTTGATATTTTTGACTTCCAAAACCGTTTCGCCAAAATCGTGCGACGATTCGGGAAAAATATCGCCGACATCGCGCCCGACCATCAGCGAAATAATTTTGTCTTTCGTCATATCGGCGGCGTTGTTCGTGCCGACGGTTTTTCCGTCGCGCAAAACCGTAATGCGATCCGACATTTCAAAAACTTCGTCGAGTTTATGCGAGATATAAATCATTCCGACACCGCGCGATTTCAAATCTCTTAAAATCGTAAACAGAGTTTCGACTTCCGATTCGGTCAGCGCGGCGGTCGGTTCGTCCAAAACTAAAATTTTTGCTTTTTGGGAAAGTGCTTTGGCGATTTCGACTAATTGCTGCTGCCCGATGCCGAGATTGCCGACTTTCGTGCGCGGATTGAGCGGCAGATTCAAATCTTTTAAAAGTTGCGAAGATTTTTGATAAACTTCCGCCCAATTTATTACGCCGAAACGCTGCGGTTCTTTGCCGAGAAAAATATTTTCGGCGACGGTCAGTTCTTTGACTAGCGAAATTCCTGAAAAATAATGGCGATTCCGGCATCTTCGGCTTGGCGGATGTTGGCAAAATGTTTTATATTCGCCTTCGACCACAATATCGCCGCCGTAAGTTCCGAACGGATAAACGCCCGATAAAACTTTCATCAAAGTTGATTTTCCCGCGCCGTTTTCGCCGACCAGCGAATGAAATTCACCCGCGTGCAAATCCATCGTTACGCCGTCGAGAGCTTTCACGCCGGGAAACTCTTTCGTAATTTGCCGCATTTCGAGAAGTGCCATAAGCAAAGAAGTTACTAAATTTTATTTGGAGAAACAGATTTTGAAAATACTATTTAAGGCATTCTAAATGTTTTAAATGATTCTGTAAAATACTTTTACGCACAACTGAAACAAAGTCCGGTTTTACTGTAAAAACTTTCAGTTAATTTTTAGAAAAGACCGGCGCGTTTTAACCCGCGGCGAATCTCGTCGTTCTGCATAAACCAATACCAGATTTTCCCGCTTCGCAGATTTTCGATGCCTGCCACCGTGATGCCCTCGATCAATGCCGATAACATCCGAGCCTGTCCAATTCGTGTGCGGATTAAAAGCGTCAACGAATCCGTATTTTTTATAAGCGCGTTTGCCGTATTCGTTTTTCATCGCCTTTAAAGCCGGTAAAGTAATATCGGGCGCAAACATCAAAGAACCTGCCGGAGCGCAAGGCACAACTGTTCCGTCAATCGCCGGTTCGCGCGGCGGTGCGCCCCACGCGATGTAGCCCGGTTCGGAATCCGAAGCCGTCAAGCCCCAAACGGTCGCCGAATATTTCGGGAAATCTTTGCTTAAAACTTCGACGAAAAATTTCTGTTGAGCGCGGGTCGCTTTGACCGAATTTTCAAAATAATCGACATACGGCGGGCGATGTTCGCGCCGACCACGAAAATCAACGTAAGCGTGTGAAAATTGGTGTATAAAAAGCGGCGAAACGGCGGCTAAATATCTGTAACCGCCGTATTCTCTCCAAGTTCGTTCCCAGGCGTTCCAGGCTTGCGGCGGAATCGGATGCGTCGGCGAACCGATAGCGAGCAAGTAAAGCATCTTGTCTTCGCTGTAATCGCGCCAGCGGTTTGCAATAAAACCGGTTTCCGGTCGCCAGCCGTGCGACAAAAGATACGGATCGCCGTCGAGCATCCACGGAAAATCAATTCTTTTGTAGATCAAATCGGCGAGATCGGCGATTTCCTTATCGTCGGAAAAACACTGCTTGACGGTCAAAACGCCGCCCATCAAAAGCGCGGTATCAATCGAAGAAATCTCGCTCGTCCAACGCCGCTCGCCGGTTTCATAATCCATCCAATGATAAAACCAGCCGTTTTTATTGAACGCTTTGTTGGCAAAAAAATCGAGTGTATTGCGCGTTCGTTCTTTCGCCTGTTCTTTTGTCACCCAACCTCGCGTCGCGGCGACGCAGTAACTCGAAAGGGCAAATCCGGTCGAAGCCGAACTTGCAATGTTATAACTCGGATGAGTTGACGGTTTACGCGTTCCGTCCGCGCCCGTTCGGTCTAAAGTCAGACCGTTTTTCGGATTAGAATTTTCCCAGAAAAAATCGAAAGTTTTTTTTTGAAGATCTTCCAAAAAAGCGTCGTCTTCCTTCGAAATTTGCGCTGTTGCCTGCGGCGCGGTCGGCGCGGGATCAGCGGGTTCATTGACGATATTTTGCGCCGTCGGTCTTGCCGAAATTTTGTTGACGACTTCAAAACTCGTCTGCAAACCGCCGTCCGAACTCGTGCCGACAAAAACCTGAAACTCGCCGGTTTCAATCGTCGGTTTTAAGTTGCGGTCAAGAAACATCAATTCTTTCGGCGTGAGTAAAAATTCGAGCGTTCGCTTTTCGCCCGCTTTCAATGAAACTTTTTGAAAGCCTTTTAACTCTTTGACCGGACGCGTGACCGACGCGGCGACATCGTGTATATAAAGCTGCACGACTTCTTCACCCGCGCGTTTGCCGGTGTTCGTTACATCAACTTTTACTTTCAAATTTCCGCCCGGCAAAATTTGCAGATTGTCTAATTGCAAATTGCTCGAGTTCAAATTTCGTATAACTCAAACCGTAACCGAACGGATAAAGCGGCGTATTCGGAAGGTCTAAATATTTTGAAGTATATTTGTTGTCCGCACTGAACGGGCGACCTGTGTTTTTCGCATTGTAATAGATCGGAATCTGACCGACCGAGCGCGGAAATGTTACGGGCAGTTTTCCCGACGGATTTGCATCGCCGAAAAGTGTGTCAACAATCGCCGGACCTGCCATTGTTCCGGCAAACCAGGTTTCGAGAATTGCCGGAGAATTTTCCGCCAGCCAATTGATCGTCAAAGGTCTGCCGTTCATCAAAACGACGGCATAAGGTTTTTTGGTCGCGTGAATTTTCTGAATCAGTTCGGTCTGCATTCCCGGTAAACTGATGTCCGAACGCGACGACGCTTCTGCCGACATCGCGCCCGATTCGCCTGCGACGATGATCGTAAAATCCGAATCTTTCGCCGCATTAACCGCCGTCTTTAAAACCTGCGTCAGTCGTGCAGTAAGCGTCGCAGCCTTTTTCGTAACGAATTTTCATTTTCGGAAATTTCGCTTTCAGCGCATCCAAAACCGTTGTCGGATCTTCGGGCCGACCGTCGCCCGTCCAGTTACCGTTCATCTCGCTTTTGTTGTTCGCCAGATCGCCAATGACCGTGATTTCCTTGATATTTTTATTGATCGGCAGAGTTTCGTTTTCGTTTTTCAAAAGCACGAACGATTTTTCGGCGGCGGTTTTCGCCACGTCCAGATTCGCTTTTTTGAAAACTTCACGTTTTTCCAAGTTTTCGTCGGCAAACGGTTTATCGAAAAGTCCGAGACGGAATTTGACGCGCAGAACGTGGCGCACGGCTTCGTCAATATCGGCGACGGAAACTTTCTTTTCTTTGACCAGCTGTTCGCCGTATTTGTTGTAAAGGCGCGAAACCATTTCCATATCCGTTCCGGCATTCAAACCATACATCGCCGCTTCTTTTTCATCTTTCGCCAAGCCGTGAAACATCAGTTCCATCACGGCTGTATAGTCGCTGACAACGAGTCCGTCAAATTTCCATTCCTTTCGCAGAACGTCTTTCAAAATAAACGGATTTCCCGTCGCCGGAACGCCGTCGAGATCGTTAAACGCAGTCATAAACGAACCGACTCCGGCATCGAGTGCGGCTTGAAAAGGCGGAAAATAAATTTCGTATAAACTCCGGCGCGAAATATTCGTTGTGTTGTAATCGCGTCCCGCTTCCGCCGCGCCGTAACCGACGAAATGTTTCGCGCACGCCATTATTTTGTCGCTTGCGCTGTAATCATTTCCCTGAAATCCGCGCACGCGCGCAAAAGCGATTTTCGAGCCGAGAAAAGTGTCTTCGCCTGCACCTTCAATAATTCTTCCCCAACGCGGATCGCGTGCGATGTCAACCATCGGCGCAAACGTCCAATGCACGCCCGCCGCGCGCGATTCAGCCGCCGCAATCGCCGCCGTTTTTTCCATCATCGCCAAATCCCAACTCGCCGATTCGCCGAGCGGAACGGGAAAAATCGTGCGATAGCCGTGAATCACGTCAAAACCGAACAGAATCGGAATTTTCAGACGCGATTCGAGCGCGGCTTTCTGCAATTCGTTGGTCTGTTTCGCGCCGCGCACATTGAGCGTCGAACCGAGCAAACCTTTTCGCGCAAGTTCGAGATGTTCGGGACGATATGTGCCGTTCGCATCGCCGTCGAATTGTTGGAGTTGTCCGAGTTTTTCGGCGAGCGTCATCTTCGCCACGAGCGCATTTATCTTTTGTTCGATCTGTGCGTCTTTAGATGAAACGGAACGCGCCGGAGTTATTCTCTGGGCGAAAGAATTAAAACTGGAAAAAACAAGCAGCAGAATTACGAAGGCGCGGATAAATTTTATTTTTTTCATTATTTTATTTGCCAAAAAATTTCGCCCGGTAAGAATTTACCCGGAAGATTTTAAAATGATTTTTACCGTTTAAATTTATAAAACAAAACTACAATAAAAACGGCTGTCAAATACCATCGGAAATCTTTTTTATCAACCGGAAAATTTATTGTCCGGGAGAATTTACCGTCATTGACCGGCGGAATGCAAAAAGCCGTTTAGTAAATCGTTTTAGTATGTTTCAGTCTTATATCATTTTATGGCTCTAATTGTCAAGATTTGCAACCATTTAACCGAGATTTTAGACACGCGAAGAAAATATTTTTCCGGCACTAAATTTTCGCATCTCCGGGCAAAGTTGTCAGCTGATTTTCCTTATACTTGGCCGAATTTTCGCGCGATAACCATTCCGAAATTATTTTCCGGCTCGATAGTTTTTGACTAAATCACAAATAGAAATTTAAACTTCAATAAATGTTACTGCGATCGGAACGGAAATTTTGGATATTCGCATTGATGCTCGGCGCGTTCGCCGCAAACAAATGTCAGAACCAATGCTCAAGACCGAAATAGTTTCGCTTCTTCACAAACCGCTCGCTTAATTCAAAACGGACAATTCAGCGAAGCCGAGCCTGTCATTCGCCGCGCCGCAACCTCTGCGCCGAACAACGCCGACGCGCACAACCTTTACGGAATCGTTCTGGACGCGCTCGGAAAATTTACGGAAGCCGAACGCGAATATCGAACGGCGATCAAAATCAATCCGAAAGCCGTTTCGCCGCTCGCCAATCTCGGAATTCTGCTGGCAAAAAACAAACGTCAAAACGGAAGCGATAAAAACATTTGAATCGGTCTTAAATCTAAATTCAAATCATCTGCCGACGATAATCAATCTCGGACTTGTTATATTCCGAAACGCAAAATTATCAAAAAGCCGTTTCGTTTTTAAAACGCGCCGACAAATTTCAGCCGAATTCTTTCGACATTAAATTAAAACTCGGAATCGCACTTGTTGAGACAAACCAAATTCAGGAAGCCGAAAATGTTTTGACTAATGCCGCGCAAATTGCGCCGGACAACACCGAACCGCTTTATTATCTCGGACTCACCGCATTTAACGGAAAGCAGGACGAAATCGCCGGACAATATTTTCAGAAAGCGATTGCACTGAATCCGAATCACATCGGTGCTAATTTTATGCTCGGCGAGCTGCTTGCAAAATATCAACGTTATGCCGAAGCGAAAAAATTTTATGAAAAAGTCGTTCAGCTCGACGATTCAAAACCCGTCTATTTTATAAGATTCGGCGGAATGGATATTTATCTGAAAAATTTCGACACGGCGCGAAATACTTTTCAGAAAGCCGCCGAACTTTTTCCGAAAATTCCCGAAATCTCATTATTTTTCCGCGATTGCTTTGCGCGGGATCGGTGATTCGCGAGCAGCGCAAGATGCCGTCGGAAAAGCTCTTGCTCTCAAACCTGATTACGCCGATGCGCTGGCTCTGTCCGGTGCATTGTATTTTGATAAAGGAAATTTTGAAGACAGCTGAAAAATTTTTACGCCGTGCGATTGCGATCATCGCCAGCATTTCAATGCTAATTATGATCTCGGCAAAATTGCTTGTCAAAACAAATCAATACTCCGAATCTCTGCCGTTTTTAGAAAACGCGGCAAAACGAATTCAAACAACCCGGACTTCATTATCAATTGTTTATGATTTGTTCGCACCTTAAACAAAAAATCGAAGCCGAACGCGAATTTAAAATTTACAAGGATTTGACCGAAAAGATGCGGAGAAAAAAATAAAAAAATATAAAAATAAACAGGAGAGAAAATTTTCTCTTCCTGTTTTTATTTTTAAAGCCGGGTTTTAGAAATTAAATCTCATTTGAAATTCGCCGACACTTCCCGCGAGTGCCGTGAGTTGCTTTGCCGAAATCTGCCGAATCAGCATGAGTTGAAGGGCGTATTAGAATTGAACGGCGCAAGATTCAAAGTGTTGAAGATATTAAAGAAATTAAAGCGCAGATCAACACTCGCATTTTCTCCTAAAAATCCCCAACTGCCCAAGCCTACTTTCTTGATAAAAGTCATATCAACATCAAATAACGCGGTCCGCGAAAAACATTTCTTCCAATTCCGGGAGGCTGTGAGAAAGGATTTGCATTAAACGGAATGACTGTTAAAAAATCTCGATTGCATCCCGTTCCTCCACCACAGTCCGTGTTTGAAATATAATTATTCGGAAAAAGTCCGCCCGATTTAAAAAGTGATTGTTGGTATTGCTGAGCGGCTGCAAACCTGAATAGCGCGTCGGTCGCGGATCGCAGAAATTTCCGGGAGTGTTTGCTTGCTGTAAACATCCTCCGACTCGCGGTGTCCAAGGAAAACCAGTGTTATATGTAACGATAGAACTGATTTGCCAACCGCCGAGTATTTTGTCGGTCAAAGACTGTTTTTTGTCGAAAAACGGAATTTCCCACGTTGCCGAAGCCGTGTAGGCATGTCTGACATCAAAATCTGACGGACCGCGTTCTTGTCTTTGATCAACCGGAAAAGTCTGATTCGTGCAGGCACACGGTGATTCGAATGATGCCGTATCGAGACTTTTCGCAAAACGGTAATTCATATCGAATGAAAGTTGCCTTGACAGTCTTCCCTGCAGACGAGCGATCATCGCGTTATAATTTGAATTAACGTCAGGAGCAGCAAAGTAAGCGGCAAACACATTTAGATTTCCGCCCGGTCTTGTAATATGAATCGGTTCAATCCTGACAAAATGCCGACCGAGACTGCCTTGATAACCGAGTGTAGCTACAAGATTTTTCGGAAGTTCATATTGTCCTTCGAGCGAATATCTATAAACTGTCGCATCGGGCAGATCACGCGGAGAACCATAGATTTCAATTGAACCCGCGTTTGGCAATCCGGTTGTCGGATTTAGCCCGCCGCCGATATTCGGGTTCACAGGATATCCGATAATCGTCCCGTCGCTGCTTGAAACATATCTTATCTGACCATCCGCAAAAGGCGTTCCGAAACCGTCCGTTGTTCCGTTGGTTCCGCAACAGATACCATAAATGCTGCCATTCGGCGGGTTACGTCTCGCATTTGCCAAAAGCGCGTTGGGCAAACGGTCAAAGCCGATTCCGCCGCCGCCGCGAATGACGAGTTTGTTATCTAACATTTCGGACTCCATGCAAATCCGAGTTGCGGAGCGAAATTTTTGTAATTTTTATCCGTAATGTTTTTCTGCGTTGAAATTGTCGCTCCCGCCAAACTTCCCGTCGGTCCTAAAATAAGATTTCCAATCAAACCGTTATCGGCTGTCACAGGTGCAAAATACTCCCAGCGCAAGCCCATATTGATCGTTAAATTCGGACGAAACTTCCAATCATCCTGAATAAATAATCCGAGATCGGCTGTATGAAATTTCGTACTGTTACTTGCCGGTTTACCGTTTGGTCGGCTACAATTTGCTCAAAAATAGGAGTTCCGTTAGCGAAATTCCACAAACCTTTAAAGAATACAACGGTCGCGCACCACCTATTTCGCCGTTGCTGTTTAAATCGCGCCGATATTCACCGCCGATCTTTATAGCTTGATTTCCAAACACTTTTGTAAAAGTGTCACGAAATTCAAACTGTCTTTCGTTGATTCTGCCCGGTGTGTTCAAACCGTATGGCGCACCATATCTGAGACGGTCACCAAAAAGTGATTCGATTTCGATTCGCGGAAGTCCGAAGTTGGCATTTGGATTGGTTTTCGTTTCGTCAAATCCCCAACGCGTAACATTAAATCGCGCTTCGTTTAGCATCGTTGCCGAAATCGTCCGTGCATAAATAAATCCTAAAGCATAACTCAGCCGTTTAGAGGTAATATCAGCCATTGGCGGCTCTGAGAAGCCGAGTCTGCCCGAACTGCCGTGTTCGGAACAAAATATGTTGAAGCGGTAAAATGGTCTTTGTCCGTAATATTGTAATCAATTCTCGTATTATATTGATTACCCCTAAAATTGTTCGGATTTTCCAGTAATACCTTTTGTAAATCCGCTACCCCGTCGAGACCGCCGCCGACCGGCGCACGATTTGTGTTAAAAAATTGAACATACTGTCCGGTCGTTCCGGTAAGACTGCCGAGGTCTAATCCATTGCCAACCACGACACAGCCTAAACCTGTGCCGTTCTGACCATTACCGTTAACATCGCCGCTTAAATCCGAGCAACTCGGCGTTAACACCGAAACGATTCGCGGCGCAATTCCCGGATCGCCTAAGATCAAAGCCGTTAAGCTACCTGGACGACCTGCTATGACAGCTTGCCGAAAAGCATTAGTTTCGACATAAGAGGTATAAGTATTATTCGTGTTATTTCTCAGACCTTCGTATGTAAAAAAGAAAAACAGTCGGTTTTTTATGATCGGTCCGCCGAAACTTCCGCCGAATGTTTTATATTTCTGCTCGACGCGTGCCGGTCCGCCGCCGATATTTCTCGGTAATTTGTTATAAGCATTTAAGCGCGGATCGTTAAATTTGAAAAATGCACTGCCGTGCCATTGATTTGTTCCATTTTGAGATACGACTTTAATCTGGGCTCCGCTGTTGCGACCGTCTTCCGCCGAATAGGTGCTGGAAGTAATCTGGACTTCCTTGACGCTTTCCTGACTCGGCGTGATAACCGCGCCGCCGCCCCACGTTTGGCTGTTAACGCTCGAACCGTCTATCTGGTAATTGTTCGACGAAACGCGCTGACCGTTGGCTGAAATCGGCTGGCGGTTTTCGGTTGCGAAAATACCGACGCTCGATCCCCGGAGGTCCGCTTGTGTTCGGTAAAAGCGTTCCCGATCCGTCTGCGCTTCTCGCACCTGTGCCGAAAACGCCCGGAGTTAAACGCGCAAGCTCATATGGATCGCGTCCGCTTTGAGGCAAATTCAAAATTTCCTCAGTCGTAATGGTTTTTCTGATGTTCGCATCTTCCGTTTGCAATTGGACGTTTTCGGCTTGAACAGTCACAACCTCGCTGATCACACCGGCTTCGAGAGCCACGTCAACTCCGCGAATCGCTTCGGCATCAACTTTTACATTTTCGATAGTTTTCTTTTTAAAACCTTCCTTTTCCGCAGTAACGGTATACAAACCGGGAGCCAGCCCGGAAAATCTGAAAAATCCGTCATCGGTTGCAACATTCTGCTGAGTCTGTCCCGTTTCGTTGTTGGTCAAAGTCACCGTCGCACCGGAAACAATCGCTCCCGAATTGTCGGTCACAGTTCCCTGTACTGACGCTTTAAATTGAGCATTTGCGGCGATGACAAAAAACGCCGTCAGCACAATACAGGAAATCAAATAAAACAAATGAATTGATGCTTGACGCATAAAATCCTCCAAAAAAATTTTAATTTAGAAATATATTGCTTTGAATATAATTAAAGGAATTTACAAAACCGACACCTTGGCGATTTTTTAACAGTCAGACAATCAAAAAATCAATCTAGTAAATCGTTTTAGTAAATCGTTTTATAACATTCTTTCGCGAGGTCATGTCAAGAGTAGCATTTAATTCATCAGTCCATAAATTTGGTCATACCAATTATAAAAATCTCCGTCAGGTCTGGGCGGGATGTTCTTCTTTGAATTCTTGATTTGTTCTATAAACTTATGCAATTATTTGCTCTATGTCCCGAAAGCCGAAAACAGATTCAAAAGAAGTTCAGAAGCCGATTAATCCGAACAGTGCCGTCAGCCTCAAACAACTTGCGACGCATCTCGGTTTATCGCCGACGACGCTTTCGCTCGTTTTGAACGACGCGCCTTCGGCTGTTTCTATTCCGCAACAGACGAAAGACAGAATTTTCGAGGCGGCAAAAAAATTAAATTACCGTCCGAATTATGTCGCGCGTTCCCTGCGCGTTCAGCGGACGCACACGCTCGGCGTGATCGTTCCCGAACTTTCGGACGGTTATTCGGCGATGGTTTTAAACGGCGTGGAAAGTATTCTGCTCGAAGAAGGTTTTTTTTATCTGACGGCGAGCCATCTGCACCGCGAAGAACTTCTGGAAAAACATCCGCAGATTTTGATCGAACGGCAGGTCGAAGGTTTGATCGCCGTTGATTCGCCGATTCGTTTTCAGCCGAATTTTCCCTGCGCCAGCGTTTCGGGACACGACGATGTCAAAGGCGTGACGAATATTATTTTAAATCACGAAACGGCGGCGGAACTCGGCATCGGTCATTTTTACGAACTCGGTCATCGAAACATCGCCGTTCTCAAAGGTCAGAATTTCAGCTCGGACACGAATATTCGTTGGAAAACGATTGCCGAAGCCGCGAAAAAGCGTTCGATTCCGATTGATCCGAAACTCTGCGTCCAGCTCGAAGGCGATTCGCCTTCGCCGGAAGTCGGCTATCTGGCGACTAAAAAAATTAATCAACAGCGGAGAAAAATTTACCGCGCTTTTTGCATTCAACGACGTTTCGGCAATCGGCGCGATTCGCGCGCTCGAAGAATCGGGTTTGCACGTTCCGCGTGACGTTTCGGTTCTCGGTTTTGACGACATTTACGCCGCCGCTTTTTTTAATCCGGCTCTGACGACGATTCGCCAGCCGCTTTTTGAAATGGGCAAACTCGCCGCGCAGACCGTTCTCGACGGTTTGAAAAATCCCGACAAACCCGTTCCCGAAGTGTTGAGCGTCGAACCGACTTTGATCGTCAGAAATTCGACTGCGCCTGTTTCAAAATAAAAATGAAAATCAAAATACTCGTTTTTGCTTTATTAATTTTTTCCAATTTTTCCGCGCTTTCAGCACAAACTTACGACCGCGCAAAAATGTGGGAAGCGGAAATAAAACGCTTTGCCGAAGTTGATAAAATGCAAAACCCGCCTGACAATGCGATTCTTTTTGTCGGCAGTTCGAGCATTCGCCTTTGGGAAAATTTGCGCGCAGATTTTCCGCAGTATAAAGTCATCAATCGCGGTTTCGGCGGTTCGCAATTTGAAGACGTAAATTATTTTTTCGATAAAATCGTCACGCCTTACCAACCGAAAAAAATCGTTTTTTATGTCGGCGAAAATGACATTGACGCAAAACAGACGGCGGAAAATATTCTCGAAGATTTTAAAACTTTCGTCGCGCTGAGAGATAAGAATTTGCCAAACACGCCGCTCATTTTCATTTCGTTAAAACCGAGCCTTTTGCGCTGGCAAATGTGGTCTGAAATGACAAAGGCGAACAATCTGATAAAAGCGGAAATCAAGAAACACAAAAAAATCCAGTTCGCCGATCTCGGCGCAAAAATGCTCGGCATGAACGGCAAACCGCTGCCCGATATTTTCATTCAAGACGGTCTGCATATGAACACCAAAGGCTACGCAATCTGGCGCGAAAATCTTTTGCCGTTTTTAAAATAAGTCTTTTTCAACTCAGAGACGCAAAGAAATTTTAAATTAGCTGATAAAATCTTTTTTATTCTCTGCGTCTTTGCGTCTCTGCGGTTCAAATTTTTATCGCATCATCAAAATTTCTTTTGTGTTTTCGTCAATTTCAACGCGAATTCTTTTTCTGTCCGCGTCAAAATTTTGATCTAAAACTTTTCCGTCGGCTTTGATTTCTTTAGCTTTATTTGTCATTCCGACAGCTTCGATATATTTGATTTTTTGCCCTTTGAAATCGCCGTATTTATTAATTTTCAGCGAACCTTGTTTGTGTTCAAAACGGATTTCGCGCCAGTCATTTTTTAAATATCCGTAACCATCGCCCGCATCCTGAAACAATATCGAAGTTTCGGTTTTGTTCGGCGCAATTCCCGTGACGACATTCAAAGTAATTTCCGCAGACGGCATTTCGGTCGTGTTTTGAATCACGTTTTGCGTCGGGATGACCGCACCGACGCGAACGAAAACCGGCAGGCGATCCGGCGGAAATGTCAGATAATGAATCTTGCCGCTTTCGTATCTCGCGCCTGTCCACCAGTCAACCCAATCTGCGCCGACCGGCAGATAAATTCCGCGCACATTTGTATTCTTCTTTGATAATCGGCGCAACCAGAACATCGCCGCCGACCATAAATTCGTCGTTGATTAAATAAGTTCCTTTGTCGCTCGGATATTCATACCAGAGCGGTCGCATAACCGGCTGTCCGGTGCGTTCGTGTTCGCGGAAAAGCGTGTAGAGATACGGCAGAAATTGGTAACGAAGTTCGACCGTCGCGCGATTAATGCGCGTCCATTCGTCGCCGAATGCCCAGGGTTCTTTGTTGCCGACCCAACCGACCGAATGCGAACGGAAAAATGGTGTCAAAGCCGCCGCTTGCAGCCAACGCGCGTAAAGTTCGCCCGTCGGCATTTCGGCAAAACCGCCCGCGTCCGCGCCGACAAACGGCACACCCGAAATGCTCAGATTCGCCAGCATCGGAATCGAAAGAGCCAGATGTTCCCAACCCGCATAATTGTCGCCCGTCCAGACGGCGGAAAATCTCTGAACGCCTGAAAATCCGGCGCGTGTCAAAACGAACGGTCGTCTTTTCCGGCGCGAGTTTTTTCAAACCTTCAAACGTCGAACGCGCCATCTGCATTCCGTAAATATTGTGATAACGGCGATGCGTGTCGGGCAAACCGTCGCCCGCGTGCGGCGTGTCGAGCGCGAAAGTTTTCGCCGGATGATGCAGCGTTTCGGGTTTTTCGTATTTGTCCGTGACAAAAACTCCCGGCTCGTTCATATCGTTCCAAAATCCCGCAACGCCGTCTTCGAGATATTGTTTTTTATATTGCGCTCCGAACCATTCACGCGCCTTCGGATTCGTAAAATCGGGAAACGCCGATTCATCCGCCCAGGCATTTCTGATTAAAAGCGAACCGGCGGCGTTTTTGATAAAAATATTATTTTTCACGCCGTCCGTGTAAACCTGAATAATTTTCGTCGCGCTTGATTCCCGGATCAATTATCAGAACGGTTTTAAATCCGTCGGCTTTGAGATCGGCGATCATTTTCGCCGGATTCGGAAAGCGCGTTTTGTCCCAAGTAAAAACGCGATATTTATCCATATAATCAACGTCCAAATAAATTACGTCCGCCGGAATTTTGTTTTTTCTAAACCCGCTGGCGATTTCACGAACGCGCGATTCGGGATAATACGACCAGCGCGACTGCTGATTTCCTAAAGCCCAAATCGGCGGCAGAGGAGTTTTGCCCGTCAAGTTAGCGTAATCTTCCAGAACCTTTTTCGGCGAGTTTTCCTTGCCGCCCGTGAAAATAAAATAATCGAGTTCGCCGTCGTTTGCGCCGAACGAATATCTTTCGGGCGAAGTTTTGCCCATATCGAAATATGTGCGAAAGGTATTGTTGAAAAATAAGCCGTAAGTTTTGCCGTCGTAAAGTGCATAGAAGAACGGAATTGATTCGTAAATCGGGTCTGTTCCAATCGGGTAAGCAAAAGTGTCTGTGTTCCAGTTAACGAGATATTTGTCGTGGCGCGACATTTCGGAAAACGCTTTTTCGCCGAAACCGTAATACGTTTCGACTTCACTGCGGCGCAGTTTCGTCGTCTGAATTTCGCCCGTATCTATATCGAAAATAGTCTGGTGTGTCATGTCATCGGCGACGATCAACTTATTGTTTTCATCAAAAATTTTGACGGCGAACGGCATTTTTTCGATGATGGCTTTTGCGCCGAAAGCATTTGTCAAAACGATTTCTTTTGCCGTTTGCGAAACTTTTATCGCAGGGGTTTTCCGGTCGTGCGAATAATCGAAAGCGTAGGAAAATTCACGTTCGAAAGTTCCTGACGGTGCAACGCGAACGCGAACAGCATTGATGTCAAAAAACTCGACCGAAATTTTCGCGCGGCTCGAAGTGTCTAAAATCACGCCGTTTGGTTTTCGTTTGCAAAACGCGAGTAATATTTCCGACCGTTTGCCACGCGGCATTTGCTTGAAAAGCGAAAAGAAAAACGAGACAAAAAAAAGAGCAAATTTTCATTGCTCTGTAAATATTTTTAAATTTTATTTCAGACATTTTTATAATGATTAAAATGCGGAAAGAATTGGAGTGCAAGCAGTTCGCTTGCACTCCAATCGAAAACAAAATCAATTTACTGTTTCGGCGGACGCTGACCTTCCGGCACATTCGCGTAAACGTCTTCGTATGTCACATAGCCGTCTTTGATAACGGTCGTCATCAGATTGTCTTTGTCAACGACGGTGACTTCAAGCAAAATCGCCGGAACTTCTTTTTTCAGATTGTCGTTCATAAACGGTTTCGCGTTGGCAAGCGGTTCGCCTTTGGCGAGTTTGATCGCCGCTTCGACCGCCGCATTTGCCAGCGGAATAATCGGTTTGTAAACGGTCATCGTCTGTTTGCCTTCGGCGATTCTTTGCAGAGCGTCTTTTTGTGCGTCTTGTCCGGTAACTAAAATTTTTCCTGCCAGATTTCTTTTGCTTAGAGCCGAAATCACGCCGCCTGCCATTCCGTCATTGGAAACGACGAACGCTTTGATGTTGTCGTTATTCTGCGTCAGAGCATTTTCCGCCATTTTCAGAGCTTCCTCCGGTTTCCAGTCGGTGATAAAGTTGTCGGCAACGATTTTTATTTTGCCGCTGTCAATCGCCGGTTTTAAAACTTTCAACTGCTCGTTTTTCATAATCACGGCGTTGTTGTCCGTTCCCGCGCCGTAAACCATTACATAATTTCCTTCGGGTGCGTGGGCGAGCGCGTATTCGGCGATTTTCTGACCGATGACCGGAACTTGGTGCGAGACGTAAACGTCGAGTTTTTCGGAATTAATCAGACGGTCATAAGAAATGACCGGAACGCCTTGCGCTTTGGCTTTTTCGACCATCGAAGCCGCCTGCGTCGCGTCGTGCGGCGCGATAACGAGAACATCTACGCCTTGCGTTAAAAGATTTTCGACATCGTTCGCCTGTTTGTCGGCTTTATTGTCGGCGACCGTGATGACGCATTCGACCTTCATTTCTTCGCAATGTTTTTTAAATGCGTCCTGATCGCGCTGCCAGCGTTCTTCTTTAACGGTGTCCATCGAAAAACCGATTTTCAATTTTCGGTTCGGATCTTTTGTCTTGTTTGCACCGCCGGTTTGATCCTGCGGTGCGGTAACACAAGCCGCAAATAACAGGCACAGCGTCAAAGACAGAAAAGTTAAAAGTCTTCTCATAAAAAGTTTTTCTCCTCGAATTTTAAATATTGGAAAATTGCCGAATCTACGCAATAAATGTAGATTTGAATCTATCGTAATTTAACGATAAGGTTATCCGCGAAAAAACGCCTTGTCAATTTCAAATTTAATGACGACACAAACCGAAAGCCGGACTCGTCCGCTGATTTTTATTATTCATTTCGCTTTTTTGATCTGCGGGATCGGCACGGTTTTGGTCGGACAGATTCTGCCTGTTCTGACGAAAAGATTAAGCCTCAGCGATGCCGAAGCCGGCGAACTTTTTGTCGCCCAATATGCCGGTTCAATTTGCGGAACAATCCTTTTCGGCTTTGCGGCAAAGCGTTTCGGGTTTATCAAAACTGCGATTTTCGGTTTTCTGTTAATTACAGCGGGAAGTTTTCTGCTCAACGCGGAATCGCGATTTCGTCTGTGCCGCCGGAATTTTTATCAACGGCATCGGCATCGGAACGTCACTCGGTCCGATAAATATGCTCGTTGTCGTTTTAAATCCCGAACGGCAGGCTGCGGCTTTAGTATTTTAAATTTTTTCTGGGGCATCGGCGCGATTATCAGTCAGCCGTTCGTCACATTTTTCGGCACACCTGACAGCATTTTTGTTCCGACGCTGATCTTGTCAGTTCTGTTCTTTTCGCTCGCTGTCGCGTTTCTTTTCTTTCCGCTCGATGCCGGAAAAGCCGTTGTAAAAAATGGTGACGAATCAACGGTAGATTCGCCCGTCTGGATTTTTCCGCTGGCGTGGCTGATCGCATTGTTTAATTTTATTCACGTCGGTTTTGAAAGCGGCGCGGGCGGTTGGCTGACGACTTATTCCGAAAGATTTCCCGAAGGCGCAAATTCCCTTTTGACCGCAACTCCGGCGTTTTTTCTGTTTCTTCGTCATCGGTCGCGGAACTGCGCCGATTTTTCTGCGATTTTCTGTCCGTCAATAAATTTCTGCTGATGAGTTTATTTTTTTTAACTTTCGGTTCGGTCGTTATAATTTTTGCCGAAAGTTTTTCCGTTTTGCTCATCGGCGCAAGCATTTCGGGATTTGGGACTTCGGCAATTTTTCCGACGAATATGGCGCGTTTTACAAACATTTTCGGCGAAAGTGCGACACGCAAATCAATGCCGCTTTTTCTCGTCGGAACACTCGGCGGCGGTATTTGCAACGTGGTTGATCGGTTTCGTTTCGGAAAAATCCGGCAATCTGCAAAGCGGAATTTATGTGCTTTTGGGCAGCGGAATTATTTTAATTTTTCTGCAGTTTCTCATCTCTTCGACTTCATTCAAAAGGCAAATTATTGAAAAATAATGTTTTGCATAGTTTTTTAATGTTTTTCTTTAAGTATTTTTGTTTAATTGTTCATTTTGAAGAAATTTTTGTTGACTTTGAACTTAAATTAAGGTAAAAATATAGACACTGAAAGGACTGAAGGAACGCTCGATCGGTTTTGTATTTGAAAATCTTCGGGTTTTTGCGTTTTAAAAATCTAATTATTTCTGAAAGGTTTCGATCTGCAAATCTTTTCCGTCGGTCGAAATTGAAATCGTTCCGCGTCGCCTGTCGTTTTTATCTTCGCTCCCGAACTCGACCATCTTTGTAGAACTTCCTTGTGAGGATGACCGAAAATTGATTTTCTGCCGACCGGAATGATTGCATATTCAGCTTTTGTGGCATTAATAAATTCTAAAATCGAAGAAGTTTTGCTTCCGTGATGCGCGACTTTTACAACATCCGATTTTAAAAAAGCCGGATTTTCGAGAAGTTTCGCTTCGGTTTCCTTTTCGATGTCGCCCGTAAACAGAAATTGTTTCGCGCCGTAAATTATACGCAAAACGACCGAGTGATTATTGTCGGCAACGGGTTTCGGCGAATCGTCTTTTCCGGGATATAAAATCTGAATTTTCGCGCCGCCGATTTCATATTCTTCGCCTTGCGAAATTCGTTACGGTTTCAATTTTCTTTTTCTGCAATACCTCAAAAAGTTCGGCAAAATCAGCATCTTCAAAAGGCGTTCGCCCGAAAAGAGCGGCGCGGACTTTGAAGTTTTTCGCCACATCAATCAAACCTTGCATATGATCGGTGTCGGCGTGTGTCGCCAGAATGTAATCAACTTTCGAAATATCCTTTTTCCCACAGAAAACGCGACACGACCGATTCGCCGATGTCCTGCGAATCGGGCTGAAACAAATCGTTTTCATCGTCATTTAATTTTCCGAAATTTATTTTTCCGCCGCCGTCAATCAAAAGCGTTTCGCCGTTCGGAAAAGTTATAAATGCCGAATCGCCCTGCCCGACATCGAGAAATTCAACATGCAATCTACCGTCAATTTTCGGTTCGCTGAACGGATGAAAAATAACGACCGCGACAAAAAAAATCAAAATCAGCGCGGAAATTCGCCGAAAAATTTTAGTGTTCAAATAACTTGAAATTTGAGATTTATTTTCCGACTTTGGATTTTGGACTTTGAACTTCGGAACTTATTTCAAACGGTTTCCAGCGATTCAATAAAATCGTCAAAACCAAAACCGGAATGTAATACAGAAAATAGATCAAGCGAAACGCGCCCGAATAATTCGGAACACGAAAACTCGCCCAATCAAAAGCGATAAAAATTTTCGGTAAAAATAATAAAATCCAATTTAATATTTCCGTTAATTTGATAATCGGCAAAGCCAAAATCGTGCTGAATTTGGCAAAAAACAAAGCGATCACGGCGGCAAAACTTTCGAGCGCGATAAAAAATCCGACCCATAGATTTAATAATGATCGAAGAAACCGTTACGCGGTGAAAATAAAAAATCGTCAGCGGAAGAAGCCAGATTTGCACGACGAGCGAAACCAGAATTCCTTCGAATAAATATGCGAAAATGCCTTGCAGATTTTTCGCGTCGAGCCATTTTAAATACGGTGATTTGAAAAGATTTGCCGACCAGATTTGTCTGTTCGATTTCGATTTCCCAGACGCGCTCGCGCCAGTAAAAAGTTTCGCAAAATCTTTTCATAAAATTCGACGTTTTCGGCGGAAAAGGTTTTTCCGAAGTCGGCGACCAACTGCCGATTTCTCGCAAATTTTCGATCAGCGGAAACGCGAACGCAACGATTGACGCAACGCTCACTAAAGTCAGTTGAAACGATTGTGAAAACAAATCTTCCGGTCGCCAGACGAGCAAAATCAGCGCACACGCGCCGAGCGAATTGAGCAGATTTCCCTTTCGATAGATGACCTGCGAAAAAACAGAATCGTAAACATTATGGTCGCGCGAATGACCGGAACATCCGCGCCGACGGCGAACGAATACGCCCACAAAAAACCGACTGGCAATAACGAATTGCCATAATCTTTTGCGCGTAAAAAACTTAACAAATAAAAGTGTCAAACCGCCGATAAACGTGATATGCAGACCGGAAATGACGAGAACGTGAAACGTGCCGCCTTCGCGGAAAATGTCGGCGGTTTGTTTGTCGAGAAAATATTTATTGCCGAGCAAAGATGCGATCATAATTCCGGCGGTCGAATGGCTGAAATTATTTTTAAAATCCACGATCAATTCCTGACGACGTTCATAAATCCACGCAAGCGGCGCGAAAGTTTTTTCCTCGCCGAGATTTTCGACCAAAAGCGGACTTTTGATATTTGCAGTCGCGTCAATTTCTTTCTGATCTAAAATTTCCTTTTTTGAAACAACGCCCGGATTTAAATATTCGTCTTCACGTTCAAGCCGACAGGCAACGCGGATTCGTGAGCCGTATTCAAGATTTAACGCTTCGTATTCGGCAGCGATTTCTTCATTTGGGACAAAGGCAAAAAGTCTGATCTTGCCGGAAACTTCGAGCGTTTCATTTTTATAAATCGCTTTTTCGGCTTTTAGTTCGAGAAAAAATCCTTCGACGGAAAGTTCGGGTTTCGTCTGCAAAACGCCTTCGATCTCGAGCGGATCGCCGGACGAAATTATGTTTTTTTCATATAAAATTTTTCAGACGGTTTTCGGCGATGTTTTGAATTTTGCTTTGAAAACAAAATGCGCCGACAAATAAGAAAGCGAGCGCGACAAATGCGGCGGAAAATTTTCGTTTGAGAAAAACTATTGTGAGAAAAGCGAAAATCAAACAGCGCAAAGATAAATTTTCCAGTCAAACGATACAAAATTTGCCGACAAAATGCCGCACGAAAAATATATCGCCAGCCAGAGCAATGGATAGAGTGAGAAATCGGGAGATGATTTTTTCATAAGTGGAAGTTTTTTACATTTTATTTTTTACTTTTCAGATATTTTTTCGGAATCGTATTTTCCGGTGTTTCGCCCTGCCAGAAAATCGTCACGACAGACCAACGCGTTCCGTCATTCAAAAGCTGAAAACTATTAATCCCGCGCATAAAAGGCTTTTTGTCCGAAAGACTGTGAAACGATTCGTAAGTCGAAAAAACGTGCGCGATATTGCCGTATTGTTCGACACGCCGCGCTTTTTCACGTTCAAAAAATCCTTCTTTCGCCATATTCGCCGAAGCACGCGTAACGTATTCTTCGACCGACAAAACGCGCGCACCGATAACGCCTGTCTGCTGATTTTTTCCGGTCGGAATCAACCGCGCGTCTTTGTGAAAAAGCGTGCGAAATCTGTCCCAATCACGCGCTTTTCCAGCATCGCCGGAAATCGTGTCGTAAACAGCTTTCATAATCGCATCGAGCGTTGCCACGTCCGCCGGATTCGCTTCTTTTATCTGTTTCATAGCGTTCAAAGAAGTGTCTAAATTTTTAACCGCACGATAGTTCTCTTTTGCACTAATCCTGTATTTGACTTCGTTGTCTTTATCTTTGAAACGTACTTCGATTTTACGCCTTTTGCCGTCATAATCTTGATTTGCCGGACGATAAGTAAAGATGTATTGCGAATTGATTTCTTCGTAGACTTTTTTCAATGCGCGTTCTGAGCCGAACATATCATTAACAAAAAACGCTTCACCTCCTGTTTCATTACAAAGGCGCAACAGATAATCATTATTACTGTCATTTTTAAATTTTTCGACAAAACCTTCTTTAGTCGAAATACCGAAAATTGTAGTTTCCGTTCGTTGGGCAATATCAATCGCATCTTCGATTGAAGAGCGGCTGAAATTATCCTCACCGTCGGTAATTAAAACTATAACTCGTCTGCCCGGAGCGTTTCGCAGTTTTTCATCAGAGATTTGCCAGATCGCATCATAAAGCGAAGTTTTCGAATCGCCGCTTTTTGCTTTATTAACAGCACCATCAAGAAGATCAATCTTGTTTGTAAAATCCTGTTTCAGACTAATCTCTTGATTAAATGTCAAAAAGGCAACTTCATCATGGCGCTGTTTAATAACGGTGTAAATAAAATTCATCGCGAATTCTTTCAAGAACTTTAATTTGCCTTCGGTTGAAGCCGAAGTGTCCATTAAGACACCAACATAAGCAGGCAGGTTTGTTTTTTCGGTTGTAAAAAGCGTGATGTCCTGCGGCACACTGTCTTCTAAAACAATGAAATCTTTTTTTGAAAGTCCCGCAACGGGATTTTTCTTTTTATCTTTAACCGTTACAGGCAACCGAACTTCTAAGGTTTTCAAAACATTGTCGGTTTGAGCAAAACTTGATAAAGCAATGACAACAGAAAAAAACCAAAAATTAGCGAAACGAAATAAATTTCTCATAAATTTTTTAATTAACTTTTAATAATTTCGATGCCTTACAAATTATCTTTGTTGCTAAAGCTGCAAAATATCCATTTAGTTAAAGTTCATTTTCGGCAATTTATCACATTTATTTTTATAGTTGATTATCAACTTTCGTTTCCAAAGCGTCCTGAATATTTTGCGGCAAATTTGTCAAAAAATTATAGCCCGTATTTTGCTCGATCTGACGAACGGTCGTGCGATAAATCTGCCAATCGGCGTTTTTGATTCCTTTGACGTTCGGCATATCAACGGCGATGACGCGCGTGTTTTCGTTGATCGCAGAAATCGGCTGCGCCGGCGGGAACAGCGACGGCGATTTTCCAATTGTTGGTCGGAATCGAAATCTCGTTTTTCACTTTGCCGTTTTCGCCGTAAACTCCGGCGTAAATATAAACGTCAATGCCGCGCGTGACGAGCGTTCGCAGATAACCTTCAAATTTCTGCCACGGTCCGCGATTCAGATCGCCGGTTTGCGGCGTCATATTCGTCATCAGAAAAGTTTCGCGTCATTCCTTCGACCGACGCGCTTCGGTCGGCGCTCGGACAGACGTGACCTCTGTCAAAACCGCTGCCCGTGTAATCCGACGGCGTAATGCGATTCCAGCCTTTCGGCAGACGGTCATCGGGACGAAACGGATCGGGATTCGGGCGCGGAAAATCGCCTAATTCGATTTTTGAAATGCGCCACGCCGCCCAATTCGGAATGCCTTTGTCGCGGTTATAAGACAGAGCGAAATAATTATTGACGAGCAGATAATTGTTCGGAGTCGAAGCATTTGCGTTCGAAGGATTTCCGAGCGAAAGATAAATCTGTTCGGCTTGCAGCGGAGAATTCGGCGGCAAGCGACGGATTTGCCGGCGGCGCGTTCGGCTGTGTGATTTCGCCGGAATTCGTGTTTCCGCGAATCACGTCGTTGATTTTTTTCCCGACCCAAAACAAGCAAACGCAAGATCAAAATAACGATAATTGCGAAAGCGAGCAGTACCGCCGATGATTGTCTTTTTATTCATACTTTTCGGGACAGATTTTAGCACAGTTTACGCTGAAAATCGCGCCTGTGCTTTTTCGCCGTCGAGTTAGCTAGAATAAATAAAGCGATGAGCGAAAAAATTCATCTGACGGGATTTTCAAAAAACGAACTTGCCGGATTTGTCAAAGAAATCGGCGAGCCGAAATATCGTGCGAAACAGATTTTCAAAGGCTTGCACGAAAGACGTCTGCTGTCGTTTTGACGAAATGACCGATCTGCCGAAAGCTTTTCGTGAAAAATTAAACGAAACGGCGACCGCGTCGACTTTAAAAGTCGAATCGCGCTATGTTTCGACGGACGGAACGCGCCGTTTTTTGATGAAAACGCACGACAATTTTCCGGTCGAAACCGTTTTTATTCCGACCGAAAACCGCGACACGATTTGTTTTTCTTCGCAGTCGGGCTGTCCTTTGAAATGCGATTTTTGTTTGACGGCAAAACTCGGACTGTTGAGAAATCTGACCGCCGGAGAAATCGTCGAGCAGATAATTATTGTTTTAAATGACGTTTACGGCGTCGGCGACAGAAACGCCGCACGGCACGAATCTCGTCGCGATGGGCGCGGGCGAACCGTTTTTGAATTTTGAAAATTTAACAAAATCGGTCGAAATAATGGCGGAAGAAGACGGGCTTTTTATCGTGCCGAACCGCATCACGGTTTCGACCGCCGGAATCGTGCCGAAAATTTACGAATTTGCCAAACTCGAAAAACGTCCGCATCTGGCAATTTCTTTGAGCGCGCCGAACGACGAACTGCGCGACAAATTGATGCCGATCAACAAGCAATGGAACATCGAAGAACTTTTACAGGCGGCGAAGGAATTTCAAAAATCTTTGCGGCGCGGCGAAAAATTTACGTTCGAATACGTTCTGCTCGGCGGTGTCAATGACTCGGACGAACACGCGTTTGAACTGGCAAAACTGCTCGAAAAATACGATTTGCGAAAAGGTAAAAATCAATCTCATCGCGCATAATTCCGCCGAACCTTTGGAATATCATCCGCCGTCGCGGGAACAAATTTACCGGTTTAAAGACATATTAGAATCGAAAGGCATTTCGGCATATGTCAGAACGCCGCGCGGACGCGACATTTACGCCGCCTGCGGACAGCTTGCGGCAAAGAGCGAACCGAATTTGATTCAGATCATCCGCTTAAAATTTTATGTTATTTTATTTGCTTTTTGTCGCCGCTTTTATCGCGCTTTTGATGTTCGTTTCAACAAAGATCAGAAATGCGGCGAATGCGGCTTATGAGCCGGAAATAGTCGAGCGCGAAAATTTTAAGATTTTCAAACCCGAAGGTTATCTGAATCCGGTCGAATGGACGGAAACCGTTCCGTTTGAAGCCTATACGCGCGAACTCGGCGAACGTTCGATGGGCAGATTACGAAAATCGGCGGCGAAAATGACGGTTTCCGACGGTTTGAATTTCGATAATCTGCGTAAGGAAATAAAAAGCGAACGCAGAGGAATTTGTTTCGACCGTGTTCGACGAAAACGCGCCCGAAGGTCAAAGAATTTGTCTGATCGAAACGAAAAAAACGGAAAACGAAATCACGACCGTTTTCTTTAATAAAATCGTCGAAAGCCGGAAACTAAAGAAGACTTTTGATCTTGAAATTTCGATTTTAGAACCATACAGAGATGAATTTGAAGAGCGAATCAATCAAATGCTCGATAGTTTTAAGATAAATTAAAAGCATCTTGATTTGATAAATGTTCATCTTGAAAAACGACAAGGAATATAATTTTTAGATTATGAAAAAATCATTTTTAACGGCAATTTTATCTTTAGCTTTTGTATTTTTAGTTCGGCGCATTTCGGCAAACGCGCAGAACGTTCCCGTCAGCGGAAATCTCGGCGCGGTTTCGCGCGGCGGCACGACGCGCGGTTCGATAGTTTTGAATATTCCGGGCAATCTGCACGTTAATTCGAGCCGACCGAACAGCGAATTTGCGATTCCGACTTCCGTGCGTTTGTCGGCAAGCGGCGGCAAGGTCAGCGGCGCAGCTTTATCCGCGCGGACGCAACAGAAAATTCGGCTTTTCCGAAGACACTCTGAACGTCTATGAAGGTCGCACGACGATCAATTTTAATGTCACTGTGCCGAAAAATTATCGCGGCAACACGATTAATGTAAAAGCCGTCGTGCGTTATCAGGCTTGCTCGAACGAAGTTTGTTTTGCGCCGAAAACTCAGACGATAAATCTGACGGCGCGGGTGAAATAATGTTTAATAGAAATCGTAAGAAATGTCGGCGTTTCAATTGATATAAAATGCCGACTTTTCTTTGTTATTACGGTTAAGAAATCTAATCCAATTTGAATCCTTCGGGGACAAATTCCAGAGCGACGATTTCGCCGTCTGTCTTGGTTTTTGCATCTTCTGACGGGCGATAGGTGACGACTGCCGGAAACTGACGGAAATTTCACGCCGCAGCCAAACTGCATCGAGCCGAAATTTCGCGCAAAAGATATAATTTTTACATTTTGCGGCGTTTCGGTTTTCAAGTTTCAAAACCCGGAATCGGATTTCAATACAAAAATAATCGAACGACCGGCGCATTCGATCTTGTCGGGAAAGACGACGACGCGTTTTTCACCTGCTTCCGGTTTGCGAAGCATTTCTTTGATTCCCTGTTCCAGACTGGTTTTTCACTTCGTCTTCTGCTGCAAAATTTCCTGTTTTACTTTCGCGAATCGGCAATTTCCGTTTCGCCGATTTAAGACGGAAATTTTTCGGGACGAAATAAAGCGCCGTCACATCGCCTTTCGATTTCGATTTTGCATTGGCGGATGGACGATATGTGATAACCGCACGCGCCGTTTGCAGATCTGGCGTTGCATCCGATTTGATAATTTTGCGCTTCGGGCGTCATCGCAACAAGATTTAACGAAGCAAAATCTTTGCTTGCCAGCGTCATCGTTTCGGTTTCCGTCTTGACCGAATACTGAACCGTGCCGTTCGGACAGTTAATCTTGACGATATAACCGATCAATTGCTGTTCGTCCGTTTTCGGTTTTTCGATCATACTTATTCAGACTGTCAATAATTCTTTCTTCTCTTATTTTGCCGCGTTCTTCTTCGCTGATATTACTTGCGTCTGACGAGCGTCGGCGCGGTTGCCGCTTCATTTCGAAGAATTTATTTCATCAACCTGTTTCTGATAATTATTTTTCGCCGTTTCGATCTGATTTACGGCACGCAGAAATATTTTCGGCATTTGCCCGCATATATTGTTCGCTCGCGGTTTTGGCGAGTTTTTCGGCAATTGTACGCGCGTCGGCAAATTTTTCCTGACGAAGACAGAATCTGCGCTTCGAGCAAAGCGTAATCCTGATTTCCCGGCTGAAACGTCAAGCCTTTCTTGAGCAGAACAAGCGATTCATCGAGGTTTTCATTATTCACCAGATTTACAAAAGCCAACAGCCGGTAGCTTTCCGTAAAATCGGGTTTAAGTTCAATCGCTTTTTGCAGAGAACGGCGCATCAGCGCGGCTTTTTCGGGCGCATAACCTAATGTATAACCGCTTTCATCCATATCTTCGCGGCTCAGAACGTAAGGCGTAATTGTAGTGCGCATAATGATTTTTCGCGTCGCCGGCAATTGCTTTTTCCAAAAAGGTTTTCGCTTCGGCAAATTTTCGCTGGCGCATTTTAACCAATCCGTAAGATGTATTTGCCGGTACGGAATTGGCATCGAGCGCGAGTGCATTAGTTAAATATTTTTCCGCATCCGCCGTATTCATTTGTGTGATACAAAAGATCGCCGAGATATGCATTGGTTTCGGCTTCGGATAAGCGGAACAGTCGTCATTTCCGTATCGAAAATCAATTTATTTTCAAACGTGTAAACCGTACCGACGTAATTTGCTCTGGTTGACGTATTTTTCCAACTCCTTTTCCATCGTCGCATAATCTTTCTGAAAAGCCTGCTGAAATGCTTTTTCCGGCTCGACATTATTCATCACCAAATTTAAGAAATTATTCATTGCTTTATTGTTTGCGCCCTTATTGCCCTGAATCAGATAGTGAATCAAAGCCCACGCCTGCGCGTAAAAAATACTGCGTGAATGATTTCCGTTTTGATGAAGCGAATAATTATCTATCGCAAAAAATGTTTTGAGCGGAATGAGTTTGTTTTGCTGGAGAAGTTCCAGATGATCCATATTGCAATAAGTCCGAGACTTGACTTTCTGGTCGTCTTCGATTTTGAATGTCTGGTAAAATTCGGCTAAACCTTCGTTAAACCACGGCGGAACTTCGGATTTTCCGAAATTGGTATCGAGCATATAATGAACGTATTCGTGAAAGATCGTGCCGTAGGTGTCTTCTTTTTCGCCTTCGGTCGAAAGCGTGATGTAGTTCAAATCTTCGCCCGACTGAAAATATCCGGCAATCAATTTGTCAATTTTGCCGTCGGCGCGTTTGGGTTTAAATGGATTATAAGCCGAATCGTTTTTGAAAACGACGACATTCGTTTGAATCGAAGCGTTGAATTTCGCCTTCGGAAACAAAAGGCGAAAGGTTTCACGAAACTGTTCGAGTTTGGTCGCCACGCCGCGAATGTCTTTTTCGCCCGCGTTGCCGATCAGATTAAAGTTTTTAGAACGAACATTTATCCATGTGTCTTTGGCTGAAATGTGAGTTGTAAAAATTAAAAAACAAACGCAGAAAAGCGTAAGGAAATTAAATCTTTTATTCATTTTTGTAAAGGTGAACCTCCGAAGAATTTACGTTTTAGAGTTTATTTAATAAATCCGTCGGGGTCAATGTTTATCGAACCTGCAAATTATATTCTGCCGATCACGGAAAGCAGTCTTCCGGTTTTGCCGTGAAGTTTTTTCTCGACGCGATACGAAAAAAACAAGTCGGTGCGTTCCATCGTGCAGAACGGCGCAATGTAAATATTTTCCGCCGCAACTCCAATGCTTAAAAGCTGTTCTTTGTTGGCTAAATGCAGATCAATCAGCGCGTGTCCGTCGCGTGTCGGCGTAAAAAGTTTTCCACATGTGGAAAACTTTTCTTCAAAAGCGTCAATCACGTCCTGCCCGATTTCATAATTTTCACAGGTCGCCGCCGGACCGATCGCCGCGATCAAATCTTTCGGATTCGTGCCGAATTCGCGTTTCATTTTTTCGACCGCTTTTACGACAATTGATTCGACCGTTCCGCGCCAACCGGCGTGAATCGCAGCAAACGCTTTTTCTTTATCGCCGAGCAAAACCGGAACGCAATCGGCAGTTTTTACGCCGATCAGAACGTCTTCCAAATCCGAAACGAGCGCGTCATATTTTTCTTCCGTGTTGTTCGCATCTTCCTCGTTGCGGACGACTTTCACATCGTCGCCGTGAATCTGCCACACGGTCGCCAGATGAAAATCTTCATCGAAAACATTCAAAAAACGGCGGCGATTTTCGTAAATATTTTCGCTCGAATCTTCGTCAAAACCCGCGAGATTCAAATCATTTTCGGGAAACGCCGAAACGCCGCCGAGCCGCGTCGAAAAACCGTTGGCAAAACCGTTTTCTTCCAAAACCTGCGAAACCAAAATTTTCACGCCGCCCTTTTCGCGCCAAAAAAATTTATTTTCTGCTAAAATTTTTTCTTCGTGCGAATTTTGCATTTCTGAATTTTGAATTTTGAACTGAATCAATGATCGTTTCCATCGGCATAGACATAATCGAAGTTTACCGCATCCGCGAAACTCTGGAAAGAACGCCGCGTTTTGCCGAGCGTGTTTTCACGGAAAACGAACGCGCCTATTGCGACGCGAAAGGCGCGGCTTCGGCGCAAAGTTACGCGGCGCGTTTTGCCGCCAAAGAAGCGTTTTTAAAGGCTTTAAAAACAGGTTGGCGCGGAAAAATAACGTGGCACGATATTGAAGTTTTAAACGACGAACAAGGCGTTCCGAGTCTGAAAATTTCCGGCGAAGCCGACAAAATTTTAAAAAATTCGGGCGCAAATAAAATTCATCTTTCGATGTCGCACACGACCGATCACGCGACGGCGCAGGTTATTTTGGAAAAAATTTGATTAAAGATTTGTTAAATCAGAGATTCATTGTCCATTATTTTTCAGTCATCCAAATTATTATTTCAGTTTGAAAGTTATATTTCTCTGAATAACAGTGGAAAATTGATAGTTTTTGGTTTTTCCCGTTGAAATTATTTGCAGATCATCGCGCCTTTTTGTCTTTCAAGTTAAAATAAATTTATGAAAATTCTCGTTACCGGCGGCAGCGGTTTTTTGGGAACGCACGTTCGCAAATTTTTCGACGCGGACGATTTTTCGCGCCGTTCGGGTTTGGATATTTTGAATTTGCAGGACACGCAAATTATCCAGGATTACGACGTCGTAATTCATCTTGCCGCCGAACTCGACAAATCGCCCGACAGCGCGGAGAGCGTTTTTCTGACAAACGTCGAAGGCACAATCAATGTTTTGCGCGAAATGAGGGAAAATGCGGTTTTTATTTTCGCTTCGACGAAAGACGTTTACGGGCGTTTTGCCGACAATTACCGCGAAGTTTCCGAAAATTGCCCGACACTTTTCGCCGGACAGATCCGCGCTCGAATGGTCGAAACTGATCGCCGAACGCTATGTCGAATATTACGCGAACACGAAAAATTTCCGCTCGTGTATTTTTCGTCTTTCGACCGTTTACGCGCCGAATTCGCCGAACAACACGCCGAATTTCGTAACGCATTATGCCGATGCGATCAATATGGGCGAACGGATTTCGCTTCCGGCAAACGGTTTACCGAAACGCGATCTGCTCGCAGTCGAAGATTTTTCTTGAGCGTGTCAAAGCGTTTATAGATTCGATAATTCGTCACGGACTTTACAATCTCGGCGGCGGGCGCGAAAACGCTCTGACGATGCGCGAACTCGTCGAAAAAATGGAAGACATTACAAATCTGCAAGCCGTCATTGACGAAGAAAATCCCGCGCCCGCGCCCGTGCCGATGAATTATGTTTCGGATTTAAGTTTGGTCAAACAGGAACTCGACTGGAAACCGGCGGTTAATCTCGATGAAGGATTGAAGGAAACTTTTTTAACGCAAAGTTTTGAATGTCGAAACATGCAGAAGTAAGTGTATAAATTCAAATTAAAACCACTTTCTTCGTGCGTTTTATCTGCATGTTTATTAAATGAAAATAGTCGTGCGCGGAACAAATTGGATCGGCGATGCGGTGATGACGATTCCCGCTTTGCGCGAATTGCGGCGCATTTTTCCCGGCGCGAAAATTTTTCTGCACACGCGCGGTTGGGCGAAAGGAATTTTTCAGGATGCGGAATTTATTGACGAGATTTTAGCGTTTGAAAATTCCGGCTCGAAATTTAAAACCGTTGCGGCACAGGCGAAAAATCTCAAACAGTACAATTTCGATCTCGCCGTTTTATTTCCGAATTCTTTCGAATCGGCATTTACGGCAAAGCTGGCAAAAATTCCGCGCCGCTTCGGTTATGCAAAAGAAGGCAGAAGTTTTCTGCTGACCGACAGCGTTGAGATTCCCGCTTGGAAAAATGAAAGACACGAAAGTTTTTATTATTTGAATCTGATCGCGGAAATCGAAAAATCATTTTTCAATCGCGAAAAGGTTTTGCAGAATGAGCTGCAAGTTGATCTGAAAGTTTCCGATGAAAGAAGAATCGAAGCGCGAAAAATTTTAGAAAAATCGGGCGTTGATCTTTCAAAAAAAACTGTCGCGCTCGGTGTCGGCTCGACCAATTCCCGCGCCAAGCGTTGGCAGACGGAAAGTTATGCCGAACTGAACGACAGACTGCAAAATGATTTAAATGCGAATGTAATTTTAGTCGGCGCAAACGACGAACTTGACGTTTCAAACGAAGTTTTTGAAAAATCGAAAATAAACCGATCATCTTGACGGGCAAAACTTCTCTGTCCGAAGCCGTCGCCGTTTTAAGCGAAATTGATCTGCTCATTTCAAACGATATGGGACTGCGCGCATATCGCGCCGGCGGTCGGCACAAAAACGATTGTCATTTTCGGTCCGACAAATCCGCTGACGACACAGCCGCTCGGCTCGGAAATCATCCGCCGCGAAGAGGTCGAATGTTCGCCGTGTATGCTGCGCGATTGCCCGATTGACCATCGCTGTATGACGCGCATTTCCGTTCAGGAAGTTTTTGAAAAAGCGGAAGAAATATTTAATGATGAGGCGCAATGATACTAAGATGCGAAAAGGTTTTAAATTCTTTATGAATAATAAAACTCAGTAAATTTCTTTTGGACATAAGACATTTTCAAATGGCAAACGGAAAAATCAAACTTACAAAAATATTTAAAATCCTTTGCGCCCTTGCGCCTTTACGTCATTGCGTTAAAATTTCTTAGATGAAACGAAAAGCGATTTTTTTAGACCGCGACGGAACGCTGATCGAAGAAGTAAATTTTCTTCACCGCGTCGAAGATATGCAGTTTTTTTCTTACACGGAAAAAGCCGTCGAATTGTTAAAGGAAAATGATTTTCTCATTATTATCGTGACGAATCAATCGGGCATCGGGCGCGAAATTTACACCGAAACGGCGATGCACTCGATTCACGAAGCGATTCAGAAAAACTCGACAACAGAATTGACGCATTTTATTTTTGTCCGCATCTGCCGACGACGGCTGTCTGTGCCGCAAACCGAATCTCGGAATGATCGAAAGCGCGTTACAAAATTTTGAGATTGATTTGGAAAATTCATGGATGATCGGCGATAAGTCGATAGATGTCGAAACGGGATTTAACGCGGGCGTAAAAACCGCGCTCGTTTTGACAGGTTACGGTCGCAAAGCGGTCGAAGCTTTAGACCGTCAACCTGACATCGTTGCCGAGAATCTGCTCGAAGCCGTGCGCGGGATTTTGAAATTCGACTAGCATTTTTGTCCCGTTTAATGTTAATTTAGCAATGCCGCCGGAAAACATTTTTCGATCGACGGCAGAATTGACCGAAACTTTCCGAACGCTTAACTTTTTTTAATCCGCTATTTTATAATGTGAAAACAAATTTCACCCGTTTTTTGATTTTTTCTTCGGTCAATTTTCTTACCGCTATTTTATGTTCTATTTAAAGGAGAAACAATTTCCGGCAAAAGCTCAAAAGGTGCAGACACTTATTATCGGGCGTTTGATGGCGATTTTCCTGCTTCTCGTCGCGGGTTGGGTCTGGCACGAAGGACAGCTCAAATTTTCTTTTCAAACTTTTCCGCAGGATTTATTTCTCGCTTTTGTCATCTCGGTCGGACTGACTATCGTTTATTTTTTCCTGCTCAGATTAAGCCAAAATCTAAAATGGCAGATCAAGGTGCAGTTTCTGCTCGACGCGCTTTTGATAACGTGGCTCATCTGGCGGACGGGAACTCTGACATCGCCGTATCTGACTCTGTATATTATTTTGATCGGCGTGTCGAGCGCATTTGTCAGCGCACGCGGAACGCTTTTGCTCGTCGTCGCTCTGCGCTTTTTTGTTTACAGGCGATTTCGGTCGGCGTGACATTTTCGCTGATCCGTTCATTCGGCGCACTGCCAGATCCGCCGAAGATCGTGCAGATCATCGGTTTTCACGTCGTCGCGTTTTTTGTCGTCGGTCTGCTCGCCGCAAGGCTTTCGGACAGATCGGCGCACGGCGAGAAATTGATCGAGACGAAAAAAATCGCTTGAAAATCTGCGGCTTCTGCACGAACGCATTATCGAATCAATCCGTTCGGGATTAATCACGACCGATCTCGAAGGAAATATTTATACATTTAATGCCGCTGCCACTGAAATCACGGGTTACACGGCCGAAAGAAATGACCGGCAAAAACATCTCGCTTCTGCTCGGCAATATCGAACAGCCGGTTGCCGCATCGTTTTCGGCATCCGACGAAGGCGAGCAACAGCCGCGTTTTGAAGCCGATCTGATGACACCGGAGCGTTTTGCCGTCCGCATCGGTTACGGCATCGCGCCGTTCTTTAGCGAAGAAGGCGAAAAAAGCGGTTTGATCGTCACGTTTCAGGATTTGACCGATATTCGTTCGATGGAAGAAAGCGTCCGCCGCAAAGACCGTCTCGCGGCGGTCGGGCGCGTCGCCGCCGGTCTGGCGCACGAGATCAGAAATCCGCTCGGCGCGATGCGCGGCGCGATTCAGGTTCTGGAATCGAGCGTGCCGAAAGAATCAACGCAGGCAAGTCTGATGGATATAATTCTGCGCGAATCGGATCGCCTGAATAAGATCATTACCAATTTTTTAACTTATGCGCGTCCGCGAGCCGGAAATTTTTCCGAAATAGACGTTTGCGAAGCGGTCGGCGAAACTGTCACACTGTTGCGTCACAGCCCGGATGTCAAAGACGTTCATAAAATTTCGACCGGATCTGCCCGAAAAGCCGATTATTATTTCCGCCGATTCGACACAGCTCAAACAGATTTTCTGGAATCTGGCGCGAAATGCTCTGAACGCAATGCCGAACGGCGGCGATCTGACGATTCAATGCGAAAGCATTTCGCACAATCGCATCCGAATTACATTTACCGATACGGGCTGCGGAATGTCCGCCAAACAGGTCGAACAATTATTCGAGCCTTTTTCCGAATCAACGACCGGCGGCACAGGTCTCGGACTTTCCATCGTTTATCAGATCGTCCGCGATCATGGCGGAACGATCAATGTCAAAAGTCTGGAAAACGCCGGAACGACCATCGCAGTCGAACTTCCGTGCGATTTTCGTGCCGTTCAATTGAAGACAAGGAACAAGCCTTAATTGACTGACAGAGACATTCACACAAACCCATCAACCGTCGCGGCTCGAAGGCTTTTTAAATGTCCAGAACAGGTGAAACGAAAATTGTTCTTGAAAAAGACATCGGCTTTTTTGTCAGAATATAAATGTCGTAATCCTTCGACCGATGAAACCAATCAAAGAGTTAAGAATTTTTCCCCGAAAGATTTTCTAAATAGATAACCAATGTCAAATTTATTAATTGTTGATGACGAACAAAGCTACCGCCAACTCCTGACACTTGTTTTTCAAGGCGACGGGCATAACATCCGAACAGCGAGCAACGGGCGCGAAGCCGTCATGCTTTTGCAGGAAGAACCTGCCGATCTGATAATTTCCGACGTCAAAATGCCGGATATGGACGGCATCGAACTGCTTCGCGCCGTGCGCGAATTTCTGCCCGATACGGCGGTCGTTTTGATGACGGCGTTCGCGTCGGTCGAAACGGCGCGTGAAGCCTTTAAACTCGGCGCGGACGATTTTATTCAGAAACCGTTCGATGTCGAAGAACTAAAACTGATCGTCAAAAAAGCTCTTGAAAAGCAGGCTTTAATTAACGAAAACCGCGCTTTCAAACGCGCCCAGCGCGAACGCGGAAGCGTCAAAAATATTATCGGTCATTCGGAGAAAATGAAGGCGATTTTTCAGATGATCGAAACCGTCGCCGAAGTTCAGTCAACGATTCTGGTGACGGGCGAATCGGAACGGGAAAAGAACTCGTCGCCCGCGCGATTCACGATCTTTCACCGCGTGCCGAAAAACCTTTTATCTCGATCAATTGCGGCGCGTTTACCGAAACGCTTCTGGAATAGCGAACTTTTCGGCTACGTCAAAGGCGCGTTCACGGGCGCGAACGCCAACCGCAAAGGTCTTTTCGAAGCCGCCAACAAAGGAACGATTTTCCTAGACGAGATCGGCGAAATGTCGCCCGCGATGCAGGTCAAACTTTTGAGAGTTTTGCAGGAACGGCGCGTGCGCCCGGTCGGAGCGCACGAGGAAATGCCGTTCGACACGCGCGTTATCGCCGCGACGAACCGCGATCTGAAAGCGATGAGCGAAGACGGCAGTTTCCGCGAAGATTTGTTTTACCGCGTTTCGGTCATCCCGATTTCCCTGCCGCCGCTCCGTGAACGCAGTGAAGACATTCCCGAACTTGCCGAACATTTCGTGCAAAAGTTCTGTAACCAGTCGGGCAAACAGCTTTCGATCTCCGACCGCGCGATGATTATGCTCGAAAATTATGCGTGGCACGGCAACGTCCGCGAACTCGAACACACCATCGAACGCGCCGTCGCGCTCGAACCAACTTCTGAAATTCAGCCCGAACGTCTGCCCGAACACGTTACCAATTACAACCCGACGCGCATCAAAGCCGAATTCGATCTGCCCGACGAAGGCATAAATTTCTTCTCGCACATTGATAATCTCGAAAAAACATATGTCGTCGAAGCGTTGAAAAAAGCGGGCGGAAATCAAACCCGCGCCGCCGAACTTCTGCAAATGCCCGTTCGTTCGCTCAGACATCTTCTGGATAAACACGGCATCCGCACACTTTCCGCGCAGATGCGAAGCATCGGAAACTGAAACAAAGAATTTTTTCAGAAACTCAAAAAGGCGGCATTGTCCGTCTTTTTGAGTTTCTACGGCTCTGCACACAAAAGCCTGAGTTTTCCTCTTCGATTTCTCTCGCATAACAATTGCTATTGAAACTCAATAATTCTCGAATCTATATGGTTTTGGGCGGTTCGGGATTTTTTTAGATCTAACATTGTTCAAATTTCAATCAATATGAAAAATCAAAAAGGTTTCACTCTCGTCGAACTTTTGATCGTTATTTTAATTATCGGTATTCTGGTGACGCTTGCCATTCCAAATCTGTTAGCCGTGCGGCGTGCCGCTAATGAAGGCTCGGCGATTGCCAGCACAGACTTTTTCATACGGCTAAAGTTATGTATTCAAAAACAGCCGGAAGCGGAAAATTTACCGACAGTCTGACCGAACTCCGTGATAAAGGCTATGTTGACCATACGTTGGGTTCGGGGAAAAAAGCGGTTATTTGTTTACGCTGACCGTTGATTCGACCGGACAGCTTTATTTTGCAGTCGGCGCAAATCCGATTACAGTAACCGGACTCCAAAAAACCGGCACGTGAAAATTCTGTGTTGCCGGTGAAGGTTTAATTCGCACCGAACATTCCGCTTCCGTTTTGGGAATACCACTTTCCGATCCTACCGATTGTTCGGAAACGAACTACACCACAGTCGTTCAATAGAATCTGTTTCAGAATTTATCCGTCTTAATGCTTTTTGCCGGTAAAGTAACAAATTTCGTCATCGGATAATTACCAAAATCTGTTATTTATCACTTTCTATCCGCTTATTTTTTACTGCTGTCAAATTGACCGATCCTTCAACCTATTGATTTTATTGACTTAAACTTATATTTTTCGTGTTTTTAATTTTGGCACGGCAATTGAATATGGTAAACCCAGCCTGAGAAAGGTAGAAAAAGACTATAACAAACAAAACAAATTTTAGGAGATTGTGAAATAAAAATGAAAAATCAAAAAGGATTCTCGCTCATCGAGCTTTTAATCGTCGTCGTCATCATCGGTATCATCGCCGCTATCGCTATTCCCAACCTGCTTGCCGCACGTCGTTCGGCTAACGAAGGTTCAGCGACATCCGCTATGCGTAATCTGCACAGCGCGCAAACCACTTATCAGGCAACTATCGGTAACGGTCATGTATGCTCCGTCAATCGTATCAATGGGACCTGCTACGGGTAATGCCGGCTTAATTGATCGCGCACTTGCATCTGCCTATATTGCCAATCAGCGAGCAATTCGGATAAGAGTGGTTATTATTTTCAATACTACTCCGGATAACGCAACTACACCGAAAACATTTACATTGGTAGCAACACCGGCAGTTTCAGTTGCAGCGAGTTCGGTAACCGGAACCGGAACACGCCGCTTCGGTATGTCACAGGTCGGCGCGATCTATGCCGGTGCCGCTCCTTCAACAGCGACACCGTTCACAGCCGCAACCATTACCGGTTATGACACAGCCGGTCCGACGGCACCCGATGTTCAGCTTAACTAATTTAAGTTGACTTAATAAAAAATAAATCCGACTTGAGCGAAGTTTCTGGAAACTTCGCTCATTTTCTGTTATACTTCACTCTCGTCTTCGTTTCCCGCAACGAAACCAATTTCCAAAATTAATTTAATCAATAAAAAGCACTATGGAATCAGCGCGTGTTTCCGCTTCGAGCGATGTGATTGAAACTCCGAAATCAGATTTAATAGAAATTTCAACATCGAATCCGATAAAACAAATTCTTATAATCGCCCGCAATACGTTCCGCGAATCAGTCCGCGACCGGATACTTTATAATCTGGTTCTGTTCGTTCTGCTGATAACTGCCGCCGCTATTTTTCTCGGCGAATTGACCAACGGCAAAGAAGCCCGCACGATTGTCAATTTTGGTTTAAACGCATTACTTCTGTTCGGCGCGTTTATCGCAATCTTTGTCGGAGTCGCGCTCGTTTCAAAGGAAATCGAACGGCGCACGGTTTATGCGATTTTTTCCAAACCCGTCCGGCGCAGTGAGTTTGTCATCGGCAAATATCTCGGTCTGTGCCTGACACTACTGGTTAATGTTGCGATAATGGGCATCGGCGTCTCACTCGCTTTACTCTATGTCGGCGACGGAAATCTTGCTTTAACAATCTGGGGCGCGATTTTTTTAATTTATCTCGAGTTGATGATCGTCACAGCAGTTGCAACATTATTTTCGTCATTTTCATCAACCGCGCTCTCCGCACTACTGGCATTTTTTGTTTTTATCATCGGAAACTTTACTGCCGCGCTTCGCGATCTCGGTCAGAATCTCGGCTCAACCGCCGCCAAAGCATTGTTTGAGTTTCTCTATTATTTTCTGCCGAATCTTTCTTTTTACAATTTTGTCACCAGCGCGGCGCACGAAGAAGTGCCGACCGGCGGGCATCTGTTCGGCGCAATCGCTTATGCCGTCTTTTATGTAGCAATTCTGCTCGCCGCTGCAATTCTTATTTTCAGCCGCCGTAATTTTAAGTAAGATGAACCGCTTTCTTAACAAACAAACTTTCTTTGCTTTTGCCGTGATCGTTTTCGGTTTTGTCGGCGTATTTTTCCTGAGCGTTTACTTGCAAAACACCGTTCCCGTTCTGCCCGAAGAATACGAGGATGAAGACCTCGCTCTCAAAGGATCGCAGATGAAAGGTTTCGCGCTCGGCACGGAAGGCTTGATCGCCGATTGGTATTGGATGAAATCTTTGCAGTATATCGGCAATAAAATGATGAATAACAATGAGCAGCTTAATATCAATGATATGACTGCGCTCAATCCGCGTCTGCTTTACCCGTATCTCGATAATGCCAGCGATCTCGATCCGCAATTTATCGAGCTTTATTCTTACGGCGCGATGCTTCTGCCGGCGATAGATCATTATCAGGCAATACAGATCGTTCAAAAAGGTATTAAAAATAACCCGAACGAATGGCGGCTGTATCATTATCTCGGTTATATTTACTGGAAGATCGGCGAGTTTCAGAAAGCCTCCGAAACTTACGAAAAAGGCTCGATCATCAAAGATGCGCCGGATTGGATGAGATTGATGAGTGCGCGAGTCAAAGCCGACGGCGGAGGTCGCGAGACAGCGCGTTTGATCTACAGCCAGATGATAGAACAAGTCGCCGATGACCAAACCAAAGAATCAGCCAAACTTCATCTTCAATTACTCGATTGGTTAGACGAACGCGATGCAGTTCGTCCCGTTCTTAAAGAATTCAAAAAGGATAATAACCGCTGTCCAAAAAATTGGCGCGAGATTTTGCCGCTTCTCCAATCTATCAAGCTTCCTTCAGGTCAGGATTTTCGCATTGACAACAGACGATAATCTGGTTGACCCGAGCAATAATCCGTATATTCTAAACACCGCAAGATGCGACATCGAACTCGATGCTCAAAAAACCAAGATACCTTTGCAGTAAAGTTTTTGGAAATTTAACTGATCGCTTTCAAATAAAATTTTCAATATATCTTTTAACGATAAATATTTATGCCCGAAAATAAAAAAAGCTTTCGACGACTATGCAAATAATTTGTGGGTAAATCTGCTTTTTATTTTTTTGGTTGCTCTTTCCCTGACATTGCCGATTTATTTTACAGGCATTCCTGCAAACTATGATTTGCCAAATCATATGCAGTTTGCCAACGCTTACTTTGACGGCATTTCGTCCGGCAATTTTTTTCCGGGTTGGGGTGCGCCCGACAATTTCGGCTTCGGCAATATCGGCATCAGATTTTATCCGCCGTTGGCATATTATGTTTTGACCTTTCACGAAAATGATTGCCGGAAATTGGTATAATGCGTTATCAATTGATATTTTTCTCTGGATGTTTGCCGGTTGTGTCGGTGTATATTTTTGGGCAAAAGAATGGTTTACACCGCTGACCTCGGCTCTGACTGCCTCTTTTTACGCATTAATTCCGTTTCATCTGGAAAAGATTTACATATATTTTTTTTACGCCGAGTATATCGCCGCGGCAATCGCACCTTTTTGCTTTTTGTTTCTAACCCGCATCTGCCGCCGAAATAAAAAAACCGATTATCTTTTATTTCAGCATTTCATACGCTCTTTTGGTCTTATCGCATATTCCGTCAACTATATTTTTCTCCGTGAGTTTTGCGATTTATCGTTTTAATTTTGATGGAGAAAAACAACTATCTTCCGTATCATTCCCAAACTTACCGCTTCCATATTTTTGAGTGCGGTTTTAACGATGTTTCACTGGATAAAGATCATCACCGAAATGAATTGGCTCAATCATAATTCGGAACAATATGCGAGTGGGTATATAGCTACAAAGCATTTTTGTTTCCGATATTTATGACATCGGATATTGCCAATTACAAATTTATAATGGCTTGGTTTTTGGATATTGCGATCATCATTGCGATGTTGATTTTTTTGCCCGCCATTTGCCTTTTACTTATAAAAACATTTAAAAGGTCAGGTAACGATTTTGAATACAGATCACTTACCGCGATTGTTATTACAGGTAATTTTCGCTTTTTTTATGCTGTCTTCACTCAGCAGATTTATCTGGGATTCGGTTACTTTTTTACAAAAAACACAGTTTCCATTTCGATGGCTTTCGGTCGCATCTCTGATCGCTGTCATTTCCCTGCCTTTGCTGTTAAAAACATTCTTGAATGCGGCAAAAGCGTCGGAAGAATAGCCTGTTATACTGATTTTGCTTTTTATAACCGGATTGATTATTACCGATGTAACGCAATTGATAGTTCCTATATCCTCTATGGAGAAATCCGAATTTGAACAAATGACGGAGAATCGGGAAATGAAAGGCTGTGCTTGTTGGTGGACGGTGTGGGCAAAAGAAAAAGCATTTGAAAATAAGGAAAAAGTTTCGGCAGGCGACCGTTCGGTTCGGATCGAAGAATGGAAAAACGAAACGAGAAAATTTGTCGTTGAAGCCGGAAACACAATTGATGTTCGAGTCGCAACTTTTTACTATCCTTACTGGAAAGCAAAAATTAACGGCGAAAAGGCTGAAATAAAAATGGGTGCGGAAGGCGAAATTTTAATTCCGGTTAAGGGTGAAAAATCGGAAGTCAAGTTATATTTCAGCGAGCCTGCGCCGGTAAAAATTGCATTAGGTCTGTCAATTCTGACCTGGATCATTTTACTTGGAAGCATTTTTTTAATCAGAACAAGAATTAATATCAGGGAATTGAAAGTTTTATGAAACACATTATCGAAATCGAAAATTTGATCGAAGGATTACGAAGTCGGTTTTTGGAAAAAGAAAAAAGTCCGTGCGCTCGACGATTTGACTTTGCAGGTCGAAAGCGGACAGATTTTCGGTTTTCTTGGCGGCAACGGCGCGGGAAAAACGACGACGATCAAGATTTTGATGTCGCTTATTTTTCCTTCGACAGGACGCGCGAAGATTCTCGGCCAGGATATTTCAGATACCGCGATGCACTCGCGCATCGGTTATTGTCCCGAAAATCCGTATTTTTACGATTATCTTTCCGCCCGCGAACTGATGAATTATTTCGGCGAACTTTTCGGTTTCGACACGGCAAAAAGAAATCAAAAGACCGAAGAACTTTTAACCAAAGTCGGACTCGATGAAAAAGACTGGAATAAACAACTCAGAAAATTTTCCAAAGGAATGCTGCAAAGAGTCGGTCTGGCGCAGAGCTTTGATAAACGAGCCGGAAATCGTTTTTCTCGACGAACCGATGTCGCGGACTCGATCCGATGGGACGGCGCGAGATCCGCGAACTGATCGCCGAACTCCGCGAAAAAGGCACAACCGTTTTTATGTCAACGCATATTTTGTCCGACATCGAAGCACTCTGCGATAACGTGGCGATTTTGCGACAGGGAAAACTCGCGGCAACGGGAAATCTGAGCGATCTTTTGACGAAAAGCGGCGAAACTCAGACAATTTGAAATAGTCGTCAAAAACATTTCGGCGGAAAAATCTGAAAAACGAAATCGAAAAAATCGGCGGCGCAAGTATTTCAGCCAAAGCCAACGGCGCGAATATTCAGGTTTTAGAAGAAAAGGATATTGAGAAAATTCTGCAATTAACCAGAGCAAACGGCGGAAGTCTTGTTTCCGTCCAGCCCGTCAAACAATCTCTCGAAGAATTATTCGTTAAAGAAACCAAGTAAATAGAAAATTCGTTATTTTCGGACTACCCCGCAGCAAGTTGACGGGGCATTCGCCTAAAAATTAGTCGGTCAAAGCACCGACCACCACGAATTTTTTAAGACCAAAGAGTTACACCCTTTCAGGGTGGATAAGGAAACCCCGAAGCAAGCTGTCGGGGAATTCTTTCCGATTAATATCGTTAAAGTTATTTAATAAAAAATTGTCCAATGTAAGAAAATCCAATTTCTTAAAGTAATTGGATTTTTTTGAAGTTACAATTTTTTTTTCAAAATTCGTAGAGGAGTTTCGTTAAAAACTTCCTCATATTCAATACCGTTTATATTATTTTCGTTTCCTGCCGTGATAACCCATTCTGGCATCGAAAAATCCGTAATTAAGGTTCCTGAAACATTTTTCAATCCGATGTGGCGTATTAGCGGCTTTTCAGTAAAATCATTTTTTAACATAAGCCATACCGGATATTCCCAATCTCCGAAGGTATATTTTTTATAATCGCTCTCCATCATTATCCCTACTTCCTGCGGATTTTTCTCCTTCAGAAAATTAACGGCGTTTATGTATTTGTCGGAAATAAGACCGTAATTATCGAAATAATGGTTAATTCGCGGCACATTTCCACTAAAAGATTGTACGGCGGTAAAAATCGAACGCGGTGTTCCGAATGATAAAGCATTGGCACAACTTACTAAACAAATAATAAAAATCAAATCATTTGCACGAGAATTTATTTTACTCAGAATCGCTGTAATTATGACACAGCCCAACATAAAAAACGGTAGATGCAAACCGACTCAGCCACGGATTCCACTTAAGCAAAACTGAAAGTAGAATAAAACCAACAACCATAGTCAAAGTTACAATCAATATATTTTTGTTGAATTTCTTTCCGAAAATTACAAGTAAAAAGAGACTGATCGTAACTAAAAGCATCTGAATAAAATTTCCAGAGTTATCCTCGTGATCCGAATAACTTATGGCAAATGGTATCTGTAAAAAATGAGTTTCAGAATTGTCCATTTCGGTTCCGAGCAGATTTCTCCGTCTTTTCCCTTATCCAATTTGTAGAACTATCAAAATCTGTTGCGAGATGGATTACATAATTTTTTATGATTCCGGCGACGGCTGTTTGCGGCGTTATATTTTTATTTATATATGATTCCTCGCCTGTCGCTATTGGTGAACCGAACAAACGGTAATTTCGCGTATATTGTATCGAGTTCAAAGAAAGTGAGATAAGTATTATCAATAAGCTGTGTAAAATAAATCCCGTTTTTCGTTGTCTTGGCAGATGACTAAAAATTACAGAAACAAATATTACACCACCGATAGCAGCACAATAAATATACGCTGTTCCTTTCGTAAGAATCGCTAATCCCAAACACAGTGCGCAAAAAATCTGATTGCTGTAGCCGATACTCGTGTCGATTGAGAATAGCGTAAATAAAAAATGAAGAAGCCAAGTGAAAAAAATGTAACGACCAGATCATTTTGAGTACTCGAAGACTGTAAAATCGCCATCGGAATCGTAGCCGTCAATAACGCTGCAAAAATCTGCTTTGAATAATCTAAACCAAGCTCGCGTACTATTAGAGAGACAATAATACCGTTTCCAATCAGACAACCGAATTGAAGTCAAGTTCACGAATCTGTCGTGACCGGACAACAGAAAAACATTTAAAATCCCATATTCAGCAAGTGGATTTGAGTAAAGCTGGCGCAGAGTAGATGTCGGATAAAAGCCAATATTTTCCCATTGTATCCAATTAGCGACTCGCGCCAGATGATACGTCTGCGAATCAACTGTATTAGGAGTAGAAACCAAAGCGATGAAAAATATTGTAGTGTAAATAATTATTAAAGTAATTACATATATATAGTTATGAAATAATATATCTTTTGTTCTGAGCTAAACTAATTTGAAGCAAGCTGTTATCGGTTTTTCCGGATCGCTCATATAATACAAGATACCCGAACAACTTAGATTTTCTAATAACCACAGACTGAAAATACCGCGAAAGGTTAGCAAACTAAGAGCGGAAAGTAATTCTGTGTTAAAGAAAATTAAACCAAAAACCAAAACCATTGCTTTGATAAGCGGCACACGCACATCTTTGAATTCATCGCATTTTCCAAAAATCAACCATAGTTGTAATAAACAGATAATTATTAAAATCGTAAACATATCGGTGGCGTGTAAGAATTTGTATTTGGACTCGGAAGAAGGTGGAGGAGAATTAACCTTTCAGATAATACCATCAAGCCGACATTATTTTCAATAATTTGAAGATTGAAAATTCTTTTATTATTTACATACTAAAGCACACTCTGTTTTTACCCTTAAATTTTATAAAACATTGTTAAAACTTCTTTACATTTTTTTTATTTCACGGTATTCTTTATCTGCGTTGTTAACTTTTCTAAACAACGGAGTTTACTTAGTCTTTTTCTACGAATTATCTACAGGCTGAAATTTTTCTCTTACTCTGCAAAATGTTAGGTTAATTATTTTTTATTTAATACTGCTAATCAAAGAATAAAAAAATGAATATTGCAATTATTGGAGCCGGTCCAGCCGGCATCACTGCTGCTTACCAATTATCTAAGGAAAACATTTCTGTAGATGTTTATGAAGCTTCGGACGCCGTCGGTGGAATGGCAAAAACAATTGATCTATGGAATCAAAAGGTGGATTTAGGTCCACATCGTTTTTTCAGCAGCGACCCGCGAGTCAATAAAATCTGGCTCGAAGTAGTCGGTGAAAATTACGATATGGTTAATCGCTTGACGCGGATTTATTACAAAAACAAGTTTTTTTATTATCCTTTGAAAGCCATTTAATGCCCTCTCCAAATTAGGTGTTTTTGAAGCTGCCAGTTGCTTTCTGAGTTTTGCAAAAGAGCAGTTTAAATTATCAGAGAAAAGCGAAACACGAATCATTTGAGTCCTGGGTCGTAGAAAAATTCGGCAGACGCTTGTTCGAGATATTTTTTAAAACTTACAGCGAAAAACTCTGGGGAATTTCCTGCGGAGAACTCGACGCGGATTTTGCTGCGCAACGTATCAAAAAACTTTCGCTGCTTGAAGCAATAATAAATGCTTTTAAACAAGGCAAAAATAATAAACATAAAACACTCGTTGATACATTTGCCTATCCATATGAAGGTTCAGGCGTAGTTTATGAACGGATGGCAGATTGTGTCAAAAACTCGGGCGGCAACGTTTTATGTCAAACGCCCGTCAAGCGCGTCTGCACGGAAAATGGCAAAGCCGTCGGCATCGAGCTAATGACCGGTGAAAAGATCCAATATGACCATATCATTTCGACGATGCCTCTGACGCGGATGGTCACGCAACTTTCAAAAGTTCCCGAAAACATTGTTAGCGCGGCAGAGTCTTTAAAGTTTAGAAACACAATTCTGGCTTATCTGAAAGTCGAAGCTACTGAGCTTTTCCCGGACAACTGGCTTTACATTCACGCGGACAATCTAAAAACCGGGCGCATCACCAACTTCCGCAACTGGTCACCGCAGCTTTACGGCAAAGAGAACACCAGCATTCTTGCACTCGAATACTGGTGTTACGACGAAGATGAAATCTGGATGCGCGACGACGCTAAAATCATCGACCTAGCAAGTGAAGAAATTAGGAAAACCGGGTTGATCGGTGACGCGGAAATTTCAGACGGTTACATTCACCGCGTCAAAAACTGTTATCCGGTTTACAATCGCGGCTATAAAGAAAATATTAAACCGATTGAAAATTATTTAAATTCGATTGAGAATCTGAGCGTCATCGGCAGATACGGAGCATTTAAGTATAACAACCAGGATCACAGCATCCTAATGGGAATGCTCGCAGCGGAAAACATCACACATAGAGCAAAACACGATCTGTGGGAAATAAATACCGATTACGAGTATCAGGAATCAGCTGAGATCAACAAAGTCGGTTTTAGCAAAATTGATCGCGGCATATCCGAAATCCCGGCATCAACCTACGCACTGGCTGAAAAGTAACCCAACTATTATTTTTTTCGACCCACCGATTTTTATAAGGAAAATGAATTTTACTCCTAATTTTTCGAGCGGTTTGAACAATGCACAATTTAATCATTCAATAGAAAAGTCGAATAGTTTTTCCCTCTTTTCTAAAAAATCTTTTATGGTGATTATTTTTGCCATAACGGGATTTTTACTGCCTTTAATTTACGCAGACCACTACGGATTTCCAGTTCCTCACGTTCATGATGAATTTAGTTATCTGCTGGCTGCCGATACATTTGCCGAAGGCAGATTATCGAATCCGACGCCTGAGTTTTACGAGCATTATGAGTCGCCTCATATTCTCGTAACGCCGGTTTATATGTCCAAATTTCCGCCCGTGCAAGCGATGTTTCTCGCTATGGGACAGATAATTTTCGGTCAGCCGATTTACGGGGTTTGGATTTCGTGCGGGCTATTTGCCGGATCGCTTTTTTGGATGCTGTCTTTATGGAGCGGCGTTCGATGGGCTATCTGCGGAACGTTTCTGATGTTTCTTTTTATAGGAATAGATAGCTACTGGGCACAGAGTTTTTGGGGCGGAACAGCGGCGGCATTCGGCGGCAGTATTTTTTTCGGAGCGTTCAGAAACTTATTAAACAGAATCTGCTTCGGAAATATCTTTTTACTGATTACAGGCGGAACAATTTTAATTAATTCACGTCCCTACGAAGGCTTTTTAACAATGCTTGCGCCTTTGTGCTTTCTGCTTATTCAAATCATTAAAAACAAAACCTCGCTGTCACGAAAAGTCAAAAGTTTTTTTCTTCCGGCATTTCTTTTAACCTTGATTTCGTTGTCAGCAATGGCTTTTTATAACTTTAAGGCGACTGGAAGCATCACAAGTTTTCCATACACGGTGCATCAGTCGCAATACTTTTCCACACCGTTATTCGTCTTTGAGTCGTCATCTTCTTCTGAGCCGGAAATCAGAGGAACGGAAAGACTAAAAAATTTGTATAACCAGATTTCGACCGGCAGACTGCTTTATAATTTAGAAGGTAGAGAAATTTACGATTCAAAAGTCGAAAAATCGATCTATGCGGTCTTATATCTTTTAGCAGAATTTCCGGCGTTTCTATCAACTGTTTGGCTAACGCTATTCATCTATATTTTTTTAATTCCGATTCTTAAAAAAAATCCTCTTCTGATTTTGATTGCAGGAACAATCCTTATTACAGTTGCCGGGATGTCTCTGACAAATTACTGGGAAAAGCCGCACTATTCCGCACCGTTAACGGGTTGTTTTTATTTACTTTTAATAGAATCATTAAAATACTGCGTATCATTTCTTCTGAAAAAAGATGCCGGAACAAAATATCTTTTGATATTTATCACTGCTGCTTGCACTTTGACTTTTTTCGATTGGACGGAAAAATTTTATTATTATTATCATCCTGCCAAGTTTACGGCAATTGAAGTTAATAAACTCGTTGAACTGGAAAAGCGAAAGGAAGTTTCTTTTGAAGATTACGGGCGGGCAACCTATGTTAAGCCGGAAATTGAAGAATATTTTAACAACTCGGCTGACAAATATCTGGCGATAGTCTCATATCAACCGGATCAATCGGTTCACGATGAAATAGTCTACAACAAAGCCGACATCGAAAATTCCAAGTTTATCTGGGCAAACGATCTGGGAAAAGAAAAAAATTGTCTGCTCATCAAACATTTTCAAGAGCGCAAAATTTTACAATTTATAGTTTCGCCGTCACAAATAAAGATCACGCCTCTAGATCCAACTTTTTGTTTTTAATATAAAGTCCTGTAAAAATCAAAACCATTAAAATGTTACAAATTATTTTAGCGGTTTGCCCCGACAAATTATTTCTTACTCCGTTTTGATCGCCACGACTTTCCAGCGGATATTGGCACGGTCGGCTTTCGGGTCGAAACCGTCCATCCGCACGGTCACGTCGGCAACTTCGCTATTTCCCAATCTTGTATATTGGTTCGGAACGACAACCAGATTTTTGTCTTTGACCGCATTGCCAAACGAATCAATCACTGCGACATTTATTTCCAGTCCCGTAATTGTTTTCCCGCTCAGATTTTTAATTTTTCCGCCGATACTCATCAAGATTGTTCCCAAACCGATGGGCGATTCCATCGTGCGGTCTTCGTCCGTTTGAATAACGATTTTTTTGGTCAGCGCGGCAAACTCCGGCGAGCCTTCGCGGTAGGCGTTTTCCATCGTTTCCTGAACTTGCTGCTGCATCGAAGGTTTCAATGAAATGACATAAATAATTCCGCCGATAGCGACGGCGGCAATGATAAAAGCAACGATAAATATTTTGTTGATTCCCTTTTTCGGCGCGTTGTGTTGTTCGAGACTTTGCATAGATTCTATTTTCGTTTAGATGCCGGTTTTTGTAAAAAGTTCCTTTAGGTTATCATTTTAACATCAATTCGGATAAAGAATTTTTTGCCGCGAATAAACGCTAAATGGCGCGAAAGAAAATCCTAAGACATTTTTAAAGGCTTTTTCTTACTTTCTTTATTTCGTGTTCATTCGCGTTTATTCGCGGGCAATTTTTTTTTAGTCAATGCCTAATTACGCCGCCAAAAGTATTTTACAAAATAAATCTCTGCCCGCCTTTGTCGAGGTCGCGCTGCCTGTTCCTCTGCGGCAGACTTTTACATACAGCTTGCCGAACGGCTTGCGCGAAAATATCAAAACGGGTGCGCGTGTTCTCGTCCCGTTCGGCAAACGGCAACTGACAGGTTATGCCGTCGCGCTTCACGCTAAACTCAGCGAAGAGATTGAATTTGAAGAAAATGCTGTCAAAGATGTCATCGAATTGATTGATGAAGAACCACTCATCACGGACGAGATTTTGCGTCTGACGCAGTGGTCGGCAGACTATTACGCCGCGTCGTGGGGCGAAATGTTAAAGGCTTCTCTGCCCGCCGGAATTAACGCGACTTTCGAGCAGATAATTTCGATCTCCGCACAGGGTCGCGACGAACTCATCAAACTTTCGACAGCAAAAACCAACAAAGTAAAAATTTTGCAATTTTTGAACGCAAACGGCGAAACGCCGCAGCGCGAACTCGAAAAAACTTTCGGCGCGGCAACGGCAAAACGCGCCGTTCGCGAACTCGTTCTAAGTAATTTTGCCAAAACTTTTCAGCGCACGATCACCGCGCAGGTCAAACCGAAACGCCGCAAAGCCGTCAAACTTCTACCGCCCGAATTTCACAAAACAACTGACAAACCTCTGACCGACTCACAGACAAAAATCGTTGAAACGCTTTTAGAAAACAACGGTGAAATGCTTTTTACCGAACTTATCGAAAAAGCGGAAGTCGGCGCGTCTTCTATAAATACTCTGGCAAAATACGGTTTTCTCGAAGTTTTCATACAGGAAGTTTTGCGCGATCCGCTCGCCGATGCGATCATTCCTGAAATTACCGATCTGACTCTTACGAATGAACAGGAAAATGTTTTACGCGAAATTACCGACGCTTCAAAAGCCGGAAATTACAAAGCGTTTCTGCTTCACGGCGTAACGGGCAGCGGCAAAACGGAAGTTTATATCCGCGCGATGAAAACGGTTTTGGAACTCGAAAAATCCGCGATGATGCTTGTCCCGGAAATCGCGCTCACGCCGGTTTTTTCAAAAAGATTACGCGCGGTTTTCGGCGACGAAGTAGCGATTCTGCATTCGAATCTTTCGACAGGCGAACGCTTTGACGAATGGCGCAGAATCCGGCGCGGCGATGCGCGCGTCGTCATCGGAACACGCTCGGCGGTTTTCGCACCGCTGCAAAATTTGGGATTGGTAATTGTTGACGAAGAACACGATTCTTCGTATCGCCAGCATGAAATGCCTTTTTACAACGGGCGCGACGCTGGCATAGTCCGCGCCAATTATGCAAAAGCGGTCGTCGTTCTCGGTTCGGCAACACCCGCGCTCGAAACTTTTCATAATTCGCAAACGGGAAAATATCAATATCTGCAACTGCCGAACCGCATCGCCAATCGTCCGATGGCGCAAGCCGAAATCGTTGATATGCGCGAGGTTTTCAAAAACTTCGGTAAAGACCCGATTTTTTCGCCCGAACTTTTAAAGGCGATTGAAGAAACGCACGCTAAAGGCGAACAATCAATCATACTGCTCAATCGGCGCGGCTTTTCGCAATTCGTTTTATGTCGCGGCTGCGGCGAAACGATTCGCTGTAAAAACTGCGACATCACGCTGACCTATCATCGCGGCGAAGCGCGGCTCGTCTGTCATTACTGCAATCACCGCGAAAAAGTTCCGCACAGCTGCCCGAACTGCAAAAGTCAGTATCTGTATTTTATGGGCGAAGGCACAGAGCAGATCGAAGACATTTTGAGGCGCAAATTTTCCGCTCTGCGAATTGCGCGGATTGACCGCGACACGATGCGGCGGCGGCACGAAATGGAAAGAACACTCGAAAAATTCAGCCGCCGCGAACTCGATATGCTTGTCGGTACGCAGATGCTCGCCAAAGGTCACGATTTTCCGAATGTCACGCTGGTCGGCGTGATTTCGGTTGACGCGGGACTCGCCATGCCCGATTTTCGTTCCGCCGAGCGCACGTTTCAATTGCTGACTCAGGTTGCCGGTCGCGCCGGTCGCGGTGAACTGCCGGGGAAAGTTCTGATCCAGACTTATTACCCGACGCACTACGCGCTCAAACACGCGCAGACGCAAAATTACGATGCGTTTTACGCCGAAGAAATTAGTTTCCGCAAAAATTTATCGTATCCGCCATTTGTTGCGCTCGCCGCGATCTCGATCAAACATCCGAATTACAATTACGCTTTCGACAACGCGCAGATTTTGAAAAATTCTCTGGTGAATTCAAACACGGAAAATGCGTGTAGAATTTTCGGACCTGCGCCTGCGCCGCTTGCAAGATTAAAAGGCGAACATCGTTTGCAAATTTTAGTTAAAGCTTTGAATCGTCAGAAATTGCGTGAAACTTTAGATTTCGCACTTCACGAAGCGGAAGAAAAATTTTGTGATTTAAAGATTATCAGCGTCGAGATTGATCCGATAAATTTGTTATAAAAAATGTCTTAGAATGTAAACTTTTTAAGGCTCGAATTGATAAACAAATGATTTTCTAACCAAAACCGGACTAAACTGATTCGGCTCGGGATTTTGGTTATTGTAATTTAAAGTAATCAATACTGTGCCGTGTCCTTCGATCATCCCTTCAAAAAGCAATTGTTCCGGCGGACACGGAGCATTCAGCATGGAAACTTTGCAAATCCTGAAAACACTCGGAAATAATGTAAATGAATTTCTAAAACGGTATTTTCCCTTTCTGCGAATATTTATATATTTGGGAATATTTACATATAATTTTTCCGAGAGAAAAGAATCGGCAAAATACAATTTTCCCGTATAGAAAACATCTTGATAATTTTTTCCGTTCATCGAAACATTGCCTCTTTCGAAAGGTAACGCCGTCCCGATATTTTCACCGATTCTTGTCGAATACGGCAATTTAAAGTTTTTTCCGGGCTGACAGATTTGACCGATTCCCCAACAAACTTGATACCATTCCGATTCAGAATGTTCTATAAACTCGCCTGTTGCCGAAAATTGTGGCGTTTGAATTTGAGAAATTTCTCCGTTGAATACGGAAAATTTGCCTTCCGTAATTTGAACCGTACCAGACTGTGAAAAGACAGACAGAGCAGCCAAAAACAAAACAACTGCAGTAAAAATTTTGAATGTAGTTTTCATAAATTCCCCGAAATATAAGATTTTATTTTTAACTCCTCGCATTTTCAAATGCATAAGATTTTTTAAGACTGAAAGAATTTCGATTTTGGTAAATTACAATAGAAAAAAAATCTTGGCAAACATTATTTTATAAAATAATGTTTGCCAAGATTTTTTGTGTTTTTTTAAAAGTTTACTCGCAGATAAAGTTTAATCAAACTTTATCTGCGAGTAAATTTCCGCTAAAGAGATACGGCAGTTGACCGAATCAAGCGAGATATTATCATCGCGTTTGGTGTAGATTTTATAGACCCATTGATTGATTGTTTGCTTGGCGTAATGCTCGACGAACATTTCTTCTTCTTTAATGAGAATACATTCTTTGACGCTTTCCATCGCCAGATAGCTGTCAAGTTTCGCGGTTTTGTCGTGACAGATCGTCGCTTTCGACGAAACTTCGACGATGACGGTCGGGTTGACCAGAACATCCAATTCGCTGCCGTCGAAAACCGGATTATCTTTGACGATGACGACATCGGGATAGCAGAAACTTTTATTTGAAAGTTTGACCAGCATATCGTTGACGTAAATCTCGCAACGCTGCCCGCGCAGACGACTGCCGACTCCGATGGTCGTGTTGCTGCCGATCAGATTGTGACGACGCGACGAACCTGCCGTGTCGAAAATTTTGCCGTTGTAAAATTCGCGTTTCGTGGAGCCGCGATGTTTGAACTTTAAATAGTCCTCGACTGTGTAAATCTTTTCAGTTTGGGTTAAAATTTTTTCACTCATTATTAATACCTCAGAAATGTAAAATAGAAATTTTGGGGACTATTTTTTAAGGGGAAAGTTTTTGTGTGCCTTTTCAGAGTAGAAGATTGAAACAACTTTGTGCAAGTAAAGAACCATAAAACTTGAAAATTTATTTGTTGGATGGATTTTTACTGCTTTTAAATCGGAATTGATTTTTGTTTTTCTAATATTCTTGTTTTGAAAGTGTTTATACGAAAACTATTATAAACTTTATCTTGAAATGTTTAAACAACTTTTTTTATGAATTTATTCGAACTGGCGCAAGCCGTTTTTGCCGAAATCGAGCGCGGCGATGAAACTCTGGAAATCACCGGCGCGGCAGGTTTGGACATTGCCGAACGCGGCGAGATAACTTTTCTGGCAAATCCGAAATACACGCCGCAGATTAACGAAACAAAAGCAAGCGCGATATTTCTTAACGAAAAGGAAATTTGTGAGCGCGATGACATCGCAGTGTTAAGAGCGAAAGATCCATATTTAGCTTATACGCGGACGTTAAGAGTTTTTTATCCCGAACGGATTTTCGCACCGTTTATTCACAAAAGCGCGTTTGTTGATGAAACGGCGAAAGTCGCTGAAACGGTTTCGATTGACGCATTTGTTTCGGTCGGAAAAAATTGCGAAATCGGCGAAAATGTCAAAATTTATCCGAATGTTTCGATCTACGATAATGTAAAAATCGGCGCAAATTCGGTCATTCATTCGGGCGTTTCGATTCGTGAAAATTGCGAGATCGGCGAAAACTGCATCATTCACAACAATACAACAATCGGTTCGGACGGTTTCGGCTACGCGAAAACTGAAGAAAAATCGTGGCTGAAAATTCCGCAGGTCGGGCGCGTCGTGTTAGAAGACAATGTCGAGATCGGCGCAAATTCGGCGGTTGATTGCGCTTCGGTCGGCGAAACGCGAATAATGCGCGGCGCGAAAATTGACAATCTCGTGCAGATCGGACATTCCTGCATAGTCGAAGAAGATGCGCTGATCTGTTCGCAAACCGGACTTGCGGGAAGTTCGGTGATCGGCAAGCGCGTAATTTTAGCCGGACAAGTCGGCATTGCCGGACATTTGCGAGTCGGCGACGATGTTGTCATCACGGCAAAATCCGCCACATCGCACGATGTCGAACCCGGCAAAATTCTTTCAGGAATTCCGGCGTTTGAAAACCGCGATTGGCTGCGCTCGACCGCCGCTTACAGACGTTTGGGCGAGATGGCAAAAACGATTCGCGAACTCGAAAAAAGATTGAACAATTTTGAAAAAAAATAATTTTTTCAATTTTACTTTATCCAGATAATTACTTTTTTATCGTCGCCCTGTTCGGTTTCATATTTTAGAAGTTCGGGTTTGGAAATTGATAATTCTTTGTCGGTGACAAAATCTTTCAGGCGGTCGTCATTGCCTTTATCAGCTTCCATTTTTCCCGGATTATAAAAGATTTTGTCGCCTTCGATGCGCGTGATCTTGTCGGCGTAAAACCACGATTTCCCTTCTTTCTGAAAACGGTAAACTAAAATGTCGCCGGCTTTGAGATTTTCGAGTTGCTGTTTCGTGACCGAATTTATTCCGCAAGCGGCGGCAAAAAGACAAATTACGGCGGCAAACATCAAGACATTTTTTTTCATATAAATTCCTCGCAGATAATTTACTTTTTCGTCATTGTCGAGCCGATATTAAACGGCAGATTTTCGGCAAACTCGATAAATGTATCCGCATCGCCGCCGCTTCCGCCGATGGCGGCGAGTTTGTTGCCTTTTTGAATGTAAAGCGGAACGGCGCAGGTCGCGCCCTGCGAGGTTTCCGCGCCGCCTTTGTCAAACGTAAAATACATCGGTGTTTCGCCTGTCTGACAGGTTCGGGCAAGTTCGGTTCGCATCGCGTCTTTAGCGGTCGCTTCGTCACCATAGACGGTCATCATATAAAGCACGGTTTTCGTTTTCGCATCGTCGCCGTAAATACCGACAAAGTTCGTTTCCGTTCCCCAGACGTTTCCCTTCGGCGGATAACGATTGGCGAGTTTCAGATCGCCGACCTTATCGGGTAAATCTTCTTTTGAATCAGCCGGAAACATATTTCGATAAGCGATAAATCCTAAAACTCCGGCAATCAGCAGCGCGACCGCAAAAAATCCGCCGCAGCCGAGCAATAAACCTTTGCGGCTTTTTTTCGGTGCGGTTTGTTCGACCGCCGCAACTGCCGGAACAGACGAAGCGCTGCCGGTGTTCGGAAAAAGACCGCCGAGTTTTTGCCAGTCCTTGTCGCCGTGACGAATCGCCATATCTTCGCGCGAAAGCTGTCCGCTGCCGAGCATTTCCAAAACTTTTTCTTCTTCAAATGGTCCGAATTGCTGGTTATTTTTCGTAATGTAAATTTGCATAGACTCTCCGTTTTTTTAATTTTATTTTTCAGGAATTTAAAACTGCCATATCAATAAGTGTAGCCAGTTCCGAGTTCAATTTTGCCAGACCGGACGTATAGTCAAAATCGCTCTGCATCACGGCGGCATCGGTCGCCATTATATGCAGAAGTGTGATGGACATATAACGCTTGTTGCCGCCGGTATGCAGTTGGCGATCAGCATAGTTTGCCGGATGAATTCGCCCGTCAAAACGATTCATCAACAATCGGGCGGCATTTCTAATCTGAAATTCGCCGATTGCCGAATAAGTATCGCCGTCCATCTCGCCCGTAATTTCGGGAATTTTGTAATCGCCGCCGAGACCGACTGCGCCCGGATACAGACCTCTGGCAATGTAATTGAAAAATCCCTGAATCAGCATTACATCGTCTTTGCGATTTGCCCCGCCAAACCCGACGATGCCCGAAAGGTTGAGCGTCAATTGTCTTTCGCCATTCAAATTTATATGTGTAAATTTCACGACAACTCCTTATCGCATATTTTTATTGCCTGGTTTATTCGATAAAACTCAATTTACGGTTTTGCTTCGTAAATTAAATTGAACGGCGTTTCCGATAGCGCGTCTGAAATTTGTAAAACCGCCTGTTGTCACAACATCCCTGAATCCGCGCTTCGCCGGCTTGTGCGCCGAGAGCCAGACCGACTTCCTGCGAAAGCGATGCGGGCGTGCAGAGCAAAGTCGAAGCCGAATAAAAAGCTCTGCCGATCGGATTTAAATTGTCTTCCGTTTTGTCGCCCGCGAAACGGTTCGACGATCATCCAAGTTCCGTCCTCGTTGAGCGAATCTTTAACATGCGCCGCCGCTCCGACCGGATCGCCCATATCGTGAAGACAATCGAAAAAGGCAACGAAGTCGAAATCTTTGCCCGGATAATCTTTCGCCTTGGCGACTTCGAAACTGATGCGGTCGGAAATTCCGGCTTCCGCCGCTCTCTGACGCGCCATTTCTATCGAACCGTCGTGATAGTCGTAACCGACAAACTTAGAATTCGGAAAAGCCTGCGCCATCAAAATAGTTGACGCGCCGAGACCGCAGCCGACATCGGCGACCTTTGCTCCGGCTTGCAGTTTTTCTTCAACGCCTTCGAGCGACGGAATCCACGAACCGACGAGATTTGCCGCGTAACCGGGACGAAAAAACATCTCCGTTCCGCGAAAAAGATCGTGATCGTGTTCGTGCCAGCCGAGACCTTCGCCGCTGACGAACCGCTCGGCAATTTTCGGTGCGGCTTTAATCGCCGAACTCGCCAGCAGAAACGCTCCGGGCATATACGCCGGACTGTTTTCATCGGCGAGCGTGAACGCCTGTTCGTCGTTCATAAAATAACTTTTAGTTTCCGCGTCGTATTCGACATAACCGCCCGCCGCCTGCGAATTGAGCCATTCGCGGACGTATCTTTCGTTCGTGTTGGTGCGCGCCGCCAATTCGCTCGAAGTCATTTTTCCGCCCGCCGCCAGAACTTTGTAGAGTCCGAGCTGTTCGCCGATGACGACCATTCCGGCGTGCAGCGTCGCGCCGAAATCGGTCACGAATTTTCCCAGTAATTGATGCAAATTTTCTTCATTTATACTCATTCGATTATTCTTCCTTGTTCTATTTTCAAGTTCGAAAACAAAATATTTCGACAGTATTCTTTTTTTGTGTTAAAATCCCTTCTACACCGTGAATGACACACAGTTAAATTCTTTTTGCCCCTAAAGTCCTTTGATTTCGAACAGAAAGTTATTAGAAAGTTATTAGAAGGCGTATGTTACTGAAAACGCAGGGTTTTAAGTTTGACGATTTTTTTCTGGACACAGGAGAAAAAGTTCTTCTGCGCGGCGGAAAACCCGTTTCGATCACGCCAAAAGCCTTTCAGCTTCTTCTCGAACTCGTCAGAAATCACGGGCATCTGCTTTCCAAAGAAGACCTGATGAAAAAGGTTTGGGCGGACAGTTTTGTCGAAGACGGCAATCTCACATTTACGATTCGCCTGCTCAGAAAAACTCTCGAAGACAATGCAAAAAATCCGCATTTTATCGAAACCGTAACCAAGCGCGGTTATCGTTTTATCGGCGATGTGCGTATCGTCGAAACAGAAAATTCGGGCAAAGCAATTTCAGGCGAATCGCACAATTCAAATCAAGTTTTTCAGAAAAAGTGAAACCATTGAAAATGGTTTTGTTACCGTTCAGAAGTTAAAGGAAACAGAAATGCCGACCGTTTCAGAAACGAGCACGGCAAATCTTCAGCATCTTATTTCGCTTGCGCCGCACTCGCTTTTCGGACGTGAAAAAGAGATCGCTTCGGTCGAAAATCTTCTGCACCGCGAAGATGTCAGGCTGATAACTTTGACAGGTGTCGGCGGTTCGGGAAAAACGAGTCTGGCGCGTTTTATCGCTGCTAATCGTTCGGATGACTTTCCCGACGGCGTTTTTTTTGTTGAACTTGCGCCCGTTTTTAATCCAGAAATTGTCACCGCATCAATCGCGCAAACTCTGGACGTAAAAGAGACAGGCGAAATTTCCTTGATCGAAGCTCTGCAAAATTTTTTGCGCGAACGACGAATACTGCTCGTTCTGGATAATTTTGAACAGGTTTTGTCAGCCGCGCCGTTTTTGGAAGAAATGATTTTCCCGACGCGGCGGCTAAAAATTTTAGTGACGAGCCGCGTCGCACTTCGCTTGAATATCGAAAATGAACTGCTCATTCCGCCGCTTGCCGTGCCGCCGCTCGATCTAACGGCAACGGAAATTGTCAGCCGCGAAAATTATCCGTCGGTTCAGATGTTTGTCCAACGGGCGCGAAACTTAAATTCGAACTTTGTTTTAAACGAAGAAAACGCTCTGGACATCGCGCAGATTTGCACGCGCCTTGACGGTTTGCCGCTCGCCATCGAACTGGCGGCGGCGCGGACAAAACTGCTTATGCCGTCGGCGATTCTCGAACGTCTGGAAAACAGTCTGCAATTTTTGACCAGCCGCAACAAAAGTCTGCCCGCCCGCCAGCAGACGATGCGCGACACAATCGCGTGGAGTTTCGACCTGCTCGGCGAAAATGAGCGGGAATTATTTAAGAAGCTGGCAGTTTTTTCAGGTAATTTTACGGTCGAATCGGCTGAATATATTTGCGGCGATGATAACAAAACCGGAAATGAAATTCTCGACTCTCTGGAATCTATGGTTGCAGGAAATTTGCTCCGGCAAATTGATGAAAATGGTGAAAATCATCTATTGATGCTCGAAACGATTCGTCAATTTGCTGCCGAACTTCTTGCCATAGATATAGAAACGGAAATTAAAATAAAGCGTCGGCACGCCGAATATTTTCTTACTTACGGCAAAAAACTGGAACGCAAAGTGATGGGCGCAGAGCAGGCAAAAGTTATAAACCGGATGGAAGCAGAACGACATAATTTTCGCGCCGCGATGGAGTTTTGGAAAACCGCAAACTCGGAAAACAATTTGAAAATAATTTCCGCACTTACTCCGCTCTGGACTTTTCGCGGTTATCTCGGCGAAGGCATCAAACGGCTTTCCGACGCTCTCGAAAAAAATTCCGGCAGCGAATCTGCCGCCCGGGTAAAGGCTTTAACGTCGCTCGGACAATTGATCTGGGTGAAAGGCGATTATGTCCGCGCCAGCGAAATTTGCGAGCAAAGTCTCGCGCTCGCGCGCAAAATAAATTATCCGATGATGTCCGCGCTTTCGCTTTTTTTTATCGGAATGTCGCACTGGTATCGCCATGACGACGAGAAAAAATCTATCGCCTGTCTGACGGAAAGTTTAGATTTATACCGCAAACTCCGATTCGATTCGGGAATTGTTTTTACAACCGTCGTTCTCGCCGCAATCTGTCAAACGAAAAACAATCTGGTGCAGGCAAAAGTATTTCTGGATGAAAGTATAAAAGCCGGAGAACGCTCGGAAAATAATCTGGCGCGTTCGATTGCGCTGGTCAATTACGGTCGTCTGAAATTTGCCGAAGGCGATTACGCACAGGCGAAAGATTTATGTCAGGAAAGTCTCCGGCTACGTGAAGAAATATCCGATCTGTGGGGAATCGTGCAATGCCTCGAACCTCTGACGGCGATTGCCGTTATCGAAGGCGCACCGCAACACGCCGCGAAAATGCTCGGCGCAATTGACGTTCTGCTCGAATCACTCGGCGCACAGCCGCCGCTGATTTTCCGCGCCGATCACGAACCGAGTGCGGCGGCGGTTCGCAATGCGCTCGACCAAGAAACTTTTGCCCGTTTGTTTGCCGAAGGTCGCAAACTTTCGATCAAAGAATCGGTCGCGCTGGCTTTGGAAAAACCGTTCGATTTTTTCCAGGATCAAAATCCGGTCGAATCCGAAAAAAATAATTCTGATTCATCAACCTCTGAAATTAACTCACTCAAATCGTTATACTCATCAAATTCGACGGCAGTTTCCGTCGCAAAACCGCACCGCAGAAATCTATTTTGGCTGGCGGCAATTTTTTTGACCGTAATTTTTGCGTCCGTTTTTTGGTATTTTCTGAATCAAAAAAATAAAACCGGCGTTCCGATTTTGTCCGCTGATTTTGTTTCCGAAAAACTTTCGACTAACGGCAAAGTCTTTCATACGATAATTTCTTCAGACGGAAAAAATGTTTTTTACACCAATGAATCTGCCGGTCATTTGAGCGTTTGGCTCAGGCAGATCGAATCCGGCAATAATGTCGAGATCATTCCGCCGTCGGAAGATATTTATGCAGGTCTGGCAATTTCACCGGACGGAAATTTTCTTTATTTTGCCCGCCGTCCACGCGATTTTGAAGGTCAGGCGGACATTTACCGCATTTCGAGCTTCGGCGGAGTTCCGACGAAAATCATCAGCGAAACACAGGGTTGGATGAATGTCTCGCCGGACGGAGAAAAAATTTCATTTGTCCGCTGTTACAACCGCGCCGATGAAAATTGTTCGCTGTGGACCGCCGACAGCACGAACGGAAAAAATGAAAAAAAGATCACCTCGCGTCCAACGCCGTTTAGAATATCCGCCAACAAATTTTCACCCGATGGAAAAACGATTGCCTTTGCCGCCGGACAATCCAGAAACGGCGCAAACGACTTCACTTTGATGGAAGTCAATTTGGAAAACGGTTCGGAACGCTCTTTGTCGGATGAAAAATTTTTCAATATTAAAGCCCTGAATTGGCTTCCGAACGAAAATGGTTTGCTTTTCACGGCTCTGAAAATACCGGACCAAAATTACCGCATCTGGCATATTTCCGGCACTTCCGGCAAAGCCTTTCCGCTGACGAAAGATTCCGAAACATATTCTGATCTCAGTCTGGATAAAAATGCGAATCTGCTGGTTTCGACAAAGATCAAGGAAGATTTTCGTCTGCGGCTGATCGAAAAAGATTCGCCGTCCGCTGAAAAGATTCTGGCAAATGCGGAAAATGCATCTTTTGCGCCCGACGGAAAAATAGTTTTTGCATCCCAAATGTCGGGCAACCGTCAAATCTGGATCATTAATGCGGACGGCAGCGGGCAGAAACAGTTGACCAATGATGACGGGTTTAATACCAAGCCGGTTGTTTCGCCCGATAATGCCTCTGTATTTTTCACCTCGAACCGCACGGGCGAAGTCCAAATTTGGAAAATGAATACAGACGGCAGCAATCAAATCCAGATCACGAAAACAAACGGAGGTTTCCCGCTTTCCGTGTCGCCCGATGGAAAGCGGTTGTTTTATCATCACGGCAAAGACCGGACGCTCTGGCAAATTTCGCTCGAAGACGGCAATGAACGAATGGTCTATGACAAACCGCAGCCGCGTTTTGCCGTTTCGCCCGACGGTTTGCAGTTTGCTTTCGAGGAAAAACAAGGCGGTGAAAAATCCATCGTCCTGTTGTCAACCGCCGACGCTCACATTATCAGAGTTTTCGGTTTGGCGGATGCTAAATCAACGATTGCCGATTTTCTCTTTATGCCGGACGGAAAAAGTCTGGCTTATATTTTAACAGTCGGCGAAAATGGCAATAACATTCTCCGATTGCAAAATCCTGACCAACCGACACCGACCAAGATCGCCGATCTCGGCAACGCTGAAATTTCCGACACTTCGGGGTTTGCAGTTTCGCCGGACGGAAAATACTTCACTCTCACGCAGGGCGATTGGCTACACGACGCGGTTTTGTTGAAAGGCTTGAAATGATAGTAGAATGATTTCTAATTTTTAATAATCAGATCAACAAATGGAAAAGAAAGAAAAAATCATCATCGGTTTGTGTATTGCGATTACAATTTTCGCCGGAATTCTGCATTTTGCTCAAGCCAATGAAGTTTTGTCGTTTGCCGTCACGGCAGTTGCGCTTGCACTTTTAGCGGTGGTCGTCGGTGACGCGACTGAGCAACTGGGCAGTCGTCTCGGTCCGGGCGCAACGGGAATTTTGCAGTCGGGTTTGGGAAATCTGCCGGAACTTTTCGTGGCGATTTTCGCGCTTCGTGCCGGATTGGATAAAGTCGTCCAAGCCGCGCTCGTCGGTTCGATTCTCGGAAATTCCCTGCTCGTTTTCGGACTGGCGCTATTTTCTCGGCGGATTCAAAAATGGCACGCAGAGATTTAAATCGGAACCGCCGCAAATGATTGCAACCTTAATGATTCTGGCAGTTGCGGCTTTGATTATTCCGACGCTCGCCAAAGAATTGCACACGCCCGCCGAAGCCGCACGTCAACCATCTCGATATTAGTCTGCGCGATTATTTTACTGTCGATTTTCGTGGCGAGCATTTATTTTTTCCGTCAAAGGCGATAGGCGGTGGCGACGCAGGAATCCGACGAATGGGAACAGCAAGCCGAATGGTCGCTCAAATTGACGATCATCGTTCTGGCCGGCGCGGGTATCGGCGCGGCTTTTGTTTCGGAATGGTTTGTTCCGAAGCTCGAACCGGCAATGGCAACGCTCGGAATTTCCGAAACTTTCGCGGGTTTGGTCGTCGTGGCGATTGCCGGAAACGCGATTGAAAATCTCGTCGGCATCCAGCTGGCGTGGCGCAATCAAGCCGATTATGCGGTCAGCGTAATTTTAAACAGTTCACTGCAAATCGCGCTCGGACTTTTTCCGATTCTGCTTTTGCTTTCGTTCTTTCTGGGCGGTTCGATTTTGACTTTACGTTCTGTCGCCGTTGCTCGTCGTCGCGCTCGCGCTGGCGGCGATCGTTTCGGCATTTGTCGTTTTTGACGGCGAATCTATCTGGCTCGAAGGTCTCGCGCTCGTCGGTCTTTACTGCATCATCGCGGCGGCATTTTGGTGGGGATAAAAAGCGTCAATTATAGTTGCATCTTTTGACGGAAAATATGACTCTAAAATTCACATTTTTTTATTTTGGAAATAATTTCATCGAATAAAACGATTAATAATTGTGATATTATTTTCAGCAAATTCAGGAGATATTTTATGACACCGGAAACACAAAAACAAGAAAGAGAAATTTCCGAAAGCGGATACGACATCACGCCGTTCAGCGCGGAAACGCGCGAACGTCTGGCGCAGAATTTAGACGATGAGGCATATCGCGTTCTGATGGAACACGGCACCGAACCCGCGTTTTGCGGAAATCTGACGGACAATAAACAAGACGGCGCATATGCCTGCAAACTCTGTGGTCTGCCGCTGTTTCGTTCAAACGATAAGTTTAATTCGGGAACGGGTTGGGCTTCATTTTACGCGCCGTTCGATCCCGAACATTTGAAAATCTACCGCGACACGAAATTCGGAATGGTGCGCGAAGAAATTCGCTGCGCCAGATGCGACGGTCATCAGGGTCACGTTTTCCCCGACGGTCCGCCGCCGACCGGACAGCGTTACTGTCTAAATTCGGCATCGCTCGAATTCTTTCCCGAAGGCGAAGAAATTCCGCAAAAATCTTAAAAAAAATCGGTGTAAATTTTTGCACCGATTTTTTTATAACTAAATTTCGAAATACTCCTTTGCAATTTAGATTGTTACTATTAAATACAATACTAGCTATGAAAAAACTGATTTTTATTTCGCTTACGTTTTTGGCTTTCTGTTCGCTCGCTTTCGGACAAGATGATGAAAATGTTAATAACCAACTGCGGCGGATTTCGACGACGGGTTTGGCGGAAGTGCGGGTTGTTCCGTCGCGCGTCGTTCTGACTTTCGGCGTTGAAACTTTTGATCCCGAACTTGCCATTGCCAAGCGCGACAACGATACCAAAACAAGCGCGATACTTGCTTTGACCAAAGAAATCGGAGTTGCGCCGAAAGACGTTCAGACCGATTATATTTTCGTTGAACCTGTCTATGAAGGTTACGACGAAAGACGCGCCGGAAAATTTCTGCATTATCTGGTCAGAAAATCAATCGTTGTTCTGCTTAGAGACACGACGAAATTTGAAACGATTTTAAGCGGTGCGCTCGAACGCGGTGCGACGCACGTTTTGCGCGTGCGTTTTGAAGTTGACGATCTCAAAAAACACCGCGACAAAGCCCGCAGTGATGCGATCAAAGCCGCGCGTGATAAAGCGCAGGCACTCGCCGGCGAACTCGGCGCGAAACTCGGTCGCGTGATGAGCATACAGGATTACGGCTCAAACGATCCGACTTTATATTACGGAAATTCGTGGCGCGAAAGTTACGGCGGCGGCGGCGGACAAAGCCAGATTTCAAGTCAGAGCGATTCTCCGGTATCGCCGACCGTCGGCGATACGCTCGCTCTCGGACAGATGCGTATCAGCGCACAGATCAATGTGTCTTTTGAATTGCAGTAAATGATTTTTGGTTGTAGATTTTCGGAAAAAAAAGGCTTCATAAAAATATGAAGCCTTTTTATTTTCTTACTTTTTATTTTATTTCCTGTCTTTAAAAGCATCGAAAAGTTCGGTGTGGCGGCTGGTCAGAGGCAGAAGTCTGCCGTTAATGAAAAGATATTTGATGTTAGTTCGCGGATCGAGAATGTCGCCGTCGGCAACGACGATGTTTGCGATTTTGCCGACTTCAATCGAGCCGTATTTATCGGCAATTCCAAGGATTTGCGCGGGATATAAAGTTACCGATTTTAACGCTTCGTCGCGTCCTAAACCGAAAGCTCCGGCAATTCCTGCCTGATACGGCAGATCGCGGACATTCGAGCCGTCGTCGCCGGTCGAGACCGCAAATTTTACGCCGGCTTTCTGCAATTTTGACGGACTTTCGTAGAAATAATCATACGGATCGTCGTCCTGCGCGGGCAGACTGAAGATATTTGTAAACACGACGGGAATATTATTTTTCTTCAAACCGTCGGCAACTTTCCATGCATCGCCGCCGCCCATAATAATTCCTTTGACCTTCATTTCCTCGACAAATTTAACCACGCCGCGAATGTCGTGTTCGCGTTGCGCGGTAAAAATTATCGGTCGTTCGCCGCGAATATATGGAATCATCGCTTCTAATTTAATGTCTTTCGGCGGATACGGCAGGGATTTGTCTTTGGCGTAGGCTTCCTGAACTTTGGCGTAGTTTTCCGCGTCGGCAAACATTTTTTTCAATTCTTCGATACCTTTATCACGGCGTTTGACGGCTTCGCTGAAATCAATCGGCTGTTGCCCGAATCCGCCGCCGAATCCGCGAGATGTCGCAATGCGCGGAAAATTGATGACCAGACCGAATTCGGGCGTGATCGTCATTTCCGCCTGTGTCGAACCGTTCAGATTTATCACTGCCGCCTGACCGGAAATTACTCCGCCGACAGGCATCGAAAGAACGGTCGTGATGCCGTTGACGCGCGTTACATTGATATGCGCCGAATGCGGATGTAATGGCTTTAGAAGCTTTGGCGTTCGGATTCATATTTCCGGTTTCGGCGATGTCAACCGTTCCCGCCGCGCCTTCGCCGATTTCCTGCAAACCCATATTCGTTCCCGCATCAATCATTCCCGGAAAAACGGTCAGACCGCCGCCGCTGATTTTTTCGGCATCAGCCGGAACCGCCGCATTTGCGCCGACGGCAACGATTCTGCCGTTTTGAATAACGACCGTTCCATTTTCAATAATTGCGCCGGAAACCGTCACGATTTTCGCGCCGGTAATGGCAAAGGTTCCCGCTCTGCCTGTCTGATTCTGCTCCGAACCGTCGTTTTGTGCGAAGACAGAAGACAGAAGACAGAAGACAGAAAAAAACCCGAAAAGTAAGTTGAAAAAACTTTGAATTTTGAATTTTGAATTTTGAATTCATTATCGGTTTCCTCCGTCGTTTTCGGAATCGTCGAGGTGTTCGTCGCCTTTTTCGCGCGGAATGCGCGGTTGTGTCGTCGCTGCACCTGTGCCCGGGCGGTTTATTCGACATCGAGTTTTTCGAGACGTTCGCGTTCGCGGGCAAATTCCTGACGGCGCAGTAAATCTCTCGATCTTTCAAAATAAAGTTCGCCTTCGATCATCGTCTGTTCGACGAGTGAAAACGGGCTGAACGGATGTCCGGACCAAATGACAATGTCGGCATCTTTTCCGACTTCAATCGAGCCGATGCGTTTATCTATGCCGAATTGTTTCGCCGGATTGAGCGTAATCATTTTCAAGGCTTCTTCTTCCGGCACGCCGCCGTATTTCATAACTTTCGCCGCGTCCAGATTCAAACGGCGAATGCGTTCCGCCGAATCGGAATTGATCGAAACATTGACACCGTTTTTCCAGAGAATATAAGCGTTATAAGGAATCGCGTCGTAGGCTTCGATCTTGTAGCCCCAATAATCGGTAAAGATCGAAACGCCCGTGCCGCGTTTGGCAATTTCCGGCGCGATCTTATAGGCTTCGAGTCCGTGCTGAAGCGTCGCGACTTTAAAGCCGAATTCATCGGCAAGAAGCATTAAATTCAAGATGTTCATCCGAACGATAGCCGTGCGCGTGAACGAGCCGTTTGCCTTCGAGAATTTCGACGAGCGGTTCAAGTTCCAAATCCTTGCGCGGCATCACTTTCGTCTTTTTCGCGCGATAATCGTCCCACGCCTGTTTGTAATCTCTGGCGCGAAGAAATGCGTCGCGCATCGTTTCGATCGTTCCCATACGGGTTGCCGGATAACGCCGCGTCTGATTTCCGGGCGGCGTAAAATTAGAGCGTTTGACGTTTTCGCCGAGCGCGAATTTTATTCCCGGCGGCGCGTCCGACACGATAAAATCTTCGACGGCATGACCGTATTTATTTTTGACGACCGTGTTTTGTCCGCCGATCGGATTTGCCGAACCGTGCAGAAGATTTTGCGTCGTCACGCCCGCCGCCAAAGCCCTGTAAATAGCGATGTCGGTCGGATCGAGAATGTCGCGCGTGCGAACCATCGAAGTTACCGAAAAGGAAAATTCGTTGACGCTGCCGTCCATCATCGCGTGCGAATGCGCGTCGAAAATTCCGGGCGTAACATATTTGCCGGTCGCATCAATCGTTTTGGCATTTGCTCCGGCGCTCAGATTTTTTCCGATGCGAAAGATTTTCCCGCCGCGAATCAAAATGTCCGTGTTTTCCAAAGTGCCGTTGGCGGCAGTCATCACGGTTCCATTTTTGATTAAAACTTCCTGACTGTTCTGCGCGAAAACGGACGCGTTAAAACTCGCCGACAAGAATAATATAAGCAGAAAAAAGGCTGTAGTTTTTTTCATATTTTTATTTGAAATTAGTTTTTCCCCTTGCAGTCTTTTCCGACATTCGACTGATTACTTTTAAGGATTTTTCGTTCCCGAAAATGCGAATCGCGACCCTGCGACGAATCAATCGTTCCGCTGATTTGATTAACCGTAACCGCGCCTTTGACGGTAATTTCAAAGGATTGCCCCGCAAATTCGACCGTCGCATTAAATGTAAAACCATCCGAAGAAACCTTGCCGTCCTTGATCGGCGCAGTACCAAACTGAGTTTGCATATTTCCGCTCAAGGTCGCTCCCTGCTGCGTGAGAATTAATGTTGCCGGAGTTGGTTGTCCCGGAATTTCGAGCGTGATGGAATATGTTCCGCCGATGTTTGCCGTCGTTCCGGGTTGAGCCGTTGCGCTTGCCGGAGCTTTCGGTTTATCTTTCTGGTCGAAAAGTTTGCCGTCAACAAAAACGTGCGTGATGGTTTTTTCCTTGCCGAAGATGTCGCCGCGCACCACGACGAGATTGGCGATCTTGCCTTCTTCGACCGAGCCGAGCTGATTATTTACGCCGAGAATCTCCGCCGACGAAAGCGTCATTGCGCGAATCGCCGCGTCTTTTGCCAGACCGCTTTCGACGGCTTTTCCGGCGTTCGTCAAAAAGTCGCCGATGTTTTTCATCGCGCCCGACTGAAAAGCGAATTTTACGCCCGCATTCTGAAGTCGAACCGCGCCGCTCGGCGTTTCGGCGCGAAGGCGCAAAAGCGTCAGTGGTTCGGGATCGGCTTCGGGCGCGGCGGCGGCAGTGCGTTTCGGAAAATCGAGCGACAGCAGAACCGGAACATTTTCCCTTTTCAGTCTGTCCGCAACCTTCCACGCTTCCTGTCCGCCTGCGATGATCGGTTTTAATTTAAATTCTTTTGCCAGATCGAGAGCGCGCGTGATTTCCCTTTCGAGATTGGCGTTAAAGACGACCGGCATCTGTCCCGACAGAATCGGCAGCAAGGCTTCGAGCGAAGCGTCCGCTTCGGGGCGTTTCATCCCGCGCGGATTAGCGGCATACATTTTCTGCATATCCGAAAGTCTCTGAGCATCGAGAAACATCTGGCGCAGCGCGGAAAATGTTCCCATCAGCGAAGTCGGATATTGTCCGCCGTTCAGAGTTCTGAATGTAACGTGCTGGGCAAACGGAGCTTTGACGACCATTGCCGAAACCGAATCTCCGGCGAGATTGACAACCGCCGACTGACCGTTAAAAATCCCGTTATCGGAAACCGTCAGAACGGTCGTAAATCCGGCGTTGCGCTGTGATTCAAATTGCGCTTCGCCGGCTTTTAATTCATCTTCGGCAGTCATTTCCGGTCGCAGACCGTCAGGATAATTTGAATTTGACGGCGCATTTGCGTTTGCTGTCCGGGCTGTTGATTTTGTCCGCCGCGCTGTGGTGCCGTTGCCGCCGTAGCGGGCAAACCGAGTTTGGTCAGCGTGTCGAAAAATCCCGGATAAACCGTCAATCCCGTGCCGTCAATGACGCGCGCATCGGCAGGAACTTTCGCCGCCGCGCCGACCGATTCGATCAGACCGTTGCGCACGACGACCGTGCCGCGCTCAATCGTTTTGCCGGAAACGGTGACGATCTGCGCGTTGGTAATCGCGTAAACATCGGTGCGCGTCTGGGCTTTGAGACTAAAAACAGAAAACAGAAAGACAGCCAAAAATGCGGACGAAAAGCGCAAAATTTGTTTTTTCATAAAATTTTATGCGGAATAAAAAAATCAGAACTGCTTTGGATTTATTTCTACGAGAGTATAAAACAAAAGGTTTCACAATAGCAATTTTCAGCCGTTTCGATTTACGAAACTTTACAAAAGCATCTATGATAAAAATACAATGAGTGCAATTATTTTATTCGACGGCGTGTGCAATTTTTGTAACGGTTCGGTCAATTTTATTATCGAACACGACAAGAGCAAATTATTTTAAATTCGCGCCTCTGCAATCGGAAACCGCGCAGAAACTTCTTGACAAATTCGGCATTGATAAAACTCAAACCGATTCGGTAATTTTGATCGAAGACGAAAAAGCCTACACGCATTCGACCGCCGCTTTGAAAGTCGCGCAAAAACTCGATGGCGCGTGGTCTTGGTTTTACGGTTTTATAATCGTGCCGAAACCGATTCGCGATTTTTTCTACAAAACTTTCGCCAAAAACCGCTACAAACTTTTCGGCAAACAGGATGCGTGTATGATGCCGACACCGGAAATCCGCGCGAGGTTTTTGAGTTGAATTTTATTTCTTTTCACCGCAGAAACGCGGAGACGCGGAGTTTTTCAAAGCAAAAGGCAAGATGTAAAATAATTTTATCTCTTGCCTTTTTTTAATTTTTTTCTCCGCGTCTCCGCGTCTCTGCGGTTCAAATGTCTTCAAAATTCCAAAACGACTTTGCCGAAACTTTCGTCTGATTCGACGTATTCGTGAGCTTTTCGGATTTCTTCGACGGGAAAAATTTTATCAATATTCGGTTTCACTTTTCCGTTTTCCAAAAGCGGCAAAACGTCGGCGATGAAATTTTCCGTCGCTTCGGCTTTTTCTTCCGTCGAACGTGAACGCAGAACCGTTCCGATAATTTTCAATCTTTTCGACAGAGCCAGACCGAGATTAAATTCCGCCGTTCTGCCGCTGACAAGTCCGACCAAAATCAAACGACCTTTGAGCGCGAGACTTTCTAAGTTTGCATTAAAAACGCTTGCGCCGACCAAATCTAAAATTACATCAACGCCTTTGCCGTCAGTTTTTTCTTTGATAAATTCAGCGAAATTTTCCGTTTCCTTCGTGTTAATCGATTCGTCCAATCCGAACGCTTTGCATCTTTCCAATTTCTCCGCCGTCCGCGAAGTTCCGAAAACTTTGATGCCTTTCGCTTTCGCCAATTGCAACGCCGCAAGTCCGACACCCGAACCGACAGCGTGAATCAAAAGCGTTTCGTTTGCCTGTAAATTTCCTTGCGTAAAAATCGCGTCATTTGCCGTGATAAACGCTTCGGGAATTGCCGCCGCATCGGTGAATGAAAGATTTTCGGGAATACTGAGCAAGCAGAGATTCTTCCGTCAAAAGAAATTCGGCTTGCGCCGCGCCCGAAGTGATACCGAAAACGCGGTCACCAATTTTGAAATTCGTCACGTTTTCGCCAATTTCCGAAACTTCGCCGGAAAATTCCAAACCGAGAATTTTATCCGAGACACCTTTCGGCGCGGGATAAAAACCTTTCCGCTGTAAAATATCGGCGCGATTGATCGCCGACGCTTTGACATTTACTAAAACTTCTTTTTCTTTAGGTGATAAAGGATTTTCGACTTCGCGGATTTCGAGATTTTCCGCGCCGCCGAATTCTTTGATATAAACTGCTTTCATAAAAAATTAGCCGCGAACAAACACCAAAATTAACGACGAAATTTTCTTTATGTTCGTGAATTTTCGTGTTTGTTCGTCGGCTGAAAATTACTGTTTTACCGAGCGTTTCGCCATATTCATCAAATCTTCGGGCATCCATTTTTCCAAGTTTTTCGCTTCGGCTTCGGCGATGCCTTTGTGACGGTTGCGCCATTCTTTTTCGGGCGCGTCTTCTCTGCCCGAATCTTTCGGGTAATTTTCGACCTGTTCCAGACTGATGATAATTCCGTGCGCGATTTCCGTCCAATTTTCGGTCTGAATGCCGCGCAGAACAACGGGCAAACCTGCCGTCCAATCTTCTTCGGGCGCGATGTTGTCGAGTTCGGGAATCGTCAGAAACGCGGGCGACGGAAACGGCTGTCCGCTGAATTCGCTGACAAGTTTACTTTTTACGTCGTTAAACGAACCGTTCGGATTTGCCTGTCTGATCTCCAAAGCGCGGCGGAAAAGATTTGAAACTGTTGCTTGATTGCTCATTGATTTTTAAGTGATTTCTCCTGTTTTTTCTCTGTTTATAAATTACACGAATTTTCAAATGCAGTAAAATTTACCGCATTTTAAAATCTACGAGAGTTGGTAGTAATTAAAACGCGCTGATAATCTTCGTTAGTTATATTCTTCTAACCTAAAAGAAACAATTTTTAATTCAAATCTCAAATATTTCTTTAAACCGAAATCTGCGGGATAGTTAAACTTTAAATTGACCGGAAAAACCGACATGTCTATTAACACAAATAAAAAATTCAATCAGCCGTTATTTATTGTTCTATTTTTATTAACGGCTTTATTTTACGCCGCGCCGACGATTGACGCGCAGTCGCCGAATACGGCTTCGGTCATTATCGTCACCGCCGATCAGAACGGCGCAGTCGTGCCGGGCGCGAAAGTCACGATTTCAAATAATGCGACCGGCGCTGTGCGCGACGTTGTGACAGGCGAAGATGGAACGGTTACAGTTCCGGCATTGGAATTAACCGGAACATATAAAGTTACCGTTTCCAAGGACGGCTTCGGCAACGAGGAACGCGATGACATTACATTGCGTTCGGGCGAAACGGCAACGCTGAAAGTTGCGACTTTCCGCCGGTTCGGTCAAAACGGAAGTTACGGTTTTCGGAACAACGGAAGGTGTTCGCGCCGACTCGCAAATCGGTAAACGTCTCGACAGTCCGACGATTGACGAAACGCCGATTCTCGGTCGAAAAGTAACGACCTTGCCGCTTCTTAATTCCGCATTTCGACAAGCAAAAGGAACGGGCGATCTGTTTGTCAACGCGACGTATTTCGTTACGGGTGTCGGCGGCAGACGTTCGACGACGGTTTTGCTCGACGGCGGAAATAACGATGAAGGTTGGGGCAGACAGACGGCAATTGCGACCGTTCCGCTCGGCGCGATTCAGGAAGTCAATGTTCTTTCAAACGCATTTTCCGCCGAATACGGCTGGACTTCGGGACCGGCTCTGAACATCATCACCAAATCCGGAACAAACAATTTCAGCGGCGAAGGACTTTTTATGATTCGTCCGGGCAAATTGCAGGCAAAATCATTTTCGACAAAAAATTTCTGCCCGAAATCGGTTTCGACCTGCGTTACGCCGACGACTCTGCAAGTTATCAATCCGATTGACATTCCCGACGCGCTCCAGCAATATTCGGGTTCGTTCGGCGGACCGATCGTGTCGGACAAAACATTCTTTTTTGCGACGGCGGATTATACGCGGCAGGATCGGACGACTTTTCTTTCGACACTTTTGCCCGCGAGTCTTGCTTCCGGCTAACGGCAAGTCTGGAATACGACGGTCATTATCGCCAATTTCTTTTCGACGGGCGCGTAGATCATCATTTGAAAGACAATCAGAATCTGATGTTTCGATTTAATGTTGACCGTTTTTCCGACGATAATCCGCAGGATGCCGTCAGCGGCACGAATGCGCCGAGTTCCGCCCGCAGATATTCGCGCCGGTCTTGGACGGCGCAGGTCAATCACACTTGGGTTATCAATTCCAATCTTTTGAATGAAGCGCGGGTTTCTTATCTGAACGGCGATCCGGTGACGCTCTGGGAAGCGATCACGCCTTCGACGACCTACACGCGCGCGGGCAATGCGCCGTTCACCGTCGGGCAATCGCGGGCGTCGGACATTTACAGCCGACAGGCGCAGATCGCGGACACGCTTTCGTGGACGGTCGGCAAACAGAACATCCGGTTCGGCGGAAGTGTGCTTTTTCACACTTCCGGCGGAACGGGCAACGAACCGGGAACGCCGACGCTCGGCACATTTACATTCAGAGCCAACACGACCGCGCCTTTTGACCAATTAACGCTTGCCGATGTGCAGAGTTACACACAGCCGATCAATTTCGGAATTGACAGGTATGATCTGCATCAGCGGCTTTACACGGCTTTCGTGCAGGACAGTATTCGTCTGCGTCCCGATCTGACGATTGATGTCGGTCTGCGATACGACCGCCAGACACTGACCGACGCGAAGAAAAATTTTGCGCCGCGCATCGGTTTCGGCTGGAATCCGGGCGGCGATGCGCGAACTGCGATTCGCGGCGGTTACGGAATGTATTACACGCAGATTCGCTCAAACGCCGTGGCGAGTTATCTGGTCAACGGTCTCGACGGCTTAACGACTTATACAGTGAGTTCAGGTCTCGGATTTCCGACCTGTCTGACCTGCGTTCCGGTCGCGATTGATCCGCGTTCGCTGACACTTCCCGCGCGCGACATCATTTTGAAAGCCGGTTTGCGTTCATTTTACCAACAGCAATTCGCGCAATACGGAATTGAATTTCGATCTTCTGCCGAATTATCCCGACAAACTGGAAAATCCGCGCAGTCAGGTTTTCACTATCGGCGCGGAACGCGAATTTTTCAAAGGATTTTTCTTCGGCGCGGATTACGTTCGGCAGCATCTGAGCGGAATTGACCGCACGGTTGATTTAAATGCTCCGTCGGCTTTCGACCGCACTGCACAGGGACAAACCAGAACCGTTGCGGCGGCAAATGCGACTCGTCCGATTCCGATACTTAGTAATGACGGCGGCGTTCGTCAGGTCAATGTTTTGTTGAATCTCGGCGTGGCTGATTACAACGGTTTGCAGACTAATTTCAGTTATCGCGGAAATTCGCGTTTTAATGCTTCGGTCAGTTATACGCTTTCAAAAGCGACGAACACGAGCGAACCGGACGGCAACGGTATCGGACCGAATCAGAGCGTTATTTCCCGACTCGGCGAAGAAGAACGCGGACCGAGTCTGCTCGATCAGCGTCATCGCGCCGTAATCTTTTTCAGCTATCGTTTCCCGCTTAATTTTACCGCCGGAACGCTGACTCAATTGGCTTCGGCGCGTCCGTTTAATGCGACGACCGGCGTTGACAACAACGGCGACAATATCAATAATGATCGTCCGGTCATCAACGGCGCGATCATTCGCAAATCGGCGTTTCGCGGTTCGGGAACGCAGGACGTTTCGATCTTTGTCGAAAACCGAATCAGGCTTTCCGAACACAAAACGATTCTGCTCAGATTGGAAGGTTTTAATATGCTCAATCACGGCAATTATCTCGGACGTTCACTGACCGTCTACGGAAACACCGATACGCCGAATCCCGCGTTCGGACAATTTGCGCCGCTTAATCTGGCAGGCACAAACGCAACTCCGGCGTTTGCCAACATTGATCCGCCGCGAATGTTTCAGTTACAGGCGAGATTTGTTTTTTAAGAAAATTGAATTTCGACCAAAAAAAGCCGTTCGGGTGAAATTACCCGAACGGCTTTTTTTATTTTGAAAAGTTATTTATTGAAGAATCGCGACAAATTTTTCCAGTGCGGTGTGAATAGCTAAACAGCACATTTTTATTTGTCGCCAGAAAAATAAGCGTGATGCAAATCACCATGCAAATCAGGCTTGAATTCCGATTCGCGTGCTGAACGAAAAAAATTGTTTTGAAACGTCCTTATTTCCCGAAAACTGCAAAAGACGGCGAACGCGAAATGTTATATCGCCGTTATTTTCTTCGATCAAAAACGCGCCGAGCGGCATCGCGGGCGCAGTGTTCGGCGGAACGATGCGGGCGATTTTGACGAGTGCGGAAGCAAGATTGACTGCCGTCTGAATCGCCGCCTTTCTGCGCGGCAAATTCGTCGGCGGCGATTTCCGCATTTTCCGACCAGGCTATTTCGAGCCGTCTGCCCATCTGCAAAACGAGCAGATCACGGCAGACGCGCATCAGGGTTCGTTTCAGATTATCGCGTTCGGCGAGATGTCCGGTTTCGTGTCTGATCGCCGCCGAAATTTCTTCGCGGCTCAATTCATCAAAAATTTGTTCGGCGATAAACATTTTCGGGCGAAAAGTTCCGACGACGGCGATTACCGGAAACGGATGACGCAGACGATAAACCGGAACGGAAATCTCTTCAAGCGATATTTTTTCCGAGCGTTCGAGCCAGCTTTTCAATAAATTTCGCGTGCGCCGGAAAGTTCCGAAAACGCGAAACAAAGCAAACGTAATTCCGAACAGCGAAAGCAGCGCGGGAACGGCGAGTTTCGGACTGACGATTTCGTCGGGCGAATGCGGTTCGAATAAAAGATAAGACGGAAGCAAAAAAGCCAGAACAAAAATGAGCGCGGCGGCGAGCGGAAAAATTCGCAGCGCGAAAATCGCCTGTTTGCGCTTGCGCGGCGACCAGTTCAAAGTGTGTTTTTCGGCGAAATTCCAGATCAGCGAAGCGGCGAGCGAAACCAGAAAGTTCAGCACGAGCAAGGAAGCCAGAAAGATTGAAATGCCGAGAAAATAATACATTTGAAAAATTATTTTTTGTTTTGCAGCGCGAGACGTTTTTCCTGAACGAGCCGTTCGAGTTCGTCCAGAAGTTCCAGATCGCGTTCGCTGACCGCATCAACGATACACGCCAGAACAGGTTCGAGATGTTCCGTTCCCGCGTCGAGCAAGACTTCCGATCACGTCTTCGGTTACATTGCGTTCGAGTTCGGCGGGCGAAAATCGCGGCTGATACAAAAACGCTTTGCCTGACTTTCGCCGATTGAGCAGACCTTTTTTATAAAGGCGGTCAAGCGTCGTCATCACGGTCGTGTAAGCAAAACGGTCGCCGAGCGCGTCCGTTATCTGTTTGACGCTGGCTTCTTCGCCGCGCCAAATTTCATTCATTACTTGGATTTCGAGCTTACCGAGTGACGCGATCATCGCTTCTCTCGGACGCGCAAAGCCGCGTAAAACAAATCCGGGCATTTTCATAAAAACGAGTATGTGCAAAATCTAATCTACTGTCAATTAAAATTTAATTCGATATTATTTTCAGCAAAAAATAATTTCAGATTTTCGTCCCGATCACTTCGTCAATGACATCGGTAAATTCATAAAAACCTTTTTTCCCGACGATCCAATGCGCCGCTAAAATCGCGCCCGAAGCAAAACCTTCGCGCGAACGTGCAAAATGTTCGAGTAAGAATTTGATCTGCCGTGCCGTCAAAACCGACGCGGTGCGTTCCGGGAATTCGTCCGGCGCGGGTTGATGAAACGCTAAAATCTTTTTTGATATGTGCTGAAACAATTTCTTTTAATTTCAAAGCCGTTCCGCTCGGCGCGTCGAGTTTTTTCGAGTGATGCTGTTCTTCGATAAACGTTTCGTAATCGTCGAATTTTGCGAAAAGTTCGGAAGCAAAATCGGCGATGCGGTAAAAAAGATTTACGCCGACCGAAAAATTTGCGCCGAAAACGAACGCGCCGTTTTTTGATTCGACCAAGATTTTTAATTTCGTTCTTTTTCGGCGTTCCAGCCGGTCGTGCCTTCGACGAGCGGAATATTGGCGGCAAGACACGCTTCGACATTTTTTTTAACAATTCCGGCGTTGGAAAAATCAATCGCCGCGTCCGCCGATTTTAATTGTTCGAATAGATTTTCAGAATTATTTTCATCAATCCGCGCGACGATCTCGTCGCCTTTTTCCTGTGCGAGCGTTTCGATAATTCGTCCCATTTTTCCGTAGCCGATTAAAGCGATTTTCATATTGTAAAAGTTTTTCTAATCAATTGTCTGCTTATAAAATAAATTTTTCGGTGTTATTCTAACGCTGAATTTAATCACAGATGGACACGAAATTAAAACTCACTGCTTTCGCAAAATTCGCTTGGTTCGTTCTCGCGTATAACATCGTCGTTATTTTGTGGGGCGTTTTTCTGCGGGCTTCGATGTCGGGCGACGGCTGCGGCGAACATTGGCTGACGTGCGGCGGCGAGTTCGTCCCGAGCGCGCCGCAGCTCAAAACGCAGATCGAATATTTTCACCGCATTACAACGAAGTCTCGCGGGAATTTCGGTAATTATTTTACTGATTTCGGCAATTATCAAATGGACTTAAAAATAAAATCGCCAGAATAAACTGCTTTTGCGAATGTCAATCGCTTCTCTGTTTTTCATAATTATCGAAGGAATTATCGGCGGATTTGCTGGTTTTGACCGGAAACACGGCGGCGAACTGGACACCGACGCGACCGCTTTGGATGGCGGCGCATCTTGTCAATACTTTCACTCTGATCGCTGTTTTGACTTTGACGGCGTGGTTTGCGAGCGGCGGAAAACCTGTCAGTTTTTTGAAAGCCGAACGAAAAACTTTGCTGCTGCTTTTGCTCGGCACAATCGCAATTTTTATCGTCGGAATGAGCGGCTCGATTGCGGCTCTAAGTTCGATGCTTTATCCGTCTTCAACTTTGAGCGAAGGCATCGCCAAAGATTTTTCCGCCAGTTCGCATTACATTCTGCGACTTCGTGTTTTTCATCCGATTCTTTCGATTATGACCGGAGTTTTTCTCATTTTTCTCGCCGGATATTTGCGAAAAAGAGACGAGCATAATTTGCAGACGCTTCGTTGGTCGAATGTTTTATCATTGATCGTATTGATTCAATTCGCTTCGGGCGCGGTTACGCTTTTGATGCTTGCGCCGATTGTTTTGCAGTTGATTCACCTGTTTTTGGCTGACGCGGTTTGGATCGCATTCGTATTGTTGGCGGCAAGTTCGCTGGCGCAAAATGATTCGAACAAAATTTAGTTCAAATTTCAGAACGTAAGCGCGATACATCGCGTCTCTACAATATCGCGAATTAAAAGGCGATTCAAATTACGAATCGCCTTTTTTTATTGCACATTTATTCGGTTGATTATTTCAGCAGTCGAACCGAAGTTTTTCTGTCCGCTTTGACGTTCCGCGTCGCTGGCAGTTTCGGCAACGGTTGCAAATTCTTCGCCGTAGCCTTCCGCTTCGGGAACTTGTGCGCCGACTCCTGCTTTTTCGAGCGCGGCTTTAACCGCTTTGCGCGATTGTCGGAAAGTTTTTATTCGCCGCATCGTCGCCTTTCTTGTCGGTGTAGCCGCCGATCTTGATTTTGACATCGGGAAAAGCTTTCAGAATTGCCACAATGTTATCCAGTTGACGTTTCGATTCGGGAACTAGTTCCGTCGTGCCGAATTTGAAATTCAGATCGTCAAAGCTAAACCATTTATTTTTCAAAGAATCAGCCGTTCCGTTTTTATATTCGTCAGACCCGATGAATTTTATCAATTGATCTTCGATGCCGTTCGGATAAGCCTGAAGTTTCGTTCCGTTCGGAAGCGAAACTTCGGTCAGTTTTCTATCGGCATTTATATCAGTGTTTATTGTAGTCGAATTTACGTTTGAATTGATATTCGCTGAATTGACAGAACTTACTAAAACATTTGAATTTGCCGAAGTATTTGCGTTCGACCGAAGTATTTGCATTCACTTTATTGACATTCGCATTGACGTTTGCGATCGGCTCGGATTTTCTGCTGCAAAACCAGTAACCCAAAACGACGAGCAAACCGAGAATTATCAGCGGCAAAAGCCACGACAAACGGAGTGCCGTCATTGTCCGCCGTCTGCGTATCGCCGATTCCGAAAATCGCCCGGAAACGCCGATCTCCACTCGCCCGCCGTAACGCTGCTGACCGTGTACCTGCAAGTTTCCGCGACCGATTGGTTTCCGTGACGGAATCAACCGTGCTGCCGAACGTTAGGCAACAACATCGCTTTGCCGGACGCAGTTCCGACACGCCCAATGCCCAGACCACCGGCGAGCAATGCGCCGCCGATTCCGGTCAGATAACCGCCGATACGCGAAAGCAGATCACCTTCCGACGGAATCTCGCCGTCGGGCGTAAGATCGTCAACCAGATGCGGAACGATATAACCCGTCGCGCCGACCGTCGTATCATAATCCGTCCCGACCTGTCCGGAAATATCGCGCAAAGTTTCTTCGCCGAAACGCCGATTCAATCTGCTCGTTCGAGATCGGCGTGTTTGCGCCGGAGCTAATCCACGAATCAGCCGTATCGCCCAGACCGACTTCGCGGAAATGATTGATAAATCCTGCAAATCCGCCATTTTCTTTGTCGGTCATTAAAGCCAAAAGAGTCGAAACCAACACTCCTGCTTTATCGCCCAAACCGAATTTTTCCTGTGCATCATTGATAATCGAGTCAAACATAATATTTTCTCCTCTTAATTTTTAATCAAAAAACTGTTCGTTCGTAAAGATAATCGTCCATTTCAACACATTATCGAAATAACTTAAATTATCACTGAATTTCAGGGGCAGTTTCGGGTGAATTTTTAATGCTGTCCCGCCATTGTTGTCCAAGTTCGTTCAATTCGTCAAGTTTCTTTTGCAATTGCTCGCGGCTTTTTTCAATTTGAGCTTCGTCGGCATTTTTTTCAACATAAATCGGTTCGGCGATGAAAATTTTGGCGCGTGAAAAAGGTTTCGGAATTTGCAGACGATCCCAACTTTTTACCTCCCAGAATTTTTCGGTTTCGACACTCAGCGGCACTATCGGATTGCCCGTTTTTTTTGCCAGCAATACTGCGCCTGATTTAGCGACGTATTTCGGACCTTTCGGACCGTCAATCATAAATCCGGTCGGAATATTTTGTTTTGACAGGCGAATCATTTCGACAAGTGCGCCGACACCGCCGCGAGTGCTTGAACCGCGCGCCGCGCCGTAGCCGAAACGCTTGATAAATCGCGCGATATATTCGCCGTCGAAACTCTGCGAAGTCATCACGACGATGTTTTGTTTTTTGAAGTAAGAAGTTATCGCAAAAATTCGGTTGTGCCACATCGCATAGATCGGAGTTTTGCCCGAGTCCGCAATTTGATTGAGATGTTCAAAGCCTTCGATTTCGTATTTGAGCGTTGTGCCGATTATGCTGATGAGCGAAAAAAAAGCGCGGTCGGCAAAATGAATCGTCGCTCGTTGCTTTAACGAATAGTTTGATAAATCCGTCTGTTGGTATATTTCAGAATGTTTTTCACTCATTGCGAATAGCAAAATTTTGGCTGTTTGGTTTATGATATGCAACAAACGAATTTATTTTATCGTAAATCCCGTTGACGACGGCAATCCAAAACCCAATAGAACACTGGAGAAAATGCAGAAAAAAATTTTGATACTCGACGATCACGACGATCTGAAAACACTTGTTGACGGATGAATTCGGCAAACGTGATTATCTCATAAGATCAACCGAAAACCGCAGCGAAGCGGTCAAACTCATCAACTCAGAAGATTTCGATCTGATTATCACCGACCTCGACGGCGAACACCTCATCCCGTCAAAAAACGAAACGGACGAAAATTCGGATTGTCTGCCTGAAGAAATCGCGCCGTCACGAAGCAATATCAAAGCCTTTAAACTCTGCATTTCCAATTTCAAAACCGAAGAAAACTCCGAAGAAGAACTGAAATATTTCGTCGAAACGATTTTAAATTTAAAAGCGCGTTGTGTGGATAAAATTGCCGCTGTTCAGGACATCCGCGAAAAGATCGAATTTGAAGTTCCGAGTTATGTTTCGCTGATGCACGACATTTTGGATTATCTGATGAAGCGCGTCGAAAAATCCGGCGTGGTCAATCCCGAAACTTCGAATCTGTTTGTCGCTTTGGACGAAGCCTTTGTCAACGCCGTCAAACACGGCAACAAATTCAACGTCGGAAAAACTCGTCCGCATCATCGCCGAAGTTTCTAAAGAAGAAGCGCGTTTTACCATCGAAGACGAAGGCGAAGGTTTCAACGTCAACGAAATTCCCGACCCGCGAAATCCCGAAAATCTCTTCAAAACTTCGGGACGCGGCGTTCTGTTTATTTACAACATTATGGACGAAGTACAATACAACGAACGCGGCAATCGCCTGACAATGATAAAACGCAAAAACGATAAAATTTCCTCAAATTAGTTATTTCTTATCTCACAAACAAAATTTTTAACGCTTCTCAAGAAATTTCACACTGAAATTGCCGTTTTTCATACTGAAAAACCCGATTTTTATTTTGAAAGAGGTGATTTTCATTATGTAATCGGCAGTTTTCACGATGTAATCGTCGGTTTTCACAATGTAATCATCGAATTTCACGCTGTAATAGTCATATTTCATCTGGTAAACCAAGAATTTCACCATGTAAGCGTGAAATTTCACTTGATAATCGTCGAATTTCACCCGTTTTTCTTATATTTCAGCTGTTGGCGTTAGATTTCACTCGTTTTTGATGAATTTCACTTGTCAGAGATGATTTTCACTTGTCAGCAATGATTTTCACAAAAATATCCGGTTGCGTCAGTGATGACTGATACTTAACCGGATTTATTCAGTCGCTGATGCGACACAAAATCACGTTTAATTTTTACCGTGCGTTGAAACGCACGGCTAAATTCAAATAATCGCTACGCGATTAAATAGTTGTTGATTATTTCAAAACAGCTCATACGATTTTAAATGTGTCGGGAATTTTCAGCCGCGCTTTTTATTTTGTAGAATAAAAATAAATGAAAGTTACAATCGCGCAGATTAATTCGACGAACGGCGATCTTGCCGGAAATACGGCAAAGATTTTAGCAGGCGATCGAAAAAGCCAAAGCGGACGGTTCGGACATCGTTGTTTTTCCCGAAGTCATTACGCACGGCTATACTTCGCAGGATTGGTTTCAAGACCGCGACATTATCGCACACTCGCTCGAACCGCTCGAACAGATTATTCCCGCGACGCATGGAATCACGGCAATTGTCGGCACGATTCGACCGAATACCGACACCGACGGGCGGCAGGATTTACAATTCGGCGGCGGTGATTTCAAACGGCGAACTCGTGCGGTTTGTTGATAAAAGTCTTCTGCCCGAATACGACGTTTTCGATGATCCGCGCTATTTCGAGCCGAACGAAAATCCGAACGGAATTGTCGAAATCACGACCAACGACGGCAAATCTCACAAACTCGGCGTGGTCGTCTGCGAAGATTTCTGGAACGACAAAACTTTCTGGAAAGAACGGCTTTACGACAACGATCCGACCGATATTGTCGTGCAGCAACGGCGCGGAAATTATCATTTCGATCAACGCTTCGCCGTATAACAAAGGCAAGATCAAACTGCGCTGCGATATGGTCGCGCATCGCGCGAGACTGGCGAAAACTCCGGTCGTGTTCGTCAATCTCGTCGGCGGAAACGACGGCATTATTTTCGACGGCGCATCGCTCGTCGCCGATTCCGAAGGCGATATTATTTTGCAGGCGCCGGCGTTTGAGGAATTTGTCGAAACGGTCGAAATTGACGACGCAATGCCCGATTCGCGCGGCATTACGGGCGACGAGATCGAATCAATTCGTCAGGCTTTGGTTCTGGGAATCCGAGATTATGCGCGGAAAAACAATTTCAAAAAATGCGTTCTCGGGCTTTCCGGCGGAATTGATTCGACGCTCGGTTGCCGCGCTCGCGTGTGAAGCTATCGGCGCGGAAAATCTTTTGTGCGTGATGATGCCGTCGCCGTTTTCGTCGGAAGGAAGCATCAAAGATTCGGAAGAACTCGTCAAAAATCTCGGCTGCGAGTCGCGCATCGAACCGATTTCCGGCGCGTTTGAAGTTTTATTAAATCAGCTGCATTTTCACAAAACCGAACAAAGGCGGCGAAAATCTCGCGGCGGAAAATATGCAGTCGCGTCTGCGCGGCGTGATTTTGATGGCGATTTCCAACGCCGAAGGTCGTCTGCTTTTATCGACCGGCAACAAATCCGAACTCGCCGTCGGCTACTGCACGCTTTACGGCGACACGAACGGCGGTCTCGCCGTTTTCGGCGACGTTTTAAAAACCGAAGTTTGGGAAATCTGCGCGGCAAATAAACAAAAACGCCGGACGCGAAATTATCCCGAACAAAATCATTGACAAAAAGCCGTCCGCCGAACTCGCGCCGAATCAATTCGACCAGGACAGCCTGCCGCCTTACGAATTGATGGACCCGATTTTGGAATCGTATTTTGAAAGAAAAGGCTCGCCCGACGACGATCATCGCCGAAGGCAACGACGCGGAATCTGGTTTACACGCTTTTAAATAAAGTCGAAGCATCCGTCAAACGAATTCAAACGCCAGCAACTTCCGCCGACGATAATAATTTCCAAAAACGCCATCGGCGTCGGTCGCCGCCGACCGATTACGCATAAATATCGAAGGACAAAAAATTAATTTAAAAAAGTTTGCAAGAAAAATTTTCGCGCTCCGTTCTTTTCGGCAAGGCAGAAAGCCAAAAAAGTACGGAGTTTTTTTATGACTGCAAAATTTTCAAACCCTTTGGACAATATCAAAGTTGCGAGTCCGTGTTCGCAGGATTGGGACGCGATGATCGGAAATGAACGCAAGCGTTACTGCGGCGAATGCAAATTAAATGTTTATAATCTGTCGGGAATGTCGCGCGTGGACGCGGAAAATCTGATTACAAATAACGAAGGTCGCCTGTGCGTCAGATTTTTTCGCCGAGCCGACGGAACAGTTTTAACGCAGGATTGTCCGGTCGGCTGGCGCGCCGTGAAAATGCGAATGACAAAAACGGCGACGGCTTTTGCTTCCTTGATTTTCGGTCTGATCGGCGGTTTCGGATTAAACGCTTCATTGAAAAATTCCGATAATCGAACGATGGGAACAATGATTCCGCAAACGACAAATTCAAATGTGAAAATTGAAAAACCCGAAGTTTTGATGGGCGATGTGGACAATGCCTCCGGGAAATTACGCGACAACGGGAATGATTTCAAACACGAAATCAGAAAATAAAAAATGAAGGTCAATGGGAAGTCGGCGAAAAATCTGCTCCGACAATGGGAAAAATGCCTTCTAAAAACTCTCCTCAAAAGTAAAGTCAGACGAACCAGCCCATTGTCCGACTTAGCAAAAAAAGGCTTGCTTTTGTAAAAAGCAAGCCTTTTTTTATTTATATTTTTTCCGATTAATTTTTCACGAAATAACCTTCGCGGGCGCGCACTTTATGTTCGGTCTGTTGGTTACGCCGATATTTAAATTGACATATTTGCCAGTCGGAAAATTCGGAATCGGAATAATACTGGACAAGATATTGAGCGCGGAGTTCGTTTGCCAACTGCTGAAAAATCCCTTCCAAAGTTTCGGTGTTTTTTCTCAGATTCGCCGTGTTTTCATAACCGCTTTTGGAATCAATCGGTAGAAACTTCGGCAGAAAGGCCGTGCCGCCGGTTTCATTGGCAAACTTTTCCATATTGCTCTGACCGAAAACGCTCATTTTATTTAACTGGTAAGAACTTCCCGCCGGATTTACCGAATAAAAAACCGTGTCGGCATTTTGCAGAGATTTTAAAACTTTTGATTGTTCACGGCTTTTTATTTCATTGCGTTTGTTTTCAAGCATACTCGTTGTCAAAGTATTTATATTTTTTCCGAGCGTATTATACAAATCTGAAAAGCCTTTACGAACTCCGACGCTGTTCGTATCTTCACCATCCGAGATCACGACCACTACTTTTCGTCTGCCTTCGGGCGTATTTTTGTTCAAATAATCGGCGGCGGCGCGGACAGTGTCGTAAAACGCCGTAAACTGTTTGGTCGGCATAATTGTTTTAATGGCGATTGCCGAATTTTCAGATGTGTCCCTGCCTTTGACAACGATAGGTTGTTCGCCGACCGTAAAAATCGTCGCACGATCTTCCGGACGCATCACGTCTTTTAAAAATTTGGCGGCGGTTTCCTGTTCAAATTTGAACATTGCGTCCGTGCTTGCTGAAACATCGAACAAAAGTGCGATTTCAAGCGGAACTTTTTCCGCATCTCCGACTTCGGCAATTTCCTGTTTTTTATTTTCTTCCAGAACGCGAAAGTCATTGGCGGTCAATCCGGTTACAGCCTGTCCGTTTGCATCGGTCACGGCAACCGGAATCATCACGAGACGCGACTCGATCTTGATTTCTTCTTTATCTTCGATCGGTAACGGCGGCGGCGGCGGGGGACTTTTTGTGCGAAAACGGTAAAACCTGAAATGAATAAAATTAAAATAATTGCAACGATCTTTTGTCTCACGGCGTTTTCCTCTATTTTTCTTAAAATTTAACCTGAAAACACTAACACGGATTTTATGTATGAAAAGTTTCGATTTCCCGGTAAAAAAATAAGAGGGCAAATCAAACGAAAAAGTTTTCCTAAAACTTCCACGCTTTGTTTGCCCCCGGTTTTTAATAAACGATTATTCCTGATCGTTGGTGGTTGTATCAGTCGTATTTCTGACTTCGACGTTCTGATTCAAACCGCGGCTAACCATTAGTTTGACTTCAACGCGGCGGTTTTCCTGACGACCTTCGCGGGTCGTATTGTCGGCAACTGCCTGAAGTTCCCCATAACCGTATGATTGACCGATTCGGCGAAGCGGAACATTGTGCGTCTGAATCAAATAATCAATTACCGCTTTTGCACGTCTTTCGCTCAAGGCTTTATTAGCTCTTTCGCTGCCGTCGGCTGAAGCAAATCCGGTAACTTCGATGGTATATCCGCGCATCGTCATTGCCGCTGTTGCCACTTCGTCCAATTGCTGTTTGGCTTCGGGCGAAAGCGTCGCGCTGCCGACTCTGAAATTGACTGTTGCGGTTGATTGAACAACATAATCATCCAAAGCCGAAATTCTCTGGTTCGTGGCGTTGACACCGGCAATTGCCGCGTCAGCCGTTTCCTGTGCGGCTTTCGCACCACCGCGGGCGGCGTTTGAAATTGCCATCAATTCGTCAATCTGTCCAGAAATACGCTCGGCGTTCTGCTCGGCGGCGGTAATTCGCTGCTCTGCCGGAGCAACGCGGCTGTCAATGGATTGAGCGACTTCGAGATCGCTCTTGTCGAAACGCACTTTATTTGCCGCCAGAGAACCTGCCGTGTCGCCGCGTCCTTCGACTTCCAATTGTAAACCGCGAACGATCGCAGTCGTCGGAAAACTATTGCCGCTTCCCCAGAAACTGTTCGATTTGATGCTCGTGTTCGGAGCGATCATTACTCTCGTATCAATTCCCGTAATATCACGAACAACAAAACTGCCGTTATCCGTTGCGACAACCGTTCCTTTGATTTTATATTTTTGTCCGGCGGTCAGCGTTCTCAACTGATTGTCCTGTGCAATAGCCGAAACTGCTAAAAATGCCGATAACGCGATCAAAGTTATAAATAATTTAATTTTTCCAAACATAATATTTTTCCCTTTGTCTGACTCTTTCTACTAAAATTTATTAAAAAGAATCAAACTTCCTCCTTATTCTTATATTTTCAAACGTCGTATTAGACGTTAGTGATTTTAAGGGAGTTGTCAATAAAAACTACTTTTTTTTCAAAAAATCCAATAAAATCAACACTTACAGACATATCCATAAATGTCCCGTAACAAAGTTATCGGCAGGAATATTGAAATGTTTCCCGAATTTTCAAAAAAAACAACGGAAAGCCGATTTTTTTACTCTCCGTTATAATATAAACTTAATTGTATTAAAAGTTTACAAACTAAATTGGGTTGTTTCGAGATATTTTTCATAAACGATAAAAATTTCTCGGCATCCGCGCCGTCAACGATGCGATGATCATATGTCAGGGCAAAATATGCCATCGAACGAATCGCAATTACATCATCTCCGTCTTCGGTCGTGATGACTTTCGGACGTTTTTCGATCGTGCCGACGCATAAAATCGCTACCTGCGGCTGATTAATGATCGGCGTTCCGAAAAGTCCGCCGAACACGCCCGGATTCGTGATCGTAAATGTTCCGCCCGCAACTTCATCGGGCATTAGTTTTTTCGTCCGCGCACGGTCAGCCAGATCATTTGCCGCCTGCGCCAGACCGCTTAACGAAAGCGAGTCGGCTTTTTTGATGACCGGAACGATCAATCCCCAATCGAGCGCGACCGCCATTCCCAGGTTTATATCGCCTTTGTAAATGATCTGATCGCCGGAAACCTGCGAATTGACGACCGGAAATTTTCTCAGAGCGTCATTGACGGCTTGGAAAATAAACGGCATAAACGTCAGTTTCGTGCCGTAACGCGATTGAAATTCCGATTTGTTTTTATCGCGGAATTTCGCCACGTTTGTCATATCAATCTCGTAAACGCTCGTCACGTGCGCCGAAGTCTGTTTCGAGAAAGTCATATGTTCGGCGATTTTCCGGCGCATCACGGACATCGGTTCGACGCGGTCGCCGACTTGCGAAGAAATTTGCGGTGCGGAATATGCGGTTTTTTGCGTCGTTTGATTCGGCGGCGATTCGACTTTGGAATTCGGACTTTGGATTTTGGACTGCACGAGCAAATCCTGCGGGCGAAGTGCCGCGCCGGTTTCGATAAACGAAAAAATATCTTTTTTCGTCACGCGACCGCTCACGCCCGAACCTTCGATGCGGGAAATATCAACGCCGTGTTCTTTGGCGATATTGCGAACGAGCGGCGAAGATTTTGTTCTTCGCAATTCTTCGAGCGAAAATTCGCCGTTCGATTTTCCGTTTGAACCGCCGTTCGTCTGCGAATCTTCGATTGCGCCCGGACGACCGTAATCGTAACTTCTGCCTTCGGTTTCTTCGATCTCGCGTTTTTCTTCGGCGGGCATCGAAACAGTTTTTGCCGAAGTTTCCGCACCGATGCGCTCGCCGCCGAAGATTTTTGTTCGACTGTTTTCGGCGCAACAGCGGAAGAATTCTTTACGGCTGACTGCTGACTGCTGACTGCTGATTGCGACTTCCGCACCGACCAAACCGACGACCGCGCCGACTTCGACGGTTTCGCCTTCATTGACATTGATCGCCAGAAGTTTTCCGGCGGCGGGCGAAGGAACTTCCGCATCAACTTTGTCAGTCGAAATTTCTAGCAAAGGCTCGTCTTTTTCAATCGTATCGCCGACGGCTTTCAGCCATTTTGAAACCGTTCCTTCGGTAATTGATTCGCCCATCTGCGGCATCACGATTTCGGCCGCGCCTTCGGTCGAAGCGGAATCGGAAACGTTTTCAGTTTGTCCTTCGTCTGTCAGAAACTTCTTCTTCGACGGCTTCGACCTGTGCGGCGACCGGCTCGGATTTTGTTTCTTCCAATGCTTCGGCGGTTTCTTCGGCGACATCTTCTTTCGGCGGTGCGGAAACTTCGTCCGGTGCGCTGTTATCACTTCCGACTGCGCTTTCATTTTCCGCGCCGATCACGCCGACGACACGAACCGACTTCGACGGTTTCGCCTTCGTTAGCTCTGATTTCCAATAAAACACCGGCACCGGGCGCGGGAACTTCGGCATCAACTTTGTCGGTCGAAATTTCCAGAATCGGTTCGTCCTTTTCTATTTTATCGCCGACGGCTTTCAGCCATTTTGAAACCGTTCCCTCGGTAATTGATTCGCCCATCTGCGGCATTACGACTTCTACACTCATAAATTCTCCAAATAAATTTCTATGATAAAATTGTTAATAAATCCTATTAAATATAATCGCTTTTTCTCTTTGCAGACGCAAATTAAGAGATTTATTCTTTCAAATGAAATGCCCGTCATCAAACTTGAAACAAAAATCAATGCACCAATCGAAAGAGTTTTCGATCTTTCACGCTCGATTGATCTGCACACGAAATCAACTTCAAAAACCGGCGAAGAAGCGATTGCGGGCAGAACGAGCGGTTTGATAAATCTTGATGAAACAGTAACTTGGCGGGCGAAACATCTCGGCGTGACGCAAACTTTGACATCGAAAATCACACAGTTTGAACGTCCGTTTCATTTCCGCGATTCGATGGTCAGAGGAATTTTCAAACGCATTGACCACGATCATTTTTTTGAGGAAATCAAAGGCGGTCGAAACTCTGATGCGCGATAATTTCGACTATGATTCTCCGCTTTCGATTCTAGGAAATATCGCCGACTTTTTGTTTCTGGAAAGTTATATGACCGATTTTTTGATCGAGAGAAATAGAATGATAAAAGAAATCGCCGAAAGCGAAAAATGGCGTGAGTATGTTTAATCAGATCAATTTTCCATCAGCAAAAGGCTTTGCACAAAAACTGAACAAATTGGCGGAAAATTTAAACGAACTGTCACTATCAATTATCAACTATCCATTATTCATCAGTTATTTACTGAAAATCAATGGATAATTAGATAGTTGGAAATTCGCTTTTTCTCTTTACTCTTGATTTTTGTGCAAAGCCGTCGTAAAATAAATTTAGCCGTATATGTTTGTTTTTTACGGCAAACTCAAACTAGAATACATTTACCGATGAGCAAAATATCAATTTCCAAAATCGCACTTTTTTTAATGTTGGCGGCGGCGAGTATTTTCGCGCAAACTGCGCCGCGAGTTTTGACTTCCGCCGATTACGACCGCGCAGTCAAGATGCTGGCGTTTAATACGAATCAACTCGTTGACCGCGCCGGAAGTCGTCCGACGTGGCTGCCCGACGGCAGATTTTATTATCAGGTTTTGTCTGCGACGGGCAAAGAATTCGTGTTGGTCAATCCGGCGGACGGTTCGCGCACGGTCAAAGCAAGTCTGAACGATCTCGGCGTGGCGGCGGAAAAAACTCAGAACGGCAAACCGAACGAAGTCGTCTCGCCCGACGGCAGAAAAGCGGCGTATATCAAAGATTTCAATCTGTGGATGCGCGATCTTTCGACCGGCAAGGAAACGCAGTTGACCGTTGACGGCGTGGAAAATTTCGGTTACGCGACCGACAACGCCGGTTGGGTTCACAGCGACCGCGCCATTTTGCGTTGGTCGCCCGACTCAAAAAAGATTGCGACCTTTCAGCAGGACCAGCGCGCCGTCAGTGATATGTATCTCGTTTCGACAAATGTCGGTGCGCCGAAACTGCAAAAATGGAAATATCCGCTTCCGGGCGAACCGATCATTACGATTCAGCGCGTCATCATCGAAACGGAAACGCCGCGCGTGATTCGTCTGCAAATGCCGCCCGATCCGCGCCGTTCGACGCTCTGCGACGATATTTCGTGCGATGGCGGTTTTTCCGATACTGAATGGACGGCAGATTCATCAAAACTCGCTTTCGTCTCCACTTCGCGCGACCATAAACAGGCAAATCTGAGAGTTGCCGACGCGGACACGGGCGCGGTCAGAGATATTTACGAAGAACGTGCGGCGACGCAATACGAATCGGGTCAGGGCGAGATCAACTGGCGTTATCTGCCCGCGACAAACGAATTTATATGGTATTCGGAAAAGGACGATTGGGGACATTTATATCTGTTCGGAATGGACGGCAGATTAAAAATCAGATCACGAAAGGAAATTTTGTCGTCACCCAGATCGTCAAAGTTGACGATAAAAACCGCGTCATATATTTCAACGCCAACGGACGCGAAGCCGGGACGCGATCCGTATTTCAGCCATTTTTACAGCATCGGTTTTGACGGCAGAAATATAAAACTCTTAACGCCCGACGACGGCAATCACCAGATCGCGCTTTCGCCTGACGGCAAATATTTTACAGACACATTTTCAAAACCCGAAATGCCGCCGACGACCGTTTTGCGCGATATGACAGGCAAGCAAATTTCGGTGATCGAAAAAACCGACGTTTCGCGTCTGACGGCGGCGGGCTGGAAACCGCCGACACCGATCACCGTCAAAGACCGCAATAACAAATGGGATTTATACGGCTTGATGTTCACGCCGTCAAATCTCGACGCGACGAAAAAATATCCGGTCGTCAATTACATATATCCCGGACCGCAGGGCGGCGGTGTCGGTTCGCGTTCGTTTGCCGCTTCGCGCAACGATCATCAGGCGTTGGCGGAACTCGGCTTTATCGTCGTCATCATTGACGGCTCGTGCAATCCCGACCGCTCGAAATCCTTTCACGATGCGTGCTACGGAAATATGGCGGACAACACCATCGAAGATCAGATCGCCGGACTCAAACAACTTGCCGCGAAATATCCGTTTCTGGATTTAACCAGAGTCGGCGTTTGGGGACATTCCGGCGGCGGATTTGCGACCGCTTCGGCGATGTTCAAATATCCCGATTTTTACAAAGTCGGCATTTCCGAATCGGGCAATCACGACAACCGCAATTACGAAGACGATTGGGGCGAACGCTACATCGGTCTTTTGTCGGGCGACAATTACGAAAAACAGGCAAATCAGAATTTTGCGAAAAATCTGAAAGGGAAATTATTGCTCGCGCACGGCGGAATGGACGACAACGTGCCGCCGCAAAATACTTATCTGGTCGTTGACGCGCTGATTAAAGCGAACAAGGATTTCGATCTGATAATTTTGCCGAATGCGCGTCACGGTTACGCGCGCGGACAGTTATTATATGATGCGCCGCCGCTGGGATTATTTCGTGGAAAATCTTTTGGGTGCGGAGCATCCGAAGGAATATAAAATTAATCCGACTCAGGACGCACGAATGAAATAAAACTTACTTGAAATCAAATTGGAAAAAGCGGAACATTTTACAATTTTAACTGTAAAATGTTCCGCTTTTTACTTTTAGTTAAAATCTTTAATCCGGCTGAATTTCGCTTTCGTGAATTTCCTTTTCGTGTTTTTGTTCCTTGCGAAATGAATAAAGATAAATAACAACCGCGATATTGACGATCAGAATGCCTGCACGGGTGAAAGTCGGTTTATGAATCAATTCGTATAGTTCGATTGGAATATAAAGCGAGCCGGAAATTATCGCAAACCATTCCGCCCATGCCCGCAAACGCCACAGACCATAAGCCTCGACAAATCGCACAGTCGCATAAACGAGCGAAAGAATAAAAAAAAGTTTGATGTTCGACGGATTGAGTTTCGTAATCGTTTCAACTATTCGGTGCGCCAATCTGCCTTCGGAATTGAGATGCAGAAAGCCGACCAAATCTTCAGCAAATTCGGCAATGTCGCGATTCATCAGCGACAAAATTCCGAAACCGGCGATCAGCCCGATGACACCTTTGACAGCTTCGAAAATTGCGATGATGATGAACGCCTGTTTTTGATGGATGAATTTTTTGCAAGGTGTTTCTTCTCCGGCTTTTAAGTTATCACAGAAGAAATTTATTCACTATCGGCAAGTAAATCAGACCGAAAAAAAGACTGTCCGGCAAGCGATGTGTAAAACCCGTAAATCGCCAGACCGAAGGCAACGGCGAAAGCGGCGATCGTATTCGGAAAATAAAGGCTCGCCGAATTAAAAGTGATCGGAAAAAGATAGCTCAGATAAAAACACATCCAGAAGGAAATCGCGCCGACCAGACCGAAACGCGACAGTGCAATCGCAAAACACGCCGAATTTATGACGGCAAAGAAAATAAATCCCCAATGCTGTGTAAATACGAAAAACAAAGATTGCAGCGTGAAGATCAAAAGGAAAATTAAAAAAACGCTCAGATTTTTCCGCTGTGAAAGCATATAAATTCCCAAAAGAATAAAAAGCAGAATAAATCCGGTCGAAATCGAGCCTGCCAGAAAACTCGTCGTAGTTTTGAAAATCCCGGAAAAACCGTTGACCGGCTGAAAATTGTAAGCGGTGTTTAAAAAGTCATTCGGCTCCCGTTATCCGCGAAACGAAAAACGAACCGAGATAAATTCCGACCGTGTGACCGATGCCGAGCAGACCGCCGATCAAAACGTCGCGCCCGACGAGCGGATCGCGGAAATCTCCGGCGAGCAGACGATTCCACGAAATTAAAAGTTCAGACCAGTGACGGCGAACGAAAGGTTCGAGCGCGATATAAGTCAGACCGATAAATAACGCCGAGATCAGCGAATGACCGAAAGTCTGGTAGATAATCGCCAGTTCACCCCAGACAGTCGGAACGTGATCGGCATATAAAAATTCTCCGCCAAAGCGAATCAGTAAAAGAAAAGTCGTCAGTTTAATCGCGCCGCTGATGTCGCCGCGCCCGGCTTTCAGATTCCGGCGGGCGAGAATTATCGAACCGATAATGACGAAGCAATATATTCCGATTACCAGAAAAACGCCCGCTTTCCACGAAGTATTTTCGGTTAAACTATCGTTTTCAGCCAGATTATTCCACGGCGCGACGACACGAAAATAGACGGCTTTTCCATCAAAAGCGGCGGTTTCGAGACGCACCGGAATTTCCGGTAAATCCGGCAGACCTCCTTCCCATTCGCGTCTTTCGTCGGCAAAAAAGGGCGGCGTAAATTTCGCTTCGGTTTCCGTAAATTTTGAAATATCGAGTCCGGCTTCGGTAAAAAACGCGTTCCAATCAGTCGGATTTTTTCCGTTTTGTTCGGCAGCGTTCGGCGGAACGATGACAAATTCGAGCAATCTGCCGCGCGTGTCGAGTTTGACTTTTGCCATCTTTGCCGTCGTCAAAGGCGGTTCATTTTCCGTCACATTGCCAGATTCCTTCGGCTCGAAAAAACGCGGCGATTGGCGATATAAAAAATAAAGTCCCGACGGCTGACCAAAACCTAGCATTCTTTTCACCTGCGCTGTATCGAAGGCATTTGCCTCGGTGTAACGGACAAAATCGCCGTCCTGTTCAAAACGGTAAGCCGTATCAACGGGCGCGTCCGTGTAGCCGAATTTTTGCAGGATCGAACGCGAGCGTTCGGCTAACACTTCGGGCGATTTTTCGAGCGGTTCGAAATTGTAGATTTTATACCGCTGATGTAAAACGCTCATCAAAATAAACAACGCGAAAAATGCGACCAATAAACCGAGCGCAACCAGAGGTTTTAACGCGCCTTTTTTCGGTGCGGCGGCGACCATCTCCGGCGAAGGCGTTTCGCCCGCTGCAATCGCCGCTTCAAGCGGATTTCCGCCCGGAAGTGCGAGCGCAACCTGCAAAGCGGATTGCGGTCGGTCGGACGGATTTTTTTCGAGACAGCGATTGATTGTTTTTTCGACAAGCGGATTAATATTTTCGATAAATTCCGACGGATTGCTTAGCGCGTTCGTCTGCTGTTTTTTAATTAATTCATCAATCGAATCGGCTTTAAATGCCTGTCTGCCGGTGAAAATTTCATAAAGCAGAAGTCCGAGCGAATAGATGTCGCTCCGCGCCGTAACTTCGCGTCCCGTGATCTGTTCGGGCGACATATAAGCAGGCGTTCCGGCGCGAATTTCCTCATTTAAAATTTCGTTTTCCAAACCCGCGATGCCGAAATCCGTGATTCGCGCTTTGCCTTTTGAATCAATGATTATATTTGCCGGTTTCAGATCACGGTGCAGAATTCCCGCTTCGTGAATCGCGTGCAGACCGAAACAAATTTGTCTGGAAATCTCTGCCGCTTTGTCCGACGGCAATCTGCCGATTCGTCTTAAAAGCGAAGAAAGATCGTCGCCGTCAACGAATTCCATCGAAATAAAGTGCTTGCCGTCGCTGCTCTCGCCGATGTCGAAAACTTTGCAGACATTCTGATGCGAAACCTGCCGCGCCGTGCGGACTTCGCCGGTAAATCTTTCAAGTGCCGCTTCGTTTTTTTCGAGATTTTCCGGCAGAAATTTGAGCGCGACTTCCTGTTTCAATTTCAAATCTTCGGCGCGGAAAACTTCGCCCATACCGCCTCTGCCGAGCAGCCCGATGATGCGGTAACGATTTTCCAGAATCGTTCCGGCAATAAATTTTTCGACGGTTAAATTTCCGTTCGGCGGCGCGTTGACAAGCGTTTTTTTATTTTCAAACATACTCGCCGCTTCCGCGACTGCCGCGACCTTCCATAAAAGATTCCGCGTTGTCGAACGATGCGAGCAGATTTTCGATCTCGGCACGAAATTCATCGTCGCCCGCGCAAGATGCGTCTAAAAATTCCGCACGTTTTTCAGGCGCGAGTTTCAAAACTTCGTCGAAGATATTTTTAATTTTTCGCCAGCGTTCCGCGTCCATTGTTTGATTTCGATATGTTTTGAAAAAATAAACGAGTTCGATGATTTTGTCGAACCCGTCAGCGATTTAACCGAAAAGCGTAGAGCCGCGCAAAAACAGATCGAGCGTTCCGGTTTGTTCCTTCAGCACGAAAAATGTCCAGATCGTTCCGCCCGATACGAACAAAGTTAAAATGTTTGTTAAGAACATCGCCAATGCGAAGGACGTTTGCGTTTCTTCAATTAAATTCTTTTCACGGTCTAACATTTTATTTTCCTCCTTGTGAAAAATTCTGAATTTCCGTATTTTGAAAAGCCGCGATTTCCCATTTGCCTTTGGTTTTCATTATTACCAAAGTCATTCGCGCGAAACTTTTCCGGTTTAACGATTCGGCTTCCTTATAACCCAGTTCGCCTTTGACGTGAACGACGGCGACACCGGTTCGCAGAAAGCGAATTTGTTCGACGTTAAAAGCTACCACCGAATTTTTGTAGAACGTATCGAAAATTCCCTGATGACCTTTGGCAATCGCGCCGCGACCTTTTATTTTCATTCCGTTTATCACGACGTAATCGGCATCTTCGGCAAAAGGTTTGGCAAACTGTTCGCCGTTTTTCGCGTTCCAGCCGTTCATCAATTGTTCGACAATGGCGCGCATCGCCATTTCATCTGCCGCCGTTTTCGTCGTTTTCTGTGCGTTGATGTTAATCGCCATAAATATAATTGCGAAAAATATAATCATTAAATTATTGAACATAATAATTTTTCCCTCCAATTTTTGTTTGAACTGTTTTTACCGAACCGTTTAATTAACTTTTGCCGATAGTTTAGGGAGTTTGGCAGACGTTTTTTTTCCAAAAGAGAGCCGGAATAATTTATGAAACCGGCTCTCTTTGTCCGTGTTTGTAATTTCAATTATTCAACCGTCGGATCGTAATCAACTCCGCCGGGAATCGTATGATCGCAGGTTAAAATCGCCGTCAATGTAATATTAGTGCCACTTCCCGTCCATTCGACGGCAAGAAAATCCGAGCCGGCTAAATCTTTCGGGTCTTTGAAAAGATAATTACCGTCAGCGTCGGTTTTGCCGCGCCGCGCATTGCCGAGAGACGACCATTCGACGGTTGTGACGACCGCTTTTTTGATAGGATTGCCGTTTTGATCGGTATAATTTAATTGCACATCGCCGTTGCGGTCAGCGTGAACGAACGGCATTGTCACAATTGGCTGACGAGCATAAGCATAGTTAAATAGTCCGGTAGATCCTTTGCCAAATCCGATATTTCCATTATCCGTCAGCACGACGAAAACGATGCTTTCATCGGCCGGACTGGCAAAAACGAATTTGGTTTCGCCGTGATTATCGGCAAAAGTTACACCGTTGGCGATCTGCCGTCCGGTTTTCGCATTGAAAACCGTTACGCGTCCGGTCGTTAGTTCGTGACCGTTTTCACCCATTTCGATGGTCGTCAAAACGGTCTGCGCTTTGACTTGAGTCGTAAAAATTCCGATAGCCAGAAAAGCGATTGCCGAAAGTGTCGCTCTGAAAATGTTATTTTGTGTGTTTTTATAAATTTTCTGATTCATTTGATTTTTCATTTTTTGCTCCTGTAATTTTTAATTTCGAATCGCGGTAAAAATCCGCCTTCGATAACTAACGCGACACGAAAATCAATTTCCGCTCATTATTTTTTTATTTCCGAAAAAAAATTGACTGAAACGATCTGAATGTTTATGCTTTTGGTCTAAAAAAATGAATGACTCCGACAATATTACGCAAATCCTGCAGGCATGGAGCGACGGCAATCAAACCGCGCTCGATGAACTTTTGCCGCTGATCTATGACGAATTGCATCGTCAGGCGGCGCGTTATCTGAAAAAAGAACGAGCGGATCACACTCTGCAGCCGACCGCTCTGGTTCACGAAGCGTATATAAAACTGATTAATCAGGAGAACGTCCGATGGCAGAACCGCAGTCATTTTTTTGCGATTGCGGCAAATGCAATGCGGCGGATTCTGGTTGATTATGCGCGGACGAGAAACCGCGAAAAACGCGGCGGCGCGGCGGAAAATCTGCCGCTCGACGAGCTCTGCAAATTGCCGCCAAAGAGAAAACGATTGATCTCGTCGCGCTCGACGAAGCCTTAAATGAGCTTGAAAAATTTGATGAACGGCAGGCAAAAATTGTCGAACTGAAATATTTCAGCGGTCTGACGAACGAGGAAACGGCGGAAGTTTTAGGCGTTTCAAACGTCACGGTGCGCCGGGATTGGAATCTGGCGAAAGCGTGGCTGTTTCAGCAGTTGAAAAATTAATTTCCAAAATCGTTTTGATTTTTTTGCCGTTTGAGTTAAAAATGTAGGCGATTTTTCAAACCAAAAAAGGAGCATTCAAAATGAAATCATTATTGACGTTAAGCGTTCTGTTTTTCGCACTTTCGTTTTGCGGAATCACGGACAAAATAAAAAAACAGGTTGAAGATTCGACCAAAAACGCGAACGTAAACACAAAAGACAATTCCAATTCCGGTAAGACCGATTCGACCGAAACGCGCGTCGAAAAACCCGAACTGACTGCGGCGCAGGAAGCCGTTTTAAGCAGCGGTGAAAAGGTTTTGTGGCAGCAGCAGGGTATAACTTTTACCGTGCCGAAAGGGTGGAAAAAGATGAGCGTTCAAAAGGAATCTTTTAATTACGGTGCGCCCGCGCTGGGTTTTCTGATCGCTTCGATTTCCGTGATGCCGGACAGTTTTCCTTCGGAGACGAGTTTGAACGCAACCTATGAAAGTTCGCTCCAGCAGCTTAAAAACGGCAAATATGAAAATGCGAGATTTCTGGAAATTGACGGCATCAAAGGTGTCGAATTTATCGAAGCGATGCCCGAAGAAAAAAGTTCGCCGCGCCGTCATCAATGGATCGCGTTCAGAAATTATCAGGGACAAAATCAGCAGTTGAACATCATACTTTCAACCAACGGCAACAATTTCGACAAACACAAGGACGAATTTTCCGCCGCTCTCTACTCGATGCAAATTGATAAATAATTCAAAATTATCAATTCGATTTCCGATTAAAAAAAGTCCTGCACATCAGCGCAGGACTTTTTTATTTTATACCGTTTTTGACGGTCAAAAAATTTAATTCGCGTTAAGTGTCTGAATTTTTATTTGTTGTAACGATAGGTCGTAAACTGTGAATCCATTCTCGCGTCCTGCTCGCTCGTAAATTGGAACATACACGAATCATCCGTGTAATCCATAAAATTGGTGATCGGGTCTTGTCCCGGATATTTTCTGCCCGTGCAGGTATCGCGTCCCGCCGGACAACCGAACGCCGCGCTTTTTTCAGCGGGAGTGTCGGAAACATAATCGCCGTTACCGGCGCAGCCGCCCTGAAAAGTATGATACAAACCCATCCAGTGTCCGATTTCGTGCGTCGCCGTGTCGCCTTCGTCATACGGAGCCGCGCCGCCGCCCGGAACACTTGCGTAAAGAATAACTACGCCGTCTTTGCTTTTCGCGCCGGCATAGCTCGACGGAAAGGTCGCGTAACCTAAAATTCCGCCCGAAGGATTGCAGGTATAGATGTTCAAATCATCCGCTGTTCCCTGCCGCAGAGCCGATTTCATCGCGCTTTCCGATGAACCGTAACAGCCGTTATACCACGTCGCATTGGTCGTGCGGTCAACCGAAACCAGATTGAACTGCCAACCCCAACCGCCGTATGCGGCATTTAAAACATTCATCTGATTGTTAATCAGCGTAGTCGAAATATCGCCGTTGGACAATTCCCGTTCCGCTTCTTGATGACGTGAAAATAAACATTGATAACACCGCCGGTCACGTTGGCACTTCCGCCGCCGCCTTGTCTGGCGTTTGTCAGACGCGAAGAGAAATCATCTTCCATCGCGGCAATTTTTGACGGATCGCTTTCACTGCCGCAAAAACGGTCGCCTTTGACGACAACCGGATTTTTTTCACCTTTGTCATCACGGTCAGCTTTCAGACTTTGTGCATTTGAAACGTAGCTTACGCCGAGAAAAGTTAAAGCAATTGCAAAAACTGATGCAACTGCAACAAAAAAACGAAATTTATTCATCTATCGGTTTACTCCTTATGATCTAAATTTTTATTAGGAAAACGAATGATATATGTAAAATCACCGATAAATTATTGGGGCATTTCGAGAATACAAAATTTTGGAGAGAAACGTCAATCAAATTTTGCAGCAACAGTCAAGAATTAATTGAGATTTGCTGCAAACTATTGAGTTGTTAAGGAATAAAAATCTCAAAATTTGAATGATTTATTTTTCAGGCGATGTCCGGATTTTTGACGACAGCGATAAACGGCAGATTTCTGTAACGTCCCGCCGCATCGAGACCGTAACCGACGACGAATTTGTTCGGAATCTGAAAACCGCAAAAATCAATCGCCAATTCTTTTTTGATACGCGGTTCGGGTTTGTCCAACAAGGTGGCAATTTTCAGACGAATTTGCGCCGCGTGAACCTAAAATTTCCATCAGGCGAAAAAGCGTTAATCCCGTGTCAATAATATCTTCGCAGACAATTACATCTTTGCCGCGAATCGGATTCGTCAAATCTTTTAAAATCTCGACATCGCCCGTCGAAACCGTGCCGTCTTTATAACTCGAAACCGCCATAAAATCTATCGTCAGAGGCAGATCAATCGCCCGCATAAGATCGCTTAAAAAAATCACCGAGCCTTTTAAAACGCCGACCAAAACTAAATCTTTGTCTTTATATTGGCTGGTGATTTCCGCGCCGAGTTCGTTGACGCGTTGGCGAATTTCTTCGGCGGAATGTAAAATTTCAAGGTTCGAGTTTGTAAATTCGGTAAAGTTTTCGGCGGTTTGTGTTGACATCCTTTTGCTCCGTGATTTGATTGAAATGCTTTTTGGAAATACTATTTGAGCAGAGGAAAAAGGTCAAACTGAAAGAAATGAATAATGGATAACGTGATAACGGATAATAATTTTTTTGTGCATTATCCATTATTCACTATCCGTTATCCGTTATTATTTTATGGCAGATAAAGAAACACGCGACCGCGTTCGCGCTCTGGTCAAACAGGTTTTGGAAAGTGTTCCGGTCGAAGACGAAAAACCTTCGGCGGTAAATCAGCAGACGGAAAATTTTCCGCAGAGAGTTGTCGTTAATTCTTTGAAAGAAAAGACGGAAAAAGAATTTGACCGCGACGAATCGGCGAAAAATCTTTTGACCGAAGATGATCTGCGCGGTTTGGAAGAAGGTTCGCGAGTTCGCGTCGCAGAAAACGTAAAATTTACCTCGCTTGCCGAAGATATTGTTAAAGACAAAAAATTAATTTTAATCAAAAAATCTTCGCGTAACGCTTCTCTGAAAGTAAAATCCGTCGCCGTCGGCTGCGATCACGGAGGTTTTGAATATAAGGAACAACTCAAAAATTTTCTCGCCGAACTCGGTGTCAATGTCCGCGATTTCGGCACGAATTCAAAAGACGCGGTTGATTATCCCGATTTTGCGCACGCGGTTGCCGAAGCGGTCGGCAGAAATCACGTTGACGTTGGAATCATCATTGACGGCGCGGGAATCGGTTCGGCAATGGCGGCAAACAAAGTTCCGAATGTCCGCGCCGCCGCTTGTTATTCGTCGCGCTCGCCAAAAATTCACGCGAACATAACGGCGCGAATGTTTTAACTCTGGGAAGCGGGCAAAATTCTTTCGATGAAATAAAACAAATCGTCGAAGCATTTTTGACGAACGAAATCACCGAAGAACGCCATAAAAAGCGCGTTGGAAAAATTGACGCGATTGAGCGACAATACAAAGTGTTAAAGAAAATGGCTAATTTAAGCAACGGAAATTACGAACAACTTGTCGAACAAATCACGGATCTGGTTTTGTCGAAACTCGACGGCAATGGAAACGGAAATGGCGATTATTGCCGCTCGTTTTGCCGCGCCGATGTCGAACGAATCGTTGACGCGGGCGCGTCGCGCATCGGCATCGTTTTGGGCGAAACGGCGACGGCGCACGATTGGGCGAGTCTGATTGACCACACGCTGTTAAAACCCGAAGCGAGCGAAAACGACATCAAAAAACTCTGCAACGAAGCGATTCAATTCGGTTTTGCGTCGGTTTGCGTCAATCCGTCGTGGGTGAAAAAAGCGGCCGAATTTTTGCAAGGCTCGAACGTTCCGGTCTGCACGGTGATCGGTTTTCCTTTGGGCGCGACTTTGCCGGATGTCAAGGCTTACGAAGCCCGGCGCGCGATTTTTAACGGCGCGCGCGAAGTTGATATGGTCATCAATATCGGCGCACTCAAATCGGGCGACGATTGCGCCGTCGAAGACGACATTCGCGCCGTTGCCGAAGCCGCGCACGAAAACGGCGTTTTATTAAAAGTTATTATCGAAACCGCACTTTTGACCGACGAAGAAAAAGTTCGCGCGTGTCTCGCGTCAAAAAATGCGGGCGCGGATTTTGTCAAAACTTCGACCGGATTTGCCAAAGGCGGCGCGACCGCCGAAGATGTCGCGTTAATGCGCCGAACGGTCGGCAGAAGTTCGGTGTCAAAGCGTCGGGCGGCGTCAAAGGAATTGACGACGCGCGGGCGATGTTTGAAGCCGGAGCAACCAGAATCGGCGCATCGGTCGGCGTAAAAATCGCGCAGGAAGCAAGCGGCGTGAAATCGGATATTGCGGTCGGGAATTATTAATTTTTGAAACGAAAAATCGTTTTAGAGTTTCGATTTTTTTACAAAGTTGAGGATTTGCTTCATTTTGGCAAGAGCTTCGGTTTTTGTTTTGTATGAGTAACCTAAACCGCTATAGATGGAAAATTCCATAGCGGAATTTTCCATCAATTTAACGGCGAGTTCGGCGTAAAAGACGGTTTCGTCGTTATATTTGCTTTTGTTTGCGTTAATTTTCGCCTGTTCAAAACCGAGTGATGCGAGATCGAGAAAAAGCGGAACAAATTCGGGATCGAGTTCATAAACTTTCTTTCCGAGCGCGAAAACTTCATCGTCATTTTTCGAGTTGAATTTATCCGTGAGTTGTTTGAGGATTTTGTATTTTAAATCGTTTTTTCTTTTGCCTCGGTATCCTCTCCGTAAAGTTTAACATTTAAGGATTTTTCCAAAACCGGAATCGCCTCTTTATAATATTTTACCAGTTCAATGCGGCAGCCGTCGTTCTCAAATAATCTTACATATTCTTTTGCCGCTTGGAGAGCGTTTACTGTTTGTTCAATAGTATACCCTTGATAATTATTAAGGAAAGCATTGTATAGCTCAGTTTCTTCTTTTGAATGTTCCGAAACATTTTTACGGATAGTTTTAATCAGCGAATCGTCTGTGCCGACGCTTTTCAGTAACAGCTCATCTATATAACTTAAATCTAAAAACACTTTGCTGTTCTAATCTCGCTTTTTAATTCATTGATAACTTTATTCTTTTGACTAGCTTCGGACGAAGCCGATTGGAGTTTTGTAAACATATAATAAAAATTTATTTGCTTACATTTATTTTCCTGCGCGAAAAGCGGCTGCCCGAAAATTAACCACAGACTGAGAAAAAAGGAAAGTTTTATCGTTTCACATCCGGCTTTTTTCATAAATTTCAACTCCGCTGTTTTTCAAACTCTATCACAGATTTTTTGGATTTCAACAACTTTTTTAGTTCCATAAAAGTAGCCAAGCTTAACCGCTTCAAAATCGAAAAACGGGTTTTCATCCGAGGAATTGCTCGATGAAAACCCGAAAGTTTTCGTAATTACAGAAGGAATT